>NZ_KB895487.1 GCF_000374865.1 Arthrobacter sp. 135MFCol5.1 | reverse complement strand
CCGGCGGTGACCAGCTCTCGTCCGGCGTAAACCAGCTCGCCACCGGCGGTGACCAGCTCTCATCCGGCGTAAACCAGCTCGCCACCGGCGGCGACCAGCTCGCCGGGGGAGACCGTCAGCTGGCTGACGGCAGCCAGGCCCTGGCCGTTGGTGCGAACCAGCTCAGCACGGGAATGACGCAGCTGAGCGACGGAAGCGCACAGCTGTCCGACGGAACCCTCCAACTCGCGAGCGGAATCAGCAGCCTAGGGCCCGATACGCTCGGACTGCCGGTTGCCGCGGTCTTCGCAGTGCTCATGGTGGTGCTGACAACGACCGCCCTTATCCGGCGCGCTGCCCGCCGCCGGCACGTCCTTCCCTAAGGCCGTCGGGTCCGCGCGACATCTGCGCGGACCCGACGTACTCCCCGAGCAACCGGCCACGCCGCTGACGCTCCTAAAGGAATACCTTGCCTTATATAAGCTATTTTCTTCCCCCCGTCTTTCGCTGATGCTTGCCCGGTCAACGAAATCACCACGCGATCGCATTGGACCGTTACATCCGTGTCGGAAACAGCCATTGAAGACCGACGAAGCCGGGAGAAGAGATTAAGCGAAGCAGTTAACCAGCTGATTCCGGCAGCATTGGAACGCATGCAAGGCCTACTCATCACCCAAAGGGGCGACGGCAGGTACACGGTCGAGATTGATCCGGCCGTACCCTGCGGGACCATTCAGTTGTCGCGCTGGTGAGGAAAAGCCAGAAGTGACCGCCCGCCTGCGCCCGCAGTCAGCCCAATTTAGACCTAGGCTGTTGTACTTTGCGATGTACATGCAGGTCGTCAACGTGGACGCGGCCCCGATCAGTACACAAGAATCCCACAAACCCTGCTCACCATCGTGCGGGCGACCCGGCCTGTACGCAAACGGATGAGGGTAAACCTCCTCGTCGTCCGACCGCCCCCCACCTGAGATGCCTGTCAGACTTGAATGTGACGTCTCCGTTGATGTTGTGCAGCCCACCGACGTCTCTACATTTCGGCTCTAAAGGCGCGATCTATATGAGCATGAAATGCGATCAGCGACTCCTGACCACCCCCCGGGGGGAGGGGGAGCGCGCCGCAGATGATGGCGCTGTCCTGGCTTTGAACCGGCCCGACCTTCACCCTGCCAGGTCGAGACAGGCGCCGCTGATCCGGAAAACTGTCAACCGGAAAACGCACGACGCGGAAGGGAGCACCACCAGGACGGCAGTCGAAACATCGGGGCGACTGCTGCCAAGCGCCAGGCTAATGCAGGCGCATTGTCGGGGTATCAACGCCCCGGAATATCTCTTTTCCAGCATCGACTATTGCTTTTTTCCCGGTGCGGGAATATTGTTTTGCGAATGCTTCCGCGGGTGGATGCCTGCGGCGATCAACGAAGGAGTTGTACATGGGATCTGTTGATGC
>NZ_KB895486.1 GCF_000374865.1 Arthrobacter sp. 135MFCol5.1 | reverse complement strand
CTTCAACGGAGAGTTTGATCCTGGCTCAGGATGAACGCTGGCGGCGTGCTTAACACATGCAAGTCGAACGATGAACTGGTGCTTGCACTGGGGATTAGTGGCGAACGGGTGAGTAACACGTGAGTAACCTGCCCTTGACTCTGGGATAAGCCTGGGAAACTGGGTCTAATACCGGATATGACCTTCCATCGCATGGTGGTTGGTGGAAAGCTTTTGTGGTTTTGGATGGACTCGCGGCCTATCAGCTTGTTGGTGGGGTAATGGCCTACCAAGGCGACGACGGGTAGCCGGCCTGAGAGGGTGACCGGCCACACTGGGACTGAGACACGGCCCAGACTCCTACGGGAGGCAGCAGTGGGGAATATTGCACAATGGGCGGAAGCCTGATGCAGCGACGCCGCGTGAGGGATGACGGCCTTCGGGTTGTAAACCTCTTTCAGTAGGGAAGAAGCGAAAGTGACGGTACCTGCAGAAGAAGCGCCGGCTAACTACGTGCCAGCAGCCGCGGTAATACGTAGGGCGCAAGCGTTATCCGGAATTATTGGGCGTAAAGAGCTCGTAGGCGGTTTGTCGCGTCTGCCGTGAAAGTCCGGGGCTCAACTCCGGATCTGCGGTGGGTACGGGCAGACTAGAGTGATGTAGGGGAGACTGGAATTCCTGGTGTAGCGGTGAAATGCGCAGATATCAGGAGGAACACCGATGGCGAAGGCAGGTCTCTGGGCATTAACTGACGCTGAGGAGCGAAAGCATGGGGAGCGAACAGGATTAGATACCCTGGTAGTCCATGCCGTAAACGTTGGGCACTAGGTGTGGGGGACATTCCACGTTTTCCGCGCCGTAGCTAACGCATTAAGTGCCCCGCCTGGGGAGTACGGCCGCAAGGCTAAAACTCAAAGGAATTGACGGGGGCCCGCACAAGCGGCGGAGCATGCGGATTAATTCGATGCAACGCGAAGAACCTTACCAAGGCTTGACATGAACCGGTAATACCTGGAAACAGGTGCCCCACTTTGTGGTCGGTTTACAGGTGGTGCATGGTTGTCGTCAGCTCGTGTCGTGAGATGTTGGGTTAAGTCCCGCAACGAGCGCAACCCTCGTTCTATGTTGCCAGCACGTGATGGTGGGGACTCATAGGAGACTGCCGGGGTCAACTCGGAGGAAGGTGGGGACGACGTCAAATCATCATGCCCCTTATGTCTTGGGCTTCACGCATGCTACAATGGCCGGTACAAAGGGTTGCGATACTGTGAGGTGGAGCTAATCCCAAAAAGCCGGTCTCAGTTCGGATTGGGGTCTGCAACTCGACCCCATGAAGTCGGAGTCGCTAGTAATCGCAGATCAGCAACGCTGCGGTGAATACGTTCCCGGGCCTTGTACACACCGCCCGTCAAGTCACGAAAGTTGGTAACACCCGAAGCCGGTGGCCTAACCCCTTGTGGGAGGGAGCTGTCGAAGGTGGGACTGGCGATTGGGACTAAGTCGTAACAAGGTAGCCGTACCGGAAGGTGCGGCTGGATCACCTCCTTTCTAAGGAGCACCTACAACGGTTGCTGTCCCGTGTATGCGGGGTGGTGGTGTTGTCAGGAGTAAAGGCCCGTTTCGCGGACGAGTGTTTCGTGGCGGG
>NZ_KB895485.1 GCF_000374865.1 Arthrobacter sp. 135MFCol5.1 | reverse complement strand
GAGAGCTGGTCACCGCCGGTGGCGAGCTGGTTTACGCCGGACGAGAGCTGGTCACCGCCGGCGGCCAGTTGGTTGACCCCGGTTCCCAGCTGCGCGCCGCCTTCGCTGAGCTGGCCAAGACCCCCGGCAAGTTGGGAGGTACCCGAATGAAGCTGGTCCAGTCCGTTGGCCAGCTGAGCTGTCCCGTCACTGAGGCCGGACGTGCCTTGTGCCATCTGCGACATGCCATTGGCAAGCTCACGTGATCCGGTCGCGAGACCGTTGGCCCCGGTGGCCAGTTGTTTCGTTCCATCAGCAAGCCCGGCGGCTCCTGCGGCAATGCCCGAAGTGCCATCCGCGATGGCTCCGGCTCCCGGCGCCAATTGTGTCTCGATGCCCTCGGCCAGAGCGTTGACGGTTGACTGGATGCGTCCTGCACCGTTGTCCACGTCAGAGAGGTGCGACCTGGCTGAGTCGACGGAAGACACCGCTGTTGAAAGGCCGTCGCTGACGGCGCTGACGTCGGCGCTTGCCGTCGTGGTGAGGGTCCTGAGCTGTTCGACTTGCGCCGAAGTCAGGCTGTCTCCTGCTGCGAGGTGTGCTACGAGAACCTTCAGGCTGTCGAGGGTATTCGTTGCGCCGGCGGCAGACGACTGGGAAGTTGTCAGCATCGCCGCTGCTCCTGCCTGCTCCTTGGCGGTGGCGCCGACGTTTGCGGATAGCGTTGCAAGATCCTTGCCAGTGCTGCGCAGGCCTGTGCCGACCCCGCTAATCCCGTCGCGTATGCCGGCTGCCCCTTTCGAAAGGCCGGATGCGCCCTGAGCCAACTCTGCTGCTCCCGCGGCTACGTGGTCGATACCGCCAGCAACCGCCTCGACGCCGCTGGCCGTTGCCTGTCCCCCGGACGCCAGTTGGTTCATGCCGGTGCTGAGCTGCGTGGTTCCGGCGCTGAGGGCCTTTGCCCCGTCTGCTGTCTTTCCCACACCGTCAGCGAGGGCATTTGCCCCGGTTGCCACTTGCGCCACCCCGTCAACATATTGCCCAACGCCGTGCGCGGTTTGATGTACGCCGTCGACGTACTGGGCGGTGCCGTCAGCGGTTTGATGTACGCCGTCGACGTACTGGGCGGTGCCGTCAGCAGTTTGATGTACGCCGTCGACGTACTGGGCGGTGCCGTCAGCGGTTTGGTGTATGCCTTGGGCCAACTTAGCGGATCCATCGGTAGCCTGCGCCTGACCGTCACTGAATTTCTTCACGCCGTCCGCGTATTGGGCGAGGCCGTTGTCAAATTCCTTTGCTCCTCCGCTTAACTTCTGCGTTCCGGATGCAAGTTGCTTAGTGCCGTCACCGAGACCCGCCATGAGGGCGAAATAGATGAGAATCACCGCCGTGAGCAGGAACGAGAGCACGGCGATGGCGACTCTTTGCCCTCTTCGCGGCCTGGATTGTAGGGATGTAGCGTTCACAAAACTCCTTTGTTCAGGAAAAAAGTGGATGTAACGGTGATGGTTGCGCTCGGGCTCTGCTGCCGGGCACTGGGCGGGAACTAGCCAGAGACCTGGCGCGGTAGCCACGCCGAGGCACGACCTGGCACTAGGTCAGATGCGAGGTCGTGCTTGTGCTCCGGCCGTCAGGGTTGGGGGTGACGGCCGGAGCGGTGGGTGGTGTTTAGCGGGCGCGGCGGATTGGCAGGACCAGGAGGCCTGA
>NZ_KB895484.1 GCF_000374865.1 Arthrobacter sp. 135MFCol5.1 | reverse complement strand
CGACGTCTGGTCCGTCACCTCCTGGAACGAACTGCGCCGCGACGGCCTCGCCGCCGAAGAAGAAGCCTTCCTCAACCCCGGCCAACCCGCCCGCACCCCGTTCGTCACCCAGCAACTCGAAGGCGCCACCGGCCCCATCGTCGCCGTCACCGACTACATGAAAGCCGTCCCCGACCAGATCCGGCAATTCGTCCCCAACGAATTCGCCACCCTCGGCGCCGACGGCTTCGGCTTCTCCGACACCCGCGCAGCAGCCCGCCGCTACTTCAAAAACGACACCCACTCCATCGTGGTCAAAGCGCTGCAGATGCTCGCGGCACGTGGGGAGGTTGAAGAGGGCGCCCCGTCATACGCCATGGACCGGTACAAGCTCCTGGACGTCAACGCCGGCACTACCGGCGGGGCTGGCGGGGACGCCTAAGTCCACGTCGGCGGCAGTCGGGGCAGTTTCCGGGGGAAGCTGCCCCGACTGCTTTGGCGTTGGCTAGGGTGCAGCTATGGAGAACAGTGAGGAATCCGGAGGGCCGGGCGTGCGGGTGACGGGGGTGTTGCTTGCCGCGGGGGCGGGCACCCGCCTGGGGCTGGGCCCAAAGGCCCTGCTTCCATACCGGGGGCGGCCCCTGGTGGAGGTGCTCGCCGGCAAGCTGCTTGAGGGCGGCTGCCGGGAGGTGGTAGTTGTCGCTGGCGCAGGAGCATCCGCGGTGCAGGCTGCCGCCGCCCTCGCTTGCTGCCGCGTGGTGGTCAATCCGGAATGGCAGTCCGGCATGGGCAGCTCGTTCTTGCTGGGTAACAACACCGCGGATCCTGAAGACCACCTGCTCATTGCCCTCGTGGACCAGCCAGGGCTGACCCCTGAGATCGTACGGCGGCTGTTGGCCGCCCACCGTCCGGGTCGGATCACGGCTGCAGCCTACCGCGGTCCTGAGTCCGACGGCGGCCAGCTCAGTGGCCTTCCGGACGCCGGCAGCCCGCTCGGCGGCTCGCCGGACACCCACAGCCCGGATGGCAGTGCCGGCCACTGCGGCAACGGAGGGCAGTCATGGGAACTGCGCCGCGGGCATCCACTGCTCATCGACGGGTCGCTGCGGGCCTCGGTGGCCGCAACGGTGACCGGTGACGCCGGCGCGCGCATCTTCCTCCGTACCCATCCGGAACTCGTAGATGAAGTGGATTGCAGTGACCAGTCCAGCGGCGAGGATATCGACACCCCGGACCAGCTCCGCCTTCTCCGGTAAACACCCAGGTACTCAGGAATGGGCGCTCAGGAACCCCTCCAAGGCATCCTCCCAAGGAGATCCGCGGTGGCGGACAATGTCTGCGGCACCCCCAAGGCATCCATGGGGCCACTTTGTGGGTTCCCAGTCCTGGTGTTCGCTAGGGTACTGGCGGCCGGCCGGTGAGGTCCAGCCCGGTGGTTCGGTCTTGCTGGCCGGGGTGGGTTTCCAACCGGTGGTATGCCGGAGCCGGTGGTGTTTCGGGCAGGGCTGTCCCAAGTTGCTGACTCCGGTGGTCCCACCATCAGCCCAGGCCAGGATGTGATCGGCCTCCGTGTCCAGTGAGCTGTTGCTGCAGCCGGGGAACGGGCACTTACCGTCCCGGAGCCGGAGCCAGTTCCGCATCGCCTTGCCCACCCGGTAACTGGCCCTGCCGATCTCCAACGGTGCCCCGTCCCGCGGGTCCACGAGCACCCGGTAAAACGAGCCCGCCCCCTCAGCGACCAACCGGCGCGCCATCGACGGCGGAATCGGCCCATAGCCATCCAGTACCGCCGCCTCATCCGTCAACCCCAGCAGCGAAAACACCGGCACCGTCACCAACACCTGCGCCCGGACCGCATCAGGCGGGACATCGGCAGGCCTCTCGAGGTCATCGGGGCTGGTGCAACCTTCGCCTGGCCCCGCGTT
>NZ_KB895483.1 GCF_000374865.1 Arthrobacter sp. 135MFCol5.1 | reverse complement strand
CGAGGACGGTTACCGCTGCGCCGAGGTGACCGATGCCATCGAACGATCAGCAACAACCGGTGCACGACAAGAGATTGTTTATCGAGAGGCATCAGCGGCAGGCGGTGGCACCATTGAAGAAAAAAGCGGCCCAAGGTACGCAGGCATGCACTAAGGACAGGAAGTGCGCAAGTCCTTCGGCTTCTCCTCATGACTAGGAGCCGGAGCGTGCGCACGCCCTGCCCCTGTTCTGTTAATGGTTACTGAAACAGGACTGCCTTACATCGTCAGCTGAGGCTGAAGGAGACTGTTGTGGGCTGCGATCCGCAGCAGTCTCCTTCGTGTTCCCCGCCAACCTACGATCTGGGTTCTGGTCGTGGCTAGGCTGGCATCAAAATCCAAGGTTCCCGCAACGTAACACCTGATCAGCGTTCCAGCCCGGAAGGCGATCGAGAACGGAACTGGCACGCCTCAGGCAACGCTTTGGCTAAGGAGCTCAAAGCGTCTGTCCGACCGTGCACCGCCCTAACTAAGGCCAACAGGCATAGTCTTGCGTGGAGGATCCCTTGCGTACCGCCTCGCGGACGGGAACCGTGCCGCTGGAAGCCAGCCCGCCAGCACTGTTATTGCCGTAAACAACGTTTTCCAGCGCCCGCTGGGAAGTGCTTCGTGCGGCGTATTTCAATGTCCGCCGTGGAGAAGCCTTCCGTGCGTTCCACGAGGAGTTTGCTGTCCACCGCGACGGCAGGGATGAAGCGCTGCCACATGTCTTCGGGCGCCTGGCGGTTGGGCAGGCAATGGGGATGACACAGTCGAAGCGGCCGCGGCGCAGAAACTCGGTGTCCAGGGCGCGGATTAAGTTGGTAGCACAGACCAGCTGGCGGCCGGGCAGTCCGAGGAAGGCCGGGATCATCTTTAGGAGTTCATTGGTGACTCCCTGCAGCGGGGAGGGCTGGTCCTCGGCGCGCTGGGAGGGAAGAACTTCAACGAAGGACCGCTCCAGACGCGAGGCGATGGCTTTGGCGCAGGTGATTTTCCCCTGTGCCCGGCGGCCCGAAGAAGACCACGGCGCGCGGCGGCACGACATCGAATTCGTCGGCCAGGTCCGCATCGGCGAGGGGGCAGCACCAGACGGCGTTCGAGCAGTTCCTTTCATTCCGCGTGACAGCCACATTTCCCAGACGTCTAGGGCCAGGACGCGGCCGCCGAGTTGGCCGAGCGCGCTGAGTACTTGGCGCTGGAGGGGGATGGTCCGTTCAAAGTAGCGCAAGTTCTTTCTAAGGGGGAAGCCGCGTCCCAGGAACTCTTTGAAGCAGGTTTCGGATTCCGGCATCTAGGCAGAGAGCTTGTTGAGCCCGTGCGGGGCCATGCGGGTTTCGATCGCGGCGAGCAGGGGGTGCCGAGGCTTCAGCTGCGATGTCCGGGCACGGTGGCGAGGAAAACGATCCAGCAGTGGTCTTAGGCGGCGCGTCCAACTGCGGCCCGCACGTGATCGCCCTGCACACTCACTACCTCGTGGTCCTTTTCGCAGGATGCGAGGACTTTCGGAGAGCGCATAAACCGGTTCGACATTTTGGGACTTGAATACCGCCCTGAGGTGCTGGCTCCCGTCAAGGTCTGATGAGTGGAAGCCCCTGATCTGCAAAGGTTACTCTGTCCAGTTCATAGGGTTTCGGGCGCAAGCTAATACTGAAGGTATTGGCCCCGACTGGGTAACTAGAAAGCGGATGCAGGTAAAACCTTGCGGCGAAATTCTGCATCATGACTTCTAAAGATTCGACGATGTTAGAGCGATCCCCTAACTTGAGGGCCTTAGACGGAGCCGCTTGTTGACTCATCGGGGGCCTTAGATGAATATGTCAACGTGACTCAGGACCACCAAGACGGCTTGATTCAGGACCACCAAGCTGCACCGAACTAAGGCGGGGGCGACATCCGGGCCCCAGCTCACCCACCCGCAGGAGACAGTGGAGGGTTTCGTGAGAAAGTTCAAAAAATGATGGAACCAATCTGACGCTGCGGACACTATGAAGTATGAGCGGGGGATCAGAGAGTACAGACGAGGCCCTATGGCTGCTTGCAGTCAACGGTGATGGGGACGCATTCGGAACGCTCTTCGACCGCTACAGAGATCGTGTCCATGGTCACGCAATAGGAATTGTCGGATCATCTCACCAGGCGGAGGACATCACTGCCATCGTTTTCCTTGAGGCGTGGCGCCGTCGGGACAAAGTCCGTATGGTCAATGGCTCCATAATCGCCTGGCTGCTCGTGACAGCCAACAATACGATTCGCAACCACAACCGACAACGCCGCCGCTACAGAGCCTTCCTGGACCAACTCCCGCCGCCGGCCTCGGTGAGGGATGTAGCGGAAGATTTCGTCGAATCGGTAGAACGCGATGCGGAGGCTCGCGCCTTGCGCACCGCGTTCTTTCAACTCAAGCCTCAGGACCGTGATGTGCTCACGCTATGTGTCATACAGGGGCTGAGCCTGAAGCAAGCTGCTGAGGCCTTGGCCGTCGCGGAAGGAACTGTGAAATCCCGACTACATCGAGCCAAGACACGGCTTGGCAGACAATACAAGGGACCGGACTGGCAGCCCCGCATCATCGAACCGAGACTCTCG
This sequence comes from Arthrobacter sp. 135MFCol5.1, assembly GCF_000374865.1. Classification (GTDB taxonomy): domain Bacteria; phylum Actinomycetota; class Actinomycetes; order Actinomycetales; family Micrococcaceae; genus Arthrobacter. The sequence continues at coordinate 93 of NZ_KB895483.1, read as the reverse complement.
GGACTGCCCCCGGTTTTGTTGACTCCTTGACCTAGCGAGCTTGTGCTCGTGGAAGGATGTTGACCATGCCCACGCCTTATGGGGCGGAGTTCC
>NZ_KB895482.1 GCF_000374865.1 Arthrobacter sp. 135MFCol5.1 | reverse complement strand
TGTGGTTCTCTCGAGAAATTTTTTTGATCTTTGTGGTCAAGTTTTTAAGAGCACACGGTGGATGCCTTGGCATTAGGAGCCGAAGAAGGACGTAGGAATCTGCGATAAGCCTGGGGGAGTCGATAACCGGACTGTGATCCCAGGGTGTCCGAATGGGGAAACCCCGCCAAGCGCGCGAGTGACTTGGTGACCCGTACCTGAACACATAGGGTGCGTGGGGGGAACGCGGGGAAGTGAAACATCTCAGTACCCGCAGGAAGAGAAAACAATAGTGATTCCGTTAGTAGTGGCGAGCGAACGCGGATCAGGCTAAACCGTTCCATGTGTGATAGCCGGCGGGCGTTGCATGGTCGGGGTTGTGGGACTTTCCATACCAGTTCTGCCGGGCTGGTGGGGTGTGATGTGCGCGCATAGGTGAACGGTTTTGAAAGGCCGGCCAGAGAGGGTGTTAGTCCCGTAACCGTAATGTGTTTGTGCCGCCTGTGAGAGTATCCCAAGTAGTACGGGGCCCGAGAAATCCCGTGCGAATCTGTCAGGACCACCTGATAAGCCTAAATACTCCCTAATGACCGATAGCGGACCAGTACCGTGAGGGAAAGGTGAAAAGTACCCCGGGAGGGGAGTGAAACAGTACCTGAAACCGTGTGCTTACAATCCGTCGGAGCCAGTCTGATTCTGGTGACGGCGTGCCTTTTGAAGAATGAGCCTGCGAGTTAGTGTTACGTCGCGAGGTTAACCCGTGTGGGGCAGCCGTAGCGAAAGCGAGTCTGAATAGGGCGTTGCAGTGGCGTGATCTAGACCCGAAGCGAAGTGATCTACCCATGGCCAGGTTGAAGCGACGGTAAGACGTCGTGGAGGACCGAACCCACTTCAGTTGAAAATGGAGGGGATGAGCTGTGGGTAGGGGTGAAAGGCCAATCAAACTTCGTGATAGCTGGTTCTCCCCGAAATGCATTTAGGTGCAGCGTTGCGTGTTTCTTGCTGGAGGTAGAGCTACTGGATGGCTAATGGGCCCTACAAGGTTACTGACGTCAGCCAAACTCCGAATGCCGGTAAGTGAGAGCGCAGCAGTGAGACTGTGGGGGATAAGCTTCATAGTCGAGAGGGAAACAGCCCAGACCACCAACTAAGGCCCCTAAGCGTGTGCTAAGTGGGAAAGGATGTGGAGTTGCCCAGACAACCAGGAGGTTGGCTTAGAAGCAGCCACCCTTAAAAGAGTGCGTAATAGCTCACTGGTCAAGTGATTCCGCGCCGACAATGTAGCGGGGCTCAAGTACACCGCCGAAGTTGTGGCATTCAAACATTTACTAAGCCTTCGTGGTTCAGGTGTTTGGATGGGTAGGGGAGCGTCGTGTGGGCGGTGAAGTCGCGGTGTAAACCAGCGGTGGAGCCTACACGAGTGAGAATGCAGGCATGAGTAGCGAAAGACGGGTGAGAAACCCGTCCGCCGAATGATCAAGGGTTCCAGGGTCAAGCTAATCTGCCCTGGGTAAGTCGGGACCTAAGGCGAGGCCGACAGGCGTAGTCGATGGACAACGGGTTGATATTCCCGTACCGGCGAAAAACCGTCCATGTTGAACAGGGGATACTAACCGCCCGAGACCTGCCCGCTCACCCTTGTGGTGTTGTGGGTTTTGGTGGAGCGCGGGACCTGATCCTGGGAGGCAAGCGTATTAACAGGTGTGACGCAGGAAGGTAGCCGAGCCGGGCGATGGTTGTCCCGGTCTAAGGATGTAGGGCGAGTGGTAGGCAAATCCGCCACTCATGGTGCCTGAGATCTGATGGGACCCCCGTTTGGGGGGATTTGGTGATCCTATGCTGCCGAGAAAAGCATCGACGCGAGGTTTTAGCCGCCCGTACCCCAAACCGACACAGGTGATCAGGTAGAGAATACTAAGGCGATCGAGAGAATTATGGTTAAGGAACTCGGCAAAATGCCCCCGTAACTTCGGGAGAAGGGGGGCCCCAACCTTGATACACCTTCGCGGTGTGGAGGGGATCGGGGCCGCAGAGACCAGGGGGAAGCGACTGTTTACTAAAAACACAGGTCCGTGCGAAGTCGCAAGACGATGTATACGGACTGACTCCTGCCCGGTGCTGGAAGGTTAAGAGGACCGGTTAGCCTCACGGCGAAGCTGAGAATTTAAGCCCCAGTAAACGGCGGTGGTAACTATAACCATCCTAAGGTAGCGAAATTCCTTGTCGGGTAAGTTCCGACCTGCACGAATGGAGTAACGACTTCCCCGCTGTCTCAACCATAAACTCGGCGAAATTGCAGTACGAGTAAAGATGCTCGTTACGCGCAGCAGGACGGAAAGACCCCGAGACCTTTACTATAGTTTGGTATTGGTGTTCGGAGTGGCTTGTGTAGGATAGGTGGGAGACGTTGAAGCCCGGACGCCAGTTCGGGTGGAGTCATCGTTGAAATACCACTCTGGTCACTTTGGACATCTAACTTCGGCCCGTAATCCGGGTCAGGGACAGTGCCTGATGGGTAGTTTAACTGGGGCGGTTGCCTCCTAAAAAGTAACGGAGGCGCCCAAAGGTTCCCTCAGCCTGGTTGGCAATCAGGTGTCGAGTGTAAGTGCACAAGGGAGCTTGACTGTGAGAGAGACATCTCGAGCAGGGACGAAAGTCGGGACTAGTGATCCGGCGGTACATTGTGGAATGGCCGTCGCTCAACGGATAAAAGGTACCTCGGGGATAACAGGCTGATCTTGCCCAAGAGTCCATATCGACGGCATGGTTTGGCACCTCGATGTCGGCTCGTCGCATCCTGGGGCTGGAGTAGGTCCCAAGGGTTGGGCTGTTCGCCCATTAAAGCGGTACGCGAGCTGGGTTTAGAACGTCGTGAGACAGTTCGGTCCCTATCCGCTGCGCGCGCAGGAAATTTGAGAAGGGCTGTCCTTAGTACGAGAGGACCGGGACGGACGAACCTCTGGTGTGTCAGTTGTACTGCCAAGTGCACCGCTGATTAGCTACGTTCGGATGGGATAACCGCTGAAAGCATCTAAGCGGGAAGCTCGCTTCAAGATGAGATTTCCATACACTTTATGTGTGAGAGGCCCCCAGCCAGACCACTGGGTTGATAGGCCGGATGTGGAAGCGAGGACTAACGACTCGTGAAGCTGACCGGTACTAATAGGCCAACAACTTACACCACACAGATACATACAAA
>NZ_KB895481.1 GCF_000374865.1 Arthrobacter sp. 135MFCol5.1 | reverse complement strand
CTCCGTTGAAGTAAAACAGACACAACCAAGCAGGTGGAAATAACACCACACCCGGCTGCACAAAATTTGAAACCAGCTGTAAAAACCAGACCACACCACGGGGTGGCGGATCCAGTCAATTCAACCAATCCATAAAACAATTGGTATCAACAAACTTGGCACACTATTGAGTTCTCAAACAACAGACACACCCGGCACCACCACAACCAAAAACCAGTCGCAGATCGCTCCGGAGCAACTTTCCAAACTTACCCGATCCCCCACCCCAACGCAAATCCATCACTCAGGACCCACACCAGGAAGAAGACCACCCCAACCCACCAGGCTCGCCACAAAGCGAACCATTTTCCAGGCCGTTCAGAAGGGGGTTTTCGCCGCTATCTTTCCGCATCAGCGGCGGCGACTCAGAAAACAATACACGCCCACCAACCCCACCGCAAATCCAGGAACAGGGGGCTCCGTACACTGCCGGAAACCGCGAATTTCCGCGGTTTCCGGCAATGCTGACCGTGCCCTCTGAGTACCTTCGAGGGTTTGGAGCCGATGTCGGGTGGCTCACATTCCCGGAGTGGCCTCAGCCGTGGACTTGGAGGAGGACCTCAAACTCAGCTTCGCGGGGCTTCAGCCGGTAGGGCTCCAGGACGCCGGGACCACAGGCCGCGGTGCCAACGCCCCGCCGGGCGTGATCAATGTAAACGTAGCTGCGTCCGTCCGGAATGAGGTCGGGACGATGCGTCGCTGCTGCGAGGACGTCCATGCCGTAGGGCCTGACGGTCAGCGCAAAGGGCTCTCCGGAGAGTTGCAGCTGCTTGCCGCCGGTTTCGAGAACCGCCTGCCGTACGGAGCCGCGCGCCCCGGACTCCTGCGGCCGGACATAATCTACATCCCAGCCGGCGAGCGGCAGCTCGAACCACCCCACCCGCGCTCCCTGGCCGGTGTCGGGGTAACTCTGGTGCGGTCCCTGCCCGAACCAGTTCACCGTGGTTGTCTCGACCGCCAGGACCAGCTCCAGACCGATTCGCGCCCATTCGATGTCGAAGCCGGCGTTGACCCAGTCCCCTGCCGGCTTAACGCGGGTGCGCAGTGCCAGTGCTCCGGAGTTGCTGGTCCACAGGTAATCAACCAGCACTCCGTACTGCTTGTCCGCAATGCCAACGCGGGTGCTGACACGGAGTTGTTCCCCGCCCCCTGCCGCGGGTTCTGCCGTGATGCCCAACAGGCGTGTGTGGAGGCGGTCAAGACCTGCGTCCTTCCACTGGGTGGCAAGCGGCCGCTCGTCGGTGCTCCCCCATTCCCGGCCCAGGTCGTTGTCAGTGGGTGCCCACCACAGGACCAGCCCCAGTTTGTCGACGGGAAGGCCGCCGATGGACGTGGGCATGCCGGTGGCCCGGTTGAACCGGGCGTTGCCAAGTTTCAGCTCGTCGTCCATGACCTCGACACCGTCCACGGCGGGCAGCCGGGGATCCTGGGTCCCAAAACGGGCCGCCTGGCCCCAGGCGACCTCGTGGCCGGCCCCTGCCCAGGCCGTATCGGAAGCAAGCACCGCGCTCACCGTCAGCACGGCAGACTGGCTGGATGCCGGCGCGGCAGCATACCGGGCAATCTCCGTCGGCAGCTCGACGACGGCCTCGGACTGGGGCGCTATCGGCGCAACGGCCACGGACCCCTCCACCTGGGTGTCGCCGTCGGCCACAACTGTGTACCGGAAGCTGAAGGCGGACGTGTCCGCAAAGTCCTGGCCGTTCCGCACGGTGAAGCGGGCCCAATCCTGCCCGACCTCTATGCGCAGCGGCTCGATGACCTTCTTGAAGTCCAGCAGCCCGGGGCGGGGCTTGCGGTTGGCGTCAACCAAACCGTCAGTGACGAAGTTTCCATCGTGGATCTCTTCGCCAAAATCCCCGCCGTAGGCGAAATGTTCGCTGCCATCCGCGTCCGTCACGGTGATGCCGTGCTCCAGCCACTCCCACACGAAGCCGCCCATCAGCCGTGGGTATTTGTCGAACAGTTCCTGGTATTCGCTCATGCCACCGGGCCCGTTGCCCATGGCATGGACGTATTCGCAGAGCACAAACGGCATGGCGCGGCGCCTGGCGTCCAGTTCGGCGTTCTCGAGGGGCGGTTCGATTCCTTGGCCGATCAGCGCCGTCTCGGCCTGGCTGGCGTACATCCGGGAGTAGACGTCAACGTCGGGCGAAGACCAGTCGCCTTCGTAGTGGATGGGGCGCGACGGATCGCGGTCCTTGGCCCAGCGGGACATGGCGGCAAGGTTCCGGCCCGTGCCAGCCTCGTTGCCGAGCGACCACATGATGACTGACGGATGGTTCTTGTCGCGTTCCACGGTCCGCTCCATCCGGTCCACCAGGGCTTCCTCCCACTGCGGATCGTCGCTGGGGTTCTGCGCCCATCCGGCCCCCACGAATCCATGCGTCTCGAGGTCGCATTCGAGGACCACATAGAACCCGAGCTGGTCTGCCAGGGCGAGGAATTCCGGATGCGGCGGGTAATGCGAGGTGCGGATCGCGTTGATGTTGTGTTGCTTCATCAACCGCAGTTCCGCCTCCACCACATCCCGCGGCACCACGCGGCCCAGCCTGGGGTGGTGTTCATGGCGGTTTACGCCGCGAAGCAGGATGCGCCGGCCGTTGACTTTGAACTGGGCGTCTTCGATGGTGATGCTTCGGAATCCCACCTGCACGGATGCTGTCTCACCGGGGGTGCTGACGGTGGCGTCATACAGGTGCGGCTGCTCCGCCGACCACGGCGCCACGCCCGGGACAGTATGTTGGGCCCCGGAGGGGAGTTCCAGGCCGAGTTCAGGGATGCGGACGACGGCGTCAATCGCCTTGCCGGCCCGGGTCACCTCGACCCTCAGCGTGCCGTGACCCGTCGCGTGGTCGTAGTCCGCGTGGACGAACAGATCGTCGAGGCCGTCAGTGGGCCGCGCTTGAAGGGTCACGTCCCGGAAGATCCCCGGAAGCCACCACATGTCCTGGTCCTCCACGTAGCTCGCGGCGGAGAACTGGGCCACCCGCACCGCCAGGGTGTTGGCGCCTTCCACCAGGATGCCGGACACGTCGAATTCGTGGGCCAGCCTGCTGCCGCGGGTGGTTCCGAGTTCAACACCGTTCAGCCATACCGTCCCGGCGTTGTCGATGCCGTCGAACCGCAACAGCGCGTGCGGGAAGAACTCCGGGCCCGCCTGGAAGGTCACCAGGTGGTCACCGATGGGGTTGGCTTCCTGGACGAACGGCGGTTCCACGGCGAAGGGGAACTGGACATTGGTGTAGGCCGGGGATCCGTGGCCGTGCATGCTCCAGCTGGAAGGGACAGGCAGCGGGACGAAACCGGCCAGGTGCGTGCCGTGCTGCCACCCGTCGTTGGGCGCAGTCCGGATTCCAGGGCTCAGCCTGAACTGCCAGTTACCGTTGAGGGACAGCCTGGGCGCGTCCGTTGCCAGGTAGGAGCGCGCGGGCAGGCTTCCGCGTCCCGGCGCCAGCGAGGCCAACTCCCGGACCTCTTCCTGGCCAAGCTCCAGGTTGGGGGTGGAGTGTGTGGCGCCGCGGGGGTCCTGGCCGCCATCACTGGCGGCGGGGGTGTGGAGTGCCATGGTCTTCCTTGCTGCAGGTGTGGTTGACTGGGTTGCGTGAACGTTCACGCGGATGCGGTTAAAGCCTATCCGCTGCGCGCGCCTTTGAGTAGGGGCCTAGGCGGACTGGCGGAGGACCAGCTCGTGCCGAAGGATCAGATGCGCCTCGGTCCCGCCTTCCGCGAGCGAGCCCGAGAGGAGTCCTTCGAGGAGGCCGACGGCGGCACGTCCGACGGCTCGCAGGTCCAGTGCGAGGGTGGTCAGCTCAGGGGTGAGCAGTTCTCCGAGCGGTATCCCGTCCATTCCGATGACTGCGCAGTCGCCCGGCACGGCGTTGCCGGAGGCCTGCAAGGCTTTAAGCGCACCGGCGGCCATGAGGTCGTTGAAGGCAAGGATCCCGTCAACGGGTTCTGCTCGGCCAGCCAGGAGGGCCACGGCCGCCTTGGCGGCCGCCGCGGAGGGCTCGGCCTGGAAGCGGGTGAGCTGCATTCCCGCTTCCTCGGCGACGGCTGCTGCTGCCGCGCTCCGACTGCCGGCGGGCGCTCCCTGGTTCGAGTCCAGGAAGGCGACGTTCGTGCAACCCCTGCCGGCAAGGTGCGCAAGTGCCAGCCTCGCGGCGTGGTGGTAGTCGAACGAGATGCGGCCGGCGGTTCCCGCGTCCGGTGAGTCCAGGGCGACGACGGGCCGGCGGCCCATCAGCGCCTGCGCCTCGTCCGCGTGTGGCGCGAGGTAGCCAATAAGGGCGTCCACCTGGGGTGCGAGCCTGGCAGCGGCGTCGGCGGCACTGCCGGTTCCGTGCCCGTAGTCATCAACCACGACGTTCCAGCCGCGCCCGGTGGCTGCCTCCACCACGCTGGACGCAAACGCGGGGAAATATGGGTTGGTCAGGTCCGGGATGGCGAGGCCAATCGATACCTTCGCCCCCTGGACCAACCCCTTGGCGAAGCGGCTGGGGCTGTAGCCCAGCTCCGAAGCGATCCTTTGGACGCGTTCACGGGTCTCGGGGCTGATCCCGGCCATATCGTTCATGGCACGGGTTACGGTTTGCCGGGAGACGCCGGAGGCAGCGGCAACATCGAGGATGGTGGCCCGTTTGCCCTTGGGGCCCGTGCTTCGGGGAGTCATAGACGGTAAGTCTAGGTGGTGTTTTTAAATGTGGGAGGCCCCAACCGTGTGGTTGGGGCCTCGACCAATGTGTGTGTCCGGCGGTGTCCTACTCTCCCACACCCTCCCGGGTGCAGTACCATCGGCGCTGTGGGTCTTAGCTTCCGGGTTCGGAATGGGACCGGGCGTTTCCCCCACGCTATGACCGCCGTAACCTTGTTACCCGTCCCAACCCTGGGGTTGGTGGGAAGACTGTGGTTACAACATGTGTGGTGTTGTT
>NZ_KB895480.1 GCF_000374865.1 Arthrobacter sp. 135MFCol5.1 | reverse complement strand
CGAAACGCTCCGCCACCACGGCCTCACGGGGTCGATGGGCAGGGTCGGTGCGTGTGCGGATAACGCCGCTATGGAATCGTTCTTCTCGCTGCTGCAGAAGAACGTTTTGGACCGTCAGCGGTGGCTCACCAGGCGGGACCTCCGGCTGTCCATCACAACGTGGATCGAGCGGACTTACCACCGCCGGCGACGGCAAAGACGGCTGGGAAAGCTCACGCCCATCGAATATGAAACAATCAACCGGACCGAGCTCATAGCGGCCTAAGACCCCGAGTCAACAAAAGCCGGGGCAGTCCCCTCCGAAGGCAGGACCCAATGAGCCAGCAATTTCAAAGGGACAGAAGCGACGCTCTGCGTGAGCAGCTTGTACGGCTACCAGCCACTATCGATCAGACTAAGTACCCGTGGCTAGGCAACCAGAGACGACTCGGAATGCGAACTGCTGCTGCCACACTAGTTGGCGCAACTATCCTCAGCGCGCTAGCCCTAGCCATAACTCCTGAGGACAGATCCGATGATCCCTCAAGGATTATCGACTCGCTCAACCGGCCTCAACAGGCAACTGATCGACTGCCCGCCACGGCTCATCCCGTGCTAAAAAACGAGGCCATCGACCCTTCGCAGACCAGACTCCTCGGCCACAGTGCCACCATTCGCTACTTTGGAGCGCCGGCCACTGCGCAGAACAGCACCCCCGGGGCACCCTCCGGCACATCCATTTGCATCATTCCTGTAGCGGCCGACGGAACCAGCAAAACCACAGGATGCACCCTCTTGAAAAATTTCGAAGCCTACGGCCTCAAAATCGAGACGCCGGACCGGTCCGAGGCAGGCTGGCTTGTCGTACCAGCAGGCGCAGCAGCCAGCCTCGAGTCGGTGAAGGACGAAGTCGGCTGGACCCTACAAGCCCCAAATTTCTTGGTGCGCAACAACAAATAGCTGAAGAACTTCGCTCTCGCTCAATAGATCCATGGACTGCATCAAATTTCAAAAATTGCCTCTTGTAATATCAGCACCCCAAAAATAGGCTGGCCTCAGTCGAGGCCTAGACTGTTCCTTCTTTCAAATAAATACAAGGTTTACGTCCACGGGGGGATCGTAGAACATGAAAGATAAAGTAAAACTTGCTATTGCTGGAACAGTACTTGCAGGAACTGCGGCAGGCCTCCTCGCCCTCGCACCCACGCCACCAGATAGGTCCTTGGACGCCTCCAGGATCATCGATTCTTTAGCTAGCCCACAACGAGAAGTAGACAAGCCACCCGCCCCGGCCATGGAGTTCATCCGCAAAACCCCGGATGTGGACCCTTCCCAGCTTCGGCTCTTGGGCCACGGAAAGGCGTACACATACTACGCAGCTCCAACGAGCAGCGGGACCATCTGTATGTTCCCCGTAGACGCTCAGGGGCAAAGCGAATGGTCGGGATGCACGCTCCTAACGGGCTTTGAATCCTATGGCCTGAGGTTGGAAACGGCAGACCGAACGGAGTCTGCCTGGCTTGTAGTCCCGGAGGCAGCCAAACAGTCGTTGGATGCCGCCAAGAATGAAGCCGGCTGGACCGCCCAGGCTCCTAACTTCCTCCTGCGCTCAAGCAGATAATTTTCCCGAATTTCCACACGGGGACGGCTCCCATTTGCATTGATCGTCTTCCATGCAAATTATCCTGCTTTGCATTAATCCATTTCATTGCGCCATAAAACAGCCGGCGCATTACTCAGCGTTTAGGGTGGTAATAAAATGAAGAAGCGCTTTTCCGCATTAGCCGTGGGTGCAGCGGCGGCAACACTCATTGTTGGCCTGGGCACGTCACCAGCTAGCGCCTACGGATCGGGTAGTTGGACGGTTCAACCCTACGGTTGCAACCCCGGGACATTCAGCGGGACGAGTTTTTGGCAAACATCCAACAGTCTCGCGCACGCTGAGACCTACGAATCGGGCAACTTCTGCTGGTTTGGCAATCAACCTGTCGATGTCGCTATCCATGACGAGTACAGCCAGGTCAGAGCAGGCTACGTCTACGCACCAACCTGGGTATCGGTGAACTACAACACGGGCTGGAATTCCGGATGGGGCGGCTTCCACACCTGGGGTAGTGACGTCTCCTCCCGGAGAACCTGATCCCTAGCGAAATACGGAACGGAACCGGCTTCTGAAACACGGAGCCGGTTTCGATCCGTTTGGAGGCATGCTGCTGCGTCAGACCAAGTGGCTCCAGGACCTTCTATGATCGGCTGCCAAGCAGTGACCGTCACCCCCGTCTGACTCGATTCGCGTCGCAGTGAGGGATTCATGCAGAAGTCCGGAGGGACGCTGCGCTGGAGGGCTAAGCGTTCTTTTGGGCGATGGTGTGGGCGAAGAGGAGTTCGGCGCCTCGACGGTCCAGTTCCATGTAGCCCAGTTCGTCGATGCAAAGCAGGTCGACACGGCCGTAGCGGGCGATGGTTTTGGCCAGCACTTTATCGTCGGCGGCTTCGACGAGTTCGTTTACGAGCCGGGTGGCGAGGGTGTATTTGACTCGGTAGCCCTTCTCGGCGGCGGCGGTGCCGAGTCCGATGAGCAGGTGTGATTTGCCGGTCCCTGAGTCTCCTATGAGGCACAGGGGTGCGCCTTTGCGGATCCAGTCACCGGTCGCAAGGGTGTGGATCGTTGCGGGGTTAATGTTCTGGTTCGCATCGAAATCGAAGTCTCCGAGCCATTTGTCCCTAGGGAAGTTCGCGGCCTTAACGCGGCGGATCGAGGAGCGCCGGTCCCTATCGTCGCATTCGGCCAGCAGCAGCTCGGCCAGGAACCCCTGGTAGGACAGTTGCTCTTTCCCGGCAACGCTCAGTGCTTCATCCAGGACGCCACGGACGGTGGGCAGGCGCAGCCGGCGGCAGGCCTGGTCCACGGCTGCGACCGCGGCCTGTTCGGTCAGACCGCGTCGCCGGCGCAGGACCGGGGTGACGGTTGTGGCAGGGGCTGTGGGGCTCATGAGATGTTCTCCTTCGACGCGGTTTCTGCAGGGTGTTCGGCGCGTTTGGCCAGCAGCTCGTCATAGGCACGGACTGAGGGCAGGGGCCGGCTATCAGAAGGCAGCCCGGCGATGACGGCAGCCGGGTCCATGAGTCGACGTTGGGTCAGGCTGACAACGCGTTGCACTTTCGCTTGAGCGTGGTCACCGCGATGACGGTCCGACCCGGGCCCACCCTCGGCGGCGGAGGTCGTTGCGTGTCTGCGGGCTTCGACCGCGACGACATCGGCGCTGACCGCACCAACTCGCAGCGCGGCAGTAATTCCTGCTTCGATTTCTGCTCCATCCATCGAACGATGGAGCAGCAAGACATCGATCAGTTCACGAGTCCCTTCGGCGTCGCCGTTGACCCGGCGCGAGGCGGCCCAGAAGGCCTCATGGGCGCTGGTGAAAGAACCTGATGCCCGAGCCCGTGCCAAGGCCGTGGAACCAGGCAAAGCGCCGGGTTTGGTCTTGAGGACCTCCAGGTAATGGTCCAGTTGGACCGACTGGCCGCCCTTGACGATGACTCTCTGATGCCGGGCCGCCACCGCGCGGCCGTCGAACACCACAAGCTCTGACGCCCGCAAGGACACCCGGACCCTTCGGCCGATGAACCGTGCCGGTACGGAGTACTTCACCATCCGCACCGTGATCATTGAGGATCTGTCCACTCTTGGGTTCAGCACGAGACCGGGGTCGAACTCTTCGGCCGGCAGCGGGGCCAGGAACGGGCGCTCGGCGGCGAAGTCGTGGCCGATGGTGCGGATCCTGCCATCGATCCGCCGCTGATCGTCCTGCGCCTCCCGGTCCCGGATCCGGTCGTTGAGCTCCTCAAGGGACTTCGCGACAGGCATCGGGGTAAGGCGGTTGCGGCGGAACCAGCCCACCTCGCCCTCGACGCCGCCTTTCTCGTGAGCCCCGGCAATACCTGGCTGGCAATAAAAAGGATCAAAACCGTAGAACGAGCGGAACAACACCCACCGATCGTTCTCCACACGGTTCCGGCCCTGCCCGAACACCACAGTCCTGACGGCACTGGTGAGGTTGTCATAGCGGATGTGTTTGACCGGCACGCCGCCGATCTCGTTGAACGCCTCGACGTGGCCTTCCAGAAATGCTTCTTGGGCCTGGGTGGGGTAAATCCGGTGGATCGCTTTGCCGGAGTGGGAGAGACGGAATATGAACATGTGGCACTTCGTCTTCACCCCGTCCAACACGATCCAGACCTCGCCGAAGTCCACTTCGGCCTCCGCGCCCGGGGCATGTTCTTGAGGAACAAACACCTCAACCCTGCGGCCGGCCTCCACATCGATCTGCGCCCGGCGGACCCGGACGTAGTCTCGCACCGTCGAATACGACAGCTCTTCCGCATCATGCTCCTCGGTGAGCCGGGCAAGAATCCTACGGGCCGTATGGCGTTGCTTCCGCGGAGCCGTCGTGTCCTCAACCAGCATGGCGTCAATGGCCGGTCTAAAGGGATCAAGCCGAGGCGAGGACCTCACCGGAGTCTTCCGTGCTGGAGGGACGGGATCCGACAATGCCTGCCGGACCGTGTCCCTACCGACTTGATACCGCTTTGCCAGACCGCGGATCGATAAGCCCTCAACGCGGGCATCTCTGCGAATACAGGCAAACAGCTCCAAGCGCACTCTCATCCGGACCTCCAAGTGTTGCTTTCATCAGATGAAGCAACACTGAGGGTGGTCCTGGTTCAGACCGTCACAACCAACCGGCGAGTCGTGGGGTGGTCCTGATTCAAACCGTCACACCGGTCCTGAATCAAACTGACATATTCACCTTAGATAAGCATTGATGGTTTCCGTTCGCCGGGCCGGCTCCGTGGGATCTCGGAAGTGCCTGTTGCGAAGGGCGTGCCGGCCCGGCAAACGGAAGTTGTGGTGGATCAGGCCGCTGCCAGCTCCTCGACCGTGGCCTTCTCGCGGGCTTCCGTGAGGTAGCGGGCATAGGCGGGGAGCGTCAGGAAGGACGGGAACTCACGGCTGAGCGTGACTTCCTCGAAGATGTCGCGGGCGTCCTCGAAGCGGTCGCCGTCGAAGCGCTCCAGCCGGGCGAATTCCTCGTCCAGGAGTTCTTCCACCCACTCGTGGCTGATGATCTCGCCCTGGTCCGTGATGGCGCGGGCGTAGATCCACTGCCACAGCTGCGACCGTGAGATCTCCGCGGTGGCGGCGTCCTCCATCAGGTTGTGGATGGCTACGGCGCCGTTGCCGCGGAGCCAGGACTCGATGTAGCGGATGCCCACCTCGATGTTGTTCCGGATGCCCTGCTCGGTGATGGTGCCGGTGGTGGCAGCGACGTTGATCAGGGCGCGGTCATCGGGGGTGACGTCCTCGCGGAGCCGGTCCAGCTGGTTGGGCTTGCTGCCGAGGACGCCGTCGAACACTTCGCGGCAGACGGGCACCAGGTCGGGGTGGGCCACCCAGGAACCGTCGAACCCGTCGTTGGCCTCGCGGGTCTTGTCCGCACGTACCTTCTCGAGGGCGTTGGCGTTGGCTTCCGGGTCCTTGCGGTTGGGAACGGCTGCGGCCATGCCGCCGATGGCCATGGCGCCGCGCTTGTGGCAGGCCCGGACCAGCTGTTCGGTGTAGGCACGCATGAACGGCTGGGTCATGGTCACCTGGCCGCGGTCCGGGAGGACGAAGCGCGGGCCGCGGGTACGGAAGTTCTTGATCAGGGAGAAGATGTAGTCCCAGCGGCCGGCGTTCAGGCCCGAGGCGTGGTCGCGGAGTTCGTAGAGGATCTC
>NZ_KB895479.1 GCF_000374865.1 Arthrobacter sp. 135MFCol5.1 | reverse complement strand
GCGCGACGTCGATGTCCAGCAGGCCGCACTGGCCGTCAAGCAGGCAGCGGCGACCATATCAAGCCGCCTGCTGGAGAACCAGCACCGGTCATGAATCCAACGGACCGGGATCATCAAGAACCCCGGCGCCGATCACCACCGGCCTCCTGTTGCTGCTCCAGCCACACCGTCCCCTGCCCCTTCGTGACCGTGCCGTTATTTGTGCAGCCGAACGGCCAGTTCCGGAACCCGGAGACGTCCAGACCATGTTTTCTCTACGACCGTCCTCTTATCGCCTGCGTTTTTCAGGCCTTGGTCTTGGCTCGGGCGACAGGAGTATGTATTTGAGAGCGGACCTGTCAACCTCCTGACATGGATCCTGCATCAAGCAGTTCCAGATCCGCCGGAGTAAGTTCCAGGACGGCGGCGGAGACAGAGTCCAGAATCGAGCTGGGCCGTGAAGCTCCGGGCAGAGGGATAACAATGTCCGCCTTGGACAGCTCCCACGCGAGTGCCACCACTTGGGGAGAGACACCATGATTTTGTCCGACAAAGGCGAACTCCGTATGAATCGACCCTAGATCGCGCGCTGAAGATATTCCTCCGAGCGGACTCCACGGGAGGAAAGCGATACCCAGTTCGGCGCATAGGGCTAATTCCGGTTCACTCGATCGGAATTTTGGGGAAAACTGGTTTTGCACCGAGGCGAGCCGCCCGTTCAGTACCTCATGGGCTTCTTTGATCTGCGCTACGTTGGCGTTCGAAATGCCGGCCATTCGTATCACGCCGTCCTCGAGAAGCTCGGCTAGAGCACCGATGGAGTCTGCATAGGGTACAAGGGGGTCGGGCCGATGAAACTGGTACAAATCGATCACATCGACTCCAAGGCGCCGGGCCGAGGCTTTGGCTGCTTCCTTGAGATACGAGGGATGGCCGTTCTGCGCCCAAGGTCCCTTCTGCGGACGCATGTGTCCACCTTTGGTGGCGATAATTACCTGCGATGCTGCGTCTGTGCCGAAGGATCGGAGCGCCCTGCCAATGAGCTCTTCGTTATGCCCGACCTCGTCTTCACCGGCCAAATGGTACGCGTCGGCCGTATCGATGAGAGTGACTCCCGCTTCAAGAGCAGCGCGGATAACAGCAGTCGACTTCCCTGCATCCGGACGTCCCTCGATGGACAAGGGCATCGCCCCGAGTCCAATGGCACTTACAGGCACACTCCCAATGCTGCGTTGCTTCATCTGTCCTTTTATCTCCTTCGTCCTCGGTGGACACGCCCGCCCGAACTTTTAAACCCCGCGGAACGCCGAGCTTTCCAGGGGGCAAAGTGGCGGCCCCTTCCGCTTCGTTCCAAAGCATTGCTTCCCGAACCGTTCGTCCGGTTCCACGTCTCCGGGCGCACACGGGCAGAACTGTCCAGCCAGCCAGACAATCCACGTTCACCTCTTGAATGCTCCGGTTGCCGACGGACACCACCAGGGTCCATGCCCGATCGGTCGGGCATAGTCGACCTGACGGACTCCCCCCACTTGCCTCATGACCAGAGGTTTCAGTCCTTCCTTTAGAACTGATCCGTCTGGACCAACAACTTGCAGCGAACTAGAGTCAGTGACGGTCGGGGGATGTCGGTGACACGTCCGTCATTCGGAAAGCCCCTTCGGTCCCCGCCCCTCCACGAGGGCCCCAACCCGACGACTGTGACAAGTGCCGGGACTTGGTTGAGTAATGGACCAGGACAACGAGACCATACTCGATGATGACTAGTGGAACGACCTTCCGCCGTCTGCTGCCAGAGCAGATCCTGTCACGTAGGACGATTCCTTGCTGGTGAGGAAGAGAATGGCGTTGGCGATCTCGACCGGGTCGGCAAGCCGATTGAGTGCGTAGTTTCCGACATTTCCCCTGAAGCCGTCGGCCATGGCAGTATCGACCATGCCTGGACAAACCGTGTTGACACGTATTTTCGGTGCCAGCTCGGCCGCCAATGCCTTCGACAGGGCGATGACTCCTCCTTTTGACGCAGCATAGGCAGTAAGCCCGGCAGCGTTTGGCATGAGTCCCGCCGCTGAAGCAATTGTTACAACCGTCGCTGAGGGTGCCTGCAACAGCCATGGGATACACCGGTGAACCACGTTGTAGGTGCCAGTGAGATTAATGTCGATCACCCGCCGCCATTCCTCGGCTGAAACCTCGGACGCCGGACCCTGGAACATGATCCCCGCTGCAGTAACAACACCGTCGATCCCGCCTAGAGCCGCCGCAGCTTCCTCGGCTGCACCCGCAACCGCCTCATCGTCGGTGATGTCGACAGGGAAAGCCCAACCGCCTATCTCTTCGGCGGCATTTTGGAGGTTTTCCTTGTCCCGGTCGAGAAGGGCAACCGCTGCGCCTTCCTGTGCGAAGAGCTGCGCCGTGCTCCGTCCTATTCCAGCAGCAGCTCCGGTAACAACGATCCGCCGCCCCTTCAGCCGCTGCGTTGGCATTTGCGTTTGGTCGTTCATATCGATAAGTCCCTTGTTCATGTTCGTACGGCTTTGGAGTGGACCACGCGCACCGGTGTACTAGCGGATTTGCTGCGACCCTTGGGCCGCGACGCGGTCTCCTGTGATGGCTTCAGGTTATGAGTTGCTGTACGGTAGCTCCCGCTCACTCGAGAGGTCCCAGACGACAGCCTTGCGACGGGTATACATGGCAACCGACTCGAGGCCGTTTTCTTTGCCGAACCCGCTTTGCTTCATCCCTCCGAATGGGACAGTTGGGTGGAAGGAACGGTAGGTATTGACCCAGACCGTTCCCGCGACTAACTCTTTTGCGAGGTGTTGGATGGTCCGTGCGTCGTTGCCCCAGATTTGCGCACTCAGACCGAATTCGGAGGAGTTGGATCGGGCGATGACTTCGTCGACGTCTGAGTAGGACAGGACGCTCGCCATCGGACCGAATGCTTCGGTGAGAGCGGCGGGGTTCTCATCCGTGACCTCCGCGAGAACGGTGGGCTGATAGAAAGCACCGTTGGCCAGTTCGCCGTCCTCGGCCGGGGCGCCGCCGGCCAGGGCGACGGCCCCGGCATCGATCGCGCGTTTAACGAGCGCGTCGACGCGGCCGCGGTGCCGGCGGTTGATGAGCGTGCCCATTTGCGACGCTTCTTTTGTGGGAAGGCCGACGCGGACTTTTTTGGCCTTCTGCCCGAGCCGGTCGCTAACCTCCGCGTACATCGAGTCCGGGACGAAGATTCGTGATCCTGTCACGCAGCTTTGGCCGCTCTTGGCGAAGTTTGAATGCAGCAGCGACGGGATGGCGATGTCCAGGTCGGCGTCCGGGAGCAGGATCGCCGGACTCTTTCCGCCCAGTTCGAGGAACGTCGGCACAATATTTGCCGCAGACTGGTGAATAATTGCCCGGCCTGAGTCCGGTCCGCCGGTGAACGCGATCATGCCGATATCGGGATGCTCGGTGAGTAGCGGACCCACCGTCTCCCCACGACCTGTCACGACGCTGATAACGCCGGCCGGAACGCCAGCCTGGAGCGCGAGTTCGACCAAGCGGTAGTTCAGGAGGGGGGCGACCTCCGGTGCCTTGATCACGATGCAGTTGCCGGCTACGAGTGCCGGTCCGGCCTTCAAAGTGAGTGAATTTGCGTTTCCGTTGTATGGACTGATACCGGCGACAACGCCGAAGGGCTCGTCGACCCCGTACGAGAGGCGGTTAGGCAGTTGAGCGAAGGTGCGTCCTTCAAGCTTGTCGGCGAGCCCGGCGTAGTAGCGCAATATCCGGGTGCTGTTGTCAATGTCGGCGAGTACCTCGCGGCGCAGGTGGCCCACATCCGCGACCTCAATATCGGCCAGTTCCTCTCGGCGCGCGGCAATCGCGTCGGCCCAGGCGCCAAGCATCCTTCCCCGGGCCTCAGGTGCCGTCCGGCGCCAAACCTTCTCGTATGCCCTCTTCGCTCCCGCAACTACGGCATCGATCTCTGCGGCGTCGGCCTCGTGAAGCGTGCCAATGAGCCGACCCGTAGCGGGGTTATGGATCTCCATCTCATAACCGCCTGCGGGTGCCTTCACACCATCAGCCGAGATGATGCCGACCCGGGGCTTCTCTCTCCCCTGTGCCAGGCCGGACTCCTCGGATGTAATCGTCGTCATTGTTGCGTTCTCCTATTAGAGGGCGTGGAAGCCCCCGGTTGTTATTTGTCGGGCCGCATGCGGCCGATACTTAGTAGTGGAAGCTGCTGGTGCGAATACACGCCGCGCCGCCCGCGCATCGATCTTTTCCTTCACCTCCAGCAAGGCCTGTCGAAGCTTCGTGTCCGTCGCGAAGCTCACGATGTTGATCGTGTCTGCTCCGGATCGAGGTATGCAGGCTATAGCCCGCCTCCGAAGGGGTGCCCGTCGGTCACTCACTGCCTCGTTTGGGAATTTCAATTCCGTGAAGCACTCCCATGCGCTCAAAGTGGCCGTAGATTCGGTCCACGTAAGTCCCGAAATCAGGGGATTCCACGAGGGCAAGTGGTCGTGGGCGGGGGAGGTCAACAACTATTTCGTCCACCACTTCACCCGGGCTCGGGCTCATCACGAAAATCCTGTCGGATAGTCCAACAGCTTCTTCAACACTGTGGGTGATGAACAACACGGTTGGTCGATTGCGCAGCCAGAGCGCCTCGAGGTCGGATCGAACTTGGAGCCGAGTGAGTGCATCGAGAGCCCCGAACGGTTCATCGAGCAAGAGCACCGACGGCTCGTGCACGATTGTGCGGATCAGGGAGACCCTTTGCCGCATTCCGCCCGAGAGCTGACGGGGGTATTTGTCCATGGCCTTCTCCAGGTGGAGTTGCTTGAACAACTCGGTGGCCCGGGACCTCAGCACGTTCTTATCAAGGCCCCGTACGTCAGCCTGGATCAAGACGTTTTCCATTGCCGTCCGGAAGTCCAGCAGGAGGTGATCCTGGAAGGCAATCCCGATATCTGTGAAGGGCTTGTTTACCGATGTGCCACCTATGCGGATGTCCCCCTCGGACCTGTCCAGGAGCCCGGCAGCCATCAGCATTAGTGTGCTCTTACCGCAGCCGGAGGGCCCGACTATGGAAATGAACTCACCCGGCTTGACGTCCATCGAGACCGGCCTGAGCGCTTCAAAAGAGTTGCCTTTGGGACTTCTAAACGTCTTCGCTACGCCTGCTATTGAAATCGGCAGACCTGCGGCCCTTTTCTGCAATACTGTGTCGTTCATTTATCATGCCTTTCTCTGCTGCCTGGTCAATCCGAACTCGTCAACGCCGGGGTCCCTGATTGAAGTGCAGTCGTCAACCTTTAGATTGCCGTGAGCGACTCCGGCGATCCCATTAGTGCGGCGTACTGCCCCGGGCCTCGGGGTCGAAGCCTATTTGCAGGTGTGCAGTTCGGACTCCGGTGGCAGGAAGTCGTAGGAAACGGCTTTTGAAATGTCCACAGGAGCGGGCAGGAGCTTCGCACGTGTCAAGATATCGTTGCTCTGTACCCACCGATCCGGCTCGGCCCGACCGACGAACTTTGCGTCTGCAGCGCACATCAGAGGAAGCAGTAATTTCAGTTCGGCGCGCACGACGTCGTCGCGCGAGTCAGGCAGGAGCTGCTTGACGGCCGTCACGGCGCGTTCTTGATCATCGATCGTCGCGCTCCAGCCTTTCAGGCTAGCTGCAACAAATTTCTTGACCGCTTCGGGATTTTTTTCTGCAAAGCTCTGGGTCGTAAAGATTGAATGGGCCACGGGAGAAACCCCGGAGTCTTTAAACCAGAAGTTGTTGTATTGGGCGTTCTGCATGCCAAGTGCCACGGCGGTGTCCTGTCCCCCGACAATCGCGTCGACGTTTTTTTGAAGCAGAGCCGCGGGCAGGGACGCGAAGGGAAGGGTCTGGATAATGACATCATTCTCACTGAACCCATTTTGTTGGAGGAAGAGGGGCAAGAGGAACGACCATGCACCGCCCTCCGCCAGCCCGATCTTCTTTCCCTTGAGATCCTTGGGGGAATTTATCCCTGAGGAAGCCAGAGTCTGAATCGCAATATTGGTCACCTGGTTGTCCGTTGCAACCATGACAAGCGGGGCGCCTTTTTCAATTTGCTGGCTGACGGCCACTGCGTCTGCAATGCCCATGTCAGCCTGGCCGCTTGCTACGAGCTGGGCTGCTGTACCGGATCCGGTGCCCTGTTCAATTTTCGCGTCAATCCCGGCGTCCTTGTAAAAGCCATTCGCCTGGGCGACTGCGAAGCCTGCGGTGGAAGCATTCCAGGGGTTGTTCAATTGAAAGTGGACGGGAATCCCAGTGCCGGCACTGGTTGAGGGTGGAGCGGCGGAGCACCCGGTGAGTACCAACGCTCCCGCCGCCATGACAGCCGCGATTAATTTAGGAATGCCTCTTTGCATGGTATTTCTTTCAGGTCGTGTCGGGTTAAAGATTGTGAAAACGGGTGCGGGCTGTACCCGTGCAATTCAATTCGCGATATGCCTTGGTAATCAGGTGCGTCGTTGCCACGGAGTCAGCAGCCATTCAACCGCTTCCACCAAGTAATTGACGATCACGCCGATGACGGTGAGGATGACCAAAATGGCGAACATGTATGTGGTATCCAGGGCACCGCTGGCTCGCAGCAGGGCGTAGCCCAGCCCGCTGTTCGATCCCAGGAACTCCGCGACAAGTGCGCCCGTTATGGCGATCGTTGCCGAAGTCTTAATTCCCGAAAAAATCACTGGGAGGGCGGCTGGAAACCGAAGAAACCAGAATGTCTGCCACCGAGTCGCGCCCATGGACCGGGTCAAGTAAAGGAGCCTCTCATCAAGGATCCTGAATCCGCTGATGCTTGCCATGAGCAACGGAAAGAAGGTTATAAGTATGACCAAGCCAATTTTCGTATTAATGCTAAAACCGAGCCAAACCAGGAGCAGCGGTGCTACCGCAATTTTCGGCACAAGCTGCAAGATCATAACCTGCGGGTACAGCAGCTGTTTTGCAGTCCGGGAGAGTGCAATGACCAGGCCCAGAGGAATGCCGATGACGATGCTCAGCAGAAGCCCGATAACAATCACCACGAGAGTTGACTGTGTGTGGTTCCATAAACTGCTTGCATCACTGAATAGACGCTCGAAGACCGCAACCGGCCCCGGAAGCAGGTATGCCGGGATCTTGAAAAGCTCGACTACTGCACCCCACGCGACAAGGATCGCCAGAAACACCACGAATGGCAATGACGACCAAGCGACGGAGCGGATTCGTCGTGTCGAGGCGGATGTTTCTTGTCGTCCGCGCGTGTCTGTTCCGGGCGTCCGCCGGGGGGCCACGGCGGACCCCTCCTGACTGGGGCGATCGGCCGTAAGGGTTTTTCTTTGCATAATCCTTCTCTTCCTTGAGGGGGACTCGAACCGCTGCCTGACCCCGAGGACACACTGATAACTCACGCCTGAAGTACCAACGAAAGGGCGGATACGTGAGGACAACAGGGTCCTTGACGTGGTGACTTCCAAGGGATTCCGGGATGTCTCTTTTGGCGGCGGGGTGTCCACGCCAAAAGGCCTTTGAGAAAAGATATCCTGTATTGTGGGACTTGGTCAATAGCATGTTTTGATGGCTGGTTTGGTAAAGCGGCGAAGAGAGGGAATGGGAGTCGGTGTATGAGTGAACGTGATTCGCAGGCCGGCGGGGCAGCCGAGGCTGGGGACAGCGCGGGCAGTTTGTCCAG
>NZ_KB895478.1 GCF_000374865.1 Arthrobacter sp. 135MFCol5.1 | reverse complement strand
GCCCCGGTTGTGCAGGTAGCGGTTGTTCTGGGCCTGGTAGATCGCGTTCATCGGCCCGATGCCCATGGACACGGTGGGGAATTCCCAGAAGTCCGGCATCAGCCGCGGGTGCGGGTAGGAGGACAGGGCGTGGCCGGCGCGGGACTTTTCCTGCCGGAACCCGTCGAGGTCTTCCTCGGAGAGGCGTCCTTCCATGAACGCCCGGGCGTACATGCCGGGGGAGGCGTGGCCCTGGAAGAAGACCTGGTCCCCGCCGCCGGGGTGGTCCTTGCCGCGGAAGAAGTGGTTGAACCCGACCTCGTACAGGGTCGCGGCCCCGGCGTAGGTGGAAATATGCCCGCCAACACCGATCTCGGGCCGCTGCGCCCGGTGCACCATGACCGCGGCGTTCCACCGCATGTACGCCCGGTACCGGCGCTCGAATTCCTCGTTGCCCGGGAACTCCGCTTCCTGGTCCACCGGGATGGTGTTCACGTAATCGGTGGTGGTCACCATCGGCACCCCGACGCTCTGCGCGCCCGCGCGCTGCAGCAGGCTCCGCATGATGTATTGGGCACGCTCAGTGCCCTGTTCCCTGATCAACGCATCCAGGGACTCAACCCACTCGGCAGTCTCTTCCGGATCACGATCAGGCAGCTGGTTAGTCAACCCGCTGAGGATATGGGAGGTATCTTCTCCTGCAGCCACGTCCAACCTCTCTTTGCGCGCATGAATCGGCGCACTCAGGCCAGGCAGGGTGACTGCCCGGCGTATATACGCCGTGTGCGACGTATCGGTTACAACAGCCCGGTCATGTGTGCCGGGCAGCTTCCTAGCGCTCCTATGCCTGTCCGGAGTCACAGGGGTGTCGTCCCGCGGGCATAGTTGTCACCAGCCACTCTAGCCCTGACGGCAACGCGATGCGTAGCTGCGGTCCAGGTGCTGCTGTTGTATTTCGTTCGTCATACTGGTTGTGTGGCCAATACCCTTGCCGGGCGCAGCCGCAGCTGGATGTGACGCAGAATATGCGCACTCCCGGGGGCGGCAGCTTGAAGCGCAGGCGCAAAGGGTGTTGGCTTGGGAGTAATGGAAATCACTATGCACAACGCATTAATGACGTATTGGAGGAACACGTGAGCGAGGCCGACGCCGCCACTTCGGTAAATGTGGCGGAAAAATTGGGTTTCAAAAATGGGGATCTGATTCAGGAGTTCGGTTACGACGACGACGTCGATTTCGACTTGCGTGACGATATTGAAGACCTCACCGGTTCGGAGCTGCTGGATGAGGACGACCACGAGGTGGCGGACGCTGTCATCCTTTGGTGGCGCGACGGGGACGGAGACCTCGTCGACAGCCTGATGGATTCCCTCACTACCCTGAGCGAAAACGGGGTTGTCTGGGTCCTGACCCCCAAGTCGGGCCGGGACGGTTACGTTTCGCCGGCAGACATCCAGGAAGCCGCACCAACGGCCGGCCTGCATGTCACAACCTCTGCCGGTGTCTCAAAGGATTGGAGCGCGGCGCGCCTGGTCAGCAGGAAGAACAAATGACGGCAGCGGTCGAGGCCGCTTCCGCAGTTGTTCCCGCCGTGGGCACAACCGCGCCCGACTTTGAGCTGGCCAACCAGTACGGTGAGCCGGTGCGCCTCTCGTCCTTCCGCGGACAGAACGTGGCCTTGGTGTTCTACCCGTTTGCCTTCTCGGGGATCTGCACCGGCGAGCTCTGCGAGATACGTGACAACCTTGCCACGTTCGAGGATTCGAATGCCGTCGTCCTGGCAGTGTCCGCTGACAGCAAGTTCAGCCTTCGCGCCTACGCGGCCCAGGAAGGGTACGGCTTCGACCTGCTGGCCGATTTCTGGCCGCACGGGGCCGTGGCCGGCGCCTACGGCGTGTTCGACGCCGGCAGCGGCATGGCGAAACGGGCCACCTTCATCATCGATGCAGAGGGCACGGTCCGGTACAGCGTGGTGAACCCACGGGGCCAAGCCCGCGACTTTGGTGAGTACCGGGCCGCTTTGGCGGATTTGAAGCAGGCCTGAGGCGGATGGCTGAGCAGCGGCGGGGGACAGGCCTGACGGGCTTTGCCAGCATGCCGCCGGTGGCCCCGGCCCCGCCCTCGGGTGCGGACCTTGAGGTGTTGGTCCGGATCCGGGACCTGCTCGCGGGGGTTCGTTTCGCCCTGCTGACCGGGGCCGGGCTCAGCACGGATTCCGGGATCCCCGACTACCGCGGCCCGGACTCGCCGCCCCGTTCACCCATGACCTACCAGGAGTTTGTCCGCGACGCCGCCAACCGGCGCCGATACTGGGCCAGGAACCACATCGGCTGGTCGCATATGCGGCATGCTGATCCAAACCAGGGCCACTATTCCGCAGCCGAACTCGAACGGCGCGGTTTCCTTACCGGACTCATTACCCAGAACGTCGACCGGCTGCACCAGGACGCGGGCAGTTCAAACGTCGTCGACCTCCACGGCCGGTATGACCAAGTGATCTGCCTGGACTGCGGGCGGACGTATTCCAGGCGCCTCCTTGCCGGTGTTTTCGAGGAACTCAACCCCGGCTTCCTGGAGCGGGCGGCAGCTTCCGGACTCGTGGAAATGGCGCCCGACGCTGACGCCACCGTCGAGGACCAGGCGCTCATCCACAGCTTCGTGGTGGCGCTCTGCCCTGCGTGCGGCGGAACCCTGAAGCCAGACTTTGTCTACTTCGGTGAAAACGTGCCCAAGGACCGGGTGGAGCGGTCCTACGCGATGGTGGACGAGGCAGCCGCCCTGGTCGTGGCCGGTTCTTCCCTGACGGTTATGAGCGGCCTGCGGTTCGTGCGGCACGCCGCCAAGCAGTCAAAACCGGTGGTCATCATCAACCGGGGTGCCACCCGCGGTGATGACAAGGCAACCATCAAACTCGAAGCCGGGGTCAGCCAGGCATTGGGCTACCTGGCAGCTGAACTTCCTTCCCTGTAGTGCGGGAAGGCCCCGGGCGGGCCGATTCGCGTTCGCGGTCCAACGTCGGGTAGAGTTTATGTTCGTTGGTTGCGGCGTTACCGCCGGAAACCGCGCAATTTGGGTCTTTAGCTCAGCTGGTAGAGCGCCACGTTTACACCGTGGATGTCATCGGTTCGATCCCGGTAGGACCCACTCATGTGAAACCCCGTTGTCCCGCCTTTCCGGTGGGGCGGCGGGGTTTTTGCTTTTCGGCTTTTCCAGTCCCGTTGTCAGTGCCCTGCCATACGTTGCAGGGATGGAACATGTCATAGTGCACACAGACAGCGAGGGAATGCCGACGGCGGTGGTGAGCCGCGGCAGGGAATGGGCGGTGGGTGCCGCGCCGGTGAGGTGGTACGAACGCGTCAATTGGTGGGAGACCAAACGCCGGATGCCGAAGGGCAACAGCGGCGTGGATGTGGAAGTCCTGCAGTTGCAGGTGCGGCTGGGTAACAACAGCCGGTCCGCGTTGACCACCATGTATCTCCAGCGTGACGGCCTGGGCGGCGGCTGGCGGCGCAGGGAGTCGGCAGCGGATGCGGCCTGACCGGCCCCGCTTGGTCCGCCGGCTTCGGGGCATTGGAAAACCCTCCACCGCGACTATTGGGGGATGCCGCGGTGGAGGGCCTGGGATGAATATACCGTGAACTCCCGGAAACAAAAAGTCCCGAGGCGCCCGCGTTATCGCCCAGGCGTCGGCGGGCACCGCAGGTCCGCCCAAGCCAGCCACTATGATGGGTTGTGTTCAGCTGAATGGACAGAGCTGATGAGTGCATGCGCCTACCGAAGGAGAATCATGGCCGATTCCCGCACCCCACGTTCCTCCGACGGGCCTGCAAGCGCTTCGCCTGCGCCTGCCGTTACCCGGGCTGCCGCCGTCCTGGAGGCACTGGCTGCGTCCGCAGGGGGACGGCTGACCCTCAGTGACCTTGCCCGCGAGCTGGGAATCCCGAAGTCCTCCACCTCCAACCTGCTGTTGGCGTTGGAGGACGCCCGCCTCATCAGCAGGCAGGGCTCCGAATTCATGCTGGGCCGCAAGCTGGTTGAACTTGGCGCGGCGTATCTCAGCCGCATGGACGAGGTCCAGGAGTTCTACCGGTACTGCGAGCAGGCGCCCACCCTTTCCGGTGAGACGGTGCGGATTGCCATGCTGGACGGGACCAATGTCATCTACCTGGCACGCTACGAGGGGCATCCGGCTGTCCGGCTCACCTCCAACATCGGCGACAAAATGCCGGTCTCCCTCTGTGCTGTGGGCAAGGTCTTGATCGCCAGGCTTCACGACCACGACATCGACGCCTTGTTCCCCGATGACGCCGAGCTGCCCGTCCTCACCCCTAAGTCCCTGCGGACCGGTCGCGAGCTCAAGGATCAGCTGCGGTCCATCCGGGAGCAGGGATACGCCTTCGAGGACGAGGAATCCACTACGGGCGTGGTCTGCCTGGGCGTGGCCGTCCCCACCCGCGGCTCCCACGGACCCAGCCTGGGGTTGTCGGTGACGGCGCTGAAGGCAACCTATACCCCCGAGCAGGGTGCGCAGATGGTCAAGGAACTTCAGGAACTGGCACGGTCCTTGGGTAATCCCATGAGCTAGGAAGGCGTCCCGCAGGGGTCCGTGCATGTACTTTTTGGCTTAACCGCTTGCCTGTTGTCCAACTTGCTGTACTCTGTTCAACATAGTGATCGACATCTCGGGTGTCGTTGCTGACCCGCCAGGCCAACGGGGGCCTGGCGCGTGATGAGGGAGTTCTTGTGACAACTCGTACTAATGCACCGCAGGCCGCGGACGGCACCGTCGTCGACGCCGACCAGCTGCGAAGGGCAACTCTTGCAAGTTCCGTGGGGTCCGCACTGGAGTACTACGACTTCTATATCTACGGCCTGGCGTCCGCGCTGATCTTCGGCCCGCTTTTCTTCGCCCCGCTGGGTGAAAGCGGCGCCGTTATTGCCTCCTTCGCCACCTACGGTGTGGGATTTGCGGCCCGGCCCTTCGGCGGCATCGTCTTTGGCCACATTGGTGACAGGTTTGGGCGCAAGATGGTCCTGATCCTCACCATCGGCCTCATGGGAATGTCCAGCTTCGCCATTGGACTCCTGCCCACTTTCGACCAGGCCGGAATGCTGGGTGCGGTCCTCCTGGTGAGCCTCCGCATCATCCAGGGCCTTGGGGCCGGAGCTGAACAGGCGGGTGCCACCACGCTGATCTCCGAGGTGGCACCGCGCCGCCGTCGTGGTTTCTTTGCCGCGCTGCCCTTCGTTGGCATCCAGCTGGGCACCCTCTTGGGCGCCGGAACATTCGCCTTGATGGCCATGGCCGACAAGTCCGTCCTGCAGGGCTGGCTGTGGCGTGTGCCGTTCCTTGCCAGCATCATCCTGATCGGCATTGCGGTGTTCATCCGCCTTCGCCTGAAGGAGACGCCGGTCTTCCAGGAACTGGAAAAGCACAAGGCTGTGGTGAAGAACCCGGTGTCCCAGATCTGGCGGCATTCCAAGAAGAACGTCCTGGTGGGGATCGGCCTGCGTATGGGTGAAAACGGAAACTCCTCCATCTACTCGGCCCTGCTGGTTTCGTTCATCAGCATGCCCGCCGGTGTCTTCCCGGGCGACAAGTTCATCGGACCAACCGGACTGCTGATCGCGGCCGGCTTTGCCGCCGTCATGGTGGTCGCATTCGGTGCCTTGTCCGACCGCTACGGCCGTGTCCCCGTCTACCGCTACGGTGCCCTGTTCCAGGCGGTCATCGCGCTCCCGGCCTTCTACCTGGTGACCCTCGGCAATGTCACGCTCGTCTGGCTGGTCATGGTGGTGGGCATCGCCCTCGGCGTCCAGGCCATGCTCGGGCCGCAATGTGCCCTTCTGCCCGAGCTGTTCGGTTCCCAGCACCGCTTTACCGGGGTTGCCCTGAGCCGCGAACTGTCGGCCGTCCTCGCCGGCGGCTTCGCCCCGATGATCGGCGTCGCCCTGCTGGCGGCCACCAACCACTCCTGGCTGGTTCCCGCCCTGTACTCCCTCGTCCTCGCTTTGATCTCGTTCATCACCACGTTCTTCACGCCGGAAACCGGCGGCCGGGACCTGGTCCTCGTCGAAGACGCCAGCTGACGCCGGCCTGACGCCCGGTCCGGATCATCCGGGCCGGGCGTTTGGCGTGTGCGGGAGACAAGCCGGCCGGCATCGCGGAGGTCGGGAGGTTCCGAGGAGCACCGTTGATGCTGCGGCCTGATGGGCAGCAGTCCGGCGCCACAAAAAGAAAGGCCGCTGCATCCCCTGGGCAGGGGATGCAGCGGCCTTGCCGGTGCCTTGGCCAAGGGTCAGTAGAAGTGGACCGTGTCCACGAGGTGGGGGAGTTCGCCGCCGTCGAGGAAGGTTCGCAGGTTGCTGCAGAAACGGTCGGTGATCAGCCTGTTCTCCGCGGCGCTCAAAGCTGACGTATGCGGCGACACCAGAACCTTCGGGTGGCCCCAGAGCGGGCTTTCGAGGGGGAGCGGTTCCACTGCGAAGACATCAAGGCAGGCGTAGGAGACCTGGCCATTATCCAGGGCCTCGAGCAGCGCGTCCTCATCCACCACGGTGCCGCGTCCGACGTTGACGAAGACGGTGCCGGGTTTCATGACAGCAAATACGTCCCGGTTGAACAGCTTCTCCGTATACGGGGTGCCCGGAAGGGTGTTCACCACGGCATCGGCGGTGGCAAGGAGGCCGGGAAGGCCGTCGTTTCCGGTCACCTGGTCGATGCCTTCCAGGGGCTCCGGGGTCCTCTTGGTTCCGCTGACGGCCATGCCCAGGGCGCGGGCAAGCCGGGCCGTCTCAAGGCCGATCTCACCGAGCCCCGCAATGACCAGCCGGGAACCGCTCACCAGCCGCGTGGGAGTGCGGAGTTCCGGCCAATTCCTGGCCCGCTGGTCCAGCGCCAGCTCGGCGGTGCGTTTGAACCCGTTCAGGATGCCCATCGCTGCGAACTCGGCCAGGGGAAGCGCGTGCACGCCGGCGGACGTTGTGACCTTGAACTTTTGCAGTGTCTGCTGGTCCAGGCCAGACGCTTTAACCGCGCCGCCTGCGCCGGCTGCCATGGCGTGGACCCACTGCAGGTGTCCGTTGTCCGTGGCAATCCGGGCCAGGCCCGACGGGCTTTCGTTGGGGAATCCGTAGAGGACCTGTGCGCTGTTCAGCATCGCCCAATAGCGTTCTTCCTGTTCCGGGGTCCGCCGGAAATCCGGATCTCCGGCGTGGTCCGCCGGGAAGCGCTCCGGCGGCAGGAGGTCGGGCTCGTACAGGACGGTCACGGACGGATCAACGGCCCTGATCCGGTCCACCAGCTCGGCTTCGAGCGGCACGGCAATGGCCACGGTAGTTATGGAAGTCATGGTGTTCATCATACTGAATCATGGCTAGGATATTGAACAAATCTTTAAAGCACGATGACGTGAGGCTGGGTAAATGGAGGACAAACGCGCAGGCTTTGCAGGCCTGGGATTGATGGGCGGACTGATGGCGGCAAACGCCCTCCGCAGCGGATGGCAGGTCACGGGCTGGAACCGGTCTCCAGGGGCAGCGGCCCGGTTGCGGGACCTCGGCGGAACAATTGTCCCCGCGGTGGAAGACCTGGGCCATCTTCCCGTCATCGTTTTCATGCTTCCAGACCTGCCACACATCGAGGAGGCGGCGGCCGGGCTCCTTGCCCGGTGGAAAAAAGAGCCGCCGGCGCCCCAGACCGTCCTGCTGGTCATGAGCAGTGTCTCGCCCACCGCCGTCCAGGTTTTCGGGCGCCGCGTCACCGAGCTCACCGGCGGGCGCGCCCAGGTTGTCGACGCCCCGGTCAGCGGCGGCACCAAGGGCGCCGCGGACGGCACCCTCGCCATCATGGCCGGCGGCGAGGAGTCCGCGTTCCGCAGGGCAGAGCCGCTCCTGCACGCCATGGGCACCACCGTCCGCCGCCTTGGTCCCCTTGGCGCAGGGTCGCTCGCCAAGGCGTGCAACCAGCTGGTCGTGGGGACGACGACGGCGGCGCTCGCCGAGGCTGCCGAACTGGCAGAGCGTTCCGGGCTCGAACCGGCGACGCTCTTCGACGTCCTGTCGGGCGGTTTGGCCGGCAGCAGGGTGCTGGATATCGTCGGACCGCGCCTGGTCAGCAAGGACTACGCCCCCACGGGCCCGGCAAAATTCATGCACAAGGATCTTTCCTTCGTGCTCGACGCAGCCCGCGCAGCGGGAACGGCAACCCCGATCGCCACGGCCGCCGCCGAACTCTACGCCGAGCTGAAGCGCCAGGGCCTTGGCGACCAGGACCTCGCAGTAGTGCGCCAAACCATCTCCAACCTCAGCCATAGGGCCGCAGTTGCGGCGGAAGGAACAGCTGCTCCATGAGTTCACTTTTCGATTTGTCGGACCGGGTTGCGTTGGTGACCGGCTCCAGCCGCGGTATTGGCTCGTCGCTGGCCCGGGCGTTGGCGGACGCCGGTGCAACGGTTGTGTTGAATGGCATCAACGGGGAGCGGCTCAAGGAGGCCGAGGCGGCGATGGCCGCCGATTATGCCCCGGGCCGGGTGCATAGTGTCGCGTTTGACGTTACCGATGGTGAGGCGGCAGGCCGCAGTATCGCGTGGATCGAAGAGCATGTGGGTCCGTTGGAGATTCTGGTGAATAATGCCGGGATCCAGCATCGGGTGCCGATGCTGGACCTTGAGGTGGCGGATTGGGAGCGGGTGATTTCCACGGACTTGACCAGTGCGTTCCTGGTGGGGCGGGAGGCGGCCCGGTGCATGATTCCGCGGGGCCGGGGCAAGATCATCAATATCTGTTCGGTGCAGACGGACCTGGCCCGCCCCACGATTGCCCCGTATGTTGCGGCCAAGGGCGGGCTGCGGAACCTGACCCGGGCGATGACGGCCGAGTGGGCCGGGTCCGGCCTGCAGGTCAACGGGATCGCGCCGGGGTATATCCACACCGAGATGACGCAGAACCTGGTGGATGACGAACAGTTCAATGCCTGGATCCTGGGCCGC
>NZ_KB895477.1 GCF_000374865.1 Arthrobacter sp. 135MFCol5.1 | reverse complement strand
AGGAGGGTGCTGGCTTCCTGGCGGGTGGTGCCGGAGTCTTGGATGCCGTCGGCGATGTGGGCGAGTTCGGCGGGGATGTCGCGGCCTTTTTTGCGCATGGCGGTGGCCCAGAGGCGGCCGGCGCGGTAGGAGGAGCGGACCAGGGGGCCGGACATGACGCCGAGGAAGCCGATGTCCTGGGCTTCGTGCTGGAGGTCCACGAATTCATGGGGTTTGACCCAGCGGTCCACGGGGAGGTGGCGTTCGGAGGGGCGGAGGTATTGGGTGATGGTGATCAGGTCGCAGCCGGCTTCGTGGAGGTCGCGGAGGGCTTCGGAGATTTCCTCGCGGGTTTCGCCCATGCCCAGGATGAGGTTGGATTTGGTGACCATGCCCAGGTTGCGGCCTTGGGTGATGACGTCCAGGGAGCGGTCGTAGCGGAACGCGGGCCGGATCCGTTTGAAGATCCGGGGCACGGTTTCGACGTTGTGGGCGAAGACTTCGGGGGCGGAGTCGCAGATCGCCTTGATGTGGTCGGGGTTGCCGGAGAAGTCGGGGATGAGCAGTTCCACGCCGGTGCCGGGGTTCAGTTCGTGGATCTTGCGGACGGTTTCGGCGTAGAGCCAGACGCCTTCGTCTTCGAGGTCGTCGCGGGCCACACCGGTGACGGTGGCGTAGCGCAGTTGCATGGACTGGACGGAGCGGGCCACCTTGGTGGGTTCGAACATGTCCACGGGGGAGGGTTTGCCGGTGTCGATCTGGCAGAAGTCGCAGCGGCGGGTGCATTCGGAACCGCCGATCAGGAAGGTCGCTTCCTTGTCTTCCCAGCATTCGAAGATGTTCGGGCAGCCGGCCTCTTCACAGACGGTGTGCAGGCCTTCCTTTTTGACCAGGTTCTTCAGCCCGACGAACTCCGGGCCCATCTGGACCTTGGCTTTGATCCATTCCGGCTTCCGCTCCACCGGAACGGCAGCATTGCGCTGCTCGATCCGCAGCATCTTCCGGCCTTCAGGTGCCAATGTCATGGTAGTTTCCTTTGTTTGCTCGAAAGGCGCTCCGACAGGCTCAACGACTGTACGTTGAGCCTGTCGGAACCAGGGTCAGGACAGGGGCGCGATGCCTGGGTAAAGCGGGTGGGCTGTGGCGAGGGCCTCGACGCGGTGACGGAGCCCGGAAAGGTCCGCGCCGGCGTCGGCCGTCAATGCCTCGGCGATGATGTCCGCAACCTCCCGGAAGGCGTCCTCGCCGAAGCCGCGGGTGGCCAGCGCCGGGGTGCCGATGCGCAGGCCTGAGGTGACCATGGGCGGGCGCGGGTCGAAGGGCACGGCATTGCGGTTGACGGTGATGTCGATCGCGGCGAGCCGGTCCTCGGCCTGCTGTCCGTCAAGTTCGCAGTTGCGCAGGTCGACAAGGACCAGGTGCACGTCGGTGCCGCCGGAGACCACACTGATGCCCTTTGCCACAACGTCCGGCTGGACCAGGCGTTCTGCCAGCAGGCGCGCGCCGGCGAGCACACGTTCCTGGCGTTCGCGGAACTCTTCGGTGGCGGCGATCTTGAAGGCCACCGCCTTGCCGGCGATGACGTGTTCCAGCGGGCCGCCCTGCTGTCCCGGGAACACTGCCGAGTTGATCTTCTTGGCGATGTCGGCGTCGTTGCTCAGGATGATCCCGCCGCGCGGACCGGCGAGGGTCTTGTGCGTGGTGGAGGTGGTGACGTGCGCGTGCGGCACCGGGCTCGGGTGCAGGCCTGCTGCGACCAGCCCGGCGAAGTGCGCCATGTCCACCATCAGGTACGCGCCCACGGAATCGGCGATCCGGCGGAACTCGGCGAAATCCAGCTGGCGGGCGTAGGCGGACCAGCCGGCCACGATGAGCTGCGGCTTGTGCTCCCGGGCCAGGCGTTCCACCTCGGCCATGTCGATGGTGTGGGTGTCCTCCCGGACCTGGTACGGCACCACGTTGTAGAGCTTGCCGGAGAAGTTGATGCGCATGCCGTGCGTGAGGTGGCCGCCGTGCGCCAGGTTCAGGCCCATGATGGTATCGCCGGGCTTGATCAGGGCGTGCATCACGGAGGCGTTGGCTTGGGCTCCGGAGTGCGGCTGGACGTTGGCGTACGCCGCGCCGAACAGGGCCTTCACCCGGTCGATCGCCAGTTGCTCGATCACGTCGACGTGTTCGCAGCCGCCGTAGTAGCGCTTGCCCGGGTAGCCCTCAGCGTACTTGTTGGTCAGGACTGAGCCTTGGGCCTGCATGACGGCGGCGGCCGTGTGGTTCTCGGAGGCGATCATTTCCAGGCCGTCGCGCTGGCGGCCAAGCTCGTCGTCGATCCTGGCGGCAACCTCAGGGTCCAGGACGGACAGGTCGGCGTTCAGGCTGGGGGAGGCCACCTGATCGAAGGCGCCCACTTCTGCCGGGGCGCTCACAGCTCGCCGCCGTTTGCTGCGGCGTATTCCTCGGCGGACATGAGCGGGCCTTCCTCGGTGACGGACACCTTGAAGAGCCAGCCTGCACCGTAGGGATCGCTGTTGATGAGGGCGGGGTCCGAGACCACGCCGTCGTTGATCTCGGTGACCTCGCCGGTGACCGGGGCGTAGAGGTCGGAGACGGACTTGGTGGATTCCACCTCGCCGCAGGTTTCGCCGGCCGTGACGATGGAGCCGACCTCAGGCAGATCCACGTAGACGATGTCGCCCAACGCGTCGGCAGCCACGGCGGAAATCCCGATCCCCGCAGGCCCGGATCCGTCCACAGCAACCCATTCGTGCTCGGCGGAGTATTTCAGTTCAGCTACAACTTTTGCCATGTGTGTTTCCTTGGGTTCGTGTTGAGAAAGTGAGAAAGCGTTGGGTTGGTTCCCGCAAGAAGTGAGCGGGCGTTGGGTTGATGCCCGCAAGAAGTGAGCGGGCGTTGGTTCCTGCGGGTGCGGCCCCCTGGCCGAACCCAGCCCCGGAAGCTACTTCTGGCGCTTGTAAAACGGGAGGGGGACCACTTCGAAGCGCTCGGGTTTTCCGCGGAGGTCGATGTCCAGGACGGTGCCGACTTCAGCAAATTCGACCTCGACGTAGGCCATGGCGATGGGGTATCCGAGGGTGGGGGAGGGCTGGCCGGAGGTTACTTCGCCCACCAGGGTTCCGTCCTTAAGGACGGGGTAATGGGCGCGGCCGGCGCGGCGTCCGGCACCCTTGAGGCCCACCAGCTTCTGCCCGATGGTTGATCCGACTCCGGCGGCCTTGATGGCTGCCAGGGCGTCCTTGCCCACGAAGTCGCCTTCCTTGGCCAGCGACACCACGGGGCCCAGGCCTGCCGCGTAAGCGTTGACGTAGCGGGAGAGTTCGTTGCCGTAGAGCGGCATCCCGGCTTCGAGGCGGAGCGAGTCGCGGGCGGCGAGGCCGGCGGGCACCAGGCCGGAGCCTTCGCCGGCCTGGAGCAGTGCCTCCCACAGCGCGGGAGCGTCCAGGTTGGGAACGTAGATCTCGAACCCGTCCTCGCCGGTGTACCCGGTCCGGGCCACGAGCAGGTCTTGGACCGTGCCGTTGACGGCGATGCCCACCTCCACGGCGGCGTAGTACTTGAGCCCGGTGAGCAGTGCGTGCTGTTCGGCCGGGACCAGCGTCAGGAGGATCGCTTCGGAATTCGGTCCCTGGACGGCGATCAGCGAGGTGTTGGCGGAGGCGTCCTCCACAGTGACGTCGAAGGCGGCGGAGCGTTCCAGGAGTTCCTTGGCCACCACTGCGGCGTTGCCCGCGTTGGGCACCACCAGGTACCTGTCAACGCCTTCTTCGGGGGATGGCCGGCGGTAGGTAATGAGGTCGTCGATGATGCCGCCGTCTTCGTTGCAGATCAGCGAGTACTTTGCCTTGCCGATGGCGACCGCGGAGATCTTGCCCACCAGGGCGTAGTCCAGGAACGCGGCGGCCTCGGGGCCGGTCACCCAGACTTCTCCCATGTGGGAGAGGTCGAACAGCCCGGCGGCCTTGCGGACGGCGTGGTGTTCCGCGAGTTCAGACTCGTACTTGAGCGGCATCTGCCAGCCGCCGAAGTCCGTGAATGAGGCCCCGGCCTTCTTGTGCTGCTCGAAAAGAGCGGTGTAGTTCTCGGTCATGGGAATCAGTCTTCCAATCCGGTGATTGAGCTTGTCGAAGTCTCGAACGCTTCGAGGGGCGGGCAGGAGCAGACCAGGTTCCGGTCGCCGGCGGCGCCGTCGATCCGGCCGACGGGCGGGAAATACTTGTCCTGGCGGAGCGAGGCAACGGGGAAGGCCGCCTGCTCCCGCGGGTAGGCGCGGTCCCAGTCAGAGCTGACGACGGCGGCCGCCGTGTGGGGTGCGTTGCGCACCGGGGATGCCTCCAGGGTGATGTCGCCGCTGGCCACCTGCTGGATCTCGCCATGAATCGTGATCATGGCCTCGATGAAGCGGTCGATCTCGGCCAGGTCCTCGGACTCGGTGGGCTCCACCATCAGCGTGCCCGCGACAGGGAACGAAAGGGTGGGGGCGTGGAACCCGAAGTCGATCAGCCGCTTGGCCACGTCCTCGGCCGTGACCCCGGTCTTCGCCGTGAGTTCGCGCAGGTCCAGGATACACTCGTGCGCCACCAGCCCGCCTTCGCCGGTGTACAGGACCGGGAAGTACTCGTTCAGGCGGGACGCGACGTAGTTCGCGGCCAGCAGCGCGGACTTGGTGGCCTCGGTCAGGCCCTGCCCGCCCATCAGCTTCACGTACGCCCACGAAATCGGCAGCACCCCGGCCGAACCGAACCGGGACGCCGAGATCGCCACCCCATGCCCGGGCTCGTGCGCCGCCTTGTTCGCATCGCCCGGCATGAACGGTGCCAGGTGCGCCTTCGCGGCAACGGGCCCGACGCCGGGTCCCCCGCCGCCGTGCGGGATGCAGAAGGTCTTGTGCAGGTTCAGGTGCGAGACGTCCCCGCCGAACCGGCCCGGCTGGGCGAGTCCTACCAGGGCGTTCAGGTTGGCCCCGTCGATGTAGACCTGGCCGCCGGCGGCGTGCACAGCGTCACAGACTTCGCGGACATCCCCATCGTAGACGCCGTGGGTGGAGGGGTAGGTGATCATGATGGCCGACAGGACGTCCCGGTTCGCCTCGATCTTGGCCGTCAGGTCCTCGTGGTCGATCGTGCCGTCAGCGGCGGTGGCCACGACGACGACCTTCATGCCGGCGAGGACGGCGGAGGCGGCGTTGGTGCCGTGCGCCGAGGCTGGGATCAGGCAGACGGTGCGCTGCTGCTCGCCGCGGGAGTGGTGGTAGCCGCGGATCGCGAGCAACCCGGCGAGCTCGCCCTGCGAGCCGGCGTTGGGCTGGATGGAGACCTGGTCATACCCGGTGATCTCGGCCAGGTCCGCTTCCAGGCCGGCGATGAGTTCGCGCCAGCCCTCGGTCTGGGAGTCCGGGGCGAACGGGTGGATCGAGGCGAACTCCGGCCAGGAAATGGCCTCCATCTCGGCCGTCGCGTTCAACTTCATCGTGCACGAACCCAACGGAATCATCGTCCGGTCCAGCGCCAGGTCACGGTCCGAGAGCTTCCGGATGTAACGCAGCAACTGGGTTTCAGACCGGTGCGTATTGAACACCGGATGCTGCAGATAGGCCGAGGAACGCACGACGGCGTCGGGCAGTTCGAAACCCTGGGCCTCGCCGTGGACCTCGGCAACCGGGGCGCCGAAGACGTCGGCGACCTGCGCGACGATGGCCGGCGTCGTGGTTTCGTCGAGGGAGATGCCTACGGTGTCGGCGTCGATGGGCCGCAGGTTGATGCCGCGGGCCTCGGCGTCGGAAATCACTGCTGACGCACGGCCGGCAACACGGACCGTCAGGGTGTCGAAGAAGGAAGTGTGCAGGACGTCCAGGCCGGCGGCCTTGAGCGCCGCGGCGAGGGTAAGGGCGTGGCCATGCGCCGTTTCCGCGATCGCCTTCAGGCCGTCGGGGCCGTGGTAAACGGCGTAGAAGGAGGACACGATGGCCAGCAGCGCCTGGGCGGTGCAGATGTTGGACGTGGCCTTCTCGCGGCGGATGTGCTGCTCGCGGGTCTGCAGGGCCAACCGGTAGCCAGGCGTGCCGGCGTTGTCCTTGGAGACGCCGACGATCCTGCCCGGGACGGTACGTTCCATTCCCTTTTGGACGGCCATGTAGGCGGCGTGCGGCCCCCCAAAGAACAGCGGCACGCCAAAACGCTGGGTGGAGCCGACGGCAATGTCCGCGCCCTGCTCGCCCGGAGGTGTGATCAGTGTCAGGGCCAGCAGGTCCGCAGCCACGGTGACCAGCGCGCCCCGGTCCTTGGCAGCGGTGATGACGGCGGACTGGTCCCATACGCGGCCGGAGGCGCCGGGCTGCTGCAGCACGATACCGTTGATGGCACCCTCCGGCAGGCCCTTGGATAAGTCCGCGACCTCCACCTCGAAGCCGAGCGCCTCGGCGCGGCCCTGCACGATGGCGATGGTCTGGGGGAGGCAGTCGGCGTCGAGCACCGTCTTGCCGTCCTTCGCTGCCTTGGACTTGTTGGCGCGGCGCATCAGCAGCACGGCCTCGGCCACCGCCGTTGCCTCGTCCAGCAAGGAAGCGTTGGCTATCGGGAGCGCCGTCAGGTCCTGCACCATGGTCTGGAAGTTCAGCAGTGCCTCGAGCCGGCCCTGCGAGATTTCCGGCTGGTAGGGCGTGTAGGCGGTGTACCAGGCCGGGGATTCCAGGATGTTGCGGCGGATCACCGGCGGCGTCACGGTGTCGTAGTAGCCCTGGCCGATCATCTGGATGGCGGTCTTGTTCCGGCCGGCGATCCGGCGCAGCTCGGCCAGGACCTCCACCTCACTGAGGGCTTCGGTCAGGTTCAGCGCAGTTTCCTGGCGGATGGACGCAGGGACGGCCACGTCAACCAGGCCATCAAGGCTGTCGTAGCCCACGGCCTTGAGCATGGTGTCGACGTCGGCCTGGCGGCGTGCGCCGATATGGCGGTCAACAAACGATGTTGGAAGCGACTGAATCGTCATGAGGAACTCCAGGTCTGGCCGGCCAGGGTGGCACGGCGTGGGATGGGTTCCTCCCCGCTCTGTATTGGACCTGAGAGATTCCGCGTTGCCTGCTGGTGGCAGGGGACCGCTTGCACCGTCGGTGAACCAGGCCGGAGCCTGGTTGCTTTCCAGATTCGCCTCGCCGTGACGGTACATGGGCCTGAGAGATTCCTGGGGAGGATTTGCTCCTACGGCGCCTGCCCGGTGATTCGCCGGGAGGACTCTCCCGTCACAGCTCGAAAGGCTTATTCAAATGTGGGTGATTCGGCTCACAAGGTATCGGGACGAACCCGTCATTGGCAAATCGGCCAGGTTCGGTGAGGGGCTTGACTGGGCGCGTGAGGCCTTCGTTCCCCGCTTGTGTCGGAAGGGGTTTGACATTCGATCGTGACGGACACCACACTGAACCCGGGATTGGCGCCGCCGGTGGCTGGCTCAGCGTATCCGGAGCGGCCTACCAGTCGGCGCCCTGTCCCGTGCATGCCCGGCGGCGGCCCAAAAAGCCGCCGACCTCCAACTGAATACGCCTTCGACCTGCGGCGGGAGAGTCCTGCCGGGTACACCCAGCAGGCGCCGTAGGAGCAAACCCTCCCCAGGAAACTCTCAGGCCCACGTACCGCCGCGGACAGGCAACTCTGGAAAGCAGCCGGGCATGACCTTGGCTCACCGACGGTGCAAGCGGCTTTGGCTGCGGAAACTCTCAGGTCCACAACAGAGCGGGGAGGAACCAAATCTTTGCGGCCCCAAAAGCCGCTTTATCGATGGAGTTCCTCATGGCGATTCATCCCCCCACGTCCAACAGCGAACCAGCCCGCGGCCAGGGTGCTGCCACGGCGGCCCGCAGCGGGCCTCCCCACCTGGAACGGCAACTCACCAACCGGCATATCCAGCTCATCGCCATTGGTGGCGCGATCGGCACAGGCCTGTTCATGGGTTCCGGCAAGACCATTTCCGCCGCCGGACCTTCCGTGATCTTCGTGTACATGATCATCGGCTTCATGCTTTTCTTCGTCATGCGGGCCATGGGCGAGTTGCTGCTGAGCAACCTGAACTACAAGTCCTTCAGTGATTTCGCCGCCGACCTCCTGGGTCCGTGGGCAGGCTTCTTCACCGGGTGGACGTACTGGTTCTGCTGGGTGATCACCGGAATCGCGGACGTCATCGCCATCGCCGGGTACTCAAAAGAACTTTGGCCGGCGCTGCCGCTTTGGATCCCGGGCCTGGCCACGGTGGGCATCCTGCTGCTGCTGAACCTCGCCACGGTCAAGGCGTTCGGCGAGACAGAGTTCTGGTTCGCCCTCATCAAGATCGTCGCCATCGCGGCCCTGATCATCGTGGGACTTTTCATGATCTTCACCGGTTTCCAGAGCGACGCGGGCACGGCTAGCTTCACCAACCTGTGGAGCCATGGCGGGTTCTTCCCCAATGAGTTCATGGGCTTTGTGGCCGGATTCCAGATTGCAGTATTCGCCTTCGTGGGCATCGAACTGGTGGGCACCACCGCCGCCGAGGCCAAGAATCCCGAGCGCACGCTGCCCAGGGCCATCAACGCCATCCCCGTCCGCGTGCTGCTCTTCTATGTCGGCGCGCTGGTCATCCTCATGGCAGTCACCCCGTGGACCCAGTTCGCCGCCGGCCACAGCCCCTTCATCGGGATGTTCTCCCTGGCCGGCCTCGGCGCCGCGGCCACGGTGGTCAACCTGGTGGTCCTCACTTCGGCGATGTCCTCTGCGAACTCCGGCATCTACTCCACGTCCCGCATGGTCTTCGGCCTGGCCCAGGAAGGCGACGCCCCCGGTGTCTTCAGCCGGCTCTCCACGAGGAAGGTGCCCAGCAACGCGCTGTTCCTGTCCTGCGTCCTGCTGCTGTCCGGCGTCGTACTCATGTATGCGGGCCAGGATGTTGGCATGGCATTTGAAATGGTGACCACCGTGTCGGCCGTCTGCTTCGTCTTTGTCTGGTCGATCATCCTCGCGAGCTACATCTCCTTCCGGCGTCGCCGCCCGCACCTGCACGCGGCCTCGAAGTTCAAGATGCCCGGTGGCATCCCCGCCGTGTGGGTGGTGTACGCGTTCTTCGCCTTCGTTCTCTGGGCCCTGACCACCCAGCCCGACACGCTCGCTGCCCTGCTGGTGACTCCCGCCTGGTTCGTCATCCTCGGCGTGGCGTGGGCCATTCTCCGGCGGCGTCCCGCGCACCTGGCCCGCTTCGAGGTCTTCCGTGCCGAGCTTCGGGCCGACGAGGCCGCCGGTCGCCGCGGCGAACGCGCGGACGCAGAAGAGCCGGCCCAAAAAGTGTAAGCATGCTTAGTGTTTATCCATTTAGGATGGGATGACACGGCAGCCACGCGCTGCAGGTCGATTTGAATGAAGGTGACCATGGCCCGGCGCAGCAACCCCGCACTCCGTATCGCACAGGAAACCGCCCATAACGCGATGTTTGACGCCCAGGGCAAGCCCAAGCCCGGCGTTCACAACATGCTCCTGAAGGCCGTGCAGATCCAGCGGCCATTGGTGGTGGGCTACATCCGGAGGCTCCAGAAGAAGCATCCGCGGGCCACAGCCGCGCAGTTGGCGGACATCGCAGAACGCGACTACCTCCGGGCTGTCGCCGGAGGAGGCGCCCTGGTGGGTGCCACCGCCGTCGTCCCCGGCGTTGGAACCGTGGCGTCGCTGGGACTTTCCGCGGCCGCCACCGTTGGCTTCCTGGAAGCCACGGCCCTTTACGCAACGTCGCTGGCTGAACTGCACGGCATCAGGCTGACCAACCCGGAGAAAGCCGGCACCATGGTCATGGCCATCATGCTCGGCGAAGAGGGCACTGCGCTGCTGGGGACCCTCAGCGGCCAGGCAGCCGGCAACAGCGCAGGCAATGCCTGGGGGAGCGTTCTGTCCAAGTCGATGGTGGTGCCGGGATTCGGGAGCGTCCGTAAGCGGATCCAGTCGGCCTTCCTGAAGAACCTCCTGAAGCGGCAGGGCACTGCGTTGTTTGGCCGCGCCCTGCCCTTCGGGATAGGGGCTGTTGTGGGTGGAGCCGGTAACCTCATGATGGGCCGCGCAGTGGCCAGGAACGCCCGCGAGGCTTTTGGGCCGATGCCGGACACCATTCCCGGCGAGCTGACCGCCGCTGCCGCGCCGGACAACCTGACGCTGGAAGGCAACACACTTGGATCTCAACGCTGACGTAGGGCAATCATTCGGCTCCTGGACGGCAGGAGGCGATCCGGCGATGTTCCAGGTGGCCACCAGCGTAAACGTGGCGTGCGGCCTCCACGCCGGTGACCCCATCACCATGCTGGACAGCTGCAGGGCCGCCTACGAACTGGATGTCACCGTCGGGGCCCAACTCGGCTACCGCGATCTGGCCGGCTACGGCCGCCGCGCGCTGGACATGAGTTTTGATGAGCTCTTCGGTGACGTGCTGTACCAACTGGGGGCGCTCGACGGCGTAGCGCATGCGGTGGGTGCCTCTGTGGACTACGTCAAGCCTCACGGAGCCCTGTATGAAGCGGTGATCCATGACGCCGAGCAAGCCTCCGCCGTGGTGGCGGCCGTCAACGCCTACGATCCCGGCCTGCCCATCCTGGGCTTCCCCGGTTCGGAGCTGCTCAAGCAGGCCAAGGAAGCGGGGCACCCGGTGTTCGTCGAGGCCTTCGCCGACCGTGCCTACCGCGCCGATGGCAGCCTGGTGCCGCTTGCCGAGGACGATGCCGTCCTGTACGACGTCGATGCGGTTGTCGAACGGGCTGTTCGCCTGGCTACGCGAGGCGAAGTGGCGGCCGCGGACGGAACTGTCATTGCGGTCCGGCCGGACTCCCTGTGCATTCACGGTGGGACTCCTGACGCCGTAGCGATGGCGGCCCGGATCAGGGCAGGGCTTGAGGCAGCCGGCGTCGGGCTGGAGTCCTTCGCCTAGGAGCCTGCAGCCGTAGGGCATGCCGGCTTAGCTGCTCCAGCGGCACCGCAGCTGACCGGAATCGGCACCAGTGCCACTTCAGCTGACCGGCGTCACTCTGACCGAACCGAGGTCCCCCCCCAGCGTCGCATCCCCTGAACCGGGGTCGCCCCAGTGTCACTTCAGCTGACCGGCGTCACTCCGACAGGGCAAACGGCGTCTCGAAGAACTCTGCCCAGAGCGGGTCTTCCGGTGACAGGTCACTGAGGTCTATGAGGTTGGCGTCGTCCGGTTCCCATGGCGGGAGGTCTTCAATGCCTGCCTGTTCGCCGTGGAATTGGATGGGTATTGCATGAGTTCTGGCCGGCAGGGTTCCTGGTGGCCAGTGGGTTGGTTGGGGGTCGTGTTGTTCGGGTTTGTAGTGTCGGCCGGTGGGTGAGGTCCAGCCGGGTGGTTTGTTTTTGGTGGCTGGGTCGGGGGTCCAGGTGCTGTGGTGTTTGAGGCGGTGGTGTCGGGGGCAGAGTTGGGCCAGGTTGTGGGTTCCGGTGGTGCCGCCGTGGTGCCAGGGGTTGAGGTGGTCGGTGTCGTTGTCGGGGGTGTGGTTGGTGCAGCCGGGGAAGGTGCA
This sequence comes from Arthrobacter sp. 135MFCol5.1, assembly GCF_000374865.1. Taxonomy (GTDB): domain Bacteria; phylum Actinomycetota; class Actinomycetes; order Actinomycetales; family Micrococcaceae; genus Arthrobacter. Next base: position 34 of record NZ_KB895477.1, on the reverse strand, counting down.
TGTGGTGTCCCGCAGCCGGAGCCATTGTTTGATG
>NZ_KB895476.1 GCF_000374865.1 Arthrobacter sp. 135MFCol5.1 | reverse complement strand
GCTGCCGAGGACGCCGTCGAACACTTCGCGGCAGACGGGCACCAGGTCGGGGTGGGCCACCCAGGAACCGTCGAACCCGTCGTTGGCCTCGCGGGTCTTGTCCGCACGTACCTTCTCGAGGGCGTTGGCGTTGGCTTCCGGGTCCTTGCGGTTGGGAACGGCTGCGGCCATGCCGCCGATGGCCATGGCGCCGCGCTTGTGGCAGGCCCGGACCAGCTGTTCGGTGTAGGCACGCATGAACGGCTGGGTCATGGTCACCTGGCCGCGGTCCGGGAGGACGAAGCGCGGGCCGCGGGTACGGAAGTTCTTGATCAGGGAGAAGATGTAGTCCCAGCGGCCGGCGTTCAGGCCCGAGGCGTGGTCGCGGAGTTCGTAGAGGATCTCCTCCATCTCGAACGCTGCCGTGATGGTTTCGATCAGCACGGTGGCTCGGATGGTGCCCTGCGGGATGCCGAGCAGGTCCTGGGCCAGGATGAAGATGTCGTTCCACAGCCGGGCTTCCAGGTGGTTCTCGATCTTGGGCAGGTAGAAGTAGGGGCCCTTGCCCTGGGCGAGCAGGCGGCGGGCGTTGTGGAAGAAGAACAGGCCAAAGTCCACGATGCCGCCGGCGATGGGCTGGCCGTCGATCAGCATGTGCTTTTCCGGCAGGTGCCAGCCGCGGGGGCGGACCACGATGGTGGGCAGGTCGCCGTCCGCCTTCAGCTTGTAGTCCTTGCCTTCTTCGGTGGTGAAGTCGATCCGGCGCTCCAGCGCATCGGTCAGGTTCAGCTGGCCCTTGATGACGTTCCGCCAGGTGGGGGTCGAAGAGTCCTCCATGTCGGCGAGCCACACCTTCGCTCCCGAGTTCAGGGCGTTGATGGTCATCTTCTTGTCCACCGGGCCCGTGATCTCGACGCGGCGGTCCTCCAGGCCGGGTGCCGGGGGAGCCACCCGCCAGGACGGATCATTACGGATGTGCTCGGTCTCCCGCAGGAACTGCGGATCCTGCCACGCCGCTATCGCGGCCCGGCGTGCGGGACGGGCCGCAAGCAACTCCTGCCTACGCTGAGCAGTAGCCCAGTGCAGCTCGGCCAGAAACCTCAGGGCCTCCGGCGTCAGCACCTCGTCCTGCCGGCACACGGGTTGACCGGTGCAGACGATGCCACTCATCGTGAGGCTGTCAGTAAAGCTGTTCATCTCATTCTCCTGGGCAGGGGCCAATCGGGGAGCAGTAAGTGTCGTATTTAGAGGAACTGACCCTCTTCGTCCGTCCAACGGCGGATTTATAGGAGCATCGTCAAGGGGTTTTCCACGAGCGACTTGAAGGCGTTCATCCATTGCGCCGCTATGGCCCCGTCGATGACTCTGTGATCTGCTGAAAGGGTGCAAGTCATAATGTTGGCGATGACCAGTTCCCCATCATTGACTATGGCTCGGGGTTCCGCCGCCCCCACGGCGAGGATTGCTGACTGCGGCGGGTTGAGGATCGCCGAGAACTGCTTAGTACCAAACATGCCAAGGTTGGTGATCGAAAAGCTCCCGCCCGCCAGTTCATCTTGGCGGATCTTGCCGGCTTTGGCCCGTTCGACGAAATCACCAATGGTGGTGCTGATGCTGATGAGGGGCTGCGATTCCACAGCCCTGACGACCGGCGTCAGCAGGCCGCCGTCCACTGCGATGGCAACGGAAATATCTGCGGTCGCGTATTGCAGTTGGGCGTCCTCCGTCCAACTGACATTGGCCTCGGGGACATCGCGTAGGGCAAGGCCGGCCGCCTTGACAACGAGGTCATTGACGGTGATGCGGCGCGTGGCGGCGGTGTTGATCTGCTGCCGCAGCGCCAGGAGAGCATCCATCTTGACGTCAGCAGTCAGATAGAAGTGGGGGACGGTACTCTTCGACTCAGTGAGACGCCGGGCTATGGCTCGACGCATCCTGGTGTGAGGGACAGTTACGGGTCCTGCTCCTGTGCGCAGTTGATCTGCTGCAGCATTCTGCGGTGCGGTGTCGGGGGTCACAGTGCTCCCGGGTGAAGCTGCGGTTCCAGCGGGAACATCAACAGTTGCGGATGCCTTGGATTCAACCGCCTTTTCGACGTCGCGCCGTATGATTCGACCATTCGGACCTGTTCCGGCGATGGAGGCTACATCTAGGTCGTTATCCTTTGCAACGCGTCGGGCAAGAGGCGAAGCAAAGATGCGCCCGTGGTCCTGGCGGTTGCCGGCGTTGACAGGCGGAGGAGTGACATCTCGCTCTTGAGTTAAGGGGCTTTCCACAATGGCTGTGTTGGTTTCTGTCGCTTGAGCGGGGGTCGTTTCGGTCGGAACTTGTGGGGCAGGTCCGGAGGGGCTATCGGTGCTGTCGGCCGGGTTCTGGACGCTGTCCAGGAGCGCAGCAACTTCTGCGTCGGTGTCACCGCTAGCCCTAATAATGAGGATTGGTGCACCAACGTCGACGTTGGTTCCTTCTTCCACGAGCAGCCGGGCGATAATTCCTTCGGATTCGGCTTCGATTTCGACGGTGGCTTTATCTGTTTCCACTTCTGCTATCGATTCGCCGACGGTAACCTCATCGCCTTCGCGTTTCAGCCAGGTGGACAGCGCCGCCTCCGTGGCGTTCGCCATGACTTCCGGCATATTCATCAATGCGGGCATTATTTTCTCCAGTGATTTCTTGGGGCTCTGCTTAGAGGCTCTGGTCTTTTTTGATGGTCTTCAGGGCTGCAGCTATTTCGGGTCGTCCGGCGAAGGCCGCCCGTTCCAGAACTTTTGAGATGCTGGGGGAGGCTTCTCCGCCTGAGACCCGCTGGATCGGGTAGTCCAGGTAGTCAAAGTACCGTCGTTGGATTTCGTCGCTGAGCCAGCCGCCATACGCCGTTCCCCGGGTGCCCTGCTCGACAATAAGGATGTTGTTCGTCTTTTTAATACTGGCGTCAATGGTGTCCCAGTCGATGCTTGCCTTGTCGAGCCAGCGGAGATCGACGACCTCCGCGTCCGTTCCGGTGTCACCGACGGCATCAAGGGTGGGTTGGACCATCGCACCGTAGGTCAGGATCGTCAAGGCTTTACCGGTCCGACGGATGGCGGCCTTGCCGAAGGGGATTTGGAAGTCGAAGTCTTGGACCGGTACTGTCCCCATGCTGGTGTAGAGGTCAACGTGTTCGATGATCACCACTGGATCGTTGATTGCCAAAGCGGCGTTCATTAGCCCGACGTAGTCGAAGGGCGTGGAGGGCGCTACTATTCGCCATCCGGCAGATGTAGCGAAGATGCCGGCCGGGTCCATGGAGTGTTGTGAACCGTAGCCGGTTCCCATGGCCACTTTAGAGCGAAGGACGAGGGGCATTTCACCTCTGCCGCCGAACATGTGCCTTGCCTTGGCGATTTGATTGAAGAGTTGGTCGCCGGCGACCCACATGAAGTCGGCGTACATGAATTCAATGACTGGCTTGAATCGGCCGTCCATAGCAATGCCACCTGCCAGGCCGGCAAACGCGTTTTCGCTGATAGGTGTCCCCAAAACCCGTTCGGAGTGGGCTTCTTTGAGCCCGCGGGTTGCGCCATTGGTTCCACCCTGGAGGCGGTGGACGTCTTCGCCCATGACCACGATCGACTTGTCGGCGTCCATGCGCGCCCGCATGACATCGGCTACCGCATCAATGAACTTGCCCTTCGCGAGCTCACCGGTGAAGGAGGACTCTTCCTCCGTCCTGGCAGATTCCAGTTCTGAAAGATCGCTGCGGATCCCGATATCGACGAAGGATGCGTCAGGCCATAGAGCTGGCCGGATGCGTCGCTTTCCGATCTTGCCGTCCGGGTCCTGTTCGGTCAGTTCCGTTACGGCCAAGGTGCAGGCTTGTTTGATCTTGTCTGTCATTTGGGTGATGACTGCATCATCGAGATACCCGAGCTTTTTCAATTCCCTCGTCACGCGCACGATGGGATCGCGTTTACGCCATGCGTTCTCCTCGTCCTTGGTGCGGTATCCGAAGGCACTGCCAGGGAAAGGGCCGTTCTGGTGGAAGTAGCGGTATACCTCGGCCTCAATGATCGTAGGACCTCCACCTGAGCGCATGTGCGCAGTGGCCTGTAACATCGCAAGGTGCACAGCCAAGGGATCCATACCGTCTACACGCCAGGAACGGATTCCGAATCCTGGGCCTCGTCCGGAGAGACGTGATTCAGCCGTGACCTCCGAAACATGCGTGGACACGGCATAGAGATTGTTTTCGATAAAGAAGCAAAGGGGCAACTTCCAAGCCGCTGCAAGGTTCATGGTTTCCAGGACGGAACCTATATTCGTTGCCCCGTCACCGAAGTAGGAAACGGTAATGTCGGTCCCTGCGTCGGATGTAGGGGCATGCTTTTGCGCCCAGGCGTTGCCGGCCGCGAGTGGGACACCTCCGCCGACAATGGCGTTCGTGCCAAGCGCCCCCGCTTCCATCCACTGCAGGTGCATGGATCCGCCTCGTCCATGGCTGAAACCCTGGTCCAGGCCGAGAATTTCTGCCAAGGTCCGCTGAAGATATGCTTGGACCTCTGCGCTTACCGGGTCCACCGGATCCATGGTGCCACCGGTGGTGCGCGCCAGATAAGCAAGCCCTTTGGCGAGGAACTGGTGGTGGCCGCGGTGAGAACCGTTGACGCCATCGCCGGGGCGCAGCATCACTGCAGAGCCTACAGCGCCACCTTCCTGCCCAATGCTTGAGTGTGCGGGACCGTGGACAAGACCTTCGGCAGCCAGCTCGAGCACAGATTCTTCAAAGGATCGGATGATCTGCATTTGTACGAGCATCGTTTTCAGCAAGGACGGATCAGCTTTTTTCCAGTCCTGGGCCGTGGTGGCCAACTCAACCCATTCGACATCAGGGGTCAGGGGTTTGCTGCGTGACATTGATTTCTCCACGAGTATGAAAGTCCTCGGACGGCATGATTCAGTGCACGGGGTGAGGATTTAGCGCCCATGACCTCCGTTGGCCCGCTTGCATACACCAGCTAAAAGCGAGGCCTAGAAGCAGAGTGCCGAATGGGTCCGACGGCGTGCGACACTGTGTTCCTCATCCTTGAGGGGCCGAACAGCCACATTGGACTGTAATCAATACTCACACGGCCGAAGCATTTTAGTCAAGATATGGAACTGAATTCATACTGTGAAAGTTTAGATTTAAGAGGTCATGCCTCTTGGACGAAGGGCGGGTCGGTCCTTTAGGCGCTAGCAGAAACGGCAAAGGGTTGCGCGGGTGCCGGAACTTCCCCAGCCTGGCGTCGACGCTGTCGAGGAACAGAATCCGTGGACCGGCCCCTGCGCCACGCATGCGATACCCGCGGCGACTTGATCCCGCTCTCCCAATAACTAACGCTGGCCGTGAAAGGAGTCAGCTACCCGAACGAACAAACCCAGGATGGTCAACCCCACCGAAACCCTGAGTGGGTGACCCGTTCATCGGAAGACGATCCACCTGGGAAGATTGAGCGAAGGCACAGGAGGGCTGGCAGATCCTGCTCGCCGACTTTTTGGACGCAAAGAACCGTTCCGTTGGCCGGGACCATTGGCCAGTGTCGGTGCCGTAGTCCTCGTCGTCTTGTTACAAGCCTCGGAACCGGGGGCGGATTGACTGCCTGGCTAGAGACTTTCTGACGGGCGGCGTCGTTTTGGTACTTCGATTGCTTCCAAGACCAGCGGTGAGCCTGGAAGTTCTACGTACGCAAAGCCTCCGTCGAGATCCATCCCGTATCCCCGGCCTGACTGGATGACGTCAAGACCAGCGTTTTCGAATTCTTCGATGGACTTTTCAATCGACGGGACGAAGAAGCCAAGGTGGTGAAGCCCGTATCCATGTTCGGCGATCCAGTCGTGGTAGATACTCGGCCCTCGCAACGGTTGAATAAGTTCTACTTGGGGAGAGCTTCCACCGAGTGCCAAGCGGAACTCGAACTCTCCTGGCTTGCCTCGGTACGTCGGAGTGGCAATGTTGTTCTGGCTGTAGGTGTAGATGCGCCACTCAGAAATGCCCAACCCGGTCCACAGCTCAACAGAGCTCTCCAGGTCTTCAACCAATAGGGCCACTTGGTCCACCCCTTGGCCGAGTGCCTTTACGAGTCCTTGGACAGCCTCTTCATTGATTGCCATGGTGCTGGTGACCCTTACTTCCCGATCCGAATACAGGATGATCCGATTTAGCTCAGTTCTCCGCCTGTGCCAGTCATACAAATTAGCTTCTTGGGTGTCTCAACGACGTTTAGAGGGAGCCTGCCTCCTTACTTAATAGCTCCCATTGCGAGGCCCCGCACTAGCTGCTTCTGCGCAAACCAGCCGGCGATGACAACCGGGAGGACAGCCACCGTTGAAGCTGCGGATAGGGAGCTGAAGGCTTCCGGTAAATGCTTCACTCAGACGCAACCGCGTCCGCGCCACAGCGTAACGCATGCATTTGCCACTCAGCAAGGAAAATGCAGGGCCAAACTCTTCAAAGTCGGTTCCATGGTGCAGAAACCTCTACTGGCCCCTAGAAGTTTGGCGGTGGCCGAAAGGGGCACAAACGCTTCAAGAACCCTGACCCCAGCACTGCTGTTGGCACGATAGGGCACGTGCGCCTCAGTTGACGCTGAGCGTGGCGGTAATTTCAGCGAGCTTGGCGAGAAGGTCTTCCTTTGTATCCACAAACCTCGTGGAAGGCGATGAGATCGTGATGCAGGCAACTACGTGCTCGGCCTGGAAGATCGGAAAGCAAACGCAGTCCACTCCGAGTTGAAACTCTTGTCGATCGAAAGAATAACCGCGCTCACGTATTGCTTCGAGTTCCTGGCGGAATTCTTTCTTCTTTGTGATGGTGTTCGGGGTGAGAGGCGTAAAGCGCATCCGCTCTATTGCTGCCTCCCGGACATCCACGGGTGCGAATGCTAACAGCAATTTGCCGCTGGCACGAGCATGAACATTGTCGGAGTAGCCGGTATCTAAACCGACAACGCGGACTGCATGGGCACCTTCTGCGGTGGCCAGCACCTTCACAGCACCACCGCGCCAGACGCTCAAATAGGTGGTTTCCCCAGTGCTTTGCGCGAGGGAGTTGATGGCCCGGGCATAGCTGGCCGGTACAACGTCCGCCCGCGCATATGCGTCGGAGATGATCGCCGCCCTCGGTCCAAGACGGAAGTAGCGGCGATCGTCCTTTGTCACCATACCCTCAGCCGCAAGCGTGGTTAGCAAGTGGTAAGTAGTGGGGAGGGACAGTCCGAAGCGCTCGGACACCTGTTTGGCTTGAAGGCCCTCAGATTCAGCAACAGCAAGCAGAATCTGCACTGCACGGCTAACCGACTGAATGCGGGTCTGACTCTTGAGGTCGGGATCTCCCGTATTTGTAACCACAGCCTTAGTCTACCTTTCACTATATTGAATTGCTTCATGTCCCGTTCCGCGGCGCCGTCTGGGCGCCCCGCGTTCGGGTTCCTGCCTTGCCGCGTTCAGCCTTGTTCTGCGGCCGAAACGCGGCCACTCCGCCGGGGCGCGGGTCGCCGACAGGGTTCACAAGGGCGTGCAAACCAGCCGCCCCATGGGCAAGCCTCCCCGGTATGCGCGCCCAGCTCCACCCTTTCGTTGTGCTGCGGTTCACATGTCGCGCATATGACGCTACTATTTGAAACGGATTCAAGATAGAGACAAGGTTACTCCCGCAATCTTGCCAGCTGCCGTCACTGAGAAAGCAATGATGCTCCATGACTAGACCTCCGACATATCGTGCCGTAGGTAACTTGGACGGCCGCCCGCGCAAGGGCGCTACGAACAGGGGCCTGCAGTCGGAACTACACCCTCGACTTGGGCAAGAAGATTCTGTGCGAGGACTCCTTGGCCAGGGCCGCCCCCGGGCTGGTCCTGGGAACACGCTGCCTGATTCTCGAAAGCAGCGCGGAGATCAGCACACCTCCGCGAACGCTCCGAAATTTTGGGCACCAGAAGCAGCAACGATACGACGCATTTGTCGGCAGGAAGGATGCAGATGCAAGAGGGACAGATTGTAGTGGTCACGGGGATCTCCAAGGGGATCGGGAGGGCCATCGCACTGCGCGCAGCAACCCAAGGGGCTTGCGTGGCAGGCATCCACCGTGGAAGTGACCCGGAAGCTACCGAGCATCTCTCAGCGGAAATCTCGGCAGCCGGCGGCACACCGCTGATCTTGACAGGCGACACCGGGTCGACATCGGATGTCGACCGCCTGGCTGACGCTGTCTCGGATCGTTTCGGCGGCATCGACGTGTGGATCAATAATGCGGCCGCCCTTCTGGTCCAGCCATTTCTGTCTATGACAGATGACGACTGGATGGCCATCATCAATTCGAATTTGATGGGGTATATCAGAGGTGCACGTGCGGCTGCCGCCGTCATGGTTCCGGCGGGGCGCGGAAGCATCGTAAACATCAGCTCGGTAGTGGCTGATCAACCACCCACTGAAATGACCGGATACGTTGTCGCCAAGGGTGGCATCTCGGGTCTGACTCGCGCGTTGGCTGTCGAACTTGGCCCCTTGGGCGTGACAGTGAATTCTGTCGCGCCCGGTGCCACCGAGACACCGCTGAACACCGATAGCTGGACGGAGGATGTGCGAGCGACCTATCGCGACCGTATTCCCCTTGGCCGCATCGCCACCCCGGAGGAGATTGCCGATGTCGCCTTGTTCTTCGCATCCGATGCGGCACGATATGTAACCGGTCAGACGGTTTCAGTGGATGGTGGCCTCCTGCTCAACGGTTCCGTCGGCCACAAACGACTTGCCGCGGCGGAGCCGGCGAAATGACCGTAGTTCTGGAAAATGAGCAGGTAGAACTGGTGATGGATCCCGAAAGGGGAGGAGAAATAGTACGCTTCGCCCGTCCGGGTGAAGACAACGGGCTGGCACACTATGCGTGGACGACCCCGAATCCGCCCGATCAAAATATCCGTTACGGATCCACCGAACTCGACTGGTTGGCCGGGTACCGTGGCGGATGGCAGGTGCTGTTCCCGAATGCTGGAGCGGAATGCCTCGTTGACGGCCTCCCGGTTGCCTTCCATGGGGAGAGCTCAATCTCCCGGGCACAGGTGGTCGAACAAACCGCCACCTCGTGCACAATATCGATTGGCTCCCGGCTTCCTCTCGAGCTGACCAGAACCGTACGGATCCTGGAAGATTCCCCTACCGTGCAGGTCGAAGATACAGTCCACAACATAGGAATCGGGCCTGCCTCTTTTATCTGGGGGCATCACCCGGTGTTTCCTCTCACGGAAGGAAGCGTGATCGACGCGCCACCATCGACGGTTTTGGTGGAACCCAGCAAAGCGGGGGGCCATCTGCTCCAATCCGGGCAGTGGCCGCGACTCAGTGGCCAAGACGGAACGTGGGAAGACCTGAGTCGTTCTCCTGGAGAGCAGACCGAGCGGTTGGTGTACCTTCAGGACCTCCCCGAAGGGTGGGCGGCGCTTCGTCATCCGGACGCGGGCTCCCCAAGCATAGCGATGGCGTGGGATGTCAATGCGTATCCACACCTTTGGTTGTGGACTCTCGACGGGGCTGACGGGTTCCCTTGGTACGGGCGTGCCCGGATGATAGGGATTGAACCCCAGCGCGCATGGCCCTTTGACGGGCTGAAAGGAGCGATCGACCGCGGCCAGGCCCTAACCCTCGGGCCCGGGGGCGCGCAGTCATCCTGGTTCACTCTGACTCTGCTCCCTGGGGGAGAAAAGCCAGTGATTGGCATGGATCAGGACGGAACGGTGCGCTATGACTGACCGGATCACCGCGGCCGAGGCATGGCTGGTACACCTGCCCATGCCCTACGAACTGGTGCTCGGGCCGATAACCTACAAAACCCGCGACTACGTCGTCCTGCGTTTGACGACCGCATCAGGGCTCACGGGTGTGGCGGTGGGCTACACACGACACACCCCCTTGATCGAAGCCCTCGAAATCCTGGTCCCCCAGATAGAGGGCCTCGGACTTGAGCCAGGCGAGGTGCAGCGAACCCTGAAAGGCCGTTTCTCTCCGGGGTGGGGCTCGCTCGTCCGGGCAGCGTCTCTGATCGACATAGCTCTATGGGACATAAGTGCCAAGGCCAGACAGCAATCGCTGGAAGACTTCATGGGAATGCGAAACGAGCCCGTCCCGTTGATGGCGGTGGCCGGCTATTTCTTGGAAGCCAGAGGAAAATCGGCCGTTCTGGAGGAGATCGAGCGTTTTGTCGCCGAGGGCTACACGACCATCAAGCTCATCATCCCTGGCCATAACCTGGACCACGATCTGGACCTGATCGGCGACATCAACCAGATCCTTCCGTCCGGGGTCACGCTCGCAGCTGATTTCCATGGAGCCTTTCACTCCGTCGACGAGGCAGTGCACTACAGCGAAGGCTTGTCAGATTGCGGACTCCGGTTCATTGAGGACGCCTTTCCAAGCTACGAGAGCGATATCGTGTCGGCCTTCGCAAGAGTGGCAGGCACACCTGCCGCTGCAGGTGAAGATGTCATGACCCCGGCTGCACACCGCGCGCTGTTGGACGGCGGCGTCAGTTATCTTCGGGCGGACGCGACAGCCACCGGTGGATACACCGCCGCTATGAAAAGTATCGCCGCCGCGGAAGACGCGGCAGCCTGGGTTGCTCCTCATGTTTGGCCCCATATCCACCACCCGCTCTCACATGCTTCAAGTCGTGTCGCAATGATCGAAACCATCCCCCGATACGTAGGAGCCGACCCTATCGTGGACCTCCTCCTGGAGGATCTGCCCATTGTTGATGGCAAATGGTCACCGCCCCGGCACGAAGGTCTGTACCTCCCCCTGGACTGGGCCCGCGTCGAGGCGTTGGCCAGTGTTTCTCGCACCTGGGCGCTCTGAAAAGACCCACGCCCGCAATCTGTTCCCTGTAAATCACCATCTCGAAGAAGAGGTAAAGCAATGAAAATAGGAATCCTGACAGCACTGTTCGACGCCAAGCCGCTGGACGAAGTGGCAAGTTATGTAGCTGATCTCGGCTACGAAGCGGTCGAACTCACCACCTGGGCAGGCTCTGGCCATTTCGATCTCGAGCAGGCCATCTCAGACCCGCAATACAGCCGAAATTTGAAGAAGATGTTGAACTCGCGAGGGCTTTCCATCTCGGCTCTCTCGGACCACCTGTCAGCACAGCAGGTGCTCCCGCCCAAGGACGCCAGTTTCGATGACTGGTCGCCGACAACCGACAAGCAGGAGATGTTCGAATACGGGAAGCAGCACCTGCTGAACACCGCACGAGCAGCATCAGACCTTGAAATCCCGGTGGTCAACGGCTTCTTCGGCTCGACCGTCTGGGGCTCCTGGTACACCTGGCCTCCGAAGCACCTGGAGCTTTACAACGAAGGCTGGGACCTCTTTGTGGAGCGCTGGAATCCCATCCTGGATGAATTTGCCAAACTCGGCGTGAAGTTCGCGCACGAGGTCCACCCGACCGAAATCGCTTACAACATCACCACAGCACAGACTGCTGTGGAAAAGCTTGGTCGTGACGACTGGGGTTTCAATTTTGATCCCAGCCACTTCATCTGGCAGCAGATCGACCCTGTCGTCTTCATTAAGACCTTCGGCAACCGGATCCTCCACGTCCACGCCAAGGACTTTGAAGTGCAGGAAGACGAAATCCGACGCGACGGGGTGCTCTCCACCGGATCATGGCGGAACATGCACCGGGCAGCACGGTACCGCGTGGTCGGATGGGGCCAGGTGCCGTGGAAGAGGGTCATCACTGCGTTGCTGGAGGTGGGATACGACTATGTCATGTCCTATGAGCACGAGGACCCGGTAATGAGCGAACGCGACGGTGCCGAAAAGGCCATTGACTACCTGCGCCCCCTGATCGTGAAAGAGCCGATGGATCCCGAAGCCCACCACTTCTGGCTCGTCTAAGACAAGTAAAAGGGAAGATTACGATGACACAGGATTTGCCAGCCTTCTTCACCCAGGGGCTGATGAAAGATGATCACCGGGAAGTCCCGGCCATCGGCGTCGGCATGCTCGGCTATTCGTTCATGGGCAGGGCACATACGAATGCCTTGAAGAAGATCACGTATACCTACTGGCCGCCGCCGATGCAGCCGGAATTGGTCGGAATCGCAGGCCGCACCCAAAGCGCCGTCGATGAGGCAGCCCGTCGATACGGTTATGCCAAGTCAACGACCGATTGGCGCGAGCTGGTCGAAGACCCAGCGATCGGGCTATTCGATAACACCGGGCCGAATGACCAGCACAAGGAACCAACCATCGCCGCGGCCAGGGCCGGCAAGCACGTTATATGTGAGAAGCCCCTCGGTCGAACTGCCGATGAAGCATACGAGATCTGGACCGAAGTCGCGAAGACTGGCGTTAAGGCGATGACCGCCTTCAACTACAGATTCTTTCCAGCAATCCGCCTGATCAAGGAGATGCTTGACGACGGGACACTGGGTGAAGTCCGCCATTTCCGGGCCAGGTACCACCAGGAGTGGCTCGTTGACCCGAAGAGCCCTACCTCATGGAGGCTGGACAAGAGCATCGCAGGTTCAGGAGCGCTCGGGGACCTCGGTGCCCACATCATCGACCTTTCCCGGTATCTCGTTGGTGAGCCCGTAAGCGTGTCAGCAAACATGAAGACGTTTGTAGAGGACCGTCCGGGCGGGCACGTGGACGTGGATGACGCGTTCGACGCCATCATCACCTTTGACACCGGCGCGCTCGGCACCCTGGAGGCAACCCGGGTTGCCCCGGGCCGTAAAAATCACATGCGCTTCGAGATCAGTACAACGAAAGGCACGGTGATCTTCGACCAGGAACGGATGAACGAGATCGAACTGCACCTGGCCGACTCGACACCAGGCCCGAAAGCACAAGGCTTCCGTACAGTTCTCGTTTCCGAAAGTTACCACCCGTACTGGGAACACTGGTGGCCGCACGGCCACATGATCGGGTGGGAGGACAGCTTCGTCCACGAGCTCGGCCACCTGCTGCAAGCCATTGCCGATGACAGCGAGATCGGGCCCCATGGCGCGACCCTCGAGGACGGTTACCGCTGCGCCGAGGTGACCGATGCCATCGAACGATCAGCAACAACCGGTGCACGACAAGAGATTGTTTATCGAGAGGCATCAG
>NZ_KB895475.1 GCF_000374865.1 Arthrobacter sp. 135MFCol5.1 | reverse complement strand
CTCCGTTGAAGTAAAACAGACACAACCAAGCAGGTGGAAATAACACCACACCCGGCTGCACAAAATTTGAAACCAGCTGTAAAAACCAGACCACACCACGGGGTGGCGGATCCAGTCAATTCAACCAATCCATAAAACAATTGGTATCAACAAACTTGGCACACTATTGAGTTCTCAAACAACAGACACACCCGGCACCACCACAACCAAAAACCAGTCGCAGATCGCTCCGGAGCAACTTTCCAAACTTACCCGATCCCCCACCCCAACGCAAATCCATCTTCCAGGATCTGAATCGAATTGAAGACCGGCCCCACCGATTTCCAGCGCCCTGAAGAGCAACCAGATTTTGGCTTTGATTTGGGGTTTGTGGCCGCCCGGTGATCAGTTCTTCACTGTCTCCCCCGCGGCGACTTAGAAAACAATACACGCCCACCGGCGTCACCGCAAACCGGCCCTCCCAGCGGAGTACATCCCCGGGATTCCGCGGCGAAACGGGCCAACTGGCACCCAGGCCGCCTCCCGCCGTCGTCATCCCGCCGTGTGTGCTGCCGCACAGGGCGCACACATGCTCAACCACCACCCGCGGAGTGGGTTAAACGCAGAAGGGCCGGCAACCACATGGTTGCCGGCCCTTCTCAAGCAGCTGGTATCAGCAGTGCTGGATTACCAGGAAGACTTGGTGATGCCCGGGAGCTCACCGCGGTGAGCCATGTCGCGGAAGCGAACACGGGAGATACCGAACTTCTGGAAGGTACCGCGGGGACGGCCGTCGATGATGTCGCGGTTGCGCAGACGGATCGGGGACGCGTTGCGGGGCAGCTTCTGCAGGCCCAGGCGGGCTGCTTCGCGTGCTTCGTCGGTTGCGTTTTCGTCAACCAGGGTCTTCTTCAGCTCGAGGCGCTTCGCAGCGTAACGCTCAACGATGACCTTGCGCTGCTCGTTGCGAGCAATCTTGGACTTCTTAGCCATGTTTAGCGCTCCTCTCGGAATTCGACGTGCTGGCGGATCTTGGGGTCGTACTTCTTCAGGACCATGCGGTCAGGATCGTTACGACGGTTCTTGCGGGTTACGTAGGTGTAACCCGTGCCCGCGGTCGACTTGAGCTTGATGATCGGACGTACGTCCTTGTCCTTAGCCACTAGAGCTTCACCCCACGAGCCAGAATGTCGGCGACGACTGCGTCGATGCCGCGCACGTCGATGGTCTTGATGCCACGTGCAGAGACCTGCAGCGTGACGTTACGGCGCAGGGACGGAACCCAGTAGCGCTTCTTCTGAATGTTCGGATCGAACCGACGCTTGTTGCGGCGGTGCGAGTGCGAAATGCTGTGCCCAAAGCCCGGCTCGGCTCCGGTCACTTGGCAGTGTGCTGCCATGACTTCTCCTCAAGAATTGAAAGTAATGATCCGCATATCTGCTGCTGGACCATGCTGCTAAGGGCGACCCAAAAGTGAAGAAGGGCAACGGTTAGTCACGCAACTTGAGCCCCTAACTACCGGCCGCCCTGGAGAAAATTACCGGGCAACCGGAGCAATTGCGCACGCTCCGCGCACTTAGCGCCTACCAAGTCTACGAGTTGACGCAATTAAAGACCAATCGGGTGTATAAGGGCGGCAGCGGGACCGAAAGGTCACAGCAGCTTGTTCCCCCTTTTCACAGCAGGGACATAGCTTCCCACAGCAATCTTGGAGGCATGAACACGCAGCTCCTGCCGACAACACCGGCCGCAAGCAGCTCCGGCCGTCCGGAGCGCCCTTCCCTGTCCACACCACGGCCAGTCCGCGACCGGTTCGCCGGCCAGCACAAGCAGCGCATGCTCCGCACCGACCTCCTGACCGTGATTGCCTGGGCCTCCGTTGCCGCGGCCGTTGCCCTCTGGCTGGCGGACGGCGGGGCTTCGACCATCACATCCCCCGCGGGGCTGTTCACCGCGGGCGGGATCGTGGCCGGGCTGGCGGGTATGGACCTTGTCCTGCTCATGCTGCTCCTGGCCGCAAGGATCCCCTTCATTGACCGGACCATCGGCCACGACCGCGCCCTGGAATTCCACGGCAAGCTGGGCAAGCCCTCCCTATACCTGCTGTTGGCCCACGGCGTCCTGATCGCCATCGGGTACGGCATGGCGGAGGGGCTCGACCCTGTCACCGAGTCCGTCAACCTCTGGATGCAGGTCCCCGATATGTGGCTGGCGTTCGTCTCCATGGCCCTGTTTATCGCCGTCGTGGTGACGTCCCTGGTGGCCGTCCGGCGCCGCTTCCCGTACGAGTTCTGGTACGTGGTGCACCTGCTGACCTATGCCGCCGTCGCCACCTCAATCCCGCACCAGTTCAGCGTGGGCGGGCTCTTCGCCGCAGGGACCTGGCAGCGCTGGTATTGGCTGGCCATCTGCATCTCCACCGGAACGGCACTGGTGTACTTCCGCATCCTGGAACCGGTACTGGCCACCCTCAGGCACCAGCTCACTGTGGCCAAGGTCGAATCCGTGGCGCCCGGCGTCGTGAACATCGTCATGCGCGGCCGGCAGCTGGACCAGCTGGCGGGGACCGGCGGACGCTTCTTCATCTGGCGGTTCCTGGCCCCCGGAATGTGGTGGCATCCGCACCCGTTCAGCCTCTCTGCCGAGCCCGTCTTCACCGGCCCCGACGGCCAGGGAACCATGCGGATCACCGTCCGCAACCTGGGCGACGGATCGGCCGGTCTCCTCCGGCTCCGCAAGGGAACCAAAGTGGCGCTGGAGGGACCGTACGGCCTGCTCAGCACCGCTGCCCGCACCAAGAACAAAGTGGTCATGATCGGTGCCGGCATCGGCATCACTCCGCTGCGCGCGCTGCTGGAAACCACGCCGTTCGGCCCCGGGGAGGCGAGCGTCCTGCTCCGCGGCCACACGGAGCAGGAACTCTATCTCAGCCTCGAAATCCTGGAGCTCTGCCAGGAACGCGGGGTCAGGCTCTTCCACCTCACCGGGCCGCGGTCCCAGGGCCGCTCCACCTGGCTCCCCGAGGACGACGTGCGCAACGGCTACAGCCTCACCTCCTACGTCCCGGACATCAAGGACGCAGACGTCTACGTCTGCGGACCGGCCACCTGGGCGGCCAACGTCATAGCGGACGCCGCGAAGGCCGGCGTCCGCGAGGACCAGATCCATCACGAAAGGTTTGACTGGTGAAAATACGCGGACTCGCCGCTGCCGCCTTTGCCTCCGCCGGGATTCTCCTGGCGGGCTGGCAGGCCGGCACGCAGGTATCAGGCATCAGCACCGTCGCTACAGGCACGACGGCAACAGGCACCACGGGCGCCACCGGCACCGGCGCATCCGGGACGGGTTCCTCCACCGCTTCGGGTTCCTCCGGCACAACAGGCTCGTCCGGCACGTCGGGGACGACCGGCTCCTCGAGCTCGTCCGGTTCGTCGGGTTCCACCGCCTCCGGCACCTACAAGGGCACCGCGGTGCAGACCAGGTTTGGCCCCGTGCAGGTCCAGATCACGGTGGCGAACGGCAAGATCACGGATGTCACGGCCCTCCAGCTGACCAACACCGACGGCAAGTCAATCCAGATCAGCAACCGTGCAGCCCCCCTGCTCCGCAGCGAGGCGCTGGCTGCCCAGTCGGCCGGCATCAAGACCATCAGCGGCGCCACCGTCACCAGCAACGCCTACCTCACCTCACTCCAGGCAGCGATCGATGCAGCGCACCTCTAGCCCGTTGCCGGCGCAAACCGGCACCCCGGCCCTGAAAGCCCGCACCTTCGAGTGCATGGGGACGGTCATCAGCCTGACCATGCCCGTCGGAATGGCCGCGGAAGGGCAGCCTCGGCTTGATGAGCTCGCCGCCGCCACCGCCGTCGTCGAACGCCTTTTCCGGGAACTCGACGAAACCTTCAGCCTGTACCGCCCGGACTCCGAAGCCAGCCGGCTGGCCCGCGGGGAACTGACGCTGCGGGCGGCCTCTGCGCAGATGCGGGAACGGTACGCGGAAGCGCACGAATGGCGGCTGCGCACGGAAGGCGCCTTTACCCCCGAGAGGCCCGACGGCGTCCTTGATCTGTCCGGCCTCGTCAAAGGCCACGCAATCCGCGAGGCCGGGACCTCGCTCCTGGCCCTGGGCCGGCGCGACTGGTGCCTCAACGCCGGCGGCGACGTCCTGGTGAGCGGCTCGCCCCGGCCCGGCAGCACGGAGCCGTGGAAGGCCGGGATTGTGGATCCGGCGGACCGCCGCACGCTGATCACCGGGTATGCGCTTGGGGCGGGCGGCCAGCACGCAGCCCTTGCAACCTCAGGTTCCGCCGAGCGGGGCGAGCACATCTGGCGGCTGGGCGGTGGGACGGAATTCGTCCAGGTCACCGTGGCGGCGGCGGACATCGTTACCGCCGATGTGCTGGCCACGGCAATCGTTTCCGGCGGTACGCCCATGCTGAACCTGGCCGCTGACACCTGGGATGTTGCCGTATTGGCGATCCGCGCCGACGGCTCGATGCTGGCCACTCCGGCGTTCCGGCACGCCTGAGGACGGCGGCCGGACACTGCGGGGGTCAGAGACGCGTGAGTTGGGCGTACTTGGGCCGGAGGTTGTCCCCGGACGACTTGCCGGTGACCCGGCGGACCACCCACGGGGCCGCATATTCCCGGAACCATTGGGCGTTGGCGCGGAGCGCCTCCCTGCCGCTGAGTTCGGGGACCGGCGTCATGGGCGGGATGTCGATGGAGTGGTCATATTTGAGGACTTCGAGCACACGCTTGGCCATGTTGGCGTGGCCCGCAGCGGACATGTGCATCCGGTCGTGGGCCCACATGCCCCAGTCGTAGTACTCGCTGAAGCGCCAGTAGTCCACCAACAGCGCACCGTGGTCCCCCGCGATGCCGCGGACCAGCTCGTTATAGATAGCCGTCCGGCCGCGCATGGTGCCGAAGACCTTTGACCCCCGGGCATCGAAGCCGGTGAACATCACCACGGTGGCGCCGGTAGCGGCCAACCGGCCGACGGCGTCGTTGTACTCCACCAGAAGTTCGTCGATGTCCACGCGTGGCCGGAGGATGTCATTGGCACCTGCGTAAATACTCACCAGTGTGGGCTTGAGTTCGACGGCGGCGTCCACCTGCTCGGCAAGGATCTGGCGGAGCTTCCTGCCGCGGATGGCCAGGTTGGCGTAGCCGAAGCCGGGATCGGCGGCGCACAGTTGTTCGGCCAGGCGGTCGGCCCAGCCGCGCACGCCATTGGGGCGGGCGGGGTCGTCGTCGCCAACGCCCTCAGTGAAAGAATCGCCCAGGGCCACGAACCGGGAAGTGAAATCCATGCGGTAAGTTTGCCATCCGTTGCCGGAAGCAACCAATCGGCGGCTCAGCCCTTGGTTTCGCGCAGGATCCAGTGGTCAGTGTCCAGCCGTCCGACAACTTTTTCGCCGATCCGCGCCAGGTCCAGGACGTCCTGTTCGGTCAGGGCATCGAGGAACAGGTCCCGGACATCCTCAACGTGGCGGGGTGCCAGCCCCACAATGGTCGCCATGCCTTCCTCGGTGAGGTGCGCCGTCGTGACCCGCGCATCGTGGGGGTGCGGCCGGCGCTCCACCCAGCCCCGTTTTTGGAGCTTCGTCACCACATGGGAGAGGCGGGACAGGGAAGCGCTGCTGCGGGCGGCCAGCTCACTCATGGGCAGGAACCGGTCCTCGGCTTCGGAGAGCATGGCCAGGACGGTGTAGTCGAAAAGGGACAACTTCCCCGCGCCGTGCAGCCTGGTATCAAGTGCCGCAGGCAGCAACGTGTTGATGCTCACCAGCGCCAGCCAGGCACGGCGTTCGTCTGCGTTGAGCCATCGGGGTTCGGTCATGAGCCCATTCTACGATTGATCTTTCAAGTAGCCTGTTGCGGCGCCGGTAGGCTTGGCCCATGTATGTTGTCTCCCTCACCTACCGCGTGCCCCAGGAGATCGTCGACTTCCATAACGACGCCCACATCGCCTGGCTACAAAAGGCCTTCGACGACGGCGTGTTCATCGCCGCGGGCCGCAAGATTCCGCGTACCGGAGGATTGTTGCTGTCGCAGGCGGACCGCGCCACCCTCGACGCCAGCCTGGCGCAGGACCCGTTCTACTCCAACGGGGTGGCCGATTTCGAGGTGCTGGAGTTCCATGCCGGCCGGGTGGCGCCGGGGTATGAAAACCTGCTGGACACCCCGCCCGCCCAGACCAGCTAAGGCACGGCGCCGTCGTCGGGCGTTTCCGCCGCAAGCTTCTTCAGCCCTTTGCGCGGGACCTTCACCGGCTCCGGCCAGCGCGGGGTGAGCGTATCCCCCAGCGTGACGCCGCGGAGCTTGCGGCCGAACAGCGGCAGGACCCAGTCGTGGACCCAGCGCCGCTGCTGCTGCTCCCATTCGCGCACGCTGAGCCGGGCGGCCGGTTCCCAGTCCTTGAGCTTGATCTTGTGCGGTACGCCCAACTGGTCCAGCACCTGCCCGGCAAGGTATTTGTGCCCGGCCTTGGACATGTGGAGCCGGTCCGAGTCCCACATCCTCCGGTCATGGAAGGCGTCCAGGCACCAGTAATCCACCAACAGGGCCCCGTGCTTCGCGGCGATCTCCCGGACCCGCTGGTTGTAGTAGGCATTGCGCTTCTTCAGCGGCTCCAGCAGCGCCGAAACCTTGACGTCGAACCCGGTGAAGAGGACCACGGTAGCCCCGGTCCCTGCGAGTGCGGCGACGAATTGCTCGTAGTCCGCCATCAGCGCGCCCATGTCCGTCTTCAGGTCCAGGATGTCGTTGCCGCCGGCGTAGAGCGTGATCAGCGTGGGCCGCATGCGCAGGGCGGGCTCCAATTGTTCGTCGATGATGTGCCTGAGCCGCTTGCTCCTGATGGCCAGGTTGGCGTACTTCCAGCCGGGCTGCGCTTTGGCCAGTTTCTCGGCCACCCGGTCCGCCCAGCCCCGCACCCCGTTGGGCAGCCGCACATCCCGGTCCCCCACCCCTTCGGTGAAAGAGTCCCCCAGGGCAACAAACACCCGCCGCCCGGAGTCAGGAAGCAAGGATTCAGGCACCACGCCAACCTAGCCACAACAAAGTAAGCGCAGGGAAAGCCGAGGTAAAGCTTGGGTGACGGAGAGGCTCTAAGCCGGCGACGCTGTTTCGCGTAGCAGCGCATCGCCGACCGGAGCGGAGAGAGGCCGCCCGCGGCCGGAACGAAGTGCAGGGAGGAAGGGCGGACCCGAGGGCCCCGAACTGAGCTTGCGAAGTTTGGGAAGGGTCCAACCGCTAAGCGACGGCGAAATAGTGTCGCCGGCGCACCCAGGCGCAGGAAGACTCAGCCCTCGGCTTTGCCCTGCCGCCAGTACCCCATGAACGCCACCTGCTTGCGGTCGATGCCTACCTCGCGGACCAGGTACCGGCGCAGGTCCCGGATGGCGGCCGCTTCGCCGGCGATCCAGGCGTAGAAGGGCATGGCACCGGCGGGCAGGCTCGGATTCCTGGAGGCGGTGACGGCGGCGGCCTCCATCCGGGCGGGCGTTTCCCAAAGGATGTCCACGTCGACGTTGACGTCTTCGGGCTCCGGCCCCGCGCCGCCGCCGTCCGCGGTGATGCCCACCCAGCCCGGCACGGGGACGGCCTTGCGCACTGCCTCCTGCAGCAACTGGCCGTGCGGCCTGGACCTGCCGATGGCGGCACCGCGGGCCAGCCAGGTGATCTCGATATCGGCCGGCGAGCTGAGCTCCAGGAAGTCCCCAGCCTCTTGGACCTCGAGGAACGCGTGACCGCTCATGTAAGGGGGAAGGGTTTCCAGGATCGCGGAGATCGCGGGAACGGCGGTCTCGTCGCCGGCGAGCAGGATGCGCTGGGAAAGCCCGGGCCGCCATTCGATGCCGGAGTAGGTTTCCGCGGTGACGCAGTGCGCTGCGCGGTTGTTGGGGCCGATGATGGTCAGGGAATCGCCCGGTTTGGCGTTCACGGCCCAGTTCGCAGCCGGGCCGGAGGCGTCCATGGGCAGCCCGCGGTGATTGCCGTGCAGGGCGAAATCAACGTCGATCTCCGGGTACACCGCGTCCAGCCTGGCCTCCCGGACGGTATAGGTCCGCATGGCGCCGCGGACGGCCGGGTCCATGGCAAGCCAGTCCCGGTACCAGCCCGGCCGGATGGTGTTGAAGGCCGGGAGCGGCAGTTCGGTGCCGTCGGCGGCGAGCGAGGGGATCAGCAGTTTGATCCGGAGGTCAAGGGTGTCGCCGTGGACGCCGAACCCGCGCAACGAGTACCCGCCGAAGGTGATCCTGCGGAAGTTGGGACTGAGGTCGCGGACCGAGGTGACGCTGACCTCGAAGGCCAGGCTCATCGGCTGGGTGGCGGCGGTTTCGCGGGTCTTCATGCGACGGGCTCCAGTTCGTTGGCGGTGGCGTGATGGCGGCCGATGGGAATGATGAGCGGGGTCCCGGAGACGGGGTCGGGGATGACGCGGCTTTCGAGGCCGAAGACGTCGCGGACCAGGTGTTCGGTCACCACGTCGGCGGGGGTGCCGGCGGCCGTTACGTCGCCCTCCTTCATGGCGATGATGTGGTCTGCGTAGCGTGCGGCGAGGTTGAGGTCGTGCAGGACGATGGCCACCGTGGTGCCCCGTGTGCGGTTCAGGTCCGTGACCAGGTCCAGGACTTCCACCTGGTGCGCCAGGTCGAGGTACGTGGTGGGTTCGTCCAGCAGCAGCACCTCCGTTTCCTGCGCCAGCGCCATGGCAATCCAGGCGCGCTGGCGCTGGCCGCCGGAGAGTTCGTCCACCTCGCGCCCGGCCAGGTCCAGCGTCCCGGTGGCTTCCAGCGCGCGCTGCACGGCTGCTTCATCGTTGCCGCTCCAGCTGCGGAACAGGCCTTGGTGCGGGTAGCGGCCACGGCCCACCAGGTCCCGGACGGTGATTCCGTCCGGGGCGGCGGGATGCTGGGGAAGCAGGCCGAGGGTGCGGGCCAGTTCGCGGGCCGGGCGGGCATGGATGTCCTTGCCGTCCAGGGTCACGGCCCCGGCCGCCGGTTTGAGGAGCCGGGACAGGCCGCGCAGCAGGGTGGACTTTCCGCAGGCGTTCGCACCGACGATCATGGTGACCCTGCCTTCGGGGATCCGGATGCTGAGCCGGTCCACCACGCGGCGTTGGTCGTATTGCAGTGTCAGGCCGTGTGCTTCCAGGACGGGCACGTCAGGCGTCCTTTCTGTTGGCTGTGACCAGGAGCCACAGCAGGAACGGGGCGCCGAGCGCGCCGGTGACCACTCCCACCGGCAGGACGGTCCCGTCCAGCAGCAGCGGGGCGAGGTTGGCGGCGAAGTAGTCCGCCGCGAGGACAATCAGGGCACCCACCAGGGCCGACGCCGGCAGGCCGGATTTGCCGGTGAAGCGGCGGGCGATGGGTCCGGCCAGGAAGGCGACGAATGCGACCGGCCCGGCCGCCGCCGTCGCCACCGCCGCGAGCGATACCGCAATGACCACGAGGGCCAGGCGGGTGCCGGCGACGCGGAGTCCCAGTCCGGCGGCGGCGTCGTCGCCCAGTTCCAGGATCCGCAGCGGCCCGGCAAGGAACACGACGGCGGGAACCAGCACCGCGAGCGCCAGGAACAAGACGCCGGCCCGGTCCCAGTTGGCGGAGTTCAGGGAGCCGTTCAGCCAGACCAGGGCGTCGGCGGCGGTCCGGATATCGGCGCGGGTCATCAGGAAACTCACCACTGCCTGCAGGGCGGCGGCGATGCCTACACCGGCCAGGACGAGGCGGTTCCCGGCTGCGTTTCCCCGGCCGGGCCCGCGGTTCCTGCCGCTGGAGATCGCATGGATCAGGACGGCCACGGCGAGCGCACCGGCCAGCGCCGCCCCGGACACCGTGGCACCGGATGCGCCGAAAACAACGATGGCAACAACGGCCGCCGCGCTGGCCCCGGAGCTGATGCCTATGACATCGGGGCTGGCCAGCGGGTTCCGGAGCATGGTCTGGAAGAGGGCGCCGGCCAGTCCGAACGCAACTCCGATCATGGTTCCAACCACGGCATGCGGAAGCTTGTTCTCCATCACGATGAAGCTGGCGCCCGGAATCTTCGGGCCGCCGGTGAGATGGTTGGCGACGATGGTGAAGAAGTCGGGGACGGTGACCGTGTAGCTGCCCAGCAGGACGGACACGAAGAACATCACCACTACGGCGGAGGCCAGCACGGCAGTCCGGTGGACCCTCACAGCCCGGCTCCCTTCCCGCGGCGGATCAGCCAGACGAAGACCGGGGCGCCGACGAGGGCTGTCATGATGCCGGCCGGGACCTCGCCGGGTAGCAGCACCACGCGCCCGATGATGTCTGCCGCGAGCAGCAGCGCCGGAGCGGCCACCAGGGAGAAGGGAAGGATCCAGCGGTAGTCCGGACCGGTGAGGAAACGGACGGCGTGCGGCACCACCAGGCCGACGAAGCCGATGGGTCCCGCCAAAGCCGTGGCCGTACCGCACAGCAGGACGATTCCCAGTGCGGTCACGGCACGGGCGGCGCCAACACGCTGTCCAAGCCCGCGGGCAGTGTCGTCGCCCAGGGCCAGGCTGTTGAGGATCCTGCCGCTCAACAGCACAATGAGTGCGCCTGCGGCCAAAAAGGGCAGGCCGGGAAGCAGCACGGACCAGTCCCTGCCGGCGATTCCGCCGACCTGCCAGAACCGGAACCTGTCCAGGGTGTCCTGGCTGGAGACCAGGATGACGTTCATGAGGGAGGAGAGCCCGGCGCTCAGGGCAGCCCCCGCAAGCGCGAGCTTGACCGGCGTGGCGCCTTCCCGGCCCAGCGATGCGATGAGATACACCAGGACGGCGGCGGTTGCGGCGCCGATGAAGGCGAACCAGATGTATCCGGAAAAGCCGGTTACGCCGAAGACGTAGATGCCGGTCACCACCGCCAGGGCTGCACCGGCGTTGACGCCGATGATGCCGGGATCGGCCAGCGGGTTGCGGGCAACTCCCTGCATGGCCGCGCCGGCCAGCCCCAGGGCGCCGCCGGCCAGCAGGCCAAGGACAGTCCGCGGAATCCGCGCCTGGACCACGGCATGGTCCCCGTTCGCGGGATCGAACGCTGCCAGCGCCTGCCACACCGTGCCGAGTGGAACATCCCGGGCACCCACCGCCAGCGACGCCCCGGCCATGAGTACCAGCACGACGACGGCGGCAGCCAGCCAGGCGGCGTGCTTCCTTTCCGGGGCGTTGCCGCGGAGGGGAGCGGCCGACGCCCGGGCCGGCACCCGGGTGCCGGTGTCCGCCGCGGGACGTGCCGTCGTCGTACTCATGGCGCTGGACCTACTTCACTGCATCCGCTGCGCCGGCGAGCTGCGGCAGGAAGGTGTCCAGGGACCACGGCAGGCTCAGCGGCGAGGATGCCGAGATGGAAAGGGTCAGGGTGTTGTCCGAATCGGCCACCAGGGCGCCGTTTTTGATGGCGGGGATCTGGCCCAGCAGGGGGTCGGCCTTGATGGCGTCCGTGGTGGACGCGTCGGGGACCCAGGTGACGAAGATGTCAGAGGCCAGCTCGTTGGCTTTTTCCGCGGACCACGGGATGTAGAACTCCTTGGAGCCCTTGGAGTTCTCTGCCACCACCGGTGCCAGGGTCATGCCGATTTCGGTGAGGAACCGGGGACGGTTGTCGTTGGCCGTGTAGACGTTCACGCCGTCACCCTTGGCGGGCTCGAGGTTGCCGTAGATGAAGCTCTTGCCGGCGATCTGCGGGTACTTGGCGACCTTGTCCTTGACGGTGGCTTCGGTGTCCGCCACCAGTTGTGCTGCCTGCGCTTCCTTGCCCAAGGCTTTGCCGATGATGGTGGTTGAGTCCTGCCAGGAGGTCCCGTACGCCACCTGGGGGTGGGCCACCACGGGGGCGATCTCGCTGAGCTTCTTGTAGTCCTCCTCGGTGAGGCCCGAGTAGGCGGCGAGGATGACGTCGGGGCTGAGCTTGGCGATCTCGGTGAAGTTGATGCCGTCGGCTTCGGAGTACTGGACCGGCGCTTTGGCCGAACCGAATCCCGCACCCAGTTTTTCCAGGGCGGCGTCCTTCCACGGGGTGGAGCCTTTGCTGTTGCCGCCCCATTCGTTCTTGGGGACGCCGACGGGCACCACGCCCAGGGCGATGGCGACGTCGTCGTTTACCCAGGAGACCGTCGCCACCCGGGTGGGCTGCTTCTCGATGGTGGTGCTGCCGAACACGTGCTCGATGGTGACCGGGAACGCCGTGCTGCCGCTGGCGCTGGTGGCGGCGGTTACGGAGGCGGCGGGGCCGGTGGAGCAGCCAGAGAGCGTGAGCGCAGCTGCGGCGAGGATGGCTGCCGCTTTACCGGTGGAGGAGAAGAGGCTCCGGCGGGTGGGGAGGGGACCAGGGAAAAGGGGGGACGTCACGGGGCTCCTTCAAGGGGGCGGATGAAAACTTAAGTAAGGCTAACCTATGCAAATCATCATTACGCAACATTTTTGTCACCTAATCCCGGTTGGGTGACCAACGCCACATCCACGTGCCGTTCCTTGGACAGTTGGCTCCCAATTTGGCAGGATGGCCTTGCCGGGCCGGACGAAGCCGCCCGGAACGCTGAACAGACGCTGAACATCGGACAGGACAACAGGAAATGCGCATGCAGAGGGCTATCACGGCCGCCGCTGCCATGGAGAGCGGGGTGGCCGCTTTGGCCTGCTCCGCGGAGACTGACTGACTTCCCTGTTACCTTGGCCCGGATCCGGGCCGCCCACTGCTACGAAAGTTCAGCCATGCAATCAGTCACGCCCCAGCAAATCCGCTCATCCTTCGTCAACGCCAGCCGCTCGGAAGCGGCGAAACTGACGCTGCCCAAAAACTTCGATTCCCTCGACTGGGACAGCCTTGAGTTCCTGGGCTGGCGGGACGGAAAGATGCCGCTGCGCGGTTACCTGGTGGTCCCCGGTCCGAAAGGCCTCACCGGAATCATGCTCCGGGCCCCCGAGGGAGGCGTCCGGAAGAACCGTTCCGTGTTGTGCGAACTCTGCCGGGACGTCTTCTCCAAGGAGGACGTCCTGCTCTGGGTCGCCAAGCGCTCGGGCCAGTCGGGGCGCGACGGCAACACCGTCGGCACCCTGATCTGCGCCGACTTCCTCTGCTGCGGCAACGTCCGCAGGGAACCGCCGGCCAACGAGATCAACCCGGACCCCGCCGTCGTCGTGCAGCGCCAAATCCAGGGGCTGCAGGACCGCACGGCCCAGTTCCTGGCCAGGGTTCAGTCCAAGTAGCCAGTGCAGCCCAAGTAACCAGTGCAGTCCAGGTAACCGGCGCACTCCATGTGGTGCCGGTTACCGCAGGACAATATCCACCGGGTTCGCCTCGGACCGCCAGGCGCCTTCTTCCCCCGGGCGGGGGCGGATGACCGGTGCGGTCAAGACGCCGGAACGGTTGGTGCGTTTGTCACGCAGGATTTCGGTCACGGAGCCCAGGTGCCGGGACAGGTCGATCACATTTTCGGGCGCAGCCAGCAGCAGCTGAAACCCGAATTCGTGCAGCGCCTTGATCCCGGCTCCGGCGAACTCCTCGGACGCGAGCACGAAGGCCTCGTCCATCATCACCGTGCCGTAGGTGGTGAAACCCTGCTCGGCAATTCCCAGCTGGTAGCTCAGGGCGGCGGCCATGATGAACGCCGTGAACCGCTGCCGCTCGCCACCGGACATCGATCCGGTGTCGGCGTGCATGAACACTTCTGTCTTCCTGCTGCCGCCCTTCTTTCCCGAGGTGGGGGCGGCGACTTCGCGGTGTTCCTTGCACTGGATGAACAGGTGGCCGCGGACGTCCAGGACCTCGGCGCGCCAGCGCCGGTCCTCCGGCGCCTGCGACCCCAGCCGCTTGACCAAGGTCTCCAGGGACTTGTAGCGGGCGGTGAGCTCGGCGTCGTCGTCCCTGTCCGGACCGGAACCGTCTGAGCGGCCTGCCTCCGCCTTCGCGGGCCGGGTGTGCCGTGCCTTCAGCGCGTTCTGGATGGCGTCCTTGAACTGCTTGGCAGTGGGCGGCAGCGTCTGTTTGATGTCCAGTTCCAGGTAGCTGCCCTCATGGAAGTTGACCTGGGACAGGATGCCGTTCAGCGGGAGGATGCGGCTGGTGATGGAGCGCCGTTCCTCGTCGAGAAGGTGCAGCAGGGTGCTGAAGGACTCGTGCGTGCGCTGGTTGAAGAACTGCCGGAACTCGGCCTCCTGCGCGGGCAGGCCGTCATTCACGATCGCGTGGTAGCGGGACTCAAACTCGCTGGCGGCGCCAATGCTGGTTCCGTGGTCGGCAGAAATGGCGCTGCCCCACTCCCGGACGAAGCCCTCGAAGATGCGGGTGAGGCGCTCGGCCGTGGCCTGTCCCCGCGACTCGGCTGCGTGCAGTTCGCCCAGCAGGGCCGTCCGTACCCGGTTGGCCAGGTTGTCCAGTTCATGCATTTCGGTCACGTCGCCAAATTCCGCGAAGTGCGGTTCGAGCGCTGCCTCAGTGGCGTCCGACGGCGGTGCCTGGGCCAGGCGGACGCGCGCGGCTTCGAGCAGCGCGTCCGCGCCCGTCAGCTGGCGGTCCAGGGCCTTGTATTCGCTTTGCAGGACTGCTGCCGACTCGGTGCTGGACTGGTGTTTCTGCCGGACCTCCTCGATGGTGGCGCGGAGCGGTTCCAGGTCCGCTTGGGCGGCCAGGGCATCCTTGAGCCGCTGCTCGATCCGGGCGAGCTCGTCCGCCGCGACAGCCGCGGACACTTGTTCCCACGGGCGGTCGTCCTCGGCGATGCGGCGCAGGGCATCGAGCTGGCGGCTCATGCCCTGGTGCGAGTCCTCGCGGTTCTGGGCCAGTTCTGCGGCCTTGGCCACTTCCTGCCGGAGATACTCCACCTGGCCGGCAACCAGTTCGAGCTTGGCGGCGTTGTCGAAACCGAGCACGTAGTCCTGGCGGCTGGTGAAGCGGTCGTCCTTCTCCACCGTGTGCCGGTTCCGCTTGACCACGCCGCCCAGGCTCAGGCCCTTCTC
This sequence comes from Arthrobacter sp. 135MFCol5.1, assembly GCF_000374865.1. Lineage (GTDB taxonomy): Bacteria > Actinomycetota > Actinomycetes > Actinomycetales > Micrococcaceae > Arthrobacter. Next base: position 19,849 of record NZ_KB895475.1, on the reverse strand, counting down.
CAGGGCTGCGAGTTCGTCCGGATCCTCGACGCACGGGTAGGCAAAGTCCAGTGCGATCCGCTCGCGGACCCATTCGCCGGCCTCGGCCACCGCACCGGCGGCGAGGATGTCCAGCTTGGCCAGCAGGTCGCCGGCGCGCACGTCCTCCACGGCGAGCGCGCCGCCTGCCAGCGGCTTGGAGACGTCCACCGCCCGCAACGCGCCGCGGACGTTATGGTCGTTGAGGTACCGGGTCACGGCACCGAAGTGCTCCCCCGGCACCAGCAGGGTGGTGGCCAGGCTCCGGAGCGCGCGCTCCGCTGCCGGGCGCCACCGCTCCTCGCCTTCGGCGAGGTCCATGAGCTCGCCTGCGAACGGCATCCGGTCCTCCGGGATCCCCGTGGCGGCGGCGATCGCGGCGCGGTTTTCAATGCTCGACGGCGGCAGAAGGGATTTGCGCGTTTTCAGCGACAGGAGTTCCTGCTCGGCGGCCGCAAGCTCCCGTTTGCGGGTGGCATGGGCGTCGAACGCCTCGAACCGGAGCTCCTGCAGGGCCTGTGAATCGTCCTTCAGCTCGGCCGACCTCGCCGCCGCCTGTTCGTGCGCCTGCTCCCAGCCGGCCGCGCTCCACTCAAGCCGCAGCCCGGCGTCGGACAACGCCTGCTGGGCCGCCTCTTCCACTTGGCGGCGAAGCTTCAGCCCCACCCGGGCGTTCTCCAGGGACTGCTCGATCGCCGAGATGGCGTTGCCGCCCTGGTTGTTGTAATCGGTTTCGAGTTGCCGCAGTTCCTTGGCCAGGCCGTCACGGACCGCACGTTCGGCGCCGAGCTCCTTGGCCTTCGCCTGCGCCAGCTCACGGAACCGGACCAAGGTTTTCTGGTGGACCTCGACCGCCAGCTTCTGCTTGTAGGCCTCGAACTCCTCCCCCACAAGGTCCCTCAGCCGGTTCGCGTCCAGCAGGGACTGCGCGTATTCACGGTTCAGTCCCGGCACCGGGGCCAGCTGGTCGCGCTGCTGCCGGACGTCCTCCAGCCGCTGGCGGATGGACATCAGGTTGCTGAACTCCTCCACCACGTCATCCGCGGCGGCCAATGTTGCAGGGGCATCCAGCACCTGGTCGCGGAAAAACGTGTTGACGCTGCCGCCCAGCCCTTTCCCCGCCTGGATGACGCGCAGCAAAGGCAGCGCCTGGTCCGAGCTGATTCCCAGCAGCCGGCGGAAGCGTTCAGCGAACGCCTTGTGGACATCGAACACCTGCGCGTGCGGGAAGATCGTTTCCAGTGCGCCCTTGGTGAAGCGCTTGTCCGCGATGCCTTCCACGGCTTCCAGGTCCAGCGGCACGTTGTCAATCAGGTAGAACCGGCCCACGCTGGACTCGGTCCCGTTCTTGGGCAGGTCGAACAGCGCCGAGACCGTCACCCTGGTGCCGGCGGCGTTGTCGAACGTCAGCGCGACGGCGGACCAGGTGGCACCCGGGCGCTGGAACGCACTCGCCGAGCCGTCCCCCACGGCCTTGTCCCCCACCTTGCCGCGCATATAGGTGAAGGTGGTGCGCTTGTCCTCCACCGCACCGCCCGAACGCTGCGCCGCCGCCTCGTTGGACCGCGGCCGCGCATCGAACACCCGCAACATGGCATCGAACAACGTCGACTTGCCCACGCCGGAGTTACCCGTCAGCAAGGTGCCGTTCCGGTCCACATGCATGGTGTGCGCGCCGTGGAACGTCCCCCAGTTGACCACCTGCACCAAGGCAAGCCGCATCTGGCCCGGGTTGGTCACGTCCCCGAGCGGGAGCATGCTTGCGATGGTCACTTGGTCACCTCATTCGTGGTTTCGGACGCCTCGTCACCATTGGCAGCGTCGTCCTCTGCTCCATCCTCGGCACCTGTCTCAGCGTCGCCGTCAAGATCCAGGAGCGGTTCAGTTCCTGACTGGTCCGCGGACGCCGCCACCAGCGCTTCGATGTGGGCCGGGATGTCGCCGATGTTTTCGAACGGCAGCGCCAAGGGCAGGGCGTTGGAGATGGTGTAGACATCCTCCAGGCCCGTGGGGAGCAGGAGCTGGCGGGCCAGGAGCTTGGTGATGGCACGGGTCACCACATCCGAATCGCGGAGGGCGTCCTGCTGGCCCGCCGGCTGGTAGTGCGCCACCAGGTCCGTGATCTCCTCCCGGGTGATGGTGGGGTCCGTCTGGGCGGTGACGTGCCGGTCCAGGAGCAGCCGGAGCCGGAGCAGGACGATGGTTTCAACCCGGCTCAGCGCGCGCTGCTGGCGCAGGATGCTGGACCGGGTGCTGCCGCCGATGACCTCCGGGTCGACGGGACGGAGGACGGCGATCTTCCGCTCATGGTCCAGCTGCAGGGTGAGGAACAGCTCGGAGAGGCGGCTCCGCAGGATCAACTGGTTGTCCAGCAGCACCGTCCACAGCTTCTCGTCACGGCCGCCATCGATGTACGGGCCCTTGAGGAGCTTGACCAGCGCCTGCCGCACCTTCATCGGCAGCACGCCGGTATCGCCGGGGAACAGGGCTGCGCCGTCCACGAAGGTGTCCCGGGGGGAGACCACTCCGGGGGTGGGGCTCGACGACACCGGGGTTTCGACAGGCTCAGCCACCGGCTCGTCCAGCGGTGTCGTGATTTCCTCAGTCATCTGAATCCTTTGCGAGCGTGACCACGGGCAGGTAGGCCCTGCGGGTGGAACCGTCTATCTGTTCGAAGTCCAGGCCGTCCCAGGCCCCGCGGTTGAAGTCGGCACCCCGGTGCAGCGCTTCGGAGAGGAGGGCGCGAATGGTGTTGATGTGCTGCTCCCCGGGTGGCAATTGCTGCCAGGCGTCAGCGAGCGTTGCAGCCCCCGCCATGGCCGCGCGGACCACCGCGGGCTTGGCTTTGCCGGTCCTCGGCGAGCGCACCCGGTCCGAGTCCGTGAAGGCGATGGGATCGGCCAGGCGGGGCGGAGCCGCGAACTCGTCGGGATCGAACAGCTTCACCATGGACAGCGACTCGAAGCCCGCGTTGTACAGGACCGGGCCAGGCACCAGGCCGGGGCGTTCACGCTCGTACGGCAGTGACCGGATGGCCTGCTCCGCCTCCCGCAGCACCTGCCGGAGCCGGACCGACTGGCGGAAATCGTCACTCTGGACGTACGTGTTGAGGCTCTCGCTGAGCTTGCCGTAGATGCGCTGGATCTGGCTGTGCTGCTGCCGGAGCTCCGCCACCAGGTTTTTCAGGGTCTCCCGGTCCTCGGGTGAGAGGTCGTCGGCGAATTGGCGGCTCAGGACTTCGCCGATGGCGGACCGGAACCGGAGCTGCTGCTGCGGGTCCTCCAGGAAGGCGGTGAAGGACCGGAACGTCCGGCCCTCCGGGCTCTGGCGGAGCCGTTTGTCCGCCTCCAGCACCTGCGCCATGGTGGCGCCTTTGGTCAGCGACTCCTCAATGATCTGGTTGCGCAGGCCGCCCACCAGTTCCTCGATCCTGTCGCGCATCTTCTTGTAGTCCGCGGGCAGGCTGGCGGCCAGGTCCAGGATGTTCCCGGCGGCCTCCACTGCCTCGTCATCGTCCAGGAGGCCGTCGAACTCGCCGGTGCTGATGTCCTCGATGAGCTGCTGCCGCTCCTCGATTTCCTCTTCCAGGGCCTCCAGGCGCGCACTCTGGTCCGGGTTGGTTTCGTTGGCGAGCTTCTCCACGTCCCCCAGCAGGGTGCCCAGCCGGGAACCGTTCAACGTGGACCGTTCGCTGGAGAGGCTGTCCAGGAAGGCCAGCACGCGCGCTGCCGGTTCGGTGACCTCGTACACGATCTGGCCCGACTGGTTGCGGCGGGTCAGGAACTGCCGCCGGGTCCACTCGTCGCCGAAGGATTTTCCGTTGGCCCCTCCGCCCAGCCCGGGTTCCTGGCGCCGCAGCTCCTCAAGGAACGAGTCGACGTCGGCATGGAATTCCTCCAGGGGCAGCTGCGGCCGGGTGCGGGTGAAGGAAGCCTGCAGCACCGCGATCACCCACGGCGCCGAACGCGTCAGCGCCCAGGCGGGTCCCTTGGTGAGGAGTTCGAGGTCCCGAAGCCGGGCGCTGATGGCATCAGCGGATGACCTGGCGGAGCGGGGCACGCACTCTCCTTGGGATCGGGTGGCGGGGGCGGCAGCGGGGGTGGACCGGAAAACTGCCAACTACAAGGTTAACGCAGGCCGCCGCGACCACTCCGTGACCTACCTCCGGGTAGTGTCTCGATCCCGTATCAACAGCCCCTCCAGCCCCACCCGCCTCTGGCTGGCGGCGGGAGTGTCCCCCTACGCTTCAGCTACTGGTCTTCACCACAGCAGTCTTTCGCCACCGCAACGCCGCAGCAGGGGGATTCATGCAGTTCGATCTGAGCACAGTGGAAACAGCCACCTTGGTTTTCATCGGGACGCTGGTGTTCGGCGCGGTCCTGGCCGGATTCGTCCTGGCCGCCGGGCTGGTTGCCCTGGTGGTGCTGGGCGCCGGAAAGCTCACGTGGACGGTGCTGTCCACCACGCTCCTGGCAGTGGTCCACGGAATCAACGCCGGGTGGGACAGGCTGGTCCACCGTGCGGCCGCCGTCGATCTGTCCGGCGATTTCCAGGGGCAAACGGCCCCTGGCACGGGAACCTACCCGCGGGTAATCTTGAGTGACAGCTGAAGGGTTCTCCAACCCGGCGGATCCATGGCTACACCGGCCATTCCGGCCCGAGGAGATAACCCATGAGCTCCGCAACTGACAGCCAGGCCAAAGACGCCCCGGCTGAGGAAATCCCCGTTCCGGCCGGCAACATCGGGGCCGGAGCCACCGCCGAAGATGCCAGGGCCGTCGCAGAGGCCGCCCGCGAAACCGGCTGGGACCGCCCCAGCTTCGCCAAAGGCCTCTACCTGGGCAGCTTCGACCTCGGCCTGGTCCACCCCTGGCCGGCCGCCGATCCGGCGTCCGTGGAAAAGGGCGAGGCCTTCATGGCCCGCCTGACCGAATACGCCAAGTCCATGTCCGGGCGGATCATTGAACGGGACGCAAAGATTCCTGACGAGTACATCAGGGACCTGGCCGCCCTGGGCGTCTTCGGCATGAAGATCCCGGAGGAATACGGCGGCCTCGCCCTCTCACTGGTGTACTACGGCCGGGCGCTTGCCCTTCTCGGCAGCGTCCATCCCAGCCTGGGAGCGCTCATCTCCGCCCACCAGTCCATCGGCGTTCCGGAGCCGGTCAAGGTCTTCGGCACGCCCGCGCAGAAACGCGAATACCTTCCCCGCTGCGCTGCCGGCGCCGTCACCGCGTTCCTCCTCACGGAACCGGACGTCGGCAGCGATCCCGCCCGGATGGGCAGCACGGCAACGCCAACGGACGACGGCGAGGCGTACCTCCTGGACGGTGTGAAGCTGTGGACCACCAACGGCGTGATCGCCGAACTGGTGGTGGTGATGGCCCTGGTTCCCGCCCACACCGACACCGCAGGCACCACCCACAAAGGCGGCATCAGCGCCTTCGTGGTGGAGATGGACTCGCCCGGCATCACGGTGGAGAACCGGAACGCCTTCATGGGCCTGCGCGGCATCGAAAACGGCGTGACCCGTTTCCACCAGGTGCGGGTTCCCGCCGCGAACCGGCTGGGCCGCGAGGGCCAGGGCCTGAAGATTGCCTTGACCACCCTGAACACCGGCCGCCTGGCGCTGCCGGCGCTGTGCGTGGCCTCGGGGCGTTGGAGCCTGAAGATTGCCCGCGAATGGTCCAACGCCCGCACCCAGTGGGGCCGGCCCGTGGGCGAACACGAGGCCGTGGGCAAGAAGATCGCGTTCATCGCGGCGTCCGCCTTCGCCTTGGACGCAGTCTTTGAACTCGCCGCCGAACTGGCGGACGCCGGGCAGAAGGACGTCCGCATCGAAGCCGCGCTCGCCAAACTCTGGGCCACGGAGATCAGCTGCCGGATCGCGGACGAGTTGGTGCAAATCCGCGGCGGCCGCGGATTTGAAACGGCCGAGTCGCTGGCGGCCCGGGGCGAACGAGCGGTACCGGCCGAGCAGCAGTTGCGCGACATGCGGATCAACCGGATCTTCGAGGGGTCTTCCGAGATCATGCGGTTGCTTATTGCCCGGGAGGCCGTGGACGCGCATCTGGCAGCGGCGGGCGAGCTCGCGTCCCTCGATGCGAGCCTTGCCGATAAAGCCAGGGCCGCCGTCGGCGCCTCCGGTTTCTACGCAAAATGGCTGCCCAAGCTGGTGGCGGGCGCCGGCATGGACCCGCGCTCCTACAGCGACTTCGGCCGGCTGGCCAAGCACCTGCGCTTCGTGGAACGCTCCTCGCGCCGGCTGGCACGGCAAACCTTCTACGGCATGGGCCGGTGGCAGGCAAAGCTGGAGCGGAAGCAGGCCTTCCTGGGCCGCATCGTGGACATCGGCGCCGAACTCTTCGCCATGACCGCATGCTGTTCCCGCGCTGAAATGCTGCTTCGCACCTCCCCCGGTACGGCCGCGGGCGCCTACGAACTTGCCGATGCCTACTGCGAGCAGGCAAAAGTGCGGGTGGACGAGTACTTCGACCAGTTGTGGCGGAACACGGACGACGCCGACCACGCGCTGACCCGCAAGGTCCTCGCCGGCGATTACACCTGGCTGGAAGCCGGCGTGCTTGACCAGTCCGAGGGGACCGGCCCGTGGATCGCCGATGCCTCTGCCGGGCCGTCCAGGAAGGAAGACCTGCACCGCAAATACCGGTAAAACCGCAGGTCACGAAATAATAAGCACGCTTGCTATCGGTGGGGGCGGGTGGTTGAGTTAGTTCATGAGCAGCTCAACGGACCCAGAGAACCTGCCTCCCCGCCATGCCCGGGAGGATGAGACCTCCCGCCGCGGCAACCCCCGCGCGGACGCAGCGGAGGATCCCGCCACACGGTCGATCGACCAGGCACCGGCCCGCCCGCGCGAGCGGGAACGCGACCGGGACTACGGCGCCGCCCCGTCCGCTGAGCGGGAGTACCGCCCTGCCCCCGCTACTGCTGCGGCACCCGTGGTGGACCCGGCGCTCGCGGACAGGGAAACCGCCGTCGCCCGCCAAAAGGAACGGTTCGGCGGCATCAAAGCCGGCTCTGCGTTCTTCGGCTGGCTCACCGCCACCGGAATGGCCGTGCTGCTGACTGCATTGGTTGCTGCTGCCGGGACCGCTGTGGGGCTGGCCAACAACACGGACGTCAACGCGGCCGTGAACCAGGCCGCGCAGAACAGCGGCACCGTGGGGCTGGTGGGCATCATCGTCCTGCTGGTGATCCTGTTCCTCTCCTACTATTGCGGCGGTTACGTCGCCGGCCGGATGGCGCGCTTCAACGGCGCAAGGCAGGGTCTTATGGTGTGGATCTGGGCCCTGATCGCGGCCGTCGTGGTCGCCATCCTCGGCCTCGTGGCGGGTCAGCAGTTCAACGTCCTGGCCAACCTCAACAGCTTCCCGCGGATTCCCGTCAACGAGGGCCAACTGACCACCACCAGCATCATCGCAGCCGTGGTGGTGGCGGCTGTGGCCCTGGTGGGCGCCGTCCTCGGCGGCCTTGCGGGGATGCGGTTCCACCGCAGGGTCGACCGTGCCGGTTTCACCCCGGACAGCGAGTATTACGACGACGGCGAGTAGCCCGCAGGCGGCGCGCCGCTGCTAGGGGGACAGGATGTCGCCGTCCACATAGAGCCACCGGCCGCCTTCGCGGACAAACCTGCTGGCTTCATGGAGAACCCCGCGGTCCGCACCGTGCCGGTAATAGGCCTTGAACTCCACAGTCCCTTCGGTGTCGAACGGGCCGCCCTGGCTGGTGGCAACGATGTCCAGGCGCCGCCACTGCATGGCCGGATCCAGGTCGAGGCCGGCCGGGACCGTTGACGGATGCTGGGTCCGGAGCAGGTAGGCCTCATCCAGCCGGGCAAACGCGCTGTAGCGGGACCGCATCAGCTGCTCCGCGGTTGAAGCTTCCGCCGTGCCGGAGTGGAACCTGCCACAGCACTCGGCGTACTGTTCGCCGGACAGGCACACACAGTTCGCGGACTCACTCGATTCGGTCATCCGGTGATGCTGTCACATCGGGTAACAGCTTCGCTACAACCCTGTCCACGCCACCGCGCCCGGCGGCATGGGACGCCAAAAATCCGTATGGTTGAGAAGGAGCTTGCCCCTGGCGCTGTGCGCCGGCAGCGGGCCCGGGATGTTGGTGGAAAGGAGTGATGACGTGGAGCAACCGGACACTCTGGTCCTCAACCTGACCTTCTTCGGCACCATGGGCGTAGCCCTCCTGATGTTCCTGGTCCTCTTCCTCCTCGGGGTGCTTACCTTGGTCCTTGCCGGCGTGGGCCGGCTGGCGGGCATCGTGGTGATGGCCCTGTTCGGAAAGGGCCCCCGGAAGGGCAGTGCGCTGTTAATGGCGGCACGGAGCGAAAGCCCGGAGGGCCGCCCATCCTGGCGGGAACGTGCAGCCGCCGTGAAGCCGGCACGGCTCAGGGAGTCGCTGCGCACCGTCGTCGTACGCCACCCCAAACTTGCCGCGGCCCGGGCCGAGCCGCCTGTCCTGGCCGAAGACTGGGCCTCAGCCGTGGCCGAAGCCGACAAACGCGCCGAGGCCAGGGCACGGGCCGCCGCGCCCGAAATCAAGCTCTCGGTGCGGGACCTTCCGGACCCGGCGGCGCCCGCCGACAAGGTTGCCCAGGTAGCCCCACTGGTGGAATCCGCCCTGCACAACCACCGGCCGCCGCACGAACTGCCGAGGTCCTTCAAGAAGCCCGTGCCGCCGCATCCGGTGCCGCCGCTGGACACCGGGTCCCTCGTTTCGCTCGCAGGCCCGAAGCAGGTCCTCAAGGGCAAAGCGCCGGAGAACCGCTAAGCCCTTACCCTGAGCAACCAACTGGGTTAGCGTGAAACCCATGGAATTCAGATACCTCGGAAACAGTGGCTTCAAAGTCTCGGAAATCACGTTCGGCAACTGGCTGACGCACGGCTCGCAGGTGGAAAACGACGTTGCCACCCAATGCGTGCGGGCAGCCCTCGACGCCGGCATCAGCACTTTCGACACCGCGGATGTCTATGCAAACACCGCAGCGGAAACCGTCCTGGGCGAGGCCTTGAAGGACGAGCGGCGCGAGTCCCTGGAAATCTTCACCAAGGTCTTCGGCCCCACCGGCCCCAAGGGCAAGAACGACTTGGGGCTCTCCCGCAAACACATCATGGAATCCATCAACGGGTCCCTGCGCCGGCTGCAGACGGACTACGTGGACCTCTACCAGGCCCACCGCTACGACTTCGAGACGCCGCTGGAAGAGACCATGCAGGCGTTCGCGGACATCGTCCGGCAAGGCAAGGCGCTCTACATCGGCGTCAGCGAGTGGACCGCCGACCAGCTCCGTGAAGGGCACCGGCTGTCCAAGGAACTCGGCTTCCAGCTCATCTCCAACCAGCCCCAGTACTCCATGCTGTGGCGGGTCATCGAAGCGGAAGTGGTCCCGGCGTCGGAAGAGCTGGGGGTATCCCAGATCGTCTGGTCGCCCATGGCCCAGGGCGTCCTCAGCGGCAAGTACCTTCCCGGCCGGCCGGCCCCGGAAGGCAGCCGCGCCACCGATGAAAAGGGCGGCGCCAAGATGATTGAGCGGTGGATGCGCGACGACGTCCTGGCCGGCGTGCAGGACCTGAAGCCGATTGCCGCCGAAGCCGGCCTGACCATGCCGCAGCTCGCCGTTGCGTGGGTCCTCCAGAACCCGAACGTGGCGTCCGCCATCGTGGGTGCGTCCCGGCCGGAACAGATCGCCGACACCGTTGCGGCGGCAGGGGTGAGGCTGGATGCCGAGGTCCTCAAGAAGATTGACGACGCCATCGGCGGCCTGGCCGAACGCGACCCGGCCCAGACCAAGTCGCCTGCCACCCGGGAAGCCTGAATGGCCGCCCCGGCCGATCTTCCTGAGCTGGCGGTCACCGGATCCACCGGAGGCCTGGGCGGCATGCTGTCGCGGCAACTTGCCACGTCCGGCTTCGCGCAGCGGCTGTTGGTGCGCGACCCGGCCCGGGCGCCGGAACTGGCAGGGGCCTCCGCCGTGGTGTGTCCCTACGGCGACGGTGCGGCGTCCCGGCAGGCCCTGGATGGAGTGAAGCTCCTGTTCATGGTCTCCGCTGCCGAGGCCGAGGACCGGCTGCAGCAGCATTATGCGTTCGTGGACGCAGCCGCCGACGCGGGAGTCCAGCATGTGGTGTACACGTCCTTCTACGGCGCCGCGCCGGATGCCACGTTCACCCTGGCCCGGGACCATTACGCCACGGAGGAGCGGATCAAGGCCTCCGGTATGGACTTCACGTTCCTCCGGGACAACTTCTACCTGGACTTCCTGCCGCTCATGGCCGGAGAGGACGGCGTGATCCGCGGGCCCGCCGGTGACGGCGTGTTTTCCGGGGTGGCACGGGAGGATGTGGCCCGCTCCGCCCACGCAGTGCTCCGCGACCCGGCGATCCACAAGGGAATGACCTACAACCTGACCGGGCCGGAAGAACTGACCATGGCGCAGGCCGCCCGGGTGCTGAGCGACGGAACCGGACGGACCGTCAGCTACCACCCGGAGACAGTGGAGGAAGCCTACGCCTCCCGGGCGTCCTACGGCGCTCCGCAATGGCAGCTGGACGCATGGGTGAGTACGTACACGGCCATGGCGGCCGGCGAAATGGCAGGGCTTTCACCTGACGTGCACGGCTTGACCGGCCAGGACCCCATCAGCCTGGCCGAGTTCCTGACGCGGCCCGTCCTGTAGCGCTCCGCTCCCCGGTCCGTGGGCTGTTGACGGACCGGGGATCCCGGCGTAGACCAGTGCCTAGGCGCCGCCACCCCGGCGGAGCACGGCCCACAGAATCCCGGCGCCATGACACAGACCAGAGAACACAGCCAGCCACCGGCTGCGGAAGCCCCGCCGGTATCCGCGGGCCCGTCGGAGGGTCCCCTTACTCCCGAGGAATTGCAGCTCTCCGCCCGCAACCATTCAATGCCGCTGGAAGCGCTCCGCCGCGACCTCACGCCTCCCGGGCTGCACTACGTACTCACGCATTTCGATATCCCGGACATCCAGGCCACGTCCTGGCACCTGCGGATCCGGGGTGCGGTGGAACGGGCCCTGGAGCTGAACCTCGCAGCCCTCCGCAGGGCCCCGGCCATCACCGTCCCGGTCACCCTTGAGTGCGCGGGCAACGGCAGGTCGCTGCTGGAGCCGCGGCCCCTCAGCCAGCCGTGGGTGCTGGAAGCGGTGGGCACGGCGCAATGGACCGGTGTTCCGCTGGCCTATCTCCTGGATAAGGCGGGAATACTGCCCGGCGCCCTGGAAGTGGTCTTCACCGGCGCGGACGCGGGTGTTCAAGGCGGCGTCCCGCACCACTTCGCGCGCAGCCTTCCGGTCCGCGAAGCCCTGCGTCCCGACGTCGTCCTTGCCTACGCCATGAACGGCGCCGAACTGCCGCCGCAGCATGGGTACCCGCTGCGGCTGGTGGTTCCGGGCTGGTACGGGATGGCCAGCGTCAAGTGGCTGGAGTCGATCGAAGTGGCCAGGGAGCCGTTCACCGGGTTCCAGCAGCAGTCCGCCTACCGGTACCAGGCCACCGCGGACGACGCCGGCAGGCCGGTTTCGAGGATCAGGGTGCGTTCGCTGATGGTTCCGCCGGGTATCCCGGACTTCTTCACCCGCCGGCGGTTTGTCCGCCCAGGCCCGGTCATGTTGCAGGGCCGCGCCTGGTCGGGGGAAGGTGCCGTGGCCGGCGTTGAGGTGGCCGTTGATGGCACGTGGCTGCCTGCCCGTTTGGACAAGCCCGCGGGCGGCTACGCGTGGCGGGGGTGGAGCATACAGTGGGAGGCCGCGCCCGGTGAGCATCTCCTGGCCTGCCGCGCCAGCGACACCACCGGCGCCACCCAGCCGCTGGAGCAGAACTGGAACTACCAGGGGATGGGCAACAACGTGGTGCAGCGGGTCACGGTCACGGTGGAGTGAAGCCGGCGGGCCCGGGGCTATACTCGGTGCCAATCATGACCAGCCTCCCTTCCTCCCCCGCCAGCGTCCGAATCGATGCGTGGTTGTGGGCCGTCCGCGCCTACAAGACACGGTCGGCCGCCACTGCCGCCTGCCGCGCCGGGCATGTCCGCCTCAACGGCAGTCCCGCCAAGGCTTCCGCGACGCTGGTCACGGGAGACACGGTGACGGTGCGCATGTCCGGGTACGAGCGCATCCTTGAGGTCCGGCGGCTGATCGCCAAGCGGGTGGGAGCCGAGGCCGCCTCCCACTGCTTTACGGACCACACTCCCCCACGGCCCGTCCTGCCGGCACTGGGACTCCCGCAGCGCGACCGGGGCGCCGGGCGGCCCACCAAGAAGGACCGCCGGGAGATGGAGCGCCTCAAGGGGCCGGCCTGACCTGCCCTGCCCTGCCCTGCCCTGGGTCAGCTTTTGGTGCGGGCCCGCACCAGGTTCGCATACGGCAGTTTCCCGTATTCCTCGACAAAGCCCGTGTGGTAATCCGCCTCGGCCTGGTTGAGGGTTTCGGCGGCCATTTCCTTCCAGGCAACCAGCAGCGCGCCCGCATCCCTGAGTTGCCAGATGAGCCGGCCGTCCCAGTGGCCCGGCGGCTTTCCGTGTCCGAAGTCCAGGAACTCCTGGATCTGCCGCCTCAGCCCGCGGTTGCCCTTGCTGCCCGGACCGGCTTTGCCGAGGTACAGGACGGCTGCGGTGTCCAGCCAGGCCGCTCGAAGGTCCCGCTCCGTCAGGGAGGGATCTTTCTTCTTGAAGACACCGGCGGTGCTCTTTGTCAGGAATTCCGGCTGGAACGTGTCGGGCGCTATCACGGCGAAAATACCCGTTCCCCGCGGGACCCGCATGACGTCAAGGTCCTTCAGGGGCCGGAAGCCCAAGAAGCCGTCGTCTTTCAGGCCCTTCCTGGTGAACTGCATCCTCACATTGAACAGCATCCCGGCAGTGCAGCCCCGGTTTCCGGTAAACGCCCATCCTCCTCCCAGGAAGACTGGCTACCATTGCCGCGTGCCACCCCTTGAGATCCTCGTTTCCTCCTGGCGCCTGGACTGGGCCTCCACGGCTTTCGTCGTTGCGGCCGGAGTCCTCTACGGGTGGGGGATGCGTTCAGCCGGACGGAATGGCCACCGGTGGCCGGCCTGGCGCGCGGTGGCGTTCTACGTCCTGGGCCTTGGTACTTTCGTCATCCTGACCTGCGGTTTCACCGGCGTGTACGGCCCGCAGCAACGATGGGCCTTCACCCTCAAGATTTCGCTGCTGCTCTTTGTGGTCCCACTGCTCATCGGCCTGGGCAAGCCGCTGACGCTGGCGCGTGCGGCGTTGCCGGCCCACGGAATTAGGGTCTTCGACGCCGTGCTCTCCAGCCGTCTGGTGCGGTTCGTCAGCAATTCATTCGGCGCACCCCTGCTGGGGCTGGCGCTCTTCTCCACTTTCCTCACCCCCGCCTTCTACACGCTGCGGACCAGCCCCGCGGCCGACGCACTGCTCACGCTCGGCGTCCCCCTGCTGGGCATGCTCATGGCACTGCCCATCATCGAAGAATCCAACTTCCAACGGTCCAGCGCCTACCTGACCCTGGAATTCATGTTCGTGTTCATTGAGCTGCTCATCGACGCCGTGCCCGGCATCCTCCTCAGCCTCAACGGCCAGGTCCTCGACCATGCACTGACCGTCCAGGATCCCCAGTGGTGGTTCCGGGACGCCCTCCAGGACCAGCAGTTCGCAGGGAATCTGCTCTGGTTCATCTGCGAGGTGGTGGACCTGCCGCTGATCATCCTTATGTTCATCCGCTTCTCGCGCAGCGACAAGCGGGAAGCCGTGGCTTTCGATGAACTGACCGACGAGCAGCTCGATGCGCTCCACAACCAGCACCTGCGGGGCCGCCACTAGGCTGGCCCCGGCCAAAAATCAAGTGTGCCCACCGCTCGCCGCGGAAGCGTAGAGTGACAGAGGACGCCTGATTCTGGACGCCTCGCTGCAAAGGGAGAAATCGTGACAATTGATTGGGACGAAAAAAAGGCCCTGCTACAGGAACCGAACATCGCGAAGGTGACCCAACTTTGCGAAGAACTGATGGAAAAGAAGCCCGGTTCCACCGTCCCCTACATCGACCCCGTGCATGACGAAGACGAGTGCAGAATCATCAGCCTCCAGGCCAGCCCGGGCAAGGGCACCGAATCCGGGTTCGTCTCGCTCTACAACGACGACGAGGCAGCCCGCCGCGCCACCCAGATCTACGAACTCGCCGAACTGGATCCGCAGTACGTCATGCCGTGGAACGCCTACCCCTGGATCCGCGACAGCGGCAGCCCGTCGGCGCTGAGCGTCCAGGAGAAAACCGACGGCCTGCGTCCCTTCCGCCAGTTCCTCAAGATCAATTCCCGGGTCTCTGCCGTCATCGCGCACGGCACGGACGCCTCGACGTTCCTGACTCTCTTTGAGAAGACCTACCACTCGTCGCTGAAGAACAGCGGCATCAAAATCTACAAGGCCTCCGCCCTCGGCGGCAGGGCCTTTGCTGTTTCAGAGGCCAAGCAGGAAGAACTCCTGGCCAAGAGCGTGGAAACCTACCGTGATGCCATGCAGCGGGCGGGCATCCAGCACCTCTAGGGTTGAATCAGCGCCGCCCACCGGCTTTCCGCCGGCAGCGATGAGCAGGGCTGGGGGGACCAAACTGTCAGGGAATTTCCAGGCGCAAAGGCGCATACTCGTACGTACCTGACCGCCGGCCAAAGAAGGCTCTACCGTGACGTCCGCCCCCACCCGCCCGATCGGCGCTGCGCCCGCGGCACGTGCCGCGTCCTCCGTTCGCCGGTGCGGTGTTCAGCCCGGCGATGCGGGCCTGGGGTTGCTGCCATGACGGGGTTCATCGATGGCCTCATGAACGTCAGCCCCCTGGTGGCGTACATCGCGGTGTTCTGTCTCGTCTTTGCCGAGGACGCATTGTTCATCGGCTTCGTCATCCCGGGAGAAACCGCGGCCGTCCTGGGCGGAGTGGTGGCCAGCCGGGGCGAAGTCCAGCTGGGGGCGATGATGGCCCTGGTGGTCGCCGCCGCGATCGTGGGCGACAGCGTGGGATACGAGGTGGGCAAGCACCTGGGCAGCCGCATCCTGAAGACCAGGGCGCTGGCCCGGCACTCCGGAAAGCTGCAGAACGCCCAGGACCTGCTGCGCCGCCGGGGCGGCTCCGCCGTCTTCCTCGGGCGCTTCACCGCCTTCTTCCGGGCGGTCATGCCCGCCCTGGCCGGAACTTCGCGGATGCCGTACGGCCGCTTCCTTGCCTACAACGCGGCGGGCGGCGTGGTGTGGGGCATCGGCTTCGTCCTCTTGGGTTTCCTGGCCGGCAACTCCTATGAAGCCGTGGCCCAGGCAGCCGGCCGGGACATCGCCGTCGTCATCGCCGCGGTGGCGGTGGCCGCGCTTGTTGCCTGGCACTTCCGCTCACGGCGACGGCGGCAACACCACCGCGCCGCGGAGCAACGGCAGGACTAGGGAGGGCTTGACAGTGACTGTGACGGGTGCCATATTTAAGGCGTGAACCTGTCAGACAGCCGGACAGCAGGACAGCCTGCTTACCGTCCCCTTGCCCGGCTGAGCGCTGCCGAGGCGGTGTTCAACGCCCTCCGCGCGGACATCGAGTCCGGCACCCTTCCGGTGGGCAGCAAGCTCAGCTCGGAGGCCACACTGTCCCAGCAATACGGGGTCAGCCGCTCGGTCATCCGGGAAGCGCTCCGTTCCTGCACCGCCCTGGGCCTGACGGTTACCCGGACCGGCAAAGGCACGTTCGTCATTGCCGGCAAGGTGGCCAACGACCTGACCCTGGGGCAGTACTCGGCGCGGGACCTGACCGAGGCCCGCCCGCACATCGAGGTCCCCGCCGCCGGACTGGCCGCACAGCGGCGCACCCCTGAAGAACTGGATACCCTTCGCGACATCGTGGCGGCCATGGCCACGGAAACCGACCCCGAGTCCTGGGTGGCCCTGGACTCCTCCTTCCATGCCGCCATCGCCCGCGCCAGCGGCAACAAGGTCTTCGCCAGCGTGGTGACGGACATCCGTGACGCGCTGGCCCACCAGTCCGAAACGCTGAACATGGTGGCCGACCGCCAGCACGCCTCCGACGTGGAACACCAGCAGATCCTGGCCGCCATCGAGGCAGGCTCCGCGGACAAGGCCCGCGCCGCCATGGCCCACCACTTGGAAGCCGTGGGCGCCGCCCTGGACTCCATCCTCAACAATTAGACACATCCAACCAACCTTTCCAAGGACGCCATGCCATCCCCCGTGTTTTCCGCTGCCCGCACCGCTGCCCTGGGTGAGGCGGCCCTGCCGCACCACACCCCGCTGGTGGCCGCCGTCCGTGACGGCCTCGTGGAGAGCGTGCACTACGGCTCGGCAATCGCCCTCGCGGCTGACGGGTCCGTGGCGGCAACCGCCGGTGATCCCCAGGCCCCCTTCTACCCGAGGTCAGCGCTCAAGCCGCTCCAGGCCGTCGCCATGGTCCGGGCCGGTCTGGACCTTCCGGCCGACCTCCTGGCCCTCGCCGCCGCAAGCCACTCGGGCTCCGCGGCGCACCGCGACGGCACCCGGCGCATCCTCGATCTGCACGGGCTGGCCGCCACCGACCTTGAGAACAGCTCCGACCTCCCCTACGGCACCGCCGAACGTGAGGACTGGCTGCGCACCGGCGGCGGCCCCACGCAGACCACCCAGAACTGTTCCGGAAAGCACGCCGCCATGGCCGCGACCTGCGTGATCAACGGCTGGCCCGTCCGGGGCTACCTGGATCCCTCCCACCCGCTGCAGCAGCTCGTGGCGCGGACCGTCACCGAGCTGACGGGAGAGTCACCCGCTGCCCTGAGCACCGACGGCTGCGGCACCCCGTTGTTTGCCCTCACCCTGGGCGGCATGGCCCGCGCGTTCGGCCGGATCGCCCGGGCGGCGTCCCTTGCAGCCACGCACGACGACGGCGGGCCCGGCTCCGGAAGCGCGGAAGCCGCCGTCGGGCTGGCCATGCAGCAGCACCCCGACATGGTTGCCGGTGAAGGCCGGGACGTCACCGACCTGATGCGGCTGCTCCCGGGGGCCGTGGCCAAGGACGGCTTCGAAGGCGTCCAGCTGGTGGGCCTGGCCAACGGCGGTGCAGCAGCCGTCAAGATTTCCGACGGCGGCGACCGCGCCCGGATGCCCGCCACCGTCCGCCTGCTGGATGCGCTGGGCGTGGACATCGAACCGTTCGCCGGTATCGCCACCGCCCCCGTCCTGGGCGGCGGCCACCAAGTGGGGCAGTTGCTGGCCACCGATTTCTTGGATACCACCCCGTCCACGCCCGACAACGAAGCCCTGTGAGGACTCCATGACCATCATTGACACCGCCGCCGACGTCCGTTCCGAGCACGACCTGCTCGGCGACCGCGACGTACCGGCGAACGCCTACTGGGGCGTGCACACTCTCCGGGCCGTAGAGAATTTCCCCATCACCGGCCAAAAACTGTCCTCCAACATGCACCTGGTCCGCGGGCTCGCCGCCGTCAAGCTCGCGGCCGCACGGACCAACCGTGAACTCGGACTGCTGGACGCCGACCGCGCCGATGCCATCGAGCAGGCATGCCAGGACGTCATGGCCGGCCGGCTTGCCGACCAGTTCGTGGTGGACGTGGTCCAGGGCGGTGCCGGGACGTCGTCGAACATGAACGCCAACGAGGTCATCGCCAACCGTGCCCTGGAAATCCTCGGCCACCCCAAGGGCGACTACGCCAGGCTGCACCCGAACGACCACGTCAACCTCAGCCAGTCCACCAACGACGTGTACCCCACGGCCGTGAAGCTGGGCACCATCTTTGCCGCCCGCGAGCTGCTGGCCGCACTCGAAGAACTCGAGGACGCCTGCGCCGCCAAGGCCATGGAGTTCCGCACCGTGGTCAAGATGGGCCGCACGCAGTTGCAGGACGCAGTCCCCATGACCTTGGGCCAGGAGTTCGGCAGCTACGCCGTCACCATCGGCGAGGACCGGCTCCGCCTGGCGGAGGCCGAACTGCTGATTCATGAGATCAACCTCGGCGCCACCGCCATCGGCACCGGCCTGAACGCCCCGGCGGGTTACGCCGACGCGGCCTGCCGGCACCTGGCGGAGATCACCGGCCTGCCGCTGGTCACCGCCGTCGACCTGATTGAAGCCACCCAGGACGTGGGGGCCTTCGTGCACCTCTCCGGCGTGCTCAAGCGTGTTGCGGTCAAACTGTCCAAGATCTGCAACGACCTGCGCCTGCTCTCGTCAGGACCCCGCGCCGGCTTCGGCGAGATCAACCTTCCCGCCGTCCAGTCCGGCTCCTCGATCATGCCCGGAAAGATCAATCCGGTCATCCCCGAAGTGGTCTCCCAGGTGGCCTATGAGGTCATCGGCAACGACGTCACCATCACCATGGCCGCCGAAGCCGGGCAGCTTCAGCTCAACGCCTTCGAACCGATCATCGTCCACAGCCTCCACAAGAGCATCTCCCACCTGGAAGCCGCCTGCCGCACCCTCACGGCCCGCTGCATCAGAGGGATCACCGCCAATACCGAACACCTGCGCCGTACCGTGGAGCAGTCCATCGGCCTGGTCACCGCATTGAATCCCCACCTCGGCTACGCCACCGCCACCGCCATCGCGCAGGAAGCACTTGCCACCGGCAAGGGCGTGGCTGAACTGGTCCTTGAGCACGGGCTCCTCACCGATGCCCAGCTCCAGGACCTCCTCAGCCCCGAACGCCTGGCAAACCTCAGCAAGTAGTCCCCCTCCGCCCCCTGGCCCCGCAAGCCCGGCCAGGGAACCAGGCGGCCGTGGGCCCCCCACATCCCCGAAGGACACTCCCATGACAAATTCCCCCCTTCCAGACCATGTAATTGATGGTGGTCACGCGCATGCGTCCGAGACTTCCCTGCATGCGGAGGACAAGGGTTACCACAAGAACCTCAAGCCGCGGCAGATCCAGATGATCGCGATCGGCGGTGCGATCGGTACCGGCCTGTTCCTGGGCGCCGGCGGCCGGCTGAACGCCGCGGGCCCGTCCCTGGTCATCGCGTACGCGGTCTGCGGGTTCTTCGCGTTCCTGATCCTGCGCGCCCTGGGCGAACTGGTCCTGCACCGGCCCTCCTCAGGCTCCTTCGTCTCCTACGCCCGTGAATTCTTCGGCGAGAAAGCCGCGTTCGTTTCCGGCTGGTTCTACTGGATCAACTGGGCCACCACCACCATCGTGGACATCACCGCCGCCGCCCTCTACATGCACTTCTTCGGCAACTACATCCCCTGGATGGCCGATGTCCCGCAGTGGGCCTGGGCCCTGACCGCCCTCCTCGTCGTCCTCGCCCTGAACCTCGTCTCGGTCAAGGTCTTCGGCGAAATGGAATTCTGGTTCGCCCTGATCAAAGTCGCCGCCCTCGTCGCGTTCCTGATCATCGGCACCTACTTCGTCATCTTCGGCACCCCCGTGGACGGCCAACAAGTCGGCATCAGCCTCCTGTCCGACCACGGCGGGATCTTCCCCACCGGCCTGCTGCCCATGATCATCCTCATGCAAGGGGTCCTGTTCGCCTACGCCTCCATCGAACTCGTCGGCACCGCCGCCGGCGAAACCGAAAACCCCGAAAAAATCATGCCCAAAGCCATCAACTCCGTGGTCTTCCGCATCGCCGTGTTCTACGTCGGCTCCGTGATCCTCCTCGCCCTCCTGCTCCCCTACACCACCTACCAAAAAGGCGTCAGCCCCTTCGTGACGTTCTTCGGCTCCATCGGCGTCCAAGGCGTAGACGTCATCATGAACCTCGTCGTCCTCACCGCCGCCCTGTCCTCCCTGAACGCCGGACTCTACTCCACCGGCCGGAT
>NZ_KB895474.1 GCF_000374865.1 Arthrobacter sp. 135MFCol5.1 | reverse complement strand
TCCAGGGCGCGGTCGCTGTAGGTGTCCAGCAGGTGTCCCGATCCGGAGTTGTAGTGGCTGTCCAGCCCCTCGAAGAGGACCTTGACGTCGTTGATGGCCAGGTTCAGGCCCTTGGCTCCGGTGGGCGGCACAGTGTGTGCGGCATCCCCGGCGAGGAACAGGTTGCCGTGGCGCATGGGGGTGTGGACGAAGCTGCGGAACGGCAGGACCATCTTCTCGATGACCGGGCCCTCCTTGAGCTCGAAGCCGTTCCCGTTGACGCGGCTCCGGAATTCGGCCCAGATCCGGTCATCGTCCCACTCCGCCACGTTCTCCTTGGGATCACACTGGAAATACATCCGCTGGACCGTCTCCGTACGCTGGCTGATCAGGGCGAAGCCGTTGGCCGAGTTGGCGTAGATCAGTTCGTCGGAACTGCGGGGAGCCTCGGCCAGGATGCCGAACCATGCGAACGGGTACTCGTGGAAGTACCACTTGCGGTGGGCCTCCGGGATCTGGAACCGGCAGTGGCTGCGGGAGCCGTCGGCACCCACCAGGAAATCGGCCTGGATCTCGTACTCCACGCCGTCGGCGTCGGTGAACCGGACCTTCGGCTTACCTTCGAGGTCGTGGACGGTGGTGTCTTTGACGCTGTAGCGGACGTCGCCGCCGTCGTCCTTCCTCCGCGCGGCGAGGTCGAGGAACACGTCGGTCTGCGGGTAGAGCCACACGGACTCCCCTACCAGCTCTTTGAAGTCGACGCGGTGGCTTTCGCCGTTGAAGCGCAGTTCGATGCCGTCGTGCCGGTCACCGTCGCGCAGCACGCGGTCCGAAACACCGCTGTCCACCAGCATGTTCACCGTCCCGTGTTCCAGGACGCCGGCGCGGACAGTTTCGGAAATCTCTTTGTGGCTGCGGACCTCGATGACGGTGGACTCGATGCCGGCCTTGGCGAGGAGGTGGGAGAGCATCAGCCCGGCGGGGCCGGCGCCCATGATGGCCACCTGCGTGGCGATGATTTTGCGTGCTGCCATGGCGGTGTCTCGCTTCGTTACGGGGGCCAATAGAAGGCCATAGTGGTCTGGTTTCAGTGCGCTAGATATAGTGATCGCCCTTGTATGTATTCCCTTGAACGGAACCATCGTGGGCGGAAACGGGTCGAGCGGAGTTGTTCGTGGTTTGAGGTCGTGCGGGAATTTGTTGACCTCCTGCCGGTTCACCTGTTCCACTGCCGGGACTCCAACAGGTGACTTCCTTCAGCAGGAACCCGGGGGCTTTCACAGGGCGGTGCGCTATGCGGAGAACTGCTGGCGCAGGTCCCTCTTCCTGATTTTGCCGCTTGCGGTCCGGGGCATGTCGTCGACGAAGACGACTGCCTTGGGGATTTTGTAGCGTGCGAGCTTGCCTTCGAGGTGGGAACGCAGATCTTCCTGGGTCAGGGTCGAGCCTGCGTGGAGGGTGATGATCGCTTTGGGCACTTCACCCCACTTTTCATCCGGAACGCCGATCACAGCCACCGATGCCACGGTGTCCAGTTGGAGGATGGCTGCCTCAACTTCGGCAGGGTAGATGTTTTCGCCGCCGGAAATGATCATGTCTTTGAGCCGGTCGGATACGAAGAGGAATCCTTCGGTATCTGTATAGCCCATGTCCCCGGATCTGAACCAGCCCCCTTCGGCGTAGGAGTCCCGTGTTTCCTGCGCCCGGTTCCAGTACTGGCTGATGACGTTGGGTCCGGAGATCTGGATTTCTCCGACTTCCCCTGGAGCTACGGGTGCTCCGAGCGGGTCAGCGATGCGCATGTCAGTAAAGAAGTGCGGGAGGCCGGCGGAACCGATTTTCTCCCGGGACCGTTCAATGGGCAGCATGGTGACGCCGGGGGAGGCCTCGGTCATGCCATAGCAGCTCGTGAAGCCGATGTCTCTGGCCTCGTAGGCCTCTATCACCCGTGTGGGGATGGCTGAGCCGCCACAGGTCAGTTTTTCGAGCGAGCTGATGTCGGTGCTGGCCCAGGCGGGGTGTTCACAGAGCATCTGGAACGTCGTAGGCACCCCGTTGAGTGTGGTGACCTTGTGCTCCTGGATCAGCGTCAGGGCTCGTCCCGGATCGAATTTTGCTTCCAGTACCACCGTTCCGCCTTTCAGGAGCATGGGCAGAAGGCCCATGTCTAGGGAGGCGGCATGGAAGAGCGGAGAGATCATCAAGGCCACGTCGTTGCGGTTCAGGTCCACGTCGACCAGGGTGTTCATGCAGTTCCACGTAATGTTGCCGTGCGTGAGCAGTGCGCCCTTGGGAAATCCTGTCGTGCCGGAGGTGTAAAGGATCATCCCCGGGTCCGACAGGGTGATGCTTTCGTCGATGAAGTTGGGGGGCGTTTGCTTCAAGACGGTGTCGTAGTCCTCGACGCCGGTTGCCTCCGTCTCCGGGGCGGCGCCGACGACGATCCGCCGGTTCACGGCAGCGCCGGTGGCAGCGGCTGTGGCCAGGGCTTCCAGCTCGGCGCCATTAATCAGCAGGCGTGCGCCGCTGTCTTCGAGTTGGAATTTCAGTTCAGGGGCGGCGAGACGGGTGTTGAGCGGGACGAATATGGCGCCGAGGAGGCCGCAGGCAAAGAACGTTTCGACGAATGAGGGGTCGTTTTCTCCGAGGTAGGCGACCCGGTCGCTGCGTCGGACGCCCCGCAGCCGGAGCGCGTTGGCGAGCTTGTCTGCGCGTTCAGTCAGTTCCGCGTAGGAAATTTTACGGTCACCGGCGATCAGGGCCAGCTTGGTTCCGCTCTTTGACATGCGTCGGTGCAGCCAGGAGCCAACTCCGAAGTTATGCAAGGTTCCTCCTTGTACCTTGCTGCAATGAAGGTACCGTCCTTTGGTGGAAGTGATGGTGACAGGTCACGCGGCCAGCGCCTAAGGGCCCTCCGCCGTTTCCTACTTGTAGAAGCGGGCGAGGAATTCGGCGACGACAGCGGGTCGTTCCTGGCCTTCAATCTCGATGGTGGCGTTGACTTTGATCTGTGCGCCGCCTTTGACCTCGGTGACCTCCGCGATCCCGCCCTTCATGCGGACCTTGGAGCCGACCTTAACGGGCGAGGTGAATCGGACCTTGTCCAGCCCGTAGTTGACCTTTGTGGTGACGCCGTCGACGTCGAACAGCTCGCCCCAGAACGGGATGATCAGGGACAGGGTAAGGAAGCCGTGGGCGATGGGGGCACCAAAGGGGCCGTCCTTGGCGCGTTCGGGGTCCACGTGGATCCACTGGTAGTCATCTGTCGCGTCGGCGAACAGGTTGACCTGCTGCTGGGAGATTTCGCGGTAATCGGTGACGCCGAGGTCTTTACCGGAGAGGGTGAGCAGGGTGTCGAAGTCTACAACTGTGGACGGCATTGGGTCTCCTTGACGTGGATGGTGAGCTGGAGGATGGCTGGGGTGCCCGGACGGTTTAGAAGCGGAGTAGGACTTTCCCGGAAATTTGCGCGTCTTTGGCAACGCTGAATGCTTCCAGGGCCTGTTCGAACGGGTACTCATGTGTGATGGCGGGTTCGATGTGCAGGCTGCCGTCGGCAAGGGCGGCGATTACCTCGTCAATTTCATTGTTGAAACGGAACGAGCCAACAAGTTCAAGTTCGCGCGTAATGGCCAGTGAGATGGGAACCGGCTGGTCTCCGGAGGGGAGCAGGCCAAGCATGATGACGCGGCCGCCGCGCATTGTGCCGCGCAACGCTGAGGCCAATCCCTTGGGGCTTCCGGAGGATTCGATGGTCACGTCTGCTTCCACGGACGCTGCGGCTTCGGCGTCCCGGGCGTTGATCGTGTGGGTGGCTCCAAGCTGCCGGGCTATGTCCAGAGGCTTTTCGTGAAGGTCCACGGCAATGATTTCGGCTGCGCCGGCCCTTTTTAGGACGGCGATGGTGAGAGCGCCGATGGGGCCGCTGCCGATGACCAGCGCCCTGGCGCCCTTCATGTCTCCGGCCCGGCTAACCGCGTGCCAAGCGACGCTTGCCGGCTCGATGAGAGCAGCGGTACGCAGAGGCATCGCCGCGGGAAGCACCCGCAGCATCCGGGTCGGCAGTACTGCGTATTCGGCGAAGGCACCGTCCTGGTGCGGCCGGGTGGCTGCGCTTCCCAGATAGGTGCAGGCAGGGGAGAGGTTGGGCCGGTCAGCCGGATACCGTGCGCCGCTTCCGCCCGGAGTGGCAGGATGCACGGCGACGGCCGTGCCGGGTTCAGGACCGCTGCCGTCGGCGGCGGCGACGGCGACGGTCCCGACGACTTCATGGCCCAGGACCATGGGGTCACGAAGAATTGATTCGCCGGCTGCCCCGTGGGTCCAGTAGTGCAGGTCGGAGCCGCAGATGCCGCCGTAGGCGATCCGGATGATCGCCTCGTCAGGGCGCGGCTGTTCCACGGGGCGCTGTTCGACACGGAGGTCTCCAGCGGAGTGGGCGACAACGGCGCGCGTGCCACCGGTGATTGGGGTCGCCATGGGGTGTCCTTCGGGTCTATTAGACGACGACGGACATTCCGCCGTCGATAAAGACGGTTTGTCCGTTGACGTAGTTGGAAGCGTCGGAGGCCAGCCATACGGCCGGGCCGATGAGGTCCTCAGGGGTTCCCCAGCGGTCGGCTGGAGTCCGCCCGAGCACCCACGAGTTAAAGGCTTCGTCATCGACCAGAGGCTGGGTCATCTGCGTGTGGATGTAGCCCGGGGCGATCGCGTTGATCTGGATTCCGCTGGTTGCCCACTCGGCGGTCATGGCACGGGTGAGATTCCGCAGGCCACCCTTGGATGCGGTGTAGGCACCTATCGTAGGGCGGGCAAGCTCTGCCTGGATGGAGCAGATGTTGATAATTTTGCCGTGCCCTCGGGCGGTCATGTACCGGGCGGCCTCCCTGCCGACCAGGAAGGCGCTGGTGAGGTTGGTCGCCAACACCAGGTCCCAGTCCTCCGGAGCGAGGTCCAGCAGCGGCACGCGCCGCTGGATCCCCGCGTTGTTCACCAAAATCGCTATCGGTCCGTGGCTGGACTCAATGTCCCCGATGGCGGCCTCGACCTGGGCGGCGTCCGTGACGTCAAAAGCCGAGGCCAGCACCTTTCCCGGGCCCAATTCCTGCTGCAGCGTTTCCCTGGCGGCTTCCAGCCGGGCCTTATCGACACCGTTGAGGACGATGGTCGCTCCGGCGCGGCCGAGGCCGGCAGCGATGGCGTTGCCGATGCCCCGGCTGCTGCCGGTGACAAGCGCGATCCGTCCGGTCAGATCAAAGAGCGTCACGTTGCGGTCCTGGTTCTAGTGCCCCGGCGCGACCGGAACGGCTTCGCCGGATGCCTCGAGTTCGGCACGTCGGCGGGTGGCGGTTTCCGGGTCAAGCCAGCAGATGTACTCGATGAAGTAGCCGTCAGGATCCGCAACGTAGATCTGCTCGACGCCGTCGGCGCGGATGCGGGGGCCGCCGACCGGGATTACGCTGTGGCGGCGCAGGTTTTCGCGGACGTCATCAAGTGAGTCGACCTTCAGAGCGAAGTGCACACTGTATCCGGTGCGCACCTCTTCAACGGACCAATCCGGGGACAGGGCTGCAGTGCGACCGTGTTCGGTTTCAACGACGACGTGGACTTCGGCGGTGCCGAGCCGGAAGTATGCCCCGGGGAACACGAAGTCGGCCGGCCGGGGGATCTCCTCCATGCCGATGACCTCGGTGTAGAACTTGCGAGTTTTTTCCAGGTCGCTGACGTAAAGGGCGACGTGGTGCAAGGAAACAGCTGTGCCGGTCTGGGATGTCATGCGGTGGATCTCCATCGAAGGTTGGATGGTTGGACGTTGTGAACTTAGAAACGGATGTGGATGATTTGGGGCCCATTATGACGGGCAGCGGGTGCTGGGCGCATTCTCTTGCGGGTTGTCCCCTGCTTGGGGGCGCGGCCGCCGTCAATAACCAGGTTGTCGTGGACATAACTGGAGGGTGTTTCTCATTCGTTGCCTTCAACTTCCTGGTCGACATGAGGGGTCGCGGATGCCGGGCCTGACACGGCAGGGCCAGCATCCGACGTATCTGCACAGAAGTCCGCAGTTATTGCCACGTATGGACCTCCGGCCAGTTCAAACAACAACAAGCGCTGCCCGTTTCCAGGGCCGTCTGCTCCGGCAGGTCCCGCAATGACGACAGGGGCCCAGGAATCGATTACGGCCCGCATCAACCGCCGAACCCAATGCCGTTTCCCCGGACTTCCCTGTCCCGTGTCATTCACAAGTCAATGAGAGAACAAATTGTTGAGAAAGTCAATGGGTTTCGGATGAGAGAGTTAATGGTTGACTTTATCAATGATCTACCCTCTCATGGAGTGTGGTTACAGAACTAAACCATGGAGAAAGCAAGGGAGCGGGCCATGAGCTTGAACGGGAAAGTAGTAATCGTCACCGGGAGCGGACAGGGCCTTGGCCTTGCCTATGCGCGGGAGCTGGCGCGGCACGGGGCATCGGTCGTCGTCAACGATGTGAACGCAGCAACCGCTGCAGCCGCTGTCAACCAGATCCGGGAAGACGGGGGACAGGCCGTCGCTGTCGTGGCACCGGTGGGTACCACAGACGCGGCAAAAGCTCTGGTGGCCGGCGCAGTAGAGGCGTTTGGACGGCTCGACATCCTCGTAACCAACGCGGGCATCCTGCGGGACAAAAGCCTGCTGAAGATGACAGACGAAGACTTCGACCTTGTCATCAACGTCCACCTCAAGGGCACGTTTACATGCGTCCGCGAGGCGTTTGCATATTTCAAAGAAAACAACATCCCCGGCAGAATCATCACTATCGGTTCGCCCACCGGGCAGCGAGGAACCTTTGGACAGACCAACTACGCCGCGGCGAAGGCCGGCATTGTGGGTATGGTCCGCACCTGGGCGCTGGAGATGAAAAAAGCCGGGGTCACCGTCAACACTGTCGTCCCTGTCGCCGCGACCGCGATGACAAAAACCGTCCCGTACTTTCAGAAAGCGGTAGAGGCGGAGGAGCGGGGCGAGGTTATGCCGGCTTTCTTCCGCCACGACCTCGGATTTGGCACGCCCGACGATGTTGCCGGGATCATCGCCTACCTCGCCTCGGATGAGTCTGCGTCCATCAGTGGACAGGTCATCGGGGTCGGCGGGGACCGGCTGCAGGTCTGGACGCATCCTGAACCGGCGGTTACCGAATACCGCGAGGGCGGCTGGAGCTACGAGGCGCTGCAGGAACGTGGAGCCGAGGTCATTGGCGCCCACCAGCAAAGCATCGGCGAAAAGTTCCTTCCCCTGCCGCTGGAGCTGCAACCGACCGAGACCGCGGGAGCGCGCTGAAGTGTCCCGCTACGAGCCCGGCATCGACGTTGGGGCCATCAGCGCGATCGACATGCACGTCCATCTGGAGGTGGATAGCTGCGGCCACGGCTCCCTCCCGGACGCCCTCACCGAGGCATCCGCGAAGTACTTCAAGGCCGAAGACCGCACCCCGTCCCTGGACCGCATCGCCGAGGTATACCGCGAACAGAACATGGCTGCCGTCGTTTTCACCGTCGATGCCCGTACCCAACTCAAGCACGAACCCAACAGCATCCCGGAGCTGATCGCCGGCGCCGCCAGAAACAACGATGTCCTCATCCCGTTCGGCAGTGTTGACCCCCGCACGGGGGAAGACGCGATCGCACGAGCCAAGCACCAGGCCCTGGAGTTGGGTGCCC
Source organism: Arthrobacter sp. 135MFCol5.1 (assembly GCF_000374865.1). Classification (GTDB taxonomy): domain Bacteria; phylum Actinomycetota; class Actinomycetes; order Actinomycetales; family Micrococcaceae; genus Arthrobacter. The sequence continues at coordinate 28,272 of NZ_KB895474.1, read as the reverse complement.
GCGGTTTCAAGTTCCACCCGTCTCTGCAGGGCTTCGATCCGTCCGATGAACGGTTCTACCCGCTGTGGGAAACCTTGCAGGAACTGGGCCTGCCGGCCGTTTTCCATACCGGCCAGAACGGCATGGGCGCCGGCCTTCCGGGCGGGTATGGCATCAAGCTGGCCTACTCTAACCCGTTGTTGCTGGACGCCGTCGCCGCCGACTTCCCGGGCTTTCAGATCATCATGGCCCACCCGTCGGTACCGTGGCAGGACGAGGCCAACTCAATAGCCACGCACAAGGCCAATGTCTTTATCGACCTCTCCGGCTGGTCACCAAAGTATTTCCCGGAATCCCTCGTGAAGGCCACCAACTCCTATCTTCAGGACAAGGTCCTCTTCGGCACCGATTTCCCTCTTATCACTCCGCAGAAATGGCTCGGCGCGTTCGCGGATCTGCCGTTGAAGGACGAAGTCCGTCCCAAGATCCTCAAAGAAAACGCCGTCCGCCTCCTCGGGCTTGGTCGCTGACCGGCACGCCCGGCTTCACCCAGTCGCCCCGGGCGCCCAGGCGCCATCAAGTCCTTCAGAAAGGTGAACACCGTGGTTTGCCCACCAGTTCCAGAAGAAGCCACCTCATTGACAAACCCCGCCCGCCCTCCGGTGCAGACCCGCACCGTTGACCGTGCGACGTTCGATCACCTGTTCACAGAACTCTCCAACTGGGGCATGTGGACCAACGCCGGCCGCGGCGCGTACAACCGGGTCCTGCCCGAACACGTCACCGCAGCGTGCTCACTGGTGTCGTCAGGCCGGACAGTGACCACGGCACTGCCTTGGAACACCGTGCCCGGTCCCGATAACCACAAGCCGGCGCTGCACCACATGACCGATCTCGGGGACAAGGAAGCGCCCGAACCGTCGACCAACAAGGACTTCATCGCCGTGGATTACCACGGAAAGGCCGTCAGCCACCTTGATGCCTTAAGCCACATCGCTTACCGCGGTGAGCTCTTCAACGGCAACAGCGCCTCCGAGGTCGTGAACACCAGCGGTGCCCACTTCGGTACGGTCGCCGATCTTGGCCCCTTTATCGGCCGTGGCGTGTTGCTGGACATGCCGGTCGTCAAGGACGTCGACTGGCTGGAACCGGGCGAACCGATCTACCGCGAGGACCTGCTAAGGGCCGAAGATATGCTCGGCGTGAAAATTTCCACCGCCGACGCCGTGTTGCTCCGCACCGGCCACATGAAGCGGCGGGAGGCATTGGGCGCCTGGGATTCCTCCGACGCCAGCGCTGGGCTGCACACCGAAGCCATGCCCCTGCTCGCCGAACGCGGCATCAGCCTGCTCGGGTCCGACGGTGACAGTGACGTCAGGCCGTCCCCCACGCCGGGAATCCACTCGCCGATCCACATCCTGGCTATCACCGCCATGGGCGTTCCGCTGCTGGACAACCTGCACCTTGAAGCCCTGTCGGAAGCCTGCCGTGAAGAAGGCAGGTACGAGTTCCTCTTCACCGTCACCCCTCTGAATATCCCCACAGGCACCGGGTCACCGGTCAACCCGACCGCCGTTTTCTAGGAGAAGTCACCATGCACAGACCAGTTGGAGTGTCCCGCGATTTTCTTGACGCCGATGGCAACAACGTGTGGGGAGACATCGGACTCGATGCACTCGAAGCCGCCGGCATCGCCTGGGAATACCTGGAGGAGAACACCGCCGAACTGACGCCAGGACAGATCGAGGGCCGGCCCGGGGTCATCTTCGCAGCCCCCGCCGTCACCAAAAACACCTTCGCAGGAGTCACAGAGCCGCCCTTGGTGCTGGCACGCTTCGGGGTCGGCTACGACTCCGTGGACCTTCCTGTCTGCACCGCCAACTCCGTCGCAGTCACCATCACCCCCGACGGTGCCCGCCGCCCCGTCTCAACCGCGGCACTGACCATGATTCTGGCCAGCCTGCATAACCTCGGCGCTAAAGACCGGCTGCTGCGCCGCGGCGAATGGGACCGGCGCACCGAATGGATGGGCCGGGGTCTGACCGGGACCACCATCGGCCTGATCGGCCTCGGCAACACCTCCACAGACCTGGTCGAACTCCTCAAGCCCTTCGGTACCACAGTCATCGCGTACGACCCCTACTGCCCGCCGGAAAGGGCAGAAGCCCTGGGTGTCCGCCTGACCGGCATCGCTGACATCGCAGCGGCATCGGACGTCGTCGTCGTCATGGCCGTCCTCACCGACGAAACATTCCACCTGATCAACAGCGACTTCCTGGCACAGATGAAGCCCGCAGCCCGCCTCGTGAACGTCTCACGCGGCCCGATCGTCGATGAAGCCGCGCTGATCGATGCCCTCCGGAGCGGCACGATTGCCGGAGCGGCCCTGGACGTTTTTGAAACCGAACCGCTCAGCACGGACAGCGCACTGATCGGCATGGACAACGTGATCCTCACGCCCCATTCAATCGCCTGGACAGATGAAATGTCCCTGGGCAACGGCGGCAGCGCCGTCCGTGCAGTCATTGACGCCATTGAGTCCCGCGCCCCGCAGTTCGTTGTCAACCGCGACGTCCTCACGAAGTCGGAATTCCAGGCCCGCCTGACCCGCCAACAGAGCGACGTCCGGTCATGACCGCAGGCCATCCCGCCCGCACGCCCACAGTCACTGGGCGTGTGGGCGTCATCGGCGTCGGAATCATGGGCGGGCCCATGGCCCGGAACCTCCTCAAAGCCGGCGCCGCCGTGTCACTCCACCACCGGTCCCCCGACCGGGTCAAGGACCTGATTGACCAAGGAGCCGCGTGGGCCCCCTCGCCCCGCCAACTGGCGGCGGAGTGCAGGGTCATCATTCTCATGCTTGGCGATGCCCCGCAGATCCTCGAGGTCCTCAGTGGACCCGACGGCATCGCTGCCGGCATCACCGCACCGGCCACGCTGGTCATCTGCTCCTCCATCTCTGCCGGGGACGCACGCCGGGTTGCCGCCCGGGCAGATGAACTGACCGGCGGCCTCCTGCGCACCATCGACGCGCCGGTCAGCGGCGGGGAGGAAGGCGCCGTCGCCGGTAACCTGTCCATCATGGCCGGTGGGGACCCGGAGGATTACGCCCGGGCCGTACCCGTTCTGCGGGCCTGCGGCAGACCCGTACTGCTAGGCCCACTGGGCGCAGGATCGGTTGCCAAAGCCTGCAACCAACTGATAGTTGCCGCTACAGTGATGGCCATTGGAGAAGCATCTGTCATTGCGCACCGTGCCGGCATCGACGTCGCCAAGCTCCTGGAGCTGCTCTCAGGAGGTTACGCCGGAAGCCGGATACTGGAAACCCGGGCCCGGCGCTTCGCCGAGGAGGACTACACGCCCTCGGGCATGGCCAAGTTCATGGTGAAGGATCTTGCCGCCGCCCAGGACGCAGCGTCCAGCGCTGCCGTGGACGCCGGACAGCTGCGCTATCTCCACCAGGCCTTTACGCAGCTCGTCGAGGCCGGTCACGGCGATAAAGATATTTCCGTGACCCGAGCCTATATCAGCGAGAAGTCCATTGCATGAGACCATTAAGCATTGAGAGTTCGAACGGAACGGACCCTGACGCTATCGGGGCCCATGGAGGACGTATATGAGCGCCGGTCCCGATAATGCTCCAGCTGCCCGTGAAGCTACGAGACTGCTGAACTCGGATCTTGCGGCGAACGTTGAGTTCCTGGCAGCTCGTGCACGGGCCATGGGATCCGCTAAGGCAAACGCAGCGCTTGCGGAGTTCGGCCTGCGAGTGCGCACCTACTCCGTCCTGTCACTGGCCTGCCAGGGACTGGAACCTACGCAACGGGAACTGGCGGACTTTCTCAGCCTTGATCCCAGCCAAATTGTTCCGCTCATTGACGAGCTGGAGAACCAAAAGCTTGTGCGGCGCCGTCCAGATCCCCGCGATCGCCGCTTGAAGGTCCTCGTCGCTACGGCCAAGGGAGAAAAGCTCAATGCCGCCGCCGCATCCGCTGTCGCCAGTGCAACGGCAGAAGCACTTGACAGCCTGACTGCAGAAGAGAGCGAGACGCTTCGCTCACTGCTCTGGAAGGTAGCTTTCACCAAAGAAGAGCGGGACTCTGCCCGCCAGATCCTTGAAGCCGTGTCCTAAAATTTGCCACCGCCCCGGTGCTGGTCTAAACATTAGTGCCGCCTGCTGAACGAGCAGCAGGCGGCACTAACGTTAGTCGCCCTCTCTGTGAGAGACCATCAGAGGGCGCTGTCCACTCAATCAATAAGTGCCAGCGGATTCACCGGAGAGCCTGTACCGCCGCTGATTCGCAGCGGCGCAAGAACGAACGTGAAGGTGTAGATGCGGCGCCGGGCCAGTTCCCGAAGATTCAGCATCTCCATGATCTGAATGCCGTTTCGGACTATCAGTTCGGCGTGGACAGCGAGGGGAACAACAGCGGGGGCGGCCTCAAAGGCCATCGTGTCCGAACCGACGACACTCGCCCGCAGCCCGCCAAGGAATTTTGCGGCTTCAATTTCGGGACCAGGGAAGGGCGGGCGGAGAAATTGTTCGGGCTGTGCGTACAGTCCGTCCCATCCCGTCCTCAGCAGCACCGCGTCGCCGTCCTGAAGCTCGACTCCCTGCGCGGAAGCGCATTCCTGCAGGTCATAGGGGGTTAGGCGTGTATCTGCGGGGAGGGCAGCCCCGCGCAGGGCGGGAAAGTCCAGTAGCACTCCCCGTGCAACGATGGGCTGCAGTTCCGGGTTTTTGGCCAGAACGCCGGCCTGGTCGCTTTGGACTCCGGCTTCACGGACGTCTGTGCCGTCCCATAGCAGTCCTCCCTCAGCCACATGGGAAAGAGAGTCCACATGGGTGCCCGTGTGGTCACCCATGCCGATAGCGTCGGATGCGGAGGTGATTGTTCCCGCGGTGAGTGGGGCATCCGGGTCGAACGGCGTGTGCGGATGCGGGAGGCTGTGGCTGAAGGGAGCCGACACGGGACCGTTTACAGTCGTATGGTCCAGGATATGGCTAAGTTGGATGATTTCGGTGGGCATGTTTCCCCTCTCGGGAGGGTTGAATCGGAGGAACCGGTCGGGGCCCCGGGTTAGGGCCGCTGGAAGGGTCTTGATCCGTGGATCCAGTCGTGCGGAGATTGTCGAGAATGGCTTAAAGTCAATGGCCGGGAATCTGTACGCTGTACGGACTCGATGGCGCGATGCAACAGCCCTTCGACTAAATGCTGTTTCAACGATTGCCCTACCGCCAATCGGGACGCGAAGATCGTGGCCTGTAGTGCGTGCGAGCATGTCTTTGAAGGCCAGGGTGACACTAACAAGATGTCGGAGTGGCAACGTATGGCCGCTGCAGCCCGCTTGTGCGTGTTACGGACGTTCGCGACGACTTCCACATCGGCTCGTGTTCACCCTTGATTCCTTGGGGCGGACACCGACAACCCTCTCTCCACGGCGCAGCGCTCGGGCTCGTCGGTGCCCGCCAGCCGATGAGCTCACCAAGCCGTTGATGCAGCAGTCGAAGTACCACCGAGGTCAAAAATAGGACGTGTTCGGGGAGTTGCAGTCCCGGGGTGTCGTTCACGCGGCTTTCCCCGGTTATCGGCTCGGGCCTGCTTGCGCGGCGTTGGCTGCCTGCTGAGGGATGGTCGCCCAACCGAATCCGTCGTGGGTGTCGTAGGCCGGCGGGCAAGGCGGGACAGGTTCCTGAACCGACTCGGGCGTGTAAGGGTTGTGATAGGTGACAGGTCTGACATTAGGGCTGTCACCTATCTGACCTGTATGGGTCATCGACAGGTCGTTAACCCAGCCCTCGGCAAAGGAAGACTTGATCGTCCTGAACCACTGCAGGTGATGGATCTTCCATTCGCCTCCGATATGGACGAAGTCTGCAGCATAGGCACCGAATGACCAGAGGGCCACGGGTTGGCCGCCGTCCTGGGGTCGTACGGCTTCAACGCCCGGTGACCGCCATACGCCGCGCGCGCTCTTTCCGTCCGACGCCACCTGGATCATGGGGGTCGTGAGGTAATGAACCAGCAGGTTACCTACGGGTTCCATGGTAAACCTGCCGACAAAGAGTTCGCGCAGTCCCGCCTCACCTACGAAGACCCCCCGATCACCGATTTCCGCGGAAACGTCGGGGAGTTCAAGTGCAAAGAAGTTGATGGCTTGGTGGATTGTCGCAGGGGTGTGATTCACGGTGTAACGGCCCATGAGATTCTGGATGTCGTCGCCCGCTTTGATTCGGAACAGTTCGTGTTCCAACTTGGCCAGTCGTTCCTCGGCATTCATAGAGCATCCTTTCGATTTGGGAGGAATTATGACTCAGACAAGGAAAAGCAGATATGACGAAAGGCCCAGGGGCATCCACGGCCGACAAATGAGCTCCGGCTGTGACAGCACTTTGGTGCAGCGGCCCAAAGTGCCGCACCCAGCCAAGGCCCCTGCAGGGAGCCTGCACCTGCACGCATCTCCGGGCGCGGATGAACTGCAGTCTCCTTACGCCTTGAACAGAGGGCCGGCCAGTCGGTGAAAAACTTCTCTGGCAGTTGCATCAATGCCCCCCGCCGAAGCTATCGTTAGCCCCGCTTCGTCAGATTCCAAAGGTTCCAGTGTCTCAAGTTGGGAGTCCAGCAGTGAAGCCGGCATGAAGTGCCCAGGGCGCTGCGTAAGGCGCTCCCGCAACAACGTGCCATCGGCTTCCAAGAAGATAAACAGCGTTCCCGGTTCTTGTCGACGAATTTCATCACGATACGCCCTTCGCAAGGCCGAGCAAGCTACCACAATTCCCTCAGTTGAGGCTGATGCCAGGGCCAGGCCCACGACCCTCAGCCACGGCCATCGGTCCTCGTCGGTCAGAGAAATACCACCGGCCATCTTCTGCACGTTGGCTAACGGATGAAGGCTGTCTGCATCCACGAACCTAACCTTAAGCAGGCTGGCTAACGCCGATCCCACACTGGATTTGCCAACTCCCGAGACGCCCATCACCACGATGGGGGCTGGAGTCAGTGGCCCCGACGGTATACGGCTGTGTTCGGGCGATGCATCGGTACTCATGAAAGGATTTCCATTGGCCAGATAGTAGCTTTCAGTGAATTGCTCAAGTAGCTGGTGCGGCAGACGGAACCGGAACCGGGGGCCACTGGACCGCCCCGGCTGGTAGCGCCTTCGACCGTGCCACGTTGCCGTACCAATAGGCACTCGGCTTAGGTTTCCGCTCAAAAGTTGTCCTGTCCACGGCGACCAGACCGAACTTGGGCTCAAATCCGCCCGACCATTCGAAGTTGTCGAGCAAAGTCCAGTACATGTAGCCACGGATGTCAAAGCCTTCCGCAAGGCATTCGTGAACGGTCCGCAGGGCATGGTCGATAAAAGCAATGCGCTTTTCGTCCTCCATTGTCCCAATTCCGTTTTCTGTTAGCAGGATTGGTTTGCCGGCGCTGAGTTTTGCAGTCCGCCGGATGGTTCCCGCCAGAGCTTGAGGGTAGAACTCCCAGCCCACCATGGTGGTCATCGGCGTCTCGACGAGTCCGTTCTTCTTGTCCGACTTCAGACCGGGGCCACGCTCTCCCTCGGGTCCGAACCTGAGACGCGTATAGGTCTGAAGCCCGACAAATTCATCATCTGCCGATGCTTCGAGGAACATCTCGCTGACTCGTGCGTTGTCCTCCCAGGGCGTGTGCCCAGGCACGGCTCCATCTTCGTACTGCATGTCTTGGAAGGCTAACGTGACGCCGACTGGGGCGTCAGTGTGGCGCCGGATCGCGGCTGCACCTCGTTTATGTGCATCCATGACATTGTTCACCACTCGCCACATGGAGTCGTGGTCACCTTTAATTCCGGGTGGGTGAATACCAACTACCCATCCGGCATCACCTGCTCCTTCCGGCTCGTTTATGGTGCAGGCCCAGCCGATGAGATCCCCCAAGGCCCGGGCGGCGCGGTCGCAGTAGCGTTCAAAGAGTTCCGCGAATTTGGGGGAGAGGAATCCGCCCTGCTGATCAAGCCAGCGGGGAAGGGTGAAGTGATGGAATGTCACGACCGGAGTCAGGCCCCGGGCCCTGCAGGCTTCGAGCATGCGGCGGTAGTGCGCGAGTTCAGCGTTGGAAAAGCGGCCTTCCGACGGTTCGATCCGGGCCCATTCAATGCTGAAGCGGTAGGCATTCAAGCCAAAATCGGCGACCAGGCCTATGTCTTCGGGGTAACGGTGGTAGGAATCGCAGGCGTCACCCGAGGGTTCAAAAACGGGTGTTCCCTCCGCCAGTTCAAAATCCCACCAGTCTGAGTTCAGGTTGTTGCCCTCCGTCTGGTGGGCAGAGGTGGAGGCGCCAAAGAGGAAATTGTCGGGGAAAAGCAGGTCTCCCATTGAGGTCCTTTCTTGTAGTAATGCTCTAGTGGATGGCTGGTCCGGATTTACGGTCTTCCGCGTGGAGCCTGTTCCGGGGAGGACACCCCGGGCCCCGCGTCTCGAACACCCACTCGGAGAGTCGTTGGATTGCTTCTTGGCCACCGGGTGTAAGCGGTTTGTTCAGCGCTGCATGCTCGACCCCGGCGAGCTTGTCCAGGCGAACGCTCACGCCGTTTCCCTTGAGAGCGTCAGCGAATGCGTCTCCGGAAGTTCGAAGGATGTCCAGTTCGCACGTCAGGACCCAGGTCGGGGGAAGCTTTGAAAGGTCGCCATTGGCAGGGAACGCAAAGGGGTCATTCATGACCTCAGGAGTGCCCGCGTAGTATCGATAGAGCTCATCGCTGTCCGCCGGGAGTAGATAGGGATCCAGTATCCGCTCCGTAACAAGCTCGAGTTCGGCGCCGTCCCAGGCTGGGAGCTCGGGGTGCATGAACGGGTATGCACACGCCAAGGCTGCCGGTGGTGTTCCAGCCCCGTCAGTCAATCGTTTTGCTACGCCTGCAGCAAGGTTTGCCCCGGCACTGGCACCGCCGATTTGAAGGTTCTCGGGAGAAAGCCCAAACTGGCCAACGTGCTGGCAGGCCCAGTTCCATCCTGTAAGAACGTCATCAGACGCTGCTGGAAAATGTTGTCCCTCGATCATCTTCCGGTAGTCGAGCGAAAAAACGACGGCGCCCCTGGAGGCCAGCTCCAGAGAAACCCAGTGCGCTTCTGGCATCTCTAGGTCGCCGAACAGGTAACCGCCACCATGCACCCAAACGATGGCTGCCTCGGCAGCGCGGGTTGGTTCATTGTAGATGCGGCAAGGAACGCTGGCTGCCGTGCCTGGTATTGAAACCTCACGATCTTTCACTCTCCTGAACCGAGGGAAGTCCCGTGACCAGTCGACGGGATCTGAGACCTGACCGTCAGGCAGTGCTGGAGCAAGTTGTTGGGCTTCCAGGCTGGCGACGACTTCGTGGACGGGTGTGCTGACCGGCCCTGCGGGCCGTTTGGGATTCTGGGACATCTGCGCCCCTTTCTCTTCTGCACGAAGACGCTGTTCGCTTTAGGGTCCGGATTGCGCCGGGCACCACTGCAGGGTTGTCGCGCCTTAGGCCGTCCATGGCTTTCTAAGTTTTTGCCTGAGGATCCGTTCCCAACGTACTGGCCGACCAGCTTGGCTTAGGAGTCCATTGCTTGCTCCGTGCGCTTCATTTCTCATGTTGCTGAACGGCTTGCCGACGCATAACACCAGCCGACCCCTGATTGGTCAATGATCGTTTGAATGATTTAAATTGTCAACCATTTACAGCAAGGACCCACCAGGCGCTGCCGCAATCGAGGGGGTTGCCCCAGGGCGGCTCGCCCATGTAGCTTTCCACCTCACGCTTGGGGTTCGGCAGCCGGGTCAGTCAACCAAGATCAACCGGACGTAGGTGCCTGGTAGGTTCTCGGCGATCCGCCTCTGGGTGGCGCCATTCTGCTTCAGCCAAAGCAGGGTGCCGTCAGAGGTAACGCACTCAACCGTTCCCTGGTCAAGCAGCCTTCCCTGGCGAAAAATCTCGACCTGAAGACCCTCCAAAAGGGTCCAATCGTCAACGGGCAGCCAGGCAACAGCCGGCAGGCTGGGGTGGCTGATGTGATGTTCGCGCAAGATCGCGCCCCTTTCGAACTCCCGAAACCTGACGCGGCAATCCCGCTGCCAGTGAGGCCGCCACTCAACGGCACGCGAAGACATAGAACTGTTGACTTTTATAACAGTTAATAATGTCATTGAATAGCCCTGCGCTGCGGGCGGCCCGCTGACGCATGCTTCCTTGTGGATCTTCCGCAGTTTCACCACAACTGCCGCCAGCCTGCTCCGAAGGGATGCCCGAACTTCAAAGGAGAAATTCATGCCCCTCGACCCACTCCTCGAGCCACTCGTCGCGGCCGCGCCCCAGCTGCCTGAGGAAATTGAGGACTTTGACGCGTACAGAGCCCAGGAGGAAGCGAACAGCGCCAGTGCGCTTTTTGATGTTCTCGAACCCGCCCCGGAAGGCGCTACCCGCCGGGAGGTGCAGATCCCGGTCAAGAATGGCTCCATCACATTGCACATTTTCACGCCCGCCACGCCCGGCCCCCACCCGGCCCACCTGTACCTGCACGGCGGCGGTTGGATTGGGGGTTCAATCCATTCCAAGTACACCGCCGTCGTATGCGCCGAGCGCGCCGTCCTCGCTGATTGTGTCGTGGTGACCGCGGAGTACCGAAAGGCACCGGAATACAAGTTCCCAACGGCAATCGATGACAGCTACGCCGCACTGCTGTGGACGGTCGACAACGCCCTTGAGCTGGGCATTCAGCCCGGGCTCATCACCATAGGCGGCGGGTCCGCCGGCGCTAACCTTGCCGCCGGGGTCGCCCTGAAGTCCCGGGACGAGGCCGGTCCCCGCCTTGCACTTCAAATTCTCGAGGTGCCTGCTCTTGACCTCACTCTTGCCGCACCTTCTTACGCGCGCTATGGGACGGGCTATGGCATTACCTCGCAATACATAAAGACGTGCGTGCGTTACTACCTGGACAAACCGGAAGATGTCCGCCATCCCTATGCGTCCCCGCTGCTGGCAACAGACGTGTCAGGGCTTCCACCGGCTTATATACTGCCCGCTGAGTGCGACCCACTTTGTGATGACGGAGAAGCCTATGCCCGCCGACTGATCGAATCCGGCGTGCCTGCCACCAACTCCCTGCAACATGGACAAATCCATGGCTCGGCGGCCTTGACGAAGTTACTGCCCGCTGCCCGTGCGTGGCGCGATGAAGTCATTGAGGTCCTTCGCGGGACGCACGCAGCAGAAACGGGAGAAGGTCTGTGACCCTCAGGTCCGCAACTGCGCGCTTCGTTTCACATCCAGCAAGTGCCCAGGCATCGATCATGACCCGGCTTGGACTATTGACAAAGAAAACAGTTTAGATTTTCATTGATCTACCACATGCTGGCCAAGTTGGTCCTAACATCGCCTGATTTGAGGCAGAAACCGAACCAACAAGGCCACGGCCTGCGGGAAAGCTGATTTGATCACTGAACAACGGAGTTCCAATGACCGCCCACCATGCAGCAGCCGATCCTTTTCCCCCGGCAGATGCCGCGATCGCTGCCGCTCGTTGTCGGTCGGTACTAACTCCAGCAACTCTAAGGTCGCTGAACTTAGCCGTGCCTTGCCCACGGCACGAAGCGTGGTCTTTACCAAACATATCTGCCCTCATCCGCTTACCTTTGCGCTTCATAGCCGGTCAGGGTGGATCAGTACCAAGGGGCCACAGACACCAGCGGTGACAAGCAGGGCGCATCCTGTTGCCGGACCTCTTTAGGCGTTATCAACCCAATAACTTGAAGGAAAACCATGAAACTCATCGCCGTGAACCCCGGGCGGCTCCGCCCCAGGCCCATGAAGCGCGTACTCGCTACAGCAGCCACTGTTGCGGTTTCCAGCCTCCTTATGACCGCATGCGCCGGCGGCAGCGACAGCGGCAGCTCGTCCTCTGGGGGAGGAGTCGCGGTCTACTCTTTGACTGCCCTGCCCGGCAGCCTTCAGCCGGAAAATCTTCAGGCCGGTCTCGGAATCAAGCCCATCATTACGACCCTTGGTTCCCTGCTTTTTGAGTTCGACAACAACAGTTGCGAAACCGCCCCCGATCCAACCAAGCTCCGCGGTGTACTCGCCGACTCTTGGAAGGTCAGCGAAGACCGGAAGAGCTTGGCGGTCACTTTGAAGGACACCAAGAGCGCTGCCGGCAATCCGCTCACCTCTGAGGACATCAAATGGAGCTTGGAGCGGAACCTTGCGGTTAGTCCCATCGTGAAGTTTCTGTCCTCTGGTGCCATGCACTTGGCCGCTGACAAGCCGATCACTGTTGTGGACGAAAAGAACTTCACTCTGAATTTCTCAACCCCCTCGACCCTGGATACCGTGATGTGGACGGTTCCGAGCTTTCTCGTGTACGACTCCGTTGAGGTCAAGAAGCACGTAACCGCCGAAGATCCCTGGGCTGCAAAATGGCTGGAAACAAACATGGCCACCTTCGGCCCCTATGCAGCGGACACCTACGAAAAGGGTAATCAGATGACCCTTAAGAAGAACCCCGGGTGGACGGGCACCTCTGGTGGCGTTGATCGCGTTATCTTCAAGCAAGTTGCCGGCGCGGCTGAACAGGGCAACCTCCTCAACAGCGGAAGCGTTAATTACGCCTCGGGCCTGAGCTGGTCCCAGTACAAAGACCTGCAAAAGAACTCCAACGTCAAGGTCTGGAACTGCGCATCCTTGAGCAGGGAGGTCATGGCCCTCCAGCACGCCGACCCGAAGTTTGCCGATGTGCGTGTCCGGCAGGCCATCAGCATGGGCCTGAACAGGCAGGCGCTCATCGACGGAGCCCGAGCAGGTTTTGGTACCCCTGCCACGACTGGGTTCCTGCCCGGACTCCTTCCCAAGAGCGATGACCTCAAGACGTGGACCGAGGACAAAGAGGCCGCGCGGAAGCTGCTGGCAGACGCCGGTCAGTCCAACCTGAGCTTCACCTTGGGCTACGTGGGCGGCAATGAACTACCCATCCTGATTCAGAGTCAGCTCAAGGAGATTGGCGTCACCGTAAATCTTCAAGCATACGCAAGTGGAAATGACTTCAGTCAGGCACAGCGCGGAGGAAAGTATGAGGCGCTCGTATACAACAATCAGGGCGTTGTGCCTGAGCTGGTGTTCGAAGCGGGGCTGATCCAGCCGGGAGCGCCGGCGATGACTTTCGGTTACAAAAGCGAGCAATTCGTAGCCACCATCAATGCCCTCAGCGCCGCAGTCCCAGGCTCGGACGAATACAACAAGCTGGCCGTTGAATTGAACAACATCACCATCAACGATGTGCCCACCGTTGCGCTGATCAACGTGCCGAACGTTTTCGCGATGAGCTCGAGCATCAAGGGTACTGAAAAGGGCTTCGGAACAATCACAACGGCGCCCAACCCAGCCTACTTCGACGCGATGAAGTAAAGACCGGACCAAGGCGGGGCAGAGGCAAGGAAAACAAGGCAATGGCTACACCCATAGTTATAGAAGAAGCGGCGACACCAGCTGCACGAACCCGGCGGCACAGCCGCTTCACGGACTACGTAGGAGTAGCCGCAGGAACGGCGCCCATAGTGCTGCTGTTGCTCGCAAGCTTTTTCCTGCCTCTGCCCTACTCGCCGACGCAACCGGACCCTGCGGCCGTGACTCTCCCTCCTGGTCCGCAGCATTGGTTCGGGACCGATGGCAGCGGCTTCGACGTGCTCTCGCGCACCATCGCTTCAGCGCAAGTGGACCTTCCCGTCGCCTTCGGCGGGGCTCTGCTCTCCTTGATAATCGGAGTCCCGCTGGGACTGCTTGCGTCCTCGGATCGCTGGTTCGCGCATCTCATCATGCGCGCCACGGATGTCCTGCAGTCGCTTCCGCTGCTTATCGTAACGGTAGCCGTGGTCAGCCTCGCCGGTAACTCGATTGGCAATGTCATCTTCGGTATCGTCCTGGTGGGTGCACCCGGATTCATCCGCTTGGTTCGCAGTGGAGCAATAGTCGTGCGCAGCAGCCGATATGTTGATGCCGCGATCGCCATGGGCTGCTCGCCCCTGCGAGTTCTTCGCGTTCATGTGTTCCCCAACATTTTTAGCATCGCCCTTGTTCAGTTCACCCTTGCCACCAGTACCGCGATCATCGTGATTGCTGGCCTGAACTTCCTGGGCATTGGCACGGCAGCACCAACCCCCAGCTGGGGAGTCATGATCCGCTCAGGCGCGGACGTTATTGGTCAGGGTTACTGGTGGGTGGCGACGTTCCCGTCGCTGGCAGTGGTCCTTGTGGTGGTTTCGTTGAACTTTGTCAGCCGTTCCCTCGATGATTTGGTGGCCGGACGATGACCCCTGTTCTTTCCGTCAAGGATCTCGGCATTGAATACCTCGTGAAGGACGGCGCGAAGCCGATCGTTAGTGACATCACCTTCGAAGTCGAAGCTGGCGAGATGGTGAGTCTAGTGGGCGAAAGTGGCTCCGGTAAGAGCGCGCTCGTGCATGTAGTTGCCGCTTTGCCGCGTTCCGTCCAATCCCGCGTCAAGGGTTCGGTGGACCTGCTGGGCTACGACATGATAAATATGCCGGCAAAGCAGTTGCGGGAGATGCGCGGGACTCGCCTTGGTTTTATCGGCCAGAATCCGTTCGGGCTGCTCCACCCGATACTGCCATTGGAGCGGCAGTTTCACCACGTGCTTACCGCCCACAAAAAGACCAAATCCAAGGCCGACAGCGCGAAGCTGGCGGAAGCGACCCTGGAGTCAGTGGGCATACGCGACCCACGGGCGGTACTAACGGGCTACGCCAACCAGCTGAGCGGTGGCATGGCACAACGTGTCGTGATCGGCATGGCAACGATCATGGAACCTGAAATCCTGATTGCGGACGAGCCGACGACCGCACTCGACCCCACCGTTCAAGTCCAGATACTTGATCTCATCGCTGCACTGAACAGGGAGCGGGGGATGACCGTTTTGATTGTCACCCACGACCTCGGGGTGGTGGCCAATTATTGCGACAAAGCCCTGGTCTTGAGGCGAGGCGAACTTGTCGAACAGGGCAGCGTTTCGGCCCTGTTCACTGACCCCAAGCACCCATATACGCGAGAGCTCTTTCTCTCAACGACAGAACGAGTAGAGTCATGACCCAAACAACACCGGTCATTGAGTTACGCAATCTCACTAAATCATTCAAGAGGCACGGCATCAGCTTCCGTGCTGTAGATGACATTTCCCTGCGTATCCAGGCGGGCGAGACTCTGGCACTTATCGGGGAGAGCGGGTCCGGAAAATCGACCACCGGACGCCTCATCCTCGGGCTTGATAAACCGGACTCGGGGGATGTTCTCTTTCAGGGCGAGTCGCTGCGGACAAAGTCGGCCAAGGAGGTTCGTCGCCTTCGCGCCAATCTTACTGTTGTGTTCCAGGAACCCTTCGAGTCCCTCAACCCCCGCCTCCGGATCGGAGCGATCGTGGAAGAGCCGTTAGTTGTTCAGGGCGTTGGTTCGGCCGAAGAACGTCGGGAAAGGGCTGCCGGCGCGCTGGAAAGGGTTGGTCTAACCGCATCAATGATGGACCGGTTTCCCCGAGAACTCAGTGGTGGACAGCAGCAGCGCATAGGAATCGCCCGGGCCATCATCGGTAAGCCACGGATGATTGTGCTGGACGAGCCGACGGCCTCATTGGACAGAACAATTCGGCGTCAGATCGGCGATGTGCTGGATGAGTTGAAACGGGATCTGAACCTCGCTTACCTGCTCATCACCCACGATATCGGCACCGTGCGTCAGGTCAGTAACAGGTCAGCCGTAATGTTGCAAGGAAAAATCGTGGAAATCGGCCCTACCGCTGAAATTACGGAAGATCCCCAGCACCCCTACACTCAGCGTCTGATCGGCGCCGAGTTGCCCGTTTCCGTTGCCAAGCCGCGACGGACATCCATTGAGACCAAGGAGGCTGCCCTGTGAACAGGTTGCGCTTCGCCGCCTGGCGGCTGTTTTTCATGCTGGTCTCTCTTTGGGCGATCGCTAGCCTTACATTCCTGCTGGTAGCAATACTCCCGTCCAACCCGGCGGTCGCGATCGCCGGCCCGTACGCTACCCCGGAGCAGGTGACCCAGGTCGAGAACGACCTCGGTCTGCACGACCCCCTCGCTCAGCGGTATTTCGAGTTCCTGGGCCGGACTCTTCGCGGTGACCTCGGAACGTCCCTCTACGACGGTACTTCCATCAACCACGAGATTGCCCAGCTAATCCCGTCTACTTTTGAACTCATCATTGCCAGCCTGATCATCGCAGTACCGCTAGGAATTGGCCTCGGGGCATTGGGGGCCTACTTCCACCGAAAATTTGCTGATCGCGCTTCTTCCCTCGTAGTCGGTGTCCTTCAGTCCATCCCGGATTTCGTGCTCGCTGTCGTACTTATCTATGTTTTCTCCGCTGTCCTAGGGATCGCCCCCGGCCCCGAGGGGCAGTTGAGCATTATCTCGGTCCCACCGCCCCGAGTGACGGGCATGATCGCCGTCGACGCCATACTCACCGGCAAGCCCGCGGTGATCTCAGACGCCTTGTCGCACCTGGCGCTCCCGGCCCTGACTCTGGGGCTTGTAATAGCTGCGGTTTTCGCAAGAATCAGCCGCGCGTCCCTTCGCGAAGCACTGGAGTCCGACCAAACCAAATTTGCCCGCGCGAGCGGCCTGCCGGAATGGCGCGTGGTCCAGTACGCCTTCCTAACATCGCGAACTCCTGTGCTGACGTACGGGGCAATAATCTTTGGCGCACTTTTTGGCGGCACTGCCATCGTCGAAACTATTTTCAACTGGAACGGGCTGTCCCAATGGTCCGTCACGTCAATGCTCCGGACAGATTATCCGGCCATCCAAGGATTCGTACTCGTCGCCGGCGCCATCACTCTTGTGGTCTTTGCTCTTCTCGATGTTTTGGCCGGATTCCTGGACCCCCGAGTCCGCGCCCAATAGTTTAGGCGGCGGCCAGTGCAATGCAGGCTAGCGACTTTGGCCACCGGATGCTCCGTCCACAGCTGGATCGTCTTGTCCCTTATCCAACGTCACCGGCTGCGGTATGAGCGTCTTTGCCGAGGCTGCTGAACTCATGTCTGGCCAAGGATGTGCGATTTTCTCAGAACCAGACGAATCCATAGATGGGCTGAAGCCGGGACCACCTCCACCCCACCCCTTCCGCTAAAGGATTGTCATGACAGTTGAAGAAACCACACCCCTGGAGCCCTGGGGCAACACCGTACTCGTGGAGTTCGATGAGAACCGCATCGCCTGGGTCCGCTTCACCCCCCCGAAAAAGCGCAATGCAATGAATCCGACGCTGAACCGTGAAATGCACGCCACGCTCGAATACCTCGAATCAGACGACCGGTGCGCAGTCCTGGTCCTGACCGGAACCGAAGAGTCCCTGGTCCGCCGGGATGGACCTGAAGGAGTACTTCCCCGAAACCGACGGCAAGCCCCGTTCAATACTGAACAAGGTCCGTTCCGAAGGGATCGAACTGGCACTACCGCAAACTGCTCAGCTATCCGAAGCCGACGATCGCCGTGATCAACGGCTGGTGCTTCTGCGGGGCCTTTGTACCCCTGGTCTCCTGCGATCAAACCATCGCCGCCGAAGATGCAACCTTTGGACTCTTCGAGGTGAACTGGGGCGTTACCCCCGACAACCTGGTGACCCGCTGGTGACCCGCGCACTGGCCGAAACCATCCCGACCCGGGACGCGATGTACTACATCGTGACCGGCGAACAGTTCGATGGCCGCAGGGCCTCCGACATGCGTCTAGTAAACGAGGCCGTCCCAGCCGATCAGCTGCGCGAACGCACCCTCGCGCTGGCCAAGCAGCTCACCAGCCTCAGCCAGTGGGTCGTTCGAGGAGCCAAGATGGGTTTCAGGCACTCCCGGCTCATGCCGTGGGAAGCGGCAGAGGACTTCCTCTACGCCAAGCACGATCAGGCCATCCTGTTCGACGCCAACGCCAGAGAGCAGGGCATGACGCAGATCCTGGACGCCAAAACCTACCGCCCCGGCCTGGGCGCCTACACCACAAATCCGACGAAATAACTACCGCCAGTGCCCGGTCGAGATGCCACCGGCGCCCCTGTCCTGGATGGCCCGTTACTTCGCTCCGCGGCACCGCCGGGCCGCCGCACCTACCGGTTCTCTCTGGTCGACTAGCACGAAGATATCGGAACATACGGCGAGATTGCCGCTGACCGCAGCCCTGCCCCGCCCGATACAAACTGGTGAGGGGTAGGTCATGCTGCTGCCGAAAGCCAGTGCTGAGGGCGCCCGGCAGCTGCTACGGTGACGACACCGATGATCAAGAAGATTACTGTTGCTGCGAAGAATGATGCCGAAACACCGAGGGCTGAGGCGACCGCCCCAATGACCACCACTGCAACCGCGCAGAGGCCGTATGCGGCCGCTGCATAACGCGACATCGCCTTTCCTTGCAGCTGTGGGGGCCGTCCGTGGGTGGTGGATACCAGTCCGAGCGTGTACCCGGGGCCTTGGCTAATTCCGACGATCCTGCATGCGATGAGGAGGTGCGCAAAGGACTGGTACTCAAGGGCGCTTGCCAGCAAGGCCGTGCCTCCGACTAAAGGAATCAACACTTGCCATGCCCGTACCGCAGGATGCGGCGCGTTGTGACAATCTGGGCAAGTGAGCGTGTAGCCAGCAGCGCACAGCTTGGAGCGATGCACGTCAACAACGAAGCCTCCGGGACCAGCAATCTAACCGCGGCGGTGGTTGAGGCCAGCACGGCACCCGCTGCGGTCCACGCGATCCCCCGAGGAGAAAACCGGCTAGACGGTGACGGGAATCGAGGCGTCAAAGCACTAGCCTGACCTGCGGAAACTTCCAAAAGCAGAGTGAGACGAGCCCTCTCATCTACTTCTACTCGTCTTACTCGAACGCCGATAATGGAGATTCGGTTAAATGGCCGAAGGATCGCACCCAAGCCGCAGGAGGGGCCGGCACCCCTGCGAGATTTCTTGGATGTCGGCTCGACGAGGCAGCGTTGGCGTCAGAATAGCCTGCAATTCCGCTCCATTGATAGCCGCTCTATTATCCTCTGAGATCTCACCCTGACAGTTCGAGGGGCGGGAAACAGAAGGGCGGCCTCTCCGAGGGATCAGCGAAATGGCCGAAAGCTTGGGGGTTGACGGTTATCACTGGGGGCAGGGCCGGCCATGCCACCTTTGCGGGCTGCACCTGTCCGGGAAGCAGCCCGGAACTCCGCTGACAGGCGAATCCCGCCTGGTCAGGCCGCAGCAGCGTCAGGGTGGGGTGTGGCTCATATGGATGGCACTTCCGTCTAATGAGATGTGGCGGTTCCCTCAGATGGCAATAGATGTCGTGTGGATCTCCGGACGCCTAGACGGTCCGTCAAACTCTGGGCCGAATCAAAAGGTAAAGAGCGCTTTGATGATGCCGCCCTTCTTCGTGTGCGCATCAATTCAAACGGCTTACTCGACGTCCCCGAGTGAACAGGCTTGGGTCGAGTGCAGCAGGTTCCACATGCTACTTGACTGATCTCGAACTGCTCCCTCAACTAAAAAGGGGGCCCTGCCGCTGAGGGTTGAAGTATTTCATAATATGAAATAGATTGCATATAGACAAAGTCTACGACTGCATGGCATTATCTGACTAACGCCCAATGAGGGGCGATACCCCGTGCCACCTCAAGGAAGAGGATCTAGTGAAATCTGA
The DNA here is from genome assembly GCF_000374865.1 of Arthrobacter sp. 135MFCol5.1. Lineage (GTDB taxonomy): Bacteria > Actinomycetota > Actinomycetes > Actinomycetales > Micrococcaceae > Arthrobacter. The sequence goes on along the minus strand of NZ_KB895474.1, from coordinate 8,600 downwards.
CGTACAGGGACTTAATCCCAACCCGCACTTTGGCCAGGCTGTCGCGTATGACCCGAGGCCAGAGGAATCAGTCGCTCAAGCTTAGGAACTAAGCGAATCCCCTGCCTCATGCTCAAGGGGAACCCAACTTACGACAAAAGGGGAAATCGCCCGCCAATCTCGGCCTCTGTATGAGTATTCCGCCTATAAGCGGACCCTTCACGCAAGCTCTCTGGCAGGCAAAATAATTCCCCGATTAGTTCCAGATAATTGACTTTTCGCCGGGCGGCCTCCACTAAAGCAGCGGCCACATCCCAACGCTCCCCGCTCTACACTTGCGCGGGAGCGCATCAGTCAATTGCAGGGCAGCGGCTGGCACCATGCCCGGTCCGCGTGGCCTCTGCCGCACAAACCATTCGTGTTGTAACTCACCGCAGCCAGGGCGCATATTCGCCGAAGACTGAGGGCGAGTTCGAGTGAAAGTCAACACCCCAGGCACCCCTCGGCGGCATTGCGCTCTACCATCCGGTAAACCACCAGCCGAACCAACACGGCCTAATTCGGTTGATGCCAAATCGCATTGAACCCGGCATTTACCTGCCCACAGTCCCACTGGTCTCGCTCACATCTCGCGGATTTCCGGGGCCAGTGCTGAGTGCGCGTTCCCTTATCGCTTGCATTCCGGAGGCGCATCTTCATCGCCTGAAGTTGTTTCATTCACCGTCACTGCCGACCCCATTCCATCCAGGAGTTCCTATGTCGCCCGTCCCGTCCGCCTCGCCTGCAGCTAACAGAATAGCGGCGCCTTCCCCGGCGCCTGAAGACCTATCACTGCCCGGCTCATCATCACCTCGCAAGTCCTTGTCAGGCTTCCTAAGCCGGCACACGCTTTGGGTCGCTCTCGTCATGCTGGTTCTAGTTCTCTCGCTCATCTCGGAGCCATTTCGTAACCCTGCCAACCTCCAGAACATTCTTATGCAGAACTCGGTTATCGGCATAGTCGCACTTGGCATGCTGGTAATGATGATAAGCGGCGGTTTTGACCTGTCTGTTGGTGCTGCCGGTGGCGCAGTTGGTGTGCTTGTAGCGTACTTATCGGGCTCCTGGGGTTTACCGGCCGCCCTTATTGTCGGCACGCTACTCGGTATGTTCATTGGTTTGATCAATGGAATCATTATCGCTCGGCTGCATATCAACGCGTTCATCACTACATTTGCTGTCGCAAGCATCATCACCGGAATTCTGTTCGTTCTGACCTCGGGCCGATCAATTAGCGGTAGCTCAGTGGCCTTGACCGACTTTGCCTTCGAGCTCGTCGTCGGCATCCCTATGCTTTTTCTGGTTTTTGTAGCATTTGCGATCGTGACTTACCTACTGTTGTCCAGGACGAAATGGGGGCATTGGGTCTATAGTGTGGGCGCCAATGCGGAGGCAAGTTACCTTTCAGGCGTCCCAGTACTCCCCATTAAAATCGCCGCATTCACTTTCGGTGGTCTCGCTGTGGGACTTGGAGGCGTGTTCCTTTTCGGCCAATCTGCTGTTGGACAGCCCACAGCAGCAGCAGATTGGCCCTTGAACGCCATCGCTATCTGCGTTATTGCCGGCACGTCCTTGGCTGGCGGAGTGGGACGAGTCGGCAATGTTGTGGCCGCAGTCCTCGTCCTCGGCGTCGTCTCCACGGGCCTCAACCAACTGGGCATCTCGCCCTATTGGCAGCCGGCGGTCACGGGAACAATCATTCTCGTCGCAGTTGTCTCAGACCAGCTGACCAAAGCGCGCAGCCGAGCTTAGCTTCCCCACCCCACCCTCCCTCCGTAGCTCAAAGAAAGACATCAGAATGAAGTGGTTCAATACCAATCGAAAAGCAGTCGCACCGATCGCGTTGGCCAGCGCCGTTACGGTAATCTGTCTAAGCAGCTGTTCGTCGGCTGCCCCCGGCGCAGGAGCAACGGCCGCCTCGGGTAGCTGCTCAAAGGTCACCGCCTTAGTCAACGATCTACAGAATCCCTGGAACGCAACCCTGGCACAGGGAATGACAGAACAGGCTGCAAAGCTGGGCGTTAACCTAACCGTTCAGAATGCGGCCGGAGTTATTGCCACCCAGGCCTCCCAGCTACAGCAAGCTGTGACTTCCAAGCCGGACGGAATTCTTCTGCAGGCCACTGAGTCCAACGGCCTCGTTCCCGCCGTGAAAATCGCAAATCGCAACTCGGTCCCTGTAGCGACGGTTAACGCCAACGTAGGCCAAGGCGCTGATGTCGTAACCTTCGTTGGCGTAGACCAAAAGGACTATGGCATCGCCCTTGCAAAACTTGTTGAAGAAGCACTTCCTAATGGCGGTAACGTCGCCATTATTCAAGGCGTAGTTGGTAACCCTGTTGAGATTGATCGAACCGAGGGCATAACGGAGACATTTGCCGCCAATCCGTCTATCAAGATAGCTACCACGGTGACCGATTCCTGGAACAACGCCGATAATCTTGCCGCTGTTCAGGACCTCCTAGCGAAGTATCCCAAGGGAACGCTGGACGCTGTTGTAGCAGAGGGGCCTGAAATGTATGTCGGCGCGCAGTACGCTGCCAGCATTGGCAGGGACGATGTGAAGTTTATTGCCGGGGATTTCCCGATTGAGGTCCAAGAGGCGATCAAGGCCGGGCACCTCTACGGAACGATCTTGCAGGATGGGGCAACTATTGGAGCCCGAAGCCTCGAAGATCTCTGCGCGCACGTCACCGGAAAGTCCGTTCCCACGCCCACGGATTTTATCGATCTCCCATCCATCACCAGTAAGAACGTAGCCGATTTCAAGACCAGCTGGCACTGGTAAAACCTGCGGCAGGAGAGGCCGTTGCATCGGCTTCTCCTGCCGCCTTAACAAGCGACGGAAAGACAGGCCTACCGTGACACGATCATGGCATCAAGAAGCCTCGGCAACGGGGAGCAGCACAGCGCCAAGAGTACGGATGGAGAAAATATCACAAACATTCGGTACCGTCCGAGTCTTGAACGAGGTGGACCTTACCGTTGAACCCGGCGAAGTCCACGCTCTCGTGGGACAAAATGGGGCGGGCAAGTCGACACTGATGAAGATCCTGGGAGGACTTTACCCGGACCATAAAGGTCTCATCGAAATCGACGGGCTCCCAGCCCGTCTGACCAATCCTCGGTCTGCGTTGAAACACGGCATTGGCATGATTTATCAGGAACTGAGCCTTATTCCCTCCCTTTCGGTGGCCGAGAACATTTTGTTGGGTATCGAACCGGGACGAGGAGGCTATAACCGCCGTGGAATTCTTTCCGCTGCGCGCTCGATCGTGAAACGAGTACCGATGCTCTCTGAACTGCCCCTAAATGCCCCAGCGGGGGATTTGAGCACAGGACTCCAGCAACGTGTGGAGGTCGCCAAAGCACTCGCCCGCGATGCTCGAGTGCTTGTGATGGATGAACCAACCGCACGGCTCTCCGGACCAGAGCGTGAGGACCTGGGGGACCTCATCCGCGAACTGTCTGCCAACGGCATCTCAATCATCTACATCTCGCACTTTCTTGAAGAAATATTTCAGTACTGCTCGTCACTCACGGTTTTGCGTAACGGCACGGTCGTTGATAGGGGACGGACAGTTGACTTCACGTTGGGTTCCTTGACCCGGAGCATGCTTGGAGCAGAATTGGCAGATGAAGAATTCGACCCCGCGAACAGCGGGCGTCCTCCTTTCACCGGCGTCCCTGTCATAGAGCTCACCGCGGTGTCAGGCCCACGAATATCCGGCATCGACATCGCGATCCACGGAGGAGAAATTATCGGCCTTGCGGGCTTGGTCGGATCGGGACGGACCAGGGTGGCAAGGACATTTACGGGTGCGGAACCCCTAAGTGCCGGAACAATTTCCATTAGCGGCAGAAGGACTACTGTTGCCAGCCCACGCCAAGCCCTCAAGATGGGAATCGTCATGCTTCCCGAGAATCGCAAGACGGAAGGCCTTATAGGGATTTCTTCGGCCCAGGAAAACATGATTCTGAATGCCCTCGACCGCGGCCTCACTCGATTCGGGGTCATACGCAGTAAAGCCGCGCTCAGTGAGTCCAATAGACACTTTGCTGAACTCGAAATCAGACCCAATATGCCTTCCTTAGCAGCGGAACGGTTCAGCGGCGGAAACCAGCAGAAGATTCTGCTCGCACGCGCGCTTCTGGCTAAACCGCGCGTTCTGATCATCGATCAACCAACGGCTGGCGTTGACGTGGGAACTAAAGCCCAAATCCACGTCCTCATCCGGCGCGTGGCGTCGCAGGGCACAGCTGTGCTAATAGTCACCGATGACCTAGAAGAGATGCTGGCCCTGGCGGATAACGTGCTCGTGCTCCGGTCAGGTCGAATCGTCTCACGTCATCGCAGGGTGGGACTCGATCGGAAACGGCTTGTCGCTGCCATATCCGGAGAAGACGGTGTCTCCCCGCTTAGTGTCCATCCCGCATAAATTAGTTCCTACATCCTTTTGGGGTACCCAATCAACGAGCAAGCTCTGGCTTGAATTCTTCGAGTTCCAAACATCTGAGCCTAAGTCCCTGAAGACTCCTACGAGTTCGGGCGCGTGAGTATCGTCCACATCTGCCTGACAGCTCCAGTTACTGAAGACGTGCCAGCTAGAATCGCCGGCAATGGTGGCAAGCAGCTGAGAAAGGTTGGGCCATTTGTTCGAATACCAAGGACTTCCAAGCCGTTTGATGTCAGGATCCTGGAGAACCTTAATTGTGATTTGTAGCCATCCGTAATTCCAGTTCCGATACAATCACATTACGCCTATTCCGTTCAACGAATCCCACTATTCGGCCCTTTGATGTTCGGTACCTGCTGCGCGCCGGCCGGAAAGCGGAGTGCGCAGCAGACAACCGAACCCAGAATAGTCCCCTATCTTCTAGCGCCGTATGCGCAGGACCATAACGAGGAAAATAAATGAGAGCAGCACGCTATTACGGCCGCGGGAATATCCAGATCGACAATGTTCCTGAGCCGGACGTGGCGCCAGGAACCGTAGGTATTGATGTCGCATGGTGCGGCATTTGCGGCACTGACCTTCACGAGTACCTTGAGGGACCCATTTTTTGTCCCCAGCCCGGTGAGCGCCACCCTGCGTCCGGAGACTCTTTGCCTGTTACCTTGGGCCATGAGTTCGCGGGAACCGTATACGCAGTGGGGCAGGGTGTAGACGATATTGCCCCAGGCCAGCGAGTCGCGGTGGAACCATATATCGCACGCGACGACGTCAACACCGGACCTGACAGCACCGATTATCACCTTTCAGAAGGCTTAGGTGTAATTGGCCTAAGCGGCGGAGGCGGCGGGCTCGCAGAGAAAATCGCAGTTCCACGCCGCTGGGTGCACCCCATCCCCGACTCTGTCCCCCTTGACCACGCCGCTCTGATCGAACCGCTATCCGTGGGATACCACGCCGTAGAGCGATCCGGGGCTAAAACCGGACAAGTTGCCCTCGTTGGGGGCGCCGGCCCGATCGGTCTGCTGACGTCCGCCCTGCTAAAGGCTTTGGGCGTCACCGTCATCGTTTCAGAGCTCAGTTCCCTGCGCCGGAAGAAGGCCTCGGACGCGGGGGTCGCCGATCACGTTTTGGACCCGAGGGAGGTCGACGTAGCCGAGGAAGTGCGCAGGCTAACCAAGGGCCGGGGCGCCGACGTGGCATTTGAATGCAGCAGTGCACAAGCAGTCCTGGACACCCTTATTGACGCTCTCCGCCCGGCCGGAACCCTGGTCGTTATCGGAATTTGGGGAGATCGGGCGGCCATCGACTTATTTAAACTTGTCGTAAAGGAAATCGATCTACGTGGTGCCTTCGCGTACGTCAATTCCTACCCCGCCGTCATCGAACTGCTGGGCTCGGGAAGAATTGACCTTGAGCCGTTCGTGACGCATAAGATCGGCCTTGACGGGCTGATCCAAGAGGGCTTCAACACCCTGATCCACCACAGCGAAACTGCCGTAAAGATCCTTGTTTCGCCCTCGGGCGAAGGGCTCTGAGGAGAGTGGCGCAGGAAAATGGCTTCGAAAGGTCGTGTGCCCGTTTCTGCAGTTCTCGCGGCGTCTGAGATATTCAGCGGACCACTAAGAGCGTAAGGGATCAGGCGCCTCGGGAAATCGACTCGATCATTGCTGCTGACGTCGTGTCGCAATGATCGAAACCATCCCCCGATACGTAGGAGCCGACCCTATCGTGGACCTCCTCCTGGAGGATCTGCCCATTGTTGATGGCAAATGGTCACCGCCCCGGCACGAAGGTCTGTACCTCCCCCTGGACTGGGCCCGCGTCGAGGCGTTGGCCAGTGTTTCTCGCACCTGGGCGCTCTGAAAAGACCCACGCCCGCAATCTGTTCCCTGTAAATCACCATCTCGAAGAAGAGGTAAAGCAATGAAAATAGGAATCCTGACAGCACTGTTCGACGCCAAGCCGCTGGACGAAGTGGCAAGTTATGTAGCTGATCTCGGCTACGAAGCGGTCGAACTCACCACCTGGGCAGGCTCTGGCCATTTCGATCTCGAGCAGGCCATCTCAGACCCGCAATACAGCCGAAATTTGAAGAAGATGTTGAACTCGCGAGGGCTTTCCATCTCGGCTCTCTCGGACCACCTGTCAGCACAGCAGGTGCTCCCGCCCAAGGACGCCAGTTTCGATGACTGGTCGCCGACAACCGACAAGCAGGAGATGTTCGAATACGGGAAGCAGCACCTGCTGAACACCGCACGAGCAGCATCAGACCTTGAAATCCCGGTGGTCAACGGCTTCTTCGGCTCGACCGTCTGGGGCTCCTGGTACACCTGGCCTCCGAAGCACCTGGAGCTTTACAACGAAGGCTGGGACCTCTTTGTGGAGCGCTGGAATCCCATCCTGGATGAATTTGCCAAACTCGGCGTGAAGTTCGCGCACGAGGTCCACCCGACCGAAATCGCTTACAACATCACCACAGCACAGACTGCTGTGGAAAAGCTTGGTCGTGACGACTGGGGTTTCAATTTTGATCCCAGCCACTTCATCTGGCAGCAGATCGACCCTGTCGTCTTCATTAAGACCTTCGGCAACCGGATCCTCCACGTCCACGCCAAGGACTTTGAAGTGCAGGAAGACGAAATCCGACGCGACGGGGTGCTCTCCACCGGATCATGGCGGAACATGCACCGGGCAGCACGGTACCGCGTGGTCGGATGGGGCCAGGTGCCGTGGAAGAGGGTCATCACTGCGTTGCTGGAGGTGGGATACGACTATGTCATGTCCTATGAGCACGAGGACCCGGTAATGAGCGAACGCGACGGTGCCGAAAAGGCCATTGACTACCTGCGCCCCCTGATCGTGAAAGAGCCGATGGATCCCGAAGCCCACCACTTCTGGCTCGTCTAAGACAAGTAAAAGGGAAGATTACGATGACACAGGATTTGCCAGCCTTCTTCACCCAGGGGCTGATGAAAGATGATCACCGGGAAGTCCCGGCCATCGGCGTCGGCATGCTCGGCTATTCGTTCATGGGCAGGGCACATACGAATGCCTTGAAGAAGATCACGTATACCTACTGGCCGCCGCCGATGCAGCCGGAATTGGTCGGAATCGCAGGCCGCACCCAAAGCGCCGTCGATGAGGCAGCCCGTCGATACGGTTATGCCAAGTCAACGACCGATTGGCGCGAGCTGGTCGAAGACCCAGCGATCGGGCTATTCGATAACACCGGGCCGAATGACCAGCACAAGGAACCAACCATCGCCGCGGCCAGGGCCGGCAAGCACGTTATATGTGAGAAGCCCCTCGGTCGAACTGCCGATGAAGCATACGAGATCTGGACCGAAGTCGCGAAGACTGGCGTTAAGGCGATGACCGCCTTCAACTACAGATTCTTTCCAGCAATCCGCCTGATCAAGGAGATGCTTGACGACGGGACACTGGGTGAAGTCCGCCATTTCCGGGCCAGGTACCACCAGGAGTGGCTCGTTGACCCGAAGAGCCCTACCTCATGGAGGCTGGACAAGAGCATCGCAGGTTCAGGAGCGCTCGGGGACCTCGGTGCCCACATCATCGACCTTTCCCGGTATCTCGTTGGTGAGCCCGTAAGCGTGTCAGCAAACATGAAGACGTTTGTAGAGGACCGTCCGGGCGGGCACGTGGACGTGGATGACGCGTTCGACGCCATCATCACCTTTGACACCGGCGCGCTCGGCACCCTGGAGGCAACCCGGGTTGCCCCGGGCCGTAAAAATCACATGCGCTTCGAGATCAGTACAACGAAAGGCACGGTGATCTTCGACCAGGAACGGATGAACGAGATCGAACTGCACCTGGCCGACTCGACACCAGGCCCGAAAGCACAAGGCTTCCGTACAGTTCTCGTTTCCGAAAGTTACCACCCGTACTGGGAACACTGGTGGCCGCACGGCCACATGATCGGGTGGGAGGACAGCTTCGTCCACGAGCTCGGCCACCTGCTGCAAGCCATTGCCGATGACAGCGAGATCGGGCCCCATGGCGCGACCCTCGAGGACGGTTACCGCTGCGCCGAGGTGACCGATGCCATCGAACGATCAGCAACAACCGGTGCACGACAAGAGATTGTTTATCGAGAGGCATCAG
>NZ_KB895473.1 GCF_000374865.1 Arthrobacter sp. 135MFCol5.1 | reverse complement strand
CCGCCCACCGGAGCCAAGGGCCTGAACCTGGCCATCAACGACGTCAAGGTCCTCTTCGAGGGGCTGGACAGCCACTACAACTCCGGATCGGGACACCTGCTGGACACCTACAGCGACCGCGCCCTGGACCGGGTCTGGAAGGCGCAGCAGTTCTCGTACTGGATGACCACCATGCTGCACACCCCCGCGGACGCCGACGACTTCTCCCGGGCCCGCCAGCTTGGCGAACTGAATTCCGTGGTTTCATCGCGGCACGGCATGGCCTACCTCGCAGAGGCCTACTCCGGGTGGCCCTCACACTAGGCACTTGGCGGCCGTTCCATTGGCCATACTGCTCCATCCTGATTCAGCCCCGTTCGTAACCGACGATGGATAAACTCATGCAAACAATTCACGCGATCAGCCTTCCCGACGCTAATCTGCTCGAATCCGTTTCACCGATCCCCGAAGGCCTTCGAGCAGTTGTCTGGGACTTGGAATCGGAACCGGTAGGAGCGGAAGTATCCCAAATAGATGCGGTCGTGGGGCGCACTCAGCCAGGCGGAGAATCTGAAGTTCGTCCAAACACAGTCCACCGGCTACGACGGAGTCATCAGTGCTTCCCTACTTGAATGGCCCTGCTGTTATGCTGCCGGACCCACAGCTGCCGTCGCAACAGCGTCAGGAGTGCACGCTGCCGCAACAGCGGAACTTGCTGTTGGGCTGGTACTTGCGAAACTGCGGGGGATCGACCAAGCCGCCAAGGACCAATTGACGAAACGCTGGCGCCCCGCGGGCGCCGCAAGTCACTCGCTGACCGCCAGATATTGCTTGTGGGCGTTGGCGGCATCGGCCAGGAGATAACCCGGCGGCTTGAACCTTTCGAAGTCCACATCACCCGCGTAGGCAGCAGGGAACGATCTGATGAATACGGGAAAATCCACGCGCCGGCCGCGCTGCCTGAGCTGGCACCTACACACGACGTCCTCATCACCGTCCTGCCACTCAACGAGCACACACGCCACCTCGTGGGTGAAGAAGTCCTCGGCGCCCTGTGACGTCATAGATCCCGAACCGCTCCCCGAAGAGCCCCCACTATGGACGGCCCCCAATGCCCTCGTTACCCCTCACATCGGTGGCAACGCATCCGCCTTCGAACCCAGGATCGTAAAACTCCTTAAAGCCCAGCTCCAGGCTCTGGCAAAAGGTGAAACCCCGACAAACCTCGTGCAGCGCGGCCCTTTCTGACGCGCCCTCGGTTGCTGCGTCCGTATCTGGGGCGCCGCTTCCTACCCTGCCTGCAAGATCTGTTCAAGGCGCGCTTACCCAGGTCGGGTTGAACCACGCATCGTCATGCAGCTGGAGGTGAGGGAAGGTGTTACCTACTGCTGCTTATGCGAAGGCTGACGAGGCTCCCATTCAGCGCGTGGGGGTAGCGAAGGAAGCGGCTCCCTGCGGAGGAAGTAGATGTCCCATCCGATGATGCTGGGAACCATAGTTCAGGAGCAGAACAATGAAACCCCCTACTCAACGACGGCAGCACGCGGGAGATGACAACCGCGTCCCTCTCCCTTGCCTCGGGCCGCCGCAGCACTTGCCATCAGAAATTGTTGTGGTGATCCTTGGCGTGATGTATCCAAGTGTCCTGCCGCACCCTGGCGAGGCTCCCACCCACCTTGATCTGCCGCTTCCATCTCTTGGCTTAGACGCCCCTCGGCAAAGCGCGGATGTTATCTTTTACGATCCGCTCTCTTCGCAGCGACACTTTGACGAGGTTTCCCCAGCCTTGAAGTACGGAAAAAAAATACAAGAGCACAAGGTACGAAAATCTTGCGGAGGCTCGTAAAGCTGTCGCCCGCGATCTGACGTTGCTCTCTTTAGCGAAAACGCGGATGGCCAGCAGCTCTCGGCTGCCATCACTTTCAGACACTACTCAAACTCTCCTTGAGTGATGTCCGCGGAGAAGGAGTCCAGGATGACTCCATGACGCCACTGTCCTTCGAAACCTTCGATTGGAAAAGGCTCAGGCCGGGTCATGAGATTGAAGTGCTCGATGATGGTCTGGTGACTGCACGAGGAGTAGTTGAATACCTGTCTTTGGATCAAGGCATCATTCGACTCAAGCTCTCCTATGGAAGAGGTAGACGAACGTACCGCCGGAGGGACGGTTGGGAGGTTCGTACTGTCTGCCAAGAAGCGCGAGACCAGCCGAAAACAGGCACCGCTCCTTAGCCTTAGCGGCAGTTCCAGGGTATTAGGGGGGCTAGGGACCTGCCATCTGCTGGCCGTCCCACCTATGCCGTGCGACGGCGCCCCTGTGTCTAAGCGTCAAAGGCACACAGTCCACCGTGGCTACCCCAAAGCTGTCATGACAGCTTTGGGCGTTGCTCCTGCAAGGTAGGGCACACCTCAACCTGACGTCAGATTCCGGACGAGATATGCGTCAGAATAGGGCCTATAGGGGGCCAATAGCACAGGTACGACGAACTGTCTTAGACCTAAATCTGACAGTTCTCCTTTGACGGACTTATGGCATCGGTCCGCTGCCGTTAACTGGCACCCGCGGTCATGCGGTCCTTTGCTAGGGCTCTTGCTACCCGGCTTTTCCCGGAGCCCAGCCCAAAGCCGGCCCGAGCTTCCCCGCCATGTCCGTCAGGATCTGCACGTAGTCCTCGTGGTCGAAGCTGAAGGGCAGGGCGAAAGCCACCTCGTCCACTTCCTGGAACCCGGCGTGCGCGTAGAGCTGCTCGGCGATCTCATCGCTGGTGCCGATCAGGTCGCGCGCGAACATCATGCCCCTCGGCCCCTGCGGAGCTGCAGTGCGCGGCGTGCGTTCGTCGACGTATCGCTGGTACTTCTCTCGCTGGGCCGGCGATGCCGAGTCGGTTGGGATCACCACCAGCCCCTGCGAAACCCGCGCCTGAACATGTCCGGCGGCAGCAGCCGCTTCGCGGAACGCCCGGATCTGGGACTGCTGGACCAAAGCGAAGTCCGGTTCCTGGTCCTTGTCGGGGAAGATCACGCTGCTGGAGAGCAGGTTGAATCCATGAGAACCCGCCCATACCGCTGACTTTGTACTCCCGGCCCCGTACCACAGCCGGTCCCGCAGCCCGGGCGAATGCGGCTCCACACGGTTGGAGAACTCCTCCACCACCCCTTGCTTGCCCGAGAATTCACGCACCCGCTCACCCGCCACCAGACGCGCAAACCGCTCCACCCGGGCGTAGCTGAAATCCTCCAGGTCCGCCGTATCCGGGTACAGCTCATGCTTCACGGTGTCGTACTGCATCGGCTCCCCCACGCTTACGCCGGGGTTGATCCGTCCACCGGCGAGCAGGTCCACGGTGGCCAGATCCTCCGCCAGGCGCAGCGGGTTCTCCCAGCCCAGCGGCGTCACTGCAGTACCAAGCTCAATCCTCGAAGTGCGCTGGCTCGCGGCCGCCATCACGGCCACAGGCGAAGAAATCCCGAACTGCAGGTGCCGGTGCCGCAGCCAGGCACTGTCGAACCCCAGCCGCTCCCCCAGTTCAATGATCTGCAAGGTCGACTCGTGGCCGGCAGCTGGATCAGCGGGATCGAACAAGCCAATCGTGAGGAACCCCAGCTTCCGCAGGGGACGAGTGGGATGCGGCATCGGCTTCCTCCAAGTGATCAGGGAACGTGACTGTTTTTCAGACTAGGCCGTGGGCCACCGGATGAACCAACATGTCCCGCCGCCCCCAAGGCTCCGCCAGAAGCACCCTCACCCTTGACGGACGTGTCCGCACACGGGTTAGGCTCACCACGGGCAGGCGACGGCGCCGCCACAGGAGGAATACATGTCACTGCAGGAAATCGAATTCACGTCCGCCAACGGCCGCGACACCATCCAGGCCTGGGTCTACGAACCCATCGGCCAGCCCAAGGCAATCGTGCAGCTGGTCCACGGGCTCGGCGAGCACTCCCGCCGCTACCTCCACCTCATCTCCACGCTGGTGGACGCCGGATTCATCGTGGTGGCAGGTGACCACGCCGGGCACGGCCGCACCGCCATGCAGCAGGGCACCTGGGGCGACGCCGGCGAGGACGCCGCCAAGGTGGTGGTCGCGGACGAGCTCACGCTCCAGGCCAAAGCCAGGGCGGCCCTCCCCCAGCTTCCCTACGTGGTGTTCGGCCACAGCTGGGGCTCCATGATCGCGCGCGGCATGGCAGTGGACCCACAGGCTCAGCTGTCCGGCTTGATCCTGTGCGGCATCGCCGCCCAAATGCGCGGCATCGAAACAACGATCAACCGGCCGGAACTGGCGCGGCTTGCCTCCGGCGCCGGCGCAGCGGACGCCGCACCGCAGGACCTCGTGGGCCAGCTGTTCGATGGTTTCCTGGGCCGCTTCGGCGACAATCCCGGCCCCACGGCCTGGGTGGCGCTGGACGCCGACGTCGTGGCCGACCACGCCAGGGACCCCTTCAACAACTTCGGCGCACCCCTGAGCGCCCGGTTCCTGCAAGGCTTCGTGGACCTCTACGACCACGTCAATTCCGACGACTGGTACAAACAGCTCCCCGCGGACCTCCCCGTCCTCATCCTCGCCGGCGACCAGGACCCCGTGACCAACTACGGCGAAGGCGCCTACCACGTGGCCAACCGCCTCACCGATTCGGGCCACGCGGACGTCCGCGCCCGCGTCTTCCCCGGCGTCCGGCACGAGGTGCACAACGAACCCACCACCCGCGCCGAAACCGAGCGCGAAACGGTCGAATTCATCCAGCGCGTCACCCAGCGGCAGGATTCCCCAGCCCCGTAGGCAGCAGGCTGGCCGTCCCGGAGGAAAGCACCCCGGCGGAAAGGTACGACGACGGCACTAACCCCGCCGCCGTCGTCGAACCTTCCAGCCAAGGCAGTCCGGTACGTCAGGCCTGCCGTGCCTTCCCCGGCCAGCGGGGCAGCCGTGAAAAGGTGGGCCCCGCGGGCGCCGGAATCTTGGCAGGGTCGGCGCCCGGCCGCCGTCGCCGCAGCTCCAACGCCAGCGCCTCCTGCCCGCGGGCCATCGCCCACCGGTGGTTCGCGGCAAAGGCCGGCTTGAGCAGCCAACTCAGCCGGCGCAACAGTGGCTTTGCCGTGCTGACCCGCCACTCATAGGTGACCACCGTTTCGGGCCCGTCCTGCTCAAAGGTCCAGCGGCCGGCGCCGTTGAGGTCGCCCCGGGCCGAGATGGCGAATCCGTGTTCCGTGACGGGCTCGGTGACGGTGAGCTGCCACTTGAGCGTGTACGGCAGCCAGCCCTTGGTGTGGAGGAAGAACGCCTTCCCGGTGCCGTCCGGGTTGCCCGGATCCAACTGCTCAACAGTCAGATACACCGACGGCCACCAGCGGGGAAGCGTGCCGGCATCGCCCAGGATGTCCGTGACCTCCCGCGGGGTTCCTGCCACCCGCCAGACAGTCAGGAATTCGTAGTCAGTGCTGCTGATCGATGTGCCGGCCATTGGTGCCTCCACGGCGAGGGGGAATAGGCGGCCCACAGTACTCACGCCGCCGTTTGCGGTCAACGGGCGGCCGTGCGCTGCTGCCTACTGGCGCACCGGCCGGGACCTGTACACATGGCCCGGGACCAAGGGCGTTCCCTCGAAGAGCTGCGGGACGGACACCAGCTGGTAGCCCTGGGCCTGCAGGGTGGACATCAGCTCCTGTTGCCCGGCGATCGTCGTCGGCTGCACGTCATGCATGAGCACCACCGCGCCGGGCGTGATCTCCTTGAGCACTTTGGGCACGAACACTGCCGGGTTCTTGCTCTGCCAGTCCAGTGAGTCCACGGCCCAGATGATGAGCGGCTTGCCCACAGCGCCCTGCACTGCGGCATCGGCCGCTCCGTAGGGCGGCCGCATCATGGCCGGGGTGGAGCCGGTCGCGGCCAGGATGGCGGCGTCCGTACGCTCCATCTCCTTCTTGACTGCGGGGATGGGCAGCTTGGTCAGGTAAGGGTGGCTGAACGTGTGGTTGCCGATCGCGAAGCCGGCGTCCGCCACCTGCTTCGCGGTTGCCGGATTCGCGGCCGTATTGGACCCGGTCATGAAGAACGTGGCCTGGGCCTTCCGCTCTGCCAGGATGGCCAAAAGCTGCGGCGTGGTGCGGGCGTCCGGCCCGTCGTCGTACGTCAAGGCGGCGCACGGGACGATGTCGCAGTTCACGTGCCTGGCTGACGGCGCTGTCGCGGGATGCGTGACTGCGGCGGCGTTCAGGTGCCCCAGGATCTGCCGGCCGTAGTCAGTAAGCACCGCGCCGGCCTCGGCGGCGTTCATGGTCAAGGTCACGTTGCCCCCGGGGTTTCCCGGAACCTCCGCGGACACCGCCAGCTCCCCGGACGGTTTCAGGACCAGGTCGCCTACCGGGATGTCCTGCCGGACGGGGGTGGCGATCTGCGCTGGAACGCCCACCATGCGCGACTGGATGCCCGGAACCGCCTCCGGCCGCACCAGCTCCGCGCCGCCACGGACAGCCCCGGAAACCGTGTCAACATAGACGGTTTCCGATCGCTCTGAGACCGTCCCGCCCGTCCCGGACGTCCTCACTTTTTCCCGGACAATTATCACTGTTCCCGCAGCCTGAACGGGCGCCGCGGACACCGTCAGCTCCTGGCCCGACGGCTGCTGTGCGTTCAGCGCCATCGCGGGCCGGTACCGGCCACCCGCCGGGGCAGCGGCATCGAGGAGTCCCAGCAGCCAGGAGTCAACATGCGTGTTCAACCCCGGCACCCCGTCAACGTAGGTCCAGGACGCATGCACGTGGTGCTCCCCCACGTGGGCCGTCAAGGCCATCCCGTACCCGCCGGGCACCTCCACCGGCCCGTCCAGCGCATCCGAGAGCGGCTGGGGCAACGCCACGGTCTCCGGTTGGCTGGAAACCCGTTCGTGGGCGTGCAACGCCGGGTACGGCGCACCGGACATGCTGTCACCACCGCAGAGGAGCGCCGCTACGCAAATCGCCGCCAGGAGGACATGCAGGCAGGCGGCAGCTACGCTCCCGCGGGTGCGCCCCATCCCCAGCCCCATCGATCCGCACGCTCCTCAGGTGTTGACCGTTCGATTATCCCTTACTGAAGAGCCCGGATGGTGAAACCCAAGGGGCATTGCCTGGAACCGGGGGGTGCCGGTGCGCTAGATGGTCACGTTGAGCCCCGCCGTGTAGCCGGCCGCCGCCGAGCCGGTCATGGTCGCCAGCTGGTAGATGCCGCCGTCGTCCCCGAACACGTTGTCCGACTGCAGGGTGGTGCGGGTCATGTTGGTGACGCTCTTTTCGTATCCGGGGGTGGCATAGACGTCGTCGCAGGCCGCCTTGGGCAGGGCGATCTGGGAGACGGCCAGCACTTGCCCGGCAGAGGTGGCATTGTTCATGGACTCGAAGACCTCAAAGTGGATGTGCGGCCAGCGCCCGGAGTAGGCGGCCGGGAAGATGGAGGTAAAGGTGACCTGCCCGTTGGCATCGGCTTCCTGCACACCGCGCAGGTAGTTCTCGTTCTTCAGGCTGGAGTCGTACATCGAGTACTTCCCATCCCGGTCACAGTGCCAGGCGTACACCGCGGCGCCGGCCATCGGGGTGCAGCCGTTGGCGTTGTCCAGCAGGGTGAGGGTGAACGTCAGAGGCACACCCTCCGCCGTCGCTGACGCGGTGCCGAAGCTTGAGGTGATGTCCCGGCGCACCACGCCGGAGGCTTCCAGGACGTTCGGCCCGTTGGAGCCGTCGCCTGGGTAGGGGCCCGCGGTTTCCTCCGGAATCTCCAACCCGCATTCGGCGATGGCCCGCGTCAGTGTTGGCGTGGCCGAGGCGGCAGCGGAGCCCGTGGATGCTGCGGCGGAACCTGAGGACGCCGCCGAGGAAGTGGCTGACGTCGTAGCCGACGACGTGGATCCCGTGGTTCCGGCAGGGGTGCAGGCGGCGAGCGCGGCGGCCGCCCCGCCTGCACCCAGGAACAGCCCCAGGGACCGGCGGCTCATCAGTGTGGTCAGATCGAACTCCAGCCCGCGGTCATGGTTGGGATGGGGTTGGTCGACGTCGGGCTGATTGGGTGTGCGTGAAGTGGTCATGGTCCAAGGAAACCGCATGCGGCTATGCCGGGGACTGGTGGTATCTGTGCCCTTGCTGTGCGTCCTGGCAGGCTTCATGCTGCCGGAGCCTGCCCCACGGAAGGCTCGACGACGGCACCCACCCCGCCGCCGTCCGTTCCAGCAAAAGCAGCCCGGCGCACGAGGTGCCGGAAAAAGCGAGGCGGGGCAGGCCCTTGGGAGCCTGCCCCGCCTCTTTGCACCGGCTGATGACCTGCGCCCGACTTTCGGGTTTCCTGTTGCGATGGAGTATGCAGGAACATCTGCCGGCGGGTCTTTGTGCGGAACGCCCGCGGCCGTCGGTGCGGCCTAGAGCGTCCTGGGATCTTCGGCGTACATCTTCAACCTGATGTTTAAGGCGTCCGACATATGGCGGGCCGCGATCTCCCCGGCGAGGGCGGAATCGCGGTCGCCGATGGCGGCCAGCAGGTCGGCGTAATCCGCCAGCACCACCGGCCACCGCCCCGGGTAGGTCAGGGTGGTGAGCGTGTACCGGCGGACCTGTTGGTCCAGGCGTTCCAGCAGTCCGATCAGCGACGGGCTGTGGGTGGCGCGCCACAGCTGGGTGTGGAAGGCGCGGTTGGTTTCCGCGAGCGCCCGGCCGTCGCTAGGGTCCAGCTGCTGCATCTGCGTCAGCAGCCCCGTGAGCAGCTGCCGGTCCAGGGCGGTTGCCTTGACGGCAGCCTTGGCCGCGGCGGCCTGCTCCAGGATGATCCTCGACTCGTAGATGTCGATGATCTCCTCGGCTGAATGCGTTCGGACCACCACCGCCTTGCCGCGCCGTTCCACCAGCCCGTCCTGTTCCAGCCGCTGCAGCGCCTCCCGCACCGGTGTCCGGGAGGCCCCGTACCGCTCGGTGAGCTTGGCCTCCGTGAGCGGCTCGTCAGGCGCAAAGACGCTTGCGAGGACATCCTCGCGAAGCCGCTGGTGGATGGGAATGGCCACTTTTTCCTCTTTCCGTTGCTGGTGGGGTTGCTGGGCTGCCTAGGCGATGGAGCCTGCGCGGCGGCCGAAGACGGCTCCCGCCGCAAGCCCGGAGCCGCCGGGGTAGTTTCCGCTGAACAAACCACCCAAGGCTTCACCACAGGCATAGAGCCCATCAAGCGGCCCTGCGTCTTCGGTCAGCACGCGTCCCCAGGTGTCTGTCTTGAGGCCGCCGAATGTGAAGGTGATGCCGCAGGTTACCGGGAACGCGTAGTACGGGCCGGTGGCGATGCTTCGGGCCCAGTTGCTCTTCGGCGGCTGGGTATCCGCCCGGCGCCCGTCCTTGACGTTGGGATCAAACGGGGCGCCCTCGGTGATCGAATCATTAAAGCTCTTCACCGTCTCCTCCAGCCCCTCAGGGCTGATGCCGGCCTTCTGTGCCAGCTCGGCAAGACTCGGCGCAGTGACCACCGAAACCCCCGGCATGTCGTACTCCTCCGCTCGCAGCATGGGACGGGAGGAAGCGTCAAAGATCTGGAAGGCGGCGGAGCCCGGCTGGGCAAGAATGTCCCGGCCGTACTTCGCATAGGTGTAGTTGCGGTAGTCGGCGCCCTCGTCCACGAACCGCTTCCCGTCGCTGTTCACCACGATGCCCAGCGGGTACCCGCCACGGGTGAGCTGGTTGGTGAGTTCCAGGTTGCCCTCGTTCTCCGGGTGCCAGGCGTCCCAGGCGACGCTGTGGCAGGTTGACCAATCGCCGCCCCTGGCCGCGCCGGCGTCCAATGCGGCGACGATCATCTCACCCGTGTTGCCCGGTGTGCCGCGTACCTTCGCGTTCTGCCAGCCCTCCCCCAGGTGTTGGCGGCGCAGTTCAGGTGATGCTTCAAAACCTCCCGAGGCGAGGATGACCGACTCGGCCCGGAGCTCACCTTCTCCGGATGAGGTGCGGTACCGGACTCCGCGGACGCGGCCGTCCTCCTGGATCAGTCCGGTGGCTGCGCAGTCATAGATGACCTCAACGCCCATGCGCTCCGCGGCCGCCCGATGGTCGGTCATGAGCCCCTTTCCGCCTGCCACGTTGCCCACGTGCAGCCCGCCCCAGAACAGATACCCACCGTCCTGGGTCCGGTACGCCTGGCGCTCATACATCAGCCGGTATTTGAGTCCCATGCCGTGAAGCCAACGCAATGTCGGGTTGCTTTCGCTGACCAGGACCGCGGACAACTCGGGGTCGTTGCGCCCTTCAGAGACCTTGGACAGATCGGCAAGGTACTCGGCAGCGGTATAGGCGGGGACTTCACTGACGGCGTGCCGCTCGTCAGGCTCCACGAATTCGGTCAGCTCCTGGAGCCCGTCATGGGAGATGCGGGTGGCGCCGGCGGTGTAGAAGCTGTTGCCGCCCGATGCGGCTTCCCGCGCCTTTTCGAGCAGGACCACTTTGCGTCCACGCTCGGCGGCTGCAAGGGCTGCCGCAAATCCGGCGTTGCCGCCGCCAACCACCAAAACGTCGCTCTTGATCATCATCAGTCTCCTCAGCTCCATCGCTGTACACGATTGTATACATAGGTATGCCGTCGCATGCAATAGCGTCTTGGCGCAGGCTTAACGGGCTCGGCGGGAGCGGTTTATTGCCGGGATTTGCGGCTACCCCAGGCGCGGGTGGCTGATTTCCTGGGCGTCGATGTACATCTGGATGCGGATGTTCTTTGCCTCGTCCATGTGGGCGCTGGCGATGCGGCCGGCTTCCTCCGCGTTCCGTGCGCGGATGGCCACCAACAGCTCCTCATGCTCCTTCAGCACGCGGTCCCAGCGCTCCTTGGTGGAGAGCGTGGTGCCGGGGTAGCGGATGAAGTGGACCAGGATCCGGTCCAGCAGGTCAAGGAGGGCGGCGCTGTGGCTGGCGGCCCAGATGCGCTCATGGAAGGTGCGGTTGGCGGCGGCCAGTTCAGCCGGAGTGGCAGCATCGAAATCAAGGGTGACCATGGCCTGGTGGGCGCGGTCGATCAGCATCAGGTCCATGTCGGTGTGCCGGAGAGCCGCGGTTTTTGCGGCCGCCTCCTCCAGGAAGGTCCGCACCTCGTAGAGGTCCAGCATCTCCTCCGGGCGGTACTCCCGCACCTGCATTCGCGAACCGTACCGCTCCACGAGCCCCTCGGTTTCGAGGCGCCGCAAGGCTTCCCTGATGGGCGTCCGGGAGACGTTGTACTTCTTGGCCAGGGCGCTTTCAACGAGCTGGGCACGGGGAGGCAGCTCCTGCGAGATGATGGCGTTCCTGATCATCAGGTAGGGGCTTGTCTCTGGTTGCGACGCCACGGGCGGCCTCCGGTCTTCATGCAAACAAGCGGCAGGACGCGCCGGCGCCATACCTTTCGCCGCAATTCTATCGCACTGCATACCGTTTCGGCGCGCTGTGAACACCGTGCCGATTTTCGGCACACCCGCTGCAGCAGGAAGCCCGCCAAACCACTTTGCCGGTATTCATATTCGAGGGACTGTTGCTTAAGTCATACCAACGGTATACCGTTTGTGACCAACGCCATACAGCAGGGCATGTACCGGATTCTGGTTTGCTCAGCTTTGAACATTCACCCGGCGGCTGCACACGGTGGCACGGGTATTTTCAGGAGAACCAATGACGCTTCTATCCAGGGAAGAGCCGCAGGCCGGCACCCTCCCCGTCACCCCGGTGCCGGCCACCCTCGTCCGTGGCGGCACCAGCAAATGCTGGATATTCCGGGACGAGGACCTTCCGTCTGACGCCCTGGAGACGGACCGCCTCCTTATCCGCACCTTCGGTTCGCCGGACCTCCGCCAAATCGACGGAGTCGGCGGCGCCTCGTCAACCACCAGCAAGGCCATCACCGTGGCCGGCACCGACCCGGACGGAACGGTCCGCTACAGGTTCGCCCAGGTGGCCATCGACAAGCCGGCAGTCGAGTGGGCCAGCAACTGCGGCAACTGCGCAACGGCGCTGGGTCTGTACGCGCTCCACGCCGGGCTGGTCGCTCCCACAGGGGAAGTCACCCGGGTACCCATCCTGAACACCGTGACCGGGCTGCGCCTGATTTGCGAGATCCCCACACCAGGGGCCAAGGTGCCAGCCTACGGCGGGCGGCGACTTGACGGCCAGCATTACCCCGGCGTCCCCATCGATGTCATCTTCCAGAAAACCTCATGGTCCACTTACGGAGCACAGTTCCCTACAGGCAACGCCATCGATGAGCTTGAGGTCGACGGGCAGCGGTACCAGGCGACGCTGATCGACGCAGGCGCCCCGGCCGCACTCTTTGCCGCACAGGACCTGGGGCTGGACGCAACCGGCAGCGAGGACGCTTTGGAGGCGCTGGTCCGGATCGCTCCGCAGCTGCGCGCTGCGGCCGCCCGCAGGATGGGCCTGCCGCAGGACCTCAGCTCCATTCCGAAGGTAGGCATCGTGGGGCCTCCGCCTGCAGGCGCAACCGGCGTCTCGGCCCGGATGATCTCGATGACCGCACTGCACCCCGCCATCGGCCTCACCAGCGCGGTCGCCGTCGCTGCCGCCTCAGGAGCAGCAGGCAGCGTGGTGCAGCGCAGCGTAGTTCCGGCGGCGGAGGCCGGACTCTTTATCCACTTACTGAAAGGCAAGACGGCGCTGGCATTGGATGCAGCCGATCCCACCGAAGTCTCCTTTCAACGCTCGGCCCGCGTCATCAGCGAAAGCACCATCCTGGTGCCCAGTGACTGAAGAAACCCCTACCGGAAAAACCCAGCCAAGGAATCAGCCATGAAAATCAGCATTCAAAACCTGCAGCTGAAGTACGGAAGCTTCACTGCCATCGAAAACCTCAACCTCGACATCGAAGACGGCGAGGCCCTCGTCCTGCTGGGCCAGTCCGGTTGCGGCAAGACCAGCACCATGCGCTGCATCGCCGGCCTGGAGGAACCCACGTCGGGGCGGATCATCATCGACGACGTGGTGGTCTTCGACTCCGAAAAAGGCATCAACCTGCCCCCGAACAAGCGCAACGTCGGCATGGTCTTCCAGTCCTACGCGGTATGGCCGCACATGACGGTGGCCCAGAACGTTGCCTACTCGCTCAAGCAGAAGAAACTGTCCAAGAGCGAAATCGATGAGCGCGTCATGGAGGCCCTCACGCTGGTGGGCCTGGAGCCCTACGCGGACCGCGGCGCCAGCCTGCTCAGCGGCGGCCAGATGCAGCGCGTCGCCCTGGCGCGCAGCCTGGTCATGCGGCCCAGCGTGCTCATGCTCGACGAACCGCTCTCCAACCTTGACGCCCGCCTGCGTGACCGGCTCCGCGTTGAACTGCGTGAAATCCAGCTCCAGCTGGGGCTCACCTGTGTGTACGTCACCCACGACCAGCACGAAGCCTTCGCCCTGGCAGACCGCATCGCCCTGCTCCAGGGCGGCCGGATTGTGCAGATGGGAGCCCCGCAGCACATGTACGAGGCACCCGCCAGCGCCTCGATCGCCCACTTCCTCGGCGTCTCCAACATCATGGACTGCACCCCGGAGGGCACCGCCACCGGGTCCACCACCGCACGCATCACCAACAGCGAGCTCACCGTCCAGTCGGCGCAGCAGGCCAGCGACGCCGGCACATCCCCCAAGGTATGCATCCGGGCCGAGGACCTGCAGATCACCGCCATGCCCACCGAACACCCCAACTCATGGCCGGGAACGGTCCGGGTAGCGGGATTCCAGGGCAATGACATCCGGTACGCCATCCAGCTGGAATCCGGGCCCGAGCTTGATGCCCTGGGCGGACTTCGCCGCGGCGAACAGCACAAAGTGGGGGACCGCGTGTGGGTGACCGTCAACCCCCGCGAAGTCCAGATCCTGCCGGCTGAGGTCCTCGCATGAGCCTCAAGACCACCGAGGCGGCCACCCGCGCCGACGCCCGCCTCGCACCCACGCCGGCGCCCCGGGACTACCGTGCAGCCCGGACCCTTTCGGGCCTCCGGAAGAACACGCCGGGCCTGATCGTCCTGGTCATCCTCGGCGTCCTCATCGTTCTTCCTCTTGCCCTCGTCCTGCTCGCCGCCTTCTCGGACAGCGTTCCCCGGCCCGGCAGCATCTCGCTGGGCGGCCTGACACTGTCCAACCTGGCACTGCTGGCCACCCCGGAAGCACTCGGGGCCCTGGTCAACTCGCTCATGGTCGGTGCCGGCTCAGCGATCGTCGCCCTGCTGATCGGGGCATTCCTGGCCTTCGTGTGTGCCCGCTCCGATGCGCCGTTGCGGAAGTTCATTTTCTTCATCGGGATGGCGCCGATGTTCATCCCCGCCTTGGTGGGCGCATTGGCCTGGTCCCTCCTGTGCTCGCCCAGCGCCGGGTACATCAACATCTTCCTCCGCGACCTGGGCATTGATGCCGCCATCAACATCTACAGCCTGCCGGGCCTGGTGTTCGTGCTGGGAATCTTTTACGCCCCGTACGCTTTCCTGCTGCTGCACAGCTCGCTGTCCATGATGAACGCCGACCTCGAAGAGGCCGCCACCGTCCACGGGGCGCCACTGCGCACCATGCTGCGTACCGTCACCCTGCCCCTGGCCCTGCCGGCCATCCTGGGCTCCGCCGTCCTGGTCTTCGCCTTGACCATGGAGAACTTCCCCGTGGCCCAGGTCATCGGCAACCCCGCCGGCGTGGACACCCTGCCCACCTACATCTACCGCCTTATGAGCGCCACGCCCGCCAAGAGCAACCAGGCGGCGAGTGTCGCCGTGATCCTGACCGTCGCGCTGATGGCCGTGACCCTCATCCAGCAGCGCATCATCAACAAGCGCAAATTCACCACCATGACCGGCAAGGGCAACCGTCCCCGCCAGGTGCCGCTTCGCAAGATGCGCTGGCCGTTCACCATCCTGGCCCTGGCCTACTTCGCCGTTTCGGTGGTCCTGCCGATGCTGGCCCTGCTGGCCGCTTCGATGCAGGCCACCCCGTTCGTGTCCTCGATGTCGCAGCTGCTCGAAGCCAACTCCCTTAGCTTCGCGAAGCTGATCGAGGTCCTGGGATCCAACGACTTCCAGCTCGCCCTGAAGAACAGTGTCCTGGTGGCCCTGATCGCAGCCTTCGCCGGCACCACCCTCAGCTTCATCGCCTCCTACATCCGGTACCGCACCAAGTCCAAGGTGGGACGCCTGATCGAGCTGGTGGCCATGACCCCTCTCGCCGTCCCCGCCATCGTCATGGGCATCGGACTGCTCTGGACCTGGCTGCTGCTGCCGCTGCCCATCTACGGCACCCTGGCGATCCTCGCCGTCGCCTGCGTGGCCGTGTTCATGCCGCAGGGATACCGCGGTGTCTCCGCGTCAATGCTCCAGATGGACCAGGACCTCGAAGACAGCGCCGTGATGCTCGGCGCCGGGCGGACCCGGTCCGTCCTGGATGTCACCCTGCCCCTGATGCGCGTGGGCATCATGTCCTCGTTCCTGCTGTTCCTCATGCTCTCCATGCGTGAGCTCAGCGCCTCCATCTTCCTCTTCACCTCGAACACCCGGATCCTGTCCATCCTCGTCTTCGACAACTTCGACAACGGCCAGAGCCAGGCGGCTGCCGCCGTCAGCGTCCTGTACTGCCTCGTCATCGGAATCCTCGCCGTCATCGCCCAAAAAGTCGGCGGCGAACGCAAGACCAAGAACTGACCTCCCACCCACCTTTGAAGGGACACCACAATGAAGTTAGCGTCCAAACTGCCCGCTTTCACCGCAGCCGGAGTGTTGCTCGCCCTCAGCCTTGCCGGCTGCGGAAGCCCCGCCCAGAGCGCCGGCGTGGTCACGGCCACAGCCACCGTAAGCACCGATGACGGACTGGTGATCAACGGCGAGTCCATCGCTGACAAGGCCACGTACGAGAAGGCGAAATCGCAAACACTGTCCCTGTACTCCGGCTACACCGACTCCTCCGAAAGCGCACTGGTGGACGCCTTCACCAAGGACACCGGCATCAAGGTCAACGTCGTCCGGCTCACCCCGAACAAGCTCTCCGAGCGCGTACTGTCCGAGCAGGGTGCCGGCAAGCTCAGCGCAGACGTCATCCGCACGTCCGACTACCGGATTGCCAAGTCCATGGAGGACGCCAAGGTCTGGAAAGCCTATGACGTACCCGGCGCCTCGGCCCTCAAGGACGTTTCCGTGGACGGCGGCCAGTTCACCCGCATGTTCAACTCCGTCTACACCCTGGGCTACAACACCCAGTTGGTGAAGGAAGCCGATGCCCCCAAGTCATGGGCGGATGCCGTCGGCGGGAAATGGCAGGGCAAGCTGGGCATCGTCCAGGGCGGCTCGGGCGGGAGCACAGCTGCGCTGAACAGGTTCATGGAAACCAAGATGGGCGGCGACTACTTCGCCAAGTACGCTGCGCAGAAGCCCAAAATCTATGACTCCCTGGGCGCTGAAGCCACGGCGCTGGCCCGCGGTGAAGTGGCCGTAGGCACGGTCACCATCAGCGGCACCAACATCTCGGCCGTCCAGGACAAGGCTCCGGTCAAGTTCATCGTCCCCGAGGAAGGACTCGTCTCGTACGACTACTACCTGGGCATGACGGGCACCGCCACAAACGTGGAAGCCGCGATGGTCTTCATGAACTACAACCTTTCCAAGCAGGGCCAGCAGGTCTTCGCGCAGATCGGTGAATACCCGGTCCGCACCGACGTAGCACCGCCCACCATCATGGGCGTGACGCTCCCCGCCGTCGATTCCGGCAAGGTCTACCGCATGCAGAACACCGACGCCGCGACCTACGGCAAGGACGACCTTGCCAAGTGGAACCAGGTCTTCGGCTACACCAAGTAACCCCGAAATCCCACGCCCGGGGACCCGGCCTCCGCCGGGTCCCCGGGCTTCTTGTTTCACACCACCATCAGGAGCCCTGTGACCGCCGTCCACGCCGCCGCACTTCCGGTACCCCGGAACACCTCGTCCCTGCTGGTCCTCCAGGACGGCAGGACCGTCGTCGAACTGGGCGACACCACCCGCGCCAGCTACGTCGCCTCTATGCGCAAGAGCCTGCTCTCGATCCTTTTCGGCATCCAGGTGGACGCCGGCACGGTCAGCCTCGACACCACCCTTGGTGAGCTCGGTGTTGACGATGTGGGCGGCCTGCTGCCCATCGAGCGGACGGCCCGGCTCCGTGACCTGTTGACGTCGCGGTCGGGGGTCTACCATCCGCCGTCCAGCCCGGGCAGTGACGAGGATGCTTTCCCTGCACGTGGCACAAAGGCGCCCGGGCAATATTTCGTCTACAACAACTGGGATTTCAACGCCGCCGGCGCCATCTTCGAGAAGGCCAGCGGCCTGGGCGTCTTCGATGCGTTCGAGAAGCACCTGGCCGGTCCGCTGGGGTTCGACGACTACGTCCCCACACGCCAGCAGATGCTCGGGGACGACCAAAAGTCCGCCTTCCGGGCTTACCACTTCTTCCTCTCCGCCCGGGACCTGGCGAAGATCGGGCTGCTGATGGCTGCCGGCGGCCAGTGGCAGGGCCGGCAGCATGTCCCCCGGGAATGGGTCAGGGAGAGCGTGGCCACCCATGTGAGGCGCGCAGACATGGCGCCGGCCACCGGTTTTGGCACCTGCGACTACGGCTACCTGTGGTGGCTCCCCCGGGAATCCGGCCCGCAGTGGGAGGGGGCGTTCCTGGCTGCGGGCAACTACGGCCAGTTCCTGCTGGTCCTGCCGGCGATCGGGAGCGTCATTGTGCACCGGCGCGTCGTCAGCGACAGCTTCGCCATCGCACGGAACACCCGCACGGCAACTGCCTCGACGGCAGGCCCCGCTCCGGTGACCCACTCCGAATTCATGGACCTTGCCAGGGCGCTGGTTGCCGGGCCCCTGGCCCGGTAGGCATCAGAAAGGCACGGTACGACGGCGGCCCCATCCATTGTCAGGAAGCCGCGCCCTTGGCGACGGAACGGAACACCTGGGTTGCCTGCTGCGCGGCGGGGCTGAGCCTCCGGTTTGCCAGGTGCGCAAGAAGGATGCGGCGCTTCGGAGCCCCCGCGAGCGGGACTGCAACGACGTCGGGGCGCAGGGCCGTCAGCGCCAGCCTTGGTGCCAGCGCGATCCCGATACCGGCCGCCACCATGCCCTGCGTCTCCTGGTAATCATTGGCCGCGAAGGCGATCCGCGGCTCGAACCCGGCGTCGCGGCATACCCGGCTGAGGACATCGGCCACGGGGTGCTCATCGCGCACCACCCATTCCTGGTCGCTCAATGCGCCGATGCGGACCGAGCGCAGTTTCGCAATGGGGTGCTCACGCGGGACCAGCAGCATTGTTGGATCGTTCATCAGCGTGGCCAGGGTCAAGTCAGGATCCTGGATCTGCTGCCAGGGGTAGTCCCACAGCAGCGTCAGCTCGATTTCCCGCCGCCGCAACCGTTCCAGCAAACCGTCCCGCCGGGCGCTCACCACCGTTACCGCCACCTCCGGATGGCGGGCGCGGAACGCCAGCACCACATCCGGCATCAGGGAGGCCCCGCCGGTGGGAAAGGTCCCGAGCCGCAGTTGGCCGCGCCGAAGGCCCGCGAACTCCCCCATTTCGGCACGGGCAGCTTCCACGGTCCTGTCGATCTCGTCGGCGTAGTGCAGCAGGGCGTGCCCCGCCTCGGTCAGGACCACGCCCCGCGGGTGGCGCTCGATCAGGACCACACCCATCTCCTGCTCGAGTTTGGCGATCTGCTGCGACACCGCTGACGTGGTGAAGGAGAGTGCGGCGGCAGCGGAGGTCAGGGAGCCGGAGCGGCCCACCTCGCGGAGCACGTGGAGCCGGTGGAGGTCAAGGATTGCCATGCATTGAGTTTAGCAAAAGTAGATAGTCGTCCACTTATTTGCGATTGTGCTGAAGGCTGCCATCCCGGATCGTAGAAGGACAAGGTGCTGTGAAGTAGGGCACCTGCAAGTTACGAGGGAGAAATACAGTGGGACTCAAAGGACATTGGTACCGGGGCGGCACCAGCAAGTGCTGGCTCTTCGATGCCAGGGACGTGGCCCTCCACGCCCCCACCCGCGAGGAAATCCCCGCACTGCTGTCCGCCGCATTCGGCGCAGCGGATGCGCGGCAGCTGGACGGCGTCGGGGGCGGAACGTCCACCACGTCGAAGGCCGCGGTCATCTGGGCCACCCCTGGCGCGGAGGCAGACCTCGACTACCTTTTCGCCCAGGTGGGGATCGGCGACCCCACCGTTGAGCTGGGTTCCAACTGCGGCAACTGCGCCACCGCCATTGCCCTGTTCGCAGTCCAGACGGGCATCGTTCCCGCCGGAGACGGCATGACCAAGGTCCGCATGCGCCACGTCACGTCCGGCGCCGTGCTCAGCGGAGCGGTTCCAACTCCCGGCGGCCACATTCCCAAGTCGGGCCTGGCACGGGTTCCGGGCAGCAGCGCCGCCGGTGTTCCCGTCAGCCTCTCGTTCCACGGCCCCTGGGGCCAGAGCACCGGCGCACTCCTGCCCACCGGCAACACGATGGACCAGCTTGAGGTCAACGGCAGGACCCTGGGCGCAACGATGGTGGACGCCGGCGCCCCTGCCGTGCTCCTTGCAGCCGACCAGGCCGGCGTCGATCTTTCCTCGATGACGGACAACCTCTCCGCGCAGCTGCCCACCCTCATTGCGGCACGGGCATCAGCAGGCCTGATCATGGGGCTGCGCAAGCCTGAGGATCCGCCGCAGAACGCTGTCCCGAAAGTCGGGGTTGTGGCGCCTGCCGGGGACTACATCGCCGCGGACGGAACCACCATCACCGCCGGAAGCCACGACGTGCGGGTGCGGATGCTGTCCATGCTCGCGCCCCACCCGGCCATCGGCCTCACCTCAGCCGTGGCAGTGGCCCTCGCAGCCTCGCAGCCGTCGTCGGTGGTAGCCAACGCAGCAGCCCAATCATCCTCCGCCGGCACCGGAACCCCCCGCTTGCTGCGGATCGGGACACCTGCCGGCGTGATCACCGCCGAAATCATCACCGATGACACCGGCACCGTCAGCGAAGTGGCCCTCCACCGGGCAGCCCGCCACATCGCCACCGCAGATATCGACGTGGCCCCGGCCGCCGAGCTGTCTGCCTAACACCCCTATCTCTTTGCCCCATCATTAAGGGGCCGCACCAACCAGGAAGTTGTTCAATGAAGATCAAATCCATCCTCGGACACCTGTATGTCCAGGTACTCATCGGAGTCGCCCTCGGCGTCGTTGTGGGCGCGCTGTGGCCGGACCTCGGTTCGTCCCTCAAGCCCATCGGCGACGGCTTCGTGAAACTCGTGAAGTTCATGATCGCCCCCATCGTGTTCTGCACCATCGTGGGAGGTATCACGTCGCTGAGGGACACGAAGAAGGTGGGCCCCACCCTGATCCGTTCGCTGGGCCTCTTCTACGCGCTGACGGCACTCGCCCTGGCCCTGGGCCTGGCCGCGGTGACGCTGTTCCAGCCCGGCGCCGGGATGCACATCGATCCCACGCATCTGGACTCCTCGGTGGCGCAGAAGTACACCACGCAGCTGCCCAGCAGCAACCCCGTGGACTTCATCCTCAGCATCATCCCCACCACCTTCGTTGGCGCCTTCGCCGATGGTGAAGTCCTGCCCGTGCTGGTCATTGCACTGCTGTGCGGCTTCGCCTTCAGCAAGCTCGGCGCACCGGGCCAGCTGGCCCTGAACGTGGTCAACAGCTTCAACAAGCTGCTCTTCATCATGTTTGGCTACATCATGAAGGTGGCTCCGCTGGGAGCCTTTGGGGCCATGGCCTTCACGGTGGGCAAGTACGGCGCCCACTCCATCGGAAACCTCGGCATGCTGATCCTTGCCTTCTACGCCGCCTGCATCGTCTTCGTGGTGGTCGGCCTGGGCATCCTGGCCAAGGTGACCGGCTTCAGCCTGTGGCAGATCCTGCGCTACTTCAAGGACGAATTCCTGATCGTCCTGGCCACGTCCTCCAGCGAACCGGTCCTGCCGCGCCTGCTGTCCAAGCTCGAACGGATCGGCTGCGACCGCAGCGTCGTAGGACTCGTGGTCCCCACCGGCTACTCCTTCAACCTCACCGGAACGGCCATCTACCTCACCCTTGCCTCCATGTTCATCGCCCAGGCCTGCGACATTCACCTGAGCTGGGGCCAGATCCTGCTGATGCTCGGCATGATGCTGCTGACCTCCAAGGGCGCGGCGGGCGTCACCGGCAGCGGCTTCGTGGCCCTGGTGGCCACCCTGACAGTCATGCCCACCCTGCCGGTGGCCGGCGTGGCCCTCATCGTTGGCATCGACCGGTTCATGAGCGAGGCCCGCGCCCTCACCAGCACGGTCTGCAACATCGTCTCCTGCGTGGCGATCGCCAAGTGGCAGGGTGAGCTGGACATGGTCAAGCTCCGCTCCGAGCTCCAGGCGGGCTTCGTGCCCACCGAGGCGGAGAAGGTTCAGCTGGCCGAACCGGCCCTGGCCCACTAACCGGCCGCCAAGCCACCACCCCAGGGTTTGCCCGGGACCCCGGAACGGGTCCCGGGCAGATCCCTGAGCGGGGTACTACTGCACAAACCCACACGGAAAGGACCCGCCAATGAGCCAGCGCCAAACGGAGCAGGACATTGCAGAAGACTGCGATGAAGGCACCTGCTTCTACTGCCAGAGCCCGGAAACCGACTAGCGGCCCAGCTGTCGGGCCCTACACCCACTGCTCCCATACCGTCAGCTGCAGGGTGACGCTCCCGGACGAACCAGCCACCACAGCACCAGCCCCCACGGAAGGTTCGACGGCGGCACCTACCCTGCCGCCGTCGTCGTCCCGTCCGGCAAAACCAGCCTTCCAATTAAAGCCAGCCCCGCGGGCAAAACCGGCCCAGCGCATCACGCCCGGACCGCCGCGGCGGCCTCATCGGCGGTACGCACCGGCGTTTCCAGCCCCAGGTGCTCGCGGAGCGTGCTGCCCCGGTACTCGGTGGGGTACACGCCGCGTTCCTGGAGTTCCGGGACCAGATGGTTCACGATGTCATCCAGGCCGGTGGGGATCAGCCACGGGGAAATGTTGAACCCGTCCACGGCGCCCACCCGCGCGTACTCGGCCAGGTGATCGGCCACGGCCGTGTAGGAGCCGGTGAAGGTGGAATCGATCCGCGCGGTCTTCGAGGTGACGAACTGCCGGATGGACAGCCCCTTGTCCTTGGCTTCCGCCCGCCACTGGTCCGCCAGCTGCCGGGCCTTGGCGCCGTGGAAACCACTGCCCCGGGTTTCAGACGTTTCCTCCACCACCGGATCGATCTCCGGCAGGGGGCCGTCCGGATCGTAGGTGGACAGCTCGCGGCCCCAGAACTGCTCCAGGTAGGCAATGGCCTGCTGCGGGCCGATCTGCAAGCTGCGCACCCACTCCTTCTTCTCCGCGGCTTCGGCGGCAGTGGGCGCCAGGATGAACTCGCTGGCCGGCATGATCTGCACGGCGTTGGCGCCACGGCCAGCGGCCACGGACCGCTCCACGAGGTCCTTCCGGAAGTCCACGGCGTCGTCGAACTTCGGGTGGGCAGAGAAGATCACGTCCGCCTGCCGGGCTGCGAAGTTGCGGCCCTCGGGCGAGTCGCCGGCCTGGAACAGCACCGGCCGGTACTGGGCGCTGCGCGGCAGCCGCGGCGTGACGTCCACCGTGTAGCGCTGCCCCTGATGCAGCACCCGGCTGGCAGGGCCGTCCGGCGTTTCCCATGAATCCCAGATCCGCTTGGCTGTCTCCACGAATGCTTCGGCGTGCTTGTACCGGTCGGCGTGGTCCAGGTAGCCGCCGCGGCGGAAGTTCGCGCCGGTCCAGGCGTTGTCAGTGGTCACGATGTTCCACGCCGCGCGGCCGCCCGAGATCAGGTCCAGGGAGGCGAGCCGGTGCGCCAAATCGGCGGGATCGTTGTAGGTGGTGTTCTGGGTCGCCACCAGGCCGATGTTCTTCGTCACCGACGCCAGGGCGGCGAGCATGGTTTGTGCATCCGGCCTGCCCACCACGTCCAGCGCGTGCGGGCGGCCCAGGTGCTCCCGCAGGCGCAGCCCCTCGCCCAGGAAGAACGCGGCGAACAGGCCCCGCTCCGCGGTCTGGGCGATCCGGCGGAACGATTCGAAGTCCGTCTGCGAGCCCGATTCGGCGGCCTTCCAGATGGTGCCCGAGTTGACGCCCTGGAAGAAGACCCCAAACTGGATCTGGCCGCTCGGGGTGAAGATCTCGGATTTAGCACGGGTGTGCTGTGTCATGTTTTTCCCTTACTTTCCGGCGCCGGCAGGCGCAGCAGCGGCGGCGGTTGCATAGCGGCTGGCCGGGCGCTCCAGGCCGAGCAGGTCGCGGAAGGTTCCGCCCTGTGCCACCGGGCGGAGTGCTCCGCGGCGCCGCAGTTCCGGAAGGACCAGCCGGCCCAGTTCCTCCACGTCAACAAAGAGCGACGCCGGGTGCAACCGCACGCCGTCGGCCTCCTTTAGAAGGTCGGCGAGGAAGTCGGTGAGGCCGGCCGCAGAACCTGCGAAAGCCGCCCGGCCGCCGTCGAACGATGCGTCCCGCGCAGCCGCGTCCTGGCCGCGGGCGTCCAGGACGACGTCGAGCTCGGCGATCACGGCAATGGACGCCCCCACCCGGGCCCGGACGTCGCGGACCTCAGCCGCCAACAGTTCCGCTGCGGGCGCGGACACCAGCACGGCATCCACCGCGTCCGCCCGGACTTCGCCGAGCAGGGACGCGGGAACCAGCACCGGCAACTGCCCCTGGAGCGGCCGCGGAATGATGGATGGCCCCTTGACCGAGTACCCAACACCGGCAAACCCGGCAGGCGTCTGGAAATCAACGTAGTGCAGCTTGTCCACGTCGATGTACCGGCCGGTGGCAACGTCGCGGATCACGGCGTCGTCCTCCCAGGAATCCCACAGCCGGCGGGACACCTCGATGGAGGCGGCCGCTTCCTGGCCCAGCGCCGCGCCGGTGACGGCGGAACGGCCGACGGCGGCAGCCGCTTCAGGTGCGTCGGCGGCGGTGGCGATCCACCCGGCCCGGCCGCGGGACACGTAGTCCAGGCTGGCCAGCTGGGTGGAGACGTGGAAAGGCTCGGTGTAGACGGTGTCCACCTCCGGGACCAGCGCAATGGTGTGCGTCACCGGCCCCGCGAAGGCTGCCCGCTGCAGGGCGTTGGCCCGGGCGGGAACCGGTGCGTCGGTGAAGGTGGCGGCGTGGAAGCCGGCCGACTCCGCTGCCAGCACGGCGCGGGCAAGGTCCGCACCGTCCCAGCCGGCGCCGTCGAGCTCGATCGCCAGGAAGCCCGGCTTTTTGAAGGTACTCACTGCTGGTCCTGACGTTCGTAGGGAATCTTTTCGCCGGCTTCGATGGCCACGGGCAGCCGGTTTTCGGCTGGCGGCAGCGGGCAGGTGGCCAGGTCCGTGTAGGCGCACGGCAGGTTCACGGCCCGGTTGAAGTCCAGCACCACGGACCCGTCCGCGGCGGGCACCACCGAGAGGGAGCGGTTGGCCGCGTAGGTGGTCTTGCCGGAGGTCTGGTCGGTGAACAGCACGGACAGGGAGCCGGGCGCGTGGCCGTTGAACGCGGTCAGCGCCAGCTCCTGGCCGGCCAGCTTGAAGCGGATTTCCCCGGGTGCCTCGTAGACATGCTGGATGCCTTCCACGGCTGCACCCACGGTGGTGGGCCGCGGCGCCTCGAACGGCACGAAGGTTCCGCGGACGGCATAGGCAGCGTCCGGGGAGTAGGCGGGCGTGCCTTGGTAGGCCTGCAGGAGCGGGTTTTCGGGGTGACGCGGCCGCACGATGTACTCGCCGCCCCGCTTGGCCAGTTCAATGACGGTCTCGCCGGAGACCAGGTTGATGCCGCCGCGCTCTTCGACAGGCCCGAACTCCAGCGATGCGCCGGCTTCGGTGTTCAGCTCCGTGCCGTCCTGCTGCAGGCTGTCACCCGGTTCCAAAAGGACGCGGACGACGTCGGCCGCCACGCTCCAGGTGCCCGGGGCGCCTTCCAGCCGGGCGGGTTCGCTGCCCAGCCAGTGCAGGTGGGTCACCGCCAGGAAGCCGTGCGGGTGGGCGCGCTGCTGTTCGTGGGCGGCGTGCCATTCCTGCCAGTCGGCGTCGAAGGACTCGAGGGCGGTTTCAGTGTGAACGGCGTTCATGAGGCCTTCCCGAACGGTGTGGCGGTAGCCGTTGCTTGGGTGGCCGCGAAGTTTTCCTCGGTGATGGTCTTGGATTCGGGCAGGGCTTCCTCGGACAGGCCCCAGCGCTCCAGGACCTTGCCGTAGGAGCCGTCCTTGATGGCCGAGTTGAGGGCCTCGGAGATGACCGGCGCCAGGCCGTTGCCGCGCAAGGTGGTGGCTGCCACCAGGGTTTCGGACGGCCAGCCTGCGTTCACTTTGCCCACCACCTTCAGGTCGTCCCGGGTGTTTTCCCGGTACACCGTGGACGGGTAGGGGGCGATGTTAAGGTCCGTTCGGCCGGAGGAGAGCGCCAGGATGGTGTCGGCGTCGGACGAGTAGTACTGCAGCGTGGCCGGGGCCTTGCCCTTGGCCTCCAGTTCCTTGTTCCAGGCCAGCAGGATCTTTTCCTGGTTGGTGCCGGACCCCACGGAGACCTTCAGGCCGGAGATATCGTCGGCGCCCTTGATGTCATAGGTGGCGGACTTTTTGGCCTCGAAGCCCATGTACGCGGCGCGGTAGCTGGCGAAGTCGAACAGTTTCACCCGGTCCTTGTTCACGCCCACGTTGGAGAAGACGGCCTCAAAGTCGCCGGACTGGGTCTTCAGCGGCCAGTTCTCCCAGGACGTGACCTGCACGTCCAGCTCCAAGCCCAGTTTGTCCGCCACCAGCTGGGCGATGTCCAGCTCGGAGCCGATCGGCGTCTTGTCATCCGTGGCATGGAAGGACAGCGGGATGGAACCGGCCGTGGTGGCCACCGTCAGCTTGCCGTCCTTGCTGATCAGGGCGGGAACCTTGGCGGCGAGCGCCGGGTCCTTCTCCGCGCGGATCCGCTGCTGGTCCGGGGACGTGTTGTAGACCACGCCGTTGCGGGCCGCCGTCGTCTGCGCGCCGCCGCTGGGGTTGCCGGCGGCCGAAGCACCGGGGTCGGCGCACCCTGCCAGCGCGGCGGTGCCAAGGAGGACGACGGCGGGAAGCACCGCGAGCGCGCGGCTGCGGCGGAGGCCGGGGGTGGAGAAAGCCATGGGAGAGGTCCTTAGATGTTGAAGGCCGGTTCCAGCACCTTGGAGAAGAAGCTCCGGGTGCGCGGTTCCTGGGGGTTGCTGAAAATTTCCTTGGGGGTGCCCTGTTCCACGATCTGGCCCTGGTCCATGAACACCACGGTGTCCGCCACGTCGCGGGCGAAGCCCATCTCATGGGTGACGATGATCAGCGTGGTGCCGGACGTTGCGAGTTCGCGAATGACGTCCAACACTTCGTTGACCAGCTCGGGGTCCAGTGCGGAGGTGGGCTCGTCGAACAGCAGGATCTTGGGATCCAGGGCCAGGGCCCGGGCAATGGCGACGCGCTGCTGCTGGCCACCGGAGAGCTGCCGGGGATAGGCGCCGGCCCGGTCCTTGAGCCCCACCCGGTCCAGGAGTTCCAGGCCGCGGCGGCGGGCGTCCTCCTTGGACCGCCCCTGGGCCACGACCGGGGCTTCCGCCACGTTCTCCAAGGCAGTGAGGTGCGGGAACAGGTTGAAGTTCTGGAACACCATGCCGATGTCGGTGCGCTGTTTCAGGATCTCCTTTTCGCGCAGCTCGTGCAGCCGGTCGCCGCGGAGTTTGTAGCCCACCAGCTGTCCGTCGATGGTGATGTGGCCGCCGTCCACCTTTTCCAGGTGGTTGATGGTGCGCAGCAGGGTGGATTTGCCGGAGCCGGAGGGGCCCACGATCACGGCCACCCCGCCCGGTTCCACGGTGAGGCTGACGCCTTTGAGGACTTCCGTGGGGCCGAAGGATTTGCGCACGCCGGTGATTTCCACCAAGCCGCGGGTGGCTGTGGGGGCGGTGAGGGTGTCAGTCATCAGGAGTTCCTCCGGTTGGGCACTGCCGCGTGGGTGGCGAAGAATTTGCGGGCCTTCTGCAGGGGCGTCAGCGGCAGGTTCCGCACCGCGCCCTTGGAGTAGTGGCGTTCGATGTAGTACTGGAAGACGCTCAGCACGGAGGTGATCACGATGTACCAGAGCGTGGCCACCAGCAGCAGCGGCAGGACCTGCTGGGTGCGGTTGTAGATGACCTGGACTGTGTAGAACAGCTCCGAGTAGGCCAGGACGTAGACGATCGAGGTGCCCTTGACCAGGCCGATGATCTCGTTGAAGGCGGTGGGCAGGATGGCGCGCATGGCCTGCGGCAGCACGATCCGGGTGGAGCGGCGCCAGGCGGGGATGCCCAGTGCGGCCGCCGCCTCCAGCTGGCCCTGGTCCACGGACAGGATGCCGCCGCGGATGATCTCCGCGGAGTAGGCGGCCTGGTTCAGGGTCAGGCCCAGGACGGCTGCGGCGAACTGGCTGATCAGCGTGGTGGTCTGCACTTCGAAGAACCGGACATCGGTGAACGGGATCCCCAGGCTGATCTTTTCGTACAGGTAGCCCAGGTTGTACCAGAGGAGCATCTGGACCAGCAGCGGCGTGGACCGGAAGATCCAGGAGAACGTCCAGGACACCGAGACCAGCAGGGGCGAGGCCGAGAGCCGCATCAGCGCCAGGATGAAGCCCAGCACGAACCCGAGGACACCTGAGATCGCCGTGAGCTTCAGTGTTTCCACCAGGCCGTTGACCACGGACTGGGCGGTGAACCACTGGGCCACAACCCCCCATTCCCAGCGCGGGTTGGTGGCCAGCGACCATGCCACGGCCAGGACACCGAGCGCGACGACGGCAGTCCCCACCCAGCGCCACGGATGCTTGGCGGCCACCACCCGGTAGGACGAGTAGTCCTTTGCCACCCGGGGCGCCACCTCCGTGGCGGAGCCGCCGGCGCCGGACGTGCCTGTTCCTGCCGGCGGCGCTTCCGCCGCCGGTACCGGCTGCGACTGTTGGGACTGCGCCACCCCTGTTGCTGAACTCATGCGCCACCTCGCTTCTCGTGCTGGGTTTTCCTTGTGGGCCGCTGCCCGTCGATACGGGGCGTGGCGGCCGGTGCTGGCTGCAAATCTAGGACCGGCCGGAACGGGCCAGCAAGGCGGCAGGTTGCAATACTTCACGGGACTTCGCACGGCGTCATGCGTCGGTTTTTTGCGTCCCTTAACGCGCTGTGACGCGGCGTTAACGGCCGTGACCAGGCGCTCGACCGGCGTCGTCACGGCTGCCTAGCATGGGCAATCAACCCAGCCCCGGCCGTCAGGAGTACCTATGCCAGCCAGCATCCCGGCCATCGTCTTCATTGGCGGCGGACCGCGCACGGCGGGCGTGCTCGAACGGATCGCGGCCAACCGGCCGGACGTCTTCGCCGGCCCGCTGCAGCTCCATGTGGTGGAACCGCACATCCCGGGTTCCGGCCGCATCTGGCGGTACGACCAGGATCCGGGCCTCCTGCTTAACTCCATGGCCGCGGACATCACCATGTTCACCGACGATTCCGTGGACTGCGCCGGACCCGCGGCCCCCGGTCCTGGCCTGGCCGAATGGGCAGCGGGCGTGCTGGATGCCTCCATCATCGACGTCCCGGACTTCCCGCAGCCCCTGTGGGACCAGCTCCGGGCCCTCACCGGCACCACGTTTCCCACCCGCCGGCTGCAGAGCCAGTACCTCGAGTGGTTCTTCCGCCGCGCCGCCAAATCGCTGGGCCGCAGCGTCACCGTGCACCGCACCACGGCCGTTGGCATCACGCCCCGGCCCGGCGGCGGGCACGACGTCGAGCTGGGCAACGGCCGCACCCTGCACGCGGATATCGTGGTGACGGCGCTGGGCCACACGGATTCCCGCCCGGACGCCGTGTCCGCGGGGTTCTCGGACTTCGCCGACCGGCACGGCGGCTACCACGCGGCACCCGGCTACACCACCGACGTCGACTACTCCCCCATCGCCCCTGGACAGGACGTGATCGTGTCCGGGATGGGCCTGGCCTTCGTGGACCTGCTGGTCCTGCTCATGGAGGGCCGCGGCGGCAGGTTCCAGGAAACGTCCGACGGCGGGCTCCGCTACCTTCCGTCCGGGCGCGAACCACGGCTGTGGGCCGGCTCCCGCCGGGGCGTGCCCTACCATTCCAAGATTTCCGCAGCCCTGCGCGGACAGGCGCCGGGGCCGCTGCAGTTCTTCACGAAAGCCGCGGTGGACTCCTTGCTGGTGCGCCAGGGGGAACTGGACTTCCGCCGGGACCTGTGGCCGCTCATCGCCAAGGAAGCCGGCTTCTACTATTACCGCGAGCTCCTGACAGGCAGCCCCGAACGTGCCGCCATGGGGTGGAGCGAGTTCGCCGCCCGGTACGCGGAGCTGGACTGGTACAGCGGCGGGCGCGAAGCGCTGGTTGCCGCCGCGGTCCCGGACCCAGAACTGCATCTGGACCTGGAGCGGCTGGACCGGCCCTTCGACGGCCGGGCCTTCACGGGCCACCAGGACGTGCAGGACGCCGTGGCCGGCTACATCGAACACGACCTTGCCTTGCGTGACAGCCCGGACCATCCGGAGACGCTCGCGCTGTTCCTGGCCCTGCTGCACGTATATATGGAAGTGGGCCGGGTGGTTCCGCCGGAGCGGTTGAACGCGCGCTCCCAGCAGGTGGTCCACGGCTGGTGGCACGGCTTCTTCAGCTTCGTCGATTCCGGACCCCCGCCGCACCGGCTGCGCCAGATGCTCGCACTGCACCGGGCCGGCCTGCTGCAGTTCCTTGGCCCGGGACTGGACGTGACCGCCGACGAAACCACAGGGACCTTCGTCGCCACATCGCGGCAGTCCGGGGTCACGGTGTCAGCGACGGCACTGATCGAGGCACGGCTCCCGGCCACATCCGTGGCCCATTCGCTCAACCCGGTGCTCACCTCGCTGCACCGAACCGGTTTGGGCAGCGAACAGCAGCTGCTGACCTCGGACGGCATCCACTCCACCGGAAAACTGCTGGTCTCGGCCCGGCACCAGCTGGTGGACTCCGGCGGCGCAGCCCAGCCCACCCTCTTCGCAGTGGGCCCGGGAACCTCCGGGTGGGGCGCCGGCGCCTTCGCCCGCCCGCACACCAACGCCGCACCGTTCCGGGAAAATGACGCCTTGGCCCGGACCATCCTCGGTGCTGCCCGGGACCTGGCCGGCGCGTCCGCCCCGGCCCCCGAAGAACCGGTAGTTTCAGTACCAGCAACTCCCCAGCCAGCCGCCGTCGGAAAGACCTGATCCGTGACAAGGAAAGACCAGTGACCGCAGAACCCGGCCTCCGTCCCAGGCCCCTGGACCCCAACGCCCTGACGGTCCTCAGCCTGCCCATGCACGATCCCCGTGTCCGCCCGCTCCTGGACGAGCTCGCCGTCGAATACGACACCCGCTACGGGGACCTGTTTGGCCGCGGCGCCGCGGCCGAGGAACTGAACCGCTACCCGGCGGCCGAATTCGAAGGCCCCCATGGCGCCCTCCTGGTGATCCAGGAAAATGGCGAGTCGATCGCCGGCGGCGCGTTCCGCCGGTACGACCCCGCCACGGCGGAACTGAAACGGATCTGGACCCACTCGGCCCACCGCCGTCGCGGGCTGGCCCGCGTGGTGCTCGCCGAACTCGAGGCCCTGGCGGCCGCCCGAGGCTACACCAGGCTGTACCTCACCACCGGGCCACGGCAGCCGGAGGCCAAGCACCTCTACCTGAACACCGGTTACCAGGCGCAGTTCGACCTTGCGGCGGACCCGGAAACCATCGGGCCCCTGGCGTTCACCAAGGACCTGCCCACAAGGCCGCTGAACTGACCGGCCGGTACCGTCCCATCCGGGGCAGCCCGCCGCTAAGCTAACGCCATGGCCACGAAAACCACAGCAGAGAAGCTTGCCACCATCCAGCAGGGCTACACGCTGGAAGGTGCCACCATCGAGCTGGGGGCCGCCATCATCGACGGCGAACTCCACAAGGACGCGCCGGTTCGGCTGCCGCTGGCCATGATGAACAGGCACGGACTGGTGGCCGGCGCCACCGGTACGGGCAAGACCGTCACGCTGCACATGATGGCCGAACAGCTGTCCACCGCCGGCGTCCCCGTCTTCCTGGCCGACATCAAAGGCGACCTCTCCGGGTTGGCGACAGCCGCCGTCGGGAGCGACAAACTGACCGCCCGCACCCAAAGCATCGGCCAGCCCTGGGCGGGGAAGGCGTTTCCGGTGGAATTCCTGGCGCTCGGCGGGGACGGCAACGGTGTCCCGGTCCGCGCCACGGTCACCTCCTTCGGTCCGGTCCTGCTCGCCCGGATCATGGAGCTGAACGACACCCAGGAATCCAGCCTGCAGCTGGTCTTCTATTTCGCGGACAAGAACGGCCTGGAGCTCATCGACCTGAAGGACCTGCGTGCCGTCATCCAGTTCCTCACCTCAGACGAGGGCAAGGACAAGCTGGAGGAACTTGGTGGCCTGTCCAAGGCCACTGCCGGGGTAATCCTGCGCGAACTCGTGAACCTGGAGGCGCAGGGGCTGGAGAAGTTCTTCGGTGAGCCGGAATTCAATACCGCCGAGCTCCTCCGCACTGCTCCGGACGGCCGCGGTGTGGTCACCTGCCTGGAACTGCCCACCCTGCAGACCAAGCCCATGCTGTTCTCCACCTTCCTCATGTGGCTGCTGGCGGACCTGTTCGAGGACCTGCCCGAGGCCGGCGACCTGGACAAACCCAAGCTCGTGTTCTTCCTCGACGAGGCACACCTGCTCTTCAACGGCGCCTCCAAAGCTTTCCTGGACGCCATCACCACCACTATCCGGCTGATCCGGTCCAAAGGCGTGGGGATCTTCTTCGTCACCCAGACCCCCAAGGACGTGCCCGCCGACGTCCTGGGCCAGCTGGCCAACCGGGTCCAGCATGCCCTGCGCGCCTTCACCCCCGAGGACGCCAAGGCGCTCAAGGCCACGGTGTCCACCTTCCCGGTCAGCGACTACGACCTTGAGGAAATCCTGACCTCGGCCGGAATCGGCGAGGCCGTTATCACCGTCATGAATGAGAAGGGGGCGCCCACGCCCGTTGCCCTCACCCGGCTCCGCGCGCCGGAATCCGTGATGGGTCCTGCCGAGGACGCGCTGGTGCGGAGCACGGTGGCCGGCTCGGCGCTGCTGGGCAAGTACGGGACGGCCGTGGACAACCCCTCCGCCTACGAAAAGCTCACCGGCAAAGGGGCGGCACCCACCGGCCCGGCCGCGCCGGAACCGTCCGCCGCGATGCCGGGGGGCCAGTCCGCGCCGGCGGCCTACGACGTTGACGCCGAGGCCCGCCGGATCGAGGAGGAGATCCTGGGCCGGCCCAGCAGCCGGCCCGCGCCAACCCCGGCCCCAGCAACCCGCGCTCCCCGGCCGCCCGCCGAGCCCCAGCCTCAACCCGAGCCCGGCGGCATGATGGGTGATTTGGGCGGCGTGCTCGGCGGCGCCCTGGGTGGCGGCCTGAAGAGTATGGCGCGGTCCATGGGCACCCAGTTGGGACGCGAACTGCTCCGCGGCGTGTTCGGCACCTCTTCCACCCGGCGCCGCCGCCGCTGACTCCCCCGGCTCCGCTGAGTCCGGTGCTCTGCTGCCGCCTGGCCGCCGGTACGTGGTGCGCGCCGACGTCAGGCCCCACCCGCTGACCCTGCCGGCCACCCGCCGTCGGGCCTTATCGGTGTCCCGCCCGCCGGATTAGGGGGGACACCAACTTTAGAGTGCGTCCGCACTGCCGTTACTGTAAGAAACGTGCAGATGAGTCAAGCGTTGGTGAGGATCGCGGCCGGATGGCTGCTGGGCCTCATGCTTGCCATCGCCGGAGCCGTAGTGGCCATCAATATCGTCAACAACACCGTGGCCAGTCCGCAGCAGCCCGTCAGGGAGTACCTGGACGCGCTCAGGAGCGGTGACGGCGGACGGGCGCTGGGCATCCTGCGCGCCACTGTCCCGCCCGGCAACGCCGCGATGCTTGACGGCAGCGGGCTGCAGACGGCCGCGTCCCGGCTGTCCAACGTCGACGTCGGCGATCCCGAGGAACGCCCCGGCAACCAGGTGATGGTGCCCCTGGAGTACACGATCGACGGCAGCCGGCTCCGCACCGAATTCCTGCTGCAGAAGACCGGCACCGAGTGGCTGTTCTTCAACACCTGGGCCTTTGTCCCGTCCCGGCTGCCAACCGTGGACATGACCGTGGTTAACGGCAACGAGGCCACCGTCAACGGCGTTCCGGTGAACATGCCGGGCGGCCGCAACTCCTTTGCCGTCTTCTATCCCGGCGAATACGAGGCATCCCTGAACGGGCAGTACTTCTCGGCGCCCGCCACCCGCGCCACCGTCACCTCCAAGGACTCCCCGGTGGCTCCGCTGAACCTGTTGACCCAGGCCACGGACAAGCTGAAGAACGATGTTGCGGCCAAGGTCCGTGAATTCCTTGACGGCTGCGCGGCAGAGGCGGTCAAGGAACAGAAGCTCCAGCCGGATTGCCCCTTCTACTACGCCAGCAACAACAGGGTCCAGGACGGCAGCATCAAGTGGACCGTGACCGAGTACCCGGGCGTATCGGTGGAACCGTTCGACGGCCGCTGGGTGGTGGCACCGCTGGACGGCAAGGCCAAGGTGGAGGCACTCCAGCAGAATGCCTTTACCGGGGCCTGGTATCCCTTGGACGCGGAGGTGGACTTCAGCTTCACCACCCGTCTGGACGTAGCCGGTGACACCGTCAAGGTCACCCCGATGCTGAGCTTCTAGCACTCCCTGCCGAACTGGCCGCGTCACGCCAGGCACGCTTTCAACAGTGGCACATGACGCAGCCCCTGGGTTTGCGGGGCTGCGTCCGCTCAGGGTACGCAAAAACCTGCTCCCCGTGACGCCGCCGGCAAGTTAGCGCCGCCGCCGCAGGACGGTCAGCACCTGCTCCACCATCGCCTGCGGACCGTACACCACGTCGGCGTAGTAGTAGCGAAGGGCTGTATATCCCTGCAGGACCGACTCATTGTTTCGGCGATGATCCTTTTGAACCTGTTTCCACTCCGCGTGGTGCCTCCCGTCCAGTTCAACGACCAGCCACCCGTCCAGCAGCAGGTCCACATGCCCCACCCGCTCGAGGTACACCTGCGGTTGCACCTGGATTCCCGCCTGCCGGAAGTATGTGCGTGCCAGCGTCTCGAGGAGGGAATCCGCCCCGCGATCCACCCAGTCCAGGACCGCCCTGGCCTTTCCGTTGCGTTTTCCCGGCAAGCGCTGGCGCAGGAAATCAACGGTCATGTCGCCGCGGGTTACGGCGCACTCCACCATGACCAGCGATCCCGCGAAAGACAGGCATCGAAGCGCGTGGATCAGCACATCAGCCAGGGCGGCCACAGGCTGGACCCGGGAGGGTGGCAGCAGGAGCCCCGAATGATGGATTGCATCGCCACTGACCGCCTCCTGCCGGCGGTGGTAAACGTGGCGTTTTCCGTCCGAGGGCAGCGACCACAGGCTATATGCAGTCGCAGCACTGGAACACGTCAACAACTCCCGGTTTCGCAGCACGGCAACCAAGTCCGGAGGCGCCGTCGGAAGCGCATACAGACCCCGGTCCGGTTGCAGGACCCCCGCCCGTGCTGCCCTCCGAAGGGCGGCGTCATCCACTCCCAGTCTGGCCAGGGCGGGCCTTCGCGCGGCTCCGCCGCAGACTTCCAAGGCTCTGAGGGCATCCACCCGGCCATGGTGCCCGGCTTCTGAGGGCCGCCCATACCCCGGCGCCGCCCTATGTGGACAGCGGAGGATCCGGCCAGCGTCACGCAGAGCACGCTTTCAGGGCCAGCGGTCTGTGAAAAGCCCGGAATTCCGGGACGGCCACCATGCCGGGAACGCGAAAGGCTGCCTCCCGTGACGCGGAGTCACAAGGAAGCAGCCTTTTCAGCAAACCAGAGGCAGTATCAGTCCATTCCGCGGAGGTCCAGGACCAGCTCGGTGTCGCCGTCGGCCTGCAGGACCACCGGGATACCCCAGTCCTGCTGGTAGAGGTGGCAGGCTGCGTGGTCGGGGATCTCGCCGTCCTCGGTCTCGGGTCCGTCGCAGGCTGCGGCACGGGCGGTAATGTGCAGCACGCCTTCCGGGACGTCTGGCGACAACTCAAGGGTGCGCAGCAGCCCCACGGACGTCCCGCCGCCGGAGACCAACAGCTCGGGCGGGGTGGAGGAGATCTTCAGCTGGGTGGGGTCTCCCCACCTGTCATCGAGCTTCTGCCCGGTGGGAGCCGTGAAGCGGACCGTCAGTTCCAGCGGGCCCGAGGCCACGGGGCTCTTGGGCCGCTGGGTCTGGGATGCGCCTTCATCCACCTGCTGCGCTTCCTTGGGAATGGGAACGTACACCAGCTGGTGCTTGTTGGCCTCCACCACCACCAGCAGCGGCTCCGAGCCGGCGGACTGCGTGTGGTCCACGATCACGTCGGAGGGCTCAGCGAGGCCACGTGCCAGCGTGGACACCGTGCCGGACGCGGGGTCGTACCGGCGCACGGCCCCGTTGTAGGTATCCGCAATGGCCACGGAACCGTCGGGCAGAACGGTCACGCCCAGCGGGTGCTGCAGCCGGGCCTCGGCGGCGGGACCGTCGCGGAAACCGAAGTCGAACAGGCCCTTGCCGACGGCGGATTCAACCGTCACCGAGCCGTCCTCGCCAACGACCAGCTTGCGGATCGCGGACGTTTCGGAGTCCGCAACCCAGATGTTGCCGTCGGCGTCCTCGGCCAGGCCGGAGGACTGGGCGAACCAGGCTTCGTGGGCCGGACCATCCAGCAGTCCTTCCAGCCCATTGCCCGCCACGACGGACACGGCACCGGTCAGGGGATCGAAGCTGAAGATCTGGTGGGTTCCGGCCATCGCCAC
Source organism: Arthrobacter sp. 135MFCol5.1 (assembly GCF_000374865.1). Taxonomy (GTDB): domain Bacteria; phylum Actinomycetota; class Actinomycetes; order Actinomycetales; family Micrococcaceae; genus Arthrobacter. Next base: position 4,043 of record NZ_KB895473.1, on the reverse strand, counting down.
CACCACCGCGTTCAGTTTGCGCGACCAGACAACGTCCCACGGTGAGCTCAGCGAGACCTCAAGGGGGTGTCCGCCCAGGCGTCCGGTGAAGCCGGCTGCCTCTTCGTCCACCCGCGCGGGCCCGGTCTCCAGCAGGCGCTGGATGCCGTTCCCGGCCAGCGTGGAGGCTTTGCCTGAGCTGAGGGACAGCCCGCGGAGGCGGTGGTTCACTGAGTCCGCAATGACGACGTCGTACCCGGCCTTGGCTGCCACATCTTCCGGGAGGAGCACCAGGCCCTGCGGCTCGTTGAACCGGGCGGTGGCATCGTCACCGGCGGCCGGACCGTCGGCGTGCCCCTTGGTGCCGGAGCCGAAGGTGGCCAGGACAGTCGTGAAGTCCGTACCGAGCTCCACCAGGCGGTGATGCCCGGTGTCGGTGACCAGCCAGGAACCTTTGGCGGCGGCATCCGGGGAGCTGCCGGCGTCGGACGTTCCCGCCACGGCCGTGGAGCCGCGGCCCGGCGGCAGGAACAACGCCTTGCCCGGGAAGCGCAGCGTGCCGGAGGTCGCCTCGGGCGCCACGTACGGGCCGGAACCCCGGTGAAGGGTGCCCTTGGCCTCGTGTTCGGCGATGAGTTCGGGGATCAGCACCGCCAGCCCGTCCGCGTGGCCCTCGCCGGACAGGTGCGCCACGATGTAGCCCTCGGGGTCGATGACCACCAGGGTGGGCCAGGCGCGGGCAGTGTAGGCCTTCCAGGTGTCCAGCTCGGGATCGTCCAGGACGGGGTGGTGGATCTCGTACCGCTCCACGGCGGCGGCCAGCGCCACCGGATCCGCTTCATGCTCGAACTTGGGCGAGTGGACCCCCACGGTGACCAGGACATCCGAGTACTGCTCTTCCAGCGGCCGCAGCTCATCCAGGACGTGCAGGCAGTTGATGCAGCAGAAGGTCCAGAAGTCCAACAGCACGATCTTGCCGCGCAGGGCTTCGAGGTCCAGGCTCTTGCCGCCGGTGTTCAACCAGTTGCGGCCCACCAGTTCGGAGGCCCGGACCCGGGCATGCGTGCGTACGGTTTCGCTCATCAGCGTCCTTCCAGCTTGTTGCGGTCAGCCAGCTTGGCGTCGCGTTCAGCCAATTTGGCAAACATATCGTTGTAAGCGGCCAGATCGGCGTCGTTATTCCTGTCCGCCGCCCGGTCCACGCGTTTTGTCTCCCGCTGGTCCGACCTTGACCACATAATGGCGACGCCGATCGCCACCAGGAGCGTGGGCACCTCGCCGATGCCCCAGGCCACAGCCCCGCCTGCTTGCTGGTCACCGAGGGCGGAGGGCCCCCAGGCGCGCCCGAGGTTGCCGAAGTAGTCGGCCGCCAGCAGACCGGTGCCACCCATGATGGAGACGCCGAAGAAGGCATGGAACCCCATGGTTGCCAGGAGCAGGAGGAGGCGCATGGGGTAGGGCGCCCTGCGCGGCAGCGGGTCCGTACCGATCATGGTCAGCACGAAAATGTAGCCGGTGAGCAGGAAGTGCAGGTTCATCAATTCGTGGCCCACATGCTCGCGCATTGCATACCCGAACAGGTCCGAGTAGTAGAACAGCACGATCGAGCCGGCAAAGTTGGCGGCCGCGAACAACGGATGCGTCACCAGCTGTGAAAACTTCGAATGCACGAAAACCATCAGCCACTCGCGCGCACCCCGGGAGCCGTCACTGCGGGCGGGCAGTGCCCGCAAGGCAAGTGTCACCGGCGCTCCGAGCACCAGGAAGATCGGCGCCACCATGGTCAGGGCCATATGGTCCACCATGTGCGCGGAGAAGAGGACTCGGCCGTAGACCGACGCCGGCCCGGACGTTATGTACGTCAGGACAACCAGACCGATGACCCAGTTCACGGAACGGAACCACTGCCAGCTGTCGCCCCGGCGGCGGACCTTTGCCACGCCCAGGAAATAGGACACCAGGCCGAAGAGGGCAACGGCGACCCAGAGCCAGTCCAGGCGCCACTCAGTGAGCCAGCGTTCCGGCGTGAGTTCCGGGGGGAGTTCATAGCCGCTGAGGATGAAGGCCGGCGAAGCATCCGGCGCCAGCGTGGTGGGCTGCGGCGGGGCGGACCGGCCCAGCGCCACCGCGATGCCGGAGGTGGCACCCATAACCAGCAGCTCGGCCAGGATCAGCTGCCACAGCACCCGCCGGGAGGACATGGCGGCGCCCTTGCGGCCAAGCTGCGGAATGACCCACTGGCGGTGCATGAAGCCAATGCCGCCCAGCACCACGGCCCCGGCCGTCTTGGCAAGGATCAGCTGGCCGTACGCCGATCCGAAGAGGTCTGCCCAGCTGGTGACGCGGATGCTGGCGTTGATGATGCCGGAGGCGAAAACCAGGACGAAGGCGAAGCCTGCCAGTGTGGAGAAGCGGCGGAGGGTCGGTTCGGTGATATCGGCTGCCGTGCCGGCCTTGGGTCCGGTGAGGATGCCCGACAGCATGGCCAGGATAATGATGCCGCCCACCCAAGTGCTCACGCCCACCAAGTGCAGGCCCAGAGAGTTGATGGCCCCTTCGTGGTCTGAGGAACTTGACGAGTGCCCGATCAGGGCTGCCGGGACCAGGCCGACGAGGGCCAGGATGAGGGTGAGGAACAGGCCGCCGGTTGACCTCACGCCAAAGAGCGCGGTTGTCACTACCGCGGCGATAATGGTGACGGCGAGCCACGCCCGGCCCGTTTCGATATCCGTCATGAAGTACACCAGGGCTTGGGTGAACGCGGGGTCCCCGGAGAGCCCCTGGCCCGCAACATCGGCGTAGGTGAGGACCAGGACAGCAATGGCGGATAGCGTCCACACTGCGCCCGCTGCGGCTGCCACGGCCAGGACACGGGTGAAGGCCGGATGCTCGGGTCCTGCATCCCGTGATGTTTCCCGGTCGCGGCTGCGGGCGTTGAGGTTCTTGGGGAGGATGCCGACGGCGAAAATCAGGCCGCCGACGACGGTGGCCAGTGACACGTTGTGGATGGCCTTGCTGATGGGAAGGCCCCACCGGACCAGGGCGCCGGGATCCGCGACGCTGCGGGCTGCTGCCGCGCCGGAGAAGAGCAGTGCTGCCGTGAGGCCCAGGATGAGGGCTGCCAGTCCCGCCAGCTGCCAGGGCAACGGGATTCCCCTGATCCCGGCGTCCCGGACCGGGGCTCCCTTGCCAGGTTCGGACTGGGGCGCGGTGGAACGGGGTTTTGCGGCAGAAGACACCATTCCATTGTCCGCTACGCCTGCCCGGGCGGCGAATCCGGCTTAAAGCCAAGGAGCGGCAACCCATGGGGTTGCCGCTCCTTTCCAGCCGGCTGCGCGCCGGACAGGGAGAATGCTCTACTTCTTGGAGACAGCAGCCTTCAGCTTGGAGCCGGCGGTCAGCTTGACGCTGTGGCCTGCTGCGATCTGGATGGTTTCGCCGGTCTGCGGGTTGCGGCCGGTGCGAGCGGCACGGTCGGTGCGCTCTACGGCGAGCCAGCCCGGGATGGTGATCTTCTCGCCGGCGGCGACAGAAGTCTCGAAAACCTCGAACAGAGCGTCGAGGACGGAGTTGACGGCAGCCTGGCTGGTGCCGGCCTTGCCAGCTACCTCTGCAACAAGTTCACTACGGTTCTTAGCCATTTATGTCCTCCTGGACGATTCTTGATTCTGAAGCCTGCACGCGGCATGCGCGCAAGCCACTGTTCGAAAACTTACCAGCTTGGGACGTTCCGATCCGCAAATTCCGCGTGTTTCCGCGACTTTTTGAGGTTAATCACCGAATTCGGAGGCTATATCCACCCCTTCACGGGGGTGGGTGGTGGTGTTTTTAAATGTGGGAGGCCCCAACCGTGTGGTTGGGGCCTCGACCAGTGGTGTGTGTCCGGCGGTGTCCTACTCTCCCACACCCTCCCGGGTGCAGTACCATCGGCGCTGTGGGTCTTAGCTTCCGGGTTCGGAATGGGACCGGGCGTTTCCCCCACGCTATGACCGCCGTAACCTTGTTACCCGTCCCAACCCTGGGGTTGGTGGGAAGACTGTGGTTACAACATGTGTGGTGTTGTT
>NZ_KB895472.1 GCF_000374865.1 Arthrobacter sp. 135MFCol5.1 | reverse complement strand
GGTTGCGTTTCTTCAGCTCCCGCATCTCAGCCGACTCAGCGGCCGCCGGGCCAGCCCCGGAATCTTTACGCTCAGAGATGGCAATCCATCGCTTCAGCGTGGTGATCGAAAGCCCGAAATCCTTCGCAATCTGCGCCAGAGGCGCCTCACCCTTGCGGGCCACATCAATAACATCCTGGCGGAACTCCGCCCCATAAGGCGTGGGCATGGTCAACATCCTTCCACGAGCACAAGCTCGCTAGGTCAAGGAGTCAACAAAACCGGGGGCAGTCCCGTCCCTGCTGGCTAGGAGCACGGAAGGGCATGTCGGATCAAGGGCCCCAGGTGCCGCCCTGACTGCGGCGGGGAACGGCCCAGTGAAGAACAGAAGGATAAAGGCGAAGCAGGCTTGGCTGCAGGTCGCACAAAATTGTGGGGGAGCGGGCCACTACGATGCCCAGGAACGGGCTCGGCCTTCTGACACACCGAGAGCTTGGACCAAGCGCCGGGGATTGGGCCTACGGTCGTCCCGGCTCGAGAGACTCCGCGTTGCAGTTTGCAGTGATCGGGACCCGACGGGGTCAACGTTGCGCTAAGCCAGAAGTGGCAGGGTTCGATCTAAGAGCTTTTCCAAGACAACGTGGGAAATGAACGACCACACCTCATTCAAGCCCTGCCTGACGTGCGGCCTTACGTCAACTTAGGGTCTAACTCCATCTTGGAGCCGGCCCTAGCGGGGAAGGGGAAAGCCCTCGACCGGAGTCGGTCGAGGGCCTTCCTCACGTCCAGACTTGTGGAGGAGATGGAGGTCTACGGCTTGGAATTATGCGCCTGGATCCCGCTGTGGGGAGTCTCGGCGAGCAGGTGCTCGCCCTTCAGCACTTCGGGGTCTGCCGGAGCGACGGTGGCACGTCCGCCCCGGCTGCCGGTCTCGGGGAGTGTGAAGTAAACGACGAGGCAGAGGGCGACGATGGCGATCATGTATACCGCGACGAACATGGGCTGTCCGGCGCCGACGAACGCGGCGGCGATCAGTGGTGCGGTGCCGCCAAAGACGGCGATGACGATCTGGTGTGCGAAGCCGATTCCGGAGACCCGGACAGAGGCCGGGAACAGCTCGGCCTGGATTGTCGGGTAACTGACCGAATACGAAGTGACATACCTGACCCTTCACGTCGCCCGGATGGTCGAAGCCTTCCGGCTTCGCTGACATCCGCCGACCCAGGAGACGTTGTGAGGGTGGGGTGTGCTCCACACGCGGGAGCGTCCCGTTTTAGTTTATCCGTCGTTGGCATTTAGTTGACGTTTCCGGCGATGCTGATGGCAGAGGCATTCAGGCCGGCTTCCATCGTGTGGACCATCGTGCCCCTGCCTTTCCCTCCGGCGGCGTCCGGTGCCCTGGCCTAGTGCGCGGTGAATGCATTTCAAGCTGCTGCGCGCGGACGCAAAGGGCGTTAGCGGGGGAGGAGTCCCGCGAATTCATGGTTTTGGAAGACCAAGGGATCTTTGGCGTTCCCGGTGTTGAGGCCCAGGACCCTGGCCAGGACAAAGGCGTGGTCCCCGATGGGCGTGACGTTCTCGATTTGGCATTCCAAGGCCGCGACTGCGCCTGCGACCAGTGGGGCACCGTATGCTCCTTGGATCCAGAAGCTGTCATCGAAGCGGTCCGCGTCCTTTTTACCCAGCTTGCGGCAGAACTGCGCCTGTGTTGATGCAAGAGCGCTGATGCCCAGCACGGTGGCCTTGTTGAGTTGTGGCCAGCTGGAAGACTCGTGGCCGATGAAGAAGCCGACCAGGCACGGGTCCAGGGAGATAAAGACGAACGATCCGACGATCATTGCGGCACGGTCACCGGTGAGTTCAGACTGTCCGGCGACGACGGCGACGCTGGTGGGCACCATGGACATGGTGTCCCGCACGTGGGTGGGATCGAGAGTGCCGGGCCGTTCGGTAACGATAGTCATGGCTGCCTCCTTCGGTTACCGGTGTTGCTGGATGTAGTAGAGCTGCTCGGCGTCAATCCACACTTCGTATCCGTCGAGTTTGTCGATGAGGATGCGTGAGTCGACGCCTTCGGGTGCGAGCCACAGCATTCGGGAGTCGGGGGTGGCATCTTCGATGCGTGCGAATCTGACGTATGTGCCGTTTCGGCGGATTTCAACTGTTGCTGTTGTCGGGAGATGGAACCAGTCATCGAGCCGGTAGGACTGTGGCGGTTGGGGGGTGACGGTTCTGCGTTCGATCGGGAAGGACCCGGCCGCAGCATGGGCTGTTGGTGCGTTCATCACGGTTCCTCAGGTGGCGGCGGGCAGGGGTGGGGTCAGGTGCCACCGACCGCCGGGGAGCTGGCCGGTGGCACCTGAGAGGGGTTGGCGGGTCGAGCAGGCTTGCTGTGGTTCAGGCGACGGGTTGCGTGTCCGCGACCGGGACGGATGCCTGGTCCTTTTTAGCCGTGGTGAGGAGCCCCGCGGTGGATTCGGAGAGCCACCCAAGGCAGGCGCCGACGATCAAGGCCAGACAGGTGCCGGCCGCGTCGAAGGTGGCGCCAAAGTAGGCGGCGCATCCGGCAAACGCTCCGGGGATGAAGCAAAGGAGGCTCCAGCGGGCCTGGACGCACATGGCGAACGCTGCGACGGCGACGGAGATGCCGAGCGCGCCGGGGATGGGGAGGTTCGCCGCTCCCCAGACGATGATGGCGCCCCAGAGGACTCCGGAGAGGTTGGCAGGGATCGTTTTGAGGAGTGCGGCGCGTTTTCCGCCGGCTGCGAAGAAGCATGCCCAGGAGAGGAATCCGACCCAGGTTATAAGGCCCAAGGGTGTGCTGAATTGGGTCCAGAGCCCGGCGAGGACGCCGGCGGTGATTCCGATGATGACAAGGGGCTTCATGGGTAGTTCCTTAGGGTCAAAATGGCGTCATTGTCTTTTTGAAAAGGAAAGCTGAGGGAGTGTGAATGTGCAGGCTTCGCTGAAGTGCGCAGAACGCGGAGCGGGTGTCAGCTCTTTCGGGTGCGGGTGAATCTGGCGGTACGGCCCCGGCAAGGACGCCGGGGCCGTACTACGTGGGGAGTGTTTAGAGGTGGGTCAGGGCGAGGTCGGCGGGGTCCGCGTTGTCGGGAGTCGCGGGCGTGGGTTCCACCGGTGCGCGGTGGAACTCGCCGTTCTTCATCACTGCGGTGATCTTGTTGATGTCCTGCAGGATGGTGATGTCTTCGAGCGGGTTGCCGTCGACGAGGATCATGTCGGCGTAGAAACCGGGCAGGACCTTGCCGAGTTCGTTGGGCTTTTCGAAGAGTTCCCCGCCGAGGGCGGTGGCAGCGATGATGGCTTCCATTTCGGTGTAGCCGAAGAGCTTCACGAAGTGGTCCAGGTCCCGGGCGTAGGTTCCGCGGGGCGTCCAGGCGAAGCCGTAGTCTCCGCCGGGCAGCACGCGGATGCCGCGGCGGCGCATCTCCTGCATTGCCTTGACGGCGATGTCGAGTTCGCGGGCGTAGCCGGCCTGTTCGGCCGCCTCGTGGGAGTAGCCGAACGCTTCGGCGTCCTGGAGCGTTGCGACCAGCCAGTTGATGGCAGGGGCGACGAAGACGCGGTCCTTGGCGGCCTCGAGGAGGTCCATGCCTTCGTCATCAATGTAGGAGGCGTGGTAGATCATGTCGACGCCGGTTTTCAGGGAAATGAGCACAGAGTCGCGGCTGCGGGCGTGGGTGCAGACGCGCACGTGCCGGCGGTGCGCCTCGTCGACGGCGACCTGGAGTTCTTCTTCGGTGATGTAGGTGTCGGTGGCTGCCTTGGTGCCGGTGATTTCCTCACCGGAGATGCTGAGTTTGATCTGGTCCACGCCCAGTCCGATGGTTTCACGGACCACTTTGCGCATTTCCTCCACGCCGTCGGCGATCTGGGTGATGCCGGGCACGAGGTCCCCTGCGGTGGTCGCGATTTCCTGGCCGTTGGCCAGGTAGCGGGGGCCTGGGATCCGGCCGGCGTTGATGGCGTCGCGTACGACGACATCGAGCCGCTTCTTGGCGCTGGCCGCGCCGAAGCACATGGTGTACCCGTAGTCGATGTAGTACTTGGCTGACTCGACGGTGTGCAGCAGGTGTTCCTCGACGTTCATCGTTTCCAGGCTGTTGAGGTCGCCGTCGTTCCAGGTGAAGTGGGTGTGTGCGTCGCACAGTCCCGACATCAGGGTCTGGCCGCGGCCATCGATGACCCGGGAGCCCTCCCGGGGCAGGTTGCCCGTGCCCGGACGGACGTCGGTGATGCGCTCATCGACGACGAGCACTTCCCCTAGGAAGGGCTGGGCGCCGGTGCTGTCCAGGATGTTGACGTTGGTGAAGAGGGTTTTCGACATGACTTCGTTGTCCTTATCTTGAGCTGGAACGGTGGAGGTGTTCTTAGGGGGCTTTGCGGATCTGCATGGTGATGGTCTGCTGGCGGCGTGACTGACAGCCGGGGCTGGCGCTGCTGCAGGCACACGTCTTCTTCGTCTCCGGCTTGAGCGTGGAGCCGGTGAGGAAGTCCAGGACCGCGGCGGTGACGAAGTCCGGCGCCTCCGGCACCGTCCAGTGGCCGGTGCCCGGGGCGACCAGGAGTTCGGCCTGGCCCAGCTCCCCTGCGATGGCCTCGTTCGATTCCGGGGTGCTGACTTTGTCTTCGCTGCCGGTCAGCAGCAGCACCTTGGACTGGATCCTGGCCAGGTCCGGGTTGGTTGCTGAGGCCAGGGCTTCGCAGGCCTGCGCGTAGGCTTCCGGGTCCTGGCCCAGGAGCAGTTCACGCACGAAGGGGCGCACCAACGGGTTCCCGATCGCTGCATGATCGGCCGTGGCGGCGGTCGCGACGGTGTCGGCCACCGCGGCCATGCCCTTTTCGCGGACGAGGGCCGCCCGTGCCCGGGTGGCTTCCTTGGCCGCCTGGGCCTGTTCCCGGACCGCGCCCAGCAGGACGACTTCCCGGACCAGGTCAGGACGTGTTGAGGCCAGCTGCTGGACGATGAGGGTTCCCATCGAGTGGGCAACAAGGTGGGCGCGGCCTGTCGGGGTCTGGGATTCGATGACCAGGGCCAATTCAGCGGCCAGGGATTCCAGGCTAACTTCCCCCACCCGGGGCGAGCGGCCGTGTCCGGCGAAGTCGTAGCGGGTGACCCGGAACCGTTCGGCCAGTGAGGCGACGAGCGGTTCATAGAAGCTGGTGGTGCCGCCCAGTCCGTGGACCAGGACAACATCCTCGCCGGTGCCCGTGCTTTCGACGAAAAGGTGTTTCGTTCCGACGGCTGTCAGCCCTGCGGGGATGGTCGCGGTGCTCATCGGCCTTCTCCGATCCGGTTCCGCAGCGTGCCGAGCTTGCTGATGGTGATCTCGACGACGTCTCCGCTGGTCAGGAACCGCGGCGGAGTGAAGCCGATGCCGACGCCGACCGGGGTGCCGGTCGCGATGATGTCCCCAGGCTGGAGCGTGATGCCGGCGCTGATCGTTTCGATGATGGTGGGGATGTCGAAGATCAGGTCCGCTGTCGTGGCCTTCTGGCGGGTTTCACCGTTGACGGTGCAGAGCAGGTCCAGGGGGCCGTCGCCGACTTCATCGCGGGTTACGGCCCAGGGCCCCATGGGGCAGTGGGTGTCGAGGCTCTTGCCCAGGAACCACTGCTTGTGGTCTTTCTGCAGGTCACGGGCGGTAACGTCGTTGATGATCGTGTAACCCCAGACGTGGTCCAGCGCATCCGCCTTGCTAATGCCCCGGCCGCCCGCGCCGATGATGACACCGAGCTCGGCTTCGTAGTCCAGTTCGGAGGTGACGCCGGTGTGCGGGTCAACCTCCGCGCCGGTGCCGATGACCGTGGAGGGTGCCTTAGTGAACACCACCGGGTATTCCGGCTGGGGTGTGGCGCTTGCGGTTGCGTCGTAGCCGGAGTTGGCGAATTCCTTGGCGTGTTCGACGTAGTTGCGACCCACGCAGAAGATGTTGCGGCGGGGGAGCGGGATGGGGGCCAGCAGCTCGACGTCGGTCGCGGGGACTGCTTCTCCGGTTGAGGCGGCGAGCTGGGCAGCTGCGCTGTCCCAGTTGTCGATGAGTGAGAGCAGGTCCTGCCCGCCCGGCACTGCAGTCACCGTGGTGGCGTCGGTGTTGAGGACGCCGGTCTGCTGGGTGCCGTTGTGGCGAAACGTAACGAGTTTCAAAGTGATTCCCCTTCGAATCGATTATCGATAATGGATGAGCTGACTCTACATGACCGTGACTGGCATCACAAGCGATTATCGATAATTGCTTTTGGAGGAGGTGCGGGCCCTTCCGGGGGGGAGGAAGGGCCTATTCCTGGGGGAGGATGGAGTACTCGTGCTGGTGTTCGGTGACGAGCTTGGTGCAGAGGTCCGGTGTGCCGCTTTCGAAGGCTTCCAGGATCGGGACGTGGGCTTCGGCCGCTGCGTGCAGGTCGACGTGGCCGCGCACGACGGTGGCCATGGTGCGGGCCTCGACATACAGGGAATCCCAGATCTCCAGCATCAGCCGGTTCCCGGTCGCAACCACAACAGCCCGGTGGAAGTCGGTACTGTACTTGGCGATGCCGTGGGCGTCATTCGTCGCCGCGGCTTCGCGCATGCCGGCCAGGGCCTCCCGCAGCGGTGCCGGGTCGGCGTGCAGTGCCGGATATGCGGCGGCGGCGGCGGTTCCCTCGAGCGCGAGGCGGACGAAGTAGACTTCGGCGAGGTCATCCTGGGAGGCGGACCGGACGAAGGTTCCGCGGCGGGGGATGTTTTCGACCAGCCGTGTGGAGGACAGCTCCCGCAGGGCCTCGCGGACCGGCGCTTGGCTGACGCCGAATTCTTTGGCGAGCTGGAGCTCCACGAGGCGCATACCGGGAGGGTAGGTGCCGTCAACGACCCTGTCCACGATGGTGCGCTTGACCTTTTCCGAGAGGCTCTCGTTCTCAAATGCTGCTGATACCGCCATTTCCCCAGTCTTTCATGATGCTCTCGTGGCGCCCGTCCGTTCAGGCCGTTTCGGGGCATGTTCTGGATCTCGCGGTGCGGGCTTGGGGTCCCTGAAGGCCAGGCTGGGGACAATGGCCAGCGCTGCCAGGGCCGCGGCGAGGAGAAAGGCGCCGGCATATCCGGAACCGGGGCCGTTGGTACCGTTCAAGGCATTGAGGGCAGCAGCGGCGGCGGCGACGCCGACCGCCATGCCGATCTGCCGGGCCATGTTCACGATTGTCGAACCGTCGGCCAGCTCCGGACCGTGCAGTCCGGTGACGGTAGCCGTCTGCAGCGGGACGATGGTTGTGCCGAAACCCGCACCCGCAACCAGAATCGCGGCTGCCGTCAGCCACCCCGGCATTGCTTGGCCCGTCAGTGACAGTGCCCCCGCTCCGGCTGCCATGAGAGCCAACCCTGCAGCCAGCGGCGCGCGCGGGCCCGTGCGCCGGGTAAATCGGGTGGTGACCGGGGTGGCCAGCAGGATGCCGACGGCGTGCAGGGACCTCATGAGTCCGCTGTCCAGCGGGGACATCCCGCCGTGGCCCTGGAGATACAGCGGGAGCAGGAACAGCAGCGCCCCATAGGACAGGGCGGTCAGGAGGAAGGCGAGGTTGCTGCTCCAGATCTCCCGCTTGACGAGCAGCCGGACATTGAGCAGGGGATCTTCGCGGCGGAGCTGCCGCACGGCGAATCCGGCCAGGAGCAGCACTGCGGTGGCGATGGCGATCAGGGGCAGAGCGGCGGGGTATCCGTTTTCGGCTCCGGTAAGACCCAGCACCAAAAGCACAAGGCCTGCCGAGACAAGTACAAGGCCAACGCCGTCGAACCGGGCACCGGGGGTGGCCGGCCGTTGCGCCGGCAAACGCAGGCCGGTCAGAATGGCGGCGAGGGCGATGGGCACGTTAAGCCAGAAGACCCACCGCCAGCCGATGTCCTGCACAAACCACCCACCGATCAGCGGGCCCAGGACCGGGGCGAGGGCCGCCGGCACCGAAATGAGCGCGGAGGCCTTCGCCCGCTGGTCGGCGGGGAACGCGGCGAAAAGCATGGCCATGCCGATCGGGAGGATCAACCCTCCGCCGAGACCCTGTAGAGCCCGGAACGCGATGAGGACCGGCAGGGACCATGCCAAGGCAGTGAGGGCCGAGGCCATCCCGAAGATTCCCAGCGCGATCAGGAATGCCCGGCCCTGGCCCAGACTGCGGCTGATCCAGCCACTCATCGGCAGTGACACCGCGATCGCCAAAAGATAGGAGGTGATCACCCACTGGACCGGCCCAGGGCCGGCGTCGAACTCCTCCTGAAGGGTGGGCACCGCGATATTGACCACGGTGGTATCCAGCAGGTCCATGACGACAGCCAGGGTCACGGCCACGGCCGTCAGCCGGGAAATGCTTCTTTCAGGCATTAGCTTGGCGTTCCTTTCGGATCGGGATCCGCATTGTCGGACGTTGATCCGCCGCAGGCGTCCGATCGATGTGTGGTCAGTTATTCGGGATCGGATTTTGTGGTCTGCACAGTGCCGTGCGGGTGTTCCGGTGGTGAATAGATCGAGTAGAGCTTAGGGGGGACAGCGCCGACGGCTGTGACGTTGTGCCAGGTTCCGGCCGGAACAAAGATCGCATCGCCGTCCCGAGCGTCCCATTCATGGATCAGGTTCCCGGCTGCCGGACCCATCTGGACCTTGCCCTGTCCACTCTCCACCCGCAGGAACTGGTCCACGTCCTGGTGCACTTCCAGTCCGATGTCGTCCCCCGGGGCAATGGCCATGACGGTGACCTGCAGCCGGCCGCCCGTCCAGATTGTCCTTCGGTAGTCATCGTTGGCCTCCGTAGCACTCTCGATGTCCAGGACATAAGGCGCGGGACCATGGTCGGTGAGCGTGGGATCGATCTCTTCTTCAGTCACAAATCAATTATCCATTATCGATAATGTAGTATCTAGGTTGGTAAGGCTCATCTAAGGGAGGTAAGCAACAAATGACAGTGACAGCGGGGGAGTCCACCGTGAAGGATCCGGACTCCTCTTCCGGCGGCCCCCTGGTTGCCACGCCCTTGCGCGTCCGCGTCCGCGACCACATCGCGGCCAGGATCGTGGATGGGACCTACGTCCCGGGCCAGCGCCTGACAGAACTGGAGATAGCCCGGAGCCTGGGCACCAGCCAGACACCTGCGCGGGAGGCGCTGCGGGACCTTGCGGGCATGGGCTTTGTAGAGTCCGAACCCAATAAGGGCTGCCGCGTTCGGGAACTGGACAGCGAGGACCTGCGACAGGCCCACCCCGTCCGGGCCGCCCTCGAGGAAATCGCCGGACATTCCGCTGCACGTCATCTGAAGGGCAAGACAACGGACTTGGCCAGCGCGCTGGACGGAATGCGGGCCGCGCAGGAAAACGGCGATCTCATCGCGCTGTGCTTCCACAGCACACGCTTCCATCGCCACATCGTTGAAAGCGCCGGCAACGATGCACTCACCCGGGCCTGGAACGCCCTGGGAATCGAAATGCTCACCCTCGTAGGCGCTGCCCACAACCAGGTGGGCTTCCCCAACTCGGTGGAAGAACACGCCGCAATCATGGCAGCCCTCGAAGCGGGTCAAGCCGCCGCGGCGGCCCGCCTCTTGAAAAGCCATGCCTGCTCATACGTCACCAGGGATCCGGGTTCCACCGGCGCCCTGTGCACCACCCCGTAACTGACCAATTTGCCTTCACGGCCCGAACCCAAAGGAACATCGGCATGAGCACCTCGCAGACAGTACTGATTATCGGCGGAACCTCCGGCATAGGTCGCGACACCGCGAAACTGCTGGCATCACGCGGTGACGCGGTCATCGTTGCCGGACGCACGCAATCCCGCGCGCAGGCCACGGCCCGGGACATTGGCGGCGGCGCCGTCGGCCTCGAGATTGACCTCACTGACATGGACAGCATCCGGGCAGCCGCTGCGGCAACAGGCCCTATCGACCACCTGGTCCTCTCCGCCGCCGCCCTGGCCTATGCCCCTTTCCGGGAACTTGCCATCGACGACGCCCGGAACGTCTTCGAAGCAAAATTCTGGGGTTACTACCGCGCCGTCCAGGTCTTCGGGCCGTTGCTGCCGGACACCGGCAGCATCACTTTCTTCTCCGGCGTCGCCGCCGACCGCCCCGCGCCCGGCACGGTCGCCGTGACAGCAGTGAATGCCGCCGTCGAAGGCCTCACCCGTTCTCTCGCCGTCGAACTAGCTCCCGTCCGGGTTAACGCCGTCAGCCCGGGCATGACCGACACCGAGGGCTGGTCCCACCTCCCCGACGACCAAAAAGCAGCAGCTTTTGAACAGCAGGCCAAATCCTTGCCGACCGGCCGCATCGGACGTCCTGAGGATCTCGCCTCTACAGTCCTGCACCTGATCGATAACGGCTTCACGACCGGAACAATCCACCACGTTGACGGCGGAGCCCGCCTTGTCTGAGCAGCACCTCAGGGATCCGGACCAGCCCCGCCGGAAGGGCAGCGTGCTTGTTGCCGGGGCCGGGGGAGTGATCGGACGGCATGCCGCCGATGAGTATGCACGTCAGGGCTGGCAGGTTCGCGGCATCAGCCGGCGCCCCGTCCAGGGCGCCTATTGGGACCACTTGTCGGTAGATCTCAGCGATCCTGAAGCCTCCGCGTCAGGTCTGGCTGAGGCCGAAGACACAACGCATCTGGTCTTCGGCGCTTACGCCGAGCGCCCGACGTCCCGGGAGCTTTCAGAGGCCAACGTCGGATTGCTGCGCAATACCCTTGACGGCCTTTACAGCGCCGGTGCCCCACTGCGTCACGTCACCCTGTATAAGGGCGGAAAGGCCTACGGGGCGCATCCGGGTTACTTCAACACACCGGCCAAGGAGCGGGACCCGCGCCTCGTGCAGCCGAACTTTTACTACGACCAGGAGGACCTGCTGCGTCAAACCGCAGCGGAGCGCGGCTTTGACCTGACCATCCTGCGTCCCGAAGGGGTAGTCGGTTACGCTGTCGGCAACCCAATGAACCTGCTGATGGTGATCGCCGTCTACGCCAGCATCTGTCGTGAACTGGGCCAGCCGCTACGGTTTCCCGGCACGATTGCCGCCTTTGACGCCCTCTATCAGGTCACCGATGCAGGCCTGCTTGCCCGGGCCACAGTATGGGCGGGCTCGGATCCACAGGCCGCCGGCGAAGTCTTCAACATCACCAACCGTGACCAGTTCCGTTGGCGCCAGCTGTGGCCGGCCTTCGCCCGTCACCTCGGCATGGATTACGCCGAACCCCAGCCGGTGCCCCTGGCTGACGCGATGCCTCAGCTCAAAAACGTCTGGGAGCGGCTGGTGGCCCGGCACTCGTTGGTCCCGACTCCGTATGAAGACCTGGTCGGATGGGAATTCGGCGACTTCCTGCTGCGGTCCGGGTTCGACAACGTCTCCTCCACCATTAAGGCCCGCCAGGCCGGCTTCACCGACTGCCTCGACAGCGAAGACCGGTTCCTGGAACTCTTCCGTGAACTTGAGGCCGATCGGATCATTCCGCCCGTTGTGCTAAGCAGCCAGTCATCTGAAAGGTACGTGCCCTGATGGGAAATGCGCGGGAATGGTCCTGGGCCGCCAGACTGATCGTTCTCGCGGTCGCCGCAGCTACAGCGGTCAGCGTTATTTACCTGCCACAGGCCATGCTGACGGTGCTGGCGGCTGGTTTTGGCGTGGCCCCGGCAGCGGCCGGTGTCATCGCGACCAGCGTTCAGGCCGGTTACGCCATCGGCATATTCCTGCTGGTTCCCCTCGCTGACCGCGTTCAGCCCCGGCGGCAGGTCACGATTCAGTCGGTTCTCCTTGCCGCGGCCCTTGCGGTAACGGCGGTGCTGCCCGAGATTGTGGGAGTCACATTGGGATTCCTGGCAGTGGGCCTGGTGGCAAACATTGCCCAGATCCTCATCCCGGCCGCGAGCCGGTTAGCCCCCAAAGGGAAGGCGGGCGCTGCCTTGGCAACAGTGGCCGGCGCCCTGCTGATCGGAATTTTTGGCGGCCGGATCATCGCAAGCCTGCTCGTCCAGACCACCGGATGGCGGTGGGTCGTCTTGTCTTTCGCCGTCCTGGTCCTGGCCGTGCTGCCGTTCCTGCGCACTGCCCTGGCCACAGAGCTCCAGCTGCACGCCGCCGGCGGCAAGTACCGGCACCTGCTGGCCTCGACCCTTCAGCTGAGCCGGCGGAGCCCTGAACTGATCCAGTCTGCGCTGATGCAGTTCTTCGTGTTCGCCACCTTCAACTCCCTGTGGACGGTCACGGTGCTGCACCTCACCGGACCTGGATTCGGCTGGAGCGTCCTTTCGGCCGGCCTTTTCGGGGCCGTCGGACTTGCCGCCGGAATCGCTACCCCATTCAGCGGCCGCTTCGTTGACCGTTTCGGGCCCCTTCCGGTCGGTCTCGTGTTCTTGCTGGTCCTGCTCCTGGGCGTGCTGTCGGTGATCATAGATCCCTCGTCGGCCGTCCTGTTTGGTGCGAGCATGTTCGTCATCACCTGGGCCAACCAGACAGTCCTCTCCGCTAACCAGGCCCGGACCCTGGCGGCGAACCCGGTCCAATCAGCCCAGGCCAACACGGTCTTCATGTTCGCAGTGTTCCTGGGCGGCTCAGCCGGAGCCTTTACGGGCACGGTCGCCTTCAGCGCCGGAGGGATGCCCCTCGTCGGCGTGCAGGCTGGCGCCTTCGTTCTCATCGCCCTCGTTATCTGGCTCGCGTCCGCAACGCACCAGAAACGCACCACACCAAACCCTGGCAAGAAAAGGATCACAGCATGACCACCGCAGGAAACATCCAGCTGAATACCGGAGCGAGCATCCCACCGGTCGGATACGGATGCTGGCAGACCGCCCGCGCCGATATTGCCGCCGCCGCGCGCGCCGGATACCGCGCCTTTGACACCGCAACCTTCTACGCGAACGAACAGGCCGTAGGTCAGGGCATCCGCGACGCAGGGCTAACCCCCGAAGACGTCTTCCTCACCACCAAGGTATGGCGCGCCGACATGGGCTACGCTCAAACCCTGAAAGCGTTCGACACCTCACGCCGCCTGCTCGATGCCGACGTCATCGACCTCTATCTCATCCACTGGCCCCAGCCCGACTCCCGACTGGTCGCCGAAACCTGGCGGGCCATGGAAAAACTCCTGGAACGCGGAACCGTCCGCTCCATCGGTGTTTCAAACTTCGAAGCCGCCGATCTTGACCTCCTGGCCCAGCACTCGGACGTCACCCCCGCGGTAAACCAGATCGAACTAAACCCTCTACGGCAGCGCAAGAGCCTGGTCGCGGAAAATACCGCACGCGGCATCGTCACGACAGCCTGGTCACCGCTGGGTCAGGGCGGTCCCGTCCTGCAAAACAAGACACTGCTTCATCTGGCCGAAGACCATGACGTCAGCGTCGCCCAGATCGTCCTTCGCTGGATGCTCCAAAAGCGGATCGTGACAATCCCGCGTTCAACCAATCCCGCACGCATCGTCCAGAACCTCGACCTGAACGGCTTCACCCTAAACACGGCCGAGATGGAAGCCATCGACGCGCTCTCCGACTGACCCCGACACCTCAAGGACACCTCATGCCTACCGTTGGTCATTCCGACCTGACCATCTTTCCGATCGCCCTGGGCGGAAACACCTTCGGATGGACCTCCAATGAAACAGAGTCCCGCGCTGTCCTGGACGCCTTCACTGAGCAGGGCGGAAACTTCGTCGACACAGCAGACAGCTACTCGGCCTGGGCCGAGGGCAACACCGGAGGGGAATCCGAGACGATCATCGGAGACTGGATGGCACGGCGCTCCAACAGGTCTCAGGTCATCATCGGAACGAAAGTCAGCCAGCACCCCGGTTTTCCAGGCCTGTCCCGGAAGAACATCGTGGCAGCCTCCGAAGCATCCCTGCGACGGCTAGGCAGCGACTACATCGACCTCTACTATGCGCACTTCGATGACGAGACCACTCCTCTGGGAGGAGACCGTCGGAGCCTTCGATGATCTCGTTATTGCCGGAAAAATCCGTCACGTCGGCCTCTCAAACTACAGCGCGGACCGGATCAGGGAGTGGATCAGGATCGCTGACGAAAACGGCTATGACCGTCCCGTGGCCCTGCAGCCGCACTACAACCTGGTACACAGAACCGGCTTCGAGGGCGAACTCGCTTCACTGGCTGCTGCCAACGGGCTCGGGGTCATCCCCTACTGGTCCCTCGCTAGCGGATTCCTCACCGGCAAATACCGGACCCGTGAAGACCTCGTAGGCACACCCCGAGAACGGATGGCAGGCAGTTACTTCAGTACCGAAGGCTTGCGGGTCATCTCCGTCCTCGACGACATCGCACAGGAGAGAGGCACCACTATTGCGACAGCAGCTCTCGCATGGCTTCTCACCCGACCCAATATCGCCACCCCAATCGCCAGCGCCCGCACCGCGGAACAGTTGCCCGACCTCATGGCAGCACCCTCCCTGACCCTCACGGAACTGGAAATCCACCGCCTCGACGAGATGTCCTCCCTCATTCCGGCCTGATAAACAAAAGGGAGCGTTTCGCGGCCTGGTCGTGGCCCCGCCCGGCGGCTAGACGCAGGGCGGGGCAGTTTGGACTGGGAGAGCTTGAGCAGAAACCGTCACGATATCGGCCGGAAGTAGCCCTACCGAGCACTCCCTTGTCTGTTTTCAAAGGCTGATAATGCAGATTCCGTCAGCTTCGCGGACTTCGCTTAACTGCCTGATCAAAGACTGTGGACAATGTCCACACTCTGCGGTTCGGGCCGGGTGGTTTAGGGCCAGGATTGGCCCGTATTCCGCATGTTTTCGCGACTTCCCAGAGTTTGCGCGGGCGGGAATGTAGTTCGAGTCCCACCTCGGGCACAGCAGATCCCCTCGTCAGGGGGTCTTTTGCTTTAACGTGTTGACAAAACTTGGTCTCGTCGCATTGAGGGGTTGGTTCGCCCGGCTGTGGCCTGGCCGCCGAGGGGCCTGTGCAGGTTTGTGGGGCAGTCCCGGGACCAACATGCCTTTGCTGATTTCGAAAAAGTCGCAAGAGGCTCTTCTGGACCGGTGGTGGTTGCGGGGCCTGTCCGCCCAGATTGAGTAGGGCAGGAGCAACCAGCGAGCTCCGAGGGGCAACAGCGAGGCTGGCGCGGGTCGTGCAGTAAGTGCGGAGCCGACCCGGGCTCCGGTACGCCTTGTGCTTGTTCCACCCCACCAATCTGGGCTGCGAGTTGTCGCAAGCCAAAGCTAGTTGCAGGCAAAGTAAAACTTCGTATGAGGACCTCTAGAGACTTCGTGGCGTCAAGTTGGCTGTACGTCAACGGGGGGTGATCAACTCACCGGCTGCCGGAGACATCGAAGGTTCCTATTCTGTGTTCACACAGCCCCGTGCCTAGTGGTTTTCGGACCGCCTCAGCGGGGAATCAGCAGACTGATTTGTGTTCTGATTTCCTGCACGATCGTATCCCCGTCCAATCCGGCATTCACACTTGCTGCCATGGTGACAAACATGATGGCCGAGACGATACGCGCCTTCGTCGCAGCATCGGCAGCAGCCGGTGTGTTGCGGCCCAGTATGGCGGCGATGGCTTCCTCGGTTTGGGCGACGATGCTGAGGGCTTCAGAGTGGCGTGGCTCGGTGGGGTCGCCGAAGACCATTTCCCGGAGGTAGAAGCGTCCGTTGTCGATCTGGGTCCGGTTGCACTCCACGATCGGCCGCACGATGGCCATCACCGCGTCCAGGACATTCTGGATAACTGCAGCGTCAGCCCGTCCCCGTTGCAGGGCCTCGGCATAGTGGGCGTTTTGAACGAGGAGGAGGAGTTCGCCTTTGGATTTGGCATAAAGGAAGAGGGTTCCGGTACCAATGTCGGCTTTGTCGGCGATCTGCTGGGTGGTGACGTCCTCGACGCCGTGCTCAGCAAACAGCTCTGCGGCTGCGGCTGTGATGCGACCCAGCTTTTCCTGTTTGTTCCGCTCGCGCCTGCCGAGCGGCGGGGATGTGACGGGCATGATGGCTCCTCGAGCGTAACTGACTGGACTCAGTATTGAGTATATCGTCGAAACTGTGGAGGCCCGGGCTGCCCGGCAGCCGTCCTTACTGTTCGAATCGGGGGAGGATCTTGCCTCCCTTTACATACGTCAGTGCTGCTTCAACTTCGTAGGCGTGGATGGCGGAGGCCACTGGCGCCAGTTGACGTGAGAGGCTGTGGACGGTGGTGCTGCCGAAGAATGCGGTGCGCGCTGCCGGGTCGGCGAATCCCAGGATGATTGATGCGTGGAAGCGCTGGCCTGCCGGGTTGTCGTGGGCGACGTGGGGGGTGTCCCACATTTTCGCGATCCAAGGCATGAAGGACTGGGTTCGCAGTTCCTTCAGCGTCCGGGTGCCACCATGGCGGGCACAAGTCTGTTTCGTACGGTCCGCCGGAATTCGCCTGGGCGGCCACCCGGGCGGCGGCGCAAGTAGACGATTGCGCGGGCACCGACGGTCTCTGCTGGGGATGCGACGCTGTACCAGCGTGAAGTGTTGGGCGGCCCGGCGTAGAGAAGGGTACGGCGGAATACGTTCACTTCGTCTTTGTATGCCAAAGCGGTTTGTTTGCGCCCCAAGAGCGGCGCAAGTGGGGATTTGAACGTGACTTCGGCGATGCCGTCGATCTTCCGGTCCGCCGGGATGGCGGTTTCCACGCCCGTGGTTGCGGGCCAGAGGCCGAGGTTGTGTTCGGTGAGGTGGATCTGCCGGTACTCCTCCAGCCCCGGTGTGGCGGCGATAATGCCGGAGTGCGGGCCTTTCCAGTAGTCCATGCCGGACTGGCGGGGCTGATCGCTTCGCACCCACAGAAGAACCGAGGAAGTGAAGTGCTTCGTCACCCGGGGTTGGGCTGGTGCCGGTCAGGTGCCCATTACGGCCTACTCTCGCGGGTGTTGTCGTCAGGGGGAGAGGAATTCGACGACGGCGGGTGTGAACTTGTCGTGGTACTGGAAGATACCGCCGTGGCCCGAGTCGGGGTAGATGATCAGTTCGGATCCCTTGATGCGTTGGTGCAGTTCGTCGGAGAGCTTGGAGGGCACCATGCGGTCGTTGTCGCCGTTGGCGATGAGGGTGGGTTGGGTGAGGGTGGACAGGTCGGACGGGGCCGACCGGCCGTACTTTCGGATTGCGTTCAGCTGTGTCTGGAAGGCGCGGGGGCTGATTGGTTTGTCACGAAGATTAGTTCTTTCCTGAAGCCGTCGGACAAACGCCTTTGCGGCGGTCTTGCCGGCGGTGTTGCGGTTGAAGAAGAGGAATTCCTTGGGGTCGGACCGGGTCAGTGCCGCCCGCAGTATGTCCCAGTAGGTGGTGCCCACGACCTTGTCGATGTCCTTACCGCCGCGCGGACCGGTTCCGGTCAGCACGAGCTTGCGGACAAGATCGGGATGTTTGGTGACCAGGTCCTGGGCGACCATGCCGCCCAGCGAAAAGGAGAAGACATCAATCGTGTTGAACCCGAGGGTCTGGATGAAGGTGTAAGCGTCGTCGGCCATTTCTTCGATGCTGCCAGGGACGTGTCCGCTGGAAGCGCCGACGCCGGGCAGGTCGAAGGTGATGACGTGGCGGTTCCTGGCGATGGGATCGATGATCCGGGGGTCCCAGTTGTCAAGGGTGCCTGCCAGATGAACGAAAAACACGACGGGAATGCCGCCTTTTGGCCCGAGCTCGCGGTAGGCGTAACTAACACCTCCTGCGGTGATGGTCCTGGCGGGTGCCTGGGCGTATGAGGTGACAACGGGCTCGTTCGGGGCGCTGGTGTCTTCCATGGCGGTGTTTCTCCTGGATCTTGGTGTGAGTGGCTGGCTCTGGGTCACGTGGTGAGGGTGAGCACTGCTTTGCCCCGGAAGCCTCCCGCCGCGAGGGATTCCAATGCCTCCGGCGCCTGGTCGAAGGGGGACACTTTCCCGACGACGGGGCGTAATACTCCAGAGTCCACCAGTTTGCTGATCTGCCGCAGCTGGTTTCCGTTGGCGCGCATGAAAAGGAATTCATAGCTGACGCCGAGCTTTCTGGCTTGCCTCCGAATTTTGCTACTAAGACCGGTGATTGCCAGGCGCAGCAAAGGGTTGAGGCCGGCTGCGTGGGCGAAGGCCGGATCGGGCGGTCCTGCAATTCCGATCGCTTTTCCGCCGGGCTTGAGGATGCGCAGTGATTTCTGCAGATTCTGCCCTCCGAGGCTGTCGAGCACCAGGTCGTATCCGCTCAGAAGCTGCTCAAAATCCTCGGTGCGATAGTCGATAACGATGTCAGCACCGAGGTCCCGCACGAACCCGGCGTTGGAGCTGCTGGCTGTGGTTGCAACGGTCGCGCCGAGATGTTTGGCGAGCTGGATGGCGATGGAACCGACTCCGCCTGCGCCGGCGTGAATGAGGACTTTCTGTCCTGGCTTGACATGGCCACGCTCCACAAGCGCCTGCCATGCCGTGAGGGCTACCAGGGGGAGCGAGCCTGCCTCCGCCATGCTGGCGGACACGGGCTTGAGTGCAAGGTCTTCCTCCGCGACGGCAATGCGTTCGGCGAACGTCCCGATGCGATCCTGGTGTGGACGGGCGTAGACCTCGTCGCCGGGCTTGAATCCCGTGACCTTTGACCCGACTCGCAGCACGGTCCCCGCGACGTCGTTGCCAAGGATCAGCTGGAGTTTGTAGGGAAGGATCTGCTTGAACTCCCCAAGGCGGATCTTCTCGTCGAGTTGGTTCAGACCGGCGGCCTGCACCTGGACCAGCACGTCCCGTTCGCCGACGACAGGCTCGGCGACTTCGGCTTCGTGGAGGGCTTCCTTGTATTTGGTGATGACGAATGCCCGCATGCCGCAACGCTCCTTTTTTAGGTGACTACAATCAATTATGAGTACGCTCAGTTAAAAGTCAAGCATTCAAAGATGCGCCGTGGCGATGGTGCCCATCACCACGGCGCATCAACTACTAAGACTTCCCGGACGCAAGTTGGGGATAAAGCGCTTCGATGGGGGCGCTGAGGCCGGCCTTGAGTTGCACGGACGTCTCGTCGGCGAGGACCTCGTACTCACCGGCTTCGACAGCATCCAACACCGCGCTGACCAAATCGGCCGGATCCATCTTGGGGTCGGTGGAGTGCGCGGCCATCGCAGTATCGACGTAGCCCACGTGGACTCCGACCACGTGCACCCCTTCCGGTGCGAGTTCCAGGCGCAACGAGTTGGTGGCAGACCAGAGGGCGGCCTTTGTGGCGCTGTAGATGCCGCCGACGGCGTACCAGCTCATGGCGGAGTGGATATCGATGATCGCGGAATTCCCCTTCGCTGCCAGGATCGGCGCGAACGCGCGGGCGAGGAAGAGCGGGCCGAGGAAGTTTGTCTCCACATTGGTCCGGATCTCGGCGTCGGTGTGGCTAAGGATGCCGGGGGTTGTCACGGACGCTCCAGCGTTGTTGATCAGTACTGTGACATCACCCGCAGCCTCGACGGCCGCCCGTATTGAGGCCGGGTCGGTGATGTCGAGGGTCAGCGGGACGATGCGTTCGTCCTCCCAGGTGCGGGGGGTGCGGGCGGTGGCGTAAACCTTGCTGGCGCCCCGGGCGAGGACGCCGTGGACAAAGTGGGTTCCGATGCCGCCGTTCGCGCCGGTGACGAGGACGACTGCTCCATTAAGCGAGTTCATTTCGTGACTTTCTTGTGTTGATGTTCATCCGTGCCGGTTGGCGTGAATGGTGTGGGGTTAAGCGTCGGCAAGGGCCGGATAGTCGGTGTACCCGGCTGCACCGCCGCCGTAAAGGGTGCTGGGATCGATCGGATTCAACGGAACGTTTGAGCGCAGGCGCTCAACGATGTCGGGATTGGCCAGTGCGAAACGACCCAATGGGGCCACGTCCGCAAGGCCGGCCGCAACGTCGTCGGCTATCTGCTCGCGGTTGCGTCCGTAGCGGACGACGAGCACCGCCGTCGGCCATATGTTCCTGAGGGAGCGGAGCAGTTCGTCATCGCCTACATGGTGAAGGTGCAGGTATGCCAGGTTCAGGGTCGCGAGCTCGGCTACCAGGTGCCGGTACTGGGCGCGCACCATCTCGGTGTCGCCCTCGTTGATTCCGCCCAGTGGCATGGCGGGGGAGAGGCGGATACCCACTCTGTCGGCGCCGATTTCATCGGCCAGGGCCTTAACGAGTTCGATCACGAACCTCGACCGGTTTTCTATTGATCCGCCGTACGCGTCGGTGCGGTGGTTTGTGTTGGGGGAGAGGAACTGGTGGAGGAGATAACCGTTCGCTCCATGGATTTCAACTCCGTCGGCGCCGGCGGCGATGGCCGATGCTGCCGCGTTGCGGAAGTCAGCCAGGGTGGCATGGATTTCTTCCACGCTCAACGCCCTGGGTGTCGGCGTTTTCTGGGGTCCAGTCGGCGTGAGAATGTCCTGGCCTGCGGAGATCGCTGAGGGCGCCACGGGCTGACGGTGGTGAGGAGTGTTGTCCGGGTGGGACATGCGGCCCGCATGCATGAGTTGGATGAACACCGCCCCGCCGCGGGCATGGACTGCTTTGGTGACGCTTCGCCAGCCCTCCACATGCTCAGGTGTGTAGATTCCCGGCGTGTTGGCGTAGCCCTGTCCGTCTGCCGATGGCTGTGTGCCTTCAGTGATGATCAGGCCCAGTGAGGCGCGCTGCGCGTAGTACTCGGCCGCCAGGTCGCCTGGCGTGCCATCCGGGTTGGAGCGGCTTCTGGTCATGGGTGCCAGGGCCAGCCGATGGGAGAGGTTTAGGCGGCCAAGGCTCAGTGGTTGCCACAATGCGGAAAGGGTCACGGGTTAGTCCTTCGCGTTTCGATGTATCGAAGCGTCACCCCGCCCGGCCGATGTAAGGCCGCCGTGGACGCTAAAGCCAGCTAATGCGTCCTTAACTTGGTGACTACACTCATAACTGAGTGTGCTCAGGATATATTCCCATGAAATTCAGAAGGGCAGGAAACGAAGGAAACTGCGGGAAAGCTTCTTGGGTTCCAGGGTCAGCAGCCGCACGATCTGCGAACAATGAGTTCGGTGGTGAGTAGCTCGATCCCGCCGGCGGGTTCCTCCGGGGACAAGGCGGCCGCAAGGACCCGCTCGGCAATCCGGTCGATGGGCTGGCGCACGGTGGTCAGCTGCGGCCAGCTGAATTCCGATTCAGATGTCCCATCGAACGAAACAACGGCAATATCGTCCGGTATGGACAGGTTGGCTTCGTGAATGGCCCGCAGTGCGCCCACAGCAAGAAGGTCGGAGCTTGCGAAGATCGCTGTGGGCGGTTTCGGCAGCGCCAGCAGGCGGCGGGTTGCTTCATATCCGCCCTGGCGGGTGAAGTCGGTGAGTTCGGCCGGCCCCTCCGGCAGGCCTGCGTCGGCGAGGGCCTTTTTCCAGCCATTCTGCCGCGGGTCCGGGCGCGCAGGGTCAATATCCCTGCCCACCAATATGCCGATGTCTTGATGCCCGTGACCGATCAGGTGCTTAACGCCGATGGTGGCTCCCTGCTCAAAGTCGGTGCTGATGATTGGTATGCCATGGACGATGCTGGACTGGTCGATAAGCACGCGGCGAATACCCTGGACCTGCATTGCCGCGACCTCGCTCGGTGGCAGGACGGTTGCGAGGATGATCGCGTCAACCTGGCGGGATACGAGATTGACCGTATTCTGTCGCTCGGTCTCGGCGTCGGTCCGGGAGTTTGCCGTGAGGAGGGCGTAGCCGCGGGCTGCCGCCGCCTGTGCGATGGTATCCGTCAGTTCGGCGAAGTACGGGTTGGTGCTGTCCGGGACAATAATCCCCAGCAGGCGGGCGGAGCCCATGGTCAGGGCGCGGGCGGTTGCGTTGGGCTGGTACTGGAGTGCCCTGATGGCTTCCCGGACGCGTTCCGCTGTGGCAGCCGCAACCGGCTTGGGTCCGCCATTGATCACATAACTGACGACGGCGGTGCTGACGCCCGCATATCGGGCAACGTCAGTCCGTGTGACCTTTCCGGAACCTATTTGCATGCTTGCCATCAGGAACACCTTTCACCTCATTGTTGGATTGAGTCTACCCGGGTGGACTCAGTAACAAAGAACAAAATCCATCTATTTTGAGGGAAAAAAACTTGTCTCTTGCGGACTGCAGTCTACCCGCGTAGACTTCATTTTCAGCAGAGGGAAGTGACCCTTCTCACGCCCCGCCTGACGATATCCAGGCATCGAAACGCTTCCATATGTTCCACATTTCCCAGAGGAATCAATGATGATGACCATTTCAAAGTCCCGTCGCGGGGTACGGATCATTGCAGCCACGGCTGCAGTTTCCGTGGCGGCACTGACATTGGCCGGCTGCGGTGGACCGGATGCCGGCAACGCCGGCGCATCCGTCCAGGCGGGGTCCGGTGAGGGCACGATTAACGTCTGGGCCGTAGATGGCCAGGCGGCCGAGAATGACGCGTTGAAGAAGATCATCGCCAACTTCGAAACGTCGCAGAACAAGATCAAGGTAAATCTCAAGCTGTTTCCTTCGGACCAGTACACCAAGGCGGTCAACTCGGCGGCCCCGGGCGACCTGCCCGATGTACTCGACTTCGACGGGCCCACATTGGCCAGTTTCGTATACAACGGCAAGATGGCACCCTTGACGGGCTCCGTCTCCCAAGAGTCACTGTCCAATCAGACGGATTCCATCAAGGCGCAGAACACTGTGGACGGCGCCGTCTATGGCGTCGGCATGATGAATGCAGGCCTCGCCCTGTGGGGCAATAAGAAACTCCTTGATGCTGCGGGCGTCGCGTACCCGACCACGCCGGAGAAGGCTTGGACAGCTGAGGAGTTCACCGGGGTCCTGGATAAGCTCGCCGCCGTCGTCCCAGGGGGAAAGCCGCTGGACCTGTCTGAACAGTATGGCTTCGCCGGGGAGTGGGGAACGTGCTGTTCTGCCGGGCCGGTCATCTGGTCAGGCGGTGGCACGATGCTCAAGGACAACAAGGCAGCCGGTGCGTTGGATTCCGATGCCAACGTCAAGTCACTGACGAAGTTCGCATCGTGGAAAAAATACACGGATCCGAATGCTGACGGCCAGGCGTTCCCGAACGGCCGGGTTGCGCTGAGTTGGGTTGGTCACTGGACGTATCCCACCTACAAAGCCCTGGGCAGCGATCTGGTGTCAATTCCTTTGCCTAATTTCGGGAAGGGAACCAAGACTGCGTCGGGTACTTTCGCGTGGGGCATGGGCGCCTCCACCAAGAACGGCGCCGCGTCCGGGAAGTTCCTGGACTTCCTGATGTCCGACGAAAGCGTCCGCATCTACACCGACGCCAACGGAGCTCCCCCGGCGACCAAAACGGCTTTGGCAGCTTCGAGCCTCTACGGTCCCGGCAAGCAGCTGCAGTTGCTGGGCGACCAGCTGAGCAAGGCCTGCGGTCCCGAAGACCAGATCACCGAAACGTGTGTCAGCGTCACACGGCCGGTGACCGCCGGCTACCCCATCGTGACGGACCAGGTCGGTAAAGCAGAAGCCGCCATCTACGCGGGCAAGGACGCCAAGGAAGCCTTGAGCGCCGCCGCCCGTGCCATCGACCAGAACTTCGCCGACAACGACGGATATAAGAAATAGACCTCTGCAGCAGTCCGGCCGCCCCACTTCAGGGTGGCCGGACGCGGCGGACTCGCTCCCAGCGAAAGCCTCCATCATGACCACTCAAACCCGAAATATCCCGGCCCCCGCAGTGGCGCCGGCCAAGCGAAAGTCATCCGGCAGTCTTACCGGCCACCGGTTCGCGGGTCCACTGTTCGCCAGCCCGGCCCTGATCGGCCTTGCCATCTTCCTTGTGGCGCCGTTTGTGCTCGCGATCGTCCTGTCCTTCTACCGGGTGCAGCTCAACAGTCCGCGGCCCGCACGGTTCGTAGGATTTGAACAGTACACACGCCTGTTTACCGATCCTGACCTGTCCGCAGCCTTCGGCCATGCACTGCTGAACAACTTCACCTTCGCCGTCATTGTTGTTCCGGTGCAGACGGTCCTGGCCTTGGCCCTGGCGGTCCTGGTCAACCGCAAGCTGCGTGGCATGGTGGTCTTCAGGACTTTCATCTTCATGCCGTTGGTCTTTCCGCTGGCACTTACCGCCGTGATCTGGCGGCTCATCTACTCCCGCGGCGACGAGGGTCTCCTGAACGCCGTCCTGGGGCTGATCAGTGGCGGCGCGTTGTCCAGCCACGACTGGCTCGGGAGCCCCTCCACAGCGCTCGCTTCCATCATTGTCATGTCGATCTGGCAGAGCGTAAGTTTCCAAATGATCATTGTCCTGGCGGCCCTGCAGAGCGTTCCTGCCGAACTCTACGAAGCCGCATCGCTGGACAGGGCAAGCAAGTGGCAGCAGTTCTTGAACGTCACTGTTCCCGGCATACGCAACACCCTGATCTTCGTTGCACTCATCACCACCATCTTTTCGTTCAGGCTGTTCGACCAGGTCTACCTGCTGAGCCGTTCCGGCAGCGTTGACCGTGGTTCCACCGAGACCGTCATGACGCAAATCATCAACACAGGATTCGATAACAACAACGTGGGCCAAGCCGCTGCCATGACTGTCATCTTCATGCTGATCATCACCGTGATCGCTATCATCCAACGCGCCGCCGTGCGCCAGCGGGGAGGGGTCTGATGACGATGTCCAAGACTATGGAGCCGACCCGGCGATCCAGCAGCCTGAAACGCACCCGTCGCTGGCAAACAGCACTCCATTACCTGATCCTGACGGTTGTCGCGCTGTTCTTCTTCCTGCCCGTCTACTACCTGATTGTTGGCAGCTTCCGGCCATCCTCGGAGGTTCTGAGCGGCCTGAGCGGCTTCCTGCCAACCAACCTCTCCTTCGCCAACTACGCCGGCGTTTTCGACCACCTCAGTTCAGATGCCACCGGCCACTTCGGGCAGTTCGCGCTTGTTTCCATCGTCGTAACCACGGCCGTGGTTGCCGGCAGCCTGATCGTGAATTCCATGGCGGCCTACTCGTTCGCGAGGATGAAATGGCGCGGCAAGAACGTACTGTTCTTGCTGGTGATCATCCTGACCATCATCCCGTTCGAAGCCGTCGCTCTTCCCTTGTACTACATGTTTTCGGGACAGCGGGACACTGTCATCATCCAGGCGATCCCGTTCATAGCCAACGCGTTCTCGATTTTCCTCTTCTACACGTTTTTCCTGGATGTCCCAGGCGAAATCGAAGAGGCCGCGAGGCTGGACGGAGCCGGGCCTTTCAGGACGTTCTTCCATGTCATCATCCCCATCACCAAGCCGGCATTCGCCACAGTGGCCATCCTGACCTTCCTCGCCCAGTGGGGGTCGTACCTGTGGCCAGTCCTGATGGTCTCAGACCCGACCGTCCGGCCACTGCCGCTGGCGATAAGCATCTTCCAAAACCAGCAGCCTCCCGAATGGGGCCAGGTGCTTGCCTTCGGCACGATGTTTATCGTCCCGGTCCTGGCGGTCTTCCTGATCTTCCAGCGATGGTTCGTCGCCAGTATCAGCAGCTCCGCCATCAAGGGCTGACGCTCCGCGTCGACTCAACCGGCCCACCAAAACAAACAGAACGGATGCATTACCTTGGCCTTCAGCCTCAAAGACTCATGGGTATGGGACTTCTGGATCGCCGACGACGGCGCCACGTTTCACATGTACTACCTCCACGCCCCCAAGAGCCTCGGAGATCCGGCACTGCGGCACCGCAATGCCCGGATCGGGCACGCCACCTCAAAGGACCTTGTCACATGGGAACCTCAAGGCGTGGTCCTGCAGCCAGATGATCCGAAGGCATTCGACGCAACCTCCACATGGACGGGCAGCGTGGTTCAGGGCCCGGACGGGCTGTGGCGGATGTTCTACACCGGCGCTCGCTTCTACGACACCCACAACATCGAAGCCATCGGTGTTGCAACGTCCCCGGACCTTTACACCTGGACCAAGCAACCCGCCGTCGTCATCGAACCTGACGGCCGCTGGTACGAACGATACGGGGACAGCAGCTGGCCGGAAGAGGCATGGCGGGACCCCTGGGTCTTCGCCGACCCGGACGGCGACGGCTGGCACATGCTGATCACCGCCCGCACGAATGAAGGTGACGATGACAACCGAGGCGTCATCGGACACGCAGTCTCACCCGATCTCTCCTCCTGGGAAGTCAGGCCACCCCTCAGCCGTCCCGGCGCCGGCTTCGGGCACCTCGAAGTTCCCCAGACCCTGGTGCTTGACGGCAGGCATCTCCTCTTGTTCTCGTGCGGCGCGGAGACACTTTCCGCCGGGAAAGCGGCAGGGTTCGACGGCGGCGGCATCTGGAGCCTCGAAACCCGCCACCCCAGTGGTCCCTTCGACATCGCTTCCGCCGCTGTCGTCACCACCGCGCCGCTCTACAGCGGAAAGCTGGTGCAGGACCGGTCCGGACAATGGTTCATGATGGCCTGCCATGACGCCAACAGCGACGGCACGTTCGACGGCCTCGTGTCCGATCCCTTGCCGGTGCACTGGGATCCCGAACGGGGAGCCCTGGCCATCGTCCCGTCGCCCACGAACCCATGAGGACTTCCATGCCCGCCCGCCACCCTGGAGCGATCCTGCACCTGACAGCGGGTGGAGTGTCCGTTGTCCTGGACGCCACGGACGGCCAATTGCCCGCTATCGTGCACTGGGGCGAACAACTACCGGTGCTGACTGCCGAAGAAGCCCGGACACTGGTGGGCGCCAGTACGCCCGTCACAGGGTCGAGTACCATCGACGTCCCGCCCCGGCCCGGCCTCCTGCCCGGACAGGACTCAGGCTGGATGGGGCGCCCAGGACTACGCGGGTCCTTCGACGGTGTGGGCTGGTCACCGAAATTCAAGGTACACACCGTGGCCCTCGATGGCGCACCAGTGACCGGGTTCGCACCCACCGGAGCAGGCCGCGTGCTGGTCGGCGCAATCGACGACGCGCAACGGTTGCGCCTTGACCTGACATTGGACCTGCTTCCCGGCGGGCTGATGCGCAGCCGGGCGAAACTGACCAATTTGCACGAGAAAACGTATGCGGTCGACGAGGTCTCCGTGGCCTTCCCGGTTCCCGCTGAGGCAACGGAACTGCTCGATTTCGCGGGCAGCCACAACTTTGAACGGGTTCCACAGCGCGGAACCCTGCGCACAGGGACGCACCTGCGTGAGAACCGAAAGGGCCGGACCGGGTCTGACAGCGCCTTCATCCTCCACGCCGGAACTCCCGGATTCGGATTCGGCCACGGCGAGATCTGGGCGGTGCACACGGCCTGGAGCGGAAACCACCGGCATTATGCGGAGCGCTTCTTTGGCGACCAGCTGCTCGGTGGCGGCGAACTGCTTCTTCCAGGCGAGGTCCGGCTGGGCCCTGGAGATACCTATCAGAGCCCCTGGGTTTACGCCTCCTACGGGACAGGCCTTGACGCCGTCGCCAAGCGTTTCCATGCCCATGTGCGGAGCCGCACTTCTCCGGTCTCCGCCGATCGCCCCGTGACCCTGAACGTGTGGGAAGCCGTCTACTTCGACCACGAAGAAGAAAAACTCCTGGACCTGGCGGAACATGCAGCCGCCGCAGGCGTTGAGCGCTTCGTGCTCGACGACG
This sequence comes from Arthrobacter sp. 135MFCol5.1, assembly GCF_000374865.1. Taxonomy (GTDB): domain Bacteria; phylum Actinomycetota; class Actinomycetes; order Actinomycetales; family Micrococcaceae; genus Arthrobacter. Next base: position 20,968 of record NZ_KB895472.1, on the reverse strand, counting down.
GCTGGTTCGGTTCGAGGCGCGACGACACCTCGGGGTTGGGGGACTGGGTCGTCTCCCCGGACGTGTGGCCGGCCGGGCTCCACCCGCTGGTGGACCGCGTCCACGCACGTGGGATGCAGTTCGGACTATGGTTTGAACCCGAGATGGTCAACCCGGACAGTGACGTTGCCCGCGACCACCCGGAATGGATCATGGCGGCCCGCTCCGACTGGCCCATGGAATCACGCAACCAGCAGGTCCTCAACCTCGGAATCCCAGGGGCATACGAGCACGTCAAGAAGCAGATCCTCGCGCTCCTCGCCGAATACAAGCTGGACTACATCAAATGGGACCACAACCGGGACCTCATTGAGGCCGGAAACCAGCTGGAGGGTGGCCGTCCGGGTGTTCACCGGCAGACCTTGGCGTTCTATGCGCTGCTGGAGGAGATCCGTTCGGAACACCCCGACCTGGAGATTGAATCATGCTCCTCGGGAGGAGCGCGCATAGACCTCGGCGTACTCGAGCACACTGACAGGGTCTGGGTGTCTGACAACATCGATCCCCACGACCGGCAGACAATGCTCCGCTGGACCACGCAGCTGTTGCCACCCGAATACCTGGGATCACACATTGCATCAGGCCGTTCCCACACCACCGGCCGCCAACACGACCTTGCGTTCCGCGCCGGCACCGCCGTCTTCGGGCACCTCGGTGTTGAGTGGGACCTTACCATCGCCACCGACGAGGAACTCGACCACCTGCGCCGGTGGATCTCCTTCTACAAACACGAACGTGCACTGCTGCTCACCGGCGACGTGATCCGCATGGACGGCCCCGATTCCCAAGTGTTTATTCATGGAGTCGTCAGTCCGGATCGCTCGGAAGCGATGTTCGCGCAAGCCGCCTTGGACAGCCTCTACCCGGACCCGGCCGGGCGCCTCCGCTTCCGCGGACTCGACCCGACAGCGAGGTATAAGGTGGCGCCGGTCTTTACAGGACCCACCCCATCCGGACTGGTGCCGCCGGAATGGTGGGGCCAACCAACGTCCGGCGGGGTGCCCATTGCGCGGACGTCGCTGCGGGCGACCGTCCAGGACGACGTGACTTTTCCGGGCGCTGTGTTCGCAGGCAGTTCACTGGAAAAGGTGGGCGTCGCCTCACCAAGAATCCACCCCGATCAGGTGGTCCTGTACCGGCTTTCCTTGGTCGACTAAGCCAGCCGGGCGCAGACGGAACTTTGGCGGCGGCCTTCTCCTCAGCGCCGTCGTCGAAGCGCGCCCCGCGTGCCGAACAGCGGCGGGCAAGTTGAGGACGCCAGTGATGGAGCTAAACGAGGAGCTCCGCGTGCCTTTAGCGTCTAGACGGAGCTTGATTCCCGTCGCTCTGAGGGTTCTGTCGATTGCTGTGGCCGGGCCGCCGCGGTGCCCGCCGTGCCCTCCCGAGATGATGCGCCCCACTGCGCGGACCTGTTTCTTTCCTGCCGCACGGCTATTTGCTGGCGCCGGCGGTGAGGCCTTCTCGCAGGGTTCGTTGGCCGAAGATGAACACGACCAGTGCCGGCAGCATGGACAGGATCACGCCGGCGAGGACCACCGAGATGCTGCCGGTGCCGAGGTTGCCCTGGAGCGTGACCAGGCCGAGGGGAAGGGTGAAATTCTGTTCGCTGATGGTGAGGATCAGTGGCCGGAAGAACTCGTTCCAATGGAAGTTGAAAGCGAGGATCCCGACGATCGCCATGCCGGGGACGGCCAGGGGGACATAGACCGAACGGAAGATCCGCCACGGCCCCGCACCGTCCAGGGCTGCTGCTTCGGCGAAGTCGTTCGGCAGGCCAAGGAAGTACTGGCGCATCAGGAAGGTGCCGAATGCTGTGGGAATGGCCGGCAGGATCAGGGCCAGCAGGGTGTCGGACAGGCCCATTCCACGGATCAGCATGAACACCGGGACGATGGTGACCTGCATCGGGACCATCATGGTGGCCAGCACCAGCGAGAAGATGGCGTTCTTACCGCGGAAGTCCAGGCGGGCGAAGGCGTAGCCGGCCAGGGTGGCCGACGCCATCTGGCCAAGTGCGATCAGGCCGGTCACCAGGGCGCTGTTCAGGACCAGGAGGCCGACGTTGATCTGCTTGAACACTTCCTGGTAAGCCGTGAAGTCAGGGTTGATGGGCAGGAAGGAGGGCGGCAGGTTGAACGATTCCGACGGCGTGCGCAGCGAGGTGGACAAGGTCCACAGGACAGGGCCGAGGGTCAGCGCCGCTGCCACGGCCAAGGCTGCGTATCTGCCGACAGTGCCGGCTGATGGCAAGCGGCGGGGCGTACGGGTGGCGGGCGGTTCGGCGGTGGAACCGGAAGGCAAGCCGGTCCCGGTGTGCAGGGTCTGGCTGGACATGGCGGACCTCACTGGTAGAAGACGAAGCGGCGGCTAAGGCGGAACTGCAGGGCGGTGACGGCAAGGATCAGCACGGTGAGTACCAGGCCTATGGCGGAGGCTTTGCCGAACTCCAGTTGCTGGAAGGCGGATTCGAAGATGACCATGACGGCGGTCCGGGTGGAGTCGCCGGGGCCGCCGTTGGTCAGGACATAGGGCTGGTCGAAGACCTGCAGGGCGCTGATGATGGCCATGACGGACGCCACGAGCACCGTCGGGCTGATCAGCGGAAGGGTCACGTTGCTGAACTGTTTCCAGCCCGTGGCACCATCCAGGTTCGCTGCTTCATGCAGTTCTTTCGGGATATTGGTCAGGGCGCCGAGAAAGAGCAGGAATGAGAACCCGAAGTTCTGCCACACGTAGACCAGGACGACGACGGCGGCGGACGCCGCAGGGCTTGTCAGCCACGGCACAGCGGGGATCCCGACGAGAGACAGGAGCCAATTCACCACGCCGAATTGTTCGTTGAACATGTACCGCATGAAGATGGACACCGACGCGGCGGACAGGACCAGGGGAAAGAAGAAGGTGGAACGGAGGAATACCCTCAGCCAGGAGGGCATCCTGGCCTGAAGCATGGAGGCCAGGCCAAGGGCGATGCCGAGTTGAAGGACTACCGCCACAATCACAAACCCGATGGTGTTCAGGAAGGACACGCGGACGGTGGGGTCCTGTGCCAGCGAGGCGAAATTGGCGAACCCGACGAACTGCGGTGCCGAAACGATGTCCCAGCGGAAGAACGCGAGGACCAGCGAAGCAATGATCGGCAGGAAGGTGAAAAGGGCCATCCCGATCACCGTAGGAGCAAGGAAAGTCCTTGCAAGCCACCGCTCGACAAACGACCGGCGCACGGCCGGTGGCTTCACTGGTGGCCGCGGGACGGTGGACGTGGTGGTCATGAATTCCTCCTCAGGGCCAGTTCGAGGTCACGTTGAAGGTTGCCCATCGCGGCCCGTACATCGGCGGAGCTGCCGCTGACCGCGGTGGAGACGTTCTTCATCAGGGCAGTTTCGACGGCCGCCTGCTGCGGCGGGGCGGGGATCGGACCGGAGGTGGGGAACCTGTCCAGGGTGTCGTAGAAGACTTTCCAGTGCCGCGGCCCGGTGGCGGCGTAGAAGGACTCGTTGACCATCGAACGGCGTGTGGGGGTGGTGTTCGGTTTGGGAATGGCCAGCTGCATCGCTTCGCGGCTGGAGCAGAACTTCACCCATTCCCAGGCCGCGTCCTTGTCTTTCGCGGTGCGCATGATCGCGTAGCCGGCAGCACCGAACTGGTGCCGCTGGGTCCGCCAGCGCGGGAAGAACTGCACGTCGAACTGATCGGCGGTCATCCCGGCCTCGTGCAGGCCCTGCGCCCAATAGCCACCGGCCGGCGTCGTGCCGATGCGGTTGTTGCCGAACAGGCCCACCAGGGCGTTGCCGCCACCTGATTCGGGACGTACGCCGAGTCCTTCGGCTACGAGCTCGCGCAGGTAGTCGAAGGTTTCAATGACGCGCCCGTCCTCGGCGTTGGGGGCCAGCCACTGGTACCCGCCACCACGGGTGCCGCGGGCAGGGTCGGTGGGGTAGAAGCGGTCCCAGAGCCAGTCCCCGCCGGGCGCCTTCGTTTCGGACAGGAAGCTGGTGTCATTGGCGTAAAGCCACGGGACCACCCCGCCGAAAAGCCGGTTGGTCCAGTAGTACGGGGTGAAATCGGAGGGGCGGGCTTTACGCAGGGCCCGTAGGGTGGAGCTGAAGTCGTCCTTGGTCCAGTCGTCCCTCGGCCGGTCAAGGCCGGCCTGCGCGAAGGTGGTGGTATTCAGGTACATGTTCGCCGCGTTCCAGTCCAGGGGAAGCTGGTACAGGCTTCCCTGGTACATGAAGGCTTCCAGCAGGCTCGGATGAACGTCATTAAAGTAGTCGCTCATCGCCGCGGCGTCCCGGCGGACATATCCATCCAGAGGCTCGGCCAGCTTGTCGGCGAACAACTGGGCGCCTTCGGTGGCGACATAGACCACATCCGGTGGCGTTCCCGCGGCCACCATGGTCAGGATCTTGGAAAAGAAGTCCTTCCAGTCCGCACCCTGAATCGCCTGCAGCCGCACTGGGATGTCGGGATGGGCGGTGGTGAAAGCCTGGATCAGGCCCTGGCGTCCCGCCGCATCCGCTGCCGTTCCCAGAATGGCGATGTTCAGGGCCTTGCTGCCGCGGCCCGGAATGTCGGCGCCGGTAAGTCGGGGCCAGGCCCCCACAGTGGCCCCCGCCACGGCGAGCCCGCCCAGGCCCAGCATGGAACGCCGGGTGAGTTGCGCAAACCTGCTGCTGGACCGCAGCGAATGCGCAGGGGCTTGGTACTCCGGTGTCTTCTCAGACGTCATTGTTGGCTCCTCCTAACAGGGTAGACGGCGTCCTTTACGTTTGTTGCCCGCGGGGTCGTTTTGTTTATGCCTGGTCGCATGCGAAAGCCCGTGGTGCGGAGGCGTGTGCTTCGACAGCAGCTGTCAGTTCGTCAAGGGTGGGTGGGTTGGCCCCGGCGCGCTGCACGGTGATGGCCGCTGCTGCGGCTGCCGTGCGTCCCAGTTGCTCCATGACGGCGGGGGCAAAGCCCCCGGCGCCGCGGGTGAGCAGGCCCAGGATCAGTGCGGCCATGTAGGAGTCGCCGGCGCCGATGGTGTCCGCCACCGTCGCTTTGACGGCGGGAATGGTGATGCTCGCGGACGGCGAGGTGAATTGGGAGCCGGCAGCACCTTTGGTTATCACCGCCAGCTTGGCGCCCAGGCGGAGGATGTGCTCAGCGGTTTCTTCCAGTGTTTTCGCGGGGTAGAGCCACTGGGCGTCCTCGTCGCTGAGTTTAACGACGTCGGTCAGTGCGCCGATTGCTTCGAAGGTTGCCTTCGCTTCGGCGTGGCTGCCAAGCAGCGATGGCCTGATGTTCGGGTCGTAGGTGATGGTGCAATGCTTGTGGGCTTGTTCGAGCAGGCTTTTGACGGCACCGGCCCCGGGGTTGAGGAAGGTGGCGATGGAACCGGTGTGCAGGACTTGGGGGAAACAGGCAGGCGTTGCTCGTGGCAGCTGCCAGCGGATGTCGAAGTCGTATGCGGCGGATCCGTCGGGTCCGAGGGTTGCGGTCGCTGTTGCGGTGCGGGTGAGGGATTTTGATCCAGGCAGAAGTGTTACCCCTGCCCGGTGGAGGTGGTTCTCGATAGTTCTTCCCCGCTCATCGGGTGCAATGGCCGTGAGCAAGCCCGTGGTGACCCCCAGGAGACCGAGGCCATAGGCGACATTGGCGGGCGATCCGCCAGGATGCTCAACCTGGCTGTCCGGGGCGGTGACCACATCGATCAGCGCTTCGCCGACAACGACGGCGTCAAATGGCTGCTGGGCGTCTGGGCAGGCTGCTTTGAGGTAATCCATATTTTTCTCTCGGGCAGTGTTGATTGGGGAGCGGCTAAGTCGTCGCGTTGATCTCGTTGATCGTGAGGTCACTGAAGGTGGCCGTTCCATCGTTGGCGTAGAGCCGGATGTTGTTGTCACCTTCCAGGGGAAACACCCGGTGTGAGTGCACCACCCGTCCGTCTCCGACGAACATTTCGACGCTGGTCCGGTCCACCAGGAGACGGAGTGTAAGACGCCCTGCCGAGGGATCGATGGGTGTCTGGCTTTCCCCGCCGGTGGGGTTGATGGTGGGCCGCCGGTTGACGTAAGCGAAGGGGCCGCGGAGGAATGCACCGGCGGCGACGTGCCGGCCCCCACCGGCTGCACGGCAGACCTCAAGGCCGATGTTGGACGGAGGGGCCGCCGGGTCCCATACAAGTTCACAGGTCAGGTCATAGGCCAGTGAACTGATATCGAGGTCATGGGTTCCCGTGACCTCGACGTCCCCGAGGCGGTGGGTGCGTTCGATGTGGTTGGCCAGGCCGGTGGTGGGGGTCGAGAGGAGGCTGTAGCTTCCGCCTGCCTTCTTGAGCCGGATGTCGCGCACGATCATGTCATCACCGTTGTACGCGTCGGTCGCCAGGGTGGGGGTGTTGTGGGGGTAGTCCCAGAAGTTCGCCCAGCCAAGCGCCCTGCGCAGGGTGGCATCCTCCGCGCCGGAGGCGTCGTGGTGGGGGTAAGTCACTGCTCCGTAGAAGTCATAGCCGTAGTCCAGCCACTCCGGCTCGGCATGGTCCGGAGCAAACGTGATTCCGTTGAAGGCTCCTGTCCAATAGGCGTATGTTGCCGGCAGTCCTCGGCCTTTGCCGTTGGCGCTGGTGCCCAGGATCCAGTGCGAAGTACCGTCGTCGGCGGTCATGCGGAAAAGGTCCGGGCACTCCAGCAACCCAAGGTCCGTCCGGACGAACTCGCCGACCCGCCGCCAGGAACGCAGGTTGGCAGATGTGTAGAAGCCGAGCTTCTGCCCTTCGGCGTTGACCATGGACCACTGCCTGCGGTCTTCGTCCCAGATGACTTTCGGGTCGCGGAAGTCCTGCACGCCTGGGTTTGGAAGTACCGGCGCCGTCCCACCAGGTTTGAACGAACGCCCACGGTCAGTTGAGTACCAGAGGTATTGCGCCTGGCGGCCTTGGGGTGCCTGGGTCACGAGGGCTATGACGGCGTTTTCACCGTAGCCGGCAGTGTTTCGTTCGTCGATGACAAGGCAGCCTGACCAGCAGTCGCCGTTGCCGTTGCTGAACTTGGGGATGGCCACGCCACGGTCGCGGAAGGAGACGTGGTCGGTGGTGGTGGCACGGCGCCACGATGTGCCGCCGCCGCCCTGGAGGTAATCGGCGTTGTAGAGGTAGTAGTAGTGGTATTCGCCGTCGATGTAGATGGGCCGCTGGGGGTCGTTCTTCCAGTTGTCGGGGACGCTGAAGTGATAGGTCGGGCGCATACGGGTTGGTCCTTTGCAGGGCGGCTTGGCCGGTGCGTTGTCTGGGGCGTTCAGGCGTGCCGCTGCCGCTGACTGGGCGAATGGTGTTGCTAGTGCGAGCGATCCGGTGAGGGCAGCGGCCCCGCTTCCGGTCAGGAGGGCACGCCGGGATACGGCGGGTGAATCTTCCATCAGTTACCTCTCGGCGGGCAGCGACGGTGCTGCCAGGGCGTGACTGTTGATGTTTGGACGTGGAAACGGGAACGTCAGTCTCCAGGCTCCGGTTCTGTCGCCAATGCATGGCCGCCGGCGCCGGCGCGCGGGCGGTAGAGGTGGCAGCGGACCCAGTGGCGGTTCAGGGGGTCGCCCACCTGGTGCCGGACGGGTTCCTTGGATGAGCAGCGCTGCTCCGGGTCGTTCTCAAAGGCGCAGCCGGCGGAAGCCATGACGGCTTGCCGGAGCTGGGCGCGGTGGATGGGGTCGTAGGATCCGGCCCGCGCCGGGTCGGGGACGGCTGAGACGAGCAATTGGGTGTAGGGGTGGGCCGGGTTGGCCAGCAGGTCCAGTGATTCACCTTCTTCCACGATTTCGCCGGCGAACATGACGGCCGTCCGGTCCGCCAGGTACCGGGCGGAGGCGAGGTCGTGGGTGATGTAGAGCATGGAAATGCCCTGCTCATCGCGCAGTTTCCGCATCAGGTTCAGCACGCCGATGCGGACCGAAACGTCCAGCATGGAAGTCGGTTCGTCGGCGAGGATGACGTTTGGCTCCACGGCCAGGGCCCGCGCGATCGCGACCCGTTGACGTTGCCCGCCGGAGAGCTCATGGGGGTAGGAGTCGAGCATGTCGGCCTGAAGCCCGACGGTGGTCATGAGCTCTTCGAGACGGCGCCTGGTCTGCTCTTCGGAACCGCGTTGGCGGGTGCCGCCTTTGCCGTGGATGGTGAGGGACCGGCGGAGGAAGTGCTCGATTCGGTGGGCGGGATTCAGCGAGCCAAAGGGGTCCTGGAAGACCATTTGCAGCTGGGACCGGAACTCCCGTGAGGCCTGGAAACGGTCACGTTTGAGTACGTCGACCCCGTCGACCAGGATGGCCCCTTCGCTCGGTTTCTCGAGCCGGGCGACACAGCGGGCCAGGGTGCTCTTGCCTGAACCGGATTCGCCGACCAGTGCCACGATCTCTCCGCGACCGATGGTCAGGTCGACACCGTGGAGCGCCCGGACCGCCTGGCTGGAGAACAGGCCGCCGATGTGGAAGGACTTACCAAGTCCGCGCACCTCCAGGGCAGGAGTCAGGGACGAAACATCCGGCCGTGCCGGGGAGAGGACGGCGTGGCTCATTGTGCTGCTCCTTCAAGGACGGCGGCTTCGGCGTCGGCATCAAACGGTGCCACGAAGTGGCCGGGCGCAATTTCGGCGAGGTCCGGGATGTTCCGGAACTTCACGCCGTCGGGCAGGCCCTTAAGCGGGATCCGCGGGCCGGTGAGCGGCGGGAACGCGCCCATGAGGGCTTGGGTGTAGGGGTGTCCTGGGGCGGTGTAGATGTCGTGGGCTTTGGCCGTTTCCACGATCCGGCCGCCGTACATGACGGCCATCCGGTGGGAGAGTTCCACCATCAAGGACATGTCGTGCGTGATGAAGAGGACGGAGAAGCCCAGTTCGCGCTGCAGATCCTTGATCTGGGCCATGATCTCCTGTTGCACCACCACGTCCAGTGCGGTGGTGGGCTCGTCAAGGATCAGCAGTGACGGCTTCAGGGCGACAGCCATGGCGATGACGGCGCGTTGCCGCATGCCGCCGGAGAGTTGATGCGGGTACGACTTGAGGCGGGCGGGGTCCATGCGGACCAGTTCCAGCAGCTGCGCCGCGCGTCGAAGGGATTCTTTGCGCGGGTAGCCGGCGTGGGTGGTGAAGATGTCAGCCATCTGTTCCCCGATGGTGAGCACGGGGTTCAGCGAGTTCATGGCGGACTGGAACACCATGGCGACGTCCTGCCAGCGGAAACGGCGCAGCTCGTCCTGGTTCATGGCGAGGACGTCCTTGCCGCCGAAGGAGATGCTGCCGGCGGCGATCTTCGCCGGGTCCTTGAGCAGCCGCATGATGGAGTTGGCGATGGTTGATTTTCCGCAACCGGATTCGCCGGCCAGCCCGAAGACCTCACCGGCGCCGATGCTGAAGGAGACGTCGTTCACGGCCGTGGTCGAGCGGGAGTCGCCGACGTATTTGACGGTGAGGTTCTTGACGTCGAGGACCGGTTCATGGGAGCCGAAGGAGGTTTGGGAGACGGTCACTGTGCGGCGCCCCTTTCGGTGGTGGCGGGTTTGCGGATCTTCCTCAGCCGGGGGTTGGTTACTTCGTCGACGGCGTAGTTGATGAGGGCCAGGGCGAATGCGACCAGGGCGATGCAGAGGCCGGAGGGGATGAAGACCCACCAGCTTCCGGTGAGCAGGGCGCCTTCGTTTCCGGCCCAGAAGAGGTTGTTGCCCCAGGAGACAGTGCTGACGTCACCCAGTCCAAGGAATTCGAGGCCGGCCTGGGCCCCGATGCCGTAGATGACGCAGGCGAGCAGTGTTCCCATCACGATCGATGCCATGTTCGGCAGGATTTCGCGGAACATGATGCGGCCGGCGCGCTCACCGGAGACGACGGCGGCAGCGACGAAGTCCTTGGATCGGATGGATAGGGCCTGTGCCCGGAGTACGCGCGCTGATCCGGCCCATCCCGTGACGGTGAGGACCAGGATGACCGTGCCCAGCCCCGGGGGCAGGAAGGCGGCCAGGATGACGAGCAGCGGCAGGCCGGGAAGGAGGAGGAAGACGTTGGTCAGCAGCGACAGTGCTTCGTCGATGAATTTGCCGAAATAGGCTGATGCCAGGCCAACGAGGATTCCGATGAAGGTGGATGCGAACCCGACGGTAAGCCCTACGAGCAGGGAGCTTCGGGCGCCGTGGATGGTCAGGGCGAGCACGTCCTGGCCCTTGGCGGTGGTTCCGAGCCAGTGTTCGCTGTCTGGTTCCAGTGAGGCCATCCCGGTGATCCGGGAGGGGTCGTCCGGGAACAGTACCGGCGCGGCCAGGGCCAGGACGATGAAGACGAGCATGATGGCCATGCCGGTCATGGCCTTCTTGTTGGTGATGAGTCCGTGGATGAAACCACGGTTGGTTTTGCGGGCAGCTTTTGCTTCAGTTGGCTGCTGGAGGATAACGCTGGTCATGGTCGGTCCCTTGGTTACTGGGTACGCACTGCTCAGTTGCTGCGCACGCGGGGGTCGAGGCGGACGTAGAGGATGTCCACCAGGAAGTTCGCCAGCAGCACGGCGGCGGTGATGGTCAGGAACAGGCCCTGCATAAGCGGGTAGTCGAGGCCTTGGACGGCGTTGAGGAGCTGGTATCCGACGCCGGGGTAGGCGAAGACCACCTCGGTCAGGAGGGCGCCGCCGACGACGAAGCCCAGGCCCATGCCGAAGCTGGTCACCGAGGGCAGCATCGCGTTCCGGGCTGCGTAGCGGAGCATGATCCGTCCGGGGCGCAGGCCCTTGGCTTCGGCCATGGTGATGTAGTCCTCGGAGTTCGTGGCAATCATGGTGTTCCGCATGCCCAACATCCAGCCACCGATGGAGACCAGCACGATGGTCAGCGCCGGTAGCACGAGGTGGGCGCCGACGTCACCGATGAACTCGGCAGTGAACGCCGGCTCCAGGCCGTCGGTGAACGCGTGGCGGATGGGGAACCAGCCGAGCACGACGCCGAACAGGTACAGAGCGCCCATTGCCAGCCAGAAGTAAGGGAACGATCCGATAAAGACCAGCACGGGAGGCAGGGCCGAGTCGAGGGCGCTGCCGCGGCGCCAGGCTGCCAGGATGCCCAGCAGGTTGCCCACGACGGCGGCAATCACCAGCGCGGTTCCGCCAAGCAGGAGGGTCCAGCCGATTTGGGATGAGATGACTTCGGTGACGGGGGTGGGGAAGCGCGTAATCGATACCCCCATCTGTCCGGTGAGGATGTTCTGGAGGTAGCCGGCGTACTGCTCCCAGATGGGCCGGTCGTCCACGCCAAGCAGCTTGCGCAGGGCTTCGAGCTGTTCGGGCTGCATTCTGTCCTGGGTGCGGGCAAACATGCGTGATACGGGGTCCCCGGGCATGAAGCGGGGGAGCAGGAAATTCAGGGTAATGGATGCCCAGAAGGCGATCAGGTAGAAACCCAGTCGGCGCAGGATGAAGCGCACGGTTTCCCTCCAATTCGGGAGTGGTCAAGATTGTGGGTACGCCCGACGGCCGGCTGATGGCATGTGCCAGGCCGTCGGGCGTGTGGTGCCTTGAGGGCCAGATGGGCCTCAGGGGCGGGGGACTACTTGCGCGGTTCCAGGCTGGTCAGCACCAGAACCGTGGTGGGTGCGCGAACCGAGAGGGTGGCGTAGGGGTTGTCCTGCGTGGGCCAGCCGGTGAAGCGGGTGTCATTGTATGCACCCCATTCCGGGCCGGAAAACAGCGGCCCCACTGGTGCGGCGTCGTTGTATTCTTCCTGCAGCTTGTTGGCAATATCCTTTTGCCTGGACTGGTCAGTCGCTGCAGCGAAGTCGCTCAGCAGGGCATCAGCTTTGGGGTCGCCGAAACGGTGGTAGTTATCAGAGGCCTTGGTGCCCACCGGCTTCACCGATGCGGAGCCCATGGTGGTGTTGAAGTACTTGTACGGGCTGGGATCGTTGGCACTCCAGACGATGCCGGAGTCGAAATCACCCTTTTCGTACCCTGCCACCACGGCAGCCCAGTCCGGAGAGTCCACCTTCGCGGTTACGCCGACCTCCGCCAGGTTCTGGGAGATCACGTTGGCCACGGAGAGCCAGTCGGACGAGGTAGCACCCACGGAAATCTTGAACTCGAACGGTTTGCCGTCTTTGAGCGTGCGCTTGCCGTCGGGGCCCTTGGGGTAGCCCGCCTTGTCCAGCAGGTCGTTTGCCTGCTGGACGTCGTGCTTGGTCCACGTGCAGTTGTCCTTGACCTGGGTGTTCTTCCAGGTCTCGTAGTTGCCGGAAAGGCCGGTGCAGTCGGCCGGCTGCGCGTAGCCGCTCATGCCGATCTTGGTGACCTGGTCCCGGTCCACGGCCATGCTCAGCGCCTTGCGGACATCAACATCGTTGAAGGGCGCCTTGGTGGTGTTGAGCTGCCAGTTGATCATGGCACCGGTCGGAGGGAACCAGTAGTGCCGGTGGTCCTTGTCCTTCGAGACGAAGGTCTTTTCGATATTCGGGATGTACTGGGGCGCCCAGTCCACGTCGCCGTTGGCGGCGGCGAGGTTGGCGCCGTCGTTCCCGGCGAACGCGAGCATCTTGATGCCGGCAATCTTCTGCTTGTCCGGCTGCCAGTAGTTGGGGTTCTTCTTCAGCACGAAGGACTGGGCCTGGAAGTTGTCCACCTCGGTGTACGGTCCGGTGCCCACAGGTTTGGCGTTGGCGTCCTTTTCCGGATCGGCCAGCGCGGACCAGATGTGCTTGGGCAGGATGCTGAGCTGGCCGACGTCGTACAGGGCGGGGGACCAGGGCTTGTTGAAGTTGAAGGTGACCTGGTTGCCTTGCGCCGTCACGCCGTCGAGATACTCGTAGCCGCCCTTCAGCTTCTTCTGCAGCTCGAACGTGTACGCGACGTCGTCGGCAACGAACGGCTGGCCGTCGGACCACTTCACACCATCACGCAGGGTGAACGTGATGGACTTACCGTCGTCCGCGGCCTTCCAGTCGGTGGCCAGCCACGGCACCGTATTGCCCTTGGCCGGGTTGAAGACCAGGAGGGACTCGTAGATGGACTGCTGGACCATGGGGTTGACGGTCGGCGCGAACGGGTTGAAGTTCTGCACGAACGTGCCCATGTCTTCACGGGGAATGGTGAGGAACGCGCTGGCGTTGGCTGCGGCGTCGGTGCCGCCGGACTTGTTGCCGGTGGCGGCGCAGCCGGTCAGCAGCATCGCGCCTACCGCCAGTCCGGCCGCGGCAATGCGGGCGGACTTGAGGAACCTGGTTTGTGTCATGATGGGGTTATCTCTTCCTGTCTTCATCAGCAAGGTGAAGGGTGGGTTGGGGTTTTGCTCTTCGACGTTGATTTCGCGGTCAGACCGAAGAGCGTTCTAACAGCGGACAGTCGACCAACTGCTGACTGGCAGTGATCGGCTGTCCGGCTGTAAGGGCGGCGAGCGTCTGGACTCCCAGAGCGCCCATCTTTTCGAACGGCAACGCAACAGTGGTCAGCTTGGGCCTGAGGTAGGCCGCGATGAGTTCCTGGTTGTCGAAGCCGATCACGGCGATGTCACCGGGGATGGCCAGGCCACGTTCCTTGATGGCGTCGTAAGCCCCCATGGCCATACGGTCATTGAGGCAAAACAGGGCGGTGGGCCGGTCCTTGGCCGGGTACCGGTCAAGGATCTGACAGGCAGCGTCGTAGCCTCCGTCTGCCGTCGCATACCCGGCCGCCACGAGTTCCGGATCAAGCTCCAGGCCGGCGTCGGCCAAGGCCTCCCGGACGCCCTGCAAACGCCCAACAGCTGCCGGGATGCGGGGGTCCAGGTTGATCACACCGATCTTGGTGTGGCCGGCCTTGAGGAGGCGTTCGACGGCGACCCGTCCGCCCGCGCGTTCGTCAGGGACGATTGAGGGCAGCTTCCCGTCCAGGTCGAAACAGTTGACGAGCACCGTGGGCACTTCGTGCGCGCTGGGGGGCACATGGACGCCACGGTGGTGGGTTGCGGCGTACAGCAGGCCTTCCACCCGCTGCTCCAGCAGCTTTTCCACAGCAGCATCCTCCATCCCCTGGTTGGGGCCGGCCGCATCACCCTGGTCCGACGGGGCGATCAGGAGGAACCGGCCGTCACTCCAGGCCTGGTCCTGGGCACCTTTGATGATGTCCACGGCGAATGGGGCCGTGACGATCTCGGTGACGATCCCGTACCAATCGCTGCGCTGGGATGCCAGCGCCCTCGCCCCGGCATTTGGACGGTAGCCCAAAGCTTGAACCGCCTCAGCGATGCGGACCCGGGTCTCCTCCGAGATGCTGGCGTCTTCACGGTTGTTCAGCACGAATGAAACAGCTGTCCGGGATACTCCGGCATGCTTGGCTACGTCATTCATGGTGACGCCACGCTGCCGGGCAGTGCCGGGTTTGTCGGGGGAGGTGGTCTTCGCCATTGAATGCTCCAGAGGTCTTCGTTGAGCTGGGGTTGCCCGTGCTAATACGGAGGCAATGGGGTGAATCTAAGCCTGGTAACTCGCGTTACTTTCGGGCTGTGATCTAAGTTACCCGCGTTACTAGATGGTGTCAATACATTTCTTCAGCTGCTGCTGTTAGGGGCGGTCCTTGAAGGACTCGACCTTCCCGGGGTCTCTTTCGATGACGGGGCCGAGGATGTCATCGATCCTCAGGAGCATTTCCTGGTCGAGTTTCACTCCTGCGGCACGGACGTTGTCCACGAGCTGATCGGGCCGGGATGCTCCCACGATGGCTGCCGAGACGTTGGGGTTTTGGAGTACCCATGCAACCGCGAAAGCCGCCATGGACAGTCCCGTCTCTTCGGCCAGGGGCTTCAATTCCTGGACGCGGATGAGGATGTCCTCGTTGAGAAAGCGGTGGTCATTCTTCAGCTTGCCGTTGTCGCCTCGGAAGCGGGAGCCTTCCGGGGCCGCCGCGCCGGGGGTGTATTTGCCGGTGAGGACTCCCTGGGCGAGCGGAGACCAGCAGATCTGGCCAATGCCCAGTTCCCCGCTCAGGGGAACGATTTCCGGTTCGATGACGCGCCACAGCATGGAATACTGCGGCTGGTTGGAGATGAGCTGGACCCCAAGGTCCCTGGCAAGGGCAACGCCGGAGCGGATTTCGTCCGCCGTCCACTCCGACACCCCGATATAGTGTGCCTTCCCCGCCCGGACAATATCGGCAAAAGCCTGCATGGTCTCTTCCAGCGGAGTCTCGTAGTCATACCTGTGCGCCTGGTAGAGATCCACGTAGTCAGTCTGGAGCCGGCGCAGCGAGGAGTTAATGGACTCCATGACGTGCTTGCGGGACAGGCCGCGGTCGTTCCGGCCATCCCCGGTAGGGAAGTAGGCCTTGGTAAGGATCTCCACGCTTTCACGGCGTGTTCCCTTGAGCGCGACACCCAAAGCTTCCTCCGCCCGGGTTCCGGCATAGGCATCGGCAGTGTCAAAGGTGGTGATGCCCAACTCCAGTGCCTGTTTGACGCATTCCGTCGCGGCGGCCTGGTCGATCTGCTCGCCGTGGGTGACCCAGTTTCCGTAGGCGATTTCGCTGATGTACAGGCCGGAGGCTCCCAATTTGCGGTATTCCATTAGGCATCAGCCTTTTCGAAGTTGGTGAGTTGGAGCACTGCGTCGGCTGTGCCGCCGGTGGAGTAGAGAGTGAGGGAAGTTTGGGCTTGATCCGGGAAGATCAGTTCGGTCACCGAGACGAGCCCATCGTTGCCGAAGACCTCCACTGAGCAATGGTCGACGAAGATCTGCAGGCGGTAGTTGCCATCCTTGGCTGCGGCAATGGGGGCGCGGCTGGTGGAGGCGAAGGCTTCATGGAAGTCGGTGTCGCCGGAGTGGGTGCGGTCCACGATCAGGTCCCCGCTGCCGGCGTGGATCCCGATTCGTGTCCCGACCGTCCCGTCCGCTGACCCTCTGACCACAAGCCCGAACTCCTCGGCGTCACCAGGGGAGAAGGTGATGTCAATAAGCTGTACCGCAGTGCCGCCCTCAACGGTTGCGGGGCCGTTCAGGGCCAGCCGCTGCTCGGGACCGGGTGTCGAAGTTGCCCTCGCCTCCGGTACGGGGCGCTGCAGGAGCCGGGGTTGCCCGTTCACGGAAACGAGGGACACGTCCCGGACCAGGCTCATGGGGCTGCGCCAGGGCGAGGTGGGGATGTGGTTGGCATACTGCCAGTTGTTCATCCAGCCGATCATCAGCCGCCGGCCGCCCGGGACGTTGCTGAACGAGACCGCGGCGTAGTAGTCCCGGCCCCAGTCCAGCCACTGGTAGTCGGGTAGGCGCTCAGGGTCCTGCATCCCCGCGGTGAGGGTTGTCTCGGAACTGAACGTGACGCCGTCGAACTCTCCCACGAAGTACTGCCCGGCGGACCCGCCGTTGGGGCCGCCGGGGTTCATGTTCACCGTCAGGACCCATTTCATGGCTGAGGAGTCACCGTCCAGGGGCAGCTCGAAAAGGTCCGGGCATTCCCAGATGCCTCCCGTGCCATTGGCGGGGCCGAAGGTGCTGAGATATTCCCAGCTCTTGAGGTCTTGTGAGCGGTAGAGCAGGACGGTGAAATCATGGGCCTCCACCGCCACCATGACCCAATAGCTGCCCGAAGGGCCGTCGTAGCGGAATACCTTGGGGTCCCGGAATTCCGGCGAGTTCCGGGTCAGGACCGGGTTGCCGGCGTACTTCGTCCAGGAGTATCCGCCGTCCGTGCTCCACGCGAGGGACTGCGCCTGCGTGCCCTCGTGGAGGGAGCCCGGCTTGTACGCGCTGGTGTAGATGGCCACCAGGGGAGCCTTACCGTCCGCGCCGAATCCGCTGGTGTTTTCGGCGTCAACCACAATGCTGCCGGAGTAGATTTCCTCGTCGTCATCACAGGGAATCGCTACCTGTTGCTCCGTCCAGCTGACCAGGTCAGCAGAAGTCGCATGGCCCCAGGACATATTGGCGTGGACGTTTCCGAAGGGGTTGTTCTGGTAGTACAGGTGGTAGGTGCCCTCGTGGAAGACAAGCCCGTTCGGATCGTTGAGCCACGTGTCTTTGGCGGCAAAGTGCATGGCCGGCCTGTAGGTCTCAACGGTGGTGGTAATGCTGTTCATTGTTCTCTTTTCATGGCCGTGACTGCGGTCCGCGGACCTGTGGAGCGGGCGTGTGTTGGCGTAAAGGGAGCACCGCGAAATCGAACTGGCTGCAATTGCAGGAGTCGGGGTGCTCTCAGGTTCATCGCGTGGGGAGAGCGCCTGGCTCGACCTGAAGAAAGAATCTGGTTTGTGTCATGATGAGCTGTCTCTTCCTTTCTTCATCAGCAAGGTGAAGGGTGGGTTGGGTTTTGCTCTTCGATGTTGATTTCGCGGTCAGACCGAAGAGCGTTTTAGTACCGGACAGTCGATTACTGCCGGATGGCAGTGGTCGGCTGTCCTGCTGCATAGGTTGATGAAATTCCTAAGTGTTTGTTCCTAAAGACCCACGTCTACGAGGCTCCTTGGCGCCCCGTGTGCAGCAATAGCTGCCTGGCGAAGCAATGTCTGAGAAGTTCCGTGCCCGGCTTTGGGAGGCGGTGTCCGCCATTGGATGCTCCAGAAGTCTTCTCTCTAACTGGACCTTGGCCGCTAGTGGTCTGGTCTTACTATTAGTAACTCGCGTTACCTTGGTGCGTGATCTAAGTTACCCGCGTTAGCTGTTTGGTGTCAAAGGGTTTTTCCACATGTACGCCGTCGCCCACTGCATGGGGGGCGTTGCCGGGAATGGCAGATTTCCCAATCCCGGCACCGTATTCGTGAGATACGTGCCAGCCTGTCGTTGACTGGAACGGGGTCGCGTACAGCCCTGGACGGGCGTCCCGGCGGCTCGTCGCTATAGCCGGTAGCCCTGAGAACCTCGATGGGCCTCATGTTCCGGCACGCCTGGCAGTGGCAGCATCGGCGCGGGTAGCCCAAGAGAGATGGACTTAGGCTACTTTTGGTCGGTACCCCGGCTGGTCGGTCGCAGCGCGCCGTCACATGAGTCTTCGAGAAAATGGACTCTGACACGATGTCAGCGCGGAGAATCAGAGGCATGACCGATATCTCAAAGCTCATGCCCATCGGCCACTTCTCCTCGCTCAGCAGGATCAGTGTCAGGATGTTGCGGCATTACGACGCGAACGGAGTCCTCGCTCCGGCTGTTGTCGATCGAGCCAACGGCTACCGCTGGTATGCCCACGACCAGCTCCGCGAGGCAAGCGAAATCCGGCGGCTCAGGGACGTGGGCTTTGGTGTGTCTGCCATAGGGGCGCTCCTTGCTGCCCGGGGGACCCCCGCTTACGCACAAGCCCTGTCCGCTCAGCGAGCTGCCCTTGCCGAGGAATCATCAGCCGCCCTGCGACGGCTCGTAATCATTGAACGAATGCTGGACCAACAACGTCAGGAGGACGCCATGTCTACCATCTCGGCCCAACTCACCACGTTGCCCGAGCAAACCCTCATCACCCTTCGCGGGAGGGTGCCCGACTACACTGCCGAGGGCGAACTATGGGCCCGGTTCACGCCTGAGATCTCAGCCCAAGGGATTCGCGTCACGGGGGCTGGCGGGTGCATCGAACACGACGGTGAATACCGCGAGCATGACGTCGACGAGTCGGTCTTCCTTGAGGTAGCGCCCGATACCGAGGCCGCGGAGCCACTGAGCGTGCTGCACTTTCCCGCACGTCGCGTGGTGGCCGCTACAGTCACCGGGCCGTACACGGATGCGATTCCCCGGGCACATGAAGCGATCGCAGCGTTCATGGCCGAAAACGATTGGCGGCCGGCAAGGGAAGATGACGACCTCGCGACGCACCACTTCAACATTTATCGCAACGATCCGAGCCAAACGCCCGAAGCCGAGCTCGTGACCTCAGTGTTCATGCCTGTCGTGGAGGCATAGTCATATGCGTTCTCTGAAGGCAGCCAGGTGATTCGGGTGAGCGATCCAGTCGAACCCTGAAGGAAGCAGCGGCGAAGAGGAACCCGTGGCACGAGTCATCTTGCGGCATTCTCTTCGGCGAGTCGGGCTTGGGCGCCAGAGGAGTTTAGTTCTGTGCTTTGTCGTGGGTGAATTCGAGCCGCTGTACCTTGCCCATGATGAGGTAGCCAAGCAGAGCGACGGCTCCGTGGGCGCCGACGAACCAGAGGGCGACGTCGAAGTTCCCGGTGGCCGCGATGACGAATCCGATGACGATGGGGGTCACGATGCCGGCGATGTTGCCGAAGGCGTTCATGATGGCGGCGGAGACGCTGTTGGCTTCCTTGGGGGCCATGTCGGTGGCGAATGCCCAGCCCAGTGCCGCAACCCCCTTACCGAAGAATGCGAGAGTCATGAGCGTCACGATGAGGGGAGTGCTGTCGGTGAATGGGCAGAGCATGATCAGCATGGCCAGTGCCATGCCGGCAACCGACGGAATTTTCCGTGCCGCCGTGAGGGGGACTCCCCTGCGTAGGAGGAGGTCGGAGATGAATCCACCCAGTATGCCGCCAGCGAAGCCTGCGAGGGCGGGGATGGCCGCGATGAAACCGGCCTGCATGATGTTCAGGTGCCTGCTGCTGACCAGGTAGATCGGGAACCAGGTGATGAAGAAATAGGTAAGGGCGTTGACGGCGTATTGTGCCACGTAGAGACCCCAAAACATGCGGCTGGTAAAGAGCTGCTTGAACTGGGACCGGGTGATTGTCGCCTTCCGCTGGGAGAGGGTTGCCGATTCGTCGAGGTCGACCAGGCCTCCTCCTGCCCGGATGGTTTCGATTTCTGTGGCGGAGACGCGTTTGTGCCTTGAGGGGACGTTCATCCAGCGAAACCAGACGACGGCCATGGCCAGGCCAAGTGCGCCCAGGACGTAGAACCCGATGCGCCAGCCGAAGCTGAAGGTCATCCAACCGATGATGGGGGCGAACATCGCTGTGGCGAGGTACTGGGCGGAGTTGAATACTGCCGTGGCTTGACCGCGCTCGCTGGTGGGGAACCACATGGTGGTAATACGTGCGTTAGCAGGAAAGGCAGGGGCCTCCACAAGCCCGAGGAACAGGCGTAGGGCGAACAGGATGCCCACCGATACCAGAACCGGTGTGGAGATCAGGCCGACGAAGCCCACCACGAGAGTGGCCGCGGACCAGAGCGCGAGGCTGAGCCCGTAGGTCTTTTTGGCTCCGAACCGGTCCAGCAGGTATCCGCCCGGAAGCTGCCCGACGACGTAGGCCCAGCTGAAGGCTGAGAAAACAAACCCGAGCTGGACTGATGTCATCCCGAGTTCTTTGGTCATGTCTGTTCCCGCGATGGACATGCTGCTGCGGTCTGCGTAATTCACTACCGTGACGAAGAAGATCAGCCCCAGCACAAGGAACCGTGTATGGGACTTGGTGCGTGCAGGACGTGCTGGTCCGGCTTCCTGGGTGGTGGATTGGATGATGGGATTGGACATCGACGTTCCTTATCGTGAAAAAAGCGCGGGGGTCGGGTTCACTGCGGCGTCAGTGGGCCGGGCCGGGACATCCGAACACTCGTGGGTTTAGTTGTCGGTGCTGCGCTGTGTGGCGCAGGGGATGCCGGAGCGTTGTGTGCTTCGGCCGTGTCGCCGTGGGCGCGAACGGTGGCAAGCGTGGGTTCTGTGGGCGCCGGCAACCGTGCGCGCCCGGAGCGGAGGTTACGCGCCGAAGGCCACGCTTTCGGTTGTCCAGGCGCGGGCTTGGTCGCTGAGGGTGATGCCGAGGCCGGGGCGGTCCGGGACGATCATCCGGCCGTCTTTGGTTTCGAGGCGTTCGTTGAACAGCGGGTCGAGCCAGTCGAAGTGCTCTACCCAGGGTTCGCGGGGGTAGGTGGCGGCGAGGTGGAGGTGGATTTCCATGGCGAAGTGCGGGGCTAGGCCCAGGCCGCGTTCGTCGGCGAGGGCGGCGAGTCGGAGGAATTGGGTGATGCCGCCGACGCGTGGGGCATCGGGTTGGATGATGTCGCAGCCGTTGGCGTTGATCAGGGCTTTGTGTTCG
>NZ_KB895471.1 GCF_000374865.1 Arthrobacter sp. 135MFCol5.1 | reverse complement strand
TTCCCCACCGGCCTGCTGCCCATGATCATCCTCATGCAAGGGGTCCTGTTCGCCTACGCCTCCATCGAACTCGTCGGCACCGCCGCCGGCGAAACCGAAAACCCCGAAAAAATCATGCCCAAAGCCATCAACTCCGTGGTCTTCCGCATCGCCGTGTTCTACGTCGGCTCCGTGATCCTCCTCGCCCTCCTGCTCCCCTACACCACCTACCAAAAAGGCGTCAGCCCCTTCGTGACGTTCTTCGGCTCCATCGGCGTCCAAGGCGTAGACGTCATCATGAACCTCGTCGTCCTCACCGCCGCCCTGTCCTCCCTGAACGCCGGACTCTACTCCACCGGCCGGATCCTGCGCTCCATGTCCGTCAACGGCTCCGCCCCCCGCTTCGCCTCCCGCATGAACAAAGCAGGCGTCCCCTACGGCGGCATCGCCATCACCGCCACCGTCTCCCTCCTCGGCGTCCCCCTGAACTACCTCGTCCCCGCCGACGCCTTCGAAATCGTCCTCAACATCGCCTCCGTCGGCATCATCATGACCTGGGCCACCATCGTCCTATGCCAAATCCAACTCAAACGCTGGGCCGACAAAGGCTGGGTCCAACGCCCCACCTTCCGCATGTTCGGCGCCCCCTACACCGGCTACCTCTCCCTCCTCTTCCTCATCGGCGTCCTCATCATGGTCTTCATCGACTCACCCCTGACCATGCTCGTCACCGCCATCGCCTCCATCCTCATGGTCATCGGCTGGTACGCCTGCCGCACCCGCATCCGCCACATCGCCGAAACCCGCGACGGCTACACCGGCACCTCCCCCGTCATCGCCAACCGGACACCCATCACCTGACCCGGACCTTCCGCCACCCTTCGAACCAAAGAAAGAACATGACTCCAGAGCCGCAGCCCTCCCTGACCGCATCCCGTTCCCAGCCCGCCGCCGTCGTCGAAGACCGGCAGGACCTCCGCCCACACGTGCCGGAGAACGCGCAGCCAACCCTGAAGTCCGCCGGGCACGTCATTGTCGATTCCCTGGTGGCGCATGGCGTGGAGCGCACCTACGTTGTTCCCGGCGAGAGCTTCCTTGATGTGCTCGATGGCCTGCACGGGTCCGCCATCGAAACCATCGTCTGCCGCCATGAGGGCGGCGCCGCCTACATGGCCGAGGCCGACGGCAAGATGAACCAGCGTCCGGGGGTGGCGATGGTGACCCGCGGGCCGGGCGCGGCCAACGCCCATGTGGGACTGCACACCGCCTGGCAGGATTCCACCCCCATGCTGCTCTTCGTGGGGCTCATCCCGTTCGCCCACCGGGACCGCGAGGCGTTCCAGGAGTTCGACATCAAGTCCTGGTTCGATACCGGAGCCAAAAGGGTCATGGTCCTTGACCACCCGGAGCGGGCCTCCGAAATCGTGGCCGAAGCGATGTTCGCGGCCATGAGCGGACGGCCCGGCCCCGTGGTGGTCGGCCTGCCGGAGGACGTGATCCGGCGGCAGGTCAGCCCGGCCCTGCATCCGGCGATTCCCGTGGCAGCCGGCGGCATGGGCAGCACGGATTCCGCAGCCCTTGAAGCCGCCCTGGCCAGGTCCAGCAAGCCGCTGTTCGTCACTGGCGGCAACGACTGGACCCAGGAAGCCGCCCTCCAGCTCACCGGGTGGCTGGAACGGCACCACATCCCGGCTGCTGCCGAGTGGCGGACCCAGGGAACAGTTTCCTTCGATTCGCCGTCCTACGTCGGCCCTATCGGGTACGGCCGCCCCCGGCCCACCTACGACCTGTTGGAGGAAACCGACCTGCTGGTCTTTGTGGGCACGGTCCCAGGCGATGTCATTACGGATGGCTTCGTCTGCCGGCAGGACTGGACCAAGGAGAACTTCCTGGTCACGGTGGACCCGTCGCTGCGCGGACGGTCCGGCCCGGTGTCCCGGCAAATCCTGGCCAAACCGGAGGCCTTCGTGCGCGACCTCCAGGGCGTCGCGCTGCCGGTCAAGGACGAGTGGCGTGACTGGACGGCCCGGATGAGGGCGGAACAGGAACGCTTTGCCGCGCTGCCGCCCGCTGCCCCGGGGGCCGGGCAGGCCAGGATGGACACCCTGATGGCCAACCTGGTGCCCCGGCTTTCCGAGGACGCCGTGGTGACCTTCGGGGCCGGCGAACACACCAACTGGGCGCACCGGTACTTCCCCACCCGCCGCTATGCGTCCATGCTCAGTGCCCGCAACGGCTCCATGGGGTACTCCATCCCGTCCGCCATTGCCGCATCGCTGGCCGAGCCGCACCGGCGCGTCGTGACCATCGCGGGGGACGGCGAATTCCTCATGAACGGCCAGGAATTGGCGACCGCCGCCCAGTATGGCGCCACACCCTTGGTGGTGGTCATGGACAACCAGGAGTACGGCACCATCCGCACGCACCAGGAACGGCATTACCCGCAGCGGGTCTCCGGCACCCAACTCAAGAACCCGGACTTCGGGTTGATGGCCACGGCGTTCGGTGGCTTTGGCATCACGGTCAGGGATGACCGCGACGTGCCGGCGGCCCTGGACGCCGCCTTGGCGGCCATCGACCGGGACCGCACGTTCGCGCTGGTCCACCTCGTGGTGGACCAGCGCGTCAAGGCGTACTAGGCCGCACTGCGGGGTGCTGCCCGGGTGGGCGGACGACGACGGGCCGCACCCGGCGTCGTCCGCTTGGCTTTAAAGTGCCTGCCGGCAGCGGTGCTGCCCGCTACAGTGCCGACCAGCCGCCGTCGGAAGCGAGCACGGCGCCGTTGACGTTCGTGCCGTCGTCGCTGAGCAGGAAGGTGATGGACGCGGCGAGCTGCGCGGCGGTGGCGGGTGTCGGGATGTTCGCCTGCATCAGCGGACCCAGCCGCCCCGCCGCCAGCTCCGAGCCCCAGTTCGCCTCGATATTGGTGATGGTGGCGCCCGGCGCCACGGTGTTGAAGCGCAGCCCCAACGGGCCGTACATGACGGCAGAGTTCCTGGTAAGGCCCACCACTGCATGCTTGGAGGCCGTGTAGGCCGCACCCGCGGCGGAACCCCGCAGCCCGGCCTCCGAGGAGACATTGACCACGGAGCCGGTGCCCGCCTGCAGCATCAGCGGCACCACCGCACGGGTGAGTCGCATCAGCGCGGTGACGTTGATCCGGAAGACCCGCTCCCAGACTTGGTCGTCCACCTCGTGGATGGGGGCGAAGTTGTCCATGATGCCGGCAACGTTGGCCAGCGCATCCACCCTGCCGCCGGCGGCCGCCACCACTGCCGCCACGGCCTCTTCGGTGGAGATGTCACCGGCAACGGCAACCAAATCCAGGCCGGGGTTCCCGGCCACAAGGTCATCCAGCCGTTCCTTGCTGATGTCCGCCGCGATCACGCGGCCGCCTTCCTTGGCGACGCGCAGCGCGGTTGCCAGCCCGATGCCCGAGCCTGCACCGGTGACAATGACGGTCCTGCCGGCGAACCGGCCCGCGGTTGTGGTTTCCTGCCATGCAGCTTCGTTGCCCATGATGTTCCTTCCAACAGAGATGTGGTGCACTGGCGTCCCAAGCACTGATGGCCGGCATCGAAAACGATGCCGGCCATCAGCCAGGTTTCCGGGGCTACAGCCGGTCGGTCCGGTCTTCGCCGCCCTTGTGGCCGGTCCCGCGGAGGTTCTCCTGGACCTTGCCGAACAAATCCTTGATGGTGGATTCGGCGTTGGTGATGACGTCCACGGGAACGAAGACCTCGTGGGCAGCCGGCAGGTCGTACTCATCCTTCAGGTGCGTGCCGTTCCCCACCCCTGTCAGGGAGATGTAAACCATGGCTTCCGTCCGCGCGATTCCTGCGAGCTTGCCGAAGACCACCGTGAATTCATTCGGCTGGAAGCTGATTGTCTGCCCGATGTGGCTGCGGCCCAGTTCACCGGCTGTGACTGCCTTTTCCGACTGGCTTCCGGTGTAGTCCATGAACTTCTCCTTCGATCGCCGACGCTTACGCAGGCAGTCTAACCCCGCCCTTCCCCGTGGCACACGGGCCTTCCGGACCCCTGCACCAGCCTGCTGGAGGCCTGCACAAAGAAGGAGCGTGGAGCGTGGTCACTCCTCCATTGAGTTGGGCGGCAGCGTCCCTGTTTGATGGCTTCATTGGGCGGCAGCTGCCGCCGCAACCACGCCGTGCAAAGGAATGCCCGTGACTTCAATGACGAGCCGCGTAAAAAGCCCTGTCCGCTGGGACCCGGTCGAGACCGGCGACCTGGTGGAACTCCGCAGGAACGGCCGGGTGGCCTTCAGCGGCGTGGTGGATGACAGGACGGACGACGGCGGCATCGTGTGGGTGACCGCGCCCGCGGGGGGCCGCCGGCTGTTCCACCTCGCAGACGGCCTGGACCTGGCGGTGGTGCCGGCATGACGGAGTGCCCCGAGGACTGCCCGTACTGCACGGGACCCGAGACGGACTGAGGATGGCCGCTCCCGGCCGGGGTGCGCCGCCGCATGCCATCCCGCGGAAGCCTTCCAGTGGCCGGATCATCACGATCCGGGCATCAAATTGCCGCCAAGGCAGGTGGCATCGTTGACGCGGGCAACCGGTACGGCGAAGGTGGTGCCATGAGGTCTCAGATAATTTCCCAGGCGATTGCCCTGACGACGGCGGCCGCAACGGCAACGCTGTTGCTCACCGCGTGCGCTCCAAGCCAGCCGCAGTCCCAAACGACGACGACGCCCGCCACCGGGCAGGCCAGCCAGTCGCCCACGTCGTCGGCATCCTCGGCCCCGCCGTCGTCCTCCGCACCTGCCACGACGCCGGACTCCCCCGCCCCCGGCACCACCGCCGCCGGAGCGCCTGCCCTGTGCAAGGCGGCCGGACTCACGGCCGCCACCGATGCCTCCGGCGGCGGCGCGGCGGGCAGCGTCTACATGAAGCTCAACCTCACCAACAAGGGAACCGAACCCTGCATCCTCAAGGGATTCGCCGGCGTCTCCCTGGTTGCGGACGCCGCAGGCGCCCCGATCGGAGCCCCGGCCGCGCGCGACGACTCCACGGGAGTGGTTGACGTCCTGCTGGCCCCCGGCCAGACCGGCACCGCGGTACTGCGCTACACGCAGGCCGGCAACTACATGGACTGCTCGCCGGTGGATGCCGCCGGCTACCGGGTCTACCCGCCCGAGGACACCGACTCCCTGTTCCTCCCGCAGCCCACCAAGGCCTGCGGCAACGCGCAAATCACCTTGCTCTCCATCGGGGCGTTCCAACCGGCCTGACCGCGCACGGCCCGGCGGACCTGGCCGCGACCCGGCACCCACGCCGGGTCGCGGCGGCCGTCGAAACCCAGTGTCGGTGCCTTGGGGCATGATGGAGGCATGAACCAGGAACAGCGTCCTGCCGGCAGCGCTCCCGGCTCCGCTGCGCCCATGGCCCAATTCAGCCGCGCCACCAGGGACTGGTTCCTTGGCGCCTTTTCCGAACCAACACCGGCCCAGGCCGGGGCCTGGACTGCCATCTCGTCAGGTTCGCACGCACTGGTGGTGGCGCCCACCGGGTCCGGCAAGACCCTCGCCGCCTTCCTGTGGGCCCTGGACCGCCTCCTCGGCACGGCCCCGCCGCCCCCCGATCCCGCAGCGGAAACCCCGGCCAAAGGCAAGCGGTCCCGGGCACCCAAACGCAAAACCCGCGTCCTCTACATTTCGCCCCTCAAGGCGTTGGGCGTCGACGTCGAACGCAACCTCCGCTCGCCGCTGATCGGCATCACGCAAACAGCCAAGCGGCTGGGGCTCCCGGCACCGCTGATCACCGTGGGCGTCCGGTCCGGGGACACCCCCACAGCGGACCGCCGGGCCCTGCTCAGCAACCCGCCGGACATCCTCATCACCACCCCCGAGTCGCTGTTCCTCATGCTCACCTCCAGGGCCCGCGAAACCCTCACCGAGGTGGACACCATCATCATCGACGAGGTCCATGCCGTGGCCGGAACCAAGCGCGGCGCCCACCTTGCGGTGTCCCTGGAGCGGCTCGATGCGCTGCTGCCCAAACCTGCGCAACGCATCGGGCTTTCCGCAACCGTGGAGCCGCGGGAACTCGTGGCACAGTTCCTGGCCGGTTCCGCCCCCGTGGAAATCGTCGCGCCGCCGGCCAGCAAGAACTGGGACCTTACGGTGTCGGTGCCGGTGGAGGATATGTCGGACCTGCAGGGCGCTGCGGGCGCGTTCGACTCCGGGCCCGCTTCCGGCCTCCAGCCGCAGGCATCCATTTGGCCCCATGTGGAGGAAAAGATCGTTGACCTGGTGCTGGCCAACCAGTCCACCATCGTCTTCGCGAACTCCCGGCGCCTCGCCGAACGCCTCACCGCCCGGCTCAACGAAATCTACGCCGAACGCCAGCTGGTGGCCGTGGGCGGCGGCTGGGACGACGCCGCCCCGGAAGGGCTCGACGCCGGGCCGGGCAGCCCGGGGGGACCGTCGTCGGGCCTTCCCGCGTCAACGGCCACACCCGCGCACATGATGGCGCAAGCGGGCAGTTCCGCCGGCGCAGATCCGGTACTGGCGCGGGCGCACCACGGTTCCGTTTCCAAGGACCAGCGGGCATTGATCGAGGACGACCTCAAATCCGGGCGGCTGCGGTGCGTGGTGGCCACGTCATCGCTGGAACTTGGCATCGATATGGGTGCCGTGGACCTGGTGGTCCAGGTCGAATCGCCCCCGTCGGTGGCCAGCGGCCTGCAGCGGGTGGGCCGTGCAGGCCACCAGGTGGGCGAGGTCTCCCAAGGCGTCCTGTTCCCCAAGCACCGGGCGGACCTGGTCCACACGGCCATCACCGTGGAACGGATGCTGGATGGCAAGATCGAGCGGCTGGCCATCCCGGCCAACCCGCTGGACATCCTGGCCCAGCAGACGGTGGCGGCAACGGCCCTTGGGAGCATCGACGTGGAGGAATGGTTCAGCACCGTGCGCCGTTCCGCTCCCTTCGCGTCCCTCCCCCGCTCCGCGTTCGAGGCCACCCTCGACCTGCTGGCGGGACGGTACCCGTCCGACGAATTCGCCGAACTCCGCCCCAGGATCATCTGGGACCGGAATGCCGGCACCATCGAGGGCCGTCCCGGCGCCCAACGGCTGGCCGTCACGTCCGGCGGCACCATCCCGGACCGCGGACTGTTCGGCGTCTACATCATCGGCACGGAGGCGGAAGGCTCGGCGTCCCCGGCCGAGGACGGAAAACCGGCGCGTGCGCCCAAGGGTGGGCGGCGTGTGGGCGAACTCGACGAGGAAATGGTCTACGAGTCGCGGGTGGGCGATGTCTTTGCCCTCGGCGCCACCAGCTGGAAGATCGAGGACATCACCCACGACCGCGTCCTGGTCTCCCCCGCGTTCGGCCAGCCCGGCAAGCTGCCGTTCTGGAAGGGCGACTCCCTGGGCCGCCCGGTGGACCTTGGCCGCGCCCTGGGCGCGTTCGTCCGCGAACTGTCCGCGTCCGATCCCGGCCCGGCCACCGAACGGTGCAAAGCCAGCGGCCTGGACGACTTCGCTGCCAACAACCTCATCCAGTACCTCAGCGAGCAGAAGCAGGCCACCGAGGTGGTCCCCAGCGACACCACGCTCGTGGTGGAGCGGTTCCACGACGAACTGGGCGACTGGCGCGTGATCCTGCACAGCCCGTTCGGCATGCCCGTCCACGCGCCGTGGGCCCTCGCGGTGGGCCAGCGGCTTCACCAGCGGTACGGGCTGGACGGCTCGGCCATGGCGGCCGACGACGGCATCGTCCTGCGGGTGCCCATGATGGAAGACGAGCCCCCGGGCGCCGAACTGTTCCTCCTCGACCCGGAGGAACTGGAGCAGATCGTCACCGCCGAGGTGGGCGGCAGCGCCCTCTTCGCCTCGCGTTTCCGCGAGTGTGCGGCCCGCGCGCTGCTGCTGCCCCGGCAGACCCCCGGCAAGCGCCAGCCGCTCTGGCAGCAGCGCCAGCGGTCGGCCCAGCTGCTGGACGTGGCCAGGAAGTACCCCACGTTCCCCATCGTGCTCGAAACGGTCCGGGAATGCCTGCAGGACGTCTACGATCTGCCGGCCTTGAAGGACATCGCCGCCTCCGTGGAAAGGCGCGAGCTGCGGATTGTGGAGACCACCACCCAGCAGCCCTCGCCATTCGCCAAGTCCCTGCTCTTCGGTTACGTCGCCCAGTTCCTCTACGAAGGCGACTCCCCGCTCGCGGAACGCCGAGCCGCGGCCCTGGCCCTGGACTCCACGCTGCTCAACGAACTGCTGGGCCGGGTGGAACTGCGCGAACTCCTGGACGCCAAGGTCATTGAGGCCACCGAACGCGAACTGCAGCGGCTGACCCCGGACCGGCGTGCGCGGGGCATGGAGGGAGTGGCCGACCTCCTGCGGCTGCTGGGCCCGCTCGCGCCGGAAGAGGCAGCCGCGCGGTTGCAGGGCACGGCGCCGCCGGTTGAGGCTGCCGAGACCTCTCCGGCCGTGGAACCTGCCGAAACCTCTCCTGCGGTTGAGGCCGCCGATACCGGGCAGTCCGACACCCCCGCCGCCGTCGCCGACGCGGCCGCCCACCTTGCCGCGCTCCAGCGGGCCAATCGCGCCATCAAGGTCAACATCGGCGGGTTTGAGCGGTTCGCCGCCGTCGAGGATGCCGCCCGCCTCCGCGATGCCATCGGCGTGCCGCTGCCCATGGGTGTGCCATTGGCCTTCATCGAACCCGTTGCCGATCCGCTGGGCGATCTCGTGTCCCGGTATGCCCGGACACACGGTCCCTTCACGGCAGCCGAAGCCGCCACCCGGCTGGGCCTGGGCGTTGCCGTGGTGGGCACGGCACTGAAACGGCTGGCAGCGGACGGACGCGTCGTGGAAGGAGAGTTCCGGCCCCACGCCACCCCGCCCGAGGCCCCACCGCTGGAGCCGGGCGGGCAGGAATCGGGGCCGGGGGATCAAAGCCGTCCGGCCGACCAGCCGGCACCATCGGGCAGCTCCTCACCTGTCGGCCAGCAGGCGGTCGCCAGCGAATGGTGCGACGCCGAGGTGCTGCGCAAGCTCCGCCGCCGCTCCCTGGCCGCGCTGCGCGCCGAAGTGGAACCGGTGGACGCCGCAGCCTATGGGCGCTTCCTGCCGGCCTGGCAGCATGTCAGAACCCCCGGCGGCGGGCGCGGCCAACCCTCCCTGCGCGGCCTGGACGGCATCATCACCGCCATCGACCAGCTCTCCGGGGTCCCCGTTCCCGCCTCGGCCTGGGAGCCGCTGGTCCTGGCAAGCCGGGTATCCAACTACCAGCCCGCCATGCTGGATGAACTCATGGCGGCAGGTGAGGTCTTGTGGTCGGGCGCCGGATCCTTGCCGGGAAACGACGGCTGGATCAGCCTCCACCTCGCTGACTCCGCGGAGTTGACGCTCAATCCTGCCCCTGACTTCGAGCCCGGAGATGCCGGCCGGCGCCTCCTGGGCCACCTGCGGAACAACGGTGGCGGGTACTTCTTCCGGCAGCTCACCGAAGTGGCCGGCGGCATGGACGCCGTCCTCAGCGACCAGGAGGTGGTCACCGCGCTGTGGGGACTCGCATGGGCCGGCAGGATTACCGGCGACACATTCGCCCCGGTCCGGTCCCTGATCGCCGGCGGGCATACAGCGCACCGGCAAGTGGCCCGTGCCCCGCGCGCCCGGGCACCGCGGTTGAGCCGGCTGGGCCGCTCCCACGGCACCGGCCTGTTGGGCTCCCCCGGGCTGGCCGGCGGCCGGTACGGAGCGCAGGGAGCTTCAACGCCTGCTACGGCAGCCGGCCGCTGGTCCGCCCTTCCCGAGCCCGAACTCGATGCCACCATCCACGCCCGCGCCACTGCTGAACTCCTGCTGGACCGGTATGGCGTGGTCACCAGGGGCTCGGTCATGGCCGAACAAATCCTCGGCGGCTTCGGGCTCATGTACAAGGTACTGGCGCGGCTGGAGGAAGCGGGCCGGTGCCGGCGCGGCTACTTCATCGAACACCTCGGCGCGGCCCAGTTCGCCGTTCCCGCCACCGTGGACCGGCTCCGTTCCTACTCGGAGGACACGCAACTGGCCAAGGCGGAACCGGTGGCCCTGGCCCTTGCCGCCACCGATCCCGCCAACCCGTTCGGCGCGGCCCTCCCCTGGCCCGCACTGAGGGACGACGCCGGTACCGGCCACCGCCCCGGCCGGAAGGCGGGTGCCCTGGTAGTGCTGGTGGATGGCGCGCTGGTGCTGTACGTGGAACGCGGTGGCAAGACTCTTTTGGCGTTCAGCGATGACGCCGCCGTCCTGGCGGCTGCCGGGGCTGCCCTGGTCGGGGTGGTCACCCGGGGAGCCGTGGACAAACTGATCATGGAGAAGGTGAACGGGCAGGGAATCCTGGACACCCCCGTTGCCGCAGCCCTCAGCGCCGCCGGCGCCTACTCCACGCCAAAGGGATTGAGGATCCGTGCCTGAGGGGGATTCCGTCTGGCGGGCCGCCCGTCAACTGCACCAGGCCCTGGCGGGGCAGGCGCTGCTTGCCTCGGATTTCCGTGTGCCGCGGTTTGCCACGCTGAACCTTGCAGGGTGGACCGTCGAGGAAGTGGTCCCGCGCGGCAAGCACCTGCTGATGCGGGTGGTGGGCCCGGAGGACAAACGGCTGACCATCCACTCGCACCTGAAAATGGAAGGGGCCTGGCAGGTCTACCCGCCGGGCGGACGGTGGCGGAAGCCCGGATTCACCGCCCGGTGCGTACTGCGGACGGCCGCTGCGGACGCCGTCGGCTTCTCCCTGGGAATCCTGGAAGTGGTGGCCACGGCCAATGAGGACTCCGTCGTGGGATTCCTGGGTCCGGACCTCCTGGGCCCGGACTGGGACCTGGATGAAGCCGAACGCCGTGTCCGGTCCCGCCCGGAGGTACCGATCGGCGTGGCATTGCTGGACCAACGGAATCTCGCGGGCATCGGCAACATCTACCGCTGCGAGGCGTGCTTCCTGTCGGGAGTGCATCCCGCCACGCCCGTGGCCGACGTCGTGGACGTCCGGACCATGATGACCGACGCCAAACAATTGCTGGAGGCCAACCTCGGCCCCGGCCGCCGCGTTACTGTCCTCAATGCCCGCGGCCTCCCTGTAGGCAGGATGGCCGGCAGGCCCGGCTATTGGGTGTACGGCGGGGAACGACGACCGTGCCTCAAGTGTGGGACTCCCATCCAGCGAGGCCTCCTGGGCAAGCCCAACGGCGAGGAGGAACGGGACATTTACTTCTGCCCCACGTGCCAGCCGGTGCCGGACTGACAGCAGCAGGCCTGGCGGGGACTCAGCAGTTGGCGGGAGCCGGCTTGCTTGCCGCTTTCGGCGTCGCCGCAGGGACCATGAAGCGCGGCAGCAGGACATGGACCAAGGGGCCGATGGCCAAGGCATAAACCACGGTGCCCACGCCCACGGAGCCGCCGAGCAGCCACCCGATGGCCAGCACGGTCACTTCAATGAGGGTGCGGGACAGCCGGACCGACCAGCCGGTCCGGCGGGCCAGGCCGGTCATCAGCCCATCCCGTGCGCCCGGCCCGAAGCGTGCCCCGATGTAGCAGGCGGAAGCGATGCCGTTCAGCACGATGGCCCCGCCGAGGAGGCCGATCTGGCCGGCCAGGAGGGAAACCGGCGGGATCACTGCCAGTCCGATGTCCGCGAACACTCCCACCAGTACCGCATTGCACAGGGTGCCGAACCCTGGCCACTGCCGCAACGGAATCCACAGGAGCAGCACCAGGAAACTCACCGCGATAACCACCACCCCGATGCTCAAACCGGTCCGGTTGGCAACGCCCTGGTGGAACACATCCCAGGGGTCCAGGCCCAGGCCGGCACGGATGAACATGGCCAGCGAGATGCCGTACATGGCCAGGCCGGTGAAGAGTTGGAGGAGTCTGCGGGTCATCATGAGAACAACCATTCCACGCAACTGGCATTGGAATACATAGCCAGTTTGAGATACTGGCTCTATGGCTGTCCTCACTCCCCAGGCTTTGTCCCGCCTCCTCGGCCCGTGGAACAGCGGCACCGGGCCGGCCTACCGCGAGCTGGCGGACGTGGTACGGCTCCTGATCCTGGACGGCCGGATTGCCCTGGATACCGCCCTGCCCAGCGAGCGCTCGCTCGGCTCCGTCCTCGGGGTCAGCCGGACAACCGTTACGGCGGCGTATGCCACCCTCCGGGACCAGGGCTTCCTGAGCACCGGCCAAGGCAGCCGGGGCAAGACCCGCATCCCGGAACTGACCCCGTTCGGGCCGGCACTTTTCGGCCCGCAACCCCAATCCGCTTCCCCGCTGGCGGCGCCGGGCCTGACCGCCCCTGAAGGGCTGATCGATCTGGCCTATTCAGCATTGCCCGCCAGCGGCGAAGTGGTGCACCGGGCCTTTGCCGCGGCGCTGACGGAGCTGCCTGCCCTGCTGCCGGGTTTTGGCTATGACGCCTTGGGGCTGCTGCCGTTGCGCCAGGCAGTTGCGGACCGGTACACGGCTGCCGGTGTACCCACCCAGCCGGGGCAGGTCATGGTCACGTCCGGAGCGCAGCACGCCTTGACCATCATCATCCGGACCCTGGCCGACCGGCAGGACAGGATCCTGGTGGAGCACCCCAGCTATCCCCACGCACTGGATGCCATCCGTTCCGCCCGCTGCCGCCCCGTCCCGGTGGCTTTCGCCGAGTCCGGCTGGGACCTGCCGGCCCTCGAATCGGCCCTGGTCCAGCAGCGGCCCAAGCTCGCCTACCTGGTGCCGGACTTCCACAACCCCACTGGGATGATCATGCCCGACGAACAACGGCGCCTGCTGGCCCGCGCGGCGGCCGCATCCGGAACAGTGCTGGTGGCGGATGAAACGCTGCGCGACCTCAACCTCGACGGCATCGCCACCACTCCGCTGGCCGGCTTCGGCAGCGGAATCGTATCGATCGGCTCGTTGAGCAAGTCGCATTGGGGCGGCCTGCGCACCGGGTGGATCCGCGCCTCCGAACCGATGATCCAGCGCTTCGCCGCCGCGCGCACCACGCTGGACCTGGGCGGCCCCGTCATGGAGCAGCTGGCTGCAGCCCACCTGGTGCGGGCACTTGAGGAGCCGCTGCCCGCACTGTTGCACACGCTGCGGGGCAACCGCTCAACCCTGCTCGGCCTGCTCGCGGAACACCTGCCCACCTGGCAGACGACTCCTCCCGCCGGGGGCCTCTCCGTCTGGTGCAGGCTTCCCGCCCCCATCAGCACGGCCCTCACGGTCTTGGCGCCGGAATTCGGCATCAGGCTCGCGGCCGGCCCCAGGTTCGGGATCGGCGGCGCCTTTGAACGCAACCTGCGCCTGCCCTTCACGCTCGCACCGGACAAACTGGAGGCGGCGGTGCTGGGACTCCGCGCCGCCCAGGACCGGCTGGACGCCGCTCCCCAGCTGCGCCGGTCACTGATCCATGCCCCCGCCGTCGCCATCGCCTGATCCGGCCACCGGCTGACCCGGGCCACCGAAATCGCCGGAGATGTGCGTAACCGCCGGAGCGGAACGGCGATCCCGCACCGCTCCGGCGATTTCGCGCGCCAAACGGGAGGCGTGGCTACGCATACACGTGCTCCAGGAACCCGGCCCATGCCTTGGCCGTGGTCTCGGAGTCGCCGGCGCCGCCGAAATCGTGAACCGTCATGCCCACCGGGGCGCCGAAGGCGTTGCGGCCGAAGAACCGGTACAAGGCGTTTTGGGTACGCAGGCCCAGGAAGTGCTCGTTCGAGAAGTCCACCTCGCCCGCCAGCCGCCCCACGCCGTCGAGCTCCACGTCAAAACTGTCCCCCTGCCCGGCGGTTCCCAGGCCCAGCGCTTCCCGCAGCTTGGCGAACCCGTCCGGTGCCTGCGAAGCCGGGGGAGCCTGAATGTCGGTGAACACCACGGGACGGCCGTCGAAGTACTGCAGGTATTGGCCCAGCGTGTGCAGGTAGAACTCGGTGTGGCGGCTGGCGCCGTCGTACTGTTCATCCCAGTTGTCGGCGAAAATGCCGCTGTGGACGTAGTGCAGGCGTGCTCGGCCGCCGTCCAGCGGCTCCAGGACGTGTTCCAGTTGGTTGAACCAGCCGTCCGGGCCCTCCATCCTGGATACCAGGTGGCTGGGGTACTCTTCCACGGTCCTGACGGCGGGCCACTGGTCCGTGGGGAACATCCAGGCCGGGGTTCCGGCGGTGACGGCTTCCCACACCCGCTCGGGCGTGCCGGGAAGCTCAGAGTCGTGGACGATTTCAAAGGAGCGCTTGTTGTTCATTAGTCCTGTTCCTTGCCTGGAGTGGATTCGGTGGTCGCCTTGGGGGCATTGGTTTCTTTGAGGACCGGGTGCAGGGCCACGACCAGCCGGTGCCGCCGCCCGTGTGGGGACCCGTCGTCGTGGTACTTGTCAACCAGCCGGGTGACCTCCACGCCGAGCTCCTCCGCGAAGGCTGCCCGGTCGGCGGCGGTGCGGAAAGTAATCTCGCCGTCGATGGCGAACGTTGCCAGCTTCTGCCGGGCAGCGGCCGCACCGGCTATCAGTTTTCCCACTTCCCGGACCATCCGGCCGGCGAGCGCCAGCAGCCAGAATGCGGAGAAACGGTCTGAGAAACGGTGCGGATCCGGCGAGATCGAGGCCAGCGCGGACGGCGAGATCAGATAGGAAGCTGCGGTGGCTTGGAGCACGCGCTCGGTGACGTTCCCTTTGCGGCGCTCCTCCACCAGCTCCACCAAGCCATGCCGCTCCAGCGCCTTGAGGTGGTAGTTGACCTTTTGCCTGGGCAGGCCCACCCGAACCGCCAGCTGCGTTGCGGAACCGGGCCGGGCCAGCTCCCGCAGGATGCTGGTGCGGATGGGGTCCAGCGACGCTTCGGCCGCGGCCGGGTCCTCGATGACTGCAATTTCCTGCATGCCACCATTCTCATTACCGACAACTTTTATTGTCAAGAACTTTTTTGTCGTCGGTGGTCCGCGGGATCCTGGCCCCGCTGGCCGCCCAAGGGCACCGGTAGAATAGGGCGGTGATGCAATCCCCCCTCCCCGTGCGCGACGGCGTCAACGCCACCCGCCTCCGCCTCCCGGACAAGGGCCCCTGGGACACCGCGATGGACTACATGATGCACCGCTGGGGGCACATCGATCCGCAGGGCATCGAGGACCGGTTCGACGCCGGCGAGATCGTGGGCGAGGGCGGCATCCCCCTGGACCGCAGCACCCCGCTCCAGGACCACACGTTCATCTGGTACTACCGCACGCTGCCGCCTGAGACCCGGCTGCCCGTCGAGCTGTCCGTCCTGCACCAGGACGAGCACCTGCTGGTGGTGGACAAGCCGCACTTCCTCCCCACCACCCCGGGCGGGACCTACATCCAGGAGTCCGCCCTGGTCCGGCTGCGGAACCAGCTGGACCTGCCGGACCTGATTCCCATGCACCGGCTGGACCGCATGACGGCCGGGGTCCTGCTCTTCTCCACCAACCCGCAGACCCGCGGCAAGTACCAGGTGCTGTTCGAGAAGCGGCAGGTGCAGAAGGAGTACGAGTGCGTCGCCGCCGCGGAGCCCGCTCCGGGACATCCCGCCGTCGAATTTCCCGTGGTGGTCCGCAACCGGATGACCAAGTCCCGAAGCTACCTGCTGGCGGAAGTCATTGACGGCGAGCCGAACGCGGAAACCAGGATAGAGCAGCTGGAAACGTTCGACGACGGTGGCCCGGAGGGTGCCGCGGGTACCGGTGGCAGCGGCACCGGCAGGCGCCGCCTTGCCAGGTACCGGCTGGAACCACACACCGGCAAGACCCACCAGCTGCGGGTGCACATGGCCTCGCTGGGACTTGGGATCGTCAACGACGCCTTCTACCCTGACCTGCTGGACAAAGCCCCGGACGACTACGCGAAACCGCTGCAGCTGCTGGCCCGCGGCATCCGCTTCGTCGACCCGATCTCAGGCCGGCCAGTAGAGTACCGCAGCGCCCTGGACCTTAGCGAAGCTGTCCGAACACGTCCCTGAACACCTCTTCAACCCCGGACGTGTGGAGCACGAACTCCACCACCTCCAGGTCGCTGGCCGGGTGCAGCGCCTGGAATCCGGCCAGGGCGTCCAGGGCCGCCTGTGCGACGGCATCCGCCGCCCAGCCGTAAGCGCCCGCACCCACCGCCGGGAACGCCAGTCCGCGGGCGCCCAGGGAGTCCGCCAGCCGCAGGCTTTCGCTGAAGCAGGACACCAGGAGGGCCCTGTTGGTCTGCCCGGCATGCCGGTTCGGGCCGACGGTGTGGATAACCCAGCGGGCCGGCAGCCGGAATCCGGCCGTTGCCACGGCGGCGCCGGTCTGCAGTCCGTGCGGGAGGTCCGTTGCCCGCAACTGACGGCACGCAGCCAACAGTTCCGGACCGGCTGCCCGGTGCAGCGCCCCGTCCACTCCCCCGCCGCCGAGCAGCGACGAATTCGCGGCATTGACCACCGCATCCACCCGCCGCTGCGTTATGTCGCCCTGCAAAACCGTGATCCGCATGCCGCCAGTTTCCCACTCCACCGTGCGTTCCGGGCACGCACGGCCTCGGCGGTATCCCTCCCCGGGTGGGTGCCCGTCACGGGCACCGCCGGGCCGGCAAAAGTGCGGTACCTTGTGGCAATGGACTTCGGCAGCGCTGACAGCTGGGGAGCGGCCCTCTATTTCTGGGTCATCCCGCTGGTGGTTGGCGACGCCATTTTCCCGCCCATCCCCTCGGAGATGGTGGTGATTACCGGCGGCGCATTGTCCGCGGACGGCCGGGCCAACGTCTTCCTCGTCCTGGTGCTCGCCGCCCTGGCGTCCTGGATTGGCGACATGGTGGTGTTCCACCTGTTCCGCCGCCGGCTCAGCCACGTACTGGATCGCTGGAAATGGGGGCGCCGGGTGCACGCCGGCATCCATGCAGCCCTGGCCAAGGCCGGGCGGTCGTCCACCTATGGCACCATCATCGGCGCACGGTTCATCCCCGGCGGCCGGCTGGCCACCTCGGCAGCGTCAGGGGTCGCAAATGTCTCGGTGCGCGGCTTCGGACTCTGCGCCGGGCTGGGGGCGGTCCTCTGGGCCTGCTGGCTCGTCGGGCTGGGGTACTTTACGGGGTCAACCACCAGGCTGCCGTTCTGGGCCAGTTCCCTGATCGGGGTGGCCGTGGGCCTGGTGATCGGCGCCGTCGTGGGGCTGATCGTCACCCGCCGGCGCGGCGACAGGTCCCCCGTGGAGGACGAGCCCATTCCGGACGCAGGCTAGACGGGCAGCCACTTGCCGCGGCTGCGCCGCAGCACTCTGAGCGCACCTGTCAGCGCAACGCGTTCGACGGCGTCGCGCATCATGCTTGCCGACTCCAGCGCCTGCTGGTTCTCACCGGAGTACTCGGTGGCTTCCACAAGGAATCGAAGGTTGAGTTGCGGCACCCCGCCGGCAATCTGCAACTGGTGCGCCTCCACGTGGTGGCGGGTGCCCAGCGCCTCCACGGCGGCGTCCATGACGGACTCCGGCGGATTCCCCGGCCGCAGCCCGGTGATCTTGAGGCGGGTCTGGAAGGAAGGCATGCCCTCCACCCTATCCAAACCCCCGCTCACATCCTGTCCCCAAAACCCCAACCCCCGCTCACATCCTGCCGCCAAAAACCCAACCCCCGCTCACTCTCTTCAAGAGAGTGAGCGGGGGTTTGGGTTGGAATGGTAAAAAGTGAGCGGGGGTTTGGGTTGGAACCGCAAAACGTGAGCGCGCGTTGGGATGCCAACGGCAATAAGTGAGCCCGCGTCGGAAGAAAAGCCGCCGGAAGTGAGCGGGGGTTCCTAGCCGGTGTTGCGCAGGCCTGCGGCAACTCCATTCACGGTGATAAGCATGGCCCGCTGGAGGCGCTCGTCGATCTCGGCCTCGCTGATTTCCGCCTCGGTCCGGATACGGCGCATCAGTTCGACCTGAAGGTAGCTGATGGGATCCAGGTACTGGTCGCGGATCTCCAGGGAACGCTTCAGCGTGGGCTGGGCGTCCAGGAGGATGTCCTCGCCGGTGAGCTTGCGGACCTCGACCACTGTGAGTTCGTATTCCTCCCGGATGGTGCGGAACAGGTGGTGCAGTTCTTCCGGGACCAGGGTGGCCACGTAGTAGCCGGCGATGTCCATGTCCGTCTTGGCCAGGGTCATCTCCACGTTGGACAGCACGGACCGGAAGAAGTTCCAGTGGTCCATCATCTCCACCAGCTGGGCGGAGTGACCGGCTTCCCGGGCAGCCTTCAACCCCGACCCCACGCCGAACCAGCCCGGCACGATCTGCCGCGACTGCGTCCAGCCGAACACCCATGGAATGGCGCGCAGGCCGCCGAGGCCCGCGCCCGAATCCGGACGCTTGGACGGCCGGGAGCCGATGTTGAGCGACCCGAGCTGTTCCACCGGCGTGGACGCCATGAAGTAGGCAGGCAGGTCCGGGTGGTCGATCAGCTTGCGGTAGCGGTCGAAGGCGGCATCCGAGATGGATTCCATGACGTGTCCGTATCGCTCCCGCTGGTCCTCGGAGGTCCGGGGGGTGCGGTGCAGGGCCGAACCCTGCAGCACCGCAGCGAGTGAGAGTTCCAGGTTCTCCCGGGCCAGTTCGGGCAGGGAGTACTTGTCCGAGATGACCTCACCCTGTTCCGTGAACTTGATTTCG
This sequence comes from Arthrobacter sp. 135MFCol5.1, assembly GCF_000374865.1. Taxonomy (GTDB): domain Bacteria; phylum Actinomycetota; class Actinomycetes; order Actinomycetales; family Micrococcaceae; genus Arthrobacter. The sequence continues at coordinate 30,571 of NZ_KB895471.1, read as the reverse complement.
CCTTCCAGGACACCGTTGGGCTGGGCCAGGATGGCGTCATACGTGGGTCCGCCGCCACGGCCCACGGAACCGCCGCGGCCGTGGAACAGGCGGACGCGGACGCCGTGCTTGGCCGCGATATCGCGCAGCTTGCGCTGGGTCTTGTGGATCTCCCACTGGCTGGTCATGACGCCGGATTCCTTGTTCGAGTCCGAGTAGCCCAGCATCACTTCCTGGACATCCCCGCGCAGCCGCACCAGTTCCCGGTAGGAGGGATCGGACAGCAGCTGGTCGACAATCTCGGCCGAGGCCCGCAGCTCCTCCACCGTTTCCAGCAGCGGGGCGAAGCCAAGCTTGGCGTAAGGCTTGTCGCCGAACAGGTTCACCAGGCCGGCTTCGCGGGCCAGGACGGCAGCGGCGAGGACGTCGTCTGCGCCGCGGGTCATGGAGATGATGTAGGTTTCGATGACGTCCGGCCCGTACATGCGCAGGGCCCGCCGGATCTCCCGGAAGACGTCGTAGGTGCCGTCGGCGGCGCCGTCGAGCTTGATCGGGTGGCCGGAGAGCGGGCGGCGGGACGCCAGTTCGGAGCCCAGAACCTCGAAGCGTTCCTCGCGGCTCAGCTCCGCGTAGCGCAGCCCGGGGCCACCAATCCGGTCCATCAACTGCCCGACGGCGTCGTGGTGGTGGTCGGCGTGTTCGCGGATGTCCAGCGTGGCCAGGTGCAGCCCGAACGAGGCGATGGCGCGGCGCACCCGTGCCAGCGAACCGTCTGCGGCCAGGGCTGCCGAGTGGTTGCGGAGCGAGAGTTCGAGCAGCTGCAGGTCGGCCATGAGTTCATCGGTGGCGTTGTAGTCGCGCCCGTGCTCGTGGTTCGAATTGACTCCCACCCGCTTGCCCGTGTTGATGAGCTTGGCCTTGATGCAGGTGAGCTTCAGCCGGTAGGGCTCCTGCGCATTCAGTTCCAGGACCCGCTTGTCCAGGCCCGGCAGGTTCTTCAGGTCCGTTTCGATTGATTCGAGCAGCGCGCGGTCGGCACCGGCAAGGGCCGTGGAGTTGGAGAGCACGGAGATCAGCTCATCGATCATGCCGATGCTGATGCGGATGGCGCTCTGGTTTTGGATCTGGAGGATTTCCCGGGTCACGGCCGCGGTGACGTTCGGGTTGCCGTCGCGGTCACCGCCGATCCAGGAACCGAACCGGATGGGTGCGTCCTTGGCGGCCAGGCTGACACCGTGCTCACCCAGGAGGTCGGCGAGTTCGGACAACATCTGCGGCATGGCGTCGGTGAGGATGCCGCCCAGGTAGTAGATGGCGTTCCGGGCCTCATCCACGGGCGTGGGCCGGACCTGGCGCAGTTCGTCGGTCTGCCACATCTGGTCGATGATCTCGGCCAACTGCCGGTCCTGCCTCCGCCGCGCCGTTGACCCCTCGGCCGTGGAGTGGGACAGGACGTCGGAGATCTTGCGGATCTTGTCCAGGACCGAGCGGCGGGACGCTTCGGTGGGGTGTGCGGTGAAGATTGGGCGGACGTCCAGGCCGTTGACCACTTCCTGGAGGACGTCCGGGCCCGCCTGCTCGGCGATGTCCGCCACGGTCTTGGCCAGCCAGCCGTCCTTTTCCGCCCGGTTTCGCAGGCCGCGGACCCGATGGACCTGCTCGGCGGCGTTGGCCAGGTGGAAGTAGAACGCGAAGGCGCGCACCAGGTCGGTTGCCTGCTCAATCGGCAGGGAGCCGAGCAGTTCGCGGACCTGGGCGACGACGTCGTGCGCGCTCCAGGGGCCGGTGGCGTCCGCGCCGCCGCGCGCCGCTTCCTTGGATTCCTTGGTCAGCAGCCGGACCTGTTCCACGAGGTCCAGGAGTTCGGGGCCATGCTGGCGGACCAGGGATTCGCCGAGGAGGGTGGAAACACGGCGGACGTCTGCCCTCAGTTCGGAGGCCAGGTCTGTTTCGGGATGTGCTGCAGTGTGAGCCATGGAAGCTATCTTTCGAGGGTTTCGGACTTGGCTCGTACACTGCGCTGGATACTGTGAGCCACGTTACTAGCTAAAGATGCTACCCCCGGTCCGGCGCCACAGTGGAATCTGTCTCAAAAGATGTCGCCACCGGCGGAATGAACAGGAAATACCCGTGGTTGTAGCGTGGGCACACGCAACCGGAAGGAACCATGTCCACCACCGCCGCAGCCAAGTTCGAGCGTTGGCAGCGCTTCCGCACCAACCGGGACAAGGCGCTGGCAGCCCCGCACGGCTGGCTCACCCTGACCTCTTTCCAGTGGCTCGAGGACTCACCTGCCGGCGTCGACCTCGCCCCGGGCCTCTGGTCCGTGGACGGCACGACGGCGGTACTCACCGCGGTCCCGGCGGACGGGCTCACGCTGGTGGAGACGGGCGGAAAGGTGGACGGCACCGTGTCCGCTGTCCTCGCGGACGAAGAGTCGCTGATGTGGGTCCGGTTCGGCGGCCCGGACGGCAACCAGGTGGTGGTGGAACTGGCGATGCGCGGCGGGAAATACGCGATCCGCACCCGGGATTCGGCCTCGCCGGTGTTCACCGAGTTCGACGGCGTCCCCACCTACCCGTACAACCCGGACTGGGAAGTCACCGGCCGGTTCGTGCCCTACCCTGAGCCGGTGGACGTACCGATCGGAACCGCCAACCCGCTGGTGGACGGTGTGCACCGCAGCGTGGGTGAGGTGGTCTTTGGCCTCCCCGGCAGCAGCCACGAGTTCCGGCTGCAGGCCGAGGAGGAGAAACTGGGCGCGCTGACCGTCACCTTCCACGACGAAACGAACGGCGACACCACGGACGACTGGCGGAAGCTTTCGCTGCCCCGGCCCCGCCCGGACGGCTCCGTGGTCCTGGACTTCAACCGTGCCATCAACTACCCCAGCGCCTTCACCCCCTACGGCACCTGCCCCATGCCCGTGAAGAACAACAGCCTGGACATCCGCGTGGAGGCAGGAGAGATGCAGCCGTACCCGGGCGCGTGACCGGTTTCGACAGGTTCAACCCCCGAACGCTGACACCCCTGTGATGGCCCGGCCCACGATCAGGGTGTTGACCTCGAACGAGCCCTCGTAGGTGTAGATGGCCTCGGCGTCGGCGAAGATCTTGGCCATCCGGTAGTCGGTGACAATGCCGTTGCCGCCAAGGATGGACCGGCCCAGCGCCACGGTTTCGCGCATCCGGGCGCTGAGGTACGACTTGGCCAGGGCCACCTGCGGCATGCCAGCGGCGCCCTGGTCCTGGAGCCTGGCGATCCCAGCCATCATTCCCATGCTGGCTACGGTGTTGCCCAGCATGGTCACCAGCTGTTGCTGGATCAGCTGGAAGTGCGCCAGCGGCCGGCCGAACTGCTGACGCTCCACGGCGTACTGCCGGGCGACGTCGAACGCCGCCAGCTGCTGGCCCACCGTCTGCCAGGCCACCATGATCCGCGAACTGCGCAGCAGCTCCTTGGTGTCCTCGAAGCTGCTGATGCCGCTGAAGCGGTCCGCCTCCGGCACCCGCACGTCGCTGAAGACGATGTCCGCGTTCTGGACGGTCCGCAGCGCGATCTTGTTCTCGATCCTGCTCCGGCTGACGCCAGGCAGGCCGGCGTCCACGATGAAGCCCCGGACGGAACCGTCGGCTTCGTCGCGCGCCCAGACCAGCATGTAGTCGCAGAACGTCCCGTTGCCGATCCAACGTTTGGCGCCGTTGAGCACCCACGTGTCGCCGGCGTCGTCCGCTTCTCCGGTGCCGGAGGAAATCCGCCGGGCACGTGTCTCCATGCCGCCGGCGACGTCGGAGCCGTGCAGGGGTTCGGTGAGGGCGAAGGCGCCGGTGATCCGCAGGTTCGAGGCGTCGGCCAGCAGCCGCCGTTTCTGGTCCGGCGAGCCGAAGGCGTGCAGGGATTCGACGAAGAGGTCGTGGTGGACCAGGAAGAACGTGGCCAGGGAGGTGTCCACGCGGGTCATCTCCGCGATGACCAGCCCGGCGAACAGGTTGCTGTAGCCCCGGTGCGCCGGCGTGCTCAGTTCCAGGGCGGCCAGCTTGGGCAGGATGTGGGCAGGGAACTCGGCTTTGTTCCACCAGTCGCCGGCGTAGGGTGCCACGTCGGCGGCAAGGAAGTCCCGCAGCTCCGCCAGCTTGTTGCGCTCGGCCTGTCCCAGCATGGATTCGACGGCGAAGAAGTCCGCCGCCGGCAGGTCCGGAATGTCCGGGGAACTCATCGCGGCCCCATCCGGATGGCGCCGTCCAAGCGGATGGTCTCCCCGTTCAGCATGGCGTTATCGGCGATGTGCGCCACCAGGTTGGCGTACTCCGCCGGCTTCCCCAGCCGGGACGGGTGCGGTACCTGGGCGCCCAGCGAGTCCTGGGCCTCCTGCGGCAGGCCTGCCATCATGGGCGTTTCGAAGATGCCCGGGGCGATGGTGACCACCCGGATCAGCGAGCGTGCCAGTTCCCGGGCGATGGGTAGCGTCATGGCGGCCACGGCCCCCTTGGAGGCTGAGTAGGCGGGCTGGCCGATCTGCCCGTCGAAAGCGGCCACGGATGCCGTGTTGATGATGACGCCGCGCTCCGGGCCGCCCAACCGGGTGGCGACGGGTTCGGTGGCCGCCATGGCCTCGGCCGCCAGCCGCAGCACGTTGAAGGTGCCGACCAGGTTGACCTGGACAACGCGGCTGAACGCTTCCAGCGGCAGGACGCCAGCACGGCCCAGCACCTTGCCGGGAGTGGCAATTCCTGCGCAGTTCACCACGATCCGCAGCGGGCCCAGCCCGGCGGCTGTTGCGACGGCGGCCCGCACCTCGGCTTCGCTGGTCACGTCCGCCGCGGCGAAGACGGCGGACTGCCCGGCTTGGGTGCGGCCGTTGAGGTCGTCCGCCACCGCCTGGCCGCCCGAGGAGGCGAGGTCCAGGAGCACCACCGAGGCGCCGTCGTCGAACAACCTGCGTGCGGTGGCCGCTCCCAGCCCGGAGGCCCCGCCTGTGACCAGGGCGACGCTGCCTTTGATGTCCATACATCCTCCTTGATGCGCGTGCCTCCGGCCGCGGCGCGGCCTCGGGCAACAGTTAATGAATGTTAACTGAAATACGGCGCCGCCGCACTCACCCCCGCGGAGCCGAGGACCCGGCACCGCCGCTAGGGTGGACGGCATGACCTTCAGCAGCACCGACTTGGCCACCTGGCAGGACCGTGCGGACCACGCGGCCCGCTCCGTGACCGGGCTGTTCGGCCGGAACCTCTTGCTCCTTCCCGGAACGCACCTCGCTGCCGTGGTGTGGCAGGGCAGGCACCCGGCCGGGAAGGACGCCCCCGAGGCGGGGCAAGAACCCGGCCGGCCGCGGGAGCGGTGGCTCGCCGCACTCCGCGGCGCAAGGCCTGCCGCGGGTCTGCTGTCCCCATGGCACTACTGGTGGCAGGCGCATTACGTGGACTGCCTGGTGGACACCGGCCTGCGAGAGCTGGCCGGCGGAGCCACGCCGGCTGCTCGGTTCAACGGGCCGGACCGTCCCAGCGCAGGGCATCTAGCCTCACGGCTGGTCACCGGTATGAGGCTCCGCAATGCCCTGACGCTCGTGAACAGCTACTACGACGACATGGCATGGCTGGCCCTGGCGAGCCTGCGGCTGGACAAGCTCGCAGAAGAAGCGCAGCGGCCCGGACGCCGGCGCAACGCCCGGGTGCGTTCCGCACTGGCCCTGCAGTTCGACTCCGCCTGCACCGACGATTTGGGCGGGGGGACGTTCTGGAGCAAGAAGCGCGATTTCAAGAACACCCCGGCCACGGCACCTGTGGCGTTGTTCTATGCCCGCACCGGCCGGCGCGGCATGGCACAGACGCTGCTGGACTGGCTGGACGCCACCCTCTTCGACCAGGATCAGGGACTCTACCTCGACGGTGCACGGCTGGGTCCTGCCGGGGTCGTGCTGGTGGAACGGTCGCTGTACACCTACAACCAAGGCCCGGTCCTGGGCGCCCTCCTGGAACTGGGCGGCGACGCCAACCTGGCCCGGGCCGCCGCACTGGTGGACTCCGTCCAGCGGCTGCTGACCGTTCCGGCAGGTGGCGGCAACGCCAACGCCGGCACGGTGCTGCGCTGCGAAGGAACGGGCGACGGCGGTCTCTTCACCGGGATCCTCTGCAGGTACCTCGCGCTTGCCGCGGCGGACCGGCGGCTACCCGGGCCTGCCCGCGCTGCGGCCGCTGCGTTGGTGCTGGACACCGCCGAGGCGTTCTGGGCCGGACGGCGGCCGGTGGGCGCCGGTGAAGCAAAGGCGCCCCTGGCCGGCAGGAGCATCTTCTCCGTTCACGCCTGCCAACCCGCGGACCGGACCTATCCGCCGGGAGTGCCGGTGGAGCTCGCCACCCAGCTGCAGGCCTGGATGACGCTGGAGGCAGCGGCCACGGTCATGTCCGCCGGCCGGGCCACTGAACAGCCCGGTCCGGCCGTATGACAGGCACAGCCGGCGAAACCGGCAGGGCCTGCGCTCAGCGGATACCGGACAGCGGCGTGACTGTTCCGGCTTTCAGCGTCAGGGGCACGTCAGCGGCCAACCGGACCTCTTTCGGGCCTGCCGGCGGGAACATGAGGGACGTCAGGGACTGTCCGTCCACGAAAACCTCCACGGAGGACCGGTCCACGTAGGCGGTCAGCTGCACGGTCCCGCCGGCGGTGCGCGCCTCCACCGAACGGGCCTGGCGGTACTCGCCACTGCCCTCGGAGGGTCCCTTCCCTTGGCCGCCGGCCGCGGCGTCCCCGTCCCGGGTGATGAAGGCCCGGCCGGCCGCGAAGTCGTAGCCGATGGTGGCGTAGGTGGTGCCACCGCTTTGCAGGAGCAGGGTGGCTTTCCCGGTGCCGTCGGCGGGTTTTTCCAGCTCGACGTCGGCCTTGAACGCTCCGGTGTCCGGGATGGGCAGGGTACGGGCATCCCGGATCGGGCCGGCGGGCACCTGGACAGGCGTCCCTTCCAAGGACTGGAGCGCAGGGGTGGGCGCCTGCACCAGGGCGGGGCGGCCGGCGCCGGACGCGAGCCGGATGTCGCGGACCACCGAAGCCGCCCCGAACCAACCGTCAGTGGGCAACTCCCGGGCATAGGCCCAGTTGTTCATCCAGCCGATGGCGTGCCGGGATGCCTTCCGCTGGCCATCGCTTTGGCGCGGATCATCCCAGGTGACGGCCGCGTAGAAGTCCGCCCCGCCGTCGAGCCACTGGTGGCCGCCGTCCGCCGTGAAGGCTTTGCCGTCGAACCCGCCGGTCCAGTAGGCCAGGCCGGTGGTGCGGCCTTCTTTGGAACCGTTGGCGCTCGCGGCCAGGACCCAGGTGCGTTTGGCGGGGTCGCCGTCGATGTCCATTTGGAAGAAGTCCGGGCACTCCAGGATTCCCAGCCCGTCCTGCTCGAACCCGGACACATAGGTCCACCGCTTAAGGTCGGGGGAGGTATAGAACCCGATCTTGTGGCCCTCAGCGAGGAGCATGAGCCACTGGTTGTTGGCGTCGTCGCGGACAATGCGCGGGTCCCGCCAGTGCTCCGCGCCGGGGTTTTCCATCACCGGGTTCTGTCCATAGCTTTGGAAGCTGTAGCCCTGGTCCGTGGAGTAGAAAAGGGACTGGCGCTGCACGCCGTCGAGCTGCTGGGTGAGCACCGCGATGACCGCCCCCTTGCCAAAGCCCGCGGTGCCTTCCGTGTCCACCACGGCGGAGCCGGTCTCGATGTCCCCCAGTCCGTTGCGGAACTTGGGGATGGCCACGCCCCGGTTCTCCCAGTGCACCAGATCGGTGCTGGTGGCGTGGAACCACTCGGTCCCGTTCCCCTCCGGATAGTCGGCGTTGTAGAGGTAGTAGTAATGCCAGAGACCATCCAGGAAGAAGGGCCGCTGGGGATCATTCATCCACCGCTGGTCCGGGGTGAGATGGTAGGCAGGCCGGTAGCCGGCTTGGCCAGCCGGTGGCGCCTGCGGCCCCGGGGGAGCCGTTGATGCTGGGGGCGCCGTGGGTGCCGCACCATCGTGCTGTCCGTCGACCGTCCGTGCGTTTCCGGTAATCACCATGGCCGCCGCCACCAGGAGCACGGCCACGGCTGCGGCCGTCCACAGAAGGGGGCGGCGCCGAAGGGCGGCATACGCCGGTCCAAAAATTTTGGGGAGCATGGGGTAATCGATCCGTCGCTGAACGCACAAGTGCCGTCCCCCGGGTCGGGGAACGGCACCAGCGCAAGTGAACCGTCAATTTTACCCGGCGGGCCGCCCGGAGCCGAATCCGGCGCGTCATGCGGCCGCAGCTAGTCACGGCCTGCGGGGCGCTTCTTCTGCGGATACGGCGTCTCGCCCCGTGCCAGCATCTCCACGAACGCGGCGATCCGGCGTTCCCGGGTGGCTGCCTGCTTGGCCGTGTTGGTCCGGAACACCAGGGCGAACAGGTTGGTCTTGGTCAGGACATCGAACATCTCCTGCGCGGCCGGGTTCGCGGCGATCGCTGCCGCAAGGTCCGGGGGGACCTCCACGTCGGCCTGGCCGCCGTAGGCTGCTTCCCAGCGGCCGTCCGCCTTGGCCGCGGCAACTGCCGCCCTGCCGGCGTCGGTCATTTTTCCCTCCGCTTCCAGCCGGGCGACATGTCCCACGTTCCGGGCGGACCAGATACTCCTGGGCCGCCGGGGTGTCATCCGCTGGAACGAGCTTTCATCATCGCGGCGCCGGAGCTGCCCGTCGATCCAGCCAAAGCACAGGGCCTCATCCAGGGCCGCCGGATAGTCGAGGCCGGTCACCGTGCCGCCCTTCTTATGCAGCACCAGCCAGACGCCGGGGCTGGTGCTGTGGTTCGCTTCCAGCCACGCGCGCCAGGCAGCGGCGTCGGGCACCAGCAGTTCCTCGAGGTCATCGGCCATGGCCCCATTCTGCCGGGAAAATGACCTGCCACAAGCCCCTGCGCACCGGCCGGCCACGTGGCATCATGGCCATACAGCCGCACGCCACCCAGCACCAAGGACAACGCCATGCTCCGAGTCCGCCCCGTCCACTTCACCTCGCGCACCGACACCTGGAAGCAGTTCCTTACCGTACTGGGGATGGCACAAACAGAGGACGACGGCGGCTGGCAGGTCTTCGATTCCGCGTCCGGCCGCCTGGCGCTCCATGGGGCGGAGGCCGGGTCCGGGCAGGACGGCCGCACCGTTTTTGCGGTGGAAGTGGGCGATGTCGCCGAATTCGCCCGCCGCACCAACGACTCGGCACAGGAAGAGGCAACCGCGCCCGCGGAACTGCTCACCGCCGACCACGGGGAAGCCTGCCGCATCAGCGCGCCGGACGGCTTCAGTTTCCTGGCCGACAAGGCCGTCCACGGCGCCCAGTGCGCCGACGCCGACCCCGCCCTGGCCGTGGTCGCCGTCTGGTACACCGCAGATCCGGAAGCTGCCGTCCGCACCATGCTGCATATCGGGGCGCGGCCGCGGCCCGTGCCCGACGACGACGAAACCGCCGACTTCACGGCCAAGAACGGCGGCGTCCTGCTGGTTCGGGCGGCGTCCGGGCCGTCCCGCTCCGGCCTGGGCTTCGAGTACGGCGGCCCCCTGGAACCGTTGCGGGAGCGCCTCGCGGCCGCCGGGATCGCCGCCGGCATCACCGAGGAGGCCTTCGGAAGCACCCTCCACGTTGCCAATCCGGACGCGGGCAGCCCCAGCGCGCCCGCCACCGTCTGGATCTCGGAGCGCCGCCCCATGGGGTAGAACTTAACCATGAACGTGCGCACACCTGACCCGAATCCCGGCTGGCTCTCCGAAGAAGACCTCTTTGAGGCGCGCGGGCGGCTGCCCATGGTCTACGTGGAGGCAGTTCCGGTCAGGCTGGACCCGCTGGGCTACGTCAACGAGGTGGGAACACTGCTGCAGGCCGATGCCGACGGGACCATGGTTCGTTCCCTGGTGTCCGGCCGGGTCATCTACCGCGAGACCATCCGCGCCGCCCTGCTGCGGCACATGGAAAAGGACCTGGGCCCCCTCGCCTTCCCCCAGCTTCCCCTCAGCCCGGTGCCGTTCACGGTGGCCGAATACTTTCCGGCACCGTCCCAGACAGGGTTCACCGACGAGCGGCAACACGCCGTGTCGCTGGCGTACATCATCCCGGTCACGGGCGAGTGCGAACCCCGCCAGGACGCCCTGGAACTGACGTGGATGACCCCGGAAGAAGTGCTCAGCCCGGGCGTCCAGATGGAGTTTTCCGGCGGCCGCGGCGGCCTCATCCGGCAGGCCCTGGCCTTCGCAGGCGTGGGCTTCTGACCACCCCGCCGGGACGTGGGGGTCCCCGGTTTTAGGTGCCCGGCTTTGTAGACTGTAGGGCGGACCGCAAGAGAACTTAAGGACTCCCATGACCGAAACACCAGCCGCCAGGCACCACCGTGAACAGCAGGCTGGATCTCTGACCACCGGCACCCACATCCTCCTTCCGGACGGCCAACGCACCGCCGAAATCGACCAGGTGGAGCTTGAGCGGGACGACTACGGCTCCCCGGCCCTGGTTCTGGCGAGCCTTTCCGGCGGCGGAACGCTGAGGGTTGCCGTGGGCGCCACGGTCACCGTTGTGGATGGAGCGCACGACGACGTCACGCAGCTTCCGCTGCCGGCGGACCTTCCAGAGGCCGCACCTTTGCCCGAGGCGGGAGCCGCGCCGGCCCAGCCGGCGGCCGGGACGGGCCCCATTGCGGTGGCGCCCGCCGTCGTCCTTCCCCCGCTGCCGCCCGCGCCGCCCGCGGCAACCGGGCCAAGCGAGGAGGAGCTCGCGCTCATCCCGGCGCCGGCCGGCACCCCTGAGTCCGTGGTGGAAGCCGCCGCCGAGGCCCACCCGGATGCGGAGGGTGTCCTGCTCCTGGCCGACCGGCTGTCCAAAGGGGTCAACTTCAAGTCCGGCAGCTGCCTGAAGGACCTCAGCGACCTCGCGCACGAACTGTTCGTCACGCTCAAGGACGCAGACGCCGCGCTGTCCGTCGCGGACCTCCTCACTGTGCTGCCCTACGACGGCAACCCGGGCCGGTGGACCTCCGTGGAAGCATCCCTGGCACTGGCCAGCTACATTTGCCGGCAGGACGGCCAGGATAAACGCGCCGAGGTCTACGAGAGACTGATCCGTACCCCGGAAAACCAGGAAACGGATCCGTTCAAGGCGCGCATGGCGGCCAAGGTTCGGCAGCGTTCACTCAACGAGCCCAACCTGTACGACAAGGAAATCTTCCGCTCGATCGACAACTCCAACCACGACGCAGAACGCGAATGGCGGCTCCTGCGGCTGGAGTCCCTGCTGTTCCTGCGTGCCCACGGCGGTTCGGAAACCATCGGCATGACCGAACTTGAACGGCGCATCAGCAACGAGCTGGAGGCAGTCCGAGCCTGAGCCCGGCGGCGACCCTCCGGCGGTAAAAATTCCCCCTACCCGGGGCGTAGCCGGAGTTGTACATTCGGGGCTATGACGAACAATCTCAGCGTAGTGATCAACGCCGACGCGCCGCAGGTCTGGACCATGCTGCGTGAACCGTCCAAGGTGGCCCAGTGGCACGGCTGGCAGGCCGAGGACCTGGAGTCCGAGATCAAGCAGATCTATTTCTCCGGCGACGAACAGGAATCCGCGGACCATACCAGCCTGACGGTGCACGGCGGGGACACTTTCGAACTCCACCCGGTGCCGGAAGGTACCAGGGTCAGCGTCACGCGCGGGGCGCTGGACCACGATTCCGAGTGGGCGGCCTGGGACGAGGACATCACCCAGGGGTGGCTGACGTTCCTGCAGCAGCTCCGCTTCGCCCTGGAACGCCATCCGCACGGCAAGCGGCACACCCTGTTCCTGCATCTGACGGACGGGAAGGGTTCGGCCATCGAAAAACTCGGGCTGAAGGACCTCCCGGCCCCGGGCGAGCCGTACCAGGTCACCTTGGATACCGGGGAGGAAATCAGCGGCAAGGTCTGGTACCGGACCAGCCACCAAGTGGGCCTCACCGTGCACAGTTACGCCGAGCACGGCGAAGGGCTGCTGGTGGTTGCGGACCACCCTGCCATCAAGGACGTCCGTGCGGAGGGCGACGGTTCGCTGGTGGTGGTTTCCACCTATGACCTTGGCGCCGGAGCCTTCGACGCCGTGCGTTCCGCCTGGGATTCTTGGCGGGAGGCCAACTACCCCGGGACGGACCCAGCCAGCTGACGCTCCGCCGCCGGCCTGCCCGGGGCCGGTTGCCGGCGTCGTAAGGTTTGCTGGCAGACTGGTGTGGTGCCTGCCAACCCTGCCTTCGCCCTGCCTGAAACCCAATCGCAGTTCTCTTTCACCGTAGGCACGCGGCTGGCGGACTCCTGCCCGCCGTCAGCGGCCCAAGAAAGGGAAAACGGCGGCGAGTTCCTGGGCCGCACCGGCACCATCACCACCCCGCACGGTGAGATCCAGACGCCGGCGTTCATCGCCGTCGGCACCAAAGCAACGGTCAAGGCGGTACTGCCGGAATCGATGGCGGACCTGGGCGCGCAGGCCCTGCTGGCCAATGCCTACCACCTGTACCTTCAGCCCGGCCCGGACATCCTGGACGAGGCCGGCGGCCTGGGCGCCTTCATGAACTGGTCCGGTCCCACGTTCACGGACTCCGGCGGTTTCCAGGTGATGAGCCTGGGGTCCGGGTTCAAGAAGGTCATCGACATGAAGACTGTTGCTGCCGCGGGCGCACCCGGCCCGGATGACGCCGTGGCCCCCGGCAAGGAGCGCCTGGCGCACATCGATGACGACGGTGTCTGGTTCAAATCCCACCTCAATGGCGACCGCCACCGCTTCTCCCCGGAAATTTCCATGCAGGTCCAGCACCAGATCGGCGCGGACATCATGTTCGCGTTCGACGAGCTCACCACCTTGCAGAATTCCCGCCGCTACCAGGAAGAGTCCCTGGAGCGCACCCGGCTGTGGGCGGTGCGGTGCATTGAGGAGCACTTCCGCCTGACGGAGGACCGCGCGGGCAAGCCGTACCAAGCCCTGTTCGGCGTGATCCAGGGGGCACAGTACGAGGACCTCCGCCGGAAGGCGTGCCGGGACCTTGGTGCCATGCCGTTCGACGGTTTCGGTATTGGCGGGGCCTTGGAGAAGGAGAACCTGGGCACGATCGTCCGCTGGTGCAACGAGGAACTGCCGAAGGACAAGCCGCGCCACCTGCTGGGGATTTCCGAGCCGGACGACATCTTTACGGCCATCGAAAACGGCGCCGATACTTTCGACTGCGTCTCCCCCACCCGCGTGGCCCGGAACTCGGCCTTCTACACGCCCTACGGCCGGTTCAACCTTTCCGGTGCCAAATACAAGCGCGATTTCGGGCCCCTGCAGGAAGGCTGCGACTGCTACACGTGTGCCAACTACTCCCGGGCATACATCCACCACCTGTTCAAGGCCAAGGAAATGGTGTCCGCCACCCTCATCTCCATCCACAACGAGCGGTTCGTGGTGAAGATGGTGGACGACGCCCGGCTGGCCATCGAGTCCGGCACGTTCTTCGACTTCAAGGCGGAAACCCTGGGCCGGTACTACTCCTGAGCGTTGCTCCCGGCAGCCTCCGCTATCCTGACCAGATGCTCATTGAGATCCAGGCCGCAGCAGGCCCTGCCGAAGCCCTTGTCGCCCGTCCGTCCAGCGGAACCGGCCCGTTCCCCGGCGTGATCCTTTACATGGACGCCTTTGGCCTGCGCCCCCGCATCGAGGAGATGGCGCAGCGCATCGCGGACTGGGGCTACGTGGTGCTGGCCCCCAACGTCTTCTACCGGGACGGAACCGTGGAGCAGCTGGCCCCGGCCGTTGACATGTCCACCCAGGAAGGCCGGGAAGCGGCCGGCAAGGCGGCGTTCCCGCGGGTCGGGCACCTGACGTCGGACAAGGCGCTGCCGGACATCGATGCGTGGGTTGCCGCGCTGGCCGGGCTCGACGGCGTTGCCCCCGGCCCCATCGGAACCACCGGCTACTGCATGGGCGCCCGACTTGCCGTCCGGACCGCCACTGCGCACCCCGAGGTAGTGGCAGCCTGCGGTGGCTTCCACGGCGGCGGCCTGGCCACGGACGAGCCGGACAGCCCGCACCGTGGGCTGGGGAACGCACGGGCCCGCTTCGTGTTCGGCCACGCCGACAACGACAAGAGCATGGCCCCGGACGCCGTGGCCCGCTTGGGCGACGCGCTGCGGGACGCGGGCTTGGAGGCGTCCAACGTCATCTACACCGGGGCTCCCCACGGGTACACGATGGCGGACACGTCGGCCTTCCACCCTGAAGCCACGGAACGCCATTTCCGTGAGCTGCGTGCCCTCCTGGACGGGACGCTGAAGGCCTGACCCGGCCGGCCGCCGTCGAACTCGCCGGAGAGCTGCCGGATCGCCGGAACGTTGCGGCGATCCGGACGGCTTCCGGCGATCCGGACGGCTTGCGGCGAGCCCGGGAGGCAGGGCGGCCCTGGCAGGTTTTCCACATGACGACGGCGGCGCCTTCCTGAGTTGCCGCAGCGGCAGGATCCTGTCCGGATGACACTCCAGCCGCCTTTCCGTCTCCCCTCCCTTCCGAGCACCGGCAACCTATGGCGGACGGCGCAGTTGCACGAGAGCGGCCTCAATTCCCGGGCCATCAAGGCATTGGTCCTCCACGGGAAGCTGGTACGGCTTCGCCACGGCTGCTACATCCGCGCCGAGCTGTGGGAGAAGCAGACAAGTCCCGTCCGCAGCAAGCAGTTGATTCGCGCGCACGCGCACGGGACGCTGACCACCTCATCGGGCGGCTATGTGTACAGCCATACCTCTGCGGCCCGGATGCACGCTCTGCACCTGTGGGCAGTCGATGACACGATCCACCTTCTGCTGCCGCGGAATCCTTCCAGCGAGCGGCTCGGCAAGGATGTCCAAGGCCATACCCGGCCGTGGACAGCGTCGGAGGTGGTCACCCTCGGCGGCCTCAGGGTGACCTCGCTGGAGCGGACGGTAGTTGATTGCGCCATGATGCTGGGTTACCGCCAGGCACTGGTACTGACCGATCATGCCCTCCGGCTTGGGGCCGACAAAACCCTCCTCGAAAGCATGGCCGAGGGGCTGGAGGGGCGCCGCGGGATCCGGACCCTCCGGCGCGCCCTTAACCATGCAGATCCACGTTCGGAGTCAGCCGGCGAAACACTGACCCGGGAACTCCTGATGCGGCTGAAACTTCCCCTGCCGGAGCCCCAGGTGTTGGTAGCAACTCGTGTCGGCCGGTACCGGCTGGATTTCGCCTGGAAGGACAAGAAGGTGGCACTCGAATTCGACGGGAAAGCGAAGTACTTCGACTACCGGCCAACGGCTGAGGTGCTATTTCAGGAGCGGCAGCGCGAGAAGGACCTCACCGAGAATGGCTGGACCTTCCTTCGCCTGACCTGGGCCGACCTCTTCCGTGAACATGAGTTCAAAGCCCGTGTCCTGGCCGCACTTGGGCGGTAGCCAAACCGCCGGGTGGAGCGCCAGATCGCCGGAACGGGACCAGATCGCCCGTTCTTTCCGGCGACCTGGCATCTTTCCGGCGATCTGACACCCACGCGGCGTGAAGCGCCACACCCGGGGCGTTGCCGGACCACAGCGGATATCGGATCCCAACCAGTCTTTGAACACGTTCAGTTTTGTGTCACACTCATTTTTGAACACGTTCAAGAATGGGGAGACGCGGTGGTTGCCAAGAGTGAACAGACCCGGCAGCGGGTGGCGGACACTGCGCTGCGCATGTTCCGTGATATCGGCTTCGAGAAGACCACCATGCGCGCCATCGCTGCCGAGGCAGGCGTTTCCGTAGGCAACGCCTACTACTACTTCGCGTCCAAGGACGATCTTGTCCACGAGTTGTACATCCAGGTACAGGCCGAGCACGCTGCCCTGGCCTCCGAAGCGCTGGAGCGGACCGCCGTATTCGCTGAGCGGCTGAAGGCCACATTGCATGCCGGCCTTGACGTCATGGCCCCGTACCACCGCTTCGGAGCGGACTTCGTGGCCACCGCCATCCGGCCAACATCGCCGGTGAACCCGTTCTCCGGGGGCTCAACCCTCGCTCGGGAAGCATCCCTGGATATCTTCAGGAACACGGTGGACGGGACCCGCCCTGCCGTACCGAAAAAGGTGCGGGACGACCTGCCGGAACTGCTCTGGCTCTGCTACATGGGCATCACCCTGTTCTGGGTCTACGACACCTCCGAGGGCCAGCGGCGGACCAGGAAACTGGTGGACGGAGCGGCTCCACTGGTGGCCCGCGGACTGGCACTTGCCCGCATCCCGGGAGTCGGCAAGGTGCTGGACGACGTCCTCGACCTGAGCCGCAGCATCCGCGGTTAAGAAAGACAACAACCATTGGGGGGAAAAGGTGGACAGCACACGGACAGTTGTACTGGCAGGCGCTTCGGGCTTCATTGGCACCTACCTGCGCCGGCGTTTCCAGGAGGACGGCTGGATGGTGCGGACCATAGGACGAAAGGGAACCGGCAGTGACGGGGCAGCATGGGCCGACGACGCCGGCATGGCACGGGTGCTCAACGGCGCCGAACTGGTGGTGAACCTCGCCGGACGCTCCGTCTCGTGCCGTTACAGCGAGCGGAACAAGGGGGTGATCATGGACTCGAGGGTGTCCACCACCAAGGCACTCGGCCGGGCCATCGCGCGGTGCCAGGAGCCGCCGTCGACCTGGCTGAATGCCAGCACCGGAACCATCTACCGCGACGCCCGCGATCGTCCCCAGTCCGAGTTCGACGGCGAGCTGGGCACCGGCTTCTCGGTGGACGTGGCCAAAGCTTGGGAAGCCGCCCTTGAGTCGGCGGTCACACCGGGAACCCGGAAGATCCCCCTGCGGATCGCTATCGTGCTGGGCCGCGGCGGCGGTGCACTGGCTCCGTTCGCCAACCTCGCACGGCTGGGGCTGGGCGGCCACATGGGTGATGGCTGGCAGAAGTTCAGCTGGGTCCATGTGGAGGACCTGTACCGCAGCATCCGCTTCCTGCACGCGCGGACCGGCATCGCCGGGCCCGTTAATGTGGCTTCACCGGAAGTGGTGAGCAACCGGGAGATGATGCGCTTGGTGCGCCGGGCCTACGGCGCGCGCTTCGGCATACCTACCCCGGGATGGCTCCTTCGGGCAGGCGCCATCCTGATCCGCACGGAGACCGAACTCGTTCTGAAGAGCAGGTGGGTACAGCCGCAGAAACTGCTCGACGCGGGCTTCGTTTACAGCCAGCCGGAGCTGGGGCAGGCCTTGCTTCAGATCGCCCGGTCCCGGCCGTGAACCGCCTGCTCCACGTCCCCTTTGGACCAGGGGCATTCCTGCCCGGCGCCGCACTGGCAGGCTCTGAACCGCTGGATTCCTGACCATATGACGTCCCGATGCCCTGTACGTCACCACATGGAAAGCGCCCGACGCCGGGTGGCAGGATGGGGGCATGACTTCCGCTACCCCTGATGCAACGCTGTCCGTCAACGGTCCCGCCGTCGTCCTCACCATCGCAGGTTCCGAGGCAACCGGCGGTGCCGGCGCCCAGGCCGACCTGAAGACATTCCAGGAGCTGGGCGTCTTCGGCATCGCGAACCTGACCTGCATCGTCTCCTTCGACCCGAAGGACAGCTGGAACCACCGCTTCGTGCCGGTGGACCAGCAGGTGATCGCTGACCAGCTGGAGGCGACGACGGCGGCGTATGGTCCGGCGTCCGGCGCACCGTCCGCGCTGGAAACGGTGAAGATCGGCATGCTGGGCAGCCCGGCAACGATCAGCACGGTGGCCTCCGCGCTGCAGGAAAACAGCTTCGCCAACGTGGTCCTGGATCCGGTGCTGATCTGCAAAGGCCAGGAACCGGGCCACGCGCTGGACACGGATCAGGCCCTGAAAGCCCAGATCCTGCCGCTGGCAACCTTCGTGACGCCGAACCACTTCGAGGCGGAGTCCTTGTCCGGGCTGGAGATCACCGACGTCGAGTCCCTGAAGGCCGCCGCCGTCCGCATCCACGAACTCAGCGGTGCAGCAGTCCTGGCCAAGGGCGGGGTGCGGCTGGAAGGCCCGGACGCCGTCGACGTCTTCTACGACGGTGAGACCCTGGAAGTCCTCACAGCCCCGAAGGTGGGCGAAGTTGCCGTCTCCGGTGCCGGCTGCTCGCTCGCCGCAGCCGTGACCGCGGAGCTGGCCAAGGGCGCCACGCCATTGGATGCAGCCCGGACCGCCAAGGACTTCGTCACCGCCGGTATCCGCAACCGCGTAGCCTCGGGCGCCCCGTTCGATGCGCTCTGGCAGGGCGGAGCCCGGTAGAACCTCTTCTCCCCGCGCCGGGTTCGCCGGAAACCCTCGAGCTCGCCGGGAGTTTCCGGCGAACTCGACGTGTTCCTAGCGCCGCGGGATGTTGCGCAGGTTGCTGCGGGCCATGCTCACGGCCTCGCCCGCTCCCCGGTTCAGGACCACCTTGGACATGGCGGTGGCGAACCCCAGCACCTGTGACCCGGAGATCTTGGGCGGGATGGACAGCGCTTTGGGATCGGTGATCAGCTCCACCAGGGAGGGACCGGGGTGTGCAAAGGCCTCCCGGTACGCCGTCTCGATCTGTGCCGGATCCGTCACGCGCACGGCGTGGAACCCCAGGGCCTTGGCCACGGCGGCGTAGTCGGCGTCCGGCACGTCCACGCCGAAATCGGGCAGGCCATCCACCAGCATCTCCAGCTTCACCATGCCCAAGGTGGAATTGTTGAAGACCACCACGTTGACCGGCAACCGGTGCGCCGCCACCGTAATCAGCTCCCCCAGCAGCATGGACAGGCCGCCGTCGCCCGAGACCGAGACCACCTGCCGGCCGGGACAGGCCAACTGTGCGCCGATGGCATGCGGCAGGGCGTTGGCCATGGACCCGTGCAGGAAGGACCCGATCAGCCGCCGGGTGCCCAGCGGGTTGATGTAGCGGGCGGTCCAGACGTTGCACATGCCCGTGTCCGCGGTGAAAATGGCGTTCTCTGCCGCCACCTGGTCCAGGAGCGAGGCCGCGTACTCCGGGTGGATGGGCTGCTTTTTCTCCACCTTGCGGGTGTAGGCGCCCACGGCCTTGTTCATCAGCCGGTCGTGCTTCTTGAGCATCTGGTCCAGGAACCGGCGGCTCTTCTTGGCCTTCACCAGCGGCAGCAGGGCCCGCAGGGTGGGGAGGACGTCGCCGTGGACGGCAATGTCGACGTCGGTCCGCCGGCCCAGCCGCTGCGCCGCCCGGTCCACCTGCGCGGTCCTGGTGTCGGGCAGGAACTGGTCGTACGGGAAGTCCGTGCCGAGGAGGATCAGAAGGTCGGCGTCTTCGATGCCCTCGGCGGCGGCGCCGTAGCCGAGCAGGCCGGTCATGCCGATGTCGAAGGGGTTGTCGTACTGGACGAAGTCCTTGCCGCGGAGCGAGTGCCCCACCGGCGCCTTGGCCAGCTCAGCGAGCGCCATCAGCTCTGCGTGTGCCCCCTCCACGCCGGCGCCGGCGAAAATTGCCACCTTGCCGGCGTCGTTGATGGCGTCCGCGAGCGCTTGGACGCTGGCCGGATCCGGGACCAGGCTGGCGGGACGGAAGGCGGCCGGCAGCGGGGTGGGTGCCGTTGCCTCGAGCCCGGCAATGTCGCCGGGAAGGGTCACGACGGCGACTCCCCCGAGGCCCACGGCGTGCTGGATGGCGCTGTGCATGACCCGCGGCGCCTGCTCGGCGGTGCTGACCAGTTCGGAGTACACCGAACATTCGTTGAAGAGCCGGTCCGGGTGGGTTTCCTGGAAGAAGCTGCTGCCGATCTGCTTGCTGGGGATGTGGGAGGCAATGGCCAGCACGGGCGCCCCGGACCGGTTGGCGTCGTACAGGCCGTTGATCAGGTGCAGGTTGCCGGGGCCGCAGGATCCTGCGCAGACCGCGAGCTTGCCGGTGAGCTGGGCTTCGGCGGCTGCGGCAAAGGCGGCGGCTTCCTCATGGCGGACGTGGATCCAGTCGATCCCACCCTTGGCGGCCCCGCCTGTTTGCCGGACGGCGTCCACGATCGGGTTGAGGCTGTCACCCACAATCCCGTAGATCCGCTGCACGCCGGCAGCGTGGAGTTGTTCGATGAGCTGGGTGGCAAGTTCCTTGGCCATGAGTGCAGACTCCCGCGTTTGTGGTGCTGTGCTGACATGGCCCAATATAGTCCGCCCGCGCCCGGCGGACCGCCCGCCGCCAGCGGCCGAGGTGGTGCAGCTAGCCGGGCGCGTTTGCCAACGCTGCCTGCGCCTCCGCGAGGAGCGCGCCGGCGAGCAGGGTGGCGGTCCGCACAATGAACGCACGACGCCGGGCGGTGCGGTCAGGGCCGCTGCCCGCCAGGAGGGTGTCGATCTGGGGCAGGACGGGCCAGCCGTCGCAGAGGGTGATGACGGTGATCAACAGGTCCGCGGCGTCCGTGCGGTCGATCCCGGGCAGGACGTCAAGCACCTGGCCCACCTTGATGGCGCAGTGGTCGGACCGGGTGGCACGGCTGACGGTTTCCTTGCCGCGTTCAAGGCCTTCCCAGAACAGGAGCCGGGGCAGGACGCCGTCGGTGGTGTGCCGGTCAAAGAGGCGGCCGGCGTATTCTCCAAACGCTTCCGGCCCGCTGCCGCTAATGGGTACCTCGGTCATGACCCGGACCATTTCGGCGGCCAGGACGGCGTCGAAGAGCTCATCCTTCTTGCCGAAGTACTGGTAGATGCGTTCCTTGTTCACGCCCGCGGCAGTTGCGATCCGGTCCACCCGGGCTCCCGCCAGGCCCTTGGCACTGAACTCCTCCGTGGCAGCAGCGAGCAACAGTTCCTTGGTCCGCTCCGTGTTCCACGCCATGACACAAGTCTACGCAATTCCAACCAGGTAGTTGCAATTGTTGCGGGCCGAGGTTTATTGTCGTTGCAAACAAAAAGCAACTAACTAGTTGGAGTTCCCATGGACACGGTGACACAGCCCGCCTCCCCCGCCATTGCCAATTCGACAACCCCCACGCCACCGGAGCCCGCGGCGCTGCCCATTCCGCCGTCCATCCACGTCCGCGCCGCCATCACCTGGCTGGCCATCTTCCCGCTGGTGGCTGTTGGAATGATGGCTTCCGCCCCGTTGATGGAAAGCTGGCATCCCATCTTCCGGGCGATGGTCCTGACCATGGTGGTGGTGCCGACTGCGGTGTACGTGGTACTGCCCCGCCTGTTCGCCGCCCACGGCTTCCTGGCGCGGCGGCGGACTGCCCGGCGCTAAGGACCCCCAGCGCATAAAGGAGGCGTACGACGACGGCCTGGCAGCCGTCGTCGTACGCCTCCTTGGGAACCAGGCACCCTGGGGCCTCCCGGACTAGACGCCGAGCGGATCCTTGTCCTTGCCGCCACCCACCGGCGTTTGTTCCCAAGCGTGGCCCTGCTCGTCATCGAGGTGGGTGGCCTTCTTGTTCTTCAGGGCGAAGATGTAGACCAGCAGCGAGATGCCGATAGCCACGGTGACGTAGGTGAAGAGGAGCTCAACCTGTCCGGCCTTCTGCAGCGCGGCACCGATCAGCGGCACCGTCCCGCCGAAGAGGGAGTTCGCGATCGCGTAGCCCAGGCCGACGCCGAGGGCGCGGATGGAAGCCGGGAACAGTTCGGCCTTCACCAGTGCGTTGATGGAGGTGTAGCCGCCCACGATCAGCAGGCCGCCCATCATCAGCATGAAGGCCACGAAGGGATCCTTCGTCCCGGCGAGCGCGGACATCAGCGGCCAGGTGAACAGCACGCCGGTGATGCCGAACCAGAGCAGCAGGGGCTTGCGGCCCACCTTGTCCGAAATGATGCCGTAGACGGGCTGGAGCAGCATGAAGATGAACAGCGCCCAGAAGTTGATGACCGAGGTCGTTTCCTTGGCGATGCCGCTGGTGGTGTTCATGAAGCTGAGGATGAAGTTGGTGTAGGTGTAGAACGCCACCGTTCCGCCCAGGGTGACGCCGATGCAGATCAGCAGCGCCTTCCAGTGCTTGGTGAAGAGCAGCCTGAGCGTTCCGGGCTGGGCTTCCCCGGATGCCTTGGCGTTTGCTGCGGCCTCGACCTGGCTGGCGGAGACGGTTTCCTCCATGGAACGCCGCAGCCACAGCACGACCAGTGCGGCCACGCCGCCGATGGCGAACGGGATGCGCCAGCCCCACCCGGCCAGGGCCTCCTTGTCCAGGACGTTCTGAAGGACCACCAGCACCAGCAGTGCCAGCATCTGGCCGCCGATCAGCGTGACGTACTGGAAGCTGGAGAAGAACCCGCGGCGTTTGGCGGTGGCCGCCTCCGACATGTAGGTGGCGCTGGTGCCGTATTCGCCACCCACCGAGAAGCCCTGGACCAGGCGCGCCAGCACCAGCAGGACCAGCGCCCAGACGCCGATCACGTCCTTGGTGGGCAGGATGGCGATGAAGAATGAGCCCGCGGACATCATGGTCACGCTCAGCGTCAGGGCCGCCTTCCTGCCCTTGCGGTCGGCGAACCTGCCGAAGAACCAGCTGCCGATGGGCCGCATCAGGAACGTGACGGCAAAGACCGCCATGCCTTCCAGTGCGCCCTGCAGCGGATCCTTGGAGTTGAAGAAGTGTGGCTGGAAGTACGCCAGGAACGCCGTGTAGATGTAGACGTCGTACCATTCCACGAGGTTGCCCGCGGAGCCCTTCAGGATGTTGCCCACCGCCCGGCGGGTCTGGGCTGCCTCCGACTGGGGCGCGGCTTGTTGGGTGCTCATCGGTGAGTTCCTCCTGTAGTAACCTCGGCCTCCTGCGGCGGAGGGCCTCATCCACGGTATGGGTGATCCACCGCACAACCAACGAGGAACGCACTTTCCTAACACTTCCTTAGGTTTCGCGGCGCCCCGCTTTCCCCCTGCCCGACCTCCCGCCGGCGGGCAAATTTTGCCGCCACGCGGTAGTCTCACGGGGGCGGGAATGAACCGGCAACTGGACCTGGAACCACTGGAAACACGGCAAGGAAGATGGCCATGGACGTGCTGATCGTCGAGGACGACGACGCCATGGCCGGCGCGCTCACGGCCGCCGTCGAAAGCGCCGGGCACCGCCCGCGGCGGTTGTCCCGGGGCGCTGACGCGCTGCTCTCCCACCGGAATTTCCAGGTGATCCTGCTGGACCTGGGGCTTCCGGACATGGACGGCCTGGAGGTGCTGCGCAAGCTCCGGCAGGTCACCGATGTGCCCATCCTGATTTTGACGGCGCGCGACGACGAACGCAGCGTGGTGCTCGGGCTCCGCTCCGGCGCGGACGACTACCTGGTCAAACCGGTGAAGCTGGTGGAACTGCTGGCCCGGATAGAAGCTGTAACGCGCCGGGCCGGGCGCAGCAGGGGGACGCCGCAGGAGGTGATCGTGCTTGGCGATGTGGAGATCGACCTGGCCAAGCGCACCGCGTCCAGGGCAGGCGAACCGGTGCCGCTGACCGCCACGGAATTCGAACTCCTCGCCTTGCTGGCCAGCCATGCAGGCTCGGTGGTCACCAGGGAACAGATCCTGGACGCCCTCTGGGGTGACGCCTTCCTGGCCTCGTCCCGGTCCCTGGACGTGCACCTCACCGGGCTGCGGGCAAAACTCGGCAAGCCGGGATTCATCATCAATGTCCGCGGCGTGGGCTACCGCGTCGAGGCGGCTGCCGGATGAGGCTGCGGGTGCTCGGGGTCCTCAGCGTGCTGTGCCTGGTGGTGGTCTTCCTGATCTCGGGCACCATCCTGACCTCCGCCTCCCGGGAGCTGACCCAGGAACTGCAGATCAATCGGGCGGCCTCCTTGAACCGGCTGGCACAAGTGGCCTTTGACGCCGCGAACGACGGCGACACCGTGCGCCTGCAGCGGGAAATGGACACCTATTCCGGGCTGTATGGCGAAGGGATGGTGGTCCGCGTCCAGCAGGCCACGCTGCGTTCGGGGGACCTGGACGCGGGCCGGCCCGATGTGCAGGACGCGCTGTCGATGGCCCGGCTGAACGTGAGCAACACGTCCCTGGAACCGCTGGAGCCCTTCGGCGCGGGGTCGCACGTCATTTTCCGGCCCTTTGGCAGCGCCAGCCAGGTGCTCGGTGCCGTGGTCCTGGACGTCCACGCGGAGACGGCCCGGCAGAAGCTCCAGCAGCGCTGGCTCGGTGTGGGCGTTGCCGCCCTGGCGCTGGCAGCAGTGCTCCTGCTGGGGGCGGCCAGGGTCACCGGCTGGGTGCTGCGGCCCGTCCTCCGGCTTGATTCGGCGGTCCACGAGCTGGAACGGACCGGGCGCACCGAGCGGCTTCCGGAGGAAGGTCCCCCGGAGCTGCGGGAACTGAGCCGGTCGTTCACGGCGATGGCCAGGACCGTGAGCGCCAGCATGGAAGCGCAACGGCAGCTGATCGCGGACACGTCCCACCAGCTGCGCAACCCCGTGGGCGCACTCCGGCTGCGGCTGGACCTGCTCCAGCTTGAGCTGAAGTCCGCCCGCGAACACGACGCAGCGGACCGGGCCGTGGCAGAGCTTGAGCGGGTGGAGGACATCCTTGACGGGGTTTTGAAACTTGCCGCCGCAGAGCACCGGGCCTCGGAAGGGTACCTGCGGGCATCTGGCTCTCCCGCAGACCATGCGGCCGCCCCGCCCGTCGACCCGTTCCCCGTCCTTCAGGGGGAAATCGAAAGGGCGGCACCCCTGGCGGACCAGGCCGGGTGCCGCCTGGTGCTCGTGCCGGCATCCCATCCTGCGGCCCTGATTGCGTGCCGGGCCGCCGAGCTGGCCCAGATGCTGGACGAACTCCTCGGCAACGCCTTCAAGTACGCGCCCGGGGCCACCGTCACCGCTGCCGTGCGGACGGAGATGGACGCGGTTGTGGTGGAAATTTCCGACGACGGCCCGGGGCTTTCGGCGTCCGAACGCGCCTCGGCTGCCACCAGGTTTTGGCGGTCCCCCCGGCACTCCTCGGTTCCGGGTACCGGGCTGGGTATGACCATCGTGGGTGAGCTTGCCGCCGCGAACGGGGCCCGGCTGGTGCTGGCCGAAGCAGTCCCCCACGGATTGACGGCCCGGATCGAGTTCCACGCCTACTCGAATGCCGCCCCGGATGCGATGCCCGGCGGTGGTACCCGTGCCTAGCGTTTCCATCCCCGCACCGGACCCGTCCCGCCGGTCCGTCCTGGCGTGGGCCACCACCGTCGGACTTGCAACCGTGCTGCCGCCCGCCCTCAGTGCCTGCACCGGCGGGGACCGGCCGGAGAGCCTCATTGTGGCGGGCGGCGAACCGGGCGGCTTTTACCTCGAGTTCTCGACGCTCCTGGCGGCGGCCCTGGAGCGTCACGGCGTGGCCACCCATGCGCGCGCCGTAGCCACCGGCGGGAGCCTGGACAACATTGCCGAACTCCGAGCCGGGCGCGCCGCGTTTGCCGTGGCCCTCGCGGACGCTGCCGGGGACAAATCCAGCGGGAATGCGCCAGAGATCGCTGCGATCGGGAAGGTCTACGAAAACTACGTCCACTGCGTGGTGCGCAAGGACAGTGGGATCCGGGATGTCTCCGGGCTTGCCGGGCGCCGGGTTGCCGTGGGACAGCCGGGGTCCGGTACTTCCCTCACCACCCCCCGGCTCCTTGAAGCGGCCGGCCTGGGT
Source organism: Arthrobacter sp. 135MFCol5.1 (assembly GCF_000374865.1). Classification (GTDB taxonomy): domain Bacteria; phylum Actinomycetota; class Actinomycetes; order Actinomycetales; family Micrococcaceae; genus Arthrobacter. The sequence goes on along the minus strand of NZ_KB895471.1, from coordinate 5,016 downwards.
GCCTCGGCAACTGCCGCAGCGCCCACAGCCGGGACCGCCGCCGTCGAAAATCTTGGCCTGAACGACGGTATTGCCGCCCTGAAGGCGGGTGCCGTGGATGCGTTGTTCTGGTCCGGTGGCGTGCCGACGGCCGCCATCGCCGCAGCCCAGCAGGAGGTGGCGCTGCGGCTGCTGGACCTCTCCGGCCTGCTGCCCGAGCTGCGACGGCGGTACGGCGGCATCTATGACCGTGTCCTCATCCCCGAAGGCAGCTACCCCGGCATCCCGGCCGTGTGGACGGTGGGCGCACCCAATTTGCTCCTGTGCCGCCGGGACCTGGACAACGCCACGGTGGAGCGGACGGTGCAACTGCTGGTGCATAACGCCGGCGAACTCATTCCACAGTCCAGCCTGGGGGTGCAGTTCCTTAGCGCCGAAAGCCTCATCAATACCGCCGGCGTCCCCCTGCATCCCGCCGCGGCCGATGCCTACCGGACCCTGCACGGCTGACCCAACGCCCGCTCACTTTCGACCGGAAAACCCCAAACGCCCGCTCACTTCCGACCGGAAAACCCCCAACGCCCGCTCACTTCTTTGGCAAGATGTGAGCGGGCGTGCGGGGGATAGCCGCAAGACGTGCGCGGGCGTGCGTGTCAACTCCCGGAGTGGGCCTGCAGGAAGCTGTACACCTCGGTTTCGTCCACGCCCGGGAAGGCGCCGGGCGGCATGGCGGCCAAGAGGTGTGAGTGGGCCCGCGCCGACGGCCAGGCATTGCCGGCCCACTGGTTGGTCAGTTCGGCAGGCGGACGCTTGCAGCAGGTCGGATCCGGGCAGTTGGAGGTGGCCCGGGCCGTGGTCTCGCGCCCGCGGAACCACTTCACGTGCTGGTAGGGCACCCCAATGCTCAGGGAGAACTCCCCGGCGGCGGAGCGCTCCGTGCGGGCCGTGCACCAATACGTGCCCGACGGCGTGTCGGTGTACTGGCTGTACGCGCTGAACTTGTCCGGCACGTCGAACACCGCCCGCGATGTCCACGCCTTGCACGACGGTTGCCCCTCGATGGCGCCGGTGTGGTCCTGGGGGAAGTTCACGCCGTCGTTCTCGTAGGCCTTGTAGATGATCCCGCTCTGGTGTGTCTTCTGGAAATGCGTGGTGATGCCCAGGTGCTTGGTGGCCAAGTTGGTGAACCGGTGCGCGGCGGTCTCGTAGGACACAGCGAACGCATCCCGAATGTCCTCCACCGCGATTTCCTTGGCAGCTTTGGCTTTCTGCAGAAATTCCACCGTGGCCTGTTCGGGCAGGAGCAGAGCGGCCGCGAAGTAGTTGGTGGCCACCCGCTGGGCCAGGAAGTCGCCGTAGTTCTTGGGCGTTTCATGGCCCAGGACGTAGTGGCCCAGCGCCTGCAGCAGCACCGAGCGGGGGTCGTGGTCCTGCCGCTGGCTCTGGGTCAGGTAAATTCTGCGGTTCTTCAAATCCGTCACGGACCGGGTGGAATGCGGCAGATCACCTACATGGTGCAGGGTGAAACCGAGGTGCGCGGCGATGTCTGCGATGACGTGCTGGCTCAGCGGACCGGCGGTATAGCCAACCTCCTTGAGGACCTTTTGGGCCTCGGCCTCATACTCCGGAAAGTAGTTCCCGCGTTCCCGCATCATGGCCCGCAATTCACCGTTGGCGCGGCGGGCTTCCTCGGGGGTGGCCACCTGCTCGTTCATCTTCCGTTCGAGCTCGTGCAGCAGCCCCACCTGCGCCTCCAGGACATCCAGCGGGAGCCGCGAACTGATGCGGATTTTGGGCAGATCCAGCGACTCGTACAGCGGTCCGCGCTGGTACCGTTCCAGCTCAATTTCCAGCGCGGCGCGGCGGCTGGGCGGCTCGGCCCCGAGCAGTTGGTCAATGCTGACATTGAGCGCCCCCGCGAGGTGTTGAAGCAGCGTCAGCTTGGGCTCACGCTTGCCGTTTTCAATCAGGCTCAACTGGCTGGGAGCGGTGCCGACGGCGGCGCTCAGGTCATCGAGCGTCAGGCCGGCTTGTTTGCGCAGGTGGCGGACGCGGCGTCCCAGGGCGATGACGTCCAGTTCCGGGGCGGCGGTGGAGGGCGTCTGGGAAACGTCCCTGTTCCAGCTTGAAGGCGACATTTCTGAAGAATACGGGAAGAAGTGCATTTCTTTCCACAGTTTTCATCTAGAAAGGGGGTTGAAAGTGCTGAAAAGTAGTTTTCACGGAAAGAAACACCGCACCGGATAAGCCGGTGGGAGCCTCAACGGCGAGGTTCCCACCTACTCCATCCGGAGCTCAATCAAGGAGATCAACGATGACTGCAGCATTTGAGCCCACCCAGCAGCCGTCCGGCCAGGACACAACTCAGCAGGCCGCCGCCCTGGAGCTCGAGTGGGCCGCCAACCCCCGCTGGGAAGGTGTGACCCGGGACTACTCAGCCTCCGACGTCGTCCGTCTCCGGGGACGTGTCTCCGAGGAGCACACCCTGGCCCGCCGCGGCTCCGAAAAGCTGTGGAAGCAGCTCACCGAGGAGCACAAGACCGGCGGCTACACGAACGCCTTGGGCGCCCTGACGGGCAACCAGGCCGTGCAGCAGGTCAAGGCAGGCCTGCGCGCCATCTACCTCTCCGGCTGGCAGGTGGCCGCGGACGCCAACAACTCCGGCCACACCTACCCGGACCAGTCCCTCTACCCGGCCAACTCCGTTCCCACGGTGGTCCGCCGCATCAATAACGCCCTGCTCCGCGCCGACCAGATCGAATTCTCCGAGGGCATCCAAACCGTCGAGGACTGGCTGGTCCCGATCGTCGCGGACGCCGAAGCCGGCTTCGGCGGCCCGCTGAACGCCTACGAACTCATGAAATCCATGATCCAGGCCGGCGCGGCCGGCGTTCACTGGGAGGACCAGCTCGCCTCGGAGAAGAAGTGCGGCCACCTCGGCGGCAAGGTGCTGATCCCCACCCAGCAGCACGTCCGCACCCTGAACGCGGCCCGCCTGGCAGCCGACGTCGCCGGCACCCCCACGGTCGTCATTGCCCGCACCGACGCCGAGGCAGCCACCCTGATCACCTCCGACGTGGACGAGCGGGACCAGGAGTTCATCACCGGCGAGCGCACCGCCGAGGGCTTCTACAAGGTCCGCAACGGCATCGAACCCTGCATCGCCCGCGCCAAGGCCTACGCCCCGTACTCCGACCTCATCTGGATGGAGACCGGCACCCCGGACCTGGAGCTGGCCCGCAAGTTCGCCGAATCCGTCAAGGCCGAGTTCCCGGACCAGATGCTCTCCTACAACTGCTCGCCGTCGTTCAACTGGCGCAAGCACCTGGATGACGCCACCATCGCCAAGTTCCAGCGCGAACTCGGCGCCATGGGCTTCACGTTCCAGTTCATCACCCTGGCCGGCTTCCACGCCCTGAACTACTCGATGTTCGACCTCGCCCACGGCTACGCCCGTGAAGGCATGAGCGCCTACGTCGAACTCCAGGAGAAGGAATTCGCCTCCGAATCCCGCGGCTACACCGCAACCAAGCACCAGCGCGAAGTCGGCACCGGCTACTTCGACACCATCTCCACGGCGCTCAACCCCAACGCCTCCACCCTCGCCCTGGTCGGATCGACCGAAGAGGGCCAGTTCCACTAACGCTTACGACGGCGGCGCTTCCGTCCGGCCTTCGGACCGGCATCGTCTCTGCCTGCTATTCCCCACGTCCGGCCTTGGGCTCGTAGAACTCGCCGAGGCCGGACGCAGGGCCCCTTTTACGCAGGCTGCCGCGACACCGGCTCCTCGGCCTCGTGCCTCAGTCGCCACCCTGCTGCTACCCGCCGTCGAACTTCCCTTTCGTCTTTAAGGAGACTGAAATGAACAGCTTCACTGACAGCTTCACGATCAATGGCATTACCTTGACCGCCCAGCCCATTTGCCGGCAGGACGAGGTGCTGACGCCGGATGCCCTCTCCTTCATTGCCAAGCTGCACCGGGCCACCGCTGAGCGGCGCCAGGAGCTGCTGCAGGCACGGCGCGCGCGTCGGGCCGACATTGCCGCCGGAACGGACCCGCGCTTCCTGCGGGAGACCGAGCACATCCGTAATGATCCGTCCTGGCGGGTGGCTCCCCCGGCACCCGGCCTGGAGGACCGCCGCGTCGAGATCACGGGCCCGGTGGACAAGAAGATGACCATCAACGCCCTGAACTCGGGAGCGAAGGTGTGGCTCGCCGACATGGAGGACTCTTCGACCCCCACCTGGCGGAACGTCATCAAGGGCCAGCTGAACCTGACCGATGCGCTGGAGCGCCGGATCGACTTCACCACCGAAGAAGGCAAGGACTACAAGCTGAAGGCGGACGGCGACCTGCCCACCATCGTGGTCCGCCCCCGCGGCTGGCACCTGCCGGAAAAGCACATGCTGATCGACGGCCAGCCCATCGCCGGCGGCATCGTGGACTTTGGCCTGTTCTTCTTCCACAACGCCCGCCGCCTGCTCGCCCAGGGCAAGGGCCCCTACTTCTACCTGCCCAAGATCGAGAACCACCTGGAAGCCCGGCTGTGGAACGACATCTTCATCCTGGCCCAGGACCTGCTCGGCATCCCGCAGGGCACCATCCGAGCCACCGTGCTGATCGAAACCATCACGGCAGCGTTCGAGATGGAGGAGATCCTCTACGAACTCCGCGACCACGCCTCGGGCCTGAACGCCGGCCGCTGGGACTACATCTTCTCCCTGATCAAGAACTTCCGTACCCGCGGCCCGCGCTTCGTCCTCCCGGACCGCGGCCAGGTGACCATGACCCAGCCGTTCATGCGTGCCTACACCGAACAGCTGGTCCGGGCCTGCCACAAGCGTGGTGCCATGGCCATCGGCGGCATGGCCGCAGCCGTTCCCAACCGCAAGGACCCGGAAGCCAACGCCAACGCCCTCGAGAAGGTACGTGCGGACAAGACCCGCGAGGCCAACGACGGGTTCGACGGTTCCTGGGTGGCCCACCCCGACCTGGTGCCCGTCTGCCGCGAAGTGTTCGACGGCGTCCTCGGCAGC
>NZ_KB895470.1 GCF_000374865.1 Arthrobacter sp. 135MFCol5.1 | reverse complement strand
GACCAGGTCATCAACGCCGCAGACACCGAAGCGATCGCCGCCGTGGAGGCCGATGTGGTGATCGAATCCTCCGGCAACCACCACGGACTGGCCTCCGCCATCCGCGGCGCGGTCCGCGGCGGGACCGTGGTCATGGTGGGGCTGCTGCCCACCGGCATGCAACCGCTGCCCATCTCGCTGGCCATCACCCGCGAACTGGACCTCAAAGGCTCCTTCCGCTTCAACGACGAAATCGACCAGGTCATCGCGGCGCTTGCCGACCGGTCCCTGCACATCAGCCCCGTCATCACCCACCAATACCCCGTCGAGGACGCCCTGCACGCCTTCGAGGTCGCCAAAGACTCCACCAGCTCCGGCAAAGTCCTCCTCAGCTTCGACGGGAACGGGGAGCAACGGTGAACGCCCCGTTGCCGCCCCTGGTGGTGATGGGCGTGTCTGGCTCGGGGAAATCCACCATGGGCTCCCTGCTGGGCCTGCGCCTGGACATGCCGTTCTTCGATGGCGACGATTTCCATCCGGCCGCCAACAAGCAGAAAATGGGCGCCGGCATACCGCTCACGGACGCTGACAGGGAGCCCTGGCTTGGCACGCTGGGGGAGTTGCTCGCAGGAAAGGCCGACGGCGTCACGACAGTCCCGCCGATCGTCGCCTGCTCAGCGTTGAAGCGCCGGTACCGGGACCTGCTGCGCAGCGCAGCGCCGGATGTTGTCTTCATCCACCTCACCGGAAGCACAGACACCATTGGAGCGCGGATGGAAGCCCGCGCCCACGAGTTCATGCCGCGGACCCTGCTGGAATCCCAGTTCGCAGTCTTGGAGGAACTGGACCAGGACGAGGCCCACGTCCTGGCCGATATCACCGAACCCCCGGCACTCCTGGTGGAACGGTTGGCCACGGAGCTCCAGGCCATGTCCGCCCGGACGGTCCGCACCGCCTAATCAAGAAGCAAGTGTTCCGCCCTGCGCTTGTGGTAGGTAGACTGGTCTACCTACCACCACCGCAAGGAGCCCCATGCCTGTGTCACGCGCCTCGGCGCCCAGCCGGCCTCCCGCCCGGGAACTGCTGCTCGACGCCGCCGCCCGCCTCTTTTATGCCCGCGGCGTTGCGGCCACCGGGATCGACACGATCACTGCCGAGGCGGGCGTTGCCAAAAAAAGCCTCTACAACAACTTCACGTCCAAAGCGGACCTCGTGGCCGCCTACCTGGAATCACGGCATGAGGAGTGGCTGGGGCTCTACCGGACGCGGCTGGAAAAGGCCGGGACCCCGGCGGAGCGGGCACTGGCGGTCTTCGACGCCTACCTGGACCACGCACATGCCGCCTACCAGCACGGATTCCGAGGCTGCGGGCTGCTCAACGCGGCGGCTGAACTGCCCGCAGGGGATCCGGGGCGGACTGCAGTGCGGCTCCACAAGGAGGAAGTCCAGGATCTCCTGGCCCGGCACGTCACGGACCTGTTGCCCGCGAGGGAGGGCCAGGCGCCCGCCGTTGCCGCCCACTTGGCGTTCCTCCTCGAGGGTGCCATGGCCAGGGCAGGCCTGGAGGGCGGCGACGCGCCGCTGCGGCAGGCCCGGGCCATCGCCGCGCAACTGTTGGACGCGCTGTGAACTCCTCCCCACGCCGCCCGGCGCCGCCATGGGGAGCGTTGTCCGTGGTGGCGGCGTCCGTCCTCTGGGGGACCACCGGGACTGCAGCCACCTTCGCGCCGGATGTAAGTCCCCTGGCCATCGGCGCGGTGGCCATGGGGGCGGGCGGGTTGCTGCAGGCTCTGTACGCCGCACGGCACATTGCCAGCCGGCCGGCCGGCCTGTTCCGGCGGTGGAGACTGGTGTTGTTGGGGGCGGCAGCGGTGGCTGTCTATCCCTTGGCCTTCTACAGCTCAATGCACCTCTCCGGCGTGGCCGTGGGAACTATGGTCTCCATCGGCTCGGCCCCCATCGCGGCGGCCCTCATCGAGCGGGCGGCGGACAGGAATCCACTGCGCCGGCGGTGGATTGCCGGGGCAATGCTCGGAGTGGGTGGAGCGGCGCTCCTTTCCTTTGCCGGGCATGGCCCTGCCGGGCCCGCCGCCACGGATTCCTGGACCACCACGGCGGGAGTGGCCCTGGGACTGCTGGCCGGCAGCACGTACGCCCTGTATTCCTGGGCAGCCCACCGCCTGATCGGGGACGGTGTCACACCCAGGGCTGCCATGGGCACGGTCTTTGGCCTGGGCGGGCTCTTCCTGATGCCGGTCCTTGCCCTGACGGGCGGCCCACTCCTGGCCTCCTGGTCCACGGTCGGCGTCGGCGCCTACATGGCGGTGGTGCCGATGTTCGTCGGCTATCTCCTGTTCGGCTGGGGCCTTGCCCGGGTGGGGGCGAGCACGGCCACCGGCATCTCGCTGCTCGAAACGGTGGTTGCTGCCGTACTGGCGGTATTCGTAGTGGGTGAACGGCTTCCGGCGCTCGGCTGGCTTGGCGCCGCCGCGGTCCTGGCCAGCCTGTTCATCCTGGCGCCGCTCACCCGGGCCGTACCAGGGCCGGCAGCAATCCCGGGTCCGCGCTCACCAGCGGCGCCGTCAGGCGGTGGGCTGCCGCCGCGCGCTCCTGTTCAACCCGATGGGGCCCAGCAACAGGCAGGCGCCCAGCCCCAGCAGCAGGATTCCTAGCACCACCGCGCCCGGCGCCGGCAGACCTGCCCCCGCCAGGATCAACACCAGGCCGATGACCGCCACCGCCAATCCCGGGAGGAGAGCTGTGGGGAAACGGCGCGCTGGATAGCCGGACAGCAGTTCCATGGCCAGATGGGGATCGTCCGCGATCAGCCCCAGTTCCAGCTCCTTGAGCAGGCGTCGCTCCTCATCGGACATTGGCATGGCAGCCCCTGTATTCCCTGGGAGGCGGTTTCGCTATCGACCGTAGGAGTCTTCTACCGCTTAGTCAATAGTTTCCCCGGCGGCCCGCCCCGCCGTCCCGCCCGCCGGTGTCGTTCGACGCCGGGCCGTGACGGTGCTGCCGGACGCTGACCGTGCTGCCGCGCCCGTGAGCCCGCTACCGGCGTCGTAATTCGGCGAACTCGATGGACGGGACAATTGCCCCGGCGTCCCGCTCCACGAAGTTGGTCCCCGGCGGAACCAGATCGTCGATGGCGTCCAGGACCGTCTCGCCCAACTGGACATCCGCGGCGCGGAGGTATGCCTGAAGGTGTTCCTCGCTGCGCGGGCCGATGATTACGCTGCTGATCGCGGGGTGGGTCAGGGCGAAGCCGACGGCCAGGTCCACCAGGGGCATCTCCAGCTTGTCCGCCAGCCGGGCCAGGGAATCCGCTGCCAGCAGCTTCCGCTCGCTGGAGGGCCCGGAAATGTCGTACCGCCCCGGCAGCGTGTGCACCCGGGTGGGCGGCTTCCCCGAGTCAAGGACGAAGCTGCCGGAAAGCCAGCCGCCGGCCAAGGGTCCGTACGCCAGCACGCCCAGCCCGTACTGCTGGGCGATGGGCAGCACGTCGCGTTCGTTGCCGCGGACCAGCATTGAATAGGGAACCTGGTTGCCCAGCGGCGGAATCAGGTGGTTGGTGGTTGCCAGCCACTGCGCTTCGACGAGCTGCGCCGGGGTAAACACCGACGTGCCGTAGTAGAGGATCTTGCCCTGGCGGATGAGGTCGTTGAGGGTGGTGATGGTTTCCAGGACGTCGGTGTTGTAGTCCGGCCGGTGCGCCTGGTACAGGTCGATGCGGTCCGTCTGCAGCCGGCGGAGGCTGCCCTCGACGGCCTGGGTGATCCAGCGGCGGGAGTTGCCCGAGTGCGCCGGATTGGGGCTCATCTGGCCGTGGAACTTGGTGGCCAGGAAGACGTCATCCCGCCGGCCCCGCAGTGCCCTCCCCACCACCTGTTCGGACTCGCCCTGGGAATAGACATCGGCGGTGTCCACCGCCGTGATGCCGGCATCAAGCGCCGCGTGGATGATGCGGATGGCCTCATCCGCGCCGGTGGGGGCGCCCGGCGGCCCACCGGTTCCTTCGCCAAAGTTCATGGTGCCAAGGGTGAGCGGGCTGATGGGGGTGCCTGACCGTCCGAACACCCGCAGTTCGCTAAGGCTCATCTCCGGTCTCCTCCATATAGTTGCCGCGCCGTGGATCGTCATGACGCTACACAGATTCCGCGGACGGCCGCAGAATTCCGCCTTAGTCCTTCTCTTTTCGTCGCATGGAGTAACCGGAGCGCCGCAGGATGACGTTTTGTGGCGGCCGCCGCCATCCTCGGCCCGGGTTTCGCCCCGGCTGCCCCCTGCAATAATCTGAACCAACGGTTGTGCACTGGGGTGTCAGCTCCCGGGGCAACAGGCAGCACTGTAAGTTCGGGACCATCACAGACGAGGCGGACACCCATGACGGCTTCAGACCAGCAGCACGCACCACGGCCAAACATGCCCGCAGACCCTCCCGCCGCCCAGGCGCCGGTGGATCCGCACCTGCTCCAGCAGTTGGCGGATGCGCACGGCGTGGGCACGTCCTTCCAAGGCTGGGACGGGCTCCCGCACTCCGTGGCCGCGCCAACGCTGATCAAGGTGCTCGCCGCCCTGGGTGTGCAGGCCCATACGAACCAGCACATCGAAGCTGCCCTGGCGGAAGCGGAACTGGCGCCATGGCGGCGGATGCTGCCGCCCGCCGTCGTCATCAAGCAGGGTGAGCCCGCCCAGGTTCCGGTCCATGTCCGGGACGGCGCAACGGCCCGGCTGACGGTCGCCCTCGAAGGCGGCGCAGGCTCACTCGAGGCGGCCCAGGAGGACGTCTGGGTCCAGCCCCGGGACGTCGACGGCATCCCCACCGGACGCGCCACCTTTTCCCTGCCGCCGGATCTCCCGCTGGGCTGGCATACCCTGCACGCCGACTCCGAGGGCGCCACGGCCACTGCCACGCTGGTGGTGACGCCGGGGCGCCTGGACACGGCGGCGCCCCTGATGGAGCGGCGCGGCTGGGGCCTGGCCACGCAGTTGTATTCGGTCCGGTCCAAGCGCTCGTGGGGCATCGGCGATTTCGCGGACCTGGCGGACCTGGCGGCGATCAGTGGCGGGCGCGGCGCCGATTATGTGCTGGTCAATCCCCTGCACGCGGCGGAACCGGTGCCACCCATCCAGCCCTCGCCCTATTCCCCGTCCACGCGGCGGTTCTTCAACCCGCTCTACATCCGTATTGAGGCGGTCCCCGAGCTTGCCTACCTGCGGCCGCGGAAACGGGCGGCGCTGGAAAAGCTGCACGAGGAAGTCGCCGGGCTGAACAGGGACGGGGCCCGGCTGCACCGCGATGCCGTCTACGCGGCGAAGCTGCAGGCGCTGGAAATGCTGTACCACACCCGGCGCTCGCCGGCCCGGCAGGCGGCGTTCGACGAGTTCTGCCGTATCTCCGGCAGCGGCCTGGACGACTTTGCCCTCTGGTCCGCCATCAGGGAGGACCTCGCGCCGGACGATCCGCTCTGGACAGACCCGGCCTGCGCCATCGGAACCCGCGAGGCGGAGGCACTGCGGGAGAAATTGGCGGACCGGATCGGTTTCCACCGCTGGCTTCAGTGGATCTGCGACGAACAGTTGGAAGAAGCGCAGCAGGCAGCCTTGCGCTCCGGAATGCGGCTGGGAGTGGTGCACGACCTCGCCGTAGGGGTTGACCACAGCAGTGCCGACGCGTGGACGCTGCGCGGCGTGCTGGCGCCGGCCACCAGCGTGGGCGCGCCGCCGGACATGTACAACCAGCAGGGCCAGGATTGGGGCCAGCCGCCATGGCACCCCACCCGGCTTGCAGAAACCGGCTACGAGCCGTTCCGCAACATGCTCGCCACCGTGCTCAGGCACGCCGGCGGCATCCGCGTTGACCACATCCTGGGCCTGTGCCGGTTGTGGTGGATCCCTGCCGGCAACGCGCCGGGGGACGGCGCCTACGTCCGGTATGACCATGAGGCCCTGATCGGCATCCTCGCCCTCGAAGCGCACCGCGCCGGTGCCGTGGTGATCGGGGAGGACCTGGGAACCTTTGAACCGTGGGTGCGTGACTACCTCGCTGCCCGCGGCATCCTGGGCACGTCCATCCTGTGGTTCGAGTACGACGGCGCCTCCCCGCTGGCGCCCGAAAAGTACCGGACGCAGGCACTCGCCAGCGTCAACACGCACGACCTCCCGCCCACCGCCGGCTACCTCGCGGGTGACCATGTGGCGTTGCGGAGCCGTCTTGGCCTGCTGGAGCGCTCCGAGGAGGACGAGCGGGCCGAGCACAATGCGTCGCTGGAAAAGATGTTCGCCCTGCTGCGCGAACGCGGTTATCTCACCGAGGCGAACACCACCGGACCGGGCGAACCCGGTGCCGAGGCGAACACCATCGAGGCGCTGCACCTGCTGCTGGCCCAGGCGCCTTCGGTGCTGCTCGGCGTGGCCCTGGTGGATGCGGTGGGGGAGCGGCGGGTCCAGAACCAGCCCGGGACCACCGAAGCGCTGTACCCCAACTGGCAGGTGCCTTTGGGCGGCCCCGACGGCAAACCGGTCTTCCTGGACGACCTTCCGGCCAACAAGAGGTTCAACTCGCTGCTCGCGGTGGTGGACGGGGCCCTGCACGGATCCTGACTGGTGTTCATTGACGAAGGGCCCCGCCGCTGGGTGAACTGCCCGGGAAGCGGCGGGGCCCTTCGGTGTGTCGCCGGCGAACGCTAGCCGGCGGTCATCACATGGGTGAAGTGGTCGTAGCGGAAGGTGACCGGGCCGCCGTCGTGCTTAAACACGATGTTGGCGCCAGGCGTTGCCCCGCCCGCTCCGTAGCTGACGTCCCATGACTTGTTGAGGGCGGCCTTGAACTCGTAGCTTCCTGCCGGGAGGTCCGGGATGGACAGCTTCCAGAGGAGGTCGGCCGGGTCCAGTACCAGCTGCGCCTGGGCACAGGACGGCTCCCAGTCCGAGGCGCAGCCCAGCTCGCTGTCCATGCTTCCGGCGGCTGCCACGGCGGCCGGCTGCTGCGACGCGTAGACGGCGCTGAGCAGGTGGGTGCTGTTGTCATAGCGGAACGTGACCGGGCCGCCGGGGTGGTCCAGCACGATGTTCTGCCCGTTGAGCTGGCCGTCTGCGCCGTAGTTTTCGTCCCAGCCGCCGTTGAGCGCTGCCTTGTATTCGTACTTCCCGGACGGCAGGTCCACGGTCAGCCGCCAGATCCGGTCCGCCTGGTCCAGGACCATCTTTGCCTGCGGGCAGGCCGGATCCCACTGCGCGGTGCAACCCATGGCCTGGTTCAGTGATCCGGCCACCGTGACCGAGTCGGGCTGCGGGGCCTGGCCCACCAGGACAGTCCTGGTGCCGCTGGTGACGTTGAAGCCGGCGCCGGTCATCGCCGCCCGGTATTGGACCTTGGTACCGTCCGCGAGTCCGGAGACGTCATCAGTGGCCGAGTACACGGGCGAGGACGAGTCGGTGCCCACCGACGTCCAATCCCCGCCATTGACGCTGCGCTCGAAGGACACCACATGGCTTGCCTTCTCCGGCTCAGCCGTGGCGCTCAGCTCCACTTTGCCCTCGACGCTGCTGCCTTCGGCAGGCTTCTGGAGGGTCAGCACGGGCGCGGGAACGTTGGTGGAGCGGCCTTGGCTGGTGGCTGTGTGGCCGCCGTTGTCCAGCACGGTGGCGCGGTATTCCAGCGGTGTCCCGGCATCCAAGGCCGCCACGTCGTGGAACACCTGGTACGGGGCGGTGTCGTCCGTCCCGATCGGCTCCCAGCTGCCGCCCGCCGTCCTGGCCTCGAAGGTGACCTCGTAGAACGACGTACCATCGACGTCGGCCGTCACCTGGATGCGCCCGTTGTCACTCGTGGCTGCTGCCGGCTGTTGGAGGGCGACGGCGGGAGCGGCCTTTGAGTGCGGAATGCGGCCTGAGGATTCGTAGACGACGGCGGAAAGCGGCGGGACGGTCACCGTCAGTTTGGCGTCAGAGGTTTTGGCTTCATTGGCGCCTTCGCCGTAAACGCGCGTGTAGCTGCGCTTGGCGATGTAGGTGGGAACGTCCGCCGTCCGGGCCTGGGCGCTGTTGTTCAGTGCCACCACGTATTCGCGCTGGTCCTGGGCGTCCGTGCGGGAGAAGGCGTAGATGCCCGGGCCGTCGGAGGCGTAACGGTTTTGGTGTGCGCCGTTCCGCAGCGCCGGGTGCTCCTTGGTGAGGGCTGCAAGCTCCCGGATCTTGGCGTACAGCGGGTGGCTTGGGTTGAAGTTGTCGGTGGCGTGGGTGGCGTCCGTGCCCAGCAGGTCGTCGTCGAGGTAGTCCGGAACTTTGCTGGCGAAGAGCGTCTGCCGGGCATCCTGGTCACCGCCCGGTCCGGTGAAGCCCTGTTCGTCGCCGTAGTACACCACCGGGTTGCCGCGCGAGAAGTACATCAGCTCGTGGGCCAGTTCGTCCCGTGCCACCTTCTCGGCGTCGCCTGCGGCGGGGTTGTCCTGGCTGATGAAGCTGCCGATGCGGCCCATGTCGTGGTTTCCGAGAAAGGTGGGCAGTTCGTAGACGTTGGAATCGGCGTCGGTGTACCAGTCATCGCCGGCGAAAAAGGCCTGGAGTCCTTTGGCGTCCTGGCTCTTGGACGCGAAGTTGCGGGCGGCATCCTGGAACGGGAAATCCAGGACTGCCTGCATTTTGTTGCGGGTGGTGAACTGGGAGGTGAAGCTCTTGCTGGTATCGAACACCTCGCCGAACATGAAGAATTCGTCCTTGCCGTGTTCCTTGGCGTAGCTGAGGACCTTGGGGCCGAATTCCTGCCAGAACTCGTTGTTCACGTGCTTCATGGTGTCGATCCGGAAGCCATCCACGCCAAAATTGCCGATCCACGATGTGTAGATGTCTTCCATGCCGTGCACCACCGTGGGGTTTTCGGTGAAGAGGTCATCGAGGCCGAAGAAGTCGCCGTACATGGAGTCCTCGCCGGTGAAGGTGGTGTCGCCCCGGTTGTGGTACAGCGTGGGATCGTTCAACCAGGCCGGTACTTTGAGGTTTTCTTCGCCGGGCGCCAGGACCGGCTTGTAGGGGAACGATGTCCCGGCATCCAGCTGCGGGAAGGTCCCGGTGCCGGCGTAATCCCGGTCATCAAACGGTTGGCCCGAGGCAGTTTTGTACGGTGCGGCGTCCTTGGATACGTAGCCTTTGCGGTCGCCCTCTTCGTAGCCGATGACGTCCGCCGTGTGGTTGGTGATGATGTCGAAGTAGACCTTCATGCCGCGGGCGTGTGCCTCGTCGATGAGCGCCTTGAGTTCATCGTTGGTGCCCAGGTGCGGATCGATCTGGGTGAAGTCGGTGACCCAGTAACCGTGATACCCGGCCGACTTGTCCTCCGGCTGGACTGCCTTGTTCTTGAAGCTGGGCGTCAACCAGATGGAGGTGGTGCCCAGGCCTTGGATGTAATCGATCTTGTTGCGCAGGCCGGCCAGGTCGCCGCCGTTGTAGAAACCCTTCTTGGTGGGGTCGAAGCCGGACACCATGGGATCCGGGCCCAGGCCGCCCTGGTCGTTGGCGGTGCTGCCGTTGTTGAACCGGTCCGCCATGACAAAGTAGAAGTTTTCGTCGGTCACGGGGCCGCGCAGCGAATGCAGTGCCGGAGCGGAGCCCGGGTTCTTGGGTCCGGGATCCTTGATGCCGGGCGCCGCCTGGGCCGGAAGGACCGCGATGCCTGCGGCGAGTGCCGTTGCCAGCAATGCGGCGGCGGACCGGGCAGCGGTGAGGTGGATTGCGGAAGTTGGCCGGGATGCGGCGCGGCGGGACCGTTTGTTCCGCCGGGACGCAGTGACGTGCTGGGATGCTGCCGGAGTGGCCGGCAGGTGGGCGCGTGGGGGCGCGCCATGGGGGGTGCGGAATAACAAGGGTGAGACCTTCCTGGGAAGCAGCGCTGCTGTACAGGCGTGCCGTTGACATGGGGATGCGGCAGGAGAGCTCGAAAGGGCAGCTTGCTGTCCTTGTGAACCAAGTCACAACTGTAAGCGCTTGCACCGGATTACTCCAGCGTTTGGGGAAGCTGGCGTTCGCTGGTGCCTTGCTGTTAACCGGCGTTTATGAGGGCGGTGGGTGACGGGGTGGAAAGGCGGTGCAGGACCGGGCCGGGGATGCCGCTGGCGGGGTCCAGGTCAAATGTGGCGATGTTGTCCGACCGTTCGTGGGCTACGTGCAGCCGGTTTCCCCGGACCAGGTGGTGCCGGGGCCAGTCACCGCCACTGGGGACGTCTTTGACGGGGATGAGTCCCGTGCCGCCTTCTGTGACGGCCAGGACGCTGATGATGTTCGAGCCGCGGACACCGGCATAGGCGAACCTGCCCTGGGGGCCGAGGCAGATCTCGGCCGCGGAATCGCTGTCCTTGCCACCGCTCGCTGTGGCCGGTCCGCTGAATATCAGTTCGTAGGTGCCAGCGTCCGCGCGGACCACGAAGACCTCCACGGAGTATTCGGACACGATGAAAACGGCGCCGGTGTGGTGCTGGACCATGTGCCGGGGACCGCTGCCGCGGGGGAGGACCACATGATGGTCGGGCACCAGCCCGGTTCCCGGCACATAGTTCCAGATACGGAGCACGTCATGGCCCAGGTCGGTGGTCATGATGCGGCCGTCCTGCAGCATCAGGCCGGCGTGGGCGCGGCTTTGCCTGGGGCTGCCGGGGGCCGTGCCGGCGTAGGGATCCACCGATGGTGCGCCGGGGAACCGCCCGGTGATGGCGCCGTCGTTATCCAATTCGTAGAGGAGGACCTGACCGTCACCCCAGCACGCCGCAGTGAGGAACCGCCCGGCCGGATCCACGGCGACATGGCACGTGGCCTCGCCGGCCGGTTGGGGCTGTCCGTGCGGCTCCAAACCGAAATTGCCCCGGCGGCGGTAGGCCCGCACTTCCTGGCGGTGCTCGGCGGCCGCGTACACCACCGGCTGAGTTGGGTGGACGGCCACGAACGACGGCGACGGGGCCTCGACCGCCGTGCCCAGCCATTCAAGGCTTCCGTCCTGGCGCGTGCCCACCGCGCCGATGCCGCTGGCACGGCCGCCTGCGTCGTCGGTGTAGCTGCCGATCCAAAGAGCGCTGCTGGCTGTGCCGGTGGTCATGGTTCCATCCTTTCAACACTTGGCCCCATTTCCCTGCATCGGGCTGGCCGTTAGCATGGGGAAGTCCGGCTGTTGCAGCAGGCGACGATGCCGTCTTCTGCAGTTTTCGTTGTCCACCGCATGCCGATCCAGACTGGTGGCGGACGGTGTCGGTGAGTGTTCCCGCTGATTCACATGAGAGGCGTCGATATGCCAGATCCTGAATCAAGCGCCGTTGACAGCCACCCCACCCGGGCCTTCGGCCACATCGCCACCCTCCTGCGTTCCGCCGGCTGCGTTTTCGCCGAGGAGGAGGCCCGGCTGCTGCTGTCGGACGCGTCCGGGCCTGCGGAGCTCGCGCTGAATGTGCAGCGGCGCGTTGAAGGGGTGCCGCTGGAGTACGTGCTGGGCTGGGCGGAGTTCGCGGGCCGCCGCATTGTTGTCGAGCCCGGGGTTTTCGTACCGCGTCGCCGTACTGAACTGCTGGTCAACCATGCTGTGGCCCTCTTGTCCGGCTCTTCCCTGGCGGTAGCTCAGGTGGTCGTCGACCTGTGCTGCGGGTCCGGCGCCATGGGGGCTGCCATCCTCTACGCGCTGCCCGGTGTGGAGCTGCACGCGGCCGACATCGACGCCACAGCCGCACGGTGTGCGATGCGAAACATCGGGCCGCTGGGCGGCCGCGTCCATCGGGGCGATCTGTTCGAGGCACTCCCTTCCTCGCTGCACGGCCGGGTCGGGCTGTTGGCCGTCAACGCGCCCTATGTGCCCACCGGGGCCATCAGGACCATGCCGCCCGAAGCCCGGCTCTACGAGCCGGTGGCTTCACTGGACGGCGGCGAGGACGGGCTGGACTTCCACCGCCGCGTTGCCGCCGGCTCCATCGAGTGGCTCGCGCCCGGGGGACACTTGCTGATCGAAACCAGTGAACGCCAGGCGGCCGGCACATCTGCAATCCTGGCTGCGGCCGGGTTCCGGACGCAGACGGTCCGCTCGGAGGACTTGGACGCGACGGTGGTGGCGGGGCGCGCCCTGCCCGGGACCAGCCGGGGCTAAGTGCTGTCGCGGGGCAGGAATTTTGCCTAAGGAAGTGACCCCGCCACACTTAAGACGATGCCGGCCGCCGCGTCCCCCAAGGATCGCGACGGCCAGCAAGGCGATTCAGTTGTAGCACAACACTGGCCGGCTGTGCTTGTCACACGGCCGCAGCGCTAAATGCAAACAAATAGACCTGGAGTCAGGCCTTTCCTGCGGTCGCGTCCGAGGTGCCAAGGTTGGTGGTCTCCGGGTGGGTGCTGTGGGCGGGAATGTGGTCCTCGCCCAGCCCCGCCGCACTCTCAGCCGGTGGGGTGCCGGTAACGGTGGCGGAGGTCCGGCTCCCGTCGGAGGCACCCTCGCGGTGCAGTGCGGAGCCAACCACAGTGCCTGCCCTGCGGGCGGCTTCGCCGAGCTGGTCGGCCACTTCGGGGGCCTTTTCCTTGACGGCCTCCGTGGCTGCTGCCACCTTGTCCTGAACCGGCTTGCTGTCCCACAGGCCGGCCGCGCGGGCTTTCAGCTTCTCATACGCTGCACGGCCGGACCGTGAGCCGAGAACGTAGCCGACAGCCACGCCCACACCCAAAAGAAGCTTGTTTTTCATGATGAACTCCTGCTCTGCGAGAGGGTTGTCAGTTCCGGCATACGCGGGGGCACCCGTTGCCGGAGAAAATGAAAGCCGGCCTGGGGAGGGTGTCCCCAAGCCGGCTTCCTGGCTTGCCCGAGCTGTTAGCGGGCGCTGCGCCGAGTGACCATGCCGTAGATGGCAAGGACGATCAGCGAGCCGACGATCGCCAGCAGCCACGTCTGGATGGAGAAGAACTCCTGCAGTCCACTGCCGAAGATCATTCCGCCCAGCCAGCCGCCGAGGAGCGCGCCAACAACGCCCAGGATCAGCGTGACGACCCAGCCGCCACCCTGCCTGCCCGGGAGGATCGCCTTAGCGATCGCACCAGCGATAAGTCCGAGAATCAGAAATGCAATAAATCCCATTTGTTGCTCTCTTCCTAGGTAGAGGAGGCCTCCGGGTCCCGGAGGCACTTCATCCTTCTGGCTCAATAGTAATCATGCTTACTATCTATTTGCCAACCTGTTTTTTGGAAAAGTGCTGTCCAGGCTGTTCTTAATGCCCGGTTTTGTCGGAATCGTTGCCGGCGCCGGGACCCTCGTCCAATACCGAAAGTTCCGCTAGATCCTGCGGATCCAGGGCGAAATCGAACACGTCCAGATTCTCCCGCATCCGCTCCGGGGAAGAGGTCTTGGGAATCGTTACCAATCCGTTTTGTATGTGCCATCGCAGGACCAGCTGGCCGGATGTTTTCCCGTGTTTTTCCGCCAGTTGCGCCAGAATGGGGGCACCCAGCAAACCCGCTCCGGATCCGCCCAATGGGCTGTAGGATTCCGTGACGATCCCGTGCCTGGCATGGAATTCGCGCTCAGCGGTCCGGGTAATTGCGGGGCTGAGCTGGACCTGGTTGACCGCGGGCACCACGTCCGTCTCCGCCATCAGGCGCTCCAGGTGCGACGGCTTGAAGTTGGACACCCCAATGGACCTGGCCTTCCCCTCCGCCTGCAGCCGCTCGAACGTCTGCCAGGTGGAAATATATTGGTCCCTGCCCGGGAGGGGCCAATGGATCAGCAGAAGGTCCACGTACTCCAGGCCCAGGCGTTTCAGCGAGCCTTCCAGTCCTGAGACGGCGCGGTCGTGGCCCTGGAACTCACCGTCGAGCTTGGTGGTGATGAAGAGCTCGCTGCGGTCCAGTCCGCTCGCCCGGATGCCGTTGCCCACGCCGCGTTCGTTGGCGTACTTCACGGCGGTATCGATGTGCCGGTACCCGGCTTCCACGGCATGTACGACGGCGGCAGCCACCTGGTCGTCGTCCAGCGGCCAGGTGCCAAGGCCCATTTGGGGAATGCTGTTGCCGTCATTGAGGGGGATGAGCGGTGCAAGTGTCATGGCATCAGTCTGCCCTGAATCGGCCGCGGCGGTGCCTTCGTCCATGAGGTTTCGGGGGAAGC
Organism: Arthrobacter sp. 135MFCol5.1; assembly: GCF_000374865.1. Classification (GTDB taxonomy): domain Bacteria; phylum Actinomycetota; class Actinomycetes; order Actinomycetales; family Micrococcaceae; genus Arthrobacter. The sequence goes on along the minus strand of NZ_KB895470.1, from coordinate 39,342 downwards.
TTTGGGGTTTGTCCTCCGGTGTGCCGGTCCCGCGGGCTTAGCCGGCGTCCCCGGCCAGTTTCCGCTTGAGGATCTTTCCACTTGGTCCGAGGGGCAGTTCGGAGAGGATCCTGACCACCCGCGGGTACTTGTAGGCCGCCAGTCGGGTGCTGGCGAACTCGACCAGCTCGGATTCGGTGACGGCGGCTCCCGGGTCCAGTACGATTGCGGCCGCGATCTCCTGCCCATGCATCTCGTCCGGAATTCCGTAAACGGCGGCGCTGACCACGGCCGGGTGGGTCAGCAGGACTTCCTCCACCTCCCGGGGATAGACGTTGTATCCGTTGCGGATGATCATGTCCTTCTTGCGGTCCACGATGGTGAGGTAGCCGTCGTCGTCCTTTGTCCCAAGGTCGCCGCTGCGGAACCAGCCGTCCACCACGGCTTCTGCCGTTGCCTCCGGGCGGTTGAGGTAGCCCTTCATCAGCAGGTGTCCGCGGATCACGAGCTCGCCCAGTTCCCCGTTGGGCAGCAGTTCGATGCTTTCCACCGTCTCGGGACGGGCGATCTCGATGTCCACGCCCCAGATCGGGACCCCGATGGTTCCCGGCCGGGGAGGGGTGCCCACGTGGTTGAAGGCGGCCACCGGGGAGGTCTCGGTGAGGCCGTAGCCTTCATGGATTTCCACCCCAAAGACGTCGCGGAACCGGTCCATCACGGCCAGCGGAAGGGAGGCCCCGCCGGAGATGCCGTACCGCAAGGCCGCCGGCCGTTCAGGCGCTGACTTGGCGGCTTCCAGGAGAGCCACGTACATGGTGGGCACGCCGAGGAAGATGTTCACGTCGTGCTTTACCAGCAGCTGCAGGGCGTCTGCGCCGGTGAATCGCGGCATCAGGACGATCGTGGCGCCGGCGCGGAGTCCCGTGTTGAGGACAACGGTCTGGCCAAAGGTGTGGAACAGGGGCAGTCCACCGAACAGGACGTCGCCGGGCCGGAAGTCCATCACGCTGGTGAGCAGGACGCTGGTCTGTTCCACCAGGGCGAAGTGCGTGCCCAGCGCCCCTTTCGGTTTGCCCGTGGTGCCCGAGGTGTAAAGGATGGTGGCCGTGTCCGAGGGGCGGCAGGGTTCATAGGTCCGGATGGGGTCGGCGGCGGCGGCCTCCGTCTCCAGCCGGGGGAACCCGTCGTCGTCCGGTGCCAACACCGTCACCACGTCCACTCCGCTGGCGGCAGCACCCGCCGCACCCTCGGCCAGGAGCGGGGCAGCGCAGATCAGCAGCCCGGCCCCGCTGTCCTGCAGGACATATTCGATCTCACGGGCCTTGAGCAAGGCGTGCACGGGGACCACGATGGCGCCCAGGGACAGGATGGCGTAATAAACCCGCGCGAAGTCCGGAACGTTGGGAATCAGGACGGCGACGGCGTCTCCCGGACCTATGCCGCGGGCCCGCAACGCTCCGGCGTAGGCGCGGGTCTGGCTCCACAGGTCCCGGTAGCTGACCTGGTCCTCACCGACGACGAGGGCAACGCTGTCCGGGGTCCGGTGTGCCGATTCGGCCAGGATGGCGGCGACGGAGATGGTGGCAAAACCGTCGGCGGTGCTGGTGTTGGTCATGGCCTGCTTCCTTGGTGGGAGGGACTCGCTGGTGGGAGGGTCAGGCTTTGAGGATGAGGGCGTCGCCTTGGCCGCCGCCCCCGCAGAGGGCTACGACGCCGGTGCCGCCGCCACGCCGTTTCAGCGCCAATGCCTGGTGCAGCACCAGGCGGGCGCCCGAGGCGCCGACGGGGTGGCCCAGGGCAATCGCCCCGCCCTCGGCGTTGACCGTTTCGGCGTCGATTCCAAGATCGTTCGCGGACTGGATCAGGACCGAGGCGAAGGCCTCGTTGATTTCCACCAGGTCGAGGTCCTGCGTGCTGAGGCCCTCGACCTTGAGGGCACGCTCGATGGCCCGGGCGGGCTGGGAGTGCAGCGATCCGTCCGGGCCTGCAGTCTGGCCGTGTGCGCCGATCTCGGCGATCCATTCCAGCCCCGCGGCGATGGCGGCGGCCTTGCTGGCAATCACCAGCGCCGCCGCGCCGTCGGACAGGGGCGACGCCGAGCCGGCGGTGATGGTGGCTGCGGCATCCTTTGAGAAGGCAGGCCGGAGCTGCGCCAGCGATTCGGCCGTGGTGTCCGGCCGGATGCCCTCGTCGTGCTCAAGGGTCACGGCGGGGCCCTTGCGCTGCGGTACCTGGATCGGCGCGATTTCCTCTGCCAGGGCACCGGAAGCGCGCGCCGCTTCGGCACGCTGGTGCGAGCGGGCGGCCACGGCGTCCTGCTCGGCACGGGTGATCCCGCGCTCAACATTTCCGGCGTCAGTTGCCTCGCCCATCAGTTTGCCGCTCACCGGATCCTGGAGCCCGTCATGGTTCAGGGAGTCCAGCATGGGGGCATCGCCGATGACGACGCCGGCGCGCAGCCCGGGGACCAGGTGCGGCGCATTGGTCATGGACTCCTGGCCGGCGGCGACAATGAAGTCGGCTTCGCCGGTGCGGATCATCCGGGCGGCATCAATGACTGCCGTCAGGCCGGACAGGCAGAGCTTGTTGATGGTGATGGTGGGAACGTCCCAGCCGATGCCGGCGGCCAGGCTGGCCTGCCGCGCCGGGCCCTGGCCGGCCCCGGCCTGGATGACCTGCCCCACGATGACGGCTCCGATGAGTTCCGGGGCCACGCCCGTCCGTTCCAGCGCCGCCCGGATCGCGTGGGCGCCCAGCTCGCTCGAGGAGAAGGGGGTGAGGCCGCCGCGGAACCTGCCAAAAGGTGTCCGGGCGCCGCCGAGGATGACGGGGATGTTGGCGTTCTGGTTCAAGAACAGTCCTTTCGGGACGATGGGGCGGCCAAAGTCAGCCGGTAAGGGTCAGGCGAAGGCGGAGACACCCGTGATGCCGCGGCCGATGATCAGGGCCTGCACGGTTTCGGTGCCTTCGTAGGTATGGATCGCTTCGATATCGGCCAGGTGCCGGGCCACCCGGTTGGCCAGCAGGATGCCGTTGCCGCCCAACATGTCGCGGGCATTGGAGGCGATCCCGCGGGCCGTCCGGGTGCAGGTGTACTTGACCAGCGAGGCCTGCTCCGGGGTCAGCGTTCCGGCTTCGTCGAGCCGGGTCATCTGCACCACCATGAGCTGCATGGTGGCCAGTTCGCTGAGCATCCGCGCCAGGCGCTCCTGGATGATCTGGGACGCGGCCAGCGGCCGGCCGAACTGCTTGCGCTGCTTGGCGTACTGGACGGCTGTCTCGTAGCAGGCCGTGGCATGCCCGACGGCGGACCAGGCCACGCCGAGCCGGGTCGCCAACAGGACGCGGGCGGTGTCCTTGAACGTGCGTGCGCCCGGCAGGACGTTGCTTTCGGGGACGAAGACGTTCTCCAGCCGGATGTGGGCCTGCCAGATGGCGCGAAGGGCCAGCTTGCCCTCGATCCTGGTGGCGGCGTAGCCGGGGGAATCCTGGGGGACCAGGTAGCCGTGCACCTGGCCATCGTCGCCGCGCGCCCAGACAACGCTGACCCCGCCGATGGAGCCGTTGCCGATCCACTTCTTTTCGCCATTGAGCAGGAATCCGCCGTCAGTGCGGGTTGCCGTGGTTTCCAGGGCTACGGAGTCGGATCCATGGGTGGGCTCTGTGAGGGCAAAGGCTGCGTACTCGGTTCCGCGGGCGATCGCGGGCAGCCAGCGTTCCTTCTGCGCCTCGGATCCGCACTCGGCGACGGACCGCAGGGCGAGGCCGCCCTGGACCGCGATCATGGTGGCCACGGATCCGTCCCCGCGGCTGATTTCCATGTTCACCAGTCCGGCGGCCATGCTGCTCATCGGTTCGAAGCCGTCCACGGCGGTGCCGTCGCGGAGCAGGTCCAGTTCGCCGAGGCGGTGGAGGAGGTGGAGCGGGTACTCGCCGCGCTCCCAGTAGCCGTCAATGACGGGGAGGACTTCCTCCTGGACGAAGCAGCGGGCGCGGTCCCAGTACTTCCGGTCCTCGGCGCTGATGCCGGCGAAGACGGAGGCGGGATCGGTGCCGAGGGCCTCGGTGAGAAGGTACTCGGGTTCCACCGTCCCGGCCGGGAAGTCCGGCGCACCGCCGGTGACGGTGGGTGCTGGGCTGGGCGACGTCGTCGTCATGTCTGCATCCTCTGGTTCAGCGGCGGCTGCGGGCCACCCGGGTGATGTGGCTCACGCCGCACCGACTAAGAATGCACTGAAACGCAGTTCCACGTCAAGAAACTCCGTACCAGATGCGGCTGGGCGTCAGGGCAACGCATCGCGGACCGCCCGGGCGATGGCATCCTTGTCTGCCGGGCCGGCGAGCACGGTGACGACGACGGTGGCCGCCCTTTGCTCCGTGGCGTCAACAGGGGCGCCGGGACCGAGGAGGGTTGGCCGGAACGTTTCGGCCAGGGCCGCGAGTTCACGGGCGAGGGCTGCCGACCTGTCAGGCTGCCCGGATTCCCCGGCCGCGAAGGGCGCGCGAAGCCACTGCCGCAGGAAGGCGTTGTGCACGGCCACCACGGCTGCGGCGAAGGCAACGGCCGCGTACTCGCGGCGGCCGTCCCTGGGCAGGGTGTCGTTGAGGTACCGCAGGAATGCCCGTTCATAGCGGTGGGAGGTGACCAGTTCCCGGTCCCGGAGGGCCGGCACCGCCTGCAGGAGCCCGTACCGGGCCAGGGACGTTGCGCGGTTCCGCAAGTGGTGGTCGAACACCAGGAGCGCGGCGTCCGCGACGGCGGCCAGTGGCTCCAGCCGTGAGTCCGCCAGCCGGGTGTTCACCTGCTGCAGGATGCGCTCGTGGTCAGCGAAGACCACATCCTCCTTGGATCCGAACCTCCGGAAGAACGTGCTGCGGCTCATGCCCGAGGCCTCCGCGAGTTCCTCAACAGACGTTGCATCGAAACCCTGCTTTGCCAGGAGTTCGATGGCGGCGGCGACAGGCCCGTCGGCAGGATGGCTGGGAGGGGGTGGGGTCATGCGCCGAAATCTAGCACAGCGGCACTGTGGCCGGCCTGCCGCGGGATGGTGCGGCAGGCCGGCCACGCCGGCAGGTACGGATCAGGCGCCTTGCCGGGCCCAGCCGGTGAGCTTGTCCGAAAGCTGCATGTAGGCCTCGTTGACCTGCTGCAGCTCCGGGTGGGCGTCGTACCACTGGACAATTTCCCGGGCTCCGTCCGCAAACGGGATGGTGGCGGTGTAGTCCGTGACCAAGGATTTGATCTTGGTGTTATCGAAGACCACCGAGTGGGACCGGTCGCCCAGCAGGTTTGACCCCAGTTCCTGGTCGTGCGCGGCGATGGTCTGGGATGCCACGTGCACCAGTTCGGGTTCACGGACGCCGGCCGCCCGGGCGAACAGCCGGTAGATCTGGTTCCACGGCAGGTATTCGTCGGAGGTGATGGTGTAGCTTTCACCCACCGCCTGGGGCCTTCCGAGCAGGCCAACAAACGCCTTCGCGAAGTCTTTGCTGTGCGTCAGCGTCCAGAGTGACGTACCGTCGCCGTGCACCATGACCGGAAGCCCGCTCCGCATCCGGTGGATGTCCGTCCAGCCGCCCACCATGGCGATTTTGGTGCGGTCGTAGGTGTGCGACGGCCGGACCACGGTCAGCGGAAAGTCCTCTTCCCGGTAGGCCCGGAACAACAGCTCCTCGCACGCGATCTTGTCCCGGGAGTACTGCCAGAAGGGGTTCTTCAACGGCGTGGACTCCAGGATGGGCAGCCTGGTGGGCGGCTTCTGGTAGGCGGAGGCGGAGCTGATGAAGACGTACTGTGCCGCCCGGTCCCGGAACAGATCCATGCTGGCTTGCGCCTGGTCCGGGGTATAGGCGATGAAGTCCGCCACGGCGTCGAACTCCCTGCCGCCCAGCACCTCACGGACCGCGGCCGCATCCCGGACGTCCGCGTGCAGCACTTCAGCACCGTCCGGAACCGGCCTGGTGGATTGGCCCCGGTTCAGGATGGTCAGCCGGTGGCCGAGCGCGACGGCGTGTTCTGCCGCCGCCGCGCTGATGACCCCGGTGCCGCCGATGAAGAGGAGGTTCCGTGGCGCCACCGTGCCGGCAGCCAGGGGAGTTACCACGCGTAGTCTTCCGGTGCCGTGCGGTGGCCGGGGAAGATGTCGTCAAGCCGCTTGAGCGCGTCTGCGTCGAGTGTGACGTCCAGGGCGCGGATGGCGGCATCCAGTTGTTCCTGCGTGCGCGGGCCCACGATCGGGGCGGTCACGGCGGGCTGGTGCAGCAGCCACGCCAGTGCGACGTCGCCCGGTTCGTGCCCCAGTTCGTCGGCGAAGTCCTCGTATTGGCGGATCTGGTCTTCATGCTTCTTCAGCGTCTCGGCGGCGCGGCCTTCGGTACGCCGCACGCCTTGCCGCTCCTTCTTCAGCACGCCGCCCAGCAGGCCGCCCTGCAGCGGTGACCAGGGGATCAGGCCCAGGCCGTACTGCTGCGCCGCCGGGATGACTTCCAGCTCCACCTGCCGCATGAACAGGTTGTAGATGGACTGTTCGCTGACCAGCCCGGTGTAATTCCGGCGCCGCGCCGCTTCCTGGGCCTGGGCGATGTGCCAGCCGGCGAAGTTGCTGCTGCCGGAGTACAGGATCTTTCCCTGCTGCACCGCCACCTCGATGGCCTGCCAGATCTCGTCCCACGGTGTGTCACGGTCGATGTGGTGGAACTGGTACACATCGATGTAGTCCGTCTGCAGCCGCTTGAGGCTCGCATCCAGGGCCCTGCGGATGTTCAGTGCCGAGAGCTTGGACTCGTTGGGCCGGTCCGTCATGGTGCCGTAGAGCTTGGTGGCCAGGACGGTGTGCTCGCGGCGCTCGCCGCCCTTGGCGAACCAGCGCCCAATGATTTCCTCGGTCCAGCCGCGGTGGTCTGCCCCGCCGTAGACGTTGGCGGTGTCGAAGAAGTTGATGCCGGACGCGTGGGCGGAGTCCATGATGCTGTGGGCGTCCGCTTCCTCCGTCTGCGGCCCGAAGTTCATGGTGCCAAGGCAGAGGCGGGAAACTTTCAGGCCGGACCGGCCCAGGTGGGTGTACTGCACGGAAATTCCTTTCGGTGGTGGAGCTTGTCGACCAGGTGGTCGGGCTTGTCGAAACCTACATCTGGGTGAAGGCCGCGACGGCGGGATCGGACCCGATGCGGGCACCGGACTCAAGCGCCGTGATGGCGGCCAGTTCGTCGGCGGAGAGCGTGAGCGATGATGCCGCGAAGTTTTCCCGGATCCGGCCGGGGTTGGCCGACTTGGGGATGACGATGTTTCCCTGGGCCAGGTGCCAGGCGAGTACCACTTGGGCGGTGGTGGCCTCTTGGGCGCTGGCAATCGCGGTGACGGCGTTTCCGTTCAGGTCCCCGCCCTGGCCCAGCGGGCTGTACGCCTCCACGGCGATGCCCAGGTCCCGGCACTTTGCGGCGAGGTCCGCCTGCTGGTAGCTGGGGTGCAGTTCGATCTGGTTGACGGCGGGGACGGTTTCGGCGGACTCAAGCAGGGTGTCCAGGTGGTCGGACAAGAAGTTCGAGACCCCGATCGCGCGGATTTCCTTGTTCTGGTACAACCGCTCCATCTCCTTCCACGCCTGGACGAACAAACCCTGTGAGGGCACCGGCCAGTGGATGAGGTAGAGGTCGATGAAGTCCAGGCCCAGTGCTTTGCGGCTGTTTTGGAACGCCTCCTGCGCGCGGCCCTGCTCGCCGTTGCGCAGCTTGGTGGTTACGAAGATCTCGTCGCGGGCGATGCCGGTGGCGGCAAGCGCCGCACCCACTCCGGCCTCGTTGCGGTAGGCGGCGGCGGTATCGATGTGGCGGTAGCCGGCCTCGAGGGCGTCCTCGACGGTGCGCTGGGTGTCTTCCGGCGGAACCTGGAAAACGCCGAAGCCAAGTTGCGGGATGGTGACGCCGTTGTTGAGTGTCAGCTCTGACATGGGTGTGCTCCTAGGACGATGGTGATGTGGATCGGTGCCGGCTGCTCGACGAAGAAAGCGGTTTCCGCTGGCTCACTCCTGAGCCTATGCACTTTTGCCCGACAAGTCAGCAGAGAAGGCTGTTCCTGTTTTTCCTAGGATTCCCAGTCCTACCTTTTGGGTGGAGCGGGGCACCCTTCCCGGGCAGAATGGTCTGCATGGGTCAAAGCGCCGAGTTCGGAAAATTCCTCAAAGCCATGCGGTCCCGGCTGAGTCCGGAGGTTGCCGGAACGGGTCCCAGCACCGGTGCCCGCAGGGTTCCGGGGCTGCGGCGGGAGGAAGTGGCGCGGCTGGCCGGGGTCAGTACCGACTACTACGTCCGGCTGGAGCAGGGGCGCAACATCCACCCCTCACGCACCGTCCTGGACGCCGTCGCGAGGGCGCTGCGGCTGGACAGCAGCGAGCACGCACACATGCTGGACCTGCTGGAGAACTGTGCCGGTGGTCCGCGCGAGGCCGGTACGGCCGCAGCGCAGGGCGTCCGGCCCGCGCTGCGCCAGCTCCTCGACGCGGTGGGGGAGGTGCCCGCCCTGGTGCTGGGCCGGCGCAGCGATGTCCTGGCCGGCAACCGGATGGCGTTCCTGCTGTTCGCCGATTTTCCGGCGCTGCCGGCGGCGGAGCGGAACCTCACCCGCTGGACCATCCTTGATCCAGCGGCGCGGGAGCTTTTCAGGGACTGGAAGACGGTGGCTGCCGAAGCCGCCGGATCCCTTCGGCTCGACGTGGGCCGGCATCCCAACGATCCGCAGGCCAACCACCTGGTGGGGGAGTTGGCCGTGAACAGCGAGCATTTCCGTCAGTGGTGGGCCGGGCACCGGGTGGCCACGAGGGCGGCGGGCACTGTCCGGCTGCACCATCCGGCGGTGGGCGACCTGGAACTGAATTTCGAGAACCTGGTCCTGCCGGAGGATCCCGACCAGATGCTGCGGGTGTATTCCGCCCGGCCGGGCTCGCCGTCGTCGGACGCATTGGCCCTGCTTGGCAGCCTGGGTGCCGCCAGTGCTCCAGGTGCCGGGGATGCAGGCACGCTGCGGGACGCAGCGGCGGTGGCCGACGGCGGGCCGGCGGACTAAGCGCCGCGGCTCGGTACCGTAACTGTACGTTCGTCCAGCGAATGGCGCCGATTCTGGCCAGCCGCCCATTGGGCTTTGCCCGGCCGTTTCCTAGGGTTGAAGAACAAGCTTCCCCGCACGGTTCTTACCACCCCAGGATGGTCTCAACGATGAAACGCATCGCACTGCTGAAGGAACGCCAGGCCTCCGCCGGCGCCACGTCCACAGCCACGGGTTCGCACTGCCCGGCCTCCGGACTCTGGAGCCCGGACTCCGATTCCCGCACCGTCCTGTCCTTCTTCGAAGGCCAGGTTTTCCCCGCGTTCGACGGCGTCCCAACGGTCTGGCGGCGCCGCAGCCCGGGAACAGCCAACTAACGCACGGGCCCGGGGCACCAAACTTAAAATCGGGAGGTCGTGAAGCCATCGCTTCACGACCTCCCGGCGTTAAGGCTGGGGTGTTCAGTGATCTTCCAGCCGGAAGCCGAGTTTGATGGTTACCTGCCAGTCAGCGACCTTGCCCTCCTCCAGGTGGCCGCGGATCTCCTTCACCTCGAACCAGTCGAGGTTCCGGAGGGTCTGGGAGGCTTTGGCGATCCCGTTCCGGACCGCGTCGTCCACGCCTTCGGTGGAGGTGCCGACAATTTCAGAAATGCTGTACGTGTGGTTGGACAACTTCGCTCCTCGTGATCATCGTTGCTCCCGGTTGCGGGCCGTCCCTGAAGCCTAGTGGCACTGCGAGAGCGTTGACCAGAGGGGCCGGCCCCCTTCATACGGGCCGCCGCCCGCGGGCTCACTTGGCGGGCAGGACCAGGTTCCGCAGGTCGTCCAGGGTCTGCTGCATGTGGGCGTCCATAGCGGTGCGTGAGCGGGCCGGGTCGCGGGACTCAAGGGCCTCGGCGATGTTCTGGTGGTGTCCGATGGCGTGTTCCTGAATGGCCGGTACCGCCGACGTCTCGGCCCGGCGCTTTTCCAGGACGCGGTGCAGCGGCTCGAACAGGACGGAGACGAAGACGTTCCCCGACGCGCGCAGGATGACATCGTGGAAGCCGAGATCGGCCTCTACGAACGCTGCGACGTCGTTGATGCTGTTGGCGGCCTTCATGGCCGAGACGTAGGCGAACAAGGAGGCAATGTCCTCCTCCGAGATGCGTCCGGCGGCAAGTTCGCAGGCTCCTGTTTCCAGCATCCGGCGGAGCTCGATGAGCTGGATGGAGGCGTCGGCGTCGTTCTTGCCCTCCGATGCCGCCCGCAGCACCGCTTCCAGCGATGTCCACCGGCTCAGGGGGTTGACGAACGTCCCCCGCCCTCGTTCGACGCTGAGGATCTGCTGGGCCTGGAGCGTCTTCATCGCTTCACGGACCGTCATGCGGCTGACTTCATGGCGGGCGCTGAGTTCCAGTTCGCCCGGAACCGTGGCGCCGGGCGGAAACTCGCCTTCGATGATGCGGTCCAGCAGCTCATCGGCCACGATGCCGACCAGCGATTTCCTTGCCATGGTTCCCCCGCTTCCTGCTTCCGGCCAACGCCCGGCGGATATGTCAGACAAGTCTACTTGCGCGTCTTTATGCCGTGTGCCACACTAACATTCAAATGCAAGATGTCAGACATCTTACAGTTACCTTTACATCAGTATCCGGGTCCCGGATCGCTACACAATGGAGTGCACTGTGACGCTTGAAGCAGACCTTCTGGCCGCCTATCCGGCTGACCTCGAGATCCCCGCAGGGCTCGTTGCCGGCTCCCTGGCCGCTTCCAACGCAGAGGTTCCCCGCGTCCTGGTGGTGCTCGACGACGACCCCACCGGCACCCAGTCCGTGGCAGACCTCCCCGTGCTCACCAGATGGGACGTAGAGGACTTCAGCTGGGCTTTTGCGCAGGGAAAGCCCGCGGTCTACGTCCTCACCAACACCCGGTCCCTCGACCCCGCCGAAGCGGCTGCCCGCAATGAGGAAGTGGTCCGCAACGCCCTCGCGGCGGCAGGATCGCCCGACTCCCTGCGGCTGGGATTCGTCAGCCGCAGCGACTCCACCCTCCGCGGCCACTACCCCCTGGAGCCTGACGTCATCGCGGCCACCGTTGCCGGGGTCAGCGGCGAGAAGACCGACGGCGTGGTCCTGGTCCCCGCATTCCCAGACGCCGGCCGGCTCACCATCGGCGGCGTCCACTACATGCGCGGCACCGGTGACGCGAAGGGCACCGTGGTCCCCGTCTCCGAGACCGAATTCGCCAAGGATGCGTCCTTCGGCTTCAGCACCTCCGTCATGGCCGACTACGTCGCCGAGAAATCCCAGGGCAGGTTCCCGGCGGACTCAGTGATCGTCCTGGACCTGAACATCATCCGTGCCGGCGCCGCCGCCCAGGACCCGGCCATCTCCGCCAAGGCGATCGCGGACGCCATCGAGCCCGCCACCGATTCCACGCCCATCGTGGCGGACATCGTCACCGAGAATGACTTCCGCGCCCTGGCGCTGGGACTGGAAGAGGCAGAACGCCGCGGCAAGAAGCTCCTGTACCGAGTGGGCCCGCCGTTCGTCCGCGGCCGCATCGGCCAGGAGATCCGGGCCGCACTGACTTCCGAAGAGGCCTACGCAGGCAACACCCCGTCGGAGGCGGGCGGCCTGATCGTGGTGGGCTCGCACGTCGGCGTGACCACACGGCAGCTCAACGTCCTCACCGCCGAACACAGCTCGGCGCGCATCATCGAGATCGACGTCGAGAAGCTCCTCGCCGCCGAAGCTGGAACAGCCGACCCCAACGCCAAGGAGCACCTGGACCGCACGGTGGACGCCGTGGTCGAGGCCCTACACGCCGGCGACGTGATCGTCCACACCAGCCGCCTGCTGATCAAGACGGACGACCCCGCCGAAAGCCTGCGGATCGCCCGTACCGTCTCCGCCGCCGTCGTGGACGTGGTCAACCGGACCCTGAAGACCTTCCCGCCGCGGTTCGTCATCGCCAAGGGCGGGATCACGTCCTCCGACGTCGCCGCCCACGGCCTGGAAATCCGGCACGGCATTGTCCGCGGCCCCATGCTCCCGGGCATCGTCAGCCTCTGGGAACCGGTGGACGGCCCCGCCAAGGGCATCCCCTACATCGTGTTCGCCGGCAACGTGGGCGACGACGACTCCCTGGCCCAGGTCACCCGCAAGCTCAGCAACAAGTTCTAAGAGTTCCGAACAAATTCAACGGAGAACACCATGACCAGCAACTACACCATCACCGTCCTGGGCCTCGGCGCCATGGGCCTGCCCATGGCCACCCGACTGGCCTCCCAGCTCACAGTCCACGGCTTCGACATCGCCGAGCCCCGCCTCAAGCTCGCCGAAGAAGCCGGCATCGCCACCTTCACCACCGCCCGCGAAGCCGCCAAGGGAGCGGACGCCGTCCTCCTGGCCGTCCGCAACGGCGAGCAGCTCAACGACGTCCTCTTCGGCGAAAACGGCGTGGCCTCCGTCCTGGAGCCGGGCGCCGTCGTCATCCTCGGCAGCACGGTGGGCACCGACGCCATCCCCGCCACCGTGGCCAAGCTGGCCGAATACGGGGTGGACCTGGTGGACGCCCCGCTGTCCGGCGGCCCCAAGCGCGCCGGCGAAGGCGACCTGCTGATCGTCGTCGGCGCGTCCCCCGAAGCCCGCGAAAAGGCCGCCCCCGCCCTGGACCTGCTGGCCTCCACGCTCACCGTGGTGGGTGACAACCCCGGCGACGGCCAGGCCCTGAAGACCGTCAACCAGCTCCTGTGCGGCGTCCACATCGCCGCGGCCGCCGAGGCCCTGGCCCTGGCCGACGCGCTAGGACTGGACCAGGCCAAGACCCTCGCCGCCCTCGAAGCCGGCGCTGCCGGTTCCTTCATGCTCTCCAACCGTGGCCCCCGCATCCTGGAGGCCTACAACGAGGAAGGCGCCGAGGTCCTGTCCCGCCTGGACATCTTCGTCAAGGACATGGGCATCGTGGGCAAAGCCACCCGCGCGGCCGGGCTGGCAGCCCCCGTTGCCGCCGCCGCCGAGCAGCTCTACCTGCTGGGCCAGGCCCAGGGCCTCGCCGCGGCCGATGACTCCGCCGTCATCAAGGTGGTCGCCCCGGCCAAGAGGACCAAGTAAGCGTCTCTCCCCCCGAACGGTACGACGACGGCGGTCCCCCCTCCGCCGTCGTCGTACCTCCCAGCGTTGCGGCTTAGTTCCGCAGCGTTCCATCCCCGCCGTGATACCTGATGCCCGTCTGCCCCGGACCGGCACGTCAAAGGAGACATTTCCCGTGAACCACCTGATGAGCCCGCTGATACAGCGGGCGGCCGATGCTCCGGCCATCAAGCCCGCCGTGGAGCTGGGCACCCCGCTGCTGCTCACCATCGCCGCCGTTGGCATCGCCATCCTGCTGGTGATGATCATCCGCTTCAAGATCCAGGCGTTCGTGGCCCTGCTGACCGTCAGCATCCTGGTTGCCGTGGCCGCCACGATCCCGCTGCAGGACATCTTCACCGTGGTGTCCGGCGGCGTGGGCAGCACCATGGGCAAGGTGGCCATCCTGATCGCGCTCGGCGCCGTGCTGGGCCGCATGATCGAGGTCTCCGGCGGTGTCCAGTCGCTGGCCGACCACTTCACCCGCAAACTCGGCGCCCGCCGGGTGGCCGTGGCGCTGACCGCCGTCGGCTTCCTGGTGGCCATCCCCGTGTTCTTCGAAGTCGGCATCATCGTGCTGGTGCCCATCGTCTACGCCTTCGCCAAGATCGCCAAAGTCCACCCGGTTAAGTTCGGCCTGCCCATGGCCGGCATCATGCTCGCCATCCACGTGGCCGTTCCGCCGCACCCGGGGATCGTTGCCGGCGCCGGCGTGCTGGGTGCCGACATCGGGCTGATCGCCCTGATCTCACTGCTCATCTGCATTCCGCTCGGCTTCCTGTCCTACTGGGTGGCGTCCATCATGAACCGCAAGGACTACGAGCTGCTGCCGGCCGTGAAGACCCAGGTGGAGGAGTTCGGTTCCGACTCACTGGTCAAGGTGGGCCACGACGGCCCCGGTGCCGCCGCCATCGCACCCCCTCGCCCGGGCCTGATCATTTTCCTGATCGCCGCCCCGATCGTGCAGATCCTCCTGGGTACCGCCGGCACCCTCATCCTCCCCAAGAGCGATCCCCTCTACGGCCTGGCAGCCTTCATCGGCAACCCGTTCCTGGCCCTGCTGGTGGCCGTGGCGCTGTCCTTCTTCCTGCTCGCGGTCCGCCGCGGCTGGTCCTTCAAGGAGACCGGTGAAATCTTCGAAGGCGCCCTGCCTCCCATCGCCTCCATCCTGATGGTGGTGGCTGCCGGCGGCGTCTTCGGCAACGTCCTGCAGGTCTCGGGCATCGGCGGGGCGCTCTCCAAGACCCTGGACACGCTCGGCGTGCCGCTGCTGCTGCTCGGCTTCATCATTTCCCTCGCACTGCGTGCCGCCCAGGGTTCGGCCACCGTGGCCATCGTGACCACCACCGGCCTGCTCTCCGCAGCGGTCAGCGGCGGCGGCTACAGCCCGGCCCAGATCGCCGTGATCGTGATCGCCATCGGCTTCGGCGCCTTGGGCCTCTCCCACGTCACGGACGCCGGCTTCTGGGTGGTGGTGCGATACTACGGCCTGACCGTCTCGGACGGCCTGAAGACCTGGACCGTCCTGACTACCATCCTGGGCCTGGCCGGCTTCGCGCTGACCTTCGTGGCCTGGATCCTGGTGGGAGGCCTGGGCGTCTGATGCGTACCCGACTGGACCACCTGGTCACCACCGCCCTGCAGCAGGGTTCCGCCGTGCCGGCCTTCACCTGCTACGACTTCACCACCGCGCTGGCCGTGGTGGGCGCCGCAGAGGAATCAGGACGCGGTGCCATCCTGCTGGTGGCACCCAAGACCGCCGCCACCGCGAACGGGCTCAGGCTCATAGCGGCGCTCCGCACCCTGGCCGACGCGGCCGCGGTTCCGGTGGCCGTGCAGCTTGACCACGCCAGCGACCTCAAGGTGATGGCCGACGCCGTCGCGGCAGGGGCGGATTCGGTCCTCGCCGACGGTTCATCCCTTCCCTACGAGGACAACATTGCCCTGGTCAAGTCGGCCCGCGCCCTGCTGGGCCCGGACGTGGTGCTCGAAGCGGAACTTGGCGGCCTGGCCGGCGACGAGGACCGCGCCTTCGGTGCAGACCAGTCCGGCGCCGACGTTGCAGGCCTGACCGACTCGGCGCAGGTGGAGGACTTCGTGTCCCGTACCGGCGCGGAACTGCTTGCCGTGGCCGTGGGCAATGTCCACGGCAAGTACAAGGGCGAGCCGCGGCTGCGCTGGGACGTGCTCCAGGACATTGCGGCCCGGGTCCACATTCCGCTGGTGCTGCACGGCGCTTCCGGCATCCCCGCCGGGGAACTGGTGAAAGCCGCGGCCATGAACGTAGGCAAGGTCAACTTCAACACCGAGCTGCGGACCGGCGTGCTGGCCACCCTCCAGGACCAGCTGCCCGCCCACCGTGCGGACGGCGAAAACCTGCAGGGCCTGCTGGCCCGGTGGAACCACTCGGCCAAGGAGTTCGCCACCGCCACGCTGGCCACGCTGGCACGGTAGGAAAGACCCCACTCCGGGGGAGGCTAGGATCAAGCCATGATCCTGGCCTCCCTCTTTTTTGCCTTCCTCGCCGCGGCGCTGCACGTTTTCATCTTCACCATGGAATCCGTGACCTGGACCCGGCCCGCCACGTGGAAACGCTTCAGCATCGGATCCCAGGACCATGCAGAGATCACCAGGCCGCTGGCGTACAACCAGGGGTTCTACAACCTGTTCCTGGCAGTGGGTGCCCTGGTCGGAATCGGCCTGGTGGTGTTCGGGGCCGGTCCGGCGCAGCACGTGGCGGGCTGGACCCTGGTGTTTTCAAGCTGCGGCTCCATGCTCCTGGCGGCCGTGGTCCTGGCCCTCAGCGGCCGCAAGTACCTCCGCGCGGCGGCCACCCAGGGCGCAACGCCGCTGCTCGCCGTCGTCCTGGGCCTGGTGGCTGTGCTCTAGCCCGGCACCCCTGCCTCTTCTACACCACCGGCAACAGGCGCAGAATGGTGCTGTGAACAGGGTCGGAACGCTGTAAGGCCACGCGGTGCGGCGGGGTCAGGGGAACCAAGACCACGCGGACACGGCAGCCCGTGATCCGGCGATCGACCTTGTCCGCTTCGTCTGCCTGGCATTGGTGGTGGTGGGCCATTCCATGATGGTCAGTCCGGTCCTGCACCCGGACGGGACCGTGACAACGGAGAACACCCTTGGCGACCAGGACTGGTTTGTCCCCGTCATCTGGATCTTCATGGTCATGCCCCTGTTCTTCGTTACCGGGGGTGTGACCGGCCTGCAGTCCTGGCGCCGGATGAAGGCGCGGGGCGGGACGGCGGCCCAGTTCATCCGTGCACGGCTGCTGCGCCTGGTCCGTCCGGCCACCGCGCTGCTTGCGGCGATGGTCCTGGGACTGTTGTTGGCCCGTGCCCTCGGGGTGGACCCTCAAGTGGTCCAGCTCATGGCCACCGGCGCCGGCATGCCGCTGTGGTTCCTGGCCGCCTACCTCGCGGCGCAGTTGAACATTCCGGTCCTGGCGGCGCTCCATGCGCGTTCCCCCTGGCTGGCGCTGGGCCTGCTCCTCGGCCTGGTGGTTGCCGTGGATTGCCTCCGGGGGGCGCTGCCGAACCTGGCCTACGCGAACCTGGTGTTCGTGTGGTGCGCAGTGCAGCAACTGGGCTTCCTGGCGGCCGACGGCTGGACGTCCCGGCTTTCCCGTTCGGGCCTGCTGGCCATCGCGTTGGCAGCAAACCTTGCGTTGGGTGTGGTGACGGGGCTGGGCCTGTACACCGGCAACATGCTGGTGAACCTCAATCCACCCAACCTCACCCTGGTCCTGTTGGGCGTTTCCCAGCTGGCCGCGATGGAGCTGGCGCGGCCGGTCCTCGCGTCGCTCGCCGAGGTCCGCTGGATTGGCCGCCTCGTGGGCGTGGCGGGCAGCCGGTCCCTGACGGTGTACTTGTGGCACCTGCCGCTGCTGGGCGCGATGTCAGGGCTGCTGCTCCTGGTGCCGTTCCCCAAGCCCGGCGCCGGCACCGCCGCGTGGTGGTGGTCGCGGCCCGTGGTGGTCCTGGCCCTGGTCGTCCTGCTGCTCCCCGTCGCTGCCGCCTTCGGCCGCCTTGAGGACCGGGTAACGGCGCCACACGCCTACCGCAGCCGGCCCGCCTTGGCTGCGGCCGCCGTCGTCGTGGTCTTCCTTCCCGCGGCGGACGCCGCCCTCAACGGGTTGTCACTGGGGCTGCTGGCTGCCGGCACCTTGTGCTTTTCCGCGGCGATCCTCCTGCTGGGCGGGTTTCCGCTGCGGCGCCGGCCATTGGCCGGGACCAGGCCCCCGCGACGGCCGGCGCGCGGGCCGGCGGCCCGGACCACCTCCCGCCGGAGGCGCGGCCGAAGGGGCATTGCCAGCGGGGTGAAGTAGTGCCAGTGTCAAACCATGACCGAGAACACCATGTCCACAGAGGATAAGTTCACCCCCAACGTCACCCTGCGGCGCAACGACGCGGACCACCGGTACGAACTCCTGGTGGACGGCAGGCTCGCTGTCCAGGCCTTCTTCCACGACCTGCCGGGACATATCGACTTCACCCATACCGAAACGGGCCAGGACTTCGAGGGGCAAGGGCTGGGCAAGGTGCTGGCGCATTTTGCCCTGGATGACGTGGTGGCCACCGGCAAACGCATCATCCCGCACTGCCCGTTTATGTCCAGCTACCTCCGCAAGCACGAGGGCTACGAACAGTTCGTGGACTGGCCCGAGCGCTGACCCGCCCGCCGGCCCCGCACGCTGATTGCATCCGCCGATCACATTCGCTGGCCGCGGGCCGGCGCCCGCGCTCGGAGCAGGGTCAGCTGGCCAGGGCCGAATCGCTGACCGCCCAGGCGGTCCCGGGGTCGTCGATGGTGAAGCCGCAGGCACAGCGGTAGGTGGTGACGGTTTCGGCCGCCTCCGGCCGCAGTGCCACCACGGAGGTTCCGTCAACGTAAACGGGCTGCCGGACCGGAAGTTCCCCGTGATCGACAAGCTGCATCGGCGTGCGGCAGTGCATGCGCGAATTGAGGGTCACCAGCAGTCCTGCATCGACAGGTACCGTGGCGGCCGGAAACTGCTCAGCCGGTTCGCGGCGCTCCCCAAACGCCATCAGCTGCTCATCCATTGCGGTGGTCATCATGTTCTTCCTTGGGCTTCTTTCACGGAACCGCCATAGCCGGCAGTCCCGCCGCGAACTGCTTGCGGAGGTTCATCTACCCCATAAGAAAAGCATGCTTACTAATTGATTCACAAGTCAGGGCCCTCATCTCCGGTTCCAGCATCGCCGGCGCTGCCAAGTCCAGGCGTGCCAGAACAGCAGGGCAATCAGGACGGCAGTCCCGCCGGAAATCCCCTGCGGGGCAAAGGCGAACACGAGATAGTCGAACGTGGCCCGGTCTCCCATGGACACGGACATGGGGTTGTTCAGCAGCGCCGACGCTCCGCCGGCAATCATTGCGGCGCACAGCAGCCACAGCGCCACGATGAACGGGTTGGGCGTCGGCCATGACCTTGGCGTCCCTGCCGGATCAGCACCGTCTGCTTCAGGCGCTACGGGTTGTCCGTGCCTGTCCACTTCGCGGAATCCGAGCGCCCCGGAGTGTTGCTGTTCCATGTTTCCCCCTCAGGCAGCAGCCCGGCCGGCTGCCGGCGGTACCAGCCTAGCGGCCCACAACATGCTCCCGCTGGCTAGGCTTGCAGCATGACGCCAACCAGCACCCGAACCACAGCACTCGTCACCGGAGCCAGCGCCGGGCTGGGACACGAATTCGCCAAGCAGCTCGCGGCCCAGGGGCACCCCCTTGTCCTGGTGGCCCGCAGCGCCTCCCGCCTGGAGGAAACCGCGGCGGACCTGCACCGGCGGTACGGAATCACGGCTGAGGTCCTGCCCGCTGACCTCACGGTGGACGCCGACGTCGCCGCCGTCGTCGAACGTCTCAAGGACCCCGCGCGGCCGGTGGGCATCCTGGTGAACAATGCCGGTATCGGGCTGCTGCACAACTTCGAGGACAACCCGATCGGGGCGGAAAAGACCACCTGAAGCTGCACGTGGAAACGGCCATGGTGCTCACCCACGCGGCGCTCGGCGGAATGCTCGAACGCGGGGAGGGCAGGATCATCAATGTGGCCAGCGTGGCCGCCTTCCTACCCCGCGGCACCTACTCGGCAGCGAAAGCATGGCTGGTCAGTTTCAGCCGGTGGGCCAACCTGGCGTACCGCTCGCGCGGGATCCAGGTCACCGCGGTATGTCCGGGTTTCACTCACACCGAATTCCACGACCGGATGGGCATGGACAAGTCCGTGGCCCCGTCCTGGACGTGGCTGCGCGCGGAGCGGGTGGTGCGGGAAGGGCTCGCGGACAACGAGCGCGGCAAGGCGGTGTCCGTACCTTCCAGGCGCTATAAGGTGGTGGCCGCCGTGGCCAAGCTGGCGCCGGCGCGGCTAATGGCGGGACCGGCGCGCAAACCCAAGCCGGAGCGCAACCCCGGGTAGCTGTACCGGGCCTTCAAGGCCGGCGGCTGCTTGCGGCCCGGAGCGGCGGACGGCCACCACCACCAGGATGCCCAGCAGCGCGCCCACCAACGTTTCCACGGCCCGCTCCAGGATCAAGACCCCCGGCTCGGCCGGCGAGGCCAGTTGGGTCATGAGCAGGATCACCGGGGTGAACCAGACCATGGCCAAGCCGTAGTGCCTGGTCATGAACAGCTCGGTGGCAAACTGGAAAAGGATCACCAGGAGGGCCAGCACCTGGGCATGGCGCGCGGGCTCCTGGAACGCGGGGTAGAACCCGGCCAGCGTCCAGGGTGCCGGAAGGAGGACGACGGCGGTCACGGCCAGGCCCAGGAAGGTCCCCACGATGCGGTGGATGCCGCGCCGGACACGGCTGGGAAGGTCCGCCCCGGCGAGCGGCACTGCCGCGGCTGCCATGGCCCAGTGCGGATGGCCGCTGCCGCTGAGGACGCCCACTGTTCCGGCTGCGCCCACGGCCAGCACATACCGTGCGGCGTGGACCAGCAGCTCACGCCGGCCCGCCGGGGTGGGGGAGGGCACGGCCCTGGTGGCGCCGGGTTCCCAGGACCTGCGCCGTATCCAGCCGCTGAAGCCCACCGCCATGGAGAACACAGCCGATCCGCCGGCGATGAGCATCGCCACATACCAAGGGACCGCGACAGGAACGGAAGCGCAGGCTCCGAGGGCCAGGATGCCGAAGAAGGGTCCGTTGGGTTTCAGCCGCACCCGGTCCGAGTAGGCGGAGCCCACCCCGGCAAGGGTGGCTTCCACGGCCACCAGCCACCAGGAATGGAGGTGGTTGATGGACAGCGTGATCCCCACGGCCACTCCGCAGAGCAGTACCAAGGCGGCCTGGCCTTGGTGCCGAAGCCGCAACTGGTGGGGCTCCGAGCGGCCGTACATCCCGGTAAGGGCACCGAACACGGCGTAGATGATCAGGTCAGTCCTGCCCAAGGCCAACAGGATCAGGGAGGGGGCTGCGACGCTCAGGGCAACCCGGAACGCCGCAAGATGGTCGTTGGTGGCCGGTTCCAGCCGGTGCAGCGCGCGCACCTGGTCCACTACGCGCTTCATATCCCGAATCCATTCCCTGTTACTGCGGTGCCGGCGCCTGATGGGGCCTTTGGGAACGTATCACCAGGCATCCCGCAGAGTCATATGTTGCCGGCTGGGCTCCTGACACACCAGGACATCCGGCGGGCACGCGAAGGCCCGCTTCCGTACTTCCCGCAGGAAGCACAGGAGCGGGCCTGTGAGCGTGGGCTACAAGAATGCCCGGGCGGCAGGCGGGAGCTTACGCTCCTGCCGGAACACCGCGGTGTGCATGCGGATCCGTACCGTCCTGGGTGTCGAACGGCAGTTCGTCCAGGTTGATCAGCGGGTTCTGGTCCTGGGTCTCCACCAGTTCCTTGGCTTCCGCCTGGGTATCAACGCTGGGCATCGATCCCGGGAGGGGGCGGTTGGCGGATTCCTTCAGGAAGTAAATGGCCACGGCGCCAACCAAAGAGGTTGCCATCAGGTAGTACGCCGGCATCATGTCGTTGCCGGTCGATTTGATCAGCAGTTCCACGATGAAGGGTGTGGTTCCGCCGAAGATCGCCACCGCGAAGTTGTAGGCAATGCCCATGGCTCCGTAGCGGCTCGACGTGGGGAACTGGGCCGGCAGGGCCGAGGCGAGGTTGGCCACGTAGAAGGTCACGGGGAAGGCAACCAGGGCCAGGCCTGCCAGGGTGGACCAAACGGCACCGATACCGATCAACAGGAACGCCGGAACGGCCAGGACGATGGTGCTCACCGCACCGATCCACAGCACGGGGCGGCGGCCGATCCGGTCAGACAGCCTGCCGGTCAGTGGGATGCAAAGGCTCATGACTACCAGCACCGGGATGGTCAACAGCGTGCCGTGGAGCTCGTCGTAACCCTTGGCGTCGGTCAGGTAGGTGGGCATGTAGGAGGTCAGGGCGTAACCAGCCGTGTTGGCGGCCGCAACCACAACCATGGCCACGATGATCGGACGCCAGTAGGCCTTGACGATACCGACAGGTCCCTTGGCCGTAGGGGTGCCTTCGGAGGCGTTCTTGGCGTTTGCCTCCTGGGCGTCCAGGGTGGCCTGGAACTGCGGCGACTCCTCGATCTTGCTCCGGAAGTACACGGCGATCAGGCCCAGCGGGCCCGCAATCAGGAACGGGATGCGCCAGCCCCAGTCCTCCATGGTGGCCTGGCCCAGGGTCAACTGCAGGACCGAGACCAAGGCCGCGCCGATAGCGAAGCCCATGTAGCTGCCCAGGTCCAGGAAGCTGGCAAAGAAGCCACGGCGCTTGTCGGCGGCATACTCGCTGACGAAGGTGGTGGCACCGGCATATTCACCGCCGGTGGAGAAACCCTGGATGACTTTGAGGAGCACCAGCAATGCTGCCGCCCACAATCCAATCTGGGCGTATCCGGGCAGCAGGCCGACGGCGAACGTGCTGGCCGCCATGATCATCAGCGTGGTGGCCAGGATCTTTTGCCGGCCCACTTTGTCGCCGAGCCAGCCGAAGATGACGCCACCGAGGGGGCGGGCGATAAAGGTCGCCGCAAATGTGCCCAGCAGGAAGAGGTTCTGCGTCGTGGGATCGGATTCCGGCAGGAACACGGGCCCCATGGTGGTGATGAGGTAGCCGAAAACGCCGACGTCGTACCATTCCATCGTGTTTCCAACGATGGTGCCGCCCAGTGCTTTTTTGAGCATGGGCTGGTCAACTACGTTGACGTCGGATTCCTTGAGCCGGCGGCGTGGCAGGAGCCTGGGCTTCTTGGCAGCCGTGGGGGCCGCAGGGTCGGTTCCGCGGGCGCTCTTGGCGCCTGCTGGAGAGTGGTTACTGCTTCGGTCTGTGGGCATTTGGGCAACTCCTGTGGAGGTCATTTGCTTGCGACTTGTAGCTGCCCCGCTCCGGGCAGGCCTTCAATTTTACGGGATGTCTATGGCGTTTGCTCGGCTCAATGGCGTAGCATGCTCCCTTTTCTACCCCTGAAGTGCCGCATTTGGTACCTTTTTTCGCCGTGGATTCCCGCGCTACTACTGGGAAGCAGGCTGATCAACGGCGCCGTTACCAAAAATTTTTCCTCGGGAACCGTTTCAAGCCGTTTATTTGGGTAAATGCGGGCGCGGAAGTGAGCACGGTCACGGCCTCCGGAGGGGTTCACAGGAGCCTTCGGGGTGCCTATGGTAGAGCGATGAACACACTTCTTTTCGGCTGACTGCCCGCGCACGCCCGGGCGCCCGGCCGGCGCCTCGTTTCAACGAAGAACGATGGAAAGAAGGGAAAAAGACATGGGTGAAGAGTCCAACCAGTTCCACATCAGGCCAGAGGTGGCGGACCATCTTGCCGCAGCCATGGACGCCCCGGTCACACCCGGGCCCGCAGTAAGCGGGGCTGTCCCCCTGGCCCGGCAGAATGCATGGCCGGATGGCGGCGGCAAACGCCGGCATCCGAAGGACCGGGCTGCCGGACACGGCCGCATGGGCCACGAGGCGGCAGTAACCGCCGTCCACCGGACCGGCCGGCCGCAGATGCCGCACTCCTCGTAGCCGCCTGGCAAAGGCCACTGCACCGATCGAAAACGCAAATTACCTGGCGCCCCGGAAATGTCGCGGGCGCCGGGTAATTTCCGTCTTGCCGCGCGCACGGTACGTCGCAAACCGGGGCGTCATTCCCGGACCACCTCCGCCGGGTCCTTGTCAACGCGCCAGCCCCGCCACCGAGGGTGCCGCAGCCTGCCCGGCCCGGTCCATTCGCTGTAGGTCACCTCTCCCACCAGTTCCGGGGCCACCCAATGGGCGTCCGCTGCGTCCAAACGGGGGACATCGTGGAACGGGGACGCCTTCCGGCCCAGCCGTTCCACGGTTTGCCGCAGTTCCGTGAGCTCGCGCATGCTGAAACCACTGCCCACCCGGCCCACGTACTGCAGCTTGTCGCCATCGGGAATCCCCACCAGCAGTGAGCCCACCGTCTCTTCCCGGCCGCCCTTCCCCGGCCGCCAACCGCCCACCACCACTTCCTGGGTTTGCTCAAGCTTGAGTTTGATCCAGGTCCGGGTCCGTTGGCCGCTGACGTACCGGCTGTCCGTCCGTTTGGCCATGATTCCTTCCAGGCCCAGCTCCCTGGCGCTGTCCAGCAGGAGCCCGACGGGTTCCTCGAGCACCATGGACAGGTCCACCGGACAGGCCGACAGCCTGAAGAACTCCTCGAGCCTCCGCCGCCGGGTGCTGAGCGGCAGGCGCCGCAGGTCCTTCCCGTCGTCGAAAAGCAGGTCGAACAGCATCAGTTGCACCGGGATGGCGGTGCGGGCTTTGGCGACGTCGGCGGCCCGGGTGAGTTTCATCCTGCCCTGCAGGAGCCCAAAGTCGGGCCTGCCGCCGGGCCCGACGGCGATGATCTCGCCATCGGCCACGAACGGCTGCTCCGGCCAGCAGGCGCGGTCCGTAAGCTCCGGGTAGGTCTTGGTCACGTCGTTGCCGTTGCGGCTCAATATCCGGATCTTTTCCCTGTCGGCCACCAGGATTGCCCGGACCCCGTCCCATTTGAGTTCAAATTGCCACGTGCTGCCGCGCAGGTCGGCTTCGGTGCCCGCCGTGGCCATCATGGGCCGGTATTCGGCAGGGTCCGGGGACGGATCCGGTGCGGCGGGCGCGGTCCGGGCAGGCTCCGCAGCAGACGCCGTGCCACCTGCGCCGGCTTCGCCCCGTTCCGGCGACGGCTCTGCTGCTCCCGTCGGCGCGTGCCGTGGTCTCCCGCCCGCGTGTTCCGGGTCCATGAGGTGGATAAGCCACTGCTTCTCCCCGTCCTTGTCCCGGCCGCGGCCGGTGTGGATGAGCGCCAGTTTCGTGGGCCCTCCCAGGCCACCACCCTCCGATCCGGTCAGGGTGACGATGACTTCCTTGCCATTGATCCACTTGTGCAGTTCGTAGGTGCCGGTGTCCCAAATGGTCATCTCACCCGCCCCGTATTGTCCCTTGGGGATGGTCCCGTGGAAGGTGAGGTAGTCCATGGGATGGTCCTCGGTCTGGACGGCCAAGTGGTTCTTGCCGCCGGATTGGGGGACCCCCTTGGGCAACGCCCAGGACACCATGACGCCCTCGTGCTCCAGGCGCAGGTCCCAGTGCAGCCGGCTGGCGTGGTGTTCCTGGATGACGAACGCGTTCCCGCCCGTCGGGATGCCCGCGAAAGGCTCGGGCGTTGCCTTGGGATCACGCATGGAGCGGTACGCGCCCAGGCGGGGGTCGCCGTCGTGCCCGTCCTCCGGTTCCTCCGCGCGGGCCGCAGCATTGACGACGACGGCGAACGGGTCCTTGCCGTCCCGCACCCGGCGCAGCACTTCCCGGTAGTCCAGGTGCTTCAGGCGGGGAGACCCGATTTCCCGCCACGTCCGCGGGGCTGCCACCATAGGCGTGGGCCGGCCGCGCAGCGAGTAGGGAACCACCGTGGTTTTCGCCGCGTTGTTCTGGCTCCAGTCCACCAGCACCTTGCCCCTGCGCAGCGTCTTCTTCATATCGCTGACGGCGAGGTCCGGGTGGTCCGCCTCGAGCGCCCGGGCCAGTTCGCGGGCGAAAGCGGAGATCTGCTCGGACGTCTGGGAACCGTCGAGCGCGGCGTAGAGATGGATGCCCTTGCTGCCGCTGGTCACCGGCACCGGTTCCAGGCCCACGTCCTCCAGGATGGACCGCGCGAGCAGTGCCACCTCGCGGCATTCCGGCAGGCCCGCGCCCTCACCCGGGTCAAGGTCCAGTACCAGCCGGTCCGGGTTCAACTGGTTGCCGTGTGCATCCACCCGCCACTGCGGCACGTGGATTTCGAGTGAGTTGATCTGCCCGAACCAGGCCAGCGTGGCGGCGTCATTGACCAGGGGGTAGTGGATGGTCCGGTCCTTGTGGGTGATCGCGGCCCGGGGCAGCCAGCCGGGGGCCGAGTCCTCCAGGTCCTTTTGGAAGAACACCTCACCGGGCTTGCCTGCCGTGCCCACGCCGTTGACCCACCGCTTGCGGGTGGCCGGCCGGTTGGCCGCGGCGGGGATCAGGACGTGGGCCACTGCGGCGTAGTAAGCCAGCACGTCAGCCTTGGTGGTGCCGGTCTCCGGATAGATGATTTTGTCCAGGTTGGTGAGCGTCAATTCGCGTCCCGCCACCCGGACACGTTCCCTAGTGCCGGCCACAGGTCTTCACCTCCGGCCCGCTCTGATGTTGACTGTATGAATGAGAGCCATCTGGAAGGGTGCCATCGCGTTCGGGCTGGTCAACGTGCCCGTGAAGGTCTACAGCGCCACTGAGGATCATGACATCAGTCTGCACCAGGTGCACAACGCCGACGGCGGAAGGATCCGCTACCAGCGCCGGTGCGAGGTCTGCGGGGAGGTGGTGGACTACTCGGACATTGAGAAGGCGTTCGAGGAGGACGGCCGGACCGTGGTGCTTTCCAAGGAGGAACTCAAGTCCATTCCGGCCGAGAACAGCCACGAGATCGAAGTGGTGCAGTTCGTGCCGTCCGAGCAGCTTGAACCCATGATGTTCGAGAAGAGCTACTACCTGGAACCGGATTCCAAGTCGCCCAAGGCGTACGTCCTGCTGCGGCGGGCCCTGGAGGACACGGACCGGGTGGCGGTGGTCCAATTCGCGCTGCGGGAGAAGACCCGGCTGGGGGCCCTGCGGATCAAGGACGACGTGCTGGTGCTGCAGTCCCTCCTCTGGCCGGACGAGGTGCGGGAGGCCAGCTTCCCCTCCCTCGAAGCAGACATCCGGATTTCGGCGCAGGAACGGGACATGTCCGCGGCCCTGGTGGAGTCCATGGCAGCTGATTTCGACCCCACCTCCTTTACCGACGAGTACCAGGTGCAACTCCGCCAGCTCATTGAGGCGAAACTCGAACAGGGTGAATCGCTGGATACGGAGGAGACTTTCGGCGTCGAGTCCGGTGAGGGCGGCAAGGGCGAGGTCATCGACCTGATGGAAGCCCTGAAGCGGAGCCTGGACCGGAAGCGCGGAGGTGCCGCCTCGGGCGGAGATTCCGACGGCGGCGAGGACGCGGCGGACGGGGAACCTGCCAAGCCAGCACGCAAGGCCGCCGGCACCAAAGCGTCCGGTGCCAGGACAGCCGCTGCCAAGACAGGCACCGATGAGGCAAAGCCGGCCACCACGAGGCAGGCAGGCAAGGCCACTGCCACGAAGGCTGCCGCGAAGCCGGCGGCCAAAACCGCCGCCAAGACCTCGGGCACTAAGTCCGCCGGCACCAAGTCCACCGGCGCAGCGGATGGCAAGCCGGCCGCGAAGACCAGCACCAGGACCCGCAAGCCTGCCTGATCCTGCCCGGCCGGGACAGTTGCTGCGCCTTTACAGGGGCTGCCATCGCGTCCACAATGAGTCGCATCGCAGCCTCCGCTGTGCCAACAGCGTGCTGTCACCCATTCGGAACGGACCCGTGGGAACGGGCACGTAAAGGGGCGCGGACATGAACGACCAGGCAGCAGCGGAGGCGGACCGGCAACTCAAGGCAAAGCACCGGGCCATGTGGGCGTCGGGGGACTACCCGGCGCTCGCGGACGAACTGCTCCTGGAACTGGGTGCCGTGCTGGTGGAGGCGTGCGGCATCAAACCGCGGCAGCGTGTCCTCGACGTTGCGGCAGGGACCGGCAACGCAGCCATCCCCGCTGCCATGATGGGCGCCAAAGTAGTGGCCAGCGACCTCACCCCAGAGCTGTTCGACGCAGGCCGGAAAGAGGCGGCCAACCGGGGCGTCACCCTCGACTGGAAGGAGGCTGACGCCGAAGCCCTGCCCTTTGGCGATGAGGAGTTCGACGCCGTCATGAGCTGCATCGGGGTGATGTTCGCGCCGCGCCACCAGGCCGCCGCCGATGAACTGCTCCGCGTCTGCAAACGGGGTGGCACCATCGGGCTGCTCTGCTGGACGCCGGAAGGCTTCATCGGGGAATTGTTTGCCGCCCTGGGACCGTTCGCGCCCCCACCCCCGGCGGGTGCCCAGCCCGCCACGCTGTGGGGGAGCGAGGAACACCTCCGCGAACTCCTGGGGGACAGGGCGGCCGGGATCCGCACCCGGAAGCAGAACCTGGCCGTCCGGAGCTTCCACCAGCCGGCGGACTTCGTCAGGTACTTCAAATCGCATTATGGCCCGATGATCTCCGTGTACAAATCACTGGCCGATGACCCGGACAAGGTCAAAGCCCTGGACCGGGCGCTCACGGACCTGGCGGACTCCTACGGGGACGCGCACGGCGACATCCCGTTCCAGATGGAATGGGAATACCTGGTCTTCACCGCGAGGAAGGATTGAGCATGACCGGAAACCACGTGGCAACGTCAGTCACCACCATCGATGCCCCGCCGGACCGTGTGTGGGAGGTGATCACCGACCCCGCGGCGGTGAAGGAGTTCATGTTCGGAGCCACCCTGCAGACGGACTGGAAGGTTGGCAGCCCCATCATCTGGCTGGGCGAATGGGAAGGGAAACCGTACCAGGACAAGGGCGAGATCCTGGCCGTGGAACCTGGACGAAAATTGGTCCACACCCACTTCAGTCCGCTCTCCGGCCAGCCTGACGAGCCCGGAAACTACCACACGCTCGAATGGACCCTGGAGGACCAGGACGGCACCACCCGGCTGTCCCTGGCCCAGGACAACAACCCCAGCGAGGAAGCCGCCGCCCACTCCCAGGCGATGTGGGACAAGCTGGTGGCGGACGTAAAGGCCATCGCCGAACGCGGCTGATCCCCGCCTCCCAACTGGGTCGCACATGTTGTCGTTTTGGGCGTTCAAAACTACAACAACTGCGAGTTGCTTGGGTGGGGTGGCGCTTAAAGCCAAGCGGCCGCCGTCGGGCACCCCTCCTTGGGGGAAGCCCGACGGCGGCCGCCGGCTGTGTGCTGCCAGGCAGCGTGGCTGCTACTCGGCGTCGTGATCCGTTTCCAGGATCTGCACCAGGCGTTCCAAGGCGTCGTCCGCACCCGCGCCCTCGGCGCGGAGGACCACCACGTCGCCGTGCGAGGCGCCCAGGCTCATGAGGGACAGGATGCTGGCGGCATCCATTGCCTCGTCTGCCGGCTCCCCCTCGCGGGCGATGGTGATCTCCAGGTCGAACTCGCCTGCCGCCTCAGCGAAGATGGCGGCGGGGCGTGCGTGCAGGCCCACTCGGCTGGCGACGGTTGCGGTGCGTTCTGGCATTGTTGCTCCTTAGTCGTTCGGCGTGCTGATGGTTCAGCGCCGGGAGGATAGGTGGGTCGGGGCCGGCTTAGACGGTTACGGGAACCGGTTCAACCGTATCAACGGTCTTCTTGACTGCCCAGCGTTTGAGAGCGATCACGGACAGGGCCGTAACTACCGTACCGACCACGATCGAGACGACGAACATCAGGAAGTTGTCGATGGCGAAGAAGACGAAGATGCCGCCGTGCGGTGCCTTGGATCCGACGCCCGCCGCCATCGAGATGGCGCCGGTCACCGCGCCGCCGAGCATGCTGGCGGGGATGACGCGCAGGGGGTCTGCAGCGGCGAACGGGATGGCGCCTTCGGAGATGAAGGACGCCCCCAGCAGCCAGGCGGCCTTGCCGTTTTCCTGCTCCGCGAGGCTGAACAGCTTCTTGTTCAGGACGGTGGAGGCCAGCGCCATGGCCAGCGGGGGAACCATGCCGGAGGCCATGACCGCGGCCATGATCTGCCAGGGTGCCTGGTTGTCGATGGTTGCTGCCCCCAGGCCGGCGACGGCGAAGGAGTAGGCAACCTTGTTGACGGGACCGCCGAGGTCGAAGCACATCATCAGGCCCAGGATCACGCCGAGCGCGATGGCGC
Organism: Arthrobacter sp. 135MFCol5.1; assembly: GCF_000374865.1. Taxonomy (GTDB): domain Bacteria; phylum Actinomycetota; class Actinomycetes; order Actinomycetales; family Micrococcaceae; genus Arthrobacter. The sequence goes on along the minus strand of NZ_KB895470.1, from coordinate 9,914 downwards.
CGGCACCGGTCAGGCCGGACAGCCAGGCATTCAGGCCCTTGGTGATGGCCACGATCGGGCCGCCCAGGATCAGGAACATCAGGCCGGAGGCCACCAGCGATGCCAGCAGCGGGATGATCACCACGGGCATCAGGCCACGCAGCCAGCGGGCTACCTGCAGGCGGCCCACCACGTGGGCGATGTAACCGGCGAGCAGGCCGCCGACGATGCCGCCGAGGAAGCCGGCTCCCATGAATCCGGCCACGGCACCGGCGACGAAGCCGGGGGCGATGCCCGGACGGTCGGCGATCGCGTAGGCGATGTAGCCGGCCAGCGCCGGGACCAGGAAGCCCAGCGAGAGCGCGCCGATCTTGAAGAGCACCGCACCCAGGTAGGCGCCCAGCGGACCCCACGCGTTGTCAGGGAACTCGGTGGGCAGGTTGAACAGGCTGTTCTGGACAACGATGTTGTCCGCGTACTTGGTGATCAGGTAGCCGCCCATGAGGAAGCCGAGGGCGATCAGGAGGCCGCCACCTGCCACGAACGGAATCATGTAGCTGACACCGGTGAGCAGGGCCTTCTTCAGCTTCTGCCCGATGTGCTCGCCCTTCTCCTCAGCCTCGTGCTCGGCCTGCTCCTCGGCACCGAAGTGCGGGACGCGGCGGGCGTGGGGGTTGTCGGCTGCGGCGAGTGCTTCCTGGACCATCTTGTCCGGCTCGTCGATGCCGCGCTTCACGGGGGCGTTGATCACGGGCTTGCCGGCAAAGCGCTCCTTGCCGCGCACATCCACGTCCACCGCGAAGATGACGGCGTCCGCGGCGGCGATGACGGCGGGGTCCAGTGCCTTGGCACCGGACGAGCCTTGGGTTTCCACCTGGAGGTCCACGCCCATTTCCCGGGCGGCTGCCACGAGGGAATCGGCCGCCATGTAGGTGTGCGCGATCCCGGTGGGGCAGGCCGTGACGGCTACCAGGCGCTTGGGGCCGCGCCCGCCGGACCCGGCCGCACCGGCGGCGGGGGCACCGGCGGCGGAGCCGGCGGCACCTGCGCCAACGCTGGCACCAACCGGTACCGCGTCCGCGGGGGCGGTGGCAGCGTGCGCGGCGGGCTTGTCCGCCAAGGCCCCTTCAACGAGTTCCACGATCTCGGCCTCGGAGGAGGCGTTGCGCAGCGCTGCGGTGAAGTCCTTCTTGATCAGGGAGCGGGCCAGTTTGGAGAGCAGCTTCAGGTGCTCCTGGTCCGCGCCGTCCGGGGCGGCGATGAAGAAGACCAGGTCCGCCGGGCCGTCCTTGGCGCCGAAGTCCACCTTGGGGTTCAGGCGGGCCATGGCCAGGGTGGGTACCGTGACGGCGGCCGAGCGGCAGTGCGGGATGGCGATGCCGCCGGGGATGCCGGTGGCGGTCTTCTGCTCGCGGGCAAAGGCGTCGGCGAAGAGGCCCTCGACTTCTGAGGCACGTCCGGTGGCAGCTACCTTGCTTGCCAGATGCCGGATCACCGCTTCGGGCGCGTTACCCAGGTTCTGGTCGAGCTCGACCAGTTCCGTGGTGATGAGCTGAGTCACTGTCAATCCTTTCGAAGGGCCGTGATGGTTACGGCATCCGGGGTTGTTTGGTGTACTGCCGGAACAGTGGAACCCGGCAGGGAGGCGGCGGCGGCACCGTGGGCCACCGCCTGACGAAGGCAGTCGGCCGGGGCGGATCCCCGGCCGTGGGCGAGCAGGTAGCCGGCCAGCGCGGAGTCGCCCGCACCCACCGTGCTCACTGCGGCGACCGGCGGGTGCGTGGCCAGCCACGCGCCGTCGGCCGTTACAAGGACAGCTCCCTTGGAACCGAGAGTTGCCAGCACAGCACCCACACCGGAACGAACGACGGCGGCCGCGGCGGCTGCAGCTGCAGCCGGGTCCGCTTCCAGCTCGTCTCCGGTGGCCGGGGCAAAACCGGCGGCTGCGGCCAGCTCAGCCAGTTCTTCGGCGTTGGGTTTGAGGAGGTCCGGTTTCCCGGAACCTGGGGTTGTTGCGCCGCTGCCCGTACCGTCGTCAAAGCTTCCGGCGTCGGTCAGGGAGGCGGCCAGGGGCGCCCCGGAGGAGTCGACGGCGATCAGCGGCGCTGTGCCATTGCCCGCCTCCCGGATCCGCCGGGCCACCATGGCGTAGAAGTTGTCCGGGAACCCGGGTGGCAGCGAGCCGGCCAGGACCACCCAGTTGGCGCCGCGCGAGCTTTCCAGCAGCAACTTGATGAGCGCTTCCTGCTGGTCTGCGGCCAGGACCGGCCCGGGTTCGTTGATCTTCGTGGTGACGCCGCCGGGTTCGGTGAGCGCCACATTGGTCCGCAGCGGCTCGTCGATGGGCAGGGAGACGAAAGGCACCCCCTGCTCGCGCAGTCCGGCCAGGACGGGATCGCCGTCCGCTCCGGGCAGGACCGCCAGGGAATCGAGGCCGGACGCCACCAGGGCGCGGGAGACGTTGACTCCCTTGCCGCCGGACTCCTGGCGGACGGAGACGGCACGCTGCACCTCACCGCGGGCCAGCGGGCCGGGCAGGGCAACGGTCCGGTCAAGGCTGGGGTTGGCCGTGAAGGTGACGATCATGCGATCACCACGTCGACGCCGGCGTCTTCCAGGGCGGCCGCGAGTTCGGGCCCGGGTTCACTGTCTGTGATCAAGGTGTCCAGGTCTTTCAGGGAGGCGAACTGGACCAGGGTTTCCGTGTCCAGCTTGGAGGAGTCGGCCAACACCACAATGCGGCGTGCCGACTGGACGAAGGCTGCCTTGACGGCCGCTTCTTCAGGATCGGGAGTGCTGACGCCGAAGGTGGCGTGGATGCCGTTGGTGCCGATGAACGCTATGTCCGGGCGGATGCGGGCGGCGGCGTCCACCGTCGCCTGCCCCACGGCCACCTGGGTAATGCCGCGGACGCGCCCGCCCAGGATCTGCAGGGCTACGCCGGGAACGTTGGAGAGCTTGCTGGCGATAGGGACGGCGTGGGTAATGACCACCAGTTCGTGGTGCGGCCCGGTTCCGTCGGTCGGTTCGATGGCGGTACGGCGCGCCAGCAGGTCCGCCAGGACCTCGGTGGTGGTGCCGCCGTCCATGAGGACGCTGGCCGGCGAGTTCCGTGGAATGAGCGCGAGTGCGGCCTCCGCGATGCGGATCTTCTGGTCCGGCCGCTGGATGGCACGCTCGGTGACGCTTTCTTCGGTGGTGCTGAAGCGGTCGGCAGCCACGGCGCCGCCGTGGACCCGGCGGACGGTGCCCGCGTTCTCCAGGGCGGCAAGGTCCCTGCGCACGGTTTCGGTGGTGATGCGGAAGCGCTCTGCCAGCAGGGTCACGCTGACCCGGCCGTTGCCGGCGACAAGCTCGGCAATCTTTTGCTGGCGCTCTTCGGCGAACACGTACCCTCCGTTGCGTAGGTTCCTGCGTGACTGGCATCACATTGATGTTGAGTTACTTGACTTTATCTTTGCTTATGTTGGTTTGTCAATGGAAACCCACACGAAACAAAATCGGTTGGCGAGCAACCCTTGTTGACGCAGGAAAGCCGGGCCGGACTTGGGATGGTCCAGCCCGGCTCTCCGGGTTCATGGCTTACTCCGGACTCGCGTTCCGGGATTCGCTGTGGCTAGATGCCGCCGTCGCGGGTTTCGTGCCGGGTGATGCGCTCGCCAGTGTTGGGATCGATGACCGAACGGGACTCGCTGACGCGGCGGCTCCGGCCGGGGGAGGCCAGGATCAGCGAGGCGATCAACCCAATCACGCCCACGGCGATCAGGATGTAGCCCACCAGCTGTTGGTCCACGAACGGGATCAGCCCTGGAGCCACGGCCCAGGCAAGGATGGCGCCGAGGGCGATGAGGAAGATAGACGAGCCAATTCTCATGACGTGCTCCTTATAGCCGCGTCCTGCGCGGCGCTGGTAGGGCATTGCGGTGATGGTGGTGCGTATGGTGCCACTGCTAAGCATGCTGTCTGTCAGGCGACACGCTACCTCCCGGCGATTCCGGATTCAATCACCGCGCCGGGGCGGCGTGCACGCCTCGCTAGGCTGGTCCGGTGGAAACAGTTGTGTGGTCCAAGCCGGAAGAGTTGCGCGCCGGCACCCCCTTGCTGGTGATGATGCACGGCTACGGCACGGACGAGTCCCGGATGGTGCGCCTCTTCGAGTATCTGCCCCAGGAGTTCACCTTCGCCGCGCTGCGCGCTCCCATGCCCATCGGGGACCACTGGGGGTGGTTCCTGCTGGACTACTTCCTGGCCAACGACTTCGCGGACGTCATCTCCGCGGCCACCTCCGTGCGGGCCTGGATCGGATCGGTCAAGGACCAGCACAGCAGCGTCACCCTGATGGGGTACTCCCAGGGGATGGCGATGGCAAGCACGCTCATGCGGCTGCACCCCGATGACTACAAGGCCGTGGTGGGGCTGTCCGGCTTCGTGCTCAACAACGAACTCCTGTCCACGATGGACTCCTTCGACACCAAACCGCCGTTCTTCTGGGGGCGGGACAAGGCGGACCTGGTGATCAATGAGGACGCCACTGCCTACACCGCCGAGTGGCTGGCTGCCAACACATTGCTGACGGCCCGGACCTACCCGGGCATGGGGCACGCCATGTCCAAAGCCGAGATGGTGGACATCAGCGCATTCCTGCGCCACTACGTGCTGCGCTGAACTCCGCCCGGTGCTGCCGGGCCGGGAAAAAACAGTTGCCAGTCAAATTTGCAAGCGCTTACACTCGTCTGTGGCCATGATCGGTCCTGCAGTGGGCGGACACGGAGATGCTGCTGTGCGCGTGCGCACGGGAGCCTCCTGTGGCCGCACCGGCGGGGCCGGCTGTCCGCAGACTGAAAGGACACCGCACCGCTGATGACACACCTCACGTCACCCGGGACTACCGACTGGACCGGCGCCGCCGCAATCCTGTTCGACCTCGACGGAGTACTGACGCCCACAGCCACAGTGCATGAGCGCGCGTGGCAGGAACTCTTCGACGGCTACCTGGCCTCGCATCCGGACGTTCCCGGGTACCGCGAAAGCGACTACTTCGACCATATTGACGGCAAACCCCGCTTCGACGGGGTGCGGGACTTCCTTTCGTCCCGCGGTATCACCCTGCCCGAAGGCCCGCTCGACGACGACCCCGCCCACGAAACGGTCCAGGGCCTGGGCAACAGGAAGAACGGGATCTTCAACGACATCGTCAGCGCCGGCGTCGAACCTTTCGACGGCTCGGTGCGGTTCCTCGAAGCGGTGCTGGCGCAGGGACTCAAAGTCGCCGTCGTCTCGTCCTCCCGGAACGCGCCCGCCGTCCTGCAGGCGGCCGGGCTCAGCCATCACTTCCCCGTCGTGGTGGACGGGGTGGTTGCCGCGGAACGGGGCCTGCCCGGCAAGCCGAGCCCTGCCACCTACGAGTACGCCGCGAAACTGCTGGACCTCTCCAGCGCCGAGTGCGTGGTGGTTGAAGACGCCGTGTCCGGGGTGCAGGCCGGACGGGCCGGATCGTTCCACTCCGTCATTGGGGTGGACCGGGGCGCCGGCCGGCAGACGCTCCTGGACGCCGGTGCCACCTTGGTGGTCAATGACCTACAGGAACTCATCCCCTAAGCCGGTGATGCCCGTTCCCCCCGGGCTACCGGTGCCGCTACCCCCCCGAGTGGCACCCATCCGAGCAGCGCATTCTCCCCGAATACCTCGTGCCCGCCCCCCGGCGGCACCCAGCAAGGCCAAAAGGATCCCCACCATGGCAGTCATTACCGCGGACCGCGAACGGTTCCCCGACACCCCCTGGCAACTCGTCGAAACCCGCCACGAGGCTGGTGGCGCAGGCACCCTCGAAACACTCTTTGCCCTGGGAAACGGGCACCTGGGTATCCGCGGCGCCCACTGGGCGGCGGCGGATGGCGGCCTGCCCGGCAGCTTCATCAACGGGCTGCATGAAATTTGGGACATCAAGCACGCGGAAAACGCCTTTGGCTTTGCCCGGACCGGGCAACGCATCATCTACGTTCCGGATGCCAACAACTTCGCGGTGGTGGTGGACGGCGAAAGCCTCAGCCTCGCCGAGTCCGAGGTCCTGGAATACCGGCGCGCCGTGGACTTTTCCACCGGAATCTACGAATGCCGCATCACCTGGCAGTGCCGGTCCGGGGCCGCCGTGACCACCACTGAACGGCGCGCCGTCGGCTTCGAGTCCCGCGGCTGCCTCGGCATCTCGCTGGAAGTGGCCACGGACCGGCTGGTTTCGCTGGACGTCACCTCCCAGGTGATCAACCGCCAGGACCAGCCGGTGGAGGACCACTCCGTGCACGATCCGCGCCGGTCCGGCCGCCACGCCGGACGGGTACTGCTGCCCGTAAACCTTGACGGCGGCGACGGTTCGCTGCGCCTCTCGTGGGAGGCCGCAGAATCAAAGCAACGGGTGGGCCTGGCCGTGGACCACTGGACCTCTGCGGGGCACCAGCCTTTCGAAACCCTGGTGGACCAGGATGACAGCAGCGTCCGGTATGTCCTGGCAGTGGAGCCGGACGAACCCTTCCGGCTGGAAAAGAGCGTCAGCTACGCCGCCGGCCGCCGCGTCCAGGACCCGAACGTCGATGCAGCCGCGGTGGCCGAGGAAGCCCTTCGCCCGGTGAACGAAATCTTCGCCGAGAGCATGGCCCACTACCGCGGCTACTGGGCAACGTCCGACATCGTGGTGGGCGGCGGCAGCCCGGGGCTCCAGCAGGCCATCCGGTGGAACCTCTTCCAGCTGGCCCAGGCGACGGCCCGCGCCGATGTTGCCGGCATTCCCGCCAAGGGAGTAACCGGCTCCGGCTACGAGGGGCACTACTTCTGGGACCAGGAGGTGTACCTGCTGCCCTACCTCACCTACACCAACCCCGACGGCGCGCGGCAGGTCCTGGAGTTCCGCCACGGCATGCTGCCAGAGGCCAAGATCCGCGCCAAGGAACTAAGCGTTGACGGTGCACTCTTCCCGTGGCGCACCATCAACGGACTCGAAGCAAGTGCCTATTACGCTGCCGGAACGGCCCAGTTCCACATCGCGGCCGCGATCGCCTTCGCCACCAACAGGTACCTCTGGGCCACCGGCGATGCCGCCTTCCGGGACGGAATGGGTGCCCAACTGCTCATCGAGACGGCCCGGATGTGGATCTCCCTGGGCTTCTTCGGCAAGGACGGCCTTTTCCACATCCATGGGGTCACCGGGCCCGACGAATACACGGCCGTGGTGAACGACAACCTCTATACGAACGTGATGGCCCGTTTCAACCTGCGGGTCGCCGCGGCGCTGGACCACCCCGGGATCGACGACGCCGAGCGGGAGCTCTGGGAGCAGGCCGCCAACCGGATGCAGCTGCCCTTCGATGAGGACCTGCAGGTGCACTCCCAGGACAACGACTTCATGACCCTGGAAGCCTGGGACTGGACCACCCCGCGGTCCAAGTACCCCCTGCTGCTGCACTTCCACCCGCTGGTGATCTACCGCCACCAGGTCCTCAAGCAGGCGGACACGGTCCTGGCCATGTTCCTCCAGTGGCAGGACTTCACGGCACGGGAGAAGCAGCGGGCCTTCGACTTCTACGATCCCATCACCACCGGCGACTCCACCCTGTCCGCCTGCGTGCAGGGGATCATGGCGGCCGAGGTGGGGTATTCAAAGGAAGCCCTGGACCACTTCACCAGTGCCGCGTTCATCGACCTGGACGACACCCACGGCAATACGATCGACGGCGTCCACATCGCCTCCACCGGCGGCGTGTGGTCCTCCCTGGTGTGCGGCTTCGCAGGCTTGCGGGACCAAGGGCCGGTCCCGTTCTTCGATCCGCGCCTGCCCGCGGAGTGGGATTCGCTGGCCTTCCACCTGAAGGTCAGGGGCCGGCTGCTGCTGGTCCAGCTCGCGTCCGGTTCCATCACCCTCACCGTGCAGGAAGGCGAACCCCTGGAAATTGACGTCAGGGGCCAGCGGGTCCTCGCGGCCGCGCAGGGCGTACAGGTCCCGCTGGAGCCGGTGGCCATTCCTGAACCGACGGTCTTCCCCAGCGGCCTTCCGACGGCGAGTATCCCGGTGGTCCGCGGCCACAGCTAGGCCCCTGCCGGGCACCCGGGTGGGTCCGACGGCGGGAGGAGACGGTGGTGCGCCCGCCGCCCTAGTCTCCTGCCGTCGTCGCCCGTTCCACCTGGAGTGCCGCGTCCAGCGGATGCGCGCGTTCATCGCGGGACATGTTGGCGGCTGCCATGGCCACCACCGCCACGACGGGGCACACGCCGCCGGCCACGAGGAAGATCAGCCAGATGGGCAGTACCTCCGCCGCCGGTCCTGCCAGCGCCATGGAGACCGGCATCAGGGCCAGCGACACAAAAAAGTCCAGGCTGGAAATCCTTCCCAGCAGGTGCGGCGGCACGCGTCTCTGGAGCAGGGTGCCCCAGATGACCATGCCGACGCTGCCGGTGGCACCGAACACGAAGAGGGCCGCCCCGACCGCCCAGAAGTTGTCCATCACGCCGATCGCGGCCAGGGGGAGGCTGCCGGCACCCCAGGACACCATCATGACCGTGAGGTACCGCCGCGGCAGCCGGAAGGACGCGGTGAGCAGCGAGCCCAGGGCAGCGCCGACGCCCATGATGGCGAGCAGGAACCCGAACGCGCTTGAATCCCCGCCGAGCTGGTCGCGGACCACAAACGGGAGCAGCACCTCGATGGGGCCGATCAGGAACAGCACCGAGATGCAGGCCCACAGGAGTGTCCACAGGAGCCAAGGGGTGCGCACGGTGTAGCTGACGCCCTCACGCAAGTCCCGGATGAAGGATTGCCGACGGCGTTCCGCGCCTTCCGCCGCTTCCCCGCCTTCGCCGCGGGTGTCCGGGCGTTCCTGGGGGCGCAGGAAGTTCAGGATGACGAAAGCCGCGAAGTGGCAACCGGCAACCGCGGTTACTGCGTGCGACGGCGAGAGCGCTGCCACCAGGACGCCGGCCGCCGCGGGCCCGGCCGCCTGTTGCAAAACCGGCCGCATGGACCCTTCCATGCCGTTGGCCGCCAGCAGGTCCTCCGGTGGCAGGATGCGCGGCAGGATGGCTGAGTACGCCGGGAAGAAGAACGCCGCACCCACCCCCAGCACGAACGCGCCCACCGCCACGTGCCACAATTCCAGCCAACCGGCGATCGCCAGCCCGCTGATGGCGGCGATCACTGCAAGGTTGGCGCCTTCCACGGCGATGATGAGGCGGCGCTGGGGGACCCGGTCGGCCGCGATCCCGCCGGCCAGGACGAAGGCCACCAGGCCAACGCTGCCCGCCGCTGCCACCAGGGAGAGGTCCAATGGGCCGCCACCCAGGTGGATCACCTGGTAGACCATGGCCACGGCCCACATCCCGGACCCGAAAATCGAGATGGCCAGGGCCGCAATCAGCACACGGTACTCGCGATGGGCAAACGGCCGCAAAGCTTTGGGCGTGGGCATAGGCCAAGTCTAGGGGCGTTCCGGCCGGGACAACCACCCTGGGCAGGGCCGGCCGGAACCCCGTCCTGGATTACCCGGCCAGGAGGGTGCTGGCTTCCTGGCGGGTGGTGCCGGAGTCTTGGATGCCGTCGGCGATGTGGGCGAGTTCGGCGGGGATGTCGCGGCCTTTTTTGCGCATGGCGGTGGCCCAGAGGCGGCCGGCGCGGTAGGAGGAGCGGACCAGGGGGCCGGACATGACGCCGAGGAAGCCGATGTCCTGGGCTTCGTGCTGGAGGTCCACGAATTCATGGGGTTTGACCCAGCGGTCCACGGGGAGGTGGCGTTCGGAGGGGCGGAGGTATTGGGTGATGGTGATCAGGTCGCAGCCGGCTTCGTGGAGGTCGCGGAGGGCTTCGGAGATTTCCTCGCGGGTTTCGCCCATGCCCAGGATGAGGTTGGATTTGGTGACCATGCCCAGGTTGCGGCCTTGGGTGATGACGTCCA
>NZ_KB895469.1 GCF_000374865.1 Arthrobacter sp. 135MFCol5.1 | reverse complement strand
CCGCCCACCGGAGCCAAGGGCCTGAACCTGGCCATCAACGACGTCAAGGTCCTCTTCGAGGGGCTGGACAGCCACTACAACTCCGGATCGGGACACCTGCTGGACACCTACAGCGACCGCGCCCTGGATCGGGTCTGGAAGGCGCAGCAGTTCTCGTACTGGATGACCACCATGCTGCACACCCCCGCGGACGCCGACGACTTCTCCCGGGCCCGCCAGCTTGGCGAACTGAATTCCGTGGTTTCATCGCGGCACGGCATGGCCTACCTTGCCGAGGCGTACACAGGCTGGCCCGGCGCGTCCTAGGGGCCAGGGAGGACGACGACGGACTGCCGGGCCCGCTTTACGGGGCCAGCAGGCGGCGGATCGCCGCTGCGGTTGCGGCCACGTCGGGCTGCTGGTCCCGGCGGACGGTGAGCAGGTGGAGCAACAGGCCGTCGGCGTAGTCGGCGACGTCCTGCGCCCGCCTTGCTGCGCCCGCCACTCCCAAACCATCCAAGGCCTGCTCCAACCCGCCCACCAGCAGGTAGTGGCCGGCGGTCACCGCCTCGGGCCGGTCCAGCGACAGGGCCAGCCGCGCCCGCGTGAGGCCGGCGTGCTGCCGGGCCAGGGCGAGCACCATGGCGGCCAGCTGGTCCGCCAGTTCCGGAATGCCCGGCGGCGGTCCGGCCGGACCGGCCTCCCGCAGCAGTCCGGCGTCAAGCTGCAGGAGGCGGTCCAGCGCGGCCTCCACGAGGGCTGCCCGGCTCCGGAAGTAGTTGGACGTGGTGCCTTCCGGGAGTCCGGCGGCGGCGTCGACGGCGCGATGGGTCAGGCCTTTCATTCCCTTGTTCGCAACCACCCCCAGGGCGGCATCCATCAGTTCCGTGCGGCGGTCAGGCATGCGCCCAGTGTAAGTGCCTCTTCCATGCCACTACAAAAGTAGTAAAATTGCCTGCATGGAAGCGATCTCGATCGTGGGCGGCGGCATCGCGGGCCTGGCCCTGGCGGCCAGCCTGGACCCTTCACGCTATGACGTGTCCATATTCGAGAAGCGCCCCGAACTGCCCACGGTGGGCGCCGTGCTGGCCATGTGGCCCAATGCGCAGCGTGCGCTGGCGCGGGTGGGGGTCCTGGCCGGGGCGCGTGCGGTCAGCCCGGTGCTGGGAAACGGGTCCATCCGCAATGCCGCAGGCAAGCCCTGGGTCACCGTCCGGGGCGGGGAGTTGTTCGGCATTTCCCGGGTGGACCTGTTGCGGCTGCTGGATGGAGCCGTGCCCGGAACCGTCCGCAGGGTGGCTTCCCATGTGCGGCAATTGCCTCCGGTGGACGGGCTGCTGGTGGGTGCCGACGGGGTGCACAGCGTGGTCCGCCGCGAAGTGTGGGGCACTGCATCGGATGCCAGGCTGACTTCCGCCCTCGCTGTCCGCGGCACCATTCCGTCCCCGGTAGAAGCCGGCGAGGTGGGGGAGTATTGGGGGCAGGGCGACCTGTTCGGCATTGCCGCCGCCCCCGGGGGAACCAACTGGTACGGGAGCTGGCGGTCAACGCTCGGCCCCACGGGAATCGACGTGGAAGAGGCGCTCACGCAGGCCAGGCGGCGCTTTGCGGACCACGCACCCGCCATCCGGCAGGTGCTGGCCGCCGCGAGTCCGGAGCTTTCGTTGGCCCAAAGGATCTGGACTGTGCCCCCATTGCGGTCCTATGTCAGCGGTGCGGCGGTGCTGGTAGGGGACGCGGCGCATGCCATGACGCCCAACCTCGGCCGGGGCGCCTGTGAATCGCTGGTGGACGCCGTGGTCCTGGCGGATCTGCTGAACAGCCTGCCGCGGGAAAAGGCGCTCGCCGCCTACGACCGGCAGCGCCGGCTGCGGACGCGCGCCCTTAGCCTAGGGTCCGCGGCGATGATGAAGGTGGCTCTGGCGGACGGTGCCCAACCCTTCCGGGACCGCCTGCTCAACCTCGCCGCCCGGCTCAGTCCTGCTGCAGCGTATCCGTGAGGCGGTGGGTGGGGATCCGGTTGCGGTCGTAGGTGGTCTCCGTGTAACCGTGCGGTGCGGGTTTGCCGGATGCGTTCAGGTTGACGGAGGCGATCTCCTCGATGGTGAGGACGGCTTGCATGGTGATCATGCCGGTCCTAGGCCATGGCCGTGTGGGCGGCGCTGCGGGCGTTGATGCTCTTGGCGTAGCAGTAAGAGTGCTGCACCCCGGTATAGGGCCCAAAATTTGGAATCGCCTCAAAGCCGGAATTTTCGTAGAAATTCCTTCCGTCGGGCTGGGCCGAGCCGGCTTCCGCCTTGATGCGCGTGATGCCCTGCTTGAAGGCCTCTGCCTCCAGGGCCGCCAGGATGGAGCTGGCGACGCCCGAACCGCGCGTGTAGGGCAGGACGTAGAGCCTTTTGATCTCCGCCGTCGATCCGTCCAGGAGCCGCAGCCCGCCGCAGCCCACGGGCTGTCCCGAGCCCTTGTCATAGGCCACCAGGAAGACGGCGCAGTCGGCGCCCGACGGCGGCGGGCCGGGTTCGTGGTCCGGCCGGCCAAAGCGGGCGTCGAGTTCGGCCTGCTGGGCGCGGCGAAGATCAGCGCCCACGGGATTGGACCAGGGGACCTGCCTGATGTTCAGCCTGGGGTTTGTCTGCATATCTGCCTCGATTCGCCGGAGGGGTATGCCTGACAAGGCTAGGTGCCCGGGATTACGCGGGTGTTTCCTAACGGTAAGCACCTGGATAACGCCATTCCGCTGCGTATCCGTAAGTTGCTTGGCAGGCTAGTTATCAGTTGGTCTAAAATGATTCCATGGTTTCTACGGGCAATGAGGGCTCCGGCTACTGGTATGGGCCTGACGGGCAGCTGGACTACAGCGCAGCGGTTTTGAAGTCGCTCCGCGACTACCGGTCGGCGGAGACGGAAATCCGCCGTACCACCAGGGATTCCATGGGCATGGGCGAAACGGACATTCTCGCCCTGCGGTACCTATTGCGGGTGCAGGCGTCCGGCAAGCAGGCGGTGCCCAAGGACCTGAGCCAGTTCCTCAATATCACGAGCGCTTCCACGACGTCGTTGATCGACCGGCTCGTTGCCAGCGGCCATGTCCGGCGTGAACCGCACCCCACCGACCGGCGCTCTGTGGTGGTCATCGCCACCGGGGAATCGGATAAGGAAGTCCGCGAAACGCTGGGGGCCATGCATCGCCGAATGATGTCCGTGGCGGAAAGCCTCTCGGCCGAGGATGCGCGCATCGTGGTTGATTTCCTGCAGCGGATGACGGACGCCCTTGCTGCGCATGACGGGGAAGCAAAGAAGATTAGCTAGGCGGACTAGCTAGATCAACTAGTTATATGTAAGCTTACGATTGTTCCCCGAAGCTGCTTCCCAACGGAGTCGTGAGTGAGTTGGTTACTTTCACCGAAATTTCACCGCCTGATCCCTGCGATGATGCGGCAATGCTGACGAGTCCCCGCATGGTGCGACCCTCCCTGGACGGCAATTCCGCGCCGCAGGGAAAGTCCGCGATCCACTGCGGTACTGCAATGCAGCTGGTCACTCCCGCTGTGGGCTCCGAGGGCGCCAGCTACACGTTCGCGCCGGCTGACAGCAACAGCATTGAACTTCCGCCCGTGTGGCGCTGCGGCTGCGGGTTCCAGCTCGATGCGTGGCCTGCGGGCGGTGACCGCAAACGATCAGCGGGCGCCTCCCGCCAGGAATCCTCCTCAGCTGTCCTGCCGGCATGACCGCCGTCGGGACGGTGCTGCCCGCGGCAGTGCAGCAGCCCCCCAATCCGGCCGCGGGCGTCGTGTTGGCCGGGCGGTACCGGCTTGGCGAAAGGCTGGGTCGCGGATCCGCTGCCGAGGTGTTCCGGGCCGTTGACCTGGAAGGCGGCCCCGATGCCGCCGTCAAGATTGCCACAGCAGGACACCGGAAGCACCAGCAGCGGATCCACAATGAGGCGGCGGTCCTGGCCGGGCTGGACCACCCCTCCATCGTGAGGTTTATTGCCGGAGGCGTCATGCCTGCAGGTAGTCCTTCCGCCGGGCATGCCTTCCTGATCGAAGAACTGGCGCTCGGGACAAGCCTCGCGGAGGCCATCCGGATGCGGAGCATGCCCCAGGCAGATATTGCCGTGTGGGCGCGCGGTCTCTTCGGTGCGCTGGCGCACCTTCATTCCAGGGGACTGGTGCACCGCGACATCAAACCGGCCAACCTGATGTTGAGCGGCCTGCGGAGGAGTCCGGTGCGGATTATCGATTTCGGGATTGCCGCGCCTGCGGGTTCTGCCCCCGAACCGGGCATCTCCTCCGGGACTGTGCATTACATGAGTCCGGAGCAGGCTTCCGGCCACGTAGCGGACCCGTCGTGGGATGTTTATGCCCTGGGCCTGGTCCTCCTGGAACTCCTCACCGGGACCAAGGCGTTCCCAGGGACGGCAATCGAGTCCCTCGTGGCCCGGACCCTGAGGTCCCCGAAGGTCCCGGACCACCTGGGCGACTGGGGCGTCCTGTTGCGCGCACTGACTGCGATGGACGCCACGCAGAGGCCGGCGGCGGCGGACGCAGCCGCAATGGCAGCCCGGCTTGTCCCCGCGGTTCCGCGGGGCAGCCAGGGCAGTCCGTGCAGGACGCGGCGGATCTTCCCCGGCCGCCGGCACCGGCAGCAGCTCTAGGGAGCCGTGACGTCCCGGCCGGTCGGATCTTCTGCCGTCGGGTCGGCCAAGGCAAGGCCGCCTACGGGGCTGCCATCCCAGTGGATTAGGTTCCACCCGCCATCCAGGCTCCCCTCGACCGCCACGATTCCGGTGTTTGCCAGGATGTGCCGGGCCGCAAACTCGTGTCCTGCACCCCGGGCCCGCAGCCCCGTCCACGTACGGATCGCGGCGCCGTGGCTGACGACGGCCGCCGTGCCGTGCCGGTCCCGCACCGCCCGCTCCACCACGTTCGCGATGGCAGCGTCGAAGCGGTCGAAGAAGGCATGGCCGTCGGGTCCCGCCGGCATGCGCTGGTCCAGGTTCCCGGCGGCCCAGGAGATAACGGTCCCCATGTAGCGCTTGTGCGATTCGTGGTCCGTGAGCTTCTCCAGGGAGCCTGCCTCGATTTCGTGCAGGCCGTCCAGGACTTCAATGTCCAGGGAATGCCGCCGGGCCAGCGGGGCCGCGGTGATCTGCGTCCGGATCAGCGTGGAGGCGTAGAGCGCCCCGATCCGCTCGTTGGCCAGGGCCCGTGCCATGGCCTCGGCCTGGCGTTCACCCAGTTCGGTCAATCCAGGACCGGGGTGGTCGGTGTCCAGTTGGCCCAGGACGTTGCCGGGGGTCTCGCCGTGACGGATCAGGAGCAGCCTCATGATTCCAGTTTCCCACCCGATCGGACACCGGCTCTCACCTGCGCCGCAGCGGCAGGCCGGCACGCGGGCCGGGATACACGGACGGCGCCGGACCCTCCCGGACCCGGCGCCGTCGTCGTGCGTTCCTGCCCTGTTGTGGGCTTTACCTCAGGTGGTCCACCAGCTGGTCCGCAATGCCGGTGTACTTGCCGGGCGTGAGGTCCAGGAGCCGGGCCTCGGCCTCGGGGGACAAGCCCAGGCCCTGCACGAATTCCCGCATGCGGGCGGCGTCCACGCGGTGGCCGCGCGTGAGGTCCTTCAGCCGTTCGTACGGGTTCTCCATGCCTTCGACGCCGGCGATCGCCTCTGCGCGCATGACCATCTGGATGGCCTCTCCCAGGACTTCCCAGTTGGTGTCCAGGTCGCCTGCCAGCACGTCCTCGGCCACGTCCAGGCGCTCCAGGCCCTTGGCAACGTTCGAGATGGCAAGCAGGGAGTGGCCGAAAGCTACGCCGATGTTGCGCTGGCTGGAGGAATCGGTGAGGTCGCGCTGCCAGCGGGAGGTGACCAGGGTGGAACCCAGGACGTCCAGCAGGCCGGAGGAGATCTCCAGGTTGGCTTCAGCGTTTTCGAACCGGATGGGGTTGACCTTGTGCGGCATGGTGGAGGAGCCCGTGGCGCCGGCGACGGGGATCTGCGCGAAGTAGCCGATGGAGATGTAGCTCCAGATGTCGGTGCAGACATTGTGCAGGATCCGGTTGAAGCGGGCGACGTCGGCGTACAGCTCGGCCTGCCAGTCGTGGCTTTCGATCTGGGTGGTCAGCGGGTTCCAGGTGAGGCCCAACCCCTCAACGAAGGACTTGGACACCTGCTGCCAGTCAGCACCCGGGACAGAGGCCACATGGGCGGCGTAGGTGCCGGTGGCGCCATTGATCTTGCCCAGGTATTCGGTCCTGGCAATCCGGTCCAGCTGGCGGGTCAGGCGGTGCGCGATGACAGCCAGTTCCTTGCCCAGGGTGGTGGGGGTGGCCGGCTGGCCGTGCGTGCGGGACAGCATGGGAACCGCGCGGTTCTCCTCCGCCATGGTGCTGATTTGCGCCACGAGCTTGCGGGCAGCGGGGAGCCACACGTCCTCCACGGCACCCTTCACGCCGAGGGCATAGGACAAGTTGTTGATGTCCTCGGACGTGCAGCCGAAGTGGACCATGGCGGTCAGGTTTTCGATGCCGATGGCGGGCAGGCGGCGCCCGATGTAGTACTCCACAGCCTTCACGTCGTGGACCGTAACGGCCTCGATCTCTGCGAGTTCGGCCACCGAGGCGGCGTCGAACTCCGTGACGACGGCGCGGAGCTGCTCCTGCTGTTCCGTGCTCAGCGGGCCGGCGCCGGGAAGGACGTTGTTGCTGGTCAGGTGGATGAGCCACTCCACTTCAACGGCCACGCGGTCCCGGTTCAGTGCGGCCTCTGACAAGTAATCGACCAGGGGCGCGACGGCGGGCTGGTAGCGGCCGTCGAGGGGTCCGAGCGCGATTTTTTCCGGCGACGCGGCGAGGGCCAGGCGTCCTGAGGGCGTACGGGTGTCAGCTGTGGCGGCAGTTTCAGGCATGCGTTGATTCTTTCACGAAGTCGGGCGGCGCCTTAAGCGGGCAGCTCACGTTACTTGTCCACATAGCCGACGGCGGCCCTTATGCGCGGCGGCCGGTGTTCCTAGCGTTGGGATGGCAGGTGGTGGGGCGGGGAGTGATGAGCCCGGAAGGCAGGGTAGGAGAGGGCATGGGGAACGATGTGACGGAGGGGATTTGGGGCAGTGCGCAGCGCACCGGCGGCGAGCTCCAGCAACTGACAGGCCGGATCGCGGGCTGTGAGGGCCGGGTGGAACAGGTCTTGGCAGGTATCCGCGACACCCAGCTGCTCACCTGGGAGTCGCCGGCGGGCCGCGCCTACCGGGATGCGCTTTCAGTGCAGGCTGCCGCGTTGCGTTCGGCAGTCAGGTGGCTGGAGGACGCCAGGCAAGCGGTGGGCCGCCGTGCGGGCGAGCAGGTTCCCCTGCCCCCCACCGGTTCGGGGTGGCCGGGATGACTACAGACTTTCCGCCCGGCTCCGAGGGCATCAGGCTGTCCCGCTCCTCGAGGGACGGGGACCTGACGGTGCGCGGCGGGGTCGGCGGCATCAGCGTTCAGCTCGAGGAACTGACAAGCGGCGCACGCAGGATTGATGACCTTGCCGGAGATCTCCTGGACGCGGAGGTGGAGATGGGGCGTGTCCTGGACGACCTCTGCATGCTCGACCATCAGGCCCCGTGGTCAGATGCGCCGCACGTGGGGGCTGTGCGGGAAGGCCACTTCCGGCTTCGCACTGTGCGCAGCGGGATGCAGGAACTTGCCGCCCATGTTCGGGCCTGCGTGCGTGACTACGCTGACGCCGAGCACTGGGCCGCAGCGGGCCGGCGGATTGGTATCAACTGGTCCAGCGACGCCGGACCTTCCCTCGAACTCATGACCCAAGCCCGCGCGGTGGACCGTTCCGCGATGGAATCGATCATTGTGGGCCTGGGACTTGGGGCGCCGGAAATGCAAAAGGGCATCGATAATGCGCCCCATGCCAGGGACCTGGTCCTGAAGCTCTTTGCCGGGAACGCGGTTCCACGGGCCATCTCTGTTCGGCAGGAGGAATCAGTGCGTGTTGACCTTGATACCTCACCGGCCGGTCTCCTGGAACAGATCCGCCTCATCGATGCCCGCGGGGCCGGTTTTATCGAGGTCATCCAGGTCGATAACGGCGGTCAAAAGACGTTCGTCGTCGTGATTCCGGGTACCCAGTCCGCCGGAAAGTACGCCGGCGGTTCAAACCCTTTCGATGAGGCCGGCATCGCCGAGGGAATGCTCTACGACTCCGAGCAGATCAACGCTGCCGTGCTGCAGGCACTGGCTGCCGCCGGGGCCGAACCAGGAGCACCCGTGGTGGCGGTGGGATACAGCCAGGGTGGCATCCACGCCATGAACTTTGCCTCCGACCCGCGGGTTGGGCAGGAATACGACGTGAGGTATGTGCTGACGGCAGGGTCGCCGGTGGCGGGGATCAGCGTTGACGAAAAGATTTCGGCCCTGCACCTGGAGCACCAGGCCGATTGGGTTCCGGGCGCGGACGGTGCGGCGAACCCCGAAACCCGCAATCGCGTTACCGTCTCCCTCGACACCCCGCTCCGTGAGGTGCAGGGCGAGGGCGCCCTCGGGCTGGGCCACGGCTTGGCCGGCTACCAGGAAGGTGCGCGGCTGGTCTCGGCAAGCAGCGATCCCTCACTTGTCAGGTCCACCGCAGCTTTGGGCGGCGTCTTGGGAGCAGGCGGGGTTGCCACTGCCACGCGGTTTTCCTTGACCCGGGCAAAAGCGCCATCATCCCTGGTTCCCCCTGATGCCCGCGCCAGGGAGCGACACCTCGGCGGCCGCTGAATCACGCGATCTGGGCGGCGTGCATCGCGGCGTAGGCATCAAGCGGGGCCGGGTCCGGCGGCGGGACCGGCAGCGGAGCCGCGGGGGCGGGGGCCGCGCCGGGGCACCGGTAGTTGTAGTCGAGGTCCCCGTCAGTGAACTGCGTGAGGGCAACCATGCCGCCTGGCGTGAGGGGTACTTCCCCGCACAGCTCCCGCGCCGTGGAGGTGGATTCCGCACCCGCCAGCCAGCTCTTGAGCCCGGAGAGGTTGCTTCCCGGATTGATGGCGCCGACGATTTCGCCGAATTGATATGCCGTGGAGTAGATCCCCACCTCTGCCCCCGCGCTTTGCAGGTACGCCGCCATGCCTTCCAGTTCGGCGGCGTTGGCGGCCTTGTCCCAGAGCCAGCTGTTTCCGGTTTCAACGTCCAGCCACCACGTACGCCGCTCCCCGCCGCCCGCTTCCTTCAGGATCGCCACGTCATTGAGGGCCATGGCGTACCCGTGGACATAGGCGCAGGCCGGCGATGCCGAGCCGTCGCACACTCCGTAGGGGTTCCCGACGTCCTTGCCCTGGTACGTGTTGCCCGCCGGCCACCACAAGGGTTCCACCGGCCCGGTGGCGGCGGTGTTCACGTACACCGCCGCCGGAGTTCCTGCGGTGGCATCGGAGGTGCGCTCCGCCCAGGCCAATTGGGCGGACAGGCAGGGATTGACCGTGTCCGGACGCCCGCCGTTGACCCCCACGATCGCAAAGGCCGGCGGTCCGGGAAGGTCGCCGCCGCATTGCGGCCAGGAGATGTCGTTGCCGAGCGCGGCTCCGTCGGCAGGGGCGGCCCCTGCTGTGACTGCCCCTTGTGCCGGGCCCGCCTGCCAGGCGAACAGCAGGCAGGCGGCAACCATGATTCTTATGGCCCTCACTGATGGCCCCCGTTCCAGTAACTGACAGCAACGGGCCGCACGGCGGCCCAACTGGCAGCAGCCTAGGAGGCCGGGTCCCGCGGGTCATGGGTGGCCGGTACTGCAATTTCAGAGCGGTTCAGAGGACGCGCACCTGCCGAGTACTTGGTTCGGGGCGTATTCCTACTTGGGCGGGAAGGTCCCGGACGGCCGGAATCAGCGCCGGCGGCCCGGCAGGATGCCCGCCACCATGGAGACCAGGGAGATGATGATGGCGGCCAGCACCGCGGTCCAGAAGAAGGAATCAATGGTGAGGTGTACGGGGGTGTAACTGCTGATCCATGCGGTCAGGTAGAGCATGGCGGCGTTGATGACGATGGCGAACAGGCCAAGCGTCAGGATGGTGATGGGCAGGGCCAGGAGCCTTACCAATGGCCGCACGAAGGCGTTGACCACCCCGAAGATGAGGCCGATGAAGAGATAGGCCAGGACAATCCCGATGGTGCCGGTATCCTGCGATATCCCGGACCGTGCCACCGCATCGGACGTCGCGGTGCTTGAGATGTCCATTCCCGGCAGTATCCAACTGGCCACCCAGAGGGCTGCTGCGTTGACGATGACGCGAAGGATGAAGGAACCCATGCCACCATGCTTCCACATGGTCAGGGGCGCCGGCTTGCAGCGCGGGCGTGGATTTCCGGGTTTGCCTCCCGGGTGCCCCCGGCAGCCGCGAAGTAGGCTGGAACCATGACCTCATCTGAGACCAGGGAAGGCGGAATAGCGCCGCGCCCGGTGCTGGACCGACTGCCCCGTTATGCCGCAGGAAAACCGCCCGCCGCCGTCAGCGGACTGGCCAGCTATAAGTTGTCATCAAACGAGAACCCGCTGCCGCCGATTCCTGCGGTGCTGGAGGCCATTGCCCGGCAGGATGACTTCAACCGGTATCCGGATCCCCTGAGCAGCAAGCTGAGGGCAGCACTTGCCAAATTCCTTGGCGTACCGGCCGAGGACATCGTGACCGGCGCGGGAAGCCTGGGGGCCCTGGGCCAGATCCTTGCGGCCTTTGCCGGTCAGAATGAGGACGGCAAGGCCGACGAGGTGATCTATGCGTGGCGGTCTTTCGAGGCCTACCCCATCAGCGTCGGCCTTGCAGGTGCGGAAAGTGTGCGCATCCCCGTGCTGCCGGACGGCCGGCATGACCTGGACGCCATGGCCGCTGCAGTCACAGCCCGCACCAGGGTCATCATCCTCTGCACGCCCAACAATCCCACCGGGCCCGCCCTCACGGCGGCCGAGACTGAGGCCTTCATCCGGTCCGTTCCCGCCGATGTGGTGGTGGTGATCGACGAGGCCTACCAGGAGTTCGTCAGGGCGGCAGGCGCCGTCGACGGGATCGACCTCTACCGCAAATACCCCAATGTCGTCGTGCTCCGGACGTTCTCCAAGGCCCATGGCCTGGCAGGACTCCGGGTCGGCTACAGCGTGTCCCGTCCCCAGCTGACCCAGTACCTTCGCATCGCAGCAACGCCCTTTGCGGTGTCCCAAATTGCGGAGCGTGCGGCCATTGTTTCACTCGAGAACTATGGCCAGGTTGTGGAAAGGGTACAAAAGCTCGTCGACGAGAGGGAGCGTGTCACCGCTGGCCTGCGGGATCTGGGCTGGGATATTCCCGATGCGCAGGGCAACTTCGTATGGCTGGCCCTCGGCGCCGAAAGTGCTGCGTTTGCGGAGCTGGCAGGCTCGCGTGCCCTCTCCGTGCGGGCGTTTCCCGGCGAAGGTGTAAGGGTAAGTATCGGGGAGGCTGAAGCCAACACGCGTTTCCTCCAGTTGTGTGCCGACTATACAAAGGCACCGGCCAGTTCCTAGCACTTAACAAGTAGCCCTTCCGCTACCTACCGAAGATAAAGTTAGGATCAGTAAGCCAATGTATATGCCGCAAGCGGAATGTATTCCATGTGCGGCATATATCCCAGCGACATTTGCATTGCATCCGGATGCGGCAAGCAAGGAGACGGTATGGGCACTCATCTGCCTTCCACCGAGTTCGACGGAACAGCGGTAGACGACCAGCGGGAAGCTGATGCTGAGGCTGTCTTGGGCGAGCCCGCCGCCCCCATGGTCCAGCTGCTCGGCCCCGATGGGAAGCTCGGCGCCGATCCGGTGTTCAGCAGGTATGCGGACAAGCTCACCCCCGAAGCGCTGCGCGGCCTGTACGCCGACATGGCCGCGATCCGCCGGTTCGACGTTGAAGCCACCGCCCTGCAGCGCCAGGGCCAGCTGGCATTGTGGGTGCCGCTCACGGGCCAGGAAGCTGCGCAGATCGGCTCGGGCCGTGCCAGCCAGCCGCAGGACTACATCTTCCCCACGTACCGTGAGCACGGCGTCGCCCTGACCCGCAACGTGGACCTTGCCGAACTCCTGCGCCAGTTCCGCGGAGTCTCCAACGGCGGCTGGAACCCCAAGGACACCAACTTCCACCTGTACACGCTGGTCCTGGCCGCACAGACCCTCCATGCCGTTGGCTATGCGATGGGAATCCAGCGCGACCAGAAGCTCGCCGCCGCAACCGATGGCGCAGGCAAGGAGCCGGACGCCGCCGTGATCGCCTACTTCGGCGACGGCGCCAGCTCCGAAGGCGACGTCCACGAATCAATGGTGTTCGCCTCCTCCTACAACGCCCCGGTGGTGTTCTTCTGCCAGAACAACCACTGGGCCATTTCCGTGCCCACCAACGTCCAGACCCGGGTCCCGCTCTCCAACCGGGCCAAAGGGTATGGCTTCCCGGGCATCCGGGTGGACGGCAACGACGTGATCGCCGTGCACGCGGTCACCGAGTGGGCGCTGGAGCACGCCCGCCAGGGCAAGGGGCCGGTCCTGATCGAGGCCTTCACATACCGGGTGGGAGCGCATACCACCGCCGACGATCCCACCAAGTACCGCCAGTCTGCCGAAGAGGACGCGTGGCGGGCGAAGGATCCGCTGGCGCGGCTGGAGAAGTACCTGCGCGCCGAGGGCCTGGCGGCTGACGACTTCTTCGCCAAGGTCAGGGCCGACGGCGACGAGCTCGCCTCCTACGTCCGGCGCACCGCCCACGACCTTCAGGACCCGGACATCCGGCAGGCTTTCGCCAACGTCTATGCCGAGGCCCACCCGCTGGTGGCCGAGGAACTGGCGTGGTTCGAGGAATACAGCGCAGGATTTGCCGGCGAGGACGAGTCCGCCGGGCAGGCAGCAAAGGCAGGCCACTGATGACCACCATGACCATCGCGAAGGCCATCAACGAAGGCCTCCGCGCCACGCTGGCGGCCAACCCTAAATCGCTCCTGATGGGCGAGGACATCGGCCCCCTCGGCGGTGTCTACCGGGTAACGGACGGGCTGATCGGCGAATTCGGCCCCGACCGGGTCGTGGACACGCCGCTGGCCGAGTCCGGGATCATCGGCACCGCGATAGGCCTGGCCCTGCGCGGGTACAGCCCGGTGTGCGAGATCCAGTTCGACGGCTTCGTCTTCCCCGGCTTCAACCAGATCACCACCCAGCTGGCCAAGATCCATTCGCGCAGCAGCGGCAACCTCAGCGTGCCCGTCGTCATCCGGATCCCCTACGGCGGCGGCATCGGCTCCATCGAGCACCACTCCGAGTCTCCCGAGGCGCTGTTCGCGCACACGGCCGGCCTGCGCATCATCACCCCGTCCAACCCGCATGACGCCTACTGGATGATCCAACAGGCCGTGGAGTGCAAGGATCCGGTGATCATCTTCGAACCCAAGCGGCGCTATTGGCTCAAGGGCGACGTTGACGTCCAGGCCCCCGGCCCCTCCGCGGACCCCTTCAAGGCCCACGTCCTCCGCGAGGGAACGGACGCCACCGTGGTCGCATACGGCCCCCTGGTGCCCGTTGCCCTGGCGGCCGCGAATGCCGCGGAGGAGGACGGCAGGAGCCTTGAGGTCATCGACCTCCGGTCCATCTCCCCGATCGACTTCGACACCGTCACCGCGTCCGTCCTGAAGACCGGCCGGCTGATCGTCGCGCACGAGGCTCCCACGTTCGGCGGAGTGGGCGGCGAGATCGCCGCCAGGATCAGCGAGCGGGCGTTCCACTCCCTGGAGGCGCCGGTAATCCGCGTCGGCGGTTTCCACATGCCGTACCCCGTTGCCAAGGTGGAGGAAGACTACCTTCCGGACATCGACCGCATCCTGGAGGCGCTGGACCGCGCCCTCTCCTACTGAGGACACCATGACCCTTAACAAGTTCAACCTGCCGGACGTCGGCGAGGGCCTTACCGAGGCTGAAATCGTTTCCTGGAAGGTCAAGCCGGGCGACGCCGTCGCCATCAACGACGTGATCTGCGAGATCGAAACCGCAAAGTCGATCGTGGAACTGCCGTCCCCCTTTGCCGGGACCGTCAGCGAGCTGCTGGTGGAGGAGGGCGTGACCGTTGACGTCGGCACGGCCATTATCAGCGTCAGCGACGAAGTCTCCGGCGACCCCACTCCTGCCGATGTCCGCGCGCCGGAGCCCCCGGCGCAGCCGCTGTACGGCAAGCTCCCCGTGGACGCGGCAGAAGAACCGACGGCGGCCGGCAGCGGGAGCTCCCCGGCCAATGCTCCCTTGGTGGGCTCCGGACCCAAGGCCGACGCCGTCAAGCGGCGCCCCCGCAAGAACGCACCCGCCGCCTCGGTGACGGTAAACGCTCCCGAAGTTGAGCCGGTGCAGCCGCGGACGCCAGCCGAGGTGACCGGCAGCGAAACTGCCGCCGTGGACAACCGCCCCACCCTTGGCGGCACCATCACGGGCCTGGTCAACCGGGTCCTGGCCAAGCCGCCGGTCCGCAAGATCGCCCGCGACCTCGGCATCGACCTCGCGGATGTGGTGGCCACCGGTTCCCGCGGCGAGGTCACGCGCGAGGACCTGGTCAGCTACCAGGCGCAGCGCGATGCGGAACTGGACAAGGCTGACGGCTTCTGGGGCAAGGCCGGCAAGCCACAGGACCAGCGCATCGAGCGTATCCCGGTCAAGGGTGTCCGCAAGGCCACGGCCAAGGCGATGGTGGAGTCTGCTTTCGCGGCCCCGCACGTCAGCATCTTCGTGGACGTCGACGCCAGCCGCACCATGGAATTCGTCAAGCGGCTCAAGGCCTCCCGCGATTTTGAGGGCATCAGGGTATCCCCGCTCCTCATCCTCGCCAAGGCCGTTATCTGGGCCGCCGCCCGCAACCCCAGCGTGAACGCATCGTGGGTGGACAACGGCGACGGCAGCGCCGAGATCCAGGTCAAGCACTTCATGAACCTGGGCATTGCCGCCGCCACCCCGCGCGGATTGATGGTCCCGAACATCAAGAACGCCCAGGACCTGTCGCTGAAGGAACTGGCCCTGGCGCTGAACAACCTGGCCACCACCGCCCGGGCAGGGAAAACCCAGCCCGCGGAAATGCAGGGCGGCACGCTCACGGTCACCAACATCGGGGCACTGGGCATCGACACGGGAACGCCCATCATCAACCCGGGTGAGGTGGCCATCGTCGCGTTCGGCACCATCAAGCAGAAGCCGTGGGTCCTGGATGGCGAGGTGATTCCGCGCTGGATCACCACGCTGGGCGGATCCTTTGACCACCGTGTGGTGGACGGTGATTTGTCCGCCCGCTTCATGGCCGACGTCGCGGCCATCCTGGAAGAGCCCGCGCTCCTCCTGGACTAGGCCGTGCCCGTCAACACCGTGCCGCTGCGGGCGAAGAACCGCGCGGCCACCTGGATCACGGAGGTGTTCCAGCCGCCGGTGGTGGTCAGCATCCAGCTGTTGATCAGCCCGCTGGCCGAGCCGGGATTTCCGGGAACCATCGGCTACGGTGCACTCGCGGCGTTGTTTGTCTGCGTGCTGCCGCTGGCGGTGCTGCTGGTCCTGGTCCGGCTGGGCAAGGTCACGGACCACCATGTAAGCGACCGCAAGCAGCGCGCGCCCGTGCTCCTGATGGCATTGGCATGCATCGCCGTCGGACTGCTGGTCCTGGCAGCGGCAGGTGCGCCGCACAGCGTGGTTGCCATGGTCCTGGCGGTGGTGGGCGGCGTGGCGGTGTTGGCCGCGGTCAGCCTGTTCTGGAAAATGAGCGGCCATGCCGCTGCCATATCTTGCGCCGCCGTCGTATCGGTGCTGATGCTCGGCGCCGCCTGGGCGCCGTTGCTGGTGCTGGTTCCGGCGGTCTGCTGGTCGCGCGTTGTGCTTCGGGCGCATACGCTGCCCCAGGTGGTGGCCGGTGCACTCTTTGGCGGGGTGGTGATGGCCGGGATCTGGTGGCTGCTGCGGGGCTGGCTGGTGGGCTGAATGCCCGTCCCGGGGTACGGGGAAGTACGGCGCGCGGGCCTAGTAGGCGGCGTAGGCCGTGAAGGCTTCAAGGACGGCCGGGTCGGCGCTGGTGCCGAGGAAGACGGTTGCGGCCGTCATCAGGCCTCCCAACAGGGCTGCTGCACCTGCCCAGGCGCTGAGGAGTTTCCAGTCTTCGCGCAGGACGCTGCGCACGGTCTGCGGCAGCTGCAGTCCGGGGGCGATCAGGTTGGGAGCGCTGTCCAGGCTGCCGTCGTCGAGCAGTGCCACCACCCTGCCGTTGCTGCGGTCCACCCGCATTGAGGAGATGTGGTTCCCGTGGCGGGCCAGGAGGATGTCGTGGCCGACGAGCTGACGGCGCTGCAGAGTAATCAAGGGAGGCCTTTGCTGGAGGTGAATGGACGTGTCCACGCCTTTGGGGGCCTCTCCAATTTTATCGTTGCAGACCGTGCCGGGCCGCCGTTTCGGCGGTGAGAACGGACACCCCCCGCAGCGATGTCCGCCACCACGGGGAGTGTCCGCCGTTACGCTTCAGTCGGCGTCGTAGGTGTTGGCGATGTAGACATCGCAGGGCGCGTTGTGCGCCACGCTGTTGGCCACGCTGCCCAGTACCCGGCCGATTCCGTGCATCCGCCGGTTCCCCACCACGATCATGCGTGCGTCCACGCGCAGGGCCTCCTTGATGAGGGCGTCCGCCGGCCGTCCGCGTGCGGCCGAGTACGTCACCGTGACATCCCGGCCCAGGGATTCCGCCACCGTGCGGGCAACCTGTTCGGCGGCATCGGCGTCGGACACGATCCAGCGGTCGCTGCCGCTGCCGAACACCTCAGTCTTGTCGCTGTCGAACGCGGACACCACGTGCAGCGAGCTGCCCAGCGCCGCGGCCAGGTCCTTTGCCGACTCGGCCGCTTTCTTTGCCGTTGCGCTGCCGTCGACCCCTACAACGATGATTCCACCCATATGCATGCTCCCTTGCTCGGTTTTCGGCACTCGTGAGCCTTACGCTACAGCGCCGCAATCGCTTCCTGAAGCACCGGCGCCAATCGGCGGACGCCTTCCGCGATGGCGTCCGGGGGGACAGCGCTGAAGGCGAGCCGCAGCTTGTTGGACGGCTCGTCCGACGGCGTGAAGGCGGCTCCGGGGATGAACACCACGCCGGCGTCGATCGCCTTGTGCAGCAGCGGGTAGGTGTCCACGCCCTGGGGCAGCGTCACCCAGACGAAGAACCCGCCCTGCGGGCTGGTCCAGGTGGTTCCGGCCGGCATGTATTCCTCGAGGGCGGCCAGCATGGCCCGGCACCGTTCGGCGTAGAGGACCCGGTAGGTTTCGATCTGGCCCTTCCAGTCGTACTCGCGCAGGTACGCGGAGACCAGCATCTGGTTCAGGGCCGGCGGGCAGAGGGTGACGGACTCGGCGGCCAGGTAGTAGCGCCGCTGCAGGTGTTCAGGGACCAGTGCCCAGCCGATCCGCAGGCCCGGGGCGAAGATCTTGGAGAACGAGCCCAGATAGATGACGTCGTCGGGATTGGCGGCGCGCAGGGGTGCCAGCGGTTCGCCCTCGAAGCGGAGGAGTCCGTAGGGGTTGTCCTCGAGCACAAGGATATTCGCCCTGCGGCATATATCCACCACCTGCTGCCGGCGCTCCTTGGCCAGCGTGATGCCGGAGGGGTTGTTGAAGTTGGGAATTGTGTACAGGAACTTGATGCTTTTGCCGGCGAGCTGGAGGGCCGCGATCCGGGCTTCCAGCAGCTCCGGGACCAGGCCGTACTGGTCCATCTCCACCGTTTCAACCTGGACCTGGTAGGCCTCGAACGTATTGAGCGCCCCGACGTAGGTGGGGTCCTCCACCAGGACGACGTCGCCGGGATTGCAGAAGAGCTTGGTGGCCACGTCCTGTGCCGACTGCGAGCCTGCGGTAATCACCACGTTCCGGGGGTTCGCGTCCAGGATGCCCTCCGCGGCCATGACCTCGCAGATCTGTTCCCGGAGCTCCTCCGTGCCCTGGCCCGCCCCGTATTGAAGCGCGGTCAACCCGTCGTTGGCGATGATCGCGGCCGCCGTTTCCGCCAGACGTTCCAGCGGGAGCGACTGCAGGTAGGGGCTGCCGCCGGCCAGCGAGACCAGGCCGGGGCGCAGCGAAATGTCGAAGACATCCCGGACGGCTGACTGGCGGATGTTGGCAGCCCGTTCGGAGAAGAGCTCCTCGTGGCGGTGTGCCGAGGTGGCGGCACGCTCGATCGCATCGATGGCCTCCGCGGGCAGCGTGCCGGCGGACGCGTCAAGTGTTTCGTGGGTCACAAAGCCAGAATACAACCAGCTGTTGCTTGAAAGGCAACAGCTGTTGATTCCTTATTTACGCGCGCGCGATGTGGAACCCCAGGAGACGCCGGTGCCCGGCACGCGTGATGCGTACCGGGCACTGAAAAGGATGCCGGGCCGTCTTATGCCGCCGGGGTGGAGGCGGCGAGGGAGTCGAAGATGCCCTTGATCTGTTCCACGATCTCTGCGTCGTCCTTGGGGTGGACTTCGGCGAAGCGGACCATGGAGCCCGGCACGGCAAGCTTGACGTCCTCCAGGACGCGGGCGCCGGCGATGCCGGCGGCCTTGCGTGCTTCGTCCTGGGCCCAGACGCCGCCGTACTGGCCAAAAGCGGTCCCGACGACGGCGGTCGGCTTGCCTGCCAGCGCGCCGGCGCCGAAGGGGCGGGACAGCCAGTCGATGGCGTTCTTCAGCGTTGCGGGAACGGTGCCGTTGTATTCCGGCGTGACCAGCAGGACACTGTCGGCCTCCTCGGCTGCGGCGCGCAGGGCGGCGGCCGCGGCCGGCACCTCGCCTTCGACGTCGATGTCCTCGTTGTAGAAGGGGATGTTGCCCAGGCTCTCGTGGATCACAACGTCCACCTGCTCCGGTGCGTTGAGTTGGATCGCTTCCGCCAGCTTCTGGTTGGTTGACTCGGCGCGAAGGCTGCCGACGAGGGTCAGTACGGTGCTCTTGCTCATGGGAACTCCTGGCTAGGGGCGCGGCGGGGGCCGCGATCGGTCAGAGGGCAGGCTCAGGGGAGCCTTCACCAGACTAAACGGACCGCGGTCCGTTTATATTCCCCATGGCTACACTGTCTTTGTGAGTTCCATCCCAGTGCGGCCGGGTATGACGCCGGTGACGGCCGCGGAACGCAGCGATGCTGCCCGCAACCGGGAGCGCCTCCTGCTCGCTGCCCGCGACCTGATCGAACAGGGGGGCGCCGCGGCGCTCACCATGGACCGCCTGGCGGAACACGCCGGAGTGGGCAAGGGGACGGTCTTCCGGCGTTTTGGGAGCCGCGCGGGACTCATGCTGACGCTGTTGAACGACTCCGAGGCCGCGTTCCAGGCCCGATTCCTGTTTGGGCCGCCGCCCCTGGGGCCGGGCGCCTTGCCTATGGACCGGCTGATTGCTTTCGGTACCGAAAGGATCGCCTATGTGGTCGAGTACGGGGACTTGGTCCTGGCTGCTGGAAACGCCTCCCGGGGCAGGTTCGAAGTTCCGGCGGTGGCCCTCTGGAACCAGCATGTGGAAATGCTGCTGCGCGCCGGTGGCGTCGAGTCCCGGGAGCCGGGGCTGCTGGCCGGTTCCCTGACGGCGACCCTCGACCCTGAGCGGCTCCTGCACCTCATCCGGGAGCACGGCGTCACGAGCGAGCGCCTGGCCGCATCGTGGTCCGAACTTGTCACACGGGTGGCGGGGTCGGCGTAGATTACGCGGAGGAAAGCCCTTTCGTCCAGTCAAGCCAACTTCACAGAACTATTCATAACGATCTGATACGGCCCGCGGTATTTCGGGGGATTACTGCGCTTTTCGGCTGATGGCTTGTGATAGTTTCCTCTGGAATGTGACCCGCAACATAGTCCACCAGGACGTGCCCTAGAGGCGGCGGGAGGCCAGCTATCCGCTGGCCGCAGGTCCCGGGGAGGCCGGCACAACCCGTGCTCGCCCGGGGAAGACGGAAGGATCCAGCAGTGATGGTTGATGTGGGTGGCATGGCATACCAGCGGACACCGGAGTGTTTTTCGATTCACCGCACGGCGGCGCCGCGGAAGAAATAGCGCCCCATGCTCAAATACCTCGCCAAGCGCGGCATTACCTACGTGGTGATGATCTTCCTCACCACGTCCGCCGGCTACTTCCTGGCTGTCAGTTCACTCAAGCCGGCACTCCTCGAGCAGGAACGCATCCCCCGGCCCACCCCCGAACAGGTCGCCAACTCCATGCGGCTCAAGGGCCTGGACCCGGACCTCAGCCCGTGGGAGCGCTACGTTGACTGGCTCACCGGCATCATCACCCGGTGGGACTGGGGCCGGAGCCCCAACGGCGCGTACATCAACGCCGAGTTCGGGGACCGCGTCTGGATTTCAACCCGCCTTTTCCTGGCCTCGATCATCCTGACCCTGGTTATTGGCGTCGCCCTGGGCGTGTACTCGGCGGCGCGGCAGTACAAATTCCAGGACCGGGTCATCACGTCCTACAGCTACCTCGCCTACATCGTGCCCGCACCCATCGCCTACTTCCTGGTTCAGCTGGGTGCCATCAACATCAACGAATCCGTCGGTGACCGGATCTTCTTCGTCACGGGCATCTCAACCCCGGGTGTTGCACCCGGCTGGCCCCAGTTCGCCGACCTGATGGCGCACTACGTGGTGCCCACGGTGGCCATCACCCTCGTGGGCTGGGGCGCCTACCAGATCGCCCAGCGGCAGTACCTGCTGGACAACGTCAACGCCGATTTTGTCCGCACCGCCCGGGCCAAGGGCCTGAGCCGGAACCAGGCGATCGCGCGGCACGCGCTGCGGGTTTCCTTCATTCCGGTGGCCCAGAGCATCGCCTTCACCATCCCGGCCATCTTCGCCGGCGGTTTCTTCGCCGAGAAGATCTTCGCGTGGCCCGGCGTGGGGTCCTGGAGCATTGACGCCATCTCGCTGCAGGACGTCAATGCCGCCACCGCCACGCTCGCTTACGGATCAGTGATCTTCGCCTTGGGCGCCATCCTGGCGGACTTCGCCACCACGCTTGTCGACCCGAGAGTGCGGGTGCAGTAGCCATGACCAACCTGAACGCCGTTGACCCGGCAGCCGTGGCGCAGGACGCGCACCTGGAAAGCGCGGACGTCGTCATTGGCAAGTCCACCATCATCATCCGCCGGTTCCTGCGCAATAAGACTGCCGTGACGGGCTTGGCCATCTTCGTAGCCCTGACCGTCTTCTCGTTCATCGGGGGCTTCTTCACCCAGTGGGACAAGGAAACCATCGACCCCTTCAACATCGGGATGCCGCCCTCCGGCGAGCACTACCTTGGCACCTCGCAGGCGGGGATCGATCTCTACGCCATGACAGTCGAAGGAACCAGGATCTCCATCCTGATCGGCCTGGTGGTGGGCCTGGTGTCGGTGCTGATTGCCGCAGTCTACGGCTGCAGCATGGCCTACTTCGGGGGCAAGGTGGACAAAGTCATGCTGTTCATCCTGGAAGCACTGATCATGATGCCGGCGCTCCTGGTGGTGGCCGTTGCCACCAGCGGGGGCGGGGCGGGACTGAAACGCGACCTGCCGTCCTGGCTGCTGCTGATCATCGTCTTGCTCGTGTTCAGCTGGATGGGAACCGCCAGGCTGATCCGGTCCATGTCCATGTCCCTCATGCAGCGCGACTTCGTCAAGGCGGCCCAGTACATGGGCGTCCCGCCGCGCCGGATCGTTTGGCGGCACCTGGTGCCCAACATCGGCTCGCTGCTGATCCTGGACATCACCCGCGGCGTCACCGCAGCCATCCTGGCCGAGGTCGCCTTCTCCTTCATCGGCATCGGCATCAAAGTCCCCGACGTGAGCCTGGGCGTGCTGATCGGCCAGGCCACCTCCCAGGTCTCAACCTTCCCGTGGATGTTCTGGGTTCCGTTGACCGTGATGTTCCTGCTGACCGGCTCCCTGGCCATGATGAACGACGGCCTGCGCGACGCCTTTGACCCCAGCTCCACTTCCAGCGGCAAAGCCAAAAAAGCCAAAGCCCGGACTATCCGTGCGGAGAAGAAGACGCCATGAGCAGTGAAACCACCACCGGAGCCACGGACCCGTCGCAGTCGACCGTGGAGCGCCTGCACGTGGCAGGGCTGCACGCCCCCGGGGACGCCGTCCTGTCAGTCCGGGACCTGAACGTGCGGTTCAATACCGAAAACGGTGTTGTGCATGCCGTCCGCGGTATCGATTTCGACCTGCTGCCCGGCCGCACCCTGGGAATCGTGGGGGAATCGGGCTCCGGCAAATCGGTCACGTCCCTGGCCATCATGGGCTTGCTCGCGCCGACGGCCGAGGTCACCGGATCTGTCCGGCTCAAGGGCCGGGAGTTGCTCGGGCTGAGCGACAAGGCCATGTGCGAATACCGCGGCAACGAGCTCGCGATGGTCTTCCAGGACCCGTTGTCATCCCTCACCCCGGTGTTCACCGTGGGCACCCAGATCATCGAAGCACTCACCATCCACAACCCCACGATGAGCAAGAAGGCCAAGGAAGCCCGCGCCGTCGAACTCCTGGCCATGGTGGGAATCCCCAGCCCCAAGGACCGGCTGAAGGCCTTTCCGCACGAATTCTCCGGCGGCATGCGCCAGCGCGTCATGATCGCGATCGCGATCGCCAACAACCCGCGCGTCCTGATCGCGGACGAGCCGACGACGGCACTGGACGTAACCATCCAGGCCCAGGTCCTCGAGGTGCTGCACAAGGCGCAGGAGGAGACCGGCGCCGCCGTCGTCATGATCACCCACGACCTGGGCGTGGTGGCCGGAATGGCCGACGACATCATGGTCATGTACGCGGGCAAGCCGGTGGAAACCGGGGCCGTGGACCACATCTACTACAACCCGCGGATGCCCTACACCATGGGCCTGCTCGGCGCCGTTCCGCGCGTGGACGTGGCCGAGAAATCCTCGCTCGTGCCCATCGAGGGGATGCCGCCGAACCTCCTGCAGGCCCCCACCGGCTGCTCGTTCGCGCCCCGCTGCCCGCTGGCGTCGGACGCCTGCCTGGACGGCGAACCCGCCCTGGCACCCGTGGCCGACGACGGACTGCACCGCGCCGCCTGCATCAAGTCCGACTCCCTGGGCGGGACGGTGGACGTGCACGATGTCTTCGCCGCCCCGCCGGTACCGGTCTCCCGTTTTGACGCCATCCCGCGTGCTGAACGGGCCACCGTCCTGCAACTCACGGACGTCCGCAAGCACTTCCCGCTGACCAGGGGCGCCCTGATCAAGCGCAGGATTGGCACCGTCAAGGCGGTGGACGGCCTGAGCTTCGACATCCGCGAGGGCGAATGCTTCTCCATCGTGGGCGAGTCCGGCTCGGGAAAGACCACCACCCTCCTGGAAATCATGGAATTCCACCCGGACCAGGATGGCGAGGTGGTGATCGGCGGCCTGAGCAACAAGCAGGCGGCCGATGCCAAGACCAAGGGCAAGATGCGCCGCGAACTGCAGATGGTCTTCCAGGACCCCACAGGTGCCCTGGACCCGCGCTTCACGGTCTACGAGGTCCTGGCCGAACCACTGCAGAACGCGGGCATGGACCGGGCGGCCATCAAGAAGCGGATCATGGAGCTGATGAAGCTCGTGGGCCTGCAGCCGGACCACGTCAACCGGTTCCCCAACCAGTTCTCCGGTGGCCAGCGGCAGCGGATCGGGATCGCCCGGGCCCTGGCCGTGAATCCCAAGCTGGTGGTCCTGGATGAACCCGTCTCCGCATTGGACGTATCGGTCCAGGCCGGCGTCATCAACCTCCTGGACCAGCTCCGCGCCGAACTGGGCCTGAGCTACCTGCTGGTGGCCCACGACCTGTCGGTAGTGCGCCACATTTCCAACCGCGTGGCCGTGATGTACCTCGGGAAGATCGTAGAGATCGGGGCTGTGGACCGGGTGTTCGACAACCCCCGCCACCCCTACACCCGTGCCCTCCTGTCCGCCATCCCGGTACCCGATCCGCACCTGGAACGGACCCGCGAACGCATCATCCTCCAAGGCGACCTGCCCTCCCCGCTGCAAGCCCCCAAAGGCTGCAACTTCGCCACCCGCTGCCCGGTCTTCGCCGCGCTGCCGCCCGCGAAGCAGGAAAAATGCCTCACCCTCGAACCGCTCCTGGAAGCCGCGGCACCCTCGGCGGCCGTGCAGGTCCTGCAACAGGCTCCCGTGCCCGTGCCGGACCAGCAGTTCGCCTGCTTCTATCCGGACGGGGAAATTGATGAGGACATGCTGGTGGTCCATGAACCGGCGGACCACCTTGCACCCTAGGATTTTTTCGACCCACCCGCACCACCACTCGCACCAATCGAAGGGAAAACCATGAGGAAACTGAACAGGATCGGCGGGGCAGCAGCCATTGCTGCCGCCCTGACGCTGACGGCCTGCGGAGGTGGCGGTGCCAGCGGCCCCGAAACAGCCAAGGGGCAGGAGGCAGGCAGCGACCTGTCCAAGCTGATCAGCATCAACGAGAAGCCGGCAGCCGACCTCCAGCAGGGCGGCAAGGTCACCCTGCCGCTGGGCAATATCGGCCCGGACTTCAACGGCTTCTCCAACAACGGAAACAGCGCTGACAACTCTGCCCTGCAGATTCCCATGAACCCGGTCGCCATGAACAGCGGCGGCATTGGTGGCTGCTGGAAGGTGGACTTCAAGGGCAAGGTCACCGCGAACCCCGATTTCTGCGAGTCGGTGAAGAGCGAGGTGAAGGACGGCAAGCAGACCATCACCATCGAGGTCAACCCCAAGGCCACGTACAACGACGGCACCCCGATTGACGTCAAGGCCTTCAAGAACACCTGGAATATCCTCAAGAGCGCGGACGCCGGCTACGACATTGTCAGCTCCGGAGCCTACGAATTCGTGGATTCCGTTGAGGCCGGCAGCAGCGACAAGGAAGTCATCGTCAAGACGTCCCGCCCGGTTTTC
This sequence comes from Arthrobacter sp. 135MFCol5.1, assembly GCF_000374865.1. GTDB lineage: Bacteria > Actinomycetota > Actinomycetes > Actinomycetales > Micrococcaceae > Arthrobacter. The sequence goes on along the minus strand of NZ_KB895469.1, from coordinate 34,837 downwards.
CCGGTCGATTCGCTGTTCTTCGGCCTGATCCACCCCGCCGTGAACACCCCGGAGATCTTCAATGAAGGCTTCAACGGCAACATGCACCCGGAGTGGATGGCGGGGCCGTTCAAGCTGGACCAGTACGACACCGCGGCCAAGACCGTGACCCTGGTTCCGAACGACAAGTGGTGGGGCCAGAAGCCGGTCCTGGCCAACGTGACCTTCCGCCAGCTGGAGACCAGCGCACAGATCGCCGCGTTCAAGAACGGTGAGATCGATGCCATGTCCGCCAACACCATCTCGCTGTACAAGCAGCTGGACGGCACCAAGGATTCAGACATCCGCCGCGGCCAGCGCCTCTTTGCCGGTGGCCTGAACCTCAACGCCCAGCGCATCACCGACGTCAACGTCCGCAAGGCCATCTTCGCCGCCGTGGACCGCGAAGCACTCCGCAAGGTCCGCTTCAACGGCCTGAACTGGGAAGAGCCCAGCTCCGGTTCCATGATGCTGCTGCCGTTCTCCGAGTACTACCAGGACAACTACCCGGTCAAGGAAACCGGCCCCGACGCCGCCAAGAAGGTCCTCACCGACGCCGGCTACACCGCCAACGCCAGTGGCGTCATGGAGAAGGACGGCAAGCCCGCCTCCTTCAAGATCAGCAACTTCGGTGACGATCCCACCACACTGGCCGTGGCCCAGACCCTGCAGAAGCAGCTCCAGGCCGGCGGCATGGATGTGGGCATCGACCAGCGCGCCTCCGCCGACTTCGGCAAGGTCCTGGGCAGCCGCGAGTTCGACCTGAGCATCTCCGGCTACACCGTGGGCCCGGATGCCACCGACGCCGTCAAGCAGTACTACGACTCCAAGGTCAACGAGAACAAGCTGGGCGACGCCGACCTGGACAAGAAGATCGCCGACCTCGCCTCCATCGAGGACAACGCAGCGCGCAACAAGGCTGCCATGGACGTGGAGAAGGAGCACATGGCGAAGTACTACTCCATGGGCGTGGTCTTCAACGGCCCGCAGATCTCCTTCGTCCGCACCGGCCTGGCCAACTACGGCCCGTCGCTCTTCCAGAGCACCTCGCAGGTCCCGGACTGGACCACCATCGGCTGGGAAAAGAAGTAACCCACCGCGGTCCAACCAAAAAGCCGGCACCCCTGGTTCACCAGGGGTGCCGGCCCGTTTAACGCTGCGCGCTCCGCGGTAGCGTAGCTTCCATGACTGGAGCTGAAGGCGACCCCCGCACCATCCGCACCGCCGTCGTCGGCTACGGGCTGGCAGGGAGCGTGTTCCACGGCCCGTTGCTGGCAGCCAACGGCAACTATTCGCTGGACCTCATTGCCACGTCCGACGCCGGGCGGCAGGCGGCTGCCGCATCCCGGCTGCCGGGGGCGGACGTGGTGCGCGACGGCGCCGCTGTCCTTGGGCGGGCAGCTGACCTTGACCTGGTGGTATTGGCGACGCCGCCGGACACGCACTATCCGCTGGCCAAGGCGGCCCTGGAGGCTGGACTGGACGTGGTGGTGGACAAACCGTTCACGGTGACCCGCGCGCAGGGGCAGGACCTGGTTGAGGTGGCCCGGCAGCGGGGCAGGGTATTGACGGTGTTCCACAACCGGCGGTGGGACGGTGATTTCCTGACCCTGCGGAAACTGCTGGCTGCCCGGTCCCTGGGTGAGGTGACACGCTTCGAGTCCCGGTTCGAGCGCTGGCAGCCCACCATCGCCAAGCCGTGGAAAGCACGGGCCACGGCCGCGGACGGGGGAGGGGCACTGTTCGACCTTGGCAGCCACCTGGTGGACCAGGCGCTGCAGTTGTTCGGTCCCGCCACGGTGGCCCACGCCGAGCTGTCGGCGCGCCGGTCCGATGAGCGCGGGGACGATGACGTCTTCCTGGTCCTGCGGCACGAATCGGGCGTTACCAGCCACTTGGCCATGAACATGCTGTGCGCGCAGCAGGAGCCGCGCTTCCGGGTGCTTGGTTCGGTGGGCGGGTACACGAAAAACGGCGTGGACCCCCAGGAGCCCTACCTTGCCGCCGGCGGCAGCCCCCTGGACGCCGCGTACGGGCAGGAATCGCCCGAGTGGGCGGGGCTGCTGGGCCGTGACGGCCACCTGGACCGACTCCCCACGGAACGGGGGAACTACCCGGAGTTCTACCGGATCCTGGCGGACAAGATCCTCGACGGCGGCGTCAGCTCGCCGTTGCCGGCTCCCGTAGACCCGGAAGACGCTGTCGAGGTCCTAAGAATCATTGAAAAGGCACGTGAAATGGCCTCATAAGTGCCTTAACGTCGGAACGGCAGCCATCCAGAAAGCGTGCGTCAAAGCGACGAAGGAGCAGCACGCGTTGGATGACTGCCGTTCCGACGGCAACAGGGCCTAGGCCGAAACGAGCTCGTGCCAGTCGGCTACGAGCGGCAGGTTGTGCGCCTCGGACACCGAGTGGTGTGCCACGTGGCCGGCGGCGATGTTGAGGCCGGCGGCCAGTGCGGGGTCGCGGTCGAACGCGGCCTTGACGCCCAGGTTGGCCAGGGACACGGCGTAGCGCAGGGTGACGTTGGTCAGTGCGTACGTGGAGGTGTTGGGCACGGCGCCGGGCATGTTGGCCACGCAGTAGAAGATGGTGTTGTGCACCTTGTAGGTGGGTTCCTGGTGCGTGGTGGGGTGCGTGTCCTCGAAGCAGCCGCCCTGGTCCACGGCGATGTCCACCAGGACAGAACCGGGCTTCATCCGGGCCACGAGGTCGTTGGTGACCAGCTTGGGAGCCTTGGCGCCGGGGATCAGCACCGAACCAATCACGAGGTCGGCGTCCACCACTGACTTTTCGATCTCGTACTTGTTGGAGGCGACCGTCTTCAGCCGGCCCTGGTACTGGGCGTCGAGTTCGCGGAGCCGGTTGATGTTGATGTCCAGGATGGTCACGTCGGCGCCCAGGCCCAGGGCCATGGCGGCGGCGTTGGTTCCGGCCACGCCGGCGCCCAGGACAACCACCTTGGCGGGGCGGACGCCCGGGACGCCGCCCAGCAGCACGCCCTTGCCGCCGGCGGGTGCCATCAGCGAGGTGGCGCCCACCTGGACGGACAGGCGTCCGGCCACCTCGGACATCGGGGCCAGCAGCGGCAGCGTGCGGCCTTCCTGCACGGTCTCGTAGGCGATCGCGGTGACGCCGGAGTTGATGAGTTCCTGCGTCAGTTCCGGCTCTGCCGCGAGGTGCAGGTAGGTGAAGAGGATCAGGCCCTTGCGGAAGCGGTGGTACTCGGCCTTCACCGGTTCCTTGACCTTCATGACCATGTCGGCGCGGGACCAGACGTCGTCCGCCTCGTTGACGATCTCGGCGCCCGCGATCGCGTATTCCTCGTCGGTGATGCCCGAGCCCAGGCCGGCCCCGCGCTCCACCAGGACGGTGTGGCCGTGGGTGCGGAACTCGTGGACGCCGGCAGCGGTGATCGCTACGCGGAATTCGTTGTTCTTGATCTCTTTGGGGACGCCGATGATCATCGTCTGCTCCAAGGTGTGGTCCCGGCGGGCCGGGAAAGTGGAAGGATTTTCGTGTTTCAACGATAAATCCGCCTGTGAGCCAGGCGACATGGGCGGGTGTGAAGCCCGCCGGGGCAGGCGCGTGATTCCGGGGTTTTTGCCGCGCCAGGCTCGACAACTGTCGACTCCTGAAGCGTCAGGTGTCGCCTCGTGTTGGTTCGTGGGTCCGGCTGCGCAGGCAGTAGTGTGAGCCCATGCAGCAGCAGGGTGTGGAGCAACTCGTCGAACAGGTGGCACAGAAGCTTGGCCGCGGCCTATCCCTGGAGGACCTGGACGGCCTGCTGCTTGCCTACAGCTCCAACCAGTCCCACGCAGACCGAGTCCGGGTGAATTTCCTGTTGAGCAAGAAGGTCCCGGCGGATGTCAGCGCCTGGCAGCTCTCCCACGGGATCGCCACCGCCGTCCGGCCGGTGGTCATTCCGGGCAATCCGGACCTGGGCATGCTTGGCCGGGTCTGCGTCCCGCTGATGGTCCGGGGCTTCCGCGTCGGCTATCTGTGGGTGCAGCAGGACTCGGCAGAGGAAAGCCCGACGGCGATCCTCACCCAGTTGCCCGGCGTCAACCATGAGCTCGAGCTGCTTTCGGGGCTCCTGCTCGACTCGAACACGGCGGAATCAGAATTCCGGCGGGGCCGGGAGCGCGAGTTCCTGGCAGCCTGCGCCGGTGAACCCAACGCGGTGGCGGCGGTGGCGGGCTGGAAGGAAGTCCAGGGCCGCGGCCCCTGGCAGATGGTCACCATCCTCGACGCGGACGGCTGGGCCAGCGGGCCGGATCCCATCGCATCGGCCCTGATCCACCGTTCTACGGCGCTGCAGGCAACGGTGGGTGTGGATGCGGCCCTCTTCAGTGCCGGCACCGAAACCCATTCGGTGGTGCTGTTCCGCGAATCGACGGGCAGGGCCAACCACGCCCAGGTGCTGGTGCACTACCAGCTGGAGCTGGCCAAGCGCTCCGGCCGGCCGGTCCACCGGATCATCCTGGGCATCAGCGAGGGGTTCGCCAGGACGCGCCAGCTCGCAGAGGCCTACCGGCAGTCCCGGCTGGCAGCCCAGGCGGCCGCCGTCGACCCGCAGCTGGGCGAACTCGTGGACTGCCGCGCCACCGGCGTCTACCAGCTGCTCGCGTCGGCCGGCGGGGGAGTGGGTGCGTGGGCGGACTCCGGGTCCGTGTACTTCCGGATGCTTGAGGACCACGACCGCAACGGCGAGCTCATCCCCGTCCTGGAGCTGCTGTATGACAATGACGGCTCCGTCCAGGACGTGGCAACCCGGCTCCACTTGCACCGCAGCAGCATCTACAACCGGCTGGGGCGGATCCGTCAACTGCTGGGGGTGGACCCGCTGAAGGGCTTGCCGCGGCTGGAACTGCATGCCGCGCTCAAGATGCGGCGCTGGGCGGCAAGGCCCAGGATCTGACGCCAGGGAATCCCGGTTAGCGGGAGGGCGCCCCGACGAAGGACCGGATGGCCTCCGCAACCTGCCGCGGGCGCACATGTTGGACCACGTGGCCTGCCTGCGGTATTTCCACGAAACTTCCCTGCGGCACGGCCTGGGCGAGCCGGATGCACCACTCCGGCCCGGCCACCTGGTCATGGCTGCCGCGCAGGACCAGGACGGGCACATTGATGCCGGCCAGCCGCCGCTCCGTGGGGTAACCCATCATCACCGGCACTTCAGTGAGATACCAGCGCGGCCCGCAGCGGAAGTAGTCGGTGACCACAATCCAGTTGGACGAGGCACTTTCCCGGAGCAGCGCGTCCAGGAAGAGGGCCACTCCCTGCCGCAGGACGCTCCGGTGCCGGGAATCCACTACGGGTCCCATCAGGACCAGCCGGCGTGCCCGTTCGGGTGCGTAGAGCGCGGCCTCGATGGTGAACTGCACGCCCATCGAGTGTCCGACGAGGATGTAGGAGTCGATGCCGCTTGCCTTCAGTGCCTGGGCGATGAACGCGCCGTAGTCCGCCGCGGAGAGCTGCCTGCCGGGCCGGGGGGTGCCGGCGAAACCCGGCAGGTCAAAGGAGTAGGTGGGGGCGCCGGCCAGTTCGCCGTGCAAACGGCGAAGGTAGCGGTGGGAGACGCCGATGCCGTGAATGAGGACATAGGCCGGTCCGGCCGGGTTGCCTGCAGCGTCCTGTCCGGGTGCGGGCGTACCGTCAGCCCAGAACAACCTCCCCGTCAAACCATTGGCGGCCACCTCCGTAGAGCGCAGCCCGGCGTCTTTCCGGCGCAGGCCACGGGGAAACCGCACTACTCCGCCTCGCCGGCGCGGCCGGCGGCGGCCTTGTCCTGCTTGCGCTTCCGGTCCTCAAGCTTCTGGTGCTCCAGCCATGCAAGGATGTCGGCCTGCCGGATCCTGCGGTGCGAGCCGCGGTACTCCACCGGGATCTCGCCGCGGTCGGTCATGTTGCGCAGGTACGTGTGCGAGATCCCCGCCAGTTCCGCGGCCTGGGAGGTGGTCAGCATTTCCTCCACGCTGCTCACAGTCACCGTTTCGCCGCGGCCCAGCCGTGCCAGGAGATCCACGACGGCGTCCCGTGCCTGCGCGGGCAGCCGGTGGACGGTGCCGTCAACGAAGACGGTGATGTCGTTGCTGTCCTCCAGGGCGCGCGCAAGGCTGCCGGCCTCGCCTGCGGGCAGGCCGGCCGTAACGCGGGGGGCTATCAATGCCATGGACGTAGCCTATCCCGCGTCCGGCTGCCGGCAGGCGAGGCCGTTCCTCCGGATCAGAGCCCCAGTTCCTCCAGGACCGGCAGTTTCTCCCGGACCCATGCGCGGGCTTCCGTGGCGCTCGGCGCGGAGAGGGCAAGTCTTGCCAGTTCCTGGGCCTCGGAGAGCGTCACCGTCTTCAGCACGGCGGCCACCGCGGCGAGCGAGCGGGCCGTCATGGACAGGGTGGTCACGCCAAGCCCGGTGAGGACGACGGCGAGGGCGGGGTCCGCGGCAGCCTCACCGCAGACACCCACGGGCTTGTTGTGGCCTTCGGCCCTGGACCCTTCAACCGTGAGCCCGACGAGGCGCAGGACCGCGGGCTGCCACGGGGTGTTCAGGTTGGCCAGGGGGCCGAGCTGGCGGTCGGCGGCCATGGCGTACTGGGTGAGGTCGTTGGTGCCCAGGCTGGCGAAGCCCACTTCGCGGAGGATCGCTTCGGCGGTGAGGGCGGCGGAGGGGACCTCCACCATGACGCCAGGGGTCTTGATGCCGGCGTCCGCGCACATGGAGGCGAAGCGCGCGGCTTCCTCGGCGGTGGAGATCATGGGGGCCATGACCCAGACGTCGGCCTCGGACTGCTGCTGGGCCAGTGCGATGGCTTCCAGCTGCCGGTCCAGGACGCCGGGAGTGGTGAAGTCGGTGCGGTAACCGCGGACCCCCAGGGCCGGGTTGGGTTCCGTGGAGTCGGTCAGGAAGGGCAGGGGCTTGTCGGCGCCGGCGTCCAGCGTGCGCAGGACCACTTTCTTGCCGGGGAACGCGTCGAAGACGCTCTTATAGGCAGCGGCCTGCTCTTCGACGCTGGGTTCTGTGTCGCGTTCCAGGAAACAGAACTCGGTGCGGAACAAGCCCACACCCTGGGCTCCGAGCTTCGCAGCAGCCTCGGCGTCCTTGCCGCCGCCCACGTTGGCGAGCAGCGGCACCTCGTGGCCGTCCGCCGTCGTGCCCGTGCCGTTGAATTCTGCCAGCAGCGACGCCGTGGCAGCCCAGGCCTCGGCTGTCGCCCGGAGGGTCTCGTCCGGTTCCGAGGTGATGTTGCCGGCGGCGCCGTCGACGTACACTTCGGTGCCGTCCGCGAGTTCGTCAACGCCGACGGCGGCAACGACTGCCGGCAGGCCCAGGGACCGGGCGATGATGGCCGTGTGGGACTGCGGGCCACCTCCAGCGGTGACCAGCGCCAGGACCTTGTTGGGGTCCAGCGTGGCGGTGTCGGCCGGCGCCAGGTCCTCGGCCACCAGGACGAATGGGGTGTTGGAGGCGGGGATGCCGGGGGCGGGAACCCCGCGGAGCTCCGCGACGATCCGGGCACGGACGTCCAGGACGTCGGTGGCGCGTTCGGCCATGTAGCCGCCCAGGTTGTGCAGCATCTCGGAAACCGAGGAGCCGGATTCCCAGATGGCGCGTTCAGCGGAGGTCCCGCGCGCCACAAGCTTGGCCGCGCCCTTGATGAGCATGGTGTCCTTGGCCATCAACGCAGTGGCTTCCAGGACGGCCTTGCCGTCACCCACGGCATGGGTGGCCCGGTCCTTCAATTCGTCGTGCACGGCCTGGGCCGCGGCCTTCAGTGCTGCAGTCGCTTCCTCGGCAGTGGTGCCGGCCGCCAGCTGCTCGCCTGCGGGCGGCTCGCTGATTGGTTTGGGCATCTGGCGGATGGTGCCGATGACGCGGCCCGGACTGACGCCTACTCCTGGGAAGTTCTGCACTGAAGGTCCTCATTCTCTGCCGGTAGACAGGCCCGCCAAGGTCTCCGGCGCCGTGCCGGGGCTGCCCGGTGGACTGCTACGTCCAGGGCAGGAAACGTGCCTGAAAAAATTGTATGTGATTCAGTTCATATAGCAACGCTATAGGTGCTAGGGTAGCGGTTATGAGTTTGGATGGCCAGCTTCCCCCCAAAATGCGGCTGCTCCGCGCAGCCGCGGAGTTGCTGGCAAATTCCGCGGGAGCGCCGGTGTCCACCCGCCAGATCACCCAGCTGGCGGGCGTTTCGGCGCCCACGCTGTACCACCACTTCGGTGACAAGGAAGGACTGTTCGACGCCGTCGTCGCCGCAGGGTTTGAGGAATATGTCGCGGGCGAAAGGGATTTTGCCCCTTCCGGACAGCCGCTTGAGGACATCCGGAGAATGTGGGACAACCACGTCCAGTTCGGCCTGAACCAGCCCGAGCTGTACCTGGTGATGTTTGGCAACATCCGCCCGGAGAGCCGGCCCGCCATCGTGGCGGACGCCGAGTCGCTGATGGAGGAGATGCTGAACAAGGCAGCGGCGGCGGGCCAGCTGAACGTCCAGCCCAGGGAAGCGGCCAGGTCCATCCTGGCGGCCAACGTGGGCGTGACGTTGATGCTGATTGCGGAGTCTGCCGCCGAGAGGAACCTCGAATTGTCCACCATGACCCGGGACGCCATGATCTTCGCGGTGTCCGCCGATCCCGCCAGCGGCCCGGCCGCGGGCAGCACCGGAAAATCCTCGGTGGTGGTGGCAGCGATCGCCCTGAACGCCGCACTTCAGGCCTCGCACTCTGACCAGCTTTCCAGCTCGGAACTCAAGCTTTTCCTCGAATGGCTGCACCGGATCTCCACCAGCACCGCCGGCTAAGCCCCAATCAGCGCATTACCCAGCACTACGTCGTCGTAATCATTCGGACCATCCTGCGGAGCAGCAGGAATGACGGTTAGGAAATCACATGGCAACAGAGACAGTTGCAAAACCCCGCACCAGCGCGCGCGTGCACGTCCAAAAGTTCGGGACATTCCTGTCCGGCATGATCATGCCCAACATCGGGGCGTTCATCGCCTGGGGCATCATCACCGCCCTCTTCATTGAGAAGGGCTGGCTGCCGGTGCCGCAGCTGGGTGGATTCGGCGAGACCGACGGGAAGCCCAACATCGGCCTCGTTGGCCCCATGATCACCTACCTGCTGCCCCTGCTGATCGGCTACACCGGCGGCAAGATGGTCTACGACGTCCGCGGCGGCGTGGTGGGTGCCATCGGCACCATGGGTGTGATCGTCGGTGCCGGCATCCCCATGTTCATCGGCGCCATGATCATGGGCCCGCTGGGCGGCTGGACCATGAAGAAGATCGACATGCTGTGGGAAGGCAAGATCCGCCCCGGCTTCGAGATGCTGGTCAACAACTTCTCCGCCGGCATTTGGGGTGCCTTGCTGGCCCTGCTGGGCTTCTACGGCATATCGCCCCTGGTCACTGCGTTCAGTACTGCTGCGGGCAACTTCGTGCAGTTCCTGGTCCACAACGGCCTCCTGCCGCTGACCAGCATTTTCATCGAGCCGGCCAAGGTCCTGTTCCTGAACAACGCCATCAACCACGGCGTGCTCACCCCCCTGGGCGTCCAGCAGTCGCTGGACCAGGGCAAGTCCATCCTGTTCCTGCTCGAAGCCAACCCCGGCCCCGGCTTGGGTATCCTGCTCGCGTACACGTTCTTCGGCCGCGGCGCAGCCAAGGCGTCGGCCCCCGGCGCAGCCATCATCCAGTTCTTCGGCGGCATCCACGAGATCTACTTCCCGTACGTCCTGATGCGCCCGCTGCTGATCCTCGGCGCCATCGCCGGCGGCATGACCGGCATCGCCACCCTCGCCGTCACCAACTCCGGCCTGGTGGCACCGGCCGCCCCGGGCTCCATCTTCGCCGTGCTGGCCCAGACCTCCCGCGACAGCTACTTCGGTGTGATCCTGTCCGTGGTCCTCGCGGCGGCAGTTTCCTTCCTGGTGTCCTCGGTCATCCTGCGGACCACCAAGCACAGCGATGAGGCGGACCTCGGCGACGCCACCGCCCGCATGGAAGAGATGAAGGGCAAGAAGAGCTCGGTTGCCTCAACCCTCACCGGCGCCGGCGTCGGAACTGCCGCGGGTGCGGCCGCCGGCCGCGGTGGGGTAGGCGTCCTGGCCGGCCCGGTGCGCAACGTGGTGTTCGCCTGCGACGCCGGCATGGGCTCCAGCGCCATGGGAGCCTCGGTGCTGCGGAACAAGATCAAGGCCGCCGGGTTCCCCGACGTCAAGGTCACCAACGCCTCGATCGCCAACCTCACCGACAGCTACGACGTCGTGGTCACCCACCAGGACCTCACCGAGCGTGCCAAGCCCGCGACGTCCAGCGCCGTGCACTACTCCGTGGACAACTTCATGAGCAGCCCGCGGTATGACGAGATTGTTGAACTGGTCCGCGAGAGCAACACCGAGCGCGAAGGCTCGGCCGACGCCGGCGCCACCCACGGTGCGCACGCCGCCGAAGCCCCGGTGGACGCTGCGCCCGCTGCCGCGGCAGGAACCGCCGCTTCCACGGCCGGGACCTCCGAGATCCTGGCACGGGAGAGCGTGGTCCTGACGGGTTCGGCCACCACCCGCGACGCTGCCATTGACGAAGCCGGCAGGCTCCTGCTGGCCCGGGGTGCCGTGGATGAGGGCTACATCGCCGCCATGCACGAGCGCGAGGAATCGGTGTCCACCTACATGGGCAGCTTCCTGGCCATCCCGCACGGCACCAACGCCGCCAAGGACCACATCCGCAAGTCCGCGGTGTCCGTGATCCGCTACCCCGAAGGCATCGACTGGAACGGCAAGGAAGTGAAGTTTGTGGTGGGTGTCGCAGGCATCAACAACGAACACCTGCACATCCTGTCCTCCATCGCCAAGGTCTTCACGAACAAGGAGCAGGTGGCCCGGCTCGAGGCTGCCACGTCCGAGGATGAAGTCCTGGAGCTTTTCGGAAAGGTCAACTCATAGTGAAGGCAGTACATTTTGGCGCCGGCAACATCGGCCGCGGCTTCGTGGGCCTGCTCCTGCACGATGCCGGCTACGAGGTGGTGTTCGCGGACGTGGCCGATGAACTGATCACCCGGCTGGCGGCCGCGGACAGCTATGCGGTCCACGAGGTGGGTGAGAACCCCGCCGTGCGGACCGTGGACAACTTCCGGGCGCTGAATTCCAACACCCAGGAGGCTGAGCTGGTCGCGGAAATCGCGACCGCGGATATCGTCACCACAGCGGTGGGTCCGCACATCCTGAAGTTCGTGGCGCCCGTGATCGCCAAGGGCATCGTCGCCAGGGAGCCCGGCCGGGCTCCCCTGCAGGTGATGGCCTGCGAGAACGCCATCAACGCCACGGACATCCTGGCCAAGGAAGTGGCCGCCCAGCCAGGCGCCGCAGCCGGGGCCCTGGATGGGAAGGTGGTCTTCGCGAACACGGCCGTGGACAGGATCGTGCCCAACCAGGAGCCCGGCCAAGGCCTGGACGTCACCGTGGAAACCTTCTACGAATGGGTCATCGACCGCACCCCGTTGGGTGACTCCGCGCCCGTGATCCCCGGGGCCACCTTCGTGGACGACCTCTCGCCGTACATCGAACGGAAGCTCTTCACCGTGAACACCGGGCACGCCTCCGCCGCCTACCTGGGGTTTGAGGCGGGGCTGGAAAAGATCTCCGACGCCATGGCGGACCAGGATGTGGCGGAAGATGTCCGGGCGGTGCTGGAGGAGACCAAACAGCTCCTGGTGGCCAAGCACGGGTTCAGCAACGACGAGCAGGAGGCGTATGTCCAGAAGATCCTGGTCCGGTTCTCCAACCCCTACCTGCCGGACACCGTCAACCGGGTGGGCCGCGCCCCGCTGCGGAAGCTGAGCCGCCACGAGAGGTTCATCGGCCCGGCGGCGGAGCTGGCAGAACGCGGCGTGGTGCCGGAGGCCCTGCTGGGCGCGATCGCTGCCGCACTCCGCTTCAACGATCCCGCAGACGCCGAGGCCACCGAACTCGCGGGCATCCTCGGCTCCGCCAGCCCGGCTGATGCCACGGCCAGGATCACCGGACTTGAAGCGGACCACCCGCTGTTCAGCGCCGTCGCCACCCTCGTGGAGGAACGGCAGGCCGAACTGGCAGGCGCCCCCGCCTGACGCGCGCCATCCCAGCGACGCCGGCACCCACTTCATCGCAGGAGTGGGTGCCGGCGTTCGTCCGTCGTGCAATACCCCGGAAACCCCCGCTCACCTTTTGCCCGCTTTCCCGCAACGCCCGCTCACCTTTTGCCCGCTTTCCCCAAACCTCCGCTCAGATCCTGTGCCAAGCTGGGCAGGTGACCGATACCCAACCTGCCGTGACTCCCTTGCTGACCGCCGACGTCGACGGCGGTACGTTCCGCCTCCGCCATGCCACCCCTGCCGACCTCCCGGCCATGGTGCAGCTGCTCGCCGACGACGCCCTGGGCGCCGGCCGCGAGACCGCACAGGACATGGGGCCCTACCAGCGGGCCTTTGACGCGATCGACGCCGACCCCGCCCACCTCTTGATCGTCGGCGAGACCCTGCCGGTGGGGGACCAGGCCGGCCCCGTGGTGGCCACCTTCCAGCTCAGCTTCCTTCCCGGCATCTCCCGGCAGGGTGCCTGGCGTTCGCAGCTCGAGGGCGTCCGCGTTGCCGCGTCCCTTCGCGGGCAGGGCCTGGGGAAGCTGATGGTGGGCTGGGCCGTCGCGGAGTCCCGGCGCCGGGGTTGCACCCTGATGCAGCTGACCACGCACCACAGCCGCAGCGCGGCGCACCGGTTCTACGAGCAGCTGGGCTTCGAGGCCAGCCATGTCGGGATGAAGTTGACGCTCTGAGCCTTGACTGTTAGGTGCCCTAAATGTTAGGCTACCTAACGATGAACGACGATAACGCACTCCAGGAACTTGCCAGCGGATTCCGCGAGGCCCTCCGCCACAGCGTCTACCTGGTCCGGCGCCTCGACGCCGACGGTGAACTCAGCGCCGCCCAGCTCAGCACCCTCAAAATGCTGCTTGACGAGGGCCAGCGCGTCGGCGAGATCGCCCGCAATCTCGGGGTCCGCGTCCCCAGCGCCACCGAGCAGATCATCAAGCTCGAGCGCGCCGGGCTGGCCCGCCGTGAACCGGACCCGAACGACTCCCGCGCTGTCAGGGTGATCCTGACCCCCGAGGGCCGGGAAGCCGTCGACTCGGCAAACCGGCGCCGCAACCAGGTGATGGCAGGCATCCTGAGCACCCTCAGCGACCAGGACCGCAAAGCCCTGGCTGACGCGCTGCCGGTCATCGACAAAATCAACGCTTCCCTCCAGAACTGAACCAGTGACGAATTTAGGAGTACCCTCCATGGACGGCCAGCTCGCAGAAACCCTGCCGGCACCAGAAAACACCCTGCAGGCTGAAAAGGCCTCATTCCTCAAGCAGCCGAAGGCGGTGTGGGCCACCGCGCTCGCTGCAGTGTTCGCCTTCATGGGCATCGGCCTGGTGGACCCCATCCTCCCCGCCATTGCCACCAACCTGCAGGCGAGCCCCAGCCAGGTCTCGCTGCTCTTCACCAGCTACTTCCTGGTCACTGCACTCGCCATGCTGATCACAGGGTTTGTCTCGTCACGGATCGGCGGCAAAAAGACCCTCCTGATCGGCCTGGCCGTCATTGTCGTCTTCTCCTCGCTCTCCGGCCTGTCTGCCAGCGTCAGTGAGCTGGTGGGCTTCCGGGCCGGCTGGGGATTGGGCAACGCCCTGTTCGTGGCCACGGCCCTTGCCGTCATTGTCGGCGTCGCCAGCGGCGGTGCCGGGACCGCTATCATCCTCTACGAAGCCGCCTTGGGCCTGGGCATCTCGCTCGGCCCGCTCCTGGGCGCCCTCCTGGGCGGCTGGCAGTGGCGCGCGCCGTTCTTCGGCACCGCCGTCCTCATGGCGGCCGCCTTCATTGCCCTCATTGCCCTGCTGCCCAAGACGCCGCTGCCCGAGCGCAAGGTCCGCCTGCGGGACCCCTTGCTGGCACTGGGCCACAAGGGACTGCGGACGACGGCGGCGAGCGGCCTGTTCTACAACTACGGCTTCTTCACCATCCTGGCTTTCACCCCGTTCATCCTGGGCATGAACGCCTACGGAATCGGCGGCGTCTTCTTCGGCTGGGGCGTGGCCGTGGCTGTGTTCTCCGTCTTCGTGGCACCGCCGCTGCAGGCCCGCTTCGGTGCCGTCAAGGTGCTGACCGGCACGTTGTTCCTGCTCATGCTGGACCTGGCCGGGCTGGGCCTGGCGGCGGGGCACTCGGTGCCGGCCGTCGTCGTCCTGGTGATCGTCGCCGGTGCCCTGCTGGGCGTCAACAACACCATCTACACGGAACTGGCCATGGGTGTCTCCGATTCGCCCCGCCCGGTGGCGTCCTCCGGCTACAACTTCGTCCGCTGGATGGGCGGCGCGCTGGCCCCGTTCGCGGCTGCACAGCTCGGTGAGCACTTTGGCCCGCAGGTTCCGTTCTTTGCCGGCGCGGCGGCCATGGTGGTGGCCATCCTGATCGCCCTCGGCGGCCGGACCTACCTCTCCTCACACGAACCGCACGTGGTGTAAGCGGCCCGACAACAAACAAACCCTCCATCTCGCCAGGTGATGGAGGGTTTTGTTGTTTCCAGCGAAAGCCGGGGCGGCGTTACGAGGCCTTCTTGGAACCCTTGGGCACGAACAGCGTCTCTGCCTGCTCCAGGGACATTCCGTTGGTCTCCGGCACCTTGAACATCACGAAGAAGAAGGAAGCCGCCGCGAACAGCGCGTACATGGCGTACGTCAGGGGCAGCGAGCCTGCGGCCATCACCGGGAAGCTGAGGGTGATGGCGAAGTTGGCCACCCACTGCGCGGCAGCTGCCAGGCCCAGGGCCCGGGCGCGGATCTTGGATGGGAAGATCTCGCCCAGGAGCACCCACACCAGCGGTCCCCAGGACGCGCCGAAGCTGATCACGAACACGTTGGCTGCCACGAGCGCCACCGGTCCCCAGGCGCCCGGCAGGGTGATGTCCTCGCCGCTGCCCGTTGCCGAGGAGAACGCAAGGGCCATGGCGCCCAGGGACACCGCCATTCCCACGGAGCCGGTGAGGAGGATGGGGCGCCGCCCAATACGGTCCACGAGGGCAATGGCCACCAAGGTAACCAGGATGTTGGTGACCGCCGTTGCCACTGAAATGGCCAGCGAGTCCTTTTCCTGGAACCCGACGGCCTTCCACAGGGTGGTGGAGTAGTAGAAGATCACGTTGATGCCCACGAACTGCTGCAGCACGGACAGGATGATGCCCACCCACACCACCGCCTGCAGGCCAAACGCCTTGCCGCGCAGGGAACCCTTTTGGCCGGCCAGCTTGTCTTCCTCGATGGCTTCCCGGATGTCGCGGATGTGCCGGTCGGTGTCCTCGGCGGGCGCAATCGAATCGAAGACCTTCCGTGCCTGGTCCTCCTTGCCCTGGAACACCAGGAAGCGCGGGGATTCAGGCAGCGTGAAGGCCACCCAGCCGTACACGACGGCGGGAACGGCGGCGGCAAGGAACATCCACCGCCAGGCCTCGATACCGAGCCAGAACGACTGGTCCGCGCCACCGGCCGTCGTGGCCAGGAGCGCATCGGAGAGCAGGGCCGCGAAGATACCGGTGGTGATGGCCAGCTGCTGCAGGGAGGCCAGGCGTCCCCGGACCTTGCGCGGTGAAATCTCGGAAATGTAGGCGGGGGCGATCACGGATGCCAGGCCGATGCCCAGGCCGCCCACCAGGCGCCAGAAGATCAGGTCCCAGACGCCGAAGCAGAAGCCCGTGCCCACGGCGCTGACCAGGAAGAGCAAGGCGCCCAGCTTCATGGCGGGAATGCGGCCGTAGCGGTCCGCCACCTTGCCGGCCAGGAAGGCCCCGGCGGCGCAGCCAAGCAAGGCGATGGCGACGGCGAAGCCGGTCACGGCCTCGGACAGTGCGAATTCTTCCTTCATGGCGTCCACGGCACCGTTGACCACGGACGAATCGAAGCCGAAGAGGAATCCGCCCACCGCCCCCGCGAGCGCCAGCCAGATCACCCGCCGTGGAATCCGGGTGGTTGTCTGCTCCTGTGCAGTGGGCATGGTTCTCCCTGGTGTTGGGGGTTTATGGATGCGGTGCGGACGTCGTCGGCTGCTGTACCGGCCCGAAGGGCCGGCGCACACGCGCTAAACAGTGTGGCACGCCACCGCCGCAGGTTCCACTTGGCGCCCCTTGCCCCACAACTTGCCCCGCAACGAAAAACGACGACGGCGGGCCGTGCCGCCGTCGTCGTTTCTCCGTGCGCTTCCGGGCCTAGTGGGCCGGAATCTGCATGTCGTCCTTGTCCTGCGGCGAGGCCTTCTGGTCCGTCAGCTTCTTCCGCGGCAACGCAAAGCTGATGAGGAACGCCAGGCCCGTCAGGGCAGCAGCGGTCAGCATCACGGTGTCGATCGAGGTGGCGAAGCCTTCGGTGATGGGCCTGGTCAGGGTGGAGTTGGCCGTGTGCAGCCAGCTGGTGTCGTTCAGCGAATCGTTGGAGGCGCCGTTCTTGAAGAAGTCATACAGCTTGGCGTTGGCGGGATCGGACGCGACGGCGGGGTCCTTCAGGACGGCGAGGTAGGCAGGATCCGTGGTGGCGCTCTTCATGCCGTCCGCGATCCGGCTGGCGGCCAGGCTGAAGAGCATGGAGATGAACACGGCGGTACCTACGGCGCCGCCCATGGAGCGGAAGAACGCCGCGGAGGAGGTGCCTACGCCCATGTCGCGCGGCGGAACGGAGGTCTGCATGGCAAGGGTGAGGGGCTGCATGCAAAAGCCCAGGCCCACGCCGAAGAACACGGCGATGAGGCCGGGAACCCACAACCCGGTGTCCACGCCCAGGGAGAAGCCCATCACCAGGGCGGCAGCGGTCAGGATGCCGGTGCCCATGATGGGGAAGATGCGGAACGTTCCGGACGCGGAAATGGTGCGGCCGGCGGTGATGGAACCGAACAGGATGCCCACCGTGAAGGTGATCATCATCAGGCCCGCCTGTGTGGGGGTGAGGCCCTTCACCAGCTGCAGGTACATGGGAAGCATGGCGATGGCGCCGAACATGCCGATGCCGATGATGAAGTTCAGCAGCGAGGACAGCCCGAACGTGACGTTGTGGAAGAGCCGCAGCGGGATCAGGGCGTAGTCGCCGGCGCGCTTCTCGGCGAGCAGGAACCAGGCAATGCCCACGACGCCCAGGCCGTAGCAGAGGAAGGAGTTGACCGAGGCCCAGCCCCAGGAGCGGCCCTGCTCGGCCACCAGCAGGAGCGGAACGATCGCCACCGTGATGGCCGCGGCGCCCCAGTAGTCGATCTTCTGCTTCAGGTGCTTCGCCGGCAGGTGCAGGAACAGGAACACCACCGTCAGGGCGGCAAGGCCGATGGGGATGTTGATGAAGAAGACCCAGCGCCAGCCGTCAAAGCCCAGGATGTTGGCTGATCCGGCGAACGCGCCGCCCACCACAGGGCCGAGAACCGAGGAAATACCGAAGACGGACATGAAGTAGCCCTGGAACTTGGCACGGTCCTTGAGGGAGACGATGTCGCCGATGATGGTCAGCGCCAGGGCCAGCAGCCCGCCCGCGCCGAGGCCCTGGATGCCGCGGGCAATGGCCAGTTCGGTCATCGAGTGCACCGAGCCCGCGTACAGCGAACCCACCAGGAAGATGGCGATGGCCGTCAGGTACAGCGGCCGGCGGCCGAAGATGTCGCTCAGCTTGCCGTACAGCGGGGTGCTGACGGTGGACGTGATCAGGTACGCGGTGGTGGCCCACGCCTGCAGCGAGAGCCCGTCGAGATCGTTGGCGATGGTGTAGATGGACGTCGAAACGATGGTCTGGTCCAGGGATGCGAGGAACATGCCCAGCATCAGGCCAACCATTACCGTGACGATCTGGCGTTGCGTCAGTGTTTCTCCGGCGCGGGGCGCGGCAGAGGCTTTGGACATGGAAGCTCCAGGGGAAGAAAAGGATATAAGCAGCGATAGTTGCTTTCAGTAACTATCTTACTCGCACTTTTTATTCCCCGCCCTGCCAACTTTCTGCGGTTGCCGTTGCCGGGCGGCGCTCCCTGCCTAGGCCTCCACGAGGATGCCGTCCGGGTCGCACCAGATGGCGGCCCCGGCACGGATGGTCACGCCGTCGATCACCACGTCCACGTCGACCTCCCCGGCGCCGGCCTTCAGGCTCTTCTTCGGGTTGCTGCCGAGTGCCTTGACCCCAAGGTCCAGCCGGGCAAGGGCCTCCCGGTCCCGGATGGCGCCATTGATCACGACGCCGGCCCAGCCGTTCGCCACGGCGCTTTCGGCGATCATGTCCCCCATGAGGGCCGTCCCCAGCGATCCGCCGCCGTCCACCACCAGGACGGCGCCGTTCCCCGGGGATGCGAGCGTCGACTTCACCAGGGCGTTGTCCTGGAAGCACCGGATGGTCCGGGCCGGGCCGTTGAAATGCGTCCGTCCGCCCAGCGACTGGAACTGCAGGGAGATCGATGCCAGTTCGGAGCCGCGTTCGTCATAGAGGTCTGCAGTGTTCACGGCTGGGTTTCCTGCGGGAGTGGGTGCGCTCATCTGTTGCTCCTTGGTCTTCAGTGACGGGGCACCGGGGCGGGGCCCCGCGGCCAGGTACGGCCCACGATAGTCTGATTCCCACCGCCAACCGGCCGCACCAGGGGGAGCCAAGCCAATGAGTCTGTCCAAGAAGCCTCTGCCGCCGGGCGGCTCCGCACCGGAAAGTGCGACGGCGGCGCTCGCCGAGCCGGTGCAGAAGGTCACCGCTCGGTGGGTCACCGGCCTGGTGTTGGTGAACGTCGGCATCAACGCCGCCTTCTTCGGCCCGATCAACGTGTTCATCGGCCAACAGGCCATCAGTATCGATGCGCCCAGCAAGGAAGCCATCCTTTCCTTGGTGACGGCCTGCGGTGCCGCCGTGTCCTTGGTGGCCAACCCGCTTTTCGGCGCCCTCTCGGACCGGACCACCTCGCGCTTTGGCCGCCGTGCCCCGTGGATTTTGGCAGGGGCGGTGCTGGCGACGGCGGCCCTGCTGGCGATGTCGTTTTCCGGCGCCGTGGCGCTCATGGTGCTTTTCTGGTGCCTGGTGCAACTGGGTGCGAACGCCGCCTATGCTGCCATCACCGCCGCCGTCCCGGACCGGGTGCCCGTGGCCCAGCGCGGCGGCGTGGGCGGGCTCGCGGCCATGGGCCAGACCCTGGGCATCCTCACCGGCGCCGTCTTCGGGGCGGTGGTTGCCGGCAACTTCATGGTGGGCTACTGGCTGTGCGCCGCGGCCCTCCTGCTGTCCGTCCTGCCGTACCTCTTCCACCGGAACGATCCCGTCCTGCCGGCGTCGGAACTGGAGGCTTTCCGCCCCCGCGTCTTTGCCAAGGGCTTCTGGATCAGCCCGGCGCGGTATCCGGACTTCGCCTGGGCGTGGCTGACGCGGTTCCTGGTGAACGTGGGCAACCAGCTGACCATCGTGTACCTGCTGTTCTTCCTGCGGGACGTGATCGGCTACCCTGACCCGGCCGCGGGGGTACTGGTCCTGACCGGCATCTATGCGGTGATGGTGATGATCACTGCCGTGCTGGCCGGTCCCTGGAGCGACAGGGTGGGCAGGCGGAAGCCATTCGTCATCGGTTCATCCGCCACGATCGCCATGGCCGGGGCCATCATGGCGTTCTTCCCCGTGTGGCCGGGCGCCCTCGCGGGGGCAGCGGTCCTGGGCATCGGCTTCGGTGCCTACCTCGCGGTGGACTTCGCTCTGCTGACCCAGGTCCTCCCGTTCGCCGTCAGCCGCGGCAAGGACATGGGCGTAATCAATGTGGCCAACTCCCTGCCCCAGGTGGTTGCCCCGGCCCTGGCGCTGGGGGCCGTGACGTACGCGGGCGGCTACCGGACCTTGTTCCTCACCGCCGCCGTCATCGGGCTTTTGGGCGCTGTTTTCGTCGTCAAGATCAAGGGCGTGGACTGACCCGAAGGCGGCCGAAGGTAAGCCCGCTGACCAACCTGCTCGGTGCGGTTGCCGTATAGTTGAACCGGGCTGCAGGGTGGTACGGAAGTGGGGGCACTCCTGGCCGCAGTCCCCTAAAACACAACCCCGGAATGCTGATGCCCGAGACTTTTTCAGACCATCCGCCCATGGCCGCCCGGCCTTCCGCTCCCCGCCAGCGCCTCCGTTACGCGCGGATCCTCGACACCGCCGCAGCGTTTGCCCGCAAGGGACTGGACGCTGTGGAGCTCTCCGAAGTCGCAGAAAAAGCCGACGTCCCGCTGGGGACGCTCTACCGGTATTTCCCGTCTCCCACCCACCTGATGCTCGCGCTCTTCCGGCACCAGCTGGACGAACTGCAGGCCGGTGCCCGTGGATCATCGCCGCGTTTCCGCGGCCGTGCCCTCTCCGGCCTGGTGATGGAGATTTTCCACATGCGCGTCATGCAGCCTGCCGTGGAACAGTGCCTGAGCCGGAGTGTGTACCTGCCGGAGCGGGATACCACGGAGCTCCTGCGCGAGATCGACGCGCTCAGCGAGAAGCTCGTTGCCGGCGCGTGCGGCGATGCGGTGGGCGCGCGGGTCCTCCTGCTGACAGTCACTGGTCTGGTCCAGTCCGTGCGGAACCGCCGGCTTTCCCTCTTCGAAGCCGAGGAAGACCTCAAAAAAGCCTGCGGTCGCTTGTCTCCGGAGGCTGAATCCGGATTAACAGTGACTAAATCCGCGTAACTGGTCTAGACCAATGCGCAATTAAATCCGCCATAATGCCGTGATCTGGATCACTAAGAGGCCTGCTTAAACCTTTTGGCACTGCATCAGGGGTTCCTTGACGTTCCTGCCGGACGTTTGTGGGTGCCTACCATGGTCGCACCGGAGCGGCAGGGCGGAAACACCCCCGGCGTTCCCCTGGACCCGCCACCCTTGGGTTTCCGGTCGCACTACTTTCCCCGCTGGGCCCGGCCGGGTTCCAGTTCCATGTGCCGTGCGCCCACGGCGAGCACCAGGAGACAACGACGTGTCCATTGACGCAGTTACCGCCACCGACAACTCAGCAGCGACGGCCCTGACCGAAGACGAGATCTTCGGCGCGCACCGGGGCGGCAAGCTGTCCGTGACCAGCACCGTTCCGCTCTCCAACAAGCGGGACCTGTCCATCGCCTACACCCCCGGCGTTGCCGAAGTCAGCCGCGCCATCCACGCCAGGCCGGAACTGGCCCGCACCCTCACCTGGGCCGAGCGCCTGGTGGTCGTGGTCAGCGACGGCACGGCCGTCCTGGGCCTGGGAAACATCGGCGCCAGCGCCTCCCTGCCCGTCATGGAAGGCAAATCGGCGCTCTTCAAGACCTTCGGCGACCTCGACTCCATCCCGCTGGTCCTGAACACCACCGACGTGGACGAGATCGTGGAGACCCTGGTCCGGCTGCGCCCCAGCTTCGGCGCCGTCAACCTCGAGGACATCTCCGCACCCCGCTGCTTCGAGCTCGAGGAAAAGCTGATCGAGGCGCTGGACTGCCCCGTCATGCACGATGACCAGCACGGGACCGCCGTCGTGGCCCTCGCAGCCCTCACCAACGCCGCCAAGGTGACCGGCCGGGGCCTGGAAGGCCTCAAGGTGGTGGTGTCCGGTGCCGGTGCCGCCGGGATCGCCGTCGCCGAGATCCTGCTGGCCGCCGGCATCACCGACGTCGTCCTGCTGGACTCCCGCGGTGTCATCAACAGCAGCCGCGCCGACCTTGCGGCCGACACCGCCAGCAAGAAGGCGGACATGGCAGCCCGCAGCAACCCCCGCGGCATCACCGGCGGCCCCGCCGAAGCGCTGGCCGGCGCGGACGTGTTCATCGGCGTCTCCTCCTCCAAGCTGGCCGAGGAACACCTGGCCCTGATGAACCAGGACGCCATTGTGTTTGCCCTGTCCAACCCGGACCCCGAAGTCCTGCCCGAGGTAGCCGTGAAGTACGCCGCGGTGGTGGCTACCGGCCGCAGCGACTTCCCGAACCAGATCAACAATGTCCTGGCCTTCCCGGGTATCTTCCGCGGCGCGCTGGACGCCGGCGCACGCCGCATCACGCCGGCCATGAAGCTGGCTGCCGCCCGCGCCATCGCGGAGCTGGCCGCCGAGGACCTGTCGGCCGACTACATCGTGCCCAGCCCGCTGGACCCCCGCGTCGCCCCCGCGGTCACCGCAGCCGTCGCCGCGGCGGTGGAAGCGGAGTAGGCCCTCGCCTGGGGACAGGCAACGACGGCGGTGCCTCCTTCGCGGAAGGAGGCACCGCCGTCGGGCGCTTGAGGAGCGCCCCTAGACTGGGGACCATGACCTCCGAAACCGTGGTGACCATCCTGTGCGGCCTGGGAATCCTGGTGGGCGTGGCCGGCACCATCATCCCCGTCCTTCCCGGCAGCGTCCTGGTAGGCATCAGCCTGCTGGCCTGGGCCATCTGGGGCGGCGCCGGCACCGTGGGGTGGGTGGTTTTCGCGGTGGCCATGATCTTTGTTGCCGCGGGCATGACCGCCGGCGCCGTGCTCACCGGCAGGAAGCTCAAGCAGCACGCCATCCCCAGCCGGAGCGTCGTGGTGGCGCTCGTGGCAGCCGTTGTGGGGATGTTCATCATCCCGGTGCTGGGACTCTTCGTTGGTTTTGCCGCCGGCCTGCTGGTCAGCGAGTTCCTCCGCACCAGGGATTTTCCGACGGCGGCCAGGTCCAGTTGGGCTGCCCTGAAGGCCACCGGCCTGGGGATGCTCGCCGAGTTCGGGCTGGCCTGCCTGGCCGCCAGCACCTGGGTGGTCGGAGTATGGATCGCGGCCGCCGGCCGCTGACCGCCCGGCGGGGCCCCACCCCTTCCCGGTTAGCATGGAACGATGAGCGCCGGGGACACCGCACCGATCTATTGGGACAGCCGTGACCTCACGCCGTTCGGGCACGCCCAGCTGCGGACGCCGGTCCACGACCTTGCCGGCGGCGTGGGCGGCCTGCTTACCGGCGTGCTGGGCGGACGGAACCCGGCCCTGCTGTCCATCGACGGCGAGGTTCCGAGGCTTAAACGGTTGCCGTCAAAGCCCGCCAGGGCCGTCCACGAGGCGGTCTTCTCCAGCCGCGAACCCGAGCGGCTGATCTACCTGGCGCGGACCTACCCCGGCTGGGCCGGGCTGTGCTACCTCATGGCAGGCCTCCTCGAGTACAAACACGGCGGCTACCTCCGTGCCTCCGAACTCCTGCAGCGCGGGCTCACCACCCGGAACGATGAGGAGGCCAACCGGTACTCCTCCACCTACCTCACCAGGATCGTCACCCGGATCGAACTGGCTGAACGGGTGGAAATCCCGGTGTTGTTCAGCGAGGAGTCGGTGTTCCTGGCCCTGGCCCATTCGTTGCGCGAGACAGGCCGCACGGAAGCTGCCCTGGACGCCCTCTCGGGGTTGCCGCCGTCACTCCCCATGGCCTTGGCCCGCTGCTCGCTGGCCCTGGACCTTGGCCGGAGCCGCACTGTCATCGACTGGACGGAGGGCTTGCTGAACGCCGACGACCTCTCTGCTGCCCTGCTCCTGGTCCGAGCCCGGGCGCTGCGCCGGGAAGGTCGGCTGGACGCGGCGCAGCAGGCCATCGCCGAGGTCCTGCGCCGCCGCAAGACCCACCTGGCACTCCGCAACGACGCCCTGACGGACCGTGCGCTGCTGGTGTTGGAGTCAAGCCGGCGGTCCCTGAACCCGCGCGACTGGGGACGCCGGCGCGCGGACCCGGAGCCGCAGCGGGAAATCGGGGCGCCGGTGCCTATCCGCAAGGATGAGGAAATGCGGCGGATGTGGGAGCAGGACTGGAAGGAACTCAGCGGGGACTAGGCGCGGCCGGCCAGCAAGGGCACCAGCTGCTCGCCGAGCAGGACGGTCCCCAAGGCAACCATGATGATGCCGCTGGCAAGGGTCACCACGCGCGCAGCACCGGGCCGGCTCTGCAAGAGCGTCCTCGAGAGCAGTGCCACCGCCGTGTAGACCAGTCCCGCCAGGGCCACGAACGTCATACCCAGCAGCCCCGACTGCACCGGCACAGGCAGGGAGGCATCCGCGCTGACGAACTGCGGAATCAGCGCCACATAGAACAGCAGCCCCTTGGGGTTGATCCCGCTGGTTCCCATGCCCTGCAGGAAGGTACGGAGCTGCGTTCGGGAGCCGCCTGCCGCCGCGGCACCAAAGCTTGCACCCCGCCAGGACCGGAGGGTCCCAATGCCGAGCCAGAGAAGGTAGGCCGCACCGGCCAGGGTGATCCAGCCCAGGAGGCCGGGCATGCCGGCCAACAGCGCCGCCAGGCCCGCCACCAGCAGGACCGTGTGGAGGACGTAGCCGCCGCAAAGCCCCGCCACCGCCGGCACGAAACTGCGCTGCCGGAGGCCGGCGGCAATGGTGTAGGCCCAATCCACTCCCGGCGTGCAGGCCAAAGCGGCGGCCACCACGATGAAGGCCAGGAACAGCTGGGGATTCACGGGGTTCTCCTGTCGACGGTCTCTCAAGAGCAACCATAGGGAGAATCACGCCATAAGTGCTGTCCGGTTTTCGCCCGCCTCGCGGTGCAGGCAGTATGTTTATTGCGTGATAGACGGTATTGACAGGAATATTTTGCGCTACCTCCAGGAGGATGGCCGGATGACTGCCACGGCGCTCGCCGCAAAGGTGGGGCTGACGGTGGCGCCCTGCCACCGCCGGCTGCGTGACCTGGAGCAGTCCGGCGTGATCCGCGGCTACAAGGCGGACATTGACCCGGCGGCGGTCGGCCTGGGTTTCGAGGCGATCGTGTTCGTCACCCTGCGCCAGGTGGACCGCCCCACCATGGAAATCTTCGAGAACCGGGTGGCGGACAATCCCAACATCGTGGAGGCGCAGCGGTTGTTCGGCTCGCCCGACTACCTGCTGAAGATCATCGCCGCAGACCTGCCCGCCTACCAGCGTTTTTACGACACCGAACTGACATCGCTTCCCGGGGTGGAGCGGTTGACGTCCACCCTCGTGATGAAGAACCTCAAGTCCAACGCCGGTCCGCCCGTGTAGGAAGGCTAGGTCAGCGGGTTGACGTGGACGATGATGACCTGGACGTCCTTTGAGCCGTCGTAGCGGAGGTCGTAGTTCACTTCAAGTCCCGTGCTGG
The DNA here is from genome assembly GCF_000374865.1 of Arthrobacter sp. 135MFCol5.1. GTDB lineage: Bacteria > Actinomycetota > Actinomycetes > Actinomycetales > Micrococcaceae > Arthrobacter. The sequence continues at coordinate 9,708 of NZ_KB895469.1, read as the reverse complement.
TGCCGGACGTGATGGAGAAATTGCTCTTGGTGCCCGGATTGCTTTCCATGCTGCTGATCCACCTCTCCGCGGCGGCAGAGTCCACCCCATACTTCTCAACCCCGTCCCGGATCAGGCCGGTGTACTCCTCCAGCGACCCTGCAGTCAGGAAATAGGTCACCTCGCGGAAATCGGGCTCCTGTTCCGTGGTGCTGAAGCGGATGCGGTCTGTTTCGGCCTGCACGTCTCCGGTGGGACCGGCAATGGTCAGGGAAATCTTGCCGAGGTCGCGGGTGTTGATCTCCGGGCCAAAGCTGTCGTCGGTCAGCCTCACCGACGCTTTTTGCAGCCTGCCCGAGCGCATGTCCAGGCGGGCCGTCCTCGTCTCGCGGATGGCATCCACGCCGGCGGCGTCAAGAGTGGAAAATTCGGAAGTGTGCACGGTGCTCCCTGCGGAAGGTGATGAGGCGGACGGCGGAGTGGAGGTCGGGGCGGCGGGCGCGCAGCCCGCCAGTGCAGCAGCGGCCAGGAGGACCAGGACGACGCCGGCACGCGGCCGCAGTGCGCGGCCGGCAGAAAGAAAGGGCGTCATCACTGGTGCACCTCGGCTCCGAAACCATCAAGGAAGCGGCCCATGATGGCAGGGATGTTGTTGGTGGGCCGGTACTGGTCCACCCGGGCATCGAAGTCGGATCCGATGATCCCGGCCGCGCGGGCCGGATCTGTTGCCAACAGATGCTGATAGGCAGGCAGCGTGTCCTGCTTGATGAGGTTCCAGCGCTGGTCCGCGTTGGCGATGTTGCCGTCCGGGAAGCCGGTGGTGAAATCGGTGCGGAACTGGGCCGGGTTGTCCCAGTTGGTGAACGGGATGTTCTGCGGGCCGGGACTTTCCACGCTGAAGCTGTAAGGAAATACCTCCGGATAGCTCCTGGCGCCCGGGATGGAGGGTTCGCCGGCGAGGGTCACCATGTATGTCACGGCTTCGCCGCCGGGGTGGCTGCGCATGGAGTCGTAGTCGTCCGCGATGATGTCGTTCTGCTCGCGGTAAAGCAGGGCCGTATTGCCCTTCCGAACTTCATCCGGAATGCCGGAGTCCACCTGGGCCCATGCACGCGCCGTCTCGGGATCGATGGCGCCTGAGTCGCGGAGCCGGTTGATTTCTTCGATACCGCCGTTGAGGTAGGCCTGGTGCTGGCGTGCCTGGTCAAGGAAGATTTCCTTGTTCATGTCCAGCATGCTGGTTTCGTAGAAGCGGATCTCCTGGTCTGACATGCCGGCAAGCTGCTCCAGCTGGTCCAGGACCGGCAGGGGAACATCGGAGGCCGGGTTGTCCGCGATCTGGCGGGCCAAGTCCCGCAGCACGGCCATGTCCCGGAAACCGCCGGCGAACGATGGCCCGATCATGTTGGCCATTCCAGCCCACTGGAGGTCGGGGTTCGCGAGGTAGGCCTGTCCGTAATAGTCGTAGACGCTGCGGATGGTATTCCAGTTGTATTCGGTCCCCTTGGAGGTGTCCCAGGTGGAGGGGTCGATCCCCATCTGCAGCATCGCCTGGTTGTTCCAGTACGAGCTGAGGAAGTCCGCATATTCCGGGGACTTCTTCTCGATCAGCCCGGAATCTGCGGCGGCGTCCATTGCTGCCTTGGCCGCCTCCGGGTTGGCCAGGGCCCACTGGCGGAACTCCGCGCCCTGCAGGTACTGCAGCCGCTCCGAGGGGGACATGCCGGTCAGCAGATCCGTCAGTTCCTGCGCAGTACCGCCACCGGACGCGCCCGAGCCTCCTGTTCCAGTCCCGCCGGAACCGCCGGCACTGGCTTTCTCCTGCTCGTCCGCGTTGGCCAGCAATGCTTTGGACGCCGATTCCAGCCCTGCGGTGGCAGACCTCAGCAACCTGGCGTGGGAGGAGGTCCACTCGCTGCGGAACCTGTCGCCGTCGTGCCCCTTCCACAGCCCTGAAGCGATGCTGCTGGAGAGCTGCTGGCCCAGGGACTCGAGCCGGCTCGCACTCCTGGACAGGTCCTTGGCAAGCTGCCGGAGCTGTGCCACATCACCGCCGTAAAAATTCCCCGCCATATTTTCCCCCTGTTGGATCCCGTGCCAGCCTAGCCGCAGCCGCCGACCGGCGGCGATGGGGAGAGCTGCCCTGTGGGCGCCAGGCTACCCCTGCCCCTCCTGCAGGAGCCCGGTGGTCCGGTACGGGATGACCTCGCGCAGGAACATGCTCGTTGAGGTGCGGACAATGCCCGGGCAGAGGCGGATCTCCTCGGAGACCCGGTAGAGATCGTCGGGGCTTTTGGCCACCACGCGGATCAGCAGGTCAGTGTCCCCCGCGGGGGCATGGCATTCCAGGACCTCGGGGATCTTGCGCAGCGCAGCGATCGCCTCGTTAAGGTGGCTTTGGTCCAGTTCTGCGCTGACAGCTGCGGCCACGCCACGGCCGAGCGCGGAGGGCAGGACCCGGCTGCTGTTGGGGCGGAGGGCGCCCGAGGCGGCCATCCGCTCCAGGCGCGACTGGACGGTGCCGCGGGCAAGGCCCAGTTTCTGGGCAAGCACCATGATGGGCACCCGTGGATCGTTATCAAGCGCGGCCAGGATGCGCCTGTCGGTCGAATCGAGTTCCTGCAATCTGACCACTTCCTGCTTTGCTGTGCATCATCAATTAGTCAGTCTGACCAGTCCGAGTGACCTCGGTTGCGCCTACTGTAGGGCATCTGCTGAAATCATGGCAATAAGGGATGCAGGCTACCGCCGCAGTCCCGCAGGCTACAGGATCCCCGGCACACCACCCGGTCCCTGGACCAAGCTTCCCGCAAGGACGCTGCCGCAGATTGACTCTTGTTCACACCAATGTCATTCCGCATCACACGGCAAGAGCCCCTGAGCTACCGACGTCGGCATTCCCCGAAGTCATCGGTAGCTGAGGGGCTCTTGTGCTGTTCCGTCTAAGGTGGATTTATGACCTCCGCCGGACGTTTCGCCCCCAGTCCCTCCGGTGACCTGCACGTCGGAAACCTGCGGACCGCCATCCTCGCCTGGCTCTTTGCCCGATCCACGGGACGGGCGTTCCTCCTGCGGGTGGAGGACCTGGACCGCGCCCGCGCCGGATCAGAGGCGGGGCAGCTGCGGGACCTCCAGGCCGTCGGCGTGACCTGGGACGGAGACGTGGTGCGGCAGACGACACGCGGGCCCCTCTACGCCCGGGCCATTGCCGGCCTGGAACAGGCGGGGCTCACCTACGAGTGCTTCTGCACGCGCCGGGAAATCCAGGAAGCAGCCTCCGCGCCGCACGCTCCCCAAGGCGCCTACCCGGGGACCTGCCGGAACCTGGGCCGGGCGGAGCTGGAGTTCAAGCGCTCCACCCGGCCCGCGGCCCTCCGGCTGCGGGCGGACGTCACCGAATTCACGGTCCATGACACCCTGCACGGCGAGTTCACCGGGGTGGTGGACGATCTTGTGCTGCGCCGCAATGACGGTGTCACCGCGTACAACCTCGCGGTGGTGGTGGACGATGCCGCGCAGGGCATAGACCAGGTGGTCCGGGGTGGGGACCTCCTGCCGTCCACGCCACGCCAGGCGTATCTCGCGTCCCTGCTGAATATTCCCGTACCGGAATATGCGCATGTGCCCCTCGTGGTAAACGTCGACGGCGTCCGGCTGGCGAAGCGCGACGGCGCCGTGACCTTGGCGGACCTGGCAACGGCCGGAGCGGACCCAACCCGGGTCCGCGACGCCATCCTTGAGTCCGTGGGCCTTCCGCCCGGTTCGTTGGACCATGCCCTGGAGTCCTTTGACCCCAGCTCGCTCCCCATGGAGCCATGGACGTGGCCGGGCGTGCCCGGGGCGGGCGCGTAGGCTGGAACCATGCCAGAAACAGGAACCGCGGACGCGAGCCTCCACGGGCCGCGATTCACGGTGGAGACTGCCAAGGTCCTCGCCGAAGTTGCCCACAACCGCCAAAAGGACAAACTCAAGCGGCCGTACCGCGAGCATGTCCTGGCCGTCGGCGACGCCCTTGCGGACTTCGACGACGACATCCGGATCGCCGGCTACCTGCATGACATCGCGGAAGACACCCCGATCACCCGGCAGGCGCTGCTGGACATGGGCGTCTCCGAGCGCGCTGTGCGCATCATCGAGCGCGTCACCAAACGGCTGCACGACAACCCCGACGACTACCAGGCCGGAATTCGCTTCATCGCCGAGGACCACGACGCGACCCTGGTCAAAATTGCCGACAACGCCCATAACTCGCTGCCCGAACGGGTGAAGGCCCTCGCGGAAAAGTGGCCGGACAAACCGCCCGTCACCCGCTACGACGACGCCCGGCCGGTGCTGTACGCGGCGGTTCCCGTGGAGGAAACCCGCAAGATCCTGGCCCGGATCAACCCCTGGCTGCTGGAGGAATTCGACGCCATGCTGGACGAGGACGACGACACCGACTACGAGAACCTCTCCTACGACGACGTTTCCAGGGATTAGACCCGGCCCAGCGAGCCGATGTCTTCCAGGAAATCCGCCTGCACCTCCGCGCTGACGGTGGTGCGCGTTTCACCGATCGCATCCAGGTAATCCTGGGTGGACGGGCCCTTCCGCACCGCCTCGCGCACCGAAGCGTCACCGCCGGAAGCCAGCCCGCCGTCGTCGTACACCGCTTTCTCCAGCGCCCGCTGGGAAGCGCTGCGGGCAGCGTACTCGATGTCCGCCGGCGAAAACCCTTCGGTGCGTTCCACCAGCAGTTCCACGTCCACGGCGTCCACCACGGCCGCGGGGATGAACCGCTGCCACATCGCCTCGCGTGCCTGCCGGTCCGGCAATCCGATGGGAATCACGTAGTCGAACCTGCCGTGGCGCAGGAAGGCGGAGTCCAGCGCCCGGATGAAATTGGTGGCGCACACCAGCAGCCGGCCGGGCTGCTCGCGGAATGCCGGAATGATCTTCAGCAGCTCATTGGTCACGCCCTGCAGCGGCGACGGCGGATCACCGGCCCGCTGGGACGCGATCTCCTCCACCTCGTCGATGAACACCACGGCGTGCTCCAACTCCGCGATCTCCAGGAAGGTCTCCCGCAGCGCACCGGCCAGGCCCTGCGGGTCGCCGGCCAGCCGGGACGGGAACACCTCCACGAACGGCCACTCGAGCCGGGAAGCGATGGCCTTCGCGAAAGTGGTCTTGCCGGTGCCAGGCGGGCCGAAGAGGACGACGGCGCGCGGCGGCACCACGCCGAATTCATCCGCAAGGTCCGCCTCGGCCAGCGGGAGCACCAGGCGGCGTTCCAGCAGCTCCTTTTCCTTGCGCATGCCGGCCACGTTCTCCCACAGGTCCCGGGCGAGGACGCGGCCGCCCAGCTGGCCCAGGGCCCCCAGTTCCTGGCGCTGCACCGGAATGGTGCGCTCGAAGTACCGCAGGTTCTTCTTCAACGCAAAGCCCCTGCCCAGGAAGGCCTCCACCCGCGTTTCGGACTCCGGCATCAGCGCTGAGAGCTTGTTCAGCCCGTGCGGGGCCATCCGGTTCTCGACGGCGGCCAGCAGCGAGGTGCCGATGCCGCGGCCCCGGTATTCGGGGAGGGTGGCCAGGAACACGATCCACCCTTGGTCGTGCGCGGCGCGTCCGACCGCGGCGCCCACCACCTGGTCGCCCTGCACCGCCACCACCGCGTGGTCCTTCTCGCAGGACGCGAGGACCTCGGAGAGCGCATACACAGGTTCGACGTTGTTCGCCTTCAGGGTCTCCCAAAGGTGCAGGATCCCGTCGAGGTCCGCCGAGTGGAAATCCCTGATCCGCCAGTTGGTCATGGGTTGCTCCTGTTGGTTCGTCGTTGAGCCAGTGTGGACATCTCAGGTGAGCATATGCGAACCGCGCAGCGGGCGGGGTTGCGGCGGCGTTGCATGACGCCGGCCGCCCGTCCCCGTGGCCCCGCTCAGATCCCCAGCGTGTCCATCGTGTTCCGCAAGGTGTCAGCGGAAACCTGCAGGGCCGCCAGTTCGCCGCCGTCCATGGGTGTGTCCAGGACCCGGTGCACCCCGCCGCGGCCCACCACGCTGGGAAGTGACAGCGCCACTCCCGAGATTCCGTACTGCCCGGACAACACCGTGGAGACGGGGAGGACGGCATTGTCATCGCGCAGCAGCGCCTCCACGATGCGGGCGCCGGAGAGGCCGATGGCATAGTTGGTGGCCCCCTTGCCGGCGATGACCTTGTACGCGGCCTGCACCACGTCCCGGGCCGTGGCGGCCAGGTTCTCGGAGGTGAAGACCCGCCCGCCGCCGTCCGTCCAGTCGCGGATCGGGACAGGCCCGATCGTGGCCCCGGACCACAGCGGAAATTCGGTGTCGCCGTGTTCGCCCACCATGCTGGCATGCACGCTGGTGACGGAGACACCTGCACGCCGGGCCAGCAGCCAGCGCAGCCGGGAGGTGTCCAGGACGGTGCCGGAAGAGAAGATCCGCTCCGGCGGCAGCCCGGAGATGCGCTGGGCCGCGACCGTCAGGACGTCGCACGGGTTGGTGACCAGGACGTAGACGGCGTCCGGCGCCCGCTCCAGGAGCTGCGGCATCAGCTGTTCAAGGATCCGGACGTTGGTGCCGGCCAGGTCCAGGCGGCTCTGCCCCGGGTTCTGCTTGGCACCCGCGGTAATCACCACGACGTCGGCACCCTCCGTGACGGCGATGTCCCCGCCGCCGGCCACCGTCGCGGACGCCGCGGCGAACTGGCTGCCATGGGCAAGGTCCAGGGCCTCCGCTTCGGCCTTGGGCGCATTGACGTCGAACAGGGCGATACTGCTTGCCGAGCCGCGGATCAGCGCGGCGTAGGCCAGCGACGTGCCTACGCTCCCGGCCCCCACTACGGCGAGTTTGGATCCACCAGGCATGGTGCCCTTCCTTTCGGAATCGTTGAGTGTGTCCTACCCGAAGAGTAGCGTGGCCACCATCACACGAACCCCCACTAAGGAGCCACCATGCCACATTTCGGACGCCGGCTCGCTGCTGTGACGGCGGCGCTGGCCATCGGCGTGACCACCGGGGCCATCAGTCCCGCTGCAGCGGACCCCCGGCAGACCGACAAGAGTCCCACGGCCACCGGGTACGGCGGCGCGGTCAGCACGGTGGACCCGGAAGCGTCGGCAGCGGCCATCGAAGTCCTCCGGAAGGGCGGGAACGCCGTGGACGCCGCGGTTGCCGCCGCAGCTACGCTGGGCGTCACCGAACCCTACAGCGCCGGCATCGGCGGGGGCGGCTATTTTGTCTACTACGACGCCAAGTCCGGGAAGGTCAGCACCATTGACGGCCGCGAGACTGCGCCGGCCGGAATCAAGCCGGATGCCTTCATCAATCCCGCTACCGGCAAGCCCTACCCGTTCACCCCGGAACTGGTCACCAGCGGCGTCTCCGTGGGCGTGCCCGGCACCCCGGCCACATGGGAACGTGCGCTGGACCGCTGGGGCAGCATCAGCCTGGGGGAGGCACTGAAACCGGCCATCAAGGTGGCGGACCGAGGTTTCGTGGTGGATGAGACCTTCCGCAACCAGACACAGGACAACCAGACGCGGTTCGCGGCGTTCACCTCCACCAAGGAGTTGTACCTCCAAGGCGGCAAGCTGCCGGAGGTGGGCTCGGTCTTCAAGAACCACGACCTCGCGGACACCTACCGGCTGCTGGCACGCAACGGAATGGACGCGTTCTACGACGGTCCGCTCGCCGAAGAGATCGCCAACACCGTCCAGAATCCGCCCAAGTCCCCGGACACCAAGCTTCCCGTTCCCGTTGGCTCCATGACGGCGGAGGACCTGGAAAACTACCGGGCCGTGGACCAGGACCCCACTCACGTGAACTACCGCGGCTATGACGTCTATGGCATGGCACCATCCAGCAGCGGCGGCACCACCGTCGGGGAGTCCCTGAACATCCTGGACGTCTTCGACCTGCCGGCCTTGAAGGCAGATCAGCCTGCCGTCCTGCACCACTACCTCGAAGCCAGTGCCCTCGCGTTTGCCGACCGCGGGAAGTACGTCGGCGATCCTGCCTTCGTGAAAGTCCCCACGAAAGCCCTGACTGATCCCGTCTTCGGCAAGGAACGCGCCTGCGAGCTGGACCCAACCCATGCCGCAACCAAGCCGGTCCTGCCAGGCGACGTGACCTCCTACGACGGCGCCTGCCCGGCCGGCCCGGCTGCTGCCGCCGAGGAGAAGGACACCGAAAACATCTCCACCACCAACATGACTGTCTCCGATAAGTGGGGGAACGTGGTGGAGTACACGCTGACCATCGAACAGACCGGCGGGTCCGGCATGGTGGTCCCCGGCCGCGGCTTCCTGCTGAACAACGAGCTCACGGACTTCTCCACGGTGTACAGCGCCACCGATCCCAACCGGATTGAGCCGGGCAAACGGCCGCGGTCCTCGATGTCGCCCACCATCCTGCTGAAGGACGGCAAGCCGTTCCTGGCCCTGGGCTCCCCGGGTGGCTCCACCATCATCACCACGGTGCTGCAGACCCTGGTGAACAAGATCGACTTGGGTATGAGCACCCCGGACGCCATCGCCGCGCCGCGTGCGTCGCAACGGAACACGGCCAGCGTCACGGCCGAGCCTGCCTTCATCGACAAGTACGGGGCAGCCCTGACCTCGCGATTCGGCCACACGCTGACCCCGTCCGGCGACTCCTTCACCTCCGCCTCGGAGATCGGGGCGGCCACCGCCATCGAATTCCTGAAGGACGGCCGGACCCTCGCCGCCGCGGAGCCGGTCAGGCGCGGCGGCGGCTCGGCCATGGTGGTCAAACCGTCACAGTAGGAGGACCACCGCATTAAGCGCCCGACGGCGGCACCCGGGTTCCGGAATTCCAGAACCCAGGTGCCGCCGTCGGCGGTTAAGCCCGAAGGCCGTTACTTCTTGAAGGTATCCGCCGGCGCGTTGGCGATGACGGGGGAGGTGCCGGTGTAGCCGTCGCGGGTTTCGGCGATGTGGCGGATGCGGGTGCGGCAGGCGTACCAGCCGATGACCATGAGGATGGAGGCGATGGCGGTGACGAGCATGGTCAGGGGTGAGTCGATGAAGACCATGATGAGGACGCCGATGAGGAAGAGGAGGGAGAGGTAGCCGGTGTAGGGGGCGCCGAACATGCGGAAGGTGGGGCGTTGGACCCAGCCTTTGTCGGCCCAGCGTTTGAGTTGGATTTGGCATAGGACGATGGTGGCCCAGGTCATGATGATGCCGACGGAGGCGATGTTGAGGACGATTTCGAAGGCGTCGGCGGGGACGAGGTAGTTCAGGGGGACGCCGAGGAGGGAGACGGTGGCGGTGATGGCGATGCCGCCGTAGGGGACGCCTGCTTTGTTCATGCGGGAGGCGAAGCGGGGGGCGGAGCCGTTGACGGACATGGAGCGCAGGATCCGGCCGGTGGAGTAGAGTCCGGCGTTCAGGGAGGACAGGGCGGCGGTGAGGACGACGAGGTTCATGATGACGTCTACGCCTTGGACGCCGATGGAGCCGAAGAACGTCACGAAGGGGCTGACGCCTTTTTGGTAGGTGGTGTAGGGGAGCAGGAGGGCGAGGAGGATGACGGAGCCGACGTAGAACACGGCGATGCGGAAGACTACGGAGTTGATGGCTTTGGGCATGATTTTTTCGGGGTTTTCGGTTTCGCCGGCGGCGGTGCCGACGAGTTCGATGGAGGCGTAGGCGAACAGGACCCCTTGCATGAGGATGATCATGGGCAGCAGGCCGGTGGGGAA
>NZ_KB895468.1 GCF_000374865.1 Arthrobacter sp. 135MFCol5.1 | reverse complement strand
GGCGGCGGCGGAGCTGATGGTCAGGATCCCGGCGATCTCCTCCACCGCGGACATCTCCGCGAACGTGCGCTCATCCACCGGGGCGTCCGGCGGAAGCAGAGCATGCTGGATGTCAACGGCATCCGCCACGTCTTGGGCTTTCACCGCCGCCAGCTGGGCCTCCAACCGTGCCACCAGCTCCAGCCGCCCCAAGCATGACTCATACCGCCGCTGCAACACGTCCACTTCAGCACCAACGTCGGCGCCGGAACAAAGCGCAGCATCCTCCCGAACCAGCCCGCTGAGCGCAGCGACAGAGGCAGAGACACCCTCCATCACCACCGCCAGATCCGCACCGATTCCCATGGAAACATCATCCAACCAGGGTCCGACATTCAAGGCTGCGGCAGCGTTGGCAAGGCCAGGCAGGAGGCCACCCCCCGAATGCTGCCAGTCGCCTGGGTGTTACGGAATACCTACCCGCCGGCGAACGGGGGAAGTACGTCAACCACGTCGTCGGCCCCAAGAACCGTTGACTGGTCCCGGACAGCCACCTCGTTGAGCAGGAAGCTGCTGCGGGACAGGAGCCGGGGGAGCGGAGGGGTGCCTGCCGGCGGTTCGGCACGGGGCACCGCCAGCAGAGCCTCCAAGAGCTGGGCGACCGTGGAACCGTCGGGCAGGTCGAACTCTTCTTCCTCCCGGCCGGCGGCAGCGCGTGCGGCAGCGAAGTAACGTACAAGCATTCCGGTCAGCCCCCGATGGCGCTCATGCTGCGGTCCGGCTGGACGAAGTCCGGAGCGTCCAGTCCCACGTGGTCCATGCCGTGGGCTTTTGGCTTGAGCCACATGGCATCCTGCCACCGCTGCGCCAGCTTGTCATCAGCCGCGCCGGAGCGCAGCAGGCCCAGCAGGTCGAATTCCTCGCGGGAGAACAGGCAGCTCATGATCTTGCCCTCGGCGGTGATCCGGGTGCGCCGGCAGTCCGCGCAGAACGGCTCGGTGACGGAGGCGATGATCCCCACTGTTCCCAGCACCGGACCGTCAGCTTCCAATGAACCTGCCGCCCGTCGTCGGACGTCAAAGCGCTCGGCGGGGGCACCGTCACGGGCCCGGGCATCGGGGCTGAGCACATAGTCCTTGGACAGCAGGTCGCGGATCTCGGCGGCCGTGATCATGTTGCGGCGGGTCCAGCCATGGTCCGCGTCCAGCGGCATTTGTTCGATGAACCGAAGTTCGTATCCCCGCTCCAGGGCCCAGGCGAGCAGCTGCGGCGACTCGGTATCGTTGATGCCGCGCATGAGGACAGCGTTCAGTTTCACCGGGCCCAGGCCTGCCGCCCATGCGGCGTCCACACCCGCCAGGACCTGGTCCAGGAACGGCCGCCTGGTCAGTCTGGCGAACGTTTCCTCATGCAGCGAATCCAGTGAGACATTGATCCGTGTCAGCCCGGCCGCTTTGAGCGGGGCCGCCTTCCTGGCCAGGCCAACACCGTTGGTGGTCATCGAGATGGGCAGGTCCGGATGGTTGTTCCGCAGCGCCGAGATGATCTCCACGAGGTCGTGCCGGACCAGCGGCTCACCGCCGGTCAGCCTCAGTTCCCGCACCCCCAGCTGCTCCACGCCGACGCGGACAATCCGGACGATCTCCTCAGCCGACATGACGGCCTGCTTCGCGAGCCATTCCAGGCCCTCCGCCGGCATGCAGTAGGTGCAGCGGAGGTTGCACTTGTCCGTCAGGGACAGCCGCATATCCGTGGCGCGGCGGCCGTAGCGGTCCACCAGCCCGTCCGGTGCATCCTCGGGACGGCGTGCGGGAACGCCGGGCAGCTCCGATGCTGCTTCCTCCCGCGGCTGCGGCATGCCTAGCTGGACAGTCATGGATTCAGGCTACGCCACCTTGAGCCGCGCATCACACCGTGACTGCAAGGGTTCCGGTCACGCCTGGGGGCCGGTGCCGGCGGGCGGTGGCAAACCTATTCTGGAGGGGTGAACGATTCCCGGGTTTCGAAGGCGGCGGACGACGACGGCGGGCGCCGTGGGGAGCAGCCGGACCGTCCCGTCCCGCACAAGGCTGCCACGGGCGCCACGGGCAGGTGGGCCGCCGCCGCGGGTGCAGCCGCCGTCGCTGGCGGCGTGGCCGTGGGGGAGTTGCTCGCAGGATTTGCCAGTCCTTCCGTCTCGCCGCTGACGGCCGTTGGCGGTGCGGTCATCGACGCCGTCCCGCCGGGCGTCAAGGACTGGGCGGTCTCCGTCTTCGGAACGGCGGACAAGGCTGCCCTCCTGGCGGGCATGGCGCTGGTCATCGGCGTCCTGGCCTCGCTGGCGGGGGTGCTGGAGTTCCGCCGCGGCTACCGGGGTGCGGCCGTGGTGGGCATCTTCGGGGCCGTCGGAGCCGTGGCTGTCCTCACCCGCGCCCAAATGACGCCGATCGCCGTGGCGCTCCCGCTCGTGACCGCGGTGGTGGCCGTGGTGCTGCTGCGATTCCTGATCGGAAAGCTTCGCGAATGGAACGCGGGCACCCCTGTACCGGGCGGACCGGGAAGTTCCCGACGGAGCTTCCTCCAGGCCCTGGCCGGCACGGCGGCCGTGTCCGCGGCGGCAGGCGTCCTGGCCGGTGCGTGGCGTGGGGCAACTAATGCCGTCAGCGACGCCAGGGCTCGGATCACCCTGCCAGTTCCGGCGTCACCCGCACCGCCGGTTCCGGCGGGCGCCGACCTGGACGTGGCCGGAGCGACGCCGTTGGTGACGCCCAACCGCGAGTTCTACCGGATCGACACCGCACTGTCCGTCCCGGCAGTCAACCCGGACAATTGGGCCCTGAGGGTCACAGGCATGGTGGACCGGGAGATCCAGTTGTCCTACGGGCAACTCCTGGCCAAGCCGCTGACGGAGCGCCACATCACTATCGCCTGCGTGTCCAACGGCGTGGGCGGCGACCTGATCGGGAATGCCCGCTGGCTGGGCTGGCCGGTCCGCGAATTGCTGGCCCAGGCGGGCCCCCACCCCGGAGCGGACATGGTGCTGTCCAGGAGCACGGACGGCTGGACTGCAGGGACGCCCCTGGAAGTCCTCACCGACACCAGGGACGCCCTGCTTGCCGTCGGAATGAACGGGGAACCCCTGCCGCTCGAGCACGGCTTTCCCGTCCGGATGATCGTCCCGGGACTCTACGGCTACGTGTCCGCCACCAAATGGGTCACCGAACTCAAAGTCACCACGTTCGCGCAGGACGCCGGATATTGGACCCCCCCGGGGCTGGTCCGAGCGCGGCCCGGTCAAGACGTCCTCCCGGATCGACGTGCCCCGCAGCGGGCGTCCGGTCAGTGCAGGGTCCGTGGTCTTCGCGGGCGTCGCCTGGGCCCAACACACCGGGATCGGGAGGGTTGAACTGAGGATCAACCGTGGGCCGTGGCGGGAGGCCGAACTCGCTGCGGGCCTGTCAGCGGACACCTGGTACCAGTGGAAACTGGCAGTGGACCTCACCCCGGGGCAGTACGAGGTCCAGGTCCGCGCCACGGACCTCACGGGCAAACCCCAGGAGGAAACGGAGCGGCCGCCCCAACCTGACGGTGCCACCGGATTCCACACGGTTAGAGTGGACGTGAAATCCTGAAGTCCGCGACCGAAGGCGTACCCATGACCAGCCCCACCCCGCACGGCCACCCGCCGGAGAGCCGTGCCCGGCACCCGCATGAACATGCCCGCTCGGTTGCCGACCACGCCGCCGCCGTCGCAGCACTCCTGCAGCCGCTCCGGGCGGCGGGACGCACCGAAACGCTCCCACTCAGCAAGGCCCTGGGCCGTGGGCTGGCGGCCGATGTGACAGCGCCCGTCAGCCTGCCGCCATTCGCCAATTCGCAGATGGACGGTTACGCCGTCCACTCCGGCGACATCCCCGACGGCGGCGCGGACCTGGAGACCATGCCCCCGGTAGCCGCCGGATCAAGGCCGCCCGCGCTCGAACCGGGGACGGCGGCGCCCATCATGACAGGTGCCGTGATCCCGGCCGGGGCGGACGCCGTCGTACCCATTGAACGGGCCGTGCCGGACCACTTCCTGGAACCCGGCCGGGGCGGCACCGTCAGGCTGCCCGCCACCGGACCCGGCGCGTACGTGCGGTCCGCCGGCAGCGACATCGCGGCGGGGGAGCTGGCTCTGGCCACCGGGACCTGCCTGGGGCCGGCCCAGCTGGGGCTGCTCGCCGCGTTGGGCCTGACCGAGGTGCCGGTCTACCGGGCGCCCACCGTCCTGCTGGTCACCACCGGGGACGAAGTGGTGGAACCCGGCCGGCCCCTCCCGCCCGGGAAGATCTACGATTCCAACGGAACCCTCCTCGAAGCCGCCATGACGCAGGCCGGCCTCACCGTCCGGCGGGCCGGTATCTCCACCGACAATCCCGATGAACTGCGCGGCCTGCTGCGTTCCGAGGGCCAAGGCGCCGATCTCATCGTCACCACCGGCGGGGTCAGCAAGGGCGCTTACGAAGTGGTGCGGCAGGCGATGGTGGATCAGCCCGTCGATTTCCTGCACGTGGCCATGCAGCCCGGCGGCCCCCAAGGCCTGGGAACGTTCGACGGCCTCCCTTTCCTCGGGTTCCCCGGTAACCCCGTCAGCTGCCTGGTGTCCTTCGAAATGTTCCTCCGCCCCGCGCTGTCCGGACTCCTGGGCGCACCGGCGGCCAGGCTGCCGCTGCGGGCACGCCTTGCCCACCCGCTCACGTCCCCCGGCCACAAACACCAGGTCCGGCGGGGCAGCCTGCAACCCGGCGGCACCGTGCGGCTTGAGGGTGGTGAGAGTTCCCACCTGATGCATGCGCTCGCGGGCTCGAACGTCCTGGTCCACGTCCCCCACGGCGTCACGGAACTCGGCGCCGGCGATGAGGTGGAAGTATGGATGCTGTGAACGCAGAACAGACCCCCGCCCTGACGCACCTGCGCCAGGACGGCAGTGCCCAGATGGTGGACGTCTCAGCCAAAGCCGAGACCACCCGGGAAGCCACGGCCACAGCTACCGTCCGGACCACCTCGGAGGTCATGGAACTCCTGGGGGCCGGGGGCCTGCCTAAGGGCGACGCGCTGGCCGTGGCCCGGGTGGCCGGCATCATGGCTGCGAAGAAGACGCCCGACCTCATTCCGCTCTGCCACCCGTTGCCCCTGGCCAAAGTCACCGTCGATTTTGACCTCGGCCCCGATACCGTCACCATCAGTTCCACCGTGAAGACCCGCGGCGTCACCGGCGTGGAAATGGAGGCCCTGACTGCTGCGTCCGTTGCGGCCCTGAGCGTTTACGACATGATCAAGGCCGTGGACAAGCACGCCGTCCTGACGGATATCAAGGTGCTGGCCAAGAGCGGCGGCAAGAGCGGAGACTGGGCGCTGTGACCAACACCAAGCCCCTCGGCGCCCCCGAGCCGCACCGGCACGGCGACGCCCAGGGACGGAAAGCCGGCGTGGTGATCGCCTCCACCCGCGCCGCAGCCGGAATCTACGTTGACGAGACCGGCCCGGTGATCAGCGATTGGCTGGCCGAGCACGGCTTCGATGTCTTTCCGCCGATGGTGGTCCCGGACGGTGAGCCCGTGGGCGCCGCCATCAGGGCGCTCCTGACCCAGCGTCCCGCCGTCGTGATCACCAGCGGCGGGACAGGCCTGAGCCCGGACGACCGGACTCCGGACGTTACGCTGCCCCTGCTGGATCGGGAGATCCCGGGCATCATGGAAGCCATCAGGCGGGCCGGCGCCGCAAAAACCCCGCTGGCCGCCCTGAGCAGGGGCCACGCCGGGGCCGCCGGCGCAACCTTTATTGTGAACCTGCCCGGCTCACCCAAGGGCGTCATGGACGGGCTCACCGTCCTGGACCCGGTGATCGGGCATCTCTGCGACCAGCTGGAAGGCGGACATGGGCACTGACGCGGCATTCGAGGTGGTCCGGGCAGTCCTCAGCGCGGACCCCATCTCCGTCGACCAGGCGATCGCAGCGGTGGAAAGCGACACCGCGGGAGCCGTGGTCAGCTTCAGCGGCGTAGTACGCAACCACGACGCCGGCAAGGCAGTCGAGCGGCTCAGCTACAGTGCGCACCCCACGGCACACCAGGTGATGGCCGACGTCGTGGCCCGCCTGGTTGCCGAACAGGACGCTGCGCCGGGCGCAGGCGGCGACGCCGTCCGGCAACCCGTCCGGATCTGGGCGGCGCACCGGATCGGGATGCTGGAAATCGGCGATCCCGCCTTGGTGTGCGCTGTCTCCGCGGCGCACCGCGGCCAGGCTTTCGCGGTCTGCTCGGAGCTGGTGGACCGGATCAAGGAGCAGGTTCCCATCTGGAAGGAACAGTTCTTTTCCGACGGCACCGTCGAATGGGTCGGCGCGGACGGCTGATGCCTGCTGCGTCCGCGCACCGGCCCGGCCAAGCCGGCGTGGTTGTCCGCTCCGTTGCGAGGTAACGCACAGTGACCGGTTCCTGCGGCAACCGGTCCCGCCGGTAGGCTGGATGGCATGACCGAACAACACTCCGCCCCCAAACTGGTAGCCGTCCTGGGCGCCAACGGACGCATGGGCGCCGAGGCCTTAAAAGCCATTGACGCCGCGCCCGACATGAAGCTCGTCGCAGCCCTGGGGCGGGGTGACTCGCTGGAGCAGCTGACGTCCTCCGGTGCGCAGTACGTAGTGGACCTCACGGTTCCCGAGAGCACCGAAGCGAATGTCCGGTTCGCCGTTGAACACGGCATGCACGCCGTGGTGGGCACCACGGGCTGGGACGCGGACAAGCTGTCCGCGCTGGAGTCCGTCCTGGCCCGGCACCCGGAGACCGGAGTGCTCATCGCACCGAACTTCGCCCTCGGGTCCGTCCTGGCCTCGGCCTTCGCAGCCAAGGCCGCCCAATACTTCGAGTCCGTGGAAATCATCGAGCTGCACCACCCGGACAAGGTGGACGCCCCGTCCGGCACCGCCGTCCGGACTGCCCAGCTCATCGCTGCCGGGCGCAGCGCAGCGCAGGTGCCGCCCAGCCCTGATGCCACCACCAGCGAACGTGCCGGTGCCCGCGGCTGCGACGTGGATGGCGTCCGGGTGCACAGCGTGCGGCTCCGCGGTCTTGTGGCGCACCAGGAAGTGCTGCTGGGCGGCCCCGGCGAGCAGCTGACCATCCGCCACGACTCTTTCGACCGTGCGTCCTTCATGCCCGGCGTTCTCCTGGGCGTTCGGCAGGTAGCCTCGCACCCCGGCCTGACCGTGGGGCTGGACGGTTACCTGGACCTGGGGCTCTGAGAATGAACGGGTTCGTTGCCGGCTTTCGGAAGAACCGCACCAAGATCTGGGTGGGAGCGGTGACGCTGCTGCTGGTCTTTTACCTGGTGGTGTCCTTCCAGCGCTCACTCCTGCTCCTGGCCGACAGCAACCTCACGGCAAAAGCCATTGGCGCGGCGTACCTGGTGCTGCCCGTGGTGGGCGCGTGGGCCCTGATCCGCGAACTGATGTTCGGTGCCCGCACCGAGCAGATGGCCAAGGTCCTGGAAGCCGAAGGCGGGTTGCCGGTGGATGAGCTGCCACGGACGCCCGGCGGCCGGATCGTCCGGGCGGCGGCAGACGCCGAGTTCGAAAAGTACCGTATCGAAGCCGAATCGGCTCCGGACGACTGGCGCTCATGGTTCCGGTTGAGCTGCGCTTACGACGCCGCCGGAGACCGCAAGCGGGCCCGGGCCTCCATGCGCGACGCCGTCCGGCTGTTCACAGCCGCGTCCTAGCAGCGGCCCTTCCCGTGGCCGGCCAAACGGCCGGCGCCTGCATGTGATTCTTGCGATGGGCATTTCTGCCCATCGCAGCCGCATGCCGCCCGCGGTATGTTCGTCTGGCAACAATTTCCGGCCTGGGGGCGGAGATGGGGTGGGCGGGTTCTCCGCCACGGTCGTCCTTCGAAACCCCGTTTGCCTGCACCGATCCCGCACGAAGGACGATCAATGAGCCAGCCGCCTTACCCCCAGCCCCAATACCCCCAGCCGCCCCACAGCGGACCGGCCGTGCCTCCGGTCCCGCCGGCACCCTCCCCGTTTGGCGGGCCGTACGCAACGAGCCCCCAGGGGGAATACCAGCCGGGTGCCTACCCGCACGTTCCCCACAACGACGGGCCGCGCAAGTCCTTTCTTGCCACCTGGCTCCTGTCCCTGCTCCTGGGCACCTTCGGGGCGGACCGGTTCTACCTCGGCAAGACCGGTTCCGCCGTGGCCAAGCTGCTGACGGCGGGCGGCCTGGGTATCTGGGCCATCGTGGACCTGGTCATGACCTTGACCGGGAACACCAGGGACATCCATGGCCGCCCGCTGGAGGGGTATCCGGAGAACAAGAAGAAGGCCTGGATCATCACCGCCGTCGTCTGGCTTGTGGGCGCTGTTACGGGAACGGTCCTGGCCATTGCCTCCATCGCCGTGGTTTCCGCTGCCGTTGAGGGCTTCAACGTCCCGGCCCAGGCGCCCCTCCCGGCCTCCCCGGCCGCACCGGCGCCGTCACCGGGCACGTCCACGGAAGCGAACTCCTCGGTGGTGACCATGTCCGAGGGCAACACGGTCAGGGTAGGAGTGCTGGATTCCATCTACACCGCCGAGATTCCCGGCATGTCCTACCTGGAACCAAAGAACGGCGGATTCCTGGCTGTGCAGGTGTCCTGGGAGACGGTGAGCGGTACCAGCTTTGCCACGCCGTCGAACTTCAGCGTCTTTGACGCGGACGGCAAGGAGGGCGAGCTGATCTACCTGGACAAGGAAATCGGTGGCCTGCAGACCGACGAGGTGGGCGCCGGTGATTCGCGCCAGGGCGTTATCGCTTTCGACGTCAAGGAGGGCCCCGTCACGGTGGTGGTCACCAACGACTACGGCGACCGGGCGTCCAGTTTCACCGTGACCCCGCAGTAGCAGGCCTCGGCAGCACGCCGCGGCCCAGTTGGCCCGCGGCGTGGCCCAGCCATTCCAGCGGGCCGCGCCACGACAACCTGGCAAACACCACGCCAACGGTGATGGCAACGGCGGCGTGTGCGAAGTACATGCCGTCCTCGGTCCAGCCGGCCGGCAACGGCTTCAGGTAGAAGTTCGACAACACCCAGACGTGGACCGTGTACAGGGTCAGGGTCATGGCCCCCGCGCCGCGCAGGGGCAGCAGCAGGTCCAGGTCAATCCACTCGGCGAGCCGCCCCAGCAGGAGGCACGCGCCGATGACGGCCGCCGCCACCGCCGAGGTGTGGAGCAGGTCAAGGGGGGTCCCGGAGTGTGGCGCAGCTGATGCCAGCCACCACCAGGAGCCGTCCTGCGGGAGCCCCGCCAGGTTTACCTGCAAGACACTGCCCAGCGGGTAGCCGGGGGCGTTGACGACTTTCTCCAGGGCGGCCAGGCCACCCCAATCCTCGATCGCGGCCACCCCGATGGCCTTGGCGGTGACGGCCACCACCGTTCCGCCCACCAGCAGGAGCACAGGGACCAGCGCCTTGGCAAGGACCAGGCGGCCGATGGCCAGGCCCACCAGCAGGTAGGCGAGCCACTGCACCACCGGGTAGTAGCCGGTCAGGAAGAGGTCGCCCAGCAGCTGGCCGGGGGTGCCCAGGTCCTCCCACCGCGGGTTGTGGCCCAGCTTCAGTGGCGGCTCAGCGGCAAGGAGCCAGGGGCGCAGCAGGTAGGCCAGCGCGGGCGACCCAAGGATCCAGCCCGCGGCCCAGGCGCACAGGGCCTTGGCGCCCAGGCCCAGGAAGGGCAGTACGCAAAGGAACAACACGGCGTAATGGACCAGGATGACGGCCACGTTCACTTCCAAGCCGCCCAGGGTAAGTCCGACGGCGGCAATCACCACGGCACGCAGCGCCACGCCGCGGCGGGCCTTCGCGAGATCGGGACCGGACAGCGGCTGGTGCTTTCCGGTGGACAGGGCAAGTCCCACCCCGGCCAGCACGGCGAAGAGGGCCGCGGCCCGTCCGGAGAAGGTGAGGCCGATCCAGGTCGGGGTGAGGTTGGCGTTCGACTCGAACGTTGGCAGCAGGTGCGTGGCCATCATGCCCAGAAGGGCGAGGCCCCGCGCTGCATCGATGCCGCGAAGACGGCCCGGCTGGTTCCGCCCGGGGGCCTTTCGCGACCGGGTGGCCGGGGTGCGGGACGTCATGACCCGATCGTCTCACATGCCCGTGCGGCGCGGCTTGCCGGTGAGGTGACGGGTGGCCGCCGGCGGACTATCGTGCCGATGCGGTGGCGGCGCACCCTTGTGTTCGAATATATGTTCGAATAACATGGCGGAATGGACACGCCATCATCCGGAATCCCCGCCCGGCGGGAAAGCCTGCAGCCGGCACATACCCACTCAGTCAACCTGCCGCTGAGGGCAATGAGTCCGGGCGTGGTGGACTACCTGTTCCGGCAGCTGGTGTCCGGGCGGCCGTCAGAGGACCTCCAGTGGGAGCGGGAAGGCATCGCCCTCGCGGCCCAGCCGGAGGGGGCGGAACTCGCCCGGCGGCTGTCCGAGACGGATATCGATGCCCTGACGCCCACCGAGCTGTTCCATTACGTGCGGGCCGCGCAGCGGCTCGCTGCCTGGGCGGAGGACCTCCGGCAGGCCGCCGTCGGCCGCTATTGCCACGCCGGAACAGACGCGCCGGGGCCCGGCAGCCAGGCTGTTTGACGCTCGTCACGCCCGTGGCATTGTCCTAACCAGCCGGGGACAGGGTAACGTTTTTTCCATGGCTGATTCTTCCGCGCACATCCCTGCCCTCGGTACCCTCCTGACCGCCATGGTCACGCCGTTTACCAAGGACGGCGCAGTGGACTACGACCAGGCGGCTGCGCTGGCCAGCAAGCTCGTCGACGACGGCTGCGACGGGCTGGTGGTCACCGGCACCACCGGTGAGACCTCAACCCTGACCGACGAAGAGAACCTCGGCATGTTCCGCGCGGTGAAAGACGCAGTCGGTGGCCGCGCCGCGATCATTGCCGGTACCGGCACCAACGACACAGCCCACTCGGTCCACCTGTCCAAGCAGGCCGCTGCCCTCGGCGTCGACGGACTGCTCCTGGTGACCCCTTACTACAACAAGCCGAGCCAGGCCGGTGTCCGCGCCCACTTCGAGACCGTCGCCTCCGCCGTGGACGTTCCGGTCATGCTCTACGACATTCCGGGCCGGTCCTCCATCGCGATCGAACCCGACACCATGATCCGGCTGGCCCAGCACCCCAACATTGTGGCCGTCAAGGACGCCAAGGCGGACCTCGTTGCGGCAACCCGGGTCATGGCCGAAACCGACCTCCTCTTCTACTCCGGCGACGACGGACTGACCCTGCCGTGGATGGCGCTGGGCGCCGTCGGACTGGTGGGCGTCACCACCCACGTGGCCACGCGCCGCTTCCGCGAACTCATCGACGCCGTCAACGCCAACGACCTCGGCACCGCCCGGAAGATCAACGTTGAACTCCAGCCGGTGGTCCGGGCAACCATGACCCGCGTCCAGGGGGCCGTGGCGGCCAAGCAGATTCTTAAATGGCAGGGAGTCCTGCCCAACTCGATTGTCCGTTTGCCCCTCGTGGAGCCGGACGAAACCGAGATCGAAACCATCCGCGGGGATTTGGCGGAAGCTGGGCTGGTCTTCTCCTGAGGCTAAGACCGGCACCCTTCCGCCTGGAAAGTAGTGCATTATGACCCAAACTGCCCTTACCGGCCTTGTCACCCCTCCGCGCCTGCCCCAGGGCACGCTGCGGATCGTTCCGCTGGGCGGGCTGGGGGAGATCGGCCGGAACATGGCCGTGTTCGAAATCGACGGCAAGCTGCTGATCGTGGACTGCGGTGTCCTCTTCCCTGAGGAAACCCAGCCCGGCGTCGACCTGATCCTGCCCGATTTCTCCTACATCGAGGACCGGCTGGATGACGTCGTGGCTGTCGTCCTCACGCACGGCCACGAGGACCACATCGGCGCCGTGCCGTACCTGCTGCGCCTGCGCAACGACATCCCGCTGGTGGGATCGCAACTGACCCTTGCCCTGATCGAGGCCAAGCTGCAGGAACACCGCATCCGGCCCTATACGCTCACCGTGGAGGAGGGCCAGGTGGAGAAGTTCGGCCCCTTCGAATGCGAATTCGTGGCCGTCAACCACTCCATCCCGGACGCCCTGGCCGTCTTCATCCGCACTGCGGGCGGAACGGTCCTGCACACCGGCGACTTCAAGATGGACCAGCTGCCCCTTGACGGCCGGATCACCGACCTCCGGCACTTCGCCAAGCTGGGCGAGGAGGGCGTGGACCTTTTCATGTCCGACTCCACCAACGCCGACGTGCCCGGATTCACCACGGCCGAGAAGGAAATCGGCCCCACCTTGGAGCGCCTCTTCGGCCAGGCCACCAAACGCATTATCGTGGCGTCCTTCTCCTCCCACGTCCACCGCGTGCAGCAAGTCCTCGACGCCGCCGCCAAGCACAACCGCAAGGTGGCCTTCGTGGGCCGCTCCATGGTCCGCAACATGGCCATCGCGGAAAAGCTTGGCTACCTGGATGTTCCCGCCGGATTGATCGTGGACATCAAGAACATCGACAACCTGCCGGACAACCGCGTGGTGCTGATGTCCACAGGCTCCCAGGGCGAGCCCATGGCCGCCCTGTCCAGGATGGCCAACGGCGACCACCGCGTGGTGGTGGGCGACGGCGACACCGTGATCCTGGCTTCCAGCCTCATCCCGGGCAACGAGAACGCCGTGTTCCGGATCATCAACGGCCTCCTGAAGCTCGGCGCCGATGTCATCCACAAGGGCAACGCCAAGGTCCACGTCTCCGGCCACGCCGCCGCGGGTGAGCTGCTGTACTGCTACAACATCCTTGAGCCCTTGAACGCCATGCCCGTGCACGGCGAAACCCGGCACCTCATCGCCAACGGCAAGATCGCCATCGAGTCCGGCGTGCCCGAGGCGAGCGTCATCCTTGCCGACAACGGCACAGTCATCGACCTCCGCGACCACCAGGCAGACATCGTCGGCCAGGTGGAGGTGGGCTTTGTCTACGTTGACGGGTCCAGCGTGGGTGAAATCACCGATGCCGACCTCAAGGACCGCCGCATCCTCGGTGACGAAGGATTCATTTCGATCATCACGGTCATCCACCGCGCCACCGGCAAGGTAGTGTCCGGTCCGGAAATCCACGCCCGCGGCGTCGCCGAGGACGATTCCGTCTTCGACGACATCATCCCCAAGATCAACGCGGCGCTGGAGGAAGCAGTCCAGAACCACGCCGACCACACCAGCCACCAGCTCCAGCAGGTGGTGCGCCGCGTCGTGGGCACCTGGGTCAACCGCAAGCTGCGCCGCAAGCCCATGATCATCCCGGTGGTGCTCGAGGCCTGAGCGCCCCGCGCGGCCCGGCTGCGACACTGGGCTGCGCGGACAACGTCGCTGCACCTCCGATAAGGCCCGGTTCCCAGTGGACCGGGCCTTTTCGTGCGTCCCGCCCAGCGCATCCGCAAGCGCATCGGCAAGCCCCGGCAGGCGGCCCGGCAGCCCCGATATCCCCGGAATCACAGCATGCTTCCGGTACCGTGGCTACTATGGCCACACGTACTACTTCCGCGCCCAAAGGTACCGGCAGGGGCAGCTCCGGCAGCAAAGCCGGAAGCTCCACAGGCCGCGGAACCGGCTCCACAGCCGGCAAGACAGGGCGCGGCGGCTCAACCAGCACCGCACGCACCCGACAGCTTCCCGCCGTCGAACACCACCAGCCTTGGCTCCTGCGCGTCGTGGCCGGGGCATGGCTCGGAATCGGGCACCTGGTGGGCGGGGGAGTACGCCGGATCGGCTACGACGTCAGCGACCTCCCCGCGGACGAACGCCGCGACGGTGCCGCGCTGTTCAACCTGGCCCTGGGTGTGTTCATTGCCACGTTCGCCTGGTGGGGCCTGACGGGCTGGTTCCCGGACGCCGTCTACGCCGTGGTCAACGGAACCTTCGGCTGGCTCTCCCTGCTGCTCCCGCTCATGCTCTTTGTCTGCGCGTTCCGCTTGTTCAGGCGCCCCTCGGACGGCCGGGGCAACAATCGGGTGGGCATCGGCTTCCTTATCATGACCTTCGCCGGGTGCGGCCTGGCCCACATCCTCGGCGGCCAGCCCACGGTTGCCGATGGCTTCGACGGCCTCCGCAAAGCCGGCGGCATGCTCGGCTTCCTGGCCGCCAGTCCCTTGGCCGCCATCCATCCCGCCGTGCCGGTGGCACTCTACGGGCTGCTGGCCTTCGTTTCGCTGCTGATCATCACGGCCACCCCGTTCACCGCCATCCCGCGCCGCCTTCGCGGAGCCTACGAGCACCTCATGGGCATCGACCTGATGGACCAGGAGCCCGGCGACACCCACGACCGCAGCTACCTCGAACGCACCCCAGCCGCTGAACCCAAAAAGAAAAAGCGTAGGCTGTTCGGCAAGGACCAGGAGCCCGACGCCGGCCTTGAAGGCTACGTGGGCGACGAAGCCTTCGAACATGCGGTCATCGACGACGACGAGCCGGAGCCCGCACGGCCCGCACCCGGCGTCCGGCGCCCCACCCAGGCGGAGATCGCCGTCGAAAAAATCAAGGCGGCGCAGGGCCTGGGCGCAGGAGCGGCGCCTCCCGCGGAGAACGCCACCGAGGCCATCCCGCTGGTCATTCCCGGCGCCGCGGCTCCCGGGAAACCGGCCGCCGCACCCACGGTGCCCTCGAATCCGGTAGCGCCCGCTCCGCCACCGGTGCCCATCCCGCAGCGCACCGAGCAACTTTCCCTCGCCGGGGACGTCACCTACACGCTCCCCGCCTCGGACTACCTGACCCCCGGGTCCATCCCGAAGGAACGCACCGAGGCCAATGACGCCGTCGTCGCCGCCCTGACCGACACCCTCACGCAGTTCAACGTCGATGCCACCGTCACCGGCTTCAGCCGCGGCCCCACGGTCACCCGGTACGAAATCGAACTCTCACCCGGCACCAAGGTGGAACGCGTCACCGCGCTGTCCAAGAACATCTCCTACGCGGTCGCCAGCTCCGACGTCCGGATCCTCAGCCCCATCCCCGGCAAGTCCGCGATCGGCATCGAGATCCCCAACACGGACCGCGAAACCGTCTCCCTGGGCGACGTCCTCCGCAGCCAGAACGCCCGCCGCACGGACCACCCCATGGTGATGGGCGTGGGCAAGGACGTCGAAGGCGGCTACGTGGTGGCCAACCTCGCCAAGATGCCGCACCTCCTGGTCGCCGGTGCCACCGGTGCCGGTAAGTCCTCGTTCGTGAACTCGATGATCACCTCGATCCTGATGCGCGCCACCCCGGACGAGGTGCGCATGGTCATGGTGGACCCCAAGCGCGTGGAATTGACCGCCTACGAGGGCGTCCCGCACCTGATCACCCCCATCATCACCAACCCCAAGAAGGCCGCCGAGGCGCTGCAGTGGGTGGTCCGCGAGATGGACGCCCGCTACGACGACCTCGCCAACTACGGCTTCAAGCACATCGACGACTTCAACAAGGCCGTCCGCGCCGGGAAGGTCCACCCGCCGGTGGACTCCAAGCGCGTCATCCGCCCCTACCCGTACCTGCTGGTGATCGTGGACGAACTCGCCGACCTGATGATGGTGGCCCCGCGCGACGTCGAAGACTCGATCGTCCGCATCACCCAGCTGGCCCGCGCCGCCGGCATCCACTTGGTGCTGGCCACCCAGCGGCCCTCGGTGGATGTCGTCACCGGCCTGATCAAGGCCAACGTGCCCTCCCGCATGGCCTTCGCCACCTCCTCGGTCACCGACTCCCGCGTTGTCCTCGACCAGCCCGGCGCCGAAAAACTCATCGGCCAAGGCGACGCGCTCTTCCTGCCGATGGGTGCTTCCAAGGCGATGCGCGTCCAGGGCGCCTGGGTCACCGAGTCGGAGATCCACAAGGTGGTGGAGCACGTCAAGGGACAGCTCCAGGCCGTCTACCGGGACGACGTCGCCCCCGAGGCGGAAAAGAAGCAGATCGACGACGACATCGGCGATGACCTCGAGGTGCTGCTGCAGGCCACGGAACTCGTGGTCACCACGCAGTTCGGCTCCACCTCCATGCTGCAGCGCAAGCTCCGGGTGGGGTTCGCCAAGGCCGGCCGGCTCATGGACCTGCTCGAGTCCAGGGGAGTGGTGGGCCCGTCCGAGGGTTCCAAGGCCCGCGACGTGCTGGTCAAGCCGGACGACCTCGCCGCGGTCCTGGCCGCGATGAAGGGACAGGAAGCACCGGCCGCCCCGGATTCGCAGACAGCCGCGCTCAGTGACAATGCCAACGCCAACATCGCCCAGGGCGGCTACGCAGAGGACCTGGTGGCCGCGGACCTGGACAAACGGAAGCAGAACGTCGAGTACTACGACGGCTCCGATTCCGCTCCCGGCGGGTACGGCGATGACGACGACGGCTCCGAGGACGCCTGGTCGCTCACCGGACGGTAGGGCCGCGCCGGCGTTGCGGCAGCCCCGGGAAGGTAGCCTAGGAACGTGACTAGCACCGATGCCACCGCCGCCGGCCCGCGCCGTGCCGGGGTCTGGAACCTTCCCAACGTCCTGACCATGATCCGCATCGCGCTGGTCCCGTTCTTTGTGTGGTTCCTTGTGGCGGATGCCCCCGGCCTGCACAGTGGGGCCGGGCCGTGGCGTTGGGCCGCGGTGGCGGCGTTCGCCGTCGCCATCTACACGGACAAGCTCGACGGCGACATCGCCAGGAGCCGGAACCTTGTCACGGACTTCGGCAAGATCGCCGACCCCATCGCGGACAAGCTGCTCATCGGATCGGCCCTGGTCATGCTTTCCCTGCTGGGTGAACTGCCGTGGTGGGCAACGCTGGTGATCCTGGTCCGGGAATGGGGAATCACGGCCCTGCGCTTCTTCGTCATCCGCTATGGGGTCATTCCCGCTTCCCGCGGCGGAAAGCTCAAGACCGTCGTGCAGACCGCAGCGATCTTCCTGTATTTGCTCCCCTTGGGCGCCTTTGCGCCGTGGCTGGTGTGGGTTGCTTTCGCCGTCATGATGGCGGCGCTGGCCATCACCGTGTGGACCGGCGTCGAGTATGTCATCGAAGCCCTGCGCCTGCGCGCGAAGGGGCGGCAGGCAGGAACGGCGAAAGGGCAGGAACCGTGAGCAACCTCCACCATCTCGCCGGACAGGCCGTGCGGCAGGCACTTGACGCGGGACTGACCGTTGCCACGGCAGAGTCCCTGACCGCCGGCATGGTCTCCGCCGTCCTCGCCGACACCCCCGGCGCCTCCGGCATGCTTCAGGGCGGCGTCGTGGCGTACCAGAATTCGGTCAAGGAAGGCGTACTCCACGTCCCCGCCGGGCTCCTGGCAAGGGTCGGCTCCGTCGACCCGGACGTCGCCCGCGCCATGGCGGCAGGAGCCCGCGACGTCCTGGGCGCCCACCTCGGGGTTTCCACCACCGGCGTGGCCGGTCCGGAGCCGCACGACGGCAAACCCGTGGGGCGGGTCTATGTCGGGATTGCCACCGCCGCCGGTACCGCGGCATTTGAATACTCCTTCACCGGCAGCAGGCCTGATATCCGCGCCGAAGCGTGTGCGGCGGCCCTCGAACGACTCCTCCAGGCGATCTCCGCCTGACGCTTGCCCGCTCAAGTTACCGCACGTAAAGTTGCCGGGAACAAAAGCCGGTACCGATTAGTTATTACATTGTGTCGCTTCCGGAGAGCGGAGGCGCCTAGGATGAAACGACCAGACGGTCCGCCTTTCGGCGGACCTGACCAATGAGGGAGCAAGGCGATACAGATGGTAAAGCAGCCCGTATCCGTAAACGGCGTTGTCCGCTGGAAGGATGTGGGCCTCGCCGAACAGGCTAAGAGCGAACAGAAGGAGCGCAAGATGGTGGTACTTCGTCACGAAATTGGTGATGTGCTGCGCGATGTCCGCCAGCGTCAGGGGCGCACGCTCCGTGAAGTTTCGCACAGCGCCCGCGTTTCCCTGGGGTACCTCAGCGAAGTGGAGCGTGGCCAGAAGGAAGCCTCGTCGGAGCTCCTGTCCTCGATTTGCTCGGCCCTGGACGTGCCGTTGTCCAGCATGCTTCGGGAGGTCAGCGACCGGGTGGCGGTAGCCGAGGGCGTTGCAGTTCCGGACACCGTACCGCAGGAATTCTCCCAGCGTTACGGCCGTGACCTGGAACGCGACCTCAACGCTGAACTGAACGACGAACTCTCCACAGGCCTTCTCTCCGGCGCCCGTTAGGGGCAGCCCCCACCCGTTGGGTGGGCCGTGGAACCAGGAAGCCCCCGGCATGGCCGGGGGCTTCCTTGCGTGAAGGCGGTTAGCTCTCCTGTGCCGGCGACGCGCCCGGTGCTTCCTTCGGGAATCCGTCGGGCTCGTAGGTGGCGTTCAGCTTGGCCATGTAGCGGGCCAGCTCCTGCAGGTCCTCCACCGGCCATTCCCGCAGCCGTTCCTGAAAGACCTGGCGCCGGGCGTCCTGGACCTGGTGCATCTTTTCCTCCCCCTTGGGCGTCAGCCGGATGGCCTGCGCCCGGCGGTCCAGCGGATCGGCCTCCTTGGAAACCAGCCCCAGGCCTTCAAGGAATGCGATCTGCCGGCTGACGGAGGGCTTGCCCACCCCGATGTTCATTGCCAGTTCGGTCAGCCGGATGGGCCCCTCCCGGCGGATCACGGTCAACAGCCCGTACGCCGCAGGCTCCATGTCCGGGTGCACTTCCCGGGACAGCTGGTTCGAGATGGCCCGGGCCCGCCGCCAAAAAAGACTGATCTGGTGTTCGACGTTCTGCAGGGCCGTGTCGGCGGCAGCCTCGATTGAGACATCAGCCGGCGTGCGATCGGGGGAGTTGCTCATGGCAACAATTCTAGGGTCCCCAATCATGAGAGGATTTACCGATGCGAATCAGCGACTACTGGCGGCTCATGGATGACGAGTTCGGCGCGGGCTACTCCCGAGTGCTGAGCAGTACCCTGGTCCTGGCCGGGGTGGGCGGGCGAACCGCGGACCAGGCACTGGCCGCCGGCGTGGAACCGCGCAAGGTCTGGCTTGCCGTCTGCGACCTCCAGGACGTGCCGGCGGACCGCCGGCTCGGCCGGGACATAGCCCCCCGCCGCGACTGATTCCCGCGGGGCACCCTCCATCCGCCGGCCGGCCGGGCCCTCCTGCCGACCGGTCCGGGAACCCTTGCCGGACACGCCGCGCGACCATCCTCTTCGAATACCTGTTCGGATAACGCTATGCTCTTTCTATTGGGTTTATCCACATAGCCGATGTCCTGAGGCCGGAATGTCAGTGGGTCCCCTTAGCGTCAGAGATGACCAACAAGACGGCCGCACAGGCCACCATCGAGAAAGCATTAGAGGTGTCAACCATGGCGGCAGCCCCGGATCGTGCAAAAGCGCTGGAAGCAGCACTTGCCCAGATTGACAAGCAGTTCGGCAAGGGATCGGTGATGCGCCTGGGCGACGAAGTCCGTGCCCCCATCGAAGTCATCCCTACCGGGTCCATTGCCCTGGACGTCGCCCTGGGCATTGGCGGGCTGCCCCGTGGCCGTGTGGTGGAGATCTATGGGCCGGAATCGTCAGGTAAGACCACCGTGGCACTGCACGCCGTTGCCAACGCCCAGCGGCTGGGTGGCATCGCTGCCTTCATCGACGCCGAGCACGCCCTGGACCCGGACTATGCCGCGAAGCTCGGCGTGGATACCGACGCCTTGCTGGTCTCGCAGCCGGACACCGGTGAACAGGCCTTGGAAATCATGGACATGCTGGTGGGCTCCGGCTCCTTGGACATCGTCGTCATCGACTCCGTCGCCGCCCTGGTTCCGCGTGCTGAAATCGAAGGCGACATGGGCGACAGCCACGTTGGCCTCCAGGCACGGCTCATGAGCCAGGCACTGCGTAAAATTACCGGCCGCTTGAGCCAGACCAAGACCACCGCCATCTTCATCAACCAGCTCCGCGAAAAGATCGGCGTGTTCTTCGGTTCCCCCGAAACCACCACCGGTGGCAAGGCGCTGAAGTTCTACGCGTCGGTCCGCATCGACGTCCGGCGCATCCAGACCCTGAAGGAAGGCGCTGATTCGGTCGGCAACCGGACCAAGGCCAAGATCGTAAAGAACAAGATGGCCCCGCCCTTCAAGGTGGCCGAGTTCGACATCATCTACGGCCAGGGCATCTCCCGCGAAGGCGGCATTATCGACATGGGCGTCGAGCACGGCATCATCAAGAAGTCCGGCTCCTGGTTCACGTACGATGGCGACCAGTTGGGCCAGGGCATGGAGAACTCGCGCCGGTTCCTCCGCGACAACCCCGAGCTTGCCGCCGAACTGGAGCGCCTCATCAAGGAGAAACTCGGTGTGGGCGTGAAGCCGGCGGAGGACGAGTCCAAGGACACGCCCAAGCTGAAAGCCGTCGACGGGTTCTAGCCCTTGACATGGTCTCCCGAGGCGCATCCTCCCGACGCCAGGTCACCCAAATCCGGTTCCCGGCGGCGCCGCTCCGCCAACCCCGCCCGTGGGGCAACGGAGCGGTCTGCTGTGCCCGAAGATCCCCTGGCAGAGGACGCCGAACCGGATCCTGCCGGGGTGGCCAAGGCCATCGTGTACCGGCAACTGACGGCCTCGCCGAAGAGCAGGCTGCAGCTTGCCCGGAAACTGGCCGAACGGAACATTCCGGAACGCGTTGCAGAGGAAGTCCTGGACAAATTCCAGGAAGTCCGCCTGATCGATGACGCCGAATTTGCTGACATGTGGGTCAGGAGCCGATCCCAGTCCCGCAAGCTCGCCAGGGGAGCCCTCCGGCGCGAGCTGTCGGAGAAGGGCATCGACCCCGAAACCGCTGCCGCGGCCCTGGAACAAGTGACCGACGCCGACGAGGAAACTGCCGCCAGGACCCTGGTTGAGCGCAAGCTGCGGCCCGGAACAAACCTGTCAGACCCGGCCGAACGGGATAAAGCAGTGCGCCGTCTGGCGTCCATGCTGGCGCGAAAGGGCTACCAGCCCGGGCAGGCGTTCAGGATCGTCAATGAGGTACTCGGTTCAGTCCAGGATCCCGACGGTGACCCGCTCCAAAGCCGGTACCCTTAACGGGTGAGTTTGACCATTCCTTCCCCCCATTCCGGCACCACCCCTTCCGTTGAACCCGGGACGGGTCCGCAGCCCGGAGCCCGGCCGCGTACCTACCAGGTGCGGACGTTCGGGTGCCAGATGAACGTCCACGACTCGGAGCGGATGGCGGGACTCCTTGAAGACGCCGGGTACGTTCCCGCGGAAGGCGAGCAAGCCGACGTCGTGGTGTTCAACACCTGCGCGGTGCGCGAAAACGCTGACAACAAGCTCTACGGAAACCTCGGGATCCTGGCGCCCGTCAAGGCGGCGAACCCCGGGATGCAGATCGCCGTGGGCGGATGCCTGGCCCAGAAGGACCGGGAAACCATCCTCAAGAAGGCGCCCTGGGTCGACGCCGTTTTCGGCACCCACAATGTTGGTGCGCTCCCGGCCCTGCTCGACCGGGCCCGGCACAACGACGAAGCACAGCTGGAAATCCTGGAGTCCCTGGACGTGTTCCCGTCCACGCTGCCCACCAAGCGCGACTCCGTGTACTCCGGCTGGGTGTCCATCTCCGTTGGCTGCAACAACACCTGCACGTTCTGCATCGTGCCGGCCCTCCGGGGTAAGGAAAAGGACCGCCGCCCGGGTGAGATCCTCGCCGAAATCCAGGCCCTCGTGGACGACGGCGCCATCGAAGTCACGCTGCTTGGCCAGAACGTCAACTCCTACGGAGTGGAGTTCGGCGACCGCCAGGCCTTCTCCAAGCTCCTCCGTGCCTGCGGCGAAATCGACGGGCTGGAACGGGTCCGTTTCACCAGCCCGCACCCGGCGGCGTTTACCGACGACGTCATTGAGGCCATGGCGGAAACACCCAATGTCATGCCCCAGCTGCACATGCCGCTGCAGTCCGGCTCGGACAGCATCCTGAAGGCCATGAAGCGGTCCTACCGGTCCACCAAGTTCCTCGGCATCCTGGACAAGGTCCGGGACAGGATCCCGGACGCCGCCATCTCCACCGACATCATCGTCGGCTTCCCCGGCGAGACGGAAGAGGACTTCCAGGCCACGCTCGACGTCGTCGAGAAGTCGCGCTTTGCCACCGCCTTCACCTTCCAGTACTCCAAGCGGCCGGGGACCCCTGCCGCCGACCTGCCGGACCAACTGCCCAAGGCCGTGGTCCAGGAAAGGTTCGAACGGCTCACCGCACTGCAGGACAGGATCGCCGCGGAGGAGAACCGGAAGCAGCTCGGCCGGCGGCTGGAGGTCATGGTCACCGCCCAGTCGGGGCGCAAGTCTGAGGAGACGCACCGGCTCTCCGGCCGGTCCAGGGACCAGAGGCTGGTACATTTCTCGGTTCCTGAAGGCGCGCCGGCCCCGAGGCCGGGCGACCTCGTAACAGTCACCATCACCGAAGCCGCTGCCTTCCACCTGGTGGCCGACCCCACGCCCGAGGACTACAGCCTGCGCAGGTCGCGCGCCGGGGACGCGTGGGACCGGTCGCAGGCCGATTCCTGCGGCGCGCCGGTGCCGGGGAGCGGGGCTGGACAAAAGGGTGTCTCGCTGGGCATGCCTTCGCTGCCGCTGCGCACCCGCTGACCGGTGGTCGCCCCGCCCGTCATCGCCGTCGTCGGTCCCACTGGCTCCGGCAAATCGGATCTTGCCGTCAACCTTGCCCTGGAACTCGACGGCGAGGTCATCAACGCCGACGCCATGCAGTTCTACCGGGGAATGGACATCGGCACCGCGAAGATCTCCGTGGCCGAGCGCAAGGGCGTGCCGCACCACCTCCTGGACGTCATGGACGTCACGCAGGAAGCGAGCGTCTCCACATTCCAGGAGCAGGCCCGCAACGTGATAGCGGCTGTCCATGCCCGCGGCAAGAGGGCCATCCTCGCCGGCGGCTCGGGGCTCTACGTACGGGCCGCCCTGGACGTACTGGAGTTCCCCGGTACGGACGCCTCATTGCGCGCCCGGCTTGAGGCCGAATACGCGGAACGCGGGACGGCAGAACTCCTGGCAAGGCTCCGCGCGGTGGATCCCGTGTCGGCCGAGCGGCTCTCTGATGCCCGGCGGATCATCCGCGCCCTGGAAGTCCACGAACTCACCGGACGGCCTTTCAGCTCCTTCATGCCCCGCCGGGAGTACCACCAGCCGGCTGTCCAGGTGGGCCTGGCCGTGAACCGTGATGTCCTGCGGGAGCGCCTGGCAGCCAGGGTCCACCGGATGGTGGACGCCGGGCTGCTGGCAGAAGTGGGGACGCTTGACGCCCAAGGCCTGCGGACCGGGAAGACAGCCTCCCGGGCCCTCGGCTATTCACAGTTCCTGCGGGTCCTCGACGGCGCCTCAACCGTGGCGGACGCTGCGGAGGAAACCATTGTGGCCACCCGCCAATTTGCCCGCCGCCAGCTCACATGGTTCCGCGCCGACCCCCGCATCACGTGGCTGGACTGGCAGGATCCGGAACTTGCCGGCAAGGCTGCACTGCTCTGCAGGTAGCCGCGGTTTCAGCGGCAGCGGCATCCGCCGCTACGCTTGGGACCATGAATGCTACCCCCGTCGAAACGTCCGGATCCGCCCTTCGTGCCATGGGCGGCCTCCGCTTTTCCAAGGGGCACGGCACGGGCAACGACTTCGTCCTGGTGGCCGATCCTGAGGGCACCCGCAGCTTCGATGCGCACCAGGCAGCGGCCCTTTGCGACCGGCACCAGGGAATCGGCGCCGACGGGCTGATCAGGGCCGTGCCCTCCCGCTTCCTGACGGAGGGCAGGGAACTGCTGCTGGACACCCCCGGCGCGGAATGGTTCATGGATTACCGGAACGCGGACGGTTCGCTGTCCGAAATGTGCGGAAACGGGGTCCGGGTGTTCGTCCACTTCCTGCGCACCGAGGGGCTGATCGACCTGCCCGACGGCGGTTCACTTGCCATCGGGACGCGCGGCGGGGTAAAGACCGTGGTCCGTACCGGGAACGACTACGCGGTGGACATGGGCCCCTGGGAGTTCATCTTTCCCGGCGAAGCCAGTGCCAAGGCCATGGATTCCCTCGTCGCTGCCGACGGGCTGGAGGTTCCCCGGCCGGCCTTGTCCGTGAGCATGGGCAACCCGCACACCGTGGTGGCCCTCGCCGAGCTGTCCGAGCTGGCCGGCACCCGGCTTTTCACCGCGCCGAAAGTCGATCCCGTCCCGGCAAACGGTACCAACGTGGAGTTCGTCGTTCCGGCTGAGCCCCTTGTGCACGACGGCGTCGGATCGGTGACCATGCGCGTGCATGAGCGCGGTGTGGGGGAGACGCAATCCTGCGGCACGGGCGCCTGCGCGGCCGCCGTCGCCATCCGGCACTGGGCAGGTGCCGAGGCTCCCGACGTCTGGCGCGTCCATGTTCCCGGAGGGGTTGTAGGCGTCAAGTTCTTCGCCGGACCCGGCGGCCACGAGCATGTTGAGCTCAGCGGTCCGGCGGTCATTGTGGCGAGCGGGACGCTTTCCTGACCTTCAGGATCCGGAAGGACTTGGCGGTCGATTCGCGCGTCACGGTGAAGGAGCTGTCCAGTTCGGCGGCCAGCCAGCGCTGCAGCGAGTCCGAGCCCAGGTTCTTCTGGACCACCAGCCACGCCGTCCCGCCCTCAGCCAGGCGGGGGAGCCACAGCTTCAGCAGGGCATGCAGTTCTTCCTTGCCGATCCTGATGGGCGGATTGGACCAAATGGTGTCGAAACGCACTTCGGGGTCTACGGCCTCAGGCGTGCTGGCAACGACATTGGACAGGCCCAGCGCCTCGGCATTCTCGTTGGTCAGGGTGATGCACCGTTCGTTGACGTCCACCGCGTAGACCCTTGACTGGGGCGCCAGCAGAGCCATGGTGAGGGCCACCGGCCCCCAGCCGCAACCAATGTCCAACAGGTTGCCGTGGGGGTTCGGCGCAGGGACCTCCGCCAGAAGTACTGCAGTGCCCTTGTCGATGCCGTCCGGGCTGAAAATGCCCGAGGAGGTCTGGAGCCTGCGCGTTCCGCCGGCCAGTTCCACGGTGAGGGGCTTGCGGGTAAAGGGCCCGGCGGGGGACGTGCTGAAATAGTGAGCGGACTCCATAACTGGCCAGAGTAGTTCCCCCTGCAGCGTAATGGGAAACTGTGCCTGCGCCCCTCTGTTAGGCTAATGGGCATGTTCTTGATCTTCGAGTAGCCGGTACGGGCCCCGCCCGTTCCTGCCGCTGCCCAGCAGAGGCAGCCCGTCCCACAGCGACGCAGGTTCCCATGCCTTCCGCTTGTGCACCGGACCGGACCATTCCGTCCAGGCCCGGCCGCCGGACAGTACTCGAACGTCAGCCTTCTGCTGCGCTTCCTGCAATTCTCCGGCCTCGCCCGCCCAGCCGCCCCTGCAACGCGGCATCCCGGCCCCGGCACCGCCGCCGGCGGCCCCACCATCAGGAGGACTGCATGACCGCAGGCCGTCAGCCCAGCGCGAATTCTTCCCACCTTCCAACTAATCGGCACTATTCTGGAAATGCCGAATCTTCAAAGGAGACCATGACCAGCCAGCCAAACACCGGGTCCGATCCAGCCGCCCAGGACATGAGTCCCGAGGAAATCCAGGCTGTCATCGACCGGATCCTCGCCAAGGACGTACCGGCCCGGAAAGTCAGCACGCCCAGCGGCGACGGCAGCGGCACCGGAAAAGCCGTGCTCGGCAAGGCCCAGGCCATATCCCGCCTCGACGAAGAACATTCAACGTTCGACGGCGACCAGCAGGACCTCGAGGAACGCCGGGCCCTGCGCCGCAGGGCAGGGTTGTCCACCGAACTCGAAGACGTCACCGAGGTCGAATACCGCCAGCTCCGCCTGGAACGCGTGGTCCTGGCAGGGCTCTGGTCCGACGGAACACTGGCCGACGCCGAAAATTCGCTGCGCGAGCTTGCCGCCCTCGCCGAGACGGCCGGCTCCGAGGTCCTCGACGGGCTGGTACAGCGGAGGGCCAAGCCGGATCCCGGAACGTTCCTGGGCTCGGGCAAGGCGCTCGAACTCAAGGACATCGTCATGTCCACCGGTGCGGACACCGTGGTGGTGGACGCCGAGCTCGCACCCTCGCAGCGTCGTGGCCTCGAAGACATCGTCAAGGTCAAGGTGATCGACCGTACGGCCCTGATCCTGGACATCTTCGCCCAGCACGCCAAGAGCCGCGAGGGCAAGGCCCAAGTGGAGCTGGCACAGCTGGAATACCTGCTTCCCCGACTCCGCGGCTGGGGCGAATCGATGTCCCGCCAGGCAGGCGGCCAAGTGGGTGGCGCCGCCGCCGGCATGGGCTCGCGCGGCCCGGGTGAAACCAAGATCGAACTGGACCGGCGCCGGATCCGTACGCGCATGGCCAAGCTTCGGCGCGAGATCGCCGCGATGAAGCCGGCGCGGGAAACCAAGCGGGCCAACCGCCGTCGTAACGAGGTACCGTCGGTGGCCATTGCCGGGTACACCAACGCGGGGAAATCCTCCCTGCTCAACAGGCTCACCG
This sequence comes from Arthrobacter sp. 135MFCol5.1, assembly GCF_000374865.1. GTDB lineage: Bacteria > Actinomycetota > Actinomycetes > Actinomycetales > Micrococcaceae > Arthrobacter. The sequence goes on along the minus strand of NZ_KB895468.1, from coordinate 46,944 downwards.
ACGCCGGCGTCCTGGTGGAGAACGCCTTGTTCGCCACCCTGGATCCCACCGTCCGCAAGGCCGAAACCGCTGACGGCCTGGGTTACACCCTGGCCGACACCGTGGGCTTCGTCCGCTCGCTGCCCACCCAGCTGGTGGAGGCCTTCCGCTCCACCCTCGAAGAGGTGGCCGATTCGGACCTGATCCTGCACGTGGTGGACGCCTCGCACCCCGATCCCGAGGGCCAGATCGCCGCGGTCCGGAAGGTCTTCAGCGAAGTTGACGCCCGCAAGGTGCCTGAGATCATCGTGCTGAACAAGGCCGATGCCGCCGATCCCTTCGTGATTGAGCGGCTGAAGCAGCGCGAACCACGCCATGTGGTGGTCTCGGCCCGGACGGGTGAGGGTATTGCCGAGCTGCTGAAGGCCATCAGCGACGCCATCCCGAGGCCCAGCGTGAAGCTTGAACTGCTCATTCCGTACGACCGGGGCGACCTGCTCAGCAAGCTGCACGAATCCGACGCCGAAATCATCCACCTCGACCACGTTGAGGAAGGTACCAGGGCCGTGGTGATGGTCCGCGAGGGCCTGGCATCCGAGCTGGAACCATTCGCCCTCAATGACTGACCTCGCGGCCGGGGAAGCTGCGCAGGCGGCCGGCGAGCAGTTCGTCCTTGAACTGCTCGACCGCGCCGTCGCCGGCATGGGCGGACAAAGCCGCACCGGACAACACGAAATGGCCCGCCAGGTGGCCCGGGCCATCAGTTCGGGCAACCATCTCCTGGTCCAGGCCGGCACCGGGACCGGCAAGTCCCTGGCCTACCTGGTACCGCTCATTGCCCACGCGTTGGAAAGCAATAAGCCCGCCCTGGTGTCCACGGCCACGCTGGCCCTGCAAACCCAGATCGTGGGCAGGGACCTGCCCCGCCTCCTGAAGAACATCACCCCGGCCCTGGATCGGCCCGTCAAAGTGGCCCTGGTCAAGGGGCGGTCCAACTACGTCTGCCGCCACAAGGTGGAGGGCGGGTTCCCTTCCGAAGAGCCTTCGGAGGGCCAGCTGTTCTCCCTGGGCGAGGACACCAGCGTGCCGCACTTCGCCGCATCTGTGGGCGGTCCCGCCTCCCAGCTGGGCAAGGAAGTGGTGCGGCTGCGGGAGTGGGCCGAAAAAACGGCCACCGGCGACCGTGACGAGCTCCTTCCCGGCGTGACCGACCGTGCATGGCGGCAGGTGTCCGTGACCTCCATGGAATGCCTGGGGGCGCAAAAATGTCCCATGGCCGCTGAGTGCTTCAGTGAACTGGCGCGGCAGGACGCGGCCGAGGCAGACGTCGTGGTGACCAACCACGCCATGCTCGCCGTCAGCGCCTTCGAGGGGCTCGCCGTGCTGCCCGAATATGACGTCGTGGTAGTGGACGAGGCGCATGAACTGCAGGACCGCGTCACCGGGGCCGTCTCCGGGCAGTTGTCCGTCGCCATGGTGCACGCCGCCGCATCAGGTGCCCGCAAACACACGGCCATCACCGTTGACGCCCTGAACGCTGCGGCCGCCAACCTTGAGCTGGCCCTCGCCGGGGCCCCGAACGGCCTGCTGCCCAACGGCCTGAACGACGAACAGCTGGACTGCGTGGACCAGCTGCGTGAGGCCTGCCGCGCGGCGCTGTCCGATTCCAAGGGGGACAGCAACACCACGGCCGACGGCGGGCGGCAGCTCGCCCGGTCCCGCCTCATGCTGATCCTTGAATTATGCGAACGGCTGCTGGCTGCCCGGGAGAACCGCGAAGTGGTCTGGTTCTCGCGCGCGAGCACCTTCGACCCCGGCCAGGGTTACTCCCAGCCTGACGAGAATGCGCCGGTGCTGGTCAACATCGCGCCGCTGTCCGTTGCCGGGCGGCTGAGGGAAGGACTCTTCGCCGGCCACACTGTTGTGCTGACCTCTGCCACCCTGGCCATCGGGTCCGCGTTCGAACCGGCAGCGGGCGGGCTGGGACTGATAGGCGACGGAGCTCCCAGCTGGACGGGGGTGGATGTCGGCTCACCCTTCGACTACCCCAAACAGGGCATCCTCTACGTGGCGGGACACCTGCCCAAACCGGGCCGGGGTGTTTCGCCGGAAGCCCTGGAGGAGCTCGAGGCGCTCATCAAAGCATCCGGTGGCGGGGCTCTTTGCCTCTTTTCCTCGCGTCGGGCTGCGGAGGAGGCCGCCGATGCCCTGCGGCCCAAGCTCGATATGACCGTGCTCTGCCAGGGCGAGTCAACCATGACCGCCCTGGTCAAGCAGTTCGCGGACGAACCGGATACCTGCCTCTTCGGGACTATGTCCCTGTGGCAGGGGGTGGACGTTCCGGGCGGGTCGTGCCGGCTCGTGGTGATCGACCGGATTCCCTTCCCCCGGCCGGACGATCCCCTCATGACAGCTCGGTCGCGGGCCGTGGCCCAGGCCGGTGGCAACGGTTTCATGTCGGTGTCGGCTACCCACGCGGCCATCCGGCTGGCGCAGGGCGCCGGGCGGCTGATCCGGTCAACCGGCGACAAAGGAGTGGTGGCGGTGCTGGATTCGCGGCTGGCAACCGAACGTTATGCGGGCTTCCTGCGGGCCGCGCTGCCGCCTTTCTGGTCCACTACGGACCGCAGCAAGGCGCTGGCCGCACTCACCAGGCTCGGCGCGGAGGCCTCTGAATAGAGGCCTGCCGCGGCCGGAGGTGACAGGCGGTGTCAGAGGGACCGCAGCACCGAAACCACTTTGCCCATGATGGTCGCGTGGTCGCCCAGGATGGGTTCGTACTGCGTGTTCTGCGGGAGCAGCCAGGTGTGGCCGTCCCGCTGGCGGAAGGTCTTGACGGTTGCTTCGTCATCGAGCAGGGCAGCGACGATATCACCGTTGACGGCGTCCGCCTGGCGGCGCACCACGACCCAGTCTCCGTCGCAGATGGCGGCGTCCACCATGGAGTCCCCGGCCACCTTGAGCATGAACAGTTCACCCTGGCCCACAAGTTGGCGGGGGAGCGGCATGACATCCTCAACGAGCTGCTCGGCGAGGATGGGACCGCCGGCGGCAATCCGGCCCACGAGCGGAACCATGGCGGTGTCCAGCGCGGTAGGCAGCTCCGTTACGGTGGCGCCGGGTGTCTGCGGCGCTGAGGCGGCAATCGGCTCCCCGCCGCCGCCGTCAAGCGTGAGGGGCATGAGCACCTCCATGGCTCGCGGCCGCTTCGGGTCGCGCCGGAGGTAGCCCAGCTTCTCCAGCTGGGACAGCTGATGGGTCACGCTGGACAAGCTCGCAAGGCCCACCGTGTCGCCGATCTCGCGCATTGAGGGCGGGTAGCCGTTGTCATTGACGGACCGCTGGATGGTCTCGAGGATCTTCTTCTGCCGCGGGGTAAGCCCCTTCGGAGTCCTCTTTGGTTGCGGGGCCGTCCTGCCCCCGGCGGCTGCTGCTGCCATGTTCGCCAATGCCTTTCGCTTGCCGCCGGATCTTCCGCCCCACGCCGTAGGCCGGCGTTGCGTGAAGGGTCACCGCTGTCATTGTCAGACCCTGCTGTTCAACTTCAGTGGTGGTTGTTCTTGGTTTCCAAGCTAGGCCAGCCACATTGCTTTTTCAAACATTTGTTCTAGCGAGTCTCGACATTGTTCGTTGATAGGTGCTAAAACTTAGTAAGCAAAGTTCGAATATGTGTTCTAACCATTGCATGGCCTGTTCGAAGACCTGGCCGGAAGAGATTGGTATTCCGGCACGGCAGGCAGGACGGCAGCGGCGGACACCCGGGCAGCACGGCAGGTCCAGGAGGGCTCAGTTCATGTCAGCTTTAACTCTTTCCCACATATCGCGTCCGGAGTTCCTGGCCGGGGAGCGCCACTCGTCCGGCAGCCGGCGGATCAGTGCCGGAACTGCGCCATCACCGGCGCCGCTTCGGTTGACCCGGCGGGGGCGGATCGTCCTGGTGGGAGTGCCGCTGATTCTCCTCGCGGTCCTGCTGCTCTCCTTGGCGGGACTTTTCCACTCCCCGGCCAAGGCCTCCGATTCCGCCGCGGACCTCGCCGTGACGCCCACGGTGACAGTCACGGTCCAGCCCGGCCAGTCCCTTTGGTCCATCGCCGGTGCCGTGGCCCCGAACCGGGATGCACGGGACGTCGTGGCGGACATCGTCCAGCTCAACAACCTGTCCGCCGGCGCGGTCCTGCCCGGGCAGCAGCTCTTCGTCCCCAGCCACTGACCCCTTCTTGAGCGGGTACCGCGGAGCGGCAGCCTGGCGCCGCGGCCTGGTGACTGCGGGTGCGCGTCCCCCGGAGGCTGCCGCCAGCTCTTCGTCCGGGCGTTTCCGAGGCAGGCCAAAAGTGTCATATTTTCCGGTAGTTGCCACGGCAACTAAACTGTTCAGGTGAACGACCAGCTAGAACGCCTGAACCGGCTACCCCTCCGCAGCAACCTTCGCGGGCTGACTCCCTACGGGGCGCCCCAACTGGACGTCCCCATTCTCCTGAACGTCAACGAGAACACCCATGGCGTCCCGGCGGACGTGCGTGCCGCCATCAGCGCCGCCGTGACGGAGGCCGCCGCCGGCCTGAACCGCTACCCGGACCGGGAGTTCACCGAGCTCCGCAAGGCCCTGGCCGAATACCTTGGCCATGGCCTCGACGAAACCAACCTGTGGGCCGCCAACGGCTCCAACGAGGTCCTGCAGCAAATCCTCCAGGCGTTCGGCGGCCCGGGCCGCACCGCCCTGGGCTTCCCGCCCACGTACTCCATGTACCCGCTGCTGGCGAGCGGCACCGACACCGAATACATCACCGGTGTCCGGGCCGAGGGCTACGACCTCAGCGCAGAATCCGCTGCCCGGCAGGTCAGGGAGCTGCAGCCGAACATCGTGTTCCTCTGCTCGCCGAACAATCCCACCGGCACCGGCCTGGGACTGGACGTCGTCGAGGCTGTCTACGAGGCCGGTGCTCCAAGCCAGACCATCGTCATCGTGGACGAGGCGTACCACGAATTCGCCCACGACGGCACGCCCAGCGCCCTGACCCTGTTGCCCGGCAGGGAGCGGCTGATTGTCTCCCGCACCATGAGCAAGGCCTTCGCACTCGCCGGCGCACGCCTCGGCTACATGGCCGCGGCCCCGGAGGTCACCGATGCCCTGCGCCTGGTGCGCCTTCCGTACCACCTGTCCGCGATCACCCAGGCAACCGCCCTGGCAGCCCTGCAGCACCGCGAAGCGCTCATGGCCGATGTGCAGGACATCAAGCAGCAGCGCGACCGCATTGTGGCTGAGCTGACCAGGATGGGCCTCAAGCCTGCCGCGTCCGACTCCAACTACGTGTTCTTCGGCGGCCTGGAGAACCCGCACCAGGTCTGGCAGGAACTGCTGGACGCGGGCGTGCTGATCCGCGACGTGGGAATTCCCGGGCACCTGCGGGTCACGGCCGGTACCGAGCCGGAAACCACGGCCTTCCTCACGTCCCTGGAGCGCATCCTTGCGGGCCACGCCGCGCTTCCCGCCTAGACTTGATACAGCGGCGCTGGGCGCCCTGAACCACTCCTTCTCCCACTAAGGATCCTTCACCATGAGTTCAACCGGTTCGAATACTGCTGCGGCCCGGACCGCCCGCATGGAGCGCGCCACCAGCGAGTCCTCCGTCCTCGTGGAGATCAACCTCGACGGTACGGGTGTGTCCAACATCGACACCTCGGTGCCGTTCTACGACCACATGCTGACCGCCCTGTGCAAGCACTCGCTGATCGACATGACCGTCAAAGCCACCGGCGACACCCATATCGACGTCCACCACACCGTGGAGGATGTCGCCATCACGTTCGGCGAGGTCCTGCGGACCGCGTTGGGAAACAAAGCCGGGATCCGCAGGTTCGGCGAGGCCACCGTGCCGCTGGACGAAGCCCTCGCCAACGCGGTGGTGGACGTCTCCGGCCGTCCCTACCTGGTCCACGGCGGCGAGCCCGCTGGCCAGGAGTACCACTTGATAGGCGGCCACTTCACCGGCTCCCTGACCCGCCACGTCTTTGAGGCCATCACGCTGCACGCCGGCATCTGCCTGCACATGAACGTCCTGGCCGGCCGGGACCCGCACCACATCGTGGAGGCGCAGTTCAAGGCCTTCGCCCGCGCGCTCCGCGCCGCCGTCGAACCCGATCCCCGGGTTGAAGGCATCCCCTCCACCAAGGGTGCGCTGTGAGTGGGCAGGTCCTCAAGGACGGAGCGATCATCGATCCCACCGCCTCACAGAAGCTCCCGTCGCCCGAGGGCAAGCCGACGGTGACGGTGCTCGACTACGGGTCCGGGAACGTCCGCTCCGCCGTGCGCGCCCTGGAGCGCGCCGGTGCGGAAGTGATCCTCAGCGCCAAACCGGACGATGTGCTCAACGCCGACGGCCTGGTGGTGCCCGGCGTCGGCGCATTCGAGACCGTGATGCGCGAACTCAAGGCCGTGGACGGCATCCGCCTCATCGGCAGGCGCGTCGCAGGAGGACGCCCCGTGCTGGGCATCTGCGTGGGTTTGCAGGTCCTCTTCGAGGCTGGCGTGGAACATGGCACGGAAGCCGAGGGCATCGGTGAATGGCCTGGCAAGGTGGAGGCATTGCGCGCCGAAGTTGTCCCGCACATGGGCTGGAACACCGTCAAGGTGCCCGAGGGATCCAAGCTGTTCGCCGGCGTCGAAAATGAACGGTTCTACTTCGTGCATTCCTACGGCGTGCAGGAGTGGAACTTTGAGGTGATCCAGCCGCGGATGGCGCCACCGCTGGTCACCTGGTCCGAGCACGGCGGCCCCTTCATTGCCGCCGTGGAGAACGGGCCGCTCTGCGCGACGCAGTTCCACCCCGAAAAGTCCGGCGACGCCGGCGCCCGGCTCCTGCGCAACTGGGTGGAAGGCCTCCGCAAGCCTGCCACCGGCGAGGCCGGCCATGGCACCTCCCCGGCCGAAGCCGGCAGTGGCGCCTAGATGTGGTCCGTACTCCTGATGGGCCTCGCCGGCATCCTGATTGGCGGCGGCATCTCGTTCCGTCAGCAGCACAAGCCGCTCTGGACGCAGGTGTCGTTCTACGTCCTGGCCGCCATGTCGCTGCTGGCCGCCTATTTGCTCACGCTGCCCGCCAGCTGACCCCGCCGGCCGCCGGCGACCATGCCGGCGTCGGCGCCCCAGCCCCTGTCCCGAAGAACCAACACTGAGGATGAGTATGACCACCGCACATGACCTGCCGGTCCTTGAACTGCTGCCTGCCGTCGATGTCGTCAACGGGCAGGCCGTCCGGCTGGTCCAGGGGGAAGCCGGCAGCGAAACCAGCTACGGCACGCCCTTGGACGCGGCACTGAACTGGCAGCAGCAGGGCGCCGAGTGGGTGCACCTGGTGGACCTGGATGCGGCGTTCGGGCGCGGCTCCAACGCGGACCTGCTCCGCGACGTGGTGGGCCGCCTGGACATCAAGGTGGAGCTTTCCGGCGGCCTGCGCGACGACGAGACCCTCGAAGCGGCCCTGGACCTGGGCGTGGCCCGGGTCAACCTGGGCACCGCTGCGCTGGAGAATCCGGAGTGGACCGCGCGGGCCATCGAACGCTTCGGCGACAAGATCGCCGTCGGCCTTGACGTCCGGGGCACCACCCTGGCCGGCCGGGGCTGGACCAAGGAAGGCGGAGACCTCTGGGACGTGCTGGGCCGCCTCGAGGAGGCCGGGTGCTCCCGCTATGTGGTGACCGACGTGACCAAGGACGGCACCCTGCAGGGACCCAACGTTGAACTCCTGCGCCAGATGGTGGAGAAGACCGGCAAACCCGTGGTCGCCTCCGGCGGCATCTCCAGCCTCGATGACCTCAAGGTCCTCCGCTCGCTGGTGCCGCTGGGCGTGGAAGGCGCCATCGTGGGCAAGGCCCTGTACGCCGGGGCCTTCACGCTGCCCGAAGCCCTCGACGTCGCCGGCCGGCGCTAGGCGCCCGGAAGGTCCAGCCAATGCCCAGCGCCCAGGAACCGGGACATCCCCCAGCCCGCCATCTGCCAGGACATATCGCCGCAGCCCTTGCCGGGGCCGGCGGGCCGGCGGACTCCGCGGGCCGGCCATGGGCCGGGCGCAGCCTAGCCGGCGCAGACGGCAAGATCCACAACTTCGAAGACGACGACGGCACGGCCGACGCCGGCTACCTCACCGCTGTTGCGGCGCTCCGGCAGGGGAGCGGCAGCGAGGCCGGGGTGGTGGCGGCGCTGGCAACGGCCCGGGTCTTCATCCCCATCGTGGCGCAGCTTGCTGAGGAAGCGGAGACGGACCACGGGCTGCACGCCGACAAGCAGGCGGACATGGCCCTGGTCACGCTGAAGGCCGCCGACGGCCGGACGGCGCTCCCGGCATTCACCTCTTCAGCCGCGCTCTCCGCCTGGCACCCCGAGGCCCGGCCGGTTGCCGTGTACGCGGCCCGCGCCGCGCTCTCTGCCGTCGCGGAGGGTGCCGAACTCCTGGTCCTGGACCCGGGGGCAGACTTCACCTTCGTGGTCCGCCGCCCGGCCGTCTGGGCCCTGGCCAAGCAGCACCACTGGGTCCCTTCCTACGAGGACGGTGAGCTTGCGGGTGAACTTGGCCGCGCCTCCTCCGGGTTTCCCGCGGTGCGCGGTATCGAACTCCTGCCTGGCAGGGGAGTGTCCGCCACTGCTGCCGACGGCACCGTGGTTCCCGGCGGCGGCGCCGGACCCGAACTCCAGGTGGTGCTCTACCTTGAGGACGGGTTGGACGCCGCCGGGGTCCAGGAACTGGTGGCCGGCCTGCAGGCGGAGTGGTCCCGGAATGTATTGTTTGGGGAGCGCGTCGATTCCCTGGAGATCAAGCTCAGGCGCGCTCCCGACTAGCTGCCGGCCGGATGGGTGAACCCCGCCCGCGCCGGGGCGGACCCTAAGGATCGCTTCGTGAATTTCGCTCTCTACCGGGAGTTGCTCGCCGTCCGGCCCATCCGGCGGCTGCTGCTGGTGGGCATGGTTGCCCGGATCCCGCACTCGGCTGCCGGAGTCCTGCTCACCCTGCATATCGTCCTGACCCTGGGCCAGGGCTACGCGGCGGCCGGCGCCGCCGCGGCGGTGATGACCATTGGCATTGCCCTTGGCGCCCCGTGGCGTGGCCGGCGCGTTGACACCGTGGGCCTGCGGACGGCGCTTATTCCGTCGGTGATCTCGGAGACCATCATCTGGTCCGTGGTGCCCCATGTGTCCTACCAGTGGCTCCTGCCGCTCGTCTTCGTCGGCGGCCTGCTCACACTGCCCATCTTCAGCGTCGTCCGGCAGTCCTTGGGCGTCCTGGCCCAAGGCGACCAGCGCCGTACGGCCTTTGCCCTGGACGCCATCACCACCGAAATGGTGTTCATGATCGGCCCGGCCGCGGGCGCCGTGGTGGCCACCAGCGGGTTCACCACCGCAGGCTTGACCGTCGTGGGCATAGCGACGTCGCTGGCCGGACTGTTCCTCATGTGGTTCAACCCGCCCACCCGCAGTGCGGACCCGGGAATGGGACGCGAAGCTGACGAGCAGCACGCGGCGGAGGCCGCCGTCGTCTCCACCGCCCCGGCCCATGTCCAGGAAGCCGCCGCGGAACTGGCGGCGCCCGCGGGTGCCGCTGCACCGCAGGAGGGCTCGAGGGGAAGGCCGGCGGGCGGCTTCTCCTGGTTCACCGCCACAGTGGCGGCCCTCTTCGCGGTCGCCGCCGGCGCCGGCATGGTCCTGAGCGGCACCGACGTTGGCATTGTTGCCGCCTTGGAGATCGGTGGACACCAGAGCGAAATCGGCATCGTCTTCGTCTTCTGGTGCGCCGCCTCAGTGGTGGGCGGCATCATCTACGGCGCCATGCACAGGCCCGTCCCGCCCGTCATCCTGCTGCTGGGCATGGCGGCCCTGACGCTGCCCATGGCACTCGCCCACGACACCTGGACGCTCGCTTTCGTCTCCGTCCTGCCCGGCTTGCTGTGCGCCCCGGTGCTCTCGGCGGCCTCCGAGAAGGTGGCGGACCTGGTCCCGGAGGAGCGGCGCGGGGAGGCGATGGGCTGGTACGGCTCGGCCCTCACCGCCGGGGTTGCACTCGGTTCGCCGCTCGCCGGCATCTTCATCGACCTGATGGGCCCCTCCGGCGGCTTCGTCTCGGTCGGGGGCGCGGGTGTGCTGCTGTGCCTGGTGGGGCTGGCCCTGCAGCTGCGCCGGCGCAGGGCCGCCGCCTGAACCCGCTTCCAACGGTTGCTCCCCGCCCGCGTGGATGAGCCGCGGGCCATGTTCAGGGGAAACGACGACGGCGGGACGACCTCGGATGGTCGTCCCGCCGTCGGGCGCTGCGTGGGGGAGTCCGGCGTTAGTTCACGGCCCCGGTGTACTTTTCGCCCGGGCCCTTGCCCGGAGCATCGGGAATCAGGGACTCCTCACGGAAGGCGAGCTGGAGGGAGCGGAGGCCATCGCGCAACGGTCCGGCGTGCTGGGAGCCGATTTCCGGGGCGGCCGCGGTAACCAGGCCGGCAAGGGCGGTGATCAGTTTCCGGGCTTCGTCCAGGTCCTTGAGTTCGGCTGCGTTGTCTTCAGCGGCGAGGCCCAGCTTCACGGCGGCGGCGCTCATGAGGTGCACGGCGGCCGTGGTGATGACCTCGATGGCGGGGACCTCCGAGATGTCGCGGATCTGCTGTGAAACGTCCGCGCCTGCGTCAGCGGGCTCGAAAACGTACGAATTACTGTCTGAGGTGCTCATACTGGTAAGCTTGACACAGACCGACTGGATGTCGTTATTTCAGAGATCGTTCCAAGCGATGGGGTTCCCAGCAGCGCTTCGCGGCGTTGGCGGGAATTTTTTTCTGTAGAATGGCATCCAGTTTGCAAGCGGAGTTCTCTCCCACCCGCGTCAGCCGCTGTTTCCCAGGTTCCTTGCGAACCGCCAGGGGACGAAAGGTTGCCGGGTACCTGGTTGGGCATGGAACCGGTAACAACCGGAGCTGTGCGCGTGCTTCCCGTTTTCGGGACGGCTTCGCCAACCTGTTTGAGGCCTTCGATTGCTCCGGCAATTGGGGGCCTTCTCTATTTGCCGGACACAACAACAAACACAGGAGCTTTAACATTAGCGAGCCAAGAATCAATGAGCGTATCCGCGTCCCCGAGGTGCGGCTGGTCGGACCTGCAGGTGAACAGGTAGGAATCGTCCGTATTGAGGATGCCCTGCGCCTGGCTGCCGAATCCGACCTTGATCTCGTTGAAGTTGCACCTCAGGCGAAGCCTCCGGTGTGCAAGCTGATGGATTTCGGCAAGTACAAGTACGAAGCCGCGGTCAAGGCACGTGAGGCCCGGAAGAACCAGACGAACACCGTTCTGAAGGAAATCCGCTTCCGCCTCAAGATCGACACCCACGACTACGAGACCAAGCGGGGCCACGCCCTTCGCTTCCTCGGCGCCGGGGACAAGGTCAAGGCCATGATCCAGTTCCGCGGCCGCGAGCAGCAGCGCCCCGAAATGGGCATCCGCCTGCTCCAGCGCTTCGCGGACGACGTCGCCGAAGTTGGCGTGGTGGAGTCCAGCCCCCGCATCGATGGCCGGAACATGGTCATGGTTGTCGGTCCGCTGAAGAACAAGGCCGAGGCAAAGGCTGAAGCCCGTCGCGCCACCCAGCGCGCCGAGGCGAAGGCACAGAACGAAGCCAAAGCCTCCGGCCGTGTGGACACGTCCGGCACGGACCAGGCGCCCATGACCCAGTCACTGGCTGACCTCCTGCCGGAAGGCTTCACCGTTTCCACCGAACCGGAGACGGCTCCGGAGGAAACTGCCGCTGCCGAGGCGCCTGCTGCACCGGCTCCCGAGCAGGAAGCCGCCAAGGAGGAAGCTCCCAAGGCTGCCCCGGCTCCCCGGCAGGAAGCACCTAAGGCCGCCGCGCCCAAGGCTGCTGCACCCAAGCAGGAGGCTCCGAAGCAGGAGGCTCCGAAGGCTGCCGCAGCACCGAAGCCCGCGACCGCCGCCAAGCCGGCGGCAGCGGCGCCGAAGCCCGCCGCCGTGCCTGCACCGCCGAAGCCGGTGGCCAGGCCTGCTGCACCGAAGCCTGCTGCCCGCCCTGCCCCCAAGGCAGTGCCCAAGCCGGCGGGTAAGAAGACCAACTAGTTCACAGCTGCCGGAGGTTCCGCCCTCCGGCAGTCAGCAACCAGCATGCTGCCCGCAGGGGCGGCTGCGCGATAGAACTGCCGGCCCCAGGGCCCGCAGACACGTAAGGAGATCGGTTCCCATGCCGAAGATGAAGACCCACAGTGGTGCTAAGAAGCGCTTCAAGCTGACCGGCAGCGGCAAGCTGCGCCGCCAGCAGGCCAACCGCCGCCACTACCTGGAGCACAAGTCCAGCCGCCTGACCCGCCGCCTCGCCGGCGACAAGATCGTCTTCAAGGGCGATGCCAAGGTCATCCGGAAGATGCTCGGCATCTAGTTTCCAAGTTTATTGATGGGCCGCCCCCTGGCGGTTCGTCTTCTGCCAAACAGCCTTCTCAGGCCGCCGGATTTCCGGCAACAGATGCTTGGGATCAGATTTTCGAAGGAGTACGCACGTGGCACGTGTGAAGAGGGCGGTAAACGCCCACAAGAAGCGCCGGGTTGTCCTTGAGCGGGCAAAGGGTTACCGCGGACAGCGTTCGCGCCTGTACCGCAAGGCCAAAGAGCAGCTGCTGCACTCGTTTGTGTACAGCTACGGTGACCGCAAGAAGAAGAAGGGCGACTTCCGCCGCCTGTGGATCCAGCGCATCAACGCTGCGTCCCGCGCCAACGGCCTCACCTACAACCGACTGATCCAGGGCCTGAAGGCCGCTGAGGTCGAGGTTGACCGCCGCATGCTGGCCGAGCTCGCCGTCTCGGACGCCAACGCATTTGCCGCACTGGTCCAGGTGGCCAAGGACTCCCTGCCGGCTGACACCTCCGCCAAGAAGGTCGCCGCAGCCTAGAGGCCGCGCAGTGCTCCTCCCTGAGGGGCCGGTTCAAGAACTGGTGGCAGCAGCTACTACAGTTTCTTGTATGAACGACACCGGGCGCCCGCAAGATTTTCCATTGTCCAACCCCCGAGCCGATCGGGTCAGGGACGTGGCAAAGCTTGCAGGGCGCCCGGCCCGTTTAAAGCGTGGCCAGTTCCTTGCTGAGGGGCCGCAGGCAGTGCGCGAGGCACTCAAGCTCCACCAGCAGCGCCTTGCGGCCGGAGCCCCGGGCATCGTCACGGACGTCTACGCAAGTGAAAGCTGCCTGGACCGTTTTCCCGAGTTCGAGGAGCTTGCCGAGGGGACCACGGCACGGCTGGCCACCGATGAGGTCCTGTCGGCCATGGCCGACACGGTCAATCCGCAGGGAATCGTGGCCGTCTGCCGCTTCGTGGACGTTTCCCTGGCGGACGTGCTCGACGCCGGACCACGCCTGGTAGCCGTGCTCTGCCAGGTCAGGGATCCCGGTAACGCCGGAACAGTGCTCCGCGCCGCCGATTCCGCCGGGGCCGACGCCGTGGTGTTCACTGCGTCCAGCGTCGATATCTACAATCCCAAGGCAGTCCGCTCTACGGCCGGTTCCCTGTTCCACCTGCCCGTTGTCCTGGCTGCCGACCCGGCAGAACTCGCGGCTGCGTGCAAGGCCCGCGGCATCGGCATCCTCGCTGCGGACGGCTACGGACAGTTGGACCTGGATGTCCTCCAGGACGAGAGCGCCCGCCGCAGGCTCACCGGAAAGGGCCCGGATTCCGTGTACGATCTGGCCGGGCCCACAGCCTGGTTCTTCGGCAACGAGGCGCAGGGGTTGTCGGAGGAAGAACTTGCCCTGGCCGACCACCGGGTGGCTGTCCCCGTCTACGGGGCGGCGGAGAGCCTGAACCTCGGTACTGCGGCCACCGTCTGCCTCTACGCCAGCGCCAGGTCCCAACGCCGGGATGGGGCAGTTCCGGAATAAGTTGCCGGCGGCCAGCCAGGAGGGCGCCGCCGACGAAGGAGTGGCCGGGGAAGAAGCGGCCGGGCAAAAAGAAAGGCCCCGGATATCCGGGGCCCGGTGGTTATGTGGTGACGGAGTGGTCAGGGCGCGCGGGTGGCTTTTCCGCGTCCGGTGACGAATCCGTAGATGCCGGCGACAATGAGGCCACCGACGATAGCGAGAATCCACGTGCCGAGGTCGAAGAAGCCCATGTCGCCCTTGGCGAAAAGGAGGCTGCCAATCCAGCCGCCAACAATGGCACCAACAACACCGAGGATGAGGCTGGTGACCCAGCCGCCGCCGACCCGTCCGGGCATAACGGCCTTAACGATGGCCCCGACAATCAGGCCCAAAATAATCCAAGCAAGAAAACCCATGTCTCCTCCTTATTGTGACCGGGAAAAATAGTCCCGATGAGCCTCAAGCTAACATAAGGGCCCCGCAAAGTCAGTAGCCGAACCTGCGCCGTTGCTGCATCGTTAGGGGCGTCCCGGTACGGTATGGACCGGGTGGGGCCACGGCGGGATCCTGCACTGTCCAGCAGCGAAGAACCGGCGACTAGGAAGCTCCCTGGCTGTACATGGCGGTACCGCGGCGATGGTGGGTCGCGGGCGGGATCAGGCTGCCAGCGGACGCTTGCGCTCCAGCACGCCACTGAGCAGCGCGACGCCGAACCCGAGGACGGCGAGTACGGCGCCCACGAGCGCCGGGGCTACGAAGCCCCACCCGAGGGAAATGACGAGGCCGCCGAGAAAGGCCCCCAGGGCGTTGGCAACGTTGAGCGCGGCGTGGTTGAGCGAGGAGGCCAGGGACGGCGCATCCGGTGAAGCATCCAGCAGCCGGGTTTGCAGGGCGGGGACCAGCATGGAACCGGCGGCCCCCACCACGAACACCATGACCAGGGCGCTCCATGCCCAGTGTGCTGCCACGGCGTAGAGCACCAGGGCAACTGCAATCGCGGGCAGGACGCGGTAGAGGGTGCCCATCACCGACTTGTCGGCCAGCCTGCCGCCGATGAGGTTCCCGGCCACCATACCCAGTCCGTACAAGGCCACCACCAGCGGGATCAGCGTGGAGGGGATTCCGGCCACGTTGGTCATGGTGTGGGCGATGTAGGTATAGGTTGCGAAGAAGCCGCCGAAGCCAACAATCCCCACCAGGAGCGCCAGCCACACCTGCAGCCGTTTCAGCGCACCGAGTTCGCGCCGGATGCTCGCGTCCGGGTGCGTCTTCTGGAACGGCACGAAGATCCAGACGAGCACCAGTGCCAGCAGCCCGATGCACCCCACCAGGACGAACAGCAGCCGCCAGCCGAAGGCCTGGCCCAGCCAGGTGGCAAAGGGTACTCCGACGACGTTGGAGATGCTGAGGCCGGCCATCACCATGGAGATGGCCCAGCCGCGCCGCGTCGGCGGGACCAGGGAGGCGGCTATCACGGCGGCCACGCCAAAGAACGCCCCGTGCGGCAGGCCCGCAGCGAACCTCGAGACGAGCATGGACCCGTAGTCAGGTGCGATGAACGAACTGAGGTTGGCAACCGTAAAGAAAAGCAGGAGCCCGAGCGCCAGGTATTTGCGGGGTAGCTTGGCCCCGACGACGGCAAGCAGCGGGGCGCCGACCACGACGCCCAGGGCGTAGGCGGAGATCAGGTAGCCGGCCTGGGGAGTGCTGATCGCCAGTCCCTGCTCCACCTCCTTCAACAGGCCCATCATGGTGAACTCGGTCACACCGATGCCTACCCCGCCCATGGCCAGCGCAAAAATGGCCATCCCAAGGTTCGGGGTTTTGGCGGGTGTTGCCGTGGACTGGGAAAGAACGCTGCTCATGTGCCTGCTTCTCAAAGATGGGTGGAAAAGACCGGATGCCACGGCAGTGGGGCAGGAACGTCCGGACAGAGTCGCAAACCCTTGGCGGCCAGGACCTATTCCCTGAGCCGGAATGCTGTTCCGGGACATTCCATTGTGGACCATAGAATGGCCGAATGACTGGACTGATTCAGGTTGTGGGCGGAGCCATCGTGGACGAGCTGGCGGACCCGGCGGCCCTGCTGGTCGCCAGGCGAAGTGCGCCGGAGCACCTGGCCGGTCTGTGGGAGTTCCCGGGCGGCAAGGTTGAACCCGGCGAGGAGCCCGAGGCCGCGCTGGTGCGGGAACTGTCAGAGGAACTCGGAATCGGTGTCCGGCTGGGACCCGAACTGCCGGCGGAGGATCCCGGCGGCTGGCCGCTGAACGAACGGGCCAGCATGCGGGTCTGGTTCGCGGAGGTCAGCGACGGCGAGCCGCGGCCCCTTGAAGACCATGACGAACTGCGGTGGCTGGACCTCCGGGACCGGGACGCGGTCCTGGGCCTGCCGTGGATCCCTGCTGATTTTCCGATCGTCCGGGCTTTGCTGGACTCGGTGGCATCCCCGCTGAACCAGGCACTCTGAACCAGGCACTCTGAACCAGGCCCGCTGAACCAGGGCCTCTGACACGGGACCGCCACCACAGGACCTGCTAGAAGAGGGCGTCCTGCTGCGAAGGCCGGGCGGGAACCCCCGCGGTGCCCTCTGTAGCCGGGGCGGGGATGCTGCCGGCGGGGTACTGCGCTTCCTCGGCGCGGGGATCGTCCAGGTCCCGGTGGCTGAAGCCGGAGGAATGCGAGAAACCGTGGCGTGCCTTGAAGTACCGGACCTTGGCGGCCAGCCAGGTGCGGTACTCCTTGGAAGCGTAGGACCCCGTCCCGTACAGCCGCCGGTAGCGTCCCGCCAGTTCGGGGTGGTGGGCTGCGATCCACTTCATGAACCACTCCCTGGTCCCGGGCTTCAGGTACAGGGCACCCGCGGTGACTCCCGTTGCGCCCGCGGCCGCCAGGGAGCCGAAGAGAGCATCCAGGGCTTCGTCACTGTCGGAAAGCCACGGCAGGATGGGCATGGCCATCACCCCACACGGGAGCCCGGCTTCGCGCAGCCGGGACACCAGCCTCAGCCGCGCCCTGGGCCCGGGTGTGCCGGGCTCGATGGCTTCCGAAAGGGCCTCATCGGTCATGGCCAGCGAGATTCCCAGGCCTACCGGCACCTGCGTGGCAGCACTTTTCAACAGGGGAATGTCCCGCGCCAGCAACGTGCCCTTGGTGAGGATGGACAGGGGAGTGCCGGAGTCCGCCAGGGCGGAGATAATGCCCGGCATGAGGCGGTACCGTCCCTCGGCCCGCTGATAGGGGTCGGTGTTGGTGCCAAGCGCCACCTGCTGGCGCGTCCAGGACGCCTTGTTCACTTCCTTGCGCAGCACTTCCGCCGCGTTGACCTTAACCACCACCTGGTTGTCGAAGTCCATGCCGGCGTCGAAATCCAAATACGTGTGGGACTTCCTGGCAAAGCAGTACACGCAGGCGTGGCTGCAACCACGGTAGGGGTTCACCGTCCATTCGAAAGGCATCCTGGACCCCGCCGGGACCCTGTTGAGCACCGATTTTGCGGTGACCTCATGGAACGTGATGCCGGCGAACTCGGGAGTGGTGACGGACCGGACCAGGCCGGCCAGCGGCAGCAATGCCGGAGCAGCCCCACTGGCAGTTTCGGGGGTCGGAACCAAAGCCTGTGCTTCCCATCTCATGGCCTCCATTCGAAGACATGTTCGAACGGAAGTCAAGGGCGGCGCGCTGCCTCAGGGCTTCTCCCAGCCAACGCCGGCTAGTGCAGCAGCTCCCACGTGACCGTCACGCCTGCCTCCACCCGGTTCCGGCCGGACTCAAGGGGCAGCCCCTCAACGGCGGAGGCCCGTTGCAGGCCGGCGGCCGGTACCGGGCCGGGAGCCGCCCGGAGGTCGGTCACGGACAAGACCCGGCCCAGTGTGGCCGAGGCGAGCGACGCGAACTGGGCGGCTGCGCGGAGTGCGTCCTGCCAGGCAGCCTCCCTGGCCTGTGCACGGGTGGCTGAGTCATCGGAGAGGACCAGCTGCAGGCTCTCCAGCCGGACGTCGTCACCGCCCGACCCAACGGCGGAGATGGCCGCCGGTGCGTTGCCGACGTCCCGCAGCCTGACAGCAATGCTGCCGACCGCAACGTAGCCCACGAGTTTCTGCCCTTCGCCGTCCCGCCACGCGAGGTCTGCCCGCACTGACAGGCCGCCCGTCCGCAGGTCGGCAGGGGCAACGCCGTGTCCCCGGAGGGCCGCGGCCACGGCGGCAAGGCCCTGGCCGGCCGCCGCATACGCGTCCGCCACGGACGGCGCGCGGCACTCCACCGCCACGGACACCGTCACCAGGTCAGGGACCGCCTCCGCCCACCCGCTCCCGGTGACGGTCACAGTGCCGGCATCTGTGGAGGCCCGCTCCGCGGCGTTCACAGGACCGCGCTCCCCGCCGGAACCGGGTAGCCGCCGGCGGCCAGGCCGGCCCTGCGTTCGAAAATATTCGCTGTTCCCGGATTTCCGCTCCGCAGCACGGACCACCCGGCCGCGGCCAGGTAGAAGGGAATGAACGGCAGGCCGAGGCACCAGGCGTACTGGCTGCAGTGCCGCTCCTCATGGCCCAGCAACGCAGGCCGGGACAACAGGTCGGCGGCCGGACCGCGGTACAGCACCACGTTCCCCACCGTGAAGGCGCGGGCGGCCGGAAGCCGCCAACGGTACCCGGCGGCCAGGACCATGCCACGCGGGCCGCGGCTTAGCCGGGTCCCCGCGGCGAGGGCGACGGCGAGGCCCGCGACAGTACTCCCGTTGAGGAGGTTCGCTGCCCGCCTGAGCCGCTGGGCCGTCGTCGGGACATCCTGGGTACCCGCGCGCTGCCGCAAAGTCATGAGGCCATGGTAGCCGGAGGGTTCAACTAGACTGGAGGGCAGTGGCCGCCGGTCCTGCCGGCGAGCCCTGACCTGGTCATTGAATGAACTGACGTTCAGCGCATTCATCCATGACCTGCCAGCGACGGACGCGCCAAGCGGGAAACCGCGTACGGCTGCCCCGCCCGCCGGCAGCCACGACTCGTAGCTAAGAACAGTAGATGACTGAAACTTTGCCGGGCGCCGCCATTCCGAACCCCACGGATGAGGCCGCCATCAACGCCGCTGTAGACCAGGCCATCACCGCCATCGACGGTGCGGCCACCCTTGACGAGCTGAAGGCGGTGCGGCTTGCCCACAGCGGCGAGAAATCCCCGCTGAGCCTTGCCAACCGTGAGATCGGCCGGTTGCCCAAGGACCAGAAGGCGCTCGCCGGAAAGCTGATGGGCGCCTCCCGCGGCCGGGTCAACAAGGCGCTCGCCGACCGCACGGCCGTCCTGGAAGCCGAGAACGATGCCCGCATCCTGGTTGAGGAAACCGTGGACGTCACCGCCGCGCCGCGCCGTCGCCGTGCCGGTGCCCGCCACCCGCTCTCCACCCTCCAGGACCGCGTGGCGGACATCTTCGTGGGCATGGGCTGGGAAATCGCCGAAGGCCCCGAGGTCGAATCGGAGTGGTTCAACTTCGATGCGCTGAACTTCAAGCCGGACCACCCGGCCCGCGAAATGCAGGACACCTTCTTCGTTGAGCCGCCCGAAGCCCACCTGCTGATGCGCACGCACACGTCCCCGGTACAGGTCCGCTCCATGCTCGAGCGCGAAGTACCCATCTACGTGCTGTGCCCCGGCAAGGTGTTCCGCACCGACGAACTCGATGCCACCCACACCCCGGTGTTCCACCAGTTCGAGGGCCTTGCCATCGACAGGAACCTCAGCATGGCGGACCTGCGCGGCACCCTTGAGCACTTCGCCCGGCAGATGTTCGGCGATGAAGCCCAGATCCGGCTGCGCCCCAACTACTTCCCGTTCACGGAGCCGTCCGCCGAACTGGACATCTTCCATCCCGGGGCCAAGGGGGGCCCGGCGTGGATCGAGTGGGGCGGCTGCGGCATGGTCAATCCGAACGTCCTGCGCGCCGCCGGCATCGACCCGGACGTCTATTCAGGTTTTGCCTTCGGCATGGGCATCGAGCGTACCCTCATGTTCCGCAACGAGGTGGGGGACATGCGCGACATGATCGAAGGCGATGTACGGTTCAGCGAGCACTTCGGGATGGAGATCTAACAGTGCGTATCCCACTTTCCTGGCTGCGTGAATTCGCGGCCGTACCGGCCGATGCAACGGCCGAAGACGTTATGGCCGAACTGGTCAAGGTCGGTTTCGAAGAGGAAGCGGTCCACCGCCCCACCGACGCCCTGCGCGGGCCCGTGGTGGTGGGCCAGGTCCTGAGCCTGGTCAAGGAACCGCAGACCAACGGCAAGACCATCAACTGGTGCCAGGTCCGCGTCGTGCCCGAAGGGCAGGAGCAGACCCTGACAGGAGACGGCATCGACCCCTCCGGCGTGCAGGGCATCATCTGCGGCGCCCACAACTTCGTGGAAGGCGACAAAGTGGTGGTCACCCTGCCCGGCGCCGTGCTGCCCGGCGACTTCCACATCTCCGCCCGCAAGACCTACGGCCACCTCTCCGCCGGCATGATCGCCTCCGTCCGCGAACTGGGCATCGGCGATGACCACGACGGCATCCTGGTGCTCTCCCGCATCGGGCTGGACCCGGAAATCGGCACCGACGCCATGGAGCTCCTGGGCCTCTACGACCAGGCTGCGGAAATCAACGTCACCCCGGACCGCGGCTACGCCTTCTCCATCCGCGGCGTGGCCCGCGAGTACGCGCACGCCACCGGCACCGCCTTCACGGATCCCGCCACAAAGGTCAACGCCCCGGCCGAGCTGTCCGGCGGCTACGGCGTCAAGCTCAACGACGACGCCCCCATTTACGGCACGCCCGGCTGCGACCGCTTCGTGGCCCGCACGGTGCGCGGCGTGGATGCCACCCGGCCCACCCCGCAGTGGATGGTATCCCGGCTGCGGCTGGCCGGCATCCGCTCCATCTCGCTGCCGGTGGACATTTCAAACTACGTCATGCTTGAGCTGGGCCAGCCCACGCACTGCTACGACCTGGACAAGCTGTCCGGCGACATCGTGGTGCGGCGCGCGTCCGCAGGGGAGAAGATCACCACCCTGGACGGCAAGGAGCGCACCCTTGACGCGGAGGACCTCCTGATCACCGACGACTCCGGCGCCATCGGCATCGCGGGCGTCATGGGCGGCGCGGCCACCGAGGTGAGCGATTCGACGTCGAACATCCTGGTTGAGGCGGCACACTTCGACGACGTGTCCATCGGACGTTCCCGCCGCCGGCACAAGCTGCCGTCCGAGGCGTCCAAGCGCTTCGAACGCGGCGTTGACTGGCAGGTTGCGGGCGTCGCCGCGCAGCGCGTGGTGGACCTCCTGGTGGAACTGGCCGGGGGATCCGCCGATGAGGCGGGGACCGACGTCGGCACCGCCCCCGAAACCGTCACCATCGAGCTGCCGGCCGGCTTCGCCGCGGCCCGCATCGGGATCGACTTCACCGAAGCGCAGATTGTCACCTCGCTGGAGGACCTGGGTGCCGTCGTCGTAAAGCACGACGCCGGCTGGACCGTGACGCCGCCCAGCTGGCGCAGCGACCTGGAAACCAAGGAAGACCTCACAGAGGAAATCGCGCGGCTGGTGGGCTACGACAAGATCCCTGCCACGTTGCCCGTGGCCCCTCCCGGCCGCGGCCTCACCCGGGTCCAGCAGCAGCGCCGGCGCCTGATCCAGGCCCTGGCGGACGCCGGACTCACCGAGGTCCTGTCCTACCCGTTCGTGTCCAAGGCGGCCAACGACACCTTCGGCACGGCCGACGAAGCCACCCCCCGGAGCGCCGTCAAGCTCGCCAACCCGATCAGCGAGGAGCAGGGCTACCTGCGGACCTCGATCCTTCCGGGCCTGATCGAGGTGGCCAAGCGGAACCATTCCCGCGGCTTCCGCGACCTCGCCCTGTTCGAGTCCGGCCTGGTCTTCCTTCCCGGCGACGCCATGGGTACCGCCGCCATCCCGCCGTTGGGGGAAAAGCCTGCCGACGAGGTGCTGGATGCCCTCTACGACGGCGTCCCGGACCAGCCGTTCCATGTGGCCGCCATCCTCACCGGCCACGATTCCCCGGCTGCTGCCGGCCACACTCCGCGGACGTGGGACTGGGCTGACGCGCTGGATGTTGCCCGCCTTGCGGGCGACGTCCTCGGCGTCGACCTTGTGGTCACGCAGGGCAGCCACCAGGCGTTCCATCCCGGCCGCACCGCCCGGCTCGCACTGCGGACGGGAGAGACCGTGGGGTACGCGGGCGAACTGCACCCCAAGCTGCTGGCGGCCTCGGACATGCCGGCCCGTTCGGTGGCACTTGAACTCAATGCCGACGCCCTCTTCGACGCCGCACCGGACGTGATCGTGGCCCGCCACATCTCGACCTTCCCCGTGGCCACCCAGGACGTGGCGCTCGTGGTCCCGGCCGACGTCCCGGCCGATGAGGTCCTGGCCGCCCTGCGTGAAGGTGCCGGCGAGCTGCTGGAGGACGTCGCCCTGTTCGACGTCTACGCCGGCAAGGGCATTGAGGACGGCAAGAAGTCGCTGGCCTTCGGGCTCCGGTTCCGGGCCGCCGACCGCACCTTGACCGCGGACGAAGCCTCGGCCGCGCGCGAAAGCGCCGTGGCCCTGGCCGCGGAACGCTTCGGAGCCGTGCAGCGCTAGTTCCTGTTCGCAGCCTCCGGAAGGGCGGGTCATGACGCACTGTGAAATGCGTGCAGTCCCGCCCTTCCTGCTGCCCGGCGAGGCCGCCGCGGTGCGGAAGGACGCCGAACGCCTCCTGGGCGGCGTGGAACTGGCGCGGGCCAAGGCCATGGCGGCTGCCGCCGGGACGGCGTTCCTGGCCGGGCGTTTGGCCCAGCGGGACTTCGCCGCCAGCCTGCTGTCAGTGTCCGCCGCAGACCTCGCCACGGCCTACGGCTGCCCGCGCTGCGGCACGGGCCCGGACCTGGGCCACGGCAGGCCGGGGTACACCTATCGGGGTGCCCCCGTGCCCCTGGCCCTCAGCCTGTCCCGGGCCGGCGGCTGGACCCTGCTCACGGCCGTGCCGGATGCCGCACCCGGAACCCGCCTCGGGACGGACATCGAGGATCCGGCCCGCACCGGTTTCGACGGGTTCGACGGACTGGCGCTGGCACCTGCCGAACGGCTTGCGCTCCGGGGCGTCACGGCGGACCTCCTGCCGGCCGCCAGGGCAAGGTTGTGGGCCCGCAAAGAGGCCTGGCTGAAGATGACCGGCGAGGGACTCAGCAGGATGCCGTCCTCCCTTGGCGTCCTGGAACGTCCCGGACTGAGCGACCTTGGCCCCGCGGAAACCGGGCTGCCCGCCCACCTTGCCGCCGCCGTCGCGCTTTCCTGCCCTGGTCAGGACGCCGGCAATGGCGGCAGCGGCTCCTCGTAGAGCCAAGGGTGCAGCAGGGATTCTGCATCCACGGCTGTTGCCCGGCTGACGGCCATGATGAAGTCCTGTGTGGTCACCGAGCCATGCCGGTGGCTGGCGGTCCAGTCCTGCAGGACGGCGAAGAAGGCAAGGTCGCCGACGGCCATCCGGACGGCATGGACAGCCAGTGCTCCGCGTTTGTAGACGCGGTCATCGAACATCCGCCCAGGTCCGGGGTCTCCCACCAGGATGTCCTGCTCCTCGGCGGCCAGCCGGCGCCAGGCAGCCCGGGCCCGGTCCGCCACGGCCATGACGCCGGCTTCTTCGGACCAGATCCATTCCGCGTAGCAGGCAAAGCCCTCGTGCAGCCAGATGTCCTGCCAGCTGGCCGCCGTCAGGGCATTGCCAAACCATTGATGGGAGAGTTCGTGGGCGATCAGGCGCTGGGACTCCCAGTCCAGGCCCAGGTGGTTGGGGCCAAGGATGGACATTGCCTGCGCCTCAAGCGGGATTTCCAGTTCGTCCTCGGTGACCACCACGACGTACCCGGGAAACGGGTAGGGGCCAAAGCAGCTGCTGAAGGTGCGCATCATGGCCGGCTGGAGCGCCAGGCCGGCCCGTGCCCGGTCCGCCAAGGCGTGGGAGACGGCCACGGTCTGCGGTACGGGGGTGCCGTGCCGACCGCTGTCCAGTTCCAGCAGCGCATACCTGCCAATCTGCACGGTGGCCAGGTAGGCGGGCATGGGATCGGCCTGTTCGTAGACCCAGGTTTCCCGGCTGGACCGGGCGGTGTGCGATTGCAGGACGCCGTTGCACACCACGCGGTAGTTCGCATCGGTGGTCACGGTGAACCGGTAGCTGGCTTTGTCCCCGAGGTGGTCGTTGCACGGGAACCAGGAGGGCGCCCCGTTGGGCTGCCCGGCCACCAGGACGCCGTCCGTGAGCTCCTCCCAGCCCACCTCACCCCAGAGGCCCCGACGTGGCCGCGGGTTGCCTTCGTAGCGCACCTCCAGCGTGAACGGCTGCCGGGCCTCGAAAGGGTTCTGCGCCGCAACCACAAGTTGCCCTGCCCGCTGGCTGAACCGAAGGGGCTTGCGGCCGTCCAGCAGCACTTTGGTGGCGCGCAGCCCGGCAAGGTCCAGCACAATGGCCGACGCCGGGACGCACGTGACGCCGTGCAGCACCGCCCTGCCGCTGAGCCGGTTGCTGGCCACCCGGTAGTCCAGGTCCAGTTCGTACCGCTCCACCCGGAAGGCGTTGGTCCCGGCGCCGGGCAGGTAAGGATCCGGGGCAGCGCCGCCGGCCTCGTTGACACTGCCGCGCGCGGATGATGCTGAAGAACTCATGGGGACCTTCGGTTGGCAGACGGCGATCCGGGGCCGCTCCAGGGACTGACGGGGTTGCCCATCCAGTACGTCGCGGCGGGAACTGCTTCGCCGCGCATCACCAGGGACGCCGGCCCCACTGTTCCGCCTGCGCCGACCCTGGCCTGGGGAAGGATGACCCCGTGCGGGCCCATGGTGGCCCCGTCCTCGAGCGTAACAGCGTCAATGCTCATCACCCGGTCATGGAACAGGTGCGTCTGCACCACGCAGCCCCGATTCACCGTGGAGTTGCGGCCAAGCGTCACCAGGTCGGCTTCGGGCAGCCAGTAGCTTTCACACCATGTGCCGCTGCCGATCTTCGCGCCGAGCGCACGCAGCCACCAGACCAGGGCCGGCGTGCCGGAAGCAGCCCGCGCAAACCATGGCGCGGACACCATCTCGATAAAGCTGTCCACTACTTCGTTGCGCCAGATGAACGAGCTCCAGAGCGGGTGCTCGCCGGGGCGGATCCGGCCCACCAGGATCCACTTGGCGACGACGGACGCGGCTGCGGCCACAAAGCCCGCCAGCAGCATGACCACGCCCGTGAGTACGGCTGCGGCGCCATAGCCCAGGGCTGCAGCGATCCAGTCGAAGGCCAGCATGGTGCCGGCAGCGATGGCCACCGTGAGCATGACCGGCACAAACCGGCCCAGCTCCCACAGGGTCCGGGCCACCTTCAGCTGCGCCGGGGGCTGGAAAGTGCGGGAACCGTCTGAGGCGATCGCGGTCCGCCGCAGCCGGACCGGCGGGCTTCCCAGCCAGGAGGTGCCCGCCTTGGCTTTTGCCGGCGTCGCGGACAGGACGGCCACCAGCGAGTTCTTGGGCACGTTCCGGCCGGCGGCGGTCATGCCGGAATTGCCGAGGAAGGACCGCTTGCCGATCTTGGCCGGTGCCACCCGCAACCAGCCGCCGTCGAGCTCGTAAGAGGCCACCATGGTGTCATCGGCCAGGAAGGCACCCTCTCCCACGGTGGTCATTTTCGGTATCAGCAGCACGGTGGAGGCCTCGACGTTCTTCCCGACCTTGGCGCCCAGCAGGCGAAGCCACACCGGGGTGAACAGGCTGGCGTAGATCGGGAACAGCAGGTCCCTGGCCAGGTCCAGCACCCGCTCGGTGGCCCAGATCTGCCATCCCACCCGGCTGCGGATCCGGTAGTAGCCCTCCGCGATCCCGATGGACAGCAGGCGCGTGGCAGCCAGCACCAGGACGGCGTTCACGGCAAACCACACCAGCGACGCGGGGGCAAGGGCCGGCACCAGCCGGGGGAGGGCTTCGGTGAGAGAGGTACTGCCCTGGATGAAGGCGAACGCGACCCACAGCGCGGCAGCGGCGGACACGTAAGGGATGACGGAAAGGCAAGCCGACGCCAGCGCGAAGCCGGCGAACCAGGCGCGTGCGGCAAACCTGCCTTGGGCTGCGGCATCCGGCACGCTGTGTTTGGCCTTGCCCTGCCGGCGCGCCGGAGACCCGGCCGCCAGCTGGCCTGCCTTGACCTTCCCCAGCACCGCGGAACCGGCTTCCACCTGCGCCCCGGCTCCGATCGAGGCGCCGGGCATCAGCGTGCTGCGTGCGCCCACGCTGGCTCCGCGGCCAATCCGGATGGCTCCAATATGGACATCGTCGCCGTCGATCCACCAGCCGGAGAGGTCCACTTCCGGTTCCACGTTGGCTCCGCTGCCCAGCGTCAGCATCCCGGTAACAGGAGGCAGCGAATGCAGCTGGACGTCCCGGCCGATCTTTGCACCCAGCGCCCGGGCGTAATACGGGACCCATGGCGCACTGGCGAGGCTGACGGCGCCGGCGAGGTCCTGGATCTGTTCGGCGAGCCACAACCGCAGGTGGACGCGCCCGGACCGCGGATAGATGCCCGGTTCCACCCCGCGCAGCAGGAACCGGGCCGCGCCGATGGCCAACAGCATCCGCCCCGCCGGGCTGACGAACACCAGCCAGGACACCGCCACCCACCACCACGAGACCGTGGGAGCGGCAGTGAACCCGGCAAGCCCGGACAACAGGTTGTTCAGGGCCATGACGTAGGTCAGCCACCGCATGCCCACCAGGATGTGCAGCGGCACACCCATCAGGGTCTGGAAAACCTGGGACTTCCTGGCAGTGGGCCGCACGGAGCGCTCCGGTGCCGGGACCGCCGGGCCGCCGGGACGGGACTGGCGTGCCACTTCCACCAGCGCACCGATCCGCGGCGTCGCGTAGATATCGGCCACGGTGATGGTGGGGTAGCGGACCCGCAGGGCCGAGACCAGCTGGGCGGCCGAGAGTGAACCGCCGCCGTACGCGAAGAAATCGGCGTCCAGCGAGCTGACCGGGCTGCCCAGCACGTTGCTCCACTGCTCCACGATCCAGGCGGCGTCATCCGGGATGTTCAGGGGGGCGGCGTTTGCCTCCGCGGCGCCAGCCCCGGCCAGAGGCCATGGGAGTTCGTGCCGGTTTACCTTGCCGCTGGTCTTGGTCGGCAGGGAGTCCACCACGGTGAGCATGGGAACCAGGGCCGCAGGCAGGCTTGCCGTCAGCTGCTCCCGGGCAACCGAAAGGTCTAGGTCCACCCCGGCCGCCGGCGCCAGGTAGCCCACCAGGACGTGGTTTCCGGCGGCCGTGGTTTGGACTGCGGCTGCGCCGCCGGCCACCCCGGGAAGGGACTGGAGCGCGGCATCGATCTCGCCCAGCTCAATCCTGCGGCCGCCGAGCTTGACCTGTTCGTCAGCCCGGCCCTGGAAGACCAGGCCGGCCTGCTCGAAGCGCACCAGGTCGCCCGACCGGTAGGCCCGGTCCCACCCCAGGGTGGGCATGGGCGCGTACTTCTCCGCGTCCATGGCAGGATCGAGGTAGCGGGCCAGGCCAACGCCGCCGATGATGAGTTCGCCAACTTCGCCTTCGGCTACCGGTACCGCGTTCCCATCCACGATGGCCAGGTCCCAGCCGTCCAGCGGCAACCCGATCCGCACGGGACCGGGTGTACCCAGGGGCGCCGCGCAGGCCACCACCGTTGCTTCCGTTGGACCGTACGTGTTCCAGACTTCGCGGCCTTCAATGGCCAGGCGGCCGGCGAGCTCGGGCGGGCAGGCCTCGCCGCCGAAAATGAGGAGCCGGACGTTCTCGAGCGATTCCGCCGGCCAGAGCGCAGCGAGGGTGGGCACGGTCGAAACGGCGGTGATGCCGTGGTTGATCAGCCAGGGGCCGAGGTCCATGCCGGTCCGGACCAGGGCGCGCGGTGCGGGCACCAGGCAGGCGCCGTGCCGCCAAGCGAGCCACATTTCTTCACAGGAAGCGTCGAAGGCGACCGACAGTCCGGCCAGGACCCGGTCCTGCGGACCGAGGGGTTCGTCCTGGAGGAAGATCCTTGCCTCCGCATCCACGAAGGCAGCGGCAGACCGGTGCCGGACCGCCACGCCCTTGGGCGTTCCGGTGGAGCCGGAGGTAAAGATGATCCAGGCGTCGTCGCCAGGTTCCGGGGGCCGTGCGCCTTTGAACGGGCCTTTCCGCCCCTGCCCGGCCGGCCCCGTCCCGATCGATGCGCCCGGCCTGATCGAACCGCCCTGCCCCAGGACGGCTGCCACGTTGGCCTCGCCGAACACCAGTCGTGCGCGTTCCTCGGGATCGTCGGCATCCACGGGGACATAAGCGGCTCCCACCAGGAGGACGGCGAGGATGGAGACGTAGAGTTCGCTGGTGCCGGACGGGATCCGGATGCCAATCCTGTCCCCGGCGCCGAACCCGGCCTGGTGCAGGCGGCGGCCGGTGGCGCGGACAGCGTCCAGCAGCTGCGCGTAGCTCAGTGAGGTACGGCCGTCGTCCAGCGCCGAGGCGTCGGGAAAGCGGGCCGCGGTGTCCTGCAGGATATCGATCAGCGTCCGGGCGGCCGGTGCAGCCGCGGCCCCCGGCATCTGGGGCCGGTGCGGGGCAAGGCCACTGCCGCTGTCGTCTGCCCGGGGCACGGCTGCCGAGGCCGCAGGATCCTGGTGGACGGTGCTGGCCGGCGCTGCACCGGGATGGTCATCCCCGAAGGGGACCTGCTGCTGGGTCACCCGTGCATTTTCCCGGGAGAAGATGAACAAAAGGTGTCCGGCGCGCCCGAAACCGCCGTTTGCGGCGGCCCGGGCGTTTGCCCGACGTTCACGTTGCCGGAGGTTACGGGACCAGGAGGACTTTGCCGGTGGTCTTCCTGCCCTCAAGGTCGCGGTGCGCGAGGGCTGCCTGCGACAAGGGGTAACGGGCCCCGACCCGCACCTTCAGGCTGCCGTCGGCAGCCGCTGCGAACACCTCGTCGGAGCGCCAGCGCCGTTCCGTGGCATCCCGGAGGTAGTGGCCCATCGTGGGGCGGGTCAGGAACAAGGAGCCGCCGGCATTCAGGCGCTGCGGGTCGACCGGCGGGACGGGGCCCGATGCGGCACCGAACAACACCAGCATCCCCCTGATGCGCAAGGCGGCAAGGGAACCGTCGAAGGTGTCCTTGCCCACGCCGTCGTACACCACGTCCACGCCGGTACTGCCCGTGATGTCCCTGACGTGCTCCGCGAATCCTTCGTAGCGGAGAACGTGGTCCGCGCCGGCGCCGCGCGCCAAGTCTTCCTTTTCGTCCGTGGACACCGTGGTGAACACCTCAGCGCCCCGTGCCTTAAGGAGCTGGATCAGCAGCAGTCCCACGCCTCCGGCGCCGGCATGGAGCAGGACCTTGTGGCCAGGTTCCACCTTGAAGGTGGAGTTCATCAGGTAGTGGGCAGTCATGCCCTGCAGGGGCAGCGCCGCGGCGGTAAAGACGTCGAGGCCCCTTGGTACCGGCAGCGCGGCGTCTTCGTCCACCAGCGCGTAGTCCGCGTAGCAGTTGATGCCTTCAGCCGTGGCAATCCGGTCGCCGACGGCAAATCCGGTCACCCCCTCTCCCACCGCCTCCACCGTGCCGGCGGCCTCGGAGCCGGGGGTGAAGGGGTACTGCACTTTGTAGGTGCCGCTGCGCTTGTAGGTATCGATGAAGTTCACGCCGGCCGCGCCCACCTTGAACAGCAGCTGCCCCGGGCCGGGAGTGGGGGGCTCAACCGCGGCGTAGTCGAGGACTTCCGGTCCGCCTGCCTGCCGTGCGACGATTGCGTGCGTCATGGCGCTCCTTTCCCGGGTTCCGGTATTTCCGGCCCGGCTGCCGAAGTCCATCCTAGGGACACCCTGTGCCGGACGGACACGGATGCGGAACAACCGTCCCCGGATTGCGCATGCATAAATATCGGCCCCATTGCATAATTATTGTTGTATGGTGGAGGCATGACTATTTCTGTTGCGGTTTCGGGAGCCAGCGGATACGCCGGGGGAGAGGTCCTCCGCCTCCTGGCCGGGCACCCCGGTGTGACCATCGGCGCAATTACGGCGCACAGCAACGCGGGCTCGCGGTTGGGCGAACTGCAGCCGCACCTGCACGGACTGGCAAGCCGGATCCTGGAAGACACCACGGTGGAGAACCTCTCCGGCCACGACGTCGTCTTCCTTGCCCTCCCGCATGGTGCTTCCGCCGAAATCGCCGCCCAGCTGCCGGAAGGAACGGTCGTCATTGATGCCGGAGCCGACCACCGGCTCGAGGACCCCGAGGCCTGGGAAAAGTTCTACGGTTCCGCCCACGCCGGCACCTGGCCGTACGGACTTCCGGAGTTGCCCGGCCAGCGCGAGGCCCTGAAGGGTGCCAGGCGCATCGCCGTCCCCGGCTGCTACCCCACCTCCGCCCTGCTGGCGCTCACTCCCGGGTTTGCAGCCCACCTGCTGGAGCCCGACGACGTCGTCATCGTTTCCGCCTCCGGCACCTCCGGCGCGGGCAAGGCGGCCAAGGTCAACCTCATCGGCTCCGAAGTGATGGGATCCATGAGCCCGTACGGAGTGGGCGGCGGACACCGGCACACACCGGAAATCGAGCAGGGACTGTCCAACGCGGCGGGGGAGCAGGTCACGGTGTCCTTCACCCCCACGCTGGCACCAATGAGCCGCGGAATCCTCACCACCGCCACGGCCAAGGTCAAGGCCGGCACCACCGCGGCGCAGCTGCGCCAGGCCTGGACGGACGCGTACGATGACGAGCCGTTCGTCCATGTCCTGCCGGAAGGCCAGTGGCCAGCCACCAAGTCCGTCCAGGGCTCCAACCACGCCGCCATGCAGCTCGCCCTCGACCCCCACACCGGGCGCGTGATCGTGACCTGCGTGATTGACAACCTCACCAAGGGCACCGCCGGCGGCGCCGTCCAGTCCATGAACATCGCACTCGGCCTGCCGGAAACCGACGGCCTCAACCTGCAGGGAGTAGCCCCGTGACCATCACCGCACCCCAGGGATTCCGGGCAGCCGGCGTCACCGCCGGCCTCAAGGCTTCCGGCAACCCGGACCTCGCCCTCGTGGTCAACGACGGCCCGGCCAAGGCCGCGGCCGCCGTGTTCACCAGCAACCGGGTGGCAGCGGCTCCGGTCCACTGGTCCCGCCAAGTGGTCTCCGACGGCCGCGTCGACGCCGTGATCCTCAATTCCGGCGGCGCCAACGCCTGCACCGGCCCCACCGGCTTCCAGAACACCCACAGCACCGCGGAGAAAGTGGCAGAGGTCCTGGGGATTTCGGCCACCGACGTCTTTGTCTGCTCCACCGGCCTGATCGGTGAACAGCTGCCCATGGACAAGATCCTGCCGGGCGTCGAAGCGGCGGCGGCAGCATTGAGCGCCGACGGCGGTCCGGCGGCGGGCACCGCGATCATGACCACCGACAGCATTCCCAAATCGGCGCTGTTCATCGGCACCGACGCCGACGGCCAGGAGTTCAGCATCGGCGGCATCGCCAAGGGCGCCGGAATGCTGGCCCCCGGCCTGGCCACCATGCTGGTAGTCCTCACCACCGACGCCGCCGTCGAATCCGAAATGCTCGACGTCGTCCTGCGGGACGCCACCCGCGTCACCTTCGACCGCGCCGACTCCGACGGCTGCATGTCCACCAACGACACCGTGGTCCTGCTGGCCTCCGGCGCGTCCGGGGCCGTACCTTCCGCAGCGGACTTCGGTGCCGGCCTCACCCAGGTCTGCGCCGAACTGGCCCGCAAACTGATCGCCGACGCCGAGGGTGCCAGCCACGACATCGCCATCCGCACCTTCAATGCCGCCAGCGAAGCGGACGCCGAAACGGTCAGCCGTTCCGTGGCCCGCTCCAACCTGTTCAAGGCCGCCATCTTTGGCAAGGACCCGAACTGGGGCCGCGTGCTGTCCGCCGTGGGCACAACGGACGCTGCGTTCGAACCGGACAAGCTCAACGTGGCCATGAACGGGATCCAGATCTGCCGCAACGGCAGCATCGGCGACGACCGGAGCCTGGTGGACCTGGAACCGCGCGAGGTCCTGGTGGAGATCGACCTGCAGGCAGGCGACGCCGAAGCCATCATCTGGACCAACGACCTCACCCACGACTACGTCCACGAGAACAGCGCCTACTCCAGCTAGGAGCTCCTGCTCCCGGCAGGAACCGCTGCGGAAAGTGACAGCATGAACACCCAGACGCGTGAAACCACCAGCATGTCCGCTGCCCAGGACAAGGCCGCCACCCTGATCGAGGCGCTGCCCTGGATCCAGCGGTTCGCAGGCACCACCATGGTGATCAAGTACGGCGGCAACGCCATGGTCAACGACGAACTCCGCCGGGCCTTCGCCGAGGACATCGTCTTCCTGCACCACGTGGGTATCCACCCGGTGGTGGTCCACGGCGGCGGCCCCCAGATCAACTCCATGCTGGGCCGGCTGGGCATCGAATCCGAGTTCAAAGGCGGCCTGCGCGTCACCACCCCGGAAGCCATGGACGTGGTCCGCATGGTCCTCACCGGCCAGGTGGGGCGCGAACTGGTGGGCCTGATCAACTCCCACGGGCCCTACGCCGTCGGCATGTCCGGCGAAGACGGCGGGCTGCTGCGCGCCGTCCGCACCGGCACCGTGGTGGACGGCGAAGACATCGACCTCGGGCTCGTGGGCGAGGTGGTCGGCGTCGACCCCGCGGGCATCGTGGACATCCTGGCCGCCGGCCGCATCCCGGTGATCTCCACCGTCGCCCCGGAGATTGTCGACGGCGGGGAGAACGTGGCAGGTGCCGGGCGTTTCCAGCCCACCGGCCAGGTCCTGAACGTCAACGCGGACACCGCGGCTGCCGCCGTCGCCTCGGCACTGGGCGCCTCCAAGCTGGTCATCCTGACCGACGTCGAAGGCCTGTATGCCAACTGGCCGGACAAGTCCTCCCTGATTTCATCGCTGACGGCCTCCGAGCTGCGGAAGATGCTGCCCCGGCTCGAATCGGGCATGATCCCCAAGATGGCCGCGTGCCTGAAGGCCATCGACGAGGGCGTGGAGCGCGCGCACATCGTGGACGGGCGCCTGCCCCACTCCATGCTTCTTGAAACATTTACGACGGCGGGCATCGGCACCCAGGTGGTCCCGGACGAGGAGAACAACGCATGAGTAAGCACACCGCAGAGGTTGAGCTTGTCGAAACCCCGGTGGCCGAACTGGTGCAAACCAGGGGCCACGCGGGCTCCGAGTGGCTCTCCCGCTACTCCACCTCGCTGATGAACGTCTTCGGCACGCCCCAGCGCGTCCTGGTCCGCGGCGCCGGCTGCCTGGTGTGGGACGCCGACGGCAAGGAATACCTGGACCTGCTCGGCGGTATCGCCGTCAACGCCCTCGGCCACGCCCACCCCTTCGTGACCTCAGTCATCGCCAGCCAGCTGGCAACCCTGGGCCACGTCTCGAACTTCTTCACCAGCCCCACGCAGGTGGCCTTGGCGGAGAAACTTTTGGAGCTGACCCACGCCCCTGCCGGGTCCAAGGTGTTCTTCAGCAACTCCGGCACGGAAGCGAACGAGGCAGCGTTCAAGCTTGCCCGCCGCAACACCGGCGCCGGCGACACCAAGCGGAGCAAAATCATCGCCCTCGAAGGCGCTTTCCACGGCCGGACCATGGGTGCCCTGGCGCTGACCGCCAAGGAAGCCTACCGGGCACCGTTCGAACCGCTGCCCGGTGGCGTGGTGCACATTCCGTTCGGCGACATCGCTGCGCTGCAGGCAGCAGTGGATGACACCGTTGCCGCCGTCTTCCTGGAGCCCATCCAGGGCGAGGCCGGCGTCCGGCCGCTGCCCCCGGGCTACCTGCAGGCTGCCCGTGAGGCCACCACCAAGGCGGGAGCACTCCTGATCCTCGACGAGGTCCAGACCGGCATCGGGCGGACCGGCAAGTGGCTGGCCAGCGAAGACGCCGGGATCGTCCCCGACGCCGTCACCCTGGCCAAGGGCCTCGGTGGCGGATTCCCCATCGGCGCCCTGATCACCATGGGTGAGCAGACGTCGTCGTTGCTGTCCGCCGGCCAGCACGGCACCACGTTCGGCGGCAACCCGGTGGCCACGGCGGCCGCCCTGGCCACCCTCCACGCGCTCGAAAGCCAGGACGTCCTGGCCAACGCCACCGCGGTGGGTGCGCACTTGCGATCCGCACTGGCCGCGGTCCCCGGCGTCACCGAGGTCCGGGGTGAAGGGCTGCTGGTCGGCTTCGACCTCGACGCCGACGTCGCCCCCGCCGTCGTGCAGGCCGCCCTCGACGCAGGCTTCATCGTCAACAGCCCCGGCCCGCGCACCATCCGCCTGGCACCGCCGCTGATCCTCACCACAGCCCAGGCGGACACCTTCCTCGCCGCTTTCCCGGCAATCCTCCAGACAGCTAAGGACGACCAGTGACCACCGCAACCCGGCACTTCCTCAAGGACACCGACCTCAGCCCCGCCGAGCAGGCAGAGGTCCTGGAACTCGCAGCCCGGATGAAGGCCGCCCCGTACAGCGTCCAGCCCTTCGCCGCTGAGCGCAGCGGACGCAAGACCGTGGCCGTCATCTTCGACAAGACCTCCACCCGGACCCGCGTCTCGTTCGCCACGGGCATCGCCGACATGGGTGGCAATGCCCTGATCATCAATCCCGGCGAGGCGCAGATCGGGCACAAGGAATCCGTGGAGGACACCGCCAAGGTCCTCGAACGGATGGTGTCCGCCATCGTTTGGCGCACCGGCGCGCACTCCGGGCTGGTGGCCATGGCTGCCAACTCCAAAGTCCCGGTCATCAACGCCCTGTGCGACGACTACCACCCTTGCCAGCTCCTGGCCGACCTCCTCGCCGTCAAGGAACACAAGGGCGAATTGAAGGGGCTCACCATGAGCTACCTCGGCGACGCCGCCAACAACATGGCCAACTCCTACCTGCTGGCCGGCGTCACGGCCGGGATGCACGTCCGCATTGCCGGTCCGGAAGGTTACCTGCCGGCCGCGGACATCGTGGCGGCCGCGAAGGAACGGGCGGCCGAAACCGGCGGTTCCGTGCTGGTCACCACCGATGCGAAGGAAGCCCTGCAGGGAGCGGACGTGGTGGCCACCGACACGTGGGTTTCCATGGGGCAGGAAGCCGAGAAGGAAGCACGGCTCCAGCTGTTCCGGGACTACTCCGTCGATTCGGGCGCCTTGGCACTCGCCGCGGAAGACGCCGTCGTGCTCCACTGCCTGCCTGCCTACCGCGGTTACGAAATCTCAGCGGACGTCATCGACGGACCCCAGTCCATCGTCTGGGACGAGGCGGAAAACCGCCTGCACGCCCAGAAGGCCCTGATGGCCTGGCTGATGCACCGGTCCGGCCTGGCCGTCGTTGACGGCCTTTCCCCCGTTGAAGGTGCCGGGGAGAGCACGTTCCAGTGACCGCCCAGCCGTCCTCCCCGGGCAGCAGCCCGGCCACCAAGACCGCCCGGCAGGCACGCATCACCGCCATCCTTACCGGGCAGTCCGTTCGTTCGCAGGCTGAGCTTGCGGCGCTGCTGGCGGACGACGGCGTGCAGGTCACCCAGGCAACCCTGTCCCGGGACCTGGTGGAACTGGGTGCGGTCCGCGTCCGTGGCAAGGAAGGCGTCCTGGTGTACGCCGTCCCCGGCGAAGGCGGTGAACGGGCCGCGAAGAGCGGCGTCACGCAGGAAATCCTGGACGCGCGGCTGGCCCGGCTGTGCAGCGAACTGCTGGTCACGGCGGAAGCCTCCGCCAACATCGCCGTCCTGCGGACCCCGCCCGGTGCCGCGAACTTCCTGGCCCTGGCCATCGACCACTCGGTGATGCCATCCATCCTGGGCACCATCGCAGGGGACGACACCGTCCTGCTGGTGTCACGCGATCCGCTGGGCGGCCCGGACCTCGCAGCCCGCTTCCTGCAACTGGCCGAGGAAGCCGGGCAATAAGCTTGACGTCAGAACATCAACCAACCCCAACAAGGAGCATTTAAAGTGACTGAACGCATTGTGCTGGCCTACTCCGGCGGCCTGGACACGTCAGTAGCCATCGGCTGGATCGGTGAAGCCACCGGTGCCGAGGTCATCGCCGTGGCGGTCGACGTCGGACAGGGCGGCGAATCTCTGGAAACCATCCGCCAGCGCGCCCTCGGTTGCGGCGCCGTCGAGGCCTACGTCGCAGACGCCTCGGACGAGTTCGCCAACGAATACTGCGTGCCCACGCTGAAGGCCAACGCCCTGTACCAGGGCCACTACCCGCTGGTGTCCGCCATTTCCCGCCCGGTGATCGTCAAGCACCTGGTGAAGGCCGCCCGCGAATTCGGCGCCACCACCGTGGCCCACGGCTGCACCGGCAAGGGCAACGACCAGGTCCGCTTCGAAGTGGGCATCCAGACCCTCGGCCCGGACCTGAAGTGCATCGCCCCGGTCCGCGACCTCGCCCTGACCCGCGACAAGGCCATCGCCTTCGCCGAGGAAAAGGGACTGCCCATCGAGACCACCAAGAAGAACCCGTACTCGATCGACCAGAACGTCTGGGGCCGCGCCGTGGAAACCGGCTACCTCGAGGACATCTGGAACGCCCCCACCAAGGACATCTACGACTACACCGCCACCCCGGAGTTCCCGCCGGCACCGGATGAAGTCACCATCTCCTTCGAGGCAGGCGTCCCCGTCGCGATCGACGGCGTCAAGGTCACCCCGCTGCAGGCCATCAAGGAACTCAACCGCCGCGCCGGTGCCCAGGGCGTGGGCCGCATCGACGTCGTCGAGGACCGCCTGGTGGGCATCAAGTCCCGCGAAATCTACGAGGCCCCCGGTGCCATGGCGCTGATCACCGCGCACAAGCACCTGGAGGACATCACCATCGAGCGCGAGCAGGCCCGCTTCAAGGCCACCGTTGGCCAGCGCTGGGCCGAACTTGTCTACGACGGACAGTGGTTCTCCCCGCTCAAGCGCTCCCTGGACGCCTTCATCGAGGACACCCAGAAGTACGTCTCCGGCGACATCCGCATGACCCTCCACGGTGGCCAGGCCATCGTCAACGGCCGCCGCTCCGACACCTCGCTGTACGACTTCTCGCTGGCCACCTACGACACCGGCGACACCTTCGACCAGTCCCAGGCCAAGGGCTTCATCGAGCTGTGGGGCATGTCCGCCAAGGTTGCCTCCGGCCGCGACATCCGCGTCGCAGGAAAGTAGCCCGGATGGCTGAGCCGAATTCCAAGCAGGGCCCACGAGCGCAGGGGTCCCCGGCCGAGCGCAGCGAGGTTGGGGTGCGCTCGGGGACGAACACGGGTGCGTTGTGGGGCGGCCGGTTCGCCGGCGGCCCCGCGGACGCCCTCGCGGCGCTGAGCAAGTCCACGCACTTCGACTGGCGCCTGGCCCGTTACGACATAGCCGGCTCCAAGGCGCACGCGCGCGTGCTGCACAAGGCCGGACTGCTCGACGACGGCGAGCTGGCGGGGATGCTGGACGCCCTGGACCGCCTGGACGCGGACGTCGCCTCCGGCGCATACACCCCGGCCGAGTCCGACGAGGACGTGCACGGTTCGCTGGAACGCGGCCTGATCGAGCGCGCCGGCGCCCAGCTCGGCGGCAAGCTCCGCGCCGGCCGGTCGCGTAACGACCAGGTGGCCACTTTGGGCCGGATGTTCCTGCGCGACCACGCCCGGATCATTGCCCGGGGCGTCCTGGCAACAGTGGATGCCTTGGTGGAGCAGGCCAAGGCGCACCACGGTGTTGCCATGCCGGGCCGCACCCACCTGCAGCACGCCCAGCCGGTCCTGCTCAGCCACCACCTGCTGGCCCACGCCTGGGCACTGCTGCGCGACGTGCAGCGGCTCCAGGACTGGGACAAGCGGGCCGGGGTCTCGCCCTACGGCTCCGGTGCGCTGGCCGGCTCCTCGTTGGGGCTGGACCCCGAAGCGGTGGCGGCTGACCTCGGGTTCTACTCGGCCACGCACAACTCGATCGACGGCACCGCGTCCCGCGACGTCTTCGCCGAGTTCGCCTGGGTTTGCTCGATGATCGGCGTGGACCTGTCCCGGATCTCCGAGGAAGTGATCTTCTGGGCCACGAAGGAGTTCTCCTTCGTTACGCTGCATGATTCGTACTCCACGGGGTCCTCGATCATGCCGCAGAAGAAGAACCCGGACGTGGCAGAGCTTGCCCGCGGCAAGGCAGGGCGCCTGATCGGCAACCTGACCGGACTGCTGGCTACGCTCAAGGGCCTGCCGCTCGCGTACAACCGCGACCTGCAGGAGGACAAGGAACCGGTGTTTGACGCCGCCGACACCCTGGAGCTGCTGCTCCCGGCCGTCTCCGGCATGATCGCCACCCTCACGTTCAACACTGAACGGATGGAATCCTTGGCCCCGCAGGGTTTCGCGCTGGCCACGGACATCGCCGAGTGGCTGGTCCGCCAGGGCGTGCCGTTCCGCGAGGCGCACGAGCTCTCCGGTGCCGCGGTCAAGCAGGCCGAGTCCCGCGGCGTGGAGCTGTGGGATCTGACGGATGAGGAGTACGCCGCCATTTCGGAGCACCTCACGCCGGAGGTCCGCACGGTCCTGTCCACGGAAGGTTCGCTGAACAGCCGCAACTCCCAGGGCGGCACGGCACCGGCCGCCGTCGAACGCCAGCTTGTCGCCCTGGAGAGTGAACTCGCGGACGTCCGGGCGTACGCCGGCTGAAACGCCCGCTCACTTCCTGCAGGTTTTGCGTCAACGCCCGCTCACTTTCTTTACGGAAGTGAGCGGGCGTTGGTAGTTCCACTGCAATACCTGAGCGGGCGTCGGGGGTAGGTGTGGGTGGTTGGGCGTGCTGAAACCCGCATGTGGCTAGGCTGGGTCCATGAGCGAAACGTTCCGGAAGTTCCTTCGCACGCTGCCCGATTTCCCGGCCGACCTGCCCGCCTTCCATCCCGGCAGTGCCCCGCGGGATCCGGCTTTGCTCTTCAAACAATGGCTGGACGAGGCCTTGGACGCGGGGGAGCAACAGCCGCACGCGTTCAGCCTCGCCACGGTGGATGCCGCGTCCGGCGGTGGCCCGCAGCCTTCCTCCCGGATGCTGATCCTGAAGAACATCGACGACGACGGCTGGCACTTCGCCACGTCCCGCACCTCCCGCAAGGGCAGGGAACTCACGGCGGAGCCGAGGGCTGCGATGAACTTTTACTGGCCACGCCTGGGCCGCCAGGTCCGGCTCGCCGGGACGGTGACCGGTCTCTCCGCCGAAGCCTCCAGCCTCGACTGGCACGAACGGCCCCGCGCAGACGGCACCGAAAACCCGAACTGGCAGCTCTATGCACTCCAGCCTCGCGAGATTGAGTTCTGGCAGGCAGCCGCCGACGGCCGGCACGTCCGGCACCGCGTTGGACCGGACGGAACACCGCTGGAATAGCCGCCGCCGCGCCGGGCGCTCCGCTAGGCTGACCGCATGACCTCACCTTCCCCTGCGGCGCTCCAGGCCGAAGTGCACAAGGCCGCCGAGGCGCTTGCCGCCGCCCTGGACCGCCTTCCCGACGGCGGCGAAAAGGCGCCGTCAACGCTTCCCGGCTGGAGCCGCGGCCACCTGCTGGCCCACATCGCCGGCATCTGCGACGCCCTCGCCCGGCAGGTGGAGCACGGCCGCCGCGGCGAAAAGGTGGCGCTCTACGACGGCGGCGTGGAGGGACGCAACCGTGCCATCGATCTTGCAGCGGGGCACAGCCTCGGCCAGCACCGCGCCGACATCACCGCAGCCCTCCACCGTGCGCTGGCCGCCTTCGATGCTCTGACCGGTCCTGAGTGGCAGACGCCCATCGCCTTCCGCGACGGAGTCATCTACGACGCAGGCCTGGCGCTGTGGCGCGAACTTGTCATCCACACCTCGGACCTGGATGCC
This sequence comes from Arthrobacter sp. 135MFCol5.1, assembly GCF_000374865.1. Lineage (GTDB taxonomy): Bacteria > Actinomycetota > Actinomycetes > Actinomycetales > Micrococcaceae > Arthrobacter. The sequence continues at coordinate 7,190 of NZ_KB895468.1, read as the reverse complement.
GGCACGGGCCCCGAAACCTGGAACGGCGCCTTCTGCTCGCACCTTTTCGACTTCCTGGCCGCCCGGGTTCCCACGGGAACCCGGCTGGTCCTGCAGCCCGTTGCCCTGCCGCCGATGGGACTCGGCGCCGGCGGCAGCACCGTCGTCGTCAGCGGCATGGTCACTGACATCGCCGCGTGGCTCGCCGGCAGGCAGCCATCGCTGGACAGCCTGCGCGCCACCGCCGCCGGCGACGGCACGGACCTCCCGGAGCTGCTGCCCTGGCCTTCGGCGATGCCGGACCCCAAGTAGCCCTACGCGGCCTCGCGGGCCAGCAGGCTCTCCTTGATACGCAGGCCCCAGCGGAACCCGCCCAAAGAGCCGTCAGTCCGGATCACCCGGTGGCATGGGACAAAAAGGGCCGCCGCGTTGAAGGCGCACGCACTGGCCGCCGCCCGCACTGCCTTGGGGTTCCCTGCCAGGGCCGCGTACTCGCTGTACGTCACCGGGAAACCCGGTTTGACCTCCCGCAGCACATCCCAGGCGTGCGCGCGGAACGGCCCGGACCGCTGCAGGACCGGGACGGCCATGGCGGGCGCCGGGTCGCCGTCGTAGAAGGCCTCGACGGCGGACGAGATTCCCGCCAGGCCGGCCACCTCCTCCACGTCCTCGGGACGCAGCGCGGGGTGGACCTGCCCGATCAATTCCGGCAGGCCGGCCGTCCAGCCCGAGGCCAGGACCATGCCGTCCCTGGCGAGGATGGTGAACGGGCCGTCCGGGGTGGACAGCTTGAGCAGTTGGGCTTTCATGGCATCCCTTTCGCGGGGGTGGATGGAGTGGCGGGCCGTGCCGCGGCGCGCCACAAGTGCATGGTGGCGTAGGAACGCCAGGGGCTGGTTTCCCGGAAGTCCGGTGTGAGGGTGTGGCCTCCGGTGCCGAGGGCGCGGATGCCGTTCCGGACGGCGGCGTCGTTGGCGAGGAAGATGTCCGGGGCCCCCAGGACGCGCATTGCCACGTATCCCACCGTCCATGGTCCCACCCCCGGCAGGGGAAGCAGGGCCCCGGTGAGGCTTGGCACATCGTCGCCGTACCCGAATTCGAGCCGCCCGCCGGCCATCGCATCCGCCGCGTTCAGCAGCGATTCGATCCTTCGCCGGGGTCCGCGCAGCACATGCCCCGCTGCGGCGATCTGCGCCGGCGTCGGAAACAGCCGTTCCAGGCCCCCGCCGGGGTCGCTGGCGGGGCTGCCGGCGGCGGCCAGTTGCGTGAGTGCGGTCCGGGCGGCCGCCACCGTGATCTGCTGCCCCACCATGGCCCGCACCAACAGTTCCTGCGGGTCCAGCGCCCCGGGCAGCCTCATCCCGGGGGCGGCTGAAACGGAGTCCGCCAGCCGGGGGTCCGCAGCAAGGGTGCTGTCGATCGCTTCCGGGTCCGCGTCGAGATCGAACAGCCGCCTCACGCGGCTCAGCAGCGCCGGCAGGTCGCGCAGGTCCACCGCGCCGACGGTGAGGGTCAGCGGCCGCCCCCGCGCGGCGTCGTCGTACTCCACCCGGAACCGGGCGTCGCCGTGCGGGAGGCGGAGGGTCCGGGCATAGGAGGTGGGCGTGCCCTCCTCGATTCCCGGAATCGCACGCACGGCCAGGAAGGAGAAAATACCGGTATCGAAGGGCGCCCGGTAGGGCAGGCTCAGGGTCAGGGCGGTGGCGCCCCCGGCGGCTGCCGGATGCCGGGTGGTCCGCCGCAGTGCCGTGGGGGTCAAATCGAAGACTTCGGCAATGGTGTCGTTGAACTGCCGGATGCTGCTGAAACCGGCTGCGAAGGCCACATCCGCAAACTTCATGGACGTGGACACCAACAGGGTGCGCGCCGTCTGTGCCCTCGCCGCCCGGGCCAGCGACAGAGGACCGGCACCCAGTTCCTGGCCGAGGATGCGGTTGAGCTGCCGGGCGGAGTAGCCCAGCCGGGCAGCAAGACCCGCCACGCCGTCCCGGTTGATGACGCCATCGTTGATCAGGCGCATCGCCCGGCCGGCAACGTCTTGGCGCACGTTCCATGCCGGTGTCCCCGGGACAGCCTCCGGCAGGCAACGTTTGCAGGCCCGGTACCCTGCCTCGTGCGCGGCCGCGGACGTCTCGTAGAACGTCACGTTCGATGCCTTTGGCGTCCGGGCCGGGCACGAGGGACGGCAATAGATCCCGGTGGTGCGGACCGCTGTGAAGAACTGGCCATCGAACCGGGGGTCGCGGGCATCGATTGCCCGGTAGCGCTGCCAGAAGTCCATGCCTCCATCCTGCCAGCCCCGCACCTCTGCTACTAGCGGAAATCGGACATGGCCGTGGTTGGTGCCGGATGCCCGTTGTTCCCGTGGGAACAGCGGATTTCTGGGTACAGTCGAGCAATGGATGAGAGCCCTTCAACCACCGGGCCGCTCCGGGATTTCCTGTCCGGGGACGCCCGGGAACTCGCGCCGCTGCTGCTTGGCGCCGTGCTGACCCACGAGTCCCGGGACGGCACCGTGTCCGTGCGGTTGACCGAGGTGGAGGCCTACCTTGGGCCGGAGGACTCCCTGCATCCAGATCCCGGCTCGCACACCTATCGCGGCCCGACGCCCCGCAACGCGCCGATGTTCGGTCCCGCCGGGCACCTCTACGTCTACTTCACCTACGGCATGCATCACTGCACCAACATCGTGTGCGGACCCGACGGGGTGGCTTCCGCCCTGCTGCTGCGGGCCGGGGAAATCGTCGGCGGGCTGGACGTGGCGCAACGCCGGCGTCCGACGTCGAAGACCCCCGCCGACCTCGCCAGCGGCCCGGCCCGCCTGGCCAAGGCGCTGGGCATGACGACGGCGGACAGCGGCCGGGATGCGCTGGCACCGCCGTTCGGGCTGGAGCTTCCCTCCGGACCGGCCGGTCCCGTCAGCTCCGGTCCGCGGGTGGGCGTGGCCGGGGCCGGGGGATCGGACCGCTACGCCTGGCGGTTCTGGCTCACCGGCGACCCCACGGTTTCCAAATACAAGGCAGCCAAACCGCGGACCCGGAGGCCCGCGGCCGGTGGGCCGCCCGGGGCCGGCACGTTTCGCCTGCGTTAATCGAAATGGTTGTAGAATGGACGGTCTGTCTTTCGCGATAGGGGAACGTTGATGCTCGACGCCGAATTGGCCCACGAACGGGACTATGTTGCCGGCCTGTATGCCCGGCTGGAGGAGCTCCGTGAGGAAAAGCGCCGCCAACTGGCGCAGGTCCGCCGTGCCGGAGCCGTGGGCACCATGCAGAACGTTTCCGAACGTGATGCGTTCGCCGCACTGTATGAGGACCGCCTGGCCCAGCTGGACGCCGTGGATGACCGGCTGGTGTTCGGCCGGCTGGACCTGGATTCCGGCGAGGCCCAGTACATCGGGCGCATCGGGCTGACCACCGAGGACCTGCAGCGGTTGATGGTGGACTGGCGGGCACCCGAGGCCGGCCACTTCTACCAGGCCACCGCCTTCGACCGGCAGGGTGTGCGGCGCCGCCGGCACCTGATCCTGCAGGGCCGCGACGTCAAAGCCATCGAGGACGACGTCCTTGACGCAGGCATGCTGACGGACGCCGAATCGCTCCAGGGCGAAGGGGCCCTGCTTGCCGCCCTGAACTCCAAGCGGACCGGCCGGATGTCGGACATCGTCAGCACCATCCAGTCCGAGCAGGACCGCATCATCCGGTCCTCGATCTCCGGTGCCGTGGTGGTCCAGGGCGGCCCCGGCACGGGCAAGACCGCCGTGGCGCTGCACCGCGCCGCCTACCTGCTCTACACCCATCGTGACCGGCTCAAAAGCGCCGGCGTCCTGCTGGTGGGGCCGTCGTCGTCGTTCATGAAATACATCGAACGGGTGCTGCCCTCGCTCGGCGAGACGGGGGTTGTCATGGCCAGCGTTGGCCGCTTGATGCCGGGCATCCACGCCGTGCCCGAAACCAACGCCGACGTGGCGGCCATCAAGGGGCGCCTGGACATGGCCGCCATCGTGGCCAACGCCGTGTCCAACCGGATGCGTGTCCCCGCCCGGAACCGGATCCTCGAGGTGGACGGGCGCAAGCTGACCTTGACGCCCCGGCAGGTCCGTCGTGCCCGGGAACGTGCACGCGCCACCGGGAAGCCGTACAACGAGGCCCGGGTGACGTTCGTCAAGATCCTGCTGCGCGAGCTGACCGAGCAGATGACCGAACTCGTTGAGGCCGGGAGCATCGGGAACAATGCGGACCGCTCGTACCTGGCCGAGGATGTGCGCACTGCCCGGGACGTGCGGATTGCGCTGAACTTGTGCTGGATGCCGATGACTCCGGAAAAGCTGATCTCGGACCTCTTCAGCAAGCCGGAAATCCTGGAATTCTGCACCCCCAACATGACACCGGAGGAGCGGGCGCTGCTGCTGCGCCCCGCCGACGCTCCGTGGACCGAGCCGGACGTGCCGCTGCTGGATGAGGCCGCCGAGCTGCTGGGCGAGCTGGACCCGGCCGCCGGGCGCGGTCTGGCCCAGCAGGAGCACGACCGGGCCCGGGACCTTGCCAACGCAAAACAGACCCTGGTCAACATGCAGGCCGCCGGCGTGGACCCGCTGATGTCCGCTGAGGAGCTTGCTGAACAGAACCAGGAGCAGGGCGCCCGGCAGACCGCTGCCGAGCGTGCCACGAGTGACCGGACCTGGGCATTCGGGCACATCGTGGTGGACGAGGCGCAGGAACTCTCGCCCATGCAGTGGCGGCTGCTGGTCCGGCGCTGCCCGCTGAAGTCCTTCACCATCGTGGGGGACATCGCCCAGACCAGTTCCGTGGCCGGTGCCAACTCCTGGCAGGGCGCACTGGCCCCGATGTTCGGTGACCGGTGGCAGCTGGAAGAGTTGACGGTCAATTACCGTACGCCGTCCCAGATCGCCGAGGCCGCGGTCAGAATGGCCAACGCCGCCGGCCTGGTGGTGTCCGCTCCCAAGGCCGTACGTGAAGGACGCTGGTCACCCATCATCGATGAGGTTGCTGCCGGCGGCGTGGTGGACCGGCTTCTCGAGGTCCTTCCGGAGGAGTTGGGAGCGCTCGACGGCGGCCTGCTCGCCGTCATCGCCGACGGTGACCTCCTGCCCCAGGCAACTTCCGCCCTGCGTGCGGCCTACGGCCGGCGGATCGGTACCGGCGCGGGAAGCTACGAACAGGACATCGTGGTAATCAGCCCGCGCGAGGCGAAGGGACTGGAGTTCGACGGTGTGGTGGTGCTGGAACCTTCCGTCATGCTCAACCACGAGCACGGCAAGGTGGGGGATCTCTACGTTGCCATGACCCGCGCCACGCAGCGGCTCCGGTTGATTGCCGCAGAACCTGTACCGGCCGGAATAGCCGGCTGACCGGGGTCCCGGCGTTACTGCTAACTTAGGAAGCGTGCCTGAACTGAACAACCTCGAACCGCAGCGCAACGACCCCACTTTCGCCAACATTTGGCAGGAACTGAAGTGGCGTGGGCTGGTCCATGTCTCCACGGACGAAGCAGAGCTGGAGAAGCTCCTCGCCAATGGGCCGGTCACCTACTATTGCGGCTTCGACCCCACCGCGCCGAGCCTGCACCTGGGCAACCTGGTCCAGCTGCTGGTCATGCGGCGGCTCCAGCTGGCCGGGCATAAACCGCTGGGGCTGGTTGGCGGTTCCACCGGCATGATCGGCGATCCCCGTCCGACGGCGGAGCGCACCTTGAACACCAAGGACACGGTTGCGGAGTGGGTCGGCTACCTCCAGGCCCAAGTCAGCCGCTTCCTCAGCTTTGAAGGGGACAACGCTGCAAGGATCGTGAACAACCTGGACTGGACGGCGCCGTTGAGCGCCATCGACTTCCTGCGTGAAGTGGGCAAGCACTTCCGGGTGGGCACCATGCTGCGCAAGGACGCTGTGGCCTCCCGGCTGAACTCCGATGAAGGCATCAGCTACACCGAATTCAGCTACCAGATCCTGCAGGGCATGGACTACCTCCAGCTCTACCGCGACTACGGCTGCGTACTGCAGACCGGCGGCTCCGACCAGTGGGGCAACCTCACCAGCGGTACGGAGCTGATCCGCAAGGTGGAGGGCAAGAGCGTACACGCCCTCGGCACTCCCTTGATCACCAACTCCGATGGAACCAAGTTCGGCAAGAGCGAGGGCAACGCCATTTGGCTCGATGCCGGCATGTGCAGCCCGTATGCGTTCTACCAGTTCTGGCTCAACACGTCCGATGCCGACGTCGTGGACCGGCTCAAGGTCTTCACCTTCCTGACGCGGGCCGAGATCGAAGAGATCGCAGTTTCGGTGGCGGAGCGTCCCTTTGCCAGGGAAGGCCAGCGGAAGTTGGCTTTCGAGGTCACCTCGCTGGTGCATGGCGTCGACGCCACCGAGAAGGTCATTGCCGCCTCGGCGGCGCTCTTTGGCAACGGCGACCTGGCCGCGCTGGACAAGGCAACCCTGCAGGCGGCAACCTCCGAACTTCCCACCACCACGGTGCAGGTGGACGGGATGGGAATCGTCGACCTCCTGGTTGCGTCCGGACTTTCCGAAAGCAAGTCGGCTGCCCGGAGAACCGTGGGGGAGGGCGGCGCCTACGTCAACAACGAGAAAGTCTCGGATCCTGAGGCCGTGATTTCCGAGTCTGAACTCCTGCATGGCCAGTATTTGCTCCTGCGCAGGGGCAAGAAGAACCTGGCCACGGTTGAGGTGCTGGTTCCCTAGCACCTTCGGATGCTTGATGCACGCCTCTCGGCAGCCGATTTGCACGGCCGCCGGGGGGCGTGTATTGTTTTCTGAGTCGCCGCCGCTGAGTGGCGACAACCCCCAACTGATGAGAAGCAATTCTTACCGCGCACAGCGTGGAACTGGAGAAATTGCTTCCCATTCTGCTGGGCGGATTCATTCCACCGAGTGAATTCCGGAAAAATAACCGGATTTGCGAAAGTGAATATGAATGAAATAAGATGGAAACATCGCAGCGAAGAAATACGGAATATATAATTCAGTTTACTGAATTTCTTCCGGGAATATTCGAATGTGTCTGTTGTTTGAGAACTCAATAGTGTGCCAAGTTTGTTGATACCAATTGTTTTATGGATTGGTTGAATTGACTGGATCCGCCACCCCGTGGTGTGGTCTGGTTTTTACAGCTGGTTTCAAATTTTGTGCAGCCGGGTGTGGTGTTATTTCCACCTGCTTGGTTGTGTCTGTTTT
>NZ_KB895467.1 GCF_000374865.1 Arthrobacter sp. 135MFCol5.1 | reverse complement strand
TGGACGTCATCACCCAAGGCCGCAACCTGGGCATGGTCACCAAATCCAACCTCATCCTGGGCATGGGCGAAACCCGCGAGGAAATCTCCGAAGCCCTCCGCGACCTCCACGAAGCCGGCTGCGACCTGATCACCATCACCCAATACCTCCGCCCCTCCGAACGCCACCTCCCCGTGGACCGCTGGGTCAAACCCCATGAATTCGTGGACCTCCAGCACGAAGCCCAGGACATCGGCTTCCTCGGCGTCATGTCCGGCCCCCTGGTCCGCTCCTCCTACCGCGCCGGCCGCCTCTGGGCCACCGCCATGCGCAAAAAAGGCCGCGACATCCCCGCCGAACTCGCCCACATCGCCGACGGCATCCAAGACTCCGGCACCACCCGCCAGGAAGCCAGCACCCTCCTCGGAGCGCATTCCTGACGCGCCCCCGCACTGGCTGGCCCAGGGCCGGACACCGGACGATTCCGGCGTCCGGCCTTGGCGTTTAAGTCACGTAGAATTGAGGCACTATGGCTAAATCCCCTGACTCCAGCAACTCCACCCCGGCGGGCCCAAGCGCGGTGAAGCGCGGCCTGTTCTCGCGCAAGCCGAAGGAAGCGAAGGCCAAGAAGCCCAGCAGGCTCAAGCAGATCGGCGAGGTCTTCACCATGACCCGCCGCCACGACCCCATGGTTCCGTGGCTGATGCTCCTGGTGTTCCTGGGCGTTGTAGCCGTGAGCTTCCTGGTGGGCTTCTGGCTGGATAACTGGATCACCGGCCTGATCATCGGTATTCCGCTGGGCCTGCTGGCGGCCACCTTCATTCTCTCCCGCCGTGCCGAACGCGCAGCGTTCGCGCAAATCGAAAACCAGCCCGGCGCCTCCGGTGCCGCGCTGGGCACGTTGCGGCGTGGCTGGATCACCGAGGAACAGCCTGTGGCTGTCAACCCCCGCACGCAGGATGCCGTGTTCCGTGCGGTAGGCCGTCCCGGCGTCGTCCTTGTCAGTGAAGGCCCCACCCACCGCGTGAAGCCCCTGTTGGATGCCGAACGCAAGCGCCTCGCACGGATCCTGCCCAACGTTCCGGTCCACACGATCCAGACCGGGCACGGCGAAGGCCAGGTCCCGCTGAGCCAGGTGGCCAAGAAGATGGGCAAGATGAAGAACGAACTGACCAAGCTGGAGGTCAGCACCGTGTCCAAGCGCATTGCCTCCATGGGCACCCGGCTGCCGATCCCCAAGGGCATCGACCCGTACAAGGCCCGTCCCAACCGCGGACGCTAGCTGGCCGAACGCCCCGGAACCGGCACAGCCGGCTGCCGGGGCGTTTTTTCTTGCCGCCCACGCGGCGGCCACCGTATGACGGACCGTGCACCTACCAACGACAGGAACACCACCATGCCGCTGAGGACCACCGTGATCCGGGCTTTCCGGATCCTCGCCATCGCCGAAGCCTGCAGCTGGGCAGCACTGCTGGCCGGGATGTACTTCAAATGGATCGCCGGAACCACCGAAGTTGGCGTCCAGGTGGCGGGCCCGGTCCATGGCGCGCTGTTCATCGGCTACGGCCTGGCAGCGCTCACGCTATGGCGTGTGCAGCGGTGGCCTTTCCGGGTGGCGGCGCTGGTGGGCTTCTCCGCGATCTTCCCGTTCGCGACCATCCTGTTCGAGCGCTGGGCCGGACGCCGCGGCTACCTTGGCGCCCCCGCGCCGGAGGGCACCCCGGCCCGCCTCACGTCCAGCCGCACCTAGCAAGGGCAGCGGCTACCGGCGGACCAGCAGCGTATTCATGGCCTTGTCATGAAGGCCGCGCTGGTCGGGGTCGAATATGACGGCGGGGATGACCAGGCAGAGCAGCACCGTCCTCACCAGGGCCGCGAGCGGTCCCGGGGTACCGCCGCCGGGCCTCACCACGGCGATGCCCATCACCCGGTGGCCGATGCTGTAGCCGAGGGTTCCCACCAGCAGGATCTGCTCGATCGCGAAGACCCCGAGCGTCGCCCAGGAGTCGCCACCGAAGGCGAAATTGCTGATCAGCAGCGCAATGCCCCAGTCGATCATGATCGCGACGATCCGCCGCCCTGCCCGTGCGATGGAGCCGGGACCGGACTCCGGCAGGCCCAGCCGCTCCCCCGGATATTTCGAGACGCCGGAGGTGTCCGGTCCGCTGAGCCAGGAGCCAATGTCTTTGCGATCTACCACCGTCCAAGCCTACCGGCCCTGCGGCCGGCAGGGGCGCCCACAGTGTGGATGGGGTTGGACCACACTGTGGACGGGCGATAGCGTTTCCATAGCAGGGCATTCTGTAACCTGCCCGAAACAATGCGGACACGGACGGGAAATGCCTGATCCATAGGCTGTGAGAAGTTTCAAGCAAATCCCCACGGCAGGTGTACCAGCAGGGAAAACCTTGCGTTCTCCCTGCCTTTGGATTGCGCTGGACCACATGGCTTGCATGCCAGATATTTACATATGCGTTAGGAGCATAGATGTTCAAGACTGCGGACGAAGTCCTCAAGTTCATCAAGGACGAAGATGTAAAGTTCGTCGATATCCGCTTCACCGATCTTCCGGGCGTCCAGCAGCACTTCAACGTCCCCGCCAAGAGTGTTGACGCCGATTTCTTCGTCAACGGCCAGCTCTTCGACGGTTCCTCCATCCGCGGATTCCAGGGCATTGCCGAATCTGACATGCAGCTGATCCCGGACGTGACCACCGCGTTCCTGGACACCTTCCGCATGGAGAAGACCCTCGCGCTGAACTTCTCGATCGTGAACCCGCGCACCGGCGACCCGTACCACCGCGACCCCCGCGGCGTGGCCGAGAAGGCAGAAGCCTACCTGGCCTCCACCGGCATCGCCGACACCGCGTTCTTCGCTCCCGAAGCCGAGTTCTTCGTGTTCGACAACGTCCAGTACCAGTCCTCCCCGCAGGGCAGCTTCTACAAGATCGACTCCGAGGAAGCCCACTGGAACACCGGCCGCGAGGAAGAGGGCGGCAACCTGGGCTACAAGACCCCGGTCAAGGGTGGTTACTTCCCGGTCTCCCCCACCGACAAGCAGGCCGACCTGCGCGATGCCATGTGCGTTGCCCTGGACGAAGCCGGCCTCGAGGTCGAGCGCAGCCACCACGAAGTTGGCTCCGCCGGCCAGGCCGAGATCAACTACAAGTTCACCACCCTGACCCACGCGGCCGATGACCTGCAGAAGTTCAAGTACGTCATCAAGAACACCGCGGACGCCTGGGGCAAGTCCGTCACCTTCATGCCCAAGCCCGTCTTCGGTGACAACGGCTCGGGCATGCACTGCCACCAGTCGCTGTGGAACGGCGGCGAGCCGCTGTTCTACGACGAGAAGGGCTACGCCGGCCTGTCCGACACCGCCCGCTGGTACATCGGCGGCCTGCTCAAGCACGCCTCCGCCGTCCTGGCCTTCACCAACCCCACGGTGAACTCCTACCGCCGCCTGGTCAAGGGCTTCGAAGCACCGGTCAACATGGTCTACTCGCAGGGCAACCGCTCCGCTGGTATCCGTATCCCGATCACGGGCTCCAACCCCAAGGCCAAGCGCATCGAATTCCGCGCTCCGGACCCCTCCTCCAACCCGTACCTGGCCTTCGCGGCCCAGCTGATGGCCGGCATCGACGGCATCCGCAACCGCATTGAGCCGCCGGCTCCGATCGACAAGGACCTCTACGAGCTCCCGGCCGAGGAAGCCAAGGACATCCCGAAGGCTCCGGGCACGCTGGAGGAAGCCCTGGAGGCGCTGCGCGAGGACAACGAGTTCCTGCAGGCCGGCGGCGTCTTCACCCAGGACCTGATCGACACTTGGATCGAGTACAAGTACGAGAACGAGATCCGCCCGCTGTCGCTGCGCCCGAACCCCTACGAGTTCGAGCTCTACTACGGCGTCTAGCCGGCAGCCTGCCTGCCAGGCCTGCTGACCTAACGAAAAAGGCGGCCACCGGAACCATCCGGTGGCCGCCTTTTTCCGTACCCTGGCGCAAGCCCGCGGGAACGGTGAGCGGAAAGGTGGGGGCCCGGCTCCAGACGTGCTGAGACCGGGAGCCGGACCCCCTGACGAATGCCCCCCGAGACGAAGACTCAGTACAGCCTTCCCCCCAACAAGGTTGAAGAACACCGCCAATCCACATGATCGGGCAAACGCTTGCTGAGCGCAATGCCGGTCCGGCGAGTTACGGCCGCGCCGCGCAGCCGAAACGGTGGAACATGGTCCGTTGCGGCCCCGCGGAGCCACCCAGGTACTGTCCGGCATCGGCGAAACCGGCCCGCCGGTAGGCGGACAGTCCTGCCAGGTTTGCCTCATTGACGGACAGGACGACGCCGGCCTCACCGCTGTGGTGCCGGTCGGTGAGCCGCCGGGCGGCGTCCACGGCGGCAACGGCGGCGAGCGTCCCCAGCCCTTTTCCCTGGAACCTGCGGTCAATGAGGAAACCGCGAAGCAGCCAGGCTGAATCGTCGTCGCGCCAACCGGCCAGCCGAGCGGCGCCCAGCTGTAGCGTCAACACCCCAACGGCGGACCCGGAGGACTCCACGACGTACGGGCGCCGGGATTCTTCTTCCAGCCCTGCCAGTGCCATGCGCAGGGGGTCGCCGACGAAGCGCTCTTGGCCTGGCAGCAGCCCCAGGCCGGCAACGGCACCGAGCTGGATGGCGCGGGCGTCCGGGTCGAGGTCGCGGAGCGGGATGAGCCAGACCCAGCCCGGATCCTCATTGCCCATAGAAGACGCGTTCAAAGACCGCCCGGGCCCGCCGGCTCACCCTCAGGTAGTCCTCTTCCAGCGCTGCGGCCCGGCCCGGCTCGTAGCCGCACCAGCGCGCTACGGCTTCCAGGTCCCGGCGGGAGGATGGCAGGAGGTCAGAGGCCTTGCCGCTCCAGATGACGTTGGCGGACCGGATCCGGCTTGCCAGCCGCCAGGCATCTATCAGGAGAACCGCGTCGGAATCGTCCAGCAGCCCCAGGCCGGCCGCTGCGGACAGGGCTTCCAGTGTGGACGTGGTTCGCAGTTCCGGATGCTTCCCGGCGTGCTGGAGCTGCAGCAGCTGCACCAGCCACTCAACGTCGCTTAGGCCGCCGCGGCCCAGCTTCAGGTGCCGTGCGGGGTCGGCGCCGCGCGGCAGCCGCTCCGATTCAACCCTGGCCTTGATGCGCCGGATCTCACGCACGTCCTGGTCGGACAGCGACGCCGGATACCGAATGGGATCGATCAGGTCCAGGAAATCGGCGGCGAGTGCATCGTCGCCGGCCATCGGACGTGCCCGCAGCAGTGCTTGCGCCTCCCACACCAGGGACCACCTGCGGTAGTACTCGGCGAAGGAGTCCAAGGAGCGCACCATGGCCCCGTTCTTGCCCTCCGGCCGGAGGTCGGCATCCATCTGGAGCACGCGTTCGGCCATGATGGCCGGTTTCAATGGCTGGGTGAGCAGGCTGGAGACCTTTGCGACGAGGCGGGTGGCCTGTTCCTGTGCCTCGGCCTCCGTGAAGCCCGGGAGGGCCCGGTGCACGTACATGACATCGGCATCGGAGCCGTAGCCGATCTCCCGGCCGCCCTGGCGTCCCATGGCGACCACCAGGACGGTGGTCTTCAGTGGCCCGCCGGCGGAAACGATCCCCTCTGCCACCCTGAGTGCGCCCAGGACCGCCGCACGGTCCGTATCCGCCAGCGCCCGGCCCACCTGGTCCTGGTCAAGGAGGCCCGCCGAGTCGGCGATGGCAATGCGCAGGATCTCCCGGCGCCGGATCAGGCGGATCAGGCGCATAGCGCTCTCCGGGTCCGCGTGCCGGGACATTTTGGCGGTGATTTCATGCCACTGGGCTTCGAAGCCCACCGGCACCAGGTCCTTGTCCTGCCCCAGCCATGCCACGGACTCCGGCGATACTTCCAGCAGGTCGGCGATCAGCCGGGAGTTGGAGAGCATATGGCACAGTCGTTCAGCGGCGGCGTTGGAGTCCCGGAGCATGCCCAGGTACCAGTGCGTGGTGCCGAGCGCCTCGCTGACGCGCCGGAACGCGAGGAGGCCGGCGTCGGGGTCGACCCCCTCGGCGAGCCAGTCCAGCAGGATGGGCAGCAGCTGCCGCTGGAGCGCCGCGCGGCGGCTGACTCCGGCCGTCAGCGCCTCGATGTGGCGCATCGCCCCCTGCGGGTCGCGGTAGCCGAGGGCGGCAAGGCGCCCCTGGGCGGCTTCCGGCGTCAGCTTTGCGTCCTCGGTGCTGAGCTTGGCTGCCGTGTTCAGCAGCGGCCGGTAGAAAATGCGTTCGTGCAGTTCCCGGACCGAGCGTTTGGTCCGCTGCCACGCGGACAGCAGTGCGTCGGGTCCGGGCCGCTCATTGGAGAATGGTCCCAGCACGGCCTTGGCCAGGGAGCGCAGGGCCGGCTCCGCCACTGGCATGAGGTGGGTACGGCGCAGCTGGAACAACTGGATCCGGTGTTCCAGCAGGCGCAGGTACCTGTAGGCATTGTCGAACGCGGCGGCGTCAGACCGGCCGATGTACCCCCCGGCGGACAACGCGGCGATCGCGGAGGTGGTGTCCCGTCGTCGTAATGACTCATCAGCCTTGCCGTGCACCAGCTGAAGGAGCTGGACGGTGAATTCGACGTCACGAAGCCCGCCGCGGCCCAGCTTGATCTGCCGCTGTTCCTCCGCGGGCGGGATGTGCTCGGTCACCCTTCGCCGCATGGCCTGGACGGATTCAACGAAGCCTTCGCGCCCCGCCGAGTTCCAGATCAGCGGTGCCACGGCTTCCTCGTACCGCCGGCCCAACGCGGCGTCGCCGGCCATGGCCCGTGCTTTCAGCAGCGCCTGGAATTCCCAGCTTTCAGCCCACCTGGCGTAGTACGTTTCGTGCGAGGCGAGGGTGCGGACCAGCGGACCGGATTTCCCTTCCGGACGGAGGTTCGCGTCCACCTCCCACAGCCCGGGCTCCCGTGCCACCGACGAGATGGCCCGCGAAATGCCGCTGGCCAGGGCGGTGCCGATAGTGTTGGCGTGCGCGTCTTCCAGGCTTCCGGCGTCCACCACGTAGATGACGTCGACGTCGGAGATGTAGTTAAGCTCGCGGGCTCCGCATTTGCCCATGCCGATGACGGCGAGGCCCACGTCCGCGACGTCGGCGGCGCCGAACTGGCCGGCCGCTTCGGCGCGTGACACCGCGAGGGCGGCTTCGATGGCAGCGGCCGCGAGGTCCGCCAGTTCACGGCCCACGGACGGCAGGAAGTCCAGCGGATCGGCGGCGCAGAGGTCCTTGACGGCCAGGTCCACCAGGCCGCGCCGGTACGCCGTGCGCAGGGCGGCATAGGCGTCGGCGCCGGTCACTGCGGCGACGGGGCGGGCGGCGCGCGGGTCGGCACCCACTGACTGCAGGAGTGTTGCCCGCAGCCTGTCAGGATCGGCGGGCAGCGGTTCGGGGCTGGCCCGGACCCGGAATGCGGCCAGGTGTTCGGGGTGCCGGATGAGGAACTCCCCCAGCGCTTCGGAGGCTCCCAGGACGCGGTACAGCGGTTCGCTGGCCTCCAGTTCGGCGCCCGCCAGGTCCCGGAGCTGCGGGTGCCTTTCGATCAGCCGGACCAAGGACTGCAGTGCAGTGTCCGGGCTGGCAGCAAGCTGCAGTCCCGCGAAGAGCCTGTCCTGGTCCAGCCCCTCGAGTTCGCGCGCGGCCAGGAACCGTTCGCCCTTCTCCAGGTCGCTGAATCCGGCCGCGATGAGGCGGCGTGCCAGGCTCACGCCGGGCACCTAGAGAATGCCGAGGTTGCGCTGCAGCTCGTAGGGCGTCACCTGCAGGCGGTAGTCCTGCCATTCGGCTCGCTTGTTGCGCAGGAAGTGCTCGTAGACCTGTTCGCCCAGGATCTGCGGCATCAGTTCGGAATCTTCCATGGAACGGATGGCATCGTGCAGGCTGGCCGGGAGCGGATCGTGGCCCATGGCGCGCCGTTCGGCCGAGCTCAGCGACCAGACGTCGTCCTCGGCCGCCGCAGGCAGGTCGTAGCCTTCCTCGATGCCCTTCAGGCCTGCACCAAGCAGGACGGCGTAGGCCAGGTAGGGGTTGGCCGCTGAGTCGATTCCACGGTATTCGATCCGTGCGGACTGGCCCTTGCCCGGCTTGTACAGCGGCACGCGGACCAGCGCGGACCGGTTGTTGTGACCCCAGCTCAGGTAGCTCGGAGCCTCGCCCCCGCCCCAAAGGCGCTTGTAGGAGTTGACGAACTGGTTGGTGACGGCGGTGAATTCCGGGGCGTGCTTGAGGACGCCGGCAATAAACTGCCGGGCCGTCTTGGACAGCTGGAACTCGGCGCCGGCTTCGAAGAACGCGTTGGTATCGCCTTCGAACAGGGAGAAGTGCGTGTGCATGCCGGAGCCCGGGTGGTCGGTGAACGGCTTGGGCATGAAGGTGGCGTACGTGCCCTGCTGCAGGGCCACTTCCTTGATCACGGTACGGAAGGTCATGATGTTGTCCGCCGTCTGCAGGGCGTCGGCGTAGCGGAGGTCGATCTCGTTCTGTCCGGGTCCGGCCTCGTGGTGGCTGAATTCCACCGAGATGCCCACCGATTCCAGCATGGTTACGGCGGTGCGGCGGAAGTCCTGGGCCACGCCACCCGGGACATGGTCGAAGTAGCCGCCCTCGTCAACCGGCACCGGTGCACCGTTCGGGCCCGGTTCCTGGGACTTCAGGAGGTAGAACTCGATTTCGGGGTGGGTGTAGCACGTGAAGCCCATGTCCGCGGCCTTGGCCAGCGTGCGCTTAAGGACGTTGCGGGGGTCCGCTGCCGAGGGTTCGCCGTCGGGAGTGAGGATGTCGCAGAACATGCGCGAGGTCTGTTCCGTCTCGCCACGCCAGGGCAGGATCTGGAAGGTGGACGGATCGGGCTGGGCCAGCATGTCGGATTCGAAGACCCGGGCCAGCCCTTCGATGGCGGAGCCGTCGAAGCCAAGGCCTTCCTCGAAGGCGCCCTCGACCTCGGCCGGCGCCAGGGCTACGGACTTCAGCGATCCCACGACGTCGGTGAACCACAGGCGCACGAAACGTACGTCGCGCTCTTCGATCGTGCGCAGGACAAATTCTTGCTGGCGGTCCATGATGGCCTCTTCTCCGGTCAACGTTCATGCTCCGGGGCCCGCGCAAAGGGGAAAGCCGGCAGCAGTTCATCAACACTGTACTAATCATTCGGCGCCGATGCTTGAGCCTGAGCCGTGCGTAACACAGCATTAACCTCCGGAGCGGTCCGGGAGGTGCCCTTGCGGCTTCCGTGCCGGACGTCAACGGCGTTCCGGCACGGCCGCTATGACGCTAATCACCTTTGCCCGGAACCGGCTGCGGTAGAAAGCACGGCAGGTCCCGCACTACGCTCATCCCATGGCCACCAGCAACAGCTCCGACTCCAGCGCGTCCGCCGAAGTACCCGCCCCGTACGGCAGCGGACCCGGCCAGCACGAGGCTCCTGCCGCCGGACGAAAACCGGCCAAGGTCCGGATCCACCACCTGCAGCAGGCCAAGCGGGACGGCACCAGGTTCGCCATGCTCACCGCCTACGAGCAATATACGGCGGAGATCTTTGACGCTGCCGGCATTGAAGTGCTGCTGGTCGGTGATTCGGCCTCGAACAACGTCTACGGCAACGAAACCAGCCTTCCGGTCACCGTGGACGAACTGCTGCCGCTGTGCCGCGCCGTGGCCAGGACCGCGAAGCGCGCCATGGTGGTCGCGGACCTGCCCTTCGGCAGCTACGAAGTCAGTGCCGAACAGGCCGTCGCCACCGGTGTCCGCTTTTTGAAGGAAGGCCTGGCGCATGCGGTGAAAATCGAGGGCAGCGCGTACTACGCCCCAACGGTGCGAGCAATGGTGCAGGCGGGCATCCCGGTCATGGCCCACATCGGTTTCACCCCGCAAAGCGAACACGCACTGGGCGGATACCGCGTGCAGGGCCGGGGCGACGACGCCCAACGCCTGATCGACGATGCCCGCGCCCTCTCCGACGCAGGCGCATTCTGCGTGCTCATGGAAATGGTCCCGGCCGACACCGCGGCCGCGGTGGACGCTGCCGTGGACGTCCCCACCATCGGCATTGGCGCCGGGAACGCGACCACGGGCCAGGTCCTTGTCTGGCAGGACATGGCCGGCCTGCGGGGCGGCCGGATGGCCAAGTTCGTCAAACAGTACGCGGACCTGCGCACCACCCTGCTCGACGCCGCCACCGCCTACGGCGACGACGTCCGCTCCGGCCAGTTCCCCGGCCCGGAACACTCCTTCTAGCTTTCAACGTCACCCCGCCGACGCGGGCGGAACAGGCGGGCCGGCACCCGGCCGGCCTGCCCACCCAACCGGTCAGTCGTCGTCGCCCTTTTCCCAGGCCTCGTTGCGCGCCTTGACCTTCTCGATGGCGTGTTCGGCTTCTTCCCGGGTCTTGTAGGGCCCAATGAGCTGGCTCCAGTCGGAGAGCCGGTCTTCTTCCACTTCGTGGGTGTTGACGTTGAACCAGTACTCAGTCATCGTTGCTCCTCGTTCCGGCGACAGGAAAGCAGCGGGGTGATCCACGTAACACAAACACTTACGTGTGCCCTCCGCCGCTTGTCGGTTGTTAGGCGTTCTGCGGTGCCTTATATGATCAATCTATGCCTTCCCTTGCCTCTACTGCACCCACCGGAACCCTCACCCCGGGTACCGTAGGCCCGCAGCGTTCCGTCCCGGCGTCCATCCCCCGTCCGGAGTACGTCGGCAAGCCTGCCCCGGCCAAATTCACGGGTTCGGAGGTCAAGTCCGCCGAAACGATCGAGAAGATCCGCGTCGCCGGGCGGATCGCGGCCCAGGCCATCGTGGAGGTCGGCAAGCACATCCAGCCCGGTGTCACCACCGATGAGCTGGACAGGGTGGGCCACGAATTCCTGCTGGACCACCACGCGTACCCCTCCACGCTCGGCTACCGCGGATTCCCCAAGTCCCTGTGCTCGTCGCTGAACGAGGTCATTTGCCACGGCATCCCGGACAGCACCGTGGTCCAGGACGGCGACATCCTGAACATCGACATCACCGCCTTCATCAACGGGGTCCACGGCGACACGAACTACACGTTCCTGGTGGGTGACGTGGACGAGGAATCACGGCTCCTGGTGGAGCGCACCCAGGAGTCGCTCAACCGGGCCATCAAGGCGGTGGCACCGGGCCGGGAAATCAACGTGATCGGCCGCGCCATCCAGTCGTACGCCAAGCGTTTCGGCTACGGCGTGGTGCGGGACTTCACCGGCCACGGTGTCGGCGAGGCTTTCCACACCGGACTGATCATCCCGCACTACGACGCCGCCCCCGCCTACAACACCGTGATCGAAACGGGGATGGTGTTCACGATCGAACCGATGCTCACCCTCGGCACCGTCGAATGGGACATGTGGAGCGATGACTGGACCGTGGTGACCCGCGACCACAAGCGCACCGCCCAATTCGAGCACACCCTGCTGGTTACCGAGACCGGTGCGGAAATCCTCACCCTGCCGTAGTCTGTCCCCTGCCCGCACACGGCATCCGATGCCGGTGCAGGATCCACCCTGTTGTGGGGCTGCCCCCGGCCGCCCCTTCCCTGCCCGCCCCAGCCTAGAACGGAATCCCATTGGCCAAGAAGGACGAGAAGTCGCACAAGAACGCACCACTGATCGGCATCGACATCGGCGGTACGGGCATCAAGGGCGGCATTGTCGACCTGAAGAAGGGCAAGCTCCTGGGCGAGCGTTTCCGGGTGCCCACCCCGCAGCCCGCCACGCCCGAGGCCGTTGCCGAAGCAGTGGCCCTGGTAGTCGCCGAGCTCTCTGCGCGCCCCGAGGCCCCGGAGGCCGGCTCCCCCGTGGGCGTGACCTTCCCCGGCATCATCCAGCACGGCGTGGTCCACTCCGCCGCCAACGTGGACAAGAGCTGGCTGGATACGGACATTGACGCCCTCCTCACCGAGCGGCTGGGCCGCCCCGTGGAGGTCATCAACGACGCCGATGCCGCGGGCCTGGCCGAAGCCCGGTACGGTGCCGGCGAAGGAGTCGCCGGCACCGTCCTGGTCATCACCCTGGGCACAGGCATCGGCTCCGCCTTCATTTTCGACGGGAAGCTGGTGCCGAACGCGGAACTGGGGCACTTGGAGATCGACGGCTTCGATGCCGAATCGAAGGCCTCCGCCGTGGCCCGCGAACGGGACGGGCTCTCTTGGGACGAGTACAGCGTGCTGTTGCAGCGGTACTTCTCGCATGTGGAGTTCCTGTTCTCCCCGGAGCTGTTCATCGTCGGCGGCGGAATCTCCAAGCGCGCGGACGAGTACCTTCCCAACCTCAAGTTAAGGACGCCGATTGTTCCGGCCGTCCTGCGGAACGAGGCCGGGATCGTTGGCGCGGCCCTGGAAATCGCATTGCAGCACAAGCTCACCAAGTAAAGGTGGTGCCGGTGGCGGCTGCGGCTTCCCCTCCGCTGCCGCCACCGGAGCTTAGAGCGGGCTCTTCTCGGAGCTCTTCGGGCCGGAGGCGCCCTTGGCGCCTTCCACGGCTTCGTGGCGGAGCAGTGCAATAGCCGATTCGAAGTCCTCCAGGGACTCGAATGCCTGGTACACGCTGGCGAAGCGCAGGTACGCTACCTCATCCAGCTTCTGGAGCGGTCCGAGGATGACCAGGCCTACCTCGTGCGCGTCGATTTCGGCGGCGCCGGAGGAACGGATCTGCTCTTCCACCTCCTGGGCCAGCATGGCGAGGTCGTCTTCGCTGACCGGCCGGCCCTGGCATGCTTTGCGCACGCCGTTGATCACTTTGCTGCGGCTGAACGGCTCGCCCACGCCGGAGCGCTTGATGACGGAGAGGCTGGTGGTTTCGACGGTGGTGAACCGGCGCCCGCATTCGGGGCACTGGCGCCGGCGTCGGATAGCCGAGCCGTCATCGGCCATCCGGCTGTCAACGACGCGGGAATCGGGGTTGCGGCAGAACGGACAATACATGGCGTTTCCCCTTCCCTTCCGGCGTCTAACGGCAACGAAACCGGCAGTGCCGCCGGACCGCAGTGTTACCGTCCCAGTTTACGGCTGCATCCCGGGTAATAACAAGCCTGTAATTACTACATGTAGTATCCGTTGGCCTATATGTAGTGGCTAATCACGTCCAGGAAACCGCGCGCTGACGGCGTCCCCGTGGGCCGGCAGGTCCTCGGCACGGGACAGGCTCACAATGTGGCCGCTGACCTCCGCCAAGGCCTCCCGGCTGTAATTGACCACCTGGATGGCGCGCAGGAACGTGGTGACGTTAAGCCCGGACGAGAACGCAGCGGTCCCGCTGGTAGGCAGCACGTGGTTCGAGCCTGCGCAGTAGTCCCCCAGGCTGACGGGGCTGTAGTCGCCCACAAAGATCGCGCCGGCATTCCGGATCCGCGCGGCCACGGCGGCGGCGTCCCGCGTCATGATCTCCAGGTGCTCGGCGGCGTAGGCATCGCACGCGGCGATTCCCTGGTCCAGGTTGTCCACCAGGACGACGCCGGACTGGGGGCCGGACAAGGCCTCCCGGACGCGGGCGGAGTGCTTGGTTGCGGCGGCCTGCCGATCGAGCTCGTCCCGTACCGCCATGGCCAACGGCTCCGAATCGGTGACCAGCACCGATGCTGCCTTGGGGTCGTGCTCGGCTTGGCTGAGCAGGTCGGCGGCCACCAGCGCCGGTTGGGCGGAGTCGTCGGCAAGGATGGCGATCTCCGTGGTTCCTGCCTCCGAATCGATGCCCACCACTCCCTTGACCAGGCGCTTGGCGGTGGCGACGAAGATGTTGCCGGGCCCGGTCACCACGTCCACCGGTTCCAGTGCGGGGCCCGCGTCGCCGGCGTCCACCCCATAGGCAAACGCGGCGATGGCCTGTGCGCCGCCGATGCCGTAGACCTCGGTGATACCCAGCAGCGCCGCAGCGGCGAGGATGGTGGGGTGCGGCAGGCCGCCGAATTCTTTCTGGGGCGGCGAAGCAAGGGCAATGGATTCCACCCCTGCCGCCAGCGCCGGCACCACGTTCATGATCACCGATGACGGATACACTGCCAGGCCGCCCGGAACGTACAGCCCAACGCGCGCTACGGGGACCCAGTTCTGGCTGACGACGGCGCCGTCGCCCAGTTCGACGTCAACGTTGCGGGGCCGCTGCCGGTCGGCGAATTTCCGTGCCCGGCTGATGGATTCCTCCAGTGCTGCCCGCACCTTCGGGTCAAGACCGTCCAGGGCTGCGGCGATCGCCTCCCGGGGAACCAGCGGATGGCGCTGATCCACGCCGTCGAACCTTGACGCAAGGTCAGACAACGCCGCGAAGCCGCGCTGCCGGACGGCGGCGATAATGTCCAGGACCTTTTCCTCGGCGTCCGCCACGGTCTGGCCCTTGGCGCGCGGAACGGCGGCGCGCAGGGCCGCCAGGGTCAGGGTGCGGCCGCGAAGGTCGATGGTGCGGAAGTCGACGGCGGTAGTCGCGGGGGCAGGAGGCTGCGGGGAAGTGGTCACCGGACTATTTTACGGCGCTGTTCCCGCCCGCCGTTCCGCCGCCGGTGCCGGCGGGTTTCCGGCCTGCCATCCCCACCAACTCCAAAACGAAGACCGAGACCGCCGTGGCAGCCGGCCACAGCAGCAGCACCGGCAACGCCCGGAGCGAGAAGGCGATGCTGGCATTGGCCGAGGTGTCCACCGCCGGGCCCCAGAGCCGGCCCGCGAGGAGGCCGGTTCCCCAGGCGGCCAGGCTGCCGGCCACCGCGCCGACCAGGCCCGCCAGCAGAGCCGTCCGGGGGTCCGGACGCTTGCCGTCGGCCAGGAACACGGCCAGCAGGCAACCGGCCAGCACCATAATCCCGGCAAGTGTCAGGTCGCGTGGCAGCCACACCAGCGGTGCCGTTCCCGATGCCAAAGCGGGGTTCCGGGTGATCAGGTTCAGGCCGCCAGGGGCAAGCAGCCACCAGAGGAGCCCGGCCGGAACGCCTGCCGCCGCCGGGACCAGCAGCAGGGACCAGGGCAGCCGCCGCGCGGGGCGGCCAAAGTTCGTCATGACAGACACCTTAACAAAGGTTCCTGCGGAGCCCGTCAGCGGTTCAAGGGCTCTGTGTTTTCCCGCCTGGCCCGCGGGCCAATACGCTTGGGGAAAGAGATATGCCACTTAGTGCAGGAGTTCCGGTGACCGACAACAGCGAGCCCTTTGAGCAGACGTTCAGGGAGATGTTCCGGCGGCATGCCGCGGGCGTCGCCATCATCACCGTGAACTACCAGGACGAGCCCTACGGATTCACCGCAACATCGGTGGCCTCCCTGTCGGCCAAACCGCCGCGATTCACGTTCAACATGGCCCGCAGTTCCAGGTCCTGGCCCGCCGTTGCCAACACCCAGTTCCTGGGCGTGCACATGCTGGGCCTCGAAAACCAGGAACTGGCAGCCCGGTTCGCCCGGCCCGGCAACCGGTTCGAGGGGAACCACTGGGAAATCGGACCGCACGGGGTGCCCATCCTGAAGGATGTGGCCGGCTGGCTCATCGGCGAGGTGCAGATGCGGCTGTCGTTCGAAAACAATGCCGTGGTGGTGGTCCAGGTGGTGGACGGCCAGGTGGGCGGCGATGGTGCGCCGCTGCTCTACCACGGGGGCGCCTACGGGCAGCCTGTCCCGCTGGACTACGAAATCTAGCGCACTCCATCGTCCCGGGTCCGGGCTGAAGCGACCAGACGCCAAAGGCGCGGACGACGCCGGAAGCCGGCTTCCGGCGTCGTGCTCCCCTGCGTCAGGCGTCCAGGCAGGCCGGCCCCAGCAGCACTTTCAGGTCGCCGAACAGCGACGGGCTGGGGTTCACCCGCAGGTGGACGGGCAGGCCCATGACTTCCGTGCGGGTGTCGCCCTGGAGGTGCAGCCGCACCTCCGAGTTGCCCCGGTGCGTGCGCAGCACGTCCCCCAGCTCCGTCACCACTGCCTCGGTTGCCTTGTAGGTGGGCATGGTGATGACCAGCGGCCCGTGCAGGCCTTCGCTCAGGTCCGGAACGGACAACTCCATGCAGTTGAGGGTGATTGCGCCGTCGTCGCGCTTTTGCAGGCGCCCCTTGACCACCACGATCAGGTCCTCGGCGAGCACGGAGGCGATAGGCCCGTAGACCTGGCCGAAGAACATCACTTCGATGGAACCGCCGAGGTCCTCGATCTCGGCCCGGGCGTAGGCATTGCCGCTGGCTTTGGCGATGCGGCGGCTCAACGAGGTGATCATGCCGGCGATGGTGATGATGGCGCCGTCCTGCGGCCCGTCTTCGCCGATGATGGTCGTGATGCTCATCTCCGCGTGCTGGCTCAACAGCCCCTCGAGGCCCTGCAGCGGGTGGTCCGAGACGTACAGGCCCAGCATGTCCCGTTCGAAGGACAGTTTGTCCTTCTTCTCCCACTCGGGCAGGTCCGGGATTTCGATGCTGAGCGACGCTTCCGATTCGGCTTCCTCAAAGCCGGCGAAGAGGTCGAACTGGCCGATCGCCTCGTTCCGCTTCAAGGTGATGACGGAGTCGATTGCCTCTTCGTGGATCATGGCCAGCGCACGCCGGTGATGGCCCAGGGAGTCGAAGGCCCCGGACTTGATCAGGGATTCGATGGTCCTCTTGTTGCACACCACCGCCGGAACCTTCATCAGGAAGTCCTTGAAGGACGTGTAGGCACCTTCGCTCTCGCGCGCGGTGACCATGGCATCGACGGCGTTCGCACCCACGTTGCGGATAGCGCCCATGCCGAAGCGGATGTCATTGCCCACCGGGGTGAAGTTCAGGGCCGACTCATTGACATCCGGCGGAAGCACCGTGATGCCCATGCGGCGGCATTCGTTCAGGTAGATTGCCGACTTGTCCTTATCGTCACCGACGGAGGTCAGCAGTGCAGCCATGTACTCCGGCGCATAGTGCGCCTTCAGGTAGGCCGTCCAGTAGGAGATCACCCCGTACGCGGCGGAGTGGGCCTTGTTGAAGGCGTAGTCGGAGAAGGGCAGGAGGATGTCCCACAGGGTCTTGACGGCCTCCATGGAGTAACCGTTGTCCTGCATGCCCTGGGAGAAGCCGGCGAACTGCTTGTCCAGTTCCGACTTCTTCTTCTTGCCCATGGCGCGCCGGAGGATATCTGCCTGGCCCAGCGAGTAGCCGGCCAGCTTTTGCGCCACGGCCATCACCTGCTCCTGGTACACGATCAGGCCGTACGTGCCGCCGAGGATCTCCTTGAGCGGTTCCTCCAGCTCGGGGTGGATGGGAATGACTTCCTGGATCCCGTTCTTGCGCAGCGCGTAGTCAGTGTGGGCATTGGCGCCCATGGGGCCTGGCCGGTACAACGCCAGCACGGCGGAGATGTCTTCGAAGTTGTCAGGCTTCATGAGCTTGAGCAGGGAACGCATGGGGCCGCCGTCGAGCTGGAACACGCCCAGGGTGTCGCCGCGGGCCAGGAGTTCGTAGGACGGGGCGTCGTCGAGCTCCAGGTTTTCCAGGTCGAGGTCGATGCCGCGGTTCATTTTAATGTTCTCGAGGGCATCGGAAATGATCGTCAGGTTCCGCAGGCCCAGGAAGTCCATCTTGATCAGGCCAAGGCCCTCGGACGTCGGGTAGTCGAACTGGGTGATCACCTGGCCGTCCTGGAAGCGGCGCATGATGGGGATGACGTCGATGATGGGGTCCGAGGACATGATGACGCCGGCTGCGTGCACGCCCCACTGGCGCTTCAGCCCTTCAATGCCAAGGGCCGTTTCGAAGACCTTGGCGGCTTCCGGGTCGGTGGCGATCAGCTGCCGGAAATCGCCGGCCTCGCTGTAGCGCTTGGCTTCGGGGTTCTGGATATCCGCGAGCGGAATGTCCTTGGCCATCACGGCGGGGGGCAGGGCCTTGGTCAGCTGTTCACCCATGCTGAACGGGTAGCCCAGGACCCGGGAGGAGTCCTTGAGGGCCTGCTTGGTCTTGATGGTGCCGTACGTGACGATCATGGCGACGCGTTCGTCACCGTACTTGCGGGTCACGTAGTCGATCACTTCGGAACGGCGCCGGTCATCGAAGTCGACGTCGAAGTCGGGCATGGAGACGCGGTCCGGGTTCAGGAACCGTTCGAAGATCAGGCCGTGGCGCAGGGGGTCGAGGTCGGTGATGCGCATAGCGTAGGCCACCATGGAACCGGCACCCGAACCACGGCCGGGGCCAACGCGGATGCCGTTGTTCTTGGCCCAGTTGATGAAGTCGGCAACCACCAGGAAGTAGCCCGGAAACCCCATGGACGTGATGACGCCGAGCTCGTAGTCCGCCTGCTTGCGGACCTCGTCCGGGATGCCTCCCGGGTAGCGGTACTGCAGGCCCTTGTCCACTTCCTTGACCAGCCACGAGGTCTCGTCCTCGCCGGGCGGGCAGGGGAACCTGGGCATGAAGTTGGCGTCCGTATTGAAGGACACCTCGCAGCGCTCAGCGATCAGCAGGGTGTTGTCGCAGGCTTCCGGGTGGTCGCGGAAAAGCTCGCGCATCTCCTGCGGGGATTTGAGGTAGTAGCCGCTGCCGGAGAAGGCGAACCGCGAACCGCCGTTGTCGTACGTGGGTTCGAGCAGCGTGGAGCCCGACTGGATGGCCAGCAGGGCCTCATGGGCCTTGGCATCGTGCTCGTGGGTGTAGTGGAGGTCGTTGGTGGCCACCAGCGGCAGGTTGAGGTCCTTGGCGAGCCTCAGGAGGTCGCCGGTGACCCGACGCTCAATGTCCAGCCCGTGGTCCATCAGCTCGCAGAAGTAGTTTTCCGCGCCGAAGATGTCCCGGAACTCGGCGGCCGCCTCCAGCGCTTCGCGGTACTGGCCGAGCCGGAGCCTGGTCTGCACTTCGCCGGAGGGACATCCGGTGGTGGCAATCAGCCCCTCGGAGTAGGTGTTGAGCAGTTCGCGGTCAAGCCGCGGCCACTTGCCGAACACCGAATCGAGGGAGGCGATGGAGGAGGCCCGGAAGAGGTTCCGCATGCCCACGTTGTTGTAGCTCAGGAGCGTCATATGGGTGTACGAGCCACCACCGGAGACGTCGTCCTTGCGCTGGGATTCGTCGCCCCAGCGGACGCGTTCCTTGTCCGTGCGGGCCGTGCCGGGGGTTACGTAGGCTTCGACGCCGATGATCGGCTTGATGCCCTTGTCCGTGGCCTTGCGCCAGAAATCGAACGCCCCGAACAAGTAGCCGTGGTCTGTGGTGGCAAGGGCCGGCATCCCCAGGCGCTCGGTTTCATCGAACAGCTCGCCCAGGCGGGCAGCTCCATCCAGCATGGAATATTCGGTGTGGGTGTGCAGGTGGACAAACGAATCTTTGCTGGAACTCACCGCACCATTCTAAGCGCTGGCAGTTGGCGGCCCGGCCAGGCCGCCCGTGTCAGGCCTGTCCCGACTCCAGCAGTTCCAGGGCGTAGGCCAGGTCCTGCGGATAGTCGCTGGTGACAGTGACGCGTTCCCCTGTCACCGGGTGGTCGAATCCCAGCTGGCGGGCGTGGAGCCACTGCCGGGTGAGCCCCAGGGTGGCCGCGAGGCGCGGGTCGGCGCCATAGGTGAGGTCACCGGCGCAGGGATGGCGGAGGGCTGAGAAATGGACCCGGATCTGGTGCGTCCGGCCCGTCTCCAGGTGCACTTCCACCAGGCTTGCCTTCCCGAAAGCCTCCAGGACTTCGTAATGGGTTACCGAGGGCCGGCCGTCCTCGATGACGGCAAAGCGCCAGTCGTGGCCGGGATGCCGTCCGATGGGCGCGTCGATGGTTCCTGTCAGCGGGTCCGGGAGGCCCTGGACCACCGCGTGGTACACCTTGTCCACAGTGCGCTCCTTGAAGGCCCGCTTGAGGGCTGTGTAGGCCCGCTCGGACTTCGCCACCACCATCACCCCGGAGGTGCCGACGTCGAGCCGGTGCACGATCCCCGCCCGCTCCGGTGCGCCGGAGGTGGAGATGCGGTAGCCTGCACCGGCCAGTCCGCCCACCACAGTGGGGCCAACCCAGCCGGGCGAGGGATGCGCAGCGACACCCACGGGTTTGTCGACGACGACAAAGTCCTCGTCGTCCAGCAGGATCTTCAGGCCTTCCACAACTTCCTCCACGACTTCCAGCGGGTCCCGCCGCTCCGGGACGGTGACGT
Source organism: Arthrobacter sp. 135MFCol5.1 (assembly GCF_000374865.1). GTDB lineage: Bacteria > Actinomycetota > Actinomycetes > Actinomycetales > Micrococcaceae > Arthrobacter. Next base: position 76,569 of record NZ_KB895467.1, on the reverse strand, counting down.
CAAGGACATCCCCCGCCACAAGTTTTGCCGATTTCCCGAGCGCCTTCCCCCGGGTGAGGACATGGCCCTCGGCCAGCAAGGATGCGGCCACGGACCGGGACACGCCCAGGAGGCCGGCCAGTCCGGCGTCGGCCCGGGTCCCGCCGAATTCCTCGGCCACGACGATTCGCTCACTCATGGCCGGGCTTGTCCTTGTGTGCAGTCCCGAGGCGCGTTCCGTCCAGCGCGATTCCGCGAATGGTCAGGATGCAGATGATGGCGACGGCAGACACGACGGCGGAATCCGCGATATTGAAGATCGCGAAGTTGGGAAGCTGAATGAAGTCCACCACATGGCCCATGCCGAAGGAGGGCTCGCGGAAGAGCCGGTCGGTGAGGTTGCCCAGGGCGCCGCCCAGCAGCAGCCCGAGAGCCAGGGACCACCAGGCCGAGCCCAGCTTCCGGACCTGGAAGAGAATGGCGATTGCGACGCCGGCCATGATGATCGAGAACACCCAGGTGACGTTCTCCCCGATCGAAAACGCGGCACCTGAGTTCCGGATGAAGTACCAGTGCAGCAGGGGCGGCAGGACCGGGATCCTTTCGCCTTCCACCATGGTGGACGTCACCCAGAGTTTGGTGAGCTGGTCCAGGACGTAGGCAAAGACCGCGAACCCGCCGAAGAGGGACAGCAGCACAGCCCGTCGGGGGCGCGGAGAGGAGGGGGCCGGCCGTGCGGCGTCGGCTGCAAGTTCGTCAGTCATGGTGCTTTCACTTCGAAAAACTTAGGTGTCAATGCCAAAAGCCGGTGGCCGAGGAATCCTCAGCCACCGGCTTTCAGAATACGTGTTGCCAGGGTTAGTTTGCTTCGCTGACTTCCGGCGTCGCAACGGAACCACGTGCGTCCAGGTCGCGGAGCTGGCCTTCGATGTAGGCCTTCAGGCGTGAACGGTAGTCGCGTTCGAAGCCGCGGAGCTGCTCCACCTTGCGCTCGAGGACCGAACGCTGCTGCTCCAGTGCGCCCAGGATCTTGCGGGACTTTTCCTGTGCGTCGTTGACGAGGCTGCTGGCTTCGATCTGCGCCTCGGCGATGATCTTGTCCTTCTGGGCCTGGCCTTCGGCGACGTGGCGGTCGTGCATCTGCTGCGCCATGGCCAGCAGGCCGGCAGCGGACTCGGCGGAAGGAGTGGAGGCGGCGGGCGCTGCGGGGGCGGCTGCAACCGGAGCGGCCGGCTCGACGTCCTTCTTCTTGCTGGCTTCGGCGGCCTTCGCTTCGGCTTCAGCCTTCTCGCGGGCCTCATCCTTGTCGGACTTGACCGGGGCGGGGACCTTCTCAACCACAGGTGCGGCGGTGGTGCTTGCCGGGACGCTGGAGCCGGCGTCGGCGAGCTTCTTGCGGAGCTCGTCGTTTTCCTGGTTCAGGCGGCGGAGTTCGACGACGATTTCGTCCAGGAAGTCGTCAACCTCGTCCTGGTCATAGCCCTCGCGGAACTTGGTGGGCTGAAAGCGCTTGTTGACAACGTCTTCTGGCGTCAAAGCCATCTGGTCACCTCACTGGTCTGGTTAGTCAGTAGGCCTTCCGGCCGTCAAAACTACGGTACCTAAATTTGGTCTGCTTACTCTAATTCAACACCGCGGTGTCAAACGGGAGGTTTCTTCGCTTTACAGTAGCTGTTCCCGGGAGGATCATCCTGCATTGCCAAGTCTTTGTTGGTGGATCAGGCCAGATTCCTGGTGATGCTCATCGCAATGCTGACGCCGATGAACAGGATCAGGAAGCCCAGGTCCAGGGAGATGCCGCCAAGCCGAAGGGGCGGGATCAACCGCCGCAGCCCCTTGAGCGGCGGATCAGTGATGGAATACACAGCGTGCGCCACCACGAGGGCCGCACCGCGTGGCCGCCATTCCCTCGCGAACATCTGCACCCAGTCGTAGACCAGGCGGATGATGAGGGCCACGAAGAACAGCAGCAACACGAGATAGAGAAGTCCGAAAACAATTCCCATGACTTATTTCATATCTCCATATTTCGTGCGGACCATCCCGTTCGGATGCCGCGGTGTGCTGCAGTTGTCAAGTCTATTTCAGCACAGATGCCAGACAGGTGTCCCTGCCTGGCATCTGTCGTCGGCCTTGGCCGTCAGCTCTGGTTGAAGAAACTGGCCTGGGTGTCGCTGACTTTCTTGTCGTCACCGATCACTTCGACGTAGGACGGCGAGAGCAGGAACACCTTGTTGGTCACCCGTTCGATGCTGCCGCGGAGGCCGAAGACGAGTCCGGCCGAGAAGTCCACCAGGCGCTTTGCGTCTGCCTCGCCCATGTCCGTGACGTTCATGATCACCGGGATACCGTCCCGGAAGCTCTCACCGATGAGCTTGGCATCGTTGTAGGAGCGGGGATGGATGGTAGTGATCTGCCGAAGTCCGGTGTTTTCTTCACGGCTCGAGGCCGCACGCTTAATCGGGGTCACTGGGGCGCGGTATTCCTCTTCAGGGGTGTAGGACGCCTCACGGCTGACTTCGCGGACCGGTGCCGGGGCACGGCGTTCCTCGCGGTCGACTTCCATGGGTTCGTCCTCATCCTTACGTGTGGTCTGTTGCTCGGACTCGTAATGCTCATCGCCGTCGGCGAGCCCAAGATAGATCATTGTCTTGCGCAGAGCGCCGGCCATGGTCGACTCCTAATCGTGTCCCGTAAGCGGGCCGCCCAATGACTTGACAGCACTGGAGTCCCCCGCCCATCACTTCCAACAGGTCCGACGCTACCCCACCGCGGGACGCGAACCGAGAATATCGGAACCGATCCGCAGGTGTGTCGCCCCGAACTTGATGGCCGCCTCCAGGTCCTGGCTCATGCCGGCCGAGATGGCAGCCGCCCCCGGGTGGTCGGCCACCAGGCGGGCCGAGACCGCAGCGAGCTTCTCGAAGGCCGGCTCCGGTGACGCGCCCAGCGGCGCAACGGCCATGACGCCGGCAAGGTGGAGGCCGGCTGACGCGGCGATCCTCTCCGCCAGGAGTGGCACATCGGCCAGGGCCGCCCCGCCGCGGTGCGTGCCGCCGTCGTCCTCCAGGCTGACCTGGATGAAGCACGCCAAAGGGTCCCGCCCGCCGGAATCCATCTCGTTTCGCACTGCCTTGCCGAGGGCGTCCACGAGCTGGAGGCGGTCCACTGAGTGGACGGCGGCGGCGTACCGGACCACCGATCTTGCCTTCTTGCTCTGCAGTTGGCCCACGAAATGCCAGTTGAGGGCCAGTCCGGCCAGTTCGTCGGCCTTCGCCGCTGCCTCCTGGTCCCTGTTCTCGCCCACATCGGTGACCCCGAGGGCCGCGAGCCGGCGGATGTCCGCGGCCGGGTGGAACTTGGTGACCACGATGAGCGACGGCGGCCGGCCGCTGCGGCCGCTCGCCTCGGCGGCGGCCGCGATCCGGTGGCGTACCGCGGCCAGCCTGATGGCGAGTTCCGCGGCGCGGGGATCGGACGCCGGGTCCCGGGGGTCCTGCGGATACTCAGTCATGGCACCACACCAGTCCGGCGAAACGGCCGGTGTTCCGGTTGCGGCGGTAGGAGAACAGCGTGTCGGTCTCGAGGGTGCAGGGACCGGAGTAGGCCACTTCCACGCCGGCGGCCTTGAGCTGGCTCCGGGCACCGGCCGGGAGGTCCAGCCCGGGGGTCCCCCAGGAGGTGGTACTCCACGTTGCGGGCAACTTGGCGGCTACCTCCTCGCGCAGCGCGGCGGGTACTTCGTAGCAGGCACCGCAGATGGAGGGCCCCAGCCAGGCACGGACGCGGGACGCCCCCAGGGATTCCATGGCCTCCACGGCCGCCGGGAGCACACCGTTGGCGGTCCCGGGACGGCCGGCGTGGACGGCGGCGAGAACCGGCCCGTTGGCCGACTCCCCCGCGAGCAGGACCGGGATGCAGTCCGCCACCATGACGGCCAGGGGAATGCCCTGGGACACCATGGCGTCGGCTTCGGGAACGGGAGAGTCCGCGTCCATTAAAGCGACGGTGGTTCCGTGGACCTGGTTCATGAAGCGCAGTGACCGCGGAGCGGCGCCGATGGATTCCTCCAGGCGGCTCCGGCGCTCCATGACCCGGGCGGGGTCGTCTCCCACGTGGAGGGCCAGGTTTCCGGCACTCGCGTCGGTGAATGCGGCCGACACCCCGGGCAGGATGTCGGCGCGCCAATGGAACAAGCCGGTGCCTACTTCAGGAAGTCGGGGACATCCAGGTCGTCCGGGTGGTTGCCGGTCAGGTCCGGCTCCACTACGGACGGGAGGTCGACGTCGAAGCCGGAGTCGGCCGGGACGGCAGACGGACGCTGCTGGCCCCAGTTGCTCAGGCCCGCCGCACCAACGCCGGCGTGGATGGGCTGCACGTTCTGCTGGTGGCTTCCGTTGCCCTGGTGGTTTCCGCCCTGGGAGTGGGCCGAGGCGGGGGCGGCAGCGGGGGCAGCGGGCCGCTGGGGGGCGGTCTGCGGCTGTGACTGGTCCATGGACGGTGAGGTGGCCTTGACGTCGTCGAAGCCGGCGGCGATGACGGTGACGCGTGCTTCGTCGCCCAGGGCGTCGTCAATGACGGCACCGAAAATGATGTTGGCCTCGGGGTGGGCCACCTCCTGGACCAACCGTGCGGCTTCGTTGATCTCGAACAGGCCCAGGTCGGAGCCGCCCTGGATGGAGAGCAGCACGCCGTGCGCGCCGTCGATGGAGGCTTCCAGCAACGGGGAGGCAATGGCCAGTTCGGCAGCCTTGACGGCGCGGTCTTCGCCGCGGGCCGACCCGATGCCCATGAGCGCGGAACCGGCACCCTGCATCACGGACTTGACGTCCGCGAAGTCGAGGTTGATCAGGCCGGGGGTGGTAATGAGGTCGGTGATGCCCTGGACACCGGACAGCAGGACCTGGTCGGCGGAGCGGAAGGCGTCCAGCACCGAAACGTTGCGGTCGCTGATGGAGAGCAGGCGGTCATTGGGGATCACGATCAGGGTGTCCACTTCATCACGCAAGGCGTCGATGCCGGCCTCGGCGGAGCCGGCGCGGCGCCGGCCCTCGAAGGTGAACGGTCGGGTGACCACGCCAATGGTCAGGGCCCCCAGGGAGCGTGCGATCCGGGCGACGACGGGAGCGCCGCCGGTGCCCGTTCCGCCGCCTTCGCCGGCGGTCACGAAGACCATGTCGGCGCCGCGGAGGACTTCTTCGATCTCGTCAGCGTGGTCCTCGGCAGCCTGCTTGCCCACCTCCGGGTTGGCGCCGGCACCCAGGCCTCGGGTCAGCTCGCGCCCGACGTCGAGCTTGACGTCGGCGTCGCTCATCAGCAGGGCCTGGGCGTCGGTGTTGATGGCGATGAACTCAACACCCCTGAGGCCGACCTCGATCATGCGGTTGACTGCGTTCACGCCACCGCCGCCGATGCCGACGACTTTGATGACGGCCAAGTAATTCTGCGGAGCTGCCACGTTACGTGTCCCTTGTTCGTGTCTGTATTGCGAAAACTGATGGTGAGCTTGAAGTCTGCAACCTTAACCTTCGACTTGAAGGTTATAGTTATGTCAAGTAACTCATGTCTGTGACGGTATTTCCTCTGGTTCCGACATTCAATGACCGGGTCCGCGTGTCGGATTAATACGGGGAAAGAAAGCGCTCAGCGCGTCACGGGGTGCCGGGGCACACTGACATCGTAGACCCTGACGGGGTTCTTCGGATCCGCCGGAACCTTCAGGAGCGCGGCCAGCACCTTGGCCTTGAGTTCCTTCTCCGACGCGTTGCCCCACACGATCGTCTGGCCGTCCACAAGCTTCAGCTCCACGGCATCCACGGACTGGGCTGAGGCGTTGGACAGCTTGGCCAGCACGTCCGCGGGCAATGCACCCAGGACTGCCGCCGTGGCACGGAACAGGTCCTGGCCGATCGCTCCGGCACCGCCGTCAATCACCGGCAGCGAGGCCGATGCCGGGTCGGCCGTGGTACCGAGCTGGACGCCGTCGACGTCCACCAGCTGGTACTGCTCCCCCTGCTTGACCAGGGCTACCGGAACCCGCTCATGCACGGAAATGGCGAGCGTGGAAGGCGGCCGTGCCTCGACCGAGACGGACTTGACCTGGACCAGGGGCCCGAGAAGGCCGCGTACGTCGTCTTCACTGATCTGTGGCAGCGGCTTGCCGCGGAGCGGCTCCAGGGCCGCCTGGACCTGGGCGGGCGTCAGGAGCCGGGTGCCGCTGACCGAGATCGTCTGCAGGGCGAGGACGGGTGAATAGATGGCACCGGCCAGGATGCCTGCCACCAGCACCAACACGGTTCCGAGGGCAATGAGGAATCTCTTCCGGCGTCGTTTGGCTTTGGGCTCCGGGAACGCCAGGACCGTCGCGCCGGCGGGTTCCTGCGCTGTCGCCGATTGTTCCGGGGCCGGGTCCTGGATGCCGCGGGAGGCGGTGATGACGTCCCCACCGGTGGCACGGGGCGCCCCGTTCGCCGGGTCTTTCCGGGAAGCGGTGCCCGCCGTGGTGTCGGCACGATTGCTTCCCTTCGGAGGGGCGTAGGTGGGCCGGCGCGAGCTAGGCATGGAGCGCCTCCACGATCCGGGGACCGTAGGCCGTGACGTCGCCGGCACCGACAGTGAGGACGACGTCGCCGTCGCCAGCAGCTGCCGCCAGGGTGGCGACGGCGTCATCGGCGGCTACCAGCCGTCCTCCCCCGGTGAGGTGGTCGGCGATGAGCTGGCTGGTGACGCCCGGAATGGGGTCCTCCCTGGCAGGGTAGATGTCCAGGACCAGGGCGGTGTCTGCCAGGTTCAGGGCATCGGCGAATTCGGCGGCGAACTCCCGGGTCCGGGAGAACAGGTGCGGCTGGAACAGGACGTGCACCTTGTGGTCTCCGGCGACGGAGCGGGCCGCGGCAAGGGCAGCGCGGACTTCCGTGGGATGGTGGGCGTAGTCGTCGAAGACGCGAACCCCCCTCGCCGTGCCCTTCAGTTCGAAGCGGCGGGACGCTCCCGAGAAGCTGGCAAGGCCGGCTGCGGCGGCCGCCGGCTCCACGCCCAGCTCCAGGGCCACGGCAAACGCCGCCGCGGCGTTGAGTGCGTTGTGCCGGCCGGGAACCTGCAAGGCCAGCGGAAACTGCCCGGCGGGGTTTGCCACGGCGACGCGGCCAGGACCGTCGTCGAGCAACCGAACGTCCGCGGCTTCGTTCGTGCCGTACAGGACCACCCGCGTGGCGCCGCGGGCCCTGGTCCTTTCCGCGAGGGCCAGCGCCCCGGCGTCGTCAGCACAGGCAATGAGGAGCCCGTCAGGGGGCAGCAGGGCGGTGAACCGGTCGAAGGACTCGTAGACGGCTTCGGCTGTGCCGTAGTAGTCGAGGTGGTCGGGCTCGACGTTGGTGACGACGGCGATCCGTGGCCGGTAATTGAGGAAGGAGCCATCGGATTCGTCGGCCTCCGCCACGAAGATGCCCGATGTCCCGTGGGCGGCATTGACGCCAAGCGCCGGAATGTTGGCCCCCACGGCGAAGGAGGGGTCCAGCCCGGCGGCCCGCAGCAATACGGTGATCATGGAGGTCGTGGTGGATTTTCCATGCGTTCCCGCCACCGTCACCACGGCGTCATCCCCCATGGTGGCGGCGAGGGCCTCGGAGCGGTGCAGGACTGGCAGCCCTGCCTGCCTCGCGGCAGCCAGTTCCGGATTATCGTCCCTGATGGCCGATCCGGCCACCACCGTCTCCGCGTCTCCCAGGTTCTCCGCGTCGTACCCGACCGCGATGCGGGCACCGGCCGCCGCGAGGTCCGACATGACGGGCAGGTCCTTGGCATCGGATCCGCTGACCGGGACGCCGCGGGCCACCATGATCCGTGCCACGGCGGACATGCCCACTCCCCCGATGCCGATGAAGTGCACCTTGCCGAGGATGTCCGTGCCTGCGTTGGTGTGGGGGTTCATGCGGATACCGCTTCCAGGACGAGACCAGCCATCCGCTGGTCGGCGTTTCGGATACCGAGCCGGTAGGACTTGGCTTCCATGGCCGCGAGCCGGGCCTTGTCGGTGACCAGGGGGATCAGTTCGCGTTCCACCCAGTCGGGCGTGAAATCACGGTCGGCCACCAGCACGGCGCCGCCTGCGGCCACCAGGCCGGCGGCGTTGAGGGCCTGTTCACCGTTGCCGATGGGCAGCGGTACCAGGACGGCGGGAACGCCCACGGCGGCTACCTCGCAGACGGTCGCGGCGCCCGAGCGTGCCAGCAGGAGGTCCGCCGCGGCGTAGGCGAGCTCCATGCCGTCGATGTATTCCACCTGCCGGTACCCGGCTGCGGTGAGGGGTTGGCCGGCCCCGTCCAGCACGGTCTTGCCGCGGCCGGTGACGTGCAGCGTCTGGATGCCCGCGTCGGCAAGCCGGCCCACGGCGGCGGCGATGGTCCGGTTGATGCTTTGCGCCCCGGAGGAACCGCCCGTCACAATCAACGTGGGCTGCTGGGGATCAAGCCCCAGGGCTGCCCTGGCCGTAGTCCTGGCAGCTTTGCGGTCCAGCCCGGAGATTTCCTTCCGCATGGGCATTCCCACGTGGACGGCGTTCCGGAGCGGGGTGCCTTCGAATGCCACGGCCACCCTGCCGTTGAGGAATGCCCCGACCCGGTTGGCCAGTCCCGGGCGCGCGTTGGCCTCGTGGATCACCACGGGAATGCGGCGCTTTCGGGCGGCCAGGTACATGGGGGTGCAGACATACCCTCCCACTCCCACCAGAACATCAGCGTGCGCCCGGTCCAGGATGGCCCCGGCCTGGCGGACGGCGCCGGCCAGCCTGCCGGGCAGGCGCAACAGGTCCGCTGACGGTTTCCGCGGGAAGGGCACGCGGTCGATGGTGGCCAGTTGGACGCCGGCCGCCGGCACCAGCCGCGTTTCCATCCCCGAGGGTGTTCCGACGGCAAGGATGTCCGCCCCCGGCGCTTCGCTCCGGAGCGCCGCGGCGATGGCGAGCAGCGGGCTGATATGGCCGGCGGTTCCGCCGCCGGCCAGGACGATAGAGGGTGTGGCAGGTGTCATCTGAGGTTAAGCACGCTTTCTGGAATTCTTGGGTTGGCTCTTGTGGCGGTCTTTCCGGGCCTTGAGCTTGAGCATCCGTTTGGGCCGGATGGCTGGGGCCATTTGTTCCCGGGCAAGTGAAAGAACCACGCCGATGGCGCACAGTGACATCAGCAGGGCCGAGCCGCCGTAGGAAATGAACGGCAGCGGCACGCCGATGACGGGCATTAGCCCGGTGACCACGGACATATTGACGGTGGCCTGCCCCAGCAGCCAGACCATGATGGTGCCGGCCAGGACGCGGTGGAACATGTCCTCCTGTGCCACCACGACGCGGTAGATCGCGGCGCCCAGGATGGCGAACAGGACCAGTACGACGACGGTCCCCACCAAGCCGAGTTCCTCGCCGATGATGGCGAAGATGAAGTCGTTGTGGGCCTCGGGGATCCAGCTGTACTTTTGCCGGCTCTGGCCCAGGCCCACGCCGAGCCAGCCTCCGGAGGCGAGGCCGTAGAGGCCGTTGGTTGCCTGGTAGTTGGCGTCGATGCCGTCGGCGCAGGACTGCCCGGTCCACCAGGAGGTAATCCGGCACATCCGGTTGGAACTGGTGACGGCCATGAAGGCGGTACCGGCGGCGGCGATGATGCCCGCGATCCCGAACAGATAGAGCGGTACGCCCGCGAAGAAGAGGGCCGCGGCCACGATCATCATGATGATCATGGCCGTGCCGAGGTCGTTGCCCACCAGGATCAGGACGATGACGACCGCGGCCATGGGGACCGCCGGAACCAACACGTGCTGCCACCGGCTGAGCAGCCTGCCCTTCATGGCCAGGACGGTGGCCATCCAGAGGGCAAGGGCCAGCTTTGCCGCTTCCGAGGGCTGGAAGGTGATGCCGCCGACGTCGATCCAGTTCCTGTTGCCGTTGATCTCCGAGCCGACTACCTGGACCAGCCCCAGCAGCAGCACGGCGGCACCGACGGCGGGCCATGCCAGCCGCTTGAGCCACACGACGTTGATGCGCGAAAGGACGAACATGGTGAAGATACCGATCGCCGCGAAAACGCCCTGCTTCATGGCGTCCCCATAGGGGGATTTGCCGGCTGCGATCGATTCGACGCTGGAAGCGGAGAGGACCATCATGATGCCGATGGCGGTCAGCGCAAGGGTGGCTCCGAGGATCAGGTAGTAGGTGGAGCCGTTCCTGGAGGTTCCGGTACCCTCCAGGGCGGACCAGAACTTGTGGTGCAGTGCCTGCAGTCTCATCCGGGCTGAAGCCGGCGGCCGCGCGTCCTTGGCTGCGGAACCGGAGCGCGACTTGCTGCCCGGCGGCCGGGTGGGCGTGCTGACCATTGTTACTCCTCGCCGGTCTGGGCCTGCCCTTCCACCAGCTCGCGGACAGCGTCGATGAATGCACCACCACGGTGAGCGTAGGAAGAGAACTGATCCATGGAGGCCGCTGCCGGAGCCATCAGCACGGTGTTGCCTGATTCGGCGAGCCGGGCTGCTGACGCGACGGCCCGGGTCATCACCACTTGTCCGTTGGCCGGGGATCCGGCCGGTGTGGCACCGGGCGCCGAAGCAGTCTCCACCTCTTCAGTGTCGCCCGCGTCCGGCTCGATGACCGGGACATCCGGCGCGTGTCGCTGGAGGGCCTCACGCAGCGGGCCCGTGTCTGTTCCGATCAGGACCACCGCCTTGAGCCGGGCGGCGTGCTGCCTGACAAGGTCGTCGTAGCTGACGCCCTTTGAGAGCCCACCGGCTATCCACACCACCTTGGTGAAGGCGGAGAGGGATGCCGACGCGGCATGCGGGTTGGTGGCTTTCGAGTCGTTGACCCAGAGGACGCCGTTCATGCGAGCCACCGGCTGGATGCGGTGGTCCCCCGGCACATAGTCGAGGATGCCTTGGCGGACAGCCTTGGCCTCAACCCCGTAGGCACGGACCAGGCCCGCGGCGGCGAGGGCATTGGCCACCATGTGGCGCGGTGCCAGCGGACCGAGATCGGCCATGGAGGCAAGTTCCGCTGCACTGTCGCGGCGTTCTTCAATGAACGCCCGGTCCACGAGCAGCCCTTCCACCACTCCGAGCATGCTGACGGCGGGCGTGACCGTGGTGAAGCCCACTGCACGGCAGCCCTCAACGACGTCGGCGTTTTCCACCATGCGTTCGGTTTCAATCTGCTCGGCGTTATAGATGCAGGCCTTCTGGGTGTGTTCGTAAACCTTGGCCTTGTCCGCCAGGTACGAGTCATAGGAGCCGTGCCAGTCAACGTGGTCCTCGGCCACGTTGAGGCACACGCTGGCCACCGGGGAGAGCGATTCGGCCCAATGCAGCTGGAAGCTGGAGAGCTCGACGGCGAAAACGTCGTAGTCAACCGGATCGCGAAGGGCATCGAGGATGGGTGTCCCGACATTGCCCACGGCGATGGCCTTGAGCCCGGCAGCCCGGAGCATCGATTCCGTCAGGCCGACCGTGGTGGTCTTGCCGTTTGTTCCCGTAATCGCCAGCCAGTCGGCAGTCTTGCGGCCTTCCCTGATCCGGACCCGCCAGGCGAGCTCGACGTCTCCCCACACGGGGATGTGCGCACGGGCCGCAGCGGCGAGGAGGGCCTGGTCCGGGCGCCAGCCTGGTGAGGTGACGATGAGTTCAGGGAGTTCGCCGTCGATCAGCGGAACATGGTTGACGGCTTCCGCACCGAGCAGGACGTCGGCCGCACCCACGATTTTCAGGGTGTCGGCGTGGGCCCGCGCTGTGTCGCTGGTGGCGGCATCCACCACCACGACGCGTGCGCCAAGTTCGATCAGGGTGTCTGCCGCTGCGAACCCGGAGACGCCGATGCCGGTGACGGCAACACGCAGGCCGGCCCAATCGGAGTCCCAGGAGACGAGGTTGGCCAGGCGGGGGGAAACGGTCACAGCAGTACAACCCATTCAGCGTAGAAGATGCCCAGGCCCACGGCGACGAAGAGGCCGCCCAGGATCCAGAACCGGACCACAACGGTGACCTCGGCCCACCCCTTCAGTTCGAAGTGGTGCTGCAGCGGCGCCATTTTGAACACTCGCTTTCCGCCCGTGGCTTTGAAGTAGCCCACCTGGATGATGACTGACAGGGTGATCAGGACGAAGAGGCCGCCAACGATCCCCAGGAGCAGTTCCGTCCTGGAAAGGATGGCGAATCCGGCCACCGCTCCACCGATGGCCAGCGAGCCGGTGTCGCCCATGAAGATCTTGGCCGGCGAGGTGTTCCACCAGAGGAATCCCACCAGTGCTGCACTCAGTATGGCGGCAAGCAGTGCCAGATCCAGAGGATCCCGGACCAGGTAGCAGCCGCTGCCGGCTTCCCGGGGCGACCCGCAGGCCTGGTTGCTCTGCCATATGCCCATCAGCGTATATGCACCGAACACCATGATGGAGGCGCCGGCGGCCAGGCCATCCAGGCCGTCGGTGAGGTTGACGCCGTTGGTGGCCGCCGTGACGATCAGGTTGGACCAAATGACGAACAGGATCGCCCCCAGGACAGTCCCGCCGAAGGCGAGGTCCAGCCATGGCAGGTCCCGGACCAGGGAAATCTTGGTGGACGCCGGCGTGAGCCCGGCGTCGTTGGGAAAGTTCAGCGCCAGGATGGCGAAGATGATGCCTACGGCCGCCTGGAGGATCAGCTTGGCCTTCGCGTTCAAACCAAGGCTCCGCTGCCGGGAGATCTTGATGAAGTCGTCCAGGAATCCCACCAGGCCCATGCCCACCATCAGGAACAGCAGGATCAGGGCAGAGGCGGAGGGACCGGGCGAGTCGGGGTTCATCATCAGCATGATGAGGTGGGTGAGCCCATAGCTGAGCAGGACCGCGGCAACGACGACGGTGCCACCCATGGTGGGCGTGCCGCGTTTGGTGTGGTGCGAGGTGGGGCCGTCGTCCCGGATGAATTGGCCATAGCCGCGGCGGACCAGCAGCCGGATGAACAAGGGGGTGCCGACGAGGGCGCACAGCAGGGCGAGGCCCGCACCGATCAGGAGAGCAATCACAGCAGAGTGCTCCTTTCATCGGCAGGTGTCGGGGATGGGGGTAATGCTATCCGATCGCCCAAATGGCGAAGCCCAACGCTGTTGGACGACTTGAACAGCACCAGGTCCCCTGGCTGCAGTTCGGCGTCAAGGATCTGGTAGGCCTCTTCGGCGGTTTCGGCGAAGAGGCATTCGTCGCCCCAGGATCCTTCCTGGACGGCGGAAACGTAGAGTGCACGGGCTTCGCGGCCAACCACCAGCAACCTGGAGATGTTGAGCCGTACCACCTGGGTGCCCACCGCGGTGTGCTCGCGAATGGAATCTTCGCCAAGTTCCAGCATGGCGCCCAGGACCGCCCAGGTCCGGCGGCCCCGGCCAAGGTCGGCCAGGGTGCGCAAGGCGGCACGCATTGATTCAGGGTTGGCGTTGTAAGCGTCGTTGATGATCGTGACGCCGTCCGGGCGTTCGGTGCGTTCCATCCGCCAGCGGCTCGCGGCGGCCTGCTGGCTCAGTGATTCAGCGATGCGGTCCCCCGGCACCCCTGCGGCACACGCAGCTGAGGCTGCCGCCAGCAGGTTACCCACGTGGTGGGCGCCGATGAGCCGGCTGCGGACGTGCCGTGGCGCTTCGCCGTCCGGCAACTGGAGATCGAATTCCGGGCAGCCCTCAGCGTTCGTGTCGGCATTCAGCGCCTGCACCACGGCATCCGGGCGGCCTTCCGCGGAGAACCCGAGGACCGTCGCGGAGGTCCGGCTGCGCATCGCAGCCACGCGTTCGTCGTCGAGGTTGATGATCGCGGTGCCCGCACTGGTGAGTCCTTCAACCATCTCGCCCTTGGCCCGGGCGATGTTATCCACTCCCCCGAATTCGCCTGCGTGGGCCGTTCCTACGGCGAGCACAACTCCGATGTCGGGTTTGACCATCTCCGCCAGGTAGCGGATGTGTCCAATCCCCGTGGCACCCATTTCAATGACCAGGTAGCGGGTGCCGGTTCCGGCCCGGAACACTGTCAGCGGGACGCCAACCTCACCGTTGTAGGAACCCTGTGGCGCTACGGTTGCCCCCTGGGTGGAGAGTATGCCGGCCAGGAGGTCCTTGGTGGTGGTCTTACCCGCTGAACCGGTGATGCCAACGACCGTCAGCTGGTCACCTGCTGCCGAGCGAGCGGCGCGGATCCGTCGGACTGCTTCGGCGGCGAGGGCGCCCATGGCGAGGACGGCATCGGCAACCAGGACTGTCGGGTAGCCCCGGCCGTCCGGCGCAGCGACCGGGCGTTCAACGAGGGCCAAAATGGCCCCGGCAGCAAAGGCGGCGTCCACGAAATCGTGGCCGTCGGCCTGTTCGCCCGGCTTCGCGACGTAAAGCGAACCCTGCGTGGCTTCGCGTGAATCCGTCACCACCGAAAGGGGCGTAATTCCGGGATCGGCGTCCAGGCGCCCGTTGGTGATTTCGGCGATTTCCGCCGCAGTAAATGCAATCATCTCGGTCTAGGACTCTATCCGGTCGTCATGGAGAACGTTGAATCCCCTGGCTGTCAAGGCGCTGCGGAGTTCCACCCGGTCGTCCAGGGCGAGGTTGACGCCTTTTACCTCCTGCCAGACCTCGTGGCCGCGGCCTGCGACAAGAAGGGTGTCCTGCGGGCGTGCGAGTTCTGCGGCTCGGCGGATGGCCTCCGCCCGCGGGAAGACTTCCAGCAGCTCTGTTTCAAGCGCTTCATTCTGCACGGCCTCCCGGGCCCCCGCCAGCACGTCCGCGCGGATGGCCGCGGCATCTTCGTCGTGCGGGTCGTCATCGGTGATGATCACGGTGTCAGCGAGTCGCGCGGCAATGGCGCCCATGGCCGGACGCTTGCCTTGGTCCCGCTGCCCCGTGGCGCCGAACACCACGATCAGCCGTGAGCCGGGCTCGGGTGAGCGGACCGCTTCCAGTGCCCGCGCCAGTGCGTCGGTGTTGTGGGCAAAGTCGACGACGGCGGCGGGCCGGTCGGAGACCAGCTGCATGCGGCCCGGGACTTCAACGGTAAAGGGGTCGGCACTGTCCAGTGCGGCTTGGAGGTCTGCGGCGTCTACGCCGGAGGCAAGGACCATCAGTGCGGCAAGGGCCGCGTTGGCAACGTTGAAGCTGCCCGGCAGCCCGGTGTGGAGGTTCAGGACGGCCCCTGCCGGCCCCGTGAGGGTGACGTCGGTTCCGAGCCCGCGCGGCGACGTCGATGTCACGCGCCAGTCGGCGGGCGTGTTGCCGCTGGTGCTGAGCGTGGTGACCGGCACCTGGGCATCGCCGGCAAGCCGGCGGCCCCACTCGTCGTCGACCGTCACCACGGCCTTCCTGGCGCGCGCGGGGGTGAACAGTTCCGCCTTCGTGGCGAAGTAGCCGTCCATGGTTCCGTGCAGGTCCAGGTGGTCCTGGGTGAGGTTCGTGAATCCGGCGACGTCGAAGAGCAGCCCGTCCACCCGCTGGTAGGAGATGGCGTGGGAGGACACTTCCATGGCTGCGGCGTCGAGCCCGCGCTCATGCATGAGCGCCAGCAATCCGTGGACCTCGGGTGATTCAGGAGTGGTGAGGAGGCTGGGAACAGGTTCTCCCCCGGCCTGGATTTCGATGGTGCCGATCAGGCCCGCCTGCCGTCCAAGGGCCCGCAGGAGCGAGGTGATGAAGTAGGTGGTGGTGGTCTTCCCGTTGGTTCCGGTAACCCCAAAAAGCTGCAGCGGACGGCCATCCGCGGACTGGCTCCGGTAGATCAACGCGGAGAGGGGCCCCACCTCGTTCCGCGGGCTGTCCACCACCAGCACCGGGACGGGCGTGTCCGCGGCAAGGGCAAGGAGCCGGGCGCCGGCGTCGTCTGTCAGCACTGCGGCCGCACCGGCTTCGATGGCGTCCGTGGCGAAGTCCGCGCCGTGCCGGCTTGCCCCGGGCAGTGCCACATACAGGTCGCCGGGCTCCACGGTGCGGGAGTTGATGGAGATGCCGCTGACCTGCACCTCGGCGGCCGGAGCGGGAACCGTTACTCCCAGGGCATTGCCGACGGCGGCCAGCGGAACGGGCGCTACGGCAGAAGGCCGGAAGCGGGCCGGGTTTTCATCCCGGGCAGCGTCGCCGCCGGGCGTCGTGAACTCTGACAAGGGGATCTCCGATGGTGCTAGTGCGTGCCCGCCATGGTTCGCGCCGGGCACTGTGATGCGCTGGATGCTGCTGGTGTTTCCAGCGTGGCGCAGCGGCTACTTCGCGTACTGGGGCAACCTGGCCGGCGCTCCGGTTGAAGGCTGTACGTTGTAGGTCCGCAGCGTCTGGCTCATGACGGACCGGAAGACCGGCCCGTTGGTGATGCCGTAGATGCTGCCCTTCGGCCGCTGGAGCACCACCTCCACAATAAACCGCGGATCATCCATCGGCGCCATTCCAACGATGGAGGCCGTGTAGCCGCAGTAGCCTGATTTGCCGTCGTCACACGGGGATTCCGACGTGCCGGTCTTGGCACCCACCCGGTAGCCGTCGATACCGGCGTCCTTGATCTCGCCTTCTGTGACGGCGCTCTCCAGGATGTCCTTGACCTGCTGCGCGGTGCTTCCCGAAACCACCTGGCGCGAGGGTTGGGCCGGGACCTTCTCTTCCGTGCCGTCGGGGGAAATGTAGGAATCGATCAGCCGCGGCTGCAGCATGACACCGTTGTTGGCGATGCTCTGGTAGGCGCGGACGGTCTGGAGCGTGGACTGGGAAACGCCCTGTCCAAACAGGACGGTGTACTGCTGGCGTCCGTCCCACTGGTCAGCCGGCGACAGGATGCCCGCTGCCGTTGCGGGCAGTCCGATGTCGGGCGCTTCGCCGATGCCGAATTTCTTCAGCCAGTCGTAGCGCTGTTCCTTGCTGAGCCGCTGGCCGGCCATGACGGTTCCGGTGTTCATGGAATACCCGATGATGCCGGCCAGGGTCCGTTCCTCTGTCCCGTGGGTGAAGGCGTCACTGAAGGTCTGGCCGTCCACGGTGTACGTCGGCGGAATGGTGAACTTGTCCAGCGGGCTTGCCAGCCCTTCATCGATGACCGCCGCCGCGGTCATCATCTTTTCCACTGATCCGGGCTCGTAGGCCGCGGTCACTGAACGTGTGCCGCGGTCCTTCGCGGCCACCAGCCCCGGGTTATTGGGATCGGGTGCGTTGGTGTCCGCCAGGGCAAGGAGGTTGCCGGTTTTGGCATCCATCACGATGATGACGCCCCATTCGGCACTGAGCTTGTCCGCTTGGCTCTGGATGGCCTGCTGGGCGAAGTACTGGAGGTCGGAGTTGAGGGTGAGCTTGACGTCCTTGCCATTCTGGGGCGGTGTCAGCTGGTCGAGGCCCACGGGGATGCGCAGTCCGTCCGCGCCGATCTCGAACAGCCGCTTGCCGTCCGTGCCCTTCAGCTTGTCGTCCTGTGTCTGCTCGATGCCGGCCTGGCCGGTGGTGCCGTCCTGCAGGAATCCCACCACGCCGCCCGCAACCGCGCCGTTGGGGTAGACGCGCTTGCTGACGCCCTCGGCAACAATGCCCGGGACCTGGAGCTTGGAGATGCGGTCCTCGACGTCGGGTTTCACGTCCTTGGCCACGATGTAATAGGGCTGCTGGCCGGTCACGGCGTCCCGGACAGCGGCGGTGTCCATTCCGAGGGCTGCAGCGAGTTCCGAAATTGCCTGGTCGCGGCTGATGTCCACCAGTTTGTCGTGGCCGTCAGCCTGCGGTTCGTACCGCTTGTAGGAGTCTGTCTTGGTGTTGACGCGCTGGTCCACCACGATGTTGTAGCGGATCACGCTGTTGGCGAGCACGGTGCCGCGGGAGTCCAGGATGCTGCCGCGTTCGGCCGGCAGGATCGCCGAGGTCATCCGGCTGTTCAGGGCTGCTTCCGCCATGCCGCCGACGTCGAGTCCCTGGACCAGGAACAACTTCCCGCCCACCACCAGCAGGAGGGTGAGCATGATTCCCAGCCCCAGACGCAAGCGCTTCGTGGCGTTGGGTGCCTTGCCTTTTCCGGCTTTGCCGGTCGTTTGCGCCACCGTGATATTCCTTGCTGTTCGACCTGCTGCTTGTCCTGCCTGGCGACTTACTGTCCGGGGACCTTCTGCTGCGGCGCCGGGATGGAGCCGCCGTGCAGTTCAGGCGCCGGAGCCGCTGCAGCGGCCGCTGCTGCGGCCTGCGCGGCGGCTTGTGCCTGTGCCGCGGCTTGGGCCGCCTCCGCTGCCGGGGCCGAGGACGTCCTGCCGGCGTCCGGCGGCGTCGCCTTGCCTGCCGTTGCGTCCTTGGCCGCCGGGGGCACGATGAGCTGGCCCGCCACAGCCGGCGACGGGATGACTGCCCCTGCCGGTGCGCCCTTGACCGCGGGCGTCGCCTTTCCGGTCACGGACAATGTGGACAAGTCGATCTGGCCTTTGACCGTGGAGGCCACCATGCCCAGTTCAGTTGCCTTGGCGGCCAGGTTCTGCGGTGCCTCGAAGTTCTGCACCTGCTGGGTGAGGTCCTGGTTTGCCTTGGTCAAGGAGCTCTGTTTGGCCCGGAGCTCAACGAGCTGGTACTGGGCCGTGGAGACCGAAATGTTAAGGACGAGCACTGCCACCAGCGCGACGGCCAGCATGGCGAAGCACATCACGACGAACGGGGCCCGGCGCTTGCGCGGGGCCGTGCGGACCACGGAGAGCGGGGTCCGTCCCTTGCGAACTTCGTCAGGCCGGCCCGCGGGCCTGCTGGCGGGCGCCGAGCTGCCGGAAACGACGGGAAAGTTCTTGACGGCGGCGGTGCTCATGCAGCTCTCCTGGCTCTGATTCGTTCTGCGGCACGAAGCCTGGCGGAGGCAGCGCGCGGGTTTTCGGCGATTTCGACGGCGGTGGGCACCTCGGTGCCCTTGGTGAGGGTTTTCAGCTCGGGCTTGTGCTCTTCCAGCTCCACCGGGAAGCCGAGGGGAGCCGATGACTTGGACCGCGCCTGGAACACGCCCTTGACGATCTTGTCTTCCAGGGAGTGGTAGGACATCACCACGATGCGCCCGCCCATGGCCAGGGAGTCGACGGCGGCAGGTACGGCCCGTTCCAGGACGTCCAGTTCCTCGTTGACCTCGATCCGCAACGCCTGGAACGTCCGCTTGGCGGGATGTCCGCCCGACTTCGCGGCCGAGGCAGGGACAACCGAGCGGATCTGTTCCACGAGCTCGCCGGTGGTGGTGAACTCCTTGACGGCGCGGGCGGCGACAATCCGGTTTGCTATGCGTCCTGCAAACTTTTCCTCGCCCCATTTGCGGATGATCCTGACCAGGTCCGCTTCGCTGTAGGTGTTAACAACATCCGCCGCCGTTTGGCCCCGGCTGGTGTCCATCCGCATGTCCAGGGGTGCGTCGAAGGAGTACGCGAAGCCGCGCTCACGCTCATCCAGCTGCAGGGAGGAGACCCCCAGGTCCATGAGGATCCCGTGTACTTCGGCTACGCCGAGGTCTGCCAGCACCTCCGGGATTTCGTCATAGACGGCGTGGACGAGGTCGGTGCGCGCCGCAAAAGGCGCCAGCCGCTCCCCCGCGAGGGCCAGCGCTTCTTCGTCGCGGTCGATCCCGATGAGGTGGAGGTCGGGAAACCGCTGGAGCATCGCCTCTGAGTGACCGCCCATGCCCAGGGTCGCGTCGACGGCTATAGGAGTCTGGCCCCGCAGCCTCGCAGCTTCAAATCCCGGTGCCAACAAATTGATGCACCGGTCCCGAAGGACCGGCACATGGCGTTCGGACGTGGGCTTCGGTTCATCTGTCATGCCTGGTCCTTTCCCGCCGTCGTTGTCACCTTCTGCTTCTGGGACCAGATCCCCATCCGCGCCTACCGTCCTGCCCGCCTGGCTCAGGGGAAGTTGAGCCAGGTTGGCAGCCGATGGGCCGGCTGGAGATCTCATCCAAGAAGCCACCTGCTGCCCGTTCCGGATTCAGAGAATGCCAGGAATGGGATCGTCAGTTTCGGAGAAGGCGGTTTCCTTCTCCGCAAGGTATTCATTCCAAGCCTGGGCGTCCCAGATCTCGGCGCGGGTACCGGCGCCGATCACGGCAAGTTCCCTTCCGAGTCCTGCATACTCCCGGAGCGCTGGTGGAATGGTCACGCGCCCCTGCTTGTCAGGTACCTCGTCCGAGGCTCCAGAGAGAAAAACGCGGATGTAGTCACGTGCTTGCTTGGAGGAGATTGGCGCCTCCCGCATCTGCTCGTGGACCCGTGCAAATTCCTTCTCGCTGAAGACGTAGATGCAACGTTCCTGGCCCCTTGTGAGCACCAGCCCGCTGGCAAGCTCCTCCCGGAACTTTGCGGGGAGAATGATCCGTCCCTTTTCATCCAGACGTGGCGAGTGAGTGCCCAGAAACACTGGCCCACCGCCTGTCCGCCGTCAGGAACTGCACATCCCCTGTGTTGCAACCACCCTCTTATGTCCTCCACATTACTCCACTTTCCACCACAGTCAACGCAAAACGGCCTTTCCAGCGCCGCGTTTATGGGATGTCACCCCTGAAAAGATGCGGAAAATGCCCTGGTGGTGGAAAGTGGAGGACTTTTACCCGAAACCGGCCCACTCGGGACCATGAGGCGGCCACCCGCCGGTTAAACAAGGAAAGGCCCGCCGAAGCGGGCCTTTACGTGCGATTCCCCAACGTCAGGGGAGCGAAATGGAGGGGCGGGGCGGCGTAGCCGGGAGGCCGCTCAGGACTCTCCCCTGCGGCGCTCGTCCCATCGTTCCTCGAGGCTGCTCATGAAGGAACTCCGGGGCTTGCCGGCCTTTCCCGTTCCGGCCTTGGAACCAGGGCGGCCCCGGGAACTGCGCATGGTGGCAAAATATACTCCGCCGCCCATGACCACAAAGCCCAGGACGCCGACGAAAATGTTCTGCAGGGTGACGCCAACCAGTAACAGGAAGACGCCGGCAAGCGCGCACAGGACTCCGATGACCACGTGCCTCGTGGACCATGACCGCCCGGGGTCCGAACCCATCGAGTTCGCGAACTTCGGATCGTCCTCGTGAAGCTGCTTCTCAAGCTGCTCAAGCAGCTTCTGTTCGTGCTCCGACAGCGGCATCACGACCTCCTTTTGTAGGCCAACGTCCGGGCTGATCCCAGCCACTACTTCTGACCCCTAAAACGTCTGCTGTAGCTGGAAAGTTCCCGTCCGGCCGGCGGCGGCCAAGACGGGAACCTTACATGCAGTCGCGGGGGCGGGAGCATGTCCAAGAGGGTCCGGCAGTAAGTCCATTCACTCGAAAACTATGTATATCCAAGGATAGATTGTTGAGGCCTGATCTGAAAGACGGCAATGACTTCGGCGGTCAGGCCGGACCTGCCGTTCCGTCCCCTGAAGGGATGTCCGGCTCCATCAGGCGTGCGGGCAGGACAGACTTGCTGCCAAACCTGCGCGTTACCTCGTCCAGCGCCTGCTCGGCGGCCCGCCAGTTCTCATCCCTGCGGTCGATGCTCAGCTGCAGCGAGGTCCGCGCCGCTTCCTCAAGCTGTTCGGCCCGGACCCCCACGAGCCGCACGGTCATTGCCCTGGTTCCAAGGGACTCCAACAGCTGGAGTACCACCGCATAGATCAGCTGGGCGCTGTCGACCGGGGTGTGGACCGTCCTGCTGCGGGTGATGGTGGAGAAGTCTGCAAACCGGAGCTTCAAGGCTACGGTCCGCGCCACCATGCCCGAGCTGCGCAGCCGCGTCGCCGTCCGGTGGGACAGCCGGAGCAGTTCCCGCCTCAGGAGCGCGTCGTCGGCCGTATCCACGGCGAACGTCTCTTCCGCCCCGATGCTCTTTTCCAGCCGCACCGGGGTCACGGGACGGGGGTCAATGCCCCAGGCGAGCTGGTGCACGTGTTCCCCGGCGGCGCCCAGGACCTTCTTTAGCGAGGAGACCGGGGTTGCCGCGACGTCGGCCACGGTCTTGATGCCCATGTTCGCCAGCGCCTCACCCGTCTTGGCGCCGACGCCCCACAGTGCGCCAACCGGGAGGCTGTGGAGGTACGGAACGGTTTCGTCGGGCCCAATCATCAGGAGCCCGTCGGGCTTGCACCGGGTGGAGGCGATCTTGGCCACGAACTTCGTTTCCGCTATCCCCACCGAGGCGGTGATCCCCAGCTCCGAGGCCACCCTGCGCCGGATCAGCTCCCCGATCCCCCGGGGCGGCCCCAGCCGGCGCAGCGCACCGGTGACGTCAAGGAAGGCTTCGTCAACACTCAACGGCTCCACGAGCCCGGTGATGGATTCGAAAATCGCCATCAGCTGCCCGGAGACCTCGTAGTAGAGCTTGTGCCGGGGTTCAATCACCACGGCCTGCGGGCACATCCGCATCGCCACGGCCATGGGCATCGCAGACTTCACTCCAAAAGCCCGGGCTTCATAGGAACCCGACAGGACCACGGACCGTTCCCCCGGGAACCCAACGATCACGGGCTTGCCGCGGAGTTCGGGGCGGGTACGGAGTTCGACAGAGACAAAGAAGGCATCCATGTCCACATGCATGATGCAGGAACGCCGGCGGCCCGGAAGGGGCGCGGCGGCTGGCTGGTTCATACCTGCGGGCACCACGGCTGCAATCCTATCGGTTTGCGCCGCCCCCTCCGGAGGCTGGCTAAACTGGAGGCTGATTCCGCCCACAACACCAGGAGGAAAGTCTCTGTGACGGTTATTGGAAACTTCAAGCCAGCTGGCCTGGCCGCGCTTGCCGCCGTCGGGGTCCTCGCCCTTGCCGCGTGCAGCCAAGCCCCGTCAGGCCAGGCAGAGTCCTCCCAGACCGCTTCCATTGCCGCCACGCAGTCCACCCTCACGGCCTCGCCCAGCCCGTCGGCATCCCCCAACACGTCGGCAACGGTCGGCGCCGTCGTCGAAGGATTTCCCCAGCAGCTTCTTCCCCTGATGACCGGGGCCACGGTGGTGTCCAGCAGCTTTGACAAGGCATCCACCCCGGCAACGGCCGCGCTGGTGGGCACGGTATCGGCTCCCACCAGCGCCGTCATCGACTTCTACACCAAGGCCCTCGAAGGCCAGGGCTTCAAGGCGGTGCCGGGCGATACCGTGGGCGGGGTTGCTTCCAAGGACTTCGTCCGTGGCGACAATGAGACCGTGAACCTCGCGGTGGTGGAGGCTTCCGGCGTTTCCACGTTCACGATCGGCGCGAACGTCGCAGCTGAGTCGGCCAAGTGACGGCCGCGGAGCAGCTGAGGAATGAACAGGCAGACTTCGTGGCGGGAGTGGCCGGCGAACTGACCGGCTTCCTGACCAAGCGACAGTCCATCATGTCCGGCATCTCGCCGGACATCGAGCCCATCATGGGCTCCATCTCGAACCTGGTCACCGGCGGCAAGCGCCTGCGGGCGCTCATGTGCTACTGGGGCTGGCGCGGCGCCGGCGGGGAGGCCGGAGCCAGCCAGGTTGTGACGGCAGGTGCCGCCCTTGAATTGTTCCAGGCCGCTGCCCTGATCCACGATGACATCATCGACCGTTCGGACACCCGGCGTGGCGGTCCCAGCGTGCACCGGCGTTTCAGCCAGCTGCATACCGCGCAGGGCTGGGCCCTGGACGGCGAACGCTTCGGCCAGGCAGCAGCCATCCTTGCCGGCGACCTTTGCCTGTCCTTCAGCGAGGAAGCGTTCACCGACATCGGCGAGCGTGCAGCCTCAGGCAGCAGGGCACGGCTGATCTTCAACCTCATGCGCGCCGAGGTAATGGCCGGACAGTACCTGGACATCCTAGAGGAAGTGGCAGGGCCGGTCCGGGACCGCGCCGGAGCGGTCGGCAGGGCCCAGTCCATCATCCGGTTCAAGAGCGCCAAGTACTCCACCGAACATCCGCTGGCACTGGGCGGAGCCTTGGCTGGAGCGTCCAACGAGCTGCTCCGCGGCTACTCGGCGTTCGCCCTGCCGCTCGGCGAAGCATTCCAGCTCCGCGACGACGTCCTGGGGGTATTCGGCGATCCGCTGACCACGGGCAAGCCCGCGGGGGACGATTTAAGGGAGGGCAAGCGCACGGTCCTGGTGGCGCTGGCCCTGGACCAGGCATCACCCGCGGAGTCGGCCTTTATCGACGCCAGCCTCGGCAGCCCCGATCTTTCCGAGGCGGACATCCTCGACATCAGGCGGATCATCGAGGATTCCGGCGCGCTGCAGGCTACGGAGGTCCTGATCGGGGAATTCGGTGCCGCGGCATTTGATGCCCTCGAGGAACTCGAACTGGAAGACCTGCCCAAGACCGCCCTGCGGAGGCTGGCTGAAGCAACCGTCAGCCGAGCCTCCTAAAGCGGCAATTTACCAGGCGAGAGTTTGGGCCCTGCGCCTGATTTCCGTCTTGCGGCCTTCCCGCAATGCATCAATAGGGCGGCCGCGCAATGATTCATCGGCGGTAAACAGCCACACAATGAGGTCTTCATCCGAATAACCTGCATCGGAGAGCACCACAATGGTGCCTTTAAGGCTGTCCACTACCTGGCCATCCTGGATGAATTCTGCGGGAACCGAACGGATCTTCCGCTCCCCAACCCGCACCGCGGCCAAAGCATGGTCGTCAATCAGGCCATGGACCTTCGTGACGGAAACATCCAACAAACGTGCGACGTCGGGCAGCGGCAACCACTCACCCACCAGGTTTTCTACATTACTCACGGACCAAGGTTGCCACGCTGCGTACCTTGTCGCCTAGTCGGGGCAATTCATTTGCCTGGCCGCCCCGGGACACTCCATGAAAGTGGCCATTCCGGGCATTCTCCGGCTTCTTGTGCTAATCGCAAATTCGTGAGAGATTCACTTTGATCACAGTTGTAACACGAATAACTTAAGTCACAGTAGTATCAAGATTGACAGCGGCATCCCCGCCCGCGTCCGCGCCCGCAGTTGAGAAGAGGATTCTTTCCATGTCGATGTCCCGCTCGCCCAAGCAGCCCCCCAAGCCGAGCCTGCCGATGATTGCCGCCACCACCGCGGCACTGCCAGCGGTTGTCCTGTCATCCTTGGCCCTTGCCCAACCCGCAGCGGCAGCGCAGCCGGTACGCACCATTCCCAGCAGCCTTGCAGCGGCCATGAAAGCCCAGGCAGCTGCCCAGGTTTCCGGCGCGGTCATCCCCGCCTCTTCTGTCTCCACCACCATTCCGGCCACCCTGCAGCCCGCACAGCCGGCGCCCCCTGCGGAGTACACCATCGTCCGGGGCGACACCGTGAGCGCGATCGCCGGCCGCTTCGGACTGGACACAGGGGAAATCCTCAAGCTGAACAACCTCCAGCCGAACACCATCATTTACCCCGGCCAGAAGATCAAACTGTCCGGCTCGGCAGCACCGGCAGCCCCCTCGCCGGCTCCGGCAGCGCAGGCTCCGGCAGCACCGGCAGCCCCGGGCGGCGCAACCTATACGGTGAAGCCTGGAGACACCTTGGGTGCCATTGCCGCGCGGCACAATGTGGGCCTCTCCGACGTCTTTGCCTGGAACAACCTGTCGATGCGCTCCATCATCTACCCGGGCCAGAAGATCAAGGTCAGCGCCGGAAACGCCGCTCCCGCCCCTGCTGCACCGGCACCGGCGGCTCCCGCCCCGGCTGCTCCTGCACCCGCCTTGGCCGTCACGTCCGCTCCGGCCTCTGGTTCCTACACGATCAAGGCCGGTGACACCCTCTCAGCCATTGCCTCCCGGCACGGGGTCAAGTTGTCGGACCTGCTCTCCGCGAACCAGTTGAGCATGACCACCGTCATCTACCCCGGCAGCAAACTGGTCATCCCCGGCGGCGCCGGACAGGCAGGCCCGCAGCCCGCCCCCGCAGCCCCGCAGCCTGCCCCCGCTCCCCTGGTCCCCAGCACCTTCCTCGGCTTCAGCTACCCGGCAGCGGTCGTGAGTTCGGCCAACGAGAACAAAGCCCTCCTCAACGCGTCCCCCGTCCCTTCGAGGGATGAAATGAAGAACATCGTGGCGGATACCGCCCGTCGAATGGGCGTGGATACTTCGCTGGCCCTCGCCTTTGCCTACCAGGAGTCAGGCTTCAACCAGCGGGCCGTGTCACCTGCGAACGCGATCGGAACCATGCAGGTCATTCCCAGCTCCGGGCAGTGGGCATCCGACTTGGTCGGGCGCAAGCTGAACCTGCTCGACCCTTACGACAACGCGACGGCAGGCATCGCCATCCTTCGCCAGTTGCTGGCAACCAGCAAGGACCAGGACACGGCCATCGCCGGGTACTACCAAGGCCAGTACTCGGTGAGCAAGTACGGAATGTACGACGACACCAAGGCCTACGTAGCCGCTATCAAGGCAAACCAGAAAAACTACAGCTGAGCCCCCGGGCATCACCGGCTCCGGATGAAACACCGCGGGTCCGAACCGTTACCGGTTCGGACCCGCTTCCGTTTCGGATGCCTTTTGCCGCGGGATTAGGATCGTAAGGTGCAGGAACACGTGACAGACCCCCTTGCAGGGACACTGGTGGACAACCGCTACGCAGTGGCCTCCAGACTCGCCCGCGGCGGAATGTCCACCGTCTACCTGGCCGTCGACCAGAGGCTGGACCGCGAAGTGGCGCTCAAGGTGCTCCACCCGCACCTCGCCGCCGACGAAAGCTTCCTTGGCAGGCTTGGCCGCGAAGCGAAGGCCGCCGCGCGCCTCTCGCACCCGCACGTGGTGGGTGTCCTGGACCAGGGCAACGACGGCAACACCGCCTACCTCGTCATGGAGTACATCAAGGGCCACACGCTTCGGGACGTCCTCAGGGAACGGGGCGCCCTCTCGCCGCGGCTGGCGCTGGCCCTGATCGACCCCGTGGTGGAGGGCCTGGGAGCCGCGCACGCAGCAGGCTTCATCCACCGGGACGTCAAGCCGGAGAATGTCCTGATCGCCGATGACGGCAGGATAAAGATTGGCGATTTCGGCCTGGCCCGCGCGGTCACCAGTTCCACCAGCACCGGTGCGCTGATCGGCACCGTCGCCTATATCTCCCCCGAGCTGGTCCTGGGCCAACCGGCGGACGAGCGCAGCGATGTCTATTCCGTGGGCATCATGTTGTACGAAATGCTGACGGGGCGGCAGCCGTTCGAGGGTGACGTCCCCATCCAGGTCGCCTACCAGCATGTCAACGGAACGGTCGGGCCGCCGTCGGCCTTGGTTCCCGGCCTCGCAGCGGAAGTCGATGAGCTGGTGCAGTGGTGCACCGCCAATGATCCGGAAAACCGGCCGGTCGACGGCAATGCGCTGCTCCAGGAGCTGCGCCACATCCGGACCAACCTCACGGATGCCGAACTTGACCTGCAGCCGCCCGCAGCTGCAGCAGCAACGGCCCAGCACCAGACCGAGGTCCTGGCCCGCGCCAGCAATCCCACAACGCTGATCCCCCCCGCACGGCCGGCTGCCCCCGGCTATCCCCCCGGACGGCAACCGCTGCAGCAGGACAGCACGGACGGCGGGGCTGCTACGGAAGCCCTGATGTTCCACTCCAGGCGGCCGGACCTCGCACTTCCCGACGACGCCGACGACGCCTGGACTGCGCCGCCGCCCCGGCTCAGCAAGCGGGCGCAGCGCCGGTCGGACAGGGAGGACGAAAAGGTCCGCGCGCGGGCGGCCGCCACTCCGGCGCGGACACTCCGGGAGGGCAACCCCCGCCGACGCGGCATCGTGTGGATTGTCGTGCTTATTGTTGCCGCCCTGCTGGCCACGGGCGCCGGATGGTTTTTCGGCATGGGACCAGGCGCCGCGGCCGAGGTGCCGGCCGTCGCCAATAAAACGGTGGCGCAGGCCCAGCAGCTGCTCAACGGGGTGGGTTTCCATTCCACCACCAGCGATGTCTTCGATGACCAGGTGCCCACCGGGCTGGTGGTGGGCAGCGATCCGTCCGCCGGAACGGAGATCCGGAAATTCCAACCGGTCTCCCTGCTGGTCTCGAAGGGACCGCAGCTCTTCCCCCTGCCCAAACTCACGGGCGGAACCCTGACGGACGCGAAGAACGCCCTCAACGCAGCCCAAATGGCGCTGGGCCCGGTCAACGAACAGTATGACGACCAAACCGCGGCCGGCACGGTGCTCTCGCAAAATCCGGCGGCCGGCACTCCAGCCCGGCACGGCACGCCTGTGGAGATGGTGGTATCCAAGGGACCGCAGCCGATCCCCGTTCCCTCCGTCGTGGGCAAAGCCAAGGACGACGCCGTCGCCGCAATTAAGGCCGCGGGGCTCACTGCCGACACATCACCCGATGCGGTGTTCGACAAATCCGTTCCCGAGGGCGCCGTGGTCAGCCAGACTCCGGCTACCGGGACACTGACCCGCGGCGGGACGGTCACCCTGACCCTTTCCAAGGGGCCAAAGATGGTGGATGTCCCCAGCTTCATCGGCAAGCAGGCTGCAGACGCGCGGAAGGCCTTGGAAGCGCTGGGCTTCCAGGTCCGGGTCAACAACATCCTCGGCGGCTTCTTCGGCACCGTCCGGGACCAGGAACCGGTTAACCGGAAGGTCCCGGAGGGTTCCGTCATCACCATCACCGTGGTGTAGGAGGTTGGGGCCGGCAGTGCCGGCCCCAACCTGGCCTAGTTCTTGGCGAGGGCCCCGGCGACGAGGAACGCCATTTCCAGCGACTGCATATGGTTCAGGCGGGGATCGCACACGGATTCATAGCGGTCCAGGAAGGCATCCTGGTCGATCGGGTCCGCGCCGCCCAGGCACTCGGCCACATCGTCGCCGGTCATCTCCACGTGCAGGCCGCCCGGTACCGTGCCCAACCCGTGGTGCACTTCGAAGAAGCCGCGCACTTCGTCGATGACGTCGTCGAAATTGCGCGTCTTGTAGCCGTTGGGCGACGTGACGGTGTTGCCGTGCATGGGGTCGGTGACCCACAGCACCTGGGCACCGGACGCTGTGACCTTCTCGACGACGGCAGGCAGCTTCTCGCGGATGTTGCCGGCACCCATGCGGGTGATGAAGGTCAGGCGGCCGGGCTCGCGGTCAGGGTCCAGCTTGTCGATCAGGCGCAGGGCGTCATCACCGGTGGTGGACGGGCCGAGCTTGACCCCGATGGGGTTGCGCACCCGCGAGAGGAAGTCGACGTGTGCGTGGTCCAGTTCCCGGGTGCGCTCCCCGATCCACAAGAAGTGGGCCGAGGTGTCGTAGGGGAAACCGGTGCGGGAGTCGATGCGCGTCAGGGCGCGCTCGTAATCAAGCAGCAATGCCTCGTGGCTGGCGAAGAACTCCACCCGCTTGAGGGCTTCGAAGTCGGCGCCGCAGGAGTCCATGAATTTGATGGCGCGGTCGATGTCCCGGGCCAGTGACTCGTAGCGCGCGTGGGCCGGGTTTTCGGTGAACCCCTTGTTCCACTGGTGTACCGAGCGGAGGTCCGCGAATCCACCCTGGGTGAAGGCCCGGATGAGGTTCAGGGTGGACGCCGAGGTGTGGTAGGCGCGGAGCATCCTGGCGGCGTCATGGCCGCGGGACTCGGGCGTGAAATCGTAGCCGTTGACAATGTCGCCGCGGTACGCGGGAAGCGTGACGCCGTCGCGGGTTTCGTCGTTTGAGGAACGGGGCTTGGCGAACTGGCCCGCCATCCTGCCCATCTTGATGACCGGCATTGCCGCCCCGTACGTGAGCACCACCGCCATCTGCAGAATGGTCTTGACGCGGGCGCTGATCTTGTCCGCCGTGGCGGCCTCGAACGTTTCGGCGCAGTCGCCGCCCTGCAGCAGGAAGGCCTTGCCCTGGGCCGCGGCGGCGAGCCGCTCGCGCAGCACGTCCACTTCACCGGCGAAAACCAGCGGGGGAAGGACGGAAAGTTCCTTTACCGAGGCCTCGAAGACGCCGCGGTCCTGCCAGCTGGGCTGCTGCGAGATGGGAAGGTCCCGCCAGTTGTCGAGTCCGGGATAGTTGGCCGCCCCGCTCTGGGCGGTACTGGACAGCGAAAAGGCAGGTTTTGCGGATAGCTCAGTCACCATCTAAGACTAGCGTCCGGGCGGGGCCGGCGGGCACAGCGTCGTCACTCAGCCGGGCACCGGCGTCATAACAGCACAGGAAAGCCCAGTGCTGTTACCTGGCGGCGGATGTCCCGGCGTCGTCCTCCGGGGCCGGAGTGCCTTCCGCCGGGGCCTTCGGGCCGCTGCCCTGGACGAACTCGCCGTCGGCGGCGACCGGCGCGGCCAGTGGCTCGGCTGCCGCCTGGGGTTTCACGGGCTTGCCGGCAAGCCGCAGCTTGACCACGGCGGCGTACTCGTCCACGTACTCCTGGCCGGACAGCCGCATCAGGTTGGTCATGATCTCGTCGGTGACAAGCCGCTGCACGGTGCGGTCTTCCGCCTGGTCGCGGTATTGGCTGAAATCCAGCGGCTCGCCGAAAATCATGCCGATCCTGCGGATGTTGGGCAGCCGCTTGCCGATGGGCTGGACTTTGTCGGTGCCGATCATGGCCACCGGAATGACGGGAACTCCCGCCTGCAGCGCCAGCCGGGCAACACCCACTTTCCCGCGGTACAACCGGGCGTCCGGGCTGCGCGTGCCCTCGGGGTAGATGCCCAGCAGGCCGCCGGAGGTGAGCACGTCCATCCCGGCGTTCAGGGACGCCGCCGAGGCCGCACCGCCGGACCGGTCCATGGGCAGCTGGTTGGTCAGGCGGAAGAACGCCGCCGTCAACCTGCCCTTGATCCCGGTTCCCGTGAAGTATTCCGACTTTGCCAGGAACACCACCGGGCGGCGGACCATGAGCGGCATGAAGATGGAATCCGAGAATGACAGGTGGTTGGAGGCGATAATGGCGGCCCCCTGCGCAGGGATGTTGTCCAGGCCCTTGACCCACGGCCGGAAAAGCATCTTGATCACCGGACCGAGGAAGATCCTTTTCATGACCCAATAGAACACGTGGCGAACCTCTCCGGAAGGCGGCTTCCAGCCCCGGCGTCGGGCCTGGCCAGCGATTCAATGCAACCCTACTCTAGTGAGATTTGGCAGGAACAGTGACACGATGGAGTCATGACTGAAAGCAGCACCCCGCCCCGTCCGGCCGCTTTCAGCTATCCAGGCCACGGCCCCAATGCGCGGATTGGCATCGCCATCTGCCACGGGTTCACCGGCAGCCCGCTAAGCGTGCTGCCGTGGGCAACCCACTTGGCGGACCAGGGATACGCGGTGTCCGTTCCCCTGTTGCCGGGACATGGGACCCACTGGCGCCAGCTCGCCCGAACAGGGTGGCAGGACTGGTACCGCAGTTACGAGGAAGCCTTCCTGGATCTTTCCGCGCGGACGGAAATGACGTTTACCGCCGGCCTCTCCATGGGCGGTGCGATCGCCCTGCTTGCGGCCTCCCGCCACCACGCTGCGGGGGTCACCATCGTCAACCCGGGCCTGAGCTTCTATGACCGCCGGGTGCGCGTGATCGGTGTCCTCAAGTACTTCCAGCGGACCACGATTCCCATCCAGGAGGACCAGCCTACGGCGGCGGCAACGGACGACGGCGACTATTCGCGGACTCCGTTGGCGGCCGTGCATGAGCTCAAGAAGCTCTTTGGCGCCGCAATCCGCGGGCTGCCGAAAGTGGACGCCCCGGTCCAGGTCTTCAAATCGCGGACGGACGCCGTGGTCCCGCCATCATCCCTGGCCCTCCTGGAGAAAGGGCTGCGGGGAAACCTCGCCGAGGTGGTGGAGCTTGCCAGCAGCGGACATGTGGCTACTCTGGACGTGGACGCGCCCGCGATCTTCGAGAAATCGGAAGCATTCGTCGCCGCCCACGCCCGCCGCACCAGTACCTTGGAGACCCCATGACCTCCGGCCCCGACCACAGCCCCTTCTCCAGTGCCTTCAGCGGCGGAGGTCCCCGCACCGGAATCGTCCTGTCCCATGGCTTCACGGGAAGCCCGCATGGTTTGCGCGCCTGGGCCACGGCGTTCGCCGAGGCCGGGTTCGCCGTCCGGATGCCGCTGCTTCCGGGCCACGGCACGACGTGGCAGGACCTCTCGCGGACCCGCTGGCAGCAATGGCACAGCGCCCTCGATGAAGCGTTCCTCGAGCTGGACTCCCAGTGCGACCGGGTTTTCGCTGCCGGGCTGAGCATGGGCGGTGCCCTGGCGCTGAGGATTGCCGCAACCAGACCGGTGGCGGGAGTGGTCCTGGTGAACCCCGGCCTGGTGGTCGACGACCCCCGCGCGCCGCTGGCGGGCATCCTGAAGCTGGTCCTGAAGAGCACCCCGTCCATCGGCAACGACATCCTCAAAGCCGGCGTGGATGAGGGCGCCTACGCACGCACCCCGGTGGCCGCCGCCCACGAACTCAACAAGATGTTCAAGGACACCGTCCGGCTCCTCCCCCGGATCACCGCCCCGGTCCAGGTGTACCGGTCAACCGTGGACCATGTGGTGTCCGATGCCAGCATGGCTGTCCTTCGGCGCGGGCTGGCGAACGCACCCCTGGACGTGGTCCGGCTGGAAAACAGTTACCACGTCGCCACCCTGGACAACGACGCAGATCTGATTTTCGAGGGCTCGGTGGATTTCATTCGGCGGGTCCTGAACGCCGCGCCCCCGGCCAGTCCCGCCGCTGCTGGGCAGGAGGGCCGCCATGAACAGGCATGACCCGGGCCAGCCGGATCCGGGGGCCAGCCAGGATGACGCCGTCTGGCTGGACCTGGTGGCACGGCTCGAATCGGACACCGTGGCAACGCGCCCTGATACCCCGGCAGGCGGCCAGCTGCCACCGTCCGGGAAGGTGTCCGGAGCGCCGGAAACCCACCAGCCGCCGTCGTTCCAGGACTTCGACCCCCTGGGGCTGGCAGGGATGCCGGCGGCGGAGCGCCAGGCGGCAGCCGCCGGCGGGACGGGCACGGAGCCTGCCGGCCCGTCCGAGGGACCCCGCGACTATGAGGTTGACGACGACGGCGGTGAGTTCGTGCCCGAGGAGCCGCCCAGCCTGGCCGGCACCGATCCGCTGACCATGCTGGCGTGGCTGGGAGCCGTGGGCGGACCGGTGGCGCTGCTGTTGTCGGCAATGTTCTGGCGGTCGGCACCCCTGCTGGCGATCGTCGGCATTGTTGCCGTCTTCGTGCTCGCGACCGTGTACCTGATCATGAAGCTGCCGCAGGAAAACAACGGCGACGACGACGGCGCGAGGGTCTAGCAGGGCTCCCCGGCCAGGTCAGCTGCGGACGCGGCTGCTGACGCGGGAGAGGTCGGCTGCGCCGATCAGGCCGGCATTGGGACCCAGGGCCGCCAGTTCGATGGCCGCTTCCGGCCGGAAGCCACGGCCGGTGAGGTTCCGGGAGAACGCCTTGCGGGCCGGCTGCACCAGCAGGTCACCCGCAGAGCACAAGCCCCCGCCGATGACGAACATGCCTGGATCGAGGGCTGCGGCCAGGTTGGCCAGTCCCAGGCCAAGCCATTCGCCCACTTCCTCGATCAGTTCGCGCGAGGCACGGTCGCCTGCCAGGGCCAGTTCCGTGACGATGGCACCCGTGATTGCCTCCGGACGTCCGCCCACGGCCGCCAGCAGGTCCTGGGCTACGGGCGAATTTGCCCGGGCGAGGAGCCGGGCCTCGCGGCCCAGGGCGTTGCCCGATGCGTATTGTTCCCAGCATCCGCGGTTGCCGCACTCGCACCGGTGGCCGCCGGGCATGATGATCTGGTGGCCAAACTCGCCGGCAACTCCGAAGCGGCCGCGTTCCACCCTGCCGTCCATCACCATGGCCCCGCCGATTCCAGTCCCAAGGGTGATGCACACCAGGCGGTCCTCCCCTTGGCCGGCACCGAAGCGCCATTCCGCCCACGCCGCAGCATCGGCGTCGTTGGTCAGGAGCACGGGACGGCGAAGGAGCCGTTGCAGGTTCTCGCGGAGAGGCTCGTTGCGCCAGGCCAGATGCGGACTGAAGAGGACGGTTCCGCCGGCCAGGTCCATCCACCCTGCGGCGCCGATTCCCACCGACCAGATGCGGTGGCCCCGGCCCAGTTCCTCGACGAGTTCGACAATGACCTGCTCCACCGCCCGCGGGTCGGTGCCAGGCGTGGACCGGCGCGCTTCGCTGAGAATCCGGCCTTCGGCGTCCACAACGCCCGCGGCGACCTTGGTCCCCCCGATATCGATCCCGATGGCCAATCCCTTGCGGCCAAGGCGGAGGTGCCCGCGGACGCCGCCGCCGTGCAACCGTCCGGCGCGCTGGATGGCGGGACGGCGCCGCCAGGGAGCCGGTCTTCCAAGGGGGCCGGCCTGATCGCCGGGCAACGCTCCGTACATAGTCCACCATTCTAGGCGGGCACCGGAATTGTCTTGACATACGCGGGCGCACACGGCTCTCATTGACGGCTAAGTTACTCGCCAGTAGGTTTATGTACTGCACAGTCCCGCCCGGGGTATTAGTCTTTAGGCAACCCCCTGCGCGGGACTTCAGATATCAAAGGAGCTATAGTGCGCGAATTCAGTGTTCCGCCCCTGGTTGTTGTCCCACCCGAATCCAACATCACCGACCTGGTGTTGCGGCAGGCAGGCAAGGCCAGCAATCCGGCACTGTTTTCGCGCCTGGATGCCGGGGGCGCGTGGCAGAACGTTGCCGCCACGGACTTCCTGGCAGATGTCAGAGCCTTGGCCAAGGGCCTGATCGCCAGCGGCGTTGCTGCAGGCGACCGCGTGGGCATCATGTCCCGCACCCGTTACGAGTGGGCACTGGTCGACTTCTCCATCTGGTTCGCCGGTGCAGTGTCGGTCCCCATCTATGAAACGTCGTCCCCGTCCCAGGTCGCCTGGAACCTCGGGGATTCGGGCGCTGTGGCCGCTTTCGGCGAATCCGCGCACCACGAGAACGTCATCCGCCAGGCCGTTACGGCTGAGGGGCTCACGGCCGTGCAGCACGTCTGGCAGCTTGAGGGCCAGGGACTGGACGCGCTCCGCGATGCCGGCCGGGACGTCAGCGATGAAGAACTCGAAAAGCGACGCAGCGCAGCGAACCTTGGCGACGTCGCCACCATCATCTACACCTCCGGAACCACGGGACGGCCCAAGGGCTGCGAGCTGACGCACGGGAACTTCGTGGAGCTCTCGGACAACGCCCTGGCCATCATCGGCGACATCGTCCACGAGAACGCCAAGACCATCATGTTCCTGCCGATGGCCCACGTGTTCGCCCGCTTCATTTCCGTGCTTGCGATGGCCGCCGGCACCACCGTGGCCCACACCCCCGACATCAAGAACCTCCTGGGCGACCTGCAGAGCTACGAGCCCACCTTCATCCTGGCGGTACCGAGGGTCTTCGAGAAGGTCTACAACTCCGCACTGACCAAAGCGGAGGACGGCGGCAAGGGCGCCATCTTCCACCGGGCAGCCGACACCGCCATTGCGTTCTCCAAGGCACGCCAGGACGGACGGGTGGGGCTGGGCCTGAAGTTGCGCCACGCCCTGTTCGACAAACTGGTGTACGGCAAGTTGCGGGCGGCAATGGGCGGACACGTCGCGCACGCCGTGTCCGGCGGCGGCCCCCTGGGCGAGCGGCTGGGTCATTTCTTCCAAGGAATCGGGCTGCAGGTGCTGGAGGGATACGGCCTCACCGAGACCACCGCTCCCATCACGGTCAACACGCCGTCACGGATCAAGATCGGATCGGTGGGCAAGCCGCTGCCGGGCAACGCGGTCAAGATCGCCGACGACGGCGAGATCCTGGCCAAGGGCGTCTGCGTCATGCGGGGCTACTACCGACGGGAGGACCTCACCGGCGAGGCGTTCACCGACGGCTGGTTCCACACCGGAGACATCGGCCGGCTGGACGAGGAAGGCTTCGTGTGGATCACCGGGCGGAAGAAGGAGATCATCGTTACCGCCGGCGGCAAGAACGTGATCCCGGCCCTCCTGGAGGACCAGATCCGCGCCGACGCCCTGGTCTCCCAGGTCCTGGTGGTGGGCGACAACAGGCCCTTCATCGGCGCCTTGGTGACCCTGGACCAGGAAGCACTGCCGGGCTGGCTCCAGCGCCACGGCCTTCCAGCGGACACGACGCTCGAGCAGGCCGCGGGCAATCCGGTAGTGAAGGCGGCGGTGCAGGACCTGATCACCGCGGCAAACACGTCGGTCTCGCAGGCCGAAGCCATCAAGTCCTTCCGGATCGTTCCGGCGGACTTCACCGAGGCTTCCGGGCACCTGACCCCTTCCATGAAGGTGAAGCGGGCCCAGGTGATAAAGGACTTCGAAACGGTCATCGAGGAAATGTACTCCGCGCCGCGTTCGTAGCAAGGCGCCAGCAGACGAAGGGGGCCTCCCGTTGCCGGGAGGCCCCCTTCGTTTACCTGGCTGTGGCCCGTCTACTCCTCGATCACCAGCAGCAGATCCCCGCCTTGGACCTGCTCGACGGCGGAGATGGCGAGCCTGGCCACCTTGCCGGCTACCGGCGTCGTGATGGAAGCTTCCATCTTCATCGCTTCGATCGTTGCCACGGTGTCTCCGGGCTTGACGGTGTCGCCGGGCTTGACGGTGACAGTGACGGCGCCGGCGAAGGGTGCCGCCACCTGGCCCGGCTGGCCGGGATCGGCTTTCTCGGCCGCCTTGACGTTGCTGACCACGGAACGGTCCCGCACCACGACCGGCCGGGACTGACCGTTGAGGGTGCACATGACGGTGCGCATGCCCTTCTCGTCCGGCTCCGAGACGGCTTCCAGGGAGGCGATGAGGCGGACGCCGCGTTCCAGCTGGATTTCGTGCTCGGTGCCGCGCTGGAGTCCGTAGAGGTAGTCCCGGGTATCCAGCACGGAGATGTTGCCGTACGTGTCCACGCTCTTGAGGTAGTCCTTGGTGGGTCCGTCGAAAAGCAACCGGTTCAGCGTGTGCTGGCGGGTCTTCGAATCGGACTTCAGGGCCGCGCTGTCCTCGGCGCTGAGCTCGACATCGCGGACCTTTACGCTCCTGCCCTGCAGGGCCTTGGTGCGGAAGGGCTCGGGCCAGCCTCCCGGAGGATCACCGAGCTCGCCGGACAGGAAACCGATGACGGAGTCGGGGATGTCGTAATTCTGTGGATTCGCTTCAAAATCCGCGGGATCGGCGTTGAGGCCCACCAAGTGGAGCGCGAGGTCACCCACCACCTTCGAGGACGGCGTCACCTTCACCAAGTGGCCCAGGATCCGGTCCGCGGCCGTGTACATGTCCTCGATCGCTTCGAAGCGCTCCCCCAGGCCCAATGCCATGGCCTGCTGGCGGAGGTTGGACAACTGGCCGCCGGGGATTTCGTGCTTGTATACGCGGCCGGTGGGGCCCGGCAGGCCGGACTCGAACGGGGCATACACGCGGCGCACCGCTTCCCAGTACGGTTCCAGCGAGCTGACCGCGTCCAGGCTGATGCCGGTGTCGCGCGGCGTGTGGGCCAGGGCCGCTACAAGGGCCGACGCCGAGGGCTGGCTGGTGGTGCCGGCCAGCGATGCCGCTGCGACATCCACGGCGTCCACACCGGCGTCGATGGCGGCGAGCAGGGTGGCCAGCTGGCCGCCCGCCGTGTCGTGCGTGTGCAGGTGGACGGGCAGGTCGAACCGTTCCCGCAAGGCGGCCACGAGCTTTGCCGCGGCCGCAGGGCGGAGCAGGCCCGCCATGTCCTTGATGGCCAGGATATGGGCGCCGGCGTCCACGATCTTCTGCGCCAACTCCAAGTAGTAGTCAAGGGTGTACAGCTTCTCTTCCGGGTCCAGCATGTCGCCGGTGTAGCAGAGCGCCACTTCGGCGACGGCGGTGCCGGTGGCGCGGACCGCCCGGATGGCCGGGGCCATCTGGCTGACGTCGTTCAAGGCGTCAAAGATACGGAAGATGTCGATGCCGGTGGCGGCGGCCTCGTTCACGAAGGCCTCCGTCACTTCTTCGGGGTACGGCGTGTAGCCAACCGTGTTGCGGCCGCGAAGGAGCATCTGAATGCACACGTTCGGCATCGCCTTGCGCAGCGCGGCGAGCCGGTCCCAGGGGTCCTCACCGAGGAAGCGGAGGGCGACATCGTAGGTTGCGCCGCCCCACGCCTCAACGGACAGCAGCTGCGGGAGCAACGCCGTGACGGCGGGCCCGGCGGCAACGAGGTCGCGGGTGCGGACGCGGGTGGCCAGCAGGGACTGGTGTGCGTCGCGGAACGTGGTGTCCGTGACCGCCACGGCGGTCTGCTCGCGCAATGCCTTGGCGAAGCCCTCCGGGCCCAGCTCAAGGAGCCTCTGGCGCGAACCCGCTGCCGCCTCCTTGCCCTTGACGTCCGGCAGCTTGTCGGCGGGGTTGGAGTGCACGGTCAGCTCGCCGTTGGGCTTGTTGACGGTGACCTCGGCCAGCCACGTCAGGAGCTTGGTGCCACGGTCGGCCGACACACGGGCCTTGAGCAGTTCAGGGCGCTGGTCGATGAAGTTGGTGGCGACATCGCCTGCGATGAAATCGGGGTCGTCCAGGACGGCCTGGAGGAAGGGAATGTTCGTGGAGACACCGCGGATGCGGAACTCGGCCAGGGCACGGCGGGCACGGGCCACCGCTGACGGGTAGTCCCGGCCGCGGCAGGTGAGCTTGACCAGCATGGAGTCGAAGTGGGGGCTGATCTCGGCACCGGAGTACACAGTGCCGCCGTCGAGCCGCACGCCGGCGCCGCCGGCCGAGCGGTAGCCGGTGATCTTTCCGACGTCGGGCCGGAAACCATTGGCGGGATCCTCGGTGGTGATGCGGCTCTGCAAGGCGGCGCCGCGGAGTTTAACGGTGTCCTGGGACAGTCCAAGGTCGGCCAGGGTCTCGCCGGAGGCGATCCGCATCTGGGCCTGGACCAGGTCCACGTCCGTGACTTCCTCGGTGACGGTGTGCTCCACCTGGATGCGAGGGTTCATTTCGATGAAGACGTGCTGGCCGGCCCGCTCACCCTCGGTGTCCACCAGGAATTCGACCGTGCCCGCGTTGACGTAGTTCAGGGCCTTGGCGAATTTCACGGCGTCCCGGTAGAGGGCCTGCCGGATTCCCTCATCGAGGTTGGGGGCGGGAGCGATCTCGATGACCTTCTGGTGCCGCCGCTGGATGGAGCAGTCGCGCTCGAAGAGGTGCATGACGTTGCCCTCTGCGTCGGCAAGGATCTGCACCTCGATATGGCGGGGGCGCAGGACGGCCTGCTCCAGGAACATGGTGGGGTCACCGAAAGCAGCGTCCGCCTCGCGCATCGCGGACTTCAGGGCCTCAGGCAGGGCTTCGCGGGTGTCCACCCGGCGCATGCCGCGGCCGCCGCCGCCCGCTACAGCCTTTGCGAAGATGGGAAATCCGATCTCGTCGGCGGCCGCCAGCAGCTCGTCCAGGTCCTTGGAGGGCTCGCTGGACTTCAGTACGGGGACACCGGCCTCGCGGGCAGCCTTGAGGGCAGCCACCTTGTTGCCGGCAAGCTCCAGCACTTCCGCAGGCGGACCAACGAAAGTGATGCCAGCGGCCTTCGCCGCGCGGGCAAGCTCCGGGTTCTCGGAGAGGAAGCCGTAACCCGGGTAAATCGCGTCCGCGCCCGACTCCTTGGCAACCCGGACCACCTCAGCCACGTCCAGGTAGGCCCGGACAGGGTGTCCTTCCTCGCCGATCAGGTAGGCCTCGTCCGCTTTCTGGCGATGGATCGAGTTTCGGTCCTCCTGCGGAAAAACGGCAACGGTCTTGGCACCCAGCTCATAGCCGGCGCGGAAGGCCCTGATCGCGATTTC
Source organism: Arthrobacter sp. 135MFCol5.1 (assembly GCF_000374865.1). GTDB lineage: Bacteria > Actinomycetota > Actinomycetes > Actinomycetales > Micrococcaceae > Arthrobacter. Next base: position 36,992 of record NZ_KB895467.1, on the reverse strand, counting down.
ACCGCGGTTGGCCACCAGAACTTTGGAAAACATACTTCTCCTGCATCATTGCGGGGTGGATCGAATGAGTGGTCACAGTGTCTAGGACCTACAAGGACAAACACAAATCTTTGTGGCCACCATCACAGATTTCCCCGTCATGTCCCGAACGCTTTCAGCGTGGCTGGCGGAAACCGCCCCGGCAGCACAGTCGGTGCCATGCCGACGCCCGATAAAACAGGATTCGCCGACGCATCAACATATGATGAGTAGGGCGGCAGGACCGTCCGGCTTCGGCTCTGCCGAGGCAAACATTACCCCCAACACGGCATCCGGCGTTAGGTTTTGGTCTCTCAAGTGCAAGTAGTCAGCATCAGCAGCCTTAAGGGTGGAGTCGGCAAGACTTCCGTCACCACAGGATTGGCGTCTGCGGCGCTGGCCGCCGGAATTCGCACACTGGTGGTGGACCTAGATCCGCACGCCGACGCCACCACGGCACTGGGAGTCCAGCCCGGAGACCATCTGGACATCGGCAGGATGCTGAAGAGCCCCCGCCGGGCAAAGATGGCCGAGAACGTGGTGCGAAGCAACTGGGCTGACCGCGTCCCGGCCAACGGTTCCGGGCCCGCCGTCCTGGACGTCGCCGTCGGCTCCGCCTACACGGGCATCTACGATCGGCCGGACCTTGGCCGCCGCGACCTCCGCAGGCTGTCGGCCGTACTTGCCGGCGCCGGGGACTACCAGCTGGTCCTGATCGACTGCCCGCCGTCCCTCAACGGGCTGACCCGCATGGCATGGGCCGCCAGCGACAAGGTGGCCCTGGTCGCCGAGCCCGGCCTCTTCTCGGTGGCAGGCACGGAACGCACCATGCGCGCCATCCAGCTGTTCCGCCAGGAGTTCGCCCCCAATCTTTCGCCTGCCGGCATCGTGGCCAACCGGGTCCGCACGGGTTCCTCCGAGCACACCTACCGGCTGGCGGAGATGGAGTCCATGTTCGGCGAACTCCTGCTGAGCCCGAGGATCCCGGAGCAGGCCAATTGGCAGCAGATCCAGGGTGCGGCCCACCCCGTGCATCACTGGCCCGGCGATTCGGCCAAGTCCGCGGCGGCATTGTTTGACGACCTCCTGGCCAACCTCATGGCCGCAGGCGCCGGCCTGCGGAGCCGTACCCGCTAGGACCCGTTCCAACAATTAAGGGCCACCCTCCGTCCGGAGGGTGGCCCTTAAATATTGGAACGGGTGTCAGCTGATCTTCCGCGCCGCACGGCGCTTGCTCAGTTCGTCGTCGGGAAAGGATTGCTCCGCGGCATGTTCGCTGGGCAGCGACGCGAGGCTGCCTTCCACTTCCCGCCAGACACGGCCAACGGCGATGCCAAAGACTCCCTGGCCACCCTGGACGAGGTCTATGACCTCATCCGCGGACGTGCACTCGTAGACGCTTGCACCGTCGCTCATGAGCGTAATCTGTGCCAGGTCCTCGACGCCGCGCTCCCGGAGGTGTTCGACGGCGGTCCGGATCTGCTGCAGGGAGACCCCGGTATCCAGGAGGCGCTTGACCACTTTGAGGACCAGGATGTCCCGGAAGCCGTACAGCCGTTGTGAGCCGGAGCCGGCGGCACCGCGGACGGCGGGTTCAACCAAACCGGTCCTCGCCCAGTAGTCGAGCTGCCGGTAAGTGATGCCTGCGGCTTTGCAGGCAGTGGGGCCGCGGTAGCCTGCGTCCTCATCCAGTACCGGAAGGTCCTCGGTGAACAGGAGGCCCTGGGCACCGCTCACGGGCACAGCAACACCAGCTGTGGGCTGTTTCAGCCCGCCTGCTTCGCCTTTGGGACTCACCTGGATCCTCCTTGTCGTACGCTCCCAGGAACTCTCTAAGGCAGCTTCGGCATGAAGACCATGCGTGTAATTGTCGCGGGGCGCACTTTCCAGTGTGACTTGCGCGGCTGCCGTAAGCAAGGGAACTTGATACTTCGACGTTAGGCCCGGCAGGTCCCCAGGTCAAAGACGTTGAGGGGTTGGAAGAGGCGTGTCGAAACTTTCAGCCTCAACTTTAACCTTAACGTGACCTTAGCCGTCGAAATCCTCGGGCTCCACGTCGTCAAGGAACTCGCGGAACCGGCGCATTTCGCGTTCTTCGTCCACCGTGGGGCCCGGCTCGGTGTCCTCCCCCTCATCATGTTCCGTGATGCGCACTCCGGCCTCGTCCATGACCGAATCGGCACACCAGATCCGGCACTTGGCCCGCAGCGCGATGGCCAGGGCGTCGGAGGCCCGGGAGCTGACCGTGGTGCCGTTCTCGAACTGCAGCTGGCCATAGAAAATGTTGTCTTCCACGGCCACGATGTTGACGCTGACCACGGAGTGCCCCAGCGACTCCACCACGTCCACCAGGAGATCGTGCGTCATGGGCCGGGGCGGGACAACACCCTGCTGGGCGAGCGCAATGGCACTGGCCTCGGGGGTGCCGATCCAGATGGGCACGTGGCGTTCGCCGTGCATCTCCTTGAGCAGGACCAGCGGCTGGTTGGACGGCAATTCGATGCGAACGCCTACGATCTCTACTTCAATCATCAGATGTCCATGCGTGAGATGTGGTCTTGCACCAGGGCCCGGTGCAGGGTGAGGCAAAGATCGCTGATCTCGCGGGCGGCCTCGGCCGCGCGTGCCTGCGATGCCGAGTCCTTGCGCGAGGCCAGCGGCGCGACGGCACGTTCCACGAGGCCGAATTCCCTCTCGGCCGCCGCCTGGAAGGGGCGAAGGTGGCGCGGCTCGAGCCCATGGCTTTCCAGCTGCACGCACGCGCGGGCAACCTGGAGGGCATGCTCATCGAACTGGCCGTTGCTGTGGCTGATGAGGCCGAAGCTCAGCAGGGACTGCAGCAGGGGGACGCTGGCTCCGGATTCGGTCCGAAGTTGCTCCTCGCTCAGTTTCCTGCCCCGGTTCTGCAACTCGGCGGCAAGTTCGTCCGAGACAATACGAGGGGACACCACGACGCCGGGGGGCAGGTTTTCCGGCCGCTCTCCCCTGTCGATTGCGTCAAGGTAGTCCTTGATGACCTTCAGGGGCAGGTACTGGTCGCGCTGCAGGGCCAGCACGAACCGCAGGCGTTCGACGTCGCCGTCGGAGTACTGGCGGTAGCCGGCAGGTGTGCGGCGCGGATTGATCAGGCCCTTTTCCTCAAGGAAGCGGATTTTCGACGCCGTCATGCCCGGGAAGTCAGCGCTGAGCTGGGCGAGGACCTCGCCGATATTCAGGACCTGGGGGCCCCGGCGTTCCGGTTGTGCCATTGCCACAGGCAGTGGTCCCCGGGTCAGCTGCGGCCTGCAGCCGTGGCAGGGCTCAGGTAGAAGGTGAGGCGGAACTTGCCGATCTGGACTTCGCTGCCGGACTTGAGCTCCACGCTGTCCACCCGGTCGTGGTTGACGTAGGTGCCATTGAGGCTGTTCTTGTCCACGACTTCGAAGCTGCGAGCGGTGCGGCGGAATTCGACGTGCCGGCGCGAGACCGTGACATCGTCCAGGAAGATATCCGCATCCGGGTGGCGGCCGGCGGTGGTCACGTCCGAATCCAGGAGGAACCGGGCACCGGCGTTCGGGCCGCTGTGCGCTACCAGCAGCGCGGAACCGGCAGGCAGGGCCTCCACGGAATTGCGCTCGTCCGAAGAAAGCTTCGGGGCGATGGTGGGCTCATCGGTGACCGGCGTGAGATGGATCGAGGTGGTCTCCGACGCCTTAGCCGCACCCGTGCCGTAATCCCCATCGGCAGGGTTGTGTCTGTGGCCAGCCATGGATTCCTCCTCTTAGATGTGCAGGGCCTTGGCCCGCAACCGACGATTGCTCACCGGCCCTGCCCGGCAGGTCCGGCGCCGGCGCCCGATCCGGCCACTGACGTGCGAAGACGTCCTGCCTGCGACGCGGGGCCGGACCGGATTAACCGGTTAGCTTTAGCCTACCTGTTGTTCGTACTCCGATGCACTGAGCAGCGACTCGACGGCGTCAGGTTCGGCCAGTTTGACCTCGATCAGCCAGCCATCACCGTAGGGATCGGTGTTGATCAGGGCGGAATCGCTGTCCAGGGAGTCGTTGCGCGCCACGACTTCGCCGGAAACGGGTGCGTAGATGTCGCTCACGCTCTTGGTGGACTCGACCTCGCCCACCACTTCGTTCGCCGTAATCTTCGTGCCGACTTCGGGCATCTGGGCGTAGACGACGTCGCCAAGCGCGTCCTGGGCGAAGTCGGTGATTCCCACGCGGACCACGCCGTCGGCATTGGGGGCCGTAACCCACTCATGTTCGGCGGTGTAGGACAGGTCTTCGGGAATGTTGCTCATGGGGGGCCTTTCATCGGGGTGCGCGCCAAGGTCACGAGGGGCCCGGAAATCGGGCCGCCGCTGAAAGTATAGGCACAACTGCCGGGGCGGGCACCGGGGTTTCTGACAAGATGGGACCCATGAGTGCAAGCACTGGTGCAGCATCCCTGCGGCGGGGCGGGCAAGCCATGCCGGAACTGCCCGAAGTGGCCGGCCTGGCCACGTTCCTGGACGAGCAGCTGCGCGGGTGCACGATCTCAAGGTTGCAGATCGTGTCCTTCGCCGTCCTCAAGACCGCCGACCCGCCCTTCAGCGCCCTTGAGGGACAGCTGGTCTCCGGGGTCCGGCGGTTCGGCAAGTTCATCAGCATCGACACCGCGGGCGTGTCGCTGGTATTCCACCTGGCGCGAGCGGGGTGGGTGCGCTTCACCGACTCCCCCGCCGACAGCCAGCTTCGAATGGGCAAGGGCCTGATCGCCGTCAGGTGCACCTTTGCCGGCCCGGACGGCCCGCGGGGCCTGGACCTGACCGAAGCGGGCACCAAGAAAAGCCTGGCGGTCTATGTGGTGCGCGATCCGCAGGATGTGCCGGGAATTGCGGCGCTGGGTCCCGATCCGTTCACGGAGGCGTTCGACGCCGGCATGCTGGCGGAGATCCTGCAGGGCAGTTCGCAGCAGATCAAGGGGCTGCTGCGCAGCCAAAGCGTCATTGCCGGCATCGGCAATGCCTACAGCGACGAAATCCTGCACGCCGCGCGGATCTCCCCGTTCGCCATCGCCAAGTCCCTGGACCGGGAGACGGTCCAGGTGCTCTACGACGCCATCCACAGCGTGTTGGGCCAGGCGCTGGTGGAAGCCCGCGGCAAGCCGCCCAAAGACCTCAAGGACGTCAAGCGAAGCCACATGCGGGTGCACGCCCGCGCCGGCCAGCCCTGCCCCGTGTGCGGCGACACCGTGCGTGAAGTGTCGTTCGCGGACACGGCGCTGCAGTACTGCCCCACGTGCCAGACCAAGGGCAAGATCCTGGCGGACCGGAGGACGTCGAAGTTCTTGAAATAGGCAGTCCCGGAACCAGGCATCCGGCCGGACCGGGAACGGCCGGGAACGCCAAAAAAGCGGAAAGCGCCGGAGATGATCTCCGGCGCTTTCCGCTTTTTGGTCGGGCTGACAGGATTTGAACCTGCGACCCCTTGACCCCCAGTCAAGTGCGCTACCAAGCTGCGCTACAGCCCGCTGGTTCCGCCGTTCTCCGCTGACCCGGATCCAAGGATTCCTCCAAGGATTTCCATCAGCAGTCCGGCCGAACCACCTAGAAGAGCTTACACGATCCGGAGGGGTGCCAGTGACACTTTCCGGCGATCAGCCCCAAGGTGTGTCGCAATTAACGCTTGCGGCCGCGCTTCTCACGCACGCGCATGCTCACCTCGATGGGAGTACCTTCAAAGCCGAAGGTTTCCCGCAGCCGCCGGGTGATGAACCGGCGGTACCCGGGGTCCAGGAAGCCGGTGGTGAACAAGACGAACTTCGGCGGCCGGCTGGAGGCCTGGGTACCGAAGAGGATGCGCGGCTGTTTGCCGCCACGGACCGGGTGCGGGTGCGCGGCCACGAGTTCGCCGAGGAAGGCATTGAGGCGCCCGGTGGGGATGCGCCGGTCCCAGTTCTCCAGGGCCAGGTCCAGGGCCGGAACCAGGCGGTCTTTGTGCCAGCCGGTCTTGGCGGAGATGTTGACCCGCGGAGCCCATTCGACGTGGGCAAGGTCCTGCTCGATTTCCCTCTCGAGGTAGCGGCGGCGTTCGTCGTCGAGCAGGTCCCACTTGTTGAAGGCCAGCACCAGGGCGCGTCCGGACTCGATGGCCAGTTGCAGGATACGGACGTCCTGTTCACTGAGGACCTCGTCCACCGCCAGGAGGACGACGGCGACCTCCGCCTTTTCGAGGGCGGCCTGCGTCCGCAGGGAAGCATAGTAGTCCGCACCCTGGGCCATGTGCTGGCGGCGGCGGATACCGGCGGTGTCCACGAAGCGCCACGTGCGGCCGCCGAGTTCGATGAATTCGTCCACGGGGTCACGGGTGGTGCCGGCGGTGTTGTCCACCACCACGCGTTCGGATCCGGCGAGCTTGTTCAGCAGGGAGGACTTGCCCACGTTGGGACGGCCGATCAGGGCGATCCGGCGGGGACCCCCGGATCGTTCCACGCCCTCGACGGTGGAGAACTCGGGGAGGATGTCCATGACGTGGTCCAGGAGGTCTGCCACGCCGCGGCCGTGCAGCGCTGATACCGGGTACGGTTGGCCGAAGCCGAGGCCCCACAGTGCGGCGCTGTCCGCTTCCTGGGCGAAGTCGTCCACCTTGTTGGCCACCATGATGACCGGCTTCTTGCTGCGGCGAAGCATCTTCATGACGCCTTCGTCCGTGGCGGTGGCTCCGACGGCGGAGTCCACCACGAAGAGGACGGCGTCGGCAAGTTCCACGGCCATCTCGGCCTGCTCGGCCACGCGGGCGTGGATGCCGCGGGCGTCATGTTCCCATCCGCCGGTGTCCACCAAAGTGAAGTTGCGGCCGTTCCAGTTCGCCGAGTACATGACGCGGTCCCGGGTAACGCCGGGGGTGTCCTCCACCACGGCCTCACGCCGGCCCAGGATCCGGTTCACCAGCGTGGACTTGCCCACGTTCGGGCGGCCGATAATGGCCAGGACCGGATCCAGCTTAAGCGGACCCTCAAGGTCTTCGTCGCCGTAGTCTCCACTGAGCAGGGCGGCGTCGTCCTCGTCGAGGTCGTAGTCCTCAAGGCCGGCCCGGAGGGAGGCGGCACGCAGCTCCGCTTCGTCGTCGTCTATTGCCGCCAGCCGTTCGGCGACCTGGTCGCTGCCGGAGGGTACGTATTCGTCATCGCCGGCACCGGAATGCCCGGAAGTCTGGGTGGTGTCGCTCATTGCACTGTCCTTAGTGGTCATCTGCCGGCGTCCCCGGCTACTGCTGTCAGGTCTTGGTGATCAGCGAAAGGCAAGGGCTGCCCGCTGATGGTGATGGTGTCCTGGACATGCCCCGCCAGGGCCGCGCGGATTTCCTGCGCCGCCCTGTCCATTGAAGCACGCCCGCTTTCGCCGGCCCGGCGGGCCAGGGTAAGGGCTGTCCCGAAGCTGACGTGGAAACGCCGCCCGGGCCGCGGAACCGAATCCAGGTGTTCGGCTCCCTGGCGGGTCCCGAGGATGGCCACCGGAACCACCGGCGCGCCGGTGTTCAGGGCCAGCCACGCCACGCCGCCGTTGATGTCTTCTGCTGCCCCGCTCCCCCGCGTTCCCTCGGGGAGAATCCCAACGCAGCGTCCGGCGTCGAGCACGGCCTTGCAGCGCTGCAGCGCACCCCTGTCCCCCCGGCGGTCCACAGGAAGTTGTCCGGAGGCGGTGAGCACCCGGCCCAGGAAGCCTTTGAACATCTCCTGCTTCACCAGGATGTGCATGGGCCGTGGGGCCGCGCCGAACATCACCGGCCCGTCCAGGAAGCTGATGTGGTTGGCCGCAAAGATGACGGGACCGCCGGTGGGGACGTTGCTCCTGCCGGTCACGGAGGTCCGGTAGACCACATGGTCCAGCACCCAGCCCACGGGCCTGCTCCATACCGTGGTCAAACCGGACGGCAGGCCGGCTCCGGTGTCAGTCACGGTTGAGCACCTTGGTGACGATCACGAGCGCGGCGTCCACCGTCTGCTCGAAGTCCAAGTCCGAGGAGTCCAGGGTGACCACGCCGTCCGCCGCCTGCGTGAAATTGACCACGGTTGAGTCCTTGGCATCCCGGTGCGTGACCTGGGCGGCAAGTTGCTCGGCGTTCTGGGTGCCGCCCAGTTGGATGCCGCGCCGGCGCAGCCGGGCTTCCTCGCTGGCGGTGAGGAGCATGCGCACTTCGGCGCCGGGCGCGACGACGGTAGTGATGTCCCGGCCTTCCACCACCATGCGGCGGTGGTGCTTTTCGATCAGGTCCCGCTGCCGGCGGATCAGTTCGGTCCGGGCGCCGAGCGTGGTGGCGACGGCGCTGACGGCCGAGGAGATCGCGGGCTCACGGATGGCATCAGTGACGTCCACGCCGCCTACCCGCACGTATTCCTCCTGCGGGCTGGTGCTCAATTCCAGCACAAAGTCGCGGGACGCCTGCTCCACGGCAGGGGTGTCCGCCAGGTCGATGCCCTCGCTCACGCAGTACCAGGTCAGGGCACGGTACATGGCACCGGTGTCCAGGTAGGCAAGACGGAGCCGGCGGGCGACCTCCTTGCTCACGCTGGATTTGCCGGAGCCGGACGGCCCGTCGATGGCGACCACCAGGGGCCGGCCGATGCGCAGCGCGCGCATGGTTTCGAGAAGTTCCTGTGTCATTACTGAAGTACCCGCCATCCGCGGTCGTTGAGGGCTTCGATCAGGTGGTCGTGCTTGTTCGGCAACACTGACAATTCCACCATGCCGACGTTTTGTCCGGATGAATGATCCAGCCGAAGATCTTCGACGTTCACGCCGATTTCACCGATCTCGGTGAGCAGCTGCGCGATCTGGCCCGGTTTGTCATCCACCAGCACCGTCAGCCAGGAATACGCCTGTGGTGGCCCGCCGTGCTTGCCGGGAATCCGCGCCTGCCCGGCGTTGCCCTCACTGATGAGCTGGGCAAGGTCCAGGCGGGCACCCGGTGCAGTGGGCTGCTCCAAGGTTCCGATGAGCCGGTTCAGGTCCTCGCGGACGCCATAAAGGATCTCCACGACCTTGGCCGCGTTGCCGCCAAGGATTTGAACCCACAGGGTGGGATCGCTGGCGGCGATCCTGGTGACGTCGCGCAGGCCGTTCCCCGCCAGGGACAGGGCATGCAGCGGCGTGCCCTGCAGCCTGCTCGCCAGCAGCGAAGACATGACCTGGGGCAGGTGCGACACCAGGGCGACGGCTTCATCGTGCTCTTCCGCCGTGAACTGCGAGACGACGGCTCCCAGGTCCGAGGCAAGCGAGCGGGCCACCTGCAAAGCGTGGTCCGAGGTTTCCTCCGACGGGCAGAGCACCCACGGCATGGAAGTGAACAGCTCGCCGCGGGCGGCTACCGGACCGGACTTTTCCCTTCCGGCCATGGGATGGGTGCCCACATACCGTGAAAGGTCGGCGCCCAGGCTCCGGAGCCGGGCAAGGATGTCCGCCTTGACACTGGCAATGTCCACGACCACGGCGTCAGGGTAGTCGGAGAGCGCCTGGCAGACGACGTCGGCCGTAACGTCCGGCGGGGCGGCAACCACGACGAGCTGGGCTTTTCCGCTGCCGAGCTCGGACAGCGGGCGGCCCGCCCCGATATCCACCGCCACCGCCTGGTTGGTGGGTGAGGGGTCGGACAGGAACACCGCTACGCCGCGCCCACGCAGGCCCAGCCCGATGCTGGCACCCAGCAGTCCGGCGCCAATGACCACCACAGGCCCGTCCAGGTGGCCGCGGCCGTGGCTTTTGAACGCGGACATGGATCAGAGCCCTACGGATGCCAGCAGGTGGCCGACTTCCTGCTTGCCCAGGTTGCGGATGCTGCCCTGGCGCTGGTCTCCGAGCCCAATGGGGCCCACCTTGACGCGGACAAGCCGCTGGACCGGGAACCCGACAGCGTCGAAGAGGCGGCGCACAATCCGGTTCTTGCCGGAGTGGAGCACAACCTCGATCAGCACGTGGCCGGGCGTGGAGTCCACCAGCCGGAAGGAATCGACGCTGGCAAAGCCGTCCTCAAGCTCGACGCCGGCCTTCAGCTGGGCACCGACACCCTGCGGGAACGGCCCGCGCACCTGGACCAGGTAGGTCTTGGGTACCTCGTAGGAGGGGTGGGTCAGCCGGTTGGCGAGCTCGCCGTCGTTGGTCAGCAGCAGCAGCCCCTCGGTGGCGACGTCCAGCCGGCCCACGTGGAAGAGGCGTTCGCCGGTGTTCTTGTTGTTCTTGAGGAAATCGCTGATGCAGGGGCGGCCCTCCGGGTCCTCCATGGTGGACACCACGCCCTTGGGCTTGTTGAACACCATGTAGACCAGGTTTTCGTCCAGCTGGATCCGCAGGCCGTCGACGTGGATGACGGCGGTCTTGGGATCGACGCGGACACCGAGCTCGGTGACCACCTGGCCGTCCACTTCCACGCGGCCCTCCGCGATCATCTCTTCGCAGACACGCCGGGACGCCACACCAGCCGACGCCATCACCTTCTGGAGGCGGACGCCGTCGGCATCGTGGAGTTCGGACTGGGGAACGTTGCCGCGGGGGCCCTTCCTGCGGGCAGGTTTGCGGACCGGGCCAAGGTTCTGGCCGAAGCGTTCGCTGCCGAAGGCGCGGGACGCAGCAGCGCCGGGTGCACCCGTGCGCGATTTGGTCTTGGGTGCGCCGGGAGTTCCGGGTGCCTTCTTGGATCCCGGTTTGCGGGCAGCGGGCTTGCGCGACGACGGCGCCGCCGGCTTGGAGCCTCCTGCTGGGCGTCCTTGCTGGTCCCCGGCAAGGTCGGGGTCGATGAAGCGCTCCTCGCGCGGCTTCGGCGCCCGCTGCGGGCGGTCGCCGCCGAAGGCGGACGAACGCTTTGCCGCGCCGCCCCGGGAGCCTCCGCCCTGGTTGCCGCGCTGGGGTGAATTCCCGCGCTGTGACGCGTTGCGGTCGCTCCCGCCGCGTCCTGATCCGTTACGTGGTGAACCCTGGCGTCCCGCCTGTGTCATGACCCGTCCTTCGATGTTTTGGCCCGCAGAGATGTCCAAGGACAACCCTAGCCAGCCGTGCAGACTTCGTCTGCCCTGGTAAGTGAATTGACGCGGACAGGGAGTGCCCTGCCTACATCATGTCGGCGTCGTAGAACTCTGCGATCCCATCGAGACCCGGTAGGTGCGGCGACAGGTGGGGCAACTCCTCCACTGAACCGATTCCCATCCGTTCAAGGAAATAGGAGGTGGTCCGGTAAAGGATTGCGCCGGACTCGGGATCGGTTCCCGCGTCCTCGATCAGCCCGCGCTGGGCGAGTGTCCGTACGACAGAATCAACATTGACTCCGCGAATTGCAGACACCCTGGCCCGTGAAACGGGTTGGCGGTACGCGATGACAGCCAGTGTTTCCAATGCCGCCTGGGTGAGCCTGGTGGTCTGCCCGTCGAGCACGTACTTGCCCACGATGTCGGCAAATTCGGCGCGGGAGTAGATCCGCCAGCCACCGGCGATGTTCCGCAATTCAAAACCCCGGGGCCTGGAGCCAAAGCCAGCGTGGCTGGCATTCTCCATATCCGGGGCGTTAACAGTATAGCCGTCATACTCGCGTTGAAGTTCTTCCAGCAGGGAGCGCACCGTGGCGGGCGTGAGGCCAACCCCCGCGGCGAGCTCATCCTCCGTGGCCGGCTCGTCCAGGACCATCAGGACGGCCTCAAGGGCGGCCTTGGCGCCCCCGGGAAGCCCGTCGGCGTCGTGGTCATCCCCAAAGTCCGCCCCCGGCTCCGGTTGTTGCGGTTCCAGGTTCACAGTTGTTCCTCGTATTCTTCGCTGAGATGCTCGGCCGACCAGTCCCGGCCATCGGCTGTCCAGTGGATCGCCAGCTCTGCCAGCGGGGACAGCTGGTCGAACGAGACCGCCTTGTCCCGGAACAGCTCCAACAGCGCCAGGAACCGGGCGACCACCACCATGGTTGACCCGGCGTCGGCGATCAGGGAGCTGAAGGTCAGCGGGGACTGCCGTTGCAGGCGCAGGCCCAGCATCTCGGCCTGCTCCTTGACGCTGACGTTGCCCCCGTGGAGGTGGCCTAGGGCCACCTGCGGCGGCTGCGCCGGGGCCTTGGGCCGCAGTGCGGCCCCGGCCAGGGCGGCGAATTGTTCAGGCGTGTGCTTCCAGACGAGTTCGGGAAGCATCGCCGCGAACTGCTCCTCCAGTGCCACCTGCCGCGGGAAGCGCCGGCCCTCCTGATGCAGGGTCTCGCCCAGGATTCCGGCCACGTGCTTGAAGGCCTTGTACTGGAGCAGCCGGGCGAAGAGCAGGTCCCTCGCTTCGAGGAGGGCGATGTCTTCGTCATCCTCGACCTCGCCGGCGGGGAGGAGTCGTGCCGCCTTCAGGTCGAGAAGCGTCGCGGCGATCACCAGGAATTCGCTTGCCTCATCCAGCGCCCATTCTTCGCCGAGCTCCTGGAGTTTCCGGATGTACTTGATGAACTCATCCGTCACCATGGCGATGGCCACCTCGGTGATGTCCAGCTGGTGCTTGGCAATGAGGCCCAGGAGGAGATCGAAAGGGCCGGTGAAGTTGGCCAGCCGCACCTCGAAGCCGGGCTTTGATTCGGCCACGGCGTTGGTTACGGTGCGCCGCCGCGGGCGATCAGTTCCTTGGCCAGCCGGCGGTAGGCGTCAGCCCCCACGTGGTTCCCCGCGTAGCTGGTGATGGGTTCGGCGGCGACGGTGGCGTCGGCGAACTTGATGGAGCGCTTGATGACGGTCTCGAAGACTTTGTCGCCGAAGGCCTCCACCAGGCGGGTAATGACCTCCCGGCTGTGCAGGGTGCGGGCGTCGTACATGGTGGCCAGCACGCCGTCCACCTGCAGGCGCGGGTTCAACCGGTCCTGGACTTTGTCGATGGTTTCGACCAGGAGCGCCACCGCGCGGAGCGCAAAGAACTCGCAGATCAGCGGAATGATGACACCGTGCGCTGCCGTGAGGGCGTTGACAGTCAGGAGGCCGAGGGACGGCTGGCAGTCGATGAGGACGACGTCGTAATCGTCTTCGACTTTCTTGAGCGCACGGTCCAGGACCTGCTCGCGTGCCACTTCGTTGACCAACTGGACTTCCGCGGCGGAGAGGTCGATGTTGGCCGGCAGGAGGTCGACGTTCTCAACGCCGGTCTGGTGGATGGCGTCGCGGATGTCCACCTTGCGGTCCATCAGGACGTTGTAGACGGTGAGGTCAAGCTCGTGCGGATTGACGCCCAGGCCAGCCGAGAGCGCGCCCTGGGGGTCAAAGTCCACCAGAAGGACGCGGCGGCCGTATTCCGCGAGCGCTGCGGCGAGGTTGATGGTGGAGGTCGTCTTCCCGACGCCGCCCTTCTGGTTGACCATGGCAATGACGCGGGCCGGGCCGTGGGAGGACAGCGGCGCGGGTTCCGGGAACTCCCGGTATGGGCGCCCGGTGGGGCCCATCACCGCGTTTTCCAGGTCGAATTCCGTGCCCTCCAGAGTTGCTGAACCCTGTTCGCTGCTCACGTATCTGTCCACACTTTCGATGACGGTGATTTCCTGCCGCTGGCTCGCCAGCGCCGTTCGTTCTGATCCTTAGGTTACAGCGCCCGACACGGCATTCGACGGAACTTGACTTTCCGCGAATGTTGAGCCTTGACCCTCTAGTTGAGGTCGAAGGTTGTGGGTTGAATACAACAAAACCGCCCCTGCAACGGGGGCTGCAGGGGCGGTTTCGGGCGTTGCCGCAGGTGACGGTCAGGCCTTGGCGACCTCGCGGGCGCCTTCTTCCTTTGGTGCCATTTCGCCATGCCCGGCGATCATGGTCTGCTCATCGAACGGGGCCTCGCCGGAGAGGACGCGGGTGACCTGGCCGCCGTCGATCTCCTTGACCCAGGTGCCGATCAGGACGGTGGCGACGGCGTTGCCGGTGAAGTTGGTCAGCGCACGGGCTTCGGACATGAAGCGGTCGATGCCGACGATCATTCCCACGCCGCCGAGCAGCTCGGGACGGTGTGCCTGCAGGCCCGCGGCGAGGGTGGCCAGCCCGGCGCCGGTCACGCCGGCGGCGCCCTTGGACGCAATGATCATGAAGATCAGCAAGGAGATCTGGGCGCCGAGGTCCAGCGGGGTACCCATGGCGTTGGCAACGAAGAGGGACGCCATGGTCAGGTAGATGGCTGTTCCGTCAAGGTTGAAGGAGTATCCGGTGGGAACGGTGACGCCGACGACGGGCTTGGACACGCCCAGGTGTTCCATCTTGGCGATCAGCCGCGGGAGCGCAGCCTCGGAGGAGGACGTGGAGAAGATGAGGAGGTATTCGCGGGCCAGGTACTTCATGAGCTTGAAGATGTTGACGCCGGCCACCACCTGGAGGAGCCCGCCGAGGATCACGACGATGAACAGCGCACAGGTGATGTAGAACGCCACCATCAGGGTGAACATGCTCACGATGGCCTGGACGCCGGTGGCGCCCACGACGGCGGCGATGGCACCGAAGGCGCCGACCGGAGCGAGCCACATGATCATGATGAGGATGCGGAACACCAGGGCCTGGCCGTGGCCGATGGCCTTCAGGATCGGAGCGCCCTGGGGGCCCATCTTTTGCAGTGCGAAGCCCACCAGGATTGCCGCCAGCAGGGTGGGCAGCACGGGGATGTCGCTGGGGATGATGCCAAGCAGGAAGTCGACGGTGCTGTCCGTAGCTGCCTTCTTGTTGGGATCGTAGGGCGTGAGCTTCAGGCCCTCACCGGGGTGGATCAGGTTGCCGACCACCAGGCCGATGGCCAAGGCGAAGGTGGACATGATGACGAAGTAACCCAGCGCCAGGCCGCCCACCTTGCCCACGGTAGCCGCCTTGGCGATGGAACCGATGCCCAGGACGATAGTGCAGAAGATGACCGGCGCGATCATCATCTTGATGAGCTTGATGAACCCGTCGCCCAGCGGCTTGAGGTTCTTGGCGACCTCCGGGAACAGCAGGCCCACCAGTGCGCCCAGGATAACTGCCGAGATGACGGCGATGTACAGGTAGTGGGACTTGTCCAGTCCCTTGCGCCGCGGCGTCGCAGTTCCGAGCGACTCTCCTCGTTGAGAAGCCATGATGTGTCTCCTTGTGGATATTCTGATAGACGCTGCGGCACAGGCTCTGGGCTCGACACGTCCTTGCAATGTGATATCCATCATTGGGCACCCCGTGATCCAGCTCACCGTTGCGTTCATATTGGTCGCGGCACCCGCAGGGTCAGATGGAGGTACGCATGATCCACCGTTGGAGTATCGCCCGCCGGCTCTTCGTGGCAAACCTGCTGATCGTGGTGTGCTTCATCGCCATCGTAGGAACTGCCGCCTACCTCGACGCACGGGACCGGACCTATGATGAAGCCGGCCGCCGGATGGAAGGCGTGGCCGCCTCCATCGCCGCCAATCCGCTCGTGCTGCAGGCCGCTGCCACGCCGGACCCCTCCGTCCTGCTGCAGCCGTACGCCAAGGATGTCACCGCCGCGGCACGGGTAGACTTCATCACCATCATGGCCCCCGACCGGACCCGCTGGACGCATCCCAGGGATGAGGAACTGGGCCGGCCCTACATCGGCTCCATCGATGCCGCCCTGCAGGGGCGCACCTTTACGGAAGTCACGGCGGGTACCCTCGGCCCTTCCGTCCGGACCATCGTTCCGGTCAAGGATTCAGCGGGAACAATCAAGGCACTGGTGGCTGTTGGCGTTACGGTCCGCAACGTCGACGTTGCCTTCGCTGCCCGGCTCCCCGTGCTGCTCGCCTTGGGAATTGCCCTGCTGGTGGGCGGGTCCCTGGCCTCGTGGCTGCTGGGCCGGTACCTCCGCCGAGTGACCCGCGGCTGGGGCCCCGAACAATTGGCCCAGCTCTTCGCCTACTACGAGTCGGTACTCCACTCGGTCCGCGAAGGGCTGATCCTGATCGATGCCAGGAAGCGGGTGGTGATGTACAACGACCAGGCCGCCGAGCTGCTGGGCCTTGCCGAGACCGGAAGCAATGATCCCACCAAGCCGCCATCGTTGGCCGATCTCCCGCTGGACAGCGAGCTTCGCAGCCTCTTCGAGTCCGGACGCACCACCAAGGACGAGATGGTCCTGACAGGTTCCCGCGTGCTGGTGGTCAACCAAGGCCCCGCCCGGGGTCCGGAGTCCCCCGGTGCGCGCGGCAAGGTGCCGGTGTACGGAACGGTTGCGACACTCCGTGACAGGACGGAGATCGAAGCGCTGGGCAACGAGCTGCAGACCATGCGGACCCTGTCCGATGCGTTGCGGGCGCAGACCCACGAACACGCCAACCGGCTGCACACCATGGTCTCGCTCCTTGAGCTGGGCCGGACCGGGGAGGCCCTGGACTTTGCCACGAAGGACCTGGCGTTGAGCCAGCAGCTGACCGATGACATGGTGAGCTCCATCGACGAACCGGTGGTGGGCGCCTTGGTCATGGGAAAAGTGGCCGAGGCCCACGAACGCGGGGTGCAGCTGGACGTGTCCACCCTGGGTTCGGGCTCGACGCCTGGTGTGGCCGTCCAGGACCTGGTGACGATCATGGGCAACCTGCTGGACAACGCCATTGACGCGGCAGCCGATGCTCCCGCTCCGCGGCGGGTCCAGCTGACCCTGGAAGCGGACGAGGAAGGACTGGACATCGCCGTCAACGATTCCGGGACCCCCATCGACCCGGCCGATGCCGAACTGATCTTCCGGCATGGCTTCAGCACGAAGCCGGCCGGTCCCGGAGGCCGGGGGGTCGGACTGGCGCTGGTCCGGCAGGCTGTGGGGCGTTTGGGCGGTACGCTGGCCATCAATGGACGGAACGGCGCCAAGTTCGAAGTATTCCTGCCCGCGGCGGTGCCCCCGGAAAAGGAGCACAGCCAGTGAGCAACATCCGGGTCCTCGTCGTTGAGGATGAAGCGATCGCCTCCGCAGCCCACGCCGCCTACGTGGGGCGGCTGCCCGGATTCGAGCTCGCCGGGACCGCCCCGGACGGCCAGTCGGCCCTGCGGCTGCTGAACGAGTTCGTGGCGGCCGGAGAGCCCGTGGAACTGGTCCTGCTGGACATGAACCTGCCGGACCTGCACGGCCTGGACATTGCCCGGCGCATGCGTTCGGCCGGAATCCTTGCCGACATCATCGCCATCACCGCCGTCCGCGAATTGGCCATCGTCCGCAGTGCCGTCGCCATCGGCGTGGTCCAATACCTGATCAAGCCGTTCACGTTCGCCACGTTCTCCGACAAGCTCGAAAGCTACCGCCAGTTCAGGCAGCAGCTGGCCGGGGCAGGTGCCGGGGCAGGCAGAGGGGGCGCTTCGCAGAGTGATGTGGACCAAGCCTTCGCCAGCTTGCGGGCTCCCTCGGAGTTGCCGCTGCCCAAGGGGCTTTCCACCTCCACCCTCGGTTCAGTCCAGGAGTTCCTCCGCCAACAGCCCGGGGCAGTCTCTGCCACCGAAGTCATGGAGGCCCTGGGAATGTCCCGGGTAACGGCACGGAGGTACCTGGAGTACCTTGCCGATGCCGGCACCGTTTCCCGTACGGCCCGCTACGGCACCCCCGGCAGGCCGGAGAACGAATACCGGTGGACCGCCCGCTGAGGTCCAGGGCCGTATACTCCTGCGGCTCAGTCTCCGGCTGCGCGTTCCGGCCGCAGTACGCCGGCCAGTTGGCCGATGACCCCGGGGTCCTCGATGGTTGACGGCACGGTGTACTCCTCTCCGTCGGCGATCTGCCGCATGGTCTTGCGGAGGATCTTTCCGGATCGGGTCTTGGGCAGGGCCTCCACCACCGTGACGTGCTTGAAATCCGCCACCGCGCCGATGTCCCGCCGCACCAGGGCGACCAAGTCTTTCTCCAGGAGTTCCGGGGATATGTCCACCCCGGATTTGAGCACTACATAGCCGCTGGGGCGCTGGCCCTTCAGGGAGTCCGCGACGCCGATCACCGCGCATTCGGCAACGGCCGGGTGCTGGCCGATCACCTGCTCCATGGCACCGGTGGAAAGCCGGTGCCCGGCGACGTTGATGATGTCGTCGGTGCGGCCCATCACGAAGAGGTAGCCGTCCTTGTCCCGGTAGCCGGAGTCTCCGGTGGCGTAGCTCCCCTCGAACGCCTGCAGGTAGGAGGAGATGAACCGTTCGTCATTCCGCCACAGGGTGGCAAGGGTGCCTGGCGGGAGCGGCAGGTCGAGGACTATGTTGCCCTCGGTGCCGGCTTCCACCTCCTGGCCGGCCGCGTCGAGGATCCGCAGCCTGAAGCCGGGCATCGGAACACTGGGCGAGCCCGGCTTGATCGGCAGTGTGTCCAGTCCGCGCGGGTTGGCGCAGATGGCCCAGCCGGTCTCGGTCTGCCACCAGTGGTCCACCACGGGCACGCCGAGGACGCGGGAGGCCCAGTGGAAGGTGTCCGTGTCCAGCCGCTCCCCCGCGGCGAAGAGGGTCCGCAGGCTGGAGATGTCGTAGTTCTTCACCAGCATGGCCTCCGGGTCGGCCTTGCGGATGGCCCGCAGCGCGGTCGGGGCGGTGAAGAGCACGTTGACCCTGTGGTCCTGGATCACCCGCCAGAACGCACCGGCGTCGGGGGGTCCCACCGGTTTGCCCTCGTAGATCACGGTGGTGGCGCCGGCCAGCAGCGGACCGTAGACAATGTAGGAGTGGCCCACCACCCAGCCCACGTCCGAGGCGGTCCACATGACGTCGCCGGGACCGACGTCGTAGATGTTTTCCAGGGTCCAGCGCAAGGCGACGGCGTGGCCGCCGTTGTCCCGCACCACGCCTTTGGGGGTGCCTGTGGTCCCGGAGGTGTACAGGATGTAGAGGGGATCCGTGGCCATGACGTCCACCGGTGCGGCGGGATCCGCGGATGCCATTTCGCTCTCCCAGTCCAGCCAGCCGGCGTGGTCCGCCGCGGAGTCCTTGAAGCCGTCCCGGCCCTTGACCAGCACCGGGGTCGCCGGCGTTCCGGCGAGCTCCAGCGCCTCGGCGACGGCCGGCAGGTACTCGATCCGGCGGGAGGGCTCGAGCCCTCCCGAGGCGGTGACGACGACGGCGGGGGCGGCGTCGCGAATCCGGGCGGCAAGTTCCTTGGGGGCGAAGCCGCCGAAGACCACCGAATGGATCGCGCCCAGGCGGGCAGTGGCCAGCATGGCGATGGCGGCCTCAGGAATCATGGGCAGGTAGATCACCACCCTGTCGCCCTTGCCCACACCGTTACGCCGGAGCACTCCGGCGAAACGGGCCACAAGTTCGGTGAGTTCTGCATAGCTGAAGCGCTGCTGGATGCCCAGCATGGCGGAGTCGTAGATCAGTGCCGTCTGTTCTCCGCGGCCTGCGGCCACATGCCGGTCCAGCGCGTTGTAGCAGGTATTCAGCTCACCGTCGGGGAACCAGCGGTAGAGCGGGGCGCGGCTCGAATCCAGGGCGCGGGTCGGCTGGACGCTCCAGTCGACGGCCCGGGCGGCGTCTCGCCAGAAGTCCTCCGGCCGCTGCACGCTGCGCCCATAGCATTCCCGATAGCTGCTGGTGCCCATGAAGTCATCCCGTCCACGACATTGTGATGCAGGTCATGCTAGTTCCTTAGGAGGCTCACCACAAGACCCGTGTATACAGAACTGCGGCAAAAGGCAGGAGATGGGTGAATTTGCTTGGTCGATCAGCAGTCTTTGTATACACTGATGTTCATCTACCGAGGAAGGAGACTCCCGTGCGTGCCAGCGAGAAGGCCTACGCCGCCCTCCGGGACGACATTGTCGAATGGCGGCTTGCCCCCGGGACGGTCCTGGCCGAGGTGGAGCAGTCCGAACGGCTCGGCGTCTCGCGCACCCCGCTCCGCGAGGCCCTCGGCCGGCTCACCGCGGAAGGCCTGACGACGCCGGGCGGCCGCGGCGTGGTGGTCACCGATATCTCCCTTGAGGACATCGACGAACTGTTCGAACTGCGCGAAACCCTTGAAGGCAAGGCCGCTGCGCTGGCCGCCAGCCGCGGCGATGCCGCCACCTTCGAACAGTTGCGCGGCGAGCTGGTCCGCGCACCGGAGATGATCAACGGTAACGATCCCACGCGCCACGAGTACTACGAGCTGGTGGGACGCCTGGATACCGCCATCGATGCCGCCATCTCCAACTCCTACCTGGCCCAGGCCATGCGAAGCCTTCGCGTGCACTTGGTCCGCATCCGCAGGTTGGCCGCCGATGACGCCGCGCGCCTGGCGGCCGCGGCCGCCGAGCACGCCGCGATCGCCGAGGCAATCGCCGCAGGCAACCCCAGGCTCGCCGAAGCAGCCACGATTGTGCACCTGCACCGCAGCCTCTCCCACGTCAAAGCAACCCACGCATCCCACCACAAGGAGCACCATGGTTAAGGAACACCACGTCCGCGTCTACAAGAGCGAAGAGAACCTGGCCCGCGAGGACCAGCTTGCCTTCAAGATCGCCAAGGTGGCCGCGGATCCTGTGGCGGTTACCGATGACGTCACCGACATGGTGATCAACCGGATCATCGACAACGCCTCCGTGGCCATCGCGTCCCTGAACCGGGCCCCCATCGTTGCCGCCCGCGCCCAGGCGCTCACCCACGGCCCTACCACCGGCGGCAAGGGCTCGAAGGTCTTTGGTATCGAGGAGCGCGTGGCCCCGGAATGGGCGGCCTGGGCCAACGGCGTCGCGGTCCGCGAACTCGACTACCACGACACCTTCCTGGCCGCGGACTACTCCCACCCGGGCGACAACATCCCGCCGATCCTCGCCGTTGCCCAGCACGTCGGCTCCAGCGGCCAGGACCTGGTGCGCGGCATCGCCACCGGCTATGAGATCCAGGTCAACCTGGTCAAAGCCATCTGCCTGCACAAACACAAGATCGACCACGTGGCCCACCTCGGCCCCTCCGCCGCGGCCGGCATCGGCACCCTGCTGGGCCTCGACGTCGAAACTATCTTCCAGTCCGTGGGCCAGGCACTGCACACCACCACCGCCACCCGCCAGTCACGCAAGGGCGAGATCTCCACCTGGAAGGCCCACGCCCCCGCCTTCGCCGGCAAGATGGCCGTGGAGTCCGCCGACCGTGCCATGCGCGGCCAGACCTCCCCCGTGCCCATCTACGAAGGCGAAGACGGCGTGATCGCGTGGATGCTCGATGGACCCGATGCCAACTACTCGGTGCCACTGCCAGAGGACGGCGAGGCCAAGCGTGCCATCCTGGACACCTACACCAAGGAGCACTCCGCCGAATACCAGGCCCAGGCCTGGATCGACCTGGCCCGCAAGCTGCACGGGGAACACCCGGAGGTCACCGACCCGGCCAACGTCGAGTCCGTGCTGATCAAGACCAGCCACCACACGCATTACGTGATCGGCTCCGGCGCCAACGACCCTCAGAAGTACAGCCCCACCGCGTCCCGCGAGACCCTGGACCACTCCATCCCGTACATCTTCACCGTCGCGCTGCAGGACGGCGCCTGGCACCACGTCGACTCGTACGCCCCGGAACGAGCCGGCCGCCCGGACACGGTGGAACTGTGGCACAAGGTCACCACGGTCGAGGATCCCGAATGGACCCGCCGCTACCACTCCCCGGACATCGCCGAGAAGGCCTTCGGCGGTTCGGTGGAAATCACGCTCAAGGACGGCACCGTCATCACCGACCAGATCGCCGTCGCCGACGCCCACCCGCTGGGCGCCCGGCCGTTCGCCCGGGAGCAGTACGTCAACAAGTTCCGTACCCTTGCCGCCGGGCTCGTGGAGGAGGCCGAGATCGAAAGGTTCCTCGCCGCCGTCGAACGCCTCCCCGACCTCGCCGCGGGCGAGCTGGACCAGCTGAACATCACCGCCGCCCCCGGCGTCATCGACCTGGCGGCAGCACCGAAGGGACTCTTCTGATGCTGTATTCGAAGACCACCCCGGAACAGAAGCGGATCCGGTTTCGGCAACTGCTGGCCTCCGGGACCATCCAGCAGTTCCCCGGTGCCTTCAACCCGCTCTCCGCGCGACTGATCGAGGAAAAGGGCTTCGCCGGGGTGTACATCTCCGGCGCGGTCCTCGCCAACGACCTCGGCCTGCCGGACATCGGGCTGACCACCCTTACCGAGGTGGCCACCCGGGCCGGGCAGATCGCCCGGATGACAGACCTGCCCTCGATCGTGGACGCCGACACCGGCTTTGGCGAACCCATGAATGTGGCACGCACCGTGCAGGAACTCGAGAACGCGGGCCTGGCCGGCCTGCATATCGAGGACCAGTTCAACCCCAAGCGCTGCGGCCACCTCGACGGCAAGAACGTGGTGGACCTCGAGACCGCCACCAAGCGGATCCGCGCCGCGGCCGACGCCCGGCGCGATCCGAACTTCCTGATCATGGCGCGCACCGATATCAGGGCCACCGACGGACTCGAGGCGGCACAGCAGCGCGCCAAGGCCCTCGTGGACGCGGGAGCGGACGCAATCTTCCCGGAAGCCATGAAGGACCTCAGCGAATTCCAGGCCATCCGCGATGCCGTGGACGTCCCGATCCTGGCCAACATGACCGAGTTCGGCAAAAGCGACCTCTTCACGGTTGACCAACTGGCCGGCGTCGGCGTCAACATGGTGATCTACCCGGTCACGCTGCTCCGTAGTGCCATGGGCGCTGCTGAGCGTACTCTGGAATCGATCAAATCCGACGGCACCCAGGAGGCCCAGGTTTCGAGCATGCTGACCCGCGCGCGTCTCTATGACCTCGTCGACTACGAGGCCTACAACCGCTTTGACACCGGGGTCTTCAACTTCCAGATCCCCGGAATCTGACACCCCCACCGGACTGCCGGCCCCGGCCGGTCAACAGGCGTTAGGAACAAAGGAGTTTCAGCATGGCTGAAAATGAGATCAAAAAAGGCCTCGCCGGCGTCGTGGTGGATTACACCGCGGTATCGAAGGTCAACCCGGACACCAACTCGCTGCTCTACCGCGGCTATCCTGTCCAGGAACTGGCTGCCAAGTGCAGCTTCGAGGAAGTCGCCTACCTGCTGTGGAACGGGGAGCTGCCCGCGAAAGAACAGCTCGCCGAGTTTTCCGCGCGGGAACGGGCCGGCCGGGCCCTGGATCCGGTGGTCAAGACAGTCATCGACGCGTTGCCCACCACGGCCCATCCGATGGATGTTTGCCGCACCGCAGCCTCGGTGATGGGCGCACGGCACCCCCTGGCCGAAGATTCGTCCCGGGACGCCAACATGGCCAAGGCCATCGACCTGTTCGCCGCCATGCCCGCGGTGGTGGCCTACGACCAGCGCCGCAGGCACGGCCAGGACGTGGTTGAACCGCGCGATGACCTGGGCTACTCGGCAAACTTCCTCTGGATGGCCTTCGGCGAAGAACAGGTCCCGGAAGTGGTGGAGGCCTTCAACGTCTCGATGATCCTCTACGCTGAGCACTCCTTCAACGCCTCGACTTTCACCGCCCGCGTGATCACCTCGACACTCTCGGACCTGCACTCCGCAGTGACCGGAGCCATCGGAGCCCTCAAGGGTCCGCTGCACGGCGGCGCCAACGAAGCCGTCATGCACACCTTCGACGAGATCGGCATCCGGCAGGAGGAATCCCTCGAAGAAGCCGCCGCCAGGGCCAAAGCATGGATGGAAGATGCCCTGGCCCAGAAGAAGAAGGTCATGGGATTCGGCCACCGCGTCTACAAGCACGGCGACTCCCGGGTTCCCACCATGAAGGCCGCCTTGGACAAGATGATCGCCCACTACGGCCGCCCGGAGCTGCTGGGACTGTACAACGGGCTGGAAACCGCGATGGACGAGGCCAAGGCCATCAAGCCCAACCTCGACTACCCCGCCGGGCCCACCTACCACCTCATGGGCTTCGACACCCCCACCTTCACTCCCCTGTTCGTGGCCAGCCGGATCACCGGCTGGACCGCGCACATCATGGAGCAGTTGGACTCGAACTCGCTGATCAGGCCGTTGAGCGAGTACAACGGCGTGGAGGAACGGCACCTTCCCTAGCGTTTGGCAGGAACGGCCGACGGCGGGCGGGCACCCAGGTGCCCGCCCGCCGTCGGCCGTTTAACAGCCCTGGCCGCCCTCCTGGCCCAGGAGGCTTTCAGACGACGCGACGGACTCGTTATCGGTGTGCATGGTGACCACCACGTTCACCCGGCGGCCTTCGAGCACCACAGGCAGCCAGTGGTCGGCGTCCTGCCACATGCGCTCCACCGGGAGGGCCTCCACGTTGAACCACTCAGGCAGGATCTCATCGCTGGGCACCGGATCGCCGTGCCAGGTGCGCGCGGTGAAGAGCCGGGTGGCCATGTTCCATTCCGGCCGCGCCGGAAAAACAAAGCGGACGGTTCCGGCGTCGGACAGATCTTCGTGGCGGAGCACGACGGCGGTTTCCTCGAGCACCTCACGGATCACGGCCTGCGCGTCGGTCTCCCCCGGTTCCACGTGGCCGCCGATGCCCACGATCTTGCCCCTGCCGAAGCCCGTCTGCTTCAGTCCCAGCAGTACCTCGGATCCAGTTGGCCCCTCCCGCAGGAGGAAACAGAGGGTGACTGGGGTGTATCTCATGTGCCCAACCCTATAACCGGCGGCAGCGGGCGGCGTTACCGGGCGGCCGGACCATCACCAACGAGTTCCGGCCGAAGTTCCACCGGGATCCCCTTCTGCCCAAATTCCTTGTCCATCGCCTGCTGGGGTGTCAGGCCCTGGTTGTTCATGGCCTGGAACTCCCAGTTGAAGACACTTGAGTAGATTTGCCGGAAGTCCCAAAGGAACCTGCCATCCTTCACCCTGGCCAGCTGGTACCAGGCGTTGCCGCCGTCGAGCTGCTGCGCCCTGGCCCCTTCATCGGAGATGGAGAACGCCAGCCATCCGCCGGCACAGCCCAGGACCGTGTAGTACTTCTGTTCGTCCGCGGGAATCGGCAGGATAGCTCGTTGCTGGTCGCTGCGCTGCAGGTCAACATTGTCCATGGTGCACGCAACACCGCCCGTTTCCGGCGTTGCCGTTCCATTGCTGGCGGGGGCGGTAGACGCCGTCACCGGCAGCCCGGTGCTTGCCGTGAGGCTTGGGGCCGGAGTTGGGGTCGCCGCGGGGCCGGCCGTTGCGGCGGGGGCAGTGCCGGTCCCTGCCGGCGCAGGCACCGGTTGCGGCATCATGCTGCCGCCCACCACCACTGCTCCCGCCACCGCCGCGGCAGCGAGGACGGCGCCGGCAGCGGTCCGCGCGGCTGTTCGCCGGACCGGAGCGCGCCTTCCTGGCGTGGTCCCGGCCGGGTAAAGGACGTCCGGGTCGGCGGGAAGGATGATGGAGCGGACGGCGTCATTGCCGGCGACCCGGTCCGATTCGCTGGTCCGGGGTTTGGCAGCTTTCATCAGCTGTTCGATGCGGTCCATGGCTAATCCTTCCGTTCGGTCATGAGGTGCGGGGGTGCGGCATTCGCGAACGCGCGCCGGGCCCGGTGCAGCCGCACCGCGGCGGTGCCGGGCGAACATTCCACGGCCTGGCCCAGTTCGGGGATGGTCAGATCGTCCCAGTAGCTGAGCATCAGGACTTCCCGGTCCCGGTCCCTCAGGCGGATGAGAACTTCCGCCACAGCCTCCTGTTCCGCCGTGTCCGGTTCAGGGCACTGTCCGCGGGCCTGGTCCTTCAGGCGCCCGATCAGCTCCTGGCGGCGATGGCGGCCCCGGTACTCATTTCCGAGAACATGCCGCGCAGTGGCCAGCAGCCAGCCGATGCCGGGCGGTTCCGGCAGTTGTTTCTCCCAGGCAATCCTGAAGACGTCCGCCGCCAGTTCCTCCGCCCGGTACCGGTCGGTGATACGGCAGGCGATGTAGCGGTACATCCGCCCGAAGTGCTGAGTGTGGAGTTCAATGAACGCCTGCTCTTTTGCGGCCAACATAGTGTTTCCCCCGGACCCCGTGATGACTTCCTTGTGAAGACTAAGTGTCCCGGGCGGGAGCGTTTCTTACAGAGCACCGGAATATTTTTTCGGAAGAGGACAGTGGCCCGGCAGGTAGTCCGGCTGTTCAGCCCAACGCCCGGGGATGCGCCGCCGCATAGATCTCCCGCAGTGTGTCGGCGGTGACCAGCGTGTAGACCTGGGTGGTGGTTACGGAGGCGTGGCCCAGCAGTTCCTGCACCACCCGGACATCGGCGCCCCCTTCGAGGAGGTGGGTGGCGAACGAGTGGCGCAGCGTGTGGGGTGAGACGTCCCTGGTGATGTTGGCTTTCTCCGCAGCAGCCTTCAGGATGGTCCAGGCGCTCTGCCTGCTGATCCGTCCGCCGCGGGCATTGAGGAACAGGGCCGGTGTGCCTTTGCCCTTGGCGGCGAGCAGCGGGCGGCCGCGGATCAGGTAGGCATCGAGGGCGCGTGCCCCGTACGACCCCAGCGGGACCAGCCGTTCCTTCGAGCCCTTGCCGAACAGCCGGACGATGGCGGGACCCGCCCCGGGCTCCGCGAGGGTGATGTCATCGACGTCCAGCCCCACCGCCTCGCTGATCCGCGCTCCGGTGGAATAGAGGAATTCGAGCAGGGCCCGGTCCCTCAACCCGGTGGCAGTATCAGTGCCCGCGGCCTCGAGGATGCGGGTCACCTCGTCCACACTGATGGCTTTGGGCAGCCGTTTGCCGGCCATCGGCGGATGGACTTCGCTGGCGGGATCGGCCGGCGTGTACCCTTCGAGGGCCCAGAACTTGTGCAGTCCCCTTACCGCCACCACTGTCCTGGCCGCTGACCGCACTCCCAAGGCGGAGCCGCCGTCGGAACCGTCGGAGAGGGCGCGGACGTAGCCGGTGACATGATGACGGGTGATGTCCTCCGGGCGGCTGCAGCCGGCGGCCGCGAGGTACCGGGCGTACCGGGCGAGGTCGCGGCGGTAGGCCGCCAGTGTGTTGGCGGCCAATCCCCGCTCCACGCCCACGTGCTGCAAATAATCGGTGATGGCCCGGTCGATGGCCCCGGAACGTCCTGCTGCCGGTTCCGCGTCTGCAGCGGCCGCAGCGGTTCGCGGCGCCGGTCCGGCGGAAGGCACCGGTTCAGCCGAAGGACCGGGACCCATCAGCGCTGGCTGGGGTGCGCGGGCCAGGGGGCGTCGGCGGGGCGGAGTACCTGGAAGTTGCCGGCACGGGCGGCTGCGGCGGCAAGGATCCCGACGACAGCGGACGGGTTGTGCAGGCGCCCGGCCAGGACGGAGGCCACGGCATCGTCCAGGCTGATCCAGTGGAACTCGATCTCCGCTTCCTCGTCGGTCCGCTCGTGGCGTTCGTGGTGCGGGATCTCGGTGAGGTCGCGGGCCAGGTAGATACGGATTGCTTCGCTGGACGAGCCGGGCGAATTAAAGACGTCGGCAAGGACGTTCCAGGTTCCGGCGGCAAGGTCGGCTTCCTCGGCAAGTTCGCGGGCGGCGCCCACCACGAAATCTTCGCCTTCGACATCGAGCAGGCCGGCCGGCACCTCCCACAAATCCATCCCTACCGGGTGCCGGTACTGCTTCAGGAGCAGGATGCGGCCCTCGGCATCCATGGGCAGGGCAGCCACTGCCCCGGGGTGGTCGATGTAGTCGCGGGTCAGCGCATCCCCGGACTCGGAAAGCTGGAAAGTGTCGCTGACGACGTCCCAGATCCGGCCCTGGTACACCTTCTCGGTAGACAAAAGACGGCGCGGGCTTGGTGCATCCGAAACCTGCGTTGCAGGGGTGGTTTCAGGTGTACCAGGCATCGCGCCGTCCTTCTTCTGCTCTATTGACTACTTAGCGGTAACCGTACCGGATGCCGCGGCCTTCCCGGCCACGGGCGCAGCCGTGTCGGCAACCGCCTGGGATCGGGCGCCTTGGTGGTCCAGGGCCGCCTTGACCAAGCCGGCGAACAGCGGGTGCGGGCGGGTGGGCCGCGAGCTCAGCTCGGGGTGCGCCTGCGTGGCCACGTAGTACGGGTGAACGTCGGCGGGCAGCTCGACGAACTCCACCAGCTTGCCGTCCGGCGAGGTACCTGAGAAGACCAGGCCCTTGTCGGCAATCTGCTGGCGGTACTTGTTGTTGACCTCGTACCGGTGCCGGTGGCGTTCGCTGACGGTGGTGGCGCCGTACGTTCCGGCGATGACCGAGCCTTCGTCAAGCTTGGCTTCGTAGAGGCCCAGGCGCATGGTTCCGCCGAGGTCTCCGCCCCCTTCGACGAACTCGAGCTGTTCCTCCATCGTGGCGATGACGGGGTATTTGGAGTCCGGTTCGAACTCGCTGGAAGAGGCACCCTCCAGGCCCACCACGTTGCGGGCGTACTCGATGACCATGCACTGCAGGCCCAGGCACAAACCCAGGACGGGGAGCTTGGTTTCGCGGGCGAACTTCAAGGCGCCGAGCTTCCCTTCCAGTCCGCGGATGCCGAAGCCGCCCGGCACGCAGATGGCGTCGACGCCGTCGAGCGCTTTAATGGCGCCTTCGCGCGTCTCGCACTCGTCGGACGGGACCCAGCGGATCTTCACCTTGGCCTCGTTGGCGAAGCCGCCGGCGCGCAGTGCTTCGGTCACCGAAAGGTAGGCGTCGGGCAGGTCGATGTACTTGCCCACCAGGGCGATCTCGACGTGGTGCTTGGGGTTGTGGACGGCGTCGAGCAGTTTGTCCCAGCTGGTCCAGTCGACGTCCTTGAACGGCAGGTCGAGGGCGCGGACGATGTAGGAGTCCAGTCCCTGGGAGTGCAGGGTCTTGGGGATGTCGTAGATGCTCGGGGCGTCGGCGGCGTTGACCACGGCGTCGATGTCGACGTCGCACATCCGGCCGATCTTTTCCCGCATGGCTTCGGGAACTTCGCGGTCCGAACGGATCACGATCGCTTCGGGCTGGATGCCGATGGAGCGCAGCGCGGCCACGGAGTGCTGCGTGGGCTTGGTTTTCAATTCCTGGGACGGCCCGATGTAGGGCACCAGCGAGACGTGCAGGAAGAAGACGTTGCCGCGGCCGATGTCCTGGCGGACCTGGCGGGCGGATTCGAGGAACGGCTGGGACTCGATGTCGCCAACGGTGCCGCCGATTTCGGTGATGATGACGTCGGGGGCGTTCTTTCCCTCGGCGGGCAGGCGCATGCGGCGCTTGATCTCATCCGTGATGTGCGGGATGACCTGGACGGTGTCGCCGAGGTATTCGCCGCGGCGTTCCTTCGCGATCACCGTGGAGTACACCTGGCCGGTGGTAACGTTCGCGGAACCTTCAAGGTTCTCGTCGAGGAAGCGCTCGTAGTGCCCGATGTCGAGGTCCGTCTCGGCGCCGTCGTCGGTCACGAAGACCTCGCCGTGCTGGAAGGGGTTCATTGTGCCCGGATCCACGTTCAGGTAGGGATCGAGCTTCTGCATCGTCACGGACAGGCCGCGGGCCCGGAGCAGGTGACCAAGGCTTGAAGCCGTCAGTCCCTTACCGAGCGAGGACGCCACACCGCCGGTGACGAAAATGTGCTTCGTCGTCTTGGAGGAGCCCGGGAACCGGGAATTTACACGGGAATTTGATCGCTGCACCACGGAATTCGAGCCTATCATCAATTCAGCCATCCCGTCGTTGTCCCGTCAGGCCCGCTGGGGCAGGAGCTTGGCGTCGTCCAGCAGTTCGCGGGCGTGTGCCTGCGCGGATTCGGAGTCCTCCTGGCCTGCCAGCATGCGGGCCAGTTCACGGACCCGTTCGGGACCGTCGAGGAGGCGGACATCACTGGACGTGAAGCCTGTGGCGGTTTTGCCGTCCGCTCCCCTGACCGAGGTTTTGGTCACCGTGATGTGCTGGTCAGCGAAAGCAGCCACCTGGGGAAGGTGGGTGACCACCAGCACCTGCACGTGTCGGGCCAGCATCGCCAGGCGCCGGCCGATCTCAACGGCGGCCCGTCCGCCCACCCCGGCGTCCACCTCGTCGAAGACGAACGTGGGGACCGGATCCACGGCGGCAAGCACTACCTCGATGGCCAGCATGACGCGGGACAATTCACCGCCGGATGCACCCTTGCCCAGCGGCCGGGCCGGAGCGCCGGAATGGGGCTGGAGCAGGAAACTGATGTCGTCCGCGCCGTGCGGGCCCAGTTGTCCGGCTGGTTCCAGGTTGATCACCAGGGTGGCGTCTGCCATGGCCAGCGCCGTCAATTCGGCGCTGACACGGGCCGAGAGGTCCTTGGCGGCCTTGGACCGGATCTTGCTGATGGCCGCCGAGTGCTTCTGGAGCTCCGCTTCGGCCCGCACCACCTCGGCGTCCAACGCCTCGATCCGGGAGGAGTCGTCCTGCAGTTCGTCGTACCGAACCCGCGCGGTTTCAGCCCACACCAGCACCTCGTCAATGGTGGGTGCGTACTTGCGGACCAGCTTGGCCAAGGCGCCCCTGCGGTCCTCGATTTCGGCAAGCCGTTCCGGCCCTTCCGAGTCAAGTCCTGACTGGTAGCTGGCAAGTTCCGTGGCGATGTCGTTGAGCAGGAAACCAACTTCGGCCAAGCGTGCGGCGGCGGAACCGAGCTCGGCATCGTGCTCTGCCACATGCTCCAGGGTGCGTTTTGCAGCATCCACAAGCGCGGTTGCATCGGCGGCTTCGCCAAAGTCCTCGGCGATGAGGGCCTGGTGGGCGGTGCTGGCGGCGATCCGGAGTTCCTCAACGTTCGCAAGCTTTACGGCTTCGGCCTTCAGCTGCTCGTCCTCGCCGGGCTGGGGGTCCACGCCGTCGATCTCCGCGAGGGCCGCCTCCAGCGACTCCGCTTCCCGGAGCCGGTCGCGGGCGGCGCTGCGCAGGCTGTCCAGCTCTGCCTGGCTGGCCTTCCACCGGCCGTAGAGCTCCTGGTAGGCGGCCAAGGGCCCGGCCAGGGCATCGCCGGCGAACTTGTCGAGCGCCTCCCGCTGGGCCGTGGCGCTCTTGAGCCGGATCTGGTCCGACTGGCCATGCACCACCACCAGCGACTCGCCGATCTCGGCCAGTACACCCACCGGAGCGGCCCGGCCGCCCAGGAACGCCCGGCTGCGTCCGTCCGCGCCCAGGCGGCGGGCCAGGATCAGCTCGGCGCCGTCGTCGAACTCTTCTGCTTCCGCGCCGGCATCAAGGGCGCGGGCGATGGCCGGATGCCCGGCTTCAAGCTTCAGGACGGCCTCGGCCGTGGCGCTCTTCGCGCCGCTGCGGACGGCCCCGGCATCCGACCGGGCACCCAGCAGGAGGCCGACGGCGGTGACCACCATGGTCTTGCCGGCACCGGTTTCGCCGGTCACCACGCTCAGGCCCGGGCCGAGCGGCAGCGTTGCGTCGGTGATGACGCCCAGATCGCGGATTCTCAGTTCTTCAATCATGGATTCACTTTGCAGTCGACGGATCGGGGTCGCCGCCGGCGCCGTCCGGCTCCGGGACCTGCAGCGGCGGCATGGGCCGTGGCGTGCGGACCAGCGGGATGGGGCCGGTGTGCACTGCGTCGGCTTTGGGCACGGGGCCGCGCCAGCCGTGGATGGGCAGTTCGAACTTGCGGACCAGGCGGGCGGAGAAGGGGGTCTGGTGGGTGCGGGCCAGCCGCACCGGGTTGGCGGACTTGGTGACCTCGACGCGGGCGCCGGGCGGCAGGTCCACGGAGCGCCGGCCGTCACACCACAGCACACCCTGCGCGTCGGTCCGGCCGAGCACCTCGACGGCCAGCCTGGACCGGGGCGAGACAACCAGTGGCTTGGCAAACAGCGCGTGCGCACTGATGGGCACGATCACCAAGGCTTCCACTTCCGGCCAGACCACGGGTCCGCCGGCAGAGAACGCGTAGGCCGTGGAACCGGTTGGGGTGGCCAGTACGATGCCGTCCGAGCCAAAGGACGTGAGCGGGCGCTCATCCACTTCGGTCACAACTTCGAGCATCCGTTCGCGGTTGGCCTTCTCGATGGCGGCTTCGTTTAAAGCCCAGGTGTGCCAAATCTTTTGTCCCCTGACCCACACCTGGACGTCAATGGTCATCCGCTCTTCCACCGTGTATTCACGGCTGGCGATCCAGTCGACGGTCTGGGCCAGGTCCGCCCGTTCGCTTTCGGCCAGGAAGCCCACGTGCCCAAGGTTGACGCCCAGCAGGGGCACGTCCTCCTCGCGTACCAGTTCGGCTGCGCGCAGGATGGTTCCGTCGCCGCCAAGGACCATGACGAGTTCGACGTCGGACAGCTGGACATGGTCGTGGAGCACCTCCACCGGCTGGGCCAGGTGGCCAAAAAAACGCTCCATGTCCCCCAGCTCGGACTCCTGCATCACAGGGACGATGCCCGACGCGTGCAGCAGGGCGCAGGCTTCCCAGGCAGCCTTCAGTGATTCCTCGCGGCCGGTGTGGGCAAGGACCAATACACGCCTGCTCATCAGGTTCCGCTCTCTAGTGGTTCGGCCAGATTTGTCCGAGCAACGCAGCGGCTGCTGCCTCTCGCTCTTCGATCTTAGGCAAGTCTTGGGTGTTCCTGCGTTTTATCCACAGGAAGTATTCGACGTTGCCATCCTGTCCCGGAAGCGGGCTGACCGCCAGCCCGCACAGGTCCAGGCCGGCGTCGAGCGCCGCCATGGCGACTTTCTCTACGGCCAGCCTGCGTTCGCGCTCCGACGTGACCACGCCAGTCCTGCCCAGGCGGTCCTTGCCGATTTCGAATTGCGGCTTCACCATGAGCACCAGGTCGCCGCCAGGGTCGGTGCAGGCCGCCAGCGGCCGCACCACCAGGGTGAGCGAAATGAAGGAGAGGTCGGCCACCGTCAGGGCGCACGTCCCGACGATGTCCTCCGGCGCCATGTACCGGACATTCATTCCCTCGTGGACGGCCACGCGCGGGTCGTTTCGGAGGTGCGGCACCAACTGGCCGTGCCCGACGTCGACCGCCACCACGTGCGCGGCCCCGCGGCGGAGCAGGACGTCCGTGAAGCCGCCGGTGGAGGCGCCGGCGTCAAGGCACCTCTTGCCCTGGACGGTGATCGCCGGAAAGGCGTCAAGGGCACCGGCCAGCTTGTGACCGGCACGGCTGGCGTAAACATCCTGGTCATCATGCTCGACGGCGATGTCCCGGCCGTCATCGATCTGGAGGGATGCTTTGGCGAGGACCTGGCCGCCGGAACTGACCTTGCCTTCCGCGATGAGCGACGCCGCGTGCGTGCGCGACCGTGCCAGGCCGCGGGCCACCAGTGCCTGGTCGAGGCGGACGGGCATCAGGCGCTGCCTCCTGCGGGAGCATTGGCGGCAGGTGCGCTATCCGTGGGGTCGGTGTTGAGCGCGGCCAGCAGGTCGTCGTGAAGCCGGTTGTACAGGTCTTCGTGACCGGCGGTTGGAAGCCGGGGTATCTCCTGGAGACGGTCGACCGCCTGCGCCACGCCTGGATCGGGGATGTCCTGTCCGACGGCCTGCGGCCACTCGGGAGCAGGCTGGGCTGGCACGTTGTCCGGTTCGGTCAGCTCAGTCATGGAACCATCCTAGTGATCCATCCACACCAGCTTGGGCGCCTGCGGGGCGGATGCGTCCGGGGTCGCAGCCCACCAGGCGGCACATGCTGCCCGCCAGGAATCAAGGTCTTCCTTGCTGCCAATGATGCCCACCGCGCCGTTGGCCACGCGTGCCGTCGCCTGGCCGCATGCGTACGTGCCGTCGTCGTGCGTCACGTCCGGGTACGGACGGTGCAGCCCGGCAAGGTCTTCGATGATGTAGTCGGGCCGTTCCGCGGACCGCGCCGCGAGGATGCTTTCCCGGGTGTCGACGCCGGTCAGGACGGCGACCGTGGCAAAGCCTGCGTTGTTGCCGCCCAGGATGTCCGTGTCCAGCCGGTCGCCCACGACCAAGGGACGCTCGGCACCGAGGCGCTTGGCGGCGGAGTGGAACAGCGGCGCCTCGGGTTTGCCGGCGACTTTGGGCTTCTGTCCGGTCGCCGCCGCGACGGCGGCCACCAGGGTCCCGTTCCCGGGTGCGATGCCGCGGGCCTGCGGAATGGACATGTCGGTGTTTGTTGCAACCCACAGGGCACCGGCGGACACCACATAGGTGGCTTCCGCCAGGTCCTTCCAGCCGATGGACGGGCTGAAGCCCTGCACCACGGCCACGGGTTCCTCGTCCTGGCTGCCAACCGGTACCAGGCCTGCCAACTCTATTTCCCGGGCCAGCGCGGAACTGCCGGTGATCAGGACCCGTGAGCCGGCCGGGAGAAGCGAGGCCAGCAGGTCCGCCGCCGCTTGGGACGAGCTGACCACCTGGTTGTCCTCTGCCGGGGCACCAAGCTCGCGAAGGTGCCCGGCCACCTCCGCCGGGGAGCGGGAGGCGTTGTTCGTTACGTAGCCCAGCCCGATGCCCAGCCCGGAGAGTTGCTTCAGCGCATCGACGGCTCCCGGGATGGCGTGCGGGCCGGCGTAGACCACGCCGTCCAGGTCTGCGAGGAGTGCGTCGAAGCGGGAAACCAGGGAAGCGTCACTCATCCGGCGTCAGTCCTCCCGGCGTTCGTCGGAGTGCTGGGCGCTGGCTGCCCCGTCTTCGTGGCTTTGTTCCGAGGCATCGGTAACAAGCTCGTCCTCTTCCACCGAGTCCGGGTCGGATTCGGCGTCGTCGGAGACGAAGTAGTCGGCGTCCTGGTCGTCGAGGTTGCTGTCCTGGACCGTCTTGGCCGCGGTGGCGCGACCAGCCTGGGCGCTTTCCGGGGAAGGAGCGGCGGCGTCTTCGGTTTCGGAGCCCCGTGCTTCCGGGGACGCGGACGCACGGTCCAGCAGCTTACGGCGTTCGGCTTCTTCCCGGGCTTCTTCCTCTTCATCCCAGCCGAGGTCGATGATTTCGGGTTCTTCATCGACGCCTTGGCCAAGGGCGTTTTCGGCAACGACGGCCTGCCTGCTCCACTTCTCCGACTCTGCTTGGCGGCCAACAGCGGCGAGGGCGTCAGCGTAGGCGCGGAACAGCCGCGGGCTGTAGGAGAATGCGCGGTTGATGTCCAGCTGCTGGATCTCGAGCTCGGCTACAGCGGCATCCAGCTGGCCGAGGTCGGTGCGGGCGCCGGCGGCGACGATAGCCAGTTCCACTTTGCCGGGTGCGTCAAGGTCCTGGGCTTCCTCGGAACGGGCAACGTCCAGC
The DNA here is from genome assembly GCF_000374865.1 of Arthrobacter sp. 135MFCol5.1. Classification (GTDB taxonomy): domain Bacteria; phylum Actinomycetota; class Actinomycetes; order Actinomycetales; family Micrococcaceae; genus Arthrobacter. Next base: position 2,015 of record NZ_KB895467.1, on the reverse strand, counting down.
GCCCTGTCCGGACGTCCCAGGCCGCGTTCGCAGTCGGCCATGACAGGTAGGTGGACGTTGGAGCCGCTGATCCGGCGGAACGTGCGGAATTCGCGGAGCGCCTCGCCGTAATGCCCGGCGGCGTAGGCGGTCAGGCCCACCGCTTCACGGACGGCCGCAAGCCGTCCACCACGCCGGCTCGCGGCGAGGGCATGCTGGAACGCCAGCTCAGGTTCGTCATCGATCAACCGGCCGGCCATCACCAGGTGGCGGGCCACCCACTCAGCGCTCTTCGGCTCGAGGGTCTTGATCTGGTGGTGGGTGGCGCGGTCCAGTTCCTTACCCGTGACGTCCTCATCGATTTCGGGCGAACGTTCGCGGTCCGGCCGGTTGGCGCTGCGGAGATCGGCTGCGTTCGGCACGCGGACGGGCCGCTCCTCTTGGCGGTCACGGCCGAAGCCGCGGGGACCTGAGCCGCCCCGCCCGGAGTCTGCACGGGAATCTCCACGATCGAAACTGCGGGGCGCGCGGTCCTGGCGGTCCCCGAACGGCTTGCGGTTCTCGCCGCCGCTGAATCCGCGGCGGTCACCCTCGCCATCACGACGGGGACGGTCACCAAACGGCTTACGATCGCGGTCGCCGAACGGCTTACGATCACGGTCAGCGAACGCCTTTCGATCACGGTCGCCAAACGGCTTACGATCACGGTCAGCGAACGGCTTACGATCACGATCACCGAACGGCTTACGATCACGGTCACCGCCGCCACTAAACCCGCGACGGTCACTCTCACCATCCCGACGCGGACGATCACCAAACGGCTTACGATCACGATCACCGAACGGCTTACGATCACGGTCGCCACCGCCGCTGAACCCACGGCGGTCACCCTCACCATCCCGACGCGGACGATCACCAAACGGCTTCCGATCACGATCACCGAACAGCTTACGATCACGGTCACCACCGCCGCTGAATCCACGACGATCCCCCTCGCCATCACGACGCGGACGATCACCAAACGGCTTACGATCACGATCACCGAACGGCTTACGATCACGATCACCACCACCGCTGAATCCGCGACGATCCCCTTCACCGTCACGACGCGGACGATCACCAAACGGCTTACGATCACGATCACCGCCACCTGCAGAACCGCCACGGGGGTCACGGTCTGACCTGGAGCGGAACCCGCGCGGGTCCCCGCCGGAATTGTTGTTGCCTCGGAAGGCCCCCCGGTCATTGCCGCGGTTGCCACCGTTGTGCTCGGCCATTTGGATTCCTCCTGTTATGAGCCGACCACTGGCGCAACTGCAGCCGCTCGTTTTGTTTCCTACGCAACCCGAAATCAACCGCTTCGAAGTCCGTGTATCTTCATCAATTCTAGTGGAGACGCCAAATCCCCCGGGACGGCGATAGCCCTGACGGCCGAATCGTGGCAATCTTCACAAAGGAGGCCTGGCTCGTGCTCCGAACGCCCGCTCACATCCTGCAGCCTCAACCCGAACGCCCGCTCAGATCCTGCAGCTCCAACCCCGACGCCCGCTCACTGCCTGCAGCTCCAACCCGAACGCCCGCTCACATCCTGCAACTCCAACCCCGACGCCCGCTCACTGCCTGCAGCTTCTCCCCCAACGCCCGCTCAGATGTGTGCGGGGGTTGCGGGGTTACGTGTCGGGTGTGAGCGGGCGTGGTCGTGTGGGTGGGTGGTGGTGTTTTTAAATGTGGGAGGCCCCAACCGTGTGGTTGGGGCCTCGACCAATGTGTGTCCGGCGGTGTCCTACTCTCCCACACCCTCCCGGGTGCAGTACCATCGGCGCTGTGGGTCTTAGCTTCCGGGTTCGGAATGGGACCGGGCGTTTCCCCCACGCTATGACCGCCGTAACCTTGTTACCCGTCCCAACCCTGGGGTTGGTGGGAAGACTGTGGTTACAACATGTGTGGTGTTGTTGTATTCAATTGTTGGTTCCGTGCCGTATCAAACCCCGGGTGTGGGGGTTGTTGGTTGGGAACCACATAGTGGACGCAAGCAG
>NZ_KB895466.1 GCF_000374865.1 Arthrobacter sp. 135MFCol5.1 | reverse complement strand
GGCACCACCGATGCCCGGAACCTGGCCCAACTCTGCCCCCGACACCACCGCCTCAAACACCACAGCACCTGGACCCCCGACCCAGCCACCAAAAACGAACCACCCGGCTGGACCTCACCCACCGGCCGACACTACAAACCCGAACAACACGACCCCCAACCAACCCACTGGCCACCAGGAACCCTGCCGCTTGCCGAACTCCCAGCGTGCCCGGCTCTGGAGACGGAGGATCCGGAAACGGAGGAGCCTGACGGGAACTTGATTGAGCCGGATCAACTCCCTCCAACAGATCCTGTGTGGGACGACTTCTACGCTATGCCGTTCCTCCTGCCGCCAGACCCGGCGAGGCGATGGGACGTCGTCTTGTGGTAGGAACTTCCGATGAACGAATGTGTCTCAGGCGGTGGCTCCGGAAGCCAACAGCCCACCGCTAGGCCCTGGCTCCCGTGCCCAGGGCCATGGCCAGCAGGGACACCCGGCTGTGGACTCCGCATGTCTGGAAGAGTTGCTTGAATTGGTCCTGGATCGTGTACGGCGTCACGCCCTGGGCGTCCGCCATGGCTGCCGTATCGGCCCCTGCCGCAGTGAGCCAGAGCAGTTCCCCCTGCCGGGGTGACAGGCCAAACGCCCGGGCAAACATGTCAAGCCTCGCGGCAGGCGTGCTGGCCTGAATCGTCACGGCCACCGGTGGAGTGGGTCCGGACACCTCCGACTCCATGCGGTTGGCCCGCAGGGAGGCCCAGCGGCCCGCCCCGACGTAGACCCTGCATTCCGCGGGGTGGGTGTCCACCAGCGCTTCCCGTGCCGCCAGCTGGGCCGCAACGTTCAACACCTCAGGCACCTGATGGTGAGGGACCGGACCAGGCTGAAGCAGCTTGAGCCAGTCGTCCACGGACGCCGTTCGGCCAGCTATCGCCAGATCGTCGTCCAGGGTGAGGACAGCCTGCTCCGGCAATCCGGGCTGCCCGGATCCTGTCCCGGATGCCTGGTCCGGGCCAGGTTCCGGATCCGGTCGAATCCAAAATTGCCTGGCTACGGACCTCCGCAGGCCGGCGGTCACTGCCGCTGCCAGCTCGCCCAGGTAGGCAGTTTCTTCGTCCGTGAAGGGGACCGAATCGCCGGTCCGCCACAAATCGAGCCAGGCCCAACACCCATACTTGTCGGCAAACACGGCGGACAGGACATCGCGGACGCCATAGCGTTGCAACACGCCACTCCACACCGGGCTGCGGGAGGGCTCTCCCTGCGTTGCCTTCAGGAGGGATTCCGCCGGCTCCGGCCAACGCATCAGCTCGGTCCAGCGGGCCGCCCGGGAGAGGTACTTGAGGCGGATAAGTGTGGGCAATTCCTGGGGGCAGGGAGTCCTGGCCCTCGGCGCCATCCCCACCGTCGTGACGGGATCACACAACGGCCAAACGAATGCATCGAAAGGCACCATGGTGGCCACTTCTGCCAGAATCGCTGTCCGGAGGGCTTGGTGATCCAGGTCCGAGCCTGCCAGGAGTCGGATGCGCTCCTGGCTCCGGTCTGCAGCCCAGCCCTTGGTCATGTTCCAAGTATGCTCCGGCAATCCTGCGCGACCCGGCGGCGCTGCCACCCAGAATTCTGGGATACCCGCCGCAGCCCGGACCATCTAGCTTTAGCAGCGTGGAGCGTCCTCCAACCTGGCGGGACGAGTAAGGAGACTGGAATGTTCACCCTGCAGATCGAACACAGAATCACAGATTTCAGCACATGGACGGCGGCATTCGACCGGGATCCGGTTGGCCGGTCCGCGTCAGGGGTTCTCGCGCACCGGATAGGCCGGCCCGTGGGCGAACCGCAATATGTTGTTGTGGAACTCGACTTCGCGGACCTGGCCCAGGCAGAGCAGTTGCTCTCGAACCTCCAAACACAGGTATGGCGTTCGCCGGCGGACGCCCCTGCGCTCGCCGGCGCGCCAAAATCGCGCATCCTCGAGGCGGCGTCCTAGCCCCCGCCTCCGGCGCGGTGAAATTCCGAGCGCATGAATGGTGAGTAGGACGAAGCCTTGCCGTCCACACCCGCCTCCGGGGCATCGTCGCCGTCGTTACGCCCGTGCGAACGCAATTCGGTGACGTGTGTCAGGACACCGTTCGCCACCTCGATCGAGTGGCGCGTCCAGCCTCCGGCATTGCGGCGTTCAACACGGATGACACCGTCGCGCGAGGTGCAGCGGGCGGCGTTGCCGGGCGGCACGCCGGTGCTGTCAACGTAATACCACAGCACGTCGTTGTGGACCGGATCGATCGTGAATATGCCGTGGCCCTCGAAGTGGCTGCCGTCCGGTTCGACGTGCCGGTAGCTCTGCACCACGCCGAGACCCCCGGCAACCTGCGTGTAGGACACTTGGGCGCTCACGCGGTGTTCCGGCCCCCAAGGGCCGGCAGCAACGTGTGTGTAGCCCTCCCAGTGACCCAGCAGGTTCGTTAACTCCGGATGTCCGTGCTTCGCTCCTGGCCCGTTCACCGTTCCGCCTTCCCCTGCCGAAGATCATTCCTACTCAGGATGTACTCTGCAGAGCCGGGCCGCCAGCGTCTCCGCGGCGCAGGGTGCCACAGGCCGAAGGTTTCGGTCTCGTCGAACGGACCCACCAAAATGACGGTGCGCTCGTCGAACGGGCCCACCAAGGTGACGGTGCGCTCGTCGAACGGCCCGCAACGGTGACGGTCCGGGGCGCGGAGGCTACAACCCGAACGTCTCGTCTTCGTCGAACGGGCCCACCACGGTGACAGTGCGCGGTGCGGCGGCGAGTTCGGCGGCGAGTTCCTGGACCTGCTCCGCGGTGACGGCTTTGATCTGGCGCAGGGTTTCGTCAATGTCCTGGTATTCGCCGGAGACCAGTTCGGCGCGGCCCAGCCGGGACATCCGGGACCCGGTGTCTTCGAGTGCCAGGACGATCCCGCCGCCGAGTTGTCCCACGGCCTTGCGCAATTCATCGCCTGAAATACCGTGCTCCGCGAGCTTGTCCAACTCCACGCCCAGCAGGTCCAGCACCTGGCGGACCTTTGACGGAGTGCAGCCGGCGTACATCCCGAAGTAGCCGGCGTCGGCGTAGGACGAGGCGAAGGAGTAGGTGGAGTACACCAATCCGCGCTTCTCGCGGATTTCCTGGAAAAGCCGGGAGGACATGCCGCCGCCCAGGACGGCGTTCAGGACGCTCATGACGTAGCGGCGCTCATCCGTGGCAACGATGGTGGGGCACCCCATGATGATGTTGGCCTGTTCCACTGCGCGCTTGACCACGTGCAGTCCCGCCGTTCCGGTGATCTGGGCGCGTTCGGTGGGGCGCCGGCTGACCGGGGCCGCATCCGGCTCAAGCGACCATCCTGCGGATTCGAGGGCGTCCACCACGAGTCCGCAGACAACGTCGTGGTCCAGGCCGCCCGCGGCGGTGATGACCAGTTCCTGGGGCTTGTAGTACTTGCGGTAGTGGTCCCACACGGAGTCGCGGGCCACGGCTTTGATCGCTGCGGGGGTCCCGCCGATCGGCCGTCCCAGGGGGTGGCTGCCCAGGACGGCGGCCACAAAGTGTTCGTGCGCAACGTCGGTGGGGTCGTCGCTGTCCATGGCGATTTCCTCAAGGATGACGTCACGTTCCTGCTCCATCTCATCCGGGTCCAGGACGGCGCCGGTGATCATGTCCGCAATGACATCGATGGCCATGGGCAGGTCCGAATCCAGGACACGGGCGAAGTAGCACGTGCTTTCCTTCGCGGTGGCGGCATTCGATTCTCCGCCCACCTCGTCAAACGCCGAGGCGATCTCCAGGGCGGTGCGCCGGCGGGTGCCTTTGAACAGGAGGTGCTCAAGGAAGTGCGTGGAACCGTGCTGGCCGGGCGCCTCGTCACGGGATCCGACGCCCACCCAAAAGCCGATCGTGGCCGACCGTTGGCCCGGCATCGCTTCCGTCAGTACCCGCACTCCCCCGGGCAGCACGGAACGGCGGACTTCGGACCCGCCGTCGGAGCCATGGACCAGGGTGTCGCCGGCGTGGTTCTGCTCAAGCGGCAGGGGTACAACAGTCATTGAAGCCTTTCAGGACGGGCAGCCGGATCTGGCTGCCATCGTAACAGCGGCGGGACCGGTGGATCATCCACCGGTCCCGCCGATTCATGCTGGTGCCAAGCGAGGGCTGTTAGACGTCAGCGCCTTCAGCCGGCTCCGTGGCGTGGACGCGCTCGGTGTCGGCCGGAGCCTCTTCCTCGGCGACCACCGGGGCGAGCGAGAGCTTGCCGCGGTCATCGATCTTGGTGATCTCAACCTGGACCTTCTGGCCCACGGAGACGACGTCCTCGACGTTGTCCACGCGCTTGCCGTTGGCCAGCTTGCGGAGTTCGGAGATGTGCAGGAGGCCGTCCTTGCCCGGGGTCAGCGACACGAAGGCACCGAAGGTGGTGGTCTTGACGACCGTACCCAGGTAGCGTTCGCCGATTTCCGGGACCTGCGGGTTGGCGATGGCGTTGATGGCGGAGCGTGCTGCGTCTGCAGACGGACCGTTGGTGGCGCCAATGTAGACCGTGCCGTCGTCCTCGATGGAGATGTCGGCGCCGGTGTCTTCCTGGATCTGGTTGATCATCTTGCCCTTGGGGCCGATGACCTCGCCGATCTTGTCCACGGGGATCTTGACGGCGATGACGCGCGGTGCGAACTCGGAGAGCTCGTCCGGGGTGTCGATGGCCGAGTTGATGACCTCGAGGATGTGCAGGCGGGCTTCGCGGGCCTGCTTCAGCGCTGCAGCCAGCACCGAGGCGGGGATACCGTCGAGCTTGGTGTCCAGCTGGATGGCGGTGACGAACTCGGCCGTACCGGCAACCTTGAAGTCCATGTCGCCGAAGGCGTCTTCGGCGCCGAGGATGTCGGTCAGTGCCGCGTAGCGGGTCTGGCCGTCAACCTGGTCGGACACCAGGCCCATGGCGATACCGGCGACGGCGGCCTTCAGGGGCACACCGGCGTTCAGCAGGGACAGGGTGGATGCGCAGACGGAACCCATCGACGTCGAGCCGTTGGAACCGAGGGCCTCGGATACCTGGCGGATGGCGTAGGGGAATTCCTCGCGCGACGGCAGGACGGGGACCAGGGCGCGTTCGGCCAGGGCGCCGTGGCCGATTTCGCGACGCTTGGGCGAGCCCACACGGCCGGTTTCACCGGTGGAGTACGGCGGGAAGTTGTAGTTGTGCATGTAGCGCTTGCGCGTTACCGGCGACAGCGAGTCGATCTGCTGTTCCATCTTGAGCATGTTCAGCGTGGTGACACCCATGATCTGGGTCTCGCCGCGCTCGAAGATGGCCGAACCGTGAACGCGGGGCAGGACCTCGACCTCGGCGGTGAGCTGGCGGATGTCCGTCAGGCCGCGGCCGTCAATGCGGATCTGGTCCTTGAGGATGCGCTGGCGCACAACGTGCTTGGTGACCGAGCGGAAAGCAGCGGACAGCTCTTTTTCGCGGCCTTCGAACTGACCGGCCAGGCCCGCCAGGACTTCGTCCTTGAGCGCGTCGGAGGCGTTGTCGCGTTCCTGCTTGTCGGCGATCTGGAAGACAGCTGCCAGCTTGTCGGCGGCAGCGGATTCGACGGCGGCGTAAGCGTCATCCTCGTAGTCCAGGAAGACCGGGAACTCGACCGTGGGCTTTGCGGCGCGCGCGGCGAGATCGGCCTGGGCGTCGCAGAGAGCCTTGATGAACGGCTTGGCGGCCTCGAGGCCTTCGGCCACGACCTCTTCGGTGGGGGCGGTGGCGCCCTGTTCCTTGATGAGGTTCCAGGAGTTGTCGGTGGCTTCGGCTTCAACCATCATGATGGCGACGTCGTCGCCGGCAACGCGGCCGGCGACCACCATGTTGAAGACCGAGTTCTCCAGCTGGGAGTGCTTGGGGAACGCAACCCACTGTGAACCGTGCTCGTCAGCAACGAGGGCAACGCGGACGCCGCCGATCGGGCCGGAGAACGGCAGGCCGGAGAGCTGGGTGGACATCGAGGAGGCGTTGATGGCCACGACGTCGTAGAGCTCGTCCGGGTTGATGGCCAGGACGGTGACGACGATCTGGACCTCGTTGCGCAGGCCCTTGATGAAAGCGGGGCGCAGCGGGCGGTCCATCAGGCGGCAGGCCAGGATGGCTTCGGTGGACGGGCGGCCTTCGCGGCGGAAGAACGAGCCCGGGATGCGGCCGGCAGCGTACATGCGCTCTTCGACGTCGACGGTCAGCGGGAAGAAGTCGAAGCCTTCACGCGGGTGCTTGCCTGCGGTGGTGGCGGACAGCAGCGCGGTGTCGTCGTCGATGTACACCATGGCTGCGCCGGCGGCCTGCTTGGCGAGGCGGCCGGTTTCAAAGCGGATTACACGCTTGCCGAAGCGGCCATTGTCAATGACAGCCTCTGAGAACTGGATTTCGGGACCCTCCAAGAGAGTCACCTCCGTTTCTGTTTCACGGAAGTCCAGCCGCATCAACCCAGCCCAGCATCTGTCTACTGGCCCTTGCACCCGGTCATCGATCGAGACCCACGGGCCGCCGGCTTCAGTCAACGAAGCCGTTCCCGGGGATCACTACCGAGGACCGCGAATGCGTGATGCGGTTGATCCTCCTGTTTAGTTTTTCATTTGAAGAAGGCGGCCCGTTCCGGAGGGAAAGGGCCGCCCCAAAGCCAGACTAGCGGCGCAGGCCGAGACGCTCGATGAGCGTACGGTAGCGGGCGATGTCAGTCTTCTTGAGGTAGCTCAGCATACGCTTGCGACGACCAACCATGGCCAGCAGACCGCGCTGGGTGTGGTAGTCGTGCTTGTGCTCCTTCATGTGCTCAGTCAGATCCTTGATCCGCTGGGTCAGGACGGCAACCTGGACCTCGGGTGAACCGGTGTCGCCTTCGGCGGTTGCGTATTCCTTGATGATGGACTGCTTTACAGCGGCGTCAAGTGCCACAATAACTCCTTGGGAATGTGCCGTGAGGGCCCAGGTCAGAAGTTCACTGCCGGGTCTGCCATGCACGTCCTGTCCCGGAAACCCGGGAAAGCCGCAACGACAGGACCCAGCCGCCACGGACTGCAGCCGGATCCATCGTCCAGTTTACCGGGCCGGGCCTAACCTTGTCGAAACAGTCCGGGCGGACCCGCGGCCCGCTCCGGCGCCGGGCGTCAGCCCTGCAGCCGGTCCCGGATGGCGGCCATGCCGTCGAGGACCTCGGCGAAGCTGGTGCTCAGCGGCGACAACCCAACCCGGATCCCGTGCGGTGAGCGGAAGTCCGGAATGACGTCGCCGTCCCAGAGCGCTTCCACGGTGGCTTTGCTGAAGTCCGGGTGGTCCACGGTGATGTGGCCGCCCCGCTCCCCCGCGTCCCTGGGCGAAGCCAGTTCGGCACCCAGCGGGGCGAGCCAGGCGTCGAAGACATCGATGGCGAAGGCGGTCAGTGCCACGGACTTCGTCCGGATGGCAGCCATCGAGGCTTCCTCGATGAGGTCCAGGGTGCCTTGCATGGCGATCATGCCGAAGATGGCGGGGGTGCCGCTGAGGAAGCCGCGGATACCTGCCGCCGGTTCATAGCCGGCGGCCATCTCAAAAGCGTCCTTGCGGCCCATCCAACCCCAGATGGGCTGGTTGAGCGCCGGAAGGTGGCGGGCGTTGACGTACGCGAAGGCGGGTGAGCCCGGGCCGCCGTTGAGGTACTTGTAGGTGCAGCCGGCGGCGAAGTCCACGTCCGCGCCGTCCAGGCCGATCTCTACCGACCCCGCGGAGTGGCAAAGATCCCACACCACCAAGGCGCCGGCGTCGTGCACTGCCGCGGTGATTCCGGGCAGGTCAGCCAGGTGCCCTGAACGGTAGGCGATCTGGCTGAGGAGCACGACGGCGGTCCGCGGCCCGGTGGCCTGGCGCACCTGGTCAAGGGTCACCCCGGCTGCCGGATCGGGGTCGATCCACCGGAGGGTCAGCCCCTCTTCCAGGGCAATGCCCTCCACCAGGTAGCGGTCCGTGGGAAAGTTCCCGGTATCGAGCACAAGCTCGTTGCGGTCCGGGTCCGGCACGGCGGCCAGCGCGGCGCGGAGCAGCTTGTAGAGCACCACGGTGGTGGAATCGGCAATGATCGTTTGTCCCGGGGCCGCGCCCAGGACGGCGCGGCCCAGCTGGTCTCCGATGGCCTGCGGCATGGCGAGCCACTGTTCGTCCCAGCCGCGGATGAGCCGGCCGCCCCATTCGTTCCGGACGAAGGCGGCGACGTCGTCGGCGGTCCGTTTCAGGGGCCGGCCCAGGGAGTTGCCGTCAAGGTAGGACAGCGGGGTGTCCGTTCCGATGAAATGGTCCCGGTACGTTGCCAGCGGGTCTTGGCGGTCCAGCTCCGCCGCCCGGCGGTGGAGCGCCTCAGTGGTCACGCCGGTGGGGCCGTCCTGGTGGATGCTCATTGTCCGATCTCCGTCCTGACGGCAAATAGTTCCGGAAAGAATGTCAGCTCCAGCGCCTTCTGCAGGAAGGTGACCCCGCTGGAACCACCCGTGCCTGTCTTCATGCCGATGGTCCGCTGAACGGTGCGCAGGTGCCTGAACCGCCAGAGCTGGAAGTTGTCCTCCAGGTCCACCAGTTCCTCGCACGCCTCGTAAGCGGCCCAGTTCTCTGCCGCGTTTTCGTAGATGTGCTTGAAGAGCGGGACCAGGTCCGGGGTGAACTCATGGGCGCGCGTCACGTCCCGGTCCAGGACGGAAGCGGGCACGTCGAATCCGTGCCGGGACAGATAGGCGAGGAACTCGTCGTAGATGCTGGGGGCCGCAAGCAGTTCCGCCAGCATGGCGTGGGCCTCGGGATCGGATTCGAAGACCGGCAGCATCTTGCGGTTTTTGTTTCCCAGCACGAATTCGACCGCCCGGTATTGGGCGGACTGGAAGCCCGAGGAATTCCCCAGGAAGCCGCGGAACTGCGAATACTCGGTGGGGGTCAGGGTGGCCAGTACGGACCATTGTTCGGTGAGGGTCTTCTGGATGTGCTTGACCCGGGCAATGCCCTTCAGCGCCGAGCCGAGGTCGTCGGCCCGCAGCCAGGCGGCGGCGCTGCGCAGCTCGTGCAGGACCAGCTTCAGCCACAACTCGGTGGTCTGGTGCTGGATGATGAACAGCATCTCGTCGTGGTGTTCCGGCTCGCTGACCGGCTTTTGGGCACTAAGCAGCGTGGGCAACTGCAGGTAGGAGGCGTAGCTCATCCGCGAGCTGAAGTCGCGGACAATCCCTTCATCGAGCTTGCGGGTGTTCTTTTCGACGGACACGCACTGCCTTTCGTTGTCAGGGCCCCGGCAGTGCTGTCAGCGGGCGGCGAGGAGTTGATGGGCCTGCGCCACATCCAGCCGCATCTGTTCCACCAGGGCCTCAGGGCCACGATAGGCCACCATGCCCCGCAACCGTTCGACGAATTCCACGATCACTGTCTGGCCGTACAGATCGAAGTCCTCCACGGCTTCCTTGGGCCGGTCGATGACGTGTGCCTCGACTTGCCGGCTGACGCCGTCGAACGTGGGATTGGAGCCCACCGAAATCGCCGCCGGCCAGCGCGTTCCGGCCTGGTCCACCAGCCAGCCTGCGTAGATGCCGTCGGCCGGGATCAGTCCCGAGGCATTGGAGGCGAGGTTTGCGGTGGGGAAACCGAGCGCCCTGCCGCGGGCGGCACCGTGGACCACTTCGCCGCGCATCCGGTGGGCCCTGCCCAGCACCGCGGCAGCGGTGGCGACGTCGCCCTCCTGCAGCGCCTCGCGCACCCAGGTGGACGAGCAGCGCCGGTCGGTGGCTTCGTCGCCGTGCAGCGGGTAGCCCTCTGAGCCGAATTCGCTGATCACCTGGACATCGAAGCCGAACTTTTTGCCCAGCGCCTTCATGGTGTCCAGGTCACCGGAGTTGCCGCGGCCGAAGCGGGCATCGTGGCCGATGACAACGTGGCTCGCGTGCAGGCAGTCCACCAGGTACTGCTCCACGAATTCCTCGGCCGTCAGGCTGGCGAGGTCCAGGGAGTACTTGACCACGAGGACGGCGTCCAGGCCGAGCTCGCCCAGGGCCTCCAGCTTGTCCTCCAGGCCCATGATCAGTTCCGGCGCGGCCTCGGGGCGGTGGATCAGCGCAGGGTGGGGGTCGAAGGTGACGGCCACGGCCTTGGCGTGCGCGAGGCGGGCCGAGCGGATCAACTGGGAGAGCACCTGCTGGTGGCCGCGGTGAACGCCATCGAAATTGCCGAACGTGACAACGGATGGGCCGAAGTCCGCCGGGACATCGGACGGATCGTTCCAGATGTAGACCATCACCCTCGCCTTAAGCTGCCTGCAAAATCTGTGTCCCGGGGCCAGGCCGGCCGCGGAACTCTTCAAGGTTACCCGGATTCACTGCGCGGCCTTGGCCTGGGACGGGCGGCGGCGGTACAGCCACGCCAGCCCGAGGATGGGCAGCAGCAGCGGGATGAAGCCGTAGCCGCGGCCGAACAGCGACCAGACGGTCTCGTGCGGGAACTGCACGGAGTCCAGGACGCTCAGGGTCCCCACCACCAGGACACCCGCCAGTTCCACCAGGACGGCCGCTACGGAGACCTTGAACCAGGTGCTGCCTGCTTTGGCCAAGGAGACGGTGGCCACTACGTAGACCAGGGCGGCGAAGGCCGAGAGCAGGTAGGCCAGCGGGGCCTCGGAGAATTTGGTGAGGATCTGGTACCCGGCGCGGGCCGTGGCGGAGATCGCGAACACCCCATAGACCGCGATCAGCAGCCTGCCGGGCCCGGTATTGCGGGTGTTGCGGGCGGGTGCGTCCTCGGCCGGGCGGGCCTGCTGGTCTTTCATTTGTTTTGCTTCTTCCACTTCAGTACCAGATCTGGTTCATCCGCGCGGCCATCACCAGTGCGGTGACGCCGACGGCGGCCAGGACAAAGTTGCTCCACCGGGTCCGTTCCAGGATGGACCAGTACGCCGCTGCCGGGGGCAGGAGCATGGCGGTGGCCATGTAGCCCCAGAATTCCCAGGCTTCGCCTGCAATGCGTTCGCCGGCAATGACCCGCACGATGGAACCCACCAGGTAGACCACGAGGGCCAGTTCGACCGCGGCGACGGACAGGATGGTGACGTCGTTGGGCGCTTTCTTCAGGATTCCGGCACCGACGCAAAGCACCGTGGACACCAGGCCGACCACCAGGATGATCCAAAAATATGCATCCACGCCTATGCCTCCGCGGCGGCGGTCGCTGCCGGGCCGGTGCCGGGGGCGAAGACCAGCACCGGTTTGGCGTAGCTGCCCGCGTCGGCGAGAAGGGCCACCAAGGTGCCGTCGGGGGCGAAGGCTGCGGCCGGGTGTTCCGCCGTGGCGGCGCCCGCGGTACCTGTCGAGGCTCCGGAAGCGATCCGCCGGCCGAAGGAGATTTCCGTAGTCTCCTCCGCGGTCAGCTCACGGTTGGGCATCAGGGCCCGGGCGGCCTGTGACATTTCCAGGATGGTGAGTTCTTCGGCGAGCTCTTCAAGGGTCCGCGCCTGGTCCAGCGAGTAGGGGCCCACATGGGTCCTGCGGAGGGCGGTGAGGTGCCCGCCGGTGCCGAGGGCGTGGCCGAGGTCCCGGGCGAGGGCACGGATATATGTACCGGAGGAGCATTCAACCGTGACATCGAGGTCGATGACGTCCGCGTCCGGATCCCGCCTGACGGCATGGACCTCGAAGCGGTGAATGGTGACGGGGCGGGCGGCCAGCTTGACGTCCTCGCCGGAGCGCACCCGCGCATAGGCGCGTTCGCCGTTGACCTTGATCGCGCTGACGCTGCTGGGCACCTGCTCGATCCTGCCGGTGAGGGCTGCGACGCCGTCGTAAATTGCCTGCTCGCCCACCCCGGACGTGCCGGCCGTGGCGGTGACCTCCCCTTCGGCGTCGTCCGTCACGGTGGACTGGCCCAGCCGAATGGTGGCCGTATAGGTCTTGGAGGTGCCCACAATGTAGGTCAGCAGGCGGGTGGCCTTGTTGATGCCGAGGACAAGCACGCCGGTGGCCATGGGGTCGAGGGTGCCCGCATGCCCCACTTTCCGGGTACCTGCGAGGCGCCGCATCCGGCCAACCACGTCATGGCTGGTCCATCCCTGCGGCTTGTCCACTATCACCAGTCCAGAAAGCACGCCTCCCAGTATATCGGCGCAGGTTGGGGCGCCCGCACGCCAGGCGGAGGGCGGACGTGGACGGCTAGGATGGCTGGCATGCCCGAGCTTGCCGCCCACGTCCGCGACGTGCCCGTCAACCAGATCCGCGAGATCACCGAGGCCGCCTGGCGCACGCCGGACGCGCTGGTGCTGAGCATCGGCGAGCCCGGCTTCCCGCTCCCCCGCCACGTCCTGGACGCCGGCATCGCCTGCCTGGACCGCGATGAAACCAACTACACGCCCAACGCGGGGATCCCGGCCCTGCGGGAGGCGTTCGCGGCCAGGTTCCGCCAGGACCAGGGCGTCGATGTCGGGGCCGACCAGGTCTACGTGGTGTCCGGCGCGCAGCAGGGCCTGCACTTGGCCATGAGCCTGCTGCTCTCCCCGGGTGACGAGATCCTGATCCCCAACCCGGGCTATCCCACCTTTGCCATGACCAGCCGGCTGCTCAATGCCGTGCCCGTGCAGTACCCGCTGCACCCGGACCACAACTTCCAACCCCGGGTGGCCGACGTCGAGGCCCTCATTACCGGCCGCACCCGGGTGCTGGTGCTCAACTCACCGTCAAACCCGCTGGGGGCCGTGCTGGGCGAGGACCTGGTCCGGGACCTGATGGACCTGGCCCGCCGGCACGATCTCTGGGTCATCTCCGACGAGTGCTACGAGGCGTTCACCTACGATGTGCCGCACGTGAGCCCGGCACGGTTCGACGCCGGCTCCCCGGAGGGGGCCCGCGTGTTCGCCTCCCTGACGCTGTCGAAAACGTACGGCCTCACCGGACTGCGGATTGGCGCGCTCATCTGCCCGCCGGGCTTCAAGCAGAAAATGGACAACGTCATGGAGTCGATCGTGTCGTGTGTGGCGTCCGCCCCGCAGTATGCGGCGCTCGCCGCCCTGACCGGGCCGCAGGACTACGTCCGGCACGCACATCGGCATTACCGGGAGAACCGGGATGCCGCCTCGGCGGTACTGGCTGCCAAGGGGATCCGTTTCCTCCCGGCGCAGGGTGCGTTCTACCTGTGGGCCGATCTGTCCCACGCGACCGGCGGCGATGTGCGGGCCTGGGTGCGGCGCTTCCTGGCGGACGCCGGTGTGGCGTTGGCGCCGGGGACCGCATTCGGCTCCATTGGCGAGGGTTGGGTGCGGATCGCGTTGTGCGGCCGGAAGCAGGAACTCCTCGAGGGCGTGTCGCGGCTTCCTGCCGCGTCCCGGTAGCGGCGCCCGCAAGACCTGGCGGCCGGCGTCAGGTCTGCGCGCCGGCGAGTGCCCGGTCCAGCCAGGAACGCAGGACGTCCGCCGGTGCGGCGCCGGCTTGGCGGGCCACCACCTTGCCGTCCACGATCACCATCAGTGTCGGAATGGCTTGGACATCGAACCGCCGCGACAAACCAGGAGACGTGTCCACGTCCACCTTGACAAGCTTGATCTTTCCCGGCCGCTCCCGCGCCAGCTTGTCCAGGACGGGGCTGACCATCCGGCAGGGCCCGCACCATGCGGCCCAGAAGTCCACCAGCACCGGCACTGCCGATTGCTCGGCGACCACGGCAAAGTCCGCGTCGCCGGCAGACACAATCCACGGAAGGTCAGCCTTGCAGTTGCCGCAGCGCGGATGACCGGCTGCCCGGAGCGGCACCCGGTTGGTCTTTCCGCAGGCAGGGCAGGCGATGAGTGCGGTTTCCATGGCTAGTAGTCCTTCCTGCCGGCGAAGGCGCCCCACGCCTGGAAGGGGAGGTCCGACGTCGGGATGTCACCCCGGGTGACCGGCATCAGGTCCGGCCGGGTGCCGTTGAAGTAGTCGTAGAAGAGGGCGTCATCGAAGCCCGCAGCCGCCGCCCCGTGCCGGTCTGCGGCAAAGTAGACATGGCCGATCCTGGCCCACAGGGCCGAGGCCAGGCACATGGGGCACGGCTCGCAGCTTGCGTAGAGCACGGATCCGGTGAGGTCGAAGTTTGCCGTTGCCGCCGCCGCTGCCCTGATGGCCACGACCTCCGCGTGGGCGGTGGGATCGTTGTCCCGGGTGACGCGGTTGACACCGGCGTGGGCTTTCCCGTCGGGGGTCACCACCACGGCAGCGAACGGTCCCCCGCCCAGGCCGACGTTCCGCGTTGCCAGGTCCACTGCCTGCTCGAGGTACGTGGAGGGGATGCCGTGCTCGTCCGAGGTCATAGCACGATCCTAGCCACGTGGGCGCTGTTGGGGGATAGAAAGGGGGCAACGCAGGGGGGATTCCCCCAACGACTACCCGCTGGTAGGAGCCTACGCTTGCGCGCGGGGGAACATTTCGCCTCCTCGGAGGCTTCCTATCCAGCCCGTCAAGGGCCCCGCACCCGGAGATCCCAATGAAAAAAAGACTCGCACTCTTAGCCTGTATCGCGGCCACCGCCGCCGCCATGGCGTCCGCTGGCCCCGCCTCTGCATCCACCCGCACACACGACTACGATGTCCTTGCAGATGGACTCGTCTCTCCTCTGCACGTCGCTGCAGGGACCGAAAAATCGGTCCTGGTGTCCCAGGACTTTGCCGGAAAACTCACCCGCATCAGCAGGGACGGCGCCACGAAGGACCTGGCGACCGAGACGCCCCAGGGCTGGGAGGTGGCCGGCTCGGACACCCACGGCAGCACCACGTATTACCTTGAAAGTGTGGGCGCCGGCCAGGGAGACCCCGCCGCACTGCACGGATACCTCAAGTCGATCGACGCCAAGGGCGATGTGGACACCATCGCCAACTTTGCCGACTACGAACGGCGCCACAACCCGGACGGAGACCAGCGCTACGGGTTTGGCCGTGACGTCAGCGATCAGTGCCTGGCCGGTTGGCCCGCGTTCCCGCCGGCAAAGTACAAAGGCACGGTTGACTCCCACCCTTATGCCCTGGCGGTCAAGGATGACACCGCCTATGTGGCCGACGCAGGGATGAACGCCGTGCTCAAGGTGAACCTGAAGAACGGCGACATCGATACAATCGCCGTCCTGCCGCCACGGCCGGCCACCATTCCGGCGGGTTTGAAGATCCCTGTGGACATGGAGGGGAACACCATGACGGTTCCGGACTGCGTGGTAGGGCACAAGTACGCCTTCGAGCCCGTGCCTACCGATGTGGTGATCGGCCCGGACGGGATGCTGTATGTGACATCCCTGCCGGGCGGACCGGAAGGACCGGAGCTTGGTGCCCGCGGTGCGATTTTCAAGATCAACCCGTGGAACGGTGACACCGACCTCTGGGCGGACCACATCCTCAGCCCCACGGGCCTGGCGGTCGCCGGCAATGGTGATGTGTATGTGGCGTCCCTGTTCGGCGGCGAGATCCTGAAGTTCACGTGTGAGGGCAGCCGTTCCCAGTTCCTGGCTGTAAACATGCCCGCGGACGTCGACATCAGCGGAAACACGCTCTACGCCACGGCTGACGCGCTCGGGGATCCCTCGCAGCCGCCGTCCGGGAAGGTCATCAAAGCTGACCTGCACTAGGGATGCAGCACTGATGGGTTAAAAGCAGCAGGGCCCGGGATCAGCTCCCGGGCCCTGCTGGCGTCCTGCATGTTGCTGTCCGCGTCGACGTCGCCGTCGCTGCTGAGGCCGGTGTCTTACTTGTTGCTGTCCGCGTCGACGTCGCCGTCGCTGCTGAGGCCGGTGTCTTACTTGTTGCTGTCCTCGTCGACGTCGCCGTCGCTGCTGAGGTCGGTGTCCTCTTCGTCGAAGTCGTCTTCGTCGATGTCGACGTCGTCGGACTTGTAGGGGTCGGCGTCACCGGCGTGCTGCGCATTGGCGGCCAGCGCGGCCACTTCGGCGTCACGCTTGCGGGCTTCCCGCAGGAGTTCCTCGAGGTTCGAAGCGTTGACCGGGATCTGGTCTGCCACGAACTCCAGGGTGGGGGTCAACCGGACGGTGATGTTCCGGCCGACTTCCTGCCGCAGCACACCCTTGGCCTTTTCAAGCCCCTTGGCGGCGTCGGCCTGGACAGCCTCGTCACCGAAGACCGTGTAGTAAACAGTGGCGTGCTGCAGATCATTGGTCACCCGGGCGTCGGTAACAGTAATGCCCTCAAGCCGGGGATCCTTGGCCTTCCGGCCCAGAGCCTCAGCAACAACAACCTTAATCCGCTGCGCCAATTTGGCAGCACGTGCCGGATCAGCCATGAACAACTCCTAAAGAAGAAAAATTTGGGACGTACGACGGCGACGCCGCTACTTGGGCGATTACGTCGCCCCGGGTGGTGCGCGCCTTGGTAAGCCAGGGACGACGCCGTCGGGATCTTCCGGCGGCGCTTTGGAGCCGTGAAGGGGGCCCGGGAGTGGCATCGGGCCTGCCGGAGACGGGTGGCTGACGATCGCAGATCGTCGGCCACCCGTCGTAGGGGCGGGGCCCCCTTTACGGCGGAAAAGCGGGGGCCGCCGGGAGATCCCGACGGCCCCGAAACAGACAGCCTAGACGCGCGGCTTCTCGCGCATCTCGAAGGTCTCGATGATGTCGCCTTCGGTGATGTCGTTGTACGAGCCAAGACCGATACCACATTCGAAGTCCGTGCGGACCTCGGTGGCGTCGTCCTTGAACCGCTTGAGCGACTCGACCGTGAGGTTGTCACCAATGATCTTGCCGTCGCGGGTGACGCGTGCCTTGGCGTTGCGGCGGATGATGCCCGAGCGGACGATCGAGCCGGCGATGTTTCCGAACTTGGAGGAGCGGAACACTTCGCGGACCTCGGCGGTGCCAAGCTGGACTTCTTCGTACTCCGGCTTGAGCATGCCCTTGAGGGCTGCTTCGATGTCATCGATTGCTGCGTAGATGACGGAGTAGAAGCGCATGTCCACGCCTTCGCGGTCTGCCAGTTCGGCAACCCGCTCGGCGGGCTTGACGTTGAAGCCGATGATGACGGCGGAGTCGACCGTTGCCAGGTTGACGTCGTTCTGGGTGATGGCACCCACACCGCGGTGGATGACGCGCAGCTGCACGCCTTCGCCGACGTCGATCTTGAGCAGCGCGTCTTCGAGGGCTTCCACGGCACCGGACACGTCACCCTTGAGGATGAGGTTGAGGGTGTCGATCTTGCCTTCGGCGACGGCCTGGTCGAAGTCTTCCAGGCTGATCCGCTTGCGGCGCTTGGCCAGGGCGGCGTTGCGGTCGGCGGCTTCACGCTTCTCGGCGATCTGGCGGGCGGTGCGCTCGTCAGCGGTCACGAAGAAGGTGTCACCGGCGCGCGGGACGTTGGACAGACCCAGCACCTGCACGGGGCGGGACGGGCCTGCCTCGGTCAGGGCGCTGCCGTCGTCGTCGAACATCGCACGGACGCGGCCGTGGGCCGTGCCTGCCACGATGGTGTCGCCGACGCGCAGGGTGCCGGACTGCACCAGGACGGTGGCAACCGCACCGCGGCCCTTGTCCAGGTTGGCTTCGATCGCGATACCGCGGGCGTCCTTGTTCGGGTTGGCGCGCATGTCCAGGGCAGCGTCCGCGGTGAGCAGGACGGCCTCGAGCAGCTCGTCGATGTGGAGGTTCTGGCGGGCAGAAACTTCCACGAACATGGTGTCGCCACCGTATTCCTCGGGAACCAGTCCGTACTCGGTCAGCTGGCCGCGGACCTTTTCCGGGTTGGCGCCTTCCTTGTCGATCTTGTTCACTGCCACGACGATCGGTACGTTGGCCGCCTGGGCGTGGTTGAGCGCCTCAACGGTCTGGGGCATGACGCCGTCGTCCGCTGCGACCACCAGGATGGCGATGTCGGTGACCTTGGCACCTCGGGCACGCATGGCGGTGAACGCCTCGTGGCCCGGGGTATCGATGAAGGTGATCTTCCGGTCGTCGCCTTCGTGGTTGTGCGTGACCTGGTAGGCACCGATGTGCTGGGTGATGCCACCGTGTTCGCCCGCCATGACGTCGGACTTGCGGATGGCATCGAGCAGTCGGGTCTTACCGTGGTCGACGTGACCCATGACGGTGACTACAGGAGGACGTGCCTCAAGTTCCTCGTCGCCTTCGGCTTCGAGTTCGGCGTCAAAGTCGATGTCGAAGCTGGAGAGCAGCTCGCGTTCTTCGTCTTCCGGGGAGACGACCTGGAGCTTGTAGCCCAGTTCCTCGCCGAGGAGGGCGAAGGTGTCTTCGTCCAGGGACTGGGTGGCGGTAGCCATTTCACCAAGGTGGAACAGCACGGTCACCAGTGCAGCGGGGTTCGCCTCGATCTTGTCGGCGAAGTCCGTGATGGACGAGCCGCGGCGGAGCCGGATCACAGTGTTGCCGTCGCCGCGGGGTACGCTCACGCCACCCAGCGACGGGGCACTCATCTGCTCAAGTTCCTGGCGCTTGGCGCGCTTGGACTTGCGCTGCTTGCCACGGCCTGCGCCGCCCTTGCCGAAGGCACCCTGGGTGCCACCGCGGCCGCGGCCGCCCTTGCCGAACCCGCCACCGGCGGGAGCACCGCCGCCGCCACCGGGGCCACCGGTACCGGGAGCGCCGCCGGGGCGTCCGGGCCCGCGGCCGCCGCCGGGACGGCCGGCACCTGCGGGTGCGGGACGCTCGGTGCGGTTAGGCATCATGCCGGGAGTGGGACGGGGACCGCCGGGGCGCGGGGCGCCGGGACGGGGTCCACCGGCACCTGCCGCGGGACGGGGTCCACCGGCACCGGCTGCGGGGCGCGGACCACCGGGACGGGGTCCGCCTGCACCGGCTGCGGGACGGGGACCGCCGGGACGGTCGCCGTCGCGGCCGCCGCCCGGTCGGGGCATGCCCTGTGAGGTGGCGAACGGGTTGTTGCCCGGACGCGGAGCGCGTTCACCGTCTCCGCCGCGGCCACGGGGCATGCCCTGTGAGGTGGCGAAGGGGTTGTTGCCCGGGCGGGGACCGCCGGGCCGGGGGCTGGAGGCACCCGGCGTGGAACCACCCGGACGGGTGGAGGGAGCCGGGGTCTCTGCCTTCGGGGCAGGGCGGGCGCCGGGCTTGGCTCCCGTGGACGGAGCCGCGGGGGCGGCCGGCGCGGGGGTTTCAGCTGCAGGAGCTGCCGGGGCAGCCTGGGCAGGCGTTGCCGGTGCTTGTGCCGCGGGGGCCGGAGCCTTGGGCGCGGCCGGGCCGGGTGCGGGTGCCGAAGGACGTGATCCTGCTGCGGGTGCGGGCGCCTTGGGGGCGGCTGCGGGCGTCGCGGCAGGGGCTGCCGACTTGGCAGCGGCGTCGGGGAAGGCGTTGCGCAGTTTCCGCACAACGGGGGCCTCAATGGTGGATGAGGCGGAGCGAACGAATTCGCCCAGTTCCTGCAGTTTTGTCACTGCATCTTTGGAAGTTATACCGAGCTCTTTGGCGAGCTCATGTACGCGGACCTTGGCCACATTTCTCCTGTCTCGGTCCGCACCGAGCCAGGCACGAACCGTCTACTTCTTACTGCGGACCCCAGCCGCTGTTGATGCGAAGGGGCCCATTGCAGAGCGCAACAAAGTTGTCATCGTTACGCACTCATCGCTGGGAACTCATCGGGTTTCCATCAGATTTCTGACCCGCTTTCAGGTTGGACGGTTGGTGTTGCAGCCACCGGGGCGGCGTCAACGTTCGGACCTGACATGATCCAGTGTTCGACGGCGGCTGTTCCGGTCGCGCCCGGAAGGGCACGTCCGAATGCTCGCCGCTTGATCGCCAGAGCCAGGCACGATTGGCTGGGGTGCAGCCATGCACCCCGGCCAGACATCCGGCGTCGTTCATCCACCAGGACAGCGGTTGACCCGCTGCCTTCGGCGACGAGCCGGAGCAACTGCGACCGCAGGCCTTTCTTCCGGCATCCGATGCAGGTACGTTCGGGCTGACTCCCGGTGGAAAGCACTTCTGCCACGGTCATCGTCCTGACGTTCATTCTGCTGGCCCTCGAATACCCGCCTCCGGAGTCCCGGAAAACTGGCATGCACAGGGCACACGGCTGCCGGCCGTTAGGCGCGGTCTTATCTATTCTAGCCCCTTTGGGCCCTTCTGCCCGAAACCGGGTGGCTGCCGGAGTCCGGCAGCCACCCTGCCTTGAACGTTATTTGTCGCGGGGGGCCGCGGCGTCGGAGACGATGTCGATCCGCCAGCCCGTCAGCTTTGCCGCCAGTCGGGCGTTCTGGCCTTCCTTGCCGATGGCCAGGGACAACTGGTAGTCGGGGACCACCACCCGGGCGGACCGGGTTGCTTCGTCGGTAATGGTGACGGAATTCACGCGCGACGGCGAGAGGGCGCTGGCGATGAAGGTCGCCGGGTTCTCGCTGAAATCGACGATGTCGATCTTTTCGTCGTTGAGTTCGGTCATGACAGCCCGGACCCGCGATCCCATTTCCCCGATGCACGCGCCCTTGGCGTTGATCCCGGGAGTGTTCGCCTTCACGGCAATCTTGGTCCGGTGTCCGGCCTCGCGTGCCAGTGCCACGATTTCCACCGAGTGGTCGGCGATCTCGGGCACTTCGAGTTCGAAAAGCTTCCGGACCAGGCCCGGGTGCGAGCGGGACAGCGTGACCGACGGACCCTTGGTGCCGCGGTGGACGTCGATCACCAGGGCGCGCAGGCGGTTGCCGTGGATGTACTTTTCCCCGGGGACCTGCTCCGGCGGCGGCAGCAGCGCCTCCAGCGATCCGAGGTTGACCTGGATCATGTGCGGGTTGTTGCCCTGCTGGATGGTGCCGGACACCAGCTCGCCCTCGCGGCCCTTGAACTCGCCCAGGACGTTGTCATCCTCGACGTCGCGGAGCCGCTGCAGGATGATTTGGCGCGCGGTGCTGGCAGCGATCCGGCCGAACCCTTCGGGGGTGTGCTCGAATTCGCCGATCGGAGCGCCGTCGTCGTCAATTTCGACAGCCCAGATGGTCACGTGGCCGCTCTTGCGGTCCAGCTCGGCACGCGCTTTTTCGAAGGCGCCGGGCGACTTGTGGTAGGCCACCAGGAGCGCCTGCTCGATGGTGGGGATCAGGAGGTCCAGCGGGATTTCACGCTCACGCTCCAAAAGCCTCAGTGCGCTCATGTCAATATCCATCAGGCCTCCTCGGAAGGTCCATTGTGTTCAGGTTCCAGACCATCCCCGGAGAGGTGGCTGAATTCGATCTCGACTTTTCCGTTGCGGATCCTGTCGAAAGGAAGCTTTACGGGTTCGCCCTGCCGGGGCTTCATGCCCTTCTTGACGGCGACCTCGGGGACCAGGGTCACGCCGTCGTCGTCCACCGACTGGATGCGCCCGGTGACGTTCTCACCCTGGACCACGTTGACCTTGACCATCCGGCCACGGGCACGGTGCCAGTGGCGTGGTTCGGTCAGGGGACGCCCGACGCCGGGCGAGGACACCTCGAGGTCGTACGGGCGCGTGTCGGCGCTGGGGTCGTTGTCCAGGACGTCGGAGAGCACCTTCGAGATGTCGGCAATGACGTCCAGGCTGACACCGCCCGTTTCCTCCTGCGGGAGGTCCACCACGACGTTGACCACCCGGTGCGAGCCGGCGATGTTGATGGCCACGTCCTCAAGGTAGAGCCGGTTGGCCTGGACGGCGGGCTCCAAAAGAGCCCGGAGCCGGGCGGCTTCCGGGTTGTGGGCCGGTGCGGATCCGCTTCCCGTACCGGTGTGGTCTGGTGAAGCCGTGGCTTCTGCATTGCTCACGATGCCGGCCGCCCTCCCTATAGATGATGTGTGTTTACTAGCGTAGCTATTTTACCGGCCCAGTGGTGCACCGGGGTTCCCCCGCAGCGTGACACCATGGTCTGTTGTGAATGACCGCCGCCATGACAGCCACCCGAGCCTGCGTCCGTTCCGTGTTGCCGCCCTCGCCTTGGCGGCGCTGGTTGTCCTGAGCCTCGGTTTCGCCATGGTTCCCGCGGAAAAGCCCGCGCCGGCGGTTCCTTCCTTTTCGGAGCAGGCCCGGGCGGCGGCGCTCACGGACGCCCTGGAACTGCGGGCTGCGGGACAGGGCCTGACGGTCGAAGGTGCCGTGGATTCGACCACGGTGGACGCCGTTGTGACGTTGCTGACCATCCAGGCCAGGGCCCTCCAGTCCCCTTCCCCCGAAGCTGGCGCGCAGGGGTCGGGGTCCCCGTCGCCAGCCTCTGCCACCCCTGCCAAGGGGGCGGCAGAGGTGGTCCAGGCACTCGCCGCGAGCGGCCGCGTCCGCATCAGGGACGCAGGCGAGGCCGACGGCGGCTTGGCCCGCCTCCTGGCCGGGACCGGCACCGCCCAGCTGCTCGCGGCCGGGAGGCTCGCTGCGGCGGCCGGGCTGCCGGCGCCGCAGGGAACGGCACCATTACCCGACGCGGATGCTTCCGGGGCTGCCGCCAGCGCGTCACCCTGCGTGGCGCCACCTGCCACTGCGGCCGCGCCGGAGTCCACCGGGTCCGGCGCTCCTGCCGGCGCGCGCCAGGCCTTGGCAGCCGTAACTGTCGCCGAGCAGCAGGCCATCTATGCCTACCAGGCGGCCCTCCCCCGCCTCGCACTGGCGGAGGCGGGCCCTGCGTCTGAATTCCTGGGCCAGCACAAAGGCCTTGCCGCGTCCGCGGAAGCACGCTTCCGGCGTGCCTGCGGAGTACCCGTGCCGCAGCAGCCGGGCTTTATCCTCGATGGCGGCTTCCTGGCCGCACCTGTGGCGGGGCTGGGCCGGATCGAAGCGTCAACCTTGGCGGCCTACGGCGATGCCGTGGCACTGACCCAAGGCCAGGACCGGGCCTGGGCGCTGGGGGCGCTGGAGTCCACGGCGGTCCGGGCCGCGCGGTGGGGCGCAGACCCGGGACCGGTCCCAGGCCTCATCCTGGACGTGGGGCAACTGCCTGCGCTTCGTGGCGGCGAATCCGCCACGGCATCCCCCACACCATCCTGACCGCAAACTGTGCCCCGTTGACTCCCAAAGGCGCCGGCTCGCAGGGGACCACGCCGGAGGGGTGGCACCGGGGCGTCCGGGGTGGTTTGCTGAAGGCATGAACGCGGACGAACCGGCCGACGCCCGGGGCACCACCCCGGAAACCCCGGAGCTGAACCGCCACCGTGAGACCGAACCCCACGGCGACGATACAGCCCACCGGCTGAACTGGCTGCGTGCCGGTGTCCTGGGCGCCAACGACGGCATCGTCTCCGTGGCGGCGATCGTGGTGGGCGTGGCAGGTGCCACCGCCGCGTCCGGCCCCATCCTCACGGCGGGTGTCGCCGGCGTGGTGGGCGGTGCGGTGTCCATGGCGTTGGGCGAGTACGTTTCCGTGAGCAGCCAAAGTGACAGCCAGCGGGCCCTCATCGAGAAGGAACGCCGGGAACTGGCGGAAGAACCGGACGCGGAACTGGCCGAGTTGACCGCCATCTACCAGGCCAAGGGCTTGACCCCCGAGACTGCAGCCAAGGTGGCCCGGGAACTTACGGCCCATGATGTCCTGGCAGCACACTTGTCCGCGGAACTGAACATTGACGAAACGGATATCGTCAGTCCCTGGCACGCGGCGTTCGCCTCGGCGCTCGCCTTTACCATCGGCGCCATCCTGCCCATGCTGGCTATTCTCCTTCCGCCGCCGGAGCTCCGGATCCCGTTGACGTTCGTGTCGGTTTTGGTGGCCCTGGCGTTGACGGGAGCCCTGGGGGCATGGATTGGCGGGGGGTCAAGAACC
This sequence comes from Arthrobacter sp. 135MFCol5.1, assembly GCF_000374865.1. Classification (GTDB taxonomy): domain Bacteria; phylum Actinomycetota; class Actinomycetes; order Actinomycetales; family Micrococcaceae; genus Arthrobacter. The sequence continues at coordinate 77,153 of NZ_KB895466.1, read as the reverse complement.
AAGGCGGCCGTCCGGGTGGTGGTGGGCGGGGCCCTGGCGCTGGCTGCGACGTTCCTCATCGGCAACCTGCTCGGCGCCTCGGGCGTTGTCTGATCCGGTGACCAGGGCGCAGGCAGTCTCCATCCCTCCGGACCTCGAGTCCCGGTACGCACGCACCAGCGCCGGCCGGGCCTGGATCGGCGCCTTGACCGGGCTGCTGGAGGACCGCTTGGCGCAGTGGCACCTTGAGGTCGACCTGGCCCCCGCCAGCCTCCCCTGGAGCGGGCACGGCGGCATGGTGGTCCCGGTCCGGCAGGAGGACGGCTGCCCTGCGGCGCTCAAGATCGCTTTTCCCCACGACGAGGCCATGGTGGAGCGCCATGCGCTGGCGCTTTGGAACGGGCTGGGTGCCGTGACCCTGCTGGCCTCGGACACCGGGTCATGCGCCATGCTCCTGGAACGCCTTGACGCCGGGCGGTCGCTGGCTGCCCTGCCGGTGGACGACGCCGTCCCGTTGTGGGGTGCCTTGGTCCGGCAGTTGGGGCTGGTCCCGGATGAGCGCCCGCAGTGGCTGGAGTTCGGCCACATTGCAGCGCGGGCGGAGCAGTGGAGCGACGACTTTCCCGCGGATTGGGAGCAGCTTGGACGGCCTTTTCCCCGCTGGCTGCTGGAAGCCGCCCTGGAAGTGTGCCAGACCCGCGGCGTGGTCGGGCGGAGGTCTGCCCGGGACCTGCTGGTCCACACAGACCTGCATTTCCTGAATGTCCTGGCCCGTCCCGGGACTGCGGCACCGGATGGGCCACACGGGCGGGACGGTTACGCGGCCATCGACCCGCAGCCAATGATCGGCGAGCCGGAATTCGCCGTCGCGCCCCTGCTGTGGAACCGCCTGGCGGACCTGCCGGCAAAAGATGCCGGCCGCGGCCTGCTCCGGCGGTGCCACGACTTCAGCACGGCCGCCGGCCTCGACCCGGACGCGGCCCGGCAATGGGGCATCGCCAGGGAGGTGGACAACGCGCTGTGGTACGCCGCGCACGGGCACGACGGCGACCTGGCCCGGTCGCTCTGGGTTGCCAGCACGCTGGCCGGGGGCACCCTGGAGGGCTTGCCGCACCCCCATGCCCTGCCGGAGCCGGGCCAGGGCGGATAGGAGCCGGCAGCCGGCCGGAACGTCCCGCCCCGGAGATGGTCACGAAGTCCGCACGGCGGCCAGGGCTGAGCGGACAGCTTCCACGGCGGTGGCGACGTCCCCACCGCCGGTATGCCAGTTGCTCACGGAGACGCGGAGGATGTCGCGGTCCTGCCAACGCGAACCGGACATCCATACTTTCCCGTCCTCGATGATGCGGGCCGTCACCGCACGGGTGGTCTCGTCGTCTCCGAACGCGATGCACACCTGGGTGTAGCCGACGTCATTGAGGACCTCCACGCCGTCCAGCGCTGCCAGGCCGTCGGCGATCGCGGCGGCAGCAGCCGCCAGCGCGGCCACCTGGGCTGCGACCCCATCGCGGCCCAGGCTTTTCAGGGCTGCCCAGACCGGCACTCCGCGGGCGCGCCGCGACAACTCCGGGACCTTCTCGAACGGGTCCCCCGGGCCTTCGGCGTCGTGCACGAGGTAACTGGCGTGCAGGCCCATGGCTGCCCGGAGCGCCGCGGCGTCCCGGACAATCGCAATGCCGCAGTCATAGGGCACGTTCAGGGTCTTGTGGGCATCGGTGCCCCACGAGTCCGCTTCCTCGAAGCCTGCGGTGAGGTGCCGCAGCTCCGGCGCGGCAGCCGCCCACAATCCGAACGCACCATCGATGTGCACCCACGCCCCGTGCTTGCGCGCGACGGCGATGGCGTCCGCAAACGGGTCGAAGGCGCCGGAGTGCAGGTTCCCGGCCTGGAGGCACACCAGGGCGGGTCCCGTGCCGGACGCGAGGGCGGCATCCAGCGCGGCAGGGACCAGGCGCCCTTGACCGTCGGCGTCCACCGCCGTCGGCTGTCCCAGCCCAAGGTACCGCAGGCCGAGGTCCACGGTGTCGTGGCGCTCCTTGCCCACGAAGCAGCGGATCCGGGGTGCGCCGGACAGCCCGTCGCGGTCCAGGTCCCAGCCTGCGCCGGTCAGCAGCCGCCACCGGGCGGCAGCCATGCCAGTGAAATTCGCCATGGTGGCGCCGGTGACGAACCCGACGTCCGCGGCGCCGGGCAACCCCAACAAGTCCAGCAGCCAGGTGCCGGCGGCTTCCTCTATGGCAGCCGTGGCCGGAGTGGCATAGCGCAGGCCGGCATTCTGGTCCCAGGCGCTGACCAGCCAGTCCGAGGCAAGGGCAGCGGGAAGGGTGCCGCCGATCACCCAGCCGAAAAACCGGCCCGAGGGCATGGCCATGAGTCCGGGTTCGGCCGCGGCGGCAAGCAGGTCGATGACCTCTGCTGCCGGCATGCCGGCGTCCGGGAGCGGCCCGCCAAAGGCTGCGGCAAGCTCGGACGCGGGCAGGCTGGGCCCCACAGGCCGGATTGGAAGGCTGGCCAGCCAGGCTTGGGTGTGCCTCGCCGCGGCCGCGAGTGCCGGTGCGTACTCGTCATCCCCGGGTGCCATACCTGCATGCTACGCCCGGGCGGGTTCCGCCACGAGGAGCAGTTTTGCGCACCGGTCAGGCGAAGTTGTCCTCCCAGACGTCGTAGCCGAGCTTGACGATCAGCGCGGCGACAACCACCAGGAAGACCACCCGGACAAACTTGCTGCCCTGGTTCACAGCGGTGCGGGCGCCAAGGTAGCCGCCGGCCATGTTGGCTGCCCCGAGCAGCAGGCCGAGGCCCCACAGGATGGACCCGTGCGGCAGGAAGAACAGCAGCGCACCGGCGTTGGTGGCCATGTTCACGATCTTGGCTTTGGCGCTGGCCTCCAGGAACGCGTAGCCCATGGCGGACACCAGGGCGATGACCAGGAAGGACCCCGTCCCGGGACCGATGAGTCCGTCGTAGAAGCCGATCACGGCACCGATGAGGCAGGCGACGACGTAGTGCTTGTGGCCGTCGTGCCGCAGCGCCGTCAGGTCGCCCACAGTGGGCTTCAGCGCGGTGAAGAGCGCGACGGCGACCAGCGCCACCACGATGATCGGCTTGAACACCCCGGCGGGCAGGGAAGCGGCCAGGCTGGCGCCGCCAAAACTGCCCGCCAAGGCAATGGCTGCCATGGGAACGGCGGTCCGAAGGTCTGGTCCCACCCGCCGGTAGTACGTCGCTGCACTCGTGGCGGTTCCGAAGATGGAGCCCATCTTGTTGGTGGCCAATGCCTGCACCGGCGCGATGCCGGGAACCAACAGCAGCGCCGGAAGCTGGATGAGGCCTCCCCCGCCCACTACCGCATCAACCCAGCCGGCCGCGAACCCAGCTACCACGATCAGGATGATGGTGGTGAGCTGGATCGATTCGAAGCCGGAGATCACCGGTTGCGGACGGCGTTGACCACGTAGTCGACGGCCTTGTCCACTGCAACGTTCTCGGCCTCGCCGCTGCGGCGGTCCTTGATCTCCACCACGCCGTCCACCAGTCCGCGGCCTACGGCCAGGATGGTGGGCACGCCCACAAGCTCGGCATCGCCAAACTTCACGCCGGGCGAGACTTTGGGGCGGTCGTCGTAGATCACGGAGAGGCCGGCCTCTTCGAGTTCTGCGGACAACTTTTCCGCTGCCTGGAAGATTTCGTCCCCGCGGCCCACGGCCACGACGTGGACGTCGGCCGGAGCCACCGTGCGGGGCCAGACCAGGCCGCGCTCGTCATGGTTGGCTTCGGCAAGCGCGGCAACGGCACGGGTGACGCCGACGCCGTAGGAGCCCATGGTGACCACCACCTGCTTGCCATTCTGGTCCAGGACCTTGAGGTCAAGGGCTTCGGCATACTTGCGGCCGAGCTGGAAGATGTGGCCCATCTCGATGCCGCGGGCCGTCTCCAGGGGGCCGGAACCGTCAGGTGAGGGGTCCCCTGCGCGGACTTCGGTGCACTCGATGACGCCGTCCCAGGTGAAGTCGCGTCCGGCCACCAGGCCGAAGACGTGCTTGCCTGCCTGGTTGGCACCGGTAATCCACGTTGTTCCGCTGACCACGCGCGGGTCCACCAGGTACAGCAGCTTGGTGGCACTCTCGGTGCCCAGGAGCGGCTGGTCGAGCGACAGGCCGGGGCCCAGGTAGCCCTTGACGATCAGGGGCTGCTTCTTGAGGTCTTCCTCGCCGGCCTGCTCGAGGCCGATCTCGCCCGCGATCGGCAGGAACGCACCAATGTTGGCTTCCACGCGCTTGAGGTCCACGGCGCGGTCGCCGGGAACGCCGATGACCACCAGCTGCCGCTCGCCGGTGGGCAGCGTCACGGCGAGGACCACATTCTTCAGCGTGTCAGAGGCGCTCCAGGCGCCGCCGTCGGCCTCTGCCCGCGGGGCAATCTGGTTCGAAGCCGCCACCAGCGTCTCGATGGTGGGCGTATCCGGGGTGTCCAGGACTTCGGCGGCCGGGGCGTTGCTGAAGTCGATCTCGTCGGGAACCACGGTGGTGACGGCCTCGACGTTGGCTGCATACCCGCCGGCGGAACGGACGAAAGTGTCCTCCCCGATTTCGGTGGGGAACAGGAATTCCTCGCTCCTGGACCCGCCCATGGCACCGGCGGTGGCTGCCACCGGAACCACCTCGAGGCCCAGGCGTTCGAAGATCTTCAGGTAGGCGCCCCGGTGGGCTGCGTAGCTGGCATCCAGGCCGGCGTCGTCGACGTCGAAGGAGTAGGAGTCCTTCATGATGAACTCACGGCCGCGCAGGAGGCCCGCACGCGGGCGTGCTTCATCGCGGTACTTGTTCTGGATCTGGTACAGGCTCAGCGGGAGGTCCTTGTAGGAGGAATACAGGTCCTTGACCAGGAGCGTGAACATTTCCTCGTGCGTGGGAGCCAGCAGGTAGTCGGCGCCTTTGCGGTCCTGGAGCCGGAACAGGCCCTCACCGTATTCGGTCCACCGGTTGGTGGCCTCGTACGGTTCGCGCGGGAGGAGTGCCGGGAAGTGCACTTCCTGGGCGCCGATGGCGGCCATTTCCTGGCGGATGATCTCCTCGACCTTGCGCAGGACGCTCAGCCCCAGCGGAAGCCACGTGTAGATTCCGGGAGCCGCGCGGCGGATGTAGCCGGCGCGGACCAACAGTTTGTGGCTGGCAACCTCGGCATCGACGGGGTCTTCGCGCAGCGTGCGCAGGAAAAGCTGGGACAGTCGTAGGACCACGGGTGGTATCCGTTTCTGGGGAAGTGCTGGGTCAGCAGGGCCGGACAATTCGTCTGGGTACTAATCTACCGGCACACGCCCTGCGGCACTGACTGGAGGGGCAGCCCGCCCGGGCCGGGAAGCCCGCTGCGCCGGGAAACAGTAGGGCCACGCCCGGAAAATACAAAGCCCCTGGCCCCCCAGTGAGGCTGGTCATCGCATCCGGGCGTGGCCCAACGCCGTTATCGCCTAAGTACTGGTGAGGACTGGTGAGACCGCCCACCCCACTTCCAGCGCAGCTAGATTGAACCTATGTGATGGTGAACACGTTTGACAAGTGTTTCTGCGCCGGAGGATTCCCTTGCCCCCTCGGCCACCCCGGCCTACATTTAATTCACCAGGTGATGAATTCCCCGGCGGATCCGTCAGGGGAAGCCCTGCGCGGCGACGGAGGCGTTATGACCCACCCGGAAGCACCCCTGGCGGAGGTCCGCCGGCAGGCCATCCCGGCCGTCGCGGCGTCCTCACTGACCGTGAAACTGGGACGGCGTACCGTGCTGGCCGGGCTGAACTTCAGCATTCCAGCAGGACGCATCACCGGTCTGCTGGGACCCTCCGGAAGCGGCAAGACCACGCTCATGCGCACCATCGTGGGAGCGCAGCGCATAGCCGGCGGCACCGTCGAGGTGCTGGGCCTGCCGGCGGGCAGTGCCACCTTGCGGCGGCAGGTTGGGTACGTCACCCAGTCCCCCAGTGTCTATCCGGACCTGACCGTCGAAGCGAACGTCCGCTATTTCGGTGCCATGCACCGGAAAGGGAAAGCCGACGTGGCCGAGGCGGTTGCCGCCGTCGGCCTCGAAGCCCTGGCACGCCGCAAGACCGCCGACCTCTCCGGCGGCCAGGTCAACCGCGTCTCCCTGGCCTGCGCACTGGTGGCCCACCCCCGCCTTTTGGTGCTGGACGAGCCCACCGTCGGCCTGGACCCTGTCCTCCGGGCCGACCTGTGGGAACGGTTTCGGGCCATGGCGCGGGCCGGGACCACCCTCCTGGTCTCCAGCCACGTCATGGAGGAGGCCAGCCGCTGCGACACGCTGCTGCTGTTGCGGGAGGGCCGGCTCCTCGCCCAACTCACGCCGGACGAGCTCAGCAGGCGCGGGCACAGCAGCAACCTGGAACAGGCCTTCCTGGCCATCATCCGGAACGCGGACCACGCCGGGACAGGCGATGAACCGGAAGCCGTGGCATCGTCCCGCCCGGAGGGGACGGTGCACTGATGGACATCCTGATGATGCTCGCCACCACCCGCCGGGTGCTCAGCCAGCTCCGCCACGACCACCGCAGCATCGCCCTGATCCTGGTGGTGCCGGCGCTGCTGTTCACGGCGGTGTACTTCCTCTATGAGAATGAGGTGCTGCCGCCGGGTGTTCCCCGGACGTTCGACCGGGTTGGCCTGATGATGCTGGCCATCTTTCCGTTCGTGGTGATGTTCCTGGTCACGTCCATCACCATGCTGCGGGAACGCACGTCCGGGACCTTGGAGCGGCTGCTCACCACGCCGGTGCACAAGGCGGACCTGTTGTTCGGGTACGGCGTGGCTTTCTCCCTGATGGCCGCACTCCAGTCACTGGTGGCTACAGCGGTGGCCTACTGGATTTTTGGCCTGGACATCGCCGGCGCCCCCGGCTACGTGGTGCTGATCGCGGTGATCAACGCGGTCCTGGGCGTCGCGCTGGGCCTGTTCTGTTCGGCCTTTGCCAGGACCGAATTCCAGGCCGTCCAGTTCATGCCGGTAGTGGTGGTGCCGCAAATCCTGCTGTGTGGACTGTTCGTTGCCCGGGACCGGATGAATGACGTACTGGAAGCCATCTCCAACGTGCTCCCCCTGACGTACTCGGTGGACGCCCTCCAAGAGGTCGCCGCCCATACTGAGGCAACCAGCCGGTTGTGGCAGGACGCGGCGGCCATGGCCGGCATCTCGCTCGGCGTGCTGGTGCTTGCCGCGTTGACGCTCCGCCGGCGGACAGCGTGACCTTTCCCGGGCCAGCGGATCCGGGAGGGAGTCCGGCAGCGGATCCGGCAGGGAGTCCGGCGGGTTCCGGCCGCCCGGCGGGTTCCGGGCGCCGCGGACGCCGCGTGGGCGCCACCGCGTCCCGCGACCACATCCTCGACGCCGCCCGGAGGCTTTTCGCCGAACACGGCTTTGACGGGACCAGCCTGCGCCAGGTGGCCCGCGCCGCGGGAGTGGATCCGGCCATGATCCACCATTTCTTCAACGGCAAGGACGAACTCTTTGCCCTCAGCGTGGAACTGCCTGCCGACCCGGAGCAGGTCCTTGCGGGCATGGCGGAATCGGACCCTGACCAGCGGGCCGAGTTGATGGTCCGCACGGTCCTCCGGCTCTGGGAAAGCCCCGCCCAGGCCGGCCTCCTGGCCTTCCTGCGCGGAACCATCGGGTCCACGGCCAGGACGTCGCAGCTTCGGGAGGCGGTGGCACGCCGGGTGATCACCAGGATCACGGCTTCGGTTCCCGGGCCGCCGCAGGAAGTGGCGCTGCGCGGAAGCCTCGTGGCAAGCCAGATCGTGGGTTTGATGATGGTCCGTTACGTGGTGCGGCTGGAACCGCTCGCGTCAGCACCCGCGGATGATGTGGTGCGGCTGGTGGCACCCACGGTGCAGCGCTACCTCACCGGCCCTATTTGACCAGGGCAGCAGCCGAGTCGAGGAGCGCACCGGCCCGTTGGACGGCGTCGTCCTCGCTCGCGCCCCCGGAGGCGACGGAAGTGAGCACCACGCCCTGCTGCACCGCCTGCGCCGTGACCGTGGACTGCGTACGGCCGTCCGGCAAGGTGGCGTCCGTACGGTATGCGAAGACGCCGGGAACAGAGCCCACGCCCTGCAGGGCCTTCACGGTGACCGAGACCTCCATGCCCGAGGCCGTCATGGTCATGGAGGAGCACTTGGCCAGCTGGTCCGCGGAGCTGGCCACCTTGCCCAGCAGGCTCTGGTCCAGGCCGGCGATCAGCGATAGCGCGGTCGCCGCGCCGGTGCCGGCGTCGGTGCTCATGCCGATGGCCATGGTGGCGCCATCGACGTTCGGCACGGCGCTGGCAGCTGCGAGTTCCTTGCACTCCGCGGGCTTGACGTCGATCGACGCGAGCATAGTCTTGGTCTGGTCCAGCGTCTTGGTGATATCAACGGCGGGCAGGACTGTCAGCCTGCGGTCCGCCGAGTCCCTGACCTGCCCCACGATGGCAGCAAGCTGTTCGGACGTATAGGCCTTGGCGGTAGGCGTGGGCGTTGCCGTGGGAGTTGGGGCGGCTGTGGTCTGTGACGCCGCTGGCGCTGCGGTCGGGGAATCCGCGGCCTGCGGGGTGGCCGGTCCCCCGCACCCGGATACCGCCATGGCCAGGAGGGCAGAAGCCCCGAATGTTCCCAGCACGGTCTTCTTCATTTTTCCCCCAATTTTCAGTTCTCCTCCGGCGGACGCCGCTAGAAAAGAACTGTAGCGAACGTACCCACCTGCCGGAAGCCGACACGTTCGTACGTGGACCGGGCCTTGGTGTTGAAGCCGTTGACGTACAGGCTGGTCACGGGCGCGATCTTCTGCGCTCTTTCCACCACGGCGGACATGTAGCCGGAGCTCAGCCCCTGGCCGCGGTACCGGGGATTCATCCACACACCCTGGACCTGGGTGACGTCCGCGGTGACGGCCCCCAGTTCGGCCTTGAAAACCACTTCATGTGCCTCGTTCAGGTGGACCAGGGAGTGGCCCTGCCGGATGAGGCCTTCCACCCGGCGGCTGTAGAACTCCCGGCCGCCCAAGTATGGCGAGTATCCTACTTCTTCCTCAAACATGGCGGCGCAGGCCGGAAGGATACGGTCAAAGTCGGCCAGGTTGCCCTGGGCCAAACCCGGGTGGGGCTGGACCCGTGGCCGCTCCGCGATGACCATCAGCGGCTGGTCCGCCCGCACTTCGTGGGCACGGTGGCCCAGTTGGGCGAGTTCCGCATGAAGGGCCAGCACTGCCTCCGCAGGCCCAAAGGCGGACGCATACCGGCGCCCGGAGCTGTTCGCGGCCCCGGCTACCAGCGGCGCAAGGGCGGGGTCAAGCTGGACCGGCACCAGGTTTGCCCCGGCCCAGCAGGCACCGGAAAGGACGCCGTTGTCGAACACGCCCAGAACGCCGGCGCCTCCGGCAGTGGGTGCTGCGGTGCCCGTGGCGCGCAAATGCGCCAGGATGAACACGTTGGTAACGGGATCCTGCTGCGCCAGACTGGTCAGCGCCGCGGTGTCCTGGCCGTCAAGCGTTCGGACGGAAATACCCGCAGGGTCGGGATCGTCCCTACGAGACGCTAACCACGGGGCTACCCTTGACAGCATCTTCGCCATCGGCCTCCCCCATCTCTTCCGCGATACGCATGGCCTCTTCGATCAGTGTCTCAACAATCTGGCTCTCAGGGACAGTCTTGATGACCTCGCCCTTCACAAAGATCTGGCCCTTGCCGTTTCCGGACGCAACGCCGAGGTCCGCTTCGCGGGCCTCGCCCGGACCGTTCACGACGCAGCCCATGACAGCGACGCGCAGCGGGATCTCCATCCCTTCCAGCCCGGCGGTGACCTGCTCGGCCAAAGTGTAGACGTCCACCTGGGCCCGTCCGCAGGAGGGGCAGGAGACGATTTCCAGCTTGCGGGGACGAAGGTTGAGGGACTGGAGGATCTGGTTGCCCACCTTGATTTCCTCCACCGGCGGGGCGGACAGGGACACCCGGATGGTGTCACCGATCCCCCGGGACAGCAGGGCCCCGAACGCGGTGGCGGACTTGATGGTCCCCTGGAACGCGGGGCCGGCCTCCGTGACGCCGAGGTGCAGCGGCCAGTCGCCCTTTTCGGCGAGCATTTCGTAGGCGGCCACCATGATCACGGGGTCGTTGTGCTTGACCGAGATCTTGAAGTCGTGGAAGCCGTGTTCCTCGAAAAGGGACGCTTCCCAGACAGCGGACTCGACGAGCGCTTCGGGGGTGGCCTTGCCGTACTTCTTGAGGATGCCCGGTTCCAGGGAGCCTGCATTGACGCCGATCCGGATCGAGGTGCCGTGGTCCTTCGCGGCGGCCGCGATTTCCTTGACCTGGTCATCGAACTTCCGGATGTTCCCGGGGTTCACGCGCACTGCCGCGCAACCGGCCTCGATGGCGGCGAAGACATACTTGGGCTGGAAGTGGATGTCTGCGATCACCGGGATCTGGGACTTGCGGGCGATGATGGGCAGCGCCTCGGCATCGTCTGCGGACGGGCACGCGACGCGCACGATGTCGCAGCCGGACGCCGTCAGCTCAGCAATCTGCTGGAGGGTGGCGTTGATGTCCGTGGTGGGCGTGGTGGTCATGGACTGCACGCTGATGGGGAAATCAGATCCCACGCCTACCGAGCCGACTTTGATCTGGCGCGTCTTGCGGCGGGGTGCCAGGACGGGCGGCGGTGCTGACGGCATTCCCAGGCTGACCGAGGTCACGTGGACTCCTTGGGTTGAAAGGGTAGGGATGCGGTTACGCGGCGAGCCCGGCAAGCATGCCGGTGACCGGTGACCATTCAGTGATGCGGGTCCCGGCAATGACGCCGGCCGCGGCAAACGGGTCCTGCTTAAGGATCGAGTTCAGGGCAGCTTCGTCTGTTGCCGTGAAGATCAGGAGGGCACCGGCCCCGTCGCCGTAGGGTCCGCTGGCCACGATGACCCCGTCCTGCGCCAGGCCGCCTGTCCATTCGCGGTGCGCGGGCCGGACCTCGTTGCGGGTTTCGGTGGAGTTGGCGGCGTAAACGTACTCAACGGCAAAAACTGTCATACGGCTACCCTATCGCCATGCCTGCCTTCGTACCCATCCGGGCTGTCCCGGTTCGAGGACGCGGTGGACGTTTACTGCAGGAAAAGGACTTTGGCGGCGGCTGCGGTTCCTGCCGCCCAGAGCATGGAGGTGAGGGTTCCGATGATGAAGCGCTCCGCGGCCACAGGGGTCTCCTTGAGTTCAGCGAACCTGCCGAGGCCCTTGATCGCGACGATGTAGGCGATGGCGACCGGCTGGCCGGCCAGGATGGCAAGGCATACGCCGAGCCGTTCCAGCACGCCGATGATGGCGCCGCCGCGCAGGATGCGCTGGCCCGGAGCCGACGCTGCTGCGTCCGTTCCGTTCGACGCCGCCGGCCCGGGTTGCGCCGTCAGCTCGCCGTCCACCGTGACGTCGGCAGACGGGTCCTGGGCAGCGGAGCCGGCGTCCGTTGCCGTCGTGGCGGCATCGGCTTTGTCGTCAATGGTCCTGGCGAGCTTGAACACCAAGGCCGTCACCGGCCATCCCACGAAACCTGCCACCGCCAAGGCCACGGCCACCCACACTGCGGTCACTTGACTCCTCCATCGCCGGCTCCGGTTTCCTGTACGGCCGGGACCACCTGTGCTTGGGCGAGATCAAGCAGCAGCGATGCGGCCGGCCGTGCTGCCCATTCTTCCTGCCATCCGGAGCGAAGCACGGTACGGCTCACGGACTGCTCCGATATTCCAAGTTCCCTGGCCACCTGCTTTTGGCTGCCGTGCCGGGCCGGACCAGGCCGGCCGGCTCCGGGCGCGCCGGCGTCCAAGTGCCGCAGCGCGTCAACCACCCGCCACTGGGCTTCCGTCCGCTCTTGGACCAGGCGGCCCAGCAGCCGGAGCACCGCTTCGGCTTTGGCGCATGTCCGCTCCCCTTCCCCGGCCGGGGTATTCCCGCCCGCCTCCCCCGCCATGATGCCGGCCACCACTGACACCGGCACTTGGGAAGCGGCGGCCTTGGCGCGCTCAACGGCCTTCCGGGCAGCCACGAACGCGGTTCCGGTGCCTTCCCGCGGGCTGGCACCCGCCGGCAGCGTCACGGTTCCGACGCCGATGCCGACGTACCAGTGCCCTTCGCGGAGCGCGTACAGGGCGATGTCCACGACGGCATCAGCGTCCCGCACCACCCCTTGGACTTCGTCGCCGACCGACCGCTCGAAAGCCGGCCTGCCGGCCCCGGCAGGTTCGAGGCGCGCGATCTGCTCAATGAAACCCGGGACCCGGTCCAGGTCACCCGTGCTGCCACGCTGGTCGATCGTCATTACGAACATAGATCAACCATAGGCGGGTGATTCATAACAATCAATCAAATCTGACTGATTTAGCAAAGTCAGCCTAAATCGGCTGATGTCAGAACAGATTGACGGGCTTGACGATGTCCGCGTAGATCAACAGGGCGCTCATGCCCATCAACAAAGCCGCCACGACGTAGGTCACGGGCAGCAGTTTCGCGATGTCGAACGCTCCCGGGTCCGGCCGGCCGCGCAGCCTGGCCACGGCGCGGCGCGCTCCTTCGTACAGGGCTCCGGCCACATGGCCGCCGTCAAGGGGCAGCAGCGGGATGAGGTTGAATACGGCCAGTGCGAAGTTCAGGCCGGCCATCAGGCCCACGAGGGTGGCGAGCCGGGACTGGAGCGGGACAGCTTCCATGGCGGCAACCTCGCCGGCCACCCGGCCCACGCCCACCACGCTGATGGGGCCGTTGGGGTCCCGGGGTTCCTCGCTGAAAGCGGCCTTGGCTACGCCCACCACACGGGCGGGCAGGTTGAACACCACGCCGGCCACCTGCCGGATGTTCTCTCCGGCCATGGGCAGGACGGACGACGCCGGCTGGGACACGAGCGCCGTTTGCGCGCCGATGCCAAGGAAACCGACGTCCTGGTACTGGAGGTTGCCGGCAGCATCGGTGGCCTGCCGCCCGTCGGCGCCCATCACGGGCCGGGAAGACAGGACCGGCGTCACCGTGGTTGACACGGCAGCGCCGTCCCGCTGAACGGTGATGGCCACTTCCTTGCCGGCAGAGGCGCGGATCCACTCCGTCAGCTGGTCCCAGCTGGTGACGGCCTTGCCGTCGAAGGAGGTGATGGTGTCATTGGGTTTGAGTCCCGCCGCTGCCGCGGGGGTCAGCTGGCAGTCGGCAGAGTCGGGATCGACGGTCTGCCCTGCGGCCACTTGGCATTTGGAGACGTCGGAGATGGTGGTGGTGGCGGTGGCAATGCCAAATCCCATCAGGAGGACGGCCGTCAGCACCACCCCAAGGACCATGTTCATGGCCGGCCCGCCCAGCATCACGATCACTTTTTTCCAGACCGGCAGCCGGTAGAAGACGCGGTCGTGGTCGCCGGGTCCTACCTCTTCGTGGGCTAGTGACCGGGCTTCCGTAGCCAGCGTCTGGAACATCCCGGTACTGGAGGGCCGGACCGAGCCGTCCTCCTTGTTGGGCGGGTACATGCCGATCATCGAGACGTAGCCGCCCAGCGGAACGGCTTTCACGCCGTACTCGGTTTCACCCTTGCGGCGTGACCAGAGGGTGGGCCCGAAGCCGATCATGTACTTGGTGACGCGCACCTTGAAGAGCTTGGCCGGCACCAGGTGCCCCACCTCGTGGAGGGCGATGGACACGGCAATGCCGACGGCCACGAAGACGACGCCGAGGATGAAAAGTAGGACAGGGGTCATGGAGGTGCTGCTGCTTCCTAGAGACTGCTGACTGCTAAACGTTCGTGGGCGCGGGCGCGTGCCCAGCTTTCAGCATCCAGCACCGACTCCACTGTCAGCCCGGAGGAACCTGAGTGTTCGCTGAGCACCCCGTCCACGGTATCGACGATGTCGGTGAACCGGATCCGGCCCGCATGGAACGCCGTAACGGCCTCTTCGTTGGCCGCATTGAAAACAGCAGGGAAGGTGCTGCCTTGCTTGGCGGCGTCCTTGGCAAGGTCAACGGCCGGGAAGGCTGCAGCATCCAGGGGTTCAAAGGTCCAGGTGGCGGCCTGGGTCCAGTCGCAGGCGGGCGCGGCCATGGGTACCCGGGCCGGCCAGCCCAGGCCAAGGGCAATCGGAAGCCGCATGTCCGGCGGGGAGGCCTGGGCAATGGTGGAGCCGTCAACGAACTGGACCATGGAATGGACGACGGACTGCGGGTGCACCACCACATCGATCCGGTCGAGCGGGATATCGAACAGCAGGTGGGCTTCGATGACTTCCAGTCCCTTGTTGACCAGGGTGGCCGAATTGGTGGTGACCATGACCCCCATGTCCCAGGTGGGGTGCGCCAGCGCCTCGCGTGGCGTGACGGAATGCAGCTGCTCCCGGCTCCTGCCGCGGAAAGGCCCCCCCGAGGCGGTCAGGATGAGCCGGTCCACCTCGGCTGCCGTCCCTGCGCGCAGGCACTGGGCGATCGCCGAGTGTTCCGAGTCGACGGGCACAATCTGGCCTTCCTTGGCCGCAGCCTTGACCAGGCTGCCGCCAACGATCAGCGATTCCTTGTTGGCCAGGGCCAGGGTGGCCCCGGAGCGGAGTGCCGCAAGGGTGGGCGCCAGGCCAATGGAACCGGTGATGCCGTTGAGGACCACGTCCGCTTCCACCGCGGCGATCCGGGCCGAGGCGTCAGGTCCGGCCACGATTTCCGGGCGGTACCCGGGACGGCCGGCGGCGGCTGCTGCTTCCCGGATAAGGGATTCCAGCCGGCGGGGGTCACCGGCGGCGATGCCCACCACGGCGGCGCCGGTGTGGACCGCCTGGCGGGCCAGCAGTTCAAGGTTGCCGCCACCGGCACTGAGTGCCACCACCTCGAACAGGTGCGGGGCGCCGTCGACGACGTCGATCGCCTGGGTGCCGATGGAACCGGTGGATCCGAGGAGGACGATTCTGCGTGGCTGCATCCGTTAAGTATCCCGCACGCGGCCGGGCCTGCTGCGCCTTGACCGCCGGGCGGCCGGGCGTAACGTGGAAACCGTGGACTGGCTCACCTGGTTCGATGCGCCGGAGTATGAATTTGCCCGGCAGGTGCTGCAACGGGGCGTCGCAGCGTTGTATTTCGTTGCGTTCCTGTCCACGCTGAACCAGTTCCCGGCCTTGCTCGGAGAGCGCGGCCTCCTTCCGGTGCCGGACTTCCTGGCCGCGTTTTCCCGGTTGTCCCGGCCCACGCTGTTCCGTTGGCGGTATTCCGACCGGCTGCTGCGCGGTGTCTGCGCCGCAGGCCTGGCGGTCTCGGCGCTGCTCGTCGCCGGGCTCCCCCAGGCCGGACCGCCCTGGGTTCCATTGCTGGCGTTCCTTGCCCTGTGGCTTTTGTACATGTCCATCGTGAACGTGGGGCAGACCTTCTACGGGTTCGGCTGGGAGATGCTGCTGCTGGAGGCCGGTTTCACCGTGGCCTTCCTGGGATCGGACCAGACGGAACCGCCGCGGACCATCCTGATCCTGGTGGTGTGGCTGGTGTTCCGGCTGGAATTCGGGGCAGGCATGATCAAGATCCGCGGCGGCCGCGAGTGGCGGGACCTGACGGCCTTGTACTACCACCATGAAACCCAGCCCATGCCGGGCCCCCTCAGCAGGCAGGCACACCTGCTGCCGAAGCCGCTGCACCGGATCGAAGTGGTGGGCAACCACATCGCCCAGCTGGTGGTGCCGTTCCTGCTGTTCGCCCCGCAGCCGGTGGCGGGCGTGGCGGCGGCCGTCGTCGTGGCCACCCAGCTGTGGCTGGTGGCGAGCGGCAACTTTGCATGGCTGAACTGGATGGCGATCATCCTGGCGTTTGCCGCGGTCAGCGATCCCGTGGCCCACGCCGTGATCCCGGCCGTCCCGGCGGACTGGCACGCCAGCGCAGCACCGGCCACTCCCCTGTGGTGGCTGGCCATAACGCTGGCGGCGTCCCTCCTGCTGCTGGTCCTTAGCTACTGGCCTTTGCGGAACCTCTTCTCCCGCCGGCAGCTCATGAATGCCAGCTTCAACCGGTGGCAGCTGGTCAATGCCTACGGCGCCTTCGGCACGGTGACCAGGCAGCGCATCGAGATCGTGGTGGAAGGAACCTTGGACGGGAACCCCGGGGACGCGTCGGACTGGCGCGAGTACGGCTTCAAGGGCAAACCCGGCGATGTCAGCCGCATTCCCCGGCAGTGGGCTCCGTACCACCTGCGGCTGGACTGGCTGATGTGGTTCCTGCCGCTGCGGAGCGTGCACGAGGAATGGTTCTATGCCTTCCTGGGCAAACTGCTCGTGGCGGACCGGCAGGTGTTGCGGCTGCTCCGGCATGACCCGTTCGACGGCGCCGCGCCGCGCCTGGTGCGCGTGCGAAGTTTCCATTACCGCTTCGCCACCCGGAAGGAGCTCCGGGAGACCGGGAACCGCTGGGTGCGGACGCTGCTGTACGAGCCCATTCCGCCCACGTCCCTTCGCCGGCCGACGGGACGGAAGGGCAGCTAGGCGTCCCTGCCTGCACGGCGCAGGATGCCTTCGGCGTGCTTCAGGATTGGCCCGTCGATCATCTTTCCGTGGTGTTGGAAGACCCCGCTCCCGGCCGCCGCGGCAGCGTCCAGCAGTTCACGCGCCCCGGCCACCTCCTCCCCGGAGGGAGCGAAGGCTTTGCGGACCACGGCGGCCTGGCCGGGATGGATACACGCCTTGGAGCCGAACCCGGAGGCCACGGCGTCGGCGGTTTCGTCCGCCAGCCCGTCGAGGTCGGGGATGTTGGTGTACACGGCGTCGATGGCTTCCTTGCCCAAGGCCCTGGCGGCCAGCAGCACCGAGGAGCGGGCGTGCAGGGCGACCGCCCGGTAGCCGCCGTCGTCCTTCCTGCTGGAGGTGCCGCCCAACGTGGCCACGAGGTCCTCTGCTCCCCACATCAGGGCCACAACGTTGGGGGCAGCCGCAATGGCGGGGGCATTCAGCACGCCCAGGGCCGTTTCGCACAGCGCAATGACCTGGTAGCCTTCCAGCGCCTTGAGCTGTTCAGCCGATTCCGCCTTGGCGAGCATCACCGTGCGGTACGGCGTGTGCGCCAGGCAGTGCAGGTCCTTCGCGAAGTCGTCCGTGCCGACCGGGTTGACCCGGACGATGGTCCGGCTGGGGTCAAGTTCGGGATCGTCTCCTGCAGCGCCCGCCTGGGCCAGGATTGCCCCGCGCGCCCGCTGCTTGTCCGGTGGCGCCACGGCGTCCTCGAGGTCCAGGATCACGGCGTCCGCCCGCGCTGCGGCTTTCAGGTAGCGCTCGGGGCGGTCGGCGGGGCAAAAGAGCAGGGCCGGGCCCATCACAAATGTCATACGGGCATTCTCCCCTGTGCGTCGGGCTGGTCCTGGTGGGCGGCCCGGGTCCACATCAGGCAGCTTCTCGTGGCCCGTGCCACCACGGCTCCGTCCTGGTTGCGCCCGGTGTGCTCCATGGTGGCAATGCCCTGGCCCGGCCGGGAGGCCGAAAGCCGTTTGCCGGTGATCACGGTCTCTGTGTAGAGCGTGTCCCCGTGGTAGAGCGGGTGCGGAAAGGAGACATCGGTCAGCCCGAGCTGGGCGATGATGGTCCCCTGGGTCAACTGGGTGACGGACTGCCCCACCATGGTGGCGAGGGTGAACATCGAGTTCATCAGCCGCTGGCCAAAAGGCTGCCCCGCGCTCCAGGCAGCATCCAGGTGCAGCGCCTGCGTGTTCATGGTGAGGGTGGTGAAAAGGACGTTGTCCGTTTCCGTCACGGTGCGTCCAGGCCGGTGGGCATACAGCACGCCCTCCTCCAGCTCGTCGAAGTAGAGCCCGCGCTGCTCGATGACGCGCCGGCCGCCCCCTGGGGCCGCTGGGCCGGCCGGGAGCCTATCAGTGGGGTCGGTGCCGGTCATACGGTAAGTTCCTGGTCTTCTTCGTACAATTCCGCGCCGGTGGCGGCCACCACGTCTTCGACGGAAACGTTGGGGGCCAGCTCGCGCAGCACCAGCCGGGAGGGGCCGCCGTCCCGGACGACGTCGATCACGGCGAGGTCGGTGATGATCCGGTCCACGCAGCCTTTGCCGGTCAGCGGGAGCGAGCACTCCCTGACAATCTTGGGATTGCCGTTCCGGTCCACGTGCTCCATCATCACGATCACGCGCTTGGCGCCAAACACCAGGTCCATGGCGCCGCCCATTCCCTTGACCATCTTTCCCGGGACCATCCAATTGGCGAGGTCTCCGTTGGCGGCCACTTCCATCGCGCCCAGGACGGCCAGGTCCACGTGGCCGCCGCGGATCATCCCAAACGACGTTGCCGAGTCGAAGAACGCCGCACCCCGGTTGACCGTCACGGTTTCCTTGCCGGCATTGATCAGGTCCGGATCCACCGCGTCCTCTGCCGGGTAGGGGCCGACGCCCAGGATCCCGTTCTCCGAGTGCAGCACCACTTCCACCCCGGCCGGAATGTAGTTGGGTATCAGGGTGGGCATGCCGATGCCAAGGTTGACGTACTGGCCGTTGCGGAGTTCCCGGGCAACCCTGGCGGCCAGTTCGTTCCGCGTCCAGCCTTTGCTGCCTGCTGCGGCGGCGGCTCCGCCGGGCCCGGGCTGGTGCCCGCCGCCGCGCCGGTACTCCGGACGGACCGCTTCCGGGCGGGGCGCCTCGGGGCTGTTGGGATCCATGGTCATGCTCCTGCCTGCTGGTCACTGCCGGCGGGGTTCCCGCCCGCCGCGGCCGGGGCCTCCAAGGCCACCGTCCGCTTTTCGATGCGCTTTTCCCCGCCGGCCGCCAGGACCACCCGCTGGACAAAGATCCCGGGGGTGTGGATGTGTTCGGGGTCCAGTTCGCCGGGTTCGACGAGTTCCTCCACCTCGGCGATGGTGATGCGTCCGGCCATGGCGCAGAGCGGATTGAAGTTCATGGCCGTGGCATGGAAGACCAGGTTGCCGTGCCGGTCACCCTTCCAGGCGTGCACCAGCCCGTAGTCGGGGGTGAGGGATTCTTCCAAGACGTAGTCCACTCCCCCGAAGGAACGCACTTCCTTGGCCGCGGAGGCGATCGCGATGCCGCCGTCGGCGTCGTACTTCTGCGGCAGGCCGCCGTCGGACACCTGGGTCCCCACCCCCGCCTTGGTGTAGAACGCGGGGATGCCGGCGCCGCCGGCGCGCAGCTTCTCGGCCAGGGTGCCCTGCGGTGTCAACACCACCTCGAGCTCACCGGCAAGGTACTGGCGGGCGAACTCCTTGTTCTCCCCCACATAGGAGCTGATGGTGCGGCGGATGCGGCCGTCGCGGAGCAGGATGCCCAAGCCCCAGTCATCCACGCCGCAGTTATTGCTGACCGTTTCCAGGCCAGTAGTGCCGGCGCGGTGCAGGGCGTCGATCAGGGCCACCGGGATGCCGCACAGCCCGAAGCCGCCAACCGCCAGGGAAGCCCCGTCCGGGATATCCGCCACGGCGTCGTCGGCGCTGGCTACAACCTTGTCAATCATCAGTGATCCTTTCAGGCCGGCTGCGATCCGTACTGCTGCCGCAGGTGCTTACAGTCCCAGTTCACGGGCGATCAGCATCAGCTGGACTTCCGTGGTGCCCTCCCCCACTTCAAGGATCTTGGAGTCGCGGTAGTGGCGTGCCACGGTGAACTCGTTGATGAAGCCATAGCCGCCGAATACCTGGGTGGCATCCCGCGCGTTGTCCATGGCCGCCTCGCCTGCGACCATCTTAGCGATGGCCGCCTGGGTCTTGAACGGCTTGCCGGCCAGCATCCTGGCGGCCGCATCGTAGTAGGCCAGGCGGGCCGTGTGGGCCCGCGCTTCCATCCGCGCGATCTTGAAGGAGATGGCCTGGTACTTGCCGATTTCCTGGCCGAATGCCCTGCGTTCCCTGGCGTATTTGACCGACAGGTCCACGCAGCCTTGGGCGGCGCCGGTGGCCAGCGCGGCAATGGCGATCCTGCCTTCGTCCAGGATGGACAGGAAATTCGCATACCCGCGCCCTTCTTCGCCGAGGAGGTTTTCCTCCGGTACGCGGACATCCTTGAGGGTCAACGGGTGGGTGTCGGAGGCGTTCCAGCCCACCTTGTTGTACGGCTTCTCGGCTTTGAAGCCCGGCGTATCCGTGGGCACGAGGATGGTGGAGATCTCCTTCCGCAGGCTGCCGTCTGCGGCTTCCTTCCGGCCGGTGACGGCGGTGACGGTGACCAGCCGTGTGATATCCGTTCCCGAGTTGGTGATGAACTCCTTGTTGCCGTTGATGACCCAGCTGCCGTCCTCGCGGCGGGCGGTGGTCTTGGTACCGCCCGCATCCGAACCTGCCTCCGGTTCGGTGAGCCCGAAGCCCGCGAGCGCCTGGCCTGATGCCAGGAGCGGAAGCCATTCCTGCTTCTGGGCGTCGGTTCCAAAGCGGTACACCGGCATGGCACCCAGGGAAACGCCGGCCTCCAGCGTGATGGCCACCGACTGGTCCACGCGTCCGAGCTGTTCCAAGGCCAGGGCGAGCGCGAAGTAGTCGCCGCCCATGCCGCCGAATTCCTCCGGGAAGGGCAGCCCGAACAGGCCCATCTCGGCCATCTGTTTCACCACGTCATAGGGGAAGCTGTGTTCCTCATCGTGTTTGGCGGAGACCGGGGCCACCACGTTGTCCGCGAAGTCGCGGACGGTGTCGCTGAGGTCCTGGTATTCCTCGCTGAGTTCGAATCCGGTCATGGTCAGGCTCCTTCGCCTTGGCTGGTGTCTGTGTCTGTGTCGGTATCTGCGGGCGTCGGTTCCGCGTCTGCAGGGTGGGGGTGCACGGTGGCCAGAACCTGGTCGGCCTTCACCAGGTCGCCGGTGCGGGCGCTGAGGTGCACGGTGCCGGCCAGCGGCGCAACGAGGTGGTGCTCCATCTTCATGGCCTCCACGGACACCAGGACCTCCCCGGCCTGGACCGCGTCGCCGTCGGTGACCGGGACGGCCACCACGGTTCCCGTCATTGGCGAGCGCACCTCGGGGTCCGCTGAGCCTTCTTCCCGTTGAATGGCGGCCAGCACCCGGTCCAGCCGTGCCTCCCGGGCCAGGACCTCAAGCCGGCAGGACCAGCCATCACTGCCCAGGAAGAGCCGTGTGGGCCGGCCGGGGATTGCGCCGACGGCGTAGCTTCGGGTGCCGACGGCGTAGCTTCGGGTGCCGTCGCCCAGCCGGAGGACGGCCCGCCGCGGGTCCTCAAGGGACAGTCCGGCGCGCTCCTGCTTTCGCCCGTCAACGGCTGCCGTGACGGCGGCTTCCCCTGCTGGGCTTCCGGTGACCTCAACCGTGGCCACGCCGTCGTCGGCCGTTCCCAGGCTGATCCGGCGCGGTGCCGGCGTTCCGAGCCGCCAGCCGTTGTGGGCCCGCCACGGTCCGCTCCCCGGGGCAGTGTTGTGGTCCTCCAGGGAGAGCGCGTACAGCGCCGCGGCCACCAGTTCGGCGTCACCGGCCTTCCGGAATTCCATGCCGGGCAGCTTGCGTTCGATCAGGCCGGTGTCCAGGTGGCCGGCCTTGACGTCGGGGTCGTTCAGCAGGAGCCGCAGGTACTCCACATTGGTGTCAATGCCCAAGGCGGTGTAGCGGGCCAGGGCCTCGTCAAGGGTTGCCAGCGCGGCACCGCGGTCTTCGCCCCACGCGATGACCTTGGAAATCATGGGGTCATAGTGGGCCGGGAGTTCCAGGCCCTCCAGCAGGGAGGAGTCCACCCGGACCCGGCCCCCGGCCGGGGATGGCAGTTCGTCCAGCACCAGCACGGTCCCGGTGGAGGGGAGGAAATTCTTCTCCGGCACCTCGGCGTACACGCGCGCTTCCACGGCATGGCCGGAAAGTTCGACGTCGGCCTGCCGGAGCGTCAGTTCGGCACCGGCGGCGATCCTTACCTGCCATTCCACGAGGTCGGTGCCGGTGACCATTTCGGTCACCGGGTGCTCCACCTGCAGCCTGGTGTTCATCTCCATGAAGAAGAACTCGTCCGGTGCGTCGTCGGAAACCAGGAATTCCACGGTTCCGGCGCCCCGGTAGTTCACGCTGCGGGCTGCATTGCAGGCCGCCTCGCCGATCCGTGCCCGAATGGCCGCCCCGTCCGGAAGGCCCTCCAGCAGCGGCGACGGCGCTTCCTCGATGACTTTCTGGTGCCGCCGCTGCAGCGAGCATTCCCGCTCGCCCAGGTGGATGACGTTGCCGTGGCTGTCCGCCAGCACCTGCACTTCGATGTGCCGTGGGGTGGTCACCAGGCGTTCCAGGAACAGGGTGTCGTCGCCGAACGCGGCGGCGGCCACGCGCCGGGCCGTTGCCAGGGCGGCGGCCAGGTCCTCCGGTTTTTCGACGGCGTGCATCCCCTTGCCGCCGCCGCCGGCGGAGGGCTTGATCAGGAGCGGAAAGCCGACCCCGCCGGCTGCCTCCACCAGTTCGCTGTCGGTCATGCCGGGCTCGGCGATGCCGGGAACCACCGGCACGCCGTAGCCGGCCACGTGGTTCTTGGCCCGGATCTTGTCCCCCATGACGTTCAGGGCCTCCACTCCGGGTCCGATGAAAGTGATGCCGGCTTCCTCCAGGGCGCGGGCGAAGTCCACGTTCTCGCTGAGGAAGCCGTACCCAGGGTGGACGGCTTCGGCACCGGATTGCCGGCATGCTCCGATGATGGCGTCCGCGCTCAGGTAGCTGTCGACGGCGGCTGCCGGGCCGATGCGCACGGCCGCGTCAGCTTCGCGGACGTGGCGGGCGCCGACGTCGGCATCGCTGTAGACGGCCACCGACCGGATGCCCAGGCGGCGCAGGGTCCGGATGACCCGGCAGGCGATTTCACCGCGGTTTGCCACCAGGACCGTGCCGAACAGGCGTGGGGTGGACGTGCCGCCGGGGGCTGGATCTGTTCGGGTTTGCATGGTCATTGCGGGCTCACATCCGGAAGAGGCCGAAGGAGGTCTCCGGCAAGGGGGTGCGGGAGACGACGTCGAGCGCCAGTCCCAGGACGGTGCGGGTGTCTGCGGGGTCGATCACGGCATCGTCCCAGAGCCTGGCCGTGGAGTAGTAGGGGCTGCCCTGGTCCTCGTACTGGCGGCGGATGGGTGCTTTGAACGCCTCTTCGTCGCTTGCCGGCCATTCTTCGCCGGCCGCCTCGTACTGGTCGCGTTTCACGGTGGCCAGGACGCTGGCGGCCTGGTTGCCGCCCATGACGGAGATCCGGGCGGCCGGCCACATCCAGAGGAACCGCGGCGAATAGGCCCGGCCGCACATCGAATAGTTGCCGGCGCCAAAGGAGCCGCCGATCACCACCGTCAGCTTGGGAACGCGGGCAGTGGCCACGGCGGTCACCATCTTGGCGCCGTTCTTGGCGATGCCGCCCTGCTCGGCGTCCTTGCCCACCATGAAGCCGGAGATGTTCTGCAGGAACAGCAGGGGGATGCCGCGCTGGTCGCAGAGTTCGATGAAATGGGCGCCCTTGAGCGACGATTCGCTGAAAAGCACGCCGTTGTTGGCCACGATTCCCACGGGGTGTCCGCAGATCCGGGCGAATCCCGTGACAAGGGTGGTGCCGTA
This sequence comes from Arthrobacter sp. 135MFCol5.1, assembly GCF_000374865.1. GTDB lineage: Bacteria > Actinomycetota > Actinomycetes > Actinomycetales > Micrococcaceae > Arthrobacter. The sequence continues at coordinate 53,653 of NZ_KB895466.1, read as the reverse complement.
TTCCCGTTTGAACTCGTGGAACCTGCTGCCGTCCACCAGCCGGGCGATGACTTCGTGGACGTCGTAGGGGGCGTTGACGTCCGTGGGCACGGCGCCGTAGATTCCGTCCGGTTCCACGGCGGGTTCGACGACGGGCTCCACCTGCCAGGCGGGCGCGGCGGGCGGCGGGAGGGTGGCAACGATGTCCCGGATGATCTGCAGGGCGTGCTCGTCATTTTCGGCCAGGTGGTCGGTCACCCCGGAGATGCGTGCGTGCACGTCTCCACCGCCGAGTTCCTCCGCAGTCACGATCTCCCCGATGGCGGCCTTCACCAGGGGCGGGCCGCCCAGGAAGATCGTGCCTTGGTTCCTGACAATGACTGTCTCGTCGCTCATGGCGGGGACGTAGGCACCGCCGGCGGTGCATGACCCCATGACGGCGGCGATCTGCGGTATCTTCGCGGCGGAGAGCCTGGCCTGGTTGTAGAAGATGCGGCCAAAATGGTCCTTGTCCGGAAAGACCTCATCCTGCTTGGGAAGGAACGCCCCGCCCGAATCCACCAGGTAGATGCAGGGCAGCCCGTTTTCGAGGGCTATCTCCTGGGCACGCAGGTGCTTCTTCACCGTCATCGGGTAGTAGGTTCCGCCTTTGACGGTGGCATCGTTGGAGATCACCAGCACCTGCCGCCCGTGCACCAGTCCGATCCCGGCGATGACTCCTGCGCCCGGTGCGTCGTCGCCGTACATCCCGTTGGCAGCCAGCGGCGCGATTTCCAGGAACGGGCTCCCGTCATCCAGCAACTGGTCGATCCGGTCCCGTGGCAGCAGCTTCCCCCGGGCCACGTGCCTCTCCCGCGATTTCTGTGGTCCGCCGAGGGCCGCGTCCGCCAGCCTCTTCCGGAGGTCGCCGGCGAGAGCCAGTTGCGCTTCCCGGTTGGCGCGGAAGGACTCGCTTGCGGGGTCGAGCCTGCTGGCCAGGGTCTCCATTGACGATCCGTTCCTGTCTGGACCGGGCCGACTCCAGGCCAACTCGGTTAGTGACTAATAACTGAAATTCAGGTTAGTCTCGATTAACTGTGATGTCCAACACATAGTGGTATTGGTAGAATCTGCGTCGGTCCGAGGAGGAAAAGTGCCAAGCACGGGAACACAGTCCAGCAACGCCGCGCAGCCAGGCACCACGCCGCACCCGGCTCCCACCACGCAGCGCGGCAAGGCGAAGGAGAACCGGCGGCAGGCCCTGCTCACCGCGGCGGCTTCCCTGTTCGCACTGAACGGGTTCAACCGGGTGTCGCTCGAAGACCTTGGCGCGGCCGCGGGCGTGAGCGGCCCCGCGGTGTACCGCCATTTCCCGGGCAAGCAGGCAGTCCTCGCCGACCTCCTGGTGACCGTGAGCCAGGAACTGCTGGACGGCGGACGCCAGGTGGTGGAAGACAGCGCCGACCCGGCAGCCGCCCTGCGCCGGCTGGTGGAGTTCCAGGTGGACTTTGCGCTCGGCAAGCCCGACGTGATCCGCGTCCAGGACCGGGACCTCAGCAACCTCTCCGAGCAGGACCAGTCCGCGGTGCGCTCCCTGCAGCGCAGCTACGTGGAGCTATGGGTGGACGTCCTCGCCGGAGTCCACCCCGGGACGGACGCTGCCGAACTCCGCATGCGGGCGCACGCCACCTTCGGCCTCATCAACTCCACTCCGCACTCCGTCCGCAGCCATGGCCGGCGGATGGCGGCAGGCGTGGCCCGCCCCCTGCTTGAGCGCATGGCACTGGCAGCGCTGCTGGCGGACAGTGCAGGGGACGCCCCGCCCTCCCGCTAGACCATGGTGAGCACCATTCCCGGCTCGGCCAGGATGGTGCCGACGTCGGCCAGGAACCGGGAGCCTTGTTCGCCGTCGACCAGCCGGTGGTCGAAGGACAGGCTCAAGGTGATCACCTGGCGCAGGGCCACCTCGCCCCGGTATTCCCACGGCAGGGTCCGGACGGCGCCCAGCCCCAGGATGGCCGCTTCACCGGGATTGAGGATGGGGGTACCGGCGTCGATGCCGAAAACGCCGATGTTGGTGATGGAAATGGTGCCCCCGGACAGCTCGGCAGGCGTGGTCTTGCCGGCGCGGGCCGTTTCCGCGAGCGCCGTCAACGCCTGGGCGAGCTGCGGAAGTTGCATGGTGTCCGCATCCTTGATGTTTGGAACGGTGAGTCCCCGGGGCGTGGCCGCCGCGATGCCAAGGTTGACGTAGTTGTAGGTGACGATTTCCTGGCGTTCCTCATCCCAGTGCGAATTCAGCGCTTGATTCCTGCGGAGGGCGACGAGGACTGCCTTGGCCGCGAGCGTCAACGGGGTGAGCTTGAAGCCGGCGAACTCCCTGCTGTTCTTGAGCCTGGCCAGCAGTTCAAGGCTTGGCGTCACGTCCACGGTGAGGAATTCGGTGGCATGCGGGGCGGTGAAGGCACTCTGCACCATGGCGGCCGCGGTGTATTTGCGGACGCCCTTGATGGGAGTCCGGGTTTCCCGCTCCCCCAACCGGCTGCCTGAGAGGGCCACCGGCTCCGCCAGGGGCGGGACAGCCTCTTCGTTGTGTCCGGCAAATCCCCGGACGTCTTCCCTGGTGATCAACCCGCCAGGCCCGGTGCCGGGAACCCGTGCCAGGTCCACCCCCAGGTCCCTGGCCAGCTTGCGCACCGGGGGTGTGGACCGTGGCCGCTCGGCGGTTGCAGTGTCAGCAGGCCTGGTTTCGGCAGGCTCGACCACCGAAGGCCCGGTTTGGACCGGCGCGGTTTTGACCGGCTCAGTTTTGAGCGGCTCGATTTTGACCGGCTCGGTTTTGACCGCGCCAACCACCGGGGCGGTGAAGTTCCGGGGCCGGCGGGCCGGCCGGCCGGAGCCTTCGACGACGGCGCCGTAGCCCACCAGGTTCGGTTCCCGTTTCTGCGTTTCCGCGCCGCGCTGCCCCGGCTCCGCCGTCAACGTTCCGGCCGGGTCCGAAGGTGCCGTTCCGGCGTCGTCCGGCACCTCGAACGAGACGATGGGCTTGCCCACCTCAACCACGGACCCGGGCTGCTCGTGGAGCTCCTTGATAACCCCGGCATACGGAGAGGGAAGCTCCACCACGGCTTTGGCTGTCTCCACCTCGGCAATGACCTGGTTCAGGCTGACGGTGTCCCCAACGTCCACTTTCCAGCTGAGGATTTCTGACTCTGTGAGCCCTTCGCCCAGGTCAGGGAGACGGAATTCCTTGATCATGGTGGCGCTCATCCTTCCAGCCCGCTCAGGGAATTCGGGCGGCCCAGGGCGCGGTCCACGCCGTCGAGGATACGGTCCAGGCCCGGCAGGTGGTGCATTTCCAGCTTGGAGTACGGGTACGGAATGTCGAACCCGGTGACCCGGACCGGAGCAGCTTCGAGGTGGTAGAAACACCGCTCGGTGATGCTGGCGGCCACTTCCGCTCCGAGGCCGCCGGACTGTCCGGCTTCGTGCGTGACCACCAGGCGCCCGGTCTTCCGCACGGAGGCGACCACGGCGTCGTAGTCCACCGGGGCCAGCGAGCGCAGGTCGATGACTTCGAGGGAGATTCCCTCGTCGGCTGCGGCCGTGGCGGCGTCCAGTGCGGTCTTGACCAGGGGTCCGTAGGCCACCAGGGTGGCGTCGGTGCCCTCGGTCAGCACGCGGGCCTTGTCCATGGGCAGGGCGGAAGAAAGGGCGGCCGACTCGTCCACCTCGCCTTTGTCGTGGTAGCGGCGCTTGGGCTCGAAATACAGGACGGGATCGTCGCAGGAAATGGCCTGCTGGATCACGGTGTACGCGTCCTGGGGGTTGGAAACGGCCACCACGCGCAGCCCGGAGGTGTGTGTGAAGTACGCTTCCGGGGACTCGGAGTGGTGCTCCGGCGAGCCGATCCCGCCGCCGAAGGGAACCCTGATGGTGATGGGCATCTTCACCGCGCCGCGGGTGCGGTAATGAAGCTTCGCCACCTGGCTGACGATCTGGTCGAACGCCGGATAGATGAATCCGTCGAACTGGATCTCCACCACAGGGCGGTAGCCGCGGTAGGCCAGGCCGACGGCAGTCCCCACGATGGCGGATTCGGCCAGCGGCGTGTCCACCACCCGGTGGGTGCCGAAGTCTTTTTGCAGGCCGTCGGTTACCCGGAACACGCCGCCGAGGGCACCGATGTCCTCGCCGAGGAGGACCACCTTGGAGTCGCTTTCCAGCGACTTCCGCAGGCCGGCGTTTATGGCGCGGGCAAAGGTCAACTGGGTCATCAGCGTGCACCTTCCTCTGAAACTGCTCCTGCGGGGTCGCCGAATGAAGCCAGGTAGCGGGCGTAATGGTCCTGCTGGCGTTCAAGCCAGGAGTTGGGGGCGCTGTAGACGTGCTTGAAGACGTCCATCGGCTGGGGATCCGGCATGGTGGTGCAACCGCGGCGCATTTCCGCTGCCACGGAATCGGCCTTGCGCCGGACCTGCTCCTGTAGCTCCGCGGTCAGGAGGCCCTTCCGGTCCAGGAGCGATGCCAGCCGGGAGATAGGGTCCTTTGCCGCCCAGTCCTCCAGTTCGTTGGCGTCCCGGTAGCGGGTGGGATCATCGGCGGTGGTGTGCGGTCCCATCCGGTAGGTGACGGCTTCGATGAAGGTGGGGCCGCCGCCGCGCCGCGCCCTGTCCAGTGCAAGCCGGGTGCCTGCCATGACAGCCAGGACGTCATTGCCGTCCACCCGAAGGCTGGGGATGCCGAAGCCTGTGGCCCGCTCCGCAAGGTGGATGTGCGACTGCAGCCGTACGGGCTCGGAGATGGCCCAGTGGTTGTTGGTGCAGAAGAACACCACGGGGGCCTGGAAGCTGGCGGCGAACACCATGGCCTCGTTGACGTCGCCTTCGCTGGTGGCGCCGTCGCCGAAGTAGGTAACTGCCACGGCATCGGCGCCGTCGTTCTGGATGCCCATGGCATAGCCGGTGGCATGGAGGGTTTGGGCGCCAATGATGATCTGCGGCGTTGCCATGTTGATGCTGTAGGGGTCCCAGCCGCCGGAGGCGTTGCCGCGCCAGACCCGGAGCAGGTCTGTCAGGTCCACTCCCCGGCAGTAGGCCACGCCGTTCTCGCGGTAGCTGGAGAAGACGAAGTCGTCCGCCCGCATGGCGCGTCCCGAACCGATCTGGGACGCCTCCTGCCCCAGCAGCGGCGGCCAGAGCGCCAGCTCTCCCTGCCTTTGCAGGGCGGTGGCTTCAACATCGATCCGCCGGATGACCGTCATGTCCTCGAACAGCGAACACAACTGCTCGTCGGTGATGTCCTTGACCCAAAAATCGAACTCCGGGTGGCTGATCCGCTCGCCTTCCGGGGTGATCAACTGGAGGAGTTCCTGCCCGGACGCGGTGGATTCCCCTGCGTTGTCGGGGGTGATTGCACCGCCATGGCCCGTTTCGTCTGTAGACACGATTGCCGCAACCTTCGTACGTCGTTGACCTGTGGTTTTCGGGCTTTTGGCTCCAGCCGCCACCGGCCTTCCGGGCGCCATTGCCCCAGATACTGTGACCCTACTCACAATGCTCAGGGGGTACAACCACCACGGCTGTTTCTGAGCAGAATGCACTGTCCGCCGTGCTGCCACCGTGCTAGCGTTGCGCATTATGCAAGCTTTGGATGGCACTGACACCCGCCTGCTGTCGGCGCTGTCGCAGGACCCGCGCCGGACCGTGGTGGCACTGGCGCAAAAGCTCGGCCTGTCCCGGAACACCGTCCAGGCGCGGATGGCACAGCTGGAAAAGAAGCACGTCTTCCTGTCCTTCGAACGGCGCATTAATCCGGTGGCGCTGGGCTACCCGCTGATGGCCTTCATCTCCGTGCACGTCCAGCAGCAGAAACTCGGGCGGCTGGCGGAAGAGATCGCGGCGATCCCCGAGATCCTGGAGGGGTACGGGCTCACGGGGTCGGCAGACCTGCTGCTGCGCGTGGTGGCCAAGGACGCCGAGGACCTGTTCCGGATCAACGGCAAGATCCTGGCCTGCGACGGCGTGGAGCGGGCGGACACGGCCCTGGCCATGGGCGAGCTGATCCCCTTCCGGGTGCAGCCCCTCCTGGAACGGGGCTCGGAGGGAGGGTAGCTGCACCACGGGAGGCACGACGCCGGAGGCCGGGGTTATAGGCTGGTTCCAGTTACGCGCCGGGCCGGGATGGGCCCGGGCAATCCGCCGGTGCCACCGCACCCGTCCCCGAAAGGCTCCCCTTGAGCAGTCCCCAGGATTCGTACCGGCACGGACACGCGGACCCGTCGCCGCAGCAACTGCCCCCGATGCCTGCGCAGCCGGCCCCGTTCGGCCCGCCCGGGGAACGTCCGCGGGTGCGCAGCCGGCGGAAACTGTGGATCGTGCTCGGCGGCATCGGCGGGGTGCTGCTGTTGGTGATCCTCGGCGTCGTGATCCTGGTGAACGTGGTGAACAGTGCCACCAACCAGGCCAGGGGCCTCGCCGACGACTTCACCAAGAAGGTGATCGCGGGCGAGGTGACCACCGCATATGACAACTACCTTGACCCCGCGCTCCAGCAGCAGCTTTCCAAGGAGGCGTTCATCGCCGGGGTGAAAAGCCTGGAACTGGATGACTCCTGCAAGCCCGCCTACACCGACCTCAAGGTGGCCACCGAAAACGGCCTGAAATCAGCCGACGTGGCGGGCCAGATCAGCTGTAACGGCAAGAAGGTCGACCTCGCCTACCGCTTCGAGGGCACCAACGACCTCAAGATGACCAACATCAAGCTCCGGCCCGCTGCCTGACCGCTCCGCCGCGCGATTGCGGGCGGGCCGGTGCGGCCCCGGCAGCCGCGCAGTACAAAGGGTACTGATCTTTTCACCCATCCTTCTCCTGCAGTGATGCGAACTGCTTCCGAGGGTCCGTCCGGGCCCGGCGTTCGGGGAACTGTCCCCGCCCTAGGAAGGATTCGTCCCATGCGCAACTCACCCAACCGTCTCGTCGCCACCGTTTTCGGAGCCGTCTACCTACTGGTGGGCCTCCTAGGCTTTGCCGTCACGTCCGGCGTCGGATTCGTCGCCACCGAAGGCGCGAACCTGATCATCTTCGAGGTCAACCCGCTCCACAACGTCATCCACCTGGCCATTGGCGCGGCCCTGCTGTTCGCCGGACTCCGCGGGACGGACACCGCACGCACCCTCAACGCCACCGTGGGCGCCGTTTACCTCCTGGTGGGCATCGTGGGCTTGTTCCTGCTGGACTCGCCGCTGAACATCATCGCCCTGAACGGTGCCGACAACGTCCTGCACCTCGCCAGCGCCGTCCTGCTCCTGGGCGTGGGCCTGTCCCTGGACAAGTCCCCGGCCGCTGCCCGGGCATAGCCATGGCGGCATCCGGCATGGCCGCCTCCGGCCCGGCGGCTCCGGGGGCTGCTGCTGCCGCCCCTGACTGGGCGGCGTCCCCTGCCGTCCCGGCCGTCCGGCTTGTTGCCGGGTTCGCCGGCTTCGGCGCGGGATCGGTCAACCTGGCCATCGCGTCCAGCTTCTTCGCCGCGGCAGCCGGGCCCGCGCAACCTCTCGGGCTTGCCGCCGGTGCGGCAGCCGCGCTGTGGGGCACCGCCCTGCTGGCGGGAGCCATCGTGTTCCTGGCCAAGGAGCCTCCGGCGGGCGGCCGGCGGGTGCGGTATTCCTTGGGAAGCGCCGCAGCAGTCCATGTGGCGGCCATCGCCTTCGCCGCTCCGCGGACGTCCGGGCTCAACCTCACGCAGCTCTCCGCCCTGCTGCTGACGCTGATGATCATTGCGTCCCTTGGCTGGCTCGGGCGGACGGAAGCACGCCGGGAAGGCGGGCCGCGGGCAGGCCGCGGTACGGCGGGATCGGTCCGGCCCGGACGGCTGCTTGCGGCAGCCTTCGCCGGCGCCGTGCTGGTGGCGGGAATAGCGACGCCGGGACTCGCTGCGTCGACGGCGGGCCAGTACGCCGTCCCGCACGGAGAACACGGAAACCTGGCCCCGGCCGGCCACCATCAACGGTGAAACGCAACGGCGAAAGCCGTCCACGGCCGCACCGCCGCACAACAAAAGAGCCTCCACACCGCACCAGCGGCATGGAGGCTCTTCCGTGTTCCGGGCTGCCCGGCGTCAGTTAGTGGTCCACCGCCTTTTCAGCCCCGATGCCCGTCAGCGAGCGCACTTCCATTTCGGCCTGCTTGGCCGGGTCCTCGCGCCGCTTGTCCAGCGTGGTGCCCAGCCAGCCCAGCAGGAACGCCAGCGGGATGGACACGATGCCGGGGTTGCTGAGCGGGAAGAGGGCGAAGTTGGCGCCCGGGATCATCGAGGTCTTGGCACCGGATACCACCGGGGAGAAAACGATGAGCAGGATCGCCGACGCCAGGCCGCCGTACATGCTCCACACCGCGCCCTGGGTGGTGAACTTCCGCCAGAACAGCGAGTAGATGATGGTGGGCAGGTTGGCGGACGCGGCGACGGCGAAGGCCAGGGCCACCAGGAAGGCCACGTTCTGGCCGTTGGCGAAGATGCCGCCCAGGATGGCCAGGATGCCGATCACCACCACGGTGCGCCGGGCCACCCGGACTTCCGTGGCGGCGTCGGCCTTGCCCTTGGCGATGACGTTGGCGTAGATGTCGTGCGCGAAGGAAGCGGCGGCGGTGATGGTCAGCCCGGCCACCACGGCCAGGATGGTGGCGAACGCTACCGCGGAGATGAAGCCGAGCAGCAGCGGGCCGCCCAGGTGGAAGGCCAGCAGCGGGGCGGCCGCGTTGACGCCTCCGGGGGCGCTCTTGATGGTGTCAGCGCCCACCAGGGCGGCTGCGCCGTAGCCGAGCACCAGGGTGAAGAGGTAGAACAGGCCGATCAGCCAGATGGACCACACCACGGATTTCCGGGCCTCCTTGGCCGTGGGCACGGTGTAGAAGCGCATCAGCACGTGCGGCAGGGCTGCCGTGCCCAGGACCAGGGCCAGGCCCAGGGACATGAAGTCCAGCTTCGAGGTTTCCGTCTTGCCGTACTGCAGGCCGGGGTTCAGGACGGCCGGGTTGTTGGCGGTTTCCACGGCGCCGCCCAGGAGGGCGGAGAGGTTGAAGCCGTAGATGGCCAGGACCCACAGCGTCATGACGGCGGCGCCGGCGATCAGCAGCATGGCTTTGATGATCTGCACCCACGTGGTGCCCTTCATGCCGCCGATCAGGACGTACATGATCATGAGGGCGCCGACGACGATGATTACCAGCGCCTGTCCGCCCCAGTCACTGATGCCCAGCAGGAGGGAGATCAGGCTTCCCGCACCGGCCATCTGGGCCAGCAGGTAGAAGAAGCAGACGGCAAGGGTGGAGATGGCCGCCGCTATCCGGACCGGGCGCTGCTTCAGCCGGAAGGACAGGACGTCCGCCATGGTGAATTTGCCGGTGTTCCGCAGCAGTTCGGCCACCAGGAGCAGCGCCACGAGCCACGCCACGAGGAAGCCGATGGAGTACATGAAGCCGTCATAGCCGTTGATGGCGATGGCGCCGGTGATGCCCAGGAAGGATGCCGCCGACAGGTAGTCCCCGGCGATGGCGGTGCCGTTTTGCGAGCCGGTGAACGACCGGCCGGCGGCGTAGTAGTCGGCGGCGGTCTTGTTGTTCCGGCTGGCACGGAACACGATCACCATGGTCACGGCCACGAACAGGCCGAAGATGCCCATGTTCAAGAGGGTGGTGTCTTTGAGCGCGGCAACATCCACGGCGGCTGGGATTGCAATCATTTGTTGGCTCCGCCCACTCGGTGTCCGTCCTTGTCGAATTCGTGCCCCTCGATCTCATTCCTGATTTCGGTGGCGATCGGGTCCAGTTTCCGGTTGGAGTAGTGCACGTACCAGCCGGTGATGGCGAAGGTCGAGACGAACTGGAGCAGCCCCAGGATCAGGCCGACGTTGATGTTGCCCCAAACCTTGGTGGACATGAAGTCCACCGCATAATCGGCCAGGAGGACGTAAGCGAAATACCACAGCAGGAAGGCCACTGCCATGGGGAAGACAAAGCTGCGGTGACGCCTGCGCAGTTCCTGGAACTGCCCGGTCGACTGGACTTGCTCGAAGTCCACGGACGCCGCTGCGTCCGGAGTATGGGCCTCGTTACCCATCGTTCCTCCTCATTGAGTCATGCGGGTACACACCGGGCGGCAGGGCCCGCGGCAGGAAACTGCCCGGGAACTCTGCCAGGGAAACCGCAGATGTGACTGCAATCACTCTGCGGCCTGTCCGGCGCGGTATTCCAGAACTACGCGGCGCGGGGTCGCTCAACGGCTGCGATGCTGCGGCAAACGGCACCCGCCGCTACGCTGGGCACCATGCCGGACTCCCCCCTCCTGACCGCCGCGGCAGTGGCGCTGATCGCCATGGCCATTGCCGTCGTCGTCGGGGTGGGCCTGAAGGTACTCCGTTCCTTCAGGGAGCTGGGCACCGACGCCGAGCGGGCCACCTACCGCACGCTGCACGCCGCCTCCCAGGCAGGCCAGCACCTGCGCCGCGGGCTGAACCCGTCAGGAGCCGCGAAGGCCGCCCGCCAGCTTCGCTCCCTGCTGGGCTGCGACGCATTGGCCATAACCGACACGTCCGGCGTCCTGGCCTGGGATGGCGGCGCTGAGGAAATCCGGGCGCGGCTGATGCAGCTCGCCGCCGGCGCCATGGAATCAGGCCGGGCGGCCGTGCTACCTGCAGGCGCGGAGGGAACCGGCGGGCCCCTGGCCGCAGTTATCACCCCGGTGCGGGCCGGCACCCGCGTGGTGGGCGCGGTGGCGGCGTTCGCCCCCACGGCCGGCGCGGGCCTCGTCCGCGCAACGGGGGAAGTGGCCGACTGGGTTGCGGTGCAGGTGGAACTCGCGGAGCTGGACGCATCCCGCACACTGTTGATGGAGGCGGAAGTGCGGGCGCTTCGAGCGCAGATCAGCCCGCACTTCATCTACAACTCGCTGAACGCCATCGCCTCGTTCATCAACACGGATCCCGAGCGGGCCAGGGAGCTCGTGGTGGAGTTTGCCGACTTCACCCGGTACTCGTTCCGGCGGCACGGCGACTTCACCACCCTTGCAGAGGAACTCCGCTGCATCGACCGCTACCTGCTGCTGGAACGGGCCCGGTTTGGCGAACGCGTCCAGGTCAGCCTGCGCGTAGCCCCCGAGGTCCTCAGCACCGTCATCCCCTTCCTGAGCCTGCAGCCGCTGGTGGAGAATGCCGTCCGGCACGGCCTTGAGGCCAAAGCGGGGCCCGGACACATCACCATCACCGCAGAGGACGCCGGCGCCTTCGCCGAAGTCACCATCGAGGACGACGGCGTGGGGATGGATCCGGAACAGCTCCGGTCCGTGCTGGCAGGCCACACCGACGGGGACCACGTGGGGCTGCGGAACGTGGATGCCCGGCTCCGGCAGGTTTACGGCAACGACCACGGGCTGGTGGTGGAAACGGCGCCGGGCGAGGGAACCCTGATCACCATGCGCGTACCCAAGTCCCAGCCCGGACATGACGCGTGAAGCGGCCCCCGCTGCTGGAAGTACCCTAGGAGCATGATTAACGTCCTCGTCGTTGATGATGAGCTGCCCGCCGTTGAGGAACTGGCTTTCCTGCTGGGCAGGGATGAGCGCATCGGCAAGGTGCTGCGGGCAACGTCCGGCGCGGAAGCCCTCGCAGCCCTGGCGGGCGGCGGCATCGACGCCGTGTTCCTGGACATTCACATGCCCGCCGTGTCCGGCCTGGACATCGCCGGCTTCATCGCCCGGAGCAGCAATCCCCCGGCGGTTGTGTTCGTTACCGCCGACGAGGACCATGCCCTGGCAGCGTTTGAACTGGCCGCCGTCGACTACCTGCTCAAGCCCGTCCGCACCGAACGCCTGGCGCGCTCCGTGGGCCGGATCAGTGAACTGCGCGACGGCGGCAGCGCGCCGGAGATGATCACGGTGGACCAGGGCGGGACCACCAGGATGATCCGGCGGGACGACGTCACGTATGTCCAGGCGCAGGGCGACTATGCCCGCCTGCACACCGCCGACGCCAGCTACCTGATCCGGGTGCCCCTGGCCGACCTGGAACAACAGTGGGCGGATGCGGGATTCATCCGGACGCACCGCTCCTACCTGGTGGCGCTGAAACACGTGTCCTCCATGAAGCTGGCGGCCGACGGGCCCCGCGTGACCGTGGCCGGGGCCGGGCTGCCCATCAGCCGGCGCCACCTGCCCACGGTGCGGGAGAAGCTGGAAGCAACCCGGATCAGGCCGCACGCATGACCAGGGTCCGGGTTACCGCCCCGCACGCCTCCCCCGGCGGCCCCGGCCGCGGCGGACCGCGCCCGCTGGAATCACGCGAAGCCGCCCAGGACACCGAGGTTGGCCAGGTATTCGTGCGTTCCCTGATCCGCTCGCAGCTGCGGCTGGCACTGGTTGTCGCCGGCGGCTTCCTGCTCATCCTGGCCGCGTTCCCCCTGGTGCTGGTCGCGGTTCCCGGCCTTGCCGACACCAAGATCGCCGGTATCCCGTTCGACTGGCTCCTGCTGGGCCTCGGCATCTACCCGGTCATCGGCTTGAGCGCGTGGCTGTATGTCAGGAGCGCGGCCCGCAATGAGGCGCGCTACCGCGACCTGGCCGGCGAACAATGAACCCGGCGGCACGGGGCGCCCCGGTGGTGCCGCAGTGAACGCCGGGGTCGCCATCACAGCGGTCGCGGTGGTGTCCCTCGCCACGGCAGTCATCGGGTTCTACGGGCTGCGCATCTCGCGCACCACGGGAGACTTCTACGTCGCTTCCCGGACGGTGCGGCCATGGTGGAACGCGTCCGCGATCGGCGGCGAATACCTGTCCGCCGCCAGCTTCCTTGGCGTGGCCGGGCTGATCCTGTTGTCCGGGACCGACGCCCTGTGGTTCCCCGTGGGGTACACGGCGGGCTACCTGATGCTGCTGCTTTTCGTCGCCGCGCCACTGCGCAGGTCTGGGGCGTACACCATCCCGGACTTCACGGAATCCAGGCTGGCGTCACGGACCGTCCGCAGGGTGACCAGCCTGGTGGTGGTCATGGTCGGCTGGCTGTACATCGTGCCGCAACTCCATGGCGCGGCCCTGGCCATCCGCATCACCACGGGCCTGCCGTCCTGGGTCGGCTCGGTGGCCGTCGTGGTGGTGGTGTGCCTGACCGTGGCAGCCGGCGGCATGCGGTCCATCACGTTCGTGCAGGCATTCCAGTACTGGCTCAAGCTCACGGCGCTGGCCGTGCCCATCCTGTTCATTGTGTTCGTGCTGGCCGGCCAGGGCACGCAACCGCTGGCCCCGGCCGCCGTCAACCCCACCGGGGCGGCCCCCGCAGGCCCGTACCAGAATATTTCCCTGCTGGTGGCGTTGCTCTTCGGAACGCTGGGGCTGCCGCACGTCCTGGTGCGTTTCTACACCAACCCGGACGGACACACCGCGAGGCGCACCACGCTGATCGTCCTGGGGTTGCTGTCCGTGTTCTACCTGTTTCCCACCGCATACGGCCTGGTGGCGCGGATGTTCGCCCCGGACCTGGCACGTTCGGGCCAGCCGGACGCCATGGTCCTGCGGCTGCCCGGTGAATTCCTGGGCGGCACGGCGGGCAGCCTGCTCTCCGCCCTGGTGGTGGCCGGGGCCTTCGCCGCGTTCCTCTCCACCACCTCGGGACTGGTGGTCTCCCTGGCCGGCGTCATCAGCCAGGACGTCCTGGGCGGAAGCGTCCGCGGCTTCCGGCTCGCCGCCGTCGTATCCGCCGTCGTGCCGCTGGGCTTTGCCTTCATGACCGATTCCCTGGCCCTGGCCGGAAGCGTGGGACTGGTGTTCGCGTTTACTGCCTCGACGGTGTGCCCGGTCCTCCTGCTGGGCATCTGGTGGCGTGGCCTGACGGACACAGGGGCGATCGCCGGCATGGTGACCGGCGGCGTGCTTTGCGGCGGGGCGATGATCGCCGGCTCGCTGGCGCTGGCCGGTTCCGGGCAGACTCCGGCGTGGCTTGCCCAGCCTGCCGCCTGGAGTGTACCCACGGCCTTTGCCGTCATGGTCCTGGTCTCCCGGGCCACGGCCCACCGTATTCCCGCAACGATGCCGCGGACCATGACGCGCCTGCACACCCCGGAAAGGCCGCTGGCAACCGGACGGTGATCGGGTGGACAATAACGCCATGTCCATCGAGGACGGCGGGCCGTCCCGCCGGGAAGGCGCAGTCCCTTCCTCCGTTCGGGCGCAGCTGCTCGCCACGGAACACTGGGGCCTGCTGGCATCCCGGAGCACCGCCCAAAGCGAGGTCCTGACGCGGATCAGCATGTTCCTGACGTTCACTTCCGCGAGCGTTGTCAGTGTTGCCTTGGTGGGCCAGGCGACGGGATTCTCGGAAGCCTTCGTGCTCTTGGCCGTGGTGGTGCTGTTCATCGACACCGCGATTGGGCTGCTGACCCAGCTCCGGGTCATGAACGTGGCCCACGAGGACCTGATGTACGTCACGGCCATGAACCGCCTGCGGGCCGCGTATGTCGACCTCGACCCGGGCGTGGCCCCCTATCTGATGGCGTCATACCATGACGACGAGGCTGGCTCCGTCCAGACGTACTATTTCTTCGGCCACCGAGGCACGTTCAGCCACGTGGCCGGGAGCAGCATGATCTTCATGACGACGGCGAACGCCGCTTTGATTGCCATCTTTGCCGGGCTGCTGGTGTCGCTGGCGGGCGCGGGCATCGCGGCCGCGACGGTGGCGGGAGCTGTGTGCGGTGCCGGGTTCCTGGCAGTGTCCGCCGTGCGCGGCTACCGCAGCTACCGCGAGGTGTGGCGAAGGTTCAGCCCGCTCTCCCCCACCCCTCCGGCCGGGGACTAAGCGGCCTCCCGGGAGCGGTTCGTTAGTCGATGGCCGCCATGAGTTCGACCACCCGGTCCAGGAACGCGTCCACCTGGGATTCTTCGTAGCCGTCGCGGCCCACGGCCGGACGGAAGACCGCACGCCGGACGCTGTCGACGCTCAGCGGCTTGTCCTGCTCCAGGTAGGCAACGAGTTCGCTGCACAACCGGTCGACGTCGGCCGTGTTGTAGCTTCGGGCTTTCTTCTTGGTGGGCCGGCGGAAGCGCTCGCCGTCCGGCCGGTGCAGCCGTCCGCGGAGGATGCCCGAAAGGCTTCCGATTTCACGCAGCCAAGCCTCCTCGCCGCGGGCGGCAATCAGTTCATCGCGCTCGCGGCGGGCGAACGCGTCCTCAAGCCGGTCCAGCGCGGCGTCCACCACAACGGCGGAGTAGCCTCCCTTGACGGGGTCGAATGACACGGCCCTGACGTCGGAGCTGTTGACGGGCTCGCTTGCGGACTCGGGGGTTTCCAAGGAGACCCGGGCCCGCTGCAGGAACTGGTCCACCTGCTTGGCGTTGTAGCCGTACTCACTGCGCTGCACGCGCTCAAAGGACGCAGGGATCTGCCGATGAATGTCCAATGCCACTTTGATTCCTTCAATGCTCTTCAGCCGTAGTGCTTCCGCACCAGTTTAAGGTGCCGGGGCAGGTGCAACCCTCCGGCCCCGTTGTGTGTCACGGGCGCCCCGCGTGGGGCCAGTTTCTCGTTGGCTGCCCCGCGCCGGGGGCATCCCTCAGGCCCCGGCCACGAGTCCGTACAGGATGAAGGCCACGGGCGAGGCGAAGACGATGGAGTCCAGCCGGTCCATCACGCCGCCGTGGCCGGGCAGGATGCTGCTCATGTCCTTGACGCCAAGTTCACGCTTGACCATGGACTCGGCCAGGTCCCCGGCGGTGGCGGCGGCCACCGTTCCCACCGCGAGGACCACGCCTACCCACCACGGCTTGTCCAGTACGAAGATGGCGGCCAGGACGCCGATCAGCATGGCGCCCGCTGCCGATCCGGCGAAGCCCTCCCAGGACTTCTTGGGGCTGATCTTGGGCGCCATGGGGTGCTTCCCGATGGACGCTCCCACCAGGTAGCCGAAGGTGTCGTTCGAGACCACCAGCAGCAGCATGACTGCAATTTCCCAGGCGCCGATGGGCGCCAGGCCGCCTGGCCACAGCCCCAGCGGGATGGTTCCGGCCGCGTGCAGCGGGAGGGCCGCGAAGCTGATGAAGAACGGAACCCAACCCAGCGTGAAGACGCCGGCGAAGATGCTGTTGGCCGATCCTGCGGCGCTTTCGATCGACCGCCACAGCAGGACGGCCACGGCGCTGAGCAGGAGGGCGAACAGCTGGCTCTCAATGCCGCCGAAGTAGGCGGCGAACGGCAGGGCCACCGTGCCCGTCATGACCGGCACGATGGGCATCCTGGTTCCGTTGGCCTCCAGCGCACGGTAGATTTCCCAGACGCCGAAGACGGCGAAGGCGGTAACAATCGCTACGAACGCCAGCGGGAGGAACAGCAGGCCGCCCAGCACGCCCAGCAGCATGGCCAGGCCCACCACGACGGCGGCGGGCAGGTTCCGCCCGGCTTTCGGCGTCGGGTTGCTCCTGGGCTGCTTCCCCCGTGTGCGGGCCCGTGAAGCGGGGGCCTGATCTGCCTGGCCCATCAGACTTCGAGCAGCTCTGCTTCCTTGCGCTTGAGCAGTTCGTCGATGCCGTCCACGTGGGCCTTGGTGAGGCTGTCCAGTTCCTTCTCGGCCCGGCTGCCTTCGTCCTCGCCGGCTTCGCCGTCCTTGACCAGGCGGTCCAGCGTTTCCTTGGCCTTGCGCCGGATGTTGCGGATGGAGATCTTCGCGTCCTCGCCCTTGGTCTTGACGATCTTGACGTATTCCTTGCGACGTTCCTTGGTCAGCTCAGGAATGGTGATCCGGATGACGTTGCCGTCGTTGGACGGATTGGCGCCAACCTCGGAGTCGCTCAAGGCGCGTTCGATGTCCCGGAGGGCGGTCTTGTCGAACGGGGTGATCAGGATGGTGCGGGCGTCCGGGATGGCGAACGAGGCGAGCTGCTGCAGCGGCGTGGGCGACCCGTAGTACTCCACCAGGACCTTGTTGTAGAGGCCGGGGTTGGCGCGGCCGGTGCGGACGGACGCGAAGTCTTCCTTGGCTACCTCTACCGCCTTGTCCATCTTTTCTTCGGCTTCGAGCAAGGTTTCTTCGATCACGGTCTCTCCTGACGGTTCTGGTGCAGTCCGATCGCGCCGGTTGCACTCACGTGGTTCTCTGTTGCTGTCTCCGTCCCCGCCGTCGCAGGCGGGGACGGAACTGTCCTGAAATCATCCTAGCCGGAGCTAGGCGGTGACCAGCGTGCCCAGCTTCTCGCCGAGGATGGCGCGGGTGACGTTGCCTTCACCCTCCATGCCGAAGACGACCATCGAGAGGTCGTTGTCCTTGCACATGGTCATGGCAGTCTGGTCCATGACCCGAATGTCACGGCGCAGCGCATCGTCGTAGCTGAGGGTTTCGAGGCGTTCGGCGCTCGGGTCCTTCTTGGGGTCTGCCGTGTAGACGGCGTCCACTCCGCTCTTGGCCATCAGGACGACGTCGGCGTGGACTTCCAGGGCCCGCTGGGCGGCCACCGTGTCGGTGGAGAAGTAGGGCAGGCCGGCGCCGGCGCCAAAGATGACCACGCGACCCTTTTCCATGTGGCGGATAGCGCGGCGTGGGATGTAGGCCTCGGCCACCTGGCCCATGGTGATGGCGCTCTGGACGCGGGTTTCCACTCCGGCCTGCTCCAGGAAGTCCTGCAGGGCGAGGCAGTTCATGACGGTCCCCAGCATGCCCATGTAGTCGGCGCGTGAGCGGTCCATGCCGCTCTGGGACAACTCTGCGCCGCGGAAGAAGTTGCCGCCACCTACCACGATGGCCACCTCAACCTGCGGGACGGCCGCTGCGATCTGCTTGGCGACGTCGCGGACGGTTTCGGGGTCGACACCCAGTTTCCCGCCGCCGAAGACCTCGCCGGAGAGCTTCAGGAGGACCCGCCGCTTGCTCTTCTCTGAATGCATGTCAGTGTTGACGGCTTCCATGATGCCTTCCCGTTGGTGATTCTGAAAAAAGGGTATCCTGCCGGGTCCCGTGCTCGGAACCGGCCGCGCTTGCCGCTGCGTTTCCAGCGGATTGGGCGCATGCAAAAGGGGCGGCCACCGAAGTGGCCACCCCTTGCAGTTTCGACTAGGAGCCGACGCGGAAACGCGTGAACGCAGTTCCCTTGACACCGGCCTCTTCGAGGATCTGTGCCACGGACTTCTTGGCGTCCTTGGCGAATGCCTGGTCAACCAGGACCTCGCCCTTGTAGAAGCCCGTCACGCGGCCTTCAACGATCTTGGTGAGGGCTGCTTCAGGCTTGCCTTCTGCCTTGGCGGTCTCCTCGGCGATGCGGCGCTCGGACTCAACGAGATCGGCCGGAACGTCCTCACGGGTGAGGTAGTTCGGAGCCATCGCGGCGATGTGGACGGCGACGTCGTGGGCAGCCGTGGCTGCGGCTTCGCCTTCACCGTCAACGGCGAACAGGACGCCGACCTGGGCCGGGAGGTCCTTGGAGGTCTTGTGCAGGTAAGCGTCGACCGTTGCACCCTCGATGCGGGAGATGCGGCGAACCACAACCTTCTCGCCCAGGATGGCACCCTCTTCGACGACGACCTCGGACAGCGGCTTGCCGTCGACATCGGTGGCGAGCAGGGTTTCGAGGTCGGCAGCGCCGGACTCGACGGCGACGGCCAGGACCTTGTCGGCCAGCTGGATGAACTTGTCAGCCTTGGCAACGAAGTCGGTCTCGCAGTTGACCTCGATCATGACGCCGACGCCGTTGCTGACCTTTGCGGCCACCAGGCCTTCGGCGGTGGAGCGGCCTTCACGCTTGGTAGCGCCCTTCAGGCCCTTGATGCGGATGATCTCGATGGCCTTCTCGGCGTCACCGTTGGCTTCGTCAAGAGCCTTCTTGACGTCCATCATGCCGGCGCCGGTGCGCTCGCGCAGGGCCTTGATGTCAGCGGCAGTGTAGTTCGCCATGTGAACCCCTCTGTCTAGAAATGTTTGGTGGTGTACGGACCGACAGGACGGCAGCCCACGGGTGTGGGCTGCCATCCTGTCAGCAGCTCCGGCTGCGGACAGCGCGGAGAATCCGGATTGACGTGTGTTACTTGGCGTCTTCGGCGGGAGCCTCGGCAGCGGGAGCCTCGGCAGCGGGAGCCTCGGCAGCGGGAGCTTCGGCGGCCGGAGCTTCAGCGTTTTCGGCCGGAGCGGCAGCGGCTTCCGCCTTGTTGCCTTCGAGGAGCTCGCGCTCCCACTCGGCGAGGGGCTCTTCCGGAGCGTCGGTGGTGCCGGTGCCGCGGTTGTTGCGGGCGATGAGGCCCTCGGCGACGGCGTCGGCGACAACGCGGGTCAGGAGGTTCACGGAGCGGATGGCGTCGTCGTTGCCCGGGATCGGGAAGTCGACTTCGTCGGGATCGCAGTTGGTGTCCAGGATGGCAACAACCGGGATGTTCAGCTTCTTGGCCTCGTCAACGGCGAGGTGTTCCTTCTTGGTGTCGACAACCCAGAGCACGGACGGCGCCTTGGTCAGGTTGCGGATGCCGCCGAGGTTGGACTCGAGCTTGGTCAGTTCACGCTTGAGGAGCAGGAGCTCCTTCTTGGTGTAGGCGGAACCGGCGACGTCGTCGAAGTCGATCTCTTCGAGTTCCTTCATGCGCTGGATACGCTTGGCGACAGTCTGGAAGTTGGTCAGCATACCGCCGAGCCACCGCTGGTTCACGTAGGGCTG
The DNA here is from genome assembly GCF_000374865.1 of Arthrobacter sp. 135MFCol5.1. GTDB lineage: Bacteria > Actinomycetota > Actinomycetes > Actinomycetales > Micrococcaceae > Arthrobacter. The sequence goes on along the minus strand of NZ_KB895466.1, from coordinate 34,030 downwards.
GCCCACGCGGGTTGCCTGCTCTGCGATTGCTTCCTGGGCCTGCTTCTTGGTACCGACGAACAGCACGGTGCCGCCGTGGGCAACAGTGGCCTTGACGAACTCGTAGGCGCGGTCGATGTAGGACAGCGACTGCTGCAGGTCGATGATGTAGATACCGTTGCGCTCGGTGAAGATGAAGCGCTTCATCTTCGGGTTCCAACGGCGGGTCTGGTGTCCAAAGTGGACGCCGCTGTCAAGCAGCTGGCGCATGGTTACGACGGGCATTCCGACGCTCCTTATTTTCCGGCAGGTCATTCATGAGAAACCCCGAAGGCTTCTTACCCTGCCAATAGTTGACGGTTGATCAGCGTGGCCCGGACGGGCCTTGCTCCTGGCATCCTCCGGCCGTCCCATCAGGACCAAAGCCCTGACCGCGGGAAGACCGGTCCTCCAAGGCCAACGCCGTGGCGTTGGGTCCCGGAGGCCCGGATGCGCGTAGTCAGCCGCTGTTCCCCCACACTCCTGAATGAGATGTGCCGACGCAATCCGGACAGGGGAAGGCACCGCGGGGGTGAACCACTGGGACGGGATGCGTTGAGGGCGCAGCAAACTGCTCCATCAAGTGTACTACAGGGACCCCTGCGCGCCGGACCGTCCCGGCAGGGCCCGGGCCGGCTTATCCACATAGCCGGACTGCCCCCTCCCGGCCTGCGGAACGCCCGGGCACGCTGGTGCCATGAAACGATCAATCCTCCTGGCAGCAGTGCTGATGCTGCCGGCATCCATGGCATCGGCAGGGCCGCCGTCGGCAGTCGGTCCGGTTTCGGCAGTCGGTCCGGCTGAAGCCGGCGCCTCCGCGACGGCAGGCGGCCCGGTTGAGGCCGGCAGCTCCGCCGGGTCCGGCGCGGCACCACTCCAGCGGGCCGGGGGCACGACGGCGGCTGCCGGGCCTGGTGCCACGGCAGCCTGGCGCTGGCCCCTTGCCCCGAAGCCGCCGGTGCTCCGGTATTTCTCTCCCCCGCCGCTCCCTTGGCTCAGCGGTCACCGCGGCGTCGACCTTGGCGGCGCCGCGCCCGGCGCCGACGTGGTGTCCCCTGCGGCGGGGACGGTGAGTTTCGTCGGAGTCGTGGTGGACCGGCCCGTGATCACCATCGACCACGGTGATGGCCTGCGGAGCAGTTTCGAACCCGTGGACAGCCCGCTGGCCGTTGGGACGCCGGTGGCGGCAGGCGAGGTGGTCGGCACAGTGGTCCCCGGCCACTGCCCCTTGGCGGCGTGCCTGCACTGGGGCGTCAGGGACGGGGAGCAGTATGTCAATCCGCTCCAGTTCGTCCTGGACCTGCGCCCGTCCATCCTGCTCCCACTGGCCGGCGCACCCTGACCGGAACGCGGCCGGGCGGCGGATCAGACGATGGCCGAGATGCCCGTGATGGCCCGGCCCGTGACCAGGGTGTTGATCTCGGCGGTCCCCTCGTAGGAGTAGATGGCCTCTGCGTCGGCGAAGATCTTGGCCATCTCGAAATCGGTCACGATGCCGTTGCCGCCAAGGATGCCTCGACCCAGCGCCACGCTCTCGCGCATGCGCGCGGTGGTGAAGGCCTTGGCCAAGGCGGACTGCTCGTCCTTCGCCACTCCCGCGTCCTCCAATTGCGACAACCGGACCATCATGCCCATGGAGCTGACCGCGTTGCCGAGGATCCGCACCAGCTGGTCCTGGACGAGCTGGAAGGAGGCCAGCGGCCGGCCGAACTGCTGACGTTCCACTGCGTAGCGCCGGGCAACGTCGAACGCTGCCAACTGGAGTCCCACGGCCTGCCAGGCAACGGCCAGGCGGGTGACCTTCAGGACTTTGTTGACGTCGCGGAAGCTGTTGGCGTTCGCGAGCTTGAAGTCTCCGGGAACGGCAACGTTATCCAGGACAATGTCGGCGTTCTGGACGGTGCGCAGGGATATCTTGTTTTCGATCTTTGTGGCGCTGAAGCCGGCCAACGAAGTGTCCACCATGAAGCCCTTGACCTGGTTGTCCGCCTCATCCCGGGCGTACACCACCACCCAGTCCGAGAAGGTGGCGTTGCCGATCCAGCGCTTGGCCCCGTTCAGGATCCACCGGTCACCGTCTTTGCGTGCGGTGGTGCGGGTTCCGCCGGCAACGTCGCTGCCGCCCAGCGGTTCGGTCAGGCCGAAGGCGCCGATCTTCTTCAATGCATAAATATCCGGCAGCCACTCGGCCTGCTGTTCCGGGGACGCCAGCAGTTCGATGGACCCGGTGAACAGCCCGTCGTGCACCCCCAGGAAGGTGGCGATGGAGGCGTCGGCCCGGGTGGCCTCGGCATGCAGCATTCCTGCGAAGAGGTTGGAGTAACCCTGCCGCCGGACGGGGCTGACCAGGTCCACGTCGGCGAGCTTGGACACCAGGTCCATCGGGAACTCGGCGCGGTTCCAGCAGTCCACGGCGATCGGCCGGACCTCGCGCGCCAGAAAGTCCCTGACTTCGGCCAGCCGGTCGCGTTCCTTGTCCGAGAGGAGTTGCTCAAAGGCGAAAAAGTCGCCGTCGGCGTAGGGAAGCTCACGGGGATCGGCTGCAGAGGCGGGCATGGGTACCTTCTTTGGTGATCAGCGCTGACCGGGCCGCGGTGGCGGCCAGGATGTTACTGATCAGTAACTTACCCGAGGGTGTCCAGTTAACCAAGAACACCCGGCCTTAACCACGAAGACCGCGGCCGACAGGGATTGTCGGCCGCGGTCTTCGTGTGGCGGTAGGGCTACTCGGACTTGAACCGAGGACCTTAGGATTATGAGTCCCGCGCTCTAACCAGCTGAGCTATAGCCCCCAACCACCCCGGGAGCGGGCCTGAAGGCCGCGCTCCGGCAGGGCAGAAACACTCTAGCAAACCCGGGAAAGGGTTCAGACCACTTTGTCCTCGTAGGTGGCACCGCGGTACAGGTCCTCGAAGGTCTGCAGGGTCCCCTGGATACTGTGGGGCTCCACCATCTCCCGGCTGGCCCTGCCCATGGCGCGCCGTTCCTCCTCGGGCAGTTCCAGGACCTGGGTGATCTTCTTGGCGAGATCGTCACTGTCGTTGGGCGTAAACAGGTAGCCGTTTTCGCCGTCGCGCACCAGATGCGGAAGGGCCATGGCGTCGGCAAGGACCACGGGGGTGGAAGCGGACATCGCCTCAAGGGTCACCAGCGACTGCAATTCAGCAGTTCCGGGCATGCAGAAGAGGTCGGCCGCGATGTAGGCCCTTCGCAGTTCCTCGTCGCTGGCAAGCCCCAGGAATTTCACCCGGCCGCCAAGTCCCAGCCGCAGGACCAGGTCCTCGAGGGCGGGCCGTACTTCGCCGCCGCCCACGATCTCCAGGTGCACATTCAGTTCCGGCGGAGTCTTACCGATGGCTTCGATGAGCACGTCAACGTGCTTTTCTTCGGCCAGGCGGCCGGCGAAGAGCACCGTGGGGTGGGCATGCGGCTCAATACGCTCGCCGGGCTTCAGCTCATAGGCGGCGGAGTCGATGCCGTTGGACAGCGGCAGGACTTTGCGCAGGAAGGCGTGCTCATGCATGGCCCTGGCGGCCAGCGGCGTGGGCGTGGTGACGACGTCGGCCTGGCCCATGACCTTGCCCATGTCCTTCCAGGAAACCCGGCCGACGATGTCCTTGAACCACTGCGGGAACGGCAGGAAGGGGTTGAGGTTTTCCGGCATGAAGTGGTTGGTGGCCACTACCCTGATGCCGCGTTTCACGGCCTCATAGAGGACGTGCTCGCCGATCATGTAGTGGCTCTGGATGTGCACCACGTCCGGTTTGACCCGGTCGAAAAGCAGGCTGATTTCCTTCTTGATTTCCCACGGGAAGCAGATGCGGAAGGTCTCGTGGGTGAACGCCCGGTGCGAGCGGAGCCGGTGCACGGTTGCTTCCGCACGGAATTCGGTGAAGCTCTTTCCCTTGCTGTCGCGGGACGCCAGGACATGGACGTTGTGGCCCCGGGCGGTCATGCCCTTGGCCAGCCGGTATCCGAACTGGGCGGCGCCGTTGACGTCCGGCGGGTAGGTGTCCGCCGCGATCAGGATGGTCAGGGGGCGCTGGTCGGCTGGCGTGGTCATGTGGAGTACTCCTGATGGTCACGGTGCGGGCAGCGTGGAACTGACAGCACGGTTGGCCGCCGGCGCAGGTGGCGCACGGCCTCATGGTTTGCTTGATGTGTGCGGTGACGGGCTACTGGTTCGGTTTGCCGGCGGCCTTGCGCGCGTCCTTCTTGCGCTTGGTGACCTCCGGGTGGTGCCGGGAAAGGGCGATAACCCCAACGATAGCAAGGCACGCCGCCGTTCCCATTGCGATGGCCATGACGGCGTGGACGTCGGGGCGCAGTTCGCCCAGGATGATGATGCCGATGGCGATGCCCACCATGGGGTCGATCACCGTGAGTCCGGCGATCACCAGGTCCGGAGGGCCGGTGGAGTAAGCGCTCTGGACAAACCAGGAGCCCAGGCCGCCGGCAGCGATGATGGCCACCACCGAGTACCACTGCACGTTCAGCAGGAAAAGCCCGTTGGGGTCCAGGAGGTGCTTGCCGATGATCCGGGTCAGGACCGCAACGAAGCCGAACAGGATACCGGCGCCAAGGATGTAGACGAACGCGTTCATGCGGTGCCTGAACGTCACCGCCAGCGTACCGAACAGGCCCACCGCGAGGGCGAGGAGCAGCACGATGGTCAGCTCGTCTGCAAGGCTGACGTGGTGGCTTTCCTGCGTCACGTTCACGGCAAGGAGGACGAAGAGCGCCGATCCCGTGACGCATGCGGCGATGGAGACCGCCGTGGCGCGGTTGATGGTGAGGTCCTGGTCCCGGGCGTTAACCACCGTGGTGATCACCAGGGCAATGGCACCAATGGGCTGGACCACGGTCAGCGGGGCTGATACGAGGGCCACGGCATTCATGGCCATGCCCAGGCACAGCAGCAGGAGCCCGAACATCCAGCGCGGGTTGCGCAGCAGCCGGAGGAAACCGTTGGAGCTCAGCGCGAGCCCGCCGGTATCGGCCTTGACGGCACTCCCCTGGCGCTGGGCACCGAGGGCCAGGCAGAAGGCACCCAGGACCGCCAGCGCGACGGCGAACCACACCATCAGCCGTGACCGCCGTTGTGTTGTTCCGTTTCCCGGCCCTTGCGCAGCATGGCCCAGAAGTAGTTGTAGGCGGCAATCCAGTGGCCCACCAGGCCCAGGACCAGCACCACCCAGGCGGCAGCGAGGAGCTGGCCCGCGGCGACGGTGTCCACCCGGGACAGGAGCAGCAGCGGCGTTCCCAGCAGGAGCAGGCCGGTCCTGACCTTGCCCACAACACTGACGGGGAGGTCGGGATGGCCATGGAAAAGGGAGAGCGTGAGGACCAGCAGAATGGCGTCGGGAATCACCAGCGCGGCGAGGTAGAGCCAGTGCACGACGCCGGCGATCACCAGGGTGACCGCCACGGCAAGCAGGGCCAGCCGGTCAGCAATGGGGTCCAGGACACGGCCGAGTTTGGAAGCTTGGTCGAAACGGCGGGCAATGTAGCCGTCAATCCAGTCCGTACCCGCCATGACCGCCAGGACGGCCACGCCGGCTCCGTATTCCCGCTGGGCCAGGACGAGCCAAATGAAGAGCGGAACCCCCATGAACCGCACCACGGTAAGCAGGTTGGGGATGGTGAACACGCGGTCGTGGTCCACCTGGGGGCGGCCGGGGCGGGCGCCTGCGCCAATGAACCTCACCCGTCCCCCTCTCCTTGCTGTTGCGCCGCGGCGCGGTCTATCGGTTGTGCGTTACGGACCTGTTCAGGCTTGGTTGGCGCGCAGGAGCCGCCGGAGCAGGACCACCAGCACCGTACCGGCCGCTGCGAGGGCTGCCAGCGGCTTCCAGCGGCGGCCCAGGTCCGCGGAGTCGGCGACGGCGGCGAACCGCTGCGATGCCGCGTCCGCGCCGCGGGCGGCGAGCAGCTGGGCCTCACGGGCTTTGACCTGGGCGGCGGCCAGCAGGTAGCGGGCCTGCGTCTTGAGGTCCAGCTCCGTGCCGAGTTCATCCCGGACCTCGGCGAGGTGGTGCCGGCGCTGGCTGAGCCGGCGAACCAGCTCGGGCTCGGAAGCGTGCGGGAACTCCTGATCGTGCTGGGCGGCCTTGGCTTCCTTCTCGGCCTTGGCCTTGGCGGCGGCTTCGGCCTTTGCAGCCTTCGCTGCCTTTGCTTCCGGGCTGTCCGGATCCAGGACCGCGGGATTGAAGGCGGACCCTTCGCGGGCGACGCCGAGATCGTACTTAATGCCGCGGATGGTTTCTTCAGGCACCAGCGGCATGGCTTTCTTGAACCTCGCAAGGCCTACAAGGCCGCCGACCAAAGCGATGACCAGGAAGGCGGCGGACACCAGGAGTGCTGCCAGCCAGGCAGGCATGATGGTGGCCAGCCCCATGATGGCGGCGACGATCAGGCCAACTACCAGGAACGCCACGAAGACCAGGGCGATGGCGAAGAACGCTGCGGCCACCCCAACCTGGATGCCCTTGCGCTTGAGTTCGATCTTGGCGAAGGCGATCTCGTCGTTGAGCTGGCGTGGGGCCAACCGGAAAAGGAGTCGTGCCGTTCCCGGCAGCGCGGTGATGCGCAATCCGGGACTGGTACGCCCGCTGTGACGTCCGCTCATCGGTTCCGCCTTACTGGTCGTCTGGGTCGATACTGCCTGCGTTGTCCTGCGGAAATGTGCAGCCGCACAGTCCACGCCACCCAAACTATCATTCAGGTTCAGGGCGAACTCCGGGGCTTGCCGGGCGGCGCGGCCTACAACGCTGAAAAAACGTCCCCCGCCGGGCCTAGGATTGGTGATCGTGACCAATGCCCCCAATCCAGGCGACCTGCTGACCCGCCGCCGGAAGCTTCTGTACATCCTCCTCCTGGGCGCCCTGACGGCCTTGGGTCCGTTCACGATCGACCTTTACCTGCCCGCTTTTCCTGCGCTGGAGGCGAGCCTGGGCGTGACGGAGGCGCAGGTTCAGTTGACGCTGGCCGGCACTACCGTGGGCTTTGCGTTCGGGCAGCTGGTGGTGGGGCCGTTCAGCGACAAGTTTGGCCGCCGGACACCCTTGATCCTTGCCACCGCCCTCCATATCGCAGCGTCCGTGGGTGCGGCCTTGTCCGCGGACATCACCACCTTGGGGATCTTCCGTGTCCTGATGGGTGTCGGCGCTGCCGGCGGCGGCGTGGTGGCCATGGCCATGGTGCGCGACCTGTTTTCCGGGTATGCCATGGTACGGATGTTTTCGCGGATGGCGCTGGTCAACGGCCTGGCCCCCATCCTGGCACCGGTGATCGGCTCGCAGCTGCTGCTGGTCATGCCCTGGCCCGGAATATTCGTGTTCCTTGCCTCCTACGGAACCCTTGTCATCGTGGCCGCCCTGCTGCTGGTGCGCGAGACGCTTCCGCCGGAGAAGCGCGGCAAGAGCGGCATGACTGCCCGGCAGCGGTACAAGGCGCTCTTCAGCGACCGGATCTTCGTGGGGCTGCTGATGGTGGCCGGATTCAACTTTGGCGGCCTGTTCACCTACCTGTCGGCGTCGCCCTTCCTGTTCCAGGACGTGTTCGGCTTCTCCGCCCAGCAGTACGGGTTGCTCTTTGGCATCAACTCCCTGGGCATCGTTGCCGGCGTCCAAACCAGTGCGCGCCTGATCCGGGTTGTCCCGCCACAGTGGATCCTGGCGTGCGCCACGGCCTGGATGTTCCTGATGGCCGTGCTGATCGTCGTGTTCGACCGCATGGGCCTGGGGCTGTGGGGAGTGATGGTCCCGCTGTGGTTCTACATCCTGGGGACAGGCTTCATGTTCCCCTGCGTCCAAGTGCTGGCACTGGCCGGCCACGCAGCCCAGGCGGGGACGGCGGCGTCGCTCCTTGGTGCGGCCACGTTCCTCATGGCCGGGCTGATTTCCCCCGTGGTGGGCTGGCTGGGCATTACCAGCGCGGCGCCGATGGGTTCGGTGCAGGCCGCATGCATCCTGCTTGCCATCGGGGCCTTGTGGCTGGTTGTCCGCCCGCGCACGGTACCCTCAATCCACTAACCGCCGATCCACCGAACGTCCACCAGGAAGGCCGCCGATGAGCCGGAAACCGCACCGCAACGGACGGGGACTCTTCCTGGGCGCCGTGCTCGGCGCCGTCGTCGGCTATTTTGCCGGCCGGGCCGTGGGCAACCCGGCCTGGGGCATCATCCTGGGCACGCTGGCCGGCGCAGCCCTGCTGTACCGGATCAACCCCGGGTCCCGGAAACGCCGCTGACTGCCAGGCCCGGCTGCGGACGCGCCACCTGCCTTCCCGGGCCTTCCCGCGATAAAATATTCCCGTGCCCAGCTGGCAGAACCAACCGCCACTTCCGGCCACATGGCAACGGTGCGACGCCCGGATCCTGCCACTGTGGTGGGAGCGACTGTGTGCCCAGGCCGGGCAGCAGTCAGCGGCGCTGTACGCCGCGGGGCTGTTCACCGAGGACCGCCGCCGGCCCATCGCCCAGTGGTTCAATCCCGCCTTCAATGCAGCCCTGCTGGTGGCTCCGGAAACCTCGCCGGAGTGGCCGGTCCAGCGGTTCGGTATTTTCTACGCCCCGCCGGATGCCGGCTTTGTCCGCATCCACTCGGCCCCGCACGAATGGAACCCGCGCGAACCCCGCAGGTCGCCCACGGAAAACGAGGCCTTCAACGCAGCCATCGCGGAGGCCGAAAGATTCCTGCAGGTGGAAATGGACTTCGTCTGATCTGCCGGGCGCGTCCAAGGCTTTGCCCGCGAAGACAAAAAAATCCCTGTTCCGCCGGCTGGAGGAACAGGGATTTTCCGTTGCGCTCCTCCTGCTGGACTTGAACCAGCAACCCTTCGATTAACAGTCGAATGCTCTGCCAATTGAGCTAAGGAGGAATGAAGCAGGTATGACATTAGCAAAGGATTCCGGCCCAAGGGAAATCGGCGGTTTTCCGGGCCCAAACAGCCCGCGGGCAAAGAAAAGTCCCCGTTCCGGAGGCCGAAACGGGGACTGTGCGCTCCTCCTGCTGGACTTGAACCAGCAACCCTTCGATTAACAGTCGAATGCTCTGCCAATTGAGCTAAGGAGGAATGAAGCGGGTATTAGCCTAGCAAACACCTGCGGCGGAAACGAAATCGGGACGCCGTCCGTCCCGGCCACCCCGGTACGGGCCCGGCTACGCCTCGGCGCGCAGGGCCCGGCGTTCCATTTCCAGCATCATCAGTTCACGGTTGAGCCGCTGGTAGGTTTCCGGATCCGCGGCCGGATCGAGCCGTTGCAGCTGCCCCATCTTGTCCGCCTTGACCCGGGTGATCTGCAGCTCGAACAAGCGGGACAGGATGTCGCGGCAATACTTCAGCACGGCCTCCTCCGTGTGGGCAGGCAGCGGCACCACAGCCAGCTCCGAGACCAGCGGCCGGAGGGGTTCGGGCACTTCGTGCATCACGTGTTCCACCCAGCGCACCGGATCACCGGCCGCCTGCCCCGGACCGGTGGCGCGCATGGCGTCGTGGACCGCCTGGAAGGCGGGCGTGGCGAACCGGGCGTCTGCGAAGCGGTCCCAAACGGCGCCGGCCAGCAGGGACGGCTGCTGGAGTGCCACCTCCAGGGCCTGGCGTTCCATCGAGGCCACGGGATCCCGGGGGTCCGGCCCGTGGTAGGAAGGGACCGCGCCCGACGACGGCCCGGCAGCAACGCCGGGGCCGCCGGGTTGGGCGGCGCCCGGCTGGGCGGCCTTGCCGGCCTGCGGGTGGCCGGAGGCCGCCGGACGTCCGGTGTCCCCCCGCTTCACGGCGGCCGTGACCAGGCGGAGGACTTCGTTGGGGTCCGGCATCCCGAGCCAGCCGGTCAGCGCCTGGCAGTAGCCGGTCCGGGTGGAGGCGTCACGAATGGCGGCCACCACGGGCACTGAGGCTTTCAGGCCCTGTACGCGGCCCTCAACGGTATCCAGGTTGAACTGCTTCAAGGTGGTGCGGATGGCGAATTCAAACAGCGGCCGGCGGGACTGGATGAGGGCGTGCACTGCTTCGTCTCCCCTGCTCAGGCGGAGGTCGCAGGGGTCGGCGCCCGTGGGTTCCACCGCCACGTAGGTCTGGGCCGTGAAGCGCTGGTCTTCCTCGAAGGCGCGGAGGGCCGCTTTCTGTCCCGCGGCGTCCCCGTCGAACGTGAACACCACTTCTCCCCCGGTGCCGTCGTCGGACAGAAGCCGGCGGGCAATCTTGATGTGCTCGGTGCCGAACGCCGTTCCACAGGTGGCCACCGCCGTCGTAATTCCTGCAAGGTGGCAGGCCATCACGTCCGTGTAGCCCTCCACCACCACGAGTTGGCGGTCCTTGGCGATGCTGCGCTTGGCGAGGTCGATTCCGTAGAGGACCTGGGACTTCTTGTAGAGCGTGGTTTCCGGGGTGTTGAGGTACTTGGGGCCCTGGTCATCCTCGTAGAGCTTGCGGGCGCCGAAGCCGATGGTGTCGCCGGCGATGTCCTTGATGGGCCAGATGAGGCGGCCGCGGAAGCGGTCGTAGATGCCGCGGTTGCCCTCCGAGAACATGCCGGTGAGCTTCAGCTCGGCGTCGGTGAAGCCGCGGCCCCGGAGGTGCTTCAGCAACGCATCCCAGCCTTGGGGGGCATACCCGCAGCCGAAGTGCTCGGCGGCTGCCCGGTCAAAGCCCCGTCCGTGCAGGAAGTTCCGGGCCTCGGCAGCACCAGGCGTGAGCAACTGGGCGCGGAAGAACTCGTCGGCAATTTTGTGGGCGTCCAGCAAACGCTGCCGCCGGCCCACTTCCTCCCGGTTGGGCCCGCTTCCGCCATCCTCGTAGCGCAGCTCGTAGCCGATCCGGGCGGCGAGTTTTTCTACCGCCTCGTGGAAGGAGCTGTGGTCCTGCTTTTGGACGAAGGCGATGACGTCACCGTCCTCGCCGCAGCCAAAGCAGTGGTAGCGGCCTACCTGGGGGCGGACGGTGAAGGACGGCGAACGCTCGTCGTGGAAGGGGCACAGGCCCTTCCAGGTTCCCAGCCCGGCGCCTTTGAGCGTGACGTAGCCGTCAACCACTTCCTTGATGTCCGTGCGCTGGCGTACTTCGTCGATATCTTCACGTTTAATCAGCCCAGCCACACAGCAATCTTAGTGTCACCGTCCCGGCTTACGGCTTTCACGTGCCGGCTCCATGCGTTCCTGGAGGCTCAGGGCCAGCTTGGGGCAGAGGGACACGGCCTCCTGCGCGGCTTCCCGGTCCGCGTCCCGCAGCGGAATGTCCGTCCGTTCGCGGCCGGACTTCCCGCGTGCCACGGGGTATCCCCAGTCATCACGGTCCAGTACGCCGGGAAGCAGTTCTGTGCACAGGCCGCGGCCGTCGCAGCTGGTCCAGTCGATGTGCAGAATGGCAGTCATGCCGCCACTCCCCCCAGGGGAACACAGTATCCGGCGAGGTGCGCACGGAAGTCCGCGGCGAACACCTCCAGGGCGCTGCTGACCAGCCCAGTGGTCCCCTCAGGATGCCGGCAGGCGCCGCGGCCGGACACCAGCCGTCCCAGTCGGTCCAGTTCGGAGGCGAGGCGGGGGTTGCGTTCCCCGCCAGCGATCCGGTTGAGGACGGACGCCATGGCCGGCAGGCCGAACATGCAGGGTCCGCATTGCCTGGCCGATTCATTGGCGAGGTAGGTGAGGATCCGGGCGGTCGCCCCGATCCCGCAGGCGTGCGGATCCAGCGCATGGATCACGCCTGCTCCGGGGCGCACCGTCCCGCCCACCGGCCCCTCCGGCGAGAGCACATGGGCAGCAGGCCGTACCCAGCGGCCGTGGTAGCCGCCCACCAGGACGGCGGACAAGGGAGCCGGGTCCATCCCCGCTTCCTTGAGGACGGCGGAAAGTTCCACCCCGCCCGGCACCTCCAGCACCACGTCGCGGACCGGGGCCGGACCGGATACTGACACGAGCCGGGTTCCCGGATCCGTCGCAGTTCCCGCTTGGCGGAACCACTGCGCCCCGTAGCGGGCGATCAGGGCAACCTGTGCCAGGGTTTCGACATTGACCACCAGCGTGGGGCGGCCATTCAGTCCCGATTCGCTCAGGCGCCGGCGTTGGTCAACCGGCACCGCATTTCCGGTGGCAATCATGTTGACCACCGCGCTCGACTCGCCCGAGATGAACGTTTCCGGCGCCTCCACCACCCGGACCCGCTTGGTGCCGGGACGCCCCGCGAGGGCCTGCCGGACACGGGGCAGGCCTGCTGCCGGCGCGTACACGTAGGTGCCGGCGCCGCCCAACGCAGCCGCCAGGGTGAGCAGGCCGTCGATGACCAGGTGCGGTGCATGGCTAAGGAGGGTCCGGTCTTTGAAGCTGAGTGGTTCGCCCTCGGCGCCGTTGGCGATCACCACCGGCCGGGCCGCAAACAGGCCCTTGCGGCCGGACTCCGCCGTGGCGGTCACCTTGCGCCAGGTTTCGAACGCTGCCCCGCCCCGGCCGGTCAGCCCCGACGCCGCGAGCGCGTCAAGCAGCCCCGGTGCGGCCGCGTCTGCGTCCAGGGGGCCGAAGGTATCCAGGTGCTGGTCCCAGCCGGCATCCGGGCCGGCCGCGAGGAGGCGCGGTTCCTGCCGTGCCGCATCCGGGGGCGCCGGCTGGGAGGTGTCTCCGGCGTGGCTCACGGGTGGTTTCCTTGCCTGGCAGCGGAGGTTTCAAGAAATGTCGGTGACAGCCGCCACAACAGCGCCGCGGCCAGGGCGACGGCGGACGCCGCGGCAAGCAGCAGGAACCAGCCGCTCGAGACGTCGGTACCGTTTCCGAGGGCGTGCGCCATCGCCACCGGCCAGACGCCATAGGTCAGCCAGTGGACCGCCTTGAAGGTCCGTTGTCCGATCCGGTGCCGCAGCAACCCGGTGACAACCACGGCCAGGACCAGGTCAAGGGCCACCGTCCCCAAACCCTGCCAGAACGGTTGGAAGGAGCCCAGGAAGGGCACCACGACGTCCACCGGCTTCAGCTTGGCAAAGGAGTCCAGCAGCAGTGAGCCCACGTGGAGCCCCAGGAAGACGGTGGCGAGCAGGGCGATGTTCCGGTGCAGGAGGCTGATGGAAAACCGCGGCAGCACCATCAGGGGACGGCCAGACCTGTTGAGGATTCCCAGCAGTACGGACGCGGTGAACAGGGCAAGGGAGATGAAGCCGCTCACCCGCCCGAAAGCCCACATTGCCTCATCCATGGCGGCCACCCACCGCAGCGCCGGGGCGGGCTGCTTGGCGGGGTGGGTCTGCAGGATTGGACCCGGCGCCGCGGGGGACTTGGCTATCGGTGGGCCAGCCGCCGGTGGTGACAATCCGGCCGTGGCGGTCCACGAGCCGGGCCACGATATTTTCGGCCCGGAACCAGTCCACGGCGGCGTGGCCGCGGACAATGGCGGCCGTGCTGCAGGCGTTGGCATCCAGGCATGTGGGTGCGGCCACTGTCACGGACCGCCAGACGGGCTCGGCCGGGAGCCCGAAGCGCGGGTCAAGGATGTGGTGGACGTCGGTTCCCCGGTGCGTCCAGCGGCGCTTTTGCGTGCTGGACGTGGCGAGGGCATACCCGGACGCGAGGGAGATGTGCTGGGCGGGGTCGGCGGGCAGGTCCTGGACCAGTATTTGCCACTGGCCGGGTTGGCCATCCACGAGGGGTCCGGGCCCTGCGCTGGCCAGGTCTCCGCCGAGCCCTACGAGGACCCCGCAGCCGAGCCGCTGGTGCACTTCGTCGGCGGCGAGGTCCGCCGCGACCGCCTTGGCCGTGGCACCGAGGTCAAGCCGGAGTTCGGCAGGCAGGGTCAGGGTGGTGGAGTCGAGGCCGAGCCTGGTCCATCCGGGTGCCCGCGTCGCGGGCATGCCAGGGGATGCGGCCGACGGCGGCGCAGGAGTTCGCGCCGCTCCGTTCGCCAGTGCCGGCACCGGCACGCTGCGGAGCCCCGTCATACCCTGTTGGTCCGGGCCGTGGCCCAGTGCGGCCAGGTCCGCTCCGAGGGTGGGGTCGACGTCGCCGCCGGTCATGGCCGCCGCGTCCAGGGCCCGTTGCAGGAGCAGCCGGAGCATCGGGCTGACGGTGACGCCCTGCGCCATCCGGGGTTGGAGGATCACAAGTTCCGAGTCGTTGCGGAAACGGCTGCAGGCGGCGTCGACGGCGGCCACCACGTCGCGGACGATCCGTTCCGCGCCAGCCAGGGCGCCGGCGTCCGTAACGGTAACGGAGGCCTCAAGCTCCCAGGCTGTCCAGGTTGATTGGGCCGCCATACCGCGTTCCGCCGCCCCAGTGCCGGCCGGGCCGGACCGGCCCATGCGGGCACCGTGCGCGTCAGGACCGTTCATTTCAGGATCCCGAAGACCTGCCGTGGACCGTGCCGCCGTTGCCGGGTTGGACCGGCGTGGTGCTTCCGTAGCTCTTGGAACGGCGCGTGCCGTCCTGCCGGCTCCCGTAAATGTCGTTGCCCGAACCGGTGGAACCGCTCGGTTTCGGCGTGGTGCCTTGGGTGCTGTTGTCCGTCCCGGGAGTGGTCCTGGCGATGACGGAAGGCGTGGCGGCGTACACGGCGGCCGCGCTGACGCCCGCAACGGCGACGCTGCCCGCGCCCACCGCCACGGTAATCCCGGTGGCGAGGCGCTTGCCCCTGCTGCGAGTACTCATGACCTGCTCCCGTGCTTTAACGGCCTGCCTTTTCCCCTATCTTGCCCCTCATTCCTGTGGAAACTCTTAGAGCAAGCTGTTGATCGGTCGGGTGCTGGCAGGATCCGCCACGGCCTCGCGGGGCTACCAGAGCGAAGGCAGGCTCCCCACCAGGCGCTCGTACATGGCAAGCGCCGAACCATCCGTCAGGGACGCCACCTGGTCGATGACCACCCGGAGCCGTGCCCCGTCGTCGGCAGCGTCCCGCCAGTCGGCGGCAAACATCGGTTCCAGGTGCCTGTCCCCCGTGGCGCTCAGGGCAGTGACCAAGGCGTGCAGCACTTCGCGCTGGCGCTCGTAGATGGGCTGCCGGTGTTCAGTGGTCATCACGAACGTGGTGGCGAGGCCCTTCATGACCGCGATCTCCATCACCGTCTCATCCGGCACCATGAGCTCGGCGCTGTACCGGGTGAGGTTTTCGGGGCCGTAGACGGCACGGGTGGTTTCCAGGGCGCTCTGGCAGAACCTGCCGATCAGCTGGCTGGTCATGTTCTTCAGGGCTGCCATCGACTTGCGGCTGCCGTCCGCCTCGCGCACCCACACGTCCGTGGCCTCGAGCCGGGCCAGCGCGGCGTCGATCGCCGCAGGATCGTTGTGCGGCAGGTACCACTGCTTCGCGTACCCCACCACGCGGGCCCGGTGGTCCGGGTTGTCCAGCCAGCGCAACTGGAAGTGGCCGGCAACAATCGCGTCCTCCACGTCGTGCACCGAGTAGGAAATGTCGTCCGCGAGGTCCATCACCTGGGCTTCCAGGCAGGACCGGCGCTCCGGGGCACCCTCGCGGATCCAGTTGAAGATGGGGAGATCGTCCTCGTAGGCGCCGAACTTGCTGGTCCGCTGGCCGTGGATCACCGGGGCTTCCAGGGCAGACCACGGATATTTAGACGCGGCATCGAGGCTTGCGCGGGTGAGGTTCAGCCCGGCCGGACGGCCGTCAGCCGTGAGCACTTTGGGTTCGAGCCGGGTGAGCAGGCGGAGCGTCTGGGCGTTGCCTTCGAACCCGCCGATGGCGTGCGCCACCTCGTTCAGCGCCGATTCGCCGTTGTGGCCAAACGGCGGGTGGCCGAGATCGTGGCTCAAGCAGGCCGTGTCCACCACGTCGGGGTCGCAGCCCAAAGCCCGGCCGAGTTCCCGGCCCACCTGCGCCACTTCCAGGCTGTGCGTGAGCCGGGTGCGGACGAAGTCGTCCGTGTCAGGGGCCACCACCTGGGTTTTGGCGCCCAGCCGGCGCAGGGCCGAGGAGTGCAGGACCCGGGCGCGGTCCCGCTCGAAATCGGAGCGGTACGTGTTCTTGGGCGGTTCCTCCACCCAGCGGGCGGAATCGTGCAGCTCGTAGCCGGGCAAGGCGAGCGCCGCGGTAGGCGTGCCGGACGCCGGAGTGCCGGCGACCGGGGTGCTCAGGGAAGCCTCAGCCACCGGAGACATCCAGCTCGGCAGCAGCGATGTCCCGGGACTGGTCGGCGTTCAGGGCGCGGGAATCGAGCCAGTCCTTGGGCAGGGCAGGACGTTTCGGGGAGCCGGCACGTCCGCGCGGGCCCTCGGCGTCAACCCCGGGGTAGGGCGAGTCCAGGTCCAACTCCGCGAGGGTATCCCGGAGCACCTCAAGGCTGGTGACCAGGGCCAGCCTGGTGCGCAGCTCACCGCCCACCACGTAGCCCTTGAAGTACCAGGCGATATGCTTCCGGATTTCACGCAGCGCCTTGCCCTCGTCACCGAAAGTCTCCACCATCAGTTCGGCGTGCCGGTAGACACCCTCGGCCACCTGGCGCAGGTTGGGCCGGTGCCGGACATCGCTGCCTTCGAATGCCGCCTGAAGGTCGCCGAACAGCCACGGGCGCCCTTGGCAGCCGCGGCCCACCACCACGCCGTCCACGCCGGTTTCGCGGACCATCCTGACGGCGTCCTCCGCTGACCAGATATCGCCGTTGCCCAGCACCGGGATGTCCGGCAGGGCCTCGCGGAGGCGCGCGATGGCGGACCAGTCCGCCTTGCCGGAGTAGAACTGGGCGGCCGTGCGGCCGTGCAGCGCGACGGCGGCAACCCCGGAGTCGCGGGCGATGCGGCCGGCATCGAGGTACGTCAGGTGGTCATCGTCAATGCCCTTGCGCATCTTGATGGTCAGCGGAACGTTACCCTTGCCGGCTTCCTTGACGGCGGTCTGCACGATCGCGGTGAAGAGGTCGATCTTCCAGGGCAGGGCCGAGCCGCCGCCGCGCCGGGTCACCTTGGGGACCGGGCAGCCGAAGTTGAGGTCGATGTGGTCCGCCCGGTCTTCCTCCACGAGCATACGCACGGCGGCGCCGACGGTGCCCGGATCCACACCGTACAGCTGGACGGAACGGACTTTCTCGTCGTCGTCATGCGAAATGATGCGGAGTGATTCAGGGGTCCGTTCCACCAGTGCGCGGGAGGTGACCATCTCCGCCACGTACATGCCGCCGCCGTATTCACGGCAGAGCCTGCGGAAGGCGGAGTTGGTGATGCCGGCCATGGGGGCCAGGATCACCGGAGTGTCAACGGTGATGGGTCCCAGCTTCAGGGGCGGGAGTTCCAGCTTGGGGGCGGGAGGGGTTGCTGCAACAGTCACCTGTCCATTGTTGCAAAGCCGGGCAAATCGAAGGTTTCCGCCGTGGCACCAGGCCTCTCCGGCGGGGCTTTCCGGCCCGCCCCGCAGGCAAGTCGCCGCGCACCCCGTCAGCCGCGGTCCGCCCTCCGGCCCCGGCGGGTGGCGGTTTCCGCAGCTGGTTCGACGCCGGCCCGCCGGCTGCGCTCCCCCAGCACGGCTGCGGCGAGCGCCCCGGTATCCGCCACGTCTCCGGCGTGGACGTGGCCGTCGTCGTGCGCCCCGACCCCGGCATGGCCCTCAACTGCCCTGATGCCGGTGGCCTTGACCACGAGCACGGCGATCAGGGTGGTGACCGGGATGGCCAGGACCAGGCCGATGGAGCCCACCAGCGTGCGGATGACTTCCTCGGACAGTTCCGAACTGGTGAGGGTATCCATCAGGGGCCGGTCGTAGAGCATGACGATGATCAGGATGGGCAGCGCGGCCCCCGCGTAGGCGAAGGCGATGGTGTACACGGTGGAGGCGATGTGGTCTCGGCCGATCCGCATGGCGGAGGTGAAGAGTTTCCGGGCGCTGGTGCCCGGCGCCAGTTCGTAGAGCTCCCACACGGCAGAGGACTGGGTGATGGTGACGTCGTTCAGGACGCCGAGTCCCGAAATGATGAGCCCGCACAGGATCACGCCGGAGATTGAGATGTTCGCCGAGGTGTTCACCAAGGTGGCGGCGTCATGGCTGCCGACGCCGGCGAGGTTGGCGGCGTCCGTGGCCCAGGCGGCCAACAGCGCCGTGATGCCGAGCCCGAAAATGGTGCCCAACAATGCCGTGGACGTCCTCGCCGAGAATCCGTGGGCAAAGTAGAGCACACCGATCATGATCACGGTGGAGCCCACCAGGGTCAGGAGCAGCGGAGGCTTGCCCTCCACCAGGCCCGGGAGCAGGAAGTTGGCCAGGACAAAATAGGCGCCCACGAGTCCGACCAGGGCGCGGAGACCGCGCCACCGGGCGACAGCGATGACCACCACGGCATAGAGCACGGCGAGCAGGACAATCGGCAGGGTGCGGACGAAGTCCACAAAGACGTAGGCCGGCGAACCCTGCGACCCGGTGGCCCCTTGGACCTTCGAGAGGTTCAGGTACCGGATCTGGTCCCCGGGCTTGACCCCGTGCGAAGAGGCCACATCCGGGTTGATCACCACCTTGACCGGGCTCCCGCCCTTATCCGGCTCCGTGAACGCGAACGTGCAGTCCGAGCCCTGGCGGGGAGGCTGTCCGGTGGAATCCTGGCCCGTCCCCTGCTGGCTGGACTGCTGGCCGGCCCCCGGCTGGCCGGATTGCTGGCCGGCCCCCGGCTGGCTTGATTGCTGGCTGGTCCCCTGCATGCAGTTCTCGGCCACCACGCTTTGGATGGTTCCCGTATCGAATGTCACGCCGGGGGCCGTGGAGTACGGGTTGGCGAGGGTGATTCCTTCCTTGCTGCCGGAGGGCCACAGCGCGGCCATCCCGGCCAGGGTCAGCAGCGCCAGCGGGATCAGGACCGCGGCCAGGATGCGGTTCGCCTTGCTGCGGGCAGCCATCGCTTGCGGTGTCGGCTCCGAATGGCTCTCGGAAGTGTGGGAGTGACCGGCGCCCATCAGCAGTACAACCTCATGGCTTGTACTCTACGTGCGGCGCCATAGGGTTTATAAATGGACCATCGGATGGGGAGGAACCAGGCATGGACAACGGTGGGACACGTGGAACCGATACCCGCGGGACGGGAAAAAGTGGCGGGGAACAGGCCGGGCGCGCGCCTTCGGATCCCCAGCACCGTCCCGTACTGAGCGTCCTTGCGGCATCCGGTGCCACCAAGGGAGTGGTCCTGGTCCTGCACGGCGGGAGGGCGCACAGCCGCGCACCCGTGGAGGCCCGGCACCTGAGCCCGGCCAGGATGGTCCCCTTTGCCCGGGACCTGCACCGCATGGGAAGGAAACACGGGCTGGCGGTCTGGTCCCTGCGCAACAGCGTCCGCGGCTGGAATGGCCCGGACATGACCCCGCTGCAGGACGCACGGTGGGCGCTACGGCAGATCGAGGAACAGCACCCCGGCGTACCGATCTTCCTGCTGGGCCACTCGATGGGCGGCCTGACAGCCGTCTGCGCCGCAGACCATCCGCAGGTTGAAGCCGTGGTGGCCCTTGCGCCATGGCTAAGCCCGGAGACCCCTTCAGCCCGGGTTGCCGGACGGAAGGTGCTGATCGTGCACGGAACCACGGACCACATGACCAGCCCCCGGCAGTCGCTGGCGTTCGCCCGCCGCGCCACCGCGGAAGCGTCAAGCATGCAGTATGTGTCCCTGAAGGGTGTGGGGCACTTCATGCTCCGAAAGATCCGGGTGTGGCAGACGCTGGCCTCCGGGTTTGTCATTAAGTCCTTCGCGGAGAGCACGGGCGCCCCTGTCCGGCCGCCGCGTTCTTTTACGCAGCTGCTGCCGGAATCGTCCGTGCACGTCACCCTCTAGGCGCCGTCCCGATGCCTTGGCGTCCCCCGTCCAACGACACCTTCTACCGGGTCATCGTCCGTACCGGGCAGTTCCTGCGCTGGGCCCTCCGGCTGGACATCCAGGCGACCGGCCTGGAAAACCTTCCCGCGAAGGAACCGGCCACCGGCCCTTCCCGCCGGGCGTCCCCCGGAAAGGGAGCGGTCTTCGCCATCACGCACTTCGGCTACGTGGACTTCGCGGTAGTCGAGCTGCTCCTGTGGCGGCATACGCGTGCCCAGCTGCGGTTCCTCGTCCATCAAGGCGCCGCAGACCACTGGTTGGCCGGCCCCGCCATCAGCGCCAGCGGCCATGTGGTGGTGGGCTATGCGGACCGTTCAGACGCCTACGATGCCGCGGTGGCCAAGCTGCGGGCCGGCGAGTACCTCGCGGTCTTCCCGGAGGCCGGGGTGAGCCGCAGCTTCACGGTTCGCGAATGCAGGACCGGTGCCGTGCGGATGGCTGCGGAAGCCGGGGTCCCGGTCATTCCGGTTTCGGTCTGGGGTGCCCACCGGGTGATGACCCGCGGCCACGGATTTTCCCTTCGGCGCAGCTGGCGGGCACCGGTGCGCCTCGAAGTGGGAGCGCCGATCGTCTTTCCGGATGACGTTGACGTTGAGGAGGCCACGGAGGCGCTGCGCGGCACGCTCCAGGCCGGGATCGACCGGTGCATTGCAGGCTTTCCGCTGCAGCCGGAGCACGGGGCGTGGTGGATGCCGGCGCACTTGGGCGGCGGCGCTCCTTCGGACGCCGAGCGGCAGCGCCTGGACGCCGCAGACGCCGCCGCGGGCCGGCGTCGTGGTTCCCGCCAAACGAAGTAAGCGCCAGGTCTTGCCGTGAAGGTCACGGCAAAACCTGGCGCTGCCTTGGCTGCCGGGTTGGCCGGCCGGCCCCGGTCAGTCGGAGACCACCAGGGTTTCCGCCGCGGCGAGGCGGGCCTTGCCGGACTCCAGGAGGGGTTCGACGGCGGCGCGCAGCGCGGTCATCGAGTCGTCCAGTTCCAGCATCACCGGGTGCTGGTACGCGATGAGGGCGAGCATGTCGCGCACGGCCTCGGCAGCGTCCGCGGCGGACAATGCCGGCTCATGTCCCACGAAAACGTCCGTCGGTATGTCGGCGCCCGTTGTCTCTGCACCAGGGGTTTGCAGGTGGGCCGGTGCGGCATCAGGCCCGGCGGGGGCCGCGTAGCTGACGGCGAAGGCCCGGATGCGGCCCTTCTTGCTCGGCGCCACGCCGGCCCCGAAAGCCGATTCCGGTTCGGCCCGCAGCACGATGGCGCCGTGCGCGCCGGTGAGCTCGTCCAGGAACAGTTTCTGCACCTGTCCCACGGAGAGGACCCCGGGTGAATCCCAGTCATGGATGGCGGTGTAGTAGCGTCCCACCACGTCGGTGAGCTCCACCGAGCCGGTGGCCAGGTCCATGACGACGTCGGAGCCTGCGTTCTCGCCGCCGGCCGCACCGTCCCCGTCCTTGGCCGGGAAGACGGGCAGCCGGAGGGCGCCCGGCTCGACGACCACCAGGCGCGAGCGCTGGATGGGTTCCAGCCCGAACGCTTCGGCGAAGGCGGCCCCGGCGGTGCCGGGCTCCACCTTGGCGCGCAGCCTGGTGACACCCGACGGCGCGTTTTCGGCTTCGCGGCGCAGCATGGTCAGCAGGCTGGCGCCGATGCCGGCGCGGCGATGGTCCCGGGCCACCTCGATGTAGGTCCAGAGGCGTTCCGGGTGCAGGGACGCCTCGTAGACGACGCCGGCGGCTACCGGGATGCCGACGCCGTCAATAACGTCCTCGGCCACGATGCAGCGGCGCCACGGCGTGCCGTCCCGGCCGTTGGAGGACAGTGCCAGGGCGCCGCGGAACTGGCGGGCCTCACCGGTGTCCGGGTCACCCCAGATTTCCAGCAGCGCAAGGTCGTCACCATCGCGCCATGGGCGGTATTCGATGGCCATGCTCAGGCGCCGATCAGCCGTGCGGCCAGGTAACCCTCCACCTTGTCCAGGGAAACACGTTCCTGGCCCATGGTGTCCCGCTCGCGGATGGTGACGGCCTGGTCCTCGAGGGTATCGAAGTCCACGGTGATGCAGAACGGGGTGCCGATCTCATCCTGGCGGCGGTACCGGCGGCCGATTGCACCGGCGTCGTCAAAGTCGATGTTCCAGTTCTTGCGCAGCTGGGCGCCAAGTGCCTTCGCCTTCGGTGACAGGTCCTCATTGCGGCTCAACGGCAGCACGGCGGCCTTGACGGGGGCCAGGCGCGGGTCAAGCTTCAGCACGGTGCGCACGTCCACGCCGCCCTTGGCGTTGGGGGCCTCGTCCTCGGTGTAGGCGTCCACCAGGAACGCCATGAAGGAACGGGTCAGGCCGGCCGCGGGCTCGATCACGTAGGGGGTGTAGCGTTCGTTGGTGGCCTGGTTGAAGTAGCTCAGGTCCGTGCCGGAGGCCTTCGCGTGGGTGGAGAGGTCAAAATCGGTCCGGTTGGCGATGCCTTCCAGTTCGCCCCACTCCGAGCCCTGGAAACCGAAGCGGTACTCGATGTCCGTGGTGCCCTTGGAGTAGTGGCTCAGCTTCTCCTTGGGGTGCTCGAAGAAGCGCAGGTTCTCGTCGCGGATGCCCAGGCCGGTGTACCAGGCCATGCGCTCGTTCATCCAGTACTTGTGCCACTCTTCATCCGTGCCGGGCTCGACGAAGAACTCCATTTCCATCTGCTCGAACTCGCGCGTGCGGAAGATGAAGTTGCCGGGCGTGATCTCGTTGCGGAAGGACTTGCCGATCTGGCCGATGCCGAACGGCGGCTTCTTCCGCGACGTGGTGAGGACGTTGTTGAAGTTCACGAAGATGCCCTGGGCGGTTTCGGGGCGCAGGTAGTGCAGGCCTTCCTCGCTGGCGACCGGGCCGAGGTAGGTCTTGAGCAGGCCGGAGAACTCCTGTGGCTCGGTCCACTGGCCGCGGGTGCCGCAGTTGGCGCAGGCAATGTCCTTCAGGCCATTTTCCGCCGGGCGGCCCTTCTTCTCCTCGTACTCTTCCTCGAGGTGGTCGGCGCGGTACCGCTTGTGGCAGGAGAGGCATTCCACCAGGGGGTCGGAAAAGACCTCGACGTGGCCGGAGGCCTCCCACACCTGGCGGGGCAGGATCACGGAGGAGTCAAGGCCCACCACGTCCTCGCGGCCGCGGACCATGGACTGCCACCACTGGCGCTTGATGTTTTCCTTCAGCTCAGCACCCAAAGGGCCGTAGTCCCAGGCAGAACGCGAACCTCCGTAGATCTCACCGGCCTGGAACACGAAGCCCCTCCGCTTGGAGAGGGAAATGACCTGGTCGAGGACGGATTTTGCTGCCATGGGGTAACTCCAATTTCTACAGGGCCGCTGGGTGCGGTCCGCGGTGTGCAAACCCCGGCTGCGGCGTGCAGGGCACACCGGGCACCGGGTGGGCGGATGGGGGAAGATGCGTCAAAAGCTGCGTGTACTAGCCTACCGGCCGGCGCCCCCGGAGCGCGCCCCGCGGCCAGGGCAAGGTTGCCAGGATGATGGCGCCGAGGGTGAGCAGGGTCCCAAGGACCGTGGCAGGGGCGACGACGGTGCCAGGCGCGGGCAGCACCAGGTCCAGTGCCAGGGACCCCAGGAGTTGGCCCGCGATCATGCCGAGCCCGGTGACCAGGACGCCGAGGCTGCGGACCAGCAGGGCACCCAGGCCGATGAACACGCAACCCATGGGACCGCCCAGGTAGTACCACCAGTCGGCGGGCAACGGATTGCCCGGCCCGGCCACCGCGAGCTTCACGGCGAACG
Organism: Arthrobacter sp. 135MFCol5.1; assembly: GCF_000374865.1. Classification (GTDB taxonomy): domain Bacteria; phylum Actinomycetota; class Actinomycetes; order Actinomycetales; family Micrococcaceae; genus Arthrobacter. The sequence continues at coordinate 10,484 of NZ_KB895466.1, read as the reverse complement.
CCGCCCACAGCACGATGGTGCCGGCCACGAAATTGACCAGGGTGGCGGCGATGGGGGTGCCGTAGTGGACGGTGGCGGTGCCGTTCATGGCCTGCTGGAAGCTCATCAGGAAGCCTGCGGCCACCGGCAGGAGCAGCGGAACGAGCAACGCAGCCGGGTCGGCGCCGGTACCGGCGCCTCCCCCGCCGAACCGCGGCGACACTGCCCAGGCGACGGCGGCGATGGTCAGGACGCAACCGATGATGCGGATTCCCGTGACGGACTTCTTCCCGGCCGGGCCGATCCCCAGCCGGTCCACCAGCAGCCCGCTCACGGTCTGTCCGGTGACGGTGGCGACGGTGAAGAGGGCCACCCCGAGGAGGCCCACGGTAAAGGACTGGGCGAAGACGAACAGCGCCCCGATGGCGCCGGCCAGCACGTAGATGCGGGGAAAAGCCCGGGTACGGACGGCCGGGAGGATGGCCGCCAGCCCGGCCCGGCCCCGCGGCAGGACCAGCGAGATCAGGATCATCACCAGCAGGCCGGTGCTGAAACTGACCACGGCAGCGGCGATTCCGTCGTTGAGGCGGGCGCCGAGGGCCCCGTTGATGCGGCCTTGGACGGGGATGGCCAGGCCGGCGCCCACCGCCAGGGGCAGGCCTGCGAAGACGGGCAGGCGTGGAGGGGAGGTCATTGGATCCACCTTAGTTCAGGCATTATTGCTGTATGAGCAACCCCATTGACGACGTCCCCATCCGCGACAGCATGATCCGGCTGGGCCAGCTGTTGAAGCTTGCCAACCTCGTGGAGGACGGCGTGGAGGCAACGGAGCTCATCAAGAACGGGCTGGTGAAAGTCAACGGCGAAATCGACGACCGCCGCGGCCGCCAACTGCACCACGGCGACACCGTCACCGTGAACGGGCACACCGTGAAGGTGGTCGCGCCGGAGGCGGGCTGACCGCCACGGCCGCGGCGCCGTCGTCGGACGCCTACTTGTTGAGCACCTCGTGGGTGAGGAACTCCCCCACGTGGCCGATCTCCTGCTGGTTGATGCCGTGCCACATGCCCGTGTAGAGCACCTTGGTGAGCTTGACGTGCTTGCGCACCCACCCCATGGTGAACTCGATCTTGTCCTGGGTGATCACCGGGTCCTGCTGGTCCCGGCCCCAGAACATGGGGATGGTTCCGTCCAGTTCGGCATCCTTGAAGGTGGGGTCGCCGGCGGCGTCCACCACGAAGCCCGAGAGCCCGACGACGGCAGCGAAGTCCGTGGGACGCTGCCGCAGGAGGGTGGTGGCCATGGCCATGCCCATGGAGAAGCCCAGCAGGGAGACGGAGGGGTGGCCTTCCCTGATGGTGTCGATCCATTCCTGGACGTAGGCCGACGCCGCCTTGACCCGGTCCAGGGAGTAGTCGATGGACGCCGTCAGCGGGAACCAGGTGAAGCCCGGGCCCATGGCGATCGGCGCTCGGACGGATGCCACCGCAAAGTCCCCCGGAAGCATCCCGGCAAGGCTGAACAGGTCCTGTTCGTTGGCGCCGTAGCCATGGAGCAGCACCAGCAGCGGTTTGCCGGCACGCTGGTCTTCGGGGTGGGACCACAGGACAACGGGAGCGGGAAATACTTCGGCGTCAGTCATGGTTTCCATTCTTACAGTTACCCGAAAGTAACAACCTACGTTGGCGTAGCCATTGAAGCGGAAGGCAGGATAGGACAGTGACTGACGCAAGTGCCATCCAGACCCCGTCCGTGCACCCCGGTTCCCACCCCTGGAGCCGGTACGTGGCGATGGGCGATTCCTTTACCGAGGGCATCGGCGACCCCGAGCCCGCAAGCCCCGGAGGCCACCGCGGCTGGGCCGACCGGGTGGCCGAAGAACTGGGCCGCACCAAGCCGGACTTCGCCTACGCCAACCTCGCCGTCAGGGGCCGGCTCCTGCAGCAGATCGTGGACCAGCAGCTGGCCCCGGCCCTGGCCCTGAAGCCGGACCTGGTCACCTTGTCAGCAGGCGGCAACGACCTCATCCGCCCGGGCGGCGACCCCGACGCACTGGCCGAAAAGCTCGATTCCGTGGTCCAGATCCTGTCCATGGGCGGCGCCACCGTTGTCCTGTTCAACGGTCCGGACACAGGCTCCTCGGTCCTGGGCAGGATCCGGAGCAAGGTGGCCATTTATAACGAGAACCTGCGGACTGTCGCGGCCCGGCACGACGCCGTCATCGCCGACATGTGGTCCCTCCGGCAACTGAGCGATCCGCAGATGTGGGACCAGGACAGGCTGCACTTCTCCCCGTTGGGGCACCACACCATCGCGGCCATGGTGCTGGATTCTCTTAACGTTGAACATTCGCTGGAACCCCTCCAGCCCAAGGATCTGCCGCCCCGGACCTGGCGCGAGGCAAGGACCGGGGACTTGGTGTGGGCGCGCGAATACTTCGTGCCCTGGGTCCTGCGCCGGCTCCGGCACCAGTCCTCCGGTGACGGCGTCACGGCGAAACGGCCGACGCCGGGTCCCGTCTTTGGCCCGGGCGTTCCGTTGGGGTCCGGCGAGGGTCCGCTGGGAACCTCGGAACCCAGCCGCCGGTAGGACCGCACGGGGTTACGCTGGAGGGACAACCTTTGAGAGGCGCGGCACCGTGAGCAGCTTGTTTTTGTGGATCATCATCCTGTCCTTCGTTGTCCCCATGGCCATGCGGATGTACCGGCGGTCCATGGCACGGCGGGACCGGGACCAAGGCTTGCCGGGCCAGTACCCTGGCCAGTTTCCGGGACAGTACGGGCCGGGCGGGTTCCCCGGGTCCGGCCGGTTTCCCGGGTCCGCGGGGCCGCAGAGCAACCAGCCCCGCGACGGCTACACCCAGCAGGACTACTACTCCGGCGGCTTCCGCCAGCCCACCCCGGCCGGTGAATCACAGCCACAGCCCTACCAGTACGGGCAGCCCCCCATGCCGGACTCCCGCTACGGCGCGCCCCAGGAACCGCCGTTCCAGCAGTTCCCGTTCCAGCAGTTCCCGGGCCAGCAGTTCCCGGGCCAGCAGTTCCCCGGCCAGCAGCAGGGTACCGGCCACACGCCGGCCGGCCCGCCTCCAGGCCCGGCCGTTCCCCCGCCGGGAGCGCCCCAGGGATTCCGTGCCCGGAAGCTCGCAGAACTGGACCAGCAGTACAGCAACGGCGAAATGTCCATGGAGGACTACATGAGGCGCCGCAGCGACATCATGAACGGCTGAGCCCCAGCCGCCGCCACGCCTCAAGCCCGGAGCAACGCCTCAAGCCCGGAAGAGCCGCCTGACCACTTGCCCGGACGCCAGCGCATCCAGGCCTTCATTGATTTCGGCCAGCGGCCGGGTATCGGTGTGCAGAAGTTCCACCGGAAGCCTGCCTTCCCGCCAGTAGCCAAGGTACGCCGGGATGTCTCGGCGGGGAACCGCGTCGCCCATGTAGGAGCCGAGGAGCCGTTTGCCGGCTCCTGCGAACTGCAGTGCGGGAACGGCCAGTTCAGCTGACGGATGGGGCAGTCCCACCGAGACAACCGCGCCACCCCGCGTCACCAGATCCAGGCAAGTTGCTATCACGCCGGCCGAGCCGACTGCTTCGACGGCCACATCCACCCCGTCACCGGCAGCCTCGGCAACAAGACGGGGCGCATCCGCAGGCGTTCCCACCGCCGTGGCACCGGCGTCCAGGGCCAAGGGGTGCTTGCCCGGATTCGGATCGATGGCAATCACTCCGGCGGCCCCGGCGAGGCGGGCCGCCATGACGGCCGATAAGCCTACTGCGCCGATGCCGAAGACAGCCACGGACTGCCCCGGGCTGACGCCTGCCGTATTGAGCACGGCCCCCATTCCGGTGAGCACGGCGCAACCAAACATCGCCGCGACGGTGTCCGGGACGTCGTCGTCAATCACCACCACCGACTCCCGCGCCACCACGGCGTAATCCGCAAACGCCGAGACGCCCAAATGGTGGTTGATGCGCTCCCCCGCCGGCGTGCGCAGCAAGGCCGGCCCATGCAGCAGGTCACCGGAGCCGTTGACCTCTGCAGCGCGGTGGCAAAGCGCGGGCCTCCCGGCCCGGCAGGCCCGGCAGTGGCCGCAACTGGGCACGAAAACGAGCACCACGTGGTCTCCCACGGACACATCGGCTACCCCGTCGCCCACGGACACCACCCGCCCCACCGCCTCGTGGCCCAATGCCATCGGAAGCGGCCGGACCCTGGAGCCGTCCACCACGGACAGGTCCGAATGGCACAGGCTCGAATAGGTGATGGCAACCCCAAGCTCACCGGCGCGCGGCTGCGGTTGGTCCAGTTCCTGCAGGATCAGGGGCTTCGCGTCAGCGTAGGCGGGTTTTCCTGGTGCCTGTCCGGCGGCGGGAACGGTCGAATACAGGACGGCGGCTTTCATGACACGATCATGCCGTACTTCCACCCCGGGCCTGCCGCACTGTGGCACCGCGGCGTCCACCGGCAGCGTGCACCGGAAGCACCGCAGGGCAGCAGCCGGCCGCTGCCGGGACGGGCGCAGCTAGGCCAGGAACGTCGTCCGGAGCTGGTTCCCCAGCTGTCCGATCTCGGTCAGGAAGCCGTCATGGCCTATCGGTGCCGAGATCATATGCACGTCAACCTCACCCGGCAGGGCCTGGGCCAATTCGCGGGACTGGGACGGGAAGTAGAGCCGGTCGGAGTCCACGGCGGCAACGAAGAACCGGGCGGTGGCGGAGGCCAGGGTCTCGGCCAGCGGCCCGCGGCCACGGCAGACATCGTGGCTCATCAATGCCTCGGTGAGGGCGATGTAGCTGTTGGCGTCGAACCGGCGGACGAGCTTCCTGCCCTGGTGGTCCAGATAGCTTTCCACCTGGTAGCGTCCGCGGTTTGCCAGCAGTCCGCCGTGCAGGGGCGACTCGGGGGCCTGGGGTTCCCGGCCGAAGCGCCCTTCCAGTTCCGCGGCGGACCGGTACGTGATGTGGGCGATCCGCCGTGCCAGGGCCAGTCCGTCTTCCGGACACGGTCCGCCGTAGTAGTCGCCGCCGTTGAAGTTCGGATCCTGGCGGATGGCCAGGGTCTGGGCCTGGGCGAAAGCGATCTGTTCAGCCGTGCTGGCAGCGCCGACCGAGATGACGGCGCAGCGCTGCACCCGGTCAGGGTAGGTCACCGCCCACTCCAGGGCGCGGGCACCCCCCATGGAACCGCCAAGGACGGCGTACCAGCTCCCGATGCCCAGCTGGTCCGCCAGCCGGGCCTCGGCAACAGTGCTGTCCCGCAGGGTGACCAGGGGGAAGCGTGAGCCCCAGGGTGCTCCGTCGGGGGCGGCCGACGACGGGCCCGTGGACCCGTAGCAGCCGCCCACAATGTTGACGGACACCACGAAGAACCTGTCCGTATCGACGGGCGCCCCAGGACCGGCCAGCTGTTCCCACCAGCCCTCTTCGTCGGTGTCGCCCCGGGTCACGTGGGTGCTGCCCGTCAGGGCGTGCTCGATCAGGATGGCGTTGCTGCCGTCCGCGTTCAGCGTGCCCCAGGTCTCGTACGCCAGGGTGACATCCGGCAGGTAGCCGCCGCCTTCGAGCTCGAGTCCTCCAATGGAGGCGTAGCGGACAACTCCGTGTTCGGGAATGGTGGTACGGGCGACGGTAACCGTCATGGCAAGACCTCTTCTACGCGCTTGCCTGCCGTCATTTGACCGGCAGGCCAGGTCTTCACCCGGGGCACCCCACCGCGGAAGGAGGGTTGCCGGCCAGCAAGCCGGGGCTGTCACTGGCACTCATGACCTGGTTCGAGTGTACGAAACACCCCCCGGTCCAGGCCAAGAGTGTGACTGGTTGTGACTTCCCGGCGCTGCCGGCCGGCAGCGCCCCGGCGTGCCGGCGGTCAGGCGTCGGCGCCGCCCTTGGCCGCGCGGAAACCGGCCTCCAGGTCGGCCAGGATGTCGTCGATGTGCTCCAAGCCAACCGACAAGCGGACCAGCCCCGGATTGACGCCGGCCACCACCTGCTGCTCGGGCGAGAGCTGGCTGTGGGTGGTCGACGCCGGGTGGATGACAAGCGAACGGACGTCGCCGATGTTGGCGACGTGCGAGTGCAGTTCCAGGGCGTCGACGAAGCGCTTGCCCGCCTCCGCGCCCCCGGCCAGGTTGAAAGCGACGACGGCGCCGGTCCCCTTGGGCCCGTACTTGCGGCCCCGTTCGTACCAGGGGCTGGACGGCAGCCCCGCGTAGGCGACCGATTCGACGTCGTCCCTTCCCTCCAGCCAGCGCGCCACCTCCGTGGCGTTGGAAACGTGCCGTTCCACCCGCAGGCTCAGCGTTTCCAGGCCCTGCGAAATCAGGAAGGCGTTGAAGGGCGAAACCGCCGAGCCAAGGTCGCGCAGCAACTGGACACGGGCTTTGAGGATGTAGGAAAGGTTGGCGCCCAGTGCGCCGCCCTCGCCAAGGTCCCGGGCGTAGACCAGCCCGTTGTAGGTGGGATCCGGGGTGTTGAAACCGGGGAACCGGTCGGGGTCCTTGCCGAAATCGAACTTGCCGGAGTCGACGATGACGCCGGCAATCGCCGAGCCATGACCGCCCAGGTACTTGGTGGCGGAGTGGATCACGATGTCCGCACCCCACTCCAGCGGCCGGATCAGGTAGGGCGTGGACAGGGTGTTGTCCACGATCAGGGGAACGCCGGCGTCGTGGGCCACCTGGGAGATGCCTTCGATGTCCAGGACGTCCTGGCGCGGGTTGGATACCACCTCGCCAAAGAACAGTTTGGTGTTGGGCTGAACGGCATTCCGCCACTGGTCCAGGTTGTCCGGATCTTCCACGAAGGTGACCGCGATGCCGAACTTCTTCAGGGTGTGGGCGAACAGGTTGTAGGTGCCGCCGTACAGGCTGGGGCTGGCCACGATGTGGTCCCCGGCCTCGGCGATATTCAGGACGGCGAAGGTCTCCGCGGCCTGCCCCGAGCTCAGCAGCAAAGCGGCCAGGCCACCTTCGAGGCTGGCGATCCGCTGCTCCACCGCGTCCTGGGTGGGGTTGCCGATACGGGTGTAGATCGGCGCCAGCTCGGCCAGCGCAAAACGGTTGGCTGCGCTCTCGGCGCTCGGGAACACGAAGGACGTGGTCTGGTAGATGGGAAGGGCGCGGGCCCCGGTGGCGCTGTCAGGCTCCTGGCCGGCATGGATCTGGCGGGTTTCGAAGGACCATCCGTTGGACATCTCAGTCTCCTATGACATGGGCCCGGCATGCTGGGAGCACCACGGGCCGCGCTTGCTTCCGGCGATTGCCGGACAGCCTGGTCCTCACCCGGGGCACCCCACCGCGGATGGAGGGTTGCCGGCCAGCGAGCCGGGGCTTGGCGCTGGCACTCATGACCTGCGCCCAGTGTAGGAACATCACTCCGGCCGGGACAGCATTGTGACGAACATGGTCTTGCCGCTGTGTGCGGGCCGTGGGGGTCTCAGCCGACGGGCTGGGGACGGATCCGGGCGCGATGGCAGTCCGATGTGGAGGTTTTCCAAGGTTCCACAAATAATGCGAAGGATCGCCCGAGGTTTGGCCGCCAGCCGTCCTGGCCCGGATACCGTGGAAGCCGGACGACGTTATCCCGTCGCCCCCAACCACGCACAAAGGAATTCGATTCCGTTGCCCCAGTCTTTGCGCCTGGCCCTTGCCGCCGCACTGTTGTCCGCCGTCGCCTTCTGCTCAAGCGGTACACCAGTGCAAGCCTCGGCGCCGCCAGCGGCAGCCACCGCGCCCGCCGCCGCTCCCTCGTCCGCTCCCGACAGCCCCAATGGCCGCTACCTGGTCCAGTTCCCGGCGGGAACTGACGTCTCAACGGCGGCGCGCGACCTTCGTTCCCAGGGGGTCGCCGTCGACCACACGTTCAGCAAGGCCCTGCACGGAGCGGCGATCAAATCCACGGCGGCGCAAGCCGCCGCACTGCTGCGGTCCGGCAAGGCAACAGCCGTGGAACCCGATGCGGTATCGACGATTTCCGCCACGGAAAAACCCGCGCCCTGGGGTCTTGACCGGCTGGACCAGCAGGCGTTGCCACTGTCCGGCGCCTACACGTATGACGCTTCCGGCCTCGGTGTCCGCGCCTATGTGGTTGACACCGGAGTCCTCGCCTCGAACGTGGATTTCGGCGGACGGGTTGCCGCGGGATGGACGGCACTTTCCGACGGCGGCGGGACAAGTGACTGCAACGGACACGGCACCCACGTTTCGGGGATCATCGCCGGAACCGTCTACGGCGTGGCCAAATCCGCCACGATCGTGCCCGTGCGGACCTTGGCCTGCGACGGGTCCGGCTACTACTCGGACATCATCGCCGGACTCGACTGGATTGCCGGGGACCATGCCGCAGGAACTCCGGCCGTGGTGAACATGAGCCTTGGCGGACCGGTCAGCAGCCTCCTTGACTCCGCAGTCCAGAATGTCGTCGACGATGGAATTTCCGTCGTCGTCGCGGCCGGGAATTCGGCCACGGATGCCTGCACGTCCTCGCCCGCCCGGGTCCCGTCCGCCTTGACGGTGGCCGCGAGCGACTCCTCGGACCACCAGGCCTCGTTCTCCAACTACGGCCAGTGCGTGGACCTTTACGCCCCGGGGGTGGGCGTTACCTCCACCTGGAACACGTCGTCGACGGCCACGGCATCGCTGAGCGGGACCTCCATGGCCTCACCGCACGTTGCCGGCACGGCAGCCCTCATCCTCTCCCGGCACCCGCTCTTCACGCCTGCGCAGGTCACGGACACCGTCCTGTCGACGGCTGTTCCGGGAACCATCGCCGGTGCCGGCGCCGGAACGCCAAACAAACTGCTGCACGTGCCTGCCAGCCCGCGCCTGCCGGGGGCATTCTCGTCGCAGGCGCCCTTCCGGCAGCTGGACACCCGCTACGGCACCGGCGGAGCCAGCGGCCCCGTCGCACCCGGAGCCACCATCCGCGTCTTCGTCACCGGCCACGGCGGCATCCCCACCACCGGAGTCTCCGCCGTCGCCGTCAACGTCACCGTCACCTCACCCACCAGCTTCGGCAACATCACCGTCCACGCCGGCGGCACCCCCACCCCCGGAACCTCCAACCTCAACTTCAACACCGACCAAACCACCCCCAACCTGGTCATCACCCCCGTTGCCGCCGACGGAACCATCCCCCTGACCAACAACTCCGCCGGCACCGTCCAACTCATCGCCGACACCTTCGGCTACTACATCGCAAGCTGAACCCGACCTGCCGGGGGCTTCTTCAACCACGGCCAGGGACGCAAATCCAAGTAAGGGCACCCTTAGCTGAGAGCCCGATCACAAAGTGCCAAGATGTTGCCATGCGCATGGATCACGTCTCTTACGCCTGTGAACACGATGGCCTCGCGGCCACTACCGAACGTATTTCAACTGCCCTCGGCGTTGAGGCAGTGAAGGGCGGGGTCCACCCCCGGTTCGGCACCCGGAATATGATCATCCCCCTCGCCGGGCACAAATACCTCGAAGTTGTGGAGGTCCTGGACCACCCGGCTTCGGACAAAGCACCGTTCGGACAGGCAGTTCGTGCCCGTTCCGCTGCGGGCGGCGGCTGGATGGGCTGGTGCGTTGAAGTGGACGACCTTGCCCCGTTCGAGGAACGGCTGGGCCGAGCTGCCGTAAACGGCAACCGCAAGTTCCCGGATGGCCGCGAACTCGTTTGGAAGCAGATAGGCATCCTGGGCCTTATTGCAGACCCCCAGGTCCCCTACATGCTCAAATGGGAAGGCGACCCGTCCCTGCACCCCTCCAATGCCTACGAGAGCAACCTCAAGATGAGCTGCCTGACCATTGCCGGCTCCGCGTCGCGGGTGACCGAGTGGCTGGGCGAGCCGGTGGAGAAGCCGCTTGAAGACGTTGCGGTCGAGTGGGTAGCGCCGCACGGCACTCCCGGCATCCTGTCCGTCACATTTGAAACCGCCAACGGGGCCGTCACCATCTGACCATCCCTCGCGCTCTCCGGCGTAGTTCCGGAGAGCGCCTTAGGGCCGTGCGCCCAAAAAGCTTCGGCCGCCATCGGGTGGTGACAACGGCGTCACCACCCGATGGCGGCCGAATTCATTTAAGCGTTCCCGGGGAGGATCGCTGAATTATGCGGAAGGGCGCTGAACCACAAGCCTCCTCCATAAATGTCGGACCCTGGTTGGATGATTTCTTTATGGGAATCGGTGCGGATCTGGCGGTGGTGATGGAGGGTGTCTCTGCCTCTGTCGCTGCGCTCAGCGGGCTGGTTCGGGAGGATGCTGCGCTTTGTTCCGGCGCCGACGTTGGTGCTGAAGTGGACGTGTTGCAGCGGCGGTATGAGTCATGTTTGGGGCGGCTGGAGCTGGTGGCACGGTTGGAGGCCCAGCTGGCGGCGGTGAAAGCCCAAGACGTGGCGGATGCCGTTGACATCCAGCATGCTCTGCTTCCGCCGGACGCCCCGGTGGATGAGCGCACGTTCGCGGAGATGTCCGCGGTGGAGGAGATCGCCGGGATCCTGACCATCAGCTCCGCCGCCGCC
>NZ_KB895465.1 GCF_000374865.1 Arthrobacter sp. 135MFCol5.1 | reverse complement strand
ATCCTGGCGATGTCGTTGGGGTCCTCGCCGATCAGGCCCTCGGCGACCTCTTTGGCGTGGGCGTACTGTGCCGGTCCGCCGGCCCGTTTGGAGTAGCTGAAGCCGATGCCCGAATGCCCGAGTTCGGTGGTGATCTCGGCGAACAGGAAGACCACCTCGGTCATGGGCTTCTGCCGGCCGGTAAAGACTTTGGCGTCGCTGATGGGGACAGTGAGCGGCAGGCGTGCGGTGGACAGCTTGACGTGCCGGATCAGATCGACAGTACTCATTGATACTCCTAGGGGCGTGACTGGGCTCCATCGCCCACCTCTTTAGGATATAAGTTGATAACTTGTATTACAAGTTTGGGCTTTTGTTGTACTCACCACTCCGGGATCGCGGCAGGAATAGCGCCGGGCTGCGGTGCTGTTGACCCAGGCATGAAAGCAATTACCTACAGCGAATACGGCAGCCCCGACGTCCTTGAGCTCACCGAGCAGCCCATGCCGAAGGTGGGTCCGGGAATGGTCCTGGTCAAGGTGAAGGCGGCTGCAGTCAATCCGGTGGACTGGAAGATCATGGCGGGTTACCTGGATGCGGCCATGGACCTGCAGTTCCCGGCGATCCCGGGATGGGATGTGGCAGGCGTGGTGGAGTCGGTGGGAATCGATTCCCGGCAGTTCAAACCCGGCGACGAAGTGATCGCCTACGGGCGCAAGGACTACGTCCACGGCGGCAGCTTCGCCGAATACATTGCCTTGCCCGAAAGGCTCTTGGCGCGGAAACCCGCCGCCCTTGACTGGAACGGGTCCGCAGGCCTTCCGCTGGCGGGCTTGACTGCCTACCAGGTGCTGAACCGCCTTGGCCTCAGCGCAGGCGAGACCGTACTGATCCATGGCGGCGCCGGCGGCGTGGGATCCCTGGGCATCCAGATTGCCGTGGCGCTGGGCGCCGAAGTCATTGCGACGGCGTCGGAAAAGAACCACGATTTCCTCCGCTCCCTGGGCGCGCACCCCGTCACGTATGGTGACGGTCTTGCCGACCGGGTCCGGTCCCTGCGGCCCGGCGGGGTGGACGTGGTTGCCGATTTTGTCGGCGGCAACCTGGCGGCCACCCTCGACGTGCTTGCAGAAGGCGGACGGCATGCTTCGATCGCCGACAGTGACGTTGAAGAGCATGGCGGCACCTGGATGTGGGTCAGCCCTGTCGGCGCCCAGCTTCAGGAACTGGCGGACCTGGTGGATGAAAGGAAGATGCGGGTGGAGGTTGCCGAGGTGTTTCCCCTGGCCCGGGCCGCGGACGCATTCCGGCTCAACATGGAGGGGCATACCCGGGGCAAGATCGTGGTGACGGTGGATCACACAGTCTGAGTCCGCAACTGCCCGTTATTTCCTGATTGCGCCGAATCCTGCAATCAGCGCCTCGAGTCCGAGGCGGAAGGCGGTGTCGGCCGGGCGGCCGCGTTCCTGCCCGGCCGAGGCCTCCTGCCCTGATGCCGAATGTCTCACGGCCGCCGTGAAATAGGGCGTGGATTCCGCCATTGAACCGGCGTCGAAAATGTCCTCGGGCGCCGTGACGTCGTAGGCGGAGCCGAAGATAAAGGACTCCAGTGCCACGATGGAGGGTACGATCCGGTCCTGGGGAAAGCCGGCGTCCGAAAATCCCTTGCTGACGGTCTCGTACATGGCGAGGGTCTGCGGGGCATCCGTCACAGGCAGGACGGCGATGACGGGAATCAGCGGGGTGTGTTCTGCAAAGACATCCCGGTAGCTCCAGGCCCAGGTGCGCACGGCGTCTTCCCAGCTGCTGCCGCCGAATCCGGAGACATCCACCAAGGACATCAGATGGTCCTCCACCAGGAGCAGCACGTCGTGCTTGGACGCCACGTGGTTGTAGAGGGCGGACGGCGCAACGTCCAACACCTTGGCGAGGGCGGCCATGGTCAGCCCGTCATAGCCTTTGCGGCTGACCAGCTTCAGCGCGGCCGAGGTAATCCCCGCTTTGTCCAAGACCGCCGCCGACGGCCTGCCCGCCCGCCTCTTCTGCGCGCCCCCGCTGGTGGCGGCGCGTCCCTGTGCGGCTGATAGTGCCGGCATTCCTGCCCTTTCGTCGGTGGTCTCCAGCATTATTCCATCCGGGACTTCCGCTCCCGGATGCCACCGGTTATAGTTCTACTAAATGAATGCCATTCATTTAGTGGTTTCCATCACTAGGGAAGCCGAAGAGAGGACATCATGCTGAACCTGAACCGCGACGTCGTGGTCGTTGGAGCCGGGCCGTCCGGACTCACCGCCGCCCGTGAACTGAAGAAGGCCGGCCTCACCGTCGCCGTACTTGAGGCCCGCGACCGCGTGGGCGGCCGCACCTGGACGGACACCGTGGACGGCGCCATGCTCGAGATTGGCGGCCAGTGGGTTTCCCCGGACCAGACCGCCCTCCTGGAACTCCTCCGGGAACTGAACCTGGAGACCTACCCGCGCTACCGCGACGGCGAGTCCATCTACATCGGCGCGGACGGCACCCCCGTGCGCTACACCGGCGACTCCTTCCCCGTGGACGCGGACACCGCCGTCGAAATGGACCGCCTGGTGGCCCTCCTGGACGGCCTGGCCGCCGAGATTGGCGCCACGGAACCGTGGGCCCACCCGAAGGCCCGCGAACTGGACACCATTTCCTTCCATCACTGGCTGCGGCAACACTCGGCCAACGAGGAAGCCTGCAAGAACATTGGCCTCTTCATCGCGGGCGGCATGCTCACCAAGCCGGCCCACGCCTTCTCCGCCCTGCAGGCGGTCCTGATGGCCGCCTCCGCCGGCTCGTTCACCCACCTGACGGACGAGGACTTCATCCTCGACCGGCGCGTGGTGGGCGGGATGCAGCAGGTTTCGCTGCTTCAGGCGCAGGAACTGGGCGACGACGTCGTCCTGGACTCCCCGGTGCGCACCATCAACTGGGAGCAGGATGCCGACGGCGGCTACCGGGTCGCCGTCGAGTCTGACCGCGCTACCGTCAACGCCCGGTTTGTGGTCATGGCCGTGCCGCCCAACCTCTATTCCCGAGTCTCGTTCAACCCGCCGTTGCCGCGCCGCCAGCACCAGATGCACCAGCACCAGTCCCTGGGCCTGGTCATCAAGGTCCACGCCGTCTACGCCACTCCTTTCTGGCGGGACAAGGGACTTTCGGGTACCGGCTTTGGGGCGGATGCTTTGGTGCAGGAGGTCTATGACAACACCAACTACGGAGATTCCCGCGGCACGTTGGTGGGCTTCGTCTCGGATGAGAAGGCGGACGCCGTCTTTGAGCTCAGCGCCGACGCCCGGAAGAAGGCCATCCTGGAATCCATTGCCGGCTTCCTTGGCGACGAAGCCCTGGCTCCGGAGGTTTACTACGAGTCCGACTGGGGCTCGGAGGAGTGGACCCGGGGCGCCTACGCTGCCAGCTACGACCTGGGCGGCCTGCACCGTTACGGCAAGGACCAGCTGGCACCCGTGGGTCCTATCTACTGGTCCTCGTCCGACCTGGCCGCGGAAGGCTACCAGCACGTCGACGGTGCCGTCCGCATGGGGCGCCTGACCGCCGCGCGCATCGCCGAGGTGGCGAAGGTTCCGGTTGCCGCCGGCTGGTAAATAAGCATGCTTACTAATAGGCTGGCGGCGGGGAGCGTCCCCGACTTCAGACGAACGAGGTGAGGCATGACTGACGCGCAGAGCATCAGCAAGGTTACTGAGATCATCAACGATGCCAAGATCGGGATGGTCACCACCATCAACGAAGAAGGCGCCCTCGTCAGCCGGCCGCTGGCAGTCCAGGAGGTCATGGACGACGGCGATATGTGGTTCTTCACCGGCCTGGGCACCTCGCAGGTGGCGCACGTCCGGGCAGATCCGCGCGTCAACGTCGCCTTTGGCAAGAACACCGAATGGGTTTCCGTTGCCGGAACCGCCGAGGTGGTCACGGACCGGGCCAAGATCCACGAAATGTGGAACCAGGTGGTCGAGGCGTGGTTCCCCGACGGTCCGGACACCCCCGAAGTGTGCCTGCTCCGGGTCGAATCGGACTCCGCGGAGTACTGGACCAGCCCGGGTGGCACTGCGGCCACCGTGCTGCAGTGGGTGAAGTCTAAGGTCACCAACAGTCGGATGAGTGTTGGCGAGAGCGGAACCGTGGAGCTTTAGCAGAACCAGGGGGCGGAGCGGCTACGGCTGCTCCGCCCTTTTCAACGCCTGCAGGACTGCCGGCAGCAGCACGTCATTGCGGCCCCACAGCGGATCCAGGATCTCCACGTACCAGGAGTCCGCGAGGAGCAGGGCCAGGGCATCGTTGGTTTCCACGGCCCAGTCCCGGATCTGTTCCTCTTCCACCGGGTTTTCGCTGGAGCCGAGGACCGTGGTCACTTCCGATCCGGCGATGGTCACGGGGATGGCTGCGCTGCTGGCCTCGCCAGGCGCGTGCGCCACCGTCACCAGTTCGGTGCGGGTGGACAGCGCCAGCAGTTCACCAGCGGTGGCCGCACTGCAGAAGCCCGTGACGTATTCGCGTTGCGCCGCCGCACCGTCCCGGATGCCCGGTTGGGATTCCTTGGTGAAGAGGCCGTGCCGGTTCAGCTCTGCCAAGGCCCCGGCGATGGGCCTGGTCTCGTCGTCGGAGCCCGGGGCAAAGTGTCCGGGCTGGTAGGAACTACCGCCCTCCAGCCACCGGGCCGTCAGTTCCCCGGCGGCCTCAAGGGTAGTGGCTTGGCGCCAGACTCCACGGTCCTCCAACAGCCGGCCGAACTTGTCACGGACGGGCACTTCCTCAGGCTTCATCTTCGGATGCTATCGCCGGGGCGGCGGCCCGATCCACCGCCCCCGACACAGCAGTTAACCTCAGCCGGCCTGGTCGGCCGGCTGGCGGGATGGAATTCCGGCCGCCCGTTCGGCCGCCCGTTCGGCCGCCCGTTCGGCCGCCGCCAGGGTCGCCGCCAGGCTCCCGACGGCGTCCGGGTACGTCGCGTGCGCGGCAGTGCGCAGCTGGTCCGCCGTGCGCATCGCCTTGATCAGGGCGGAGGTCTCCGGCAGGCGCACGTCCGTCAGGGCGGGGTAGTCGATCATGCTGGCCGGATCGAGCTCATAGCGGCGCCAGCGGAGCAAAAGCTCGTCATGCCGAGCCGTCGCCGCCTGATGGGCAGAGAGCTGCCGGCGGTGCTCACGGCGGCCCGCATGCCAGGCCAGGTACCGGGGGGTGGCGTGGTGGGCGGCAATTCCCGCGGCCACCGCCGCGCCCGCCATGACAAGCCCGGACCAGGGGGACACCATCGCAGGGATGATCAACGCCGGAAGTGCAACGCACGAGCCCAGGAAAAGGTCCCAGAACAGCTGGTCCGGCACCTCGGCGGCGCGGCCCTTGGGTCCCAGTGCCCGGCGTCGTACGGCAAAAACTGTGGCGGCCACGCTGGCAACCAGGACCGGACCACACAACAGGACCGCCCACGCACCTTGATGCAGTCCCTGGAACAGGAATTGGTCCATGGCTGACATTGTGCACCTCCAGCGCCCGCAGGCCCCGGCCGGAACGCCCGGGCTGGTCATTCCATTGCATCGTCTTCCGGGCACCGCGTCAATGGCGTCAGGGAATGGCCACAGGGGGTACTGCAAAGCATCGGGAGGTGGGTAGCGTGGACCCATGCGTATCAAAATGTGCAGCATCCATGTCCAGGATCCCGCAGCGGCCCATGCCTTCTACACGGGGACCCTGGGCTTTGACACGCTCATGGCCATGCCTGAGTACAACCTCTACATCATCAAGGACCCCGGCGCGGACGACAGTTCCACGGGGTTGCTCCTGGAGCCCAGCGACAACCCGATCGGCGCGGACTACATGAACGCCGTGCGCGAAGCGGGCCTGCCCGCCATCGTCTTCGGCGTCCCGGACGTCCAGGCCGAATTCGAACGGCTGACGGCGGCCGGCGTCAGCTTCAAGACGCCGCCCACCACGGATCCCTTCGGCACCAGTGCCGTGTTCGACGACGGCTGCGGCAACTACATCCAGATCCACCAGGACTGAGGGCTACTCCGCCTTCGCGCGGTCCTTCTTGGCCTGCTTTTTCGCCGCCTCTTCCTTGACCCGCTGGGCCTCGGCGCGGACGGCAGCGTGCGTGGAACGCTCGGTGACCAGCCATTGTGGCGGTGCCTGCAGCAGGGCGGTGATTTCCGCCGTCGTAAGCGCTTCCTCCACGCCGCCGCGGGCAAGGCCGCTGATGGACACGTTCAGCTTCTGTGCCACCACCGGGCGGGGGTGCGGGCCGTTGCGGCGGAGCTCGGCGAGCCACTCCGGCGGGTTGGCCTGGAGCTCGGCGAATTCCTCGCGGGTGATGGTTGAATCCTGGAACTCCTGCGGCGCAGCAGGCAGGTAGATGCCAAGTTTCTTGGCAACGGTGGCCGGCTTCATGGACTGGGAGTTTGCAGAGGTCATGCTTCAAGGGTATCCGGGCGGCGGGTACTGTGAAGACGTGCCCGCCGACAATACCCCTGCCCCTGACGCCCCGGACGCCGTTGCCGGCGCAGAGCCGCGGATGCTTCGCATCTCCTACGTGGCAGGAGTGACGCCCGGTAAGTGGATCCGCCGGTGGGAGGAGCGGATGCAGGATATTCCGCTGCGCGCATCCATGGTTGACGACGGCGACCAGCTGGAGGTGCTTCGCGACGGCAGGGCGGACATGGCCTTTGTCCGGCTTCCGGTGGACCGGAACGGCCTCAATGTCATCCCGCTGTATGAGGAGCAGCCCGTGGTGGTGGCCCCCAAAGGCCACGAGATCTCCGTGTTCGAGGAAGTGGCGCTTGCCGACCTGGAAGAGGAATCGATCCTGGATGTGGCTTCATTGGGTGGACCGGAGGCGGCGCTCCAGGTGGTTGCCACCGGCGCCGGGCTGGTGATCCTCCCCATGCCGGTGGCGCGCCACCTCAACGTCAAAGACACGGTGGCGCGGCGGCTGACCGGGTTGGACGGGACGGAAATCGGGCTGGCCTGGCCTGTTGACGCCACGGACGAGGTCCTTGAAGAGTTCATCGGCATCGTCCGCGGGCGCACTGCCCACAGTTCGCGGCAGCCCTCTGCCCAGCCGGTCAAGGAAAAGAAGGGTCCCAAACCGGACCGGCGGGGAACCGGCACCAAAAAAGCCCCGAAAGTGGCCCAGCGCTATGCTCCCAACCCGGACAAGGGCCGTGGCAGGGGATCGCGGAAAAAGGGCAAAAGATAATCATTCACGGGTCCGTCGCGGCCAAATAATAAGTCTACTTGCGAATATGTTGCTAAGCATGCTTATTGTAGGAGGGTAGCGACGCGGGGTGACCAGCACCTTGCCACCTGCAGGAAGGCCGCGGCCCGATGACCAGCAACCTCGATCCTGATGCCCGGAGCAGTTACCGCCTGATCGCGTTGGCGGCGCGCCTGATCCAGCGGCGCCAGGACGATGCCTTGGCCCACCTTGGCCTCACCCGTGCCGCCGTCATTGCCCTGGAAGGGTTGACGGAGGGTCCGCTGAACCAGGAACAACTTGCCGAGGAAATCCGGGTCCAGAGCCAGACGCTGGGCCGGGTCCTCCTGCGGCTCGAAGCCGCCGGCCTGATTACCCGGACCCGCCAGGTCACGGACCGCCGGCAACTAAAGGTGGAACTGACGGATGCGGGCAGTGCCGCGGTCGAAGCCGCACGGGAAGCGGAGGTCAACGCCTACCCGCGCGACTCCGATATTTCGTGGAAAGCCCTCCGCGAGGAGCTGACGAAGTTCGTCCACGCGGTCCCGCCGGGCCATGACTCCGGAGTGGTCCCCTTCGCGCCGCCCGAACACCGTGCGGGGCACCGCGGCCAGGCCAGCCGTGCCGGCGGCATGCGCGGCTGGGACCAGCCCCGGCAGAACTGATCACACGCGGGGAGCGTGCCGAACGTCCGCGGAACCCTCGTGCTGGTCAGGCCGGGCAGGCGTCCTTGAGGGCCTTGACCGAGTCCGCCGGCACCTGGTCCCCGGATGCAGCCACGTCGCCGAGCGGCGTCGTGATTTCCGCCGGGACCCCGGCCTCCCGGGCCGCGGACACCAACCCTGCCAGCGCTTTCTTATCGTCCACGCTAACAAGTCCGTCCTGGACCCTGGCGCAGATCTGCTTGGTGACCTCCTGGGCAACGGCGGAGGCGGCCTGGGAAGCGGCGGCGCTGGCCGCGTTGCCGGCCGCGTCCCCTGCCGCGGCGCATCCGGTCAACAATAAAGCTGCGGACAGGACGGCGGTGAGGGCTGCGTGGCGGCGGATCATGGTTCCAGACTACCGGCGGGCGGGAACCCCCAGGATGCCGTCCAGCAGCCCATTCCGGAATTTGCCCTCCGGATCGTGCCCGGCGGCGAAGGCCCGGAAGTCTGCGAAGCGCGGATAGAGCTTCTCCCAGTCGTAAGCGTCCGCGGAAAACAGCTTTCCCCAGTGCGGCCTCGCCCCGAAGGGCCGCAGGGCTTCTTCAAGGACCGGAAGGAAAGCCTCCACCTCGGGTTGCATCGGCTTCCAGGTAAAGTGCAAGGCCACGCTCGGCTGCCGGAAGAACGGGCTGAGCCAAAACTCATCGGCGGCGCCGGTGCGGATCTCCGAGACAAAGAGCAGGGGTGCGAGCTCGTCCGCGAGGGCCCGGACCGCCTGGAGGGCCGCGGGGGCCTGCCCGATGGGCAGGATGAACTCGCTTTGCAGCTCGTCCCCGTTGCTCGGCGTGAATTCATGGCGGAAATGCGGCAGACGGTCCAGCCAGGGCCCGGGCTGGTCCAGCTGGAGGGTGCAGTTCTCGGCAGACATGTCCGGCAGTGGATGGCGCGGGCGCTGGGCCGGTGTGGCGCCGTACAGGTTGGCCAGCGGCTCTTCCCCGTCAAGGGCTTTGAGCCAGACCTGGTTGACGGTGTCACCGGCATAGTCCGTAAAGAGGCTGACGCTGTAGGCGCTGGACACGATGGCGGTGAAGTCCTCCAGCGCGGCATCCCACGGAAGGTCTTCCAGGACGCGCTGGCGCATGCTGAAGCTTGGCCGTACCGCCAGTTCCAGCCCGGTGACGATGCCGAGGGCACCCATGCCCACCACGCTGGCCAGGAAGTCGTCCCCGTCCTTCCGGGACAGCGTGACCTGCTCGCCCGAGGCCCGAACCATGTCGATCGATTCCACGGCGCCGGCCAGTGCGGGGTTGTTGACGCCGGAACCGTGGGTGCCGGTCTGCACCGCGCCGGCTACCGAGATGTGCGGCAGTGATGCCATGTTGTGGATGGCAAGGCCGGCCTCTTCCAGCTTCCGGCACAGGGCACCGTAGCTCACCCCGCCGCTGACCCGGACCGTTGAACGGTCCGCACCCACCTCCACCTGCTGGGGGAGTGCATCGAGGAGGACGTGCATGCCGTCCGTGTCGCCGACGCTGTTGAATGAGTGCCGTGACCCCAAGGCCTTCACCCGCGTCGATCCGGCGACGATAGCAGCCAGTTCGCTGACCGATTCCGGCCGCCGGACATCAGCGGAGGAGTATTGGAGGTTTCCTGCCCAGTTCTTCATTGAGTGGCTTTCGCTTGGTGTTGGGGTCATCCCACTGTCAGCGCTAACAAAGTGGGCTGTCAAGGCACTTCCGGTGTGCGGGCGGCGGCCCGCCAGTGTCCGGGCCGTCCGATACCCGCCGGGAGGCTCGTGGCCGCGCTGCCCCGCGCCGCGGCAACCTGCGCCTGGGTGAGGAACAGCGCTCCCGCCAGGTCGGCGTCGTCCAGCCTTGCATCCCGCAGGTCGGCGCCCAGCAGGTCCACAGCCGTCAGGTCCGTGCCGCGCAGGTCGGCGGCGATCAGGCAGGCCCCGCGCAGGTCCGCACCGCTCAGCTGCCAGCCGCGGAGGTCGGCGCCTGCCAGGTCGGCACTTGGAGCCAGGTGGACAACGCGCGGATCGGAGTCGAAGTAACCTGCGCGGACCTCCTCGCTGACCTCCCGCAGAACCGCGCCAACACTCTCATGGAGGGACCCGACGTCGGCTGCAAGGACCGTTTCGAGGCTTCCACCGGCGATTCTCTGTACGAGGCTGTGTACCTGGCCCACCTCCCGTGCCGTTTCCGGGCTGTAAGCAAGCGACTCCGCCCGGTCCAGTTGCCAGAGCATTTCGTGGAGCTGCCGCAGGACCTTGAAGGCGGTAAACATGTCCTTGGCCGACCGGGGGTCCTCCCGCCAGCTGGTCCCTCCGAAGAGCCGCTGGCTGACGGCCTGGCCGGCACCGAAGCAGTCAAAGGCCGTGCAGCCCGCGAACCCGCGGGCGCGCAGGCTGCGGTGGATGGTGCAGGAGAAGTCGCCTGCCAGGTTGGGGCACGGGGTGGCTGGCGGCTTGTCGATGGCAAAGTCCGCGGAGCGGGTGAATCCGAAGGCGGTGCAACACAGTGCAAAGCACTGGGTGCAGTCAGGTGTGAGGCGTGGGGTGGTGGGTTCCATGGGGGCTCCCTGGGGTGGTTCCGATAAGGGTGCGGAAAGGAAGGGAACCCGGGTTCGGGTTCCCCTCCGGGACGCACGGAATCACCGTTCCTGTACGGAAGGACAAGAACTGCCGGCAGCGGGATGTCACTGGGAATGCATGAAAGTCACTGCGACCAGAATAGCCACTGCGGGCCTGCTCCGTCAGGAGGTCCCTGTATCTCCTGCCTGCGTGGTGCGCGGCGGCGGGACGCGGCGGCTGCCGGTGGTTTCGAAGGCCGCGGCCAGCTGGAGCAGGTCCGTGTCGCTGTACGCTTTGCCGGCGATGGTCAGGCCCACGGGCATGGCAAGGTCAGCCGCGACTCCCATCGGGACCGTGACCGTGGGGATGCCCAGGTGCCGGGGGACCAGGTTTCCGTTGGCCACCCACACGCCGTTGCGCCACGCGATGTCTGCGGAAGCCTCGTTGCTGTCGGCATCGGCGGGTGCAACGTCGGCAGCTGCCGGGAACACCACGGCATCCAGTCCCAGCCGGTCCATCCATTCCTCCAGGTCGACGCGCCGGGTTTCCTCCAGCCCCGCCAATCCTTCGGGCAGGTGCGGAATATCGGCCAGGACTGGAACGCCGTACTCCCGGATCCAGGCGGGATAGTCGCTGATGTCGTCATCGAACCCGTCGTAGCGGTCCGGCAGCGAACCTTCAGGGGCTGGGAAGATGGCGGAGCCGTCCACGTCAGACAGGCGGTTCAGCCGCGGATCACCGTTGGCATCAAGGAAGTCATTCCACGCCCAGGCTGACAGGTCCACGATCTCCCGCCGCAGATACTCCGGGGACACGAATCCCCGCGTGGCGATGGTGGGCGCGCCCGGCCGGTCCCCTTCGTAGTTGGACACCACGGGGAAGTCCACTTCGATGACCTCCGCACCTGCGGCCTCGAGGTCCTGCCGGGCTGCGTTCCAGAGGTCCAGCACCGAGTCCCGGGTATTGATCCGCTGCCCCGTGGGACCACCGATGCCCGGATGGTCCGACGTCCCGGCGTCGGGATCGGCGTTGATGTACATCCGGGGGATACCCAGCCGCTTGCCCGCGAGGACGCCGGCTGCTGCGGAAGCGTCCGGCACGGCCAGCTCAACGTACGACGGCGGGCGGACACTTGATGCCTTGGGTACCGGCACCCACGGCTGGACGCGCCAGAAATCCCCGCGTGCCTCGGCGTCGTCCGCCACCACGACGTCCAGGACTTCGAGCAGGTCGGCCATGGTCCGGGCGTGCGGAACCACCACGTCCATGGTGGGCACCAGGGGCCAGTTTCCGCGGACGGAAATGACCCCGCGCGAGGGGGTATAGGCACACAGGGCGTTGTTGGACGCCGGGGCGCGACCGGAGGACCAGGTCTCTTCCGCGAGGCCGAACGCCGCGAAACTGGCGGCGGTGGCGGTCCCGGAGCCGTTGGACGAACCTGACGCGAAGGCGGCCGTGAGGTAGTCCGCGTTGTATGGGCTTTCTGCCCGGCCGTAGACCCCGCGCTGCATCCCGCCGTTGGCCATGGGAGGCATGTTGGTAAGCCCGATCAGGACTGCGCCGCCGGCCCGGAGCCGTTCAATGGTGAAGGCGTCGCGCTGCGCCACCAGGTCCTTGAACGCCGGGGAACCGGCGGCCACGGTGAGGCCGCGGACCTGGTAACTGTCCTTGGCCGTGTAGGGGATGCCGTCCAGCGGGCCCAGCGTGAAGCCGGCCGCCCGGCGCCGATCGGACGCCTGCGCCTCGGCCACCGCCGCAGGGTTCATGACCACCATGGCATTTAGACATATGCCTGATGAGTCATATTTTCGGATCCGCTCCAGGTACAGCTCCACCAGCTCCTCGCTGGTGACCTCGCCGGACTCGAGCGCCGCACGCAGCCGGCTGATGCCGGCCTCGACGACGTTGAACGGGCGGGCTGCGGGCGCGGACTTTTGCTCCTCGACCAGTTTCACGCGGCCTCCTCCCTCGGGGCAGGCTGCTGCTGGGTGATGCAGTGAATGCCGCCGCCGAAGGCGAAGATGTCGCGGGCGTCCACCAGTTCCACAGTTCGGCCCGGGTACGCGCGCTCGAGGATGCCTGCGGCGATGGCGTCGTTGGGATCATCGAAGCTGCACAGCACCACCACGTCGTTAGCCACGTAGTGGTTGATGTAGGACCAGTCCACCCAACCTTCGTCGTCCTTGAGGGTTGTGGGCGCGGGAACGTCGATAATGCGCAGCGGCCGGCCCTGGGCGTCCATTTGGCCGGACAGGACCGCCTTCAGTTGGAGATAGACGGCGTGATCCGGGTGTGCGGGGTCGTCTTGGCGGTGAAGCAGGATGGTGCCGGGTCCAGCGAAGGTTGCCACGATGTCCACATGGCCGCGGGTGCCGAATTCGTCGTAATCGCGCGTGAGTCCGCGCGGCAGCCAGATGGCCTTGCTGGTCCCCAGGGCCGCGGAAACCTCCGCTTCCACGGAGTCCTTGGTGGCGCCGGGGTTGCGGCCGGGATCAAGCTGGACGGTCTCGGTCAGCAACACTGTCCCCTCACCGTCCACGTGGAATCCGCCGCCCTCGTTCACCAGTGGACTTGTCCGGACGGGGACGCCGGTTGTGGCGGCGACGGCCTTTGCCACTGCTTCGTCGTTGCCCCAGGCTGCCCATTCCTGGGCGCCCCAACCGTTGAAGATCCAGTCCACGGCGGCCACTGATCCGTCCGGTTGGTGTACGAAGGTGGGTCCGCTGTCCCGAAGCCAGGCGTCATCGAGGGGGACCTCCACGATGTCGATGCCCGTGCCGAGCCATTCCCGTGCGGCCGTGGCGTCCCGGGGATCGGCCACCACGGTGACCGGCTCGTACCTGGCAATGGTCTGTGCCACCCTGGTCCACGCGGCGCGGGCGCGGTCAAGGGTGGGGCTGCCTGTTGGACCGAAGGTTTCGTTGGGTGGCGGAAATGCCATCCAGGTGCGCTGGTGGGCCTCCCACTCGGCGGGCATCCCGGTGGTGGCGGAGGGCGAAACGTGGTTGGGGGCGGCGGTGGCCCCAACGGCGGTCGAATAAATGAATGACATTCATTTATTATGGAGAGGCGGATGTGTCGTGCGCAAGGGTTACGCCGATTCAGTCCATGCCTGACCGGTCAACTGCCGCCAGGATGGCACGTGCCAGTTCCGCCGGCTTGGTGAATTGCGGCCAGTGGCCGGTGGGCAGGTCGACATAGTCGACGTCGTGGACCCGCGCCAGCTCGGCGACGAACGGACTGCCGGCCGCGATCCACTCCCTGAGCAGGGCCGCGGGAAACTCGCACGCAATCACAGTGGCGGGCACGGCGTAGCGGCGCTCGTCATGCAGGTGCTGCCTGCCGTAGGCCACGCCCCGCGGTTCGGGAATGGCGCGTGCGCGGAAGGCCCGGCGGAGCCCGTCGTCCAGGTCCACCAGGTCGGCGTCATCGAAGCTTTCCCAAGGCGGAAGGGGAATGTCGTCACCCTCGGCGGGCAGTTCGTCATTGATCACACCCCCTTCGCCCAGTGGGCCGCTGTCCACGTAGATGGCGCGCTCCACCTTGTCCGGCCGTGCGTCAACGGCCCCGTGGATGATGGCGCCACCTCCCGAATGCCCCACCAGGACCACCTTGCCGCCGATGGCATCGACGGCCTGGACCACGGCGTCTATGTGGTCCTGCAGCCCTATTCCGGCCCGGCTGGAGTCCACCGATTCCAGTCCGGGCAGGGTCAGGGGGTGGGGGCGGTGGCCCGCTGCCTCCAGGGCAGGTGTCACCTCCGCCCAGGATGAAGCGTCCAACCAGAATCCGGGTACCAGGATGATGTCCATGACCGCACCCTACCCCCCACCCCCTGCGCCGGAGCAAGGGGCCGCTACCGCTTCCGGTTCCGGCCCTTCCCGGCGTTCCGGCTGCCGCGTTCGAAGGCCTCGCGCTCTGCGGAGCGCTGCGACTTTCCCGCGGAGACCACCTTCTGCTGCCACTCCCGGTGGTAAGCGCGCTGGGCGGCAACGTCGGAGCGGCGGGCCAGGGCTGCGAGTTCACGCTGCATCCTCAGGTACGAATTCCAGCGCCGTTCCTCCAGGACGCCCCCGTCAATCGCTTCCCGGACTGCGCAACCGGGCTCAGTTCCGTGCGCGCAGTCCGCAAACCGGCAGCCCGCGGCCAGTTCCTCCACGTCGCCGAACATCCCGCCCACGCCTTCGCCGGCGTCGAACAGCCCGAAACCCCGCACGCCGGGTGTGTCCATCAGCACCGTGCCGTTGGACAGCGGCACCAGTTCGCGGGCGGTGGTGGTGTGCTTGCCCTTGAAATCGCCGGACCTCACGGCACCGGTCTCTTGGACTTCCTGCCCCGCCAAGGCGTTGATCAAGGTGGACTTGCCGGCTCCGGACGGACCCAGGAGCACAATGGTGCCTCCGGCCGGAATGCGGCCCATCAATTCGTCGATGCCGTCGCCGTTCTCGGCAGAGGTGGTCACCACGTCCACGCCCGCCGCCTGAAGGACCACCTTCCCGACGACGTCGTCCGCCACCTGCGCAAGGTCAGCCTTGGTGATGATCACCAGGGGAGTGGCGCCCGAGTCCCATACCGCCACCAGGGTCCGCTCCAGCCGGTTGTGGGTGAGCGGCCGGTCCACGGGCACCACCACGCCAACGGTGTCCATGTTGGCGGCAAGGACCTGCTCGGCGGACGAGTCCTCGAAGGCACGTTTGCGGCTGAGCTCGGACCGGCGGGGCAGGATGGCCAGGATCTGGCGCCCGCCGGCGCGGTTGGGGCCGATCCAGACCCAGTCACCGGTGACGGGCTGGTCGCCGGTGAGCGGGTAGGGAAGGTGGAGCAGCCCGTCGGCGACGGCGACCAGCAGCAGCGTTCGGTCCACGCGCACCACCCGCCCGGCGCTGGTGGCCTCGGGGTTGGGATGTGCGGCGAAATGGCGGGCGACGGCGGGCGTGTAGCCGTAGGCGAAAGGGCCCTCGGCCGTTGAAGGGTTGTTGATGCCAGGGTTGTCCAGGGCGTTGCCTGAAGGAATATGCACGTTGGTGTCCTCGGAAAGGTTCCCGGAGCAGGCGCGAGGTACCGGTCAGGAATCTCAGGAATGGCGCGTGCAACGGGAAAGGATGGTTGATGGTGTTGATGCGGGGCGCTCACGGCGCGCGGCAGTTGCAGTCATCAAAGCCACCTCCTCTCCCTCGTGCGGGTCCCGTCACCCTGCCGGGAACGGCAGGATGGGGCCGGGACCCACTTTAGTGGCCACCGGCGTCGGGCACCAGAGCCTGGACCACAAGGGGGGCGGACTCCCGTGGATCCACCCCCTTCCGGCCGCTAGGCGCTGGTGGCGTCCTGGACCTCGCCCACCAGCTCCTCGATGATGTCTTCGAGGAAGAGCATCCCTGTGGTCCTGCCGCCGGCGTCGAACACCCGGGCCACGTGGGCCCCCGTCCGGCGCATGGCGGCCAGCGCATCCTCAAGGTCGGCGCCGGCAAAGGCCGAGGCGAGGCGCCGGATCCGCTTGGCCGGCACCGGCTGGTGGAACTTCCCGGCCGTGGTCAGGTCCATGACGTCCTTCAGGTGGAGGTAGCCGCCAGGTTCCCCGGCCGGGTTGGTCAGGATGTACCGGGAGTAGCCGTGCCCGGCTACGGCCAGCTGGATATCAGCAGGCGTGGCCGACTCCGGCAGCAGCACCATCTCCGCCATGGGGACCTGGACATCTGCCACGGTCTTGGCCGTGAATTCGAAGGCGTTGCTCAGGGTGCCACTGGTGTCAGCCAGCATCCCGTCCCTGGTGGACTGCTCCACGATGGTGGCGACCTCGTCCAGCGTGTAAGCGCTGGTGGCCTCATCCTTGGGTTCCACCCGGAAGAGCCGGAGGACGGCATTGGCAATCCCGTTCAGCGACCAGATCACCGGTTTGAATACCCGGGCCACCAGGACCAACGGGGGAGCGAGCAACAGGGCCGCCCGGGTGGGTACCGAGAAGGAGATGTTCTTGGGCACCATTTCCCCCACCACCACATGCAGGAACGTCACCAGCAGCAGCGCCACAACGAACGCGATGATGCTGATCGCCTCATAGGACAGGGATGTCAGGCCCAGCGGGATTTCCAGGAGGTGGTGGATGGCGGGCTCGGAGACGTTCAGGATGACCAGCGAGCAGACAGTGATGCCCAACTGGCTGGTGGCCAGCATGAGGGTGGCATGCTCCATGGCCCAGAGGGTGGTTTTGGCCGCCTTGCTCCCCGCCTCCGCCTTGGGCTCAATCTGGGACCGGCGTGCGGAAATGACGGCAAACTCGGCACCGACGAAGAAGCCGTTCACCAGCAGGAGCACGGCCAGCCAGATGATGCCGGGAAGGTAGTCACTCATGGGCCAGCTCCTGGGTCAGGTTGTCGATGATCCGGTCATGCGGGCTCCGCGGCGGTTCGGCGGCCCCGGCGGGAGTGAAGCGGAGCCGCTCCACGTGCATCCCCGCCACGCGCTCCACACGGAGGGTGCCGCCGTCGACCGCCACTTCGTCGCCCAGCTCCGGCAGCCGGTCCAGCTGGTCCGTGACGAACCCGCCAACTGTGTCGTACTCCTCCCCGTCCGGAACCTCGATGCCGGTGCGGTCCAGCAGTTCATCGGGGCGCAGCGCCGCGTCGAACGTGACGGACCGGCCAACCCGGACCACACCCGCCCGTGCGCGGTCGTGTTCATCCTCGAGTTCGCCCACTATCTCTTCCACCAGGTCCTCGAGCGTGACGATTCCGGCGGTACCGCCGTACTCGTCGGAGACGATGGCCACCTGGAGCCCCTGCCGGCGGAGGAGGCCCAGGAGGGTGTCCACGCCCATCGACTCCGGGACCCTGAGCGGTTCAACCATCAGCCCCGCCGCGGTGGTCCCGGCGCGCTGGTCCAGGGGCAGCGCGAACGCCTGCTTGACGTGCAGGAGGCCCAGCACCTCGTCCCGGTCGCGGCCGATCACGGGAAAGCGGGAGTAGCCGGTGGCCGTGGCAAGGGCCACAATGTCCTCGGCGGTGTCACCGGACGCGACAGCCGCCATGCGCACGCGCGGAGTCATCACGTCCGCTGCGCTGTACTCCGAAAAACGCAGGGTGCGGCGCAACAGGGTGGCGTGGTCAAGGTCCAAGACCCCTTCGACGGCGGAGCGGCGCACCAGGGAGCTCAGCTCCTCGGCGCTGCGCGCACCGGAGAGCTCCTCCTTCGGTTCGATCCCGAACCCCCGGATGATCCGGTTGGCTGTGTTGTTGAAGAGCAGGATCACCGGCTTGAACACAGCCGTGAACAGGGCCTGGAACGGGACCACCACCTTGGCGGTAGCCAGCGGCAGTGCCAGGGCGAAGTTCTTCGGGACGAGCTCGCCCACCACCATCGAAAAGACCGTGGCCAGGAAGATCCCGGCAACGGAGCCAACGGCGGGAACCACCGCATCGGGAACGCCCAGCGAGGTGAGCGGCGCGCTGAGCAGCCGGCTGATGGCCGGTTCAAAGGTGTAGCCGGTGAGGAGGGTGGTCAGCGTGATGCCCAGCTGCGCACCGGAAAGGTGGGTTGAGGTGATCCGCAGCGCTTTGATGGTGGGGCCCAGCCGCTTCTCGCCGCGGGCCTGTCGGGACTCGAGGTCATGCCGGTCAAGGTTCACCAGGGCGAACTCGGAGGCGACGAAGAAGCCGGTACCGACGGTCAGGACCAGGCCGATGCCCAGCATGATCCATTCATACATTGGGGCGCCCCTCTCCTGTGGTGGCCGGTGGTCCGGTCAGGCGGCAGAGGGGCAAAGGCATGTGTGAAGGAGGGTCGTCCATAACCGGTTCAACTCCGCTCCCGCCGGCGAAGTTCCCCGCGGGGTTCCAGATCCCGTCCAGTGCGGGGTTCCGCGCTTAATCATGGTGCGGGGTTCTTCTGCCAGGCGCGGCGGGGTGTGATACTTGCTGCGGCAGCATTCGGGCTTTTGGGGGGACTTCCTGCATATGGTTCTGGACACCGCAACCCTGCGCATCGCGTTTGGCCTGATGGCCCTGGCGCTGGTGGTCCTCTTCTACTTTTCCGCATACCGGGTGACGCGCTCGCCGTACAGCGGCTGGTGGTGCGTTGCCCTGGTGTTCTTCCTGGCGGGGTCGGGCTGCTTCCTGCTGAACGGCACCCCCCACCAGGTTTGGGCCAATCCGCTGGGTAACGCGGTGCTGGTGTACGGTGCGGTGGCGGTCTGGGCCGGGGCACGTTCCCTGCGGACTGCGCCGCCGCCGAAGTGGGCCTTCACGGGCATCCCGCTGGTCACGCTGGTTGCCTCCGTGCTGGACCACCCGGCCACCAACACATGGTCCGGTGGCGCCGTGTTCCTCGCCGCCATGAGCGCCACCATCGGGCTGGCATCCCATGAGCTGTGGCGCCTGGAACCCGGCTACTCGAGGGTCCGCATTCCCATGGCCGTGGCTGCTGGAGGGCTGTCCGTTTTCTACTTGTTCCGGTGGGTGGCCTTCCTCCTGGACGGCCAGGACGGTCCAGTGTTCGTCACGGTCTTCGGGTCCGCCGTGACCACCATGGTGACCATGGTGCTGCTGGTGGTGGTCTCCTTCAGCATGGCAGCACTGAGCAGCGAACAGCAGACGCGTGCCCTCCGCGTGGTGGCCACCCGCGATGACCTCACCGGGCTCCTGAACCGCAAGGCGTTCCTGGACCTTGCTGCCGAGCAGCTCGCAGACCGCGCCATCACCCGCGGATCCGGGGCGTTGATCCTTGCCGACCTGGACCATTTCAAGACGGTCAACGACACCTACGGGCACGCTGCCGGGGACTTCGCCCTGAAGGCCTTCGCTGACGCCTGCGTAGCCACCGTGCGTTCCACGGACTTGACCGGGAGGTACGGCGGGGAGGAGTTCGTCATCCTGGTTCCCGGGGCCAGCGCCGAGCGGGCGGAGGCAATCGCGGAGGAGATCAGCAGGCGGCTGGCCGACGCTGCCGCGCCGGGCGGACTGGAGCTGCCCACGGCCAGTTACGGGATTTCCGTCTACGACGCCGGCACCTCCAGCGTGGACCGCCTCATCGCTTCAGCCGATGCCGCCCTCTACCGGGCCAAATCGCTGGGCAGGAACCGCGCCGCCCGCAGCGACGAGATGCTGTAGGGCGGCGCGGCTCCCGACTGCCGGTCAGAGCGGCTGGAGGGCGTCCGCCTGGCCGGCAAGGAGCGTCAGGGCCACGGCTTCAGGCCGGTCCACGGTGCTCTGGATGGCCACGGAGGTGCCCTTGCGGGCCGAATCGAGGATGGATTCCATGACTTCCAGGACGTGGTAGGCCAGGGCACCTCCCGCGCGCGGTTCCTTGCCCTGCGGGGTGGAAGCCAGGTCAGCGATGCCGAACCCGCGTCCGGAGTCGATGTAGCCTGCGGAGGCGGGAAGTGTTTCCCAGTCCTCGGCGCCCAGGGAGAACAGCTGGACGTCGCCGTCGAAGTGGTTGGGGTCCGGCACCACCAGGGATCCGCGTTCGCCGTGGATTTCGATGTTCGGGGACTTGGACTTCACGGCGTCGAAGCTCATGAACAGGGTGGAAAGTGCACCCGAGGCGTGGACCAGGACGCCCGTGACGTGGGAGTCGATGTTAACGGCTACCTGCTCGCCCTGCCGCGGTCCGGACCCGATGGTTCGTTGGTTCCGGGTATGGCTGGCGGCACCCACCACGGACACCACCGGTCCCAGCAGCGTCACCAAGGCCGTGACGTAGTAGGGCCCCATGTCCAGGAGGGGCCCGCCGCCGGGCTGGTAGTAGAAGTCCGGGTTTGGGTGCCAGCGTTCGTGCCCCGGAGTTGCCATGGTGGCGGTGGCCGAGATGGGTGCGCCGATCAGGCCGTCGTCGATCGCTTTGCGGGCGGTTTGGATCCCGGTGCCCAGCACGGTGTCAGGGGCGCAGCCGACGGCGACACCGGCCTCGCGTGCCGCATCCAGCACCTGGCCTGCTTCCTCGGTTGTGGCTGCCAGCGGCTTTTCGCCGTAGACGCTCTTGCCGGCGGCGATCGCCTTTAGCGCAACGTCAGCATGCGCGGCGGGGATGGTCAGGTTCAGGACCAGTTCGACGTCGTCCGCGGCAAGGAGTTCCTCCACGGAGATGGCGCGGACGCCCTCGTAACCGTCCGCAACGGCCTGCGCACGCGCCGGGTCGAGGTCCGCGACGGCGACCAGCCGGATCTGGTCCAACCGGCGGAAAGTGGTGAGGTACTGGGCGATGATGGCTCCGCAGCCAATGATCCCTACGTTCAACGGCTTGCCCACAGCAGGCCCCTTTCGATGATGGTGCGTACGTTCCGGTCCTGCAGGATTTCCACCCGGTGCCCGGGCGTGCAGACGAAGATCCGGCCCTTGCCCCACTGGCGGGTCCAGATGGCGGGGGAGGTGACTTCGCGGTGCCAGGGGTCCCACTCGCGGACTTTTTGGGTGGTGGTGGCGAGGACGTCGATGTAGTCGTCCGAGAGGACCCAGTACTGCTCGGTCTCCAGGTCGAAGTCCTGGATGCCCCGGGTGATGGGGTGTTCGGCCGCCGCGGGCAGCATATTGACGGTATAGGGCACATAGTTGTCCGACTGCTCGCCGATGCACTCATCCGGGTGTTTGCCTGGGTGGCAGGCGAACTGGCCGCCGATCAGGTGCAGGTAGTCGGAGGTGTTCCGGTAGGAATCGGCGATTCCACCGTGCCAGCCGGCCAGGCCGGTGCCGTTCTCCACGGCGGCCCGCAGTCCGGCGAACTCGTCCTTTTCGATGGTGGACATGGTCATGCACTGCACGATCAGGTCCACCCCGGCCATGTACGCGGCGTCGGCGTAGACCTTGGGGGATTCCTCCACCCGGACGTCATAGCCGTTGTCTTTGAGATAGGGAATGAAGAGCTCGGTGGCCTCGTAGGGCTGGTGGCCGTCCCAGCCGCCCCGGACCACCAGTGCATGCTTGCGTTCTGTCATTGGATTTCCTTTGTTTGGCTACCGGCCTCGCGGGCCGGAAGGAGCAGGGATCAGCGGCTCGCGAAGGCGGCGTCGAAAGCGGCTGCGGGCGGGGCAATGCGTGCCAGTTCCCGGACCATGGCAAGGGCCTGCGGGGCGCCGATGAGGCGGTCCATTCCAGCATCCTCCCATTCGATGCTGGTGGGACCCTCGTAGCCAATGGCGTTCAGTGTCCGGAAGATGCGGTTCCACTGCACGTCACCGTGTCCTGCCGTGACGAAGTCCCAGCCCCGGCGGGGGTCCGCCCAGGCGAGGTGTGAACCCAGCCTGCCGTTGCGCCCATCCAGCTGCCGGACGGACTCCTTCACATGCACATGGAAGATCCTGTCCGCGAAGTCCTGAAGGAACATCACGGGATCCAGGTCCTGCCAGATGAAGTGGGAGGGATCGAAGTTCAGCCCAAAATTTTCCCTGTGGCCAATAGCTTCAAGGGTCCGCTTCGTGGTCCAGTAGTCGTAGGCGATCTCGGACGGGTGGACCTCCAGGGCGAACCGGACTCCCACGTCGTCGAAGACGTCCAGGATGGGGTTCCACCGGTCCGCGAAGTCCTGGTAGCCGGCGTCGACCATTGCCTGCGTGGCGGGCGGGAACATGGCGACGGCCTTCCAGATGGAGGAACCGGTGAACCCCGTCACGGTCTTGACGCCAAGCCGTGCGGCCGCCCGGGCGGTGTCCTTCATGGATTCCGCTGCCCGGCGGCGCACCCCTTCAGGCTCACCGTTGCCCCAGACCTCCGCCGAGAGGATGCCTTGGTGGCGCTCATCGATGGGGTCGTCGCAGACGGCCTGGCCGGTCAGGTGGTTGGCGATGGCGAACACCTGGAGGTTGTTTTTCTCCAGGATGTCCAGCCGGCCCTGGAGGTAGTTGTCGTCCTCCGCTGCCCGGCGGGGGTCCAGGTGGTCGCCCCAGCAGGCGATTTCCAGCCCGTCAAAACCCCACTCGCCGGCAAGCCGGGCCACTTCCTCGAAGGGCAGGTCGGCCCATTGGCCGGTGAACAGCGTGATTGGTCGTGTCATTGGGTGTTCCTTGGGTTCTTGGAGCTGTGGATCGCTCAGACTTTTTGCCATTGGCTCGAATTCGCGGCGCTGGACTCCACGGCAGCAAGGACCCGCTGTACCTGCAGGGCATCCGCGAAGGACGGTTCAGGCTGCCGGCCTTCGCCGATGGCGGTGACGAGGTCCACCACCTGGTGGGTGAAGCCGTGTTCGTACCCGAGGCCGTGCCCGGTGGGCCACCAGTTTCCGACGTACGGGTGCTCGGGCTCGGTGACGAAGATCCGGCGGAATCCTGCGTCGGGCGATTCAGCCGCGTCGTAGAAGGAGAGGACGTTCATCTCCTCGAAGTCAAAGGCGAGGGAACCTTTGGTGCCGTTGATCTCCAGCCGCATGGCGTTCTTCCGGCCCAGGGCGTACCGCGTAGCTTCAAACACGCCGATCGCGCCCGCGGAGGCGCCGCCGTCGAACCTTGCGCTGAAGATGGCCGCATCATCGACGGTGACACTCCCGCGCGGGGCCTCGCTGCTGACGTCGCCGTGGCCGCCCAGGCCCACCAGGTCGCCTGCCAGCGGACGTTCGGGGACGAAGGTTTCCAGCAGTGCCGAGACCCCGCTGATGTTTTGCCCCGTGACCCACTGGGCGGCGTCGATGCTGTGCGCACCGATGTCGCCCAGGGACCCGGATCCGGACTTGGCCTTGTCCAGCCGCCAGGTCATGGGGGCGTTGGCGTCGGCGAGCCAGTCCTGCAGGTATTGGGCCCGGACGTGCCGGAGGTCGCCGATCCGTCCCTGCTCCACGAAGCGCTTGGCCAGTGCCAGGGCCGGGGTGCGTCGGTAGCTGAAGCCGCACATGGAGAGGACGCCGTGCTTCGCGGCAGTCTCCGCGGCCAGTGTCATTCGTTCGGCTTCTTCCACGGAGTTGGCCAGCGGCTTTTCGCACAGCACGTGCTTGCCGGCTTCGAGGGCCGCGATGGCGATCTCCGCGTGGGTGTTGCCGGGCGTGCAGATGTCGATGAGGTCGATGTCGTCGCGTTCGATCAGGCGCCGCCAGTCGGTCTCCACGGAGTCCCAGCCCAGCTTGTCTGCGGCCGCCTGGACGCCGTTGGCATTCCGCCCGGCCACTGCGGTGAGCTGTGGCTGCAGCGGCAGGTCGAAGAACCGTGGCGCGGTGCGCCAGGCGTGGGAGTGGGCGGCACCCATGAAGGCGTAGCCCACCATGCCCACCCGGAGGGGTTTGGCGATGCTCATGGCATCGGTCCTTTCTACTTGCTGAAGCCGGCGGTCAGGCCGCTGAGCAGCTGCCGGCGGGCGATGACGTACACCACGAGGAGTGGAAGGGTGGCCAGCACGACGGAGGCAAGAATGGCGGGGATGTTCACGCTGAACTCGCCTTGGAAGGTCCACAGCGACAGGGGCAGCACCCTGGTGGCGGGACTCTGCGTCAGGATCAGTGGGAAGAGGAAGCCATTCCAGACGTGGAGGGCGTTGTAGATGCCCACGGTGATGACGGCGGGCTTGGTCATGGGAAGCGCAAGCCGCCACATCATGGCCCAGTCCGAGCAACCATCCAGACGCATCGACTCAAACAGCTCATTGGGGACGTCCCGCATGAAGTTGGAGAGGATGAGGACGCTGACCGGGATGGCAAAGGCCACGGACGGCAGGATCAGCGCCAGCAACGTGTCGTACATGTGGGCCTTGGTGATCATCCAGTAGATGGGGATGATCGTGGCGTGCAGCGGGATGGCCAGGCCCAGGAGGAAAAGGTTGTTCGTCAGGCTCAGGAACTTTCCCCGTCCGCGGACGATGGCGTACGCGGCCATGAAGGAGACCAGCAGCGCCGGCAGCACCGTGCCCAGCGTGACGATCAGGCTGTTGGCGAAGTACCTGGCGAAGTTGTTGTCCAGCACCAGCTTGTAGTTATCCAGCGTAGGTTCCGTTGCCGGCAGCATCGGGTTGGACGTGAAGAACCCCGCCTGGTTCTTGAAGCTGGTGATCACCACGTAATAGATGGGCACGATGATGACGGCGAGCCAAAGCCAGCCGCCCAAGCCGCCCAGGAGGTTCGGCCGCATCCGGCCTGGCCCCTTGGACCTGACAGCTGGTTTTTCCGCGATGGTTCGGGTGGCCGGCGAAGGGGGAATCGGGAGTTGTGTCGTGGACGCCATCAGGCACCTTCCAATTGGCTCGCGTTGCGGTTCTTTCCGCCCAGGCGCTGGAGCAGGAGCGCCAGTCCCAGGCCGATGACGATCAGCATGACGCCGAGGGCGCTCGCCGCGCCCATGTCATTGGCCTTGAAGCCGGTGAGGTACATATGCAGCGGAAGGAGCCGGGTGCTGTAGCCCGGTCCGCCGCCGGTCAGCACGAAGATCAGGTCGAAGTAGGCCAGGCTGCCCACCACCATCAGGGTGGAGGAGGTGATGATGGTGTACTTCAGCTGCGGCAGGGTGATGTTCCAGAACTGGCGCAACCGGCCTGCGCCGTCGATTTCAGCTGCCTCATAGAGCGAGGCCGGGATCTGGCGCACGCCGCCTTGGTAGATCAGTGTGTGGAACGGGACAAACTGCCAGGCAATAACGAAGACGACCACGAAGAGGACCAGATCCGAGTTGCCCAGCCAGTCTTGGGCGAGGATGGGCAGGTTGAATCCGGGGCCCAGGCCGAAGTTGGGATCGAGCAGGGCTTTGAAGGCGATGGCAACGGCCGCGGACGACAGCAGCAATGGCAGGAAGTAGAGGACGGCAAGGGCCGCCCGGTACTTTTGGCCGCCGGCGGTGAAGACCCCCAGCAGCAGGCTGACGGGGGCCTGGACGATGAACGAGAAGAACATGACTTTGGCAGTCACGACCAGCGCGTTGCCCGTTACCGGATCGGTCAGTACCGTCGTCCAGCTGGCCAGGCCCTGCAGCTTGATCTCGCCCAGTCCGTTCCAGCTTGTGAAGCTGAGGAAGACAACGCCGATCAGCGGGATGACGGCAAAGGCGAGGAAGAAGACCAGCGCCGGGACCGCGAGCCACCCCGAGGGGCCCGAGTCACGGACCCCCCGGTTGGTAGAACCAAGAACCGCCATGGCCGCTTACTTTCCTATCGTGGCGTTCATGGTGCTGATGAACTGGTCCGGGCTGATCTTCTGCAGGAAGATCTGGTCCAGGTTCGACAGCATGGCGTCTCCCTGGGCCGGGCTGAGCGCCTGGTCCCAGGAGAGCGTGAAGCTGGGGGCGTTCTTGGCCAGGCCATAGACGAAGGTCAGGAAATCCTTGTCCGGCGAGGCGGCCAGCTTGTCTTCAATTCCCTTGACCACCGGCACAGCGCCGGAACTGATGAGGGCGTCGGTATTCGCGTCGGTGAACATGCCGTCCTTGACATAGTCCAAGGCGGCCTTCTTCTGGGCGTCAGTCGCCTTGGCTGAAATGGACCAGAAGTTGGAGGGATTTCCGACGACGTTCGCCGGGTCTCCCTTGCCGCCGGAGACGGTGGGGAAGGTGGTGTAGCCAAGCTTCCCGCTCTTGACGAAGTCCGCGGCGTCCTTCTTCATGCCCTGGTAGATCCAGCCGCCCTGCAGGATCATGGCTGCCTTGCCCGTGTACATCAGGGCCTGGTCCGCGTTGCTGTCGGCAGCCACTGAAGAGAAGCCGTTGATGAACCCGCCGGCACCGGCCAGCTCCTGGATCTTCGTGAGCGCTTCCTTCACGGCAGGATCAGACCAGGCACCAGGCTTGTTGGCGGCGATATTGGCGAAGACTTCAGGGCCGCCGATGCGCTCCACGAGGTACTCGAGCCACATAAGGTCCGGCCACTTCGATTGGCCGCCCAGGGAGAAGGGAGCGATGCCGGCCTGCTTGAACTTCGGCACCAGGGCCATCAAGTCGTCCCAGGTCTTGGGCGGCTGGGCACCGACCTTGTCGAAGACGTCTTTGTTGAAGTAGAGGACGACCGGCTGGACGTTGTTGTTCGGCAACGCGTAGGTCTTGCCGTTTACTTCGCCGTTCTTGAGCACCGATGGAAGGTAGCGGTCCTTGACCTGCGGGTTGTCCTTGACGAACGTGGACAGGTCATCCACCTGGCTGGCATCGACGTACGATTTCAGCACCCCGCCGCCCCAGCCGTAGACGAACGTGGGTCCTTCACCGGCGCCGATGGCCGTGCGGACCTTCGTCTTATACGCGTCGTTGGCGAAGAAATCGAGCTTGATCGACTTGTCCGGATTTGCCTGGTTCCAATCGTCCACCGATTTCTGCAGTACAGGCTGGTTGCCGCCGGTCAGGCCCCACATGCTGGCCGAGTCGCTGCTGACGCTGGAACCTGCCGGTCCTGAAGAACCGCAGGCGGCGAGGCTGACTGCCAGTCCTGCCGCAGTGATTGCCACGGCTGCCGAACGCAACTTTCGAAATGTCATGTCGTTTCCGTTCATCCTCCGGGCTCAACGCTGGGTCCCGGTAACGTATGAAGCAGGCATTGCCTCGGCTCCGAGGCGGATCACCCACATCGATTCGGTTGATGGTCGCACCGACAATAGCTCGAAATATTTCGAAAACTTGCGGTCGGTTGTCAAAATGTATCGGTGAGCCGCATCACAGTCAAGGGCCACGCGCAGCCTCTTTTTGCATTCTTACAGGGACTTCATTGACCCCTCGGGTTATTAGGTGCAAGATTGCCGTAGTCGAAATGTTTCGAAGGATGGGATGGTCCCTTGGTAAGGACTGAGCGCACGCAAAAGGCGACTCTGGCGGCAGTTGCCTTGCAGGCAGGGGTTTCGACTCCCACGGTTTCGAAGGTGGTCAACGGCCGTGAGGACGTGGCACCGGATACCCGGGCCCGGATCCTCCGGGCACTTGAACAAGCCGGATACCAGTCGCCGGTGCAGCGGCGTACCGCCACCAGGACAGGCACGGTGATCGAAGTGGTGGTGGATGTCCTCACATCCGCCTATACTTCCGAAGTCCTGGCGGGAGTACTGAACTTCGCCGCAGCCGAGGACGTCGAGGTCATGCTGAGCGTTACGGGCCCCACGGCACCCTCCGCCCAAAGCGCTGAACGCCGGGCCCAGCGCATGGTCGACGATGGCAGGGCGGGAATGATCGTGGTGACCTCGGCCTTCAGCGAGGCGCAGCTGCATGCCTTCCGGCGGCGCCACATTCCCGTCGTCGTCATCGATCCGCTCAATCCGCCGCCGGCGGACGTGGTCAGCATCGGTGCCACGAACTGGGCCGGGGGGAAGGCCGCCACCGAGCACCTCCTGGACCTGGGCCACCGGCGCATTGCCTACATCGGCGGAATCGAGCGGGCGGAGTGCAATCAGGCCCGGTTGCACGGCTACATGGCGGCCTTGACGGCCCACGGCGTGCCCGTGGATCCCCAATACATCGTCACCGGCGGCAGGTTCCGCCGGGACAGCGGAGTTGCCGGCCTGAAGGCACTGCTCCGCCTCGAAAACCGCCCCACGGCCATCTTCGCCGGAAGCGACAGCATTGCCCTGGGGGTTCTGGCCGAAGCTGCACACCACGGCCTCCGGGTCCCCGGGGACATCAGCCTCATCGGGTTCGACGGCACCATCCAGGGTGAAGAGTCCGTGCCGGCGTTGACGTCCGTGGCCCAACCGCTGGAGGAGATGGGCCGGGCTGCCCTGCGGTCGCTGCTGCGGCAAGCACGCGGTGAGGTCCTGGATTCGCACCGCGTGGAACTGGCCACGCAGGTGATCGTCCGGGAATCCACTGCACCTCCCGCGGACTGACGGCAAGCCCGGGGCCTGGCCCGGTCCAGGATTTAAACGACGGGCGGCCGCCCACCCGGCCGAAAAGACCGGGGTGGCAGCCGCCGTGCGGGTGGGATTCCTAGCGTTTGACGGCTTCGAGCTTGAGCATCTTGGCGATGACGCCGTCGAGTTCGGAGTCGTCGAAGATCTTCTTCCAGTCGTCATTGATGATGGTGTCCTTGCCGTACTGGATGGCGATTTCGCAGGCTTCCGAGAAGGGGTTGGACCCGCGCAGGGCGTTGGTCAGGGCGATCTGGACGTGGCCGAACAACATGGCCTTGGCCGCCTCCTCCGGCACGCCGGCCGTGTGGACGGTCTCGTGCAGCGCCTCGTTGAGCAGCGTACCGATCATGCAGGCCACGGTTTCCACCAGGGTGGGCTCCAGGATGGCAAGCTGCTTGACGGTGACCCAGTGCACGTCGATGACCGGCGCGTAGATGGTGCGGATGACGGCTTCCGCGGAGTCGCGGGTGGCTGCCGGCGCGTCGTCGTCGATGGCGGCGACGACGTTCTGGGGGGCGCCCTCGCCGCCGAAGGTGTCGGCCCATTCCTCCTTGGTGGTGCGCTCCAGGAACACCGACGGGTGGCACGGGTGCGCCACTGCCTGGACGACGTCGTCGCGCTTGGCCAGCAGGCCCGCGTAAGCGGCAGCGGGGTCAAGGGTGAGCAGGATGGCGCCGGCCTTCATCTGCGGCACCACACCTTCGGAGACGATGCCCAGGACGGTGTCGGGGACGGCGAGGATCACCACGTCGGCGCCCTTGACGGCGTCGTCCGTGGCGGTGATCTGGCGGCCTTCGGCCTGGACGCGTTCCTGGCCGGCGGGGGAGTTCTCGCTGTAGAAGACGGTGTGGCCGGACTTCTGGAGGTTGCGGGAAACGCGCATCCCCATCTTGCCTCCGGCTCCGATGACGGCGACGGTCAAAGTTTCTGCTGACATTTCACTTGCTCCTTAGGAATTCGATGCTGTGCCGGGTCCACTGGTTTTCGAGCCGGATGGTGTCCGCCTCGGTGTCCTGCCAGGGCAGCCAGTGTTCGACGATCTGGTTGATGTTTCTTTCGTGCGGCCGGATTTTTTCGACCATGTACGCGTAGTCGAGCAGGCCTTCGCCAAGCGGCGCGCCGGAGTAGGTGAAGCCCACCCATCCGTCCTTGCGGCTGAAGGCAAAGTCCTTGATGTGCATGTTCAGGACGTAGGGGGCGACGGCGTCAATGACCTCGCGGGGCATTTCCAGCGCTGCGACGGTGTTGGCGGGGTCGCTGCAGATCCCCAGGTACGGGCTGTCCACGCCGCGGATCACGTCCAGGATGCGGGCGGTGGGGACCTGTTCGTAGGTTTCCACTGCGATCTTCACCCCGGCATCCTCGAATTCCGGCAGCACGTCCTTGAAGATCGCCACCGCTTCCTCCGTGGTGGGGCTGTGGCCGGGGGCGTTGACCATGGTGCGCAGAAGCGGCGAGCCGAGGATGCCGGCGACGTGCAGGAACCTTCGCAGGTGGTCCGGTCGGATGCCCTTGGTGCCCAGCTCCAGGGAGATTCCCAGCCTGTCCGCGGTGTCCCGCACGGCTCGGAGTTCCGTGTCAGCCATGGCCTCCAGGGGTGCGTAGTCGCAAACCTGGAACAGGTCCACGCCCAGCTCCGCGGTCCGCTCCAGGACATCATGAAGGCTCAGTGGCTGGGAGACCTTGGCCGAGAGCTGCCAGTAGAAGGCGTAACTGCTCAGCCCAATCCGTGAGGTCATGCCGGCACCGCCATCGTTTGCAGCCGCGCCGCGGCTTCGTCAAGGACGGCCTTCAGTGCTGTGGGGTCATGGGCGAAGCGGCCCAGGAACAGGCCGGCGACGGCGGGACCGAGTTGGGTGATCAGGCCCGGCCCGGCGCTGCCGCCATAGATGACGCGGCTGTCTTCCTGCCCCGGGAGGCTGCGCAGGTGCTCGTCCAGGCCCGAAATGACGGCGTTGATATACCCGGGCGTGGCCGGCTCCGGAGCGCCGATGGCCCACTGCGGCTCGTATGCCACGATGGTCCTGGCGGCCGCTGCCAGCGATGACGCGCGTTTGAGGATGCCATCGATTTCCGCCGTGCACTGGGCGATGGCTTCCTCAACGGATCCGCGGTGCAGTTCCCCGACGCACAGGACGGGGGTCAGGCCGTTGCGGTAGGCCGCGGCGGTCTTCAGTCCGATCACGCGCTGGTCCTCGTCAAAGATCCGGCGGCGTTCAGCGTGGCCCACCTCGGCGTACCGGCCGCCGAGTTCAGCTACTGTTTTGCCGCCGACTTCGCCGGTGAACGCGCCTTCGTCTTCCCAGAAGACGTCCTGCGCTCCGGTGGCAGCACCTGCCGGACCGAGGATCCGTGCCGCTTCCGGGAGCGCCGGGAGGATGGGCAGGACGAAGAGTTCGATGTCGCCGCTTTGCACCGCGGGGTGGGCGAAGGCGATGGATGCGATATCGCGACAGTAGTCCACCGAGCGGGCGTAGCCGAAGTACATCTTCAGGCTGACGCCGATAATGGCCGTGGGTCCGGTGCGGGGCTTAGCAGGAAGTGACACCTTCGTAGTCCTTAATCAGGGAAACTTTCTCTGCCGAGGCGGAGGTTTCGTCGAAGGTGTAGGTGAGCCATTCCCTGGCGAGCCGCCGGGCGAGTTCAAGTCCGACGACGCGCTGGCCGAAGGTCAGGACCTGGGCGTTATTGCTCAGCACGGACCGTTCAACCGAGAAGGAGTCGTGGGCGGTCACCGCGCGGACCCCCGGGACCTTGTTCGCTGCGATGGCGACGCCGAGTCCGGTTCCGCAGACCAGCAGCGCGCGGTCGGCCTGTCCTGCGGCGATGAGTTCCGCTGCCGCGATGGCGACGGAGGGATAAGGGGTGTGGCTGGTGGCGTCCACGCCCACGTCGGTGACGGACTCGACCAGGTCGGAGGCCTCGAGGTCGGCCTTGAGGGCTTCCTTGTAGTCGAAACCGGCGTCGTCGGCTCCGATGACCAGGCGCAGTTTAGCGCTCATGCGTTCTCCTTGATGGTGGTGTTCCGGCTGAGGGTGTTGT
Source organism: Arthrobacter sp. 135MFCol5.1 (assembly GCF_000374865.1). Lineage (GTDB taxonomy): Bacteria > Actinomycetota > Actinomycetes > Actinomycetales > Micrococcaceae > Arthrobacter. The sequence continues at coordinate 76,602 of NZ_KB895465.1, read as the reverse complement.
GGATGGCCCGCACGATCAGGGCCATGGAGACGGCGCCCGCGTCCGGGGTGCCGAGGCTCTTCTCCGCGTGCGGACGTGCCCGGCCCATCAGCGGCAGCAGGTGGGCGGTGTCCTCGGCGGCCTGCTGCGCGGCGGTGGCGGCAGCGTCCCAGGCTCCGGACAGCGGCTTTCCGCTGTCCACGCCGGCGGTGAGGGCATCCCGGAAGGGAACCAGCACGTCCACCAGCGTCTTGTCGCCCACCTTGGCCTTGCCGAAGTCCATGATGGCTGCGGCGGCGCCGGCCACTCCGGTGGCGACAGCACCGGCGTCGGGAGCTTTGTCATCGCCCACAGCGTCACCGACGGCGCGCAGGGCCATGCCCCACAGGGCGCCGGAGGTGCCGCCGGCCTTGTCCGCCCAGGCGTCTGCGGCGAAGTAGAGGGTGGTGGCAGCCCCGGCGCCGCGGGCGACGGCGTCTGCCGCCGCCTTCACGGCGGCCCCGACGCCCCGCTCCATGCCGATGCCGTGGTCGCCGTCGCCGGCGACCGCATCGATGCGGCCCAGTTCGCCTGCGTTGGCGTCCACCACGTCCTTGGCCGCGCCGAGCGCTGCGAGGACACGGACGGCCCCGGCACGGGACGCGGGAGTCGCCTCGGGAATGGGAAGTTCGACGTCGGCCACCTCGTCGACGGTCTCTTCCAGCGCTTCGGCTGTGACGGCACCGCGGCGGAAGGCCGGGGCGTCGGCAGGGGCGTTCCAGAGGGCTTCGAGTTCGTCGTCGAGCCAGAAGAGCGTCAGGGACGTGCCGGCCATGTCGAAGCTGGTGACCAACTCGCCCACCTGCGGATCCACTGCCTGCAGGCCGGCCTCGGCGAGGAGTTGCGCCACGCGGCGGTAGACCACGAACAGCTCCTCGTACTTCACGCTGCCCAAGCCGTTCAGGATGGGGACCACGCGTGCACCCTTGGGGTCCACGCCCTCCGGCACCTCGGTCAGGAGCTTGGCGACGAGGAGTCCGGCGAGCTCATCCGCCGTCGGAATCGCCGTTTCGTCGATGCCCGGCTCTCCGTGGATGCCCATGCCGACGGCCATGCGGCCCTCGGGGACAGAGAACAGGGGCTGGGTGGCTCCCGGCAGGGTGCATCCGCTGAAGGCCACCCCGAAGGAACGGGTGCGGTGGTTGGCGCGTTCGGCGATTTCCACCACCGCGTCCATTCCGTAGCGCGCTTCCGCGGCGGCGGCCGCCACCTTGAACACGGTCAGGTCCCCGGCAATGCCGCGGCGCTTGGTGTGCTCTTCGACCGGGGCGGAAGAGACGTCGTCGGTGACGGCGATGCTGCGGCAATCGATGCCTTCCCGGCGCAGCTTCTCCCGGGCCTGGGTGAAGTGCAGGACGTCGCCTGCGTAGTTGCCGTAGCCCAAGAGCACCGCGGCGCCGTTGTTGGCCGCCTTGGCCACGTTGTAAATCTGTTGTGCCGACGGCGACGCGAACAGGTTGCCCATCGCGGCGCCGTGCGCCAGGCCCTGGCCCACCAGGCCCGCGAATGCGGGATAGTGGCCGGAGCCCCCGCCGATCACCAGTGCCACCGTGTCCGGGGTGCGCTTGGTGCTGCGGACCACGCCACCCGAAACGCGTTTGACCCAGCGTCCGTGGGAGGCGACGAAGCCCTCGATCATTTCGTCAGCGAAGGCTGAAGGTTCGTTGAAGAGGCGGGTCATGGGAAAGCTCCTGGGCCTGGCTGGGGGGACGATCTGGTTCGGGGGTGGGATGGTGCGGGGGCATCCGCGGATGAGGCGGATGCCCCCGGGCTGCTACGGTTCGGCGTGCTGTGCGGCGCCGGCGGGATCCAGTGCCTCGGTGCGGACGCCCTCGCTGGCACGGCCGGAGCGGCTGAGGGCCACCATCAGGACGGCGGACAGCAGCATGAACCCGCCCACGACGAACATCGGCACGGTGTAGTCGCCTGTCCAGTCCTTGAGCCAGCCGGTGATGTAGCCGGCGCTGAAGCCTGCCAGGTTGCCCACGGTGTTGATCAGGGCGATGCCCGCTGCCGCTGCCGCGCCGGTCAGGAACTGGGTGGGAACCGTCCAGAAGTTGGGGAGTGCCGCGAAGATGGCCATGGCCGTGATGGTGATGACGGCGATGGTGGCTGCCGGGCTTCCCGCAAAGAGTGCCAGCGGGATGCTCAGTCCACCCACCAGTGCCGGAACCGCAATGTGCCAGGTCTTGACGCCGCGCTTGGTGGCGTCCTTTGACCAGAAGTAGAGGGCGAAGGCTGCCGGCAGGTACGGGATGGCAGTGATCAGGCCCTTCTGGAGGACGTCAAATTTGGTGCCGTAAATGCCTTCGAAGCCGGAGATGATGGTGGGCAGGAAGAAGCCGAGGGCGTACAGGCCGTAGATGAAGCCGAAGTAGATCAGGGAGAGCATCCAGACGCGGCCGTTGCCGAACACGGTGCGGACGCTGACGTGCTTGTTGCCGGCGGCCGTTTCGTGCTTTTCCTTTTCCAGGGCGCCCGTCAGCCAGGTCTTTTCCTCGGCGGAGAGCCACTTGGCCTTCGCAGGGGAATCGGCCAGGTAGAACCAGGAAATGATGCCGATCAGGATGGCGGGAACGGCCACGCCGAGGAACATGACGCGCCAGCCTTCAAGGCCGAAGAGGCCGTGCTGCTGGATCAAGAGGCCTGCCAGCGGGGCGCCGACCACGGTGGTGAGCGGCTGGGCCAGGTAGAACAAGGCCAGGATCTTGCTGCGGTGCCGTGCGGGAACCCAGAGGCTCAGGAAGAGGATGGCGCCGGGGAAGAAGCCGGCCTCGGCCACACCCAGGATGAAGCGCAGGATGTAGAGCTGTTCAACGTTGGCCACCCAGGTGAACAGCAGGGAGACGATGCCCCAGCTGACCATGATGCGGGCCAGCCAGCGGCGGGCGCCGAACTTGTGGAGCGCCAGGTTGGAGGGGACTTCAAGCAGGATGTAGCCGATGAAGAACACGCCCGAGGCGAAACCGAACTGGGCGGCGTTCAGCGCCAGGTCCTTGTTCATGCCGTTGGGGCCGGCGAAAGAGATGGCGGTGCGGTCGAGGTAGTTGATGAAGAACATCAGTGCGACGAACGGGACAAGCCGGATCGCCACTTTCCTGATTGCGGATTTTTCGACCACCGATTGTGTGGTGTCCACATTGACTCCTAGATGTTGGTGCCCCGGCCGCATCCGTCACTGGAGGCGTGGGGTTGTCTCAGATACGCGCGGACTGGGAGGCGCCGCGGTGCGTGAAGCTGTGAGTTCCACCATAGGACCGAAATGTAAATTGGTCAACCGGTTGACGAGTTGGAGTCAGTACATTGCGGTCATCATGCGGACCCTCCCTGCAGTCGGGCGTGGTCAACCAGTTGTTACGCTTGGGAGGTGTCCGTAGAATCCGCCGCCTCGACGGCCAAGATCAGTGCCGCCCTGGGCTCTCTGGGGCAGGGTTCAGTAGTGTCGGAAGTGGCCGAGCGCCTGCTGGCCTTCTTTACGAGTGGCGACATTGCACCGGGAACCAGGCTGCCTGCCGAGCGCACGCTGGCCGCCTCCCTTGGCGTGGGCCGGTCTGCGGTGCGTGAGGCCCTCGCCGCGCTGGAAATCCTGGGCATCGTGGTGGTCCGGCCGGGGTCCGGAACCTACCTTCGGGACGGTGTCTCGGAGCTTCTGCCCCGCACCCTGAGCTGGGGCATGATGTTGGGCGCCCCACGCACGCGCGAGCTCGTGGAACTGCGCAGCGGACTGGAAGTGCAGGCTGCCCAGCTGGCCGCGGAGCGCATTACGGATGAAGCGCTGGCACGGATGCGCGACAATCTGGACACCATGGCCCGCACCTTGGATGACCTCGGCGCCTTCGTCGAGGCGGACGCAGCCTTCCACCGCGAAATCGCTGCGGCTTCAGGCAACCAGGTTCTCCAGGAACTCCTGCAAAGTATCCGCTCGCTGCTGCGGATCTGGGTGGACCGGGCCCTCACTGATGAGGGCCATGCTGCGGCCGCCCTCAAGGAGCATGCCAGGATCCACGAAGCCTTGGCGGCCCGCGATGCCGACGCCGTGACCGCCACCATGCGCTCGCACATGCAGACAGCGTCCCGGCGCCTGCTGGCAGGATACGACGCCGCCCAGTAGGGCGCCGCCCTATCTGGCAGCCGCCTTCTTCAATTCCTGCAGGATTTCCAGCTGGACCCGGTTCATGGAGATCAGCAGCTCGATCTCCTTTTTTGCCTCGACATTGGTGTCGTAGTCGTGTTGGGCCATGGCTGCGGCAATGGCGTCCTGCCGCTTGGCGGCGATGAGCAAAATGGCGCCCTGCAGTCCGGCGAGCATGGAAAGCAGGAGGTTCAGCAGGATGTAGGGGTACGGGTCCCAGGCGTTGGCGGCAAGTGCCACGGTATTGATGGCGGCCCAGATGAGCATGAAGCCGATGAAGCTGCCAACGAAGGGCCAGCTTCCCATCCCGTTGCGCATGATGTCAGCGGCACGCTGGCCCTTGCTCAGGGAAGCTTTGTGTTTCTCGTGCCAGGTCTTCTGTTGGAGGCTCATGGCTCAGGGTAGACCCAGTCCGGACGGTTGCAGGTCGGCCCGGTCCCCTCCCGTCTGGAGCGGTCCCACCGATCCGCGCCGCACCAAGGTGGCAGTAAACTGTGCCGGAGCGGCGGAGGGTAGGCCCTCTATCTGGCGGATGAGCGCCTTGGCCGCTGCAACGCCCATGTTGTAGACGGGCTGGGCAATAACGGTAAGGGGTGGGCTCACGAGCCTGGTCCAGGCGAAGTCGTCATACATGAGGAACGAAACATCGGCCGGAATGGACAGGCCCAGTTCCTGGATGGCCTCGACCACACTGAGGGCGATCAGGCCATCCGATGCCACCACGGCTGTGGCGCGGTTGGGGTCCCGCAGTACTTCGCGGGTGATGCTGCGGATGGAGTCTTCGTCGCCCGCATTCAACCTGACAAGGTCTTCCGGGAAGGGCAGTCCCGCAGCAAGGAAAGCCTGCCGCATCCCCTCAATGCGGTCCGCAATCTGGGAGGACTCCAAGGTCATGCCCGGCGTATAGGGCGAGTCGGTCCGCAGCGTGGAAATAAAGGCGATGCGCCGGTGCCCTGCCTCGAGAAGATATTGTGTGGCCTCCAAGGAAATCCTCACCATGTCCACGGCCATGGTCTCCACCTCAAGGTCACCGGCGGTGCGGTCGATGAACACCAGGGGGCGTCCGGACCGGTGGACATCCTGCAGGTGTTCGGTGTCCACGGATGACGCCGGGGCGACGATAAGGCCGTCCACCCGCTTGTCCAGCAAAACCCGCACCGCGTCGACTTCTGCGGCCCGGTCCTCATCAGTGTTGACCAGGATGACGTTGTAGCCGGCTTTTTTGGCCGTGTCCGTAATGCCCCGCGTGGCAAGCCCAAAATGCGGGTTTTCGATGTCACCCACCACCACGCCGATGGTGTGCGATTTGCCGGTGTTCATGCTGCGGGCCAGCTCGTTGGGCCGGTAGGAAAGCGCTTCGGCGGCCGCGAGGACGCGCTCGCGGACGTCGTCGCTGACAGCGCCGTAATTGCCCAGTGCCCGCGCGGCCTGCGCCTTGGAGACCTGCGCAGCTTTTGCGACGTCGGCAACGGTTACGTCCCGCCGTCGTGCTCCATCACCGTTCATCTTCACCTTTCGAGGGGGTGTTGACGCCCCCTGTGACTTCAGCTACATTTCTATCCATCGATGTGAGTCCGGTCTCAATCTTATGGTGTGAGACCGGACTCAACAAGACCATCGGCGACTTTCTTCGGCGGCCCTGACAGCACCGCCTTCCCACCAACGATTGGACAACGCTGTGAAGAAAAAGAACCTCCGACCTGCCGGATTTGCCGCAGCAGCCCTGGCCGCGGTCCTGGCACTTTCCGGCTGCGGCTCCACCTCGGCCGCCTCCACCACCGAAAACAACCCCTACGGACTGATCCAGCCCGGCACCATCCGGGTGGCAAGCCTCGGTGACTCAAAGCCGTACACGTTCGCCGATGCCTCCGGAAACTTCACCGGCTTCGACGTCGAACTCTTCAAGGACGTGGCCCACCGGGCCGGTGTGGACAACGTAGTCTTCACCGGGCAGGACTTCTCGGGCCTCCTCGCCGCTGTGGCCAACGGACAGTTTGACGCCGGTGTCGCCGCCATCGGCATCACCGACAAGCGGAAAGAAACCGTGGACTTCTCGGACGGTTACCTGGCCGGCTACCTCACGGTCATCACCACCAAGACCTCCGGCATCACCAGCGCCGACGGGCTGGCCGGCAAACGCCTGGGCGTGGTCCAGGGAACCCTGCAGGAAGCCTATGCGGTAAACAACTTCACCTCGGCCAGCCTGGTCCGCTTCCCTGACAACAACACCGCCATCGCCGCCGTGAACAGCGGAACCGTGGACGCGCACTTCCTGGACTATGAGGCCGCCAAGGCCTATGAGGAGCAGCACGGCCTGGTCAGCGCCGCGGACATCCCGTCCTTCGACGCCCCAGCCGGGTTCGCAGTGGCCAAGGGCAAGACGGCCTTCAAGGAAGCCCTGAACAAGGGCCTGGCCGCAGCCATGGAAGACGGCACCTGGAAGAAGCTCTACCAGAAGTGGTTCCCGGGCTCACCGATGCCCGAGCAGTACCTGCCCAAGGCTGAGCAGGCCGCATCACCCTCGCCAAGCAAGTAAGCCCCAAGCATCATTTGCCGGGCTGGCAGGCCTTCGGGCCACCTGGCCGGGCGGGCCGCCTTACGCGGCCTGCCCGGCACCTCCCCTTCATCTACGTCTGAGAGCAACCATGGACTGGCTCAACACCATCATCCGTACCTTCTTTGACTTCGGCGCTATGGCCGAGGTCCTGCCCCAACTCCTGGCGGTCGGCCTGCTGAACACGCTGATCATCTCCATTGCCGCCACCGTCCTTGGCACGGTGCTGGGAATGGTGGTGGCCGTCATGGGCATTTCAGCGTCCAAGTGGCTGCGCGTCCCGGCCAGGATCTACACGGACCTTTTCCGCGGCCTGCCCGCCATCCTCACCATCCTGCTGATTGGCCAGGGCTTTGCCCGCCTGAGCCAGTCGATCTTCGGCCCGTCCCCCTACCCGCTGGGAATCATCGCGCTGAGCCTCATCGCCAGCGCCTACATTGGGGAGATCTTCCGCGCCGGGATCCTCAGCGTGGACAAGGGCCAAGGCGAGGCCTGCCGTGCCCTGGGCATGAGTGACGCCAAGTCCATGGCCCTGGTGGTGGTGCCCCAAGGTGTCCGCCGGGTCCTCCCGGCGCTGGTGAACCAGTTCATCGCAATCGTCAAGGACTCCTCCCTGGTGTACTTCCTGGGCCTGCTGGTCACCGAACGCGAACTCTTCCGGGTGGGCCAGGACGCCGCCGTGCTGTCCGGGAACCTTTCACCCCTGGTGGCCGCCGGCCTCCTCTACTTGGTGATCACCGTCCCGCTGACGCACCTGGTGAACCACTTCGACAACAAGTTCCGCACCGGCCGCCGCCGCGCCGCACCACCCACCAGCGGACTGAAGGAAGTCAAGGAACTCGACGCGGCCTCGCCGCTCACAGCCGGGAGCAACACATGAACACCCCCGCCCCCACCACCATGAATACCGCCACCCCTGAGGCGCAGTCGTTCCGCGGCTCAAGCCTGGAACTGCGCAACCTCACCATGGCGTACGGCGACATCGAGGTACTGCGCAACGTCAGCCTCACCGTGGCGCCGGGCACAACCACCTGCGTCATCGGCCCCTCGGGATCCGGCAAATCCACCTTGCTGCGCGGCGTCAACCGGCTGCACGAACCTAAAAGCGGAAACGTCCTGCTCGCGGGCGACAGCACCCTGACCGTCAACCCGGACACCCTCCGCACCCGCATCGGCATGGTGTTCCAGCACTTCAACCTCTTCCCAGACCACACTGCCGAGGAAAACGTGGCACTCGCCCTCTGGAGTGTCAAAGGCATGCCCAAGGCCCAGGCCATGGAACGCGCCCGCCAACGGCTCGCCGAGGTTGGCCTCGCCGAACGTGCCGACCACCGCCCCCGTGACCTCTCCGGCGGCCAGCAACAACGAGTCGCCATCGCCCGCGCCCTGGCCATGGAACCCGAAGTGATGCTCTTCGACGAGGCCACCAGCGCCCTGGACCCCGAACTGGTCAAAGGCGTCCTGAACCTCATGGCCGGCCTGGGCCGCCGCGGCATGACCATGCTCGTCGTCACCCACGAAATGGGCTTCGCCCGGAAAGTGGCAGACCAAGTGGTCTTCATGGATGAAGGCGAAGTGGTGGAGGCCGGGACGCCCGCACAACTCTTCGACAACCCCCGCAGCGAACGCCTCCAGCGCTTCCTTTCCGAGGTGCTCTGATGGGTGCGGTTGCAGCGGCACCCATCCGGACCGCCGTCGTCGGCTTTGGAATCTCCGGCAAGGTCTTCCACGCGCCCCTGGTCGCGGCCAACCCGGACTTCTCGCTGGACGTCATCGTCACGGCCCAGCCGGACCGTGCGGCGGAGGCGGCACGCCTCTATCCGCAGGCACGGATTGCCGGCACCCCGGAGGAGCTGTTCGCCCTGGCAGCGGACCTGGACCTCGTCATCCTGGGAACCCCGCCGCACACGCACTACGGCCTGGCCGCGACAGCCATCGCCCACGGCCTGCACGTGGTGGTGGACAAGCCTTTCGTCCCCACCTCCGCCTTGGGCGCGGAGCTGATCAGCAGGGCGGCCGACGGCGGGGTGCAGCTGACGGTGTTCCAGAACCGCCGGTGGGATGCAGACTTCCTCACCCTCCAGAAAGTGTTGGCGTCCGGAGGCCTTGGCAGGATCACCAGCTTCGAATCGCGGTTCGAATGGTGGCGGCCCGAAGGCTTCGGCAACTGGCGTGACACGGTGTCCCTTTCCGAGGGCGGCGGCATCCTGCACGACCTCGGCGCGCACCTGATCGACCAGGCCATCCACCTTTTCGGCCCGGTGGAACGGAGCTACGGCGAAACTGCCAATCGCGGTCCGCATCCGGACGCGGCGGATACCGAAGCCTTCGTGTCGTTGCTGCACGCCTCCGGCGTCCGCACGCGGCTCTGGATGAACGGCATGGCCGCCCAGGCCGGGCCGCGGTTCCACGTCCTCGGTTCCCGCGCCGGCTACACCAAGTGGGGCCTGGACGGACAGGAACCTGCCCTCGCTGCCGGGATGCCGCCGTCGGACCCCGCCTATGGCGTGGAACCCCAGGAGCGTTGGGGGCTCCTGGGGGTGGACGGGGCAACCGCGCCGGTCCCCGCCGAACGCGGCGCCTACCCGCAGTTCTACGTCCGGCTGGCCGCCGCCCTGCGCGGGAACGGGCCACTGCCCGTGGATCCCGCCGAACCGCTTGAGGTGTTGAAGGTCATCGAGGGCATCCACGCCCTGGCCTAACGCCACACCTAATTTCCCCTGCTTTTCCTGACGCATCGTCAGCGTCTTCCGCAACCACGAATTCCACAGAAAGGGACACCATGTCCTCTCTTCCAGCCACCAAGCGCGTTGCTGTCATCGGCGGCGGCATCCTCGGGGTATCCACCGCAGTGCACCTGCTCCGCGAGGGAGCGTCCGTGATCCTGCTGACCGAGCGCGGGCTCGCCAGCGAGGCCAGCGGCCGTTCGCTGTCCTGGCTCAACTCCGCCGGCGAACGGTCCACCCCGTACCACCAGCTGCGGGTGGCCGGTGTTGACCGCTACCGTACCCTCTTCGCCTCGGACACCAGCCGCGACTGGCTGCAGTTTGGCGGCGGCCTGATGTGGAATGCTGCCGGGCAGGGCGAGGCCACCGCGGGCCGGCACGCCTACGAAAAGTCCATCGGCTACGACTCCCGGCTTCTCGCCCCCAGCCATATCGCAGCCACCACCCCCGGCATTGATGCGGACGCCGTGCCGGAGAATGCCATCTTCAATCCCGGCGAGGGCTGGGTGAGCCTGCCGGACCTGATCGACTTCCTCATGGAGGAGTTCCACGCCCGCGGCGGCGAATTGGTCCTGAACGCCGGAAAAGCCACCGTCATGGTGGAAGGCGGCCGCACCTCCGGCGTGGAGACAGCGTCGGGCGGGACATACCCGGCCGACGCCGTGCTGGTGGCTTGCGGTGCAGCGACGCCCGCCGTCGTCGAACCCCTGGGAGTGCACATCCCGAACGGCTCTCCCGTGTCCATGCTGGTGGTGACCAAGCAGGTGCAGCACGATGTGGCCGCGGTGATGAACACCCCGCGCGCAGCCTTGCGGCCCAACCCGGGCGGGACGTTTGCCCTGGACCACGACTGGTACGAGGAACGCATTACCGAGCACGCGGACGGCTCCTTCAGCATGCCCGATGAGGTGGTCCAGGAACTGGCCGATGAGGCATCGAAGCTTGTTGCCGGCAATCCGGAACTCAAGCCCGCCTCCTGGAAGATGGGCTACAAGCCCATTCCCGGGGACGGCGAACCCGTCCTCGGCGAACTGGGCCAGGTGCCCGGATGCTTCGTTGCATTCACGCACTCCGGCGCCACGCTGGGACTCATTGCCGGTGAGCTCCTGGCCGGGGAAATCCTGACCGGCAGGAAGCACCCCATGCTGGCCACCTTCCGGCCGGGACGCTTCTCCTAGGCCGGGTCCAAGGGGCGGGGCCGTGCTGAGTGCGGCTCCGCCCCTTTGCCTGTGCCTGCCGGACCGGATGCCGTCCGGAATCAGGCGCCCAAATGCCCCGTGAGGCGGCGGTGGAACCCGGTGCTGCGCTCGTCCAGGCCTTCGATTGCCACTTCGGCGCCATGATCCGCGTACTTCGTCTCGATCGAGTCCAGGGCGGCAACGGTTGAAGCGTCCCAGATTTGGGCCCGGCTAAGGTCGATGGTCACGGAGGCGGGGTCGTCGGCGTAGGCGAAGTGCTCCACGAGGTCATTGCTGCTGCCGAAGAACAATGGCCCCACCACCTCGTAGCGGACGCTCCCGCCGTCGACCGCCAAGGTCCGCTCAACGGTGATGACGTGGGCCACGCGGCGTGCGAACAGCACCATCGCGAGGATGACGCCCACCAGAACCCCGTACGCGAGATTTCCGGTCAAAACCACGACGGCGACCGTGACACCCATGACGAGCGTCTCGGGGACCGGCATCCGCTTCAGCGTGGACGGTTTGACGCTGTGCCAGTCCACAGTGGTCACGGCGACCACCATCATCACGGCCGCCAGTGCCACCATGGGGATCTGTCCCATGATCGAGCTGAGCCCCGTCACCAGGGCCAAAAGGAAGATCCCCGCCACGAACGTCGAAATGCGGGTGCGGGCCTGCCCGGTCTTTACGTTAAGGACGGTCTGGCCGATCATGGCGCAGCCGGCGATGCCGCCATAGAGGCCGGCGAAGATGTTCGAGACGCCCAGGGCCCAGGACTCGCGGCCCTTGTGCGACGGGGTGTCCGTGATGTCGTCCACGAGTTTTGCGGTGAGGAGCGTTTCCATGAGCCCCACGAACGCCACGCTCAGCGCGGTGGGCAGGATCAGCTGGAAGGTCTCAACACTCACCGGAAACAGGAACGGGGTGATCCCGGGCATCTTGCCGGTGAGCGGGCCCTCGTCCGCGACGTTTGGAACAGCGAGGCCCGCGATGATGGCGATGGCGGTGACGACGACGATCGCCACCAGCGGCGACGGGACCGCCCTGGTGAAGCGCGGGAGGATGAAGATGATCGCGAACGTCAGGCCGAACAGGACGTAGGCGAGCCAGGGGACATTGAGGACGTGCGGCACCTGTGCCATGAAGATCAGCACGCCCAGGGCGTTGACGAAGCCGATCATCACCGAACGCGGGATGAACCGCATCAGCCGGGCCAGTCCGGCCAGGCCGAAGACGATCTGGATGACGCCGGCGAGGAGCACCGTGGGCAGGACATACTCGACGCCGTGCTCGTGGACCAGCGGCGCGATCACCAATGCCACGGAGCCCGCCGCCGCCGTCACCACGCCCGGCCGGCCGCCGAGGACCGACATGGTCAGGGCCAGCACGATGGAGGCCACCAGGCTGACCATTGGATCGACACCGGCGACGATCGAAAACGATATGACTTCAGGGACCAGGGCAAGGGTGGTCACCATGCCTGCAAGGACCTCGCGGGAAAGCTGCCGCGGGGAGCGCAGCGCGGTCAGGACCGTGACCGGCTTCCGAAGAAGGCGGGGATTGTCGGCGATGGACAAGGGGCGGCTCCAGGGACGTGGGCCCTCAGGGGAGGGTGGGTGGTCAACGTTTTGCGCGCCACGGTGCGCACGGGTCCAGCCCGGTCATGGAAGACAATGGGGATGGAGAGAGAATGCGCCGGGAACTCTCGGCTGCATCTGCAACACTACCCTAACGTGAGGGTTGAGCCGGATTGGTGACGTGATGGTGAACGAAATGACCGCTGAAGAAGTGGTGGCCACGATGCATATCGGGGAACTGGCCGACCGTTCCCAAATGTCGTTACGGACCATCCGCCACTACGACGAGGTTGGGCTGCTCAAACCGTCGGGGCGCACCGAAGGCGGGTTCCGCCTGTACACCGAGCGTGACTTCACGCGCCTGCTCCTGATCCGCCGGATGAAGCCACTGGGGTTCACTCTCGAGGCCATGTCCGGCCTCTTGCGGGTCATCGACGCGCTGGAGGCGGCCGAACCGGGCGTGGAGGACGCAAGTGTCAGGTCCGAACTGAACGAATTCATCGAGGAGGCTGCCCGGCGCCGGGCCAAGCTGGAGGAACAACTTGGCATGGCCGACGAATTCCTTGCGCTGCTTCGTGCCCGGCAGGATGGCCCGGGGCAGCAATAAGCATGGCTGATAAAATGGCCGGGTTGCAGGGCGGCCTTGAAGCTGGTTGAGCCAGGGCCGTAACAAGGTAGGGGACCACACACATCATGACGGCAGGCGGGTCGCACCTCAGGACATCGGACAGCCGGCCGGGCGAACCGGCCGACGCTTCCGTGCCTGCCAAGGGCCGCGCCTACCTGGCAACCATTGAAGGTTTCATCGGCGCCCTGATGATGTTCGTCGGTTCGATCGGCACGGGCTGGATTGCCAACGGCTCGCCCATGATCCGCCAGCCCGTGGTGATCGCGCTCCGCACCGAGGGGTGGGGAGTGGCGGTCTCCACCGTCCTGTTGACCGCCGGGGCCATGCTGCTGATGCGCTCCTGGCTCCGGCTGGGCCAGCGGCTGGGGGACTGGGGCCATTCGTCGCTGCGGTCCGTGGTGGTGGCCATCTCCGCCTGGTCGTTGCCCTTGCTGTTCTGTGTCCCGGTCTTCTCCCGCGACGTCTACGCCTACACGGGCCAGGGCCGGCTGGTGATGGAAGGCCAAAACCCCTACGAGGTTGGCATCTCCACCCTCAACAACTGGTTTGCGCTTGGCGCCGACCCCGCCTGGGCGGAAAACCGGACACCCTACGGCCCCTACTTCCTGTGGCTGGCCCGCGGGGTGGTGGGACTGACCGGTGCCCAACCGGACGCATCCGTCCTGCTGTTCCGCCTGCTGGCCGGCGTCGGTGTGCTGCTCTGCGTCATCTACGTGCCCAAGCTCGCCGAGCTGCACGGCATCAACGGGGCGCGCGCACTCTGGGTCTCCGTGGCCAACCCGCTGTTCCTCATCAGCTTCATCGCCAGCGCGCACAACGACGCGCTCATGGTGGGGCTCGCCGTCGCCGGCGTGTACCTGGCCGCCACCCGCCGCTACCTCCTCGGCATCCTCCTGGTGACCGCTTCAATCGGCATCAAGCCCATCACGGTGCTGCTGCTGCCGTTCATCGGCCTGATGTGGGCCGGCCCGGGCGCCACCTGGCCGCGCAAGTTCCTCATGTGGGCGGCCACGGCGGGCATCAGTTTTGGCGTCCTGGCCCTGAGTGGCATCCCGTTCAACCTGGGCATCGGCTGGACCTGGGCCATCATGGACCCCACCCCCGGCTATACGGGCTATTCGCCCTCCGGCTTCCTGGGCCAGCAGGTGGAGATGCTGGCCAACGCCCTGGGGCTGCCGGGCGGAACCTTGGCCACCCTGCTGCGGACCGGCATGAAGTGGGCGGCCATCGGCCTGGTCCTGCTGCTGATGTTCCGCGGCGACTACTCTCGGGCGGTGCGGCGGATGGCCCTGGCGTTCACCGCCGTCGTGATGCTTTCCCCCATCATCCAGCCGTGGTACATCCTGTGGTTCCTGCCGTTCCTGGCCGTCACCGGCATCCGGGACGACTGGCAGATCCGCTCGCTGTACGTGGGCGTGACGTTCTTCGTGGTGTTCGGCGCCCAGGACCAGCTTTCGGTCTGGTCCTTCGTGGAGCTGCCCATCGACGCCTCGTCCCTGGCATTCTTCACCGCCCTGGCCTTCACGTTCTACCTGCTGGTCCTGGATGTCCACACCCGGAAACTGCTGATCGAAGGCAGGCCGCTGGATGTGGCTCGGCGGGCGTGGACGTGGGCGGTGGAACGCCGGGCTGCGCGACGGGCGGAAGCCCGCGCCGCCGTCGACCGCTCCGAGGCGCCCTAGGCTCCTGCCGGTACCTGCGCGGCGGTTTTCCGGCCCAGCTCCGCGGTGCGCTTCACCGACCACCACAGCAGCACCACCAGGAGCACGTTGCGGGTGGTGAGGATGGCCGCCATGACCGGGTGGGCGTGGATGAGCGGCGTGTAGAACAGCGGGTAGATCACGAAGGTGGTCATGGCGATGCCCATCAGCAACGCTGCCGGGACCTTCCAACGATCCCAGTCGTGGGTGAGGCCGGCGATGATCACCGGTGCCAGCCAGATGATGAACTGCGGGGAGCCCACCTTGTTGAAGACGATGAACGCGGTGACCATCATCAGGGCGCCTTCGAGGAACAGTTCTTCCCGCTCGGCGCCGCGCCGCAGGGCACGGACCAGCAGGATGGCAGCGCCAAGGGCGGCGAGGATAAGCAGTGGCTGCATCAGGAACGCGGCCACGTCGGCCCCCGGCCCGTAGACCTCGGTGGAGTTGATGGCGGTGTTGTCCGCCATTTTCGAGCCGGCAATGTGGAAGACGCTGAGCCACACCCAGGGGGTGGAGAACGTGGCCTCGAGCTGCATGCCGCGCTCGCCCTGGTTGGTGAGGAAGTCCATGATGTGCGGCAGGCCGCCGGTCAGCCAGGTTCCCAGGCCGACGACGGCGGTCACGGCGGCGCCGGCGAGCACCACCTGGACACGCTTGTGGCTGGCGATCACGATGGGCACCAGCACGGCTGCGGGCCACACCTTGATCCAGGTGGCGATGCTGAGCAGGACGCCTGCCACCACGGGCCGTTCCGCCACATAGAGCAGCGCGATCAGGACGATCGGGGCGGTGATTCCTTCCACCCGGGCAAAGCTGAGGTATCCCATGAAGACCGTGAAGAACAGCCACCACCAGGCCGGGGCAACACCGGTGACGGTCCGCGGTCCGCGGGTCAGGTAGAGCAGTCCGACGGCGTTCAGCGCCGTGATGATCAGGAACCAGACCAGCAGGTAGGGGCCGGGCCCGGCGATGTTGGCAAGGAAGATGGGGATCTGCGCCAGCACCGGGTAGACCCAGGGGCTGATCTTCCCGGTCAGGTCCGCCGGGTTGTAGCCGGCCATCGCCCACTGCCGGTACTGCTCTGTGTCGCTGAACGTATTGCCGTTCAGGAAGAAGGACGCCATCCAGCCCAGGAAATACAGGTGCACGACGGCGAAGCCCCACCAGACGCTGGACGGGCGGGCGAACCAGTCCACCACCGTGGCCGGGAGGACTTTGCTGCGGACCGTCACCAGGCGGTCAAAGAACCTCGTGGAAATCTCAGGTCTCCTTGAGCGCGGGGGCGGGTGCTGCGGTCTTCCTGCCCAAGGAGTACAGGCGCCGGACGCTCCACAGGAACAGGACCACGAGCAGGACGTTGCGGATGGTCAGGACCAGGGCCATCCACGGGTTGTTGTGGCTGAGGGCGTCGTAGAACAGCGGGTAGATGAAGTACGTGGCCACGGCGATGGCGATCAGCATCGCCGCCGGGACGCGCCATTCGCGCCAGCTGTGCGCCAGGCCGACGGCGACGGCAGGTCCCAGCCACACCATGAACTGCGGGGAGCCCACCTTGTTAAAGACCACGAAGGCGGCGGCCAGGGCGAGGGCGCCGGCGAGAAGCAGTTCGGTGCGGTCAACGCCGCCGGCCACCTTGTGCTGCTTGCCGTTGTGCAGCGCCCAGAACGCAAGGCCTGCCACCAGCAGCGCGGCCAGGACCAGGAGTGGTTGCATCAGGAAGGACATGGTGGCGGTGCCCGGGCCGTCCACCTGCATGGAGTTGATGTCCGTGTTCATGTACATCCGGGAACCGCCCGCGTTCAGGACGGACAGCCAGAGCCAAGGCGTGGTGAAGGTGGCCTCAAGCTGCATGCCACGGTCGCCCTGCTGCGTGAGGAAGTTCAGGAGCTTGGAAACGCTGCCCAAGGCGGCCGCCAGCGCCACGACGCCCGCCGTCGTCGCGATTCCTGCCAGCACCACCAGCAGGCGGTTCTTTACCACCGCGAAGAGGGCCAGCATGATGGCTGCCGGCCACACCTTCACCCAGGTGCCGATGGCCAGCAGGACCGAGGCCACGAACGGGCGCTGGACCCCGTACGCCAGGGCTACCAGGACCAGCGGGGCGGTGAGTCCGTCCACGCGGGCGAATCCCAGCCAGCCCATCAGGAACGTGAAGGCCAGCCACCACCAGCCGGCGGGGATGGCGTTGGTGTTGCGGCCCCGCTCCGTGAGTTTCAGCAGCGCCCAGCCGTTGAGGAGCGTGGTCATGAGAACCCAGAGGAAGAAGAACGGACCCGGTCCCGCCACGCCCGCTATGGCCATGGGGATCAAGGCCAGGATGGGGTAGACCCAGGGGCTGGGGCCGCCGGAGAGGTTCGCGTCGTTGAAGCCGGCCATGGCCCACTCGCGGTAAATGAAGGTGTCGCTGAAGGCCTCGCCGCGCAGGGACAAGGATGCGCCGAACACCAGGAAGACCAGGTGCACCACAATGAAGCCGCCCAGCAGCCCGCGCCCGCTGTTCAACGCCGTACGCACCCTCGCGGGGAGGATGACGTCGCGGATCCGGGTGAGGTTGCCGAAGAGAGCGTCGGTGGAAATGGCGGATTCCTTGTCAGGTCGTTGCACTGTCAGCGGCGGCGCAAAATGGCTCGGGTCATGCCCCGAAGCGGGTCTCATGGAGATTGGAGGCCTTGGATTTCGGATTCCAGTCCCGTTCAACTCTAATTCACGGCGCATCTCCGCCAATAATTGTCAGGACAATCCAGGGACTCCACGCGCCTGACCTGCGGCCTTTATCTAAAGTTGCTGGCACTTATTTGCTCAGGCACCATGGTGCGAGGCACGTGAGTGCCTACCGCCTATGCAGCCAGGGGGAGCGCAGGGCGTCGAATGACCACCCCAACCCCACGAAAGACATAAGGCGCCATTCAATGAACTTCCCCCTGACCCTGACCGTGTCCGACCGCCAGAGCATGGACAGCGAACTCGACGCCGCCGTCGCTGCCGCCAAGGCCCACGCCCTCACCGGCAAGCGGCACGGTATCCTCGTCACCCGGCACGGCGTGGACAAATTCACCGTTGCCCTCAGCGAGGCGGTCCCCTTCGGCCTCACCCGGGAACACCAGGCCTGGTAGCCGCTTCTTTGCCGCCAATCCAGCGGCGCCGCTCCCGTTTGTGACGCGCGTTCTCCCGCGTTTGGGCTCATCCCGGCATGGGTACCTGCTGTTCGTCTGCCCTGAGAGCAGGGCAGGGTCAGGAGAATAGACGCATGGATAACTCGATGAGCGTGGCGGTGCTGGGGACCGGAATCATGGGAGCGGCCATGGCGCGCAACCTCCTCCGGGCCGGCCACAAGGTGTCGGTGTGGAACCGGGATCCGGCCAAAACTGAGCCGCTCGCCGCCGAAGGTGCCCTGCGGGCGGCCAGCCCCGCCGACGCGGTGGAAGCCGCCGACGTTGTCCTCACCATGGTGTACGACGCCGCCGCGGTGGCGCAGGTCATGCGGCAGGCGGCGCCCGGCATCCGCGCCGGCACGGCCTGGATCCAGTCCACCACCGTGGGAGTGCAGGACGTTCCCGCTCTCGCCGCCTTGGCCGCCGACCTCGGCCTGGACCTGGTGGAAGCACCTGTCTCCGGCACCCGCGCCCCCGCCGAGGCGGGCCAACTGCTGGTCCTCGCCGCCGGCCCCGAAGCCATCCGCCCCCGCGTAGCGCCGGTCCTCGATGCCATCGGCGCCCGCACCCTCTGGACCGGCGAGGACCCCGCCAAGGGTTCGGCCGCCCGGCTCAAGCTGGTGGTCAACAGCTGGGTCATTGCCGCCTCCAACGCCGCGGGCGAGGTGGTTGCGCTTGCCCAGGCGCTGGGCGTGGATCCCGGGCAGTTCCTCAACGTGCTCGACGGCGGTCCGCTGGACCTCCCCTACCTGCGCACCAAGATGGGACTCATCCTTGACGACGGGCTGGAGCCGGCGTCCTTCGCCGTGGACACCGCCCGCAAGGACGCCCACCTCATTGTCGATGCCGCCGCGGCCGAAGGCCTGAAACTCGATGGAGCCGAGGCGGCTGCCGCCCGGCTGGACCGGGTGGCGGACCAGGGCCGCGCCAAGCAGGACATGGCGGCCGCTTATCACGCCAGCAGGTAGCAGGGGCTCCTTTCCAGGGCGCCCCAGCCCGTCGGGATAGCGCTTGCCGTTGACGTTATCCGCGTCACCTTCTATATTGGATGAATCGATTCAAGAGTTGCCGCTCCTGCCCCGATCCGGCTCCGGCGCAGCACACCAAACCCTGAATCCTGCCCACCAGCGGTTCCGGTTCCTTGCCAATGAAGACGAAGGACAAGCACATGAGCACCACCCCCACCCGCGCGCCCCTCACCAGCCAAGGGGCTGGAGCCGGCATTCGGGACCCCAGGAAGGCCGCGATGAGCGGCTGGATCGGAAGCGCCCTCGAGTACTACGACTTTGCGCTGTACTCCCTGGCGGCAACCCTGGTCTTCCCCACCATCTTCTTCCCGTCCGGGAACCCCACCGTCGCCATCATCGCCTCCCTGGCCACCTACGCCGTCGGCTACGTCTCCCGTCCCATCGGCGCCGTGGTGCTCGGCGCCTATGGTGACCGGCACGGCCGCAAGAAAGTGCTCGTGTTCGCGATGCTGCTCATGGGCTTCGCGACGTTCGCTGTTGGCCTGCTCCCCACGTACGGCCAGGTGGGCCTCCTGGCGCCCGCTCTGCTGGTGATCCTCCGGCTCATCCAGGGTTTCGCCGTTGCCGGCGAACTGGGCGGTGCCAGCGCCATGATCGTGGAGCATTCCCCTGACGCAAAGCGCGGGTTCTTCGCCAGCTTCAGCCTCCAGGGCACCCAGGTGGGCTCGATCCTGGCCACCGCCGTCCTCCTCCCGCTCGCCGCCCTCCTCCCGGCGGACCAGTTCAGCTCCTGGGGCTGGCGCATCCCGTTCCTGCTCAGCGCCGTCGTCATCCTGGCCGGGTACCTGATCCGCCGCCGCGTGACCGAACCCCCTGCGTACGCCGCGCAGTCCGGAGCGGCCCCGGCCAAGCAGCGCTTCCCGCTCATCGAACTCCTCCGCACCCGCCCCGGCGTCCTGGTCCGCTGCGTCGCCATGACGTTCACCAACGTGATCGGCATGGCCACCCTGATCTTCGGCGTCTCCTACGCCACCCAGAAGGGCTACGGCAACGGCTTCTCCAGCAGCGAGTTCCTGTGGGTGACCCTGGTAGCCAACATTGCTGCCGTCATCACCATCCCGTTTTTCGGTGCACTGTCCGACCGGATCGGCCGGCGGATGCTCATGGCGGCCGGCGGGGTCATTGGCGGCGTACTGGTCACCGGGTACCTGTGGGCGATCCAGCAGGGCAGCCTGCCGCTGGTCTTCGTGTGCGTCGTGATCGTGCAGGGCATCTTCTTCCAGATGTGGAACGCCACCTTCGCCACGTTCTTCCAGGAGCAGTTCCCCATGCGGATCCGGGTCACCGGCTTCGCCGTCTCGCAGAACATCGGGCTGATGATCGCTTCATTCTTCCCGAGCATCTTTACCGCGATCGCTCCTCCCGGTTCCACCAACGTGCCGCTCACCATCGGCCTGACCACGCTGGGGATCTGCCTGGTGTCCGCGGTGGCCACCCTGATGTCCTCGGACACGAAAGGCAAGTCGCTTGAGGACCTCGAGGGCCTGAAGGAAGCGCGCCCAGGCACCTGACGGCAACGGACGACGGCGGGAGGTCGCCGGGTCGGCCGCCACACCAAATGCCCGGCAGGGGGACCCCAACCGGGCATTTGGCGTCTCACGGGATGGTTTCCTGGCGGTCCGACGTCCCGGGCCCGCTCAGTAGACCGAGCCCTCCAGGAGCTCGGAGAGCCGGCCTGCGGCGCGGCGCAGCTCCGGGACCCCGGCCTTCAGCGTGGCCTCGCTGGCCGCTTCCACCGGGCTGGTGAGGGACATGGATTCGGTTGGCCGGCCCGTCCGGTTGGGAACGGCCATGGCCACGGACAGGACGCCGGTGGCACGCTCGTCGGCGGAGAACGCGTAGTCGGTTCCGGGTTCAGGGAGCCGCGCGCGCAGTTCCTCTGCCGTCAGGTCGGCGTCTTCCTGGCCGGCTGCAACAGCTGCCGCCACCGCCTGCTGAAGTTCGTCATCGGACGCGGATGCCAGCAGGATCTTTCCTGCGGCGCCGAGGGTCAGGGGCAGCCGCTTGCCCAGCGGGAGATCGTAGCGGAGGGGCGCCTCGCCGTCGACGCGGGCCACCAGGATGCGCTCGAAGCCGAGCCGTGAGTACAGCGACGCTGTCAGCCCGGTTTGCGATGCGACCTGCTGCAGGACGGGGCGGGCAGCGACCACCAGGGGATCGTTCTCCAGGAAGCTCCGTGCGGCGGGCAGGACGGCGGGGCCGATCCGGTAGGACTTGTCCGTCTGGCTCACCATTCCGAAATCCTGCAGCACCCGCAGGATCCGCAGCGTGGTGGGCAGGCTCATGCCGCAATTCCGTGCCAGATCACTGAGCCGCTGCGGCCGCTCGGCCCGCTGCAGCTCGGCGAAGACCTCCATGGCCCTGGAAAGGGAGCGCATGTTCGAGGACTTGGGGCCCTCTTCTGCCGGGCCGGCCGTGGTGGAAGTCGTGGTCGCCATTCTTTCATTCTATGTAAGTTCTTTGCGCTTGACAGTCCTTGTGTCTCCTGTCACTATTTCTCAGTACGCAATATAGTTTCATTCTATGAAACGCAATGACGCGCTGTGAAAAGGAAACTCATGACAACGGAGTCAGTCACGACGAAAACGGGGAGCACCATTCGGGTTGCCCGCGGTGTGCTGGCGGGGATCGGCGCCGTCGCCGCCGTCGGCATCTATGTCCTGGTCAGCTCGGTGAGCCTGGGGCTCTGGACGTCCCTGGGCCCCGGTGCCGGCCTGTTCCCCTTCGCCATGGGGGCTCTCCTGGTGGCGATGTCGGCCATCTGGCTCCTCCAGGAACTCCGCCGGCCCAGCGCCAAGGGCGAGGGCGTGGACAAAGGGGTGGTCATCTCCATCGTGGCCAGCCTGGTCATCCTGGCAGCGGTCATGGACCTGCTGGGCTTCCAGCTGAGCATGTTCGCGTTCCTGCTCTACCACCTTAAAATCCGCGGACGCCGGGCATGGGTGCCCTCATTGATCATCGCCCTGGCGGGAAGCGTCGGTGCCTTCTACGCCTTCAACTACGGCCTGAACGTGGCCCTTCCCGTATCGGCATTTACTCCGCTGAACCTGATCGGACTCTAGGCATGGAAACCCTCAACGAACTGCTCGGCGGATTTGCCACCGCCATGACCTGGCAAAACCTGCTGTTTGCCTTCCTTGGCTGCCTGCTTGGCACCATTATCGGCGTCCTGCCCGGCGTCGGCCCCGTGGCAGGGGTGGCACTGCTCATCCCTCTGACGCTCAACCTCGACCCCGCGGGGTCCATCATCATGCTGTGTGCCATCTTCTACGGAACCCAGTACGGCGGCACCATCACCAGCGTCCTGCTGAACACTCCCGGCGAAGCCTCCTCCGCCATCACCACCATCGACGGTTATGCAATGACAAAAATGGGAAGGGCCGGAGCGGCACTGACGCTGGCCGCCGTCGGTTCCTTCATCGGCGGCACCATCGCAACAGTCGGCCTGGTGGCCGCAGCCAAGCCGCTTGGTGAGATGGGCCTGCTGGTGGGGCCGCCCGAATTCTTCGCGCTCATGGTGGTGGGCATCTCGCTGCTGGTCGCCCTGGCGGGAAAGTCCATGGTCAAGGCACTGATCTCCGGCGCCCTGGGCCTGCTGATCTCCATGGTGGGCATCGATCCCGTGGCCGGAGCACCGCGCTTCACCTTCGGGATCGACAACCTGATGGACGGGGTCAGCTTCGTTGCCGTCATCGTCGGCGTCTTCGGGCTCTCCGAAATCCTCTCCTTCCGCCGGAACGAGCCCACCCCGGTGGTGCATGCCCCCGGTTTCCGGCAGCTGTTCCCGTCGCGGACGGAATGGCGCCGCAGTGCACCCGCCATGGCCCGCGGCACCGGCGTCGGCTTCGGCCTGGGCCTCATTCCCGGCATGACCGGGTCCGTGTCCTCGCTCCTTTCCTACGCTACGGAGAAAAGGTTCTCCCGGTTCCGCCACGAGCTCGGCAAGGGGGCCGTCGAAGGCGTCGCCGGTCCGGAGACCGCCAACAACGCCCACGCCAACGCTGCCCTCATCCCGCTGTTTACCCTTGGCATTCCCGCTTCGCCCACCATCGCCGTGCTGATGGGCGCGTTCCTGCAGCAGGGCCTCACCCCGGGACCCAGCCTGTTCACGGATCACTCGGAGATCGCCTGGGCCATCATCGCCAGCCTCTTCATCGGCAACGTCCTCCTGCTGCTGCTGAACGTCCCGCTCGTGGGGCTGTGGACTTCCATCCTCCGCGTGCCCACCCCCATCCTGACGGCCGTGATCCTCGTGTTCATGGTCATCGGGGCCTACACCATCAACTTCAGCGTCTTCGATGTCTATGTCATGATCGGCTTCGGCCTCCTTGGCCTGGCACTGCGGAACCTCGACATCCCCCTGGCTCCGATGGTGCTCACCCTGGTGCTCGGGCCGCTGATGGAACGCTCCCTGCGCGAATCGCTGGAAATCTCCCAGGGCGACTTCACCGTCTTCACCAGCCGTCCCATCTCCGCCGTCCTGATCGGCATCGGCCTGCTCATCATCTGCAGTCCGCTGCTCAAACTCCGCAAGCCCAAGGCCCTCATGGAGGACCCGGAGGCCTGACTCCACACCCGCAATCCCTGCACCCGCACCCTTCAAAGGAGAAGAACCATGTCACGCAAAAAGATTTTCGCAGCCGTCGCAGCTGCGTCCCTGCTCGCCCTCACCGGCTGCGGCGCCAACGCCGGAGCCAGCAATTCCGGTGCGGCCGCCGGCGACTTTCCCAAGAAGGGCAAGTCCATTGACCTGATCGTGGCCTTCTCGTCGGGCGGTGCCGTGGACACCGCCGCCCGGCTCATCCAGCCGGTCCTCGAAAAGGAACTCGGCACCAACGTTGAGGTCATCAACAAGCCAGGTGCCGGCGGCCAGATCGGCTACACGGCGCTGACCGGTGCCAAGCCGGACGGCTACACCATCGGTGCCACCGGGTCCCCCTCGGTGGTGGTCTCACCCCTGGACCCGGCCCGCGGCGCCAAGTACACCAGGGACAGCTTCCAGCCGCTGGGCCGGCAGGTGATCGACCCCACCGTTATCGCCGTCCAGCCGGACAGCCCGTACAAGTCCCTGAAAGAGCTGCTCGAGGCGGTCAAGGCCAAGCCGAAGTCACTCACCGCCAGCACCACCGGCATCCAGACCGGCGAACACTTCGCCCTGGCCCAGATCCAGGAAAGCACCGGCTCGGAGTTCGCGCCGGTCCACTTCTCCGAGGGCGCCTCGCAGGCCACCACCGCGTTCCTGGGCAAGCATGTTGACGTCCTGGTGGCCAATGTCAGCGACGTGAACGACCTCAGCAAGCAGGGCAAGGCACGCGTGCTGGGTGTCATGTCCGGGGACCGCGCCCCCTCACTGCCGGAGATCCCCACATTCAAAGAGTCCGGCTACGACCTGACCGCGGGGACTGCCCGCGGCTACTCCGCTCCCGCCGGGCTCCCCGCTGACGTGGCCAGGAAGCTCGAAGCCGCCATCGAGAAGGCCATCGAAGACCCGGCAGTGGTGCAGAAGATGAAGGACCTGGGCCTGCAGACCAGCTACCTCAACGGCACCGACTACCAGCAGTTCTGGGCAGGCCAGGAAGACGACTTCAAGAAGGTCCTTCCGCTGGTCCAGAAAAAAGACTGATCCGCACCTCTAAGGAATCGACCATGACAACTCCAGCCATCGACACCACCGCCGACTTCGCCCGCCCCGACCAAGGCATCGTGGACCGGCTCGCCAAGCTGCCCGCCGCCAACATCGGCGACGCCATGGACCGGCTCGGCGTCGCGGACTCCGCCATCCAGGCCGTCTGGCCCGGGGCGAAGCTCGCCGGACCGGCGTTCACCGTGTGGACCCGGCCCGGCGACAACAAGGGCATCCACGCAGCGCTGCAGCTGGCCCGTCCCGGAGACGTCATCGTGGTCGCCGGCGGCGCAGATGAATCCCGCGCCCTCCTTGGTGAACTGATCGGTGAGCGCGCCATCAACCTCGGCGTCGCGGGCTTCGTGCTGGACGGAGCAGCGCGCGACGCCGAGGCGCTGGGCGAGATCGGCATGCCCGTCTTCGCCCGGGCTACTTCGCCCGCCGGCCCCTACAAGGATGGCCCCTTCAGGCTGGGGACCGCCGTCGCCTTCGGCGGCGTCCCCGTCCTGCCCGGCGATGTCATCGTTGGTGACTCCGACGGCGTGGTGGTCATCCCCCGGGACCAGGCCGCCGTCGTCGCCGACGCGGCCGAGGCCGTGTTCGCTGATGAAACCGGCCGGCGCCAGGCAATCGTCGCCGCCCGCAACTGAAATGCCACACCACCAAGATCGTCACGAGAAAGAACTGAGCAAACCATGACAGCGTGCACCGTCATTGGCCTCGGCGAAGCCGGAGCCACCTACGCCGCAGCGCTCGCAGCTGCGGGCCACCAGGTCAGCGGGTTCGATCCCGTTGCCGCCACTACCCCGGAAGGTGTTTCCCGGGCGGCAACGGCGGCCGAGGCCTGTGCCGGGGCTGAGATCGTCCTGGTGATGACCGGAGCCGCCGCTGCGCGCAGCGTGGCACAGGAATGCCTGCCGGTCCTGGGTGACGGCAGCGTCTACGCCGATTTCACATCATCTTCCCCGGGCGTCATGCAGGAACTCGGACAGCTGCCCAGCAAAGCCCGCTTTGCCGACGTCGCCATCCTTGGACCCGTCTCCGCCCTGGGGGAAAAGACCCCGCTCATGGTGAGCGGTCCTGGCGCCCAGGCCGTTGCGGAACTGCTGCGACCGCTCGGCGTGCAGGTGGAAATCGCCGACGGCGAGCCCGGTGCAGCGATGGCCCACAAACTGCTCCGCAGCGTGCTCATGAAGGGCCTGGCGTCCGTGGTGGTCGAAGCGGTCCAGGCCGGCCACGCGGCAGGCCTGGAGGAGTGGATACGCGGCCAGATCGCGAACCAGCTGGCGGGGGACGGCCAGGCCGTCATCGACAGGTTCCTCACGGGAACCGTCAAGCATGCCGTCCGCCGCTCCAAGGAGATGCAGGACACCGCCAGCTATCTCTCAGACCTCGGTGTCCCGGCCGAGATGACCACCGCCTCCGCCGCCGCCCTCGCCCGGATGGCGCAGGCCACGGAACCGGCCTTGCGCTGACCGCACAGCAGGGCACAATCAAGAACGGGAAATACGTGATGTCAACAGCAACCGGCATTCCGCCGACAGGAGCAGCAGCATGATCGGCATTTGGGCACTTGGCGCCTACCTTGCCGTCATCCTGCTCTGGACGACGGCGATCAAGCGCAGCGTGGGGGAAGCCATGATCTTGGGCTTCCTGGTAGTGCTGCCGTTCACCGGAGCCGCCGCGGCACAGGTTGGTTGGTCAGCGCTTTCCTCGGCAGCGACCGACGAAATTGTGTACGCCACCATGGCGTTCGTCTTCATGGGTTACCTGCTGGACAAGGGCGGCGTCCTGGACCGGCTGATCGACCTGTTGAACTCCGTGATCGGCGGAGTCAAGGGCGGTCCGGCCTGGGTCTCCACCGTGGCCTCGGCAGGCCTGGGCGGAGTGGTCCACAACCAGGCCGCCATCGCCGCAACGGTAGGCTCCGTGACCATCCCCTGGATGGAAAAATCCAAGCTCGACAAGCCGGCTGCCGCAACCCTCGTGGCCGGGAACGCCGGGATGGGCATCACCTTCCCGTTCAGCGCCTCCATGTTCGTCCTCGTCGGCTCGGCCACGGTGGGGCCCCTGCTGGACATCAACGCGTTGGTCCTTCCCCTGCTGTTCGGCGGCCTGTGGTGCTTCCTGCACCGGCTCATCGTCACGTGGCTGCTCATCAGGAAGAGCGGAATGGCGTCGCTCGACGCCGCCCACCGCCTGTCTGTCCGGACCGCGTTCGGCCAGGGATGGGCCACGCTCCTGCTGTTCGTCGTCGTCGCCATCCCCCTGGCAGTCACCTCCGGGTTCCTCACCCCGGCCCTCTCCGACTGGACCGGCGGCGACGTCAGCAAGTCCGTCAGCGTGATCGTCTGGATCCCGGTGGTCCTCCTCATCACGGGCGCGCTGCTGGGCAGGAAGCAGCTGCCCCGCACCGGCCGGGACTGGGGAACCTTGCTGCAGGGCTCGGCCCCACGGTTCGGCATCGTCGGCGTCACGGTGCTCTTCGCTTTCGCCGGCGCCAACGCGCTCGCCGCCACCGGCCTGCCCAAGCAAATGACCGCCCTGCTGAACGGGCTGAACCTGCCACTGTGGCTGCTTGCCATCCTGATCGGACTGATCGTCATCGCCGTTGCAGCCCCCCTGTCCGCCACCGCCACGATGGCCGCCGTGGGAACGGTGGGCGTGGCTGCCCTTGTGGCGGCCGGGGTGCCTGCCACCACTGCCGCCGTCGCCGTCCTCATTTTCTCCTCCTGCGAGGCCGCGGTGCCGCCCGGTGGTGCACCGCTCTATGTGGCCTGCGGCATCGCGGACGTCAACCCCATCAAGACCTTCGCCCGCTTGCTCACCCACTATGCGCTGCCCCTGCTGGTCATCGGCGTGCTGATCATTCTCGGCATCCTGCCCATCTAAGGAACCACCATGAACACACCCCGAAGGTTCATCCAGACCGTCTTCACCCTCACCCTTGGCGTCCTCCTGGCAGGCGGCGTCCTGTTCGTTGCCGGGCAGGCCGCGGGCCTGGTGGCCGGGCAAAACGCCTGGCTCGAGTTCTTCAACACCTACGTCAAGCCGCCCGTGTGCATTGCCGCATCGGTGTGCGCCGTGGCCGGGTTCCTGCTCAGCTACCAGCGCCCCCGGAAACAGGCCGAACAGCAGCAGGAAGCCACCACCCGATGACGGCACCTGGAACCTTTCCCACCTTCGCGGAGCTCCTGGCGAGGGAGGGCAACCTGGCGGGTGCATCGTGGGGCCTGTTCCCCGAACCGGGCAGGGGCACGCCGTCCTTCATCACGCCGGCTGCCCTTCTCGAGGCCAGGAACAGCATCCGGTCCGGGACCGTGTTCGGGCTGGACTATCCCGCAGATGCCTTTGACCCGGGGATGTCGCTCAAACGCAGCGCGCCCCGGCATACCATTTACTCCTCCCACCCTGCCCACCGGGACGACTACCTGGACGGGTATTACCTCCAGGGGTCGACGCAGATTGACGGGCTCCGGCACCGTCGCGCAGATGACGTTGGCTTCTACAACGGCGTCCCGGACCACCGGATCACCGAGGGCACGCCGGACCTTGGCATCCAGGAATGGGCGGAGCACCCCATCGCCGGGCGGGGAGTCCTGGTGGATCTCGACGGTTTCCGGAAAAGCGTGGGGGAGCCCATCGACCATGCAGGCGGGGAACCGCTGGGCCTTGACCTGCTTCAGGCAGCCATGGAGTCCCAGTCCCTGACCACCCGTCCCGGCGACATCCTCCTGCTCCACACCGGGTGGTGCGAATGGTTCCTCGCGCTGGACCCGGAAGAGAAACAGCGCCTCCGTGAGAGCCGGAAGGCAACAGGCGTGGCGCAGTCGCAGGAGTTCGTGGCCTGGGCCTGGGACAGCCGGTTCGCCGTCGTCGCCGCCGACAACTTCGCCGTCGAATGCCTCCCCGCCGTCCCGGACAGTCCCTACCGGGAGTCCGCCTTCAACGACCACGGCATGATGCACCAGCAGCTCCTGGCCAAGCTCGGCATGCCGCTCGGGGAGCTGTGGCGGCTCGGCCCCCTGGCGCGGCACATGCGCAGCACGGCCACGTGGGATGCGTTCATCAGCATCAAGCCGCTGAACATCACCGGCGGCACCGGCTCCCCGGCCAACGCCACCGCCATCATGTGAGCTGAGGCCGCACCCGCGTCACGCGGGGCACGCTTTCAGGCAGCGGACGACGGCGGTGGGCCGGGTTTCCGGGGCTTCCCCGCCGATGGCGGGCCGAAAGCGTGCCGTGCGTGACGCCGTCGTACGCGTTACTAGGGAAGCCGCGAGGGCCGCAGGAAACTCGACTCCCCGGCCCGGCCCGGATCCAGCGGCACCGGACTGGCCAGCACGGCAGGGCCCCGGTGCAGGAACCCGCCGGTCAGGGCGCGGCACCGGATGCCGCCGCGGCCCCGCATGGCCGGGTGGGCGCCCGGGGCGAGCATCCCGTCCATCCACGCGCAGGGCTGGGCATGCCTGCCGCCATGGAACTCCACCACGTCCCCGCCGGACTCCAGGGCAAAATCGTGGCCCAGCAGCGGCGCCAGCTGCGCCCCGCGGAGCACCACGTTCCGCCGGGTCAGCAGGGGATCGAACGGCTGCGAGCCCAGCTCGGCGGCGATCGCCTCGAGGGATTCGACGGCGAACAGGGTCACCGCTGCGTCCATGTGGGCGGCCTTGCCGAAGAACCGGTCACCCACGATGCCCTTCCCGGCCACCACCTCAGCCTGCGCAGCATCTTCGGTCGGAACATCGGCGGCACCGTCCCGGGCGCGGCCGAAGTAGGCGTGCGCGGGGGACACCAGCAGGTGCAGGATCTCGACGTCGTACCGGAAGCTTTCAGCCATACCGCCAGCGTATGCCGTTCCCCGCAATCCGGCCGCCCGGTGGAAAGATCAGACCCATGGATACCTCACCAACCGCAGCCCGGGTTCTGCCCGCCAGGCACAGGACCGTCCTCTTCTGGGCGTCGGTGGCCTGTGCCGCCGCCCTCCTCCTGGTTCCCGCGTGGATGCTTGCCGGCAATCCCGCAGTCCTGGGCGGACACCCCCTGCTGCCGGGCATCCTGCTGGTGGCGGCTGCGGCCGGCGTCGTCTGGGCCATCCTGCTGTGGGTGCGCCGCGATGTTCCGCGGCCCCGCTCCCGTGTCCGGGCCGTCGGCGCCTGGGCGGGCAGGATCGCCGTGCTGGCGCTCGCCGCCGGCCTGGCCTGGCTAAGCCCCTTTGCCTACCAGCCGGGCCAGGCAGCGGAGGCGGGCCCGACGTCGGACCTCGCCGTCACCGAGTCAGCCACCGCCATCACCATGTCACCGGAGGGCAGGACTGCCACCAAGGGGTTGGTTTTCTACCCGGGTGCCCGGGTGGACGCCAAGGCGTACCAGGACATCCTGGCCCCCGCCGTGGGGGCCGGATACCGGGTGGTCATCCTGAAGGAACCGCTGGGGCTCAGCCTGCTGGACGGAAGCCAGGCCAGGAGCGCCATGGCCGACAACCCGGACATCAGGACCTGGGCGGTGGGCGGCCACTCACTTGGTGGGGTATCAGCATCGTCCTTCGCCCTGGCCAACACCGATGTCAGCGGGCTGGTTCTCTACGCTTCCTACCCGATCGAATCCCTGCGCGGGCGGACCGGCCTGTCCGTCCTGTCCGTTTCCGGCAGCCAGGACGGACTCAGCACCCCCGCCAAGATCCAGGCATCCCGGGACCTCCTCCCCGTGGATACGGAGTTCGCCGCGGTCCAGGGCGGGGTGCACGCGTTCTTTGGCGACTACGGGGCGCAGCCCGGTGACGGCGAACCCGGCATCAGCCGGCAGGCAGCGGAGCAGCAGATCGCTGCAGCTACCGTGTCCTTCCTGGGGCAGCTCCAGCGGAGCTAGGTTTCGACAGACTCAACCACCGGCAGGCGCAACCGCCGGCAGGCGCAACCGCCGGCGGGTGCAACCGCCGGCACCGCCCGGATCAAGCTCCGACGTAGGCCGCCAGGTGCTGCCCGGTGAGCGTGGCCCGGCCGGCGACCAGATCCGCCGGCGTACCCTCAAAAACGATCGAGCCGCCGTCGTGCCCGGCTCCCGGGCCGATGTCGATGATCCAGTCCGCGTGCGCCATGACCGCCTGGTGGTGCTCGATGACGATGACGGATTTCCCGGAGCCGACCAGCCGGTCCAGCAGGCCAAGGAGCTGTTCGACGTCGGCCAGGTGCAGGCCGACGGTGGGCTCGTCCAGGATGTAGATCTCCCCGGCCTCGGCCATCTGCGAGGCGAGCTTGAGCCGCTGGCGCTCGCCGCCGGACAACGTGGTCAGTGGCTGGCCCAGGGTGATGTAGCCCAGCCCGACGTCGGCAAGCCGCTCCAGGACCTTGTGCGCCGCGGGCGTTTTGGCCTCGCCGTCGGCAAAGCACGCCAGCGCCGCGTCCACGGACAGGTCCAGGACGTCGGCGATATTCTTCCCGCCCAGGGTGTACTCCAGGACGGCGGCCTGGAACCGGTGGCCCTCACATTCCTCGCAGGTGGACTCCACCGTGGCCATGACGCCGAGTTCGGTGAAGATCACGCCGGCGCCATTACAGGTGGGGCAGGCGCCCTCGGAGTTTGAGCTGAACAGCGCAGGCTTGACCCCGTTGGCTTTGGCGAAGGCTTTGCGGATGGGTTCCAGCAGCCCGGTGTAGGTGGCCGGATTGCTGCGCCGGGACCCCTTGATGGCGCCCTGGTCAATGACGATCACCCCGTCACGCTTCGCCAATGAGCCGTGGATCAGCGAGCTCTTGCCGGACCCCGCCACGCCCGTCACCACGCACAGCACCCCCAGCGGCACGTCGACGTCCACGTCGCGCAGGTTGTTGGTGGAGGCGCCGCGCACCTCCAGCGCGCCGCGGGCCGCCCGGACCGAGTCCTTCAGCCGGGACTTGTCACCCAGGTGCCGCCCGGTGATGGTGCCGCTGGCACGCAACCCGTCGACGTCGCCCTCGTAGACGATCTCACCACCGCCGGCACCGGCGCCCGGACCGAGGTCGACGACGTGGTCGGCGATCGCGATCATCTCCGGTTTGTGCTCCACCACCAGGACGGTGTTGCCTTTGTCCCGCAGCTGCAGCAGGAGCGTGTTCATCCGCTCGATGTCGTGCGGGTGCAGGCCGATACTTGGCTCGTCGAAGACATAGGTGACGTCGGTGAGGGACGAGCCCAGGTGCCGGATCATCTTGGTCCGCTGCGCTTCGCCGCCGGACAGGGTGCCGGCCGGACGGTCCAGTGACAGGTAGCCCAGGCCGATCTCCGCGAAGGAATCCAGGAGGTCCCGCAGCCCGGCCAGCAGCGGGCGCACCGTGGGCTCGTCCAGGCCGCGGATCCACTGCGCGAGGTCGCTGATCTGCATGGTGCACAGGTCCGCGATGTTCTTGCCGTTGATCCGCGAGTCGAGCACCTCCGGCGTGAGGCGCGTGCCGCCGCAGTCCGGGCAGGTGGCGAACGTGACCGCCCGTTCCACGAACCGCTTCACGTGCGGCTGCATGGCCTCCACGTCCTTGGACAGCATGGACTTCTGGATCTTGGGGATGATGCCTTCGAAGGTGAGGTTGACGCCCTCCACCTTGATCTTGGTGGGCTCGGCGTACAGCATCGTGTCCAGCTGTTTCGCCGTGAACGTCGCGATCGGTTTGTCCATGGGCAGGCTCATGCCCTCGAACAGCCGGCCGTACCAGCCGTCCATGGAGTAGCCGGGGACGGTGAGGGCGCCCTCGGCCAGGGACTTCGAATCGTCGTACAGGGCGGTCCGGTCGATGTCGCTGACGTTGCCCATGCCCTCGCACCTCGGGCACATGCCGCCGAGGTAGGTCACCTGGCGGACCACGTTCTTTTCCACCCGGCCGCCCTTTTCGGTGCTCATGACGCCGCTGGCCTTGCGGGTGGGCACGTTGAAGGAGAAGGCGGTGGGCGGCCCGACGTAGGGCTGGCCCAGCCGGCTGAACAGGATCCGCAGCATGGCGTTGGCATCCGTGGCGGTGCCCACGGTGGACCGCGGGTTGGCGCCCATCCGCTCCTGGTCCACGATGATCGCCGTCGTGAGCCCCTCCAGCCGGTCCACATCAGGCCGGGCCAGGCTGGGCATGAAGCCTTGGACGAACGCACTGTAGGTCTCGTTGATCATGCGCTGCGATTCGGCGGCGATGGTGGCGAACACCAGGGAGCTCTTGCCCGAGCCGGATACTCCCGTGAACGCGGTGAGCCGCCGCTTGGGCAGCTCAAGGCTGACGTCCTTGAGGTTGTTTTCCCGTGCGCCCTGGACCCGGATGATGTCGTGGCTGTCGGCCAGATGCATTCCGGTGTGCGCGGCGTCGGTGCTGGTGTCGGTGCTCAAGGTGTCCCCCTGTGTCCTGGGCGGCACTGCGGGGAGGCTGCGCTGGCAGCCTCCCGCGGCGTCGTCCGTTTTATACGTTGCTGGTTATATGCCTAAGGCTGCTGGTTGATGCGCACGGTGTTGCCGGCCGGGTCGCGGAAGGCGCAGTCGCGGACTCCGTAGGGCTGGTCGATGGGTTCCTGCACGACGTCGGCCCCGGCGGCCTCCACCTTGGCGAACGCCGCGTCCACGTCCGGAGACGAGAGGACGATCGTGGCGTAGGTGCCTTTGGCCATCATTTCGGCGATGGTGCGGCGCTCGTCGTCGGTGATGCCGGGGTCCACCGCCGGCGGATGCAGGACGATGGAGACGTCCTTCTGGCCGGCCGGCCCCACGGTGATCCACCGCATGGTCCCCCGGCCAACGTCGTTGCGGATTTCGAAGCCCAGGGCGTCGCGGTAGAACGCCAGCGAGGCGTCGGGATCGGTGGCGGGAAGGAAGGTTGAGGAAATGTTGATGTCCATGGCAGTCATGCTAGTAACGGCTCAGGGTCGGGCGCTTCTCGATTCCTGACCGGTCTGGTGACCTGCTTCGCCACGCAGGCGGGGATCCCCGCCGTCGAGTTCGCTGCCTCCTGCTTGTAGACGCTGGGCGGCATCCCCACCAGTTCGCTGAAGCGGGTGCTGAAGGTCCCCAGCGAGGAACAGCCGACGGCGAAGCACACGTCCGTCACGCTGAGGTCCCCCATGCGGAGAAGCGCCATGGCGCGTTCAATGCGGCGGGTCATGAGGTAGCTGTACGGGGATTCCCCGTAGGCGAGCTTGAACCGGCGGCTGAAGTGGCCCGCGGACATGTGCACGTCCCTGGCGAGGGATTCAACGTCCAGCGGCTGCGCGTACTCCCGGTCCATCCGGTCCTTGACGCGGCGGAGTTGGGTGAGTTCCCGGAGGTAGGGATCGGCGGCTGGACTGCTGGTCACAGCTCCGATCGTGCTACGCCGCGGGGGTCTTGTCCACCCTCTTCGGCGGCGGGGAACCGGGCGTCAAAAGTGCTCCGGGGTGCGGGGTATGATTATGCCGCCGGCCAGCGTATGAGGTCCTCGCCCGAACAGGGCTTGAGGCAACGCAGAGCTGGATGTGAGCGGTCCCGCGGGTCCGGCACGCGGCGAAACCAAACCTTGATTCACCATCTTGAGCCCTGCCCGGATACTGCGCAGGCACCACCTTGGAAGGACGCCATGGAACTGCTGTGGGAAATTGCCGGCTGGGCAGGCGCGGTTGCGATACTCAGTGCGTACCTGGCCGTTTCCATGGGCTGGCTGAAGGCAGGCAAGGGCTTCCAGACGGCCAACCTGTTCGGTTCCGTTGCCTTCATCATTAACGGAACCCTGCACGGGGCCTGGCCGTCCGTCGTCACGAACGTGGCCTGGTTCCTGATCTCCGCGGTGGCGCTGGTCCGGATGCGGCAGGAAGACCCGGCCCCCTCCCTCGAACCGGCGCAGGTCCAGTACCCGGGGGTTCCGGACGGCACCGGCCAGCTCGCTGTGGTGGAAGCCCTTACCGGGTCCCTGCCGGTCATGCCGTCGGTCCATCCCGCCGGGGACGGGCCGCGGCTGGCGCTTTAGGCTCATCGGGGCCAACGCCGCGTACACGATCGTCCATATAATCGCGCGTTTTTGCCATGGCCACCGCCTAGGGCGCCTTCATAGCCTTGGGGGGTGACCAACGAACTTACCCCGCCGGGCAGGATTGTGCTGCCCGATGCGCCGCGGGACCAGCAGGACATCCTGGATGCAGGCGGCGTGGCCTGCTGGAGCGAACCCGTCCTTATCGACACCTACACCCCAGGGGAGCCGGACCGGTATCCGTTGTTCCTTGACCGGCGGGTGTACCAGGGATCCAGCGGCAAGGTGTACCCCATGCCGTTCATCGACAGCATCGAACCGGACAAGAAGCCCAGGCTGTGGCAGGCCATCCACCTGGAAAACCGGTACGTCCGCCTGATGCTGCTGCCCGAAATCGGCGGCCGCATCCACGTGGGATATGACAAGACCGCAGGCTATGACTTCTTCTACCGGAACAACGTGATCAAGCCCGGGCTGGTGGGACTGGCCGGGCCCTGGATCTCCGGCGGAGTGGAATTCAACTGGCCCCAGCACCACCGGCCCGGCACGTTCCTGCCGGTGGAAACCGCCGTGGAGCCTGCCGGCGACGGCAGCGTCACCGCCTGGCACACGGACCTGGACCCGTTGCAGCGGATGCGCGGAACCCATGGCGTCCGCCTCCGGCCAGGCAGCTCCCTCATCGAGGTGGAGGCCCGGCTCTACAACCGTACGGACGAGCCCCAAACCTTCCTGTGGTGGGCGAACGCCGCCGCCCGCGTGCACGGGAACTACCAGTCCTTCTTCCCCACCGACGTGTCCCACGTGGCGGACCATGCACGCCGCGCCATCACGGCCTTCCCCCGCGCCGACCGGCCCTACTACGGCGTGGACTACCCCGCGCTCGCCGGACAGCATGGAACCCCGGATGCCGACCGGCTCGATTTCTACGCCAACATCCCCGTCCCCACGTCCTACATGGTCACAGACACGGCTGACAGCTTCTTCGGCGGATACGACCACGACGCCAAGGCCGGCTTCGTGCATTGGGCGGACCGCAGCATTGCACCCGGCAAGAAACAGTGGACGTGGGGGAACGGTTCCGTGGGCAAGGCCTGGGACAAGCACCTAACGGACGACGACGGCCCGTACGTCGAGTTGATGGCCGGCGTCTTCACCGACAACCAGCCGGACTTCAGCTACCTCGCTCCTGGCGAGACGCGCACCTTCAGCCAGTACTGGTACCCCATCCGGCACATCGGCCCGGCGCACCAGGCGAACCTGGAGGCCGCCGTCGCGCTTACCCTTGACGACGCCGGCCGGACCGCCACGGTGGGTGTTGCCGGCACGGGCCATACGGAAAATGCCACGGTGGTCCTGGCCCTGCATGGCGAAACCCTCCACACGTGGACCGCCGGACTATCCCCGGACCGGCCCTTCACCGCCACGGTTCAGCTGCCCGCCCCGGCCGAGGAAACGGACCTGGCCCTCAGCGTCATGGAAGGCGCCAGGGAACTCATCTCCTGGACCCCACGGCAGCCAACGGACCGTCCCGCAGAGCCCTGGGCAGCCACCGAACCAGCGCCTCCGCGGGAGATCGAAAGCGCTGACGAGCTCCATGTCACCGCAACCCACCTGGCCCAAAACCGGCACCCCACCAGGAGGCCCCAGCCCTACCTTGAGGAGATGCTCCGCCGGGATCCAGGGGATTCCCGCGCCGCCACCGCCCTTGCTGCCACCCAGTATCGGACCGGGGCCTATGCCGGGGCCCGGAAGCTCCTTGAAACCGCCCTGGACCGGCTGACCGGCCGCAACCTGAACCCTCCCAGCGGGGAGGCAAGCTACCGGCTGGGCCTGGTCCTGGAACGAACGGGCCGGCTCGCTGAGGCCCGTGAACGCTTCGGGAAGGCCGCCTGGGACAGGGCCTGGGCGCACCCTGCCCGCCTCGCCTTGGCCCGGTTGGCACTCCGGGAAGGTGAGCCGGCCACCGGGCTCCGTCATGCCGATGCCGCGCTGGCCCTGGA
Source organism: Arthrobacter sp. 135MFCol5.1 (assembly GCF_000374865.1). GTDB lineage: Bacteria > Actinomycetota > Actinomycetes > Actinomycetales > Micrococcaceae > Arthrobacter. The sequence goes on along the minus strand of NZ_KB895465.1, from coordinate 40,336 downwards.
ATCAACCAGCCCGGAAGCCAGGCATCTCCGGTACCTGGCCCTGGAAAACTTGGGCCGCAGGGCTGACAGCGCCCGGCTGCTGCAGGACATCCTGGCCGCGGATCCACTCGATCCCGTGGCCCTCTCGCTCGCCGGATCCCTTGACGTCGCAGACCCCAAGACCGGCCTGGCCGTCGCCTGCTGGCTGGCCCGCGCAGGCCAGTGGCAGCGCGCCCTGGACCTGACCGAAAGCGCGCCGCCCGCGGGTGCTGACCCGGCCTTCGGCAACCCCGCGCCCATCCGCCACTACTTGCGCGCCGGATGGCTGGAAGAACTGCTGGACCCGCAGGAGGCTGCCGCGCATCGGGCAAAGGCGCGGCGGGCGGACACTACCCATGCTTTCCCGTACGGCCTGGACGAGTTCGATGCGCTGCACCGGGCCCTCGAAGCCGACCCGCGTGATCCCGTGGCGCACGGGCTGCTGGGTTGCTGGCTGCTTGACGCGGAACGGACCAAGGATGCGCTGGGCCACCTGCAGAAAGCGATGATCCACGGGTCCACCGATCCCGTGGTGTGGCGCAATGCTGCGCTGGCCACGGTTAATACCGGTGGCGACCCCGCCGCCGCTGATGCGTATTTTGCCCGGGCCCTGGAACTAAGCCCGGATGACGCGCGGCTCGTCTTCGAACGGTCCGTCCTGTCGGAACTCCGCGGGCTGCCCGCCGGGGAGCGGCTCGCCGCCATCGAACAGCATGGACCGGCCGTCCTGGCGCGGGACGATCTTGCTGTTCTCTACGCCAACCTGCTGACCGACGCGGGGCGGCCGCAGGAGGCCCTGGCACTCCTTGGATCCCGCACGTTCCAGCCCTTCGAGGGGGGTGAGGGCCTGGTGCTCGCGGCATACGACCGGGCAGCGGTGCAGCATGCGCGGACGTTGATGGAGCAGGACCCGACGGCGGCCGCCACCTTGCTGCGCACGGGCATCGAAGCGCCCGCGAACCTGGGCGAAGGCCGGCATCCCCGGGACAGCATGGCTGAACGCTTCGTGGCGCTCGGCGATGCGCTGGAACGTGCCGGGGACGCTCAGGCCGCGGTGGAGGCCTGGACTCGACCCTGCCGGCAGGCCGGCCCCCTGGCCGTTGACCCCGGCCCGGCCGGCCCGGCCGACTACTGGCGCGGCGTTGCCATGTCCCGCCTGGGCAGGGGTGGAGACGCCGAAGGCGTATGGCGCCGGCTGGAGGAACGGGCCGACGAACTGGAAGCCGCTCCCGCCGCGCCCGACTATTTCGCAACATCCCTCCCTGAACTGTTGCTGTTCGCCACCGACACCGCTGCATCCCGTCGCACCGCGGCTGCGTCACTGCGGGAGTTGGCCGGGCAGGGCCGCCTGCTCACCGGCAGCCCGAAGCTGGAAGGAGTGTCAACCCAATGACTGAAGCACCCCGCTACCTCGGGTCCGGCACGGTGCACGGCGACACGTGCTCCCTGACGGGCGCACCGCCGTCGCACCTTCCGCCCCGCCTGGCCATCAGCCTCTGGGACTTCTCCTGGTATACCCGCGCCGAGGCCGGCGGACCCTTCGCGGACCTGGACGCCGCCTGCGCACGGGCCGCCGGGCTCGGATACAACGCCGTCCGCATCTGCGCCGCACCGCTGCTGCTCCAGGGCGGGCTGGGGCTGGAGGCGCTCGCGGAGGACCTGGCGATCGAAGGACTGGGAACGGCGCCCGACGGCGGGATATACGGCAGGGGGACCCGCTGGTATGACGTTCCCGGCGGGTACAGGATCAACCTGCGGGCCCGGCTCCTGGACCTGTTCGAGGCCGCCGCACGGCACGGGCTGGTGGTGATCCTGGCTAGCTGGGAGTACCAGCAGTCACCCGCCTTCGCAGAATCGCCGGAATGGTTCGAAGCCATTGACGCCGTCCCGCTGGAAGACCGGTACCGTGCCCTGGCCGACGCCTGGGACCGGCTGATCGGCGAGGTGTCGGATGCCGGGCACCGGGACCGCATCGCCCTGGTGGAACTGCACAACGAGGTGGACTTCTCCATCCTCCCGCCGCTCGCCAACGGCAGTAGTGAGGTGGAGCGGCTGCGCTCGCTGCATCCGGACCTGTTGATCACGGCCAGCTACGGCAAGCCGCCGCACCTTGCCATGCATACCCTGCCGGAGGGCCTGGGCGCGGCGCAGTTCCACGTGTACAGCTACGGCGTGCTGGACGCCCTGCAGCAGCAGATCGACATCCGTTCCGAAGGGAGCGGCGGGTTTCCCAACCGGGCACTGCGGGCTTTGCTGAAGCCTGGCGCACCCTCGGTCGCGGAGTATGGCCGCCTGGCGGAATGGAAGTACCGCGCCACCGTGGTCACCGGCCAGATGCTCTACGGCTACGACTGGCTCGATCCCGATGCCTGGGACACCTGGCTGTACAACGAATACGGGCCCTACCGGGAAGTGATGCGGCGCGAGATTGAATCGCGGGTGACCGCCATCGCCGCATGGGCCCGCTGGAAGGACGTTCCCGCGGTGGTGGGCGAGGGCTGGATCGGCTACACACCGCTGCTGGGCACCTTCGAGGAGGGGCCGGTGGGCCGCGACCTCGCCGAACACGCCATCCGCACCGCCCTGGAGCACGGCGTGTGGGGCATGGTGCTGTGCTCCAACGCTGCGCCGCACCACCCCCTGTGGGCCGACGAAGACTGGCAGCGCCGCATGAACCACCTGATCCGTACCGCACCCGTGACCTGAAAGATCCGCCATGCCCTCCCCGAACACGGCCCTTGACCTCCTGACCGCCACCCACCGGCCGCACGGCAATGCCTTGCTGCGGCCGGCCATGAGCAACACCGAGGATCCGCACGGCAGGTGGCGGGTCACCAACCACTACCTGGAGTGTGGCGGACGCCCGGCCATCCCGGTCTCCGGGGAAATCCACTTCAGCCGGCTGCCCAGGAACCGCTGGGAGGACAGGCTCCGCCTGATGAAAGCCGGCGGTATCACCGTAGTGGCCTGCTACGTCTTCTGGATCCACCACGAGCCGGTGGAAGGTGATCCGCGCTTTGACGGCAACCTCGATGTTGCGGCGTTCGTCCGGCTCTGTGCCGCGCTGGACCTGGACGTCGTCCTGCGCATCGGGCCCTGGGCCCACGGCGAGGTCCGCAACGGCGGCTTTCCGGACTGGGTGCAGGCGGCCCCCGTCCGCCACCGCACCAATGATCCCGCCTACCTGGCCATGGTGGAGCGCTGGTACAACCGGCTGGGGGGCGAACTGCGCGGCTTGTGCGGGCCGGACAGCAACGTGATCGGCATCCAGTTGGAAAACGAGCTCTACGACCAGCCGGCCCATCTTTCCCGGTTGAAGGAGCTGGCCCGGGCGGCCGGGCTCGGCGCCCCCCTCTGGACCGCGACCGCGTGGGGCGGGGCGGACCTGCCCGGGGCCGAGGTGCTGCCGGTCTTCGGCGGTTACGGGGACGGATTCTGGGTGGATGCCGGCGCGCCGTGGGATCCGACGTTCCGCCAGCACTACTTCTTCAGCCACCAGTGGGACGATCCCGGCATCGGGGCCGACCTCCGCGAACACCTGTCCGGAAACGAGGCCGCGCCGCCCCGGTCCACCTCCGACCTTTATCCGGCGGCCACCTGCGAGCTGACCGGCGGCATGGCCACGGCCTATCAACGCCGGCCATGGCCAGCGGGCAAGGACGTGGCGGCCGTGTCCAACAACAAGATCGGCAGCGGCTCCGGCTGGCAGGGCTATTACATGTTCGCCGGCGGGACGAACCCCGCGGCCGGCCTGCAGGAGACCCAGGCGACTGGCTACCCGAACGACCTCCCGGAGTTCGACTACGACTTCCATGCGCCCATCGGTGCATCCGGCAGGCTGGCGCCGGGCTTTGCCCTGCTGCGCCGGCAGCACGCGTTCCTCGCCGCGTTCGGGGACCTCCTGGCGCCGATGCCGTCCACCCTGCCGGACCGGGAGCCGTCCGGCGTGGAGGACTCGGAGACGCTGCGCTGGGCGTTGCGCTCCGACGGGACGTCCGGTTTTGTGTTCCTTACCTGGCACCAGCCGCATATACCGCTTCCGGCATATAGTGGTGCGCAGTTCCGCCTGGGTCTGGCAGATGGGCCTGTGACGGTTCCGGACGTGCCCGTAGACATCCCCGCAGGCACCATCGCCGCCTGGCCGGTGAACCTGGAGGTTGGGGGCGTCCGGTTGCTCTGGGCCACCGCCTCCGCGCTGACAGTGCTCGATTCCGGGGGACCGCCGACACTGGTGCTCGCCGCGGAAGCGGGCATCGAACCGCGGCTGTGCCTGCCGGAGGGGACGGTCCTGGAAGGCGAGGCTGCTCCGCTGGGCGGGAATGCCTGGGCTGTCCGGCCGTCCCTGGCTCCGGTGACGGCGACGTGTTCCGGGGGTGCCTTGAAGATCCTGGTCCTCCCTGCTTCCTCGGCAGACCAGGCGTGGGTGCTGGAGACGCCGCGCGGCCGGGAGCTGGTGCTGTCCGCCGAACCGGTCTGGATGGACGCCGGCGGCTTGCTGGCGGGCCGCTCGCTGGGCGCGCCCTCGGTCCAGCGGTATGCAAGCGAAACCGGGCGGTTTGAGGCTGTATCTGCCGCAGTGCAGTTGAGGGCACCTGCCCGCCGCGACGTTCCCCTGGTGCCGGTCCGCGCTGCGGCCGCCATTCCGGCGTCCTTCGGCTCGCTGGCGGGCCGGGCTGCCGCGCCGGGCCCGGAAGCGATAGCGGAGCTCTCCGCGGAGTACAGGCTTGAACTTCCGACGACGGACCCCGCCACCGGCGGTGCGTCCACCGAGTTGGAGGTCACCTGGGCGGGTGACGTTGCCCGGCTGCTCGTGGACGGCCGTGTGGTGGCCGACCGCTTCTGGGACGGATCGGAGTGGGTCATCGACACCGGCGATGCCGGCATCCGCGCCGGCTCGGAGGTCTTGCTCCAGGTCCTGCCGCTTTCCAAGGGTGCCGCGGTGGGGCTGCCCGCCGCGGCCCAGCGCCTGCGGGACGCCACATCGGGGGACTTGCTTGCCGTTGAAAGGGTGCAGCTGGTGTGCTGGTCCGATTGGCGGGAAGACCTGGGCTGAGCCCTCCCGCCGTCGTAGGATGGACGTTTCGTGACGGAGGGGATGAAGGTGGAACGGGCGCATGGATTCCAGAACCAGCGGCTGGTTGTGGTTCCCCGGCCCTTGGTCCGTGAAGCCCTCAACCGTCCCATCACCCGGCGCCTGGTAGTCACTGACGCAGGATTGTTTCCCGCCGCCGCGGACCATGGCCGCTACCGGCCGCGGGGCGCGGAGGAAACCATCGTCATCCTGTGTGTTGACGGGCGCGGGTGGGTGGAAACCGCCGGTGTGCGGACCGACGTCGGCAAGGGGACCGCCGTCGTCCTTCCCGGCGGTAATGGCGAGGCCCACGCGTATGGTGCCGCCGGGGATGATCCATGGACGATCTGGTGGTGCCACGTCCGCGGAACGGATGCGGCGGAGCTGGTTGAGAGCGCCGGAGTCCGGCCCGGGCGGTGCATTGTTCCGGTGGTGGCGGCAGACCGGCTGACGGCGATGCTGGATGAGATCGTCAGCGCCCTGGAGAAGGACCAGTCACCCGCCCGCCTGGTGGCCACGGCGGGAATGGCGTGGAAGCTGCTGGCCATGTTGGCCGTGGACCGCCGGGTTCCGGAGAAGGGGACGCCGCTGCAGCAGGCCATGAACTACCTGGAGGAGCGGGCGGACGGTGCCATCCGGCTGGCTGACCTGGCTGCGCTGGTGGGTGTCTCGTCGTCGCACCTAAGCAAGCTGTTCCGGGAGGCGACCGGCGGGGGAGTGCTGGCACACCACACGGCCCTGAAAATGGCGCGGGCGCGGCACCTGCTGGATACCACGGGCCTGACTATCGCGCAGGTGGGCCGCGAGGTGGGGCTGCAGGACCAGTTCTACTTCTCCCGCCAGTTCCGCCGGCTGCACGGCGTCAGCCCCAGCGCGTACCGGGCGGAGCGGAAGGGGTAAGGCAGCCTGCACCTTGCTGGATCCGGGGACGCCGGAGAAACTGAAGGCATCCAATGGCCCAAGCACCAGCAGCACCAAGGAGCGCCCGTGAGCGATCAGAACGTTGACCCGTCACCTACGCCGGCCAAGGGTGTGGTGCTGATTACCGGAACGTCCACGGGCATAGGCCTTGCCACCGCGGTGGAGGCCGCGCGGGCAGGCTGGACGGTCATTGCCACCATGCGCGACCTGCAGCGCGCGGACGCGCTTCGGGCCGCGGCCGATGAGGCCGGAGTATCCCTGGACATTCGTCGGCTTGACGTTACGGACACGGCGGACATCGACCGTGAGATTGCGTATTGCATCAGTTCCTACGGCCGGCTGGACGTGCTGGTCAACAACGCCGGAAGTGCGGCGGTGGGTACGGTGGAAATGCTGGGTCTGGAAGATTTCCGCAGCGCCATGGAGGTCAACTTCTTTGGCGTGGTGGCCTTGACCCGCGCCGCCCTGCCGCACCTGCGTGAGAGCGGCGGACGTGTCGTTACCATCAGTTCGGTGGGCGGGATAGTGGGCCAGCCCTTCAACGAAGCCTATTGCGCCGCCAAATTCGCCGTTGAGGGATTCCTGGAAAGCCTGCAGCCCGTGGCCAAGACCGTTGGCGTCGGGGTGCACGTCATTGAACCCGGTGCCGTGTCCAGCAATTTCGTGGCGAACGCCGGGATCGATGTCCCGGCCCTGCTGGAAACGGCCGGCTCCTACACCCCTGCCATCTCGGCCTACCTGGAACGAACCAGCACACAGTTCGCCAGCAGCAGCGCGCAGCAACCGGCGGATGTCGCGGCGGTGGTGCTGTCCACCATGGAAGGCGCTGAGCCGGCCTTCCGGATCCAGACCTCGTCCTGGGCGCACGACTTCGTGGCCACCAAACTGGCCGACCTGGACGGCAGCCGGGTCACCGGGCTGACTGCGGGCTGGGTGGCTGCCCCACAGGAGTGACCTGTTTCGTTCGCCAGGCCGCCTGCTAGGGCTGTTCGAAGGTTGCCACTATCCGGGCCCGCGCTATTGCGTGGGTAAAGAGGTTGAAGCCGAGGTTGGCAGGACTGGCATCGGCCGGGATGTCCAGGTGTTCGACGTCAACGGCGTGAACGACGACGTGATAGTGGTGCACGCCGTGGCCGGGTGGGGGAGCAGCCCCCACAAAACCGCGCATGCCGGCGTCGTTGGCCAACTGCACGGCGCCGGCTGGCAGCCCGGAATCTGCCGCACCCGAGGGCAAGGACGTGGTGGATACCGGAAGATTAAACGCCGCCCAGTGCCAGAACCCGCTGCCGGTGGGAGCGTCGGGATCGAATACGGTGACCGCGAAGCTGCGGGTTTCCGGCGGGAATCCTTCCCAGGCGAGCTGGGGGGACTGGTCTTTGCCTCCCTCTATTCCCATTTTGCCGCTCGCTTGCGCAACCGGAAGCTTCTCGCCGTCGGAAATGTCTGTGCTGGACAGCGTGAACTCGGGAAGTTGAGGCAGGCGGGAATAGGGGTCCTGTTCGAGATTCATGTGTCTCCTGTCGCACTCATTCAGTGGTGTTTCATCAGTATGCTTAGTACCCTGCGATAGGGCAAGCTGCAAAGCCCCGAACCGGGGTTCCGCCGGCGCGATCTTCAGCCGTTCGCGCCGTGCCGGCGGCGCCGGGGACCTGAGGAGGGGACCCGATACAGCAGGCACTGAATTGCCTGGACGGGGATTCTGGTGGGTGACCTGCCCGCGTTGGTGAGGGTGTGCCTTGGTAATTCGTCAGGTTGAGGGCTAAGACCTTGCTTACGACGTGTCAGGAAGTGCCGTAAGTGACTCTATTCTGACGGGTTTATCTCGGCTGCCTGACGTCAGGTTGGGGTGTGGCAGGCTGGACAGTACCCCGCACGGGCGAGGTTCGCCGGCCTCAACGCGTTCTTCGCGTAGTTGCCTTCTCGTCCGTGGAGATCACGATCCGCGTTCCGTCGGGAAGGGCCCGGAGCCGGTCGGGCGATTGGTCGAATCGGCCGATTCGTACCAGTCCGGGCCAGCGGCCAGGGTTGGCGTAGTAAAGGACGAGGGAGGTCCCCGGCGCGTAATAGCCGATCTCGCCGGCCTGAGGTTCGTCTGCTCGCGGCACGCCACTGATGTCTAGGGCTCGAGGCAGCCGCGTCAATTTTTCTTGGTCGTGGAAGTCATCGAACGCGGCATCAAGGGGGAGTAGCTCGGCGATCTGGTCGGCTACGGGGTTGTCGTAAAGCTCTCCGGCGACGATGTGGTCGCCGACGCGCATGGTGATTTTCATACCGGTGGTTCCTCGTTCTGGGCAGTCAGCTGCCAGTCTCGGTGCGCTGCTTGTCGACATCGATCATTTTAGTGTCGCTGTCCTCGCTGGCCGCCCAGGACGCGAGCAGCCGCATCCGATCGGCCGAGTCCGTGCCCGGCTCGGCGCAATAGATGGTCAGGGTCAGGCCGGGCTCGGCTTCCATTTCCATACCTTCGAAAGCCAAGGTCATCTGGCCGACCACTGAGTGGTGGAAGGTCTTGAACCCGGTGCCGTGATGGCGGACATCGTGTGCGCTCCACAGCCGGCGGAATTCCTTACTGCGCGTCGAGAGCTCCCCGATGAGGTCGTGTAGTTCCTTGTTGTGGGGGTCGCGGCCCGCTTCAGTGCGCAGAATGGACGCGGTGATTTGGGCGAAGGAATCCCAGTCCGGGTAGAACGCGTACGAGCGTTCGTCCAGGAATGTGAACCGGGCGATGTTCGGTGGTTGGCCGGGCATGTCGTATGCGTCTTTGTAGAACGCACGGCCCAGGGTATTGGCCGCGAGCAAGTCCATCCGGCCGTTGCGGACGAACGCTGGACCGGCGGTCACACTGTCAAGGATCCACTGCAGACTTGGGTGCGGCATCCAGCCCTTTGTGCTCCGCCGCCGCGGAGGCCGCGCCACCGGGCTTGCGGCGTGGGCGAGGTCGAACAGATGCGCGCGCTCGGCGTCGTCAAGCAGCAGCGCCTTGGCGATCGCGTGCAGTACTTCCGGTGAGGCGCCGCTGATCGCGCCTCGCTCCAGCTTGGTGTAGTACTCCACACTCACCCCCGCGAGGACCGCGACTTCGGTACGGCGGAGGCCGGCTACCCGTCGGTTCGTGCCCGTGGGCAGGCCGACGTCCTTGGGGTCGACCTTCGCCCGGCGGGAAGTGAGGAATTCGCGTACCTCCGACCTATTGTCCATAGGTTTAAGGCTAAACCGGACGCCTTGGCCCAGGGAGTCCCTATCGGTACCCCTGTCCCACGAGGTTACCGGCGGGAGTCGGCCTCGGTAAGGACATGAGAGATCGCCTCGCCTCGCGTTGCGCCAATCGGGGGGTCGCCAAGTTCTTGACGGGGTGGTCTGGCGTTGAGCTCAACCGATTGGCCCTGCACGCGTCTGTCTGCGGAGGCGACGAGCTCTGCGTGGTGTCGGTCCTTGAGGACCATGGCGGTTAGCGGGAGGAAGTACAGCACGGCGATGGCGGCACCGACGAGCACTGGCCCGGTGGCTCCGAGCATGGACTCGAGTGCAAAGCCGGCAATCCAGGAACCGACTGCGGTGCCTACGTTGAATGATGAGGTGGCAAGCGCGGAGGCCAGCGTGGGCGCTCCGTCGGCGTAGCCAACGGCCTTGCCGATGAGAATCGGGTTAGTCGACATACCAAACAGTCCCAGAAGGAATACCAGCAGCACGGTGGCGACCGCAGAGTGGGAGAACAGTGCCAAGCAAACAAGGACCAGGAAAGTCGCCGCGGCGGAAATGAACAGGACCTCGTACGGGCGGTGTGCACCGAAGCGGCCGCCGAGGTTAGAGCCGATGAGAGCGCCGAGTCCATAAATGAACAGCACCATCGGTACCGCCGAGGCGGCCATGCCGCTGTTCTGCATAAGGAGTGGGGAGATGAAGCTGTAGGCGGCCAAGGAGGATCCGCACACGATGGCTGCACCGCAGAGGACCAGCCAGATGCGCACATCGCTCAGCCCAGCGATTTCGGTCCTGACCGAGGGTGCCGGGCCTCCGGCGGGGTCGATGGGTATCTGCTTGAAGATTAGGGGCATGGCAATCACTGCGAGGACAGCCAATGCCCAAAAGGGTCCGCGCCAGCCGATGCCTTGGCCTGCAAACGCGCCGAGGGGTACGCCAACGACGTTGGCGAGCATGCCGCCGCCGAGAACGGTGCCCAGGGCACGCGAGCTGAGCCTCGGGCCGACGGCCTTCGCCGCCACCACAGCTGCGACTGCCCAGAACGCGCCGGTTGCCAGCGCGGTAACGAATCTCATGCCGAGGATGAGGGGGAAGCTCGAGGTGAGGGCGACGATCACGTGGCCGATTGCGAATACGACGAGGGCCAATGAGAGTGCGAGGCGGCGCTGAAGCTTGAGCATCGCGATGGCCATCAGCGGGGTTCCGATGATCATGCCGATCGCGAACACTGTGATCATCAGTCCGGCGTCGGTGATGCGGACGCCAATGTCGGCGGCGATATCAGGAAGGATGCCAGCGACGATGAATTCGGTGGTCCCCATCAGAAAGACCCCGACGGCGAGAACGTAGATCAGCAGGGGCAGACGGGGCGCGTTGGGGGATGGTCTGGAAGTTTTTGGCATAGCGGAAACTTCATCTTTCGGATCGATGACGGGATTTGGGCGGCCCCAATGTGGTGACAAGCGTGCCCAACTATCCAAGAGACCACGTCTTCTTCGCGGGAGGGAGTCCCGGTTGAGGGAGGTACTCGGAGGGACTCCCTCCCGCGATTGGAGCTACCTAGTGTTGAGGCGTGGGCGGGTGGCTGTGCCGCGGCCAAGACCCGGTTCGACGGCTGGCGCGCTTGAGCTGCTGACTCCACAACCTTTGAAGCCTGACGGAAGGAATCCTCATGAGTACCATCGCGATCGTCGGAGCCGGCCCTGGCTTGGGGCGGGCGACGGCACACCGCTTCGGCCGCGAAGGGTATTCCGTCGCCTTGATCTCCCGGACCCAGGCCAACGTCGAGCTGCTCGCCGCCGGACTGGCCGCTGAGGGCATCGCTGCCCGCGGCTACACAGCCAACGTCCGTGACCCCGAAGCCCTCCGAGCAGCTTTAGACGCTGCGGTGGCTGACCTTGGCCCGATCGAAATCCTGCAGTACAGCCCCGTCCCGGCCAACGACTTCATGAAGCCTGTGCTGGAAACCACTGCTGAGGACCTAGTGGGCCCCGTCGAGCAGTCCGTGTACGGGCCGGTGGCCGCTGTCCAGCACCTCCTGCCTGGCCTGCGCGAGCTCGGCTGCGGGACGATCCTGTTCATCAACGGCTCCAGCGCTGTGTTTCCGAACGGCAACGTGACCGGCACGTCGGTCGCATTCGCCGGGGAAAGCGCCTACGCCCGGATGATCCACCACGCCCTCGCCCCCGAGGGCATCCACGTCGCCCAACTGATCATCCCCCGCGGGATCGGCGGCGGCGAGCCCGACCACGAGCCCGATGCCTTGGCTGAGCGGATCTTCTCTCTGCACCGCGATCGTGGTCGTTTCCGATCCTTCGTCGGTGAAGAGAGCGCATGAGGGCGTCCTCCGCGGGTCATCGCAGAGCCAACTGCCTCGACGGACGGGTACTGTCGCCACGGTTCCGTACGCAGGCCGCCCACGGGCGCCCGGAGCGCTGACTTCCAGCGGGAGCTGCTTGACGCCCTCGCCACCATCCGCTCGTGCCCCGCCCTATGCTGGCACGACCGCCTGAGCGCTTCCGCGCATCTCACCGCCCACGAGAGGAATGCCCTTGAAGACCGTCCCCTTCGGAACCACTAACCTGAAGGTGCCCAATGTGGTTGCAGGAATGATGCGTATCGCCGGTGACTCCGACGACCAGATCCGAGCCCTCTACGCGGCCTCCCGGGAAGCTGGTATCGACTTCTTCGACCATGCCGACCTGTATGGGTTTAACCACCCAGGCGGCGGCTTTCACCGGTGCGAGCAGCGCTTCGCCCAGGCCCTGCGCCTTAGCCCGTCCGAGCGCGAGGAGATTGCCCTCCAAACCAAGACCAGCATCGTTGACGCCCCGTGGGGCTATGACCAGTCCTACGAGCACATCGTGTCCTCAGTCGAGGACTCGTTGAAGGCGCTAGGCACGGACTACTTGGACGTGCTGCTGCTCCACCGCCCCGATTCTCTAGTGGAGCCTGAGGAGGTCGCCCGAGCCTTCGATCACCTCGAAGAGAGCGGGAAGGTGCGCGCCTTCGGCGTGTCCAACCACACGCCCCGGCAGATCGACCTGCTGAGGACCGCGGTAAGCCAGCCGATCGTGGCGAATCAGGTTCAGTTGTCGATCACGCACTCCACTATCATCGCCCAAGGACTGTCCTCGAATATGGCGGACCAAGGCGACTCGGTAACCCGTGACGGGGGCGGGTTGGTCGACTATGCCCGGATTAACGGGATCACTCTGCAGGCCTGGTCGCCGTTTCAGAAGGGTTTCCAGGATGGGGTTTTCCTCAACTCACCGGACTATCCCGAGCTGAATGCCGAACTCAACCGCCTCGCGAGCAAGTATCAGGTGACGCCCACGGCGATCGCCGTCGCATGGATCACCCGGCATCCTGCGGGCATGCAGGTCGTGCTCGGTACCACCAAGCCGCGGCGCGTGGCCGAAGCTGCGGCGGGGTCCGATATAGCGCTGATGCGCAGCGAGTGGTACGGGCTGATCAAAGCGGCGGGACATAACGTCCCTTGAGCGTAGACGCGCCGCTACTAGCGCCGAAGCTACGAGATACAGAGGTGATGAAGGCCCCGAGTCCGGCGGTCTCGGGGCCCTTCATCACCCATTTCTGGGATGGTCACTGCGCGGTGTGGCCGGCGTCGACGGGTAGAGCCGCGCCGGTGACGTAGCTGGCGGCGTCCGAGCATAGCCACAGGACTGCGGCGGCTATTTCATCGGGGCGGCCGAGCCGCCCCAGCGGGACGCCGGCTGCGGCCGCATCCCGGTCGAGCTCACCACCAGCGGCCATCCGGGCGACCATCGGTGTTTCGATGGTGCCTGGGCAGACGGCGTTCACACGCACCCCGTGCTTGCCGTATTGGAGTGCGACGGATTTGGTCTGGCCGAGCACGCCGTGCTTGGTGGCGTGGTAGGTGGTGCGGCCGTTGCCGCCGACGAGGCCGCCGAGGGACGAGCAGTTGACGATCGCCCCGGAGCCCTGGTGGCGCATTTGCTTCAGCTCATGCTTCATTGAGGCCCAGACGCCCTTGAGGTTGACCGCGACGATCTTATCGAAGGCCTCCTCGGTCTCGTCGGCGGAGTCGACCGGGGGCAGCATGATGCCGGCATTATTGAATGCCATGTCGAGGCTCCCGAAGGCCTCAACGGTGGTGCGGACGGCGGAGGCGACTTGGTCCTCATCGGTGACGTCGCACGCGATCGCGATTGCCTTGAGTCCCCCGAGGGTCAGCTCCTCGGCGAGGGCGTTTGCTGAGTCGGCGTCGCGGTCGACGATCGCGACGTTGGCGCCGGCCTCGGCGAAGGCGCGGACGGTTGCCTCTCCCATGCCGGCGCTGCCTCCAGTGACGAATGCGGTCTTGCCGGTGAAGTCGTAGGTAAGTTCTGGCACTTTTCTCTCCTTGTAGTGAATGGATGGGCCTCAAATAAACGAAGCAGTAGCACTGCGGACGGCCAGCTTCAAGTCGGATGGTCGAGGACACCCACGCCGATGACGGCGCCTGCGGCTAGACGACCGGCTCTGCTACGAGCGGACCTTGCGGGTGGACGGGCCGGCACGCTCCGGGGTAGCTTTGCGCCCCAACTGTCGGTTGGAATAACGGTCAGATGTAGGCCAGGAATCGCCCGGCGAAGATCACGCCGGTCCACGTCGTCATTGATACGACTGCTGAGACGCGGGCGGCGACCGGCGTCGGCGCAACGTCCGCCCACTCGTCGACTCGCCGGTAGACGCCGCGGTGGAATACGAGGACGTTCAAGCCTGCTAGGAGCAGTAGTCCGAGCTTCCACGGTGCAGCTCCTGAGCCTGCGACTCCGACGGCCTGGGCACTGAACAACAGGATGCCTGTCACGACGGCGGTGGCCAGTCCGAGGTGGGAGACGGGCAGGAGATAGTGTGCTGCCCTCGTGACGGGAACCTGCGAGCGTCCAACGCCCAGAAGCCGGAGGTCGAAAGCAAAGGCCGGCCCGACGAGGACCGCTACCCCCAGAATGTGGAGGCTCTCGAGCGTCGCGTACATAAAGGGAGTGGAACGTACGGCATCACCGAGTGTGGAGTCCTGTAGCCAACCGAGAATTGCGTCAAGCCATTCAGGCATTCGGGGTCCGTTCATCCTGGCGGGTACGGCGGCGCAGGTAGAACACGCCACCCACGACCGCGGCCGCGAGGACCCCACCGAACACCGTCCATACAACCAATGTCTCTGCGCCACTGTCATTAAGGACGTCGGCATCGTTGGCCGGAGAAGCTATCTCGGCGGGATCCTCTGCCGCGGACGGCCCACCGACTGACTGCCCGCCGGAAGGAGCATCGCTTGGCAGCGGCGCCCTGACCGGGAGCGTGTTTCCAATTACCTGGTTGACGGGCGCGTTGTTGTTTCCGAACCAGAATACGACCGGACGGAAGAGACCGTCATCGGTGCTGTTGATGTATCCGACGCCTTGGAAGCGCTCTCCGACCTCCAGGGATCTGCCCAACCCGTTGCTGTTTGACCACCATGGCGGGGCGATGATGACCTCGAGTTCGTTGTGGGGGCCGCGGTACGCTGATGCGGCTTTGACGCGGCTGCTGTCCTCCGGTCCTGACAGTTGCTCGGGGATAGGCAGATCGGGCGTGCTGGCTGGGAGCTGGGCATCGAGTGTCACGTCGAAAAGCGAATGCGGATCGCCCCAGCTTCCCCCAGACGATACGTTGCCAGCGACGTAGACCAGATTGTTGGTCTCGAAGCCGTCCCAGCCGTGGTGCGCTGCGGCCGGTGACACCGGGGCCAGAGACATGACGACGGCTGTGAGGAGAGCCGCCGCGGCCAGAATGCCACGTCGGAGTGGCCTGTCAGTGTGGAATGAGACGGTCATCGTCGATCCTCTCAGGCTGTCGGCTCTCGCCTGGCGGCCTTGTGGTCGGGGGGTAGATTTGCTGCCGGGAACGAGACGCCTGTCTGTTCGGCGTAGGCGGCAAAGAGGCTGTCCTGCGCTTGGGTGTCGTGAACGAGCTTGTTGACGCGGGCCTCAACCCGCTGGTGGAACAGGAATTCGCCGGTGACGTCGCTGCCGGGTTCGGTCCCCTCGGCTAGCCAGACCTGGGTCATGTAGCCGTCGCGAAGGCTGTCGGGTGTGCTGGTGTTTCCGTTGTGGAAGCCCATGCGCGTTGGGATCCAGCCGGGGGCGACGGCGTTTATCTGCCGGTCCGGCCAGAAGCGGGCCGCGGCGGTGGCGATCATCGCCATGTGGAGCTTGCTGTCGCCGTAGCTGATCCCGCTGCCGGAGCGCACTTCGTCGAGTTTCAGGTCTCCGGAGAGGTGGAGGTCGGAGGTGAGGTAGATCAGCTGCCGTGGCGGGGTCACGAGCGCGGTCAGGAGATAGGGGGAGAGGGAGTTGGAGTTGAGCAGCTCCACGTCCTGAAGCCCATACTCGCCGGCGTTGTGGATGATGACGTCGAATGCGCCGATGGAGTTGATCTGCTGGGCCAGCGCTCTGGTCTGGTCGAGGTCGAGCAGATCGCCGGTCACGACGTCGTCAATACCCGGCAGGTCCTGTCGCACATCGGCGGCGCGCTGCTCGTTCCGGGCGTGCACGACGACCGTGTGCCGGCGCTTGAGGAGATAGGCCGCGGTCAGCTGACCGGCACCGGCGGTGGAGCCGGTGATGAGGATGCGCTTGCTGCTGCCATCGAACGGGTGGACGTTCTCGTCTATCCACGCCAGCTCGTCGGCGACCTGTCTGGTGTTGTACACGCCCGCACCGTATGGGCCCCCGTGGGCACGGGCGGTGTCTCCTGAGGTCTCCGTGCGATCGGCGATGGGACCCGTCTGCGCAGGCGCCACGGTCTCCTGCGTGGTAGCGCTGCTGCAGGAAGCCAATGCAGCTGCGCTTAGCGCCGCTCCGGTCAGCAGGAGGCCACGTCTGGTCAGCGAAGTCGGGTGGAGCTTCATTCTCTTTCCTTTTGTTCAGCCTGCGACGGTAATGGTGACCTGCTGCCCGTCCAGCAGTTTGATTTGGTCGATGTCCGCGGTTTTTCCAACCCTGACCAGGTCATTCAAGAAGGCGTTGCCGTCGGTGTTGTAGAAGAATCCGAGGTTGCGCCATGGCTTGTAGGAGAAGAGATCCCCGACCTGTGGATCCAAGCCCTCGGCGTTGGTGAAGTCCCACTCCCCTGTCGGAGTGGCGACCTTCTCCTTGCTGCCGTAGTCGGAGAACGCCAAGGTCATCGGCAACATCGCGAGGAACGACCGAGTCGTGGGGTTGTCCTCGTCAATGACGACCTTGACTACGGTGTTGCCGCCTGAAAAGTGCACGACCGTCCCTGCGACTCCCTGGTCCGCTGGCGGGGACTGCGATGCCCCGGGGGAGTGCGGTGCGGAGAATGGCGCTCCGGTCGGCTCGACGCTCCGGCCGGGCGAGGCATCCTTGGTTTGGGTGGGGGACGGGCGCTCGGCCGGCTGCGCGGCGCCGCATCCGGAGAGAAGCAGCGCAGAGGCGATCACAGCACCGCCGGCCGTCGTGGGCAGTCGCATCGTGGAGGCCTTCCGGGTCGGTCCTTGGAGTACTCCCTCAATACAACAGGGGGAAGCGATCGTCTGGGAGTCCCTGTTGTGAGGGGTACTGAGAGGGACTCCCGGTGCGGTGATCGGCAAGGTTCGATGGACTGGAAGCTATACGGCCGGGAAGGATCTGTTCCTCCGGGCTGGACGGAGGGCTGCTCGACGACGCCTCGGCGCGTCGACGTCCACGAACCCAGAAAGGCGGACCATGACCCCGACAGAATCCCGTGACCCGATCGGCGCCGAGCAGGCCGGGCGTGGATTGCAGCGCCGTCACCTACTGAAGCTGACCGGAGCCGCCGTGGCGACCGGGACGCTCGCAGCGGCCGGCGGCACTGCCGCCCACGCCGAGGCCGAGGCCGAGCCACAATGGAACAACCAGTGGGACAAGACGTTCCCGCGCAGCAAGGACGTGGACCACCAGAAGGTCTCGTTCAAGAACCGCTACGGCATTGAGCTGGTGGCCGACCGGTACAGCCCTAAGGGACTTCGCGGCCGAGCCCGGGCGCTGGTCGTCGGGCACCCGTTCGGCGGCGTCAAGGAGCAGACCTCCGGCCTGTACGCGCAAACGATGGCCGAGCATGGCTTTGTTACGCTCGCGTTCGACGCCTCCTACAACGGCGAGAGCGGCGGCACCCCACGTAACATCGCCTCCCTCGAAGCCTTTGTTGAGGACTTCAGCGCAGCGGTGGACTACCTCGGCACACGTCGGGATATTGACCGTGACCGGATTGGTGTGATTGGCGTGTGCGCCAGCGGCGGGTTCTCACTGGCCGCCGCGCAGGTCGACCCGCGGCTGAAGGCCGTTGCCACGGTAAGCATGTACGACATGGGACGCGCCTACCGCGATGGACTCGGCTACGCCCCGATTTCCGGTGAGGTGAACACCATTTCCGAGCGCCACAAGGCCCTGGCCGAGGCCGCCGAGCAGCGATGGACCGAGTTCGCGGGCGGTGACGTACGCTACGGCGCAGGGGACGCGGTTCCGTTGAAGCCCTCACAGCAGGCCGCAGCCGACGAGTTCGCGAAATACTACACCACTCCGCGCGGTCAGCATCCGCGCTCCCACCCGCTGAGCCTGACCAGTCTCGGAGCGATCACGGCCTTCATGCCGCTGGCACAGGTGGAATTGACCGCCCCGCGACCGCTGCTGCTCGTTGCCGGCGAGAAGGCCCATTCCCGCTACTACACGGAGGACGCCTACCAGCGGGCCCCGGAGCCGAAGGACCTGCACATCGTGCCCGGCGCAGGCCACGTGGATCTCTACGACAGGACTGACCTGATCCCGTGGGACAGGCTGGCCACATTCTTTGATGAGCACCTGTAAACCGTCGCGCCCCCGCTGACGCGCACAGTATGGTCACGGTAAATGCCCCAGGCCACTGGGACCCGAACCGATGAGAGAAGTGGACGTATGAATACTTTGAACGAAACGTATACATTGTCGAACGGGGTTTCGATCCCCAAGCTGGGCCTGGGAACCTGGTTTATCGAAAACGAAGTGGCTGCCGACGCGGTCCGCGCCGCTGTCGGGTTCGGCTACCGAAATATCGATACAGCGCAGGCATATGGCAACGAACGCGGCGTCGGTGAGGGCGTCAAGTCCAGCGTCGTGCCGCGCGAGGAGATTTTCGTTTCTACGAAGCTGGCGGCGGAGATCAAGGACTACGACCAGGCACTCGCCGCCATCGACGGTTCACTTCGGAAGCTCGGCCTCGACTATATCGACCTGATGCTGATCCACAGCCCGCAGCCGTGGGACGACTTTCGCGGCGGGGACTACGCCGATGGTAACCGCCAAGCCTGGCGCGCGTTGGAGGATGCCTATCAAGCCGGCAAACTGCGCTCGATCGGCGTGTCAAACTTCTTGCGACCAGACCTGGAGAACATTCTGTCGGAAGCGAGGGTCAGCCCGCAGGTGAACCAGCTTCTCGTGCACGCGGGCAACACGCCCTCCGAGCTCTTGTCCTATTGCGGGGACAAAGGGATCCTCGTCGAGGCCTACTCGCCAATCGCGCATGGCGCCCTTTTCAAGAACGCCTCTGTACAAGCTCTGGCGAAGAAATACGGGGTGTCCGTTCCCCAACTGTGCATTCGCTATACACTGCAGCTGGGCACCGTGTCGCTGCCCAAGACCGGAAACCCGGAACACATGCGGACCAACGCGGAAGTCAACTTCGAAATATCGACCCCGGACATGGACTTGCTTCGGGGCCTGCGTGACGTGGACTACGGCAAGCACAGCTCCTTTCCCGTATATAGAGGAAATTAGGCCTCACCCAAACGCTTGAGGAAGTCCTGTTAGCAGGGGTTCCCTCGGTGACACCACCCGCGTTCGAAGCCTTTCGCCGGAAACGGTAAACGCCGCGGGCGGCAGTTCTCGCCGCCGTCTCTGGCCCACTACCTCTTCGCCGCGACCCTGGTTCAAGGCGGAGACGGCGGCATCGGGCTCGCTCTCGTGCTGCTGGCCCACTTCAGGGGCTTCCCCGGCTGGTCGGCTGAAGTCTTCGCCGCCTCGATTGCCGTACCCCACCTGCTGGGCCGTTCGTCGCCAGACGGTTGGTCCAGCCACTGACGGGCGAAAGGTCATCCCTGACGCCGCCGTTCTGCGCGGGTCTGCTGCTGGGGGCGGCTGCCTTGCTCTTGTCGCCCGGTGCCTTCCGGCCGGCCGTGCTCTTGGTTGCTCCGGTATCTTCGGGCCCAGCTCACCGGCGGGAGTCTTCTCCGGAATTTCGGCCGGACTAAAACGGACAAGCGCGATTGCGGAAATTATGAGCCAATCGATATCCGTTCCCACCGATGGCCATGCGTCGTGGGATGCGGCGCTTACGATGACTGCGCAAGCGCCCAGGAGTTCAGCTATTTGGAAGGCCCTGCCCGTCCCCAGCAGTTCATGGACACGGCCAGATACGCCATGTGTCCAAAGAGGAAAGGACGGGTTTACAAGCCGATGCGAGGACCTGGTGGTAGCACATTCAGGGGCGCTTGGGGATTAGCGCTTTCCTTCTTGGGCTGCCGCCTGCAATCCCAGGAGGCTCACACTCAAGTCTGCAGCAAGCCAAGGCTGCAGTCGTCAGACAGCAATGCGTTTCGTGGCGGTCACGGGGTGGTCTGGCAGACCACTGTTCATCCCGCCCTTCCGGGAGGCCGTGGCAGCGGGTTGACTTGATGGTGGAACGAGAGGATCGACATGACAGAGAAAGCGATCACCCTGAACAACGGGGTGGAGATGCCCGCTTTGGGACTCGGGGTATTGCAGAGCGAGGGCGGCGAGGCGACAGCGGCGGTGTCAACGGCGCTGCAGGCGGGTTACCGGTTGATCGATACTGCGGCGGCTTACTTCAACGAGCGCGAAGTCGGTCAGGGCATTCGTGACTCGGGAGTGGACCGCGCGGACTTGTTCCTGACGACGAAACTGTGGATGACTGATTATGGCTTCGATAGTGCACTGCGCGCTTTCGAAACCAGTACCACTAAGCTTGGCGTGGACTATCTCGACCTGTACCTGCTGCACTGGCCCTGGCCTGAAAATTTCAATCAGACCATTGCGGCCTACAGGGCAGCCGAACGTCTGCTCGCCGAGGGGCGGGTACGGGCGATCGGGGTAGCGAACTTCAAGCCCGATCACTTGCGGACGCTCGTGAAGGAGGCGGATGTCGTGCCGGCGGTAAATCAGGTCGAGCTGCACCCGAATTTCCAGCAGCCAGACCAAGTCGCCCTGCAAGGGGAACTCGGCATAGTGACACAGGCATGGTCGCCGATCGGCGGCGTGTACGGCTGGGCAGGTGAGAACGGTGCTGTCCCTCCGCTGCAGAACGAGACAATCCGGATGATCGCCGAGGCCCGAGGAAAGACGCCCGCTCAGGTGATCTTGCGCTGGCATCTGCAGGAGGGGCGCAGCGCCATCCCTAAGTCCGTGACGCCCGAGCGGATCGTAGAGAACTTCGAGGTGTTCGACTTCGCGCTTACTGCCGATGACATGGCATCTATCGACGCGCTGGACACCGGTCGGCGAGGTGCCATAGATCCGGACCATGCAACTCCTGCGGTTATCGATCTCACCATCGACGCTGCCTGAAAATGTCTTTTCAAGAGGAGATCAGCAGCTTTCTCACCTCGCGGCGGGCACGGATCAGCCCCGAGCAGGCGGGTGTGCCGGTTTTCGCAGGCATCAGGCGCGTCCCCGGCCTCCGCAGGGAAGAAGTCGCCCATCTGGCGGGCGTCAGCACGGACTACTATTCGAAGCTCGAGCGAGGAAATACGCGGGGCGCTTCCCGCGAGGTCCTCGATGCTATCGCTCGCGCCCTGCAGTTGGACGACACCGAGCGCGAGCATCTGATGAATCTTGTGGAAGTCGGCACGTCCCCGCTTCGACGAAAAACCCGTCCCAAGAGCCGGTTGGTGGTTGCCCCGGGAACCCAGGCGGTGCTCGACGCCATGGCTGTGCCCGCCGTAGTGCAGAACTCTCGGTTGGACTTCGTCGCGACAAACCGCTTAGGGGCCGCCTTGTATGGTCTGCAGTATCCGGCCAAAAGCGGCCAGTTGTTCAACGCCGCGCGGTTTCAATTCCTCGACAGCCGAGCCCAGGACTTTTTTGTGGATTTTGAGCGGGCTAAAAGGAATGTGGTCGCACTGCTTCATCAGGCAGCTGGGCGGGACCCGTTTGATGAGGAACTCATCAGGCTCGTCGGCCAGCTTTCCACACAGAGTCCTGAGTTCCGGGCGCTATGGGCATCCCACGACGTCATCCGCTACCAGCGCGGCACCAAAAGATATCGGCACCCTAGCGTGGGTGACCTTGAATTCGGCTACGAGTCCTTCGACCTCACCACCGAACCCGGCCTCACCATGCTCGTTTACACGATCGAACCAAATTCTCCCACGGCAGAACGGATGGCGCTTCTCGGCTCTTGGGCCAAGACCAGCGTAGCCGCAGACCCAGACCCCGCGATGCACACCGCCCCGAACGCCCCATCCTGATGACGTTCCTTACCGAAGGACCCATGAACAATCCAATGACACCGAACAACCCACTGACACTA
Organism: Arthrobacter sp. 135MFCol5.1; assembly: GCF_000374865.1. GTDB lineage: Bacteria > Actinomycetota > Actinomycetes > Actinomycetales > Micrococcaceae > Arthrobacter. The sequence continues at coordinate 18,558 of NZ_KB895465.1, read as the reverse complement.
AACAACTGCGTACGCATGCCTGCCTTGGGCTTCGGCGTCTTCCAGAGTGCACCGGAAGAAACCGCAGTTGCAGTCGAAACAGCCCTCACCGCCGGCTACCGGCATATTGACACGGCCGCAGGCTACGGAAATGAACGCGAGGTCGGCGAGGGCATCCGCCGCTCCGGCCTTGACCGGGACGAAGTTTTCATCGAGACCAAGGTCTGGGTCAGCGACTACGGCTACGACCAGACACTGCACGCCTTCGAGAAAAGCGCGACGAAGCTCGGGGTCACGCAGATCGACCTGCTCATCCTGCACCAGCCCATGCCACAACACTTCGAGCGCACCCTCTCAGCGTACCGGGCCCTAGAGCAGCTCCTCGCAGACGGGAAGGTGAGGTCCATTGGCGTCAGCAACTTCATGCCGCATCATTTGACAGCATTGCGCGAGCAAACCCATGTGGTCCCAGCGGTCAACCAAGTGGAACTGCACCCGTACTTCACCCAGCCTGCGGTGCAGCGTGCCAATACCGAGCTGGGCATTGTCACGCAGGCGTGGTCACCGATCGGCGGCATCACCTTCTACCCGGGATGGGGAGAAAACCGCGCGAGCGTTTTGGACGACACGACCATTGGCCGTATCGCCGAGGCGCACGCAAAAACGCCGGCCCAGGTCATGCTGCGCTGGCACCTTCAACAGGGCCGGTCCGTGATTCCCAAGTCGACCAACGCTCAGCGGATCGCGCAGAACATTGATGTCTTTGACTTCACCCTCAGCGATGCAGAACTGGATGCCATCGACGCGCTTGACCGCGGTGTGCGCGGCGGACCCGATCCTGACGACGTGGACCCCTCAACGTGGGACCTGGAAATCCCGGAGCCCTGATCTGCGACTTCGAGGAAGGGAAATACTATGCACACACGCACGCTCGGCCGCGGCCTCGAAGTGTCCGCAGTCGGTTTGGGCTGTATGGGGATGTCTCAAGGCTACGGGCCCCACCCCGGGGACCGCGCCGAAATGGTCCGTGTCCTGCGGTCCGCCCTGGACTCGGGCGTTACATTCTTCGATACCGCCGAGGTTTACGGCCCCTACGCCAATGAGGAACTCGTCGGGGAAGCCTTGGAACCCGTGCGTGACCAAGTGGTGATCGCGACGAAGTTCGGATGGCAGATCGAGAGCGGCAAAAGCACCGGCCTTAATAGCCGTCCCGAGCAGATCCGCCGGGTCGCCGAGGGATCGCTCACCCGCCTGCGCACCGATGTCATCGACCTCTTCTACCAGCATCGCGTCGACCCCGCAGTGCCCATTGAGGACGTCGCCGGGACGGTCGGAGAACTGGTCCAGGAAGGAAAGGTCAGGCATTTCGGTCTTTCGGAGGCGTCGGCGGCGACCATTCGCCGCGCGCACGCGACGTTTCCGGTCACTGCGGTGCAAAGCGAGTACTCATTGTGGACGCGCGACCCAGAGCCGGAGGTGCTACCCACATTGCGGGAACTGGGAATCGGGTTCGTTCCGTTCAGCCCGCTCGGCAAGGGCTTTCTCACCGGCACGGTTGGGACCACGACAACGTTTGGCGCGGGAGACATCCGCGCCAGCATTCCTCGGTTCGAGCAACAGAACCGAACCGCCAACAGGGCTCTCGTCGAATTCCTTGATGATCTTGCCCGCAGCAGGGAATCCACTCCAGGGCAGATCGCCCTCGCATGGCTGCTCGCCCAGAATCCGTCCATCGTCCCGATCCCCGGAACCCGTCGGACCCCTCGTATCGAAGAGAATGCGTCCTCAACGACGGTGGCACTGTCAGCCGACAACCTTCACGATCTCGACTCCCTCGCACGACGCCTCGGCGTCGCCGGTGAACGATATAACCCCCATCACCTCGCACTCGTGGGACGCTAGCTGTACTAAACCGATTGGTTGGTGACACGGCTGGCAGGTGAGGCGCCGTAGAGTACGGTGTGGAGCCTGCGCTGATCGTACTCGTCGATGATGTCCGTTAGCAGAATTTCCATTCGGCTCTTGGACTGTAGGCCGTGGCGCAGCCCTATTCTTCTTGCAGGATGAGGTTGAACCGCCCCACTTTGCCGTCGGTTGGGGCCGGTAGGGGCAGGAGTGCTTGTGCGTGATCCCGGCTTCGGCCATGACTGCGACGAAATCACGGGAGCGGCAACAGACGCCATTACCGGTCAGCGTGCGCCCAGGATGCCGGGCAGCGTGAAAACCCAAGCCGCGCCTCGTCACGCCAGGACTGCCCGTGGGCAACGTATTGCCGGGGCAAGGCGCAAGCCTGACCATCACTTAGTGACGCGCCGGCGATAGTTCCGCGGGGTTTCCCCGAGGTCGTTAAGGAAGTGCCTGTTGAAGTTTGAGAGATTAGTAAAGCCGACCTCGTAGCAGATGTCGGAGATTGGCTTGTCTGTGCGTTCCAGCAGGCGCCGCGCGTGGGCCAGGCGCAGTTTGCGGACCAAATCGCTGAAGTTCTGGCCGGTGGCGCGCCTGAAGTACTTCGAGAAGGATGCTTCCTGCATACCAACCATGGCCGCGGCTTCGGATAGTTTTACGTTGCCAGCATGGTTGGTGAAGACATACTCGAGGACGAGGTCGACGACCGCGGCCGCCCGCCCGTCAAGTTGGGGTCTGAACCATTCTTCCGCGAGGTAACGGCGCTCGTGTTCCGGTGCGCTGGCAAGGATATTGAACAGCGAAAACAGGTGCTGGAGGCGGGCGAGACCCGTGGTGGCGCCCATAGCTTCGATTTCTTCGGCCGCCTCCTTGGCCGAGGTCCCGAAGAACTCAATTCCCCGTGCGGATTGCTCCAACAGCGGTTTGACCTCGGCCAGTTCTGGCACCAATGAAGCGGCCTGCTCGACCCAGTTGCCATCGAATTGAATGACGGCATCCCGGTTTTCCAACGCAATGCCGGGCTCAAGGTCGCTGACCCAGTCGTGGGGGAGACCGGAACCGATGATGGAGACGTGGCCGGCTTCGAAGGTTCCGATGTAATCACCGACGATGAATTTACCGGTGCCCTTACGGATGAGATGGATTTCGTACTCAGGATGGTAATTCCATCGTGCGATCGGGCTGGGGTAGCTGTGCTGGTGCCACCGGACCGAGTGGTTTGGATCCGGCGGGATTATTTCCCTGTTGGCACGAATGCCCAGCAGTCTCTCGGCTAAACGGGCCGTAGCCTCATCGGTGCTGGTCACTATTTTCTCCGTAAATCAAGTTCCCGAGTACGGGAGCGAGCGCTGCATCCAGCCGCTCTCCCAGACTAGCCGCCCATACGCGCCTACGTGTCAGATTTGTATCAGAAAATAGCAACTAGGACGCTAGTTGTGTTCTGGGCCACGGCCTAATCTTGAGGAACATCAGCGGGACCGAACCTCTTGGAGCCATCACCCGCTTCAGTTTCGCTCTCTGGCATAGCAGCCGGCGCGGTAACTGTGCACCCCCATGAAGAACAAAGGAGTCCTTAATGCGCTCAAAAATGCGCGCTGCTTCGCTTGCGGCCGGTGCTTTGTGCATCGCCATTTCCGCTTCGGCCTGTTCAGGTGCCGGCGGTGGATCCTCTGCCGGTGACCAGAACAGCATCAACGTCCTGATGGTCAACAACCCCCAGATGGAGGACCTGCAGAAGCTCACTGCGGACAACTTCACCAAGGACACTGGGATCAAGGTCAACTACACCGTGCTTCCTGAGAACGATGTCCGGGCCAAGATCAGCCAGGAGTTCTCCAGCCAGGCCGGGCAATACGACGTCGCGTCCCTCTCCAACTACGAGATCCCGTTCTACTCCGCCAACAATTGGCTGGCACCCTTGGACAATGTGGCCAAGGACAGCGAGTTCAACCAGAGCGACATCCTCCCCGCGTACACCGCTTCCCTCACCGGCAAAGACGGCAAACTCTACGGCGAACCCTTCTATGGGGAGTCCTCCTTCCTGATGTACCGGAAGGACATTTTCGATTCCAAGGGCCTCACCATGCCTGAAAAGCCGACGTGGGATCAGGTGGCGGACCTCGCGGCGAAGGCAGATGGCGCCGCCGCGGGCATGAAGGGCATCTGCCTGCGCGGCCAGCCCGGCTGGGGCCAGGTCTTCGCACCGCTCACCACCGTGGTTAACACCTTCGGCGGCACTTGGTTCGACAAGGACTGGAACGCCAAGGTCAACGCACCGGAGTTCACCGCCGCCACCGAGTTCTACACCAAACTGGTCCGCGAGCACGGAGAGGCAGGCGCAGCACAGGCAGGGTTCACCGAGTGCCTGAACAGCATGAGCCAGAGCAAGGTGGCCATGTGGTACGACGCAACCTCGGCCGCAGGCGCTCTGGAAGCTGACGGATCGCCGGTCAAGGGCAAGATCGGTTACGTCCAGGCGCCGGTAAAGGAGACCAAGTCCTCCGGCTGGCTGTGGACGTGGTCATGGGGCGTCCAAGCGGCGTCCAAGAAGCAGGATGCTGCCGGCAAGTTCATCGCGTGGGCCAGCTCGAAGAAGTACGAGGAACTGGTTGCCTCGAAGCTGGGTTGGGCCAAGGTTCCTTCCGGCAAGCGGAGCTCCACCTATGAGAACGCCGACTTCCAGAAGGCCGCTCCGTTCTTCCAGGCTGAACGGACTGCCATCCAGAACGCGGATCCGAAGAACCCTGGTGTGCAGGAACGTCCCGTTGTGGGCATCCAGTTCGTCGGTATCCCCGAGTTCGCCGATCTCGGAACCACTGTTTCTCAGGGCGTGAGCTCTGCTATCGCCGGCCAAGGCTCTGTCGCGGATGCGCTGGCCAAGGGCCAGGAAGCCGCCCAGAAAATCGGCGACAAGTACAAGAAGTAACAACCCACCAACCGGTCCTGTGGTCCACCCTCCGGTGGGCCACAGGACCGCAGGAGCCGTCATGACAACAGCAACAGCGCGCGTTTCCCGCACCGGGCACAGCGCCACCAAACCTTCCAAAAACGCCAGGTCCCGCGAACGTGCCCTGGCGTGGGCCCGGCGTGCGCCGCTGCTGCCGGCCCTGGTCTTCCTGATCGTGGTCACCCAGCTTCCGTTCGTGGTGACGCTGATTATCTCGTTCCTGAACTGGAACAGCCTCCGCCCGGACCAGACCGGGTTCGCCGGGTTTGAAAACTACATCCAGGTCCTCACCAACGCCGACCTGCGCCAGGCCATCTTCACCACCATCGTCCTGACCGTCTCGGTGGTCCTGGCCAGCCTGCTCATCGGGCTGGGCCTGGCGCTGCTGCTGGACAAGAAGTTCATCGGCCGCGGACTGGCCCGGACACTGCTCATTGCCCCGTTCCTGGTGGTCCCCGTGGCCGCGGCCCTGGTCTGGAAGCACGCGCTGCTCAACCCCACGTACGGCCTCATCAACGGTATCCTGACCTGGATCTGGTCCCTCTTCGGCAGCAGCAACCCCCCGCAGCCGGACCTGCTCTCACAGGCGCCCCTTACCGCCGTCGTCCTGTCCCTGGTCTGGCAGTGGACCCCTTTCATGATGCTCATCCTGCTCGCCGGCCTGCAGTCCCGGCCCATGGACACCGTGGAAGCTGCGCAAATGGACGGCGCCTCGCCCTGGGACATCTTCCGGCACCTGACGCTGCCGCACCTGCGCCAGTACCTGGAACTGGGTGGCCTGCTCGGCGCCATCTACATCGTGCAGAACTTCGACGCCGTCTTCACCCTCACCTCCGGCGGGCTCGGCACGGCAAACCTGCCGTACGCCATCTACCAGACGTTCTACTTCGCCAATGAATACGGCCTGGCCTCAGCCGCCGGCGTCGTGGTGGTCATCGGCACCATCATCGTGGCCACCTTCGCACTCCGCACCGTCTTTTCGCTCTTCAAGAAAGAGGCAGCACGATGAGCACCCTCAGCCCTGCCGCACCCCGCAACACGCCCGCAGGTCCCACCGCGCTGGACACCGGAACCCGTCGCCGGGGGCTCGGCCGGTTCGGAGGCAAATCCCGGATGGATCCCACCCGCAACAGCACCGCCGCCGGCATCGCTGCCTGGCTCCTGGCACTGCTGTTCGCAGCACCTGTCCTCTGGATGATCCTGACCTCCTTCCACTCGGAGACCGACGCCGCCACCAACCCGCCCTCCATCGCTGCGAACCTCAACCTGGATGCCTATCAGGAATTCTTCGGAGCGAGCTCCGGTGTCAGCCCGTGGCCGCCGCTGATCAACTCCGCCATGGCCTCGGTCCTGTCCACGGTTCTGGTCCTGCTCCTGTCCATACCCGCCGCGTACGCCCTGTCCATCCGCCCGGTGAAGAAGTGGACGGACGTGATGTTCTTCTTCCTCTCCACCAAGATGATGCCCGTGGTGGCGGCGATCCTGCCGCTCTACCTCTTCGCCAAGAGCGTCGGGGCGCTGGACAACATCTGGTTCCTGATCCTGATGTACACCTCCATGAACCTGCCCATCGCCGTATGGATGATGCGCTCCTTCCTCGCCGAGGTGCCCGTCGAAATGCTGGAGGCCGCCCAGATTGACGGCGCCAACCTCCTGCTGACCCTGCGCAAGATCATCGCGCCGGTCGCGATGCCCGGCATCGCCGCCACCGCCCTGATCTGCTTCATCTTCAGCTGGAACGAACTGCTCCTGGCCCGCGTCCTCACCGGCGTGGTCGCAGGAACCGCCCCGGTCTTCCTCACCGGCTTCGTCTCCAGCCAAGGCCTCTTCCTCGCCAAAGTCTGCGCCGCCGCCGTCGTCATCTCGCTCCCGGTGCTGTTCGCCGGCTTCGCCGCCCAAGACAAACTTGTCCAGGGCCTCTCCCTCGGCGCGGTCAAGTAACGCACACCACCCCCTCGATACCCGGAGGAATACTTCACATGACAACACCCACAAGCCAGACCCAGCCCGTCGAAGCGTCAGCACTTCCGCAGACGATGCGCGCCAACATCCTGAAGAGCCAGGGCGAGATGGCCATGGAGACCCTCCCCCTCCCGCAGATCGACGCCGACCAGGTCCTGGTGCAGGTCGCCGCCGTCGGCGTCTGCGGCAGCGACGTCCACTACTACGAGCACGGCCGGATCGGCCCCTACGTCGTGGACCACCCGCTGATCCTGGGCCACGAGCTCTCCGGCCGGATCACCGCCGTCGGAAGCGCCGTCGACCCGGCCCGCGTTGGCAGCCGCGTCGCCGTCGAACCCCAACGGCCCTGCCGCACCTGCAAGCAGTGCAAGGCCGGCCGCTACAACCTGTGCCCGGACATCAAGTTCTACGCCACCCCGCCCGTGGACGGCGCGTTCGCCGAATACGTCACCATCCAGTCCGACTTCGCCTACGACATTCCGGACAGCGTCAGCGACGAGGCGGCCGCCTTGATTGAACCGTTGTCCGTGGGTCTGTGGGCCTGCGAGCGCGCGGAAATCCGGCCCGGCAGCCGGGTGCTGATCGCCGGCGCCGGCCCCATCGGCATCATCGCCGCCCAGGCGGCACGGGCGTTCGGCGCCACCGAGATTTACATCTCCGACATCGCCGAGGACCGGCTCGCCTTTGCCCTCCAGCACGGGGCGACGCACGCGCTGAACGCGAAGACGGACAGCGTGGAGGGGCTTGACGTCGACGCCTTCATCGATGCCTCCGGCGCTCCGCAGGCGGTCCGTTCCGGGATCAAGGCCGTGGCGCCGGCCGGCCGGGTGATCCTGGTGGGCCTGGGGGCCGACGACGTCGAGCTACCCGTTTCCTATATCCAGAACCGCGAAATCTGGCTCTCCGGGGTCTTCCGCTACACCAACACCTGGCCACTGGCGATCCAGCTGATCGCCGACGGAAAGGTGGATCTGGACATCCTGGTCACCGGAAAGTTCCCCCTCGCCGAGTCCGAAGCGGCGCTGAAGGCGGGAAAGCAGCCCGGCCAGCTCAAAGCCGTGGTTTACCCGGGCCGATAGCGTCCAACTCCTGGCCCGAAAAGAAGAAACTGCGAGGAAGCAGCCATGACCGACACCAGCCCCACCCCTATCCAGCTTTCCGGTGAAGGACGCGTCACCGTCACCGTCATCGGCGAGTCACTGGTCGACATCATCAGCGAAGCCGGATACGCAGCCCCCACCCGCGTGCACCCTGGCGGAAGCCCCTTGAACGTAGCCGTGGGAGTGTCACGATTGAACTCTGCCGTCAATTTGGTGACGCACTACGATGATGACCGGTACGGCCTGATGATCGAAGAGCACCTCCAATCCAACGGCGTCACGGTCATCAGGGGCGGCAGTGCACCGACGTCCCGGGCCACTGCAACGCTGGCCGCTGACGGCGCTGCCACGTATGAGTTTGACATCAGTTGGGACCTCTCGGGCGCGACGCTTCCGGCTCTGGCCGCAGTCGAGACGTCCCATCATGTCCATACGGGATCAATCGCAGCCTTGCTCGCGCCGGGTGATCAGGCAGTCCTCGGTCTTCTGGGCGCAGCGGGGAAGCGGGCGACCATCAGTTTCGACCCGAACTGCCGGCCCTCCATCAGTCCCGACGTGGGTGCGGCAAGAAGGCAGGCGGAGCGCTTCACCGCCGTCAGCGATCTCGTTAAGGCCAGCGATGAGGACTTGGCCTGGCTGTACCCGGACCGCACGCCGGAGGAGAGCCTTCGCACCTGGCTGGACCTGGGACCGTCAATGGCCGTCCTGACCAGGGGCCCGGACGGCCCCATCCTGATCACCCGGACGGAACGGGTAGAGATGACAGCCGAAGCGGTCACCGTAGCCGACACTGTAGGGGCGGGCGACTCCTTTATGGCCGCCCTCATCGCAGGCCTTGCCCAGCTTGAAGCACTCGGGGCAGCGGGAAGGCAACGACTGCAGATGTTGGGCGCCGGTGAGCTCCATGCTCTTGTCGCTTACGCCAACCGGGCCGCGGCAATCACCTGTTCCAGGCCAGGTGCCAACCCACCCCACATGGATGAGCTCGGACCGCTGTCCGCCATAGCTTCAGCGAAAGGCCGGTGACGACGTGCAGGACCTAAACAACAAGACCATCGCTGCCGCGCCCATGTCATTGACGACGCCCCAGTATGACAGGACGGCGCTCACTTCCGGGATAGTCCACTTCGGCGTGGGAGGCTTCCACCGCGCGCATCAAGCCATGTACCTGGACCGGCTGATGAACGCCGGCCACGCCCTGGAGTGGGCCATCACCGGGATTGGAGTGCTTCCCGCCGATGCCCGCATGAAGCAGGTCATGGACAAACAGGACTGCCTCTACACCCTTACGGTCAAGAATCCTGACGGCAGCCGGGACAGCCGCGTCATCGGCTCCATCATCGAGTACCTCTACGCACCCGAAGACCCGGAGGCCGTTATCGAGAAGATGGCATCGGCGCCAATCCGCATCGTCTCCCTTACTGTCACCGAGGGCGGTTACAACTTCCACCACCTCACGGGTGAATTCAACGCGGAAAATCCCGATGTGATCCACGACCTGAAACCTGGCGCTGCACCACGAACTGTCTTCGGTCTGGTCACCGAAGCCCTGGCCCGCAGGCGGGCCCGCGGCCTGGAGCCGTTCACCGTCATGTCGTGCGACAACATTCAGGGCAACGGCGACGTTGCCCGAAAGATGTTCGCTGCATTCGCGACGCTCAAAAACCCGGAGATGGGTGCCTGGATCACCGGACATGTGCCTTTCCCGAACAGCATGGTGGACCGCATCACCCCGGCCACCGCTGACTCAGACCGCAGCGCAATCGCCGAAGAATTCGGGTCCAACGATGAGTGGCCTGTTGTCTGCGAGCCTTTTGAGCAATGGGTCCTCGAAGACCACTTCAGCCTGGGCCGCCCGCCGTTCGACCAGGCCGGCGTCCAGCTCGTGCGGGACGTCGAACCCTATGAACTAATGAAGCTGAGGCTTCTGAACGCCAGCCATCAGGGAATGTGCTACTTCGGTTACCTTGCCGGATACCGCTACGCCCATGAAGCGGCACGAGACCCGATAATCGCACAGTTCCTGCTCGACTATATGGACAAGGAGGCAAGCCCAACGCTCCACCCTGTCCCCGGCGTTGACCTTGAGGCCTATAAGCACACACTGATCGAGCGGTTCTCCAACGAACACGTCCGGGACACCCTGGCAAGGCTGTGCGCTGAGAGCTCTGACAGGATTCCCAAATGGCTGCTTCCAGTCATCCGCGAAAATCTTGAACAAGGCGGCGACATTCATCGCTCCGCTGCCATCGTCGCCAGTTGGGCCCGCTACGCCGAGGGTGTGGATGAGCAAGGCCACCCGATCGACGTCGTGGACAGGCTCAAAGAGCCACTGATGGCAGCAGCTGCGATGCAGTACGACGACCCACTGGCATTTGTCTCCAACCCAGACATCTTCGGTGCCCTGAAAACCGACAAACGCTTCGCAGCGGCGTACACGCAGGCCCTCCACGACCTTCACTCGGGAGGCGCCCGGGCCGCTTTGGAACATCTGACCTTGCCGGCCAAGTAGATGCCATGCCCACCGAACTACGGACCCCATTGCCGTGGCTGCTCGCCGCGGCCTCATTGCTGATTCTGCCTTGCATCCTGGCCTTGTTCTTGGATCTTCAACCAGGCACCCGAATCACGGATCACCTGCCCACAGCAATTTCCGTTCTGATCACTGGTCTCGCGCTGATGTTTTCCCCTCGGCAGGGCGACACAACGAAAGTTGGAGTGCCGGAAGACCATCAGGAGTCCTTGGCGTATGGGATCCGCACAGGAACGCTGCCTATAGCCAGTCTCTTCAGTGACTGGCGGAGTGAACTCGCAAACCGGATGACGGCCTACTCCTCGACCCTGCGCATCCTGCCAACCGCGACGGCTGGAGCTACCGCATTGGACCTATACGCCGCACTCATCGACCCCACTGGAGGCCTCTTCTTCCTTGTGTCCGCAGCCGCTACCCTGGCATTAGGGCTGGGAACCTACGCTCTTTCAGCCCTTAGGCTCACAAACACCCGCATTCTGGAAGACAAGCTAAGCCGCCAGATCCGCCTGCTCGAAGTGACAACCAGTCGTAGGCCCGGGGAATCACGGGGCTAGGTCCTTTGGGAGGTTCATGCCGAATGCGCCGAGGACTCCCACGATTCAGAGAACTATGACCAAGTCTGGGCGCTGGCGAACGTAGCCCAGGGTCTCGATCACCTGGCGTTTGTTTCGCCTTTCTGGCAGCGCCGGCGTCAGGTCAGCGGCGCGGATCCCCACAAGGAGAGCAGGACGGCCGCGAAGGTGGCCGCGTTTAGCAGGAAGACCGCTGCGGTGCATGCCCCCATGAGCGCCAGGCGATAGCGGGTCCGGTGAGTTGGGCCGTGTTGATACGGAGTTCAATGAATCGGCGTTGGCAATGTGTTCTCGGCTCACCAGTTCCGACACGGAGGCGAGGCGGACTGAACCATCAATCGCGCTGGCGCATCCCAGGAATAGGACGGCTGCAAGACTTGCCAAAGTTGCGACGCACTGTCCTCCCGAGAAGGCCACTGCCAGGGCGCAGACCAAGGCTGTCTGGGTCCACCTGGATCATTCGTTTCGAAAAGGTTGGCAAGGACTCCGCCAGAGGGCCCACGGAACAGAAATCGGGAGGAACTGCATTGCCGGTGGTGATGCCGACAGCGGTGTCGGAGTGGTCCGTGAGGACGGTCAGGACGAGCCAGTCCTGTGCCAGTGTCTGCATCCAGGCGCCGATGCTGGACACGAGCTCCACTCCGGCCCACGCCGGGTAGTGGCGGTTCTCGATGGGCCGGAACATGGCGATCATTTCACGCGCAATTGCTGCGTGCTGGGGGCGGCGTGGCGGAGGATGAGGCTTCATCTGCGCTTAGCCCGGCCACCCGTTGGGCCAGGCGGGTGGTGGGCTGTTCGCGGGCTTCGGTGAGGAGCGCCTTACCGGCACGGGTGACCCCCACATGCATCCACCGTCTGTCGTCGGGGTGGACTGTCCTGGTGGCGAAGCCCTGATCTAGGAGGGCGTTGACTTTACAGGTCATTGAGGCGCCTTCACGTCCTTTTCCTTCGGCTGGCTTGCGAAGAGCCTGCGGGCCGTTCTGCGGACGGGCCGGGACCGCCTTTGACGACGTCACCGGCCGTCTCGGCGCTGAGCCCCAAGTGCGTACGCCTCCCCGCAGTCAGGGTGGCGAATTGGAAGAGTATTCCGTTTGAGGCGCTCCTTTTCGGAGAACCCTTCATGTTGTCACGGGATGATGCGGGGAGGGTCGCGGGGTCCGTTCGCCGGTGATCGCTGCGTCCGCGCCATTCAATGTGGATGCCGGAACCTCCCCGTTACGAGAAGGGAGGCTCCGGCGGCTATGGGGGACCTGCGGAAGGGGACAGACTGCCCAAAGGCTGCACCAGGCAGTCTCAGAAGCTGTCGCCTGTCCTGCGAATGGTAATTCCTTCTCTGCAGTCAAAGGCCCGACGAATATCGCCTGATTCAGGAAGTACCCATACGACACGCAGGTCCTCGGTTAGGACATCGACTGTGGCTTCATATGAGATCTGCGCAGCTTCTGAGACCACGACGCGATCACCTGGTCGCAGGTTCCCCCAGTTCTCCTGCGCGGTCTGTTCCTTTGGCAAGGTACAAGTGTCCTTTTCGGTGGAGTGAGGGCTTCGTTGGTCCGCGGTCCTCTTCATGACGCCTCAAAAGCCAGCACGCCCTGACGGCCTCGAATGACCTCTTTGGTGGGGGCTGACCGGAGGACCGGCACTACGTCTCCGGGCACGCTCGAGCCGATGCACATGTCACGTCATCTGCCGGTGTCGTGATACTGGCCTGCGGCACGCGCGCGTTGGGTGGCGAGTTCGATCATCAGGTCGAGGTTGGGGGTTGGGACCTCCACCAGTTCTGCAAGGTCAAGGGGAACACGGAACATGGCGTCTATTTCCATGGGCCGACCAGCCAGCAAGTCCTGGGCGATGCTCTGCAGGTGGCCGGACTTCGCCAGCTTACTCAAGCCTTCGTAGGGATCGCCCGGATCGCAGCCCAAGGCACGGGCGATGGCCGCGCCCTCAGCAGCCATCGCTTTGGCGGTGCCGGCAACGGCGGCCTTGTCCAGGACATCTTTCATTGGTGAGGCTGTGAGGACCGCCAGTGAACCCCCGATCAGGTTCATGAGCAGTTTGGCCCACACGGCGTCACGGATCTTCGGCGTCACGGTGACTTCCAGGCCGCTGGGGTTCAGGAGGGACGCCAGTTCGTCGAGCCTCGGATCCGCATTGCCGTCGGGCCGTCCAATGATCAGCCGGTTAACGGCATTCGCGGCGCGAATTACCCCTGGTGCGATTACGCTGCAGGCGGTGTAGGCCACGGCGCCCACAGCGCGCTCTGGGCCGATGCGGTCCCACAGCGTGCTCTCGGGATCCAGCCGTCGAAGACGGGTGTTGTCCAGGTCTCCGCCGTGTGAGTGGAAGTACCACCAGGGGATGCCGTTCATGACGAACAGCACCAAGCTGTCCTTGTGGAGCAGGGAATTTATATCCTTGGTGATGGTCGGCAGAGACGGGGCTTTGACCGCGACGATGACAATGTCCTGGGGCTCCAAATCGTCCGGCCGGTCGGTGGCGACCGGGTGCGAGACCAGCACTCCGTCACGGGTTTCCACACGCAGCCCCTGTTCGCGGATCGCGGCCAGCTGATCACCGCGAGCGATCAGCGAGACCTCGGCTTGGCTTCCGGCCAGCCGCCCGGCGATGTGGCCGCCCACCGCTCCTGCTCCGTATACGCAGATTTTCATATGTGCTTCCTGTCCTGTGATAAATCGGTCATTCGAACTGCTGGCGCTTCTGTGCTGCGGCGGTGCTGAGGAAAGAGATGTCGTTGCCGGTGGAAACAAAGCCGGCACCGAGATCCAGGTATTGACGGATAAGATCCGGCCGCCCGCCCAAGCCGCCGACACCAACGAACTTTCCGTTCGCCTGGCAGGCTTTGATCACCTGAAGGTATGCCTCGTGCACCCGGGGGTGGTCGAGTTGCCCCGGGACGCCCAGCTCGACGCTGAGGTCACTGGCACCAACGAGGAGCATGTCCACACCGTCGACCGCGGCGATGTCTTCCACCGCGTCAAGACCGGCCTGGGACTCGATCATTGGTACCACCATGGAGGCTTGATCGAGCTCACGGACGAGTTGATCGGCGGGGAGAGCCCGGTAGTGCAGTTGGGGCGCGGCCCCAGCCAAGGACCTCCCACCCACGGGAGCGTGCTTGACAGCGCGAACCAAGGTGCGGGCCTCCTCGGCGGACTCCACGCCGGGGACGATGATTCCCATGGCCCCGGAATCCATGACCCTGGCAATGAAAGATGGGTCCAGGCCGGGGACGCGGACTAGGGGAGTGACGCCCAGGGAATTGCAGGCCATACAGATTTGACCCGCGGCCTCCAGGGAGAAACTGCTGTGTTCCAGGTCAATGTAGACGGAGTCGAACCCCGCGGTGTGGGCGATGGAGGCGATGTCGACAGTGCGTACCAGTCGAACGGTCATGGAGTACACCCGCTCGCCTTTGGATAACTTCTCTTTGGCACGATTGCGCAGCAGGGGTGTGGCTTCGGTGTTCATATTCTGTGTCTCCTGGTCGAGTCGGATGTTTCAGCCGAACAGAGCCGGTAATGCTTTTGCTTCGTCCTCGAACCCGTACACGGACTTGATCTCGAGATATTCTTCAAGCCCGAACCTGCCCATCGAGCGGCCGATTCCGGACTGCTTGTATCCCCCCATGGGCGTGTACGAATCCGTGGCCGCGCCGTTGTAGCTGACACGTCCGGCCCGCAGCGCGTTTACGACGCGCCGGGCATTCGTCCGATCGCCGCCGAAGACATAGCCACCTAGCCCGTAGGGCGAATCGTTAGCGATCCGGACGGCCTCGTCCTCGTCACGGTAGGGCATGACGGCCAGGACGGGTCCGAAGATCTCCTCCCGGGCGATGGTCATATCGGGGCTAACCCCGGTGAACACTGTCGGTTTCACAAAATAGCCCTGGTCCATCCCCTCAGGGCGCTCAAGCCCACCGGTAACGAGGTTGGCGCCTTCATTGATGCCGGTCTGAATGAAGTCTCGGATCGATTTGCATTGTTCGGCACTGACGACCGGACCCATGGTGGTCAAGCTGTCCAGAGGGTCACCCAAGTGATAGCGCTGTGCCTCATCGACGAGGAAGGCCGCTACCTGCTCCATCTGGCTTTCGTGCACGAGCATGCGGGCAGGGGCATGGCAGGACTGACCGGCATTGAAGAAGGCGCGTTGGATGTTCCACCGCGCGGCCTTTTCAAGGTCGGCGTCGGGCAGCACAATGTTGGCTGATTTGCCACCGAGTTCCAGTGAGACGCGTTTCACGGTGTCTGCTGCGGCGGCTCCGACCTGCCGGCCGGCGGCGGTGGAACCGGTGAAAGAGATCATGTCGACCTCGGGATGGCGGGAGAGGGCGTCGCCCACGGCGCGGCCGGTTCCGTTCACTAGGTTGAACACGCCCGCCGGCACTCCCGCCTCGTGCAGCACCTGAGCCAGAAGTGTGCCGCTCGCGGCGGAGTTCATGCTGGGTTTGGCGATGATGGTGCAGCCCGCAGCCAGGCCGTAGATGATCTTGATGACGCCGGTCTGGATTGGCCAGTTCCACGGGGAGATCAGCGCGCAAACGCCGATCGGCTCGCGACGGACAATGGCACCGCCGATACGGGACTCAAAGGGGTACTCGCGCAGGATATCGCGGGCCACCCTCATATGCTCGACCGGACCGGTGACCTGGGCGCGGTTGCTGACCGGAATGCCGACCTCACGCGCGATTAATCGGGAGAACTCGTCGCTGTGCGACTCGTAGACGTCGACGACGCGGTCGATAAGCGAGATCCGCTCGTCCACCGAGGCGGTGGAAAAGCTCTTAAACGCCTGCCGGGCCGCGGCAACCGCGCGGTCCACATCCGCTGCGCTTCCCAGACTGACCCGGGCAAAAGGCTCCTCGCGGGTGGGGTCGATGAGCTCCACCTCGCGCGGGTCCGTCGGGTCAGTCCATTGGCCGTTTATGTAAAGGTGCGGGTACTGCTCCATGCTGGAGGTCTCCTCAGGCTTGTGGGGCTTGTCCGGTGGGTTAGCTGCTGTGGGTGTAGCCGCCGTCGCAGGCGATGGTCTGGCCGGTGATGAACGCGGAAGCCGGCGTAGCGAGGAAGAACATGATGCCGACCAGGTCGGTGGGGACCATTCCGCGGGGGATGCACTGCTGCGACGCAGCGCGCTCACGGACCTCGATGGTGGGGTTGACTGTACGCTCAACTTCCGTGGCGATCATGCCCGGTCGTACACAGTTGACGGTAATCCCGTCGCCGCCCAGCTCCCGCGCCAACGCATTGGTCATGCCGATCAATGCTGACTTGGAGGTGACGTAGTGAAGGTAGTTGCCGATGCCACGGGTGACCGAGTCGGATGAGATGTTGATGATGCGTCCGAAGCCTGCCGCGCGCATATGGGCAGCGACTGCCCGAACGCACAGGTAGCTCCCGGTGACGTTGACCTTAAGCACCTGTTCCCACTGTTCCATGGGGATCTGATCGAACGGCCCCTTCTCGATAGTCGCGAAGATCGAGGCGTTGTTGATCAGCACATCGATCCGGCCGCACTTTTCCATCACCGTCTCGACCATCGACGTAACGGACGTCTCGTCCGAGACGTCTACCTTGACGGCAAAACCGGTTCCACCGGCGTCATGGATCTCCTTGACCACTGCCTGGGCCTTGTCGAAGTTCAGGTCGGCGACCACGGAAAAGGCTCCGGCGGCGGCGAACTGGCGCGCGAGTTCTCGGCCGATGCCTTGGGCGGCGCCGGTGATAAGCACCACCCGTTCTTGGACGCTGAGGTCCCGTGCCGACGCCGGAACGCCGGAGTCCTGTGGAGTGTGTGTCAGGGTTGTCGTCGTCATAGTCGATCCTCGTGGCGTTGCGTGTCGTTGTGGGTGTGCAGACACTGATGGAGGGGCGGACCCTCCCGGCCGACTGCACCAAAGCCTCTCCGTGGTCCCCTCCAGGCGCCGGCGATAAAGGTTTTCCCATGATCTGGGGATCATTAGCATCGCGGGCCTCCCGATAAGGCGGCCGTCAAGGTGAGGCAGCAGGGCGGCCCCCTGCTTTCTATATAGACAATATCCTGCCATATGGGATAATGTCAATAAAGCGGTCGGTCCTTCGCCGAGGTAAATGACAGCCGGCGATTCGGATTCCGCACCCCCTTCGGCTTTTTGCCGCAGGATGTATCCACTTTGTAAGGAGTAGGGAAGATGCGCGTAAGCAAAGCAGCAGAAACGGGCAGCGAAGCAGTTGGATCCATGCGTGAGGGAGTACTGGAGCAGAAGCACCTGCTGGTAGGTGAAGACGGTTCGCCTAATAATTACGACCTCAATATGGGCCAGACCGGCGGTGGCGGTTGGCGGACTCCCCGCCATCGGCACACCTTTGACCAGATCCGCTATGTCATTCAGGGGCAACTGCCATATACCGAGAATGACGTCCTGGAAGAGGGGTGGGTGGGGTACTTCCCCGAGAGTGTCTACTATGGCCCCCAGGAGCGCGCCGAGGGCCTTCGGACCCTGGTCCTGCAGTGCGGCGGCGCGAGTGGCCAGGGCTACCTGTCCGCTGCCCAGCGCGAGGCCACTAACGCCGAACTGGAAAAGACCGGCGAATTCAAAAAGGGCAAGTACCACTACACTGACGCCAACGGCGACGAGCAGGTTATGGACGGCTCCCAGGCGATCTTCGAGCGTGCAACGGGCGGCGAGCTTGCATTCGCAACCCCGCGGTATGAGGACGTCATCGCGATGAATCCTGCAGCCTACGACTGGCTACCCCAAGGTGACGAGGGTGTTTGGGAAAAGTGGCTGGGCAGTTTCACTGAACGCAACCTGCGCACCGGGTTCCTGCGCCTGGATGCCGGCGCGGTCTACCAGGCGGGTCAGCATCCCTCCATCGAAGTCCTGTTCCAGCTCAACGGCCAGGTCACTTCGGGCGGCGAGAAGTACGGCCCCGAAACCGCGTATGAATTTCTCGCCCACGAAGGCCCTGTTCCCGTCGAAGCCATCGAGCCAACCGAGTTCCTGCGTGTAGTGCTGCACACGTTCTAAGCCGCTACGGGCCAACACGGTGAACGTGTTGGCCCGTGGGGCTCGCCCACGCGGCCAGGCCGCTGACGACAGCCCTTTCCCAGCAAGTCAACACGCCGCTTGGAGTGGCCAGCCATGCGACGCATATGGACTGCGAGGGTTCCGGGTGACTGAGGACAGGCGGCATGAGTTCATTTGGCTTCATGACCGGTGCTGGTTCTCCAGCAGGCGGCTTGATATGGTCGCCGCTGCCTGCTTGACGGCCAGTGCGGCCTGCTGGACATCGACGTCGCGCCGGACTTTCTCGTCCCAGGCGACGCCCACACTGCCGAGGGCCGTCTTATGATCGGTGAGGACGGGGGCCGCGACGCCGTAGACCCCGGGGTTGAATTCTCCCATGGTTAACAGGTAGCCGTCCTTTTTGATTTCCCCGAGGCTTTTGCGGAATTCGCTCCACGTACTGCCCAGCCCGGCGCTCTCGATTTCCGTACTGTACCGCGGGTAGATGGCTTTCAGACGGTGATGTGGAAGGTAGGCCAGGATGACCTTTG
>NZ_KB895464.1 GCF_000374865.1 Arthrobacter sp. 135MFCol5.1 | reverse complement strand
GCGGCCCAGGATCCAGGCATTGAACTGTTCGTCATCCACCAGGTTCTGCGTCATCTCGGTGTGGATATACCCCGGCGCGATCCCGTTGACCTGCAGGCCGGACCCGGCCCACTCGGCCGTCATCGCCCGGGTCAGGTTCCGCAGCCCGCCCTTGGCCGCAACATACGGGGCAATCGTGGGGCGGGCCAGGTCCGTCTGCACCGAACAGATATTGATGATCTTGCCCCGGCCCCGCGGAATCATGCACCGGGCCGCCTCCCGCCCCACCAGGAACGCACTGGTCAAGTCCGTGGAAATCACCCGCTCCCAATCCGCCACCTCAAGGTCCAGCATCGGCACCCGATGCTGGATCCCGGCATTATTCACCAGAATCTCCAACGGACCCACATGCTCTTCGATCCACGCGATACTGCGGCCTGCCGCCTCACCATCGGTAACGTCAAACGCGACACTATGCACCCGGCCCGGGGCATAATCGGCGGCCATCGCCGCCTCGGCCTCCTTGAGCCGCTCCCCGTTGATGCCATTCAACACAACCGTTGCACCGGCGTCCGCCAACGCCCGGGCCAGCGACGAGCCGATACCGCGGCTCGACCCCGTCACCAACGCAACCCGGTCCGACAAATCAAAAAGTGAACTCATGCGAACGGTCCCTGCTGCACCAGGTTGACCGGGGTTTCGCCGGCGGCGAGGGCCTCAAGCTGCCGTTTCAGGAGTTTGAGGATCCGCGGCTCGAACGCTGACGCGTTGCCGCCAACGTGGGGGGTGATGAGGGCGTTGTCCGAGGACCAGAGCGGGTGGCCGGCGGGCAGCGGTTCGGGGTCGACCACGTCGATGGCGCAGTGCAGGCGGCCGGACACCACTTCAGCCGTTAGGGCGTCGGTGTCGATCACGGAGCCGCGTCCGACATTGACCACCAGGGCGCCGTCCGGCAGGGCGGCCAGGACCTTGGCTCCCACCAGGTGGTGGGTCGCCTCGGTGAGGGGAAGGACGGAGACCAGGATGTCGTGGTCGGCGGCGAGCGCTGCGAGTTCATCCGGACCGTGGACCCGGCCGTCCGCATCGGTCCGTGCGGCGCTTCCCACCCGGGTCAGTGTGACTTCGAAAGGCTCCAGGCGGCGGGCCAACTCCTTCCCGATTCCGCCGATGCCCAGCAGCAGGACCTTCCGGTCGGCCAGCGACTGGCGGCGTTGCGGGTTCCAGCGTTCGGCCTGCTGGTCCCGGACAGCCTGGTCAATGCCGCGCAGTTTGGCGAGGATGAGGCCAACGGCCAGCTCCGCGGTGGCAGCCGCATGGACGCCCGAGGCGTTTGCCACCCCGGCGGCCGGACCTGCTGCCTCGCGGACGCCGTCGAACCCTGTTGACTGTGTTTGCACGAACTTCAGGTCCGGGACGCTGCCAAGGGAACCCAGCACGGCGCCGGCATTGAGGTACGGCAGAATGACCCCGTCGATGCTTCCGTGGGCCTCGTCAGGGGCCCCTTGCATGTCCCAAACCACTCCCGTCAGTCCCTCCGGGAGCGGGGACAATTCAGCCAGGAGCTGGGGTTCGGGGAAACTGACGGTTTGCACGTGCTGCATCGTTGAAGGCCTATCGGTTGGTGGGAAGGTGCTGCGGGGATCGTTATGCGTCGCGGCGGTCGAAGGTGAGGCCACCCGGGACCTGGAAGGTGGGCATGAGTTCAAGCATGCCAACGTTGACGTGGCGCGGGGTTTCGATGGCGTAATCAAGGGCATTGACGATGTCGTCCGTGGTGAGTGATTCGTAGCCCTCGTAGTAGGTCTGCCAGGCTTCTTCCATGGCCTCGGGGCTGCCGCCCAGGTTGCGGCCGAAGATTTCGGTTTCCACCCGGCCGGGGCAGATTTCGGTGACGCGAATGCGCTTGCCGACCGTGTCGTTGCGCAACTGCCGGGAAATCTGGTGCACCGCGGCCTTGGTGGCGTGGTAGGCGGTGTGGCCGTAGAAGTTGTAGAGCCCGGCGATCGAACTGATGTTGACCACGTGGCCCAAATCGCGCTCCACCATGCCGGGCAGCACCAGCCGCGTGAGCTGCAGCAGGCCGCGGAGGTTGACGTCGATGAGTTCGTCGATGTCCTGCTCGGAGGAGTCCAGGATGTTGCCTGTCCGGGAGACGCCGGCGCAGTTGACCAGGACGTCCACCTTGAGGTCGCGGACGACGCCGGCCAGGGCGGCGGTGTCGGTCAGGTCCACTACATGCGGGACTGCTCCCGTGCGGTCGGCCAGTTCGGCGAGGCGTTCCTCGTTGCGGGCCACCGCGTGGACGGTCAGTCCGCGCTTGGCGAGACGCTCGGCGATCGCCGCGCCCATGCCGGTGGACGCTCCGGTGACGAGGGCTGTGGTGTAGTCGGAAAAAGGCACAGGGACTCCAAAAGTGGTAGGTGGCGGGGCTTTTAGGTCCGGCAATGGACTGGACGTTGTGGCCCCCCGGTTGGCAGGGGTTAGGGATCGCGCGGCAGTCTGTGGGTGCGGTCCTGGGCGGTGGGACGGTCAATCATGATGTTCAGGCTCCTGACGCCGGGCTGAGTTCGTGCCAACGCTGGCCGGCGCCGACCCCGAGGAGTCCGAAGACCGTGTTCACGGTGTTCCGGAGTCTGTCCAGTTCCAGGCAGGCTGTGCGGTGCATGGCTGTTGCTTCAGCCACGGTTGTCTTCCTGAAGGTGACGGTGTGTCCGGGCCTGGATTGCGCCAGGACATCCAGGGAGCGGCTAGTGACGACCCCCAGGACCGGATAGCCCGCCGTTACGCCCCGTCCCCGGTGCAGGACCAGCAGTTCGTCCCGGGACGGAACCTCGATGGCCCCCACCGGGACACCGCGGGAGAGGACCTCGGAGGTGAGCTGGCGTTCGGGCAGTGCGCCGCCGAGCCGGAGTCCGATGTGGTTGCTTCGGGGGCTCACTGCGTACTGCGTGGTGAAAAGCAGGTCTGCGGTGTCGCCGAATTCGGCTACGTCCGGCCCGTCGGTGACGTCGATGACCGGGTGGGTGGTGAATTCCGGCTTTGCCAGCCCCAGCCGGAACAGGGGCAGGCCGAAGTGCGGCTGGGTGATGGGTGCGGTGGTCTTTTGCGTTGCAAGCATGGTGCCTTCAACAAGTTTCAGTCCGAAGCCCACCACCGTGTCCGGTGCGCAACTGCCCAGCAGCGTGGGGACGGTGAAGGATCCGCGGACGGCGATGTAGGCCCGGAGACCGGTGCGGATTCCGCGGACCGTCACTGTTTCGCCGGCCCGGACGGAGACGGGCTCCCATTGGGGGCAGTCGCGGCCGCCCACCGAGAGGTCCAGCGGGGCGCCGGTCACGGCGATCAGCAGGTCCGTGGTGGCGCGCATCCTGAAGTCCAGGGCGGTGAGTTCCAGCAGCGGATCGTTGTCCCCGTTGCCGGCCAGGATGTTCGCGGCCTTGGCCGAGAACTGGTCCAGGGCCCCGTTGACGGGAAGTCCGAATGCAGGACCCTTTGTCCGGCCAAGGTCGGTGACGACAGAGTGTCCGGGCTGGAGGACGATCAGTGCCCCGGTCATGGCCGGGCCTCCAGGAACTGCCCCTCGTACTTTTCGAAGTCCTCCGCTGGAATGCGGTAGAAGCGCAGTTCATCGCCGGGGACGTAGGGCACCAGTGGTTCGCGTGCTGCGTCCAGGACCGTCAGGGGGGTCTGGCCGATGACACACCAGCCTCCTGGTGCGACGGCGGGCGCGATCACGGCCTGGCGTCCGGCCACGGAGACTGCACCGGCGGGTACGGAGAGCCGCGGGTCCTTGAGCCTGGGGACGGGGACCGGGAAGTCTGGTCCGTCCATCATGGGCGAGCCTGCCGGCGCTCCGAGGCAGCGGATGACGTAGGTCTTGGCCGTGTGCCGGGCGATCACGTCCTGGACATCCAGGCCCTGGTGCTCTGCCACGCTTTCCAGGTCCGGCCCGTAGCTGCCCCCGTACACGACGGGTACCTCGAAGCGGCGCGGCTCGCGCAGGGTGGTGCCCACAAAGTCCAGCTGGCGCATCCCCAGGAGGATGAACGCCCTGACCTGGCGGGCGGAGGTGAGGTAGGGATCGAATTCCACCAGGACGGAGTCGTACGTGGGAACGGCGCCATGGATGCCGTCGACGCCGACGCTGGCCAGCCAGCCGGCCAGGGAGTGGACCGTGGCCCAGTTGGTTTCTGCGTCGCCGGACTGTGCCACCACACGCAGGGCGGCGTCGCCCGACTCGTAGATGTCCAGCATTGTTCGGCTGGTTGTCGTTGCGGCGGCCATGGTCAGGAAACCTTTTGCTTTGCGGCGAGCACCTGTGCCAACGGGGCGATGGTGACGCCTGCGGCGATCAGTTCGCTGCGGACCAGGCGGGCAAGTTCGACGGCGCCCGGGTTGTCGCCGTGGAGCAGCACCGTGTCGGCATGGATGGCGATGTGGCTGCCGGAGACTGTTTCGATGAGTCCTTCGGTCACCATCCGCACGGTGCGCCGGACAATGGCGGAGGGGTCGTGGATCACGGCGCCGGGCCGGCTGCGCGGCACCAGAGTCCCGTCATCCTGGTAGGCGCGGTCCGCGATGCCAACGATGGCCACCCGCAGGCCGCGCTCCGCCGCTGCAGTGGCGAGTTCACCGTCCTGCGCCAGGATGATCAGCTTCGGGTCCACCCGGGCGGCGGCATCTGCTACGGCCCGGGCGTAGTCCGCTCGGGTGGCCACCAGGTTGCCCAGGCGGCCGTGGGGAGCCAGGTGGGAGACGGTACCGCCGTGGTAGGCGGCAAACGCCGACAGGGCACCCAGCTGGTAGATGACGTCGTTGCGGACTTCGTCAGCCGTGAGGTCCATGGCGCGGCGGCCGAAGCCGCGAAGATCCGGGAAGCTCGGGTGGGCGCCGATGCCGACTCCCGTCCTGACACATTCAGCCACGGTGGCGTCCATGATGTCAGGGTCCCCTGCGTGGAAGCCGCAGGCGATGTTGGCGCTGGACACGATTTCCAGCAGGGCTTTGTCGTCACCGATCGAGTAGGCGCCAAAACCTTCACCAAGATCCGCTACGAGATCGACTGTGGGCATTGCGGGCCTTCCTCTGCTGGTGCTGCGGGTGTAAATCAGTGTGGCATCGGGATTGGAGCCACACAAAGACGAATGCGGTATCACGCTATAGGGAACAGTTATGACCTTTTGAGGCGCCATTGGCGACCCAAAAAATTCAACCGGACCATGTTTAGTGACGCCAAGACTGGTCTTTCCAGCAAATTGTTTCCCTGCTTATGCACAAAACATATGCCGGCATCAAAACCGGTGATGGCTTGGGTGGGGATAGAATGCTCTGGTCATTGGAAAGTCATCTGCAATTAACCTATGCCCGAGACTCGGATCACACAAAGACGTATTGCCTGTCCCGCCATAGCGCCAACGTATGACCCCGCAGGCTGTGCCGTCCCCGGCTGGAAAAGAGGAGCGCTATGGACACCCGGAAGCTGGCGTACTTCGTGAAGATCGTCGACTCAGGAAGCATCACGAAGGCGGCCGCCGCCCTCCACGTCGCCCAGCCGGCGCTGAGCCAGCAGGTGTCGGCCCTGGAAACGGAGCTGAAGCAGCGGCTCCTGATCCGGAGCAAGCAGGGCGTGGAGCCCACGGCGGCCGGCCATACCCTGTACCGGCATGCGCAGACCATCCTGCGGCAGGTGGAGCAGGCCAGGATCGATGTGGCAGCTTCAGGAGCTGCACCTTCAGGCCGCGTCTCCATAGCAATCGCTCCCTACAGCATGGCCTCAAGCCTCACTCCGCGGATTATCCGCGAAGTAGGACGGCGCTACCCAGACATCGTGCTGCACCTGACCGAGATTTACGGCGGCGTGCTCAGCGAGGCCATCAAGAACGGGCGGCTGGACATGGCCCTCATCTATGAACCGGGGCCCATCCGGGGCGTGCAGTTCACCACCCTCATCGTCGAGGACCTGTACCTGGTGGTCAACGCCGCGCGGGAGCTTCCGGTGGACCCAGGGGCCGGCACCATCGCCCTGGAAGCGGCGGCCACCCTGGGCCTGTTCCTGCCCGAACGGATCCACACCCTGCGCCAGGTGGTGGAGGCGGGCTTCGACAGCAAGGGCCTCACGCTGCACCTGGTAGGGGAAGTGGAATCGGTGCCGTCCCTGACCAGGTTGCTGCGCAGCGACCTGGGTGCGACCATCCTGCCCAAGTCGGCCGCGGATGCACTGTTCCACGAGGAGGACTTCCGGGTCCTGCGGATCACCGGGCCTGCATTGCAGTGCAAGATCGCGCTGTGCACTCCGGACCACGAACCGCTCTCCGAGGCCGGTTCCGCCGTACTGCTGGTACTGAAGGAAATGCTCCAGGAAATGCTGCGCAGCAAATACCAGCCGCTTTCCAGCGAAAAACCCTCCGCCGCCGCGGATGCGTCATAAGCGGCCCTTATCAGGTCACGCTCCATTAGTCTTATCCATGGAATTTACTGCGTCCTAGGATAAAAGCCATAAAGGTTCGCCAACGGCGTTTACCCGGCACAAATGATTTCCTTGGAGCCCAGCATGAAAAAAATCACCAGCCTGCAATACCGGAATTCCTCTGAACGACGGATCCAGCTCAAGGCCAGCACCGGTTCGCATTGCCCCACCAATGGTTTCTGGCGGGCCGAAGACGGCGCAGCTTCGGATCCGGTATTTGTCTTCGAGGGCAGCATGATGCCGCCGGGCAAGCGGGGATCCACCATGTGGTACCTGGACGACTCCCAGGTGGGGCCGCCTGCGTACCTTCTTCCGGGGATGAACTGAGGTGGCGTGAACCACCGCACCGCCGGCGGCCAAGAAGGCCCGGAGTTCCGAAAGGAACGCCGGGCCTCTCTGCTTTAACCCCATCGGGGGGGGTGGAGCTACAGCGCAGGCTCCAATTCGGCGTCCTCCACCAGCAGGCCTTTGGCCTTCAGCACGTCGGTCAGTTTGCACAACTCGATGGTGGTGCCGCCTTCCTTATACCGGCGGATGAGGTCGTCCTCAGCGTCCACGCGTGCCTGCGACAGCTTGATGACTTCCTCGATCTCATCCTTGCGGACCACCACCACGCCGTCGGCATCACCCAGCAGGACATCGCCCGGGTAGACAATTTCGTCGCCGAACACCAGGGGATGGTTGATCGGGCCAATGGTTTCCTTGACGGTCCCCTTGATGCAGACACTGCCGGAGAACACCGGCAATCCGAGTTCAATCAAATCCTTGGTGTCGCGGACACCTGAATCCGTGACCATACCCGCCAGGCCTTTCGCCTTCATGGCGTTGCCCAGCACGTCGCCGAATGTCCCGGCTTCCTCGTACTCACCGGCTGCCACCAGGACAACGTCACCCTTCCGGGCGTAGTGGATGGCCACCTGAAGCATCAGATTGTCCCGCGGTGCACAGACCACGGTGACGGCGGGGCCACAGAAGGACATGCTGCGGTCAATCGGCTTGATCTTCGAACTCAGGGCACCTTTGCGGCCCTGTGCTTCATGCACTGTGGCAGAGGAGAACTTGGAAAGTCGCTGAACGGCGTCTTCGGAAGGGCGGTCGAATTTCGTTTTGACATGGATCATGAGGTACTCCTGTTTTGTAGAAAGCGTGGGCAGAGTAGTGGTTGGGTCAGGCCAGCGCCCTGACGGCCTTTTCGATGGCAGCGATGGCATCGTCGATCACCGGCAGCCCGGTGGCATAGGAAATCCGGAAGTAGGGGCTTAGTCCGTACGCCGATCCCTGGATGACGGCAACTGATGCCGCTTCCAGCAGGTACAGCGTGAAGTCCTCGTCGTTGCTGATCTGCCTGCCATCGGGCGTCGTCTTGCCGATGACCCCGGCGCAGTTGATGTACGCGTAAAAGGCGCCTTCCGGCGTCGCGCACTGCAGGCCATTGACCGCGTTCAGCCCGGAGACTGCCGCATCACGCCGTTCGCGGTACACCTCCACGCTTTCGCGGACGAATGCGTGGTCTCCGGTGAGTGCCGCGGCGGCAGCCGCCTGGCTGATGGAGGACGGGCAGGAGGACATCTGGGACTGCAGCTTGTTGATGGCAGCCACCAGGGGCGCCGGTCCGCCGGCGTAACCCAGCCGCCATCCGGTCATCGCGTAGGCCTTGGAGACCCCGTTGGTGACCAGCACACGGTCCTTAAGCTCAGGGGCAACAGCCACGAGACTGGTTATGGGCTCTTCGCCGAAGTGGATCTCGTCGTAGATCTCATCGGTGAGGACATAGACGCCAGGGTGGTCCTTGAGGACGGCGGCCAGGCCTGCCAGTTCTTCGCGGGAGTACACCGCTCCTGTGGGGTTGGAGGGCGTGTTGAGGATGACCCACTTGGTGCGCTCCGTCAGTGCGCCTGCCAGTGCCTCAGGGGTTAGTTTGAAACCGGTGTCCTCACCACAGGAAACGATGACGGGGGTGCCTTCGTTGGCGAGCACCATGTCCGGGTAGGAGACCCAGTACGGTGCGGAAATGACAACCTCGTCGCCCGCGTCGAGGGTGGCCATGAATGCGGTGAAGATGACCTGCTTGCCGCCTCCCCCGATGGTGATTTCGCCGGCGGTGTAGTGCTGCCCGGTTTTGCGGTGCAGCGTCTGCAGGATGGCCTTTTGCAGTTCGGGCGTCCCGGTGACCGAGGTGTACTTGGTTTCACCACGGTCGATGGCTGCGGCGGCAGCGTCCTTGATGTGCTGGGGCGTGTCGAAATCCGGCTCGCCGACCGTCAGGTCCAGGATCCGGCGGCCCTCGGCCTTGAGCTCCCGGACACGGGCCGCCGCGGCAACGCTGGGTGAGGATTTGATACGGGTTACGCGTGATGCGGGCACGAATTCAGGCATGGTGTCTTCCAGGCTTCCGGTACGGATGGGGGTGGTTCATTTGAGCCTAGGGAAGGAGCCGCCCCCTTGGATAAGACCTAAAGTGCGTGGACAGATAAGCAGCCCTTATGACGGAGCACCTAGAAGTTTCGCCTATTGCTCCACGCACTTTCGGTATTGCCCTGCCGGCTTGCCCGGGTCGTAACCTGCAGGGTGGATCACGGGCCCACCGAACGCAACGCGCCGCTACCTCCCGCGACGCCTTCAATGCGATGGGCCGAACCGCAGGAGAGGTACGCCTGCCGGCGGGAGGCCGCGCGGCATGCAAACTCAAACGGAGACAAGGAGCAGAGGTGCCCGGCAGAAAAACTCACGATCGGATACCTCCGCGTACAGCCGGCACCGGAACGGGTGCGGCCGGCGTGGCAGCGTACCGGTACCGCGGCGTCCCGAAGCCGGACCCCGCAACCGCCCGAGCCCAACAAGCCTTGGCCATGCTGGCCCAGCTGAGGACGACCCTCGCACTTCGGTCCAGCAGGGTACGTGCCCTCACCGCCGAGTTAGGCGATTGCCTTGCCCAGGCCGTGTGCGATGGCGTGAAGGTTGCCGCGGTAGCGAAGGCCGCCGGACAGCCCGCAGCCAGTATCCGGTCTGCCGCCCTGGCACGCGGCGAACTGTACCCTTCCGGCCAAACCCGAAGCGGGCATCTTCATCTCATTGCGGGATTGGCGTCGGAGCTTGCGGCAGCCGAGGGCGCCCGGAGTGCAGCGGAAGACGAACGAACGCGGGTACTGGCTTTGGCCAGAAAATCCCGGCTCCTCGACGACTACCAACTTGCCGGGGCAAGCGGGCTCAAGTCCGACGAAATCCGCAAAATGACCAGGGGCGTCGGCTTGCGTGTAGCCCAGCCGCAGTAATCGTCCCGCCTGATCCCCGGCCGGCGGCCCAGCGGGCCTTCCGCTCTCCCATCCCCATTCCACGGCGGGCTTCCGTGTTGTCCAAGGTCTCCGGCTCGTCGACTCCAAGCCATAACGAATCGCTATGTAGGTACATAAAAGCCGACTTTGTGTGACCCATACCGCAAACGTTAACTTGATGTTTGAGGCCGGTCCGCAAAGCCGTCAACACGATTTGCGAGAGAGCTCACAGCAGGACCAACAGGACATTCCATTCAAGATCTCTTTCCGAGAGCCCAGGTTTAGCGGCAACCGGTGTTCACCCATCACCCACGGAGACGAAATGACAGAAACCACACTTCCCAGGAAGACCCCGGTCAAGGCCGCAATCGCGGCCTGGATCGGCACGACGTTGGAGTACTACGACTTCGCGGTGTATGGCACCTCGTCGGCGTTGGTTTTGAACGTGCTCTTCTTTTCACCCGATCTTCCCCAGGGCCTCAGCGTGCTGCTCGCCATGATCACCTTCGCGGTCGGCTACGCGGTACGCCCCCTCGGCGCCCTCATCCTGGGACCGCTGGGCGATCGTCGCGGCCGCAAGTTCGTCATGATGATCACACTGTTCGGCATCGGCGGCTGCACCTTCCTGATCGGGTGCCTGCCCACGTACGCCCAAATCGGTCCTCTTGCTCCGATCTTGCTCGTGCTGATCCGCGTCATCCAAGGACTGTGCCTTTCCGGTGAGCAGCCCAGTGCCATCACCATGAGCCTGGAGCATGCTTCCGAAGGCCGGCGCGGGTTCCTCGCGAGCTTCACCACCTTGGGTTCCTCCTCCGGCACGCTGCTCACCCTGCTGGTGTTCATCCCGATCGCCGCCATGCCCTCGGAGCAGTTGCTGAGCTGGGGTTGGCGGCTGCCGTTCTGGGCCTCCGCCCTCGTCGTCGTCGCTGCCTACCTGATCCGCCGCCACATCGAGGAGCCGCCGGAGTTCGTAAAGGCCCAGGCCGCCAAGGTGAACGCTGCTCCCCTCCGGCATCTTCTGCGCTTCCACTGGCGTGCTGTGCTGCGGATCGTGTTCTGTGCCCTCATCGCGGGCACCAGCTACATGATGCAGACCTTCTCGGTGGCATTCGGTACCGCCGGATACAAGCTGGATAAGCCGACCATGCTCCTGACGACTAGCGTCTCGGCCGTGATCGCGCTCGGCATCACACCCCTGGCTGGATTCCTTGTGGACAAGATCGGCCGCAAGACGATGTTCCTCATCGCAACGGGCGGCGTGGGCGTCACGATGGCGCCCTATCTGTGGTCAATCACGACCGGCAACTGGTCGCTGATCTTCCTGTTTGGCATCATCAACTACTCCCTTTTCTACTCGATGGTGAACGCGTCCTGGCCGTCATTCTTCGCAGAGATGTTCCCCGGCCGGCTGCGCGTCTCCGGACTCGCCCTTGGGACCCAGGTCGGCTTTGCCATCTCGGGCGTCATCGGCCCCGTTCTCTCGACAGCACTCGCTGGCCCCGACCTGAAAGATTGGGTCGGACCGTCCATGGTCGCGCTCGGGTTCATGGTCCTGGCAGGAGCCTCAGCCCTGACCGCCAAGGAGACCAAAAAGTACACCCTCAAGGAGATCGACGAGGTGCAGCAGAGCGAACGGGAAACGTCCGTCCTCACGGCCGCGGCCATGTCCCCAACCTCAGCTGCCCGGGGCCTCGCCGGTTAGCCGAATAACGGGATGACAGGTTATCTCCCTTGAGATGATCACGGACTCGCTGTGCGTCCCACAACGTTGATTCCGTTGTGAACAAGTGAAGACCTCTTAGTGACGGCACCAACAGCCAACCACTAAGGGGTCTTCCTGTTGCCGGGGCCGCCGCACCACAAATACCCGCGTACCCTGGTTCCAGTCCGGAAGACCCTGGCCCGCCGCCCCAATAAGTGCTGGGATAGTGCTGGCGATGTGGAGGCGATGGCGATGGCACGGTTGGACGGGCGGATTGCGGTGGTGACCGGGGCGGCCGGCGGTATTGGACGGGCGGTTGCTGCCGGCCTTGCCCGCGACGGGGCCGCCGTCGTGGTGGTGGCCCGCAGCCGGGCCCGCGCCCTGGCGGCCATGGCGGATATCCGGACGCGCGTCCCGGCCGCGGAGCTGGAGCCCCTGGCCTGTGACCTGTCGCTGCAATCGTCCATCCGTGAGGCCATGGCCGAGCTGAAATCCCGTCACGAGCGGGTGGACGTCCTGGTGAACACCGCCGGCGTATTCCGGAAGGAACGCCAGGAAACCGCGGAAGGGCTGGAGCTCACCTTTGCCACGAACGTTGTGTCCTATTTCCTGGTGACCGGACTCCTCCTGGATGCCCTTAAGAAGGGTGCCACAGCTGCCCTGCCGTCACGCATCATCAATATCGCTTCCAAATAC
The DNA here is from genome assembly GCF_000374865.1 of Arthrobacter sp. 135MFCol5.1. Classification (GTDB taxonomy): domain Bacteria; phylum Actinomycetota; class Actinomycetes; order Actinomycetales; family Micrococcaceae; genus Arthrobacter. The sequence continues at coordinate 112,007 of NZ_KB895464.1, read as the reverse complement.
GGCAACGTCAGGCTCCCGTTCGATGACCTGCAGACCGCCACGGGCAAATATAGTTTCCTCCGTTCCACGCCACCCACCATGCTGGCCCGGATCCTGCTGACGCAGGAGTTTGCCGAACGGCTGCGCGGCACGGGCGTGGTGGCCAATGCGGTGCACCCGGGGCTGGTGCGGAATACAGGGCTGCTGCAGGACGTGGGCGGTCCGTTGCGCCGGCTGACCAACACGCTGGGCAAATCGGCGGAACGGGCCGCGGACACGCCGCTGTGGCTGGCAACCTCGCCCGAGGCTGCAGCCGTGACCGGCAAGTTGTGGGCGAAGCGGAAACAGCTTCCCACCCCGGGCATGGGCTCGGACCCGGAAGCCAGGCGGCGGTTGTGGGAGGCGTGCGTGCGCCTGGCCGGTACGGATTTCGCGTGAACGGCTCCCGGACGGCAACGGACGGGCCAACGTAGCGGGCAGGGAATTTGTTGACGCGCCCCTGCGTTGTCGATCTGTCCAGAACAATCTGGACAACTGCAGCTCGACAGGAGAAAACACCACATGTCAGTTGACTACGACGCTCCGCGGGTTACTCCCGAGGAAGAGCCGAACGTCGCTTTGGAGGAGCTGAAGTCCGATAAGTCCGGCCGCCGGGAGGCCAGTCCCGACATGGACGAGACGGACCTCGCGGACAGCTTCGAGCTGCCCGGCGCGGATCTTTCCAACGAGGAACTCCTTATCCAGGTGGTCCCGGTGCAGGCCGATGAGTTCACCTGCATGTCCTGCTTCCTGGTCCACCACCGCAGCCAGCTGGCCCGGGAGAAGGACGGCAAGAAGTACTGCAAGGAATGTGAGGGATAGCCGGCAGGCAGGCCGGCCAGGTTCGGATTCCAACCATTGGAATCCGGGCTCGTGGACGGAGCGTGTGGAAGCCATGATGTAGGTCACGCTCCGGCAAGGGCCGGCCGACTGGAAAGAAGGAAACCATGTCCCTCAGCGTTGAGGAAATGAACAAGCAGCTCCCGGTGGCCAACGCGCTGCCCGGCGAGGCAGTCCCGTACTACATGGCGTCCGGCGAGGGCGCACGCTACGAGATCAACGGCCAGCTGGTGACAGTCATCGCCCGCGCCGCCGATACCGGAGGGATCTTCAGCGCAGCCTACGTTTCCGGCGGCATGGGAGCCGAATCCCCCTTTGTCAGCCACAGCATCGAGCACAAGACGCTCTATGTGTTCGATGGAATCCTGCACGTCTGGCTGCCTGGCGAGAGCCGGATCCTCACGCCGGGCGACTCGGTGGTCATCCCCCCGAACACCCCGCACGCCTACCGGATGGCGAGCCACTACACCCGGTTCCTGAACTGGATGACTCCCGGCGGCGGCGAAAAGTACTACGAGCGGGTGGGAACGCCCATCGATTCGCACGTCCCGCCGGCCAGGCCCGGGCACAAGGCCAGCCTGCAGGAGCAGGCCGAGGTGGGCGCCGAGTTCGGCATCACGTTCCCCGACGTTGAGCGCGTGGCGCCGTCGTTCAAGCACGACGCCGGCCTGCCGCCCACGCAGAGCCCCTACTTCCTTAGCGCCGGCGAGGGTGAGCGGCTGGCCAGCTACCAGACGATGTTCACCTACCTGTCCCGGCCCGCCAACACCGGCTCGAACTACTTCGCCGTGCACACCAAGGGCGCCAAATCCCCCTACATTCCGCTGCACTTCCACTCACAGCACACGGAGAACTTCCTCTGCACCGAAGGCCGGATGTGGCTCTACGCCAACGGCCGCGAGATGCTGCTGACCAAGGGTGACTTTGTGCACGCCCCCGCGGGCACCGTCCACTCGTTCGCCCTCGACGCCCACAACACCCAGATGGTGGGCTTCCTGACGCCATCGGTCTTCAACGGGTTCTTCGAGTACTTCAACCAGCCCACCGAGGACTACATGTACACCGAGGGCGGCGAACCCTACATGGACATGGAGGGTTTCGGCCGCGCCCAAGCCGAAATGGACCTGACGGTGGTGGGGCCGCCGCCCCAGCGCCGCGCAGCCCTGGACATCCCCTAAGCCGCACCACAGAAGGCCCGGACTTCCGAGAGGAAATCCGGGCCTTCCCTGTGTTACCGGGTGGTTTGCCTGACGAGTTCCCGGCCGTAGTCGTTGCCGTTGGGCGTGCGGACCACGGTGTGCATGTGGAACGGGGCAGGTTCGTCGTTGCTGAGGAACACGCCGGTGTGGTGGTCCAGTTCCAGCACCACCACAGGGCTTTGCAGGCGGAAGTAGAAGGCCTCCCCGCCTTCCCAGCCGCCGATCCAGCTGAAGTACGTTTCGCCGTAGTGCTCGCGGATTTCGCGGCGACGGGCTGCGCGCGGGCCTTCCGGGAGGTACGCGATGAAATCATCCACCACCGCGTCCAGCAAAGCGCGCGCCCCGGAGGGCATATCAGCAGCCCGGATGCCCTCGTACGGGATCACCCGGTTGTCCTGGAAACAGCCGCCCAGGTGCCGTTCGTCCCCGGGGTGGAGGCGGCCTTCCGGCATGGCAGGGTCCACCATTGCCCCGTAGACAACGGCGCGGGAGCGCAGCTCGGCTGGCAGGGCGCCCATCAGTTCCCGGGCCAGGGCGATGCGGTCCTTGAATACTTTGACGCCCCGGTGCGGGCCGGCGTCGATCATGTCCGGCTCGGCGCCCATGAACACCGGCGAGATGACCAGCTGGGTCCCCGCGACCAGGCAGTTCAGCGCCGCGTGGTGGCCAAAGAGCTGCCACCCCCACGGTACGGTTTCTGACGGCCCGCCGTAGAGGGCGAAGTTGTAGCTGAACTCGTTCATTAGCAGCGGCAGTTCCACCAGGTCACCCAGGAAGCCGTTGATGCGCATCAGGTTCCGCACCAGTTCAAATCCTTCGGCGCTCAGGCTGGCCTCCACCACCCCAAGCACGGCGTCGCGCACCGCGGGTTCCAGTTCATCGAGCCGGAGGCCGGTGTCGTGCTGCATGAACTCCGGGTTGGCCCAGCTCTGCCATTCGGGGGCGTCCACCGCATAGCTGAGCTTCCGGGCCAGGTCAGTGTCCAGGGTGCCCAGGAGTTTGCGGGCTGCCGCCACCATCTGCGCGGTGGGCGCTTCTTCGCCGGGCCGTGCCGGTGCGAGCGGGTACAGGCCTTCCCGGCGAATGCCGTCGCTGGTGATCCCGGTGAAGGGCTGCGGGTAGAGCTGCTGCCACCCTTCGATCATGGGCCCGGCGAACGAATCGGTCTTGGCGGCTTCCGCGTACTCGCGGGCGTCCAGTCCGCGGATCCCAGCGACGCGCGGGTGGTCCGGGGAGAACAGGTAGTCACGGAAGGACGGCGTCTGCACGGATGCTCCTGAGGGTCTCGAGGGAAGTGGGCGACCATCCGGCCGCCACGGACAAGGCGGCGCCTGCGGCAGCGGCGGAATTGCCCCGCCACGCCACGTGCTGGTCCGGGCGGACCAGCAGGGTGCCGGCGCCCCATACCTGCGAAAGGTGCGTGCCGTCGTCGGAAGGTCCGACGACTGCGACGGTCACCGGAACGCCCGTCCGGGCGGCGGCCGCCAGCACCGGCTGGGCGACTTCAGCCGCGGTCGCGCCTGCCGCACCGGCGTCCACCAGCAAGGTGAATCCGGTGCCCAGATGGCTGTACAGGGAGGTGCCGTCCGCCAGCCATGCGTGCGGCAGCAGGGCGCCCGGGCTGGCGGAAGGTACGTAGCGGATGGGGTCTTCGGCCGGGACTGGCAGGCCGTCGGGAACCACGAGGGCCGACTCCGCGTACGAGTAGCCCAGGACCAGGCCCAGGGAGTCGAACTCGCTCTGCTTCACGGCCAGTGCCGCGTTGGCGGCCCGCCGCGCCGCGTCGCCCCGTGCTCCTGGGGCCGCGAGGTGGGTGTCCGCGAAGTGGTACGCCAGGGCCTTGCCGTTTTCGGCGGCGTCCCGGATGGTGCGGGCGGCCACCGGGCGGCGTTCCTCCCCATAGCTGGGCAGGAGTCCGGGGCCGGCCCAGCCGTTGATGGCGGCGGCGAGCTTCCAGGCCAGGTTGGCGGCGTCGCCGATGCAGGTGTTGAAGCCGTGGCCGCCCCACGGCGGGTTCAGGTGTGCGGCGTCGCCCACCAGGAAGATGCTGCCGTGGCTGTACTCCGGGGCCAGCAGCATCCGGGCGGTCCACGGGTCGGTGGCCACCACGTCAATGTCCACCTCCGCGCCCACGAGGGAGCGGACCATCGCGGCGGCATCTTCCGTGGTGACGTTGACGGCGGGATCCACGCCCTGGACGATCGCCCACCAGGTGCCTTCCAGGTCCATGGGCCCCACCATGCCGGAGGTTTCGGACCCCACCACCCAGTACTGGACGGCCGGGTCCAGTGCGATGGCGGATGCCAGGGACTGCGAGCGGAACAGGATGCTGACGTTGGACAAGGCCGCGGAGCCGCCTTCCAGCCGCAGCCCCAGGCTGCGGCGGACGGTGGAGGACCCGCCGTCGGCTCCGATCAGGTACCGGGCGCAGATGGTGCGGCAGTCACCGGAGGAATCAGTGACGACGACGGCGTGCGGCCCGGTGGCATCGCCGCCGGCGGGGCCGGCATCGGTGACAGACCACCCGGTGACGAAGGTGACCAGGGGGTTGTCCGTTGCGGCGTTGCGGAGGACTTCCTCAAGGACCGGCTGCGGCACCTGCTGGCCGCACTCGGGTTGCGGCCCGTACCGGCCGGGGACCAGTTGGAAGGCGTTGCGGAACCGGCGCAGTTCGTGGGCGTCGGAGCCGGTGAGCCCGGTGCAGAAGATCACGTCCTGCCCGTAGTCCACCGGCAGCGGCGCCGCGCCCCGAAGCAGGTCCGCGAGCCCAAGCCGACGCAGGTGGGTCATGGTGCGGGCGTTGGTGGTCTTGGCCCGCGGCCGGGTGTGGTCCACGGCGGTGCGGGGTTCGATGACGGTGCTGGCAATGCCGCGGGAGGCGAGGTCCAATGCCAGGAAGAGCCCGCTGGGGCCGCCGCCGGCGATGAGGACCTGCGCCTCCGCCGGAAGGTCTACAGCGTGATGGGATGCGGTCATCAGGCACGGCTCCGCAGGGAAAGGTCCCCCACCGGCGTGGTCAGCGTGCCGAGCTTCTCGATCTCCACTTCCACGGTGTCGCCGGGCTGGAGGAGCCACTGCGGGGTGCGGGCATAGCCAACGCCGTCGGGGGTGCCGGTGGCGATGACGTCGCCGGGGTGCAGCGTGAACGTCTGGCTGATGAGGGCGATGATGGCGGGGACGGAGAAGATCATGTCCCGGGTGTTGCCGTTCTGGGCCTCGATACCGTTGACGCGGGTGCGGACCTGCAGGCCGTCGCGGAGGTCCCCCACCTCGTCACGGCTGACCAGGGGACCCAGCGGCCCGCTGAAATCGCCGTTCTTGCCCAAGGTCCACTGCGAGGTGAGCTTCTGGGCCCTGCGGGAGGTGATGTCGTTGAACGTGGAGTAGCCAAAGACGGCGTCGCCGGCGGCGGATTCGTCCACTGACTCGACCCGGCGGCCAATGTAGGCGGCCACTTCGCCTTCCCAGTCCAGCCCGTCTTCACCGGCGGGGACGGGGACCGGGACGTTGCCCACCGACAGGGACGCCGTCCAGCGGGCGAACAGGGTGGGGTACGGGGGCAGTTCCTGGTCCTTGAAGCTGCCCTCGGCAACGTGTGCCTTGTAGTTCAGCCCGACGCAGATGACCCGGGCCGAGGCCGGGACCAGCGGCACCTCGGTGACGCTGCGGCGCTCAAGCCAGGCGCCGGCGTCGGACGCTTCACTGCCCGCCGCGCCGGCAACCAGGCCCGCGGCCTTGTCCTGCCAGCCCTCGGCGTCGGCCCAGAATCCGGGGACGGGTACGAGCGGGAGGACGCGAGAACCGGCGAGGGCGGCTGCCCAGGGTTCGCCGTGGTGGGTGATGCCGATGAACTGCATGGGGGCCTTTCAGGTCCGGTTCCCGGAGTGCGCGTACACACCGGGCAAGGGTTGGGAAATCAGTGCAGGTCCGCCTGGCGGCGGAAGAACTCGATGGTGGCGGTGGTTGCCTGTTCCGCGGCCGTGGTGCTGCGGTCCGGGAGCTGCCACATGTGGTCCGCGTCCTCCAGCAGGAGGAGGTCGACGACGTTTCCGGCGGCTTCCAGCGCGGCGGCGAAGGTGGTGGACTGTTCCACGGGGACGAAGCGGTCGTCCGTGCCATGGATCAGCAGGAACGGCGGCGCGGCCGGGTGTACGTAGGTGGCCGGACTGGCGGCGCGTGCTGTGGCGGGGGCATCCGCCGGCTGGGCACCGATCAGGAGGGATTCACGGGAGCCGGGGTCGTCGGCGCTTGCAACGGCGTCAGGCCGCGCCTGGGACCCCATGGCCACTAGGTCCGTGGGCGGGTACCAGGCCACGACGCCGGCCACGCGGCTGTCCCCGTCAGCGTCGGGGCTATGGGCAGGGTCCACAAAATCCGCGCCTTCTGCCGTCAGGCCGAGGAGACTGGCCAGGTGGCCGCCGGCGGAGTCACCCCAGGCGTAGATCCGGTCCGGGTCCACCCCGTACCCGGCAGCGTGGGCCCGGAGCCAGCGGACGGCTGCTTTGGCGTCCAGCAGTTGCGCCGGGAAGGTGGCGGTGTCCGTCAGGCGGTAGTCGGCCGAAGCCACCACGAAGCCGGCGGCCGCGAGCTGCTCGATAGGGCTGAGCCCGAACCCGTCCACGCCAGGTCCCAGGGAGGACCGCTCCCCCGTCCGCCAGCCGCCGCCGTGGAAATGGACGACGGCGGGCAGGCCGGCCTGGCGGCTGCCCCTGCCTCCCGCAGGCGCTGCCGCCGGAACGTAAAGGTCCAGCAGCAGCGGGTCCGCGTTCTGTGGCCGGCCGAACTCGATCCCCCGGAGGATCCGCAGTGCCGTCATCGTTGACTCCATGTGTGCCGCGCCGTTTCTGTCCTGTTGCCTCTGTCCCGGCGTTGCCGGGCGCCGGACCAAGGTGTGGTCCGCGTTTATGGACTCAACTGTGGGGCATGGGCGGGTCCGGATGCGCGGGTGGTTTCACTGAATGAAACTGGTTCGCTGAGGACCGAACGGTGACTGGCAGGAGCCCGGGGTTGACCCCGACGACGATTCGGTCAGCGTGTTTCCTGCGCCTGTGCCTGGTCCTTCAACGGACGCCTGGCCAGCCACGCCGCAACGATGGCGCCGGAGATGTTGTGCCACAGGGAGAAAACGGCGGACGGGAGTGCCGCGAGCGGGGTGAAGTGGGCGATGGCCAGCGTCGATGCAAGGCCGGAGTTCTGCATCCCCACTTCGAACGCCAGGGCACGGCGGGCCTTGTCGTCCAGGCGGCCCAGCTTGCCGGCCAGGTAGCCCAGGCCCAGGCCGAAACCGTTGTGGAGCACCACGGCAAGGAACACGATGGCACCGGCGTCGAGGATCTTGTTGGCGCTGCCGGCCATCACGATGGCCACGATCAGGGAGATCACGACGGCGGAGGCCCAGGGCAGCGCGGGCAGCACCTTCGCGACGAGCTTCTTGAGGAACAGCCGGGCCAGCAGTCCGGCGACCACGGGCAGGAGCACCGTCTTGACGATGTCCAGAACCATGCCGGCGGCGTCGATCTGCAGGTACGAGCCGGCCAGGAACAGGACCAGCAGCGGCGTGACGATCGGGGCGATCAGGGTTGAAACGGAGGCGACGGCGACCGAGAGGGCAACGTCGCCCTTGGCGAGGAACGCCATCACGTTGGAAGCGGTTCCGGAGGGTGCGCAGCCCACCAGGATGACACCGACGGCGAGTTCGGGGTTGAGGTTGAGGGCTCCGGCGATGAGCCAGCCGGCACCGGGCATGATGACGTAGTGCGCCACGATTCCGAGGGCCACCGCCCACGGCCGCTTGGCCACCGCCGCGAAATCCGGCGGGGTCAGGGTCAGGCCCATGCAGAACATGATGATGCCCAGCAGGTAGGGCACGCCCTGTCCCATGGGCTTGAAGACTCCGGGGAGCAGGAAGCCGGCGATGCCTGCGGCCACCACCAGGAGCGGGAACACCGTCACCGCGATGCGGGCGATCCGGCTTTCCGCTTCCAGCGCAGGGTTGGCGGGTGCCCCGTCCGGGGAATTCTGGGGTTTAGTTGCCTCAAGCATCCAATCATGGTGACACCGGCCGGCCGGGCTCCGCCAATTGATGACCGGGAAGGGTAACAACGGCGGAGCCCTGCCGCGCCAGGACGTTCACCCGTCAGAGCTGTTTGCGGAGCTCCATCTTGCGGATCTTCCCGCTGGCTGTGCGGGGCATCTCTGCCACCACCACCAGGGACTTGGGGATCTTGTACCGGGCCAGCCGGCCGTCGAGGAAGCTCCGCAGCTCGTCCGCCGTCAGGGATTCGCCCTCGCGCAGGGTCACGATCGCCTGCGGCACCTCGCCCCATTTGTCATCCGGAACGCCGATAACGGCCACGCTCCCCACGGCGCTGTGCTCGGCGATGACAGCCTCCACCTCGGCCGGGTAGATGTTCTCCCCGCCGGAGATGATCATGTCTTTGAGCCGGTCGGAGACAAACAGGAAGCCTTCCCCGTCCCGGTAGCCCATGTCGCCGGAACGGAACCAGACCGAATCGGCGTAGCTTCCGGCCGTCGCCTCAGGCCGGTTCCAGTACTCCTTGATCACGTTGGGCCCGGAGATCTGGATCTCCCCCACCTCCCCGGGAGCCACGGCGCCGCCCATGGGATCGGCGATCCGGACGTCCGTGAAGAAGTGCGGCTGGCCCGCCGAACCGGCCTTCTCCCGTGACCGCGCCACGGGAAGCATGGTGGCGCCCGGCGCTGTTTCGGTCATGCCGTAGCAGCTGGTGAACCCGATGCCGCGGTCCTCGTACGCATCCAGGACCCGGCGGGGAATGGCGGAGCCGCCGCACGTGAGCTTGTCCAGGGAGCTGAGGTCCGCCCCTTCCCAGCCCGGGTGCTCGCAGAGCAGCTGGAACGTGGTGGGCACCCCGTTGAGGGTGGTCACCTTGTGCTGCTCGACCAGTTCCAGGACCCTGGCGGGATCGAACTTCGCCTCCAGCACCACGGTGGCACCCTTCAGGAGCATCGGCAGCAGGCCCATGTCCAGCGATGCCACATGGAACAGTGGTGAGATCATCAGTGCCACATCGTTGCGGTTCAGGTCCATGTCCACGATGGTGTTGATGCAGTTCCACGTGATGTTCCCGTGGGTCAGGAGCGCACCCTTGGGTTTCCCGGTGGTCCCCGAGGTGTAGAGGATCATTGCCCCGTCATCGTGCCCCACCGGCACGTCGGGGTGGTCCGGCGCCGCCGCCTGCAGCGCCTCTTCGTAGCGTTCCACCGTGACGGAGTGCTCGACGCCGGCCGGTGGCTGGGCGTCGGAAGGTTCCGTCCCGCCGTCGGCCGCTACAACCAGGCGATGGGTGACCCCTGTCCCCTCCACCGCGGCGGAAGCGGACGGTTCCAGGGCGGCCGCGTTGACCAGGAGCCGGGCCCCGGAATCCTGCAGCTGGAACTGAAGTTCAGGCGGAGCCAGCCGGGTGTTGAGCGGGACGAAGATGGCGCCCAGCAGGCCGCAGGCGAAGAAGGTCTCCACGAAGGACGGGTGGTTCTCGCCCAGGTAGGCCACCCGGTCGCCCTTTGCCACTCCCCTGTCCCGGAGTGCGTTGGCCAGGCGGTCGGCCCGCTCGGCCAGTTCCTCGTAGCCAAGGGTGCTGGTTCCGGAAATGAGGGCTGCCTTGGAACCTGATTTGTGCCGGCGGCGCTGCAGCCAGGATCCAACTCCGTTGTTGTCCATGGTTCTCCTAACGGACCGTGGTGAGGTCGTTGTTCTTAGATTCCCGCGTCAGGGCGATGAAGACAATCGACACGAGGGCCATGACGGACAGGAACACCACCACCGGAACGATGCTCTGGCCGGAATCCTTATAGAGGCCGGCGATGATGCCCGGGGTGAACCCTGCGCCGATGAGGGTAGCCAGCTGGTACCCCACCGCGGCACCGGTGTAGCGGGACGTGGTGCCGAACTGTTCGGAGACGAATGCTGCCAGCGGCCCGTACAGGGATGAGTGCAGGACCAGCGCCACGGTAAATGCCACGAAGACCAAGCCCACGTTGCCGGAGCCCAGCATGCCGAACATCGGGAACAGGTAGGCGATGAACAGGGCCAGGCCGGCGATCATCACGGGCCGGCGGCCGAACCGGTCTGACAGGCGGCCGCCCAGGAGGACGAAGACGATGGAGATGGCCGAGGCCCCGGCGAACGCGTACAGCACACCTTGCTGGGGTGCGCCCTTGGCGACGGCATAGGTGACCGAGAAGGTGGGCAGCACCACCTGCAGGCCGAACCCGGCGGCGCCGGCGAACATGATCATGATCAGCGCTTTGGGCCGGCGCAGCACCTCGAGGAGCGGGATCTTGCGCTTGGCGCCGGCCTGGGCCTCCTCCTTGGCCACCGCTTCGGCGAAAATGGGGCTTTCCGAGACCCGGAGGCGGACGAACATGCCCACGATCAGGAGCACGAAGGACAGCAGGAACGGCACCCGCCAGCCCCAGGCAAGGAAGGCGTCCTGCGGAAGGGCCGAGAAGGCACCCATCACCAGGGTGCCCAGCACGGCGCCGGTGGGTGCGCCGGCGTTGACGAAGGACGCTGCGAAGCCGCGCCGCCTGGGATCGGCGTGTTCCAGCGCCATGAGGGCGGCGCCGCCCCATTCACCGCCGACGGCGATGCCCTGGCAGACCCGCAGCAGCACCAGGATCACGGCGCCCCACGGCCCGATGACGCCGGCGCCGGGAATCAGGCCGATGAGGGTGGAGGCGATGCCCATCATGGCCATCGAGATGATCAGCATCCCCTTGCGGCCCACCTTGTCACCGAAGTGGCCGAAGATGATGCCGCCCAGCGGCCTGGCCACGTATCCGGCGGCGAAGGTGGCGTAGGCCGCCACCACGCCCACCCATTCGTCCGTGCCGGCGAAGAAGACCTTGGGGAAGGCCACGGCTGCGGCCGTGGCGTACAGCAGGAAGTCGTAGAACTCGATGGTGCTGCCCAAATAGCTGGACAGGATGACCGTGCGCGCTTCCTTGCGCTTGGCGGCCGTGCCCGCGGGTGCGAGCGTGGTGTGTCCGGACATGGCTGTTCCTAAATACGGAGGAATGTGGGGTTTTTGGGGTTGCCTGAGGCGGCGGCGCCGGAGGGCGCAGCCTGGGTTTGGATCGGCTGTTACTGGTTGAAGCGGCTTACTTGTAGAAGCGGGCCAGGAATTCGGCGACGACGGCGGGCCGTTCCTGGCCTTCGATCTCGATGGTGGCGTTGACCTTGATCTGGGCGCCGCCCTTGACCTCGGTGACGTCGGCGATGGTGGCCTGCATGCGGACCTTGGAGCCGACCTTCACCGGGGAGGTGAAGCGGACCTTGTCCAGGCCGTAGTTGACCTTGGTGGTGACGCCGTCGACGTCGAACAGCTCTCCCCAGAACGGGATGATCAGCGACAGGGTGAGGAAGCCGTGCGCGATGGGGGCGCCGAACGGGCCGTCTTTGGCGCGTTCGGGGTCGGTGTGGATCCACTGCTGGTCGTCGGTGGCGTCCGCGAACTGGTTGATCTGGTCCTGGGTGATCTGGCGGTAGTCGGTGGTGCCGAGGTCCTTGCCGGACAGGGTGAGCAGGGTGTCGAAATCGACGACGAGATTGGGCATCGTTGCCTCCTGGGAGTTGTTGGTTGGGTGGGGAAGTAGTGGTTCAGCGGGTGAAGGCGCTTTGGCCCGTGAGGGCGCGGCCGATGATGAGGGCGTTGATCTCGTGGGTGCCTTCGTAGGAGTAGACGGCCTCGGCGTCGGCGTGGAAACGCGCGACGTCGGCGGCGAGGGTGATGCCGTTTCCGCCCACCACTTCCCGGGCCAGCGCTACGGTGTCGCGCATGAACAGGGAGGTCTGCATCTTGGCCAGGGCCGAGTCCTGGTCGCGGTAGATGCCTTTGGCCTGCTGCTCGGTGAGCCTGACCACCAGGGACAGGCCGGCCGTGACGTTCCCCAGCATGCGGGCCAGTTTCTCCTGGACCAGCTGGAAGGAACCCAGGGTGCGTCCGAACTGACGGCGTTCGTTGACGTAGGCGAGGGCTGCCTCGAAGGCACCTGCGGCTATTCCGGTGGCGATCCAGGCGACGTCCGAGCGCATGGCCCGGAGCATCGCCGCGACGTCCCTGAACGAGTCCACGTTGTGCAGCCGCATGGACTCGTGAACACGGACGCCTTCCAACGTGATGTGGGCGTTCTGCATCATCCGCAGGGCCGTCTTCCCGTGGATCTTCTCCAGCGTGACCCCGTCGGCCTCCCGGTCCACGAGGAAGGCCTTGACCTGTCCGTCGGCTGCATCCCTGGCGAAGACGGCCAGGACGTCCGCGGTGGCGGCGCCGCCGATCCAGCGCTTGGCGCCGTCAAGGATCCAGCCGTCCCCTTCACGGCGTGCGGTGGTGGAGAGGCCGCCGGCGATGTCCGATCCATGCTCGGGCTCGGTCAGGGAGAAGACGCCCTTGAGCGAGAAGTCGATGACCCGGGGCATCCACTCGCGCTGCTGCTCCGCCGAGGCGCCCACCCGGATGGCGGTGCGGAACAGGCCGGCCTGGGCGGTGTACCAGGTGGCCAGCGAGGCATCGGTGCGGGCAAGTTCGAAGATGCGGAAGCCCTGGTAGATTCCGCGCGCGGGCCCATCTTTGGTGAGCTCCGCAGGTTCCATCAGGTCCAGGTCGATCAGGGGGCGGGCGAGCTGCTCCGGGAATTCGCCGCGTTCCCAGTACTCAGCCAGCAGGGGTTCTGCTTCCCGGTCCAGGAAGTCCCGCAGCCGGGCCAGGACCCGGCGCTCGTCCTGTGTGAGCAGGGACTCGGCGTCGTACCAGTCCGCTGCCTCGTAGAGCCGGGCACCCACGCCCGCAGCCGTCGTCGTGCTGCTGGTGCCCATCTCAGCCACCCAGCCCGAGGAGGCGCACCGCGTTGTCCTTGAGGATCTTGGGCCGGACCTCGTCCTTCAGGGGCAGGTCCGCGAAGGCACCGAGCCAGTTCTGCGGGGTGATCAGCGGGAAGTCGGTGCCGAACAGCACCTTGTCCTGCAGGTAGGAATTGGAAGCCTTCACCAGGGACTCCGGAAAGTACTTGGGCGACCAGCCGGAGAGGTCGATGAACACGTTGGCCTTGTGCGTGGCGATTGAGTTTGCCTCGTCCTGCCACGGCACCGAGGGGTGGGCCATGATGATCTGCAGGCCCGGGAAGTCCGCGGCCACGGCGTCCAGCAGCAACGGGTTGGAGTAGGCGAGCTTGATGCCGTACCCGCCGGGCAGGCCCGCTCCCATGCCGTTTTGGCCGGTGTGGAAGATGGCCGGCAGGCCCAGTTCCTGGAGGGTCTCCCACAGCGGGTAGAAGCGTTCGCTGGACGGGTCGAAACCCTGCAGGGACGGGTGGAACTTGAAGCCGCGGGCGCCGAGTTCAACGGCCTGGTGCTTTGCTCCGGCGATGGCGTCTTCGCCGGTGCGTGGATCGACGCTGCCGAACGGGATCAGGACGTCGTTGTTCCGGGCGGCGCCGGCGATGAGCTCCGGGATGCTGTTGGGTTCGTGCTTGAGCTGGGTGCGGGCGTCCACGGTGAAGACGACGGCGGCCATGTTCAGTTCGCGGTACACCTCGGCGATGCGGTCCAGGGACGGGGTGCGGTCCTCGGCCTTAAAGTACTTGGCGGAGGCTTCGGTCAGTTCCTCGGGCAGGGAGCCGTGGCCGCAGCTGTCCACCTCGAGGTGGACGTGCATGTCGATGGCGTCGAGCTTCGCCGGGTCGATGGCCACTTCGTAGCGATCGGCCATGGTCAGCGGGCCTCGGCGGGCTGGGCGGGCTTCAGGTCCTCCGGGAGCGGGAGGAATTCCTCGCCGTAGCTCTGCAGCGTTTCCGGGGTGAACAGCTGGCCGGCGTTTTCCTGCAGCGCCTCATAGCTCCAGCCGCCCTCGTGGTACTCGGTGGTGGCTGCCTCCGGGTGGGTCCAGACCTGCAGCCGGTCACCGCCGGCTCCGATGGCCTGGCCGGTGATGGTGGCTGCCTCGTCGGAGGCGAGGAAGGCAACCAGCCCGGCGACGTCGTCGGCCGTTCCAAAGCCCAGGTCATGGCGGAAGAAGGACGGCATGGCCTCGCCGCGCTCGTCCGCCTCCACCGCCTTCTGGAAGTAGGGCACGGTCTTGGTCATGGCTGTGGCTGCCACGGGAATGACGCTGTTGACCGTGACGCCTGCCTTCTTCATTTCCAGCGCCCAGGTGCGGACCATGCCCACGATGCCGGCCTTGGCGGCGGCGTAGTTGGTCTGGCCGAAGTTGCCGCGCTGCCCGGTGGGCGACCCGATGGTGATGATGCGGCCCTGCACGGTGTTTTCCTTGAAGTACGCGAAGGCCTCCCGGACGCAGGTGAAGGTGCCCTTGAGGTGGACGTTGATGACCAGGTCGAAGTCCTCGTCCGTCATCTTCAGCAGGGACTTGTCCCGCAGGATTCCGGCGTTGGTGACCAGGATGTCCAGCCGGCCGAACGTGTCGACGGCTCCGGCCACCAGCGCCTTGGCGGCGTCGGTCGCCCCTACCGGAACCACCACCGCGGCGGCCCGGCCGCCGTCGGCCTCGATCTGCGCCACAGCCTGGGCGGCAGTCTCGGCGTTCACGTCGTTGATGACGACGGCGGCGCCCTGGCGGGCCAGTTCCCGTGCGTAGGCAAGGCCAAGGCCCTGCCCGCTGCCGGTGACGATTGCAACCTTGCCGTTCAAGCTCATTGGCCTGCTCCTTCGCATGCGCCGGCCGAAGCCGTTGGGGTGGTCCCACTGCGGTGTGAGATCCTTGTTGGGATCAATGAAATTACGGATCATTGAAAAAGTCAACGATTGTTTTTTACACCGGAGTTGTGATGGCCACCTTGGGCACCGAAGTTCAGACCCCCCGCCTTGCGGCAGCGAGGATCGGCAGTGATGTGGGCCTGCTGCTGGCCAAACTGCACGCCGCCGGCTCGGTGCTGAACAACAAGGCCCTGGCTGACTTTGGCCTGCGGGAGCGCTCCTTCTCGGTCCTGACGCTGGCGTGCAGCGGGCTGGAGCCCACGCAGCGGGAACTGGCGGACTTCCTCAGCCTGGACCCGAGCCAGGTGGTCACACTGGTGGACGACTTGGAGCGCCGCGGGCTGGTGGAAAGGGCGCAGGGGAAGCAGGACCGTCGGGCCAAGATCATCGTCTCCACGGCCGAGGGCCGCAGGATGCATACCAAGGCCCGGGCAGCCCTGGACGCCGCGGAACTTCACCAGCTGGCCGGACTGACCGACGGTGAGTCCCAGGAACTGAAGCGGCTTTTGCGCAAGGCCCTGTGGGGCACGGCGGAGTAGGCGTCCGGCTGGATTTCTGTAATTCTCATCGTCCCGCTGTGGCTACCACGACCCCGACGTTTCTTCGACGAGGTTTCGGACGACCCAGAATCCCCTGACGCCTCCCGTCAAACGCCGGGTCCCCACGGCAGAGCCGCCTAGACACGGCCTATGCCGTACACGTCATCCGAGCGCCCGCTGAAGGATCCTTTACCGGGCACCCTGGGGGGATTACCTATCGGGGAAGGTCAATAGGCCCTGGTTCTGTTCGCGACGTCGCGGTTTCGGATGTCTGCCACGACCTGATGAACTCCGGAATGCTTTTGCCATGTTCTGACCGGGACGAAATAGTAATTGGCGGGGATGCTGATTCTTTCCAGACCTGGACCAGGTGCTGCTCGGTCGGGGCGTCCACAACGAGGTCAAAAGCTGCATCGCGGCCGGTACTGTGGACCCTTGCACGGTAGCTGCCCTTTTCGTCACCGGTTACGTTGCCAATGTCCTTCATTTCCCAATCCGTGGGGGTATTGAAGTAGGCCCGCCCTTCCGGCAGTGTTAGGGACACTTCGTGGACGTCTTCCCACACAGGAGCCGCGGCTTCCGGACGTTCTTGCAAAACCTCGATCGCCAATTCGACTGGTCCCGAATGCACTCCGGTGAACACCAGAGGCACTCGAAGGGCTTCCGGTTCTTGGCCCCGTCTGGCAGCTTGCAGCGCCGCTATAGGGTCTAAAGGAGGGAACGGATCGACAACCAAATCCACGGCGTGGCCAACGGCGCGTATGACAAAGGCGGCTGACTCGATCACAACCTCAGCCTAGCGTCGGCTGCTTGTGCCGTAAGTGGATCCTTCAGCGGGCGCCGCCGACCCTGAGGTAGTTGTCCTCCGCCGAAAGTGAGTTTTGGTTTTTCAGCCAAGGCACCCAGCTAGATCGCGGTATAGAGCTGGTCAAGGGTAAGTGCTCCAATAACGAGGCTAGCCATGCCGACCATGCCCGATCCGATGGTGCAAAACTTTTTTGCACGGGTCCCAGGACGTAAGAAACTGGCGGCGGACAGACCTAGAGCTAGGACTCCGGCACCCCCAATGCATAGAACTGCAGAAAAAGGGTGGATGGGCAGTCCGTCAGCCAGGAACAAAGTGAGCGGAAACGCCAGAAGGACTAACGCCGCACCTACCACTGCTGTCAAGACCAGGGCGACCCGGCTCCATCGAAAAGCGCTTATCACCTTGCCCCCTAATTGGATTGGACTACCTCTATCTTCATCTCGCCGGTCGCCGCTGGCCACCCTCGACAAACTCTGTCCGCTGGGGGATCCCCACCGGACGCCGCTGCGGAGGATGAAAGAAAGGTCCGCCGACCGGGTAACGGTGCCTGATGTTGTCGGGCTGCCATTTCATGTCGGTCGCGATGTGGCATGGGAAGCTGGCGTGAGCCTGGCGAACCCGGATCCCGATGGACCGCCAATCGGCGCCCTAGCTTGGCCCGGACTTTTCTACAACACATCGCAGCGTCCCGCCGCCGGCACCATCGTCTATCGCTGGGATTCTGTGGCAGTCGAGGTTGTCGCGCACGGAAATGCGGAGTCCAACGCATGGCTGAAGCACCCTGATGCCCCGCCCGCGGGCTCTTCCCACGCCACGACTCCGCAGCCTGAGCAACGCGTCGATCTCACGGAGACGGAGCCTCCATTGGAGTGACCTGCAAGGCACTGAGCAGCGGATATGAATACCGGCAAGGTCGAGCAACGTCTTCAGTTCGGTTTCCCATGCGCCCTGTAAAGGATGGTGCATGGGCCACCTGCTCCCGACTTCGCGGCGTAGGCTCGGGCCTATGCGGATTGTGCGAGCTGCTCCAGATGACTCCGTCGGAGGTGGCGATCTACCGCCGAGCTACAGAGTGCGTTTTTGGTTTCCACCGCCGGCCATGAATTTCGCCTGGCTCGTTGATGAATGGGATATCACCGATGCCAGAGAAGTCACTGACGTTATAGCCTGGGCAAGAAGCAAAGCAGGAGGAAATCCCTTCGAGATTTTCCTCCGCTGGGAGGATCACCATACCTCCAAAAACGATCAGCCAGAGCCGTACTCCCGGTATGCACTGATCTACGGGAAGCCTGCCGTCGAAGACGCGACCACAGAGACCATCTCCTTGAAATCGAAGTAAACCGAGCGACGCTGGGGCGCCCACTTGGGGATCGGCTTACGGGCGCGTGACCGTACCCACAAGGACGTTACTGTGAATTTTGCGCCAGCCGTCTGATTCAAGAGAACGGGTATCGAAGCCGGTTGTCACCAGCTTTACAGTGGGCTGGCCGATGTGGCTAACGGTGACGATTTCACGGTCACCAGTAATCCCATCGCTACAGCCTGTGAACCACTGGTCGGGCTCGTCGACTGGGTAGACGGCAATGCACGCAGTGGCGTGGTCAGAGCTTTCGGCTGCGTAGTACTTCACGCCAGCGTCCTCGGTGAGAAACCGGAAGCCGGACGGCAGGTTGGGGTTTACACTGCCGATTTCGGCGGGAATATCGTCTTTGGCTTCTGCGGTCCTTTGGACGGCGGCGATTCCTGAGTAGCCGGAGCACCCGGTCAGAGAAAGCAGGGCAGAAACGGCGGAAACAGTCGTCACTGTGCGGTATTTCAATGTTCCCCCAAACAGTTTGAAAACCCTACCCTACCCAAGACAGAAGCGGGACTGGTTCCCTGGTGGGCATAGTCCTCGATAAAGGCACCCACTAACCTGAGCTCCTGAATCAGCGCGGTGTCCGGTGAGGGATCCCTTACCGAACGCTCTGCAACTCGCGTCTTGGTGTAACGCTAGGAACGCTCAGTGACAAGGTGCTCCTTCCGGGCGAACAGCTTCCTTCTCAGTGGGGGGAGCTGGCGCGGATGCCCCACTGGATTTCCCGCTCGCGGCGCTCAAGTCCATGGACCGCAAAGCCATCGAACACTAAACCGTCGGTAGGGTTGGCCCATGGCACACCTTGTCGAGCACCTTGAACAGTATCTGGGGACCATTGCCGTGGGGTGGTCCAAGGATGCAGACGGCCACCCGCAGCATGCGCAGGTCATCAGGCTCGTTGACGGGCCGATAGAGGGTGTGACCTCGTATTCGACTCTGGGTCTCAGCCGGTACCCGCTGGCCGTGCCGGGTAAGGCGTCCGTCCGGATGGAGCTCCTGATAATGGTCCGAAGCGGCCACTTTGAGCGCTTCGTCCCGTCGATCTTGCAGCAGCTCGTGGATGGTGTGATCCACCAGGGGCGGGCGCCTCTGCGGGGTGAGGTCATCGGCCCGTGGGGGCCGCTGGATCCAGACACCGGCCTTGAAGCCTTCTACTTCGGTATCCCCGTCTACCAGCCGAAAGCGTTCGCGACATGTGAGGACCCCGAGGGGCCGATCGTCATCTCTTGGCTCATGCCGCTCTACCCTGCCGAACCTGGCTTTGTTTCGACGCATGGCTGGCCGGCCTTGGAAGACCTCTTGGCCGAACACGACCCGGACCTGACGGACTGGCGCCGACCTTCGCTGCCAGTCCACACCATATAGATGGTCGCCGCGGCCGGTACAGAATCCTTCTACGGGCGCTCCGATTACTGCCCCGGCGTCCTCCGTCTAACTCTGCGAGTACATGCTCAATGGGGGGGGTTGCTACCAAGAAAGACGGCTAGCGCTCCCGCTGAGATCAGCGCGATGAGCCCTGCCGTGACAAGCCCGAGCATCACCCCTGGCGGCGTGTAGCCTCTTTCGTTCAGCGCGATGAAAGCGACCGTTACGAGCGCGGCGAATACGAGCAGGCAGCCGATCACCGCGCCAATCCACCTTCGAATTGATGAGTCCGCTCTATTTCCGAGGGCGCGGCGGACCAGTTCCAGCCCAATCACGGCAATGACTTGCCAACACAGGACCGCGCAGACACCCCAGAGGATTGCCTGGCGAGCGAGAGAACCCACTTCAGGGAAAAGGGAGACCGTCCGCTCCACCGCCGCCGGCCAAACCCACACCTGCACCACGACGGACAAGAGAAGTAAGGCCACCAGTGCGAATAAGATTCCCCGGCTAAAAAACAGGCTCGGCTGAACGGTGCGTTCTTTAACGTTACCCATGGCCGAAGCGTAACCCTCCGCTTTGAGATGGCGCAGCCACTCGGAAATGGAATCAAATGATGCCACGCCGCCTTCCTCAACCGTCCCATAAGACGATCCCTTACCGGACATTTGCCGTCGGCGTAATTGAGGTGTGCTGCCGGCAGTCGTCGCCTTCCGGCAGCGGAATGGATAGGTCCGCTGGGGGATCATCATCTGACCGTCTTAGTGGACCCCCGACCACTTAGAGGCATGTCATCCCTATCGCGTGGAAGGCTTTGGCATGTACTTCGGCCCCCACTATTTCGCCTGTCAGTGGGCTATGTCTTGGAAGTATTGGGCGATGTCACAGTTTCCGATCATCCTTGCCAGGTTGACTGGTGTCTGCCCGGTCGCATTGGCGTGCAGGGGGTCCGCGCCGTGGGAGCGGAGGAGATGGATGAGTGCGCCTCGGCCCTTGGAATTGAACACGGCGACCCAGAGGGGTGTGTTGCCGAAGACGTTTGCCGCATCGACGGTTGCTCCTGCAGCGATCAAGGCTAGGGCCGCGGCCTGGGCGAACTCCTGCGCTGCGAGATGAAGCGGTGTAAAGCCTTGGCCGTCGGCGACGTCGGGCGATGCTCCTGTGCCCAGCAACCGTACTATCGCCTCTGCATCGTCTTCCAGGGCTGCGTAGTGGAGCGGGGATCGGTCACCGGGATCCCTCGGCCGCCTGGGCTCTTCGCGCCTGCTCATTCAGCGCTACCGACGGCGGCAAGGCGCTCACGCACTTCGGCCGGCCGGAAATCGTAGCCAGTGGCGCGAGCGGCAGTCCAATTGAGGCCGATCAGAATTCCGTCGCGTTCGAGGCCGTCGACCCAGCGCGTGCGCCAGATGTCCAAAGGGATTGCTGCGGGCTCGAAGTCCGCGTAGGCGGGAACGTTCGCGATAACCTTTTCGGCTCTGCTGCGAAGAGACCAGAACGGCATGTTGCGATCACCGTCTCCGTTAATCGGGGCCGGGATGCCACCTGTGTCACGGATCGTCCACACCTGACTGTTCTTGAGGATTTCTTTGTAGAAGGCGGCTGCCTGCGCTGCGCTGACGCTCATGTCGAAAAGCCTATGGCCTGCCTGCGGCTGCTTCGAATTCTGCCTTTTCCAGGGTCTATTACTCGGCCCAGAACCGACGGCGGTCATCATGGGCGCCAATGGCGACCGGGGGAACATGTCGGTCCCCGGGTAGGCTGGCGTTGCGGTCGAGTCTCCTGCGTCCAGGATCAAACTGTGTCGACACGTATGCCCTGCCTTCACTCAAGAGGAGACTGCCCTGTCCGGAATCCACGAACCCAACGTGATCGATCTCGTGACGCACGATCCGGTGCGCGACGAATACAAGCTGATCATGGTCGAAGACCGTCCATGGGCGGGCGCTCCCGGGCAGCTTGAGCAGCTGAGGGAGAAGATCAACAATTACGCCATGTTCGTCCTCGATGAAGGTCTCCTGCGCTCATACCCAGAGGCGGCCGGACATCCTGTATGCATCCAACTGGACTGCGTGAGTACGCCCATTGCAGAGATTCAGGAACTCATTGACCTGGCATCGGAAAGACTCCGTGATTACGGCATCCGGTTCGCCGTAAACCACCTTGGCTGAACACCGCTTCATGGATCGCCTCTCTCTGGCACAGAAACACCGGCCACGCCCCGAGCATCTCCGCTGCGAAAACAGTCCCAGGACCGGGAACCTTTTCCAGACCTGCGGACACTACAAGGTATGAGGCATATGGGGGAATCCGATGAGAACCTGTGGAGTGCGTGCGTCGGCGGCGACGCTGACGCTTTCGGTGCCCTGTTCAACAGGCACGCCGACGCGGTCTTCCGCTACTGCCTCTCCCGCTGCGGGTCCTGGCACGACGCCGAGGAACTCGTCTCGATCACTTTCCTGGAGGCCTGGCGGCAGCGGAACAAGCTCAAACCGCAAAAGGACAGTCTTCTCCCGTGGCTCCTCGGGGTCGCCACGAACGCAAACCTCAACCGAGCCAGGGCATCACGCCGGTACGCCGACTTCCTGACCAGGCTGCCGCATTCCGATCCCAGGCACGACGAACACGAGGCAGACCATGCCGAATCCGTCACCTCCCGGGTCGACGCCGAACGTGAAGTCCATGCACTGCTCGATACAACTGCGGGGCTGCACGAGGGGGAACGAGACGTCGTGATCCTGTGCCTGATGAACGGAATCAGCCAGGAAGACGCAGCCAGAACCCTCGGCATCCGCGTTGGGACCGTGAAATCAAGGCTGCACCGGGCAAAGGCCAAGCTCACCCAGATAAACCAAACCCCAGCGCCCGTCGACCAAATAGACACCACGATGATTGAAGCGAGGCTGTCATGAACCTGCCCGAGATCAAGTACCCGAAAGACACCAAAGACCGCGTCCGGAACCTGCTCGTCCAGGAAGCACGCCGCACACCGAAGCGGTCACGCAAATGGCTTGCCCTCCCCGTCGTGATCGCCGTTGCCGGCACCGCCCTGGCCGGGACCACCGCCGCCGGGGTCTACACAGCTATTGCCCCGGTCAACGACAAACGCGACATCCGCTGCTACTACCGAGCCGACCTCACCACCACATACCCCGTCAAAGCAGACCCTAAAGTAATCATGCCGCCCTACCTCAGCACGGGGATGATGATGGCAGGATTCGACGCGAAGAATAACCCAAACCCAGGTGACCCGAACGCAGGAATGCAACAGATCACCGACCCGATCAACCAGTGTGGCCGCCTCTGGGACATGGGATCGATGAACCCCCAGGGGATCACCGACGACCTCATCCCGCACGATTTCGTCAAAACCAAGCCCACGGCCGACCCCGGCAAGTCCAACGCCAACGGGATGCCAAGCGATAAGTACGGCAATCCAATCGGCGGCCCTGCCGGGCCGAACAAACTCATCGGCCACTACGTCCCGCAGCTGACCGCGTGCGTCGTCGACAACAGCGTCGCCGTCATCCCCGGAGGACCAGAAATCTGCGCCCACCTCGGAATCCCCTCCCTAGAGAAATAGCAGAGGTGTCGTCCGGGAAGGGATCGTTTAAGCGGGCGCTTTTGGATGCGGGACTGTGGGTCAATCTCGTTGCGGAAGGCCGCACGGTCTCGCTGGTTATGAGGGACCACCATTTTTGAAGAGATCCGTCCACCTCTTCCGCCGCGGACGAGTGTGGGCACGCGTCAGCTCACGCATCGCCTCGTAACGGGGTTGGTCCATGAACACGCCGAACCAATTCCACTGAACCCCGGAAAGGATGGCGTCGCCACTCATCACGGACCCGTCCCGGTAATCGGCCGCGGGAGGCCGGGGAATGCCCATGGCGATCACCTCACCGATGTCCGCGTTGAACGCGGAGGCTCTCTGCGCTGTGCTGACACTAAACAAGTTCGGCCGTATTCTAGTCGTCCCCTGCCTGAGGGGATTGGGAACTTCACTGTCGGTATACAGGGGAGGCGCGGTGGCCATGAACTCTTGAGTCGGCAGCTCCCCAGTGTCCTCCCATAGCAGCAGTTCCACCACCGGGTTTTCAGTGCCTTTTGGCCAGCCGGGGCTGTGCCCTACCACCACCACGATCGCCCGCTTACCGCCCGGAGACCGCAGCAACACAGCATCACCGACGTCAAACGCCACACCGTGCGGCACCGGACGCTTCAAACGCTTCGGTGCCGGCTGCGGTCCGGCCAGCTTTATCCGAAGCCTCTCCAACACTTGCTGCCGCTGTTTCGCGAGGTCAGGGTCCTCCTCTTCCCAGCGGGCAACGTCGCCCCCACGGTTGAGGATGTCCAGTGCAGTGTCGCGCACGTCGGGACGGAGCCGGCCCGTCTCGTACTGGGCCGCGGCCAACGCAAGCCAAAACACCAAACCTTCATCCGGGTCGTCGGCCTGCGCCGCATGAGAACTGACGAGCTTTGCCGTCAGTTCCTCGGCCGGAATTCTGTCGAGAATCCCTTCTCGCCAGTCCGCACGCACATCAGCGGCCATGTCATCGGAAAAAATCGCAGTGCCCCAGCTACCCATAAAGACAGCATAAACACGACCCCGCACTCCAAGCGGAGACCGTCAGCCCCAGCGCTCAGAGTCCGACGACTTCTACAGATCCCCCCTCCAACGGAGAGCACCGGCCAGTCTCAGTTGAGGATCCCTCACCGGGACATTCCAGCAGAGCCATGCGTCGTCAGTCGTCTGGCGG
The DNA here is from genome assembly GCF_000374865.1 of Arthrobacter sp. 135MFCol5.1. Taxonomy (GTDB): domain Bacteria; phylum Actinomycetota; class Actinomycetes; order Actinomycetales; family Micrococcaceae; genus Arthrobacter. The sequence continues at coordinate 88,373 of NZ_KB895464.1, read as the reverse complement.
TTGCGTATTGGGGGGCTGGGGTTTCGTAGGGCGTGTGCTGCGCTTGTTCGAGGTGGCCCGGGGCGGCGCGGAGGCTGTCAGCGAGGTCGAATAGGACTCTGATGCCGGCCTAAAGGGCGCTCCTGCTCCTGTGGGGCGGTGCTTGGTCCGCGGTGTAAGCTGCGCTCCCGATTCCCGCGTCACTGTCACACGAGCAGCGCCTCGAGCTCCGGAAGTCGGCGGAACAGCTCGGGGAGGCCGCGCACCCCGTTGCGCACGGAATCGTGCGACAGCGCGAGGTCAGGGCCGGTGCTCGCCTCGACGCCGGCGAGGCACCGGAGGATGTTCCACCTCGTGTGCCCCAGCCAGCCGCCAATCATGAAAACAAACCAGCTTGGACCTGGCGGCGGCAGCGCCCCGCCCCCCGCGACATAGCCGTCGAGAACCGAGCGGAAAATGGCGGGCTTGATGTCGTTGAAGCCAGGTCCCTTCGCGAGGCTCAGCGCGGTCGAGCCGAGCTCACCGGACAGGTCGAGCATCCCCGAGAGCTCCCAGTCGAGCACCACCGGCCGTCCCTCTCGAGCGAGCAGGTTCCATGGTTGGATGTCCCCGTGGGTCAGCACGACGGGGCCGGGCCGTTCGCAGGTCTCGACGAAGTGGGCAATCGCGAGGAACGTCTCGACATGGGAGGCGAGCTCGTCGGCCCACGGTTGCCGGGTGGCCACCGCCCGCGCGGCGAGCTCGGCCCAGTCCCTTGACTTCGGGTCCTCGACCGACACACCGGTCCACGCGACGTCGAGCGCGTGGATGCGCGCGAGGATCTCACCGATCTCAAACGCGTACGCCGCCGACACCGGCGCTTCGGGCACCTTCTCGCCTTCGACCCACCGGTGAACAAGCGTGTAGTGGCTGGCCGAGAGCGGCTCCGGCATCGGAATGCCGGCAGCGAAGGCCGCCCGTTCAAAACTGAACACGTCCTCGACGCGATAGGTCCGGCGGCGGTCGACGAGGTTCAACTCTTTCACCGCGAACGACCCCTGATCGGTGTCGAGTCGGTACATCCGGTTGGCGAACCCGCCGTGGACGCGGATCATCGGCCCGGTCGGCGTACCGAGATCCGAAAGGTCCATCGAGTCATTCTAGGAGCCGGCACTTCATTGATGCACCGAACTTTCCCGTACATCGCTCACCGCGCGCTTGAAATTCCGGTAGATCGCTTCCCCGGCGCCTCCAGGAGCGGACCCAACCCGACTAGAACATGACGAGTGCACCTCCTGATTCGGAGACACAGTGTGCCTCCATACCTGGCTCTGTTCCTCAATTCCCAATTGTCGACCCGCCGGCCTCCCGGTACTAGAGGCCTCACCGCCTGACCGTGGACGAGGGTTCGACCAATGCGCCCGCAAGCCGGTCGTCCACCGGACGTGCCGGCGCTGCCCATCGACTCTTTCCAAATCCGTGTGCATCCGCCAAGTCCGGATTCCCGTATACCCCGCCCGAATTAATGCCCGGTGAAGGGGCCTTATACGCTACAGCCCGAAGCATGCTCATCGGTAATGCCCGCTACTCGACCAGCAACCAGGACCTCACCGCCCAGCGTCATGCCCTCCACGGCCTGGGAGTCAACGACGACATGGTCCACGTCGACCACGGAATTACCGGCACTAAACGAGACCGGCCCGGCCTGAAAAAGGACCCGGCGGCGTGCCGCAACGGCGACACCTTCGTTGTCACCAAACTTGACCGGTTGGCAAGGTCCCTGCCGGACGCAAGGGATATTGCCGAAGAACTCACACGCAAGGGCGTAATCCTCAACATCGGAGGCAGCATCTACGATCCCCATGACCCGGTTGGAAAGCTGCTGTTCAACGGCCCGGGCATGGTCGCGGAATTTGAGTTCGACCTTATCGCGCCCGGACCCGTGAAGGCATGGCGGTGGCGAACGTGATCGCTCCCCGGCAGTGAGGGCACGGCCTTGGAGCTTCCGTGGAGAAGACTCTCGACCAAAATGACGCCTCCTGCAGTGGACTTTGAACACTCCGATTTCCATACCCGTCTGCACGCGTCCCGTACTTTCGGGGCAGCGTGTGCAGACGACTTCGGAAAATGAAAGCCACTTTGATTGCCAGTCATCGAGAGGGATCGTGACCTTTTCGAAGCCGGCATAGTTGGCGTCGCCCTACGCTCTGGCGTCGCCACCCATCTTTAGATCTGGGTCCGCCGCTCTGCGCGGCCGGCCGCTGCTTGAGGCGTGGGATCCTGGCGACGTCCGCCGGCAGTACACGCAATACGTCGATACCTACGGCCCGGTCCCCTGGACCCGCACCAGCTCAGCGGCGAAGAGGCCTTCTGGCTGCGGACCGGGGTCATTGACGCGTGGCGGGCGTTCCCCTGGGAGGACCCCGGCCTGCCGCCGGAACTCCTCACCCGCGAATTTTCCGGGTCAGGGCGTAGGACCCCACCGCCTATGCCGCCCGAACCGCCGCCAGTTCCGCCGCCAGGAAGTCCAGGGCGGGCTGCCCCTCGGGAAGCCCTGCCGTGTGGTTGAGGTGGCCGTGGACGGCACCCCGGGCCAGGAAGGAGGACACCGGAACCCCGGCCCGCTCCAACGAGGAAGCAAAAAGCTCGGTCGAGCCGCGGGCGTCGTCGTATTCGCAGGCCAGGAGCGCTGTGGGCGGAAGGCCGGCGGGATCGGCATACCCGGGCATCGCATAGGACGGCGCCATGCTGACAGGTCCGCCCACGTAGTTCTCCGCCGTGCGGATGCAGTCCTCCAGGGTGAACCGTAAATGCCGGGGCAGGCCGGCCATGACCGCCTCGTCGAGGCCGCCGGCCGGCGGCGGGAGTTCGGCATGAAGGAAGGGGTAGGCCAGCAGGAGCTTGGCCGGCAGCGGCTTGCCCGCGTCAACCAGGTAGAGCGCGGCGCCCACGGCAAGGTTGCCGCCGGCACCGGCACCGCCCAAACAGAGCAGGTCCGGATCCAGCCCCAGGGATGCGGCGTTCTTCCGCGCCCAGAACCATCCCGTCAGGGCATCGTCATGCGGAATGGGGTAGGAGACCCCGTCCCGTGCCAGCCGGTAGTCAACGGACAGCACCGGCGTCCCCCGGTCCGCAAGCACCCGGGCCAGGTAATCAGATTCGGGAATGTCCACGCTGCCGCTGACGAAGCCGCCGCCGTGCAGCCACACCAGGGCCGGGCTGCCGGTTCCGGATGCTTCGCCGTAGATCCGGAGCGACACCGGCCCGTGCCGCCCGTCCGCAGTGACCGTGTGGATGGGGACGTCGGGGCCAGGCGTCCGGACGGCGTCGGGATTCAGGAACCGCGGGCCTTCAGGGCTGGCAAGGTATTCGGCGAAACCGTCGGCGGTTCCCCCCGGGCCGCCGGCCGTGGGAGCCTCCGCGGCAACCGCCGTCGGCTCTGTCCGTGGTGTCATGGCGTGCCCAGCTTCCTGGAGAAGTAGCGGACGGCAGAGTCGAGGATGTCCGCCATCCTGTCCTCCGCGCCGAAGAAGCAGTGGTCGGCGCCCTCGATGGTCACCACCTCATGCTCCACCCCCGCCTCGGCGAGCGCAGCGGCCAGCAGGTCGGTCTGCGAATGCGGTACCAGCCCGTCGGAGTCACCGTGCACCAGGAGGAACGGGGCGGCGCCGGCGTCCACGTAGCTGACCGGGCTGGCCGCAGCCAGCAGCTCCGGATCATCCGAGCCGCCCACCAGCATGTACTCAGGCTGCAGGGACATGCCCGGCGGCACCGCCGCGGTCAGGGCAGCGGGAAAGAGGCCCTCAGGCATGGACATGGGAGGGATGTCCACCAGCGAGGAAACACCGTAAAAGTCGACGACGGCGCTGACGCCACTGGAGTGCCCTTGCGCACCAAGTCCGCCTTCAAGGCCGCCGTGGTTGCCGGTCAGTCCAAGGAGGGCCACCAGGTGGCCGCCGGCAGATTCACCCCAGGCGCCGAACCGGTCCGGGTCGACGTTCAGCTCTGCGGCAAATTCGCGCAGGTACCGGACGGCGGCTTTGAGGTCGTGGAGCTGGGCGGGGAAGGGTGCCTCAAGGGAGTGCCGGTAGTCAGCCGTGGCACAGGCAATGCCGGCCTCGTTGAGCAGCCGGAACACCGAGTTGGGTGCGAACGTGGGCGGCAGTTCCCGGCGGTCGCCCAGCTGGAACGCGCCACCGTGCACCCAGAGCACCAGCGGTGTGGGGCCGGACGCCTGGCGCGGCAGCCAGATGTCCAGCTTCAGCGGCCGGAACCCGATGGCCCGGGCATACGTGATTTCCCGGTGCACTGCGGACACGTCGGAGACCTGCTCCGGTGTTCCGGGCGCGTCAAAGACGGGGAACGCCGGAACGTCCCTGCCGCCCGGCCGGGAAACGTCAGGACGGGCGGGGTCGAGTATGCCGGTAGCGTCTTCCACTGTCATAGTGTGCTCCTCATCAGTTCGGGTTTGGCAGCGTCCCCACCGGTGGCGGCAACGAAAGTATGGATTCCCGGCCCGACGACGACGGCCGGTTCGCCGGGCAGCAGCACCTCCGCGGTGGTGCCGGCGGGGATCGTGGCAGTGAGCGTCAGCCCGGCGTCGTGCTGTTTCCCCGGTGACGCTGCCCCCTCCGCCACGGCCCACTCCACCTGGATCAGGCCGCGCGGCCCCAGGTGGGAGGTGGAGGCGGAGGCCAGCCCGGCGCCGGGGCGTGGCTCGATGATGATCCGTTCCCAGCCGGCGCTTCCCGGTGCCTGGCGCAGCCCGGCCGTATACCGGTGCAGGAAGGTCACCACGGCCCCCTTGCTGTAGTGGTTGAGGGATTGGTGTGCGGTGCCCGCGGCGTCGATGCCGTTCCACAGCTCCCACACGGTGGTGGCGCCGCGGTCCACCATGGCCAGCCAGGACGGTTCCGTGTCCTGCATAAGCAGCTGGTAGGCCAGGTCCAGTTCACCGTTGTCGGCCAGGACGGGGAGCAGGTATGGCGTGGCCAGGAAGCCCGTGCCCAGGTGCGTGCCGGCGTCCCGGATCAGCTCCGCCAGCTGCGCGGTGACCCCGGCGCGGCGGTCGGGGCCGACCAGGCCGAAGGCCAGGGCACGGACGCAGTTGGCCTGGCTCGGTTGGGTGACGCGGCCGTCCGGGCCGAGGTATTCCGTTTCCCAGGCGTCCCGGATCCGGCCCGAGAGTTCTGCCAGCTCGGCAGCCTCGTCGTGGCGGCCCAAAACACTCACGATGCGTGCCATCAGGTCCGTGGTGTGGCGGTAGTAGGCGGTGGCCACGATGCCGTTGTCGGCGCTGCGGGCGGCGAAGAGGTCCGGCTCGGGACCGTCCGGCTCCATCCATTCGCCGAAATGGAAGCCCGTGTCCCACAGGCATTGTTCGTGCGGTGCCGGGGTGGGGTGCGCGGCGGCCCTGGCGGGGTGCCGCCGGGTTTCGGCGGAGGTCCGGACGAAGCCGAGCCAGCGCTTCATCGCGTCAAAGTTTTCGGCCAGGATCGAGGCGTCACCGGTGGCCAGGTAGAGCTCCCACGGCACCATGACGATCGCGTCGCCCCAGCCGGCGGAGCCGTTGGTGAAGCCCATGAAGTCGGCCGAGGTGACGGCGGGGCCGGCCGACGGTGAAATGTTGGCGATGACGCCGTTCTGCCATTGGTCCGCGCGGACGTCCCGCAGCCACTTGCGGGAGAACCCGGTGACGTCGTACAGGTAGGCGGCGGCGGGGACGAACAGCTGCCAGTCTCCGGTCCAGCCGGCTTTCTCGCGCTGGGGACAATCGGTAGGGACTTCGCAGGAGTTCCCCAGGAAGCTCCATTCCGCGATGTCGTGGAGCGTGTTCAGCCGCTCGTCGCTGCACCGGAAGGTGCCGATGCGTTCCAGGTCCGTCCGGACCAGGCAGCCGGTGACGTCCTCGGGATGCAGGTCCCGGCGAAGGCCCTGCACGGACACGTACTGGAAGCCATGGGTGGTGTGGCGGGGTTCGAAGACCTCGCCGGGCGCGCCGGAGGAGATGACCGTGTCCACCTGGCCGGCGTCGAGGTACGCCCCAGGTGAGCGGAAATTGTGCGGGCGCAGGTGGTCCCTGGTGGCGTCACTGTCCGCGCCGAGCGCCTCGGCGTATTCCAGCGTGACGATGTCGCCCGGCGCCCCCAGCTGGGTGAGGCGGATCCAGCCGTGGATGTTCTGGCCGAAGTCCACCACCTGGTTGCCGTTTGGAAGGCGGGTGATGGAAACGGGGGTGAGTTCCCGGGTGACCCGGGTGGGCGGGGCGAGGGGTCCGGCCAGGGCGTCCACTCTGCCGGGACGGACGACGGCGGGACGGGGCCCTGGTGCCGTGCCTCCGGCAGGTGCGCGGCCGGCGTCGTCCGATCGAAAATCGACGCGCTGGCCTGCCATGAGGTCCGCGCTGGTGATCTCCGTAGCGGTCACCTGCCACGTCGCGTCCGTGCCGATGACCTGACTGCCCGCCCCGGACTCCAGCTCGAGCTGCGCCAGGAGGGCCGTGTGCGTGCCGTACGTGTCGGCGTCGCGCGTGTAGCCGAAGCTGCCGCGGTACCAGCCGTCGGTGAGGACGGCGCGGATGGTGTTGACGCCTTCGCGGAGCAGGCCGGTGACGTCGTGGGCCTGGACCTGGAGGGTGGTGTTGTAGCTGGTGGAGCCGGGGGTGAGCTGCTGGTCTCCGACTCGGCGGCCGTTGATGAAGAGCTCGTAGATGCCGTGGGCAGTGGCGTAGGCGCGGGCCTGCTCTGGGGCGGTCTGCAGGGTGAAGGTTTTTGTGAGGGCCCAGCCGGGCCGCTCCCCGGGGGCGGGGACGTCCTCATCGCCGGGCCCGATCCACTGCGCCGTCCAGTCGGAGGCGTGCAGGAGGCCGAGCTCTACGGACATCGGTTCGGACCAGCCGCTGGCCGTTTCGGTGCCGGCGGGGTCGATGTTCCAGGTGCGGACCCGCCACTCGAACCGGCTGCGGGAGTCCAGCGCGGGGCCGCTGTAGGGGATGCCGCCGCTTTCAGCCGACTCCACCCTGCCGGTATCCCAGCCGTTGCCGGCTGTGATCCGGTAGGCGGCCTGGCGGACGGTTCCGGCGGGCGGTGTCCAGCTGAGCCGGGGTTCGCGGATGGTCAGGCCCATCGCCTCGGACAGGTGTTCGGCCCGAAGCCGGGTGGGGGCGGTCATGCGGCGGGACTCCTGGAGTGCGGTTGCTGGGAGTTCCAGCATCGCGTGCCGCCACCGGTCCCCCACAGGGTGCTTTCAATGGTTGGAATAGTATTGTGGTTCAGCTCACTGCGGGCCACCGCAACGATCCACGGCGCGAGGAACCACTGCCATGACTGCCACCCCGGAAACGGATACCCCGCCGGCCCGCGGCAAGCGGCCGAAACAGGGCGAACCGGTCATTGACCGGGCGCTGAGCCTGCTCGCCGTCTTCTCGGACCGGCGCCGGGCACTGACCCTGTCCGAGTTGGCCCGGTACGCGGAGATGCCGGCGCCCACGGCGCTGCGGCTGATCGCCCGGCTGGTGGCGTGGGGTGCATTGGAACGGCTGGACGACGGCCGCTATGTGGTGGGGGTCCGGCTGTGGGAGGTGGCGTCGCTGTCGCCGCGCGGGCACGGGGTGCGGGAGATCGCGCTCCCCTACCTGGAGGACCTCTTCGAGGTCACCCGGCACCACGTCCTGCTGGCGGTGCGGGACAACGAGCAGGCGGTGCTGATCGAGCGGCTGTCCGCGAAGGACGCCACCGAGGTGGCGTACCGGGTGGGCGGCCGGGCACCGCTCCGGTCCACGGCCATCGGCCTGGTGCTCCTGGCCGGAGCGGACCAGCAGTTCCAGGAAACCATCCTGAAGCGGCCGCCGGAGATCGAACCCGGCGTATCCGAGATGCCCGAGGGCCAGCTGCGCCGGACCTTGTCCGATGTGCGGCGGACCGGCATCGCCATGATCCGCCGCAGCCTGCCCTCCCGGACCGTGTCCGTGGCATCGCCCATCTTCGACGCCCAGGGTGCCGTGGTGGCGTCCCTGTCCATCGTGGTTCCGGACGGCTCCACGCCGCCGAACGTCCTGGCCCCGGCGGTCCGCGCCGCCGCCAGGGCGGTGTCCCGCAACCTCGGCTTCCAAGCACAGGCAAGCGCGGACGTCAGGACGCACTCCCAGGGGTAACGGCGGCACCGGCCGCGTCAGTCCTTGCCGCCTCAGTCCTTGCCGCAATAGTCCAGGCGGCGAACCACGACGTCTCCTTCCACGGCGTAGGCGCCGAAGGCCCGCCCGGTAAACGCCTTGGCGGTTTCAAACGCCCAGTGCCTGCCGTCCAGTTCGGTGAGCAGCACCTCGCCGGCACGGCCATCCGGGGCAGCATCAGGTGCCGCATGCCGGGCGAGGAGGCGGATCCTGTCGCCGCCCACGGCACCGGCCGTGAAATCGCGCGACGGCGGCTCGGCCAGGATCGCCAGTTCAACGTCACCGTGCGGGAGCGTTGCGTCCCAGGTGCGGTCAAAGCCTGCGACCACGGCCCGCGCGGTGACCGTCACACCTGCGCTGCTGCTGCCGGCTTCAACGCCGAACCAGTTGTCCTCCGCGTTGCGCACGGCGATGCCGCCGCTCCCGGCAGTGACGTCCAGGACGGCCCGCACTTCGATGCTCTGATGGCGCTGCCGCTGGGCGACGAAGGCGGGCCGGGCCGCGCCGAGGGTGTTTCCGTCTCCACTGATGACCAGCCCGCGGTCCGTTGGCGTGGTGAAGTCCGCAGGTGTCCGCCGGACTCCAATCCAGTGCAGGTGGTCCAGGCCGGCACCCCCGGTGAAGTCATATTCGGTCCGTTCCGGCAGGACGGCGGACGGCACCGGCAGGCTCGCGTACGGCCAGTCGTCATCCCAGTCCACCGTGGTCAGGAAGGTTTCGCGGCCCAGCGGGGAAAACGCCTGGGTGAGGCCCACCGGACGGACGCCCAGCAGCACCATGGCGGTGCCGCCGTCGGGAAGCTCCACCAAGTCTGCGTGCCCGGTGTTCTGGATGGGCCAGCCCGTGCCGGCCGCGGTGAGGATGGGGTTGTGCGGCGCCGCCTCGAAGGGTCCGTCCGGCTGGCGCGAACGGGCCACGGTGACGGCATGGCCCCTGTCCGTCCCGCCCTCGGCCGCCAGCAGGTACCACCAGTTGCCGCGCCGGTAGAGGTGCGGACCCTCAGGCGAGTAGAGTCCGCTGCCCTGCCAGAGCGGCCTGGGCTCCTCCAGGGCCGTCCCGGTCTCCAGGTCCACGCGGAACCTGCTGGATCGCGTCCGGGTGCCGGGCGAAGGTCACGTACGCGGTTCCGTCCTCATCCCAGGCCAGGTCCGGGTCGATGCCGTCCACCGCGTCGATGACAATCCCGTCGCTCCAGGGGCCGGCGGGGTCTGTGGCAGTGAACAGCACGCAGCCGCGGCCCCCGAGGAAGACCGAAACAATCAGGTGGAACACGCCGTCCCGGTACCGGAGCGTCGGCGCCCAGACCCCTCCGGGCGTCGGGACGTTGGCAACGTGGACCTGCTCCTCACGCGTGGCCACATGCCCGATCAGCTCCCAGCTTTGCAGGTCCTGGCTGTGATAAACCGGCAGTCCGGGAAGGTATTCGAACGATGACGTCACCACGTAGTAACCGTCCGGGGTACTGACAATGGTCGGGTCCGGGTTGAAGCCGGGAAGGATGGGGTTGGAGTGCATCCAGCCATCCTTTCGCCTGGCCCGGTCCACCGTGTGGCCTTATTTCATTCGTTGAAACGCGTTCCGGGGCCGGCGGGGCGGGCCGCTACGCGAAGTTGCCGCGGCGGAGCTCAACATCCTGGATGCCGGACAGGCGCACGGTGGTCCGGTGGCCGTTCCAGATGACCTCCCGGTGGACGGGCGCGGCAGACCGCAGCACGGCGCTGTCCAGGACGCCCCCGGACCAGCGGATGTCCACCTCGATTCCACCCACCGCCCGCAGGCCGGTCACCGATCCCTCGCGCCATGATTCCGGCAGGGCAGGCAGCAGCCGGATGGCGGCCGGGTCCGACTGGAACAGCATCTCGGCGATGCCGGCGGTGGCACCGAAGTTCGCATCGATCTGGAAGGGCGGGTGGGCGGTGAAGAGGTTGGGATAGACCCCGCCGCGCCCGTCGAAGCCCTCCCCCGCCACCCGGAGTGCCAGGTTCAGGCTCTCCTCAGCTTTTGCCGCGTTGCCAAGCCGCGCCCAAAGGGCGATGCGCCAGGCCATGGCCCAGCCGGTGGACTCGGGGCCGCGGAGTTCCAGGGTCCTGGCAGCGGCGGCGGCGAGCGCCGGCGTGGCCTCCGGGTTCCACTGCAGCAGGGGATAGACGGCCGCCAGGTGGGAGGTGTGCCGGTGGTCCGGTGCATGCTCAGTGGCCGGAAACGACCATTCCCGGATTTCTCCCCGGTCACCGGTGGCCGGCCCGGGAAGGGCGTGCACCTTGTCCGCAAGGTCCGCCAGCCAGGGTGGGTCCTCCGCCAAGGCTGCGGCGGCGTGCCGTGCCGCATCGAGGAGCCCGCGGAGGAGGGAAACATCCATGGTGGAGGACCGGCTCACCGACGCCGGCGCGCCGTCCGGGGCGACGTACTGGTTCTCGGGAGAGGTGGACGGTGACGTGTGCGTTCCGGTCTCCGTATCCCCAATGATCCAGTCCAGTGCGAAGAGGCATGCCCCTTCGATGGCCGGCCAGGAAGCCCGCAACCGGCCGGCATCCCCGGTGTAGGCGTAGTGCTGCCAGGCTGACTGGACCAGCCAGGTGCCTCCCATGGCCCAGCTGGCCCACATGGAGTCGCCTTCGCCGGCGCCGGCGGCAAACGGGTAGCCCCAGGGATCCGTGTTGTGGTGGACCGCCCATCCCCGCGCACTGTACAGGGCGGCAGCGGCCGGGCCGGTGCGGGCAAGCGTGTCCACCAGCTGCAGCAGTGGTTCGTGGCATTCGGCGAGGTTGGCGGGCAGTGCCGGCCAATAGTCCATTTCCGTGTTGATGTTCACGGTGTAGTTGCTGCTCCACGGTGGCGGCAGTTCCTCGTTCCAGATGCCTTGGAGGTTGGCCGGGAACCCACCGGCGCGGGAGGAGGCAATCAACAGGTACCGGCCGTAGTGGAACAGGAGGGAGATCAGTGCGGTATCGGTCTTGTCCACTTCGAAGTCGCGGATGCGCTGGTCCGTTGGCTTCCCCGGACCGGAGCCTGCGCCGGCGTCCGGGCCGAGACCCAGGCGGACCCTGCCGTAAAGCCCGGCGTGGTCGGCCAGGTGGCGTTCCAGCACGGCCTCCGCGGAGTCCTGGAGGGCCCGCGCCACCCGGCCGGTGAGGAGCACGGCAAGGTCGCCAGGGGAACCGGCGGTGTTCGCGTGCCGGCCGGCGTGCGGACGGGCCAGCACCGTTCCTGTGGCAATGGCCAGCCGCACGGAACGTGCGCCCGTGACCGCGAGGACCCCCGCGGTGACGTCCGCAGCCCCGTCCGTGGCGATGCCGGCATGGACTGCTCCGGCGCGGGAGTCGCCGTCGTAATGGATATGCTCGGCAGTCCGCTCAAAGGCGGGCGCCACGTCGCTGGGCAGCAGCACCCGCAGGCGGAGCTCGTTCCCCCACTCATGCTCTGCGGCGTCCTGTCCAAGGGGCCGGATGCCGTCGGGGTGCAACCCGATCCGGACGGTGATGGGAGCGTCGGCGGTGATCTCGTGGATGATGACGGCGTCCGGGTGGGAGGCGAAGGTCCGGTGCCGGACCTCGGCGCCGTCAACCACGTATCGGTGCCCCGCGGTACCGGTCCTGAGGTCGAGCCACCGGGCGGGCCCACCGTCAACAGCTGCGGCGGACCCGGCAACGTCCACTGCCAGGACAGCGAACGGCAGGTATGCCTGCGAATGAGTGCCCTGGAATGCCAGCAGCAGCTCTTCCGCCCGCCGCACATCCCCGGCATCCACCGCCGAACGGACAGCGTGGAGCGTGGCCGGTCCGGCGGATGGGTCCAGTGCCGGTGCGGACCGGCTGGTTGGCCCGGACCACGCCGAACCTTCATTGAGTTGGAGGCGCTCGCCACCCACCAGGCCGCGAACCGTGGCCCCTGCGAGTCCGTTGCCTACCGGCAGGGACTCGACGAACCGTTCCGCCGGGCCCCGGTACCAGAGCACGTGGGCGGGATCGGTGCCCGGCGCTTCAACCGGCCCCGCGGATCCAGGCGATGCCCCCGCTTCAGCGCTCAGTACTCGCCCTTGATGACGAAGTAGGAGCCGCGGATGGTGCCCGCAAGCTTGGACTTCTGGCGGGCGAACTTGAAGCTGGACGCCAGTTCCTCCGGAACGTCCATGCCGTCCGAGAGTTTGAACCCGACCGCCCGCTTGCCGCCTTCCGCAATGCCGTACATGACGTTGATGGACAGCCCGGACTCATAGAACACGTACGTCATCCGCAGCCCGTCCACTTCGAAGGAGGACACCTCGAGCGGTTTGGACGAGATCACCAGGTTCCGCTCGGTGGAGAGGATGTTGTGGACATAATCAACCGTTTCCGGCGCCTCGTCCGCGGGGACCACGGTGAAGTCGTGGTCGTATTTGTTCTTGTAGTAACGTGCCTCGTTGGCCCGCAGCCCGGCCAGCGCGTCGGCAACGGGCGACGATTCCAAACCAACGGTGGACACGTTCTTGAAATCCACGGTGTACGGCATGAGTCCTCCTGGGAATGGTCCTGTGCCACATCGTTGCAGATCAGCGCCTCCACTGCACCTCACTGATGCAGGCGGAGGCTGTTCCCGTCGATTCTTGCAGCTGTGAGCCGGACCCGTTCGTTCGGTGTGTCGTTCGGCCCCCGGCGGAGGTTCTGCGCCGTCCGGGAGACGCAGCGGCCTGGCCCAGGGGGCCGAGGAGGCCGTGAACAGCAGGACCGGCTCACCAACGGCGGCGCGAAGATCATGGGCCAAGCGGACCGCGCACATGTGGCCGTCGGCGGTCCCCGGTTCCTCCTGCGTCCCTTCCGTCCCGCGGCTGTAGACCAGCCACCGGGCGCCGGCGTCGTCAACGTAGAGTGTTCCATCCAGGCAGGGCTGCGCGGCCGGGGTGACCGGTCCGTCGCTCCACGGCCGGTAAGGGCCGATCGCCGCATCGGCAACGAGCACCACAACGCCCCGAGGGCGGGCCCGGGACGATGTTGCGAGCGTGGCAAACATGAAGAACCGCCCGTCCAGCGAATACACCTCCGGAGCCCAGAACTGGGTGTCCGCCCAGAAATCCGCCGGCGGCCGGAAGGCGGCAAAAGGGCCATCCCAATGTTCCAGGTCCTCGCTGGTGTAGCAGTCAAAGCCGGTGGCCGGTCCGCCCCACACATTTTCATCGCTGGTCCCGAACAGGACGAACCCGCCGGGAGCGGACTCCAGGATGAACGGGTCCCGCATCCTGATGGCGTCGAGGCGCAGGGCAGGTTCCGCCCGGGCAGCGGCCCCCATCAGCGGGCCACCGACGGTTCCCGCACCGCAACAGGGCAGTCAAAGTGACGCGTCCCGCCCTCCGTGGCGTGCCGGGAACCGTCCGGAAGCACGACGTCGGCCGCCACCCCGGCAGGGACGGCCGCCTCCAGGCGGAACGCACCGCCGTCGAGCGTCCATTCCACCCGGACCTCGCCGTGCGGGGTTTTCAGGGCGGTTTTGGCCCAGCTGATCCCTTCCCCCGGCTGCGGGGCGATGAGCACCCGGGCGTAACCGGGTTCCAGCGGCCGGATGCCGCCGATGGCTTTGTGCATCCAGTCGGCCACCGCGCCCAGGGCGTAGTGGTTGAAGCTGGTCATTTCACCGGGGTTGATGGTGCCGTCCGGGAGCATGGAATCCCAGCGTTCCCAGACCGTGGTGGCGCCCATGGTCACCGGGTACAGCCAGGACGGGCAGCCCTCCTCCAGCAGCAGCCGGTAGGCCTCGTCCACGTGGCCGGTGTCCGTCAGCGCGTGGGTGATGAACGGGGTGCCGGCGAACCCGGTGGACACGCGGTAGTCGTTGGCCCTGACGAGTTCGGCCAGGCGGTTCCCGGCGAATTCCCGCAGCTCCGGGGTGGCCAGGACATCGAAGGCGATGGCCAGCGCGTAGACCGTGGTGCAGTCGCTGCGGATGGTGCCGCCGGCTGCCACGTAGTGTTCGGCGAAGGCGATCCGCACCCGGGCGGCGAGCGTCTCGAAGTACGCTTCGTCGTCGTGCTTTCCCAGCAGCCCGGCAGCCTGCGCTGTGAGGCGCGCGGTGCGGTACATGCAGGCGGTGGCCACCACGCCGGTGTCCGCCTTGGCCGCCCATGGCTGGTCCGGCGCGGCGTCCGGGTCCAGCCAGTCGCCGAACTGGAAGCCGGAGTCCCACAGGCCGGTGGGCGAGAGCAGCCCCTCCACGCGGCGGGTGTGCGAGGCCATTGACTCATACTGGTTCCGCAGCACGCTGATGTCCCCGTAGGCCTCCCAGAGTGCCCACGGCACCCACACGGAGGCTTCGCTCCAGAGCGCCGAGGATTCCGGGGCCGGGAATTCGGGCGGCTGCGGGCAGTACTTCAGGGCATCGGGCACTGTGATGGGTACCAGGCCGTTTGCCGCTTTTTGCTCGGCGGAGAGGTCCAGCAGCCAGTCCTGCAGGAAGCCCTTGACGTCGTACAGGTAGGCGGCGGTGGGGGCGAAGACCGCGATGTCGCCGGTCCAGCCCAGGCGCTCATCGCGCTGCGGGCAGTCGGTGGGCAGGTCCAGGAAGTTCCCGCGGAGGCCCCAGACGATGTTGCGGTGCAGCTGGTTGACGAGCTCGTTGGAGCATTCGAAGGTGCCGGTGCGCTCAAGGTCGGAGTGGACCACCACGGCCTCGACGTCATCCGCGGTCAGCGTTCCCGGCCAGCCGGCGATTTCGGCGTAGCGGAAGCCGTGGAAGGTCTTGGTGGGTTCAAAGACGTCTTCCCCGCCGGAGAGGATGAACGTGTCCGTGGCCTTCGCGGACCGCAGGGGCCGGACACCGAGTTCGCCGTTTTCCAGCACCTCGGCATGTCGGACGGTGATGGCCTGCCCGGCCTCGCCCCGAACGGTGAACCGGAGCCAGCCCACCAGGTTCTGGCCGAAGTCCACCAGTGTCCGGCCGCCGGGTGAGGTGAGGATTTCCACGGGACGGACGACGCCGGAGCGCACCACCGGCGGGCCGACCGGCTCACCGAGCCGGCCGCCGTCGAACGTCAGTTCACGCACGCCCGTCCAGTCAGCGCCGGGCACATAGCCGGGCTCCGCCCAGCCCTTCTGATAAAGGCGGGCGTCGATGGTCTGCCCGTCGTAGAGGTCGTTGAAGGTGGTGGTGGAGGGGCCTGCCTGCCAGGTGGTGTCCGACGCGATCGATTGGACGTGGCCGTCCTCGAACTCGATGTCCAGCTGCCCGAAGAACCCCAGTTCACTGCCGTAGAGGTTGGACATGCCGTGCCAGGCCAGCCGGCCGCGGTACCAGCCGTTGCCCAGCTCCACGCCCAGCACGCTGGTGGGGGCCACCAAGGACGTGACGTCATAGCTGCGGTAGCGGAGCCGCCACTCGTAGGAGCTCCAGCCCGGGCTCAGGACGTCGTCCGCCACCGGTGAGCCGTTGATGAACGCCTCATAGACGCCGAAGGCGGTGGCCCGCAGCGTCGCCCTCACCACGCCGCCGTGGCCCTCCTCGAGCGCAAATTCCTTGCGGAGCCGAGGTGCGCCGTCGAAGTCCTGCTCGGGCGAAATCATGGCGGCGAGCCAGGGAGTGGAAGTCATGGAAGAAGGGGTCCGTTCTGAAGTTGAGGCAAGGGGTTCAGGCGTAGTGGCAGGCGACGTCGGCCGTCCCCACCCGGCGCAGCGCCGGCCGCTCGGTGGCGCACAGGTCGGTGGCCAGGGGGCAGCGGAGCCGGAAGGGGCAGCCGCCGGGTGCGGGGACCGCAGCCGCCCCGGTGCGGACGCCCAGTGATTCGCGGGCTTCGCGGCGCGCCGCCTGCTCCGCCGGACGCGGCACCGGGGAGGCGGCCACGAGCGCCTGGGTGAAGGGGTGCCTCGGGTTTTCGGTGACGGCCGCGGCAGGTCCGCTTTCCATCACCTGCCCGCGGTACAGCACCACCACGCGCTGGGCCAGGAACTGGACCACGGCGATGTCGTGGGCGATGAACAGGTAGCTCAGGCCCCGCTCGTCGCGGAGGTCGGCCAGCAGGTTGAGCACCTGCGCCTGGGTGGAAAGGTCCAGGGCGCTGACGGCTTCGTCGCAGACCACCAGCTGGGGATCGCAGATGAGGGCACGTGCCACGGAAATGCGCTGGCGCTGGCCGCCGGAGAACTGGCTGGGGTACCGGTCCACGGCGTCCCGCGGCAGGCCCACGCGTTCCAGCATGTCCTCCGCCTTGGCCCGTGCCTCTGCCGCGGACAGGCCGCGGAGGCGCAGCGGTTCGGCCAGGGACGTGCCGATGGTGTTCCGCGGGTTCAGCGATGAGTTGGGGTCCTGGAAGACGGCACGCAGTTCCCCGCCCAGGGCCCGGCGCTCCGCGGCGCCGGCGGAGGTGATGTCCTTGCCCTGATAGGTGATGGTGCCGCCGGACACCTTTTGCAGGCCCAGGATTGCCTTGCCGATGGTGGACTTTCCGGATCCGGACTCCCCCACCAGTCCCACAGTCTCCCCGGGTGCGATGCTGAAGCTGACATGGTCGACGGCGGCAGGGGCCGCGGCTGCCTTCCGGCCCCGGCCGTAGCGGACCACCAGGTCCTTGACCTCCAGCATGGGGGTGGCGTCGGAAGGCGGCGTGGAATCGCGGCGTTCGGTGACTGCGGTGCTCATGCCAGGTCCTTTTCGACGATGGTCTGCAAACTGCGCGGGTTCTGTGTGGGGGTGATCTCCAGGGCGCGGGCTGCGGGTACGTCCGTGGCCAGCCAGTCCATGCCTTCGACGGCGAGCTGGTCCGCTTTGACGCACCGCACCAGCCCTTCGCCGGCCCCGGAGGGCAGCAGCGGCACGGGTTCCAGGCAGGCGGACCCGGCGAACTGGCAGCGGGCGGCGAACCGGCACCCGGTGGGCCAGTCCTTGGGCTGGGGGACCTGACCTTGAATCGTGGCGAGGCGTTCCGGCATGTCGTTTGCATGGTTGGCGTGCGGGTCTGCGGCAAGCAAAGCCAGGGTGTAGGGGTGCCGGGGATTGTCCAGGATGCTGTCCGTCCTGCCGTTCTCCACCACCTGGCCGGCGTACATGACGGCAACCTGGTCACAGATGTCCGCCACCACGCCGAGGTCGTGCGTCACCATCACCACGGACATGCCGGTGTCCGTCACCAGGGAGCGCAGCAGGGACAGGATTTCGGCCTGCACCGTGACGTCCAGGGCGGTGGTCGGTTCGTCAGCCACCAGCAGTTTCGGCTGCCCGGCGAGCGCCAGGGCGATGGCCACGCGCTGGGCCATGCCGCCGCTGATCTGGTGCGGATAGGTCTTCAGGATGCGTGCAGCGTCCACGATCCCCACCTTCTCCAGAAGGTTCCGGGCTTCCTCCCGGGCCTCCGCCTTGCCCATGCCGCGGAGCCGCCGGATGGTGGCGGTGAGCTGGTAGCCCACCGTGAACATGGGATCCAGGGCGCGCATGGGTTCCTGGCTGATCAGGGCGATGTCCCGGCCGCGGACGGTTTCCATGGCTTTGTCGGTGGTGGCGGCAAGGTTCCTGCCGTTCCAGAGGATCTGGCCGCCCGTGACGGAGACCCCGGACGGCAGCAGACCGAGAAGGGACAGCGCGGTCATCGTCTTGCCGCAGCCGGATTCCCCCACCAGCCCCAGGACCGTGCCTTGTTCGACGTCGAAGGAGACATCGGTGACCAGGCGGACGCCGCTGCCCGCACCGGTACTGTCGACGCCGACGGAGAGGTTGCGGACGCTGAGCGTCCCCTTCGCCACGCCATCCTGCGTGACGGGAGCGGGGGCTGCTGAAGCGATGGTGGCGACTGCCTTGGCGCGCTGGCGCCGGGCGGCGGCGGAAGGCAGATGTGAAGCGGTGGCGTTGGGCGCCTTGCCGAGGGCGTTGCCGATGGCGTTGGCCGACAGGACGGTCAGGGCAAGGCCGGCGCCGGTGGGCACCATCATCCAGGGTGCGTCATAGACGTGCTGGGAGGCGCCTTGAATCATTCCGCCCCAGCTGGGCTGCGGGATGGGCGGCCCGAATCCGATGAACGCCAGGCCTGCCTGGATCAGCATGCCGACGGCGAAGATCAGCGCGGCCTGGACGACGATGGTGTTGGTCAGGCCGGGCAGCACATGGCGCAGGCTGATACCGGCGGTGCTGACACCGTCCACTTTGGCGGCGTCCACGTACAGCTGCGACTGAAGGGATTTGGCCTGCCCGAGCATCACCCGGTAGATGCCGGCCGAGATCAGGACGCCCAGGATTCCCATGATCATCGGAATATTGGTTCCCACGGCACCGATCACGGCCAGGATGATCACGGTGCCGGGCAGCGACATCATGATCTCGGTGACGCGGCTGACCGCGTTCTCCACGCGCTCGCCGGCGGCTGCGGCCAGCATCGCAAGAAGCGTTCCGAGTCCGACGGCGACTATCACCGTGATTATTGACGTCCCGAGGGTGCCGGCGGCGGAGGCGAAGATCCGGCTCAGGAGGTCACGGCCCAGTTCATCCGTGCCAAGCCAGTGCGCGGCGGTTGGGCCGGAGAGCACGGCGGTGAAGTCCTGGTCCTCGGTCTTGAACGGCAGCCAGAGCGGGGCGGTCAGGGAGGCGGCCACGAGGACGGCCAGCCAGGCCACCCCTGCGATGCTCCCGAACGAGCCAAACAGCTTGCTGCCAGTGAACTTCTTCGGCGCGCCCTGGCGACGTGTCTTGCGAAGGTCCGCGGCCGTCGTCGGCTGTGCTTGGTCTGCGGGCGCGGGGGCAACGTTGGGAATCATGAGGCACGCAACTTCGGGTCGAGGAACTTGGTGGCGAGTTCCAGCACCAGGTTCACGGCGACCACCACCACGGTGGCGATCACCACCACGCCCTGCACGGACGGGGCGTCATGGGTGCTGACGGAGTTCTGGACGGCCTGGCCCAGGCCGGGCATGGCGAACAGTTGCTCCGCGATGACCGACCCGCCGAACAGCTGGATGAACTGCAGGGCGATGCCAGCCACAATCGGGAGGCTGGCATAGCGCAGGGCATGGACGTAGAGGATTTTCCAGGTGGGTGTGGCCGTGGCACGCAGCGTGCGGATGTGTTCCTGCTGCAGGGCTTCGAGCATGGAGGCACGGGTCTGCCGGGCGATGAATGCCCCTCCGCCCACCGCCAGGGTGATCACGGGCAACGCCAGGGACAGGGCCCAGTCCTGTGGGGAGGATTCGAAGGGGACATAACCGGTTGCCGGGAAGACGGAGGACTGGACTGCCAGCAGGTAGACGAAGATGATGCCGATCCAGAAGGCGGGCAGGGCAACGGCCATGCCTGCCACTCCACCGATGATCCGGTCCACGACGCCGCCGCGGACGGCTGCGGTGACGCCCAGGCCGATGCCAAGGACCGCGCTGAGGACGGTGGCGCCGGCAGCCAGCGACGCGGTGACGGGCAGCCGGCTGGCGAGGTCGGCGCTGACCGAGCGGCCGTCGATGAGCGAGACGCCCAGGTCGCCCTGGACGGCGGAACCGAGCCAGGTGAAGAACTGCGCCGGCAGCGGATCGTTCCAGCCCATCCGCTGGTTGACCTCGTCGATCGCCTGCTGGGAGGCGCCTGCGCCGAGGGACACGGCCCCAGGGCTGCCCGGCATTGCGTGCACCAGCAGGAATGCCAGTACCGCAACCACCAGCACGGTGGCAAGCGCCATCAGCAGGCGCTTGGTAATGAATAGTGCCATGGTGACCTCCATCGGTCAGGCCCTCCCCGGGCGGCCCTGGCCTTGGTGGACAAGGGCCGCCCGGGACGGTGCGGGTATCAGCTGGCCGGCGTGTAGGACGAGAGGAGCGGGTAGGCGTTGGTGCCGGCGAACTTCACCTGCGCCACCTTCTTGGTGTTGTAGCCCTGGTTGGTCAGGGCCTCGTACAGCGGGATCATCCAACCGGATTCCACCAACCGGGTGTTCAGCTTCGTGGCGGCGGTCTTTACGGCGGCGTCGTCCTTCGCTGCGGCCAGCTCGCCGGTGGCGGCGCTGAGCTGGTCATCGGTGGCCTTTTGGACGTTGGTGAATCCGTTGAGGATGGCGCCGTACATCACGCCGACGGGGTTGTCCCAGTTCAGCGGCGCGTAGCCCAGGGGCGTGGTGGCGACGGCGGCGAAAGCTTCGTCGGTGGAGGCGGCCATCTTTACGTTCATGGTGATGCCGACGGCGGCGAGGTCCTTCTGGACTGCCTGCAGGTCCGTCTGGGTCTGCGCGCCGGCGATGATGGTGAACTCGAACCCGTTGGGGTAGCCTGCCTCGGCCAGCAGGCTCTTGGCCTTGTCCGGGTTGTACGCGAACTTGGTTTCGAGGTCCTTGGTGAAGCCGGCCGAATCCTTGGGGAGGGCATTCCAGGCGGGGATGTCACCCTTGTGCAGTGCGTCCACCAGGGCCTGGCGGTTGATGGCGTACTGGATGGCCTGACGGACCTTCTCCTGGGCGAACGCCGGGGCGGTCTTGCCGATCTTATCGAAGGAGATCATGGTGTTGACCGTGCCGCCGATCTGGGAAACGCCGACGCCCTTGGACTTCGCGAAGTCAACGGTGTTCGAGGTCAGCATGGCCACGTCGGCCTGGCCGGAGACCAGGGCGTTGGCGCGGGCCTGCGGGTCCTGGACAACACTGAAGACCACCTTCTTGTAGGCGTACTTGGAAGCGTCAGCGCTTTTGTCGTTCTTCACCAGGACGTACTTGTTGCCCTTCACGGTGGAGGGGTCAAGGGTGTACGGGCCTGAACCGTCAGGGGTCGCCGCGAGGCTGGAGGTGTCGGCGACACCGTTCTTGCCCACGATCATGCCGGTGGTGGAGGCCAGGTTCTTCTCGAATCCGGGCTGCGGCTTGGCGAAGGTCAGGGCCACCTGGGTGGGGCTGACCACGTCCACGGAGGTGATTTCCTGGGCGCCGCCCTTGGCGACGGCGGAGTAGGCGCTCAGTGCGGGATCGGACCGGCGGTCCAGGTTGGCCTTGACCAGGGCGGCATCCAGTTTGGAGCCGTCGGTGAACGTGACGTCATCCTTGAGGTTCAGCGTCAGGACGGTGTTGTCCGCGTTGTAGCTGAAGTCCTTGGCCAGGCCCGGACCTGCGGAACCGTCCGGCTGAAGGGTCATCAGGCTGTCGTAGAGGCCTTCGAAGAACTGGCGCTGGGCCGCGGAGACGCGCAGCGGGTCGAAACCGAAGGAGGCTGAGTCGCTGTCGATGGCCAGGGTGAGGCTGCTGGTATCAGCCTTTGCGGCGGCCTGGCTGGACCCGCCGCCGCAGGCGGCCAAGGAACCCATCAGCAGGGCACCGGCCAGAACGGCGGAGCTCGCACGGGCGGTGGAGTTCGGAAGTTTCATGTAGTGCGCCTTTGCATTCTGATGTGATGACGGAGGAACGGATGTGGGGGCTGGCTGCTCGCCGGCTCCCTTCAAGAATCAGCCGGGGCCGCAGGCGCCAAACATGACAATGTCATTGATTGAAAAAGTATTGTGGCGGCGGTCACGCCGGGCGGAAGGATGGATGGAAGGCAGCGAAGCCTCGGACGCCCGCACGCGTCCATCACGAAAGGAACCCCATGACCAACCCGTTCCCCCGCGACTTCCTTTGGGGCGTGGCCACCGCCGGCCACCAGGTGGAAGGCAACAACGTCAACAGCGATACCTGGTTCCTGGAGCACCTTCCCGGAACCATTTTCGCTGAGCCGTCCGGGGATGCCGTGGACCATTACCACCGTTACCGCGAGGACATCGCACTGATCGCCGGCCTCGGTTTTACCAGCTACCGTTTCTCCGTGGAATGGGCCCGGATCGAACCGGAGGAAGGCCAGTTTTCGGTGGCTGCACTGGACCACTACAAGCGGGTGCTGGAAGCCTGCCATGACCATGGACTCACCCCCGTGGTCACGTTCCACCACTTCACGTCACCGCTGTGGCTCCTTCGGATCGGCGGTTGGGAGGGCAGCCGGACGCCCGAACTCTTTGCCCGCTATTGCGACCGGGTCATGGCCCACCTGGGTGACCTGATCGGCGTCGCCTGCACCCTGAACGAGCCCAACCTCCCTTGGCTGCTGGAGTCATTCGGCATCGGCGGGGAAGCCCCGGAGCACCGCGGCATGGTGCCCATCTGGGCCGCCGCCGCCGAGCGCCTGGGCGTGGAGGCCGCCACCCTCGCGCCGTTCCAGTTCTGCTCCACGGAGGCGGGGTTCCAGGTCAAGGTGGCGGCGCACCGGGCCGCCACCAAGGCCATCAAAGCCCATCGCCCGGACCTCCAGGTGGGGTGGACCCTCGCAAACTCCGATATCCAGGCGCTGCCCGGTGGCGAAGGGATTGCAGACCAGGTGCGCCGCGACGTCAACGAACGCTTCCTCGAAGCCTCCCGCGGCGACGACTTCGTGGGCATCCAAACCTACGGCCGCACCGTGTACGGCCCGGACGGCCATGCCCCGGCGCCGGAGGGTGTGCCCACCAACCAGATGGGCGAGGAAATCTATCCCCAGGCGCTGGAGGCCACCATCCGCGAGGCCAACAGGATCGCCGGCATCCCGGTGATTGTCACCGAGAACGGCCTGGCCACCGAGGATGACACGCAGCGGGTAGCGTACCTGCGGACGGCCGTCGACGGCGTAGCTTCCTGCCTCGCGGACGGCATCGATGTCCGCGGGTACATCGCCTGGACCGCGTTCGACAACTTCGAATGGATCTTCGGCTACGGGCCCAAGTTCGGCCTGATCGCCGTCGACCGCTCCACCCAGGAACGGACCCCCAAGGAGAGCGCACGCTGGTTGGGGAACCTGGCCAGGGAGCACGCCCGGGCCGGGGCACCGCAGCCCGCCTAGCACCAAGGGCAATGGTCCGGGTTTCCACGGGAAGCCCGGACCATTTCTGTTCCGCCGGAACCGGCGGCGCATTCGCTAGGCTGGGACATGCCGCAGACTGTCGCGGCGAGAATGGATTCGGGGGATCTGTGCCGCGGTCAGGCCAGTGGGGCAGGGCGTACTTTGCCGTTCAAGCTGTCGCCGGGTGTTTGTGGTGGATTGCGGTATTCCTGGACCCGGCGGTGCGCCGGGCAACGCTGGGAGGCCTGGACCCGGTCCTTGTTGCCGTATTCGACGTTCCGCTGTTTGTCCTTGCCTCTGCGGCCGCAGCCTGCGGAGTGCGGTCAGCAGCGGTTGCCAGCACCGTGTGGACCACCGTTGTTGCCGTCGCCCTGGCCGTCTATGCCACGGTGAGCACCCAGGCGGGCCTCGGTGTGCTGGCCATGGGCGCCGCCACTGCGGGGTCGGTTGCCGGACTGTGCCTGGTGCTGTTAGGCCGCATCCCCACGGCGTGGATTGTCCGGGGCCCGTTTGCGTTCCGTCCGGCCCCGAAACGCACCAAGGCAAGAGTCCATGTTGCCGCCACGTTCGGACAGATTGTCGTGTTCTGGGGTTTCTTCCTCGGGCTGGTACCGGCCTGCCTGGCCTTTCTCGAGCAGCGCTGGGGGTTGGGCCTGGACATCCCTGCCGTTGCCGTCCCGGCCGGCGTCGCCATCCTCATCCTTGCGAGCGCTTTGGGGATCTGGTCTGCCGCCGTGATGTCCACCCTCGGGGACGGGACACCGTTGCCGTCCGTGATGGCAAACCGCCTGGTGGTTGCCGGGCCGTACCGCTGGATCCGCAATCCGATGGCGGCGGCGGGCATTGTGCAGGGGGCCGCCGTCGGGCTCATCCTGCAGTCGTGGCTGGTGGTTGGCTATGCGGTGCTGGGCTCACTGGTGTGGAACTATGCCGTCAGGCCACTGGAAGAAGCAGACCTCTCGAAGCGTTTTGGCCAGGAATTCCAGCGCTACCGCGAAACCGTCCGGTGCTGGATCCCGACTTTTCCAGGCAGCCGCACCGCTAATCAACGGCCGGTTCGCGGATAACCAGCACCGGGCAGTGTGCGTGGTGGATGGTCTGGTGCGAAACGGAGCCAAGCATCATGCCGGTGAATCCGCCGTGGCCGCGGGAGCCCACCACTATAAGGTTGGCATCTTTGGACGCCTCGATGAGCGCCGAAGCCGGGTTCCCCTCCACGACGCGGCCGGTGATGGCAACGTCCTGGTCCTTGACGCGTTCCAGCTCCGCCTCCAGGATCGCCTGCGCGTCCTTCTCGAAGATTTCATAGTCCCAGGCGGTGCCCAGTGCGTCACTGACGTAGGGGAAGTTCCAGGCGGTTACGGCCTGCACCTCACCGTGCCGCAGCCTGGCTTCCTGCACGGCCCAGTCCATGGCGGCCCGTGACTGGTCCGATCCGTCCGTTCCCACCACGATCTTGTACTTTCCGTTACCGGCCATGGCTCCCCTTTTCCGTTCCAGGCTTCCAGCCGGGTCAGCCCTGGCCGGCGGCGGCGCCCTGGGCCGGAACGGCCACGGTGGAGTGCTCGGCTTTGGGGGCCTGGTGCGGATTTCCCGCTTCCTTGGCACAGTGGAGGCAGCAGTAGATGCCTGCTTCGCTTTCCACCGGATGGCCCAGGATCCGGCAGCCGCAGTGCTCACAGGCGGGAGCCATCATGTGGATTGCACACTCAAAGCTGTCGAACGTGCCGGTCTGGTTTCCCATACTGACGGTAAACATGCGGCCCTTGCTGCTGCCGCAGACATCGCACGCGCCCATTGTCCCTGCCTCCTGATATTGCTGCCTGTTCCGGACAATCAAGTTGACCGCTTGGAGCCTTCTCCTGCCTAGGGGCGAAGGTCCTCCGGCAGCTAGAGGTGGCGGAGGTAGCGTTCGGGCGAGTCCATGAACCGTTGCCAGCTCGCCACGAGCTCCAGCTCCGCCCAGGACCGGGACCGCAAACCCTAAGGCCCCGCTTCCAGGATGGTCGCGCCGGGCAAGGCGGCCAGCAGCGGCGAATGGGTGGACATGATCACCTGGGACTGGCCGCCGGCCAACAGTTCCTTCAGGACGGACAGGAGGCTCAGGCAGCCCGAAAAGGACAGTGCGGATTCCGGTTCGTCAAGGACCCAGAGTCCGGCTCCGCGGAACCGGTCGGCTGCCAACTGCAGGAAGGACTCGCCATGGGACATGTCATGGAACGGGATGTCCGGCGTGAACGTGCTGGGATTCTTTTCCAGGTAGGTGTACAGCCCGTGCATTGTCTCGGCCCGGAGAAAGTAGCCCCGCCGGGTGGCGCCCGGGTTCCGGACCAGCTGCAAATGGTCGCTGAGGACGGACTCAGTAGGCCGGGTGGTGTGCCTGGCGCCCGTGGAACCGCCCTCCGGGGACAGCCCGTAGGCGAGCGCGATGCCTTCCACCAGCGTGGATTTACCCGAGCCGTTCTCACCCACCAGGATGGTGGCCGGGCCCAAGTCGAGCCCCTGGTCGAGGACTTGGGCCACCGGCGGCAGGACGGCCGGCCAGCGTACGCGGTCAAGGACGTTCGAGGGGTCCTCTGCCAGCCGCCGGATCGGGTAGGAGCGCAGGGGCATGGGCCCATTCTTACAGGAAAAGATTCTTCTCCACTTCACCCATCCATCCCGGGTCCCGCTCCGAAGTGGAGTGGAACAGGTGTACCAAAGGCTAGGACGGGACAATGGATGCCGTGGACCAGCAAGCCCTGACGGGGGCCGTCATCAAGGAGCACCGGCTGGATATCTGGCAGCTGTGGATTGAGTTCGTGGGGCTGGGCGGCGACGCCTCGGAACAGCTCATCCGTGCGTACTGCGCCGGCGAAGCCACCCTGTCGGCGAAGGAACGGGACGCCCTGTCGTTGGCCGTCAATGAGCACTGCACTGCCAGGGGGCTGCCGCTCCGGGCACCACTGAGCAGTTCCGCCCTGCTCCTCGTGCACACCGGAAAGGACTCCCCGTCGGGAGGCCTGCAAAGCTAGGCAGGCCCCCGGGGAAGCCGTGGGCCTCCCCGGCGACGTAACCTGTCAACCATGACCCTCCTCTCCACCCCCGGCGGTTCCCTTCGCGGCACCTCCCTCGGAACTGACGGGACCACCGTCCACCGCTTCCTTGGCATCCCGTACGCCGGGCCGCCGTCGGGCGTGAACCGCTTCCGCCCGCCCGTGCCGCTGGAGTCGTGGGACGGGGTGCTGGACTGCACCGCCGCCGGGCCTGCGGCACCGCAAAACCCCGAATCCCCGGCACATCCAGGTGCCGTGCCGCGGAGGTGGAGCGAAGACGGCTGCCTGAACCTGAACGTCTGGGTGCCGGAAACCGGCGGCCAGGCGCGGCCGGTGATGGTTTGGATCCACGGCGGTGCGTACCTGCTGGGCGCCAACAGCGATGCCATGTACGACGGCGCCAGGCTCGCCGCCGCGGCGGGCGCGGTGGTGGTGTCCATCAATTACAGGCTCGGCGCGCTGGGCTTCCTGCACCTGGCGGACCTGCTGGGGGACGGGTACGTCGACTCGTCCAACGTTGCATTGCTGGACCAGCTGGAGGCCCTTCGCTGGGTCCGCCGCAACATTGGCGCCTTCGGCGGCGACCCGGGGAACGTGACCATTTTTGGCGAGTCGGCAGGAGCCGCGGCGATTGGCACCCTGCTGGGGATGCCGGCATCGGAAGGGCTGTTCCGCCGGGCCATCATGCAAAGCGGAACGGCCGAGCGCTTCCGCCAACCGGAGGAGTCCGCGCGGATCAGCGCGGCATTCCTTGACCTGTGCGGCCTGGCCCCCTCGTCTGCAGCGGAACTCCTCACCCTCCCGGCGGAGCAGCTGCTGGCAGCGCAAAAAGGCCTTGAGAAGCGTTTCGCCGCGCAGTCCTACGCAGTCCCGCTCCCCTTCCAGCCGACAGTGGGGACGCCGTCATTGCCGGCGCCGCCGCTCGACGCGGTCCGGAACGGGGTGAACAGCGGCGTCGACCTGCTGATCGGAACCAACCTCAACGAGGGATCGTTTGCGGTGGAGATGCGCCCGCCTTCGCCGGCCGACCCCGGATACCCGGAGCGTGCCGCCGCCGTCCTTGCCGCGGCCGGGATTCCTGCCGCCCATGCCGCCGGATACGCGGACGCGCTGGAGGAGGTGCTGCAGCGTGGACCGGCAGGCAAGGAGCTCCTGGAATCCGCCATTGCCGATTCCCTGTACCGGCAGCCCAGCAACCGGCTCCTGGCGGCACGGCGCGCGGCGGGCGCCGCCGGGAAGAGCTTCGCCTACCTGTTCACGTGGCGCAGCCCGGCCATGGGCGGCAAGCTCGGGGCCTGCCATGCCCTGGAAATCCCGTTCGTCTTCCGGCACCTGGACGCACCGGCGGCGGCTTTCCTCACCCGCGGCAGCGCACCACGCCGGCTCAGCGGCGCCATGAGCGGGGCCTGGGCAGCTTTTGCGCGGACGGGGTCACCGGACACGGCCCAGCTGGCATGGCCCGAGTACGGGCACGGACGCAGCACCATGGTGTTCGACGACGAGACGCGCCTCGAGGCCGACCCGCGCGGTGCGCTCCGGGCGTTTTTTGAGGCTGTCAGCCCGCTGCCAGCGAGTTAAGCGTGTCCCGGATGCCGTTCAAGGCGGGGTCCCGCAGGGAGTTGAAGGCCGGTTTCAGCAGCGGCTGGATGATCTTGGCCGGCCCGTTGATGCTGAACTCGGCCGTGTACGTGACCACAGAACCTGTGCCGCTGGCCCGGACGTCGATGGAGTCGTACGAGGTGACGGTCTTGTTCTCGCCCCGGAGCTTGATGTGGTTTTCCGAGAGCTCGATGACCTCGTAGGTCAGGGCCTGGCGTTTGCCGCGAAACTCGGATTCGGCGTGGTACTTGTGCCCCACGGCCACCGGTCCCGGCGTGATCTTGTCCATGACAGAGGTGTTGGGGTCCCATTTGCTGGTGTTCTCGAACTCGCTCAGGAAAGCAAAGGCCTTCTCCGCGGACAGGTTGGTTTCCACACTTCCGGTGACTGTGATCATCACCCCAGTGTAGGAGGACCAGGGCGGGGAGCGGCGGCCATTCTGCGCCGTGGCCCCGCCCAGCTCCGGGGCAGGGCCTGTCAGCAGGACTCGAAGTCGGTGAGCACCTTCACTTTGCCAGCCGAGGCCGACGCCGGGTCGAACGTGTAGCCGATCCATTCCCTGGCGAGGCGGCGGGCGAGTTCGATGCCCACCACCCGCTGGCCCATGGTGAGGACCTGGCAGTCGTTGGACAGGATGGAGCGTTCCACGGAGAAGGAGTCGTGGGCGGCGGTGGCGCGGATGCCTTCGACTTTGTTGGCGGCGATGGCGACGCCGATTCCGGTACCGCAGAACAGGATGGCCCGGTCAGCGGCGCCGTCCCGGATCATCTCGCCGGCGGCAATGCCCACGTACGGGTAGGGCTTGGCGAAGTCATCCGGCGCGTCGCTCCGGTTGACGCCGATGTCGATGACCTCGCTGACGCGCGGATCGTTCCGCAGGTCCGCGAGGACCATGTCCTTGTAGTCCACGCCCGCTTCATCCGCGCCGACAATGAGCCGCAGCCCCATGGTGTTCCCTTCCGTTGTCATGACTCAGCGGCCGCCGCCGCAACGGTGGCGGTGCTGCCTTCGGACCCGGCGGCGCCGGTGAAGTGCGGCCCCATGACGGCGAAGACCATGGCCAGCGATGTGGCGCCGGGATCCGCCGTGCCCAGGCTCTTTTCCGCAAGGGGCCGGGCCCGGCCCTTAAGGGGAAGGAGGTCCGCGGTGCCTTCCGCCGCAGCAGCGGATTCCTGCGCGGCTTCCTGCCATGCACGGCCCGTTTCCACGCCCTCGGCCACTGCGCGGCTAAAGGCGGAGGCGAAGGGCAGCAGGGCATCTACCATGGTCTTGTCGCCTGTTTCGGCCTTGCCCAACTGGATGATCCGGTCAGCGAATGCGGTCACGGCTGCTGCCAGCGCGCGCGGTTCAGGGGCCGAGGAGTTGCCCAGCGTCTCGCCAAAGGCACGCAGCGCCGCTCCCCACAGGACGCCGGAGGTGCCCCCTGCCTTGTCCGCCCAGGCGTCCCCGGCGGCAGCCAGCACATCACCGGCACCGGCGCCGTGGCCCAGGGCGGCGGAGGCGGCTGCGGCGGCCGCGTCGACGCCGCGGACCATGCCCCGGCCGTGGTCGCCGTCGCCGGCAATCGCATCCATGCGGCCCAGCCGCTCTTCGGCGTCGTGCAGGGACGAACGGGCGGCATCAATGGCCGCTACGCAGGCGGCGGCGTACTCGCGGGAGGCGTCCGTGGCGACGAACGCCGCAGCGGCCGCGCCGCCGTCGGCCGTTTCCTCGACGCCCCGGGCCCCGGCCTCCAGGGCAGCGTTGCCGCGGCGGTAGGCAGGCGTCTCCGCAGGGGCAACCCACAGCGGCTCAACTTCTTCATCAAGCCAGGTGACGGTCAGCGAGACGCCGGCCATGTCCAGGCTGGTCACCAACTCGCCCACCTCGGGCATCACCAGCGTGTAGCCGGCGGCACGCAGCAGTGGCGCCACGGTCCCCCAGAGGACGAAGAGCTCCTCATGCTTGGTGGAGCCGAGCCCGTTGAGGATGACGGCGATGCGCTTGCCGGCGTGCGGTGGCGTTTCAGCGAGCACCCGGGCCACCAGTTCGTGGCCAAGGTCCTTGGCCGAAGGCAGGTCGGTGTCGTGCAGGCCGGGTTCGCCGTGGATGCCCAGGCCCAGGCCCATCTGCCCTTCGGGCAGGGTGAACAGGGGCGATTCGGCGCCCGGGAAGGTGCAGCCGGCAAACGCGCTGCCGATGGTCCGCGTCAGGTCGTTGGCCTTGCGGCCCAGGCGGACCACCTCGGCCAGGTCCTCGCCGTTCTCGGCGGCGGCGCCCATGACCTTGAACACCGTGAAGTCACCGGCGATGCCGCGGCGTTTCGCTGATTCCGACGGCGGGGCGCTGGCGATGTCGTCAGTGACCAGGACGTTCTCCACCTCGATGCCCTCGGCGGCCAGGCGCTCGCTGGCCATGCCGAAGTTCATCACGTCGCCGGCGTAGTTGCCGTAGGTGAAGACGACGCCGGCACCGGACTCGGCGGCCTTGGCCACCGCGTAGGCCTGCTGCGCCGACGGCGAGGTGAAGATGTTGCCCACCACCGCGCCATCGGCGAAGCCGGCACCGACCAGCCCGGCGAAGGCCGGGTAGTGGCCCGAGCCGCCGCCGGCCAGGACTGCCACCTTGGGCTGTGCCGGCCGGAAGCGGCGGACGGCACCGCCGGGAACCTGCCGGACCAGGTCCGAGTGGACGTCGCAGAACCCGGCGAGGGCTTCTTCGGCGAAGTCGGAAGGGTCGTTGAAGATCTTTGTCATGGAGGGAGCTTTCTGGCTGGCGCCGGGGCCGGCTGTTAGTGGATGTGGCTGCCGCCGTTGATGTCAATGGTGGTGCCGGTGAGGTAGGCGGAGTCCTCGGAGGACAGGAAGGTGATCACGGAGGCCACTTCCTCGGTGGTGGCGTTCCGGCCCAGCGGGATGCCGGCGTTGATGGCTGCTTCCTGCTCCTCGGTGCTGCCCACGCGGATGTTGGTGTCCACCGCACCCGGGGTGATGGCGTTGACGGTGACGCCGGTGCTACCGAGCTCACGCGCGAGGGCCTTGGTGAAGCCCAGGATGGCCGCCTTGGCAGCGGAGTAGGGAACCTTGCCGAAGACGCCGCCGCCGCGCTGGGCGGAGACGGAGGACATGTTCACGATCCGGCCCCAGCCGTTGTCGATCATGGCGGGCAGGAAGGCCTTGGTCACCAGGTAGGTGCCGGTGGCGTTGACGTCCATGACCTTGTGCCACAGTTCCAGGGTGGTCTCCAGGAATGGCACCGGGGAGGTGATGCCGGCGATGTTGGCCAGGGCGCCGACGGGCGGGAGGTTGCCGGCTGCCACTTCGGCGGCGACGGCGGCCTGGGCGGCGGTGACGGAGGCTTCGTTGGCGACGTCGATCTCGTGGCCGAACGCGGGGACATTGAATTCGTTGCCGATTTCGGCTGCGACCTTGGCGGACTTCTCGCCGTCCAGGTCCAGGATGGCGATGCCCCAGCCCTCACGAGCGTAACGGCGGGCGCTGGTGATGCCGATGCCCCGGTCCGAAGTTGCTCCGGTGAGGACGGCGGTGCGCTGGATGGCGGTCATGGTGGTGCTCCTTGGGGTGTGTGCAGGTCAGATGAGGTCGGTGATGAAGCTTGCAGCCTTGGCGGCGGCGGCCGGGCGTTCGTCATGGGTGACGTCCCGGGTTTCCAGTTCGAGCGAGAAGTGGCCGGCGTAGCCGTCGGCCGCGAGACGCTTCAGGCCCCCGGCGAAGTCGGCGTTACCGTTGCCGATGCTGAGGTTGATGTTCCCGGGCACGGCGTCGCGCAGGTGGACGTGGCTGATGCGTCCCGCATGAACGTCCAGATAGTCCTGGATGTCCTCGCCGGCGGCGGTGATGTGGCTGAAGTCCATGACGATTCCGACGCCGGATCCGGCCAGCCGTTCGGCCAGCAGTCCCGCACGTTCCAGGTTCCAGCAGAACCGCAGGAAGTGCAGGGACTCGGTCCAGAGTTCGACGCCGAACCCTGCAGCGCGCCGGGCCGCAGCCGCGAGCTGCCCGGCAATGAGGTCCAGGTCTTCCTCGACGCTCCGGACCGGGTTGTGATCGAGGGCGCCGCAGGGCAGCACCAGGGCGTTGGCCCCGATGTTGGCAGTGAGGGTGAGCAGGGCGTCCAGGTGGCGCCGCCTGGCGTCCTGTCCATTGGAGTCGAGGACTGCGTTCAAGTCCCCTATGTCGCCGTTCACTGAGCGGACCCGCAGACCGGAAGCGATGACTTCCTGCGACACCGCCGCCACGGCGGCCTCGTCAAGTTCGTAGGGGACGTGGTCGCAGACCCCGGGCAGGGCGCCCAGATCGATCTCTTCGAATCCCAGACCCTTCATGGTGCCCAGGGCAGTGCCCAGGTCCTGGTGCCGGAAGCTGATGGATGAGCACCCAAGTCTGGAATGGAACATCATTGATCCTTTGAATCGTGCCGAGCGGTAGTGATGGGCACCACAGTACTGGCGTTAACTGTCAACAGTCAACTCTGAAAGTCGACTGTTGACAGTGAAGATGAGGTGCGTCACACTGGGTCGTACCAATTTGTTAACAGTCGACAGCGGCGGACCTTCCACAGCCGCTTTTCGAAAGGGAACCACCATGAGCAAAGATGCTCTGACCATGCGCGGCCCGGTCCACGGCACCAAGGACGCCCGCCGAGTTGCCATCGGATCCGGCGTGGGGGCCGTCATCGAGACGTATGACTTCATCGGCTTCGGCACCGCTGCCGCACTGTATTTCGGCACCGCCTTCTTCCCCGGCAGCGATCCCGTCACGGGGACCCTCGCCTCCTTCGCCACCTTGGGCGTCGGCTTTGCGGCCCGTCCGCTGGGCGGCATCATCGGTGGGCACCTGGGCGACAAGGTGGGCCGCAAGCCCGTCCTGGTCTCCTCGCTGATCCTGATGGGCCTGGCCACCTTCGCCATCGGCCTGCTCCCCACCTACGCCGCCGTCGGCCTGTTGGCTCCGGCACTGCTGGTCTTCGTCCGCATCGTCCAGGGCCTGGCCTTCGGCGCGGAGTGGGGCGGCGCCATCCTGATGAGCTACGAGCATGCGCCGTGGAAGACCAAGGGCAAGTACACCGGCATTGTCCAGGCCGGCTTCCCGGTGGGCCTGCTGCTGGCCAACCTGACGTTCCTCGCAAGCGCCGGCCTCGGCGGTGAACTTGCCTGGCGCATCCCGTTCCTGGCCAGCATCGTGCTGGTCGCCGTCGGCCTGGTCATCCGGTCCAAGGTTCCCGAGTCCCCCGTTTTCGACGAGGTCAAGGACAGCGGCACCATCGTCAAGGCACCCATCGTCGAGGTCCTCAAGACGGACTGGCGCAACATCGTCAAGGGCATCGGCCTGCGCATCGCCGAGACCGCCGGTTACGCCGTATCCATCACCTACATGATTTCCTACCTCAACAGCCAGCACTTGGCGGACAAGACCCAAACCCTCGTCGCCCTCTGCATCGCCTCCGCCATCGGCATCTTCGCCACCCAGGCCTGGGCGGCACTGACGGACCGCATCGGCCGCCGTCCCCTCTATGTCTGGTCCACGGCCTTCGCCGCACTGTTCGCGATCCCCATGTTCCTGCTGGTCAACACCGGCCTGTTCATCGCCATCATCCTCACCATCGTGATCTCCTACGCGGTCTGCCAGAACTCTCTGGCCGGTGCCCAGGGCGCCTGGTTCCCCGAGCTCTTCCAGGCCAAGACCCGCGCCTCCGGCGCCAGCCTGGCCTACCAGATCTCCGCCATGGTGTCCGGCTTTACGCCGTTCATCACCACCTTGCTGTTCGTCAGCTTCGGCTGGATGGGCCCGGCGCTGCTCTTCGGCGCCTACGCCCTGATCGGCCTATGGGCCGCGATCGCCACCCGGGAAACCTGGGGCAAGCGGGAACGGCAGCTCGCAGACGAAGCCACCAAAAGCACCCCCAACACGGTCAACGCCTGAATGACCACCACGCACCAGAGAATCACGGAGCACGCAATGCCTACAGAAACCGTCCAGGACGCCGCCCCGCAGGGACAGACATATCAGGCTGGGGTGACCCCGGAGCGGGTGGACAAGATCAGCGCCGCCGCGTACCGCATCCGGCACCACGCCCTGAACATGGGCGAAGTCCAGGGCCAGGGCTACGTGGGGCAGGCCCTGGGCGCCGCGGACATGCTGGCCACCGTCTACGGGGACCAGCTGCGGTTCAGGGCGGAGGACCCGCACTGGGAGGCCCGCGACCGGTTCCTGCTTTCCACCGGCCACTACGCGATCGGCCACTACGCCGCCCTCGCCGAGGCCGGCATCGTCCCGGTCCAGGAGCTGGAAACCTATGGTTCGGATGACTCGCGGCTGCCGATGTCCGGGATGTCCACCTACACCCCCGGCATGGAAATCTCCGGCGGCTCCCTGGGCCACGGGCTGACCATCGCCGTCGGCATGGCCCTGGGCCTCCGCTACCAGGGCTCCAACGCCCGGGTGTTCAACTTCCTCTCCGACGGCGAACTGGATGAGGGCTCCACCTGGGAGGCCGCCATGGGCGCGCACCACCACCAGCTGGGCAACCTCACCGCCATGGTGGACATCAATGCGCTGCAGGCCGACGGCAAGACGGACACGGTCCTCCGCACCGAGCCGGTCACCGAAAAGTGGGAATCGTTCGGCTGGTACACCCAGCGCGTGGACGGGAACGACGTCGGCGCCCTGCTGGCAGCGTTCGACAACGCAGCCGCCCAGGCCGCCGCCGTCGGACGTCCCTCCGTGATCCTGTGCGACACCAAGGTGGGCCGCGGCGTTCCCCTGCTGGAGGAGCGCGAAAAAGCGCACTTCATGCGCATCGAAGAACACGAATGGCAGGTCTGCCGCGAGCAGCTCACCGCCGGATATGAAGGAAAGGCTTCAGCATGAGCACCACCACGACGACGGCCACGCCCGCCAAGCCCAAGCTGAAGACCTCGGCGATGATCGCCTCCTTCGCGGACCCCGGCCAGAAGACGTCCTCCGCGCCGTTCGGTCACGCCCTGGTCAAGGCCGCGCAGGAGAACGACAGGATCGTGGGCCTGACCGCGGACCTGGGCAAATACACGGACATGCACATCTTCGCCCAGGCCTTCCCGGAACGGTTCTTCCAGATGGGCATGGCAGAGCAGTTGCTCTTCGGCGCCGCGGCCGGCCTGGCCGAAACCGGGCTGGTCCCGTTCGCGTCCACCTATTCGGTGTTCGCGGCCCGCCGCGCCTACGACTTCCTGTGCCTGGACGCTGCCGAACCAAACCTGAACGTCAACATCGTGGGCGGCCTGCCCGGCCTCACCACCGGGTACGGGCCCAGCCACCAGGCCACCGAGGACATGGCGATCTTCCGCGGCATGCCCAACCTGACCATCGTGGACCCCTGCGATTCGGTGG
Organism: Arthrobacter sp. 135MFCol5.1; assembly: GCF_000374865.1. GTDB lineage: Bacteria > Actinomycetota > Actinomycetes > Actinomycetales > Micrococcaceae > Arthrobacter. The sequence continues at coordinate 53,494 of NZ_KB895464.1, read as the reverse complement.
ACATCGAGCAGGCGGTGCCGCAGCTGGCAGCGTCGGAAGGCCCCACATACCTGCGACTGCTGCGCGGCAACGTGCCCACCGTCCTTGACGAGTACGGCTACACCTTCGAGCTGGGCAAGGCCAAGGTGCTGCGTGGCGGCAACGACGTCGTGTTCATCTCCTCCGGCCTGATGACCATGCGTGCCCTCCAGGCAGCCGAGGCGCTGGCGGCCCACAACGTGGACGTCGCCGTCGTACACACCCCCACCATCAAACCGTTCGACGCCGAAACCGTCCTCGCGGAGATCAATACCGGCCGCCTCGCCGTCACGCTGGAAAACCATTCCGTGGTGGGTGGACTGTTCGAAACCGTCGCCTCCGCCGTCGTCACCGCGGGGCTGGGCAAGCGCGTGGTGCCCGTGGCACTCCCGGACCAGTTCCTCGATGCCGGCGCCCTGCCCACCCTGCACGACCGCTACGGCCTGGCCACGGACCGCATCGTCGCCAAGGTCCTCGCCGAACTCGGCTAAAGGCAAGCCACCCCATGAAAATGCACGGCACCGGTCCCAAGCCGGTGCCGTGCATTCTGCCGTACTATCGAAACTACTCCCGACTGTAGACAGTCGACTTATGACATTGAGGACAGAAGCCATGGCCGGACTGACCGCCCCGTTGCTGGGACTGGAAAAGAAGAGCCTCCGCGAGCAGGCGCTCTCGGCGCTGCGGACCGCCATCACCAGCGGAGAGCTGGAACCCGGGCGCCACTTGGTGGAAACCGAACTGTCCGAGATGCTGCAGATCAGCCGCGGCACTCTCCGCGAAGCCCTCCGCCAGCTTGAACAGGAGGGCCTGCTCTCCGCTGGGCCCCGCGGCAGGCTGTCCGTCCGCCACCTGGACGAAAAGGAAATCCGGGACATCTACTCCGTCCGCGCCGCCTTGGAGTCCCTCGCGGCCCGGACCCTGTGCGAACTGCCCGACCGGCAACAGGTCACCGACTCGCTGCACAAGGCCGTTGACGCCATGGATGCCGCAGCCAGCGGCACCCTGGAGGAACGGATCGAATCCGACCTCGAATTCCACCGCACGCTGTGCCGGCTCACCGGCAACGAAACGCTCCTCCACTCCTGGGAGTCCCTGGAGGGCTCCATCCGGATGTCCATCATGTTCGCCGGCCTGGAAAAAGGCGTCCGCAACATGAGCGTGGACCGGCACAAGGACATCGTCGCCGCCATTGATACCGGCGACGCCGCGCTGGCCCGGAAGACCATCCTGGAACACATGGACACCGCGGCCGCCAACCTGGTGGCATAGCCCGTCGGCGGCACCAAAAACCGCGCCGCCTGGGCCCGTTTGGGAATCCCCGAAAGCTCCCGGCCGTTAACCTACTGTGCGGTAGAGTGCCGCAGCGTTAACGAGGGACGGTATGACCGCAAAGTTTGTGTCAGTTGAGGACGACGCCGGGAAGATCACCCGGTATGCCCGCCACGACAACGGCGGCGGCCTCATCGCTCCAGGAGCGAAGGTGGCCGAGAGCGCACGGATCGGCCCCATGACCTACGTGGAGCACGGTGCGCAGGTGGGTGCGGGCTGCAGGATCGGGCACGGCAGCTGGATTGACCGTGACGCACGGATCGGTGACCGGACCGTGATCGGCGACGGTGTGCGCATCGGGCGTGGCACAGTCATTGGCAACCGGGTCCATATTGGCAGCCATTCCAGGATCGGCTCCGGCGTCCTGGTAGAGCACGGCGCCCACCTTGTCACGGACAGCACCGTGCCGGACGGCAGCGAAGTCCTCGCCGGGGCGCACTCGCGCTTGGCCGCCACCGCGCACCGGCCGCACCGCAAAGCCAAGGGAAAGATCGCGGCGTAGCTCCGGCCTTTGCTGGGAGGCGCGCCGGGGCGGTCAGGGAACCGTACTGGCGCGCACCACCAGTTCCGCCGGATAGACCACCGGGTCCATGTGCTCCCCGGGGGATCCGATCGCGCTGACCAGGAGTTGTCCTGCCGCAGAAGCCATGTCCACCATGGGGTGCGCCACGGTAGTGAGTCCCAAGCCGTTTGATGCCTGGATGGCGTGGTTGTCGAAGCCCACCACTGCCACATCCTCCGGTACCCGCCGGCCCGTGCCCCGAAGGGCATCCACGACGCCGAGGGCCATGAGGTCGGAGGCGGCGAAAATCCCGTCCACTCCGGGCGCTTGGGCCAGCAGGCGCCCGGCCGCGGCGGCGCCACCCGTCGTCGTAAAGTCCCCGTGGATGACGGGCCCGGGCTGCAGGCCCGCGTCCTTGAGTCCCTGGAGCCAACCGTCAAGGCGGTCGACGGCGGCCGTCATGTCGGTGGGGCCGGCAACACTTGCCAGCGTGGTGCGGCCCAAGGATGCCAGGTGCCGGGCTGCCAGCCGGCCGCCCTCGAAGTTGTCCAGGTCCACGTAGGGAATTCCCGCTCCCGTGTCCCAGGGCCTGCCGATGAAGACGGTGGGCAGCCCCGTGGCACCCAAGGTCTCCACCCAGTCATCGGCGCGGTGGTGGGACACCACGATGGCACCGTCCACGTGCCCGCCGCGCAGGTAGCGGAGGGTCCGGGCGGAGTCGTCCCCGGCCCGGGACATCAGGAGCACCAACTGCAGGTCGGTGCCGCGCAGTGCTTCATTGACGCCCGTGATCACGGCAGCGAAGTAGGGGTCCATCATGACCCGGGCGTCAGGTTCAGGGATGACCAGCGCCACCGAACCGGCGCGCCGGGTGACCAAGCTCCGTGCAGCGCGGTTCGGTGTGTAGCCCAACGCCACGATTGCGGCATCGACGGCGGCCTGGGCCTTCGCACTCACCTTGGACCCGCCGTTGATTGCGCGGGATGCGGTGGAACGGGATACCCCGGCGGCCGACGCCAGGTTCTCCAGCGTGGGACTGGGCCGCCCTGCTCCTGGCGTGCCCGGGCGGCTGGAGTTTGCGTTCATTCCACCGACAATACGACACCGAGGGTGCGTGGGAGCGCTCCCGAAAAGCCTTGCCTGGGCAAAAACGCAATGCTACGCTTCCCCGACGGGAGCGCTCCCACCACTCGGCCCGGCTGCCCCAGTTGCCCTGGCCGTCCACCCCATCACCGACAGGACCAGCAATGCCGCTAGCCCCACGCCCTGATACAGCCAACCCCGTATTGTTACCGCGCCTGCACCGGGCCGGGACGATTGCGGCCGCCGCCGCCTTGCTCATGGGTCTCTTCGCCGCCGGCGGGGCAGCACCCGCGCAGGCCGCAGCACCGGCCCTGGGCCCGGCAGCCCAGGCACCGGCGTCGCCAGTGCCCCCAGCCCCAGCACCGGCTTCAGGACACCCCTTCGGACCCAACACCTACGTTTTCGATCCCGGCATGCCGGTGGCCCGGATCAAGGCCACGGTGGATTCCATTGCGGCGCAGCAGGTGGACGACGAAATGGGGACCAAACGCTATTCCCTGCTCTTCAAGCCCGGCACCTACGGCACGCCCCAAGAGCCGCTGATCATCCAGGTGGGGTATTCCACCGAGGTTGCGGGCCTGGGCGCTGCCCCCACCGACGTCACCATCAACGGGCACGTGGACGTCTACAACCGGTGCCTGGCCGCTGACAACTGCATCGCGCTCAACAACTTCTGGCGCTCCTTGTCCAACCTCACCATCAACGTCACGGGCCTTGAGGGGTGCCGGAGCTCCGCCAACTTCTGGGCCGCCTCCCAGGCCTCCCCCATGCGCCGGGTCAACATCACCGGCGGCAACCTCTCCCTGATGGACTACTGCACGGCCGGTCCACAGTACGCCAGCGGCGGTTTCATCGCAGATTCAAAGACGGGCGCCGTCATCAATGGCTCCCAGCAGCAGTACCTGGTCCGCAACAGCAGCATCGGAAGCTGGTCAAATGGAGTCTGGAACCAGGTGTTCTCAGGGGTGAACGGTGCACCTGCCGATTCCTTTCCGAACCCGCCCTACACCACCTTGGACAGCACTCCCATCAGCCGCGAGAAGCCCTACCTGACCGTGGATCCGGCCGGCCAGTACAGCGTGTTCGTTCCCTCCGTCCGCCAGGACTCTGCCGGGACCACGTGGGAAAACGGCCCCACCGCGGGCCGCAGCATCCCCTTGACCGACTTCTATATCGCAAAGCCCGGCGATTCAGTGCAGACCATCAATTCCCAGCTGGCCCGCGGAAAGAACCTGCTCCTGACCCCCGGGGTCTACGACGTTGACCGGAGCATTGAGGTCAAGCGGGCCGGAACCGTGGTCCTGGGACTCGGGATGGCAACCCTCACCGCCGTCAACGGCTCAGTTCCCCTGACGGTGGCAGATGTCCCCGGAGTGGACATCGCCGCCGTCACGGTGGACGCCGGCGAGGTGAATTCGCCCGCCCTGATGCGCATCGGGAAGGGCAATGGGCCGTCCAGCTCATCCGTGCACACCGATCCGGCAAACCCCACCACGCTCCATGATGTGTTCTTCCGCGTCGGTGGACCGCATAGCGGCAAAGCCTCGGTCAGCCTGGAAGTCAACAGCGACAACGTCCTTCTGGACCACATCTGGGCCTGGCGCGCCGACCATGGAAACGGCGTCGGCTGGACCACCAACACCGGTGCGAACGGTGTGATCGTCAACGGCAACAACGTCACGGCCACGGGCCTGTTCGTGGAGCACTACCAGCAGTACAACGTCATCTGGAATGGAGAAAGCGGGCGCACGGTCTTCTTCCAGAACGAGCTGCCCTACGACGCCCCCAACCAGGCCGCGTGGCAGCACGACGGGGTCCTGGGCTGGGCAGGCTACAAGGTGGCAGACTCCGTCAAGGCCCACGAGCTCTGGGGCGGCGGCAGCTACGTTTACACCAACGTCGACCCCAGCATCCACGCAACGAGGGGCTTTGAGGTGCCGGTAACGCCGGGCGTGAAGCTGCACAGCCTTTTGACGGTGAACCTCGGCGCAGGCACGCTGGATCACGTGGTCAACGACACGGGGGCGCCGGTCTCAACCGACGCCGTGGGGGTTCCCAGCTACGTAGCCGATTTCGGCTGACCGGCTGATTCCGTCCGTTGCTGATTCTGTCCGTTAAGGTCCGGACCTGGCGGGCGCGGTGCCGGTGGTACCGCGCCCCGTCACTTGGTCCGGAACGCCTTGCCCTTCAGCGCCGCGCCGGCCCATACGGCCAGCAGCAAGGCCACCAGCAGCAGGCCGGCGTCGCCCAGGTCGATCGATCCGAGCCACCCCGTCACGGGATCGTCAAGGGACAACGCGGCGTGCAGGAATCCGCCGAGCGTGATCACGGCAATGAACAGGGCGGACACGGCCGAGATGCCCGTGACCACGGCGTTGAAACCGAGCTTCCGCCGGGGGTCGTCCAGCGCGGAGCGGTACATCCGCAGCATGGCCATGCCGTTCACCGAGTCGCAGAGTGTCATCGCGGCGGCGAAGGCGACCGGCAGCGCAAGCAGGGCGAACGGCGGCACTCCGGCCAGCGAGGCCGCCGTCGTCATCATCAGCAGCCCGATGGTGGTGGCAGTGTCAAAGCCGAGGCCGAACAGGAACCCAATCACGTAGATGTTCCGCGGCCGGCGCACCCTGGACAGCGGCCGGGCCAGCAGCCGCGCCACCGCGCCCTGCGGTTCCAGGTCCCGGGGCTCGACGGCGGCGCCGTTGCGGGCGCGGCGGTAGGCGCCGGCGGAACGGACGAAGGCGGAGCCGTTGAACAGTCCCATGGCCAGCAGGAACAGGCCGGATACGCCGCTGCCGATCAGGCCCAGGACCAGGTTGCCGGCCGAACCGTCCTGCATCAGTCCGCCCACCAGGGATGCCCCCGCGATGACCAGCACCCCGGCGAGGGTCACCACGGAGCTGTGCCCCAGGCTGAAGGCGAAGCCAACGCTGACCGGGTCTTGACGCTGCGCCACGAACTTGCGGGTGGAGTTGTCGATGGCTGCCAGGTGGTCCCAGTCGTAGCTGTGCTTCACGCCGGCCAGGTAGGCGGTGAGGAACAGGCCCCAGGTCAGCGGTTGGCCGCCGGCGGTCGTGCCGGCGAGCAGGAGGACGACGGCGGCGGCGTGCAGGGCGGCCACCGCGCCGAAAGTGAACAGCGCGCGGGTCCGGAGCGGCAGGGAGTCCCGGTCCCGGTAGAGGGTGGCGATGCTGGTCATCAGTGCTTCCTCAGGTCCAGCGGACCCTGGCCGTACCAGCGACTGCGCAGGAAGTCGGTGCAGGACCGGAGCAGGCGGTTCAGTTCGTCGGTGCTGTTGGAGAGGCTCCGCAGAACCAGCCCGGAAGTCCCCGCAACTGGGCGCGCCAGTGAGATGCCGGTCAGCGCTTCGCGGCCGGCCGTGAGCCCGTGCAGGTCATCGGCGAGTGCCTGGTCCACCCTCGCATCCACCACCACCAGGGACCCGAGGTGGCTGTGGCCTTCCATGAATCCGAGCCCGGTGACGTCGTGCAGCGGTGGCCGGATCAGCAGGTTGTCCAGCGCCAGCAGGTGGGTTCCGCCGTCGGATTCGACGCGGATTTCGTTGCGCAGCCGCACTTCCCGGTATTGGAAAGCCGAACCGTCCGGCGACCAGCCGGGAGTGACCACCTCAGCCATGACCAAGGACGACGACGGCCGCAGGGTCACGGAGGTCCGCTGCCGGTAGCTGGCCTCGCGGTAGGCGATGAGCTGGTCCGGCATGAATTCCAGCCGCGCCGCCTCCCCCAGCCGCACCACCATCCGCTGCTCGGCAAAGGACCCGGGAGTCCGATAAATCTTGGTAGCGGATTGGGTGGTCAACAGCAGGTCAGCCCCCTCCCCGACCTCCACATCTATGACAAAGAGATCCGCCCCAAGATAAGCCCCGCCAGGATTGACGACGACATAACAAACCTGCCCGGAGTCATCAAGATAGTGCGGGCGGAGTACTCGAAGAGCGCCACGGTGATATTGATACGTCGCGACTGAACGCTGACCGCGTAAGGCGACCCGAAGCTCAAGCTCGCCCATCGGGGGCCGATCAGCGGACGCGGGTGATAGGGGCCGCGGCGTGGCGGGCACCGCGAAGCGGGCACGGCCCCTATCATCCGCGGGCGCAGGCCCCGGCGAGGTGCCTGCTTGAGGTGACCCGACCGCCGTCGTACTCATGAGGCCAAATCAAGCATCAGGACGTCGTGCCGGATCCAGTCGATGACCTTGTCCAGGCCCTCGTCAGTTTTCAGGTTGGTGAAGCAGAACGGTTTGTTGCCTCGGAATTCCTTGGAATCCCGCTCCATGACGGCCAGGTCAGCGCCGACGTGGGGTGCGAGGTCGGTTTTGTTGATGATGAAGAGGTCGGACTTGATCATGCCCTGGCCGGCTTTGCGGGGGATCTTTTCGCCTTGGGCCACGTCGATGATGTAGATGGAGAAGTCGACGAGTTCGGGGCTGAAGGTGGCGGAAAGGTTGTCGCCGCCGGATTCGACGAAGATGACTTGCAGGTCGGGGTGGCGGGTTTTGAGTTCCTCGATGGCGGCGGTGTTCATGGAGGTGTCTTCGCGGATGGCGGTGTGCGGGCAGCCGCCGGTTTCGACGCCGATGATCCGGTCCACGGGGAGGATGCCGTTGGCGGCAAGGATTTTGGCGTCCTCGATGGTGTAGATGTCGTTGGTGATGGCGGCCATGGAGATTTCCCCGCTCATGTGCCGGGTGAGCCGCTCCACGAGCTGGGTCTTGCCAGCTCCCACGGGTCCTCCGATGCCGATCTTGATGGGTTCAGACATGTGTCCTCCTTTGACTCAAAAGCACAGTATTTTCAAGCACGGTCAGCTCATGAACATGCGGGCACGTTGGCGTTCGTGCCTCATTTGCGAGATTTCCAGGCCGGGGCTGACGGCCCCAAGGTCGTCCGGCGTGAGGTGGGCGATCGTGTCGATGGCGGCAGCGACGTCGTCGTGCGCTGCCCGCAGCACCCGCTGCCCGGCGTTCTGGCCCAGCGGGATGGCACGCACGGCGTTCTGCGTCAGCGAGGTGACGGTGGCGAAAAGGTAGGCGGCGAGCGCCTCCTGGAGCGGAACGTCCAGGGAGCGGGCGACGACGGCGAACGCGAGCGGCTGGTGCCCTGCGGCCCGGCCGTCACCCACCAGGTCCCGGTACAGTCCCAGCGCAGGTGAAGGAAACACCTCAGCCCCAATCTCCAGCAGCCGGAGCCCCATTTTGACGCTCGCCTCCCGAACCTGCCGCGGCAGGAGAGAAGCAGAAAGAAGAGAATCCAGCTCCCCCACATCAGCCCCTTCATAAAGGAACCGAATCGCCAGCCCATCCGAGTAAGTAAGCTGCTGCGACACAAAAGCACCAAGCCACACCCCAAAAGAAGCCTCATCAGCGACCACCCCGGCGTCGACATAGGTCTCGAACCCAAGCGAGTGGGCAAACGCCCCAGTAGGAAGCGCAGAGTCAGTGAGCTGCTGCAGCGCCAGCTGATACCCGCTCACTAAGCGCCTCCCAAAGGCGCGAGACCCAAGCGACGGCCCGGGATGGGGGCTGCGGCGTGGTGGGCACCGCGAAGCGGGCACAGCCCCCATTCCGGGTCGGCGCAGCCAGCCCGGCCGGCGCCAAGAGCCGAAGACGACGACCTAGTGCGAGTGTTCAGCATGGCGGAAAGGCACAGGCATGACGCGTTCCTGGCGGGTGTAGGGCACTGAGTTGTGGCGGAGGTAGTCCTCGACGGTGTGGTCGTAGGCGCACACCATGACATCGGCCCCGTACTCGGAGGACGCGTCGAAGAACTGTGCCTGGAGGTGCCTGTTGCCGAGGGAGTGTGCGGTGACGCCCATTTCGTGGATGGTGCGGGGTGCGATGACCAGGACGTCGGTGGGCAGCACGGACACCACGATCATGTTGGCCTCTTCCACGTGGAGGATGTCGCCGTCGCGGAGGTCCCCGGAGCCGGCGGACAGTCGGATGCCGATCTCCTTGCCGTGGTCCGTGGTGGCGCGCTGGATGCGCTTGACCAGCTGGGAGCTGGGAAGCATCACCTTTTCCCGGTGCAGTCCGGCGTAGGTTTCGGGGTCCGGGAGGTCATGCAGGTTGCCGAGGACTTTGTCGATGATCACGTGGGGGCTCCGGTGGGGTCTAGAACAGGAAGTAGCGCTGCGCCATGGGCAGGACGTCGGAGGGTTCGCAGGTGACGTCCTCGCCGTCGACCGTCACCTGGTAGGTTTCCGGGTCCACCTGGATGTCCGGGGTTGCGTCGTTGTATTTGAGGTCGGCTTTGGTGAGGTTGCGGATGCCGGAGACGGGCCGGATGACCTTCTCCAGCCCCAATTCCCCGGGCACGCCGGCGTCGATCGCTGCCTGGGACAGGAAGGTGATGGAGGACTGCTGCACAGCCTTGCCGAACGTGGCGAACATGGGCCGCATGGTGCGTGGCTGCGGTGTGGGGATGGAAGCGTTCGCGTCTCCCATCAGGGCGTAGGCAATCTGGCCGCCCTTGAGCACCAGCTCAGGTTTGACCCCGAAGAAGGCCGGGTCCCAGAGCACGAGGTCGGCGAATTTGCCCACCTCCACCGAGCCCACCGAGTCCGCGATGCCCTGGGCGATGGCCGGGTTGATCGTGTATTTGGCCACGTAGCGCTTGAGCCGGAAGTTGTCGCTGCCTGGCGAGCCGTGGCTGCCCGGGCCGGTCCCGCCGTCGCCCTCGTCCAGGGCGCCGCGCTGCTTCTTCATCTTGTCCGCCACCTGCCAGGTGCGGGTGATGACCTCACCCACCCGGCCCATGGCCTGCGAGTCGGAGGAGGTAATGGAGAAAATGCCCAGGTCCTGGAGGACGTCCTCGGCGGCGATGGTCTCGGCGCGGATGCGGGAGTCCGCGAAGGCCACGTCCTCGGGGATGTCCGGGTTGAGGTGGTGGCACACCATGAGCATGTCCAGGTGCTCTTCGATGGTGTTGCGGGTGTAGGGCAGGGTGGGGTTGGTGGAGGCGGGCAGGACGTTGGGCATGCCGGCGATCTTGATGATGTCCGGCGCGTGGCCGCCGCCGGCGCCTTCGGTGTGGAAGGTGTGGATCACGCGCCCGTTGATGGCCCGGATGGTGTCCTCCACGAACCCGCACTCGTTCAGGGTGTCGGTGTGGATGGCCACCTGGACGTCGTATTCGTCGGCGACGGTGAGCGAGGTGTCTATCGAGGAGGTGGTGGATCCCCAGTCCTCGTGGACTTTCAGGCCGATGGCGCCGGCTCGGATCTGCTCGGCGAGGGGTTCGACGGCGGACGCGTGGCCTTTCCCGAACAGGCCGATGTTCATGGGCAGCCCTTCGGCTGCCTGCAGCATCCGCTGGATGTGCCACTTTCCGGGCGTCACGGTGGTGGCCTTGGTGCCTTCAGCCGGGCCGGTGCCGCCGCCGATCATGGTGGTCACGCCGCTGGCCAGGGCCGTGGGCACCTGATCCGGGGAGATGAAGTGGATGTGGGTGTCGATGCCACCGGCGGTAAGGATTTTCCGTTCCCCGGCGATGATTTCAGTGCTGGCCCCGATGACGATGTCCACGCCGTCGGTGATCTGCGGGTTGCCCGCCTTGCCGATCCTGAAGATGTGCCCGTCCCTGATGGCCACGTCCGCTTTGTAGATGCCGGTGTAGTCAAGGATGACGGCGTTGGTGATGACGGTGTCGGGGATGTCTGCGCCCTGGACGTTCCCGTCCCTGGTGGCCTGGCCGTTCTGGCCCATGCCGTCGCGGATGACCTTGCCGCCGCCGAACACCACTTCCTCGCCGTAGGCGGTGAAGTCTTTTTCGATCTCGAGGAACAGGTCGGTGTCCGCCAGGCGGATCTTGTCCCCGGCGGTGGGGCCGTAGAGGTCCGCGTACTGCCGGCGTGGAATCTCGAAGCTCACTTTGCGCCCCCGTCCAGGCGGGTGCCGCCGTCGAGCTTTCCGTTGACGGCGTTGCTGAGTCCGTAGACCTCGCGTGCGCCGGCCAGTTCGATCAGCCGTACGCTGCGGGAGTCGCCGGGTTCGAACCGGGCGGCTGTTCCGGCCGGAATGTCCAGGCGCCGGCCGTAGGCCGCCTCCCGGTCGAAGGACAGGGCGGCGTTGGCCTCGGCGAAGTGGAAGTGGGAGCCCACCTGGACGGGCCGGTCACCGGTGTTGGTCACCGCAACGTCGATGGACTCCCGGCCGGGGTTCGCCGTCACGGGCTCGGGCCGGAGGATGTACTCGCCTGGGATCATTGCGGCGCTCCTTAGCGGATCGGGTTGTGGACGGTGACCAGCTTGGTGCCGTCGGGGAACGTGGCCTCGACCTGCACGTCATGGATCATCTCGGGCACCCCTTCCATGACGTCGTCACGGCCCAGCAGGGTGGTGCCGTAGCTCATGAGCTCGGCCACGGTCCTGCCGTCCCGGGCACCTTCGATCAGTTCGTAGCTGATGATGGCCACGGCTTCGGGGTAGTTGAGCTTGAGTCCCCGCCCCTGGCGGCGGCGGGCGAGGTCCGCGGCCACTACGATCAGGAGCTTTTCCTGCTCACGCGGCATCAGATGCATGGGGTTCCCTTCGACGGCCTGGGGCGTGCTGCCAGCCAGCCTAGGCCGGTCACGTTTCCGCCACGTTTCAGGTCCATCATCCGGACGGAACGCTAGGGTGCGGATTCCCGGATCTTCAGCTCGAACCCTGATTCCATGTGCACGCCCTGCCCGGATGTTTCGCGCCCGCCGATCCGGTCCAGCAGCAGGCTGATCGAACGCTCCGCGATCTCATCCATGCCTGGGGAGATGGTGGTCAAGGACGGGGACGCGAAACGGGCCTCGTCGATGTCGTCAAAGCCCGCGACCGCCACGTCCCCCGGCACGTTGACGCCCCTGATCAACAATTCGTGCATGGCGCCCAATGCCAGGACGTCGTTCAGGCCGAAAACGGCGTCGAACTGCACGCCCGAGGCCATCAGTCCCGCCACGGCGGCGGCACCTGTATCGCGGCGCCATTCGGCGGGGGCCACCAGGTCGGCGTCGAATTGGACGCCCGCCTGTTCCAGCGCCTTCCGGTACCCGTTCATGCGCAGTCCCGCGGTCCCGGTGGACTCCTCCGGGTGGGCGCCGATGACGGCGATGCGACGGCGGCCGGCCTGCAGCAGGTGGGTGGTCAGCGCAGCCGCGGCTTCCCCGTTCTTCATGGTGACCAGGTCGAAGCGGGGGTCCATGATGTGCTCGCCGAGCATCACCAGGGGTTTGGTGCCGGCGCGGGCGGCGATGGCGTCGGCGTCCAGCACCAGCGGGGTGAAGAGCAGCCCGTCGGTGAGCTGCCGGAACGTCCCGTGCAGGGCGCTGAGTTCAACGGAAGCCTCAGCGCCGGACTGCTCCACCAGCACCCGGTAGCCGCGGCGCGATGCGGCCTTCATCAGCCTGGACGCCAGTTCCGCGTAGTAGGGCGCCGAGAGGTCGGAGAGCACCAGGCCCAGCATGGACGTCTTGCCAGAGCGCAGGCTTCGGGCGGTGAGGTTGGCCTCATACCCCAGTTCAGCAATGGCGTCCTGCACACGCTGCTTGGTGGCCGGGCGGATGAACTCGTAGTCGTTCAGGACGTTCGAGACCGTTTTGAGCGAAACGCCGGCCGCGCGGGCGACGTCGTTCATGGTGACTGCCATTAACGTTCTTTTCCTGCCTTCGCCGCCGCCTTGGCCGCTTGCTTGCTGGCCCGCACCTTGGCCAGGGATTCCGGGTCCACGATGTCCGCCACGGACAGGTAGGAGCCCTCTTCCCCGTAATGGCCGGCCGCTTCCCGCCAGCCGGGCGCGTCAAGGCCCCGCTGCTTGCCCAGCAGGGCCAGGAAGATCTTTGCTTTTTGCTCACCGAAGCCGGGCAGCGCCTTGAGCCGCTTCAACACCTCTGCACCGTCGGGTGAGCCCTTGGTCCAGATGGCTGCGGCATCGCCGTCCCAGTGGTCCCGGACAGCCTCGGCGAGCGCCTGCACCCTGCCGGCCATGGATCCGGGGAAGCGGTGGACGGCGGGCCGTTCCTTGAAGATCTCCACGAATTCCGCGGGGTCGTGCCCGGCGATGGCCTCGGGCGTCAGGGTGCCCATCCGGGTCCTGATCTTTTCCGGTCCGGCGAAGGCCGATTCCATGGTGACCTGCTGGTCCAGCAGCATGCCGGTCAGCAGGGCGAAGGCGTCCTCACTCAACAACTTGTCCGCGGCGGGATCGCCCGTGATGTGCAGTTCCATGCCGTCCATCCTCCCACCTGCGGGCCGTCGTCGTCATGGGGCCGCCTCCGCCCTGGCACGCGGCCCGTTCAGGCCTCCACGGCGAGCCGGATCATGGACCAGGACACGGCCGGGAGCTCGGCTGTCAGGTGTCCGCCGTCGGCCTTGGCCGTGACGTTCTCCGCCGGCAGGACGGAGCTGGAATCGTCGGCCGTGGCCTGCCAGTAGGGGTCCTTGTTGGAGTAGGTCAGCGCCTCGATGACCCGGACGTTGCCCAGTCCCCCGACGGCGGCGTCAAGTGTCAGTGCCCCGGCGGCCGAGCGGTTGACGGCGAACACCACCGCCTCGCCCTTTGCCGCGTCGTAGGTGGCGACGGCGGACAGGGCGGCGAAGTCGGCCGTCGTACCTCCGCTGACAAGGGGGGATTCGACGGCGAGTTGCAGGACCGTGCCGGACGCGTGCCGGGAGGTCAGGGCGAACGGGTGGAAGGTGGTCTGCTTCCAGGACCGGCCGCCGGGTTCGGTCATGATGGGGGCGATGACGTTCACCAGTTGCGCGAGGCTTGCCGAGAGGACGCGGTCCGTGTTCCGGAGCAGCGTGACCAGCAGGTCCCCCACCACCACGGCGTCGGCCACCGTGTAGGTGTCCTCCAACAGGACGGGGGCCACGGGCCAGTCGTTTCCGCTGGGGACTTTGGATTCGCCGCGGCTCATGTGCCAGACGTTCCATTCGTCGAAGGAGATGTTGACCTGTTTGGTGGACTTTCGGACGGACTTCACGTGGTCGATGTGGCTGACGATGTCGCGGATGAAGGCTTCCATCTTGTGCCCGGCAGCGAGGTGTTCCTGGAGGTCGCCGGAGTCTTCGAAGTACTGGTGCGCGGAGACCAGGTCCACCACGTCGTAGGTTTCGGTCAGGACCACACGCTCCCACTCACCGAACGTGGGCATCGTGGGGCCGGAGCTGCCGCAGGCCACGAGTTCCAGGCCGGGATCGATCATGCGCATTCCGCGGGCGGTGTCCGCGGCCAGCCTGCCGTACTCCTGGGCGTTCTTGTGCCCGATCTGCCAGGGGCCGTCCATTTCGTTGCCCAGGCACCACATCCTGATGCCGTAGCCGGTGGCGGCACCGTTGGCGCGTCTTTTCTCTGAGAGGGCGGTGCCGCCGTCGATGTTGCAGTACTCCAGCAGGTCAAGGGCCTCCTGGACGCCGCGGGTGCCCAGGTTGACGGCCATCATGGGCTCTACGCCGGCCTTCGCGGACCACTTGGCGAACTCGTCCACGCCTACGGAGTTGGGGTCGGTGGAGTGCCAGGCCAAATCCAGCCGGACGGGCCGCTGGTCCACCGGTCCCACGCCGTCCTCCCAACGGTATCCGGAGACGAAGTTGCCGCCGGGGTACCGCACCGTGGAGACGCCCAGTTCACGGGTGAGCTCAAGTACATCCTTCCGGAAGCCGTCCTCGTCGGCATCGGGGTGGTCCGGCTCGAAGATTCCGGTGTACACACAGCGCCCGAGGTGCTCAACGAAAGCGCCAAAGGTGCGCCGCCGGACGGGGCCCACGGTGAAGGCGGGATCGATGGTGATCGTTGCCGGGGTGGATTCTGCTGGGGTCACGAAAACATCCTTGTGTCAGATTATTTACAACGTTATAGAAGCATTCTTTGCGGTTCTGTCCGGCGAGTCAAGGAAACGGGGAAGTCCGTGGTGTTTGCCCTCTCCCCCACATGCGCCGGGCAGGGCAGGGTCCCACCTGCGGCAATGGCCCGAAGGCATCGCAGGAGCAGGATTCCAAGTACTGCCCCGTCCCAAAAACAGGTACCAGCTACGCATTCACCGGGTGCTTCCTGGCCACTAAATTCTTCCCAGAGGCAATACCACTTCCGGCTTTCGGTACTTGACTCACTAGGGGGGTGTGGGACTGGCAATGAATGCACCACACCCACGTACAGGTTTCCCGGCCCGCAGGGCCCGGGTAGTAAGCGGGGCCGGCGACGAGGAGCTCTTTGAGACCAAGGGCTCTCCCCCAGCCGTCGCCGGCCCTCCATCCTCACGCGGCCCCGGCGGGGGCAGTGCTGCCACGGTTGCGCCTGCCTCTCCAGGACCCGACGGCCACCGTAATCCAGCCCTCCTGTTGGACCTGGTCAGCGGCGCCCAAACCCTCGCCGACTCCCTGGACCTGCTGGTGGCCGCATCCGCCGGGCACATCGCCAGGACGGCGGGGATTGAGGTGGGTTGCGGCCTGGTGCTGCAGCAGCCCAAGCGGAGTCCGGCGCTGTCCGGCACCTCCGAAGAGGTCCTCCGCCTGCTCGGCTGGGAACGCGGGTCCGCGGAGGGGCCGGTGACCGATGTCTTGTCGGGAGGCCATCCGGTGGCGGTGCTTCAACGGAACGGTGACTTCCGCTGGCGGCAGTACTCCGGGCGGCTGCAGTCCGCCGGATACGGCAGTGCCTTGGCAGTAAGGCTCCCGCTGGACGCCGGGGTCCAGCGGGAGCAGATATTTCCCGCCGAGGCCGACCCCCGCCGGATGACCGCGGCCCTCGCTTTCTTCGCACCGGATGCGAAAGCCTTTCCGCTCCAGGTCATCGCCGAGGCCCGCGGGTTCGCCACCCTGGCCGCCAGGAGCCTCCACATGGCCATCGACATGCACACTGCCCGGTCCCTCGCGACCGACCTCCACTCTGCCTTGGACAGCAGGACGTCCATCAACGTCGCGTGCGGCGTGATCATGGCCCAAAACAGGTGCTCCTACGAGGAGGCGTTCGCCATCCTCGCAAAGGCATCGAGCCACCGGAACATCAAGGTCCGCAAGGTGGCGGAGGGCATCCTGGAGCGGCTTCCGGAGGGGGCGCCGCAGCCGCACTTCGGCCGCTGACATGTTGTGATCCCTGCTTTTCACCAGTGGGTCAGGACGTCAACGTGCCCCTGGCGATGCTCACGCTGGAGTGTGCGGGGTTGCCATCCATTGGTTCGTCCGACACATCCACCACCGGGTACTGGGAGAGGTCCAGGCCGGTGGGCACCTGAAAGGTTCCGGACGTGGAGTTCATGACGCCCAGGCTGACCAGCCGGGTCAGGTCCGGGGCGATCAGCCACACCTCCTGGTAGCCCTTGGCTTCATCCTTGTCCAAGCTGATTTCCAGCTTGCGGGAGCCGTCTGGACCCGTCACGACCTTCGCCGACCCTGACGCTGAGTGCTGGGCCAGCGGCGCCAGCCGGGCAGCAGCAAGTTCCTGGGGCCCGGGCGGACGGTTCAACGCCCAGATGGCACCGGAAACCACCAGCGCAGCAGCAGCCGCCGTTGCCAGCAACGGGCCGGGGCGGTGCCACCACGCGGCCTTGGTCCTGCCGCCCCCGGCCCGGCCACCGAGCCGGATGACGTTCGACGGCGGCGCCGGCGCTGGCGGCGCGGCCACCCCTGACGCCACCGGGCCCTCCGCTGGCTCCTTCACGGCGAGCGGATCCTCCCGCAGTGATTCGGAAAGGCCCAGCTCCCGATGGATTCCAGCCCATACCTGGGGCCCGGGCACGGCCAGGCGGCCGACGTCAGGGGATGCCTTCACGGCATCCACCGTGCGGCGAAGGGCGGCAAAGTCATTCGCGCACTCGGGGCAGGCCGCAAGGTGATCGCGGCCCTCCGGATCCTCCCGCCCCTCGTAGAGTGCCAGGAGGCTCAACTGTTCCGGATCAAGATGCGGCATGGTCTACCTCCAATCTGCTGCGTAGATGCGAGAGGCTCCGGCGGATGTGGCTCTTGACCGTACCAAGCGGGAGCCCGAGCTTTCGTGAGATCTGCTCGTGCGTCAGGTCCTCGTAGAAGGCCAGCTTCATGATGGACCCCTGCGGCTCGCCGAGCCTCTCCAACTCCCCGTCCAGAAGCAACCGGTCCGCCAGCATTTCCGCCGCCTCCGTGCCGGTTCCGGCATCGTCCCCCATGCCGGCCCCGGCCGCGGCGAAGGCCTTGCGCGCTTCCCGGGCCGCCGCCGAATGGGCGTCGGTAATGGCGTTGCGCGTGATTCCGACGATCCATGCCGGAAGCCTGGCCACCTGGGGGTTGAAGGTGTTCCGTGAACGCCAGGCCCGGATAAAGACCTCCTGGGTCACGTCGTCGGCGGCCGCACGGTCCGGAAGGGAGCGCAGGGCCAAGGTTTGCACCAGGGGCGCGAACTCGCGGTAGGCCGCTGCCAGCGCGTTCTCGTCCCCGGCCAGGAAAGAATCGGTCAGCGTGTCGTCCCACCCGCGGGAGGCCTGCCCGGGAAGCGTCACAGGCAACTCCTTCCCGGCTTCGGTGCACGAGTCAAGCGATTGGCCACCGATCATGCAGGAACCGCGGTGACAATCACATTGTCGCTGTAGTCCATCCGCTCGTCCAGCCACCTGCCGCCACAGGTGACCAGCTTGAGTTCGTGCGGGCCGGACCGGCGGAACAGGGCGCCGCCGTCGAATTTATCCTTGGCCATCATTTCCACTCCCACCACCCGGTAGGTAACCGGCGGGGCTCCGTCCCGGCCCACCCGGATGACGGTCCCGGCAGCGAGGGACTTCAATGCCGAAAACGGCGCCCGGTCCGAGGTGGTGTCGATATGGCCGGCAATGACGGCGGTTCCCTCCGCCGCGCCGGGGGCCGGACCGAATTTGTACCACGACGCCCGGTTGAAGGCCTCAGGAATTTCCATCACTCCCTCTGCGGAAACTCCCCCGGGCACCACCGGCATATCGATGGCCGTGCCCGCCACGGTCAAGGAGGTGGGCGCGGACACGGCCGGAGCTGCGGGCGCAGTGGCGGGCCGGACCGGGATACCCCCGGCAGGAGGAACAACCGGGCGGACGGGAACCGCAGTTCCGCCGGGACCGGTGGGAGTGGGCTCTTGTCCGGAGAGCGCCGGACCGGGAGAACCGGTCCCTGGCGGCATCGTTGCCATCGGGACCGCTTCTCCCCCTGGGTTGCCGGCTCCTCCGGAGCTGCCCAAACCGCAGCCGGACAGAACCAGCGCGGCAGCCACCAGCGCGGCGGCCCCGCCACCTGCCGCATGGCGCCGGCGGCAGCCCGGTGCCGTCGTCGAGCTTGCCGTCATTCCTAACGCCTCCCTTCCACTGTGCTTGTTGACCTTGGCAGGACCAGCCCAAGGGGCCCGTCCTTTGACGGGCCGGGCCCCTTGCGCTTACGTCCTTCGCGGATTCCGCGAGGCTACTGCCCCGCCCTCCGGGCACGGACCGTGCGGGCCGCGCCTATCGCGCCCGCGAGGAGGGCCAATGCTGCCAGTCCGAATCCGGCCGTGGCTACGGCAGTACCCGCTCCGCCGGAACTCGCCGAACCGTTAAGCGCACCCGGCACCGAGCCCGGCGCCGAATGCAGGCCCTCGATGGTTTGCACGGCAAGTTTCAGGTTCTGGTCAGCCAGGCTCCCCCAGGCATAAACGATGGTGTGTGTTCCCTCGGCCACCGCCACGTCCGCCGGGCCTATCACCGGAGTGGTGGTGCCCGTGGCGGCCACTGCGGCCGGGACGGTGCCCGGGTCGAGGGTGAGTGTCTTCTCGTTCGGGTTGGCCAAGTTGGTGATCACGGGGGTGGCGCCGGCCAGCACATCGACGGCTGGGGCGGCGGCGGCATGCCTGACTGTCAGTTTGCCTTTTCCGGCCGGGATCTGGGACACATCATTGGTGAAGAGGCTGGCTGTCGGCTTGCCATCCGCACCCAGGTGGGCCGCGGCAGTGTAGTTCCCGTTGGCCGCAAGGTTGACGCTTACGGGACCAATGGCGGGTGCGGACGCGTCGGCGGCATCCGCCGCGGTGATCGCAATTTCGTAGCTGCCGGCCGGAAGCGCGAGCGGCCCGGCAAGGGTTCCCGGGGTGAAGTCATCAAGGGTCCGGTTTCCGTTGACCCAGACGTCAACGGTCAGTCCGGGGACCCCGTGCAGCACGGAAAGCTGGGCGTCCCCTTCGGCTGCCTGGGCGGGACCGGCCAGAGCGATTGCGGCTGCAATGGCTGCTGCACCGGCGCCTGCGGCGAAGAATGTTTTGCGCATGTCCATCTCCTTGAACGGCCCGGCTGGCGGGCATTTTCTGCTGACACTCCTACTACCGGCCCAACCCCGGATTTGGATGCAGATTCATGGAGTTTTTTTGGTTCTGCGCGCTCCCCGCCTACGCGGGGGCGGCGGTGCTGGCCCGCACCACGAGCTCGGGCGGGACCACAGTTGAACTGACAGCGGCGCCGGACTCGATTTCCTTGAGCATGATGTCCATGCAGCGCCGTCCGAGTTCCTCGAAGTCCTGCCGGACGGTGGTCAGCGGCGGCGTGAAGTACCCCGCTTCCGGCTGGTCGTCGAAGCCCACCACGGAGACGTCGTCGGGCACTTTGATCCCCGCTTCCGTGAAGGCGCGCAGCAGGCCCAAAGCCATCTGGTCGTTGCCCACGAAGATGGCCGTCGCGGTGCGCCCGGACGCCAGCTTGCGGCCGATCGCGTAGCCGCTGCCTGCGCTCCAGTCCCCTTCCACCAGCAGGGACTCCTCCAGCCCGGCCTCCCGGAGCGCGGCGCGCCAGCCCTCCGCACGCTCGGCGCCGTCAGTCCAGTCCGGCGGGCCCGCGATGTGCCCGATCTGCCGGTGGCCTTCCTTGATGAGATGTTCGACGGCGAGCCTGGCTCCCGCGCGCTGGTCCACCATCGCGCCGCTCACCGAGGCACTGCCGGCGGAGCCCACAGCCACCACGGGCACGGGAAGGTTCATCTGTTCCAGCACGGCCAGGGTGTCCGAATGCGGTACCAGCACGGCGATACCGTCCACGGCCTGGTCCATGAAATGGCCCACCGCGTTGGATATGGCGTCCCTGCTGACTTCCCGCAGCGCGGCGATACTGACGAAGTAGCCGGCGTTGCGTGCTGCCTGCTCGACGCCCAGGAGGGTATTGGCAGGGCCGTACTGCGAGAGTTCGCTGGCCAGCACGCCGATGGTCTGCGAGCGCCGGGTGACCAGGCTCCGGGCAGCGGTATTGCGCCGGTACCCCAGTTCGGCAATGGCCGCCTCCACCTTTTCCCGCGTCGCCTTGCTGACGTTGGGGTGGTTGTTCACCACCCGGGAAACGGTCTGGTGGGAGACGCCGGCCACCTTGGCCACGTCTTCCAGGCGCGGCATCCGGCCCTTGCTGGTATTTGCCATGTGCCTATTGTGCCTTTCGGCCGCGGCGGCATCCTGTTTTGCAGCGCCAGCGGTGGGAACAAATCCTTGCGCGGCCCCCTGGTGGTGGGAAGGATGAAGGTGATCCGCGCCTGCAAAGAAGGAGCCTGCCCAATGACCAAGTACCTGATCTCGTTCCCCAGTGGCGTCATGGACATCCCCGACGGCGGGCTGCAGGAAGTTGCCGACGCGGCCCATGCGGTGGTCCAGGAGGCAAAGGAAGCCGGTGTCTGGGTGTTTGGCGGGGGCATCGACGAGAGCGTCCCGCCCGTGATGGTCAGCGGCGAAGGAGCAGTGCGCGAGGGCACCTACCCCCAGACAGCGCAGATCGAGGGCGGCTACACAATACTGGAGTTGCCCACGTACGACGCCGCCCTCCACTGGGCCTCCAAGATCGCCACCGCCTGCCGCTGCGCCCAGGAAGTGCGGGCCTTCCAGTACGATCCCGCCAGCTGAACGCCGAACACGGCAGGCACTGGGGCCCTGGAGCAGCGGTGGAGCTGGCGTTCCCATCTCGTTCCGTGGCGGGATACCGCGCAACGGGATAGTCGTGCGAGCCTGAATCCCAGGCTTAAAAGGAAAAGGCCCGCCTCACGGCGGACCTTCAAAACCTTCTGTGGGTGGGCCCTGTGGGGCTCGAACCCACGACCCACGGATTAAAAGTCCGATGCTCTACCAACTGAGCTAAAGGCCCCTGCCGGTCGGTCAGACACGCTGTGTCGTTCCGCCCGGCCCAATCCATTTCTGGACGTTAATACTCTAACCCATGGTTCGGGCGTCTTTCGCACCTGGTCCGGGAGCCGCCGTCGTGCGCTTGTCCGGGACCAACGGCACTTTCTGCGGGGACCGGGCGAACGCGAAGACGCTCGATTTCCGCTGCGGCACAGGAGTAGCGTGGGGGCATGAGCGAGCAAGCAGGAACCAGCCCCTACGGCGGCAGCAACCGGCACCACAAACCAAAGCCGTTCGCCCCAATGGATTTCGAGCCGTTCGCCGGCGGCGCCGATCCCGCCCGCGTCTCGGAGGCCGCCCACCTTGCCGCGCAGGCGCTGGTCCGCCATGGCCGGGACAGCGACGATCCCGTCATCACCGAACGCCTGGTGAAGCTCGCCGACGAGCAAGGCCTGGATGCCATTGCCGAGATGTGGGCCGAAAGCCCGGCCCGCTCCCTGCCCGGTGCGCTCTGGCGGCTCTACGCGCTCCGTGCCGCCACCGTCCGTGACCCCGAGCGGATATCTGTCTACTTCCGGGCCGGCCGGGACACGGCACAGGTGTCCAACGTGGTGGCCGGTGCCGCCGAGCCGCCGGGCGCTGATGAAATGCGCACCATGGCGGACGCCATCCTCTCAGGCGCGTTCGACGGCGATTTCGACGTTGCGCTGGAACGCTCGGCAGCTTTCTGCCGGGTGGTGGCCCTCGGCCAGGCCACGCTCGCGGACGGCGCCGAGCACGCCAATGAGGCCCACGCCAGCAAGCTGACCCGCAACTCGCACCAGCTGGTCAAGACCGCCGAAGACCTGGAACACGCCGCCAACGCGTGGCGCCTGGGCGAACTCGATTAGGCGCCGCCCTGATATTTTCCGCACCCGCCAACGGCCGGCTGTCAAGATTGACTTGGGCGGGGCTAAGTAGAAGACTGAAGCCGGTGCCGAGCCGCGAAACCCCCGGGCTTCAACAATTAGCCGCCTAGAGCGGCCTACCGCCGAGAGGCGTATCCGGTTCGGCACCATTTTTCTGCCCTCGTCCCGGCAGCCAATTCAAGGCACACTCTTTCGGGCCGGTAGAGTAGGCGACAGTTGCGCGTCGGCGTCAAGTCACACGGCAGCAACGCCCGCCTTGAACAGTCCCCGGAGACCGGTAAACACGTGAAGCTGCGCCTTTTTCCCCAGGAGCCCGCAGGGCTGAACCTCCTATCGCAGATGGCACAACAGATCGTGTTGGCCAGCGCAACCCTGGCCGAAATCCTTGGCGTACCCGCGGACGAACACGGCAAGCTCGTAGATCACATGCACAACCTCGAGGCCAAGTCCGCCGAGCTGCATTTCGCGCTGCTGACGCACATGCGCTCCAGCTTCGTGAACCCCCTCCCCCGCGAGGACATGTACGCCCTGTCCCGCTACCTCAACGAGGCCATGGAGAAGATGGACGCGGCCGCGGAACTGGTGGCCCTGTACAAGCTGGACCGCCTGCCCAAGCGGGCGGCCGACCAGCTGGAGATCATCAGCCGGCAGGCGGAGCTGACGGTTGATGCCATGCGCCGGCTCAATGACCTGGACGACCTCGAGGATTACTGGATCGAGATCCTGCGCCTTGCAAAACGCGCCGAACGCACCCACCGGGTGTGGGTTGCCGACATGATCGCCGACATGAAGTGGGCGCAGTACTCGCGCAACCGGGACATCGCCAACCAGCTGGTGGAGGTAACCAAGGACATGCGGCGGGTGGCCACCCAGGTAGGCAGCATCATCGTCAAGGAATCCTGACGTGGCCGCAGCCATCTTTGCTGGGGTGGTCCTGCTGGCCGCAGCGTTTGCCTTCCTGAACGGCTTCCGTGATGCCTCCACCTCGGTTGCCCTCGCCGTGCGGAACCGCGCACTCACGCCCAGCGTGGCCGTGCTCCTGGCTGCGTTCTTCAACTTCGTGGGCGCCCTGCTGAGCGCGATGCTTGCCGTTGCAGCCAGCCGGACCTGGATCAATCTCCCGGCCGGCCCGGGCGGCCTCGCCATACTGGTGGCCGGCCTGGCCAGCGCCTGCGCCTGGGGCCTGCTGATGTGGCGCCGCGGCATCCCCGCCTCCTCCACCCATGCCCTGGTGGGGGGACTCGCAGGGGCGGGACTGGCCAGCCTTGCGGTGGGAGGCCCTGGGGTGGCGGGCGTGGACCAGTCGCTGCTGTTCCAGGTGGTCCTCCCGCTAGTGCTTTCCCCG
Organism: Arthrobacter sp. 135MFCol5.1; assembly: GCF_000374865.1. Taxonomy (GTDB): domain Bacteria; phylum Actinomycetota; class Actinomycetes; order Actinomycetales; family Micrococcaceae; genus Arthrobacter. Next base: position 30,270 of record NZ_KB895464.1, on the reverse strand, counting down.
CTCGTGGCCTACAGCGGATCCTTCCTGCTGGTCTATCCGGCCACCTGGGGAGCGCGCTACACCCAACCCAACGTGGTGAACCAGCGGTTCCGGAGGGCGCAGGCGATTGCCGCCGGCGCGGTGGCTTTCGGCCACGGCCTGCAGGACGGGCAGCGGGTCAGTGCCGTGCTGTTGCTGGCCCTGCTTGCGGCAGGGTACGCCGACGGCGGGATCCCCATCTGGGTGGCCTTGCTGTCGGCGGTGATGATGACAGCCGGGACGTTGTTCGGAGGATGGCGGATCTCGTACACCATCGGCTACAAGATCACCCGGATCGATCCCCTGCGCGGCTCCGTGGCGCAGACCTTCAGCGCGCTGATGCTCTTCGTGGGCGCCATCGGGTTGCACTGGCCGTTGTCCACCACCCACACCGTCACGGCGGGCACCCTGGGCGCGGGCGAGAACCAGCACTTTTCCGTGACCAACCGGAAGCTGGTCATCAGGATCATCTGGCTCTGGGTCCTGACGCCGGTAGCCACCTGCGCCATGGCCTTCGTGCTGGCGCTGGCGCTGTCACCGCTGGCCAGGTAGCCGGGAACCGAAGAAGTGCGTGGCCCTAGATGGCAGCGGGTGCTGCTTCAGGGCCCAGCAGGATCGCGGCCAGCTCTTCGGCAGACAGGTTCGCCGCCGTGCAAAGTTCATCCCGGGCGACACCCGCAGAAGAAGCCTTCCGGACCGCCTGGCGCAGCGCTTCGAGGGCGCTGTCCAACTCCCACTGCTTGCCCTCGAGGTAGGAACTGGTCCGCCACACCTCCGTGAGCACATCCTCCGCATCCCCGGCCGCCGCTATTGCCTCCGGGTCGATTTGCGGGACGAGCGGCCCACCCCCAAGGGTGGCGGCGAGTCCGGCGGCCGCGTCAAAGTCCTGCACGTGCACGGCGGGCTTCGCCGGTGCGCCCGCAGCGGGTACGGAAACCGTAAGCTGGGGGCCGGGGTTGCTGGCCGTCTGCGTCATGGCAAAACTCCTAAAGCTGGCTTACTACTAGTTTCAAAAGTATCTAGTTCAGCGTACTAAATGCTGTCGGAGTTCGCCACCACGGAGCAGCTGCCTACCCGAAGCGTCCCGAGACGTAGTCTTCGGTGGCCTTCTGCACCGGGTTGCTGAAGATGGTGTGGGTGTCACCGTACTCGATCAGCTTGCCCGGCTTGCCCGTCCCGGCAATGTTGAAGAAGGCCGTCTTATCGGAGACGCGGGCGGCCTGCTGCATGTTGTGGGTCACGATCACCACGGTGTACTGGTCCTTGAGCTCATTGATGAGGTCTTCAATGGCCAGGGTGGAAATCGGGTCCAGGGCGGAGCAGGGCTCGTCCATCAGGATCACCTGCGGCTCCACGGCGATGGCGCGGGCGATGCAGAGGCGCTGCTGCTGGCCGCCGGAGAGGCCGGAGCCAGGCTTTTCGAGCCTGTCCTTGACCTCGTTCCAGAGGTTGGCGCCTTTGAGCGAGCGCTCCACCAGGACATCGGCCTCGCCCTTGGAGATCTTCTTGTTGTTCAGCTTGACGCCGGCCAGCACGTTGTCGCGGATGGACATGGTGGGGAACGGGTTGGGCCGCTGGAAAACCATTCCAATCTGGGAACGGACCGTCACAGGGTCCACGCCGGGGCCGTAGAGGTTGTCGCCGTCCAGAAGCACCTCGCCTTCCACGCGGGCGCCGGGGATGACCTCGTGCATGCGGTTCAAGGTCCGCAGGAACGTGGACTTGCCACAGCCGGAGGGGCCGATGAACGCGGTGACGGACTTGGCCTCGATGTTGATGCTGACGTCCTCCACGGCGAGGAAATCGCCGTAATACACGTTCAGGTCCTTGACGTCGATGCGCTTAGACATGGTGTTCCTTCACTTACTGGGTATGGGTTGAAGTCTAGGATCCGCCACGGTGGGACGGAAGGCCGGGCCGGCGGCCTGGTTACCGGCCGGTCTTGGGGGCGAAGATCCTGGCGATCAGGCGGGCCGCCAGGTTCAGGACCATGACCAGGATGATCAGCACCAACGCCGCGCCCCAGGCCCGCTGCGAGGACGGATCCGGGTTCGATGGCGAGGTGGGGTTCAGGATCTGGGTGTAGATGAACGTGGGCAGTGATGCCATCCACCCGCCGAAAACATTGGAGTTGATGCTCGTGGCAAAGCCCGCGGTGACCAGGATGGGTGCCGTCTCGCCGATGACCCGGGCGATCGCCAGGGTGACGCCGGACGCGATGCCGGAAATCGCCGTCGGGATGACCACCTTGAGGATGGTCCGCCACTTGCGCACGCCCAGGGCGTAGGCGGCCTCGCGCAGTTCGTTGGGGACAATCTTGAGCATTTCCTCGCTCGAGCGGACCACCACGGGGATCATCAGGACAGAAAGGGCGACGGCGGCCACGGCACCGGTCTTGGTCCCCGGGCCCACCACCACGAAGAAGAATGCGGCGGCAAAGAGGCCGGCCACGATGGAGGGGATGCCGGTCATGACGTCCACGAAGAACGTGATGGCCTTGGCCAGGCGGCCGTCGTGGCCATACTCCACCAGGTAGATGGCCGTGAGCAGCCCCACGGGTACGGAGATGACGGTGGCCAGCAGGGTGATCTGTACGGTGCCCAGGATTGCGTGGTAGATGCCGCCCATGACCGGGCCGCCACCCTCCACGGCCTTGTTGTCGAACGCGCCCGTGACGCCGTTCATGGAGGTGGTGAGGAAGCCGGGATCCAGGAGTCCCGGAATGCCGTTCACCAGTACCGTCCAGATCACCGAAACGAGCGGCAGGAGGGCCACCAGGAATGAGCCAACCACCAGGCAGGTGGCCAGCTTGTCCTTGGCCCTGCGGGAACCTTCCACCGCTGCGCTCCAGGACACCAGGCCGATGGCGAAGAGCAAGGCCGAGACCACTCCCCACCCGAACGCATTGAAGCCGATCAGGGCAAGGATGGCAGCGCCGACGATCAACGCCGCGGCAAGGACGGCGTAGGGGGCGTATTTGGGCAGCTGGCCCTTGGTGAGCGCGGACCGCTTGCTGCGGACCGGGGTAAGCGTGGAGGTCATTTAGTTGGCTCCCGAGAATTCTTTGTGCCGGGTGATGACCCAGCGGGCGATCATGTTCACGGCCAGGGTGATGACGAACAGGACCAGGCCGGCGGCGATCAGGGTGCTGACCTTGATGCCGCTGGCTTCCGGGAAGTTCAGGGCGATCTCGGCCGCGATGGTCTGGTTGCCGGACTGGATCAGGCTGGCGGTCAGGGCGCCGGAGGACAGGACCAGGGCAACGGCCATGGTTTCGCCCAGTGCGCGGCCCAGACCCAGCATGATTGCGCTGATGATGCCCGGGCGGGCGAAGGGCAGCACGGCCATCTTGATCATTTCCCAGCGGGTGGCACCGAGCGCCAGTGCCGCCTCCTCGTGCAGCTTGGGGGTCTGCAGGAAAATCTCCCGGGACAGCGAGGTGATGATGGGCAGGACCATGACCGACAGGACGATGCCCGCAGTGAGGATGGTCTTGCCGGTGGTGGAGGCGGGGCCCTGGAAGATGGGAAGCCAGCCCATGTTCTCCGCGAGCCATCCGTAGGCGGGAGAGATCTGCTTGGCCAGGAACGCCGCGCCCCAGGCGCCATAGACCACGGAGGGGATGGCGGCGAGCAGGTCCACGACGTAACCGAGTCCGGAGGCGAGCCGGCGCGGCGCGAAGTGCGAGATGAAGAGGGCTACTCCGATGGCCACCGGGGTGGCGATCACCAGCGCGATGACGGCGGCGATCAGGGTCCCAATGACAATGGGCCAGATGTAGGCGAAGAAGCCCTGTCCGCCCTGGATCTTGTCGGCGGGAGCGGTCAGCGCGGGAATTGCCTGGACCACCAGGAAGAGTGCGACGCCGAAGAGGACGGCGAGGATCAGGCAGCCGGCGGCCAGTGCGGCCCCGGAGAAGACTTTGTCCCCGGTGCGTCCGGCGCCCTGTGAACTGGTCAGGGAGGTGGCGGTCATTCGACGGCCCTTCGATTCGTTGCTGGATTAAGGAAGCAGGGTGCAAAGCCAAGTTCCCCGCACTGCCTTCCGGCAGGCGGGGAACCCGGTTTTGCGGCGATGGTTAGGACTTGACCTTGATCGAGTCGATGGCCTTGGCGGCCTTGGCTGCGAGGTCGGAGGACAGCGGAGCGGACTTGGCCGAGTCCGCGGCGGCCTTCTGGCCCTCAGCGGAAACTACGTAGTGCTCGAAAGCCTTGACCAGGTCAACGGTCTCCTGCTTGTCGTACGTGGTGCACAGGACGTGGAAGGACACCAGGACGATCGGGTAGGCGCCGGCGATGGTGGTCTTGCGGTCCAGCTTGATGGAGAGGTCGTTCGCGGCGCGGCCGTCAACGGGCTTGCCGGCGTCGACTGCCTTGGCGGCGGCATCGGCGGAGATCTTGGTGAAGGAATCGCCCACCTTGATCTGTGCAACGCCCAGCTTGCCGCTCACGGCGGAGTCGTCGGCGTAGGTCACGGCGCCGGGGGTGTCCGTCACGGTCTTGACCACGCCGGAGGTGCCCTTGGCGTTCTCGCCCTGGAGGCTGGCGGGCCAGACACCGGCGGCCTTGTCCGTCCAGACGTCGGAGGCTGCGGCGGACAGGTAGTCCGTGAAGTTCTGGGTGGTGCCGGAGTCGTCCGAGCGGTTCACCGGGGTGACCTTGAGGTCGGGCAGCGAGACGCCCGCGTTGAGGGCAGCGATCGCGGGGTCGTTCCATTTGGCGATCTGGCCGCGGAAGATCTTGGCGACGGTGGTGGCGTCCAGCTTCAGGTCGGTGACACCGGGAACGTTGAAGGCCACGGCGATCGGGGAGATGTAGACGGGGACGTTGATGGCGCCGTCGGGGCCGCACACGGACTTGGAGGAGGCGTATTCGTCATCCTTCAGGTAGGCATCCGAACCGGCGAACTGGGCCGAGCCGTCGAGGATTGCCTTGCGGCCGGCACCGGAACCGTCCGGGGAGTACTGCACGCTGGCGCCGGAGTTGGCGGAGGCGAAGTTCGTCTTCCATGCGTCCATGGCCGCACCCTGCGCAGAGGAACCGATGCCGGTCAGCGTGCCGGTGACCTTGGTGCCGGACGAAGCCTGGTTGCCTGCGGGCGCGGTGCCCGTGGCGTTGTCTGAACCGCAGGCGGACAGCGCGAGTGCGCCCGCAGCGATAACAGCGATAGCCGCGTGGCGGCCGAAGCGAAGTGCCTTCACTAGATGTACCCCTTCCAGGGTTATTCAGGTGCGGGACAGGGACGGAGAACCCTGCTGCGCGATGCGTACGTTGTGTACCTTCAAGAAAGTTATGGGCCGCAGGTAACGGGATGGGCTGTCCAAAGTGAACGGATGATTAACGACGGCGGGATATTGGCTGACAAATGCCGGGTCACCATTGCGCAGATCACATCCGCAGCCGTAGTGGAGCCGTGCCCGGCAGTGGACGGGCACTGAATAGACTTGACCGCATGGCCATCCCAGCAGGACTCTCAGCAGGCCGGCGGTTCCTGCGCACCCGCATCCGGACCGGGCTGATCCGCAGCCGCAACTCCTTCGTCCCAGCCATCCAGATGACCATCTGCGCCGTCGGCGCCTACGCTTTCGCGGAGTACGTCCTGGGCCATTCCGGGCCCCTGTTCGCCGCCACGTCCTCGCTGATCGCGCTCGGGTTTTCCCGGGAGCCGCGGCTGCGCAGGGTGATGGAGGTGGGCCTGGGCTGCACCATCGGCATCGCCGTGGGCGACCTGCTCCTGCACTGGCTGGGCGGCGAAATCTGGGTGGCCGCCGTCGTGCTTCTCTTCTCCATCCTGCTGGCCCGGTTCCTGGACAGCGGAAACATCTTCACCACCCAGTTGGCACTCCAGTCGCTGCTGGTGGTGCTGCTGCCGGCACCGTCCGGGGGCCCGTTCACCCGGAGTATCGACGCCGTGGTGGGGGGCCTGTGCGCGCTGCTGGTAACCATCCTGGTGCCCAAGGACCCCCGCCGTGAGCCACGCCGCGACGTCCAGAAACTGCTGCATGAACTGGCCGAGGTCCTGCGTGAATGCGCAGGTGCGCTGGCGAACAGCGATTCCACGCAGGCGTGGCACGCGCTGATCCGCGGCAGGAACTGCCAGCCCCTGGTGGATGCCATGCGGCAGTCCCTTCGGGCGTCAGGGGAAGTGGCCACGCTGGCGCCGGCCTACCGGCGGCACCGCGACGAGCTGGAACGGCTGAAGCAGTCGCTGGACTTCATCGACCTGGCGCTGCGGAACAGCCGCGTCTTCGCGCGGCGGCTGACCAGCGCCATCAACCACACCGCCCTCTCGGACGAGGCAACGGACAGCATTGCCGGGGTGCTCCAGGAGACGGCTGCCGCCATTGATGAGCTCTCGCTGGGCCTGGCGGAAACGCACGACGGCGTCCGGCGCGCCCACCTGCGCACGGCCCGGCGCGACCTCAGTGAGATAGCGCTGCGGCTGCACCCGAAGCTGTTGGAGGTCCAGCGGCTGGAGGGCGAAACGGTGGTCATGCTGTTCCGACCCCTCATGGTGGACCTGCTGGAAGCAGCAGGCATGGACGCGGCCGAGGCACGGGACATCCTGCCCGCGCTGTAAGAACCGGTGGCTAAGCCTGGGCCCACGGCCGCAAGGTGCCCCGGCCGGGCTTGCGAGGTCAGCGGGCGCGTGGGGACGAAGGCCGCGTCGACGCTGATGTCAGTGGCCGCCGCTAGGGTTGAACCCATGGCAACAAAGACTTCCCGGGCATCAAAGGCGCCCGCCTATAAATGCGCCGAATGCGGCTGGACCACCGCCAAATGGGTGGGCCGCTGCGGCGAGTGCCAGGCGTGGGGCACCGTCGAGGAAACGGGCACCGCGGTGGCCCGGACCACGGCCGCCACAACGGTGCTGGAACCGGCGCGTCGTATCGCGGATGTTGACGCCACTACGGCGGCGTTCCTGCCCACCGGCGTGGACGAGTTGGACCGCGTCCTGGGCGGCGGGCTGGTTCCCGGCGCGGTGATCCTGCTGGCGGGTGAACCCGGCGTGGGCAAGTCGACGCTGCTCCTGGACGTGGCGGCCAAGTTCGCCCGGACAGCCCAGGACGTCCTCTACGTCACCGGGGAGGAGTCGGCAGCCCAGGTGAAGCTGCGCGCGGAGCGGATCGACGCCGTCGCGGAGTCCCTCTACTTGTCCGCGGAGACAGACTTGGGCCAGGCACTGGGCCAGGTGGAACAAATTGAACCGCGGCTGCTGATCGTGGACTCCGTGCAGACCCTCAGCAGCGCGGACGTTGATGGCAGTGCCGGCGGCGTTTCCCAGGTGCGCGAGGTGGCGGCATCGATCATTGCCGCGGCCAAGCGGCGGAACATGACCACTTTGCTGGTGGGGCATGTCACGAAGGACGGTTCGATCGCCGGGCCGCGGCTCCTGGAACACCTGGTGGATGTGGTGTGCCAGTTCGAGGGCGAGCGGCACTCCCGGCTGCGGATGCTGCGCGCCGTGAAGAACCGGTACGGACCCACCGATGACGTTGGCTGCTTCGACCTCAACGAAAACGGAATCGAGGGCCTCGCCGATCCCAGCGGGCTGTTCGTCAGCCGCACCAAGGACCCTGTTTCGGGCACTTGCATCACGGTCACCATGGAAGGGCGCCGTCCCCTGCTCGCCGAGGTTCAATCACTCCTGGCCGAAAGTCCCAACGCGCAGCCGCGCCGGGCCACCAGCGGCCTGGACAGTTCACGGGTGTCAATGCTGCTGGCGGTACTGCAGCAGCGAGCGGGAACCATGCTGCACAAGGACGATTCCTACGTCGCCACCGTTGGCGGCGTCAAGCTCAGCGAACCGGCCACGGACCTCGCCGTGGCCCTCGCAGTAGCATCGGCGAAGGCCCGTAAACCGCTGCCCATCCGGCTGATTGCTTTTGGCGAGGTGGGGCTGGCCGGCGAAGTCCGTCCGGTACCGGGGATCAACCAGCGCATCCAGGAGGCCCACCGGTTGGGATTCACGCACGCTGTGGTCCCCGCCAGCCACACGGGGCCCGGTCCCGTGCCCGCCGGTTTCTCGGTGCGGGAAGTGGAACACCTGACGGAGGCGCTGAGCCTTTTGATCGGGTGACCGCATGCCAATAAACCCGCCGCCCACCGTGAGAACCTGCATTCACCCGGGTACTGTGGCTGCAGGACCTTCTTGCAAACGGAGGCATGACATTTCTGTGCTGGGGGCAGCGTGGTAATCCGGGAACCGCAGGGCACCACCGATGTGCCCGGCCTGGCGCGCAATGCGCTGCCCGAACCAGTGGTGTCGGACCGGCTTGACGGGCTCTTCGGTGGGCTCAGCGCCCGGCAACGGGTGATGGCCAGCCAACTGCCCGTCAGCCTGACCGTGGCACTGGTGGTGGTGGCGGCCGCCGTGTTCAGCCCGTGGACCCTCACGGACAGCAGGTTCCTGAACGCTTTGCTGTTCCACCTGGCGATCGCCGCAGCGTGCGTCGCCGTCCCGTGGGGACGGCTCCCGTCCGGAGCATTCGCCGTCATCCCGCTTCTTGACTGCTTCGCCATCGGCTTTACCCGCGAGGCCGGCGGGCCCCCGTTCAGTGTCCTGAGCCTGACGCTGGTATTCCCCGTCATTTGGCTCTCGGCCCAGGTCCGGCCGTACATGCCCGCCCTCGCCATTGCCGGGACCGTCCTCAGCACCGTGGTCCCGGCAGCAGCACTGGGGTCGCCGCCTGTGGCCGGCTCGATGATCCGTGTCCTCATCCTGCCCCTGGTCATGTCCGTTATGGCCGTAACCGCGCACGTGGTGGCCACCACCATCCGCCGGCACCGGACCAAGCTGATGGACAGCGAGTATCACCTTGGCCGGACGCTGGACGAAAGCGTCCGGCGCCAGAACCTGCTTGATGCAGTGCTCGGCGCCGTGGGCGTGGGCGTGTGGGTGGTGGACCGCAACGGCAACACGGTGCTGACGAACAAGACCCTGCAGTCCGATCCTGCGCTGGCCGGCCTTGTTGGAGTGGGCGGCGGACATACCCAGTTGCTGGCGGCAGACCGCACCACGCCTGTTCCGGCCGGTTCACGTCCTGCTGAGCGCGCCGCCGCCGGGGAAGCGTTCATGGACGAGCTCTACTGGGCCGGGCCGGCGGACGGCCAGCGCGCCTATTCAGTGAGCTCACATGGCTTTCCTGCTGCCGGCGGCCAGGAAGCCGGCGGGGTCATCACTTTCGCGGACGTGACCGACCTGATCAGCGCCCTGGCTGCCAAGGACGACTTCGTGGCCACGGTTTCGCACGAGCTGCGGACTCCCCTGACCTCAATCCTCGGCTACCTCGAACTGGTCCTCGACGAGCCTGGCCACGACGACATCCGCGCAGAACTGCTGGTGGTCCGGCGCAACGCTGACCACCTGATGGGCCTGGTGAACGACCTCATTGCCGTGGCCTCCGAACGCGTGGAGCTGTCCCTGGAGGAGACGGACCTTGCCCAGCTGGTGAGCCGCGCGGTTGACGCCGCACTGCCCCGCGCGGCCGGGAACGGCCTGCAGGTGAAGCTCGAGGTGGAACAGCCGCTCCCGGTGCGCGCAGACCCGGCCAGGATCAGCCAGGTCCTGCACAACCTGCTGTCCAACGCCGTCAAATACTCCCCGGACGGTGGGCTCATCACCGCCACCGCTGCCAGGACCGAGGCCGGGCTGGTTTGTTCCATCACGGACACCGGCGTGGGCATGAGCGAAGAAGAGCAGGAGCAGGCATTTACCAAGTTCTTCCGCTCCGCGCGCTCGCGGTCCACTGCCATACCGGGGGCAGGCTTGGGATTGCCGGTCAGCAAGACCATCGTGGAAGGCCACGGCGGATCGATCAGCCTGGCCAGCGAACCCGGTTCGGGCACCAGCGCCACTTTCATCCTGCCGGAATCATGAGCCGCCCGGGGCGGCGATCAGGAACCGGAGCCGGTCAACCAGTTCGAGACGTCACTGCGCAGCACCATAAGGGGCCCGCCGGTTGAGCTGACGTTGCCGTTTGCCACGTAGTAGCCGCGGCCGGATCCCGTTCCCCCGGCGGCACGGTCCAGCGCTTCCACCAGGTGCCGCGGCAGGTGGCCCTGCGGACCCAGGCTGCGGAGTTCAGCAACTTCCTCCGGCGTGAGCCGTCCCAAAACCTCAGCAATATTGGCCATGACCGGGTCCCTTCGAGCAGAGTGCCTGAAGGAATAACCTAAAGCAGGGCCGTGAATACCACGTTAACGGCGGACGGCGATTGAGCGTCGTCAACAACAGCCGGGAAGGAACCCAAATGCCGGTTCGAAGTGCAGGCATCCTGCTGTACCAGCGGCCTCAGGGCGACGCGGCCGGCCCCGGCGATGGGCTGCAGGTGTGGATTGCCCACATGGGCGGCCCGTTCTGGAGCAGTAAGGACGCCCATGCCTGGTCCATCCCCAAAGGGGAGTACTCCGACGGCGAGGATGCACTGGCCGCGGCGCAGCGCGAATTCGCCGAGGAAATGGGCGTCCCCGCCCCTGGCGCCGAATACCGCCTGTTGGGTGAATTCCGGCAGTCGTCGGGAAAAATAATTACCGTCTTCGCAGCCGAGGCCGGATTTTCACCGGAAGCCATCCGCAGCAACACCTTCCCCCTTGAATGGCCCAAGGGATCGGGAAAGATCCAGCACTACCCCGAGATCGACGACGCCCGCTGGTTCCCGGAGCAAGAGGCCCGGCTCAAACTCGTGAAGGGCCAGCTGCCCGTCCTGGACGCGCTGCTCCAGGACCTTTCACCGGCCTAGGCAGGAACTTGCAGCTGTTCCTTGGCCCGGCCTTGACGGCGGCCACTGACATTGCGATGCCCGGCTAAGCTAAGTCGTTACCTTTGATACCCGGAGGGCATCATGTTCACGTTCGACCAACTGGCCGGCTTCATCGCCGTAGCGGAGGAGCTGCACTTCGGCAGGGCTGCCGAGCGGCTGAACATGACGCAGCCTCCCCTGAGCCGGCAGATCCAAAAGCTGGAGAAGATCGTCGGGGCCGAGCTGCTGGAGCGGGACAACCGCAAGGTGGAGCTCACCTCCGCCGGCCGGACGTTCCTGGACGAGGCCCGACGGCTCATGGCGCTGGCCGAACGCGCACCTGCAACGGCCCGCCGGATCGCGTCCGGACGCTCGGGCGTGCTGCGGATCGGTTTCACGGCAGCCAGCGGCTTCAGCATTCTTGGCCCCGTGCTGGACGAGCTGTCACGCGTCATCCCCGACGTCGATATCGAGCTGCAGGAACTGGTCACCGGCGAGCAACTTGCGGGGCTGCTGACCGGCGAACTGGATCTGGGCCTCGCCCGCCCACCCTTCGACCGTGCCACCTTTGACTCGCGCCTGCTTTACCGGGAATCCATGGTGCTTGCCGTACCGGAAGGTCACCGGCTCGCACTCCTGGACCGGCCGGTCACCGCGGACGACCTCAACGACGAGCCACTGATCATGCACTCCCCCACCCAGGCCCGATACTTCTACGACCTCGTCGTCCGCATGTTCCCCGTCCGGCACGCCAACGTGGTGCATACGGTCAGCCAGATCCTCACCATGGTTTCGCTGGTGGCCGCAAAGCGCGGTCTGGCCTTCGTTCCCCACTCGGCCACCACGCTGGGCATAGACGGCGTCGGCTTCCTGCCACTGGCGGGGGGGAGCCGCGAGCCAGTGGAACTGCACGCCCTGTGGAACCGGCGGATCACCAACCCCGCGCTCTCCCGCCTGCTCCGGGACCTGGAATTCGCCACGGAATAACTGCGCCTCCCGGGTCCGGCACAAGGCACGCGGATTCATTTTGCCATGCCTCAAAGGTATCAAAGCATCCAATAAAGCACTTGGACAGGCATCAATGACGGTCCCTAGGCTGGAGAAAATCACCCAAACCCGCCGCCCGCGGCAACACACCGGAGGACCCCATGGCAAGGTACACACCCCAGGAACTGGCGGACACCCTCAAGGAAGGACTGCTGTCCTTTCCCGTCACCTCGTTCGATGCAACCTTGGCGTTCGACGAGGAGAACTACCGCAAGCACCTCGCGTGGCAGGCAAGCTTCCCGGTGGCCGGCCTGTTCGCTGCCGGCGGCACCGGCGAAGGCTTCTCCCTCACCCCGGCCGAATCGGAACGGGTGGTGCGCACCGCCGTCGAGGAAGTGGGAGCCCGGGTCCCCGTGCTGGCATCGGCCGGCGGGTCCACCGCCCAAGCCATCGAAAACGCCAAGGCGGCAGAAGCCGCCGGCGCAGAAGGCATCCTGCTGCTGCCGCCCTACCTGACCGAAGCAGACCAGGAAGGGCTGGCCGGGCACGTCAGTGCCGTCTGCCGCGCAACCTCGCTCGGCGTCATCATCTACAACCGCGCCAACGCCATCTACAAGGACACCACCGTGGCGACCCTGGCCGAACGGCACCAGAACCTGATCGGGTTCAAGGATGGCGTCGGAGACCTGGAACATGACGCCCGCGTCTACGCCAAGCTCGGTGACCGGCTCTTCTACCTGGGCGGCCTGCCCACCGCGGAAACGTTCGCCCTGCCCCTGCTGCAGCTGGGGATGAGCACCTACTCGAGCGCCATGTACAACTTCGTCCCGCAGTTCGCGCTGGATTTCTACCAGGACGTCCGCAACAACGACCGCGCCGCCGTCAACAAGAAGCTCAACGAGTTCGTGGTCCCCTACCTGGACATCCGCGACCGTGTGAAAGGCTACTCGGTGTCCATCGTGAAGGGCGGCCTGGACGCCATCGGCCGGTCGGCAGGGCCGGTGCGCACGCCGCTGCAGAACCTGGCTCCGCAGGACCTCGCGGACCTCAAAGCCCTGATCGCCACCGTTTCCTGAGAGACAAACAGCACCACTCCCACCACAGGAGGAACCCATGAACCTCACCGGACATTCACTCATCGCCGGCCGGACGGTTGCCGGCGACGGCAAGACCACCAACGGCTTCAATCCGGCCACCAATAAGGCCCTGGAACCGGCCTATTCCCTGCTCACCGCGGAACAGGTCAAGGCCGCAACGGCCGCAGCCGCCGAAGCGTTCCCGTCCTTTCGCGCCCTGGACCCGGAAACCCACGCCGCGTTCCTGGAAGCCATCGCGGACAACATCGACGCCATCGGGGATGAACTCATCACCCGCGCCGGGCAGGAAACCGGCCTGCCCGCAGCCCGGCTCACCGGTGAGCGGGCCCGCACCACCGGCCAGCTGCGCCTGTTCGCCGGCGTGGTCCGCCAAGGCGACTTCCGCGGCGTCCGGATCGACCCCGCCCTCCCCGACCGCACACCGCTCCCCCGCGCAGACATCCGCCAGCGCCAGATACCGCTCGGCCCGGTGGCCGTGTTCGGCGCCAGCAACTTCCCGCTCGCCTTCTCGACGGCGGGCGGAGACACTGCCTCGGCCCTCGCCGCAGGCTGCCCGGTCGTCTTCAAGGCCCACAACGCCCACCCCGGCACCAGCGAACTCGTGGGCCAGGCCGTCAGCAAAGCCGTCAAGGAAGCAGGACTGCATCCCGGCGTCTTCTCCCTGATCTACGGTCCCGGCTCCAGCATCGGCCAGGCACTGGTCGCCGACCCCGCCATCAAGGCTGTCGGCTTCACCGGGTCCCAGACCGCCGGCCTCGCCCTGATGCGCACCGCCGCCGCGCGCCCGGAACCCATCCCGGTCTACGCGGAAATGTCCTCCCTGAACCCGGTGTTCGTTTTCGAGGGCGCCCTCGCCGGCAGCCCCGAAAGCATCGACGCCCTGGCCCGGCAATACGTCGCCTCCGTCACGGGCAGCTCAGGCCAGCTTTGCACCTCCCCCGGCCTGCTGTTCGCCCCCGCAGGAGAGCCGGGAGACAAACTCGCCGCCGCCGTCGGACGCGCCATCGCCGCCAGCACCGGCCAGACCATGCTCACCGAAGGCATCGCCGCGTCCTGGAACACCGGAACCGAAGCGCTCAGCTCGGCCGCCGGCGTCGAACTGATTGGCCAGGGCTCTCCCGGCACCACCGACAACGCCCCGGCACCGGCCATCTACGGCACCGGCGTGGACCAGTTCACCGGCAACCCCATCCTGCACCAGGAAATCTTCGGTGCGGCGTCCCTGGTGATCCGCTACAAGAGCATCGAAGACCTGCTGCAGGCTGCCTCCCGGATAGAGGGCCAGCTCACCGCATCCCTGCAGCTCACCGAACCGGACTACCCGACGGCGGCACGGCTGATCCCCGTCCTCGAACAAAAAGTGGGACGCATCATCGTCAACGGCTGGCCCACCGGGGTGGAAGTTGGCCACGCCATGGTCCACGGCGGCCCCTTCCCGGCCACGTCGGACACCCGCACCACGTCGGTGGGAACGCTGGCCATCAACCGCTTCCTGCGCCCGGTGGCCTACCAGGACCTGCCCCAGGAACTGCTCCCCGAGGCGTTGCAGGACGCCAACCCCTGGCACCTGAACCGGCGGATCGACGGCGAGGTCGCCCCCGCCGAAGCGGAAGCCGCGCTGGGCGCGTAACTTACGCGCCCGTTATCACCAAGGCCACGCTGTGGCCGCCAAAACCGAAGGCATTCACCAGCCCTGCCGGGGCAAATCCCGGCGGAAGGCGGTGGGTGCCTTCGGTGATGACGTTGAGGTCCACGTCGGGGTCCTGCTCCTCCACGTTAAGCGTTCCCGGCACCTGGCCGGTCCGCAGGGCTTCGAGGACCACGACGGCGGCCAGGGACCCGGCACCGCCCAGCAGGTGGCCGGTGTGCCCCTTGGTGGAGGTGACCGGCACGTCGGCGCCGAAGACGGCGTTGATGGCCTGGCCTTCCAGCCGGTCACCAACGGGAGTGGAGGTGGCATGCGCATGGATGAACCCGATGTCCGCCGGCTGCATCCCGGCCGAGTCAAGCGCCTTCTGCATGACCCGGCGCTGCATGGCGGGGTCCGCGGCCACGATGTCGTTGGCGTCGGAGGTCACGGCCCCGCCGGCCACGGCACCCAGCACGGCGGCACCGCGCGCACGTGCGTGTGCCTCACTTTCCAGCACCACCACTGCGGCGCCTTCTGCAAGCACAAAGCCGTCCCTGCCGCCGTCGAACGGGCGGGAGGCGCGCTGCGGATCGCCGGTGCGCGTGGACAGGGCACGGATCTGCGAAAAGCCGCTGATCACCAGATCGTTCACCGAGGCGTCCACCCCGCCGGCAATCACGACGTCGGCGGCACCCGAGCGGATCATTTCGGCGGCCTGCACAATCGCCTCAGCCCCTGACGCGCAGGCGCTCACGGGCGTCCGGGCGCCGCCACGGGCACCAAGGTCGATGGACACCCACGCGGCGGGGCCGTTGACCATGAGGCGGGTGAGGGTGTGCGGGGACACCTTGCGCGGGCCGGAGCGTCCCAGCGCGCGGTCCTGCTCCAGGGTGGAGCCAAGGCCGCCGTAGGCGGAGCCGATCACCACGGCGAACCGCTCCGGGTCCACGTCCGGGGTGCCCGCTTGGGTCCAGGCTTCCCGCGCCGCGACCAGGGCCAGCTGGCCGCAGCGGTCCATCCGTTTCATTTCACGGGTGCCCAGGTGCTCCGAAAGGTCCGCCGTGACCTGCCCGGCGATCTTGACCGGCAACTGCTCCGCCCAGTCCTGGGTCAGCTCCGCAATCCCTGAGCGCCCGTCCAGCAGCGCCTCCCAGGTTTCCTTCACGGTGGAACCGAGCGGGTTGATGGTTCCGGCGCCGGTGACCAGGACGCGCGGTTGGACAGGCATGTCAGGCATCGGAGCCGCCCTACTTCGCCGGGTTGTGCGTGCCGATGGGCAGCAGCGTCAGGTCCGGATGGTTCTTCTCGATCCGCCGCAGCGCCCAAACGTCATTGAACAATGCGAGGTATTCGCCGTCGGACCGCAGGAGCACCTCCGCGCCCGGAACGTTGGCCAGGGCAGGCATAGCGTCCGCCGTCGAAATCCGGGCCAGGGAGTACGGCAGGCGCTCCAGGCGCATGGGAGCGCTGAAGTCGTGCGCCATGCGGTCCTCCACCACCTCGAACTGCATGGGTCCGACGGCGGCGAGCACCGGTGCCTGGTCGCCGCGCAGGTCGGAGCGGAGGAGCTGGATGACGCCCTCATGCTCGAGCTGTTCGATGCCGCGGCGGAACTGCTTGAACTTGCTGGGGTCCTTGGACCGTGCCACCTGGAAGTGTTCCGGGGCGAACAGCGGGATGGCCGGGTATTCCACTGCTTCGTCAAGGAACAGGCTGTCTCCCACCCGCAGCGAGGAAGCGTTGACCAAGCCAACCACATCGCCGGGGTAGGCCTCGTCGATGACCTCGCGTTCGCGGCCGAAAACCTGCTGTGCGTACTTGGTGGCGAATGATTTTCCGGTGCGGGTCTGGGTGACCACCATCCCGCGCTCAAAGACGCCGGAGCAGACGCGGATAAAGGCCACGTGGTCCCGGTGCGCCTTGTTCATGCCGGCCTGGACCTTGAACACGAAGCCGGAGAACGGCGCTTCCACCGCTCGGGGGTTGCCGTCGATGTCCGGCCGGGGAGCTGCGGGCGGAGCGAAATCCACCAGGGCGTCCAGCAGTTCCTTGACACCGAAGTTGAGTGCGGCCGAACTGAACAGGATGGGGGTGGCCTTGCCGGCGTGGAAGGCATCGACGTCGAACTCAAGGTTGGACTCGATGACCAGTCCGGCCTCATCCACGGCGTCGGACCAGTTGCTGCCTTGGTTTTCGGCGGCTTCCTCCGGGGTGAAGTATTCCGTGATGGCGATCTGGGCGCCGGCATTGTTCCGCTGGAACCGGGCAAAGCGGTCGTTGCGGAGGTCCCAGACGCCGCGGAAATCGCCCGAGATGCCCACGGCCCAGGTCAGCGGCATGGGCTGCAGGCCGGTGCGTTCGGTGATTTCATCCATCAGGGCCAGGGCGTCCAGGCCCGGGCGGTCCCACTTGTTGATGACGGTGATGATGGGCAGGTTGCGCTGCTTGCAGACCTCGAAGAGCTTCATGGTCTGGGTTTCCAGGCCCTTGGCGGCGTCCACCAGCATCACGGCACAGTCGACGGCGGCGAGCACCCGGTAGGTGTCCTCGGAGAAGTCGGCGTGGCCGGGGGTGTCCAGCAGGTTGATGACGGTGTCCCGGTAGGAGAACTGCAGCGCCGCAGAGCTGATGGAGATACCGCGGTCCTTTTCCATCTGCATCCAGTCCGAGACCGTTTCCCGGCGGTTGGCCTTGCCGCTTGAGGCGCCGGCCGTGCCGATCACCTTTGCGTGCAGGGCCAGCGCTTCGGTGAGCGTGGACTTACCGGCGTCCGGGTGGGAAATGACGGCGAAGGTCCTGCGGCGGCCCGCTTCCTTGTGAATCTCGGAGATCCGGGCGGGGGTCAGGACATCTTGGGACACGGTGCTACTTTCGCTGCGGTTGTGGCTGCCCAGGGGCCTGTCGGGTAGTGCGCTGCGACTCAAGGGCGGGGAATGTCATTGGCAAGCGGCCAAAGTACAAGTTTATCGCAGGGCCGCAAACGGGAGCCGTTCCGCTTAACGAGTGCGAAACCGGACGTTCAAGGCCACGAAATGCGTACCGGCTAGCTTGGGCGGATGATGCACGGTCCCACCTTCTCCGGCAACCTTTTCTTCGATCCGCTGGCAACAAACCTCGGCAACAACCTCGTCGCAGGCGTGGCCACCGCCGGAACTGCCGACCCGGCTCCCGCCAGGCACCCCGGGGCGGCGCGGAAGCGCGGTGTCCAGTCGGCCGCCGAACACAAGGCGCTCCGGGCAGCCTCCCTCTCCAAAGTCAGCCGCGACCTGGAGCGGATGCTCAGGGAACGTAAACGCTGACGTTCCCACCATCGTGCCGCGGGAACGGCATGATGTGTTCATGCGCAGCATCGAGCTGGTCTTCGATGACCCCACCGATTCCCTGGTCAGGGCCGACTGGGCACGGCTTGCGGCTGCCGGCCTCCCCAGCCTGGCGGCGCACACCTCCCCCAGCAACAGCCCGCACATCACGCTGGCTGCAGGCGCAGAGCTGGAGGCCGGTCCGGATGGACCCTGGGACCAGCTGCCCCTGGACGTGACGTTCTCCGGGGCAATCATTTTCCCTGCGGGTACGGGGAAGTACGTCCTGGCCCGCTCGGTCCTGCTGGATCCCGCCCTCTTGGACCTGCACCGCGCGCTGCACCGGGACGTGTCCGGGGCGCTTCCACTGACGCGTCCCGGAGCCTGGACGCCGCACGTCACCATTGCCCGGCGCATCGCCGGGCCCCAGCTCGGAACAGCGATGGACCTGCTGGACCTGCGCATCGAGGGCCGGTGCACCGGCGCCAGGCTTTGGGACGGGAGCACCAGGACCGTGACGCCCCTGGCCAACGGGTCCTCCTGAACAGGGCCCGGAGCCCGGGCCAACGCAGGGCAAAGTGCCCTCCCGGGACCGTCCGCAGCGCCCACTTTCCCTCCTGTTCCAAGCACCCCCCAATGAGGCACTTTGGGGCTTGCCCGTGCGGAAGTGGCGTTTCTTACCCCTATCATTGAGCTTGCGGGAATCAGCGCACTTTTTGATCCTGCCGGCCAACTGCGGATGCCGGCATTCCCGCGGCAGGCGGTCCGCACCTTTGAAGGGAAACACCATGGCGCGGAGCCCCGAAGAATCGCTGCGGGCCACTCTGGGCAGGGTAGCCCCCGGAACGCCCCTCCGCGACGGCCTGGAACGCATCCTCCGCGGGCGTACCGGTGCGCTGATCGTCCTGGGCTCCGACCGGACCATCGACTCCATCTGCTCCGGCGGTTTCGATATCGGGATCGAGTTCTCGCCCACCCGGCTGCGGGAGCTGGCCAAGATGGACGGCGCCATCATCTGCGACAAGGACGCCGGCAACATCCTGCGGGCCGCCGTCCAGCTGGTCCCGGACTCAAGCATCGAGACGCAGGAATCCGGAACCCGCCACCGCACGGCCGAGCGGGTGGCCAAACAGACCGGCGTCCCGGTAATCTCCGTGAGCCAGTCCATGCAGATCATCGCCCTCTACGTCAATGGCCTCCGGCACGTCCTGGAAGGCTCCGAAAACGTCCTGGCCCGCGCCAACCAGGCCCTTGCCACCCTTGAGCGCTACCGCGCCCGGCTGGACCAAGTCACCAGCTCCCTTTCGGCCCTGGAAATCGAGGCGATGGTGACGGTGCGGGACGTGGCCGTGACCTTGCAGCGGCAGGAAATGGTCCGCCGCATCTCCGAGGAAATCTCCCAGTATGTCCTGGAACTCGGCGAGGACGGCCGGCTTCTTTCCCTCCAGCTCGACGAACTCACGGTGGGCCGGGGCCCCGGCAGCGACGTGATCATCCGCGACTACGCCAGCCCCAACGCCTCCGCGGAGGACATCGAGAAGGCCGTCAGTGAACTGGTGAACCTGGGGCCAACGGAATTGATCGACCTGGGCAAGATTTCGGCGATCGTGGGATTCGCCGGCGGCGAGGCCAATCTCGATGCCGTCGTGCAGCCGCGCGGCTACCGGCTGCTGTCCGGCCTGAAGGCAGTTCCCAAGGCCGTGGCGGACCGCCTGGTGGACCATTTCGGTGGCCTGCAGTTCCTGATGGCCGCCACCATCGATGACCTGATGACCGTGGACGGCATCGGCGACCAGCGCGCCCGCACGGTCCGCGAAGGACTGAGCCGGATGGCCGAAGCAAGCCTCCTGGACCGCTTCCTCTAAACACGAATCGAGCTCCCGCGCACCGGGAAACCTCCCGGAGGTTTCCCGGTGGGGTCAGTTCAGCTGGAACACGGCCTTCGGGCTGGCACGCGAGCCCAGTTTCGCGGTGAAGATGTAGTACGCCCCGCCACCGCCGGGTGCTGCCGAGACGGGCTTGCAGCCATCGGCGCTGCGGTTCCGGCCCCAAGGGAAGTTGGCGGTTTCGCTGGCGCCGGGGGCAATGACCTTCTCCAGGTCCTCGCTTGACGCCTGGCAGTCCTTGGAGGAGAAGATCCGGTCCGAGCCGCTGGTGACCAGGAACTCCATTTGCGAGGTTCCGATATTGACCTCGCAGGGCACGGTTCCGCCGTTGGTGACCTTCAGCGTGAGCATCGGGTTTTCGCCGGGACCATAGGCGGCCTTGTCCGTGGACGCCGTCACGGTCACCAGGTTCTGGTTGCACGTGGGTGTGGCTGCGGCAGTAGGCGGCGGCGTTGCGGAGGGCGTCGCGGACGCCGTGGCGGACGGCGTCGGGGAAGCCGCCGGATCAGCGGTGGAAGGTTGGGTCGAGGAGGCCTGCTGCGAGCCGCCCTTGAAGGCCCCCGCCAGGGCGAGGCCGCCCAGCACCAGGGCAATCACCAGGAGCAGGGCACCGCCGGCTGCCAGCCGGCGGCGACGGTACACGGCCGGGCTCGGCTTCCGGACGCTGCTGGAACCGGATGCCGTGCCGCGTGCTGATGAATTGCCTTGCCTGCCCATCCTCCTAGGCTATGGAACGCCTCTGGTTCTGCACCGCCACCACGCCGCCGGGCCGCCATCGCTCTGGTCACAACCGGTTTTCAGCGGGCCGGAAACGATCAACTACAGTGTTGGAATCGACACTCAAACCATCGCCACCACCCCGGCCGTGCCCGGCCCGGACCGCCTGCAGCGGCTCCATCACCGGATCAACGGCTGGTTCGCCGGCATCGCCCGCGACCTCCCCTGGCGGGAGCCTGACTGCTCCCCCTGGGGCGTACTGGTCAGCGAGATCATGCTGCAGCAGACCCCCGTGGTGCGGGTGCTTCCCGTCTGGCACGAATGGCTCAAGCGCTGGCCCACCCCGGCCGGCCTGGCCGGCGAACCCGCGGGCGAAGCCGTGCGGTCCTGGGGCCGGCTGGGCTACCCCAGGCGGGCACTCCGGCTGCACGCCGCGGCCACGGCCATTGTGCAGGACCATGGCGGCAAGGTCCCGGACACGTACGCGGCCCTGTTGGCACTTCCCGGGGTGGGCAGCTATACGGCTGCGGCGGTGGCCGCCTTCGCCTACGGCCGCCGGGAAACGGTGGTGGATACCAACATCCGCCGGGTGCACGCCCGGCTGATCTCCGGCGTCGCCCTTCCCGCCCCCGCGCTGACCGCGGCGGAGATGCGCCTGGCCGCGGCACTGCTGCCGGACGACGACGACACCTCCGTGCGCTGGAACGCTGCGGTCATGGAGCTGGGAGCGCTGGTGTGCACGGCCCGGGCACCCAAGTGTGCCGCGTGCCCGGTGAAGGACTCCTGTGCCTGGCTAGCGGCGGGTGAGCCGCCGCCGTCGTACGTGCCCAAAGGCCAGGCCTGGCACGGCACCGACCGGCAGGTCCGCGGCGCCGTCCTGGCCGTCCTGCGGCTGGCCGATGCGCCCGTGCCGCCGGAGATGTTCCAACGCGAACCCGCCGACCTCGGCTTCGCCCCGGAAGGCGTCGGCGTGCCGCTGGCCGCCCTGCACCGGCTCAACTCCGCGCCCGAACAGTTGGAACGGGCGCTTGCCGGGCTGCTCGCGGACGGCCTGGCAGAAATGCACGACGGCGGCTACCGGCTCCCGGCCTGAGCCGCCCGAAGTGCGGGACGGGGATGGCATACTTCTTGGTGACCGGAACCGGGGGAAGCCATGAAGATCATTCTGTACATCGTGTGGGCACTGTTCGTCGCCGCCGCCATCGTCGCGCTGGTGCGCTCCGTGCGCAAAACCAGGCAGCAGGACCAACGGACGGCGGCCTGGCCCAAGACGCAGGCCACAGTAACCGGCAGCACCACCGGCTGGACCAGTGGCGTGGGCGGCTCCAACCGGAACCTCCGCCACTACCCCACCTACCAGTTCACGGATCCGCAGGGCACCCTCTTCATGGGCAAGTCCGAGGTCTCCCTTGCCGAGCAGCCCGTCCCGGGATCCCTCGTGGAGGTGGCGTACAACCCGGCGAATCCCAACGAGTCGTTCCAGGTTTCCTCATCGTCACGTGCCGCCCTCGGCTGCCTGATCCTGTTCTTCGCGGTCTTCGCCATCGCCCTGTTCTGGTTCATTGGAATCTTCCCGTTCGGGTGACCGCGGAGGCGGGTAACGATGTTGCCGCTAATCCGGGACGAACCGCCCTGTAGTCCCGCCCGGGACGTAGCCTGAAAGTATGGGCAGGCCCGGACTCCTGTTGGTTTTGATCACCGCCGCGGTGTCCCTGCCGGCGTGCGGATCCACGCCCAGCGCGTGCCCCGCCATCGCGCAGGCCACCGCCGTCTCCGTCACAGTCAGCGCCGACTACGCTCCGCGGGTCGGCAAGCTGCATCTTCGCGCCTGCCAGGACGGTTCGTGCAAGGAGGGGGACCTTGAACTGCGCCCCGGCAGCGCATCCGTTGACCAAGGCTGCGCTGGTGGGATCTGTTCCGCCACGGCCTCGCCCGACGGAACCGCGGTGGGGATGCTCATGCTGGAAACCCTGACCGAATCACCCATGGCCATCACGGCCTCCGGCGCCGCCACAGACGGCTCCGCCCTGCCCGTGCGGACCCTGGAATTCCACCCGCAGGCGGCGTATCCCTTCGGTAAGGAATGCGGCAAGGTCGTGTCAGCATCCGTCACGCTGGACAGCTCGGGGCTGCACCCGCGGACCTGAGCCGGGGCTAGAAGAGCGCCGGCTGGCTGAAAGGTTCGCCTCCCGACGTTCCGGGCACCACACCGCCGTCCACCGGCTCAGCGGTCCATTCGAACCCGAGTTCCGCGAGCAGCTCCTCCACGGATATCTGGCCGTCCAGCACTTCAATATCCGGTGGGTTCTCTGCAGGCGGCCGTTCCATGGCATCGAGCTTATTCCCAGGAAAGCGCGCAGGCCTCCCGAACACACCGCGAAGCCACGGATTGGGACGTCACGGTTCACCGAAGCCGGACTGCACCAAGGCGCCCACGTAGCTCACGGCCCGTTCGGCATCCGCGCCCCAGGCCTCCACGTGCAGGACCGAACCCTTGCCTGCGCCCAGGGTCATCAGGCCCGTCATGGAGGCGCCGTCCACCCCGTTGATGGTCACTTCCGCGTCGAGGGAGGATAGGCCGCCGGCCATTTTCGCCGCCGGCCGGGCGTGCATGCCGGCCTGGTTTACCAGCTCGAAGTCGCCGGTGCAGTCCGGTGGTGCGCCGGCGCCCGGGCCCTCATCGGCGGCCTGGCCGGAGTCCGGCGCCGGCTGGCGGGCCGGGCCGAACGCCGCCTCCGCAGCACGCTTGACTGCCTGCGCGTCAGCCCCGCCCTGCGCGGCCACCGCCGCGGCCACCAGGCCCTCCACCAGGGGTGCATCTGCGAGCAGGACGCCTTCGGGATCTCCCAGGAACTCGAGTGCCGATTCGGCGGTCATCACGGCCGACCCCAGGTCCGTGAGGACCACGGTCCCGTCCCCGCCGGCCTGCTCCAGGGCGGCGAGGACCTTTTCCAGGCTGGTGCCGATCCTGCCGTCGTCGGTGCCTCCGGCGGCCAGGAGCACCACACCAGGTGCCATCTGGGCGGCAAGTTCCGTGGCGCCATCGGCAATCTTTGCGCTGTGGGACACCACCACGATGCTTACGGTCACGCGGCAGCCCCGACTGCCGCGCGCAGGATCAGGGCGCTGGAAACAGCGCCGGGATCCCGGTGCCCGGCACTGCGTTCGCCGAGGTAGCTGGCGCGGCCCTTGCGGGCAATCAGCGGATCCGTGGCAACGGCACCGGCCTCGGCAGCTTCCGCTGCCGCCACGAGGACGCCAAGGAGGCCTGCGCTGCCGCCGTCCGCAGCCGCCCGCGCAGCGTCAACCGCGGGTGTCCACGCGTCCACCATCGTCTTGTCCCCTGGCTCCGCCTTCCCGCGCGCCACGATCCCGTCCCGGGCGGCTGCCAGTGCATCGGCCCAGGCGGAGGGATCGATCTCGGCAGCATCGCCCACCGCCGTGGCGGCGCGCAGGAAAGCGGTACCGTAGAGCGGGCCGGCAGCACCGCCAACCTTGGACATCAGGGTCATTGCCGTCATCTTCAAGGCCGCGCCGGGTGTCTCCGGCGTGGATTCGCCGAGCTTGGCCAGGACCGCCTGGAAGCCGCGGTCCATGTTCTCGCCGTGGTCCGAGTCCCCGATGGCCCGGTCCAGTTCGATCAGTTCCACCCGGTGCTCGGCCATGGCCTGCGCGCAGAGGGTCAGCCATTTCACGGCCCAGTTCGCGTCCAGCCCCATGGTTAGACGCCCCAGCGCAGGGCAGCGGTGTGGACGGGGGCGTCCCACAGTTCCGTAAGCTCGTCATCGAGCCGGAGCACCGAGATGGAGCAGCCCTGCATCTCCAGGGCGGTGATGTAGTTGCCCACCAGCGAGCGCTCCACCGTGGCCCCGGCGTCGGCAAGCACCTGCACGGCCCGCCGGTACACGATGTAGAGCTCGCTCAGCGGGGTGCCGCCCATGCCGTTGACGAACAGCAGCACCTTGTCCCCTGCGCTGACGTGCAGGTCGGCAAGGACGGGTTCCAGCAGGCGGTTGGTGATGCTGTCTGCGTTTTCCATCGGGATTTTGTGCCGGCCTGGCTCGCCGTGGATACCGATGCCGATTTCGATCTCGTCGTCGGCAAGGTCGAAGCTCGGGGTGCCGGCGTGGGGAACGGTGCAGGCGGACAGCGCAACGCCCATGGTCCTGACGTTGGCATTGACCTTCTCGCCAATGGCGGCCACGGCGTCGAGGTCGTCGCCGCGTTCCGCCGCGGCCCCGGCGATCTTTTCCACCAGGACGGTGCCTCCCACTCCGCGTCGGCCGGCCGTGTAGAGCGAGTCCTCCACTGCGACGTCGTCGTTGACCAGGACGGTGCGGACGGTGACGCCTTCGGCCTCGGCGAGCTCGGCGGCGGTTTCGAAGTTCAGGACGTCGCCGGTGTAGTTCTTGACGATATGCACCACCCCGGCGCCGGAATTGACGGCCAGGGTGGCCGGAAGGATCTGGTCAGGCGTCGGTGAGGTGAACACCGCCCCCGGCACGGCGGCGTCGAGCATTCCTTTGCCCACATAGCCGGCGTGCAGCGGCTCGTGGCCGCTGCCTCCGCCGGAAACCAGCCCCACCTTGCCGGCCACGGGCGCATCCTTGCGCGTGATGTAGATGGGGTCGTTGTTGACCGTGACAAGGTCGGCGTAAGCCAGGCCAAACCCCTGGACGGCTTCCTCGACGACGGATTTGGGATCGTTGATGAGTTTCTTCATGGCGGTGCTCCTGGCTGCGCTCCTGGAGGATGTGTTTTTTGACCCTACTACCGGGGTGGCCGGTGGCGGTAGGTTCGTTCGATCCGGTTTTCCCCGCACCCCTGCCCCGGACGCAGCAAAGGGACAGCCCCCAATGACTGTCCCTTTCCTGAGGCCCCCCATATCCCGGCCACAGATAGTTTATCCATCAATTCGAATAATGCAAGGACGGGTCATTGATTCCTTGCCGGGACGGCGTTCAGAGGATGCGGATCATCCGGGTGTTGCCCAGGGTATTCGGCTTGACGCGGGCCAGGTCCAGGAATTCCGCCACGCCTTCGTCATGGGAGCGCAGGAGCTCCGAGTACACCTCAGGGTCCACGGCGGACTGGTCGGCCATCACTTCGAATCCGTGGCGCTTGAAGAAGTCCACCTCGAATGTCAGGCAGAAAACCCGGGCCACGCCAAGGGCCCGGGCTTCCTCCAACAGCTTCTCCACCAGGACGTGCCCCACCCCCTTGCCCCGCCATTGCCCGGAGGCCGCGAGCGTCCGGATTTCGGCAAGGTCCTCCCACATGACGTGCAACGCCCCGCAGCCGATCACTTCGCCGTCACTGGACTCGGCGATCCTGAACTCCTGCAGGCTCTCGTAGTACGCCACAGTCTCCTTCGCCATCAGGATGCGTTCCTCAGCCAGGGGCGCCACGAGCTTCTTGATGGCCGGGACGTCGCTGGTGCGTGCAGGGCGGATGTGGAAGGAGTCAGTCACAAAGCCATCCTACGAGGTCGGGGTGGCCGGGAATTTAGAGGCCGAGTTCCGGCGGCAGCTCGGTCTCCTGGCCCAGGACGTTCCTGGCCAGGAACCACTCCACCACCTGGTACCAGACCTTGGCGTGCTGTGGCTTGAGGATCCAGTGGTTCTCGTCCGGGAAGTAGAGGAACCGGTGCGGCGTCTGCCCGTCGTCGTCCGCGGCCAGCCGGGACTTGGACAGCAGCTCATACCAGAGGCGCAGGCCCTCGCCGATGGGCACCCGGTAGTCCTTGTCGCCATGGATCACCAGCATGGGGGTGCTGATGTTTTCCGCGTGGAGATGCGGGGAGTTCTCCAGTGCCATCTCCTCGGTCATTTCCTTCAGCCAGTACTGCGAGGCATCCGTGGTGGGACCGAACTGGTCCAGGGCCCATAGGCTGGCGTGGGTCACCACGGCCTTGAACCGGTCCGTGTTGCCCGCAACCCAGTTGGCCATGTAGCCACCAAAAGACCCTCCCATGGCGGCGGTCCGCGCCTGGTCAATATCCGGGCGCTCCACGGCGGCGTCCGTGACGGCCATGAGATCGGTGAACGGCGCTTTCCCCCAGGAACCCCAGCCGCGCTGGATGTGCGATTGCCCATATCCGGTGGACAAGGCCGGATCGGGGAGCAGGACGGCGTAGCCCTTGGCCGCCAGGAGCCAGGGGTTCCAACGCCAGGTCCAGGCATTCCAGGAGCCCAGCGGACCGCCGTGGATCCAGAGCAGCAGCGGCGCCGGGGACCCGGCAGAGGCACCCTCCGGCAGCGCAAGGTATGCGGGGACGCGGGACCCGTCGGCAGCGGAGGCCGCGATGCGCTCCAGCCGTCCGGGACTGGCCGGGCGTTCGGCCGGAGCGGGCAGGCGCGTGGTTTCGCCGGTGGCCAGGTCGATGCGCACGGCCTCGGGTGGGAACGCATAGGAACTCCGGAGGGCGTACGCGTGGCGCCCCTCCGGAGAGATGGCGACGTCGGTGTACGCCGCGGAGTCCTGCGTCACCCTTGTGACGCCCACCTCGGCGGCAGCGGACGGAACGCTGACCCGAAAAACCGGCGACGCGCCGTCGTCGTCCGCCGTGACGAGGATGGCGGAGCCGTCCGGAAGCCAGGCTGCGGGCTTGGCCCAGCGGTCCCAGTCATGGGCGAGGGGCCGCAGGCCGGAAGCGTCGTCGACGGCGGCGTCACCGGACACGTCGAGCAGGTGCAGCTTGATCTCCGGCGCCTTGTGCGGGGTGGAGTCGGACTCGCTGACCACCACGAGCGTCCTGCCGTCAGGGCTGACGGGCCCCGGAAAGTAGCTCATGCCTTCGTGGTCCAGCAGGACCTTGAGGCTGCCCGAGGCCACATCCACGGCCACGAGGATGGATCGACTGTCAGCCTTGGCGAGGGGCTTGGTGTAACTGCTGTAAATGGTCTTCCCGTCCGGGCTGACCACGGTTTCCGCCTCGCGCAGCCGGGGCCCGGCGTCGGGCGTGAGGTTGCGCAGGGCAAGGGGTGCGGTGGCGTCAACCGTGGCGGGCTTGCCAGGAGCCGTGTCCTCCCCCGGGTCGACGGTAAAGATGCGCGGCTGGGCCGGCCCCAGGTCCGCGTCCCAGTAGCGGACCGGGTATTCGCTGTGCAGGATGGCCGAGACCTTCTTGTCCTTCCGGGACTTGCGCCGCTCGGCGTCGTCGCCTTCGTCGGCGGATCCGGCCAGGACCTCTGCCGTCACAAAGGCTGCGTCGGCGTCCCTGGCCGTCATGATGCGGCTGATGCCGCCGGGCCGGCTGAGGACCACCCGGGCTTCGCCGCCGTCGGCGGGAAGCATCCAGAGCGCGTTGACCGGCTCCTCGTCCGGGCTGTCCGGGTCCGGCCGTGCGGATGTGAAGTACACGTCACCGTTGGCCGCGAAGGCGGCACCCGCTTCGCCCTTGGCGCTGCGGGTGATGCGGCGGGCGTGTTTTTGTCCTGCCGGGTCCAGCTCCCACAGCGCCGTGGCGAATTCGGTGCCCTTGCCGTTCAGGGTGCTGACGGTGGTGACCAGCCGCGAACCGTCGGGGCTCAGGGCAAGGCCGCTTACCCGTGGGATGGAGAGGTAGTGGTCGAGGTCGTGGAAGGGGGTCAGTGGTTGCTCATCCGGGATCACCGGTTCCAAGTTAGCCATGCCCCGATTCAACACGGTTTGTGCCGCTGATCACAATGCGAAAGCCCCGCCGCTCCGAGGTGAACTGGTCCCCGAAAGTTGGACTCGTAAATGTGCGAACTCCACGTTAGCGGCTAGTGTCGGCTTTTCACGGAAGTCCCCGTCCCACTCGGGACGGGGACTTCTTCGTCGTCAAAGTCATGCCCGCCGTGACTCAGGCAGAGTCATCACCGCTGAGGCGGACCAGGGCAGTTCTGGGACGACCTGTGGAGGCCCCAAAGTTGACGTCGAAATCCTTAGCGAGAGGCTTTAGCACCACGAGCACCGCAGCGCCCGACGAGTCATTGACCTGTTGAATAACAGCTGCAGATTCCGAGGGAGTTACGGAAAAGTCCGTGCCCTTTCGGCAGTCGTCAGTCAACAGGAGATAGACATTCCCCGACATGCTGGTGTGCTCCACAGGCTTGGTGCCCGGGAGCTCGGCATGGTGGATGGAGGGAACTGCTCGTCCTCTGCTGATGACCTCGCCACAAAGCCACACCTGCGCTTGTTGATCAGTGGAGACCTCAGGGGCATTTGATGGTGTCGTATCGACTAATGAGCACGAGACCAGCCCAAGGCCGCTCAGTGTTGTAACCAGTCCTGCAAGACCGAGGACGAGCTTTGACCTGTTCATCTAGCAGTAACCAGCGCAACGCGGACGTGCGGAATATCCATGTGCCCCTCCCCAGAAGGCCTCTATCCTGACACTGGTGCGATCCTCCTCCCTCCGAAGCCGTGACGCAAGGTCTCACTGTCGGAGAGAGTAGCCAGAGCAGGCTAAGCGTTTGCAGGGCTTAGCGATTCTGTCAGTGTCGGGTCAGCGATGGCTGCGAGTGGACCTATGACGCAAGCATCTGAGCCCGGTACTGAACCGGGCTCCTCCCTTTGAGCGTGGTGGAGATTCTTTCGGTGTTGTACCAGTGGATGTATTCGTTCAGCGCCGTGGTGAGTGCGTCGGTACTGAGGAAGCGGACACGGTGGAAGAGTTCCTCCTTGAGGTGCCCAAAGAAGTTTTCCATCACCGCGTTGTCGTAGCAGTTGGCTTTGCGGGACATGGATTGGACCGCACCGGCCTGCCCCAAGAGAGTGCGCCACGAGATGTGCTGGTACTGGAACCCCTGGTCGGAATGCACGAGCGGCTGCTGCCCAGGCTCCAGGCGTTCAAAGGCGCCACGCAACGAGTTGTTAGTCAGATCCAGGTTCGGGGATGTGCTGATGCTGTGGGAGATGATTTGCCGGTCGAAGAGGTCCATGACAGGCGAGAGGTAGAGCTTACGGTCTCCAACGCTGAACTCGGTCACGTCCGTGACCCACTTCTGGTTTGGGGCAGTGGCATCGAACTTCCTGTTCAGGAGGTTCGGCGCGATCATGCCCGCCTCGCCTTGGTATGAGTTGTAGCGTTTCCTGCGCCGCACCTTGCAGAGCAGGCCGAGTGTCCGCATCAACTTCAGCACGGTCTTTTTGGCAACCGTCCAGCCAAGATTGAGCAGTTCACTGTGCACCCGCCGGTGCCCGTACCGCCCATGGTTCTTCTTAAAGATGTCGCTGATGGACGCCTTGAGTTCCTCTTGCGGGTCAGCGGCTTGAAGGCGCGCCTGGTGGTAGAAAAACGTGGATCGTGCCAGGCCCGAGACCTGAAGAAGAAGCGGCAGCGGGAAGTCAGCCTTGAGGGCGATGAGGGCCTGGACCTTCACCTTTGTTTTGGAGCCCTCAAGGCTCGCAATTTTCCCAGATACGCGACTTGGGCCCGCAGGCGTTCGTTCTCCCGCCGTAGCCGTTCTAGCTCGGATACTTCGGCAGGCGGTGGGGAGTCAGGCTTCCGGGGTCTGCCCTTGGGCTTGGGGCGTAAGGCGTCCACGCCTTCACGACGGTAGGTACGCACCCACGACTTGAGTAGCAGGGCCGAAGATAAGCCGGCCTCTTCAGCCAAGGCCGGTGCAGTCTCACCCGCGAGGAACCGTTGCACCAGGGCGAGCTTGAATTCGAACGTGTACGACTGAGCAGGCTTCGTCACCAGCGCACCTTGACCATGGATCCTCCACCGCCGATACAGCCTCTTAACAGGCCCACGAGAGTCACGAGACACACCGAGCATGGTGGCGGTCGCCGTGTAAGCAAGGCCCTTCTCAAACCACGCTACAGCCGTTGCGCGCTGATCGGCTGACAAAGAACTACTTGAACGCAAAACTGCTCCCCGGAAGTCGAAACTGAATTTTCAGTCCAACTTTCGGGGAGCAGTTCA
>NZ_KB895463.1 GCF_000374865.1 Arthrobacter sp. 135MFCol5.1 | reverse complement strand
GAGATCCTCTACGAACTCCGCGACCACGCCTCGGGCCTGAACGCCGGCCGCTGGGACTACATCTTCTCCCTGATCAAGAACTTCCGTACCCGCGGCCCGCGCTTCGTCCTCCCGGACCGCGGCCAGGTGACCATGACCCAGCCGTTCATGCGTGCCTACACCGAACAGCTGGTCCGGGCCTGCCACAAGCGTGGTGCCATGGCCATCGGCGGCATGGCCGCAGCCGTTCCCAACCGCAAGGACCCGGAAGCCAACGCCAACGCCCTCGAGAAGGTACGTGCGGACAAGACCCGCGAGGCCAACGACGGGTTCGACGGTTCCTGGGTGGCCCACCCCGACCTGGTGCCCGTCTGCCGCGAAGTGTTCGACGGCGTCCTCGGCAGCAAGCCCAACCAGCTGGACCGGCTCCGCGAGGACGTCACCCCCGATGACCGCGCCCTGATCAACGTGGCCGCCACCACCGGCACCATCACCGAGCAGGGCATCCGGAACAACATCGAGGTGGGCATCCGCTACATCGAGTCCTGGCTCCGCGGCAACGGCGCTGTAGCCATCCACAACCTGATGGAGGACGCCGCCACCGCGGAGATCTCGCGGTCGCAGCTGTGGCAGTGGATCTTCGCCCGGGCCATCACGGACCAGGGCGAGATCATCAGCCACGAGTGGGTGGAAGAACTCCTGGACGAGGAATTCGCCCGGCTGGAGCGCTTCGACGGCGACCGCTTCGAGGACGCCCGCGACATCTTCGAGGAAGTCACGCTCAGCCGTGAGTTCCCGTCCTTCCTGACGCTCCCCGCCTATGCCCGCTACCTCACGGAAGCCCGCGAGAAGGCCACGGTCGAGGAGCTGGCAGCGGCCTGATCCACCACAACTTCCGTTTGCCGGGCCGGCACGCCCTCCGCAACAGGCCCCCCCGAAATCCGGGGCGCCTGCCCGGCGACGGAGCACCCCTCACACCCCCGCTCACTTGTTGCAGGAAAACCCGGAACGCCCGCTCACTTTCCCCAAGAAAGTGAGCGGGCGTTCCGCCGTTTGATGCAAGAGGTGAGCGGGCGTTCCGCCGTTTGATGCAAGAAGTGAGCGGGCGTTCCGCCGTTTGATGCAAGAAGTGAGCGGGCGTCGGGGTGGCGGAACGTCCGACGGCGGCCGACGCCTTAGCGCCCCTTCGGCACCTTCCGCACGGACAGGGTGGTGCTGGCGAAGAAGGTCAGCACGGAGGCCAGGATGACCAGCAGGGCCGGCGTCCACGAGCCGGACGTGTCGTGGACGAAGCCCACCAGCGGAGGGGCAACGGCAGCGAGGCAATAGCCAAGGCCCTGGACCGTTGCGGACATCCGGCCGGCCGAGGCTTGGTCGCGCGCCAGCTTGATCACGGCGATGAAGATCAGGGTGATGCCGCCGCCCTGGGCGATGCCGCCGGACGTGGACCACAGCCACCACAGCTGCGGCAGCACCAGGAGCCCTACGGGAACGGCCAGCCACAACGTCCCCAAGGTGACCGCCACCGCCGTCGTACTCATGTACTTGGCTGCAAACGGAACGCCGAGGCCGCCCACGATGGCCAGGATCTGGAAGATCGAGGACGCGGCACCGGCCTGCGCGGCATTCATCCCCAGTTCGTCGTGCAGGTAGCTGGGCAGCCAGGCGGTGACGCCGTAGTAGGAGAACGCCTGGCCGCCGAAGCCCGCGGTCAGCCCGAACGTCGTCCAGCCGGAACTGCGCGCCGTCGCCCGCTGCCCGTCCCCACCCGAGGCCTCATCCGGATCCGACACCAGGAATGCCGTGCGCGGCCCCACCGCCAGGACCCACACCACAATGGCGGCGACCGCAAGGACAGCGACGGCGGCGAGCGCAAGCCGCCACCCGGTGACCGCTGCCAGCGGAGCCATGGCCACCGAGGTCAGGAAGGACCCGATGTTCAATGCCGCCGTGTAGATCCCCATGGCGGTCCCCTGCCGGCGCGGTGCGAAATCGCGGCGGATGATCAGGGGCACCGCAATATTTCCCACCGTGATGGCCACCCCGATGAGCACGGTACCGGCCACCACCAGCACCGGGCCGCCCGCGGAACGGACCACCACGCCGGCAAGGACACCCAGGATGGTCAGCGTGACGGCGAACTCTGCCCCGAACCTCCGCGCCGCCAGAGAGGCCAATGGAGCAGCGAGCGAGAAGCAGAGCACCGGGATACTCGTCAGCAGCCCCAGCATGACCGGCGAGAAGTGCAGTTCCGCCTGCATGTGGTCCACCAGGGGCGCGACCGCCACGAAGGGGCCCCGCAGGTTCAGGGCCAGCAGGCCGATGCAGGCCAGCAGGATCCAGCTCTTGGGCACGCGGGAAAGGACGCCGGCGCTCACAGGGACAACATGGGGAATGGGCTTTGATTCATCACCCTCATTGCTATCACGCCGCGCGAGCCCGGAACTCCAGGCGACCACCTGCGCGGCCCTGCCATACGATGAACGTGACTGTGGACGACTGGACACCGCAAAGGACACCCATGACGCACCGGCTTGCCATCCTTGATGACTACCAGGACGTGGCCCACGGCTTCGCCGACTTCGCGGCCCTGGAGGCTGCGGGCGTCACCATCACCTCGTACCGGGAACCCTTCGCCTCCCGCGACGCCCTGGTCTCGGCGTTGGCAGGCACCACCATGGTGATCGCCATGCGCGAGCGGACCGCGTTCCCGCGTGAGGTGTTTGAGCAACTTCCCGCCCTGCAGCTGCTGGTGACCACCGGCATGGCCAACGCCTCGATCGACGTCGCGGCGGCGGCCGAGCACGGAGTTACCGTGTGCGGCACGCCCGGCTCACCCACTGCCGCCCCGGAGCTGACCTGGGCCTTGCTGCTGGCCATCGCACGGCACCTGCCGGCCGAGGACCACTCGCTGCGCGCCGGCGGCTGGCAGTCCACGGTGGGCTTCGAGCTGGCAGGGAAGACCCTTGGCATCGTGGGGCTGGGCAAGATCGGCCGCCGGGTAGCGGCGTACGGCCGGGCCTTCGGGATGGACGTGGTGGCGTGGAGCCCGAACCTGACGGCGGAGGCCGCGGCCGGCGCCGGCGGGCGCCTGGTCTCGAAGGCTGAACTGTTCACCCTCGCCGATGTCGCAACCCTCCACCTGCGGCTCTCCCCGCGCTCCGAAAACATCGTGGGCGAGGAGGAACTGCGGCTGCTCGGCCCCGAAGGCATCCTCGTGAACACGGCGCGGGGGCCCTTGGTTGACCAGGACGCACTCCTCAGGGCCCTCGCCGAGGGCTGGATCCGCGGCGCGGCCCTGGACGTCTTCGACCAGGAACCGCTGCCGGCCGGGCACCCACTCCTTGCCGCCCCCAACACGGTACTCTCGCCCCACCTGGGCTACGTCACGCAGGAAAGCTACCGGCAGTTCTACGGCGGAGCCGTGGAGGACATCACCGCCTGGCTGGCCGGCTCCCCCATCCGCACCATCACCGACTGAGCCGGAAGGCCCCCATGACCCACAGCATCCGCAGGGCAACAGCGGACGACGCCGGCCCGCTGGCCGAGCTGGCAGCGGTCACCTTTCCGCTTGCCTGCCCGCCGTCGTCGTCACCGTCCGACATCGCCGCGCACCTGGCCAACACGCTCAGCGAAGCACACTTCACGCGCTATCTCGCTGACCCGGACATCACCATCCTGGTCATCGATGCCGACGGCCCGCTCACCGGCTACAGCCTGCTGGTGGACCGGCCCGCCGCGGACCCGGACGTTTCCTCCGCGCTGACGCTGGTCCCGTCCGTGGAGATCAGCAAGTGCTACGTCCACCCTGACTACCACGGGTTGGGCGCCGCCGCCGAGCTCATGCACGCCAGCCTTGAGGCAGCCGCCGCAACCGGTGCGGCGGGCGCCTGGCTGGGCGTCAACAGCCAGAACGCCCGGGCCATCCGCTTCTATGGGAAGTCGGGTTTCCGCAAGGTGGGAACCAAGTCCTTCCGGCTGGGCAGCACGGTGGAACACGACTTCGTGCTGGAACGCCCCCTCCCTTAGGGGAGCCTGCGGGCGCCAAGGCCCGCCGCCGCCGCTTCCAACGGGTAGGCCAGCGGCGGCCGGGGCTCGGCCAGCAGCTTCAGTCCCGGCGGAAGGCCTTCAATGGTGCCGGTTGTTCCGGTGGCTTTGATGGTCACCCGGCTTCCGTCCAGCAGGACATTTTCGGCCCGGAACGTGCCCACCGTCTCCGGCAGGATCGGTGCCAGGTGCACCACCCCGCGGGTGAAGACGGGGTCGAACCGCAACAGGATCCGTGCCAGTTGCACGGGCGCCGCCGCGGCCCAGGCCTGCGGCGAGCACGCGGTGGGATACGGAACCGGGCCAGGGTATTCGCCACGGTCGAACCCGCAGAACAGCTCCGGCAGCCGCCCGTCGAAATGCCGGGCGGCGTCGAGGATCCCGGAGGCCACCCGCTTGGCCTCGTCCACGAACCCGTAGCGCATCAGCCCGGTGGCCACCAGTGCCGTGTCGTGGGGCCACACCGAGCCGTTGTGGTAGCTGACCGGATTGTAGGCGCCCATGTCGGACGCCAGCGTGCGGATGCCCCAGCCGGTGAACATCTGCGGGGACATCAGGTTCTCCATGACGGACACGGCTTTGTCTTCGTCCACGACGCCCGTCCAGAGGCAGTGGCCGATGTTCGAGGTCAGCGCATCGACGGGCCGTTTGTCCTTGTCCAGCGCCACCGCGTAGTAGCCCTTGTCCCTCAGCCAGAACTTCTTGTTGAACTCCTCTTTGAAGGCGGCTGCCTTGTCTGCCCAGTGCTTTTCGAGGGCGGAATCGCCGCTCCAGTGGGCCAGCAGGGACCTGCCAAGGTACGCGGAGTAGACATACGCCTGGACTTCACAGAGGGCGATCGGGGCTTCGGCGATGGTTCCGTCGGCGAAATTGATCCCGTCCCAGGAGTCCTTCCAGCCTTGGTTCACCAGGCCGTGGTCGTTGGGCCGGAGGTATTCCACGAAACCGTCGCCGTCCCGGTCGCCGTATTTTTCGATCCATTCCAGCGCCCGGTCGGCGTGTGGCAGCAGGGGCTGGATCGCGTCCCGGGAAAGGCCCCACCGGCTTAGCTCCCCCAGGGTGGAGACGAAAAGGGGGGTGGCGTCGGCGGTGCCGTAGTACGCCGTCCCTCCCAGGGACAGGCCGGCAGTGACGCCGAGCCGGACCTCATGCGGGATGCGGCCAGGTTCCTCTTCGGAATCCACGTCCACTTTCTTACCCTGGATCCCGGCCAAGGTTTGGAGCGTGCCCAAGGCGAGGTTGGGGTTGACCATCAGGCTCATGTAGGAGGTCAGCAGCGAATCCCGGCCGAACAGGGCCATGAACCAGGGCGCCCCGGCCGCCACCGCAGCCCGGTTGGGATGGTGGGCATCAAAGATGCGTAGGGCACCAAGGTCGCTCTGGCTCCGGTTGAGCACGTTCTGGAAGCTGGAGTCCTCGATGCTGATCCGCGGAACGCCTTCCTCCCAGTCCAGGTGCCGGCGAACCCCTTCCCGGTGGTGCGGAAGCCGCCCCTCCTTGAAGGGTTCCTCCGGCGCCTCACCGTTGACCAAGGGCACCACTATGACGCTGGTGCTCCATTTGCCCCGTGCCGGAACAGTGACATGGAACCGCAGCCCGTCCGTGCTGACCTCCGCCCCCCGTGCGCCGACGGCGGTCCCTCGTTGCTGGCCGTGCCGTGATGCTTCGATGACCAGTCTCCCGTCCGTGATGGCCCGGGTGGTATCGTCCAGGCCGCTGGTACGGCCGCCCTTTACTTCGAAGAGGTCTGCCTGGTCGGCGTCGACGAGCAGCTCGATCTCGCACTCCACCGGTTCGGCCGCATAGTTTTCGAGGGAAATGTCGTCCTGCAGCCCCGGGCCGATGTGGCGGACCTGGCGGACCACCAGGGGGCTGTCAAACCTGCCGCCGGGCCATTTGGCGCGGCCCACGAACGTGGCCTCGAATGGTTGCGGGCGTTGGGCTGACAATGGTTCGCGCAATGCGCCGTTGATCCTGAGCATCCAGCGCGAGATGATCCGCGTGTCCTGGAAGAAGGCTCCGTTGGTTCCGGCGTCAGGACTGATGTCGCCCGTGCCGGAGGAGATGCAGAACGACGATCCCTCCAAGACCGTGACCGATCCCGAATCGGATACTGCTGCCTCGTTGTCTTCGTTCCAGGCGGTCATGGAAAGGCTCCCTTCTCCGGCAGATGCCCCCTGGATCGGGAAGCATTCAGGCCCCCAATAAATTCTGGTGCACCCGGGGAACCTGCGGAACCCCTGAGGGCATCCTCCCTTCTATGAGTTCGGCGTAAAGCTCCAGGTGGTCGGCAACCATCCGGGCGGCGCTGAAGCGCTCTTCCACGGCTTGCCGGCACACAGCCCTGTCCAGCCCGGCCGCGGCCGTCACAAAGCCGGCCAGTTCCTCGGTTTTTCCCAGGAATCCCGTCCGGCCGTGCTCCACAATTTCCGGAGCCGCTCCGATGAGCGTCCCAATCACCGGGGTGCCGGTAGCGAGCGCCTCGATCATCACCAGGCCGAACGGTTCGGACCACTGGATAGGGTTCAGGAACGCCGTTGCACCGCCAACCAACCGGTATTTGGCGGCATCGTCCACTTCCCCGACGAAGTCCTCGTTGGGGCCCAGGATTGGTTCAATGACTTCCCGGAAAAAGCGGACCTCCTCCGGTTCGCGCATCTTGACCGCAATTTTGAGGTGCATTCCAACCTGCCTGGCGATGGTGATGGCCTCAAGGAGTCCCTTGTCCGGACACGAGCGGCCAACGAAACACAGGTAGCCCCCGCTGCCGGTCCCCACGGGCACGGCGGAGAGGTCCACCCCGTGGTGGATGATCCGGGTGACGGGAACAGCGGGGGCGTGCGACGCCTGGTCCTTGGAGATGGCGATCACGGCACCACGCCGGGCAACGGCGTGGTAGATATCCGCCGCTTGGGCGTGGATGGGCCCGTGGATGGTGGTGGCCACCGGGACCCCGGCCGGCCGGTGCAGGTAGAGGGGCCCCGCCATGGTGTGGTCGTGGATGATGTCGACGTCCTGCAGTCCCTCGTAAGCCCTGACAACATGGCTGAGTTCGCTGATGCTGGTGCCGAGTCCTTCGTACTCGGCGGCCCGCATCCCCGGAACGAGCCTAACCGGGCACGTACTCTCGAGCGGTGCCGCCAGCAGGACCTCGTGCCCGGCGGCGGCGAAGCCCCGGGCAAGGGCGTCCACCACCCTTTCCGTGCCTCCGTAGGTTGCCGGCGGGACCGGGATCCACGGCCCTGAGACAAGTCCAATCCGCATTCCTGGCCTCCCAGGTTACAGGCCGGGCTCCCCAGCAGGCCGGGCAAAATTACACCGGATGCGCTCTTGCACCCGATGAGTCTTCGATTCCGAGGGCCGCTGCATGACCACCTGATCCGACTATTGCCCACGACGGCCGCTGCCACAAGACCCAATGTGGCGGATCTCATGGCAGGTGCCGGAATGGCGGCCCCTGCCGGCCGGTTATGCAGGCCATGAAGATTGAGATCTGGTCCGACGTCGCCTGCCCGTGGTGCTTCATCGGCAAACGCCGCTTTGAGGCCGCCCTGGCATCCTTCCCGCACCGTGATTCTGTTGATGTGGTGTGGCGGAGCTACCAGCTGGATCCCGGGCTGCCGGAGCACTTCGATGGCACCGAACTGGAATACCTGAGCAGCCGCAAGGGGATGCCGGCCCAGCAGGTCTCGCAGATGTTCGAGCACGTGGCACAGCAGGCCAAGGACGAGGGCCTCAACTACCGCTTCGACAAGGTGGTGGTGGCCAACAGTTTCACGGCCCACCGGCTGATCCACCTCGCTGCCGTCCACGGCAAGCAGGATGCCGCCAAGGAGCGCCTCCTCAGCGACCATTTCGAGCACGGCAAAGACATTGGCAGCCGGGAATACCTGGCAGGACTGGGCCGGGAGCTTGGCTTGCCGGAGGACGAGGTGGACGAACTGTTCACCACGGACAAGTACTCGGACGCGGTGCGGTCCGATTTCCAGGAAGGCCAGTCCCTGGGCATCAGTGGTGTCCCCTTCTTTGTCATTGACCGCAAGTTCGGCCTGTCCGGCGCCCAGCCGGCGGAAACGTTCACGCGCGCGCTTAACCAGGCGTGGCAGGAAGCCAACCCGTTGGTGTTGGTCGATTCCGCGGAGGCCGGGGCCTGCGGTCCGGATGGCTGCGCAATCTAGCGCCGTTTACTGACACATCGCGGTAAAGTGTCTGTATGCCCAGGATTTCAGCGGCCAGCAACGCCGAACAACGCGCTGATACGCAGCGCCGTATCCTCACAGCCTTCGGCGAACTCCTTTTCACCCACGGCCTTCCCGGGTTGACCATGACGGACGTGGCCCGGCACGCAGGCGTGGGCCGGACCGCCGTCTACAACTACTACGCGGACATCGAGGAACTGTTGATTTCCTACGCGCTGGAGGAGACGGAGAAGTTCCTCTCGGACCTGCGCGATTCACTGGGCCGCCTGGAGAACCCGGTGGAGCGGCTGGCCCTCTACGTCCGCGCCCAGGTGGTTGACCTCAGCCGCCGCCACCTCCCGCCCGGACCGGCCATGGGGGCTGTGCTGTCGCCGTCGTCCTTCGCGAAACTCTCCGACCACGTCAGCGAGCTCAGAACCCTGCTGCAGGGCATCCTGCGTGACGGCATGGAGCAGGGCTACCTGCCGGTGGCGGACGTGGGGCAACAGTCCCAGCTGATCCTGGGCACGCTGTCCTCCAGCGCCGCCAGGGGCAGCGACGAGCCTGCCGAACTGGAAGCGCGCGTGGCCCGGACGGTGCGGTTCATCCAGCTGGGGGCGGGAGCAAGGTTCGACGACGAAGGGCGGCCCCTGCGCGTGGCCGGCCTTCCGGCGGCGGCCGGCTAAGCGGCGGCCGGCTGAGCCGTGGTCAGCGCGGCCGTGGTCAGCGCGCCGGCACGGCGGCCGGGGTTACCGGAAGCTTGTTGGCATCGGCAATGCGGCGGCTTTCCCTGGGGCAGCCCAGGGTCCCAGGGGTTTGGTCCACCACATCCGCCGGGACGAGCGCTGCGAAATCATGGGCCAGGATGACGTCCACGCTGGCGTCGGTCCTGCTGTCCTGGAAGTAGTCGGACCCCGGTACATTGCGCTGCACCGTGAAAGCGGCAGCCTGCCCGGCCGCGCCTGAGACCACTGCAGCAACGCCCCGGTAGCCGGCATTGACGTTCGACACATTGCCCACCGCGAACTTCCGCGCCAGGAATTCATCCGCCACGGAGCGGGCCAGGCCGGCCCGGGTGGTGGAGTTATAGACGTTCAGCCTGACCTTGTCGTTGGGCGTGTAGTCGAACACCGCAGTGGGGCATGAAGACACCGGCTTCTGGCTGGGCTCGGCCGTGGGAACCTTCAGCCGCCCGTTAATGATGGCGAGGGCAACGATGATGGCCGCGGCGATCATCCCAACCAGCAGGAACAGGACCACGCCGTGGAGCACGCGGCGGCGGACCCGGGCCGTTTCGTCGGCGTCCTTGGCCGCTTCCATCGCCGCCCGCAGCTCAGCGCCGGACACCACACGGTGGCCGTGCAGGACGCTGGGGTCCTTCGGCCGGCGGCTAGCCATCGAGCACCAGGACCCGGGCGTGGATCGCCGTGCGCTGGTGCAGTGCCGTACGGACCGCGCGGTGCAGGCCGTCCTCCAGGTAAAGGGTTCCCTGGTATTGCACCACGTGCGGGAACAAGTCACCGAAGAATGTGGAATCTTCGGCCAGCAAGGCCTCCAGGTCCAGCGTGCGCTTGGTGGTCACCAGTTCGTCCAGCCGGACCGGCCGCGGCGGCAGCGACGCCCACTGCTTCGGGGTGCTGTAACCATGGTCGGGGTAAGGGCGGCCCTCGCCCACAGCTTTGAATATCACCATGCAACAGTAGGCACCGCGCCGCCCCAGCGAAAGCATCAGGGCGGACCGGCGCCAGGTTGTAGCCAAACAGTGACCATCCGTCACATCGCCCCGTTCCACGGCAACGGGCCGGTTCCTGCTGACAGAATGGAGCCATGACCGCATCCGACTCCCCCGCCATGCCCGAGCCAGGAACCCGCCTGCCATCCACGCCCCCGCTGGCGCTGCTGCTGGATGTGGACGGACCCGTGGCAAGCCCGGTGACCCGCGACGTGAAGCCGGACATCATCCTTGACCTGGTGGCACTCGCGGCAGCCGGAATCCCCGTCATCTTCAACACCGGCCGCTCGGACGCGTTCATCCGCGAACAGGTCATGGAACCCATGATCGCCGCCGGGATCCCGGCGGGAACAGTCATCCACGCCGTGTGCGAGAAGGGCGCCGTCTGGTTCAGCTACACCTCCGCCGGGCCGGGCCCCATCCACGTGGACCGGGAACTCGCCGTGCCCGCAGCGTACGGCGACGACATCCGGCGCCTGGTGGCGGAGGATTACGCCGCCCACATGTTCTTTGACGAAACCAAACGCGCCATGGTCTCGGTGGAGCAGCACATCGACGTGCCCAGCGCCGAGTACCTGGCCGAGCAAAAGCTGTTCGACGCTGACGCCATGGAGCTCATGGGCAGGCACGGCCTGGGCGTTGTGCGGCTGGACCACCATGCGCCCAATTCCGACGACGCAGTGGATTACCGGGTGGATCCCACCATCATCTCCACCGATATCGAGTCCGTGCGGCTGGGCAAGGACCTCGGCGCCAGCCGCGCGGCGGAACTGCTGGCTGCCCAGGGCATCACGCCCCAGGCTTGGCGGACGGTGGGCGATTCCCGGACCGACTACGCGATGGCCGACTGGCTGCACCACAACGACCACCCGGTCAAGCACGTTGACGTCCGGCCCGCGGACGGCGTGCCCGGCAAACCGTATCCGGTCCTCACGGCAGCGGACCTGGGACTGGACAGCACGGTGATCCACGACGACGCCGGCGGCGCTTTCCTGCGCGCCTGGCGGGAGGCGCTGGGCGCCTGAGCCCCTGCCGCCGCGGCCCGAAACCTGCTGTTACCACGGCAGGACTATCATGCAGGTAAGAAAGCTTACTTCGACCACCACGGAGACAACCATTACAGAAGCACCGGTCCAGGACGAGGTCTACTACGGCGGCCAGGCGTCCGTGGAGGAACAATTTCACGCGGAGATCACGTCGGCGGCGGCGGAACAAAGGCTCAGGCACCGCCCCGATGTCATCCGGCACAAGGGCCGCTACGCCCTGATCAACGACACCAGGACCCCCTACCAGGCCATGGTGGAAGATTTGCTGTTCCTGCGGAACGTCCTGGCAAACGCGGGCCTGGCCTACCTCCTGGTCCGCGGCAACAACGACCGCCCCGTGGTGGCGCTGGACTGGAAGAGCCGGAAGAAACTCCGCGCCGCCCTGGTGGAGGCGTGCAGGGACGAGCCCTTCTACTCCATGACCGTGGACGCCAAGAAGAAGACCTCCGTCCTGGTGGCGGACGGCGAACTGTCCTCCAACCGGCAGGCACGGATCTTCCGCCTGTACCGGCCGCGGGTGGAGCCGGTGGGCGGATTCGAGTTCGGCGCCTCCGCCGGCGTCCAGATCGAGCTGTGGTCCTTCGAAGGCGAAGAACTGATCCTCCCCATCGAGAACTCCCTGACCCGCAGGACCATGCTGCGGCAGGACGCCGTCCGCGGCACGGTGGAACGCTACGGCCACACCTGGCCCACCATCGAGAACATGTTCGCCGACCACGCCAGCGACATCAGCTTCGACATCGACCTGGTCTTTTCCTGGGTGGACGGAAGCTCTCCGGAATACATCGCGGCCCGCCGCGCGCAGCAGCAGGGCGTGGTCCTGGGCGAGGGCGACGACCATGAGGCCCGGTTCCGGCAGATCAACGAGCTCAAGTACGCGCTGCGCTCCGTGTACATGTTCGCCCCATGGATCCGCCGCATCTTCATCGCCACGGACTCCCCCGCTCCGGCCTGGCTGGCAGAGCACCCGTCCGTCACGATCGTCCGCAGCGAAGAGTTCTTTGCAGATCCCTCGGTGCTGCCCACGCACAATTCCCAGGCGGTCGAGTGCCAACTGCACCACATCGAAGGGTTGTCCGAACACTTCCTCTACTCCAATGACGACATGTTCTTTGGCCGGCCCGTAGGCCCGGACATGTTCTTCACACCCGGCGGCATCACCAAGTTCATTGAGGCAGAAACCAGGATCGGCCTGGGCGAGAACGCTGCCGAGCGCAGCGGGTTTGAGAACGCCGCCCGGGTCAACCGCAAGCTTCTCTGGAACCGGTTCGGGCGGATCACCACACGGCACCTGGAACACACTGCAGCTCCGCTGCGGCGCAGCCTCGTGGCCCAGATGGAGGAAGAATTCCCGGAAGAATTCCGGAAGACGGCGGCCAGCAGGTTCCGGGCAGCGGACAACATCTCCGTCACGAACTCGTTCTACCACTACTACGCCCTGCTGACAGGCCGAGCGGTCACGCAGACGGCCGCGAAGGTGCGCTACGTGGACACCACCATGCGGGCCGGGATCAACTACCTGCCCAAGCTGCTCGCCAAGCGCAACATGGACTTCTTCTGCCTGAACGACGGCAGTTTCCCCGAAGTCAGTGCCGACGAACGCGCAGAAGCCGTGACCGACTTCCTGGAAAAGTACTTCCCCATCAAGGCTCCCTGGGAAAAGTAAGTCCGGGCACGGGTGCCCGGACTTACCGGCGGCCGGCTCCGGAACCCGGCGCGCCTATTTGCTGCTGGCCACGCCCTTTTTGGTGCTGCGGCGCTGCTTGGCGGTTTCCGGAATCCGGACTCCGGCAGCTGCCAGGCGCCGGGCGGTTTCCTCGGGCGAGACGTATTCACCCACGGTGGCCGCGCGGCCCATCGGGACCACCGAGTGCACGATTGTGTGCTCGTATACGTGCACCAGGTTGAAGGCCTGTCCGCCGTCCTGCCCGCGGGTGCCTCCCACCGGAACGTTGAGGTCCTGCGTATAGCAGGATGCTGACGCGACCGAGACCGGAACACCGGCGAAGCTGGCCGTGGTGGAGTAGTGCAGGTGGCCGGCCAAGATGGTGCGGACGTCAGAGTTGCGGACCACCGCCGCCAGGGAGGCTTGGTCGCGCA
The DNA here is from genome assembly GCF_000374865.1 of Arthrobacter sp. 135MFCol5.1. Classification (GTDB taxonomy): domain Bacteria; phylum Actinomycetota; class Actinomycetes; order Actinomycetales; family Micrococcaceae; genus Arthrobacter. Next base: position 129,737 of record NZ_KB895463.1, on the reverse strand, counting down.
GCTCCACCAGCACCGAAAGATCGAGTACCGACGGGACCGGCGGGTGGTGGAGTGCAAGGATGGTGCCGTCCGGGGCCGGCGTTTCGAGTTGCTGCGCCAGCCACTCCAGCTGTGCTGTGCTCAGCTCCCCGTGGTGGAATCCAGGGACGGTGGTGTCCAAGGTAATGACTCTCAACCCGTTGATGAAGTAGCTGTGGTCCACCGGCTCATCGGTGCCTGGCTGGTCCAGCAGGCCCCGGCGGAAGTTCGCACGGTCGTCATGGTTACCCATGGCCCAGATCACCTTGGCGCCAAGTTCCTCGCATGCAGGGTCAACGATGGCCCGCAGTTTCACATAGGCTTCGGGATCACCCTTGTCTGCGAGGTCGCCCGTGAAAATCACAGCCTCCGGCCGTGCACCGGACGCCTTGACTTCCTCGAAAAGCTGGATGAGGCGTGCTTCGCTGTCGACGGTTCCGTAGAGGGGTTCTGGACCTCCCAACAGGTGGGGATCGCTCAAGTGGAGTAGGAAGTGGCGTGGCCGGGGATGTTCGGCCTCGATGTGCTCCATTGCTACCTCTATGGTCGGTGGGAAGCCGTTCTTCCCTTGTACCCTTCAGTAATATTTATCCAATCAGACATTTGGCAAACTTGGGGTGAATCGCCGTAGCTGATGTGGAAAAAATCAAAAGAACTGCGCTTCTGCAGACTTAATTCGGCCTGCCCGGCGGATCAGCCCAGCGCTTCCTCGATCGCTTCGATGACCTTAGGCGCGTCCGGCTCCACGGTGGGGCCGAACCTGGCCGCCACTGTCCCGTCACGGCCCACCAGGAATTTTTCGAAATTCCACTTCACCGCTCCCGGCAGCAAACCGGTGCGGAACTTGGTCAGCTCGGAATACAGCAGGTGCTGGTTCCGGCCCCGGACGTCCGCCTTGGCTGTCAGCGGGAACGTCACGCCGAAGTTGCGCTCGCAGAATTCCGCGATTTCGCTGTCGGTGCCGGGCTCCTGGCCGGCGAACTGGTTGCACGGGACACCGAGGACCTCAAAGCCGCGGTCGCGGAATTTCCCGTAGAGTGCCTCGAGGCCGGCGTACTGGGGCGTGAAGCCGCAGTTGGAGGCGACATTGACCACCAGCACCACTTTTCCCTTGAACTGGCCGAAGTTCGTCCTGGTGCCATCGTTGAGGAGCAACGGGATCGGGTACAGGGGCGCCGGGCGCTGTGTTTGCGAAAGGAAGCTCATAAGGGCAATTCGTTGCCATCGGCTCCGTGTACGGGTCCGGCGTTGAAGAATTTTCCCGTCTAGGACGTCGTCGGGACCGGCGTGGGCTCCAGCGTTGTTGGACCGGGTGTGGGCTCGAGCGTTGTCGGGGCGGGTGCCGGCGCCACCGTCGTCTCAGGCGCCGTCGGGGCAGGAGCCGGCTCCACCGGTGCGGGTGCGGGTGCAGGCGTCGGCTCCGTGGCCGTCGGCGTCGGGGTCGGCTCACTCGGCATCGGCGTCGCGGCAGGTTCGGGCGTCGGCGTCGGTTCACTCGGCGTCGGGCTCGGGTCCGGAGGCGCGGGTGTCGGCGTCGGGCTCGGATCCGTGGGCGTGGGCGTCAGCGTCGGGCTCGGATCCGTGGGCGTGGGCGTCGGCGTCGGCGTTGGTGTCGGCTCACTGGGAGACGGGGACGGGGACGCCGTCGGGTTGCCGGCTGTCGGATCGGACGACGGCGGCGGGGCACTGGGCGAAGGCTGGGCAGACGCCGTTGGGGCCGGCGTCGTCAACTGCCCGTTGGACATTGGAAAGAAGGTACCGGACGGCGCCGGGCCAGGCAGCAGCGGCGCCGGACCAGGCGAAGCCTCCAGCCCGGCGGCCGGGGACGATCCCCTGTCCACCTGGAGCGGGATGGTCCAGCTGACCCTCCCGTCGGACAAGCCAGGCCCGGGGCCGTAGGAAACCATGCCGGCCGGGAGTGATTGGCCCACGGCGCGCAGCTGGAGGAAGCTCCAATTCAAGGGATTGGTGTAGCGGCCGTTCTGGATGGTCTCAAAGTGCAGATGGCAGCCCGTTGACCAGCCCGTGGTTCCCACCCGGGCGATAACCTGGCCCACCTGGACCCGGTCGCCGGTATGGACGCCAATCGACTCAAGGTGGTTGTACGTGGTGATAAGGCCGTCACCGTGGTCGATCTCCACCCGGTTGCCTCCGCCCCAAGGATGCCATCCGGCCGCCCGGACCACCCCGGTGTCGGCCGCATAGACGGGGGTTCCGCAAGCGGCCGCGAAGTCCTGGCCAAGGTGGAAGTCTCCCGAAGTCCCGCTGAGGGGACTCACCCGGAAACCGAAGGGCGAGCTCGGGTCGAGCACCTGGAGCGGCGCCATCAGGAAGCCTGCCGGCGGCCGGCCTACACCGGCCGGGCTTACCACTACTCCCGCCGACGAATCCTGGAAACCGCCCAGCGCTGCATGCGGGAAGGCCAAAGTGACATTGGGATCCGAGGCGACGGCCGGCGGAAGGGAACCGGCACCAACCTGGTCCGAGGCCGGCGGCCCGGTACTGCCATCCACCCCCCGGGTGTCCGTACCCGCGACCGTCCCGGCCGACGCCACGTCAACGGCAGTCCGGGCCCGGTCGAGCGCCCCTGCCAACCGGACGGGTCCTGCGGGGCCGCCGGAAAGATTGACTGCACAAGCGGCAGCCGCGACCATACCGGCGGCGGCCACGGCACGGACCAGGTGGGGAAATGTCCGCTGGGCCGGTTTGCCGTTACCGGGCACCCAATAATTGCCCATTGATTGACTCCAGGACGGGGGTTGCCGCGCGTTGTCTCGACGGTACGTCCCATGGGACCACAGGTCCGCCCGCCGGGGAACCCTGGAGCAGCACAATGCGGGTTTTTTGTGGGCGTTGGGTGCAGGGACGCGCCAGCCGGCCAAGCCGCCGACTGACGCACAGGCCGAAATGGGCAAGAATGGCTCATGCGCAATTTCGTTCGTACCTGGCGGGACGAAATCAAGAAGACTTTCTCCGGGAACGCCGATGCACCACCGGAGTGGTCGCTGCGGCTCGCGGAGGGCGACGATGCCGGCTACCACCTGCCAGGGTCGGCGGTGTGGGCGGTCCACGGCTCCATGTCCCCGATCGTGGGCGGAATCCGGACACTGCTGATGCAGTCGCTGCATCCCGGTGCACTGGCGGGCGTGCATGAACACTCCAACTTCCGCGAGGATCCCCTCCGACGGCTGGCCAATACCATCCGCTGGATTTTCACCGTGACCTACGGTTCCACTGCCGCCGCGGAGGAGGCCTCACGGCGCGTGCGCCGGCTCCATGAACCGGTGCAAGGCAGCTACCAGGACAATGCCGGCACCGAACGCGCCTACAGCGCCAACGATCCCGGGCTGGCGGCCTGGATCCACATCGCCTTCACTGACGGATTCCTGGCCGCCCACCGGATCTGGGGCGGACCGATCCCCGGCGGAGAAGATGCCTATGTCCGCGAGTGGGCCCAGGCCGGGCGGCTCATGGGCGTGGAGGACCCGCCAGTCACCCGGGCACAGATGCGGAGCCAGCTGGACGCCTGGTACGAGCAGGGCGAACTGCGGGCTGACGGCAGGGTCAGGGAAACGGTGGAGTTCATCCGCAACGCACCCCTGCATCCACTGCTGAGGCCGGGTTACCGCATATTGTTCGCGGCCGCCGTTTACAGCCTGGAGCCCCGGTACCGCCGGATGCTGGGCCTCTCCGTTCCACGGCTAGGCCCCTTCCCGCTTCCGGTGCGGCTGGCCACAAAGCTGGTGCTCGGCGTCGTACATCTCGCCCTGGGCGGCATCCGCAGGCGCAAGGGTCCCAGCGAAGCAGCAGCCCGGGAACGGCTGCGGCGCCTGGGCGAACCCGCCGCTGACCTGGCCTGAGAAACTGCCCGCCGTCCCGTTGGGAAGGCCTGGATGGTTAAACGAAAGAACCCGGCCCCGGCAGCTGCCGGGGCCGGGTTCCAACCGGCGGAGAATGGGGGATTTGAACCCCCGAGGGCGTTAACCCAACACGCGTTCCAGGCGTGCGCCATAGGCCGCTAGGCGAATTCTCCAACTGCTTCTGAATCAAAAGCAGGTACCAGATTACCTGAACTTTTCCGCATCGCCCAATTGGCCCGCGCAGGGCCCGTTTTCGAACGCGCCCGGCAAGACCTTCAGGTCCCGCCAGGCTCCGTCCCTGACCCGGCAATGGACGCCCCCAATGCGCCCATTCCCTGTTGCTGCACCGTTGAGCTGCCGGGTCCGGTTCGTTCAACCAGGCCACGCAGCTCACAATCTTGAGATTGCCCCAATCGGTGTATATACAAATGATCGTGGCTGCCCCGGGGATAAGCAATGGAAATCCGCGACGTGACCGGCGTTTCCTGCCTCGCGCCACCTACGTCACCGCGGCAGCCGGCCGATTCGAGTCGCGCCCCATGTTCAGGTAAAGTGTTTGACGGCCCCTCATGTGGCGTCATCCTGTTGAACTCCCCCAGGACCGGAAGGTAGCAAGGGTAAATGGGCTCTGGCGGGTGCATGGGGGGTCTTTACTATTCCCCCACAGGGCGGCAGGATGTCAGCCCGGATTGGTAGGGTTTTCTCTGTGACAGTTACCACCGCCCTGTACCGCAGATACCGTCCCGACTCGTTCGCTGACGTTATCGGGCAGGAGCATGTCACCGAACCGTTGATGACGGCTTTGCGCAAGAACCGTGTCAACCACGCCTACCTTTTCTCCGGTCCCAGGGGCTGCGGCAAAACCACCTCCGCCCGCATCCTGGCGCGCTGCCTCAACTGTGCCCAAGGCCCCACTGACACCCCGTGCGGAACCTGCCCCAGCTGTGTGGAACTGGCCCGTGGCGGCTCGGGTTCCCTTGATGTCATCGAGATCGACGCCGCGAGCCATGGCGGCGTGGACGATGCCCGGGACCTCCGTGAGCGCGCCACCTACGCCCCGGTCCGGGACCGCTACAAGATCTTCATCATCGACGAAGCCCACATGGTCACCTCGGCCGGGTTCAACGCCCTCCTGAAGATCGTCGAAGAGCCGCCGGAACACATCAAGTTCATCTTTGCCACCACGGAGCCGGACAAGGTCATCGGCACCATCCGCTCCCGGACCCACCACTACCCGTTCCGGCTGGTACCGCCCGAGCCGCTGATGGCTTACCTTGAGCTGCTGTGCCGCCAGGAGAATGTTCCGGTGGCTCCCGGCGTGCTGTCCCTGGTCATCCGGGCCGGCGGCGGATCCGTCCGCGACTCCCTGTCCGTCCTGGACCAGCTCATGGCAGGCGCCGGACCCAACGGGCTGGACTACGAGCTCGCCGTCGCACTCCTCGGCTACACCCACGCCTCACTGCTGGACGACGTCGTGGAGGCCGTGGCCGCATCTGACGCTGCAACGGTCTTCCGGGCCGTAGACCGGGTCATCCAAACGGGCCATGATCCCCGGCGGTTCGTGGAAGACCTGCTGGAACGCTTCCGCGACCTCATCATCGTCCAGGCCATGCCGGAAAGCGCGCACGCCATCCTGCGGGGCATGCCGGCGGACCAGATCGCACGGCTTCAGAACCAGGCGCACAACCTTGGCGCCGCAGAGCTGTCGCGGGCTGCGGACGTTACCAACACGGCCCTGACCGAGATGACAGGAGCCACGTCGCCGCGGCTGCACCTTGAACTCCTGTGCGCCCGGATCCTCCTGCCCAGCTCCGAGCAGAACGAACGCGGCATGGCCGCACGGATCGACCGGGTGGAGCGGCGGCTCAACTACGCCGGGAACGACGTCGGCGCTGCCGCAACGGCCCCGCCAACAGCCGCGCCGGCGCCTTCAGCGCCCGCACCGGCTGCCTCCGTCCCGGCACCAGCGGCACCCGTTCCGGCACCAGCCACCCCAGCCCAGCCGCAGGTGCCCGCCGGCCCGGCGTCACCCAGCCAACACCCTGCCGAAGAAGCCGCCCGGCCCGTTCCCCACCCCGGCCGGGATGCGGCGGACCAGCCATCGGATGCTTCGCCGGCGCCCGCCGTCCGCCCACAGGAAACCGAACAGGCCGCTCCCGCCCAGGCCGCATCGGCCACCCCTGCGGCGCCTGCTCCTTCCGCGGGACCGGCATCCCCTGCAGGTCCCGCTTCCGGGACCAGCCATGGCGCGCCCGCTCAGGATGCCCGCAACCCCCTCACTCCCCCACGCGTAAGCACCAGCGACTGGCCTGTGGAGGAGCCGGCCCGCGGCCGCCAACCCCAGGCGCCCGCTGCGGCAGCAGCCCCCGAGGCAACGCCTCCGGCGCCACAGGAGCAACCTGCACGGTCCGCCCCGGCAGCTCCCCCGGCAATGGGTGACGTTGAAGTCCTCCGCAGGGCCTGGCCTGATGTCCTGCAGACCCTTTCGAAGATCAAGCGCAGCACCTGGGCCCTGGTGGAACCGAATGCACAGGTCAGCGCCTTCGACGGCAGCGTCCTGACCCTCTCCTTCACCACGCCCGGACTCGCCGGAGCCTTCGGCCGGGCGGACCACTCCGACAATTTGCGCCAGGCCATCCACAAGACGGTTGGCATGGACCTGCAGATCAACGCGGTTGCCGGCGGCGCCAGCCAGGCGAGCTCTGAGCCAAACCCAAAAGTTCCGGCCAGCCCGGTGGTTCCGGCCACGTCAGCTGACGTTGCCTGGGGACTTGCTCCGGCCCCCGCCACATCATCGGCTGCCACGGCGGACAATGCTGCCGCAGCCACATCGGCTGCTGCACCAGTACCTGCACCTGCCGCATCGCCGGCACCGGCCGTAACCCCTGTGACTGCACCTGCCTCCGAGCCAGCGCAGGCTGCGTCGTCGCCGGCATCCGCCGCAGCCGCTCCGTCCGCTGGGGACAACCAGCGCCGGGAGCCTGCCCAGCCGGCATCTGAAGGCACCGGAGGCCCGGGCAAGGCGTCCGGCCCCGCAGTGTCGCAGTCCCCCTACCCCTCCGCCGCCGGAGACTACTCCTATTCGGACGACGACTGGGGCCCGCCCCGGGACGAGGACGCTCCGCCGCTGGATGAAGAGCCCCCCATGGACTGGGAACCTTCGGCCCCTGCTTCCGGCACCACCGCAACGCCTGCCTCCACCGCCGGCACTGACCGGCCCGGCGGCAGCAACCGCACGGAAGCCGCGCCTAAGGCGGGACCCGCTACCGCCCCTTCCGCCAATACCAGTAACGGAGAGGCCGCTCCTGCGGTAGCCGCCCACGACCCATGGGCCCGGGCCGTCGAACAGGCCCCCGGTGTCTGGGTGGTTGGGGACAAGAGCAACGTGGGCGCGCCGCCTGTCAGTGCTTCCGTGGACGAACCGGCGCCCCCGGCCGCTGCCCCGACCCCGCATTACGAACCGGCCACCGCACAGGTGCCGCCCGCTATCCCGGCCTCCGCAACCAGGGCCACGGCCGAGGCCGACCGGGGTGTGGGAGCGGTGAACGACAACAATCGTGCGGACTCCGTCCGGGAAACGTACAAGCCGGCCCAGGCCATGCCTGCTCCGGAACCTGAACTTGCCATGGCATCAGCCGGGCCCGCCACGTCTGCCCCGTCGCGGCCACAGGCTCCGGCGGCAGCGCCCTCCGCAGGACGGCCTGAAACGCGGCAAAGCCTCTACCAGCGGCTGTCCAACAGCCCGGAAGCCGAGGCCGGCCGTGCCAAAGCGCCCGCCAGGGCCGCAACGGCCCCCAGCGCGTACGTCCAGGACATCCCGAGCGCCGACGACGAAACCATCGAGGAGTCCGGCGTCTTCGGACGCGCTGCGGTGGAGCGTATTCTGGGCGGAAAGCTGATCGAGGAACGGTCCAACGACGGCAGTCCCCTAGCGCCCCGGTACTGACCGGCCACAACGCCACAAACCGTTGGTCCGCACCTGGTGACCTGCCCCCCATCCACATCGAACTAAAGAGGGAATTGTGTACGAAGGTGCTGTCCAGGAGCTGATTGACGAGCTCGGACGCCTTCCAGGGGTGGGACCCAAGTCGGCGCAACGGCTGGCGTTCCACATCCTCGAAGCCGATCCCCAGGACATGAAACGGCTGGTCGAGGCCATCACCACGGTCAAGGACAAGGTTAAGTTCTGCACTGTCTGCGGCAACGTCACCGAACAGGAACTCTGCAATATTTGCAGGGATCCGCGCAGGGACCCGGCCGTGATCTGCGTGGTGGAGGAGTCCAAGGACGTCCTTGCCGTGGAACGTACCCGGTCCTTCCGTGGCAGGTACCACGTACTTGGCGGTGCGATCAATCCCATTGCCGGCGTCGGACCGGAGCAACTTCGCATCCGCGAACTGCTCACGCGGCTGAACGACGGCGCCATCCAGGAAGTCATCATCGCCACAGACCCCAACCTGGAGGGCGAGGCGACGGCGACCTACCTTGCCCGCATGCTTAAGACGATCGGTATCACGGTCACCCGGCTGGCGTCCGGCCTGCCGGTGGGAGGCGATCTCGAATACGCGGACGAAGTCACTTTGGGCCGCGCCTTCGAAGGCCGTCGAAACGCCCTGGCCTGAGGGGCTGCCCGCCGGCCGCAATACCGGGCCCGGCCGGATTTTCCTGCAGTCGGACGACAGCCAGCCTGTCCAGGCGTTGTCCGGCCGGGCTGCCGCCTGCACGCCAGTCCCGTCGTGGGCCGGTATGTGGTCATAATTCAACGTCCCTCCGGGCACGGCGATAAACTGTCGGAGGAAGTCGCGCCGCCAGGCTTCATGGCCTCCAAAACTCCAACTGATCCGATGAAGGTACGCGCATGAGTACGCCCACTACCGAACTGCACAACGCAACCCAGCCGCAGGTGGCGCCCGCCGCCGGCGCGGTGACCAAACAGCTCATCGTGCAGAAATTCGGCGGCTCCTCCGTGGCGGACGCCGAGGGTATCAAGCGCGTGGCCAAGCGCGTGGTCGATGCCCAGGATGCCGGCAACGAGGTGGTGGTTGTCGTCTCGGCAATGGGTGACACGACGGATGAACTCCTGGACCTCGCCGCGCAGGTGACAGATTCCGCTCCCGCCCGCGAAATGGACATGCTCCTGTCCGCCGGCGAGCGCATTTCCATGGCGCTGCTGGCCATGGCCATCAACAAGCTCGGCGCGTCCGCACAGTCCTTCACCGGGTCCCAGGCCGGCATGATTACCGATGGCATTCACGGCAAAGCCCGGATTATCGACGTCGACCCGCACCGCATCCGGACTGCGCTGGACAAGGGCAACATCGCCATCGTTGCCGGTTTCCAGGGCATGAGCCGGGCCACCAACGAAATCACCACCTTGGGCCGTGGCGGCTCGGACACAACGGCTGTGGCACTTGCCGCGGCGCTCGAAGCGGATGTGTGCGAAATCTACACCGACGTCGACGGCATCTACACGGCCGATCCGCGCGTTGTCCCCTCAGCCCAGAAGATCGACACCATATCCAGCGAGGAGATGCTGGAACTCGCCGCCTCGGGCGCGAAAATCCTGCACCTTCGCTGCGTGGAATATGCCCGCCGGTTCGGTGTGCCGCTGCACGTCCGTTCCTCATTCAGCCAGCATGAAGGCACCTGGGTCATTCCCGGCGCCGACGACAAGATCACCACTCAAGAGGGAGTTGCCTTGGAGCAGCCAATCATCTCCGGCGTTGCGCACGACCGTTCCGAAGCGAAGGTCACCGTGGTCGGCGTTCCCGACATTCCGGGCAAGGCCGCTGCGATCTTCCAGGTCATCGCCGACGCCCACTCGAACATCGACATGATCGTCCAGAACGTTTCCACCCACGGCACGGGCAAGACGGACATCTCCTTCACCCTGCCGATCGTCGAGGGCGCCGACGCCCTGGCCGCCCTCCACGCAGCGCAGGACCAGATCGGCTTCGAGGCCATTGAATACAACGAGCAGATCGGCAAGCTCTCCCTGATCGGCGCCGGCATGCGGTCACACCCCGGCGTTTCGGCCACGTTCTTTAAGGCCCTGTCCGATGCCGGCATCAACATCAACATGATCTCCACCTCTGAAATCCGCATCTCGGTGGTAACCCACGCTGACCTGCTGGACGAGGCCGTGCGCGTGATCCACCAGGCGTTCGGCCTGGACAGCGAAAGCGAAGCGACAGTTTACGGCGGCACCGGCCGCTGAGCAGGCACAGAAAGGCCGGGCTGCCGTTACTTTGGTAACGGCAGCCCGGCTTTTTCGTATCAGGACTCCCGGTCCAGGTCTTCCCGGCGCACTGCGTAGTGGTGGCCCGTTGAATCGGTTTCCACCACGAAATGTGAAAGATCCTCTTCGGAGGCCTGCTCAAATTCGTCGTGTCGGTGCACCACGGGCGTGTCGGCATCCAGCCGGGTGGCAGGGCCGAAGAAGAAGCGGAGCCTCTCGGTCAGGCCCATGAAACCGCTGAGGACATGTGCCACTGTTTCCCACCCCCTTCCCGAACCTCGGGCGAAAGTGCTGCTGCCTCCTAGCGGAAACAGTGCCCTTATTCTAGTCCCGGCGCCGGAAAAAGGCGCCGGTGACGGCGGCGCGAAAGGGCTACCGCAAGGAACGGTCCTCAGGGTTCCTGGGCACAACATAGGTGCTGCCATCCGGCCTGGTAATGGTCTCCCACTGCTGGGTTTCCGCCTGGCGCTGGACCAGCAGCCGGCGGTTTTCCTCGGTCATATCGTGGGCCAGCGCAGAGCGGTTGGCCGGGCCGAAGACAGCCCTGAGTTTTCCCGTGGCGCGCATAAAGCGCTGGGAGGCGTTGCCTTTGTCCCCGGACCTGTCCCTGGCCATGAACGCGTTCCTTCCACTCACTGCTTGCTTACCGTCAATGTACACTAATAATTAGTGCACTAACAATGTAAGGAAACCATGACCCCCACATCTCCCGTCGATGCCGCGGATGAAGACCTCTTGCTGGAACACCAGCTGTGCTTTGCGCTGACGGTGGCTGCCCGAAGCGTCGTGGGCGCCTACAAGCCGGTGTTGGAAAAACTCAACCTCACACACCCGCAGTACCTGGTGATGCTGTGCCTGTGGGAGACCAGCCCGCGTACTGTAAGGAACATCAGTGCGGCTTTGGCCCAGGACCCGGCAACCATCTCTCCACTCCTGCGCAGGCTCGAGGCGGCAGGGTTGATTACCCGGGCACGCGCTGAGGGCAACGAACGCGCCCTGGCGGTGGCCCTGACGCCCGAAGGAAGAGCGCTCCGGGAACAAGCACTTCAGGTTCCGGGAACCATGATGGAACGGCTGGGCCTCACCCGGGAACAGGTGACCGAACTGCACGCCTCCATGATGGGACTCATCGCCGCCACGTCGGAGGGCACGCGCTGACCGGCCATCCATCAAGCGGCCCGGCCGCCGGCCCGGGGTTTTCCGGCAAAACCGACGACTAGAATGGCATGACGAAGGGGAGGTGGCCTGATGCGTAACCTACGATTGGCCGCAGCGGTCCTGGCCATGGGTGCCGGGCTGCTCTCCGGTTGCGGCGGTTCGTCCAACGACGGGCCCTCCGCGTCCGGCAGTTCACCCGCAGGGCCCTCTCCCGATACTGAAACTTCGGCCGCGGCCCCCGCGCCCGCAACGTCACGTCCCGGCAATGGGCCGGGGCAGGGCAACGCCAAGCTCGCCATTACCGTGATGCCGTCCGAGGGCGCACCCGCGCTCGACTACATTTTGGTCTGCTCCTCCGGAACCCCCGCCGCGGAAAGCCGCCACCCGGATCCTGCTGCTGCCTGCGCAGCCCTCAAAGCGAACCCCGCCATCGTGGCCCAGGCCGCGCCGGGAAGCAACCGGACCTGCACCCAGCAGTATGGCGGCCCGCAGAAAGCGACTGTGACCGGGGCCGTGGATGGCGTCGCCGTCGAATCCTCCTTCGCCCGGACCAACGGATGTGAAATCAGTGCGTGGGACGCTGCCAAGGATGTGCTCGGTGCCGCCGGTGGAGCTTCTTAGCCTGCTGGCGGAGGACAGCGCCCAGGCACGGGAGGAAGCCCACCTGCAGCGCGTAAGCCGCTACGCCGATCCTTATCTTGCCCGCCGGTCGGCCGGGCAGAAGCATCCGGTGGAAGATTTCCTTTTCACCTATTACACCCAGAAGCCGGGCCAGCTGAAGCGCTGGCACCCGGGGGCCGGGACCGTCCTCACCGGCAGGCAGGCAGCCGCCCGGCAAGGCTGGAAGCACTACCGGACGCTCGACGACGGCGAGCTTGCCTCGCTGGGGCTGGCTGCGGGGAGCATGGCAGTCACCTTTGACCGGGCCGCCTTCCTTGCCGACCGCAAGGAGGCAGTGGCGTTCGCGGGGGTGATCCTTCGCGGCACGGCGGCACGGCCTGCACAGTTCGGCTGCTTCGGCCTGCATGAATGGGCCATGGTCTACCGGCAGGACAAGTTCGATCTCCGCCACGAATACCTGCACCTGCGGCTGGGATCAGCAGGTACGGACAAGGTGGTGGAGGACAACAAGATCCGGTGCACCCACTTTGACGCGTTCCGGTTCTACACCCCGGATGCCATTCCGCTCAACGAGTTTTCACCCAGCCGTGAATCGCAGCGCCACCTGGAGCAGCCGGGCTGCCTGCACGCCAACATGGACCTCTACAAGTGGGCGTACAAGCTGCTGCCGGCCCTTTCGAGCGAACTGGTCATGGACTGCTTCGAACTCTCCTGGCGCATCCGGGCCATGGACATGCAGGCTTCCCCGTACGACCTCGCCGAGTGGGGCTATCCCGCCATTCCCATCGAAACTCCGCAGGGTAAGGCTTCCTACGTTGAGCACCAGCGCAATTTTGCCGCCGAGGCTGCCGCCTTGCGGGAGAGGCTTGCCCTGGACCTGGACGCCCTCGCAGCGGGAGCGCCGAGGTGATCGACCTGTCCATCAGCGTCCGCGATGCCCCGGATGCCCCCGAGTACGTTTTCCGGCTGGTGGCGGAGGACGGAACTTTGGCGGCCGAAACCACCCTGCCGGCACCCGAGGCCGCCCTGGCGGCCGTGGAGGAATTCGGGGAAGACATCTTCTTTCCCCGGCCCGGGCCACCGAGGCTGTGCACCCAACAGTACGGGGGACCCCAGGTTGCCGTCGTTTCCGGCACGTTCCATGGGCGCCCGGTCCATTCGGTCTTCACCCGGACGGACGGCTGCGAGATCGCCCGGTGGAAGGCCATGGCTCCCCTGCTGGGCGGTAACGCCACCTGACCGCCGGACGCCGGGCACGAAAAAGGGTCCCGGACGAAAATCGTCCGGGACCCTCCCCCCATGCTCAGGTGATGGTCATGCTCCGGGTACTGCCTGCGCAATGGCCATCTGGGGCGCGCCGGCCGGGGCCTGGGCAGAGCCGGAACCCACCTGCACGTTTACCCAGGTCTTGATGCCGTTGCTGCCCAGGCTCAGCCGCGAAAGGTATTGCCCATCACCCAGGCCGGCCCAGTTCAGGGTGGCCGAGGTGGCCGTCCCGTTGGGTGCCACGATCGGGTTGGGGTTGACGGTGAGGTTGCCGGCGTCGCCCGCAAAGCTCACCGCCTGGACCGAGGCAGTGGCAGGCCCATTGTCCGGGGTGGCGTACAGGTTGGCCACCACGTAATAGGTGCCCGGCCGGGGCGATTCCAGGTCAAGGAATTCGCTCGCCGAGGCCGTTGCCACCTGGGTTGCCGTCAAGCCGCCCGAACCGTTGGGTGCGTACACCACCATGTCCCAGTCGACGTCGTTCGACTGCGCCTGGATGCCCAGCCGCGCGAAGGTGGAGCCGGCGGGAACCTGCACCTGGACCAGGGCGTTGTGGGCATCATTCGTGGGTGCGTACGCGCCCGGGGTCTTGGTGATCGCGGTCTGGTTCAGTGGCGCCAGGCCTTCCACGCCGACGGCGATCGGGCTGTCCGAGCCCGACACCAGCTCCATGGAGCCGCTGCCCGTGCCCGTGGCCGAGCTGAACGAGAACGACGGAGCGATCTGGGCGTCGACCGGGCGGATGGCAATCGGCGATGTGACGGTCCGCGGGCCCTTCCACGTGAGGCTTCCGGTGCTGAATTTGCCGACCGGTGCGCTGACGTTCCGGATGGTCAGTGTTACTTCACGCGTTTGTCCGGCCTTGGCGAAGTTCAGCGCCTTGGGTTCGACATTGACGTTGAAGCCCGGCATGTTCACCTCGGGCCGGTACATGCCCGGCACCAGGGCCGTCAGCTTGCGCTTGACCTGGACCTCACCCACCAGGCTGCCCAAGGCGACCGACGGGAGGTTGAGGTCGCGGGCGGCGATGGAGCCCGCCTGCGGGGCCCCGGTATCAACGCCTTGTCCGTTCAGGAAACCAAGCCAATCCTGGATGCCGGAGTCGTAAACGAGGCCGGGATCGAGCACCCGGGTGGAGTCGATGTGGCCGGCGCCGCCCTGGAACGGATCCGTGTTGGGCGACCCGTCCGCGTTGACCAGCGGGTAGGCGGTGGTCATCATGGCCGACTTCACCATGGCGGGTGACCACTTCGGTTGCTTGCCAAGCACGAGGGCGCCGAAGCCGGCAATGTGCGGTGCGGCCATGGACGTACCGGACATGAAGCCGAACTGGTCGCCATGGTTGCCGATCGTGGAGACGCCGGCAAGGACGTTCACGCCAGGGGCGGAAATATCAGGCTTGAGCAGGTCGCCGCCTGAAGCGAGGGTGGGCCCGCGGGACGAGAAGCCCGCGATCTGGGGCGCCGGCGCCGGGGGAAGTCCGGTCAGGTCACCCTTGACCAGGCTCACCGTCAGTGCCGTGTTTGCCTGCAGCTTGGACTTCAATTCCAGGCTCTTGGGCGCGTTGACGTGGACGGTGGGAATGACGTGGTTGTCGGCGTCCTCGGAGCTGCTGGTGAGATTCACCAGGATCATGCCGACACCGCCCTTGTCCTGGACTTCCTGGCTCTTGGCAGTCCGGTCCACTACTCCACGGTCACAGACCACCACTTTGCCGGCCACCTTGGCGGGGTCCAGGGTTCCGGGCCCGCACAGGTTGGCGTTGGCCGCCCCGGGAGCAGCGGCAGCAGCGGCCACCACGACAGGCTTGTCCGCAACCTCTGATTTCATGATGGAAGCGCCGCGGTACAGCGAACCATCGGAAACCTTGACCGTTCCCACCAGGTCGCTGGGAAAGGTGGAGGCGGCCACGGTGGTCAGCCACGGTGAGGCATGGTTCACGGTGGAGGCCGTCGGGCCGGAGTTTCCGGCAGAGGCCGACACGAAGACGCCTGCGGCGGCTGCGTTCAGGAAGGCGAGCGCCACGGGATCGGTGGTGCTGTTGTTGTTGCCCGAAATTGAGTAGTTCAGGACGTCCACGCCGTCCTTGATGGCCGCGTCGACGGCCTCAACCGACGATGACGAGTAGCAACCGCCGGTGTCCGGGTTGGTGTCCTCCCAGCACACCTTGTAGACCGATACCTTGGCCGCCGGAGCCACGCCGGAGCTCTTTCCGAAGCTGGCCCCATCAATGACCTGCTCGACGTTGGCATTGCCCGCTGCCGTTGTGGCCGTATGGGTGCCGTGGCTGCCCACGTCCACCGGGGAAATCTGCTCCTCGGGGGCCCGATCGCCCGGGGTCACGTACTGGAGGAAGGAGTCGGCGAAGTAGCGGGCGCCGATCACCTTGGAGTTGCAGAGCGAGCCGTCGAAGCCGGCACCGGTTCCCTGGCCTTTTTGGCATTCGCCTTCAAAGGTGGTTCCGTCCGCCTTGAGCATCGCAATCTTGCCGTCGCCGGTGCGGTAGGGGACGCCCACCTGCGGCGTACCCTGCAGGGGCTGCAGCGGTTCGCCCTGGAGGAAGGGGTTGTCCGGGGCGTAGCCGGAATCGATGACGCCCACCACCACGCCCTTGCCGGCGTTGGCTTCACCCCCGAACTGCTTGGCCCAGGTCCCGTCCGGACCGGTGAGCTTGAGGAAGTCGGTGGTGGTGTAGTCGGGTTTGTTCTCGACGTCCGGCGCCACCACGAGCACGCGCTTGTCCTTGGACAGTTCGGCCGCCTGGTGGGCGGTCAGCTCCGCGGTGAATCCGTTGAGGGCGGCGGTGTACTGCTTGGCCGGGGATACTCCCTGGGCTCCCGCAACGTCACGCTGCTGCTGGCGCAGGTGCGCGTCGTAGGCTTTGTAGTTTGGGCTGCCGGCGTCCAGTTTGCGGCCTTGCTGCGGCTTGGTTGCGCCAAGCCCGGCGGCTCCGCCCTCGTAGGCTGCTGCAGCCGGGCCGGCCAAGACCACGATGTACCGGCCGTCCTTGAACTGGCTGTCTTTCGTGGTGGCGGCGGCATTCTCGAGGCTTTGGCTCCCCGGCGCCGCCGTGGCCGGCGTTACTGCCAGCGAGCTTATGAGGAGGGGCAACCCGACAGCCAGGGCGGCTGCCTTCCGAAGTCCCCCAGCCCGCAAGGGGCTCTTTCCAGTTGATTTCACGCGCAACCCTTTCACGATGTACCGCCCAGACTTGGTGGGCGCCCCAGACGACTGGAACTGCAGAAGTAATTACAGATCTTGTAATTAGCTGAGACCAGACTGTTCACAGGGTACAGACTGAGAGCGAGATATGACATAGAGCACATTTTGGAAATTTTCGCTTGTCATATCCGTCCCGCCGGAACATTCGGGCATGCAAAAAGGGCGCCCCGAAGGGCGCCCCGGAGTTGCTGGGGAATGAATTCCGCGCGGCTAGTGGCGTGGGGTCCGCACCACGTCGCTGATCCACTGCCGGGTCTTCTCGTCCAGCGGGCCGGCGACCCGGGTTTCGCGGGCCATGCGGTCCGCCTTCACCTTCTGCAGCACCATCCTGCCCAGGCCGGCAAAAACGGCAGCGGCAACCATCGGCAACAGCACGGACTTGGAATTTTGCGCCATCAACCAATCCTAGTGAACGCCCTCCGGCAACTCCAGAAGCACATCCTTCGGGCCTCCACCCCGGTCCTCCCGGATCGGGGTCTACTCCATGAACATGCGGAATGCGGCGGCATGGGCCCGGGCCGGTAGAATGATAGGGCAAGCTCGCGGAGCGCCCGTCCACCATGTCCCCGACACCCCG
The DNA here is from genome assembly GCF_000374865.1 of Arthrobacter sp. 135MFCol5.1. Classification (GTDB taxonomy): domain Bacteria; phylum Actinomycetota; class Actinomycetes; order Actinomycetales; family Micrococcaceae; genus Arthrobacter. Next base: position 112,777 of record NZ_KB895463.1, on the reverse strand, counting down.
GTACGGCGTGAGACGGCACCACTCCGCTGCGCCCTTAACCAAGCTCACGCACAGGAGTTGCCGGATGCCCCGGATCGTTGTTGACGTCATGCCCAAGCCCGAGATTCTGGACCCGCAGGGGAAGGCGATCGTTGGCGCTCTCCCCCGGCTGGGCTTCACCAGCTTCAGCTCTGTCCGCCAGGGCAAGCGCTTCGAACTGACGGTCGACGGCGAGGTGACGGAAGAAATCCTGGCCCAGGCCCGCGATGCCGCCGAGACACTCCTGTCCAACCCCGTGATCGAGGACGTCGTCAACGTCGAGGTCGTCGAGGCCTGAAATGACTGAACTTCCCCTGATCGGCGAGGCCGTGGCCGTCGCCGCAGAGCCGCGCCTCGCCGGCGCCCGGATCGGCGTCGTGACTTTCCCCGGGACCCTTGACGACCGCGACGCCGCCCGCGCCGTCCGCCTGGCCGGTGCCACCGCCGTCGAACTCTGGCACGGCGACACGGAACTTGGCGACGTGGACGCCGTGGTCATCCCCGGCGGATTCTCCTACGGCGATTACCTGCGCGCCGGCGCGATCGCCCGTTTCGCCCCGCTGATGTCAAAGATCATCGACGCCGCGAACAGCGATGCCAAGCTCCCCGTGCTGGGCATCTGCAACGGCTTCCAAATTCTCACCGAGTCGCACCTGCTGCCCGGTTCCATGATCAAGAACGACCACCTGAAGTTCCTCTGCCGCGACCAGGTGCTGCGCGTCGAGAACGCCAACACCGCGTGGACGCTGGACTACCAGGCGGGCCAGGAGATCACCATCCCGCTGAAGAACCAGGACGGCCAGTACATCGCGGACGAGAAGACCCTGGACGCCCTTGAGGCCGAGGGCCGCGTGGTGTTCCGCTACGTCGGTTTCAACCCGAACGGCTCCCGCCGCGACATCGCCGGCATCTCCAACGCCGCAGGCAACGTGGTGGGCCTCATGCCGCACCCGGAGCACGCCGTTGAGCCGGGCTTCGGCCCCGAGGCTGCGTTCTCCCGTGAGACGGGCGCCGGCGGTTCCGACACCGACGGCCTCGGCTTCTTCACCTCCGTACTGAACAAGATTGTGGGAGGCGACAAGTGACCACCGAAACCACCAAGAAGTTCAACATCGACACCGTCGAGAACGCAGCCAAGACCCCGGATACCGAGCTGCCCTGGGCTGAACTTGGCCTGAAGCGGAACGAATTCGACGAGATCGTCAAGGTCCTGGGCCGCCGCCCCACCGGCGCCGAACTGGCCATGTACTCCGTCATGTGGAGCGAGCACTGCTCCTACAAGTCCTCCAAGAACCACCTGCGCCAGTTCGGCCAGAAGGTCACCGAGGAAATGAAGAAGGACATGCTGGTGGGCATCGGCGAAAACGCCGGCGTGACCAACCTGGGGGACGGCTGGGCCGTGACCTTCAAGATCGAATCGCACAACTCGCCGTCGTTCGTTGAGCCCTACCAAGGCGCCGCGACCGGCATCGGCGGCATTGTCCGCGACATCATTTCCATGGGCGCCCGCCCGGTTGCCGTAATGGACCCGCTGCGTTTCGGCGCCATCGACCACCCGGACACGGCCCGCGTCATGCACGGCGCGGTTGCCGGCATCGGCGGCTACGGCAACTCCCTGGGCCTGCCCAACATCGGCGGAGAAATGGTCTTCGACTCCGTGTACCAGGGCAACCCGCTGGTCAACGCGCTCGCCGTGGGCGTCATGCGGCACGAGGACATCCGCCTGGCCAACGCCTCCGGCAAAGGCAACAAGGTGGTCCTGTTCGGTGCCCGCACCGGCGGCGACGGCATCGGCGGCGCCTCCGTGCTGGCCTCCGAGTCCTTTGATGACACCAAGCCCTCCAAGCGCCCCGCCGTGCAGGTGGGCGATCCCTTCGCCGAGAAGGTCCTCATCGAGTGCTGCCTGGAGCTCTTCAAGGGTTCCCTGGTGGAAGGCATCCAGGACCTCGGCGCCGCAGGCATCTCCTGCGCCACGTCGGAGCTCGCCTCCAACGGTGACGGCGGCATGCAGGTTGAGCTGACCTCCGTCCTGCTCCGCGACCCCACGCTGACCCCGGGCGAGATCCTGATGTCCGAATCGCAGGAACGCATGATGGCCGTGGTCACCCCCGAAAACGTGGAAGCGTTCGAGGCCGTGATGGACAAGTGGGCTGTTGAGTATTCCTGGCTGGGCGAGGTGACCGACACCGGCCGCCTCATCATCACGTGGGAAGGCGACGTGATCGTCGACGTCGACCCCCGCACCGTGGCCCACGACGGCCCGGTCTACGACCGCCCGTTCGCCCGCCCCGAGTGGCAGGATGCCGTCCAGGCCGACACCTTCACGGGCTCGGTGCAGGACGCCGGCCGGCCGGCAGCCCCTGCTGAGCTGGCCAAGGCCGTCACCGATCTCGTGGCATCGCCGAACATGTGCTCCAAGTCCTGGATCACCAACCAGTACGACCGCTACGTCGGCGGCAACACCGCCATGGCATTCCCCGATGACGCCGGCGTGGTCCGGGTGGACGAGGAAACCGGCCTGGGCGTTGCCCTGGCCACCGACGCCAACGGCCGCTACACCTACCTCGATCCGTACCACGGCGCGCAGCTGGCCCTGGCGGAGGCCTACCGCAACGTGGCCACTGCCGGCGCCATCCCCATGGCCGTCAGCGACTGCCTGAACTTCGGCTCCCCCGAGGACCCGGACGTCATGTGGCAGCTCGCCGAGGCCATCCGCGGCCTGTCCGACGCCTGCATGGTGCTGGGAATCCCGGTCACCGGCGGCAACGTCTCGCTCTACAACCAGACGGGCACCACGCCCATCCACCCCTCCCCCGTGGTGGCGGTCCTGGGCAAGCTCGACGACGTCGCCCGCCGCACGCCGTCGGGCTGGCGCGAGGACGGCCAGGCCATCTACCTGCTGGGCACCACGGGCGCCGAGCTGGATGGTTCCGAGTGGGCGAACATGCGCGGCCACCTGGGCGGCCAGCCGCCGAAGGTGGACCTCGAGGCCGAACGCGCACTGGGTGAAATCCTGATCAACGCGTCCCGCGACGGCATGATCGACTCCGCGCACGACCTCTCCGAAGGAGGCCTCGCGGCTGCCCTGGTGGAGTCCTCGCTGCGTTACGGCGTTGGCGCCAGGATCGCGCTTCAGGACGTCATGGACCGCGACGGCGTGGACCTGTTCACGGCGCTCTTCTCCGAGTCGCAGGGCCGTGCCGTGGTAGGCGTTCCCCGTTCCGAGGAGGTCCGCTTCACGGACATGTGCACCGCCCGCGGCTTTGCCCACACCCGCATCGGCGTGGTGGATGCGGCCAGCGGCAAGCTGGAGATCAACGGCGTGGAGGGGCTGTCCCTCGACGCACTCCGCGAAGCCCACGAAGGGACACTGCCGAAGTACTTCGGCTAGGCCCCACAGAACGCGGACGGACACTCAAGCCCATAGAGAGGGCTTTGGGTGTCCGTCCGCATTTAAGGACCGGTTCAGTCCTCGCTGTGGAGCTCCCGCTGGCGGGCGCTGAGCAGCTCAATCTCCGGCAGGGCTGCCACGAAGCGCTCGACGGCGGCAAGCACCTCCACGAGGTGCGCCCGGTCAGCAGAAACCAAGCCGACGCCCAGCTGTGTGCGCCGGTACTGGCTGTGGTCCCCCACCTCAGCCACCGAGACATCGAACCGGCGCCTCAGTTCCGCCAGCAGCGGCCTGACAACCGAGCGCTTCTCCTTGAGGCTGTGGACCGGCCCCAGCAGTATGTCGAACTCGATCCAACCGATCCACATGGGTTCATGCTATCGAGGGTCAGATGGTGAGTTCACCCATCAGGTCCCAGCCTTCGCCGTCGAACTGGCGGCTGACGATTTTCGGTGTTTCCACAAGGGCTTGCGGCATGTCCGCCATGGCCTTCTTGAAGTGGTCACTGTTGACGTGGTCGCCGGCAGCGTCGTCCTTGAAGGCTTCCACCAGGACGTATTCGTTGGGGTCCTCCAAGCTGCGGGACCAGTCGAACCACAGGTTGCCCGGTTCCTGCCGGGTGGCCTGGGTGAAGTCCGCAACGAGGTCCGGCCAGCGTTCAGACCATTCGGGCTTGACCTTGAACTTGACGACGATAAAGATCACTGGGATGTTCCTTCCGCGGCGAGAGAGCGTGCCCCTTCAATGTACCGGGAAGTAACGTGCCGCTGTGCGGCGCGGGTGACTGGTCCGCCGGCGGCGTAGAACCAGTTGGCGGGCTTGCTGAAGGCGCGGATCCGAAGCCACACCTTCCCCTCCCCATCAAGCTCCACTTCGAAGGACTCTTCGCCACGGGCGGGATGGCCGGGAAGCGTACCGTAGCCAAAGCCGGCCGATTGCGGCCCGTCCAGGTCCGAAGGTTCGTGGACCCACACCACCTGGCACGGCGCATTCAGGCGGAAGGGCCCGACGCCGAATCCGCTCACCACGCGAACGCCGGGCGCCGCCCTCGGTGACCCCGCACGGACCCGCAGCCCGGCCCGCCGCTGCAGCTCCCAGCCAAGGATGCCGTCCGCGACGTGCCGGTACACTGTGGTCCCGGAGCCAAGGTAAGCCTCCCTGAGGACGCGGCCATACCCGGCCGGAGCCGTGCCGGCTTCAGTGCTTCCGGCGCCGGGGTAGTTCAGGCCACCCCCGGGGTGTCCCTCTTCAATCATCGCTTCCGGCCCTTTCGAGGCGCGCCCACCCCAGTTGCTCCTGCTGCTTCCGGCTCAGGCCGGCCACCACCAGGTCATAGGAATCCTCCATCATGTCCCGGATCATCGCTGCCGGCAGGTTGCCATCAAGGCGCACCCCGTTCCAATGGGTCTTGTTCATATGCCACGCACCGGTAATCTCCGGGTGCACTGCGCGCAACTGTACCGCCAGCGCCGGTTCACACTTCAGGCTCACCGAAAAGTCGCGCTCGTCCATGGTGGACACGGCGAACAACTTGGCCTCGTGCCGGGCGCCCCCGGCGATATGGGCACGGACCTTGAAGACTGAGGTTTCCGGTCCGAACGGAAAATCCTCATATACTCCCGGGAACGAAAGGCAGATCGTCCTCAGCTCAGTTGGGTCCATGAAGGAAGCCTATAAAGCCGGACTGCGCGGTGCTAGTCTGCGAGCATGTCACTCGACCAGGGCCCCATACCTGTTCTGGACCTGCATTCCGCACGGCAGGCGGACGGCTCTTTCAGCCCGGAATTCATCGAACAACTGCGGCACGCCACCCACAATGTCGGGTTCTTCCAAATCACGGGATACGGGGGCAGGCCAGGGCAGGCCGAACAGCTTCTGGACATCATCCGGCGTTTCTTCAACCTGCCGCTGGACGAACGGATGAAGCTGGACAACCGTTTGTCACCGCACTTCCGCGGCTACACGCGGATGGGTACCGAAGTCACCCAGGGGCGCGCGGACGCCCGGGAACAGATCGATTATTCGCCGGACCGCGAGCCGGTTCCGGAGGTTCCGGCAGACCAGCCGTACTGGCTTTTACAGGGCCCCAATCTCTGGCCCGGAGAGGCGTTCCCCGAACTCCGGCCGGCCGCCATGGAGTGGGCCGCGCTGATGTCCGGTGTGGGCATGGAACTGCTCAGGGCCATTGCCGTTTCGCTGCAACTTCCCGAAGACTACTTCGACGAACCATTCCGCGATGCTCCCGCCTGGATGGGCAAGCTGGTGCACTACGTGGGCGGTGTGGTGGAATCCGCCGGCGACCAGGGCGTGGGCTCGCATGCCGACTACGGCTTCGTAACCCTGTTGCTGCAGGACAATGTGGGCGGCCTTGAAGTGCTGCCCCCTGGTACCAGCCGCTGGCTGCCGGTGGAACCGCTGCCGGGGGCCCTGGTGGTGAACCTGGGCGAGATGCTGGAGGTAGCCACCGAGGGGTACCTTGCGGCCACCATCCACCGGGTCCAGGCGCCGCCTCCTGGCGTCGACCGCTACTCGGTACCGTTCTTCTGGTCGCCCCGGCTGGACGCGGTGATCCAGCCGGTCCCCCTGGCTCCGGAGCTGAAGGCCGCGGCACGGGGCATCACTGATGATCCCGCCAACCCCCTGTTGGCGTCCTTTGGCATGAACATGCTCAAAGGACGCATGCGCGCCCATCCGGACGTCACCGAGCGGCACTATCCGGAGCTGATGAAGCGCTAGAGGTTGTACTTCCAGGCCCATTGGGCCGGACAGGCGTTCATCACCACGTCCAGGCCCGCCGCCTTGGCGCGTTCCGCGGCGGCTTCGTCGATCACCCCCAGCTGCAGCCATACGGCTTTGGCGCCGGTGGCGATGGCCTGGTCCACCACGTCACCCACCCGCTGCGAGTTCACGAAGCAGTCCACGACGTCGATAGGCCGCTTTTCCGCCGGAATGTCAGCGAGGGTGCGGTACCCGGTCTCGCCATGGACAGGTTCGCCGGGCAGGTTGACGGGGATGATTTCCATGCCGAGCTTGTCCCGGATGAACAGCGACGTATCGTAGGCGGCGCGCCACTCATTGGTGGTCAGGCCCACGATGGCCCACCGCCCTTTGGTGCGCATGAGGCGTTCAATGACTGCGGGATCGTTGGTGTGGCCCATGCGATCAGCCTACGCCGCACTCTCCGGAGCCGTTGATGCCAGGCACCGGCTGCGCCCGCTGACTACTTCGCCGGGGATTCAGCCTTCCTGCCGCTGCCCTGGCCCGGCGACTGGCCCACTGGTCCCGGCGCATCAGCCGACTTGGGCGTGGCTGCACCGGGGCCGTCCTGGCCCACTGCCGGAGCCTTCGCCGCGGGCGCGTCCGGCTTGCCTGCTGCCGGCGTCCCCGGAGGCGTGGCGCCTGCCGCCGGTGGTACGCCGCCGTCGTCCCGGCCGCGGCCGTTCCCGTCCGTCCCGCCTCCCGGCGCGGCGGGAAAAGCAGCCCCCAGCCGGGCCGGCACGCAGGCTACCGGCCTGCCGCCGTCGTCGTGCGTGGAAGCTCCGCCGCAGCTTCGCACGGCCCCACGGCCCGTCGCTCCGGCAGCGTCCTCCAAAAGGCGGGTCGCGTGGCTTCTGCCGGGTGCGGCCGCGGCGGGTGAAGGTGACGAAACCGTGCCCGGGACTTCCCCATCGGCGGCGGGGACCGGGGACCGGTAGCCGCCTCCTGCGGCCGAAGCATTGGTGGTGGACGGCGCGCCCCACGGTGGAGTCCAGTCAGCCAGCACGTGCTGCAATGTTTCACTTCCGGGTGCGGAGGAGCTGGCGGCAACCCCGCCAACCCCCAATCCCATTGCGGCCACCAGGACCAGGCCCAGGGCGGTCGGGCGGTGGCGCCGCCGACGGCGCGCGAGGTCATCGGCGGGCTGCTCCCCGGCAGGAGGGTCTTCCAAGGCGCCTCCCGCCACCGGCGTGCCGGCGGCTGGTGCCAGCAAGGCGGCAAGCTCCGCACTGGGTGCCGGAGCGGGCAGCGAAGCCAGCGAACCGAGCGAAAGCAGGACGTCGCGAAATTCCGGGTCATCGCCGCAGCCGGCGTCCCGGAGCATGTCGTCGACAAGGGACACGAGGTTGCCTGATGGTTGTGTCATGGCGCGAGGTACTCCTTCACTGACGCCAGCTCCCGGAGTTTCAGCAGCGCGCGGCGCTGGAGCTGCTTCACGGACCCGGGGCTCTTGTCCATGGCCTCCGCCGCCTGTTCCACGGTCAGGCCGGCCACGAGGCGAAGCGAGAGCGCTTCGCGCTGGTCTTGCGGCAGCCCGGACAAAAGTTCCAGGACTTCGCCGGGCGAGATGTTGCGCAGGGCTTCCTTTTCGGCGGAGGTGTCTTCGCGCTGGTCGAGCTGGGGCTCGAACGGCAGCTTTACCGGGTGACGGCTTTGGCGCCGGCGATCGTCCACCATCCGGGCATGGGCAACGCTGAAGATGAAGGTCCGCAGCCCCGCTTCGCCTCCCCGCACGGTGTCGAGGCGGGGCAGGACGGAAAGGAACACTTCCTGCATGGCCGCCTCCGGATCGTCGACTCCCCGGGCGGCAAGATAGCCCAGGACTTGTGATGCGTACGTTTTGTAGACGAGGCTGAAGGCAGCAGGCCCGGGGACGGCGTGGTCCGGGGCCGCATCTGTCTGTGCATCGGTCACTGACGTGGAGCTTTCAATCAAAAGGGCGTCGGCAAGGGAAGCGTCTCACGGGATTCCGGAACGCTGGTCCTACTTTACCCTTCAGTAACCTTCCCGACCGGTGAGCGCCACGGAACTCCGTCCGCGTGCGGCCTTGCCAAGAGATCAAAAGAGCCGGCCTGGAACGTGATGGGGGACAGGTTCCAGACCGGCACTTCACAGGGGTAATCGCTGCGGACCCCCGAAGGGTTACGCCCTTGTGAAAGTTTTTTTGATTTTATTCATCCCGTCCTCAACGGGTAGCTGCGCTGGCCCAACGCGGCGCGGCCTGCCTGCGCGTTGTTTTCGCCAATGCATAGGCGTGCAGCCTCACCGGCAGCCGCCGGTCATCACACGCCGGTACGACGACGGGCAGGTCGCCAGGAGCTGCGACGCCGGCGGCAGCGGGTACAGCGGCGGGACGGGAGACTGCCCCGGCGGGGCTGAGATCGGTGACCAGGCCCGTCCCCGCACATTCACGAACGGCCGCGATACCGGCAGCTACCGCCGCCTTGTCCTCGAATCCTTGCGAGACGGCCATGACCGACCCATCGGGCCCCAGCAGCCGGAACCTGTAGAGCAGCTCCGGATCAAGAAAGACTTCAATGTTTCCTGCCACGGCATGTCCTTCCGGTCTGGTGTTTTCGACCGGCGACGGCTCTTCGCTGGGTGCATCCCTGCACCGCCAAACGCATAGTGGGACCGTCCGCTGATCAGTTCAAATGGTGTTAACGAGTCTGGCCGCCGCGGCTGCAGGGGTACAAGACCAGCTGCGTTAAGCCTGTGTAAATTACTGCCCACGCCCCCAAACGCCGGCGGCGGCCCACCCACAATGGGTGGCCCGCCGCCGTCGTCTACCGTATTCCGGAGGGACGTGTCAGTCGTTGATGAGGTCGTTCACCACGATGGTCTGGTCCCGGTCCGGGCCAACGCCAATAGCGGAGAACCGGGTGCCGGACAGCTTCTCCAGCGCCAGCACGTAGTTCCTGGCGTTTTCCGGGAGGTCCGCGAGGGTGCGGGCGCCGGTGATGTCCTCGGTCCAGCCCTCGAAGTATTCGAAGATGGGCTTGGCGTGGTGGAACTCGGTCTGCGTCATGGGCATCTCATCGTGGCGGACGCCGTCCACGTCGTAGGCCACGCACACAGGGATCTGCTCGATGCCGGTGAGCACGTCCAGCTTGGTGACGAAGTAGTCCGTGAAGCCGTTCACGCGGGAGGCGTGGCGGGCCAGGACGGCGTCGTACCAGCCGCAGCGGCGCGGGCGGCCGGTATTGACGCCGAACTCACCGCCGGTCTTCTGCAGGTACATCCCCATCTCGTCGAAGAGCTCGGTGGGGAACGGTCCGGCCCCAACGCGGGTGGTGTAGGCCTTGATGATGCCGATCGAGCGGGAGATCCGGGTAGGGCCGATGCCCGAGCCCACGGACGCGCCGCCGGCGGTGGGGTTGGAGGAGGTCACGAATGGGTAGGTGCCGTGGTCCACGTCCAGGAACGTGGCCTGGCCGCCCTCCATCAGGACCACCTTGCCCTCGTCCAGGGCGGTGTTAAGGACCAGGGTGCTGTCGATGACCAGCGGGCGGAGGCGGTCGGCAAAGGACAGGAAGTAATCAACGATCTCGTCCACCACAACGCTGCGGCGGTTGTAGACCTTGACCAGGAGCTCGTTCTTCTGGCGCAGCGAGCCTTCCACCTTCTGGCGGAGGATGGATTCGTCGAAGACGTCCTGGACACGGATGCCCAGCCTGGCCACCTTGTCCATGTAGGCGGGGCCAATGCCGCGGCCGGTGGTTCCGATGGCGCGGCTGCCGAGGAAACGTTCGGTCACCTTGTCCAGCACCTGGTGGTAGGGGGCCACCAGGTGGGCGTTGGCGGACACGCGGAGCCGCGAGGTATCGGCGCCGCGGGCCTGGAGTCCGTCGATCTCCTGGAAAAGGGCTTCGAGGTTCACCACGCAGCCATTGCCGATGATGGGCACCGCGTTGGGGCTGAGAATGCCTGCGGGCAGCAGTTTGAGTTCGTACTTTTCACCGCCTACGACGACGGTGTGCCCGGCGTTGTTCCCGCCGTTGGGCTTGACGACGTAGTCAACACGGCCGCCCAGAAGGTCGGTGGCCTTGCCTTTTCCTTCGTCGCCCCACTGGGCTCCTACGATCACAATTGCTGGCATGGGATCCTCCCCCATTCGTTCGGGCTGCCCGGGTCCGGCCGCGGGGAGCGGACCTGCGCAGCGCCGTTCATGAGAATGCCCCGAACAGACCGGCCGTCGCCGGACCGCGGGGCGGCTCAGCGATGCAAGAGTTCCGGGGCTCTTACCACCCAAGTTTAGCGGATCAGGCACTTTGTCCACTCGATGGGCCCGCCGCGGCCCCGCAAGGGACTGCGGCGGGCCTGGTCCCTTACTCGTCCTCGGCTTCCCCGGCCGGCCGGGACGTCTGTTCGGCGAGAGTGTCCCAGAAGGAGGTGTCGGCGTCGGCAATGGAACCGTCCGCGATCGCCGCGGCGGTGGAGGTCAGGGTGGTGACCGTCTGCTTGATCAGGTAGCCGTTGCTCCGCTGCCCCAGCGCGTAGCCGTCCAGGTAATGGTCGGACATGCCGCGCATCTCGAAAAGCAGGGTGGCAATTCCGTATTCCACGGAGATGCCGTTGCGGCTGATGGTCTCCGCACTGCCGCCCTGGTACTTGCCCAGGTGGCCCCAGCCGGTGGAGTCCACGTTGTTGAAGACCACGGCGCCGAGCCGCTTGGATTTCTCGACGACGGCGGGATCGGCGTTCGGGGTGGTGGGGTACAGGATTGACCCGGACACCAGCTTGCCGTCGCGTTCAGCGCGGGTGCCCTGGTGGTGCAGGTCGATCATGTAATCGACGCGGTACTTGCGCATCACGTTGCTGTGCAGGGCCTGGGTCTCCGGCTGGACCTTGGCCACGTGGTCCCGGTTCAGGTCCACGCCCTCCGCGTTGTAACGCGTCAGGTGGCGGTCGCCTTTGGCGAGGTAGTCGTCCAAGGAAAAATTCACGTCCCCCATGGCGCCATCGGCATTGAGCATGGGCACGATCAGGATATTGACGCCGTCCAGGATGCCGGACGACTTGCCGGTGCCCAAGTGCTTGATGAACTCCATGGCGCCCTCGGTGGTGAGCTGTTCGTTGCCATGCTGCTGGGTCAGGTAGAGGATGGTGGGTTTGGCCGGGTCAGAGATGTATTTGACCAGGTGGATATCGCGGCCCTTGACCGTCTGGCCGATCACTTCCAGCTCCATGGCCGGTTGCTTGGCGTCCTGGTCCTTAAGGAAGGAGACCATCTGACTGTACGTAGCCAGCTTGCTTGTGGTGATCTGGCCGTTGCCGCCGTAGTTGGGGCCTTCGCCAACTGCCAGGGCCGGCGCGGGTGCGGCGACGACAGCGAGCGACAGGGCGCCTGCTGCCGTAAGGGCCTTGAAAGCAGCCAGGGATTTTTTCACGTGCGGTACCTCTTTCGAGTGCATTGAGTGGTTCCAGCCGCCATGTCCCCCATCGCGGGCTGTGACAAAATACAAGCAATAATGTGAAATTCTGTCAATTAATTTGACAGCTTGCATTTAATGCTGGAACGTACCGCACACCAACGCCAATAACGGTTGGAAAGTCGAAAAAGTTCCTCGTGCTGGAGTAGAAAATTATGACGATCGATAACTAACCGCTCCGGCGGCAGAAGTACCCAGGTAAAGGGTCAATAGTCCGGGCTGATTAATCAGGCCAACGCGGACGGCAGAAACTTTATATTCACCGGCTCGCGCTGAGACGTCGCCTGGTTTTACGCCCTGCCACGGCTTGTCAGGCTGGACGTTGACGTGGATGGAAACAAGGGAGCCGAACGCCGTCACGACAGTTCCGGCATCGGTAAGCGCGCCTGCGACGATTGGGGCCAGCGTTGCCTCCAGGTTGGACACCACCGTGTCCAGTGGCACCGCAACGGAGTTGGTGACGGCAGACACAACCCCGTTCACCAGCAGTGACGTCAACGGTGAGCTTAGGTTTAGCCCCAAGGGAATGACGGTTGGTTGAACGGTCCCTGCCCTGAATTGCCCCACGCTTCCGGCGATCTCAATCCTGGTGCTGCCCAACGAAACGCCAGTGAGCGGGACCTCAACGCTCGCCGTGACAGTCGCAGACGCGATCACGGCATCAACAGCCGTCCGCAGGTGCGTGGTGATCTGTGCCAGCAGAGCCCGCGCGTCCGCCTGCAATTGCGTTATGTCCGCCTCCGTCAGGAACACCGGCGTGTTAGCGTCCCGCCCGTTAGCGAGCGGATCCTTTCCCGGAAGCTTGGCCAGATCCACGTTGAGGCGGCCCGCGCCAAGGTTGAGAGTGACAGCACCTCGTGCCTGGGGTTGGGTAAGCACCTTCCGGACTTCATCGAGATTCACGGCTCCCACGTCGGCTGATGTGGTGGTCTTAACCAGGCCCAGAGGCGCCAGCGCGTTCTGAACGGCTTGACCCAGTGCACTGATGAGGTTTTGCTGCAGGGCCTGCGGTGCGGGGATGCTGCCGAGCGCGGCGTTCGTGGTGCTAATGATTGATCCGGCTGCAGGCACATTCGTGCCCAGGTTCAGGCTGGCGACGCCGTACTCCCGCGTGACGGCAGGGTTTGCCGCCAGCGTCGGCCAGCCGTTGATCAGGTCGCATCTCTGGACGGACGCGGACGACGCCACAGCACCTATGTCCAGTGTCACCCCGGCCAGTGACGCGGGAACAAGGTTGTCCAGCCTGACGGTGGCCGACTGGGGTGAGGTGGCAGCTCCAGTGGCCGTTCCGCCCACGTCGACAGCCCCGGACTGGTCGGTGACCAGTCCGGCGGCGGCGCGGGTTTGTCCACTGTCCTGCACCTGCGCCCACTGCGTGTACGTGCCCAGGCCTCCTACCGGAACGCCGAGGCCCAGGCCCACGGTCACAGGGTTGGTCCCCAGGGCCGTGACAGGCAGCTTGCTGATAAAGGCGTCCGGAATCCCCGTCACCGGAGTAGCCGACAGCGGCTGCGGCGACGCTGCGCCGCCGGCGTTGGTGACGGTGAGGCCTTCAACTCCCGCGATGGAATTGAGGTCCGTTCCTAGTACCCTGCCGGAAAGCTGGGTTGCGGACGCCTGGCCGCTGAAAAGGGTGTTGGTGGAACAGTCCCCCGGGGAACCAACGCCGACAGAACCGCCGGCCCATTCGTTGTCCACCCATGCCGCCGTGGTGACGGTGGTGGTCGCCACCAGGGAGACTGCGGCCGCTGCCGCTATGGCAACGGATGTCCGTGGGTTCCTTGCCCCGCGTCGCAGCAGGTTCTCGCGCGCGGTCTTCACGATGCCTCCCCCCTCCGGGTCATGTTCCGGCGGGCTGCAGCCACCACCGCTGCGCCGAGGAGCAACAGGCCGCCGCCAGCCAACAGCCCCTGCACTACCGCTGCCCCGGTATTGGCCAACGGTGCGGGCGGCCGCTGGCCGGACGGGACCACGGCGTGGTCGTTCCCGGCAGCGGTGACCCCAATACCCAGCGTCAGCGCGGTGTCCGGCGGGTCCTGCGAATCCGCGGGCCGGGACAAGACAAATCGAAGGTAGGGCGAGGATCCGATGCGCAGATCACGCAAGGGAACCAGCACATCCTGGCGATGTTCAACGAGCGTTACCGGCGCTATCCGCGGCGTGGAGCCGATGGGGCAACGCAGGTCCCCGCCCAAGCCGCTGCTTCCCTGCCACGGGACATCGCATTCGTCCACGGACACAACGTAGGTGTCCGTACCGGCGATCTCACCGTCGGCGGTGACCTGCAGGGTGGACTCGCCGCTGGGCTGGTCCAGCGAAATGCCTATTTGCCAACTGAACGATTCCCCCGCTGACAGCACCGGCAGTGTCAGTGGATAGACCGACGAGGAGAGCGACAGGAAGCCGGCCGCCCCCGTCTCCGGTACCGGAATCAGCTGCTCGTCCGCCACGGCTGCGCCAGGCGCAGCGCCCACCAGCAAAACCGCGACAACCCCCGCGGCCCGTACGACGTCCCTGGTGCTGGGTCCCGCCATGTCATCTACGACCTTACTGTTGTGGTTTCGCCCCGGTGGCGCAGATCTCTGCCTGGACCGCGGCCCGGCGCCGCGGCCAGTAGGCCCACGTGACCAGTGCTGCCACCGCCAGGGTTGCCGCGCCCAGGAACTCCGGCCCCCGGGAGGCCATGATCCAGGTTCCCAACCCGGGAACCGTGAAGAGCACCTTCTGCGCCGTGGCCACCTCGTAGGGCAACGGATCATCCGAAGTGTTGGCGTCGCCGCGGAGCCTTAGCGACGCTGTGGCCCCCTCCACACTGGGCGGGTAAACTGCCACCACGCGGTGGGTCACCAGGGCGGTCGCCGCCTCCCGGCGGACCGACACGACGTCGCCCGGGACGAGATCCTTGGCGGTGACCTGCACGGTCAGGGACAGCGCACCGACTGGATAGAGCGGCTCCATCGATCCCGTACGGAAGACGACGAAGGACGCCTTGAAGAAGAAGCCCAGGACCAGGACAAGGATGCACGCCAGCCCCAACAGGGCAACGACGGTGAGCAAAGCTTCGCGGAATCCCCTGGCCACACGGAGGGCAGCCGGCCGGGCCCGGGGATCGGACGCCAATCCCGGCAACCGGAACCCGGGCTTGCGCCGGGACGCTGTCTGCCTCATCGGAGGGGTTATGGCAGGCCCACTGTGCTTGAGAACTTCCAGAGCGGGACGGTCTTCTGCCCCTGCAGGGATGACGGGGCATCCGTGGGAAGGGTCAGGGCGAAGCAGATATCCACCGCGGTGCCAGGGGTGGCGTTGTCACCCCTGGGCAGGCTGATATTGGTCGCGGCTCCGGGGACAGAGATGGTGTTGAGGGTTGAGCCCGCAGGAATAATATTTGCGTTCTGCACGGGACCGAATCCTGCAGCGTTGCATGACGAACTCGGCACACCCTGCTTGGCTTCGTATCTCAGTGCCGAATAGAGCTGGGACGTGTTGGTGACCCCGTCTATGGGAAGGGACTGCTCCGCCTCGGTCAAGCTGGCTACCAGGGCTTCGGATCCGGCCACCGCCCGCAGCTGCATCGGTGCGTAAACGGTGCTGCCCGGCACCAGGTTGTCCGCATTGACGCTGAAGGTCAACGCCCCGCCGTTCCGGTCCGGCTGGTCACTCCATGCTGCTGTTCCACCGGTGCCTGTCCACGTGTTTTGCTGCATCTGGTACACCTTGGTCCCCGGGCCACCGCCGTTGTCGCTCTGGCCGAAGACCCACTCGTTGTCCGTCCACGCCGCGAGAGTGAAGGCCGCGCCGATCCCCAAGACAAGGCCGCCGGCAAGAATAGCGCGGACTTTATTAGCCTTTTGCGAGCGCGGCTTAGCGGTGGCTGATCCAACCATGATTTCCCCCAAATTAGAATTAAACCCCGAACGGTAAGACCGGGACACGGGTATGGGGGATTATCGGTATTTCCCCCAAAAACCGATGTTTCTAGATCACCATCACTTACTAATTAAAGTCAAGTCGGTGTATTAAATGTTATCAAGTACCGCTTTCTCTCGGCGGAATCGTGCGGACGAGCTCCGACTGACGCTGCCGCGCCACAATATGAAACCGATTTGCCCCGCCGCCACGCTGTCGCTTTAGGTAAGAGTGGACCATCCGGAGCGGCTGAGAGACCTGGCTCAATGACGCCGCAGCAACCACGGTCCGGCAGGAAAGCTGCCGGCCGAAGGTGCTACTGCCAGGACCGATGGAAGGAAGATTCCAGCATGCCCCTCAACACCGACCATATTCGCGCCACCCACGCCGGGTCCCTGCCTCGCACCGATGAACTCATCGCAGCCAACACCGCAAAGGAATCCGACGGGATCACCCCGGCGTTCCTGGAGCTCCTGGAAGACTCCGTTGTGGGCGTGGTCCAGCGCCAGAAGGACCTGGGCATCGATATCCCCAACGACGGCGAGTACGGGCATACGATGTCCAACTCCGTGGACTACGGGGCCTGGTGGAACTACTCCTTCGCCCGGCTCGGCGGCCTGGAGCCGACCACCGTGGACCGGTGGGCTGAAGCCGAAGTCCGGCGGTCGTCCCCCGGAAACGTTGTCCTGACGTCCTTCCCCGACCGGCGGGACCGGCAGGCGTTCAATGAGGCGTACAACGATCCCTCCTCCGGGATCCTGGCGCACCGGAAGAGCGTGTCCCAACCCAAGATCGCCGGGCCCCTGACATATACCGGCCATGACCTGGTGGCCTCGGACATCAAGAACCTGAAGACCGGGCTCGCCGCGGCAGGCCTCAGCGAAGGATTCGTGGCGTCCCTCTCCCCCGGTTCCTGCGCCCGCGTCGCCAATGAGTACTACAAGAACGATGAGGAGCTGGTCTACGCCTGCGCCGATGCGATGCGCGAGGAATACAAAGCCATCATCGACGCCGGCCTGACGGTCCAGCTCGACGATCCGTCCCTGGCCGAGAGCTGGGACCAGATCAACCCGGAGCCGTCCCTGGAGGACTACCTGAAGTTCATTCAGCTGCGCGTCGAGGCCACCAACTGGGCCTTGCGGGACCTTCCGCAGGAACAGGTCCGGCTGCACGTTTGCTGGGGCTCCTGGCATGGTCCGCACACTACGGACATCCCATTCGCCGACATCATCGGCTCAGTGCTGCAGGTCAACGCCGGCGCGTACTCCTTCGAGGCGGCCAATGTCCGCCACGAGCACGAATGGCGTGTCTGGGAGGACACCGCCCTTCCTGAGGGCAAAGTGATCATCCCCGGCGTCGTCTCCCACGCCACCAATGTGGTGGAGCACCCGGACCTGGTGGCGGACCGGATTGTCCGCTTCGCCAAGCTGGTGGGACGCGAGAACGTCATCGCGTCCACCGACTGCGGCCTGGGCGGCCGGGTGCATCCGCAGATCGCATTCGCCAAGCTGGAGGCTCTTGGCGAGGGCGCCCGCCGCGCCACCGGGCGCCTCTGGTAGTTATCCGCCCCTTCCGGGAATGACCGCCGGTCCACTGCGCCATGAATGAGGTGCGCTGGACCGGCGTTTCGTTTCTCCGGGCTTGGTAAACTGGCAAAGGCCGACCCGGAATCGGCCCACCCCAACTAACCACCGTTGATGAGCTGCGCCACCGTGCGCCCATTTTCGGCGGTGGACGCAACATCAATCCCCGCAGGAGAACCAGCCCTTCATGACCGCACTGGCCCCCGAAACATTCCACGAACAGCTCATGAGCCGCCGTTACGAGCCCAGCGTTGCCGCTGTCAACGAGCTGTGCGATTCCCTGCAGGAAGCGAAGCCCGGAACCGTGGTGCCCTACGTGGACCCCATGCACGATGTTGAGGAATGCCGCATCATCAGCCTGTACTCCAATATTGGCGAGATGGACCAGTCCGGTTTCATCACTGCCGGTGACCAGGACGCCGCGACCCGCATGCTGGGCATCCAGTGGAAGCTGGGCCTGCGCCCGGAATTCGTGATGCCCTGGAACGTCCACCCGTGGCACGTCCCGGGGGAGGCCAACGGAAAATTCACCCCGGACCAGGTGCAGGCAGGTTTGAAGCCGCTGCTGAAGTTCCTCGCCCTGGTCCCCCGCGCCTCCGTGATCGTGGCGCACGGCACGGAGGCAAACCGCCTGGCCAACCTGCTGCTGAAGACCGAAGTCCCGCTGCTGTGGCGCCGCGGCCTCAAGACCTACAAGGTCCGCTCCCTGAGTGGCCGCGCCTTCGCCGGTTCACCGGCCCGCCAGGAGGAGTTCCTCGCGGACATGCACACGGCGTACGCCGATGCCATGGCACGCACCGGCATCGCCCACCAGGCCTAGGGTTTCGACGCGGCTCAACCACCGACGACGGCAGGTCACCTTCGCTGGGAAGGTGACCTGCCGTCGTCGTAATTAGTCGTATCTAGCCCTCGATGGCTGCCTTCGCCGCGGGATCGGAGTCGTTCAGGAACTTCTCGATCCGCTCCGGCTCGTCCGCTTCCCCAATAGCCGACGAAGCCCTGCCCAGCGAGTAAAGCGCACGGAGGAACCCGCGGTTCGGCTCGTGCTCCCACGGGATGGGCCCGACGCCGCGCCAACCGTTGCGGCGCAGCGCGTCCAGTCCGCGGTGGTAGCCCACTCGGGCGTACGCGTAGGAGTCGATGGTCCGGCCCTCGGTCCACGCTTCCTCAGCCAGGATCGCCCACAACAGTGAGGACGTGGGGTGCTTTTCCACCAGGTCCAGGGCCTCGTGCCCGGCTTCCAGCTGCGCATTGACCTCGGTCTCGGCAGGCAGGAGCGTGGGCTCAGGTCCCATCAGGTTCTTGCGGAACTCATCCGACATCTAGAACGTCTTTCCGGCCGAACCGAGCTGCTTGGTGGCTTCCACCACGCGGGCCGCCAGGCCGGCTTCGGCGGAAGCGCCCCAGACGCGGGGGTCGTAGGTCTTCTTGTTGCCCACTTCGCCATCGACCTTCAGGACGCCGTCGTAGTTCTTGAACATGTGGTCGGCCACCGGGCGGGTGTAGGCGTACTGGGTGTCGGTGTCGATGTTCATCTTGATCACGCCGTAGGAGACGGCGTCGGCGATTTCCTGGTCCGAGGATCCGGAGCCGCCGTGGAACACGAGGTCGAACGGGTTGTCCTTGCCGATCTTCGCGCCCACCTGGGCCTGGATGTCCTTGAGGATCTCCGGGCGCAGCTTGACGCCGCCGGGCTTGTACACGCCGTGGACGTTGCCGAAGGTCAGTGCGGTGATGTAGCGGCCGTTTTCGCCGGCGCCCAGGGCGTCGATGGTGGCCAGGGCGTCCTCGACCGTGGTGTAAAGCTTGTCATTGATGGCGTTTTCGACGCCGTCTTCCTCGCCGCCGACCGTGCCGATCTCCACCTCGAGGATCATCTTGGCGGCAGCCGTGCGCTGGAGCAGGTCGCGGGCAATGCGCAGGTTTTCCTGCAGGGTTTCGGCGGAGCCGTCCCACATGTGGGAGTTGAAGAGCGGGTTGCGGCCGGCCTTGACCTCGGCCTCGGAAGCCTCAAACAGCGGCAGGACAAAGCCGTCCAGCTTGTCCTTGGGGCAGTGGTCCGTGTGCAGGGCGATGTTGACGTTGTAGTTCTTGGCAACTTCGCGGGCGAAGGCTGCGAAACCCAGGGAGCCGGCAACCATGTCCTTGGTGGACGCGCCGGACCAGTAGGCGGCGCCGCCGGTGGAGACCTGCACGATGCCGTCGGACTCCGCCTCCGCGAAGCCTCGCAGTGCCGCGTTCAGCGTCTGCGAGGACGTGACGTTGACGGCGGGGAAGGCGAATCCGCCCGCCTTCGCGCGGTCGATCATCTCGGCGTAGATCTCTGGGGTTGCAATGGGCATGCTGGCTCCTCTGCTGAGTTTCGTCTGTGGGTGGATGACCCTCAAGTAGACCGCTTACGGCTAGGCACCATCCTAGCCATTCCCGGGCAGGCCGGGTGTTTCGGGTCACGGGTTGGTAATACTCAGACCTGCTGGCCGAAGACGTGCCTGCGGACCCAGGCGTGCATGGCGATGGCGGCTGCGGAGGCGGCGTTAATGGACCGGGTGGAGCCAAACTGCTCGATGGACAGGGTGGCGACGGCTGCCTCGTGGACCTCCGGCGTCAGGCCCGGGCCTTCCTGTCCGAACACCAGCACGCAGTCCCGGGGCAGCTCGTAGGTCTCCAGCGGGACGGAGTCCGGGAAGATGTCGATCCCGATGATGGCGAGCCCCTCCCCGTTCGCCCACTGGACGAAATCCGCCACGGTGGGGTGGTGGCGTACGTGCTGGTAGCGGTCGGTGACCATGGCACCGCGCCGGTTCCACCGCCGTCGGCCGATGATGTGGACCTCTTTGGCGAGGAAGGCGTTGGCGGTGCGCACCACCGTGCCGATATTGAGGTCGTGCTGCCAGTTTTCGATGGCCACGTGGAAGTTGTGCCGCCGCGAGTCCAGCTCCGCAACAATCGCCTCGTGTTTCCAGTAGCGGTACTTGTCCAGCACGTTGCGCCGGTCCCCGTCCGCCAGGAGGTCAGGGTCCCAGTGGTCGCCTTCCGGCCATTCGCCTTCCCAGGGCCCGACGCCGACCTCGGCCTTGGCGGGTTCGGCGTCCCCGGGCTCGTGGTTGGGTTCGTCGGTCATCCCGGGCGTTTGATTCACCCTTCAACACTAGACTGGACCACTGGAGCATTCATCACCGGTGGAGGTAGACGTGGCAGAAGAAGTCCAGGCAGCAGGAAACCCCGCGGTTTACCGCAGCGGCCAGGAAATTGAATGCTGGCTGACGGACATGGACGGCGTCCTGGTCCACGAGAACCAGCCTATTCCGGGCGCTGCCGAGTTGATCCAGCGCTGGGTGGATACATCCAAGCGGTTCCTGGTGCTGACCAACAATTCGATCTTCACCCCGCGCGACCTCGCTGCCCGCCTGCGCTCCTCCGGTTTGGAGATCCCGGAGGAAAATATCTGGACCTCGGCGCTGGCCACGGCCCAGTTCCTGAAGGACCAGGTGCGCGGCTCGGAATCCGGAAATCGCGCCTACACCATCGGCGAGGCGGGTCTGACGACGGCGCTGCACGAGGCGGGCTTCATCCTCACCGACCAGGATCCGGACTTCGTAGTGCTCGGCGAGACGCGGACGTACTCCTTCGAGGCCATCACCATGGCCATCCGGCTGATCCTGGGCGGGGCGCGGTTCATCGCCACCAACCCGGATGCCACCGGCCCGTCCAAGGACGGCCCCATGCCCGCTACCGGCGCCATTGCCGCCCTGATCACCAAGGCCACCGGCCGCGAGCCGTACATTGTGGGCAAGCCGAACCCCATGATGTTCCGTTCTGCCATGAACCAGATCGACGCGCACTCCGAAACCACCGCCATGATCGGTGACCGGATGGACACGGACATCATCGCCGGCATGGAGGCGGGCCTGCACACGGTGCTGGTGCTCAGCGGCATCACGCACAAGGACGATATTGCGGCCTACCCGTTCCGGCCCAACCAGGTGCTGAACTCCGTGGCGGACCTGAAGAACCAGATCTAGAAGATACTCACCCGGGAGCCGCCCCGGGGCAAGGGGAAGTATTCATCCAGCAGCTCCGTCAGGAGGGGCCGGTAGATTTGCGGGTTCCAGCCGGGGCTGGCGTGGGCCGGCGCGGCCCCGATGGTTTGCAGGCCACTGGAGACCATGTTGTCCTTGAAAGCCACGGCCCAGGTCTCCGAGGCCGTTTCGTAGTCGACGGTCTGGTCCTTCGGGTTGCCGACATAGGCCATCTTGGCCGTTCCAAGCTGGCCCGCGAACTGGCCGCCCTCGAAGTGGTAGATGTACGCTGACTCGGTCTGGATGAGCACACTGGAGGGGGCTATCGGCGAAAGCTGTTCGAGCGTCTGGTCCAGGATCTGGCGCCAGCTCCGTTCGTCCTTGTGGATGATCCGCTCCCCCAGTTCGTAGCCGCCGCGGAGGGTGGACGGGAACCTGAAACCGCGCTCGTACAGGAACACCACGCCGTCGAACCAGCTCTGGTCCAGGACGTCATGCGCACTGTAGGGGCTCGAGTCCAGCAGGATGAACTGCACCTGGATGCCTGCCACGGCAAGGAGCCGGGCGGCCACCTGGGTGGCCAGCATGCCGCCGAAGCTGTGCCCGTAGAAGAACAGTTTGGTGATTTTCTCCACCGCGACGTACTCGGAGATCGCGCGGACCACGTCAGTGACATCCAGGCCCAGGTTGGAATACCCGACGGCGGCGAGCCGGGCGCGCTTGTTCAGCGAGCCGCGGAGGGTGTTGAGGATCCACTGGGCCTCTTCCCAGCTGGTTTTGTACCCGGGGAAGAGGAACCAGCAGGCGTCCGGGTAGTAGGCATCGGCGAAATCATCCGCAACAGGCAGGATCTTTGTGGTTTGGCGCTGCGATTGCACTTCACGGGTCAGCAGCATGTCCGCAGCGAGCAACCCGGAGGCCCCGGCACCGGCGAGGAACGTCCGGCGGGAAAAGCGCTTAAGGGCAGCCGCCTCCGCCAGCAGCCGGGCCTGGGGGACCCCGCGCCGGTGTTGCGGACCTGTCTCCCCCTCATACGGCACACCCCTACCGTAAGCACACCTGAAGTAAACGCCGCAAGGACCGGTATGTAACCATTCCGCGACGCGGCGGTCAGCTGGCCGCCTGGCCCTCCGTGGCGGGGAACGGAGCCTGGGGTTTTTGCTGCCGGCGGGCGATTTCCAGGCCGATGTCGTTGTAGCGGCCCAGCAGGTCCGCGCCGTCGAACGCCTGCGGGTTATCCAGCAGGGCGAAGACGGAATCGCTGGCGTGGAGCAGTTCTTCGTCCGAGTACTCCGTCAGCGGGCGGCCGTAGAGTACTTCGAAGAAAATCACCGGCAACTGAGGGAGTCCCTCGGCAAAATCACCGCCGCCGGTGAACAACTCCGTGACATCGTCGTCCATGAGGAGCGGTTGGGTGGTCGACGGGCCGTCGGCATTGCGGTCGTAACTGGCGGTGACAAGCTGGAGGGTCACCCCGGCGGAGGGAAGGCCCGGCAGGGAGTTGGTGTCCATGGCGTTCAGGTCGGCGCGCAACCCGGCGAGCGCCGATGATTCGATGAGGGCAGCCTGCGAAAGATCAACACAAATGCGGCAACGCAGGCCCATCCGCCGGACGCGTCGAATGATGTGGACGAGTTCCGCACGGGTGTCGTGGCGAAGGGTTCCCCGGACTTCAATCCGGACGATGTCAGCTGAGACATCGAGGTCAACTAGTGCGTCAAGCGCGCGGTCCATAGGTACTCCAAAAGAGGTTCTATGGCCGACGGCTCAACCTCCGCAAGCGTAACCTCCACCGGGAGCCCCGCACAAGCCGTCCCTCAGGCGCTCTGGCCCGGCCTGACGCTTCCCGGCTCCTGGTAGTGGGTGTGCGCGCCTGCCCCGCCGACGGAATCCACCAGCGACCTGGCGATGTCGCGCAGCTTGGTGTTGCTGTTGCTGGACGCCTCCGTGAGGATTTCGACGGCGGCCGCCTGGCTGCAGCGGTTTTGCGCCATGACAATGCCAATGGCGATGTCGATGATGGTCCGCGATTCCAGGGTCGCGCGGAGATTTGAGGCGCTGTCCGCATGCAGTGAGAACCTGACCGCGAGGCGCAGTGCCTGCGAAATCTCCCTGGTGAAGTCCCGCGCACGGGCAGCCGCCCCGCCATCGAACTTGTGCGGGACGTCGGAATAGAGGTTCAAGGCAGCCTTGGCCTCGCCCTGCAGGTTGAAGGGCAGGGAAAGCACCGAACGCAGCCCGTGGGACGCAACAGCGTTGGCGTAGTCCGGCCCCCACCTGTCCTCCTCGAAAAGGTCCGGAACATAGACCTCACGTTCGTCCTTTGCCGCGGTAAGGCACGGCCCTTGGGACAGGGAGTACTGGATTTCATCCACTTCCCGGGCCGAGTCACTGCTCCAGCCGATCGTGGCTGCCTTCCGGTCACGGAGCAGTGTGATTCCGCACAGGGCGTCGTCGCCGTCGCCTGCCATCTGGTGCGCGGAAAACCGCGCAAGCTCGTTGAGGAAGTCCTCAAAGTCAGCGCTGTCCAGAATCAGGTTCTGGACCTTGTCGGTAGCGCTCAAAGGTTGTTCTTGGGTGGGCAAGTGTAGGGTCTCCAAGCAACTGAAGGGTGATAAGGCAAATATTAGGTCACCCGCTGGCCCTGACCAAGTGCGGACCCCAGTCCGAACCGACGCAATTCTTCGGAGCCGAAGGCGGTCAGTCGGACGGACCGCGGGTGCGAGCCACGGATCAACCAGCCCCGGTCCAGCGCGCCTGCTGCGAACAGTTCGGCAAAAAGTCCGGCCGCGTGGTCTACCCGTTCGGTCCAGTCCAGGCATGGCCGTGCCAGCGCACGGGTGGGGTTCTCCGGTAACGGCATCCCAACGTCCCGGGCCCAGGCCCGGCCGTTGCCAGTAACCGTCCAGTCGGATGAGAGGAGCCCTTTGTCCAGCCAAGTCCGGGTCACTGCAACTCCGAGGGCCCCGGCCAGGTGGCGGTAACAGGTCCGGCCCTGTTGCAGTTCATGGTTATGTTTCTGAGCCCGGAAGGACCGGGGCACCACGGGTTCTGCATGCGGGCTCAGCCGGACCAGCGCCTCCACCGCGTCGGCCACGTTCCGGTTCTTCAGCCTCACATACCTGTGCCGCCCCTGGCGGACGTCCTCGACCAACCCCGCGTCAGTGAGTTTGTTAAGGTGAACCGTGGCGGTCCCGCGGGTGATGCCAGCGCTCTCCGCCAGTTCCGCCGCGGTCCATGCCCGCGCGTCCATGAGGGAGATCAGCATCCTGGCCCTCGACTCCTCAGCCATGGCCCGTGCCGTCAAAGCCAAGTCATCTGCCCAGAGTGGTGCCATGCTCCAATACTTCCACGGAGATGGTTTGACCGGCACCAAACTGTTGAGGGGCGACTATTGGGGCATGTTCACCGCCATCACCCCGGGCGCCCACTACTTTGGCTCCCTCGTTGTCCTTTTGACCACCGCGAACCCCGATGGCAGCACGAACATCACACCCATATCCTCTGCATGGTCCCTGGGGGACCACTACGTCATGGGGCTCGGCACCGCCAACCAGGGCCACGCGAATTTAATGCGGAGCCGCGAAGTTGTACTCAACCTTCCCGAGGCGCGCCTGGCCGGGCAAATAGAGCAGATTGCCATGACTACTGGAATGGACCCGTTACCGCCCCAGAAGAAGCGGCTGTACCGGTACGTACCCGACAAATGGGCCCTTACCGGCTGGACCAGCCTTCCGAGCATGGAAGTTTCGCCGCTCCGGATCGCCGAATGCCCCGTCCACATTGAGGCAACGCTGGAAAACAGTCTGGCCCTGGACACGGATATGGAGGCCGTGCACGTCCGGGTGCGCAAAGTCCACGTCAGGGAGGACCTTGCCCTCGACGCACGACATGTGGACGTCGGCGCATGGCAACCGCTGTTCTATACGTTCCGCCACTATTTCGGGCAGGGCCACCACTTTGGATCCAACACCAGGGCGGAGCAGCGGCTGCCGGAGCCGGCCGGACGCCCAGGGCAGCGCCCTGCCGCCGCCCTTACCGGGTACTAGGCAAGGCCAAGCTCGTCCTTGCCAAACGCGAACAGGTAGGGAACACCCGTTTCGGCCTCGATCTTCTCCTTGGCGCCGGTGTCGCGGTCAACGATGACGGCAACGGCCACTACGTTCCCGCCAGCCTTCCGCACGCCTTCCACTGCCGTCAGCGCCGATCCTCCGGTGGTGGACGTATCCTCCAGGACCAGCACCTTCCGACCTTCGACGGACGGACCCTCCACCTGGCGGCCCATGCCGTAAGACTTCTGGGCTTTGCGGACCACGAAAGCGTCAACGGACCGGCCTGCGTCAACCGCGGCGTGCATCACCGCGGTACCGACCGGGTCTGCGCCCATGGTGAGCCCGCCTGCGCACTCAAAGTCGATCCCGGCGTCGTCAGCCAGGGCCAACATCACCTGGCCCACCAGCTTGGAGGCTTCGTGGTGCAGGGTGATCCTGCGCAGGTCGATGTAGTAGTCGGCCTCGGCCCCGCTGGAAAGGATCACCTTGCCGCGGACAACGGCGAGTTCCTTGATCAGTTCGAGCAGTCGGGCGCGGGCAGCGGCAGCGTCAGGCGCAGCGTGAGTGGGCGAAGTCATGGGCTCCAGTTTAGTGGGTGAGCGGGCGGGCAAAGCCTGGCGCGTGCTCCGGAAGCGGACCGAAAGCGATGACCCGGGGCAGGATCCGCCTCAAGACCGGGTTGTGCCTGATAGCGAACAGCAGCGCCTGGCGGAGCCTGGACGTGTTTCCGGCTGCATCGGCTGAAGGAAATTTCCCGGCGAACAACGGAACGAACACGGCCCGGTGCATGATCCGCTGCACGGTTTGCACCACCACGGTGGGCATCCAGCGGCGGCGCTGGACCGCAGCAAGGGTGGCGGTGCGCACCTGTCCGCGGCGCAGGTCCGGCGCCAGCCGCTTCGCCGCTGCCACCGCGTCCTGGATGGCCAGGTTGATTCCTACGCCCCCGGCGGGTGACATGGCATGCGCGGCATCCCCGATGCAGAGGAAACCGCCGGCATACCACCGGCGCAGGCGGTTCAGCCTGACATCGAGCCAGTGCAGGTCTTCCACGCTGCTGATCGAACCGACACTGTCCGCCAGGTCGGGTCGGAGTGCGGCCACACGCCGGCGGAACCGCTCCACACCTTCGGCCCGGATCCTGGCGTCCGCACCCTTCGGGGCGAGGTAGCCCATCTGGTAATAGTCAGTGCGGTTCAGTGCAATCATCGCTTCCCGGTCACCTATGGCCGGGACCACCCCGGCCGCCCCAGTCCTTCCTGGCGTCCGGCGCGGAAGTTTGAACCACCACACATCAAACGGCACCGGATACTCCTTAGGGGACAACCCCGCGGCCCGGCGCAGCACCGACTGCCGGCCATCAGCCGCCACCACCACGTCGGCGTGAAGCACCTGCTCCCCGCCGGCCGCGGTATCGCCGGCGGACCGGTAGCGCACCGCGGTGACGCGTCCGCCGTCGTCGAACTCCAATCCCGTGGCTTCGCATTCCATCAGGAGGGTGAATGTCGGTTCAGCCTTGGCGGCGGATGCAAGGAAATCCAGGAAGTCCCACTGCGGCATCATGGCCACATAGTTGTACGGGGGTTTCAAGGAGTCGAAGTCAGCCAGGGTAACCAGGCCGGCGCCCGGCACCGGGAATGCCACATTTTGCAGGCGGCTCTGCGGCAGGGCACGGAATCCGGGGCCAAGGCCCAGCTCGTCCATCAGCCGGATCGTGGAAGCATGCACCGTGTCGCCGCGGAAATCCCGCAGGAAATCGCCGTGTTTTTCCAGGACAACCACGTCCACCCCGGCCCTGGCCAGCAACAGTCCGAGCATCATTCCCGCCGGGCCGCCGCCCACCACTGCACACCCCGTCCGTTCCATGCAGTTACGCTACGCCGGGCGCCGCGCGTCCGGAACAGTTGAGGGTTGTTGACAGCGCTGGCTAGGCTGGACCACATGCGCGAACTCCAGGCCAAGATCATTGAAGAAATGGGCGTTCTGCCCCGGATCGACCCCGCAGGGGAGGTGCGCAAGCGCGTCACATTCCTGAAGGAATACCTGAAGGCAACGCATACCAAGGGCTTCGTCCTGGGCATTTCCGGCGGGCTGGATTCCTCCTTGGCCGGGCGCCTTGCGCAGCTGGCGGTGGAGGAACTCCAGGCCGAGGGCGTGGAAGCGAACTTCGTGGCTGTACGGCTGCCGTACGGCGTGCAGCATGATGAGGATGACGCGCAGGCAGCCCTGGACTTCATCAAGGCCAAGACCGAGTGGACCTTCAACATCTCCGCAGCGGTTGACGGTTTCGAGGACGAGTTCGAAAAAACGGTGGGCTCGGAGATTTCCGATTTCCACAAGGGCAACACGAAGGCCCGCACCCGCATGATCGCCCAGTACGCACTGGCTGGGGAATTCAACTACCTGGTGATCGGCACAGACCACGGCGCCGAATCCGTGACCGGCTTCTTCACCAAGTACGGCGACGGCGGCGCGGACATCCTGCCCCTGTTCGGCCTCAACAAGCGGCAGAACAGGGCCCTGTTGGCCGAACTGGGAGCGCCGGCCCGCATCTGGGAGAAGGTGCCCACCGCCGACCTCCTCGATGACCGTCCTGGCCGTACTGACGAAGACGAACTCGGCATCAGCTACGACCAGATCGACGACTACCTCGAAGGCCGCGACGTTCCGGAAACAGTGGCCGAATCGATCGAACAGAAGTTCCTCCGCACCCGGCACAAGCGCACGGTTCCGGTGACCATCTTTGACACCTGGTGGAAGGACCAGGGCCCGGAGGAGCCCCGCGCCGGACTCTAGCGGGTACGCCGCCTGTCCGCGCCGCCCAGCTGCTGCGTAATCCGGTGCGCCTCCGCCATCAGCAGGCCACCAAGTTCCTCCTGCCGTTCGGGTTTGAAGCGCGGCTCGATGCCGGTCAACGACAAAGCCCAGGCCGGCTTGCCGGATCGGTCGAACACCGCCGCACCCATCCCCCAGCTTCCCTCCAGGACCAGCCCGGGGTTTACCGAGTATCCGGCCAGCCGTGTGCGGGCAAGGTTTTTCCGGACCAAGGCGGCGGTGTGGTTTGCCGCGAATGCCCCCGCGTGGTCAGTCCACCGGTCCAGCAGTTCCTCCTGCTCGCTTTCCGGCAGGAAGGCCAGGATGGCCGTGCCGGCCGACGCAACACCCAGCGGGAACCGCACGCCCTCGTGCAGGACGAAGGAACGCACGGGGAAACTTCCTTCCTCGCGCAGCAGGCAGACCGTCTCAGCGCCGCGCCGGATCGAAAAGAAGGCGCTCTCCCCCGTGGCCTCGGCAAGTCGTCGAAGGCTGGGGCGGGCAATGTCCTCCATCGGAAAGCGTGCCGCGGCCACGGACCCCATGAGCAGCACCTCCGGGCCGAGCACCCAGTTGCCGGTGGTGGGATCGTGGTCCAGCAAGCCTTCAGCGGCAAGGGACGAAAGGAGTCGGTGGACCGTGGGGCGGGTGAGTCCTGATTCGCGCACCAGCCCGGCCAGCGGCATGCCCTCCGCGCTTCGACCTACCAGCCGCAGCAGCCCGGCAATCCGCGTCACCACCTGGGCGCCCTGCACCGGCGTCATGGTCACAAACCCTCCTAATGTCCACAATATGGATACGTTTGAGCATATCGTCCACACTGTAATTCCTTGGCATTGTGTCCTTGACAGGTTCAATGAGCCGCCCGTAGTCTCCGGAAGCAGATCCTGCGTCCACTAAGTGGACGTTTACTGCTCTCAACGAGGAGACGTCATGAAAAAACTCCAGCCTTCTGCCATCGCAGCCCTGGCGGGCGCGCTGCGGGACGGGATGACCCTCGCCGTGGGCGGCTTTGGCCTCAGCGGCATCCCCGCTGACCTGATCGAAGCCGTGCGCGACTCCGGCGTCAAGGACCTCACCGTCGTCTCGAACAACATGGGCGTGGACGGCAAGGGCCTGGGCATCCTGATCGAAGCCGGCCAGGTCCGCAAGGTCATCGCCTCCTACGTTGGCGAGAACAAGCTCTTCGCGGAGCAGTACCTCGCAGGGAAACTCGAGGTTGAGTTCACCCCGCAGGGAACACTGGCGGAACGCCTCCGCGCCGCCGGCGCCGGCATTCCGGCGTTCTACACCAAAACAGGCGTGGGCACCCTGGTGGCCGAGGGCAAGCCGCACGAGGTGTTCGACGGCGAGACTTTCGTCCAGGAGCGCGCCATCAAGGCCGACGTCGCACTGGTCCACGCGCACACCGCGGACACGGACGGCAACCTCACCTACCGTTTCACTGCCCGGAACTTCAACCCGGTGGTGGCCACCGCAGCGGTCCTCACCATCGCCGAAGCGGAGGTCATCGTCTCCCCCGGCGAACTGGACCCGAACCACATCGTCACCCCCGGGGTCTTTGTCCAGCGGTTGGTCCAGGCCACGGCCCGGGTAAAGGACATCGAGCAGCGGACGGTACGCCAGCGCACTGTGGCTGCCGGCGCCGAAGCGCTGGCCGTCTGAGCCGTGGCCGGGAACTCAAAGGAGAGCACCACCTTATGACTACCACGCAACCCGATGACCTCGATATCCGCCAGAAAGGCCTGGCCCGGATGGCGGAGAGGCTGGCCGGATGGACACAGAAATGGTTCCCTGACGCGTACATCTTCGCCTTGGCCGGGGTGCTGCTCGTCGCCGTCGCAGCGTTGGCGGCAGGCGCTTCGCCCAAAGCCGTGGTGGATTCCTTCGGCAACGGATTCTGGGACCTGACCGCTTTCACCCTCCAGATGTCAATGGTTGTCCTGACCGGTTACGTCGTGGCAACCTCGCCCCCTGTGGCCCGGCTGATTGAACGCCTGGCCCAGGTTCCCGGCTCCGCGCGGACCGCCGTCAGCTTTGTTGCCGTGATCTCCATGTCGGTGTCGTTCGTGAACTGGGGTTTGAGCCTGATCTTCGGCGGCCTCCTGGCGCGTGCCGTGGCCCGCCGGGGGGACCTTCACGTCGACTACCGGGCCCTCGGCGCGGCGGCGTTCATGGGGCTGGGCGCAGTCTGGGCGCTGGGGATGTCCTCCTCCGCGGCCCAGCTCCAGGCAACCAAGGCTTCCATTCCGCCGGCGCTCCTGAAGATCACCGGCGTCCTGGACTTCGGCACCACCATCTTCACCTGGCAGTCCCTGCTGACCCTGGTCATCCTGATGGTGCTGACCACCGTCATTGCCCACTTCTCCGCCCCCACGGGCGGCGCCGTCAAAACCGCGGCCGACCTCGGCGTCGACCTTGATGACCAGCCCGAACCGCCGGCCGAAAAGTCGCGCCCCGGCGAGTGGCTCGAATACAGCAGGGTCCTGCCCATCCTGGCGGGGGTGCTCACCCTCGGCTGGCTGGTGTCCCAGCTCCTGACCCTGCCCATCCTGAGCGTGGTCAGTTCACTGAACGGCTACCTGCTGGTCTTCCTGATGCTGGGGCTTGTGCTGCACGGAACCCCGCGCAAATTCCTCCAGTCCGTGACCAAGGCCGTGCCCGCAACCGCAGGCATTTTGGTCCAGTTCCCGCTCTATGCGGCGATGGCGGCCATCCTCACCAAGGCGACGGGCGCGGGCGGCCTCTCGGTGTCCGAGCATCTGGCCCATTTCTTCACCAGCATCGGCGGCAACGGGGCGTTCGCGGTCATCATCGCCCTTTACACGGCCTTCCTGGGGATGTTCGTCCCTTCCGGCGGAGGCAAGTGGCTGGTCGAGGCACCCTACGTCATGCAATCCGCGACGGACGTAAACATGAACCTTGGCTGGACCGTGCAGATCTACAACATGGCCGAGGCCCTGCCCAACCTCATCAACCCGTTCTTCATGCTGCCGCTGCTGGCCGTCTTGGGCCTGCGCGCCCGGGACCTGGTGGGCTTCACGTTCCAGCAGTTCCTGTTCCACCTGCCGGTTGTGCTGCTGTTGGCCTGGCTGCTGGGAATGACATTCGAATTCGTGCCGCCGGTAATACCCAACTGACTACAGACACCCGAATACTGCGAGAAGGAAAAAGGAGTTTCGCCATGGCCTGGACCAGGGATGAGATGGCTGCGATTGCGGCCGGGGAACTGAATGACGGCGACTACGTCAACCTGGGGATCGGCATCCCCACACTGGTGGCCAACAACCTGCCCGAGGGCGTGCGGGTGGTGCTGCAGAGCGAGAACGGGCTGCTGGGCATGGGGCCGTTCCCGTTCGAGGGCGAAGAGGACGCGGACCTGATCAACGCCGGCAAGCAGACCGTCACGGTGTTGCCCGGCGGCAGCATCTTCGATTCCGCCACTTCGTTCGGCATGATCCGCGGGGGCCATGTCAAGGTGGCGATCCTGGGCGCCATGCAGGTCTCCGGCGATGGTGACCTGGCCAACTGGACCATCCCGGGCAAGATGGTCAAAGGCATGGGCGGCGCCATGGACCTGGTGGCCGGAACACCGCGCGTGGTGGTCCTGACCGAACACAACGCCAAGGACGGCAGCGCCAAGATCGTCAGCCAATGCACCCTCCCGCTGACGGGGCTCAGCTGCGTGGACCGGATCATCAGCGACCTCGCCGTGTTTGACCTTTACAAAACGGGCGACGGCGGACGGCAGCTCACGCTGACCCGGCTGGCGCCAGGCGTCACCGAAGAGGAGATCCGGGAAAAGACCGACGCCGGCTTCGATGTCCGGCTTGAGAACGAGGAAGTGGCAGCGTGAGCCTGAAAGACCAGTTTGGCAAGGATGTCCTGATCACCGGCTGGGGGCACAGCAGGTTTGGCAAGCTGGCGGACGAGACCCTCGAATCGCTGATTGTCCAGGTGGCCACGGACGCCATCAGCACCGCGGGCGTTGAACCGTCGCAGATAGACGAGGTCTACGTGGGCCAGTTCAACGCCGGCATGATGCCGCTGGCCTTCCCCTCGTCACTGGCCCTGCAGGTTTCCCCGGACCTGGCCAACGTCCCGGCCACCCGTGTGGAGAACGCGTGCGCTTCCGGCTCGGCCGCCTTCCAGCAGGGCACCAAGTCGCTGCTGGCCGGTACCGCAAAAACGGTCCTGGTGATTGGCGCGGAAAAGATGACCCACGCCGGGGCAGACGTGGTGGGCGCCGCGCTTCTCGGGGCGGACTACGACATGGCCGGGAGACAGTCCACCACAGGTTTCACCGGGCTCTTCGCCGAAGTGGCAAAACACTACGCCAAGCGCTACGACGCCGCCGGCAGCCTGGGAGACATACTGGGCAGCATCGCAGCGAAGAACCACCGCAACGGCGTGGACAACCCCTACGCCCAGCTCCGCAAGGACCTTGGCGAGGAGTTCTGCCGGACCGTCTCGGACAAGAACCCGATGGTGGCCGACCCGCTGCGCCGCACCGACTGCTCCCCCGTCTCGGACGGTGCAGCCGCCGTCGTGCTGTCCGTCTCCCCCACCGGCGGTGCCACGGCTCCGGTACGGCTTGCCGGCTTCGGCCAAGCCAACGACTTCTTCCCCACCGACCGCCGCGACCCCACGGCGTTCGAGGCCACCCGGGCCTCCTGGCAGCGCGCCCTGGCGATGGCCGGCGTCGGGCTCGAAGACCTGGACCTGGCCGAAGTCCATGACTGCTTCACCATCGCGGAACTGCTCATGTACGAAGCCATGGGCCTGACCGCCCCCGGCGAAGGCGCCCGGGCTCTTGAGGAAGGCTGGGTGTACAAGGACGGCAAGCTGCCGGTCAACGTCTCCGGCGGACTCAAGGCCAAGGGCCATCCGGTGGGCGCCACGGGAGTCTCGCAGCATGTGCTTGCTGCGATGCAGCTCACCGGGACCGCCGGCGATATGCAGCTGGCGGCCCCGCGCAGGGCTGCGGTGCAGAACATGGGCGGCGTCGGCATCGCCAACTACGTCAGCATCCTTGAGGCTGCCTGACATAGCGCACGGGGGCAGCCCCGTCCTGCTTACTTCGCGGCACCCGCAACAGCATCGGCGCCGGCGGTGGCACAAGCTTCATCCAGGGCGCCATCAGGTGCCCCGCCCACGCCGATGCCGGCAACAGAAACGCCATTGACCTTCAACGGGACACCGCCTGCCAGGAACAGCGTGCCCGGCAGGTCGGCGATCGAGGGACCATTGCCATTGACGCGCTTGGCGAGTTCGCTGGTGGGTGCACCGAAGGCTGCGGCCGTGTAGGCCTTCTGCTTGGCGGCCTCAATGGTGTGGGCGGCGGCGTTGTCTCCCCGGAGCACAGCCTGGACCGTGCCGAAGCGGTCAACGACGGCCACCGTGACGAAGGGCAGCTTGTCTGCCTGGCATTTGGCGAGCGCCGCAGTCACGGCCTGGGCCGACGCTCCGGCAGTGATCCGGTTCTGCTGCACCACTGTTTCCGGAGCCGGCCGGACATCAACGGCCGGTACGACGGCGGGAGCTTCCGCGCCGTTCGCCCCGCCGGTACCGGCGTTCGCGGCCACCGTCGCTCCGGCCGTGGCCAGGATCGCTGCGGCTGCTGCGGCGGTGAGTGCTTTGTGCGACGTCTTCATAATGCTTCCTTCGGTTGGGGGTGCTGCTTCCGGGTTCCATCCTTCCGGCCGCGTCCTGCGGCGGCATCGGTTGATGGGCTGTTCCTGGCTACCCCGAAAGGCCGGCCATATCAGCCAAAAGGCTGAGGGCAGCCAGGGCAGGGACGCCTAGCATGGAGTGCAGAGCCACCCATCAGAACCGGATCCCGCATGCCCACCAGAGATGCCCTACCAGCCACAGGTCCGGCGGCCGGCGCCGCGCAGGGCCCCGACGCCCGCCGGTCGCTTCGTGCGCCGGCGGCGAACGGCCGCCTGGGCGGCATCGAGGCCGCGGTCCATCTTGGCTTCGCGGTGCTCCTGGTGGCCTCCGTGGTGCGGTACGTTCTGCGGCACTCACCGGCCGACAACATGCTGGTGCTGGGACTCGCTGCCGCCGCCAGCCTGCTGTACGCCGTCGTAGCCCTGCTGTCGGCTCGGGACCGGCACAGCGTCGCCTGGGTGGTGGCGCTGGTTGGCGTGTGGGCGGTCCTTGTGGTGGCGGCGCCAAGCTTCGCGTGGTGTTCCTTTGCCCTGTTCTTCCTGTGCAGGAGTGCTTTGCGGGGCGCTGCCGCCTACATCCTGGCGGCCGTCATCACCCTGGCAACAGCCGCCGGCCTGTTCCGGCTCGGTAACGGCACCGACATCGCCATGCTGCTGGGTCCACTGGCTGTCGGGACCATGCTGACGCTCATCTATGACAGGATCCAGAACGACGCCGCAGAGCAGCGCCGCCTGAACGCGCAGGTTTCCCTGGCCCAAGGGCAGCTCGCGGCCAGTGAGCGCCGGGCCGGCACCATCGCCGAACGGGACCGGGTATCCCGGGAAATCCACGACACCGTCACCCAAGGGCTCGCCAGCAGCCTGCTCCTGCTCGAAGCAGCGGGCCGCGGGTGGCCGGATGCGACAGCCCGGGACGGTCTGCGCCAGGCCACCGACCTGCTCCGCGCGAACCTGGCGGACACCCGGAGCCTGGTCCACGAGCTCGCCTCCCCCGGGTTGGAATCGACGCCGTTGCCGGACTCGCTGCTGCTTGCCGCCCGGCGGTACATGCCGGCGGCCACCCTGGCGGTGACGGGCGAACCGGGCCCCGTTCCCCCGGAGGTGCGGCACGCCCTGCTGCGGGTTGTGCAGAGTGCCTCCTCCAACATCGCGCTGCATGCTTCGGCTTCGATGGCCGCGCTGACGTTGGGTTTCCTGCAGGACACCGTCACCTTGGACATTTACGACGACGGTGCGGGCTTTGACCCGGCGGCGGCAGCCCCGCCGTCGGCCTCGGGTGGGTACGGCCTGCGAGCAATGCGGCAACGGGTGGAGCAGCTGGGCGGGAGCTTCTCGGTGCAGAGCACCCCGGGCGAGGGCACCATCGTGGCCGCGCAACTTCCTTTGGAGGGGCCATAGATGGGCGGCATTACGGTCCTTCTGGTGGACGACCACCTGGTGGTTCGCAGCGGCCTGCGTGCGTTGCTTGCGACCCAGCCTGATATGGATGTCGTCGCGGAGGCGTCGTCGGGTGAAGAGGCGTTGCAGCTGGTCCGTTCGCACGCCCCGGCGGTGGTGGTGATGGACCTTGCCATGGGCCCGGGCATGGATGGTATTGAAGCCATCAGGCAGATTCGAAACCTCGGCACCGGACAATCGGTCCTGGTTTTCACCACGTACGACTCCGACGCGGATATTGTCCGCGCTGTTGATTCCGGGGCCATGGGCTACCTGTTGAAAGATGCGGCACCGGAGGAGATCTTCGCCGCCATCCGGGGCGCGGTGCAGGGCAGGAGCGTGATGAGCCCGCCGGTGGCCTCCAGGTTGTTCCAGCAGATGCGCAACCCCGACGAGGTCCTCACTCCCCGCGAGGCGGAGCTGCTCAGCCTGCTCACTGAGGGCCTCAGCAACCGCGAGCTCGGCCGGCGGCTGTTCATTTCCGAAGCCACGGTGAAAACCCACCTGGCACACATCTATGCCAAGCTCGGAGTGGATACCCGGGCGGCCGCTATTGCCACCGCCATCCGCCGCGAAGGCATGCGTTAACCGCACATTATGGCCGCTACCCTTGCACCCGGGGCCCGCGCCCCGTACGTTGGGGACTGTGGGGGACTAACTCCCGCGCACCCCGGGACGGTTCCGGGGAGAGAATCAGAGTCACATGAAGGAATGCAGCCATGGCAACAGGCACAGTTAAATGGTTCAACGCCGAAAAGGGTTTTGGCTTCATTGCCCCCGATGACGGGTCCGCTGACGTATTCGCCCACTACTCGGCAATCGCCACCAGCGGCTACCGCTCACTGGACGAAAACCAGAAGGTCGAATTCGATGTGACCCAGGGCCCCAAGGGTCCGCAGGCAGAGAACATCCGCCCGCTCTAAGTCTTCGGCGGCTCCGGCAACTGCCGGGCCCCCCGTACAGCGGCCCCTCCAACGAACGTTGGAGGGGCCGCTGTTTTTTGCCGGCGTTGTTTCGTCGGCGCTTGTTTTCGGCGGCGCTTGTTTTCGGCGGCGCTGTGTTTCACGGCATTGCGGGTTGGGGATAATTGATCCATGACCGGAAAGGACCAGGACCAGGATCCGTGGGTCGAGTTCGACGCACTCGGGCCCGCCGCACCCGACCGCGTCCCGGGCCAGCCCGGGGGCGAACCCCACGGCTTCGGATTCCGCACCGGCGTACGCAGCGCCCGGGTCGCCGTCGGCTTTGCCGTCTACGCCCTGGCCCTGGGCACCCTCCTGGCCCTGACGGGTTGCATCGTGTTCATCGCCCGGCAGCAGTGGCTGCTGGTGGGGCTCATGCTGATGTTCGAGTCCATCTTTGTCTTTGCCTTCACGCGGCTCGTCGCCCAGGCGCGGCACCGGACACCGCGAAACGGTCAGGCCAAGTAACCCGACAAGCACCCTTGACCTTGACGCAGCGTCAACCCCTAGGCTCAAGGTCATGGAAGAAATCCGTGGCAACGG
The DNA here is from genome assembly GCF_000374865.1 of Arthrobacter sp. 135MFCol5.1. Classification (GTDB taxonomy): domain Bacteria; phylum Actinomycetota; class Actinomycetes; order Actinomycetales; family Micrococcaceae; genus Arthrobacter. The sequence goes on along the minus strand of NZ_KB895463.1, from coordinate 76,191 downwards.
CTCGAGGGATTGGCCCATCCAGGATGTGGCCAGGATGGCCGGCACCACCAGCCGCACGCTCAGGCATTACGACGACATCGGGCTCTTGAAGCCCAGCCGGGTGGGCGGGAACGGCTACCGCTATTACGACGGTGCCGCCCTCCTTCAGCTGCAGCGGATCCTTTTGCTGCGGGAGCTGGGCCTGGGGCTGCAGGCCATCGCCGAAGTCTTCCAGCGCCAGGCCGACCCCGTCGCGGAGCTCTCCCGCCACCTTGAGTGGCTGGCGCAGGAGCAACAACGGCTGGCCCGGCAGGCGCAGTCCGTGCAGCAAACCATCGAAACAGTGAAGGCAGGAGGCCAACTGATGGCTGAGAAGATGTTTGACGGCTTCGACCATACCCAGTACCGGGAGGAGGTCGAGGAACGCTGGGGCAAGGAGGCCTACGCCGCATCTGATGCGTGGTGGCGGGGGATGGACGCCGCGGAAAAGCGGGCGTGGAAGTCCAGGGTGGAGGAACTGGGCAGGGACTGGATCGCGGCCGGCGCTTCAGGGGTGACGGCGGATGGACCGGAGGCCCAGGACCTGGCACGCAGGCACGTGGCCTGGCTCCAGTCCATTCCCGGAACCCCCGCTGCGGCCGCCGGCGGCGACATCAAGGGATATGTCACCGGACTCGCTGACATGTATGTTGCGGATCCGCGTTTTGCCGCCAACTACGGGGGCATGGACGGGGCCGCCTTCGTGCGGAGCGCCCTGCGCATTTTTGCGGAGAAGCACCTCTAGGGGCACCTGTCAGCGGTTGGCGTTGACCCGCCTGGCCCTCTTGACCCGCCGGACGATGAGCAGGACCACGGCCACGGCGAGCGCAGCGTAGACAGCGTAGTTCAGGACATGTGAATACTTCTCGATGAGCTGGTACTGGGTGCCCAGCAGGTAGCCGAGGCCAATGAGGGCTCCATTCCACAGACCGCTGCCGGCGAGGGTGAAGAGGCTGAAGGTGGCCGGTGGCATCGCCGCGGCCCCGGCCGGCAGCGAGATCAGGCTGCGGATGCCTGGGAGGAGGCGGCCGAAGAAAATGGACGATCTTCCGTGGCGGCGGAACCAGGCCGCTGCCTCTTCAAAGTCCTCCCGGTCCACCAAGGGCAGTTTGGACAGCCAGCGGATTGAACGTTCCAGGCCCAGTTTTGCGCCGAGCCAATAGAGCAGCAGGGCACCCAGGTAGGCGCCCAGGGTGCTGGTCGCGAAGACAAGGAGCAGGTTGAGGGAACCTTGCTTGGCAAGGTAGCCCGCCAGGGGAAGGATCACCTCGCTGGGGATGGGAGGCACCACCGTCTCCGCGAGCGTGAAGGCACCCACGCCCCACTCGCCCAGGGTGTCGATAGCCCTCGCCGCGAAGCCCACGATGCCCGTGAGTCCGTCGGTGGGGCTGGCTGCACCGGTCATGGTTGTCCACATACGTCTGTCCCCGTTCGCTGGCATGGCCGTCCGTTACCCGTCATGTCCACAATACGGGCCGCGGAATTCGTCGAGCGCCCCAAGGTCCCGGGAAGCGCGTCCCGGGGTCACCGGTGCTTGAACTGCGGCTCACGCTTTTCTGCGAACGCCGCCATCCCTTCCTTTTGGTCCTCGGTGGCGAACAGCGAGTGGAAAAGCCTCCGTTCAAACAGGACCCCTTGGGCCAGCCCGGTTTCGAAAGCTGCATTCACGGCTTCCTTTGCCGCCATGGCAGCGGGCTTCGACTTGGCGGCGATCAGCCCGGCTGCCTTGAGGGCCTCGGACACCACTTCCTCCGCCGGTACGACCCGGGAGACAAGTCCGCACCGGTCCGCTTCCTCGGCACCGATGAACCTGCCGGTGAGGATCAGGTCCATGGCCTTGGCCTTGCCGATCGCGCGGGTGAGCCGTTGCGAGCCCCCCATCCCGGGAAGTACGGCAAGGTTGATTTCCGGCTGGCCGAACTTGGCGTTGTCCCCCGCAATAATGAGGTCGCACATCATCGCGAGCTCGCAGCCGCCACCCAGGGCAAACCCGGACACCGCCGCGATGGTGGGGATCCGCCGCCGGGTGAAGTCCTCCCAGCCGCGGAACCAGTCCGCGGTGTACATGTCCATGTAGCCCTGATCAGCCATTTCCTTGATGTCGGCGCCCGCCGCGAACGCCTTGGCCGAGCCGGTGATCACCACGGCGCCTACGTTCGGATCGGAGTCCATCGCGGTCACGGCGGCGACCAGTTCCTCCATGGTGGCCTTGTTGAGCGCATTCAACGCCGATGGCCGGTTGAGGGTCACCAGCCCAACCCTGCCTTGTTGCTCCACCAGGATGTTGGCGTATTCAGTCATTCGGGGCTCCCATCGTCGTGTGCTGCCGTGGTCCGGCTCCGGCCCGTTGCGTCCGTTCCTGTTGCCGCCGCCGTGGTGTCCGCGGCAGCCGGTTCCGCGCTGCCGCGGATATCAGTAATGATGGCGGAGAAGTCGCGGCCGGCGCCGCCCTCCGCGGCAAACGTATCGTAGATGCGGGCGGCGAGCGCCCCCATCTGTCCTGCCACTCCCGTGCTGTTGAGGGCATTGACCGCCAGGTTGAGGTCCTTGGCCATCAGCGCCGCCGCAAAACCCGGCTGGTAGTCCCTGTTGGCCGGACTGGCGGGGACGGGTCCCGGTACCGGGCAGTTGGTGGTGAGCGCCCAGCATTGGCCCGAGGCCGCGGAGGCGACGTCGAACAGGGCCTGGTGGCTCAGGCCCAGCTTTTCGCCGAGGACAAACGCCTCGCTGACCGCGATCATGGAAACGCCCAGGATGAGGTTGTTGCAGATCTTGGCAGCCTGGCCCGCACCGTGGCCGCCACAATGGACCACGCGTTTGCCCATCACCTCCAGGAGCGGCCGCACCGACTCGAAGTCCTGCGCTTCGCCGCCGGCCATGAATGTCAACGTCGCTGCTTCGGCGCCCACCACGCCGCCCGAAACGGGCGCGTCGACCGAACGGTGGCCTGCTTCACCGGCCAGGCGCGCGGCCTCCCGTGCCTCATCGACGTTGATGGTGGAGCAGTCAAGGAACATGGTGCCCGGCGGAGCCGCAGCCAGCAATCCGGGTTGTCCGGCGTTGCCGCGGTAGGCGTCCAGGACGTGTCCACCGCTGGGGAACATGGTCAGCACGACGTCGGCCTCCGCTACGGCGCCAGCCGCGCTGGCCGCGACCGGCACACCATGTTCCCGTGCCGCTTGGACGGCGACAGGCACCACATCGAAAGCAACCACCGCATAGCCGGCCCGGACCAGGTTCACGGCCATGGGACCGCCCATGTGCCCCAGGCCGAGGAAAGCCACGGTTCCCGTCTCAGGCATGGTCCGCCTCCTCGGGTGCGCGTTCCGGGTGCAGGTCCAACTCCCGGCCCTCCAGCGGTTCGAAGAACCTGTCCACCTGTCCTGGAAGCACGTCAGCCAGTGTTGCCGGTTTCCATTGCGGATTCCTGTCCTTGTCCACAACTTGGGCGCGGATGCCTTCGCGGAAGTCGGGACCGGCCAGGAACCGGATTCCGGCACGGTACTCCTGGGCAAGCGCTTCATCCAGGGTCAGTCCAGCGGCCCGGCGCAGCGACGCCAGGGTGACCTTGACAGAGGTGGGTGACTTGGCTTCGATCGTGTCGGCCGCCTCCACCGCAGCCTCCCTCCCGGGCCCCGCCCACTCCCGGAGGCGCCGGACGATCCCGGCTGCGTCATCCGAGGCGTAGCAGGCGTCGATCCAGTCACGGTGCCCGGCGAGCAGCGAGTCCGGGGCCGGCTGGGTATACCGTTCGACGACGTCTTCCGCGTCATGGTCCACAAGGGCGGCCGCCAGGTCCGTCAGCGATCCTGACGGTACGTAGTGGTCCGCAAGGCCAAGGAACACCGCGTCGCCGGCGCCAAGATGCGCGCCGGTCAGGGCAGCGTGCGTTCCGGCCTCGCCGGGTGCGTGCGAGAGCAGGTAGGTGCCACCAACGTCCGGGGCGAATCCGATGGTGGTTTCCGGCATGCCCGTCCTGGTCCGCTCCGTGACCACCCGGACACTCCCGTGCGCGGAGATCCCCACCCCGCCGCCGAGGACCAGGCCATCCATGAGGGCCACGTACGGCTTGGGATACCGGGCGATCAGGGAGTTCAGCCGGTATTCTGCCTGCCAGAAACCTGCCGTCCGGTGTCCGCCGTGCAACATGTCCTCGTAGATGGCCACAATGTCGCCGCCGGCGCAGAGGCCGCGTTCCCCGGCGCCCTGCACCAGGACGGTGGCGACGTCATCGTCCCCGGCCCACGCGGTGAGCTGCCGGAGCATCAGGTCCACCATTCCGGCGGTGAGTGCGTTCACGGCTTTAGGCCTGTTGAGCGTGACCAGGCCCAGCCGGCCGCGGCGCTCAAACAGTACTTCCGGGTGCCCGTTGCCGGCGGCACCATCCATTCCCTTGGCTGCGGTCATCGGCTGGCTGCTCCTTCGCATGGTGGCCGGACGAGTGATCCAGGTCATTCTGGTTGCGAATATACCCGCCGCGTCATGCTGGGGACCAACCGCGTGCGGTGCCGCCCGGACTGGCGGGAGGCTTTACCCGGCGCGCAGCTGCCAAGGTAAGTTAGGAACCGTGAAGATAGCTACCTGGAATGTGAATTCGCTCCGTGCCCGCGCCGACCGTGTTGAAGCCTGGCTCCAGCGCAGCGACTGCGACGTCCTGGCCATCCAGGAGACCAAGTGCAAGGACGAGAACTTTCCGTGGGAGCTCTTTGAACGGATGGGCTACGAGGTTGCCCACTTCGGCGTAAACCAGTGGAACGGCGTGGCCATCGCCTCCCGCGTTGGACTTGAGGACGTGGAGCGGACATTCTTGGACCAGCCCTCGTTCGGCAAGGCCGGCAAGGACCCCGTCCAGGAGGCCCGCGCCATGGCTGCCACCTGCGGCGGCGTCAGGGTCTGGAGCCTGTATGTCCCCAACGGGCGTTCCCTGGACGACGAACACATGCCTTACAAGCTCAAGTGGCTGGAAAGCCTGAAAACGCACGCCCAGGGCCTGGTTACGGACAACCCGCAGGCGCAGGTCGCATTGATGGGCGACTGGAACATCGCCCCGTTCGACGACGACGTCTGGGACATCGACTTGTTCGTCAACAACCGCTACACCCATGTCAGTCCGCCGGAGCGTGCGGCGTTCCATGCCTTCGAGTCCGCCGGCTTCACCGACGTTGTGCGCCCCTATACCCCCGGCCCGGGCGTCTACACGTACTGGGACTACACCCAGCTCCGGTTTCCCAAGAAGGAAGGCATGCGGATCGACTTCATCCTGGCCTCCCCCGCCTTGGCAGCCCGGGTCACCGGCGCCTCGATCGACCGCGAGGAACGGAAAGGCAAAGGCGCCTCGGACCACGCTCCCGTGCTGGTGGAGCTGGCGGACTGATGACAGCCCCCTGCGCCCATCCAAGGAGACCGTCATGACGGGAAACCTCTACCGGGGCCAGGCAGGCCTGCCATTTTCCTCCACACTGCGCGTCTACGAACCCTTGGACGCCTTTCCGGCGGAACAACGACCCGCCCTCCAGGCCGCCGGCGAGCGCGCCGCGTCCCGTGCCGCCGTCGAAAACGCTGAACTGCTGGCCTCGCTGGGACGGATCACCCGCTCCGGCGGTGATCCATTTCCCACCGGGCGCACCGACCTGGTGCGCGTCACCACCGCGCCGGCACCGGACGGCGGAACGGCCGACGACGGCGCTGCCGCCGGCACCGCGCCAGTGTTGCTGTACTGCCCCAGCCAGCTGGTCCTGCGCGCCGGGCTGGCCGCCAACGCCCTGATGGAAGGGATCCACGGCCCGCTGGCGGAGCTGCTGATCCCTGAGGAACAGCGCGACCGGCACCAGGAGCGGATCGACCTGGTGAAGGCACGGGACGGATCCGTCCGCGTGCACACGCGGGCCTCCACCTGGGGCATCCCGTTCAGTTGGTTCTCGCTGTTCATGGAGTCCGACCGCAAGGACGTCGTGGAAGCCGCCGGCCGCATCCTTACGGTCCGCGTCTGGGCCCCGATCACAGACGCCTTGGAGCGGGCCCGCTACGCCGTGGCCAACCTGGCGCTGGCCGCCCCGGACCTTGACATGCTTGACGACCTGGCACAGCTGACCGAATGGCTGGAGCTGTTCCACGTGAACTCCATGGTGGAGCTGGACTATGGTGCCGTCGCAGACAAGGTGTACCCGGACGAATCACCCATGGACATCAGGCTGGGCATCGAGTGCCTGGCTGAGGGCGACATGACCGGCGCCGCGGCCGCCTATCGCAGGCTCGCCTCGCGCTGGATCCCTATCCGGCAGCTTGCCCGCGCTTCTTGAGGCCGTTTCACGCCTTGGGCGGCGCGGTGGTGCGCCGGATAATCAGTTCATGCGGAGCAACGGCGGACCGGACGGACCCGATGTCCCCGTCCAGTTCGTCCAGGAGCATCTTGGTGGCCAGTTCGGCCTGCTCATCCGGGCGTTGCCCAACGGTGGTGAGGCCCATGGCCTCCGCGAAGTCGTGGTTGTCGATCCCCACCACTGACAGTTCGCCGGGGATGTTAACGCCGAGGCGGTTGGCTTCGAAGATGACCCCCATGGCCATTTCGTCAGACGCGCAGAAGATTGCTGTGGGCTTCGGCCCGGAACCGGACCAAAGGCGGCGGAAGGCTTCCTGGCCGCTGCGCACCGTGAAGTCGCCCCATTCGTCCCACTCCGGCCGGGTGGCAAGGCCTGCGGCAGCCATGACGTCCTTGAACGCCAGGATGCGCACCCTCGGGACGTCGAAGTTGAGGTCGGTCTCGTCGTCGCCGTGCAGCAACGCGATGTCCCGGTGGCCCAGGTCGATCAAGTGCCGGACCGCCGTTGAGGCTGCCGCGTAGTCGTCAATGCCGATGTAGGGGCACTCTTCGACGTGGCCGCCCACCACCACCAGCGGGATGTCGATTTTTTGCAGGTGTTCGATTTCTTCGTGGCTGAGCGCCATGCAGAGCACCAGCAGGGCATCGATCTGCTTGTAGACCATGGTCTTGCTGAAGAGCCGCTCGCGGTTGCTGCCGTGGCCGCCGAGGTTGAACAGGGAGAGGTTGTAATGCCGGGCGTGCAGCTCGCGGTCCGCACCCTCAATGGCCTTGGAGAAGAACCAGCGGCTCACGAACGGCGCCAGGACGCCAATGGTCTTGGTGCGTCCCGTGGCCAGTCCGGAAGCAGAGGACGATGCCACGTAGCCCAGGTTTCCCGCGACTTCGAGGATTTTCTCCCTGGTGGCCGGCGAGACGCGGGGCAACCCACGGACGGCGCGGGAGACGGTTGCGGTTGAGACTCCGGCGGCCGCTGCCACGTCCTCGATGCTGACGCCATTATGGCCGCCCCGTTGGGACCTTTCCGTTGTCCGTGCCACCGTGTCCCCTCATAACTCCTGCGCGGCGCAGAGCCGGCTGGCCCTGCGTCTACCCCCAAGCCTCGTATTTTTCCATTCCGCGGCCGGGCAGTGGTAACTGTGGCGGGGACCGCTGTTTTTAAGTGCGCCTACTTGCGGGCCGGCAGCCTACGCCGCAGGCGCACCATTCCGTACAGGGCCAGCAGGGTTGCCAGCAGGCCCAAGGCCCAGCCAATGGCCGGCTGCGCGGTAATTTCCATCCACACAGTGACCACCAGGAGGACCACTGCCCAAAAACCAAGGAAACCGATGATGATGTCGAAATCCTCGCCCGACCTGACCAGCCGGCTGCGGTTGCCCGCCCCCGCTGGTGTGCGGGGGCGGGCACCGTGATCCGTCACTTGACCGCACCTGCCGTGAGGCCGGCGACGATCTTGCGCTGGAAGACCAGGACCAGGATCACCAGCGGAATGGTGACAATGGTGCCGGCGGCCATGATGGCCGTGTACGGGATCTGGTTGGGCTGTGCACCGGCGAAGTTGGCGATTGCCACCGTGACCGGCTGGGTTGCGTCGCTGGACAGCTGGCTGGCAATCAGGAACTCATTCCAGGATGAAATGAACGCCAGGATTGCCGTGGTGAAGATTGCCGGCGCCGCCAGGGGCATGATGACCTTGCGGAATGCCTGCCCCTGGGTGCAGCCGTCAACGCGGGCCGATTCCTCCAGCTCCCACGGCATTTCCCGGAAGAACGAGGTCATGGTGTAGACCGTCAGCGGGAGCACGAAGGAGATGTTGGGGATAATCAGCGCCTGGTAGGTGCCCATCCAGCCGATGTTGGTGAACAGCTGGAAAAGCGGGGTGATCAGGGCAACGCCCGGGAACATGGAAGCACCCAGGATGAAACCGAGCACCAGGTACTTGAACCGGAAATTCAACCGGGCCAGGGCGTAGGCAGCAAACACGCCGATCACCAGCGATACGACCGTCACCACGCCGCCAATGAACACGCTGTTCAGCAGTGCCTGTCCGAACCTGTTGCCGAAGGACGTATCGAAGGCGGTGATGAAGTTGTCCATGGTGACATGGGTGGGCAGGATCGAGGTGTCGTACGTGAACCCGACCTCGCGGAAGGCGGTGACCACCATCCAGTAGGCCGGTGCGAGGCACCAGATCAGGACGACGACGGCACTGATGTAGGTCCTGCCCTGGGCCCACTTCTCCCGGTTCTGGGCAGTTTTGCGACCCTTGTCCTGGCGTGCCCGCAAGGCGGTGGCGTCTGCTGTTGCCGTGGTCATTTCTTCCCCTTTCCGGTTGCGCCGCTCTGCTCAACCACATTTGCCCCGAGGAAGCGGACAAAGATGAAAGCGACCAGGAAGATGATGATGAACGTGATGGTGGACAACGCCGCCGCGGAATTGAAGCCCTGCCTGATCTGGTTGATGACCAGGATGGACAGCGTGGTGGTGTTGTTCGCGCCGCCGGTAAGGATGTACGGCAGGTCGAACATGCGCAGTGCATCCAAGGTACGGAACAGGATCGCCACCATCAGCGCCGGTTTGACCAGCGGCAAGGTGATGAGCCGGAACCGCTGCCACGCGGACGCACCGTCCACCTTGGCCGCCTCATAGACTTCGGCCGGAATCATCTGCAGGCCCGCAAGGATCAGCAGTGCCATGAACGGCGTCGTCTTCCAGACGTCGGCAATGATGACGGCCCACTTGGCCGGCCACTCGCTGCCGGTCCACAGGATGGTGGTGTTGAACAGCTTGTTGGCGATGCCCTCGAAAGCGAAGATGAAGAACCAGAGCTTTGCCGTCACAGCCGTGGGGATGGCCCACGGCACCAGGACGGCCGCGCGGACGAGGCTCCGGCCCCGGAAGGTGCGGGCCATGATCACAGCCATCCAGAAACCCAGCACCGTTTCCAGCGTCACCGTCACGATTGTGAAGAAGAACGTGGTGGCAGTGGCGGACCAGAATTGGCCGCCCAAGGTGCCCGGCGGGCAGGCGACGGTACCGCCGGCGGGCGCGGAACACTGTTGCGCCAGCCAGTTGACGTAGTTTTGGATGCCGGCCGAGCCGCCTGCCGTGAACAGGCCGGTGGCGGGATCGAGGCCGGCGTCCTTCTGGAAGGACATCACGATCGCGCTGATGATGGGGTACACGATCACAATGCCCAAGGCCACGATGGTCGGGGCGAGCAGCCAGGACGCCCAGCGACCCTGGCTTGCGATCCTGTTGTCTTCCCCTACGCCCTTGGGCGCGTGATGGACAGGGGCAGCGCCCGACGCCGGTGACTTAACCGGCGTCGGGCCTAGTTCGGTTGCCATGGCAGGACTACGATCCTGCACCGGCGGATTGAATGGCGTTCTGCATGTCGGAAAGTGCAGCGTCCACTGTCTTTTCTCCCTTGATAGCGGAGTAGGCATTATCTTGGATTGCCTTGGTGACAGCCGGGTAGAAAGGCGTTACGGGACGCGGTACGGCGTTCTCGATGGACGTCTTCAGGACCGGCAGGTAGGGCAGCTTGGCAACCAGTTCCTGGTCTTCATAGAGCGAGCCGAGGACCGGAGCCAGGGAACCCTGGGTGGCGTAGAACTTCTCGGTCTCCGCAGAGGTCATGAACTTCATGAAGTCCAGTGCGGTGGCTTTGTTCTTGGAGTACACGCTGGTGGCGAGGTTGTGGCCGCCCAGCGAGGACGCACCAGGGCCGCTCTTGCCGGGCAGTGCCGCAAGGCCGGTCTTGTCCTTCACAGCCGAAGATCCTTCGGTGGTGATCAGGTTGAAGGCGTAGGGCCAGTTGCGCAGGAACAGGAGCTTTCCGCTCTGGAACGCCTGGCGGCTGTCCTCTTCCTTGTAGGTGATGGCTTCCTTGGGGATGTTCCCGTCAGCGTAGGCCTTGGCCAGGTTGCCCAGGCCGGCCTTCGCTTCCGCCGTGTTTACGCTGGGCTTGCCGTCCTTGTCCAGGACTGAGCCGCCGGCGGAGTTGATGGCCTCGGATGCGTTGACGGTCAGGCCTTCATACTTGCTGAACTGGCCGGCGTAGCAACCAATGTTGTTCTGCTTGGCGATGGAGCACATGCTCATCATCTCGTCCCAGGTCTTGGGAGGCGTGGGAACCAGGTCCTTGCGGTAGTACAGGATGCCGCCGTCAGAGGTTTGCGGGGCCGCGTAAAGGGTGCCCTTGTAGGTGGCGCTGTCCACGGTGGGCTTCAGCATGGCGCTGGTGTCGATCGCCATCTTGTCCTTCAACGGCTGCAACCAGCCCTTGGCCGCGAACTCCGCGGTCCAGACAACGTCGACGTCAACAACGTCGTAGTCGGACTGCTTGGCCTGGAAGTGCTGGACCAGGTCATCGTGCTGCTGGTCGGCCTGGTCGGTCTGCTCCTTGAAGGTGACCTTTTCATTCGGGTGCGCGGCATTCCACTTGTCAATGAGCGGACGGACGACGTTGCTGTTGTCCTTGCCCTGGACATACGTGATGGGGCCGCGGCCGTCGAGGTTGGCATCAGCATCGCTGCCTCCCCCGCCGGTGGTGCCCCCTCCGCCGCCGCCGCAGGCGGACAACGTCAGGGCCAGAATGCCGGCCGTGGCGGCCGGAAGCAGGAATCTCGGGGTTTTCATTAGCTTGAAGCTCCTCGCTGAGTGACAAGTAAGTCGACAGTGCGCTTGTAGGTGAGGTTGATGTGGTGACCATCACACTAGTAAGGTTGCTGTCGCGAATGCAAGCGTTTACATCAAAAAGTTATCTTAGGGGAACCAAATGCCCAACCTATCCGTTCCGGTACCCCGTCCCGTACCCTCCGCATGGTGGGCGGACGCGGTGGTCTACCAGATTTACCCCCGGTCCTTCGCCGATGGGAATGGCGATGGGATGGGCGATTTGCGGGGCGTCCTGCTGCGGCTCCCCTACCTGGAAAAGCTGGGCGTGGACGCTGTCTGGCTCTCCCCCTTCTACAAGTCGCCCCAGGCCGACGGCGGTTACGACGTCGCCGACTACCGCCAGGTGGATCCGCTCTTCGGCACCTTGGCGGACTTCGACGCGATGTTGCAGGAAGCTCACCGCCGCGGCCTGAAGGTCATCGTGGACCTGGTCCCAAACCACACTTCCGACGAACACACCTGGTTCCAGGCGGCGCTGCGGGCAGCCCCGGGAAGCCCGGAACGGGAACGGTACATCTTCCGTGACGGCAAGGACGAAGTGCCGGGATCGGGGGATGGCCGGCTGGCGCCCAACAATTGGAAATCCATCTTCGGCGGACCGGCATGGACCCGCCTTACCAACGCTGACGGCTCACCCGGCCAGTGGTACCTGCACCTGTTCGACACCAGGCAACCCGACCTGAACTGGGAAAACCCGGAAGTACAGGAGGAGATGCGCTCCGTGCTGCGCTTCTGGCTGGACCGCGGTGCGGACGGCTTCAGGGTGGACGTGGCCCATGGACTGGTCAAAGAGGCAGGCCTTCCTGACTGGGACGGAGCCGCGGCCATGGTGGAAGGAACAACGGGTCCGCGCAGGGAAAGCCACCTGCCCGGGGACGCTCCCCACGCCCACACCGATGCCGAGGAGCCGCACCGGGCCGTCTCGCCGATGTACCCGCCATCGCCCTTCTTCGACCAGGATGGCGTGCATGAGATCTACCGCGACTGGAACCGGGTCCTGGCCGAATACGGAGGGGACCGGATGATGGTGGCGGAAGCCTGGGTTGAACCCGCCGAACGCCTGGCCAGGTACGTCAGGCCGGATGAGATGCAACAGGCCTTCAATTTTGATTTCCTGCTGGCCGGCTGGGATGCCGGGCGGATGGCTGACGCCATCAATGCGTCCTTGGCAGCGGCCGCGTCCGTGGGCGCTCCGTGCACGTGGGTGCTCAGCAACCACGACACCGTGCGGCACAGCACAAGGTTTGGACTCAAGGATCCGACCACGTTCCCGAAGGGCATAGGCGCCGGTGACGAACAACCGGACGCTGCCCTGGGCCTTGCCCGCGCCCGCGCCGCCACGTTGGTTGCGCTGGCATTGCCGGGTTCGGCCTACCTCTACCAGGGGGAGGAGTTGGGGCTTCCGGAGCACACCACCCTTCCCGACGCGGCCAGGCAGGATCCGACATTCTTCAGGACCCAGGGCGCCGAGATCGGCCGCGACGGGTGCCGCGTCCCGCTGCCATGGGCCCAGGGCGAACCGGGGTTCGGGTTCTCCGGCGGGGACTCCGGCCAGGCGCCCTGGCTCCCGCAGCCGGACAGCTTCGGCCCCCTGGCTGCGGACCAGCAGGACGGCGAGGAAGGTTCAACCCTTGAGCTCTACCGGGCCGCTCTTGCGTTCAGGTCGGCGCGCCACCTTGGCAGGGGAACCGTTGAATGGACAGATGAGCACGCGCCGGACAGTGGGCTGCTGGCATTCCGGAACGGAGATGTCATAGTCCTGTCCAACCTGGGCTTCGCCTCGGCACCTGTGCCCAACGGTTACACCGTAGCGCTGTCCAGCGGGCCTGAACCGGCCAGCGACCGGGCAGCGATGCGGGAAGTTCCCGTGGACTGCACCGTCTACCTCCTTGAGGACTGACCCGCAGGAGGACTGACAGTCGGGCCCGCATGCAGTTCAGCGGACCCGCTCAGCCCGGCTGAAGCGCGTCCGCGCCCCGGCACCGATGTGGATGAGGACCGGAATCTCCTTGCCCACCACGGCGTCCAAGGCGTCCAGGAGCCCCGATACCTCGGCAGCCAACAGGTGTGGTGCCACACCCTGGCGGGGCAAGAGCCGGACCTTGAGCGCGGGCGAGCCCTTCACGTCATAGGTGGTGACGGTGGAACCGGCAAGGTCTGGACGCCCCTCAAGGGCCTGCTTGAGCGCCTGTTCGGCGACGCCGCCTCCGATCCGGACATCGCCGGGAACATCACCGGGGTCGTACTCGGCCGCGAGGACGTTGGCCCGGCCCTTTCCCTGTTGCGCAATCCAGCCCACCATGAGTCCCATGAGGACCAGCAGCGCCAAGGCCACCGCGATCCACAGCCAGCTCTCCTGCTGTCCGGGGAAACGGGTGGAATTGAAGGCCTGGGTAATGCCTTCCCACGCCCCGGAGGCCCAAGCGTGCCACCACGGACCGATTGCGGGCACAACTGCCAGCAAGACCAGCAGCAGGCCCGCTGTCAGCAGGACAACGCCCAGCAGAGTGAGGAGGATCCGGTTCAGCAGGGCAGGGGTACTGGTCATGCGCCGATCACCCCGGACGGGGCCACGTTGACGCGGGCAACGGGGGCAGGTTCCAGCTGCATCTGGTCCAGTTCATCGCTGACTGCGGCAAGGACGCGGCCCTGGTCCACCGCAACACCGGAGGTGGGCCGGACGTTCACCAGGACCTGGCGCTGGGAGACCACCACCATGACTTGCTCCGGCGTGACATTCGCAGCCAGCCGGGCACGGCGTGCGATCGAGGACGCCACGACTTCATCGTCCACCACCGCGGCCGAGGACCCGCCACGACGGACGCCGGCCAGCTGGTGGCGCGCCCGCCGTCCCGGAAGTATCCCGTTGAGCAAGAAAATGACACCCAGCATGCCCAGCACCCCGCCGATCGCTCCCAGCAGCAGTGGCGGTACGCCGGACGGCAGATCCACGATCCGTTGGGCCGCCACCTGCGGCTCAATCAGCCAGGCAGGCTGCCCGACGGCATGGACACCGGATTCGAGGACGCCGTAACCGGCCAGCACCAGGACCAGGGCGGCAGCTGCGATCGAGACCGCGGCGCGCGTCGAATGCGTCTCGCGGTAGGTGATCCGGCGCATGTCCGGCCCGTCGTTCCCCCGGGCACCAGCCCTTGCACGGCGGTTTTCCACGCTGCCGCTCATTGCACCCGCCCTCCTGTGCTGATCTTTGCCCCGCTGATGCGGATATCCACCCGGCTCAGCCTGGAACAGCTGAGCTCCGAGACCGTCTGCAGAATGGCCGCCTTCGCCTTGACCGTGCGGTCCCAGATGGATCCACCGGATCCCTGGACCCGCGCGGGATCAAGCACAACCGATTCCAAAGGCGGGATGCTGATGGGCGCCACGAGGGACAAGGCCAGCAGGCCGTCGTCGTCCGTCCAATCCGCCCGCACGTCCTGCGCCTCGACGCCCAGGGCCTGTGCGGCGGCCGCCTTGGCGAGGCTGGTCAATGCCTGTGTACTGATCCGGTTGTGGCCGCTGAGCGCCTGCCCACTCGCAACGGGCGCTGGTGAACTCATGAGGATGAACGCCGGCCGATGATGGCATCGATCACGCCGCGCAGATCCAGCTTCCCCTCGGCGGCGCGGCCCAGGACGGCACCGATAGCCATGAAGAGCAGGGACGCGATGAATCCCCACAAGCCGAACTGCAATGACATGAAGGCCACGAAGGCGCCCATGGCCGTACCCGCAACGGTGAGGTTCACAGCAACGCCTCCCGGTCCACAGCCGCCGGCGCCGCCGGCTTGACCGGCGGTGGCACGTACACGTCCGTGATCTCGACATTCACTTCAATGACCTGCAGGCCGACCAGTTCTTCGACGGCGCGGTAAACGGCGGCGCGGACGTCATTGGCCAGCGAGTGCAAGGGGGTCCCGTAACTTGCCACCAGGGTGATATCCACGGCTACCTGCGTTTCGCCCACTTCCGCGTGGACTCCGGCTGCATGGTCCGAACTGCCGACGGCATCACGGATGGCACCCAGCGCACGGGACGGACCCGAGCCAAGGGAATAGACGCCGGGAACGGACCGTGCCGCGATTCCCGCCACCTTGGCCACGGCGGTTTCGGAGATTACGGTGCGCCCGGGCCCCGGACTCGTCACCGGGCTGGCGGCAGGACGGCTTGGCACCACGGGTTGTGGGTTCTGGTATTCCATCAGGCACTCCCCCTTCTGTTGATTCCACCCTATCCCCAGCCTGCGGCAGATGCGCCGGAAACACTGCGGGGCGCCGCGCCCAAGCTTCTGCCCGACGGAAAAGGCCCAGGCGGGGAAGCCCCCAAGGACATCCCCGCCTGGGCGGTATACGGCCGGAATTTACCGGCGGTGGATCAAAAAAGGCCTACTTGTAGAGGCCCTCGCCGCCTACCCGCACGTTGGTAGGCAGGTAACCGAACGGGCCAAGGCCGTTCCGGCCAAAGCTGCGGTCAACCTGCGAGACGCCGTTGCGGAAGTTGATCTTCACGGTCGGCGACAGCGAGCCGCCGCGGACGCCGTTGACGTTGTCGATGAACGACTGCACCAGGCCGCCGGGCTGCACGTAGTGCGAATAGGCCTGGAACTGCCGCCCGTTCTGCTTCGCGGAGGGGCTCTCCGGTGCGTTGGCTGCCAGGTTGAGGTCCGTCGGGGATCCCAGGGCAAGGCCGCTGTTGTTCATCGGCTGGAAGTCGGAACGGATGCCGTCGCCCGCGAAGCCGTAAACGCCGTCGGGACCGCGCATACCGGCTGCATAGGTGAACTGGTGGCTGATGGTGAAGAGGTAGTACTTGTTCTTCCCACCCTCATTCTGGATGAAGATCTGCGGCCGTTCAGTCTGGTCGTTCACACAGTTCGCCGAAAGGATCGGCGGGAGGAAGGACCACTTGGTCAGGTCCTTGTTGTCGGCCACAGCGAGGCCAACGTTTGCGGTCTGGTAGTAGGCGCCGCTGTTCTGGACGTCGCTGACGTTTTCGGCGTGGGGATCGCCCGGCTTGTAGCCGAGGTCCTCGTCCTTGCACTTGTAATCGCCGCGGGTGCCGCCGGTGTTGCCTTCGAAGACCATGTAGGTCTTGCCGGGGTGGGCCGGGTCAACGAACGTGTAGGGGTCGCGGAACGCGAAACCGGGGTTCTGCGCCTTGGTCTGGTACATCTTGCCGTCCGGTTCCAGCAGCTTGGTGTGCTGGAACCCATCGAATGTGACGCCGTTCTTGTCAGCATGGATGTTGCCCAGGGCCTTCGCGATCGCAGCATCGGGGGCAATGCCGCCGCCACCGGCATTGCGCTGGGCGATGTCGTAGAACGTGGTGGCCGTGTAGAACACGTTGACGTGGTCACCCTGCATCAGGCGGGTGGAGCCGGACCACTCGGTGTTGCCGATGGAGGTGTTGTCCAGGAACAGGTGGCCGCCGTAGTTCCACTTGTCCTTGGCCGGGTCAGCGTTGGTCTTGCGGAAGAAGTAACCGATCCGGGCATTCCAGTGGCGCTGGTCGAAGCCGTAGCCGGCGTGGCGGTCAGCCACCAGGGAGAAGATGACATCCCAGCCCTTGTAGCTGATCTGGTTGGCATTCTCGTCGGTCAGGGACCAGGTGTCCCAGACCCAGACGTCGTCGTTCATGGTGGGGAAATCCTGGGGAATCTCCGGCATGGTGACGTCGGGGCTCATGGAGTTTTCACCCGGAGTGACCGTCGAGTCGCTCTGGGCCATGATCTGCTTGGCGTCGGCACGGGTCCACTTGGACGTGAAGTCCGACGCCGGATCGAACGCCTGCTGCGTATGTCCGGTCGGGAGGGGGAAGCCCGGAGCGGGTGCCGGCATCTGCTGCACGGCGGGCGGATCGGACGGCTCGTTCGCCTGTGCCGAGGGGACGGCCAGGAAGGCCGAGGCGGCGACGGCCGCGGCCAATGCTGCGGCGGCGGGGCGCCACCGCAGCATCCGGTTTTGGGGGTGCTTGTGCATTGTTGCTCTTCTCGCGGAGTTGTAACTGTTCGTGGAAGACGGGCATATGCCCATTGCCCCGAGAACATCCGCGGCCCCGGCAACACCTCAGGTGCCGTCGGAGACGCCTTTGTGTGTCGGGAATCAACAGGGCCTGGGTAGGGCCCCGGGCAGATGGGAAGCATGCTTCCCCTTGCCGCGATCCACGCTATGGGGCATCCCGCAGCCATTTCAAACCCTGTTTCAGCGCTCCGAGTGACCTACCGGCGGGTAAGGTGCAAGCGCTTACGCAATCCAATGCGCGCGCGTGCCACAACGGTTTGGCGCAGGTCAAATGTTTCGTGGCATGGTCGATTTTTTTGTTTCAACCTGCCCGGATGTTGCGCAGGCCACTGGCTGAGCCGAAGCCAGAGCGCCTCTGCGGCGGGCCCCTTGGGGGAGAATCGCGTGCCGGGTTCGAGGCCGGGCAGCCAGTGGGGCAATGCCGGACACTTGGGCGCAGCGTTCGAGGCCGGGATTCCGGGCCGGGCCCCATACGGGCCGCGGATCTTTATCTGCACGCCCCATAGGCCCTTGGCGACGCGAAGATGCGGGTCGCACTGATGCCCGTGGATGGCGCACGATGCCACGCCTTAAACGAAGAAAAGCACCAGTTCCGAAGAACTGATGCTTCCCAGTGGTGGCTCCGACCGGCGTCGATCCGGTGACCTTTCGATTTTCAGTCGAACGCTCTACCAACTGAGCTACAGAGCCTAGGTGACTAGTCACCATGAGAGCCGGAATTTCTTCCAACAATCAGAGCGACCCTGACGGGACTTGAACCCGCGACCTCCGCCGTGACAGGGCGGCGCGCTAACCAACTGCGCTACAGGGCCTTGCGTTTCTTGCTTTCACAGTATCTCTACCGCTTTTTTCAAGGCTTCCAGCCTACCAGACTTTTTCTGCCTGCCTGACCAGTTCCTTGCGTACCCCCAACGGGATTCGAACCCGTGCCGCCGCCGTGAAAGGGCGGTGTCCTAGGCCGCTAGACGATGGGGGCCAGAACCCATTCGGCACAAAATAAAAGGCGTCAAGCGATGCTTTCCGTCTTTGCCCTTTGCGTTTCTCCGAACTGGACTCAACAACTATAGGGCCTTCGCAGGAATTATCCAAAATCGGCCAAAAACACCGCCATTCCGCCATTGCAGGGGCCAAGATGGACGGATGGATGCCGTCGCAGCCCTCAACGAGATTGCTTTCTGGCTGGAGCGCGGGCGCGCTGCCACCTTCAAGGTGCAGGCCTTCCGCAAGGCCGCCGCCACCATCGGCGCCCTGGACCCGGACGAACTGGCGTCCCGCGCACGGTCCGGGCGGCTGAAGTCCATGAAGGGGATCGGCGACCGGACCTACGCCGTGATCCGGGAGGCCGTGGACGAACAAGTTCCCGAGTACCTGGCGGACCTCCGGGAGAAGGGAGCGCAGCCGCTGGCGCCCGGCGGCAGGGACATCCAGGAGGCGCTGCGCGGCGACCTCCACAGCCACAGCGAATGGTCCGACGGCGGCTCCCCCATCGAGTTGATGCTTGCCGCCGCGGAGGTGCTGGGCAGGGAGTACGTGGCCCTGACAGACCACTCCCCCAACCTCACGATCGCCAACGGCCTCTCGCCCGAACGCCTGCGCGACCAGCTTGACGTGGTGGCGGGCATCAACGGCAAGGGCGGACCCACCCGGCTCCTGGCAGGCATCGAGGTGGACATCCTGGAATCGGGAGAGCTGGACCAGGAACCGGAACTGCTGGACAGGTTGGACATCGTGGTGGCCAGCGTCCATTCCAAGCTGCGTGCTGACCGCAAGACCATGACCACGCGGATGCTCGGCGGAATCACCGACCCGCGGACCAACATCCTGGGCCACTGCACCGGCCGGCTGGTGGAGGGCTCGCGAGGGACCAGGCCGCCGTCGGAATTCGATGCCAAGGAAGTTTTTGCCGCCTGCGCAGAGCACAACGTCGCCGTGGAGATCAACTCCCGGCCGGAGCGGCAGGACCCGCCCGACGCCCTGATCCAGCTGGCTTTGGAGGCCGGCTGCCTGTTCTCGATCGACAGCGATGCCCACGCACCCGGGCAGCTGGATTTCCTGCAGTACGGCGCCGAACGGGCGGCCCGAAACAACGTACCCGTTGAGCGGATCATCACCACCTGGCCGGCGGACAAGCTGCTGGCCTGGGCCGCAGCCCCGTAGGGCCGGCCCCGCCGGGCACCGGGGAGTCCCCCAACCGCCGTACCTCGTTGTCCGATTCCCGCCAGCCGGGCGCCTCCGCCGCCGCTACATTTGGTTCATGCCCTCATCCAGCCCCGGACCCAAAGCACTCACTCCCCCAGCTCCCGCGGCTGTCCCGGTGAGGGCCCTCGGCGTGGCGGCCATGGCGGTCACCGTGCTGCTGTGGGCTTCGGCATTCGTGGGAATCCGCGCGATCGGCCCGCATTTCTCCCCCGGCTCCCTGACGTTGGGCAGGCTGGCGGTTGCCGCCGTCGTCCTGGCCATCCTGGTGCTGCCGCAACTCCTCAGAAGCCGCGTGGTGCCCCGGGGTCGGGAGTGGCTGCCCATCCTTGCCTACGGAGTGATGTGGTTCGGTGGCTACAACGTGGCGCTGAACGCTGCCGAGCACATCCTGGACGCAGGCACCAGCGCCCTGCTGATCAACGTCAATCCCATCCTGGTGGCAATCATGGCCGGCATCTTCCTCAAGGAAGGTTTTCCACGCTGGCTGCTGATCGGCAGCACGGTGGCCTTTGCCGGTGTCGCGATGATTGCCATCGGTTCCGGGCAGCCGCGCACCCCGGGCGGGAGTACGACGGCGGACCTCGCCGGCGTGGCGCTGTGCCTCCTTGCCGCGGTGCTCGCCGCAGTCAGCGTCATCATCCAGAAGCCGGTGGTGCGGAAGTTCCCCGCGGCCCAGGCCACCTGGTTCGGAATCGTGGTGGGTGCCCTGTGCTGCCTGCCCTTCGCCGGGCAGCTCGCGGCCGAAGTACAGGCAGCTCCGCCGCAGGCCACCTGGGGGCTGGTGTACCTGGGGGTCTTCCCCACCGCTATCG
This sequence comes from Arthrobacter sp. 135MFCol5.1, assembly GCF_000374865.1. Lineage (GTDB taxonomy): Bacteria > Actinomycetota > Actinomycetes > Actinomycetales > Micrococcaceae > Arthrobacter. The sequence goes on along the minus strand of NZ_KB895463.1, from coordinate 56,141 downwards.
CCTTCACCACATGGGCCTACGCGTTGTCTTTGGTGGATGCCGGCAAGCTGGCCGCCACCACGTACCTGGTACCAGGAACCACCGTCCTTATCTCCTGGCTGTTGCTGGGCGAGATTCCTGCCGCCTGGGGACTGGCAGGTGGCTTGGTGTGCCTCGTGGGCGTCGGCCTGACCCGGCGCAGGACCCGGGCGCCCGGCGGGCGGCGCCGCCCGCATCGGGGCTAGAGTCGAACTATGCCAGCCAGCCTGCCACCGGGCCTGCCGATTGTCCCCTCGAGTCCGGACGGAGCAGCCCCTAACGAACCGGTTGCGGACGCGCCCTCCGGATTCGCCATGTCCCCGGACGAGTTCGAGACCGCCGTCCAGGATGCCCTGGACAGTATTCCCGACCGCCTGGCCCGCGCCATGGACAACGTGGCCGTCTTCATCGAAGACGATTATGTTCCCGGCCCCGGGGAAGATCCGGACGCCGTCCTGCTGGGCCTCTATGAAGGGGTGCCGCTGACGGAACGCGACTCGTGGTGGGATGCCGGTTCCCTGCCGGACCGCATCACCATCTTCCGCGAACCCATCCTGGAGATCTGCGGCTCCCGGGATGATGTGATCCACGAAGTGGCCGTGACCGTCGTCCATGAAATCGCCCATCACTTCGGCATCTCCGATGCCCGGCTGCACGAGCTGGGTTGGGGCTGAGCAGGCTCCGGCCTGCGACCGATTCCGCGACACGCCCTATCGGCCAGCACCACGAATGACATTCTTGTGGTTTATGTTATTGCTGTGACTGCTGTTGCCAATGTGCATCGAGTCACGTAACCTCGGACTGCTGGCGAGCAGCTGAGGGGCACCGTCGTGCCGCATCCAGAACCTCACTCCCAGCCCAATTGTTGCGAGGTCTCTGCACATGGCTTTACCCGGATCCGGCCGTACAACGGCCGTGCTGTGCGCCGCCGTCGTACTCTTTGCCTCCGTTGCCACACCCGCAGCAGCCGTACCGGCGCCTTCCGCGCCGCTGTCCGTTCCGGCATCGCCGGACATCCCGTCCCCGGAAGATATTGCCGCGGCAAAAGCCAGCGAAACCGCGACGGCGGACCAGGTCACCGCGATCGAACGCATTCTCGCCGACGCATCCACGGCCCAGCAGGCGGCCTTCGCCGTGGCGATGCAGGCAAACAACTCCTACAGCGAAGCGCTGGTTGAGTTGCAGCAACGGACCCAGGCTGCGTCCGCGGCCTCCGCCCGTGCCTCGTCCGCGAAGGAGCAGCTGGACAAATCCCGGAAACAGGTGGGGCAACTCGCCGGAGACCTTTACCGCAACGGCGGACTGAACCCCACGCTCGGAACCCTGGCCAGCGGTGGGGACAGCCTGCAGCAGGCCGCCACGCTCGAAGCCCTGTCCGCCAGCCGGAGCCGCGCTTTTGAAGCTGCGGATGCCGCGGCCACCGCGTACCGCTCCCTGACGGCATCCGCCGACGATGCCACCAAGGCCGCTGACGATGCTGCGAAAACCGCCGAGCAGCGGAAGTCCCAGGCCGAAGAGGCCAACGCCGCGCAGGCCAAAGCCGTGTCCGACGCGAAGGCGCAGCGGAGCATCCTGGTGGACCAGCTGGCGCAGCTCCGGAACACCACCGTTGCGCTGGAATCGGCCCGGGTTGATGCCCTGGACAAGCAGCGTGAAGAAGCGCGGCTTGCGGCTTTGTCTGCCGCTGCCGACAAAGCGGCACAGGACAAGGCAGCCCAGGACCAAGCGTCACAGGACCAGTCCGCTGCGCAGAACGCCCCGGCCCGGAACTCGCCGGCCCAGGACACGGCACCTGCTCCCGCCGCTCCGGCCCCGGCGGCCCCGGCCCCGGTTCCAGCCCAGCCGCCTGCAGCTCCGGCACCCGCCGCACCCGCTCCCGCGGCCCCGGCCCCCGCTGCGCCCGCACCGGCCCCTGCTCCTGCCAACCCCGCGCCGGCGCCGGCGCCGGCGCCCGCTCCCGCGCCCCCGTCAACCGGCGCTGGGACCTACGAGACGGCGATCGCCGTCGCTTTGGGGAAGGTTGGCGCGCCGTACTACTATCAGTGGGGCGGTACCGGCGTGTACGGCTTTGACTGCTCCGGCCTGGTGCAGAACGCGTTCGCCGCCGCTGGAAAGTACCTCCCGCGCACCGCGTCCCAGCAGTACGCTGCCGCCCCTGTCCACGTCCCGATCTCACAGGCGCGCCGCGGCGATCTCCTGGTGTGGGGCTCGGCTCCGAACTTCTACCACGTGGCCATCTACCTGGGAAACGGCCAGGTGGTGCAGGCGCTGAATCCGCAGGAAGGGATCACCGTGTCCAGCATCAGTTCCATGGTGGGGATGGACCTCTACCCGTACGCCGCCCGCTACTGAGCCGTACTGCGGGTCCGCCCACCAGTCAGCTCAAGACGTCCTTGGTGACGAAACGGCCGTACGCCAGCGCCCCGAACACCGCCACGTAGCCTGCTTGGAGCAGTCCATTCGCGGCGAACGAGTCCCACAGCACCGGCTGGCGCAACATGTCACCGAAACCAAGCCAGTAATGGCTGAACAACCATGGATGCAGCCATTCCAGCTGGGCAAGCTGGTCCAGGACCTCGGAAACGACCGAGACCACCACGGTGGCCGCCATCGCACCGACGGGGACCACGGTCATGGTTGACAGGAACAGCCCAATCGCTGAGAGGCCCGCCAGGGATACGGCAATGTAGGCGGCGATGAGCACTATCCGCACGGCGGCCTCAGCAGGCTGGATGACCCCGCCGGACAGCAGGGTCACCGGCCCTACTGGAAAGAGCGCCGCGCCGATGGCTGCCCCCACCAGGCCGATGGTCAACGGTGCCACGATGCAGAAGGCCACGGCGCCCGCATATTTGACCAGGAGCAGGCGCACCCTGCCCGCCGGGGCCACCAGCAAATAGCGGAGGGTTCCCAGGCTCGCTTCCCCGGCGATGGTGTCGCCGGCCACCACGCCCACGGCGAGCGGCATGAACAGCGGGACGGACACCAGCATGGCGGTGAAGGCCACGAACAGTCCGTTTTGGGTAATCCGGTCCAGGAAGGCAGGGCCGCGACCGGGCGGGACGGCGGACGAGACCTTGACCGCGACGGCGATGAGCACCGGAATGGCGGCCAGGGCCAGCAACAGCGCCCAGGTGCGCCGCCGGGTGAACAGGACCCTCAGTTCAGAGGCCAGCAAGGAAAACCCGGAACCCGGCGTCCTGGAACCGGACCGCCTGGACGTGCTCTGCGGGGTCGCGGCCCGGGCGGTTCCCGCAGGCTGTGGGATGTCGGCAGGCACGCTACTGGGCAACGTCGAATCCTTCCCCGGTAAGGGCAACGAAGCGGTCTTCGAGGCTTTCGCGTTCGACGGCGAAGCCCCGGACACGCACCCCGGCCTGGACCAGGTGCGCAACGACTTCTTCCGGGAGCGGGGCGGGTGGCTGCACTGAGGTAACCAAGGCCGCCACGATGGTCTCGCCGTCCGGCGACGGCTTGCCGGATTCCCCGTCCACAGGTGCGGGTGGCAGCCCCAGCCGCGCGAGGACCCGCCGCGCCGCGCCGCCGTCCGGGGTGACCAGCCGGAGGCGGGTGCTGCCGGCTTGCCGGAGTTCAGCCAGCGGCCCTTGCGCCACGAGCTTGCCGGCGCTCATTACTGCGGCGTGGGTACACATCTGGTCCACCTCGGCCAGCAGGTGGCTGGAGACGAACACGGTGGTGCCCTCGTGGGCCAGGGACCGGACCAGGTTGCGCACCTCACGCGTACCTTGAGGATCCAATCCATTGGTGGGCTCATCCAGCACCAGCAGGTCCCGGGGAGACAGCAGCGCGTTGGCAATGCCCAGCCGCTGCTTCATCCCCAGTGAGTACGCGTGGACCCGCTTCCGGGCCGCGTGTTCCAATCCCACGCGCTCCAGGGCCCGTTCCACCCTGGCCTTGCGGGTGGCCGGCACGGTGTGCCGGCCGGCGGCATCAAGCCGGTGGAGGTTGGCGGCCCCGGAGAGAAAGGGATAGAACGCCGGTCCTTCCACCAAGGCACCGACCCGCGGAAGCACGTCGTGGAACTCATCCGGCATCTGCCTGCCGAGCAGGTTCACGGTTCCGGCGGAGGCGGCCGCCAGGCCAAGCAGCATGCGGATGGTGGTGGTCTTGCCGGACCCGTTGGGCCCAAGGAAACCGAACACCGCCCCGTGCGGGACGGCGAGGTCCACAGCATCGACGGCGGTCTGCTGGCCGAACCGCTTACTCAGGCCATGGGTCTCGATCGCAAGCCCGGCAGCCGCCGGACCAGCGCCCGCCAGGCCCGTACTCACCGAGCCGCTGCCGCTGCGGCCTGCAGTGCCTCCGGCGGCACCATGCCAGCGAACATCCGGCCGTCGTCAGTGACCAGTACGTTCACCAGGGCTGTGGAGAGAAGCCGGCCGCCCGGGACGGGGACTGCGGCCTGTGCCAGCAGCGGATCGGCCAGCAGGGACGCTGCAGCTGAACCGGAAGCGCCCGCTGCCGTGCCCACTACCGTTTCCCAGCCGGTTCCGGCCACGGAGAGGTGCGCCTTCGCTTCGAGCTGGGGAAGCAGCTGGTCCGGGTTGGCCATGGGCCCCGGATGTGGAGCATCTGCCGGCTCATGGGACTTGTCCGGAACCGGAACGTCCTTCACCGTGCTGCCCGGCGGTGGCGTGAAGCTGAACAGGGACTGATCCGGCGTGTCCAGGGAAAAGGCGGTGAAACCGGAACGAAATGCCGGTTTGTCGGCTCCGCGCGCGGTCACCTGGACGGACAGCGGCATGCCCGTTTGGCCATCGACCGCGATGGCCACCTTGCCCACCAGCGTTGCATCGGTGCGGGGCTCAATCACCAGGTTGTAAGCGCTGCGGCCGGCAACAACGACGTCCGGTCCCACGGTGACGGCGGTGGTGGGATCGACCTTGGACAGGAGCTGCTGCGCCAGGTCGTCCGGCGCGGGGACGCCGGGTGTGCCCTGCATGTCCCTCGAGGGCATCGAATCCTGGGTTTTTGCGGGCAGCGTCAGGTGCTCAGCGGTGTTGTCCTTCGACGAGTAGAACCAGACATCATTGCCATCCCGGACCACGTCCCGTTCTGCCAACTGGTCCACGACCTGCACGCGGGCGTTGTCCTTGCCGTCAACGTAGATGCGGGCGCTGTGCCGGCCGGACAGGAGCTCGATAACGGCGGCTGCGCTCCCGGCTGATGCAGGGGCGGAGGTCTTGCCGGCGGCCGGAAGCTCGGGCAGGCCCAACTCCGACACCTGCTCCAAGGTTCCCGAGAAAGAGTGCACCTGATGGGTGCCCACCAGTTCCAGGACTTGTGCGGGGGTTTTCGCGGGCAGCGGGTCTCCGGCGCTGGCGGGCAGGGACCCGGTGAGCGCGCCCACAGCGATCACCACCGGGGCTGCGGCGGCCGGCATCCACCGAAGCCATGTCCGTCGGCGCAGTGTGCTGCGCTGTTGCAATGTGCTGCGCTGCTGCAACTCTCCGCTGGAATCCAGCGTGTTGGAACCCATAGATCAAGGTTACGCCCGCGCGGCCGGGTCCGTGCCGGCATGGGTCCCTAAAACTTCGGTACCGGCAGGACGGTCGGGCACGACGGTTCCCTGACCGCCGTCGACCGTTACTCTTTGGCCGGTGGTTATCAGCCTGGTGGCATCCGCCACCCCGACGACCGCGGGGATCCCGTATTCCCTGGCCACCACAGCGCCGTGGGAGTTGGCGCCGCCCATTTCCATCACGAGCCCTCCGGCAGTAAGGAACAACGGCGTCCACCCGGGGTCAGTTGACGGGGCAACCAGGATCTCGCCCGGTTCGAGGCGGGCGCCGACGGGGTCCAGGACCACCCGTGCCGCTGCCGTCACCGTCCCTGCCGAGGCAGGACTTCCAGCCAGCGTTCCGTCCGCCATGCCGGTGGCGGTACGGACCGCTTCGGGTTCGGTGCCGTCCGAGAGGAGCACCCGGGGTATATGCCGGCGATCAAGCTCCCGGCGGTAGTCCGCCCGCCGGCCGGCGACAAGCTGCCGGACGTCCGGCAACGTTGCTCCCGGGTCCGCTGTTACACCGGAAAGGGCCTGCCGCACCTCGGCGAAGTCCAGGAAGAAGACGTCGTCCGGGCGGTCGAGGGCTCCTGCCTCCGCGAGTTCGGCGCCCACCAGGAGCAGTTGCCTGCGGACTTCTCCAAGGCCAAGCACAAGCTGGTACTTGGGCAGTTCACGCAGGCCGGCGAAGAGCCGTGCCCTGCGCAGGGCGGCCCGCACCAACACTCCCCTGGTCCTGCCGCGCCCGGCTGCGCGGGCTACGAGCCGCTCGACCTGGGCTTCAGCGTCCTCGGCTGCTGTGCTGAACTGCCGGTCCGGCGCTAGGGCGGGATCTTCCAACCGGAGGTAATTGGCCAGGATGCCCAGGATATGTGCGGGCTCTTCCGACCACCGCGGCAGCCCGATGTCGATCTCAGCCACCGCCCGGTGCCCGTACCGCTCCAGGAACCGCCCCAGCCCGGCGTCCAGGCGCGCGGGCAGCCGCCCGGCCCTGAAGTCTTCCGCCAGCGCCGCTGGATCCGATCCCATCAGGGCGGCTGCCGATTCGCCATCATCCTTGATGGCCGAGGCGAGGCGCCACAAATCAAGGTCCATCTCGGTGGTGACGTTGTTCGGCAGGCCCCGGATCACGGGCTGGAGTTCGTCCCACGCGTCGTCGCCAAGGAGCTTTCCGGCGAGGCCCAGCATCGCAAAGCCCACCAAGGGGAGGGGAAGTATGGCCGGAACAATCGGAAAAAGGCGGGCTCCCAGGAGGGCCTCGACATGGTCCAGCCTGGCCAGGGCCCCGGGACCATCGGTGGGGGCCAAGGATCCCTCGAAGTCCCGGGTAAAGCGGTCCAGCCGGCGGAGCGCCGCCCCGGGCCGGAGCAGGGCCCGAAGTACTGCCTGCGGAACCTTGGCGTGCACTGCTGCCGGGCCTGCGTGCCGGAGGAGCCCGAGGGGCGTCCTGCCGGTCACCGAAAAGGCAGGGTCCTCGAACAGTTGACGCATGACCGCTGCGGTCCGTGCCTCCATGACGTCAAAGACCCGGGGAACGATGCGGCGGCCCACGGCGCTGCGAAGGGGCGTGGTGAAGTCGATGTATATCCGCTGCCCTGCCTCGGCGTACGGGGACGGCCCCCGCCGGGGTTCGGGAACAGGGAACCGTGCGGCCGTGGCCACGGACGAGGCGACAAGGCGCAAGGCGGCCAGCCCCATGGGGGTAAGCGGCCGGGTGAGTCCCTGCGCCAGGCTGAAGCACAGGTACGCCCTGGTGCCGCCGGCGCCGGGCCCGCCGTGGCGGACGTGGGCGGCCCCGTTGCTTTCCGGGACCGGGTAGAGGGTGGTGATGGGCCGGGATTGGGTCAGCCACAAGGCCCCGGCGTTGTCGATGGCCCACTCGGTGTCCTGCGGGGCGCCGAAGTGGTCTTCGGCCTGCAGCCCAAGCCTCGCCAGGGCGGCCAGCTGGGGTTCCGTCAGGCAGGGCGTTCCGGTGCTGCCCGGCAACTTCCTCGTCTCCGTGCCGCCGCCGGGAAGGGACCTGACCTCGACGCCTTCCCCGCCAAGCCGCTGCTCCACTGCCCTGCCGGTCAGGCCATCCACCACAAAGTGGTCCGGGTTGACCGCGCCGGAGACCACTGCTTCGCCGAGGCCCCGGCCGGCATCGATGACGAGCTGCCGGCGCCGCCCGGTGAGTGGGTTCGCCGTGAACATGACTCCCGCCGTGTCTGCATCCACCATCCGCTGCACCACTACGGCGATGGCCACTCCGGCAGGGTCGATGCCCAGGCTTGCCCGGTAGGCAGTTGCACGGTCGGTCCAGAGCGATGCCCAGCAATTGCGCACTGCCTCAAGGACCGCGTCCCCTCCGATGACGTTGAGGTAGGTGTCCTGCTGGCCGGCGAAACTCGCAAACGGCAGGTCCTCGGCGGTAGCGGAGGACCGTACCGCCACCGGAACGTCCGGTCCCATCGCGGCGTACGCCTGCCCGACGGCGTCGGATACTGCTGCCGGAAGCGGCGCCGCCAGGATTGCGGCACGCGCGGTTCCGGCCGGTCCGGCCAGGTCGATTGACCCGCTGGCGGCAAAATCATGGCTTGTGGCCCGTGCTGCTCCCTGCAGGGCCGCAAAGGCATCGGCAAGTCCGGGAAGGACGGGCTCAGGGGTGCCGACCACCTGCCAATATGCCTCTGTTGTCAGGCAGAAACCTTCCGGGACGGGCAGCCCGGCGGACATCAACTCGCCGAGGTTCGCCGCCTTGCCGCCCACGAGGGCCAGCATTCCGGCGTCGAGGGCCTCCAGCGGCAGGACGGGACCGGCGCCTGCGCTGGTGCCCGATGACGGTATCCCCTGCTGCCCCATGGCGTGGCTGGCCTGCCGGCGGACCTGGTGTGCCTACGCTGCGTCGCCCAGGATGGGCCCGAACCGTGCCCGGTCTGCCAGGCGCGGGTCTTCCCGGTCCGGCACCACCATGACCGGTCCCCTGGCATGATGGAGTACGCCGTCCGATGTTGAGCCGAGGAGCATGCCGGTGAAGCCACCGCGGCCGCGGGTGCCCACCACCACCAGTTCCACGTGCCTGCTCTCCTCCACGAGGACGTCGACAGGCGAACCGTCCTTGAGCTCGTAATCGGCCCGCAAGTGGGGATAGTGGCTGCGAAGCCAGGCCATGCCCGCGTCCAGGGTGACGCGGATGTCCTCAAACAAGGCCTTCCGGTCCATCGGGGCGGGAACCCACGCCAAGGAACCGCTGTACTGCGGCACGGCACAGACCACACGGAGCGCGGCGCCGAGCCGTTCGGCCTGGTCAGCTGCTTCCAGCACGGCCACCCTGGCCTGCTCGGAACCGTCGACGCCGACCACCACCACGTTCTCCACCGGCCGGTGGCCGGATTTGGCCTGCTCTGCCTTGATGCGCCGGTCTTCGGTGGTCTCACCGAGCCGCTCCGAGCAGAACAGCGGCACGGTCACCGTGGGGCATTTCGCGTGGGCGGGCAGCGCGCTGCTGACCGAACCCAGGAGCCGGCCCACGAAGCCGCCGCGGCCGCGGGTTCCCACCACCAGGAGCTCGGCGGTTTCGGAGATCTCCAGCAGCACACCGGCGGCGTCACCGTTCTCCACCGAGGAGCTGGCCTCGACGTCGTACGTCGAAACCTTCTCGAGGGCCTGTTTGGCGATGGCCTCGGCCCCCTCCCGGATGACCGAGTCGTCCACGGTGGCGTAGCCGCCGTCCAGGCCGGACGCGGCGAAGATCGGCACCGAGTAGGCGGTGACGATGTGGAGGGGACGACGACGGCGCTGGGCCTCCCGCGCGGCCCACACCAGGGCGCACTGGCCGTGCTCGGAGCCATCGACCCCCACCACGATGCCTTCGGGAGCGGCCGGAGAACCACCGCCGTCCCGAGCGGGGTCCGGATGCAACTCTTGTGAGCCCATGGGGGCCGCCTCCTCGCGATACTGCCTGATGTTGCGGCTATTCTGCCAGAAAACGGCCCCGGGTCCGTGCACCCCGTCCCGCTGCTGCAACGGCAGGGAACAGGCCGCTTCCATTTCCCACTATTCTCCGTCCCCCGCGGCTTAGCAAGCCTGTTCAGGGGCGCGAACGAGGGTTATCCACAGGCTTTCCCTGCGCTCCCGGAAAGCGCCTTCACCACCGGGCGAATGTTTTCTCCCATGGGCTATTCACGGCCGCAATTGTTCTGTAGTCTTCAGGACATTGTTGGTCCGGGACGCCAGCTGCAACTTCCTGTTGGGGGCGGCCCGGCCATGCGCTGCGACCGTGCTTGGGGGCATCGGGACGCGAGCCGGCGAGGTCGCCGGCAACCTGCCGAAGCTTCGAAGGAGGGAAACTGTAGTGTCAAGCATGTCTGGGAGTGCCGGGACCGAACAGACCACCACTGTGATCATTGGCACCGGACTGTCCGGGCTGGCCGTGGCCGCTGAACTGCGCCGGCACGGAGTGGACTCCATCGTGGTGGACGGCCTGGATATCCTGGGCGCGGCGCAGCCGGCGAACACGTCGTCGCTGCAGCGCTGCGACGCCGCTGACAGTGACACCCTGAGGGAGCGGAACGAGATCCTGCGGCACCTGCGCAACTACGCCGCAAGCCACAGCGTCGACGTGCGGAATACCACCCGGGCTGTGCAGCTGACCATGCTTGAGGGTCCGGAGGACACCGCAGCGCCCCAGTGGCAGGTCCACACGCCCACAGGCATCCTGGTGGCAGACCACATTGTCCTGACGCGTTGCGCCCACAGCCAACTGCGGCGCATGCTCAGCGACTTCGGCATTGCCGTAGGCAAGAACGTGGCAGCAGCCATGCGGGCGATCGGCATCTACCTGGTGGGCGTCGGCGAGCTGATCACGCCGTCACCCAAGGAGGTGCTGCGCCAGGCCAAGACCGTAGGCCAGGCGATCTCCGCCAAGGTCAACGTTGGCACTGTCCAGCCGTCGGCCGGCGCCTTCCCTGCAACGGGCAGCTTTGCGGCGCTGACCTGCTGACGGCAATCCTTTTGACCGCCGGCCTTGATCTGCCTGCTCAGCCAAGCGCCCGCTACCGCTGGCCCTCTCCAACTGTGTCCCCGTCGTCGGGCCGGTCCTCCTCGTCGGGCTGGTGCCCGTCGTCAAGCGTGTCACCGTCACCGGATAGCCTGCGCCGGGCCAGGACGCCCAGGCTGACGAGCAATCCAACGGCCACAGCCGCAAACAGCACGATGCTCCATTGGAAGGGTTCGGCTGCGCCGGCAGGTGCTGACGGTTCCTCCGTCACCCCCGGCCTCGCGGTGCCCATGCCGGGGACGGCGCTGGCCGCCGTCGAACTTTCCGACGGGGCAGGGACTGAGGCCGCGGCTCCCGCTGGGGCGGATCCCGACGCCGCGGTGAACGTGAACGTCCCCTCGATCGGGTGTGAATCTGAGCTGACCACGCGCCACGCCACCGTGTACGCCCCCGCCGGGCCACCCGATCGAAGCTTTTGGGTGGCGACGTTGTCGACGATGCGGACGGAACCGTCAGCCCACTCCTTCCCGGACGCATCCTTGACCGAGAACGAGGAACCAATGCCCAGCGGCGGGTTGCTGAAGGTCACCGAAACTTCTTCAGGCGGGGCCGCCAACGCGGCTCCCTGCGCCGGGGTGGTGGATTCCGCGGCATCATGCGCGGAGGCCGGCCCCACCAGGCCAAGGGTGGCGGTTGCAAGGACGAACAAACCGAGCATTATGCTCAGCAACTGCCGGTGGACCGGGCGCATGGGCTGCTCCTCATGTTGGCTTCCTTACAGACTAGGCGAATTTGGCCGCCCCCACCGTGCAGCACCCTTAGGATGCAGGTATCCCCACACATTCCCCCGGAGGACTAATGCTTAAGCAAGGCTCTGCCCTGGACCGGTATTTCATGGTCACGGAGCGAGGCTCCAACTTTTCCCGCGAGATCCGCGGCGGGTTCGCCACCTTCTTCGCCATGAGCTACATCGTGGTGCTGAACCCCCTGATCCTGTCCGGTCCCGACTCCACCGGGGCAACGCTCGGTTTCACCGCCGTTGCCGCCGTAACTGCGCTCGTGGCCGGGGTCCTGACCATCCTCATGGGCGCATGGGGACGGCACCCCTTCGCACTGGCCACCGGCCTGGGCGTCAACGCCTTCGTAGCCGTGACGGTCGCCAGGAATCCGGGCCTCACCTGGCCGGACATGATGGGCCTGGTGGTCCTCTCCGGCATCACCATGCTGATCCTGGTCCTCACCGGTTTCCGCACCGCCGTCTTCAAGGCCGTACCCGAGGGGCTCAAGACAGCAATCGTGGTGGGCATCGGCCTGTTCATCGCCCTGATCGGCCTGGTCAATGCCGGGTTCGTGCGGCGAATCCCGGACGTGGCAGGAACCACCGTGCCCGTGGGCCTGGGCTTCGATGGCAAACTGCTGGGCTGGCCCACCGCCGTGTTCGTCTTCGGCCTGATCCTCACCATCGCCTTGGTGGTCCGGAAGGTCAAGGGCGCCATCCTGATCGGCATCATCACCTCGACCGTACTGTCCGTCATCCTTGAGATGACCCTCCACATCGGCCCCAGCTTTGACGGCAAGACCTCCAACCCGCAGGGGTGGTCCCTGGTGGCCCCCACATTCAGCGGCTGGGCCGCCCCGGACCTCTCCCTGATCGGCAAGGCCAACCCGTTCGGCGCCTTCTCCGACCTCGGCTTCGTGGCCGCCACCCTGCTGGCCTTCGTGATCCTGCTCAGCATCTTCTTCGACGCGATGGGCACCATGGTGGGCCTGGCCAACGAAGCCGGCACGGTCGACGAACACGGCAACATTCCCGACGTGGACCGCGTGCTCCAGGTGGACGCCCTCGGTGCCATCATCGGCGGCGGCGCGTCCGTCTCCTCCAACCAGATCTACGTCGAAGCCGGCGCCGGCATTGGCGAAGGCGCCCGGACCGGCATCGCCTCGATCGTCACCGGCCTGCTGTTCCTGGTGGCCATGTTCTTCACCCCGCTGATCAACCTGGTCCCGTTCGAGGCCGTAGCCCCGGCCCTGGTGGTGGTGGGCTTCATGATGGTGTCCCAGGTGGGCAAGATTGACTGGCAGGACTGGGGCATTGCCATCCCGGCGTTCCTGACCTTCACCCTCATGCCGTTCACCTACTCGATCGCCAACGGCCTGGGCGCCGGCTTTATCGCCTACGTCCTGATCCGCACGGTCCAGGGCAAGGTCAAGGACATCCACCCGCTGATGTGGGCCGTTGCCGCGGCATTCCTGCTGTTCTTCGCCATCGGCCCGATCGAGGCCGCCCTCAGCATGTAGCCACCCGCTGGACGGGAAGGGCTGGTGCGGCGCCTGCCGTACCAGCCCTTTGTCTTTACGGCTGGCTATACCGGCGTGTTGGGCGCGAGTCCTTCGTCCCCGGAGACGGCCAGCGCCCGTTTCTCGCGCAGCCGGTCCAGCCGGTTCATCAGCGGCGAGGTGGTGGCCCCGTGGATCACTATGGACAACGCCACCACCAGCCCGACAAACGACCAGAGCCAGTGCGCCTGGTCCGCGAAATGGTCCTCCCCCAGGGCAAAGGCCAAGTAGTACAGCGACCCGATACCGCGGATGCCGAAGAAGGACAGCGCCACCCGTTCGCGCGGCCCGGTCTTGCCGCCCAACAGCCCCAGCCAACCCGCCACGGGCCTGACCACCAGCAGGAACGCCAACGCGACCAGCACCTCCGCCGGCCCGATGCCGGCGAGGAGTCCACGGGCTATGGCGCCGCCGAGCAGGACCAGGATCACCACGGTCAGGAGCCGTTCGAGCTGCTCCACGTATGAGTGCAGCACCCGGTGGTAGCCATGGCTGCGCTCGGCCGCGCGGATGGTCACGGCACACACGAAGACCGCGATGAACCCGTAGCCCTCCGCCAACTGCGTCAGCCCGTACGCCAGGAAGGTGGCTGCCAGCGCCACGAAGCCCTCCGAGTGGTTGGAAAGCCGCAGGCTGTCGCGGCGCGCTGAAAAGAACAGCTTCGCCAGGAGTTTTCCGGTGAGGAAACCCACCAGCAGGCCCAACGCCAGCCGCCACAGCACGTCCACCCCGAACCATTCGGGAAACCAGGCCGACGGCGAGGCGCCTGCCACGCTGATGGCGATGGCCAGGTAGACGAACGGGAAGGCCAGCCCGTCGTTGAGGCCGGCCTCCGAGGTAAGGCCAAAACGCACCTCATCTTCCTTTTCGACACCTTCTTCCTCGTCCGCCGGTTCGCCCACCTGCACTTCCGAGGCAAGGACCGGATCCGTGGGGGCCAGGCTGGCGGCCACCAGCAGTGCCGCGCCAAGGCCCAGGCCCAGGAACCACATGCCCAGCAGCGTCAGGGCGGCAATGCACAGTGGCATCGCGATGCCCAGCAGCCGCCAGGTGGTGGACCACCGCTTGCGCCCTACCGGCCGGTCCAAGGCAAGCCCGGCGCCCATCAGCGAAATGATGACGCAGATTTCCGCCAGGTGCATCACGAAACCACTGTGCTCCACCGGGTTGGGATCCGGGAGCGAGGGAATCAGCGCAAAGGCCCCCATGCCGGCACCGAGGAAGACCATGGGCATGGACAAGGGCATGTTGCGCAGCAGTTTTGGCAAGACGGCGGCGACGAAGACGGCCGCGCCGGCGGCCGCAAAGATGATGTTAGCGGCGTCGAACATGAGCGGCCTCCGGCTTGGAAAGATGCGTGGTTCCGGCACAGGCACGTCACGCTTGGATCTGGCCGACCGATCCCACCCTACCCCTGCCCCGCCCCGCGGGGTTGGTTCTTGGATCCCGGACAGGACGACGGCGGCGTTGCTGGTTTTTCTGCCCGGCGTACGGTGAGCTTGATGCATGCCTTTCCAGTCCCCAGCCGTCGACGTCCCGCCGCAGCCCTGGACAGGGAGGTACGACGGCGACGGCCCGGCCCACCGCCGCTGGTGGCAGGCAGTGAACCGGGCGCTTGAGCCCGGTCCGTCGGACGCGGAGGGCGGCCAGGGTGCCGGGCACCCAGTGGCCTCGGGCCGGAAGCCGGTGGCCTTGCTGGGTTTCGCCAGCGACGAGGGAGTACGCCGAAACAAGGGCCGGACCGGGGCTGCCGCCGCCCCCGCAGCGCTGCGGACAGCGCTCGGACCCCTGGCCTTCCATCTGGACCGCTCCGTTTCCGATTGCGGTGACGTGGTGGTGTCCGGAGACCGGCTTGAGGCCGGCCAGGAACGGCTGGGCCATGCCCTGGCAGCCCTGCTCGACGCCGGCCACCAGACTGTCGTCCTGGGCGGCGGCCACGAAACCGCCTACGCCAGCTACCTTGGCGTCAGTGCGTCGGCCGCGGTCCGGAGCGGGCAGCGGCTGGGCGTGCTGAACCTCGACGCCCACTTCGACCTCCGCGACGAAGCGGTTCCAAGTTCGGGTACGCCGTTCCTGCAAATGGCCCGTGCGGAAACGGACGCCGGACGCGACTTCCGTTACGCCGTCGTCGGCATTTCGGAGCCAAACAACACCCGGGCCCTGTTCGACACCGCGGGAAAACTCGGCGTCCGCTACCTGCTGGACGAAGACTGCGGGGCAATACGCGTCCAGGCGTTCGTGGCGGACTTC
The DNA here is from genome assembly GCF_000374865.1 of Arthrobacter sp. 135MFCol5.1. GTDB lineage: Bacteria > Actinomycetota > Actinomycetes > Actinomycetales > Micrococcaceae > Arthrobacter. Next base: position 41,034 of record NZ_KB895463.1, on the reverse strand, counting down.
CTGGCGGAAACCGACATCCTGTACCTGACGATCGACCTGGACGTACTTCCCGCCTCGGTGGCCCCGGGCGTCAGCGCCCCCGCAGCCTACGGCGTGCCACTTCCCGTGATCACGGCCGTATGCCGGCAGGTGGCCGCGAGCGGGAAGCTGCTGCACCTGGACGTGGCGGAACTGAACCCCGCATTCGACATTGACGGACGGACCGCGCGAACGGCCGCCCGATTGGTTGACACGCTGCTGCGCTGACAGTCCTTGGCGGCCGGGTCAGGCCGGGTCACGCCTTCAAGACATAACGCCGTTCCGGCCGCCCCACGCCGTACTTGAGCCGTACGTCCAGGGCGCCTGCGTCATGCAGGTATTCCAGGTAGCGGCGGGCGCTGACGCGGGACGTTCCGAGCTCCTGGGCAACCTCCGCGGCGGACACGTCGCCGGCGGCAGCGTTGAGGGCGGCCTCCACCAGTTTCAGGGTCTCGATGCTGCATCCCTTGGGCAGCGGCCGTTCGCCGCGGTCCAGGCCGAATACCCGGTTGACGTCCGATTGCTCGGCCACGTCCTTGGCGGCATCCAGGCCCTGGTACGCGCTGCGGTAATGTTCCAGCCGCTCCTGCAGGTCCGATTGGGAAAACGGCTTGATCAGGTAATGCACGATGCCGCCCCGGAGCGCCTTCCGTACCGTTTCGACCTCGCGGGCGGCACTGATCACGAGGACGTCCAGTTCGGGGGCCACGCTGCGCAGCCGGTGCATGAGGTCCAGGCCGTTGACGTCGGGCAGGTGGATGTCCAGCAACACCAGGTCGGGCCGGAGCCGTTGGGTCTCGGCAACTGCCTGTGCCCCGGTGTGGGCCGCCCCCACCACGGTAAAGCCAGGCGTGCGCTGGATGAATCCGGCATGCACTTTGGCCACCATGAAGTCGTCGTCGACGATCAGGACTTTGATCATGCCTGGGTACTCCCTCGTTTCAGCACGGCCCTAAAGACCGCCCCGTGGTCATTGGCCACCGTCAGGTCCCCGCCGCCGCGGCGGCAGACAACCCGGGACATCGCCAGGCCAAAGCCGCGGCTGCCCGCCGGCCCTGGTTCTTTGGTGGTAAAGCCCTGGCGGAAAATGTGGTCGGCCGAGCCGCCCGGGACGCCGGGCCCGTTATCCCGGACTGTGACCACCACGTCCTCCCCGGCTCTGCCCTCCACCAGCACCGTGACGGCTGCCTGTGGAAGCCCGGTGACGGCGTCGAACGCGTTGTCGACGAGGTTCCCCACCACCGTGGTGAGGTCCCGGGACAGCGCGTCATCCACCTTGTCCAGCCCTGAACCCGGGTCCAGCTGCAGTGCCACGCCACGCTCGGCGGCCAGGCTGGATTTGGCGATCAGCAGGGCGGCGAGCGCGGGATCGGCAATCCGGCCGGTCACCTCGTCGTTGAGCCGGGTCCGGTCCACCGTGGCGCCGTTGACGAACTGGACCACGGACTCGTACTCGCCGATCTGGATCAGGCCGGAAATGACATGGAGCTGGTTGGCGAACTCATGGGCCTGGGCCCGAAGGGTGTCCGTGGCGGTGCGGGTGGCGCCCAGCTCCTGCTCAAGTTCAGAGAGTTCCGTCCGGTCGCGGAGCGTGGCCACCGATCCGATCACCTTGCCGCGGGACCGGATGGGCACCCGGTTCATCACCACCAGGCGGTCCCCGACGAGCACCAGCTGGTCCGGTCCGGGCTGGTCCTGGGTGAGGACTTGCTTGAGGGCCGGCTCGACAGCCAGGCCGGACACCCGCTTGCCCACGCAATCCGGAGGGAGGCCCAGCAGCGCCCGTGCACTGTGGTTGGCCACCGTGATCCGTTCGTGCAGGTCGAGAGCCACCACGCCCTCCTTGAGGCCGTGCAGCATGGCTTCCCGGTTTTCCACCAGGCTGGTGATTTCGCTGGGTTCCATGCCGAGGGTCTGCCGCTTGACCCTGCGCGAAAGCAGGAGGGACCCGGCGATGCCCAGGACACTGGCAACCCCAAGGTAGGTAAGGAGATTGGGGACGGCGTCGCCCAGCCGTTCCAGGACGGTGGGATAGTTGCGGCTGATGGAGGCGATCCCGATCATGCGGCCGGAATCGTCCAGGACCGGCACATGGGCGGACAGGAGCGGTGCTGGCGTGCCGCCCACCACTCCGGTCCACGCCCGGCCTTCCATCACCCGGCTCGCGCCGAGCTCCAGCGGCCGGCCCAGCAGGCTGGGATCCGAGGATGCCACCACGGTACGGTCCAGTTTCGCCAGCGCCACCCGGGATGAGCCCGAGACAATGCGCACGGACTCCGCCACAGCGGGAAGCACGGCACCGCCACGCGGCTCTGTGTCCGGAAGCAGCTCACGCACCACCGGGTTGCCGCCGAGCGCTTCCGCTGCCGACAGGGCACGCCTGCCCTCGGTCCGTTCGAAGGCCGCCGCGGACTGGGCCAGGGAAATGGCCACCACGCCCACCAGCACCGCCAGGACAATGAGCAACTGCAGCAGAAGGTACTGCCCCGCAAGGGACATTCCTCGTCGTCGAGTCACAATGGTCTTCCTGGTGTTCCGGGGGCGATACCCGGGAACTATATCCCAAAGCCCGCGGCCGGGCCGTCGTGGGGGTTTGGAAACGTGAACGCAATGAACACAACTTTCTCTGCGTACACAAGAGTGATCGCCGTCACGGCCGCCCCTAGCATCGGAACCACAAGGCACCGGAACTGCAAGGCATCCGGCGCCGATCAAGATTTGTTCGAGAGAAGAGGAACACATGCGCCAGATCCGCGCATTGCGAATTGCCGCCGTTGCCGCCGGCATCGCCCTGATGGCCACCGGTTGCGGTGCCACCAGCAAGAGCTCCACCGGTTCGGAAAGCTCCGGCGCCGCCGCCGGACCCATCACCGGCCTGCAGATCATGGTCCCCAACACCCCCGGCGGCGGTTACGACACCACCGCCCGCGCCGCCGCGAAGGTCCTCGACGACGAGAAGATCTCCACCAACACCGAAGTCTTCAACCTCGCCGGGGCCGGCGGCACAGTGGGCCTGGCCCGCGTGGTCAACGAGAAGGGCAACGGAGATCTTGCCATGCTCATGGGCCTGGGTGTGGTGGGCGCCAGCTACACCAACAAGTCAGAGTCCAAGCTGACCGACACCACCCCGCTGGCCCGGCTGATCGAAGAGCCCGGCGCCATCATGGTCAGCAAGGACTCCCCGTACAAGACCATCGATGACCTGGTGAAGGCCTGGAAAGCCGATCCCGGCTCCATCGCCGTGGGCGGCGGCTCCTCGCCCGGCGGCCCCGACCACCTGCTGCCCATGCAGCTGGCAGGGGCCGTGGGCATCGACGCCACCAAGGTCAACTACGTTGCCTACGACGGCGGCGGCGACCTCCTGCCCGCAATCCTGGGCAACAAGCTCGGCTTCGCCGCCTCCGGTGCCGGCGAGTACCTCAAGCAGATCGAATCCGGCGAGGTCCGGGTCCTGGCCACCAGCGGCGAGAAGCGCCTGGACGGCGTGGACTCACCCACGCTCAAGGAATCCAACATCGACCTGGTGTTCACAAACTGGCGCGGCGTGGTGGCCCCTCCGGGCATCAGCGACAAGGACAAGGCATCGCTGATCGCAGCCCTCGAAAAGATGCACGGCACGGCCGGTTGGAAGGAAGCGCTGAAGACCCACAGCTGGACCGATGCCTTCATCACCGGTGACCAGTTCAAGACCTTCCTCACCGAACAGGACAAGCGGGTGGCGGACGTCCTCACCAAGCTTGGGTTGGCGTGACCTCCCTGACCACAGGCCTCAAAGGCCGCTCCGAGCTGGGAGTTGCACTCCTGCTCGGGGCGGCCGGCGTCCTGGTCTTCCTGGATGCCAACGGCCTGGTCACCCCATATTCGAAGTCCGACCCGGTAGGCCCCAAGACCGTTCCGTTCATCGTGGCCGGAATGCTGGTGGTCTGCGCCGTGCTGCTGGCCGTCAACGTCCTGCGCGGCGGCAAGGGCGAGGCTGAGGGCGGCGAGGATGTCGACCTCACGCACCCCGCCGACTGGAAGACCGTCCTGCCGCTGGCCGGCGCCTTCATCCTGAACATCCTGCTGATCGACTGGGCCGGCTGGGTGATCTCCGGAACGGTCCTGTTCTGGGGCAGCGTGCTGGCCCTCGGCAGCCGCCGCTACGTCCGGGACGGCCTGATCTCCGTGGCCCTGTCCCTGTTGACCTTCTACGGCTTCTACCTCGGCTTGGGCATCGCGCTGCCGGCCGGCCTCCTGGAAGGAATCCTCTAAATGGACGTCTGGTCCTCCCTGATGGACGGCTTCGCCACCGCCCTGACCCCCATGAATTTCCTGTACGCCGTCATCGGCGTCGTCCTGGGCACCGCCGTCGGTGTCCTCCCCGGCCTGGGCCCGGCCATGACCGTTGCCCTGCTGCTTCCCGTCACGTACGCCCTGGAACCCACCAGCGCCTTCATCATGTTCGCCGGCATCTACTACGGCGGCATGTACGGCGGTTCCACCACCTCGATCCTCCTCAACACCCCCGGCGAATCGTCCTCCGTGGTCACCGCCATCGAGGGCAACAAGATGGCCAAGGCGGGCAGGGCGGCGCAGGCGCTTGCAACGGCGGCCATCGGCTCGTTCGTCGCCGGCACCATCGGCACGGCGCTGCTGGCCGTCTGCGCGCCGATCGTGGTGAAGTTCGCCGTGAGCCTTGGTGCACCCAGCTACTTCGCCATCATGGTCTTGGCGCTGTTGGCGGTCACGGCCGTACTCGGTTCGTCCCGCCTGCGCGGTTTTGCTTCCCTGGGCCTCGGCCTGGCCATTGGCCTGGTGGGCATGGACTCCGTGACCGGCCAGCGGCGACTCACCTTCGGCCAGCCGCTCCTGGCCGACGGCCTGGACATCGTGGTCGTGGCCGTGGCCATCTTCGCCGTGGGAGAGGCCCTCTGGGTGGCCGCGCACCTGCGCCGCACCCCCCTGCATGCCATTCCCGTGGGCCAGCCCTGGATGGGCAAGTCCGACTGGAAGCGCTCATGGAAGCCCTGGCTGCGCGGGACTGCCTTTGGCTTCCCGTTCGGCGCACTGCCGGCAGGCGGCGCCGAGATCCCGACCTTCCTCTCCTACGTCACCGAAAAGCGCCTCAGTAAACACCCCGAAGAGTTCGGCAAGGGTGCTATCGAGGGCGTTGCCGGCCCGGAAGCAGCCAACAACGCGGCGGCCGCCGGCACCCTGACCCCCATGCTGGCCCTGGGCCTGCCCACCAACGCCACCGCTGCCGTCATGCTCGCCGCCTTCACGTCCTATGGCATCCAGCCGGGCCCGCAGCTCTTCGAAAGCCAAGGGGCCCTTGTGTGGGCGCTGATCGCCAGCCTCTTCATTGGCAACCTGCTGCTCCTGCTGATCAACCTGCCGCTGGCACCGATGTGGGCGAAACTCCTGCAGCTGCCCCGCCCCTACCTGTATGCCGGCATTCTGTTCTTCGCCACGCTGGGCGCCTACTCGGTGAACCTGCAGGCGTTCGACCTGGTGATCCTGCTGGTCCTGGGCGCACTCGGCTTCATGATGCGGCGCTTCGGGCTTCCCGTCCTGCCGCTGATCCTTGGCGTGATCCTGGGCCCTCGCATTGAAGGGCAGCTCCGCAAGACCCTGCAGCTGAGTGCGGGCGACCCCGCGGGTCTCCTCAGCGAGCCGATCGCGGTCGGCATCTACGTGATTATCGGCATCATCCTGCTCTGGCCGTTTGCCTACAAGCTGTTCCGCCGGAACCGTCCGGCGCACAAGCCCCTGGTTCCAGCCAATTCGGGCGCAGCGGACTACAGTGACTGAACAGCTCCCCCACCCACGCCCAGCAGAACAGGAAACAACATGACCGTCGTTGTGGGATACGTCCCGACCCCGGAGGGCGAAGCTGCCCTGACGCAGGCCATCACCGAGGCCCGAAAGGCCAACAGCACCTTGGTGCTGATCAACTCCTCCAAGGGTGAAGCGGCAGTGGACAGCCGGTTTGCGCAAGAAGGCGACATCCAGGACATCGAGCAGCGGCTGGCCGGCCAGGGCATCGAGTACCTGATCAAACGGCCCGTCCGCGGCCATGATGCCGCAGCCGAGGTGCTGGACGCCGCGGAGGAGCACAACGCCGACCTGATCGTGATCGGCCTGCGCCGCCGCACGCCGGTGGGCAAGCTGATCATGGGCAGCACGTCCCAGCGCATCCTGCTGGAGGCGGACTGCCCTGTGCTGGCCGTAAAAGCGGGCCGGTAAACCTAGGCCGTTGCGGCCGCCGGGGCCCGGAACAACTCCTGGCGCTGGCGGCCCAGGCCTGCCACTTCCACCTCCACCACGTCGCCCGGCTGGAGGTAGGGGAAACGGCCGCTGAGGGCAACACCCTGCGGCGTCCCGGTGAGGATCACGTCGCCTGGTTCCAGCCGCATGTACTGGCTGCAATGATGGACCAGGGTGGCTGCGTCAAAGATGAGCTCTGAGGTCGAGGAGTCCTGGCGTGGTTCACCATTGACCCAACTGCGCAGCGGGAGGTTGCCGCCGTCGATATCCTCGGCCGGAACCAGCCACGGGCCAAGGGGCGTTGACCCGGGAAGCGACTTGCCTTTGGTCCACTGGCCCGCGGCTCCCGGCAACTGGTATTCCCGTTCGGAGAGGTCGTTGGCCGTGACGTAGCCGGCGATACACGCGGCTGCTTCTTCCGGGGAGCCCAGGTAGCAGGCCTCCCTGCCGATCACGATGCCCAGCTCCACCTCCCAGTCGTACTTTGCGGAATGCGGAGGGATCGGGGCCGGGTCGAAGGGGCCGGCGACCGTATTGCTTGGCTTGAGGAAGACCACCGGAACCGTGGGCGGTTCGGCTCCCGACTCGGCCGCGTGGGCGGCATAGTTCATCCCGATGCCCACCACTGAGCCGGACCTGGCCACTGGCGGTCCGACCCGCAGCGCTTCCGCACCCTCAAGGACCGGCAGGTCACCTGCGGCCAAGGCTTTCCGGACCTTGTCCAGGCCGCCGGCAGCGAGGAACCCGCCGTCGACGTCATCCGTCAGGGGCAGCAGGCTGAAGTACCGGCCGGTGCCGTCCGCTGAGGGAACGAGCACTGCGGGCTGTTCGCTGCCGCTGTTGCCCAGGCGCATGATCTTCATACCGAATCTCCTCAAGGTGTGGGGGCGGGACTGCTGGATGGGGCCCTGGCGGTGCCCGCTTCCATGGTCGTTGATTCCGTCCGGCGCCGCGGAACGAACGCTTTGTGACTGCCTCTCTAGTGGTTCAGGAGGGCAGTCATCTGACATATATGGATACTGATCGTTAGAATAGCGGAGCCACCCGGCACGAAACACAGAAAGTTCAGTACATGATCACAAGCACTTTGGAGCGCGTCCCCGCCGCTGCCAAAACCGCCGAAGGCCCGGAACTCCGGTCCATCAGCCTCGAGTTCTCCAGCGCCAGCGAGGTCCACTCCGGGCTGGAAGAGGCGGTAGCCGAGTTGATTGAGGTGGCAGCGAAGGACGCCGCCTGCGGCATCCTGGTGACCAGGCTGCACCCGGGACGCTACACGGTGGCCCTGGACGAATCCGTCCCCTTTGGCGAGACCTACGAATCCGTCGCGGCCTGATTTCCCGGCTGCGCGGCCCCCGGGCCACCGGACGAACGCTTGGAGCCAAAGAAAGAATCCCCGCAGTGCCGTAAGGCGCTGCGGGGATTCTTTTGTCTAGCGGGTGCGGCCTTCAGGCGAGGCGGACCTGGACGCCGTCGGACTTAAGGAAGAGCTGCTTTTCCGACAGGTCTGACGGTCCGGCCGGCACCAGCCAGAGGACGTTGCCGCTCTGCGACACCTCTTCCACTTCCCCGGCTGCCACCACATGCGCATGCTTGATGATTTCGACGCGGTCCCCGGCCTTGAGGGCCTTCCAGTTGGATACCGCGGCGGAATGGGCGTTGCGCCTGGACAGGACTGCCCCACGTGCTTTCATGTGAACTTCTACCCCTTTGTATTGTTCTGCTGCCACAGCGTCGTTGATGTGACTTTCGCTACACCATCAGTTCTACTACACTCCGGACCCCGCTACTGGCAGTGTCGCCGGATATTCCGCACTTCGGACCGGAGTGCAGCAGGTACTGAAGATCCTTCGGTTTTCAGGCCAGGAAGCCGACGGCGGATTCGGCCGCCCGTCGCACTTCCCCGGAGGCAACCAGCCGGTCCGCCGCCTCCAATTCCGGAGACAGGAAACGGTCCGTCCCCGGGCCCTCCACCACGGCGCGAAGGGCGGCCACGACGGCGGTGCCCGCCGGGCCCGGCGTGAGCTCCCCACCGGAAAGCTGCGTGCGGATATCCAAGGCCCGCGCAGACGTCACCAGCTCGATGGCCAGGACCCGCCGGAGGTTCTCCACTGCCTTGCGCAGCTTCCGCGCCGCGTGCCAGCCCATGGAGACGTGGTCCTCCTGCATGGCGGAGCTTGGAATGGAATCCACCGACGCCGGCACAGCCAGCCGCTTGTTGTCCGACACCAGGCCTGCCTGGGTGTACTGGGCAATCATCAGCCCCGAGTCCACGCCGGGATCGGAGGCCAGGAACGCGGGAAGGCCGTGCGATCGGGCGGGATCAAGCATCCGGTCGGTCCGGCGTTCGGCGATGGAGCTGAGGTCCGCGACGGCAATGGCAAGGTAGTCCAGGACATAAGCCACCGGGGCGCCGTGGAAATTGCCGTTTGAGCTCACGCGGCCGTCGGGCAGGACCACCGGGTTGTCGATAGCCGCGGCCAGTTCGCGGGTTGCCACGAGTTCCGCATGGTCGACGGTGTCACGGACGGCACCGGCAACCTGCGGGGCGCAGCGCAGCGAGTAGGCATCCTGCACACGGGAGTCACCCTCCTTGTGGGACGCAACAATCGGCGAGTCCGAGAGCACGCGCAGCATGTTGTCGGCACTGGCAGCCTGGCCGGGATGCGGGCGCAGCGCGGCGTGCAGTTCGGGAACGAACACCTGGTCGGTGCCCAGCAGCGCCTCAACGCTGAGCGCGGCGGTAATGTCCGCCGTCGCCAGCAGCTGGCGGAGGTCGGCAATGGCCATCAGGAGCATGCCCAGCATGCCCTCGGTGCCGTTGACCAGCGCCAGCCCTTCCTTCTCGGCCAGGGTGACCGGCTCGATGCCGTGGTCTGCAAGCAGCTCGGCGACAGTCCGCTCTCCGCGCCCGCCGTATGTGACGCCGTCGGGCCCTTCCGCTTCGCCTTCACCCATCAGCACCAGGGCGCAGTGGGACAGCGGAGCGAGGTCGCCGGAGCAGCCGAGCGAGCCGAACTCGCGGACCACCGGGGTGATCCCGGCGTTCAGCACGTCCACCATGGTTTGCAGCACCACGGGGCGGACGCCGGTTCGGCCGGAGGCGAGGGTCTTGGCGCGCAGGAACATGATGCCACGGACCACTTCGCGTTCCACGGCCGGGCCCATGCCGGCGGCGTGGCTGCGGATCAGGGACTTCTGCAGTTGGGTGCGCAGGTCATTGGGGATGTGGCGGTTGGCCAGGGCACCGAAGCCTGTGGAGATCCCGTAAGCCGGGACGTCGCTGGACGCGAGGCTGTCGATGTGGGCGCGGACCTGGGCCACGGCCTCCAGGGCATCCGGAGCGATGGCCACTTTGGCGTCATGGCGGGCGACGGCGAGCACGTCCTGGGCAGTGACGCCGTTGGAGCCGAGGGTGACGGTCAGCGGTGAGTGGGTCGTTAGGGTCATCGGATAGTCCTAGTTCGTTGCTGCTGCGGAGTCGGCGGACTCTTGCATGGGGATTCGGACGCCGCGTTCCTTGGCGACGTCAAGGGCTCGTTCGTAGCCGGCGTCGGCGTGGCGGATCACGCCCATGCCGGGATCGTTGGTGAGGAGGCGCTCAAGCTTTTCGGCTGCGAGGTCGGTGCCGTCGGCAACGGACACCTGCCCGGCGTGGATGGAGCGGCCGATGCCCACTCCGCCGCCGTGGTGCAGTGACACCCAGGTGGCTCCGGAGGCAGTGTTGAGCAGGGCGTTCAACAGCGGCCAGTCCGCGATCGCGTCCGAGCCGTCAGCCATGGCCTCGGTCTCGCGGTACGGGGAGGCAACGGAGCCGGAATCCAGGTGGTCGCGGCCGATCACGATGGGCGCCTTGACCTTGCCCTCCTTGACCAGCTGGTTGAACAGCAGGCCGGCCTTGGCGCGTTCGCCGTAGCCGAGCCAGCAGATGCGGGCGGGGAGGCCCTCGAATTCCACCCGCTCCTGGGCGGCGTCGATCCAGCGGTGCAGGTGCTTGTTCTCGGGGAAGAGTTCCTTGATGGCCTCATCCGTAACGCGGATGTCCTCAGGGTCGCCCGAGAGGGCCACCCAGCGGAACGGGCCCAGGCCCTCGCAGAACAGGGGCCGGATATAGGCCGGAACGAAGCCGGGGAACTCGAAGGCCCGCGCGTAGCCGCCCTTGCGGGCCTCGTCACGGATGGAGTTGCCGTAGTCAAAGACCTCGGCGCCGGCGTCCTGGAATTCGACCATGGCCTGGACGTGGCGGGCCATGGAGGCCTGGGCCTTCTTGGTGAAGCCTTCCGGGTCCGCGGCTGCCTCGCGGTGCCATTCCTCGACCGTGATTCCTTCGGGCAGGTAGCTCAGGGGATCGTGCGCGGAGGTCTGGTCGGTGACGATATCGACGGTGAGCTCGCCGGCCTTGTGGCGGCGCAGGATCTCGGGGAAAACCTCGGCGGCGTTGCCAACATGGCCCACGGACCAGCCGCGGCGTTCCTCCTTGGCCTTGAGGACCTTGGCGATGGCGGTATCGAGGTCGGTTTCGACCTCGTCGAGGTAGCGCTTGCCGGCCCGCCGGCGCAGGCGGGTTTCGTCGACGTCGACAATCAGGCAGGCGCCGTCGTTCAGGGTGACGGCGAGCGGCTGGGCGCCACCCATGCCGCCGCAGCCGCCGGTGAGGGTCAGCGTGCCGGCGAGAGTTCCGTTTTCGTCCCCGGTGAGCTTGCGGGCAATCGCGGCGAACGTTTCGAACGTGCCCTGCAGGATGCCTTGGGTGCCGATGTAGATCCAGGACCCGGCGGTCATCTGGCCGTACATCATCAGGCCCTCGGCCTCGAGCCGGCGGAACTCGGGCCAGTTGGCCCAGTCGCCGACGAGGTTGGAGTTGGCCAGCAGCACTCGCGGGGCCCATTCGTGGGTGCGGAAGACGCCGACCGGCTTGCCGGACTGGACCAGGAGGGTCTCATCCTTTTCCATGGTTTCCAGCGTGCGGGTGATGGCGTCGAACGCGGCCCAGGAGCGGACGGCGCGGCCGGTGCCGCCGTAGACCACCAGGTCGTCCGGGCGCTCGGCGACCTCGGGGTCCAGGTTGTTCATGAGCATGCGCAGCGGCGCTTCGGTCTGCCATGACTTTGCGGTGAGCTCGGTGCCGCGGGCTGCTTTGACCGGGCGGGCACCGGTGGTGAAATCGGCGGGTGCCATGATGGGCTCCTTCGGGTGGTGTCTGTTGGAGGAAAGAAGTTCTGTATCAACTAAAGCCCTTGGTGGACGGGCTTCACAGGGGTTTCGTTGGGGTGCTGTCCGGTATTCCAGACATGCGCGGCATCCAGTTGCAAGGGTTTGCGGAGCGGAACAAACAGGGGCGCTCCGGGGCCCCGGGAACGCCTGGGGATTGCCGGGCGGCGGCTGCCTGGCCGGCCTGCCGGGCGGCAGCAGGGCGGACTACTTGCCGGGCCGGCCGTGGAGCCGGACCGACAGTTCGTCAGCCACCTTCCGGACGCGGGCGGCCAGTACCGGCCACTCCTGCGCAGGCAGCTTGTCCTCGAGGAAGGTCACTGCCACGGCCGCAGTTGGCCATCCCAAGTGGTCTGTCACGGCAGCGGCAATGGAGCCGAAACCCGGCGTAACCTCTCCGTGTTCGGTGGCGTACCCCCGCTGGCGAACGTGGTCCAGGTGCGAGGACAACGCGGAGTATTTCATGATGGCCCCCACCACCTCATGCCGGGCGGTGAAGGCGGCGGCGTTCGGGTAGAGCGCGCGTACTTGCGATTTGGGCAGCGCGGCAAGGATGGCGCGTCCGCTGGCGGTGAGGTGGCTGGGAAGGCGGACGCCGACGTCGGTCACCAGCGACGGACGGTTCTTGGCCCGTTCCTCCACGATGTACAGGACATCGCGGCCGTGCAGCACTGCCAGGTGGGCGCTCTCACCGATGGCATCCACGAGGCTCGCGAGGAGGGGGCGGCCCAGCCGCGACAAAGGTTCCTGCCGTGAATAGGCGGAACTGAGTTCGAAGGCGCTGATGCCCAGCCCGTAGCGTTGCTCCTCATGCAAATGGAGGACGAAGCCGTTCGCCTCCATGACGCCCAGCAAGTGGTAAACACTCGACCGGGGAAGGTTCAGGCTGGACGCGATCTGGGAGGCCGCCATTGGCCCGCGCCGGGAGGCCAGCAACTTGAGGATGCGGAGGGTATTTTCCGCAGCAGGGACTTTTGAGGATGCTTTGACCGCAGCGCGGGGCGCGTGGGCTTCGGCTCGTGTTTCGGCGCCCGGTCTTTCGGCGCCCCGTGATGCGGCGCTTAGTGCAGTGCTCATGGGCTCAAATGGTCTTTCTGGCTAGCTCTGTCCGGTATCCCGTACTTCAGTGTGACGGCTGCCCTTTCCGCTTACGGCACCGCCGCAATTCAATGTGTCCGGTATACCAGACGCTGGCCTGCCCAGCGCAGCTTACGGTGCCGAATCATCCACGTTTCGGTAGAGTCCGGACCATGGACGGGAAAGAAACCCTGCACACGTACCTCCGGATCCGGCGGGACAACCTGTTGGGCAAGCTGGACGGACTGGGCGATTACGACATGCGCCGGCCCCTCACGCCAACGGGCACCAACCTGTTGGGACTGGTCAAACACGTTGCCAGCGTGGAGTTGGACTACTTCGGCGTGGTCTTCGGCCGGCCCAGTGGGCGCCACCTGCCGTGGCTCGAGGACGGCGGCCGCCCGGACGCAGACATGTGGGTAACGGCTGGCGAGTCATTCGAAGACATCGTCGAACTCCACCGCTTCGCAGGAACGCACAGCGACGCGACCATCGAGGCTCTGCCGCTCGACGCTCCAGGCTCCGTGCCGTGGTGGCCGGAGGAGCGCCGCCAGGTTACCCTGCAGCAGATTCTCGTCCATATGGTTGCTGAACGTGCCCACCATCTGGGCCACGCGGACATACTCCGTGAACTGATTGACGCGACCGTCGGCCAGCGTCCAGGGGACCCGAACCTGACGTCCAGGACACCCGAAGAGTGGGCGGCGCACCGCGCCGAAATCGAAGGTGCAGCGCGGGACGCAGCCGGTACCTGGCGGAATTGATGCCAGCGTGAAGAGCACAGGGTATTGAAGAGGAAGCGCCCGAAAAGTGCAGGGTCTGACCGCAACGGGTCCCGAATCTGCGGTCACGGAGGAGCGCACTGATCTCGGAGGAGGCAAGGCACGGGGCCGGTTCCAGCCTGGTCAGGGTGGAGCCTCGAGGTAGCGGGACAACGCGTTTTCCCAGGGAGATCCGTGGTGGCGCACTATATCGATGGTTCCCGCCCGCGCCAACGACGTTCCCTGTGAGGGCGGACAATGGGTTGACCAGTGGGGTGGTTCCCAGTCCTGGTGCTCGCTGCTGTAGCGGCGACCGGAGGGTGAAATCCAGCCGGGTGGTTTGTTTTTGCCGGCAGTCGTGGGTTTCCAGGCCGTGGTATGCCGGAGCCTGTGGTGTTTGGGGCAGGGCTGACCGAGGTTGCTGATCCCGGTGGCACCGCCCTTGGCCCAGCTGAGGAGATGGTCGGCGTCGTTGTCGAGGGAATGGTTGCTGCACCCGGGAAACGGGCATTTTCCGTCCCGCATCCGCAGCCAAGCCCGCATGGCCTTGGTCAGCCGATAGCTGGTCCGCCCGATTTCCAGCGGTGCACCGTCCCTCGGATCCACCAGCACCCGGTAGAACGACCCCGCCCCCTCGGCCACCAGGGCCCGTGACATCGACGGTGGAATGGGACCGTACCCGTCCAGGACCGCCGGTTCATCGGTGAAGCCCATCAGCGAGAACACCGGGACAGTGACCAGCACCTGAGCGCGGATCCCGGAGAAAGGGCGCTCAGCGGCCTGGCATCCCCCGCTGCCTGCGGGGAAGGTAGCCAGCAGCGACGAGGCGTAGTTGTCAGCCCGCAACTGGGATAGCGTGCGACCTTCCTCAGTACCCTGCATGCTGCGAGCCTCGGAGGTGAGCCGGTCCCAGACTGCCGAGGCTTGGCCGGCGGGCAGGTATGCGGACAGCCAGGCCATGCCGTCCCGGTCCGGCCTGTACTCCACCCGCCGTTCTGCCACTCCCTTGGAGTGACGGGCTTCGATACTCCCGGCATGGTGACGCTCCCGCCACGTGCGGGCCTTCACCCTGAACCGGTGCGCCGGCATCTCCCCGGGGGGACAGCCCCGCGCCGGATCGGGGGCATCCGGGTCCAGGAAATGCGCCTCCAACGCCGCAGCCCCGTTCACATCCAGGCTCGCCGTCTCATCCGCCATCACCACCGCGTGGCCCCAGGACAGGGTCCCTGCCTGCAGCCCCGCAAGGGTCCGCGGCAACGAGGTAACAACGGCGTGCGAGGTAGCCAGGAATGTCGATGCCGCCCTCGGTCCAACCGCCAGGACGCAGCCAACTTCCGCCGCGACCGCCATCTCATGGGCCTGCACCGGCACGTCGGGCCCCGCAACAGCAGAAGCACTTTCCGCATAGGCGACCGCGGCCTTCGCTTTCAGCCCTGCGATCATGGCCTCCACGGCCCTGACGCCCGCCAGGATGTCGAGGCACCCATCAACAAGGGTGGCCAACGGGTCAGCACACTCCTTCGTGGCGGCAACCGATCCGCGTCCAGCTCTGTCCACGTCGGTGTCCAGCGCGGCAAGGGCAGCCCTGATCTCCTCGAATGCCCTCACCGCCGCCGCTTTCCCCATGACCCAACTATGGCAAGGGGGTACGACATTCAAACCCGGCCAGGTTTCGACTGATCACCTCCCGGACAGTCTGGAACCGAAGACAGCAACCAGCCGTGAGCCTCATCACGATGCCTGCGAAAATGGTCTGCTGGTTAGCGGCTCCCCTCCCAATGACGAGAAGGTATTTGCATGCAACCAGCTTCAACCCCAACCCGGACCGAAACCGCGGCGGAAACGCACAAGCCGGCTGCGGTCGTCGGACACGTCCTCAACCGCGGCTTGAACGTGCGGCACATCCGCTTCATGGCCCTGGGATCGGCGATCGGCACGGGCCTCTTCTACGGCTCCGCTTCCGCCATCCAGAAAGCCGGACCAGCCGTCCTGCTCGCCTACATCATCGGCGGCGCCGCGGTGTTCATGATGATGCGCGCCCTCGGTGAGATGGCGGTGAGGCACCCTGTGTCCGGTTCCTTCAGCCAGTACGCCGGACGGTACCTTGGCCCACTGGCCGGCTTCGTGACCGGCTGGACGTACGTGTTCGAGATGGCCATCGTGGCCATCGCCGACGTCACTGCCTTCAGTATCTACATGGGGTTCTGGTTCCCGCAGGTGGACCGCTGGATCTGGGTCCTTGCCGTCATCTGCTTCCTGGCGGCGTTGAACCTGCTCAGCGTCAAGGTCTTCGGCGAACTCGAATTCTGGTTCTCGCTGATCAAGGTCGCCGCCATCATCTCCATGATTGCAGGCGGTGCCGCGATCATCACGTTCGGGTTCCAGGCCGCCGGTTCAACCGTGGCACCGGGCCTTGGCAACCTCGTTGACCACGGCGGACTGTTCCCGAACGGCTTCGAAGGCCTGCTGGCATCCTTTGCCGTGGTGATGTTCGCCTTCGGCGGGATCGAGACCCTTGGCATCACCGCCGGTGAAGCGGCCGACCCCAAGAAGGTCATCCCCAAGGCCGTCAACACCGTCCCGGTCCGCGTACTGCTCTTCTACGTCCTGACGCTGGGCGTCCTGATGAGCCTTTTCCCGTGGGACCAGGTGGGCAGTGACGGCAGCCCCTTCGTCCAGATCTTCAGCGGCCTGGGCATTCCCGCGGCGCCCCACATCCTCAACGCCGTCGTGATCACCGCCGCGCTCTCCGCGATCAACAGCGATATCTTCGGCGCCGGGCGCATCCTCTTCGGACTCTCCAACCAGGGCCACGCACCGGCGGCGTTCGGCAAAGTCTCCCGCCACGGCGTCCCTTGGATGACGGTGGTCATGATGGCCGGGATCCTGCTGGTGGGCGTGGTCCTCAACGCGGTCATCCCGGAGGACGTGTTCCTGGTCATCGCCTCGATCGCCACCTTCGCCACGGTGTGGGTGTGGGTGATGATCCTGGCCTCCCACGTGGCAATGAAGCGGGAAATCGCCCGGAAGGGCCTGCCGGCGTCGGAATTTCCCTCACCGTGGTGGCCGGCCGCGTCAGTCCTCACCATTGCCTTCATGGCGCTGGTGATCGCCATCCTGGGCGCTTTCGAGGACACCCGGGTGGCCCTCTACGTGGGCGCCGCCTGGCTGGGCCTGCTGGTCCTGGCATACCGGCTGTGGGTGAGAGGTGACGGACGACGCCGAGCCCACCTTGAGGACGAAACCTCGCCGCTGCCCGTGGTCGGGACCGCCCGCCACAGCGGGTAGGCCCGTCATCGGCGAAAGATGCCCGGCCCCGCCGGGGCCGGGCACCTGTCGTCGTCCGGCGCCGTACTGTCTTCCGCTGCCTTACGCCGCAGCCGCGGCGGACCGGACGGCCTGGGCGAGGGACGTCGTCGGGCGTCCAATGAGGCGCCGGAGGTCTCCGGTGCTGACCAGGAGGTCACCGCGGGCGATGCCGAGATCCGAGTCCGCCAGGACCTCGGCGAATGCCTCCGGCACCCCCACGGAGGTGAGCAGGCCGGCGTAGTCCTTGGCGGGGAGGTCGTTGTAGGTGATGGCCTTGCCAGTGGCGGCGCTGATCTCAGCAGCGAGGTCCGCCATGCTGAAGGCTTCATCGCCGCCCAGCTCGTACACCTTACCGGCCTGGTCCTCGGCCACCAGGACCGCGGCGGCGGCGTGGGCGTAGTCCACCCGTGCAGCGCCACTGACTTTGCCGTCCCCGGCGCTGCCTGCGACCGCACCCTGGGCGAGGGTACCGGGCAACTGCTCGGTGTAGTTTTCCAGGTACCAGCCATTGCGGAGCAAGGCGAAGGGAACACCTGACTCCCGCAGCAGGGCCTCCGTGGCCTTGTGCTCCCCAGCCAGCAGCATGCCGGTGGTGTCCGCGTTGGCGATGCTGGTGTAGGCCAGCAGTTCCACGCCTTCGGCCCGGGCTGCTTCGATGACGGTGCGGTGCTGTTCGACGCGACGGCCCACTTCGCTGCCGGAGATGAGCAGCACCCGGGTTGCCCCCTTGAGCGCGGCGGCAACTGAGCCTGCGTCGGCGTAGTCCATGGCCTTGACGTTGACTCCGCGCGCGGCGAAGCCGGCCAGCTTTTCCACGGAACGTCCGGCGGCCACAATTCCGGCTGCGGGCACCCCACGTTCAAGAAGGGCTTCGATGACGTGCTGGCCCAGCTGTCCGGTGGCGCCTGTAACAACAATGCTCACGATGGATCCTTTCGAGGAATTTGATCTGTCGAAGGGCACAACCGCGAGCCATGGAGAATACTTCCTCAAAGAGAGTACGCACTTTGAAGTAAGGTACTGACCTTTAGGTAAGCTAGTGACATGGAAGCTGTTCCGCAGGCCGTACCACTGCCCCTCGCCTTCGCCGACGGCGTGTTCCCCGCCGGATGCCCCAGCAGGACCCTGCTGGACCACATCACCAGCAAGTGGGGAGTGCTGATCCTGATCGCCCTGTCCGAAGGCGAGCAGCGATGGAGTGATTTGCGGCGCCGGGCCGAGGGCATCAGCGAGAAGATGCTGGCCCAGACCCTGAAGACCCTCGAGCGGGACGGCCTTGTCAGCAGGAATGCCCAACCGGTCATTCCACCCCGGGTGGACTACAGCCTCACCGAGCGTGGCTACGAGCTGAGCGGGCTGCTGGTGCCCCTGGTGGCGTGGGCCTTCGAGAACGCGGAGGACATCATTAACAGCAGCCGCTGATGCTCCGCCGGACCGCTGGGGGATGTACCGCGCCCAACAGGCAAGTAGTTCCACTGGACAAAACAAGTACTTGTTACTGGTGTTGCTGATGTGAATAGCGCATAGCGTAGGCGTACGGTGCCGGCCGGAATGGGAGGACCATCCTCCGCTGGGAGCGTTCCGCCGACCAACACCGTTAGCAGGCGGCCGGCTGCCGCCTGAAGGGGAGGCTCACATGGCCAAGGGCTACGCACAGGACCTTTCCGGCATGGGCCGGCCCGTCAGCCTGCGCGATGCCCTGGTGACAGTATGGCGCCGGGCCAAGGGGGCCGTCAGCCCACGATGCCCCTACCGGGTGGGCGACACCGTGATTGGCGACGACCCCTTCAGCGGCAGGCGCGAAGGGGTCGTCGTATGGCATGATCGCCGGTCAGTAGGGCTGAAGACCACCCATGGCGTCTTCTTCTACGATCACCGCGTGGTCAAACCGATGGACTAGCGGGGTAACCTACCGGGCAGACCAGCCGCCGTCCATGGTGTAGCTGGCCCCCGTGACCATAGCGGCGCTGTCGGAGGCCAGCCACGCAACCAGGGACGCCACTTCCTCCGGTTCCACCAAGCGTTTGATGGCCGATTCGGTGAGCATCACCTTGGCCAGGACCTCAGACTCGTCGATCCCGTGCACCTGGGCCTGGTCCGCGATCTGCTTCTCCACCAGGGGCGTGCGGACGTAGCCCGGGTTCACGCAGTTGGAGGTAACACCGTGCTCCCCGCCCTCCAGCGCCGTCACCTTGCTCAAACCCTCAAGGCCGTGCTTGGCGGATACGTACGCGCTCTTGAACGGGGAAGCACGGATACCGTGCACCGACGACACGTTGATGATGCGGCCAAACTGGTTGGCGTACATGTGCGGCAGGGCGGCCCGGACCAGCAGGAACGGCGCCTCCAGCATCAGGCTGATGATCCTGCGGAAGTCCGCCGGATCAAAGTCCTCAATGGGGCTGATGCGCTGGATTCCCGCGTTGTTCACCAGGATGTCCACATCCAGGCTGAGGGTGGCCAGGGCGTCCACGTCCAGGAGGTCCACGGCCCAGGCGGTGCCGCCCACCTCGTCGGCGAGCCTGGCAGCCGCGGCGGAGTCGACGTCGGCCACCACCACTTTCGCGCCCTGGGCCGCGAGTGCGCGCACGCAGGCGGCACCGATTCCGCTGGCACCGCCGGTGACCAGTGCCTTGCGTCCATTCAACGTGTTATCCATTGCATTTCTCCTTCATGCGCCCAAACGGTCCAACGGCTCCGGCAGCCTAGCGTTGGCCGGCTGGGAGCAGTCCTTCGCGGGCGGCGTCTTCCTTGTCCACGTCCTCCAGGGCGATGCCCTTGGTTTCCTTCAGGCTCAGCACGGCCACCGCGGTAATGGCACAGGCGACGAGCAGGTAGATGGCCGTCGGCACCCACGAGCCGGTGTCCTTCAGCCACTGGGTGGCCAGGAGCGGCGCCAGCGAGCCGGCGAAGATCGACGTTACCTGCGAGCCGAGGGATGCACCGGAGTACCGCATGCGGGTGGGGAACATTTCGGCCATGATGGCAGGCTGTCCGGCGTACATCAGGCCGTGCAGGCACAGGCCGATGGTGACGGCGAGGACGATGACCACGGCGTTGCGGGTATCGAACATGGGGAAAGCGAAGAACGGCCAGGTGGCACCGAGGATGGCGCCGGCCAGGTACACGGGTTTGCGTCCGATCCGGTCCGCCAGGCGGCCGTACTGCGGGATGATCGCGAAGTGGATGACGTGTGCGATCAGCAGTGCCAGCAGCAGCGAAGAGGTGTCGTACTTGTGCACGCTCTTGAGGTAGACGATCGCGAAGCTGACCACCAGGTAGTACATGATGTTTTCGGCGAACCGCAGGCCCATGGCCTGGAAGATGCCCTTGGGGTACTTGCGGACAACCTCGAACACGCCGTAGCTGACGGCCTGTTCCTTCTCCACCAGTTCCTTGGCTTCGAGGAAGATGGGTGATTCGCTGACGTTGGTGCGGATGTAGTAGCCCACGAACACGATCACCGCGGAGAGCCAGAAGGCCACGCGCCAGCCCCAGCCGAGGAATGCCTCGCTGCTGAGGGTGGTGGACATGATGTAGAGGACCAGGGTGGCCAGCAGGTTGCCCACGGGGACGGCCGCCTGGGGCCAGCTGGACCAGAAGGCGCGGGTCTTGTTCGGGCTGTGTTCAGCCACCAGCAGGACGGCACCGCCCCATTCACCGCCGAGCGCGAAGCCCTGGATGAACCGCAGCGCCACCAGCAGGGCTGGAGCCAAATATCCGATGTCGGCGAAGCCGGGGAGGCAGCCCATCAGGAAGGTGGACACGCCGATGATGACGATGGTCAACTGCAGCGTGGGCTTGCGGCCGAGCTTGTCGCCGATCTGGCCGAAGACGATGCCACCCAGCGGCCGGGCAATGAAGCCCACCGCGTAGGTCAGGAAGGCTTGGATGATTCCGTCCAGGTCATTGCCGGTGGACGGAAAGAAGTACTTGCCAAAGACCAGGGTGGCGGCGGTGGCGTACAAGAAGAACTCGTACCATTCCACCACCGTGCCCACCATGGAGGCGGTAACGATCTTCTTCAGTCCGGTTCCTTTGGGTGCATACCTGGCTTCGTTTGCCTGGCTGTGCTCAACGCTCATGGTTCTCCTCAGTGTCCACATTGACACGTGCTGTGATCTCCAGCACAAGTGACTCAGATGAGTATTGCTGCACAAACTTTGCAGTTCAATGCCCAAAGAGGCACCTGGCATGTGCACAATTGCAGATATGAACGCCAATCCTGACGACCTGCTGGTCCTCCTGGCGGTGTCCCGCTCGGCAAAATTCACGACGGCGGCCCAAGCCCTGGGCTTGAACCACACCACCGTCTCGCGCAGGATCGCCGCGCTCGAGAAGGCGCTTGGTGGCCGGGTACTGTCCCGGGCCGCCGGCGGCTGGGAACTCACGGAGCTGGGCGAGCGTGCCGTGCAGGTGGCCGAACAGGTCGAAGCGGTGCTGGGCACGCTGGGACCGGCCGGCCAGGCACCCGACCCGATTAACGGCGTCGTACGCATGACGGCGACCGACGGCTTCAGCGCCTACATCGCAGCCCCCGCCGTGGCGCGACTGCGCCGGCACCATCCCGGCCTGAGTGTTGAGGTGGTGACCATGACCCGGCGGGCACTGCAGCAGCGCTCCGGGCTGGACATCGAGGTGGTGGTGGGCGAGCCGCAGGTGCACCGTGCGGAGGCCATCCGGCTGGGCGAATACCGGCTGGGAATGTACGCCTCCCGCACCTACCTCGCCGAGCACGGAACTCCGGCCACCGTGGCCGAACTCAATGAGCATCCCTTGGTCTACTTCGTGGATTCGATGCTCCAGGTGGACGATCTCGATGCGCCGCGGCGGCTGGTGCCGGCCATGCGCGAGGGCCTGACGTCAACCAACGTGTTCGTCCATGTGGAGGCCACCCGGGCAGGTGCCGGGGTCGGCTTCCTGCCATGCTTCATGGGCGATCTCCATGACGACCTGGTCCGGTTGCTGCCCGGCGAAATCGGTGAGCTGCTCCCCTACTGGATGGTGCTGCGCCCGGACTCGCTCCGCCGCCCCGCGGTGGCCGCCGTCGTGCAGGCCCTGCGGGAACGGATGGCCGAGCACCGCGGCGCGCTCCTGGGCCGGGGGTAAATTACCGGATGATTGGCTCAACCGGCTCGTCATGCCGGACCAGCGCACCGGCCGCGAAGGCCCGGACCTGGGCATCGTCCCATAGATGGGCGGGGACGGCGCCGCCAAGGAGCCGGCGCCGAAGTTGGGGATCGTCGCCGAACGGGACGTCGCTGCCGGCCATCACCATGTTGCCGTAGCGCCTGCCCTTCAGCATGGCGGGGTCGGCGATGATCACCGTGTGCTTGAAGGCAGCGGCGATGGTGGCGGCGTCCTCACGCGCGTTCTTGAGGTCCGGGGCGTCCCCCGAGTTGGCCACGAACAAGCCGCCCGGCGCCAGGACCCGCTTGGCGTGGGTGGTGAATTCGGCGGTGGTAAGCGGCCGCGGGGTGAAGGCCCCGGCAAAGACATCGCGGATAATGAAGTCCCTGGTGTGCTCCGTGAGGGTTTCGGTCACCGCCCGGGCCTCCCCCACGCGGATGCGGAGCAGCGGCGCCTTCGGGAGGTCGAACCAGCCGCGCACGTATTCAGCGAGCTTGCCGTCCAGTTCCACCACCACTTGCCGGGCATCGGGGTAGGCGGCGGCGAAGTAGCGTGCCATGGAGCACGCACCGCCGCCCAGGTGCAGGCCGCGGAGCTTAGCCGACGATGCGTCCGACGGCGGCCAGCGGGACTCAATGAGCGCCGCCATCCACCGCATGTACTCAAAGTCCAGGAACAAGGGGTCGGCGAGGTCGATATGCGAGCTCATGACGCCGTTGATCTTCAGGAGCCAGCCCGTGGAGTTGTCCTGGTCCGCCACCAGCTCGCAGTCGCCGGTGTCAATGTAGTAGACACCCTCCACCGGACCGTCCGGCGCCGTGCCCTTGGGCACCTCCACCACGCCTGCGGACCGGCCCCGGCCTCCCGACTTTCCGCGTTTGGCCATTATTGGGGCCCGCCTTCACTCATGGTTCAACCCTAGTTGAAGCCATCGAACCCCCCGGTCAGCGGGCCTCATGGCGTGAACGCTGTCCCGTGGCCACGCCGGATCCGTTCAACTGGTGCCTGTGCAGTCGAGGCGGCCCCGGCCCGCGACGCCTGGACGGCCGGTCTTCCTGGGCCGCCGGAACGGCACCACCTGGTTGGCCGGCTGGGCCGTCCGCGCTTCCCGTTCCGTCCTCGCCTTGCGGTCCCCGACCGGACCGTCCACGCCGGCGCCTTCTTCCAGCCGGCGCTGCAATTCCATCAGCACCTTCGCCAGGCGTCGGGAAACCTGCATTTGGGACATACCCAGCCGCTTGCCCAACTGCACCTGCGTTTCCTCGCAGAAATAGCGGCGGTACAGCAGTTCCCGATCCACGTCAGCCAGGTCCTTCATGGCGGCGCGCAGGCCGGCGAGCTCCTCAAGCCTCTCCAGCGGCGTTTCAGGACTGGCCAGCATCTCACCAATGGACGGGGCATCCGAGTGCGGACTCACCGCGTCGAGGGAATCGGGGTGCATGCTGCTGGACGCCGACATGGCTTCCAACACGTCCACGGGATCCGCACCCAGCTCTCCGGCCAATTCGGCCACACTGGGGATCCGGCCCAAGGACTGGGTGAGTTCGGGTTCCGCCCTGAACAGGCGGGTCCTCAAGTCCTGGACCTGGCGTGGCGGGCGGACCACCCATGTCCGGTCGCGGAGATACCTCTTGAGCTCACCGGTGATGGTAGGCGCGGCATAGGCCGGGAAACTGTCACCCTTGGCCTCGTTGAACCCGCGGGCGGCTTTCACCAGTCCCAGGTAGGCGACCTGGTTCAGGTCCGCCCGTTCCCTGCCGCGTGCTTCAAACCGTGCGGCCAAGGCCTCGGCAAGATCCAGGTACCTCAAAACCATGTCATTTTCGAATGCCCCCTGCGAACGCTCCGAGGCGGCCCGCGGAGATGGCGGATCAGATGTTTCGGCCTGTTGATGGACCGGGACGGTGTTTGCGGCCAAGGCGGCAAAGGATTCGGGCATGGGTGCTGTTTTCCCTCGGTCTGGTTCCGAAAGCCTGCGGCAAGACTTAGAAGCAGGAAATCATAAGGCTGCTTATAAAACAATCCTTGTCCGCCCGCGCGGGCGTGGGAACGGAAGAAGGAACCTCCTTCCGCTCCCACCCGGAGCAATCCAGCCTAGAGGCCCGCGTGCGGGTTCTTCGCGTCGCGCACATCGCGCTCCGCGTCGCTGTTATTGATCCGCCGACCGGCCTCAGTCCGCGGATCCGCAGCCGGAGAATCAGGGCGCTCTGCGTCGATGGGCCGCGCATCACTGGACTCCGCGTCACCGCCCGCAGCGTCGCTGACCACAGAGTCATGGTGCCGAGTATCAGAGTGCGGCAGGTCGGTGCCCACAGCGTCACGGTGCTCAGCCTCAGCCTGCGGCAGGTCGTTGCCCGCACTGCCATGGCGCCCTGCATCAGAGTGCGGCAGGTCGGTGCCAGCAGCGTCACGGCGCTCAGCCTCAGCCTGCGGCAGGTCGCTGCCCGCGCTGCCATGGCGCCCGGTTTCGCGATGCACAGCCGGGTCATGCCCGACGTCGGCCGCATTGCCGCCATGGTTGGAAGCCTCGGCCTGCGCCTGCCCGTCCCGGGCCGCCCCGTGTACGTCGCGGCGGGTGCCGTCACGACCGACGTCGGGATCCAACTCGTCCGCCTCGCGGGCATGGCCGGCAACGTCGCTGCGGAGGGACTGCGCTTCCCGGCTGCGTTCCTCGGCTTCCTGCCGCAGCCGGGCCGCGTCCACTTGGGCCTGCTCGGCGTCGGCGCGTGCACGGATGGCCTTGGCTTCCCGTTCGCGGGCGTCGAGTTCCATGTTTTCAGCCTTGCGGCGGATCTCGGCCGCTTTTTCCCGATTCTCCTGGTCCCGCTTCTCCTGCATCGCCTTGCGGCGCCGTCCGCCGGAGAGGAGCAGCACAACAATCAGTGCCACGACGACAACCGCAACCACTACCCATACCCATGGAGCTGTATCCATGTTTCCCACCACTTCCCACTTCGTTGTGACCGGGCAGGCCAGAGCCATTCCGGCTGACATTTTTACTCGAACGGTTAGAACCCAATTAGCAAGGGTACTTACCTTTCATTAGTAAACATGCTTACTATTTTACGGCCAGTACCGCTGGTTCTTGATCAGCAACCAGCCTTCTTTCTGAAAGGAAGAGCGAAGATGACAGAGAACCAATGGCCCGAGGACACCGCAAACACGGCCCCTCAGGCACATACAGGAATCCCCGGCGAGCGCCGGCCCGCAAACTTTCCGTCTCCGGCAGCCAGCTATGGCGCTGAGAGCGGAAACGGGTACGCACCCGCCGATTACGAACAAACCCAAACCATGCCGGAGAGTGCCGGCACCGGTTCTGCGTCCTCACGCACCGAAGCTGCCAAGGACGAGGCAGCAGGCGTAGCCAAGACAGCAGCGGGTTCCGCACAGAACGTGGCACAGACGGCCAAAGAAGAGGCAGCCAACGTAGCCTCGGAGGCAAAGTCCAACGCGCAGGACCTGCTGCACCAGGCCAAGTCAGGCCTCACGAGCGAGGCCGCAACGCAGCAGCAGAAGGCTGCAGAAGGCATCCGCAACATTTCCGGCCAGCTGCACAGCATGGCCAGCGCCCCGGACCAGCACGGCATGGCCAGCGACCTGGTCCGGCAGGCGGCCGAGCGGACATCATCGATCGCCACCTGGTTGGAGAACCGGGAACCCGGAGACCTCCTGAACGAGGTCCAGCGGTTTGCCCGCAACCGGCCCGGAACGTTCCTGCTCCTCGCTGCCGGAGCCGGTGTCCTCGCCGGACGCTTGACCCGTGGCCTTACGGCAGGCGCCCCGGAGTCTACCGGCTCAACCGCATCAGCTGCCGCAGGCCTTTCCGGCCAGCACGCAGGCACGACATACCCGGACCAATACGGCCAGCCGCCGGCCGCCGGTGGTGTAGTGCCTCCGCCGCCCGTCCAGCTGCCCGGTCCGGCCACCACCACGGCCGGATACGACGGCGGCGCGCCGGGCAGCAGCTACCCCGAGTCCACGTCGACTGCCAGCGGCCTCGACAGCCCGCAATTGGTGGAGGAACCGTGGTCCGGAAACCAGGTTTCCGACGACCCCCTGCGCGACCGCGAACTGGCCGATGACCCGATGGCGGCTGACCCCTTCACCCGGGACCGCGCCAGGGGCGGCCAGGCTGGCGGACTCTGATGAGCAGCCACATACCTGAGCCGCCGCCAAGCGCGGCGCATGTGAAAGCGGACAACGCCTCCCTAGGGGAGTTGCTCGGCGACGTAACGCGGGACTTGTCCACCCTCATGCGCCAGGAAGTCGATCTGGCCAAGGCTGAACTGAAGCAGACCGCCACCCGCGCAGGCAAAGGATCCGGCATGCTGGCCGGCGCCGGGGTTGGCGGACACTTCGTCCTGCTGTTCCTGTCCTTGGCCCTGATGTTCGCCCTCGGCGCCGTCATGCCGCTGGGCTGGTCCGCCCTGATCACTGCCGTGGTCTGGGCCATCATTGCAGCTGTCCTGGCCTCCATGGGCCGCAAGGAACTGAAGCAAATCAAGGGCATGCCCCAGACCGGCGAAACCCTTTCTGAGATACCCCCAACCCTTAAACCAGGTGAGGTAAACCGATGAGCGAAAACCCTGACGTCATCCGCGCAGACATCGAAGCCACCCGGGCACGCCTGGGAACAAACGTGGACGCCGTGGCCGACAAAGTCACGCCGTCCAACATCGTCCACCGGCAGACCGACAAGCTCAAGGATGCGGCCACCGGGATGAAGGAGAAAATCATGGGTGCAGCAGACACCGCCACCACCAACGTCCACAACACCACGGGCGCAGGTGCGCACTCAGCGGCGGACAGCCTGCACCAGGCTGGCGACGCCGTCTCGGCAAAGCTTTCCGATGCCGGCCACGCCGTCTCCCAAACCCCGGGCCAGGTGAAGTCAAAGACCGCTGGCAACCCGCTGGCTGCAGGCCTCATCGCGTTCGGGGCCGGACTCCTGGTCTCGTCGCTGATCCCGCCAAGCCAGAAAGAGCGGGAAGCGGCCGATCAGCTCAAGACGGCAGCCCAGCCACTGGCCGCCGAACTTACTGACGCCGCTAAAAACATGGCCCAGGACCTCAAGGAGCCGGCACAGGAAGCCATGGAAAACGTCAAGGCCACGGCAACCGACGCCGCCCAGAACGTCAAAGCTGAGGGCCAGCACGCAGCCGACGACGTCAAAGACCGTGCCGCAGACGCGAAGGACACCGTCCAAAGCAGCTGACGCTCCGCTTACCGCGGCTCCCTAAAGGCAACACCTAAGACGACAGGCCGGCACCGCCACCCGCGGGGTCGGCCTGTCCTCTTGGCCCCGAGATCGAGAGGACTCCCCCAATGGCCACTCACAACACGTCCGAGACCAGTACCGCGAAGGCGGGCCAGGCCCCCGATCCGAACGATTCGCGAAAACCCGGGAGCCCCCGGGACCTGGAGAAGCCCTCCTGGAAGTACATCGCCAGGAAGACGCTGCGGGAATTCAGCAAAGACCAGTGCCCGGACCTGGCAGCGGCCCTGACCTACTACTCCGTACTTTCGATCTTTCCGGCGCTGCTGGCGCTGGTATCCCTCCTGGGAATCTTCGGCGACCCGCAGAAGACCACCTCCGCCCTGCTGGACATCGTCCAAGGTTTCGCCCCCGGGCAGACCGTGGAGACGATCCGGCCGGTGGTCCAGGACCTCGCGAGTTCCTCGGCCGCCGGCTTCACCCTTGTCCTGGGCCTCCTCACGGCACTCTGGTCCGCGTCCGGCTACGTCGGGGCCTTCGGCAGGGCCATGAACCGTGTCTACGAAGTCGATGAAGGCCGTGCCTTCGTGAAGCTGCGGGGCACCATGCTCGGCGTCACCGTCGTGAACCTGCTGATCGTCGTCGTCATCGCGGCGATGCTCGTGCTGAGCGGCCCCGTGGCAGAATCCGTCGGGAACCTGATCGGGCTTGGAGGAGCCTTCCTGACGGTGTGGAACATCGCCAAGTGGCCAGTCATGCTGGTGCTGATCACCGTGGCGATCGCCATCCTCTACTACGCCACACCAAACGTGAAACAGCCGAAATTCCGGTGGATGAGCATGGGTTCGGCCATCGCCTTGGTGGTGTTCCTGCTGGCTTCGCTGGCCTTCGGCTTCTACGTGGCGTACTCCAACAGCTACAACAAGACCTACGGCGCCATTGGCGGTGTCATCGTCGCGCTGCTCTGGCTGTGGATCCTGAACATGTCCCTGTTGTTCGGCGCAGAGTTCGACGCCGAAGTGGAGCGCGGCCGCGAACTTCAAGCCGGCATCAAGGCGGAGGAAACCATTCAGTTACCGCCCCGGGACACCAAAAAGAGCGAGAAACTTCAGCAGCAGATCGAGGAAGACGTCAAGCACGGCAGGGAACTCCGGGAGAAGCACGGCCAGGAGGGCAACGGCGTGCAGAACCAGGGCGAACGGCACCGGGACAAGGTTCGCGAGAAGGTCCGGGCCCGCGCCGAAGAGGGAGAGTCCGACGGCGGGGGCCGGCCGGGCAGCAACATGTAACGGTCCGGGCCGGCCAGGGAGGAAGGGACTAGGCAGGACCTTCGAGAAAGAGGAAAATTCATGGTGAAGGTCCTGTCGAAGTTTCCCGGGCTGTGGGGTCCGGGGCGAAGCGGGGCCGGCGGTGAGATGGCCTCTTCTGAGACCGAGGCCAGTCCCCCCAGTCGCCGTCGGCCCCCCATGGGCCTGCCCTCTTTCGGCGTGACTGGACAAGCCGCGCCTCCTGCAATAGTTTCGTGAATACCTTGCCGGGGCCTTTTGGGAACCGGCGTGGCCGCTGAAGCAGACGGCGGATACAAGCTCCAACCAAATGAGCGAACATGACTGCTACACATTTTGACCAGTTCCTAGCCGAGGCAGTTGTCCCGGACAGGGAGCCCGGACTGGGCCTTGGACGGGACGAGCTCTATGGCCTTTACACCAGCTGGTGCCTCCTGAATAAGGCCGAGCCCCACACCCCGTCCTCCCTGTGGGAGGCGTTGCAGCAGGCAGGCATCGATCCCGACAGCAACAACCTTTCCATGACCGGACCGGCGGCGGCGGACTACATCGTGGCGAGCGCTCCGGACCTCGTGTGACCGCCGGACGCACGCGCCGTCAGGGTTGTGCCAGCGCCAGGAGGTAAGCGGCGAACCCGCCGGGCGCGCGGCCGCTGGTCCGCCCCGAGGTAAGGACGCGCGTGGTGTCAGTGGAAACGATTGCTGCCCCGCCCGCGCGAAGCCGCTCCACCAGAATCCTGTCTTCGTCGCGGTCAATCCCAGGGAAGCCCCCGGCCGCGAGATAGGCCGAAGCGCGGACACCCAGGTTGGCCCCATGGACGTGCGGGTGGTCCTCGGCCAAGGCATGCCGGGCGTGCCAGCGGGCCAACAGCTCGTGGTGTGTCCCATGGGCATCGGGCTCCACGGAGCCAAGGACAAGGTCGGCTCCGGCGGCTGCCAGTTCCAGCTGCCGGAGCAGCCAGTCTTCCGGTACCTGTGAATCGGCGTCGGTGTTGGCCAACCACAGGCGACGTGCCGGAATACCCGCCGCGCCGGAACCGCCCAGGCTTTCCAGCACCGCCCCGCAACCTGCCCGGCGGCTCTTTCCCACACTGTGGAAACCGACGGGCAGGACGCGGAAGCGGAGGTCACGGGCTGCGAAGCCGGCGGCTATCTCCAGCGACCGGTCCGTGCAGGCGTCGAGGACAATAACAACCTCCGCCTCAGTTCCGGGACTGTCCACGGCCAGCCGGTCCGCGGCGGTGCCGGCTGAAGTGAGCGCCCGCTCCAGGGCCTGTTCCTCGTTGTGCGCCGGGATCACGACGGCCACTTTGTCGATCCGCGTTGCCCCCATGCCGTGCCGAAACCCTGCGGCTGGTCCCCCCGAGGCCGCCAGCGTCATGCCACGCCCGTCCCGCGGGCCGGGCACACCTGGACTTCCAGGACGAAGTCGCGCTCCCGGTACAGCCCCGTGGTTGGCCAGCGCAACCGTTGGCGGGCGAGCGCGTGGACGGTGTCGCCGTCGAGCTGCCAGCCGTCGATCGGGTGCCGCCAGTGGCACAGGACCAAGACCCCGCCCGGTTCCAGTGAGGCCTCCACCCGGTCCCACAGGTCAGCGAGCTCGCCGGGGGCCAGGTAGTAGCCGACCTCGGACACCACCAGCAGGTCGAATGTTCCGCGGGGCCAGGAGCCGGGGACCACGCGCTGCTCGACGCGGACTCCGTGGTTGCCGTCGAGCCGTCGCGTGGCTCGGCGAACCGCGGCCCCACTGGCATCAACGGCCAGCAGGCTGCGGCAGCGGCCCGCGAGGTCCTCCGTCAGGGTACCGATGGAGCAGCCCACTTCCAGGCCGCGCTCATAGGTCTCATCCGGGAGGGCAGCGAGGGTGATCGCCCGCTTGCGCCGCTCATACCAGCTCGAGGCGTAGTTCCAGGGGTCGGCGGAGCCGTTATGGACGACGTCGAAGACCTCCTCGGCGTCCTGGCTGGAGTGCGCCGGGCCGGACGCGTCCCGGGGCGGTGTCCAGGCAAACACTTCGTAGCCTCGGGCGAAATGGCCAAGGAACTCACGGCTCAGCAGGGTTTCGTCCCCCTGGGCCGGGGACAGCGGCATGACTTGGCTGGCGTGGGCAGCCATGGCACGTTCCTTGGCCGCGCCGGACTCGCCGTCCAGCGGGAACCGGAGCCACGCCCGCCACTGCTGGTCACCGGGCGTGGCCCAATGCCAGTACCAGATGGGGTACTCCAGCAGTGCGTGGCCATCCTTCCTGGCGGTTTCCGCTGCCACGGCACCGAGTGCGTCGTGGTCGGAGTGGCCGTCGAAACGGTAGGGCGCAACCAGGACCAGCTGGTCGGCCCGCCCGGGCAGCCGCGCCGCTGCATCCCTGACGGCAGCGGCGATGGCGTCAGCGTGGGAGCCGAGGCCGCGGTCCGGAAAACCGAGGAAGCGCCACCGGTCCCCCAATCCCAGGACGGTCAGTGCCGCGGCGAATTCCGCCAACCGGGCCTGCGCCAACTCCTCGGGTGATGTGGTGGGGGAATCCGGGTGGGATCCCTCCCCCGCCGTGCACAGGAGGACTTCCACTTGCGCGCCCAGCGCGGCCAGCCGCGCCATGAGTCCGCCCGCGCCGAGGGTCTCATCGTCAGGATGGGCGGCCAGGACCACGAAGCGCAGCGCAGCGAGTTCATCGGGGCCGAGCGGCAGTTCCGGCGCGACCGACAGTTCGCTTCCGGCCCAGGCTGCTTCGGCGGTGCCTTGGTCCGCGTGCGAGAAGGTCACCACGGGCAGTCACCCTTCAGCGTGAGGCGGCCCAGCTGGGCGTCGTCCCGTGACCCGTGATGCTGGCGCACGTACAGTCCCAGGTCCGCCGTCCGTTTGGCATAGCGTTCGTCGAAGGCAAGTGGGGCGGGGCCCCGGTTGGAAAGCACCAAGTGCAGGACGCGTTCGACGGCGGAAGCAACGGTTCCGCGGACACGCTGGGCTTCGCTCCAGGAACTTTGGCCGTGGGCGCCCAGGCTGCCGTCATCGATGCGTGCCGCGGTTCGGACGAGGTATTGCATGGCGGCAGTGAGGGTGCGGTCCACCTCGCCGAGGGCGGCGAGCGCCACTTGGTCCGGTTCCCTCCCGGCGTCGGCGCCGGCTAGCAGGCCGGCGCGGAAATCGCGGGCCACTCCCACCGCGCCGCCCAGCCAACAGGCGGCAACGCCCACGCCTCCCCAGGCGAAGCCGGGGCGGCTATGATACCAGCCGGTTCCACCCAGGGCCACTGCCGGAACGTGGTCGAAGTGCACGGTTCCACTGGGGATCTCCCGGAGGCC
Source organism: Arthrobacter sp. 135MFCol5.1 (assembly GCF_000374865.1). GTDB lineage: Bacteria > Actinomycetota > Actinomycetes > Actinomycetales > Micrococcaceae > Arthrobacter. The sequence continues at coordinate 9,489 of NZ_KB895463.1, read as the reverse complement.
GCGCGCCACCCAGGCGGGCTCTTCGCACCGTACCCCGGGGTGGCGGAGGTCGACGGCGAAAGCCGCCCTGCCGCCGTCGTCCGTATGGGCGGTGATGACGGCACGGTCCAGGCTTGCAGCCAAGGAGCACCACGGTTTGGCCCCGTCCAGGACCACCGTGCCGCCGTCGCGGCTGGCCCGCAGGCTGACGCCGGGGGCCTCTGCCGCGAAGACGCCCCATGACGCTCCGACGCCTTCCCCGGGCGGCTGGTCAGCGGTATCCGTGCCGGCAGCTTGGGAAAGAATGGCAATGGCGTCCATATGCGGCTCTAATACCCGGGCTGCCGCCACGTCAATGGCGGCGACAGAGGCCAGGAGCTCCCATAACAGCTGCGTCCGGCCTTCTCCGGGACGCGGCCAGGTTTCGCCCGCTTCCACGGCCAGGGCCAACAGGGCAGTGACGTCGCCTGCAGCGTCCGGAACTGCGCGCAGGAATGAGCTCCATGGGGAGATGCCGGCGTCGGTGGAATCAAAGAAGACAGAAGTGGTTACCGCTTGCAAACGTTCCTCCATCGACGCTGGGGGCGCCCGGCCCCCGGGACGCATCTACACAGCTTACTTACTATTTGGCGGGAGGATGCGGGCAACGGCGAATCCGTCCCAGCCTTTGGAGCCCACGGTCTGTATTACGGTGGCGTCCAGGCGCGGGTGGTTGCCCAAGAGCGTGAGTGCGTCAATGATTCCGGGCGCATTGACCGGATCCATGCCCGGGTCCAGGACCGCACCCTCCCAGATGGTGTTGTCCACCACCACGGTGGCACCCGGCCTGCACAGCCTGACGGCCCACTCAAGGTAGTGGCTGTTGTTCTGCTTGTCGGCGTCAATGAAGATGAAGTCGAACGGTTCCCGGTCCTCTTCCTCAAGGGCGGCAAGGGTGTCGAGCGCCGGCCCCAGCCGGATCTCCACTTTCTCCCCCAGGCCGGCGGCGTCAATGTTCGCCCACGCCACCTCGGCGTGCTGGGGCAGGTATTCGCACGTGACCAGCGTGCCACTGGGCGGAAGGCCCCGGCCCAGCCAGATGGTGCTGTAGCCGGCCAGCGTTCCTATTTCCAGGATGCGGCGGGCCCCGGACATCTGGACCAGCAGCTTCAGCAGCTTCCCGGCGTTGGGTGCCACCTCGATGGCGGGCATCCCGGCATCCGCCGCCGCCCGGATGGCCTGCTGGAGGGCCGCATCCGGATGCACCACGGTTCGGGACAGGAACTCTTCGGTGGCTATCCACTCCGGACGGGGCTTGTGCTCGAACATGGGCACAGTTTGGCACGGGGCGCCGTGGGGGTCCAGATGCGTCCGGTCCTCCCGCGGGCTCAGGATTCCTGGGCCAGTGCGCCTTCCAGGCGGTCCACTTTCGCGGTGATTTCGCCCGAGTAACCCGGCCGGATATCAGCCTTGATCACCAGCGACACCCGGCTGCCGTAACGTCCCACAGCCTCGGTGGCACGCTTGACGACGTCGAACACCTCGTCCCATTCACCCTCGATGGTGGTGAACATCGAATCCGTCTGGTTGGGCAGACCCGACTCCCGGACGATCTTCACCGCGGCGGCAACGGCGTCGTGCACTGAAGCGTCGTCGGGCCTGGCGCCCTCGCTGGGAACACCTGAGGGAGCCACGGAAAATGCAAGCAACATGCCCCCAGTGTCCCACGCGGATCCCGGCCGCCGCAGGCTGGACCACCGGCAGCGGCCGTCACATAAGCGCCTACCCTGCGGTAACCATGCCGGCCGGAGCCTCCGTTGCTAACCTGTTGGCCATGAGCCTCGCAGTCGCCCGAAAGCCCCTCCGTGCGGACGCAGCGCGGAACGTGGACAAGATCATCACGGCGGCGCGCCAGTGTTTCCGGGAATTCGGTCCCGAAGTGCCGCTCCAAACCATCGCAACAACGGCCGGAGTGGGCCCGGCTACCCTGTTCCGGAACTTCGCGGACAAGGAAGAACTGGTCCTCGCTGCGCTCAACCGGCAACTCCGCCTTACCGTGGACCCCGTCATGGACGGCGCCCTGGCCGATATCGACGCCACAGCGGGGTTGCTGCGCGTACTCGAAGCACTGATGGCAGCCGCCAGCGCCGACGCCAACCTGCTGTGCGCCGTCGCCGGGCGGCGGGAACTCCTCACCGGGATCACCGGTTCGCTCATGGAGTCCATCAGTGTGCTGCTGGTCCGGGGACAAGGACAGGGCACGCTGCGTGCCGACATTTCCATGACCGACATGTTCCGGCTGCTTGCCATGCTGATCGGCGTGGTGGACACCATGGAGCCCGGCTCCGATGCGTGGCGGCGGCCCCTGGCGCTGGTGGAGGATGCCATCCGCGCCGACCGGCCGGCGCGTCCGCTTCCCGCGCACGTGCCTGTCCCGGCCCCCACAGCCTGAACCGGCGCTGGCCCACTGGCCATCCGCCGCGGCGCCGTGCCAGGTCCATTGCCGGGCGGGATACATTGTGGGGGCGGTTACATTGTGGGGGCCTTGTCCAGTGCCATAGAATCTGGAGAGGTTAAGCAGCCAGCCGCGGGAATTTCAGCTGGAGGCGACCCATGAGCAATTTTGCGCCCTTCCGCCGCGCAATGGCAGCACTGCAATGAACAGTTCACACCTTGTCCGCTACCTCACGGACCCCCGTGGCCCCGAGGAAGTCCTCCCGGCCCTGGAGCCTGCGGAACTCGCGGAGCTGCTGGACGCCCTCTACCAGAACCTTGATACGCCAGAGCCCGAGTTCGGCGCCGAGGCGTGGTACGAGATGGCAGTCGAGGAAAGCTGCCGCAGGGCCGCTTCGCCCGATGGAGCCAGCCAAAGACTGGCTTAGCCAGCGAGCCCCCGCCCGGGGCTCATCCCGGACAGCACGGAAATACAACCCGCCCCTGCTCGATACCGGGCACGGCAGTCAGGATTCTTCCGGGGCCTATTCTGCAGCACCGCCTTTGCCCTCGGGCCGGCCCGGTTCGGTGTCGTGGGCATGCGGGTGGTGTTCGTGGAACTCGTTGGGGACGTGTTCTTTCGCTTCCATCAGGTGCTGCTGCAGCTTTTCTTCCGCATCCCGGCGCCGCCTGGCAGTGTCCCGCAGTTCCCGGGTTCCTTCCGAGCCGCGGGGATCAAGATAGGCGGACCGCTGCTTCGCAGGCTGCTCCGCTGGCGAACTCCCGGCGGAGTAATCTTCCGGCCTGTCTTTCCCGGCGTCCTCGGTGCCCTGGCCGTCTTCCGGCCCGGCGGGCCGTGACTGTTCGTCCATTTCGGTTCCTCCTTTGTGGCAGCGCCCGTGAGGGCCGCCTCTGTTCCAGTGCACCATACGCGGCACCCGGAAGGCTGGGGGCGTTAGGCCCTGCCGCCCTCAGCCCGCTTGCGGACCTCCCGGCGCACCAGGGCTTGCAAGGCAGGGGCGGACGACGACGGGTCCAGGTCGAGTGCCGCCTGCAGCCTCTGCGACAGGATTTCCAGGTCCTCCGGCGGCACGTCCGACAGGCCTGCAAAGCGCTTGAAGAAACGTTTGGCGGGAAGTCCCGCCCGGCGTCGAGCATTTTTTTGCCGGGGACCGCCCGCCAAGTCCCTTGCCACCTGCAGCTTGTTTTCCATGGGTGCCGTTCATCGCGAATGCCGTGGCCAGCTGCATAAGCCGATTTCATGATACAACCGGCAAACCACGCAGGGCGTGATCTATATCACTCTGTGATGCTGGTGGTCAGTTCCAGCCCAGCAGCCTCAGCAGCGCCGCGGTTCCTGCCCCGGCGATAACCACCACCAGGAAAGGCGCCCGGAACGCCAGGGCCACCGCGGCCGCGGCCAGCGCACCCAGCCGTGCGTCGGCGGCCAGCGCCTGTCCGGAGGCCACGGCGTTGACCACGGTCAGCGAGGCGAGCAGCCCGATGGTCATGGTGCCGGCAATACGCGAGGCACGAGGGTCCGCCAGGAGCTTGGCAGGAACGAAATACCCCACGAGTTTCCACGCGTAGGCAAGGGCACACGCGATCAGCAGCCAGATCCACAGGCTCATGGGGCGGCCGCCGGGCCAGTGGTGTCGCCGCGCTCCGCGCCTGCCTGCGGTGCACTCCCGCGAGCGTGGCGGCCGGCCGGGTGCCCGTATGGCTCGATGTCCGGTTCGAGGCCTTCGTCACGCCGGCCGTGGCTTAGCCATCCCGCCAGCGCCGCCACCACAGCTGCCACCAGGATAGGGACCCCCGGCGGCACGAACGGCACGGCAATCACGGTGGCTACGGCGCACGCCACCGCGATCGCAACGGGCTCCCGGCCCTTTAGCCGCGGCCAGAGCAGTGCGAGGAACGCTGCCACGGCGGCGCCATCGAGTCCCCACCTCTTGGGATCGCCCAGGCCGCTCCCGGCCAGGGCGCCTACGAGCGTGAAGATGTTCCACAGCACATAAATGCCAATCCCGGCGGTCCAGAATCCGCGGCGCTGCTCGGCCGGATCCGTCTGTCCGGTGCTGGTGGCGGTGGACTCGTCGATGGTCAGCTGCGCACCCACGTACTTGCGCCAGCCGCTGGGCCTCAGCAGCGCGTTCAACTGCATGCCGTAGATGCCGTTGCGCATGCCCAACAAGGTGGCGGCGCTCATGGCGGCGATACCCGAGCCTCCTCCGGCAACGACACCGATGAACGCGAACTGCGAGCCGCCGCTGAACAGGAGCAGGCTCAGCGCCATGGTCTGCCACAGGTTGAGGCCGGACGTCACTGACAACGCCCCAAAGGAGATTCCATACAGGCCGGTAGCGATGCTGATGGAGATTCCCACCTTCACCGCGGGCGAGCCCGTCAGTTTCACGGCCGGCCTCCCGGCGGGCACCCTGGCGAGGCCGGCTTCCGCAGGCTCCAGGCCCACAGGATCAGTGGCGCCTGCAGCGGGAGCCGCAGCGAGTGGATCTTCCGGCGGCGGGGCGAACCCTCCGGACCGTACGCCCGCACCAGGGCGTCGACGTGCCCTGCCAGGAATGCGGTGAACATTCCGGTGAGGGCGGTGGCAGTCAGCTTCCGGGTAGGCGGGAGGAGGACGCCGACGGCGGCAGCCAGTTCCAGCAGCCCGCTCACCGCGATCCATTCGTCCCGGGAAAGGAGCGCCAGCGGGTGCTGGGGCACCTGAGGCAGACCGGGTTGCGGATCCACGCGGCAGAGGTATTCCGGAACAACGTCACGGAAGAAACCAGGGTCGCGGAAATGCTTGCCGGCACTGGCCAGCAGGAGGGCACCCATGGCAGCGGCGGACAAGCCTTGGAGTGGAAGGCAGTGCAAGGGCAGGACGTGCAAGGGCAGGACGTGCAAGGGCAGGCCCTGGACAGCGGGGCCGGACCGGGGAAAAGACATGGAACCACTCAACCACAGCAGGAGCGGGCGCTCGCAACCGGCCGTGCCAGCTGCGGCGATGCCGACGAGAGGCGGCGCTGCGTCTTTCGTCAGGCCCAGGTGAGCGTGGCGCTGCCGTAGGCCGGGGGCGGAGACGGATAGTCCAGGGGCCGGCCGCCGGAAAGCAGGGGCGGCCCAACGTAGCGGAGCACGCCGTAGGGGCTGTCCATGGTGCGGTACTCCGGTGCTGCCAGCTCCCCGCGGACTGCCTCGGTGTCCGGCAACGCAAAAAGTTCCTCCGCCGTCCGGGTCAGTGACAGGTGCGCAGCGGCGCCCACCCCAGACTGCCTGCGGCTGTCCAGCAGGTGGATCACCGCCGCCGCCACGCCGTACCCTGTGGCGTGGTCCAGTGCCTGGACCGGGAGGGCACCCGGGCGCCACCCGTCGTCGTCGTTCCTCCCGTATGCGCGGGCAATCCCGCAGGCGGCCTGGACAATGCTGTCGAAGCCGCGCAGGCCGCTCCAGGGCCCGGTCGTGCCCCAACTGTTGAGGGTAACCACCACCAGGCCCGGGTGTGCGGCCAGCAATTCCCGGGGGTTGAGCCCAAAACGGTCCAGGGCGGCGTGCCGGTAGCCGGTGACCACTACATCCGCACCGGCCAGCAGCTGCCGCAGGCTGTGCTGGTTTGCCGGGAGGCCAAGATCGGCTTCCGCGCTGCGCTTGCCGAACGCCGTGTCCACGAACTGGTCCGCGATCTCGGGGAAAGCCGGCGGGTCGATCCGGAGGACATCCGCTCCGAGCGCGGCCAGCAAACGGGTGGCGACGGGCCCTGCGATAACCCGGGTCAGGTCCAGGACGCGGACGCCACCCAGGGGCCGGCCAACAGTGTGCCGACGACCCGGGGTTGTTGCGGCGACGTCAGCCAGGCCCAGGCCCGCCGCCGCACCATCGGCAAACTCCACAGCGGCCCAGGGTCCTTGGCCGGCGGCCCGGCCCATGTCCGTCGCCAGCCATTCGGTGCGGGTCCTTACGGCCGCAGCGATCCCGCCGTTGCCTTGGATGGCAGCTTCCGCCTGCAGCGACGGCATGGCGCGGAGTGCCTGATCCGCGTCATCGGCGGAGGACGCCCCCAGCGCCTGCAGCAGCCGCTGCTCATGGTGCGGGTAGTTGGCGTGCAGCCGGATCCAGCCGTCCGCGGTGCGCCGGAAGCCCGACAGCGGCGCGAAGCCCTGCGGCTGGCGCCCCTCGATCCGCAGGTGTCCGAAGGAGTCGAAGGCTGCCGCCGTCAAGGCAGCGGTGGTGCTGAACCGGCCCGCGTCACCCGTGTACCGGTTCAGCGCCTCCGCCGCTGCCCCCACCGACTGCAGGGCCAGACCCTCCACGTCCAGCGAACCGGCCCACCACCTGCGCGGGAAGGATCCGCCGACGCCGCCCTCCGCCACGGCCGTCCTACTTCGCCTGCGGTGACGCCACGCGGAGCTGGCCCAGGACCCGGGCCGGCACGTTGGTGGTGATCTCCTGGATGCCCAGTTCCTGGCACAGGTCAACGTCCTCCGGCGCGTCGACTGTCCAGACCCTGAAGCGCCGGCCGGAGTCCAGCCAGCGGCGGACGGTGTCCCGGCGTTCGCGGACATAGTCGATGCCTGGGCCCGCCATGCCCACCAGGCAGTCGTCCAGGATTTGTTCGCCCTCAAGTTGGGTGGCCTTCATCAGGTTGGCGATCGCTCCGCCGGTAATCGGGCCCACGCCCAGTCCGCCGCGTATCTCGTGGACGGTGAGATCGTCCACGAGCTGGCAAATGTAGCGGGGCGGGACGGATTCCAGGAGGTGGCGGACTGAATCGGGGCTGAAACTCATGAAGGTCACGGCCACGTTATCCAGCGTGGAGCTTTCCGGATCCCAGCCTTCGCTGCGGAGCACTTCCAGTACCCGGTCCTCCAGCTTGAGCTGGTAAGGGCTTGGATGCTTGAGCTCGATGGCCAGGCCCACGGGCCGCCCCGCACCGCGGAGGATGTCCAGGAGCTCCGGAAGGGTGAGGAACTGCTCGGAACGGGCGCCGTAGGCCTCGGGAATCCGCGCCCCCTTCCACGACGAAAAGTCCAGCTGCCGCAGTTCGTGCAGGGTCCGGTCCCCCACCGGCCCCGTGCCGTCCGAGGTACGGTCCAGGTTGGCGTCGTGGAGCAGTACCACGTGCTGGTCCCGGGTCAGGTGGACATCGCACTCCACCCCGTCGGCCCCGTCAGCCAAGGCCTGCAGGTAGGCGGCGCGGGTATGTTCGGCGTAGGTGCCGCTGGAGCCCCGGTGGGCGTAGACCAACGGCCGTTGCGGCACAGACTCGTCAGTTGTCATGCTCACACGGTAGCGGACCGGCTTCCGCCTTCGGGGCTAGGCTTGGCACATGCAGGTGAACTCTGAGGCAACTACCGGGCACGCCGCGCAGGATGCACCAGCGGAGGCGACGCGGCAGGTGCCGCAGGGCACCTTGGCGGCAGGCGCCGTCGTCGCCCGCGATCCTGGCGCCGGTGACGCCGAAAAGGCGGCAGCGCTGCGGAAAATGAAGCTGCTGGCGCTGAGCCTGCTCATTGCCATGGCCGTGATCTTTGTCTTCGCGTTTGCCCTCCAGAAGGACTACCCGTGGCTGCAGTACGTGCGCGCAGCCGCCGAGGGGGGCATGGTGGGCGCGCTCGCCGACTGGTTTGCCGTCACTGCCCTGTTCAAATACCCCATGGGCATCAAGATTCCGCACACCGCGATCATCCCCCGCCGGAAAGACCAGATCGGCGCTTCCCTGGGCGAATTCGTGGAGACGAATTTCCTGTCCGAACAGGTGGTCCAGGACAAGCTGGCAAGCGTCAACATCGCCGGCCGTGCCGGCCAGTGGCTGGCCGCGCCGGGTGGTGCGGAGCGGGTGGCCAAGGAAGGTGCCGCCGTGATCCGCGGCGCCTTTAAGGTTTTGAATGACGACGACGTCCAGGCCGTCATCGAGGGCATGGTTCGCAAGCACCTGCTCACCCCGCCGTGGGGCCCGCCGGTGGGCAGGCTCGCCGAGCGGATCTTCCATGACGGGCACCACCACACCCTGGTGGACCTGATGGTGGACCGCGCCGCGGACTGGGTGGACGACAACCACGAGACCGTCAGCCGCCTGGTGTCCGACCGCTCCCCCACCTGGGTGCCGCAGTTCGTGGACGGGCTGGTGGGCGACAAGGTGTACGTCGAGATCCTGAAGTTCGTCCGGGCCGTCCAGGCCGACCCCAACCACCAGGTGCGGCAGTCGATCGACAAGTACCTGAACGACCTCGCGCAGGACCTTCAACACGACCCGGCCATGATCGCCCGGGCCGAGGACATCAAGGCCCAGGTCCTGGGTGATCCCGAGGTGCGCGAACTCGCGTCCCGCACATGGGGCACCGTCAAGAATGCGCTGCTCGGTGCCGTGGACGATCCCGACAGCGAACTCACCGTCAAGTTCAAGGCAGCCGTGCGGGATTTCGGGACCAGGCTGGTGGGCGACCCCGAACTGGCGGGGAAGGTCAACGCCTGGATCGGGGACGCCGCGGCCTACTTGGTAAAGACTTACCGCTCGGACATCGCCGGGGTCATCACGGACACGGTGGCCCGTTGGGATGCCGAGGAGACCTCGCAGAAGATCGAACTGCAGGTGGGCAAGGACCTGCAGTTCATCCGCATCAACGGCACGGTGGTGGGCTCCCTGGCGGGGCTTGCGATATTCACCGTGGCGCAGCTCATCTTCGGGTAGCTTTCGCTCCCGCAGGTCCCGGGTGCGTTTGGCGCGTACGACGGCGGGATGAGGCTCGCACGCTCACGGCACCTTGGTTGCGCCAGACGTTGGGGCACCGGCAGCTGCTGGGGAAGGACTGGTCGGCAGGCATAAATGTCAGTGCCTCGTTGGATGATGTGTTTATGGGAATCGGTGCGGATCTGGCGGTGGTGATGGGTGTTTCTGCCTCTGTTGCTGCGCTCAGCGGGCTGGTTCTGGAGGATGCTGCGCTTTGTTCCGGCGCCGACGTTGGTGCTGAAGTGGACGTGTTGCAGCGGCGGTATGAGTCATGTCTGGGGCGGCTGGAGCTGGTGGCACGGTTGGAGGCCCAGCTGGCGGCGGTGAAAGCCCAAGACGTGGCGGATGCCGTTGACATCCAGCATGCT
>NZ_KB895462.1 GCF_000374865.1 Arthrobacter sp. 135MFCol5.1 | reverse complement strand
TACGCCCCGGACCGCGACGGGATGGCCTGGCTCTCGCTCTACCTGCCCGGGGACACCGCATGCGCGATCTGGAACCGCAGCACCGCCACCGCCCGCGGCCTCCAAAACCCCGACGAGCCCCGCACCCTCACCCAGCTCCGCGCCGACGTCGCCGCCTCACTCCTCCTCGGCGCCAGACTGCAGCCCACCACCACCCCCAACGGCCGCACCAGCCTGTCCCTCGGGGCCGGAACCAGCCCCACCGGTGGCACCGAACCTCCGCACCAGCCTGACACCTGCCGCGCCACCGGCCCGGGCAGCTTCACCGATGCGGGAACCGCCGGCGGGCTTGGCAAGATCCCCACGCCGCGGGCTGATGTCCTGGTCACGGTCCCGGTGTTCTCGCTGCTGGGCCTCACCGATGAGCCGGCCGTGCTGGACGGGTTCGGGCCGGTCCCGGCATCCATGGCGCGCAAGCTCGTCGCCGGCGGGGCGGAATCGTTCTACCGGGTCCTGGTCGACCCCCGCGACGGGGCACCCCTGGAAATAGGCCGCACCCGCTACCGGCTCCCGGAGACCATCAAACAATGGATCCGGCTACGGGACGGCACATGCACCTTCCCCGGCTGCACCAACCACACCCCCGACAACGACACCGACCACCTCAACCCCTGGCACCACGGCGGCACCACCGGAACCCACAACCTGGCCCAACTCTGCCCCCGACACCACCGCCTCAAACACCACAGCACCTGGACCCCCGACCCAGCCACCAAAAACAAACCACCCGGCTGGACCTCACCCACCGGCCGACACTACAAACCCGAACAACACGACCCCCAACCAACCCACTGGCCACCAGGAACCGTGCCGCTTGCCGAACTCCCAGCGTGCCCGGATCCGGAAACGGAGGAGCCGGAAACGGAGGATCCTGACGGGGAAAACCTGCTGGATCCGGACGACCTTTGCGCTACTGATGCCCTCTGGGACGACTTCTACGCTATGCCGTTCCTCCTGCCGCCAGACCCGCAAGCAGAGTGGCCGTTGCTGCTGTCGTTGATGTGACAGCGCACGTAGGGGGCGAGCCGCCGAGGCTAATGCCCCACGCCTACCCCAGCCCCACGGCCTTGCCAAAGAGGCTGAAGCCGACGAACGCCACGATATCCAACAACGCGTGGGCAATGACCAGCGGCATGACGCGGCGGGTGCGGGTGTACAGCCAGGCGAAAACCACCCCCATGATCGCGTTGCCGATAAATGGCCCGAAACCCTGGTAGAGGTGATAGCTGCCGCGGAGCAGCGAACTGACGGCGATAGCGAGAGGCGTGCTCCAGCCGAATTTGCCGAAGCGGTCCAAGAGGTAGCCCACCACAATGACTTCTTCCAGGACCGCGTGCCTGATCGCGGACAGGATCAGGACCGGCACCGTCCACCAGTAGGCGTCGAGCGCACTGGGAATGATCGACGTCGTGATTCCCAGCGCGCGGCCGGCGGCGTACAGCCCCAGCGACGGGATCCCGATCAGGGCCGCCAGCCCCAGGCCCTGCAGCAGGTCCCTTCCGGGCCGGGCAAAGTTGAACCCAAGCTTCCGGAACGCCGAACCTGATGAACCGGCGTCGCCCGGGGCGGCCTGGCGCTGGTCCGTGAGGAAGTAGAGGACCAGCAGCACGGGAACCAGCGCAAAGATGATGTCCAGCAACTGGTAGGTCAGGTCAAAGTACTCCCGCGTACTCTGCGACCGGTTCAGGGTGGAGGTTCCCTCCGCCAGTGGCGCACGGGTCATCTTATCCAGCAGCTGCACCACAGAGTACACAGCCGACTGGCCGAGTGACAGGCCCAGGACGATCCAGACTTCGAGCCGCAGGCGACGGCGGGAGGGAACCAGCATGTTCCCATCTTGCCCTCAGTTTCTGGATCCGGGCTGATGGAGCGGCCGGAGGGAACCACAAGCCGGGGCAACACCAAGGATCCAGGCAGCACACCAGAGGGCGCACAGGCCACGCTTACACCAGCTGCCGGGCATCAGGCAGGCGCGATAATAACTTCCGTACCCCGGGCTTCGAAGGCCGCCTTGTCGTGGGCAGAAATGCCGGAATCAGTGATGAGCCGGGTGAAGTCGTAACCGTCCATGGTGGCGAAGGCCCGGACGCCCACCTTGGAAGAGTCGGCCAGGACGTACGAGACGCGGGCCCGGCTGGCGAGCAGCGCATTGACCGAGGCTTCCCCTTCGCCGGTGTTGGTGGGTCCCACCTCGGGGTCGATGCCGTTGACTCCGATGAATGCGATGTCCAGCACCACCTTTTGCATGATGATGTCCGTATAGGGCCCAACCAGCTCGTAGGAGCGGGGGTTGAGGATGCCCCCGGTGACCATGACTTTGATGTTGGGCCGCACCGCGAGCTGGCCGGCGATGTTGATGGCGTTGGTGACCACGGTGAGAGTTGGCTGGTTGGACGGGGCGTTCAGGTCTTCCCGCGTCGCCAGGATCTGCGCCAGGGCTGTGCTGGTGGTGCCCCCGCACAGCCCAATGACTGCTCCAGGCCGGATCAGGGCCGATGCGCACTGCGCGATTTGTTCCTTGGCCTCTGCGTGGTCGTCACGGTTGTAGCGTCCGGGCAGGTCGTAGGCCAAGGCACCGGTAGTGGCGCCGCCGCGGGTCCGGGTCAGCAGCCGCCGCTTGGCAAGGCTGTCCAGGTCGCGGCGGGCAGTGGCCGGCGAAACATTCAGGCTGCTGACGATCTCGTCAACTTCCACTTGGCCGGTCCTGGCCAAGAGGTCAAGAATGGCCGTCAGCCGGTCTGTGCGCGTCATGCAGGGGGGCCTTTCAGTACACCAGCCACCCTATCGGATGACGTTTTCTGATTGTAACCCCGGGTGAACAATCAAGAAAAATCACTTAACCGGCAATCTTTACCGAGCCCGCACTCCGGCACGCCACACAGCGTACGTCAGCGGCATGCCCGGGCGGTAAGCGAGGTGGGTGGCGGAGGGTGCGTTGAGCAGGTGGAGGTCGGCCCGGTGGCCGACGGCGATCGATCCTACGGCCCGCTCGCCGTCCGCGTCACGCCCCACCTCCCGGTGCAGCGCCAAGGCACCGCCATAGGTGGCAGCACGGACGGCCTCGTGCACGCTCAGGTGCATCTGGAGAACGGCAGTGGTCACGCAAAATGCCATGGAACTGGTGTAGGACGTGCCCGGATTGCAGTTGGAGGCCAACGCCACCTGGACGCCAGCATCAAGGAGTGCCCGGGCCGGTGCCAGCGGCTGGCGGGTGGACAGGTCGCAAGCGGGCAGGCAGGTGGCCACCGTGCCCCGCTCCCCCGTGCCGGTGGCCGGGTCCCACGCGGACCACGAGGCCGCCAGGGCCTTGACGTCCCGCCCGGAAAGGTGGTTCACGTGGTCAACACTGGCAGCGCCCACCTCGACGGCTAGTTGGACGCCCGGCCCTTCGCCCAACTGGTTGCCGTGCACGCGCAGGCCGAGCCCGGCGTCGCGGCAGGCCAGGAGCACGCGGCGCGACTGCTCGGCAGTGAAGGCACCTTCCTCGCAGAACACGTCAGCCCACTGGACATAGGGCCTGACGGCGGCCAGCATCGGCCCGCAGACCAGGTCCGTGTAGGCCTCGGCATCCTGGCCGGCGGGAACCAGATGCGCACCAAGATAAGTCACCTGGTCTGCCACTGTGGACGCGATCCGGGCGCTCCTGGCCTCATTCTCAATGTCCAGGCCGTAGCCGGTCTTCGTCTCCAGGTAGGTGGTCCCCTGCGAGACGGCCTCAGCCACCCTCCCCATGGCCAGCCGCGTGAGGTCAAAATCGGATGTGGCCCTGGTGGCATTCATGGTGACGGCGATGCCGCCGGCGGCGTAGGCCTCGCCGGCCATCCGGGCTTCGAACTCGGCGGTGCGGTCCCCGGCAAAGAGCAAGTGGCAGTGGGAGTCCACCCATCCCGGCAGCATGGCCCGCCCGCCGGCATCGACGGCGTCGTCCGCGGCAGGTGCATCGGTCGCCGCGCCAATCCACGCGATCCGTTCCCCGTCCACTACCACGGCGGCGTCCCGCAGGACCCGATGTTCAAGGTCCTGCGTCATCAGCTCGGCGATATTGGTGATCAGGGTGCTCATGGGACCATTCTTCAGCGTCGAATGGACCAGCGTGTGGCAGCCAGTGCCTCCACTGTCCGGGATGCCGGACCCGCCCCGCCTGCGCCGCCGCCGGATTGCCCGGCAAGGATCTGGGTGGCTGCAAACTCCGCCATGGCTGCGGAGGTCTGGAATCCGTAGCCGCCCTGCCCTGCGAGCCAGTAGAACCCCGGCGCTTCGGCGTCGAAGCCCGCCACCGGCACCCCGTCCGCCGCTTCGGTGCGCAGGCCCGTCCAGGCACGCCGGATGCGGGTGATCCCGAGGGCGGTCGTGGAGTTCAACATGGCCACCAAGCGTTCCACGTCGCCTGGCCGCGGACGCGCATCCTCGGGGCCGCTGGGCACCGTTTCGGACGGGGAAATCAGCACATCCGCGCCGTCCGGCCGGAAATAGAAAGAATTGTCCGCGGCGGCCACCATGGGGCTGTGTCCAGGCAGGGAGCGTTCGACGGCGGCAATCGCCGCAGTCCGCCGGAACGGCTGGAGGCCGAGCTTCTCGACGCCGCTGATCACGGCGAGTTCATCGGCCCAGGCACCGGCCGCATTGACCAGGACCCCGGCCTCAAAGCCTTCGCTTCCGGCGCCCACCTGCCACCCCGAGCCCTGCCGCTGGGCCGAGTGGACGCGGGCGCCCGTGATGATGTCCGCCCCGGCAGCGAGCGCCCTCTCGCGGTGATCCGCCAGCAGGACAGGGGCGTTGCATCCGAAGGAACCAGTGTCCAGCCCTGCGGCGGTAAACGTTCCCGGCAAGAGCGCCGGGCAGAGCTCGAGGGCACGGTCCACCGTGATCGGCTGCATGTGTCCGCTCGCCTCGGATGCCACGTCCGGCTCCGAGCCGATCAACATGAAACTGCGCGGCGCCAGAACCGGTTCGGGCAGTTCCCTGTCGCGGGCGGCAAGCAGTTCGAGGGTCCGGACGGTGAGTTCCTGCACCACGGGAGGCCCGTAACTGGGGATGAGCTGACGGGCGGAGCGGGAGGACGTGTGGTACGCCAGTTCCTGCTCCGCCTCCACCAGCGCAACGCTGCAACGCCCCGCCAGCGCGGACGTCAAAGACAGGCCGGCGATGCCGCCGCCTACGATCAGGACATCGTAATGTGCTGCCATTGGTCCATCCTCGCAGAGTTCATGCCGGGCGGAGGTTCACGCCAGGCGCGCGTACATGCCCGGCGGGGGTTCACGCCAGGCGCGCGTACAGGCCATGCGGCGCTGCCGTCTAGGCTGCCGCCTTGGCACGGCTGGCGACGAAGGCACGAACGCATGCTTCGACGTCGTCCGCTGAATGCGCGGCGGACAACTGCACCCGGATCCGGGCGGCACCGCGCGGGACCACCGGGAAGCTGAAGGCGGTGACGAAGACGCCGTGCTGCAGCATCCGGTCCGCCACCTTGGCTGCCATCACTGCGTCCCCAAACATGACGGGCACGATGGCGTGCTCGCCCGGGAGCAGGTCGAAGCCTTCCTCGGTCATCCTGCGGCGGAACTGCGCTGCGTTCTCGAACAACCGGCGCCGGAGCTCCGCGGAGCTCTCCACGAGGTCAAGCGCTTTGAGCGTCGCGGCCACAATGGCGGGCGCCAATGAGTTGGAGAACAGGTACGGCCGCGCCTTTTGCCGCAGCATGGCCACGATCTCGCCGCGGCCGGACACGTAGCCGCCGGACGCCCCGCCAAGTGCCTTGCCGAAGGTTCCGGTGTAGATGTCCACCCGGTCCGAAACCCCTGCATGCTCCGGGGTGCCCGCGCCGGTAGCGCCCATGAAGCCCACCGCATGGGAGTCGTCCACCATCACCATGGCGCCGTATTTTTCGGCGAGGTCGCAGATGGCCTCGAGCGGGGCGAGGAAACCGTCCATGGAGAACACGCCGTCGGTGACGATCAGCTTCCGCCGCGCGTCCTGGGCCTCCTGGAGGCGGGCCTCGAGCTCGGCCATGTCCTGGTTGGCGTACCGGTAGCGGCGGGCCTTGCACAGGCGGATGCCGTCAATGATGGAGGCGTGGTTGAGGGCGTCCGAAATGACGGCGTCGTCCGGGCCGAGGAGGGACTCGAAGACGCCGCCGTTGGCATCGAAGCAGCTGGAGAAAAGGATGGTGTCCTCGGTCCCCAGGAAAGCGGAGACCCTGGCCTCGAGGCTGAGGTGCAGGTCCTGGGTTCCGCAGATGAACCGGACACTGGCCATGCCGAAGCCGCGCTCATCCATGGCGGTTTTTGCGGCATTGATGATGTCCGGATGGTCGGCCAGGCCCAGGTAGTTGTTGGCACAAAAGTTCAGCACGTCGCTGCCTTGACCGCCGATCCGGCCCGCGATGATGTGGCTTGACTGCGGTGAACTGATGCTGCGTTCGGTCTTGTAGAGTCCCGCGGTGCGGATCTCGTCCAGCTCGCCGCGGAGCTGGTCCTTGATGGAGGTGTACATGGGGTTCCTTACAGTCGGGTCCAGTCGAGGACAACTTTTCCGCCCACGCCGCTGCGGGCAATGTCGAAGCCCTTCTCCCAGTCCGTGGCGGGCAGCGTGTCCGTGACCACGGCGGAGATTCCGGCGTGCAGCACCGGGTTGGAGGAGAGCATGGCGCTCATGGCGTACCAGGTTTCGTACATCTCCCGGCCGTAGATGCCCTTGAGCGTGAGCATGTGGGTGACCACCTTGCCCCAGTCGATGGTGATGTCCTGGCTGGGCAGGCCCAGCATGGCGATCCGGCCGCCGTGGTTCATGTTGTCGATCATCTCAGGCAGGGCGGTGGGGTGGCCGGACATTTCCATTCCGACGTCGAACCCCTCCCGCATGCCCAGCTCCCGCTGGGCATCGCGGACGCGGGTCGTGGAGACATCGATGGCGAGGTCGGCGCCCAGCTGCTTGGCCAGCTCCAGCCGCGGCACCGACACATCCGTGATGGCGATCTTGCGCGCGCCGGCGTGGCGGGCCACAGCGATGGCCATCAGGCCAATGGGGCCGGCCCCGGTGATGAGCACGTCTTCGCCCACCAGGGGGAAGCTCAGTGCGGTGTGGACGGCGTTGCCGAACGGGTCGAAGATGGCGCCAAGCTCGGGAGTGACCGAGGGGTCGTGGTGGACCCAAACGTTGGTCTCCGGGATGACCACGTATTCGGCGAAGGCGCCGTCCCGCTGGACTCCCACGCTGACCGTGTGGATGCACATCTGCCGGCGCCCGGCACGGCAGTTGCGGCAGATACCGCAGACCACGTGGCCTTCGCCGGAGACTCGGTCTCCCACCTTGACCTCGCGGACGTCCTCGCCCACCTCCACCACTTCGCCGTAGAATTCGTGGCCGGCGATGAGCGGAGCCTCGATCATGCCCTGCGCCCAGGCGTCCCAGGACTGGATGTGGAGGTCGGTTCCGCAGATCCCGGTGGTCATCACGCGGATCTTGACGTCGGCCGGACCCGCCGTGGGTTCCGGCCGGTCGACGAGTTCGAAACCGGCGTGCGGGCCGGCCTTGTACAGGGCCTTCATTGGCGTCCTTACTTCTTGGCATTCACATCAGCGGGTTGGTGTCCTCCTCATTGAAGCCCCGGGAAAGCATTAGCACAACAGGAATCTTCTCAATCGACGATTTAGATTTTCCTAATGTATACACTGGCGGAGTGGAATTACATCAGCTGGAAATCCTCCGCGAACTTGGGGCGCTGGGCAGCGTGAAGGCGGTGGCCGACACCCTCATGGTCACCCCGTCGGCGGTCTCCCAACAACTGGCCCACCTGCAAGGGACGGTGGACGTGCCGTTGACGCGCAAGGAGGGCCGGAACCTGGTCTTGACCGAAGCCGGCCAAGTCCTCGCCGACGCCGGCGCCGCCGTCCTCAGCGCCATGGCCGATGCCCGTGGCGCGCTGGGCTCATACCACGGTTCGCCCGCCGGCCGGGTCACCGTCAGTGGGTTCCACAGCGCCGGGCAGGCCCTCTTTGGCCCGCTGGCGCGGATGCTGGACCAGCCGGGACATCCGCGGATCGAACTCTCCGACGAGGACGTCGCCCAGCAGGACTTCCCGGCCCTCACCGCCCGGTACGACCTCGTGCTGGCGCACCGGATGGACCACAGCCCCCGCTGGCCCGCCGAGCGCGTCGCCGTGATCCCGCTGGCCCACGAGCCGCTGGACGTGGCCCTCCCCGCCGGGCACCCGCTGGCCCGGCAGGACACCGTCACGGTGCACGACGTCGGCGCCGAAGCCTGGGTGACCAGCCACCCCGGCTACTCCCCCGCCGACGTGCTCTCCGCCGTCGCGGCCGTATCCAGCCGGGAACCGAACATCGTCCACCGCATCAACGACTACTCCACGGTGGCTGCCCTGGTGGCCGCGGGCGGGGTGGTGGGGCTGCTGCCCAGGTACACCGCCGGGCCGGTCCTGAATCCGGACATTGTCCTGCGCCCGCTCGAAGGCATCAGCACCCGCCGCCGGATCGACCTGCTGGCCAGGCCGGAAAACCTCAAGCGGCGTGCAGTAGTGCTGGTCTGTGAGGCCCTGGAAGACATCATGGCAGGGCTGGTGCAACAGGGGTAAGCGGGAGCTGGCTGGTGCAGGGGCGGGCACGGTGTCACGGACCCGTGGCAGGCGTGGCCGGACCGGCGCAGCTATGCCCCTTCGCCATCCTGATGGTTGCCCGCACCCATCTTTTTGCCCATGCCGTGCCCACGTCCCGACCCCAGGCCCGGGCCGTCACCGGCGCCGTCGACGATCCGCTTGGCAGTGGCCTGGTCCCCGTCCTTCACGCCGGCCACGCGCACGGTGTCGCCGGCGGCGATGTCCGCCATCGATCCGGCTGCCGGCTTGCGGCCCGCACCATCGTCGGCCGCCGAAAGTTTGGTGATCCTGGTGTCCGCGTTGACTGCATAGGACTGGATGAAGCCGTCCTCGCTCTTGACGGTGATGGCGGAGTCGCTGACGGACTCCACGGTTCCGCGCTGTTCGAGGACAGTCTGGAAGGTTCCGTCGGGCTGCTTGACCACTGCCTCACCGTGGAGCGGTTGGCCATGCCGGGACTTCTGCTGCCCGGGTGCCTTCTGCTGCCCGGGTGCCTTCTGCTGCCCGGGTGCCTTTTGTTGGCCCGGTGCCTTCTGCTGTCCCGGTGCAGTCTGGGAGGGGGACGGCGTTGGCGTCCCGGTGGCCGACCAGGCCAGTGCCGCCCCGGTTCCGGAAAGGGCCAAGGCCACCGCCCCGGCCAGCATTGCCTTGCGCATCCTCAATGGGTCCCGGACCATGGTTGTTCCTTCCTCAGCACTGCCAAGGCATCATCGCCCTGTACCCTCCTGTGCCCTGTGGGCTCCAGTCTAGGTCCGCCACGCACGTGCGGCCACGGGTACTTTGCGGCCGGCGGCACCTGAGTACTTAAAGCCCAACCGGGCCGCAGTTGATGTCGTTATGGATGCTCAAAACGGACATCTGCTGCGACCCGGGTGGGTATCGGAGTGCTAAGCGGTGACGCCCAGCTTCTCCAGGATCAACTCCTTGACGCGTCCTGCGTCGGCCTGCCCGCGGGTGGCCTTCATGACCCCGCCCACGATCGCTCCCACGGCCTGCACCTTGCCGGCGCGGATCTTGTCCGCGACGCCGGGCTGCGCGGCCAGCGCGGCGTCGATGGCTTCCAGGAGGGGTCCGTCGTCGGACACCACGGCGAGGCCGCGCGCTTCGACGATCTCTTCCGGGGTGCCTTCGCCGGCGAGCACGCCGTCCAGCACCTGGGAGGCCATCTTGTTGTTGATCTTGCCGGCCTCCACCATGCGGCTGAGCTCCACCACGGTGGCAGCCTCGACGCCCAGCTGGCCGGGGTCCACATCGGCAGCCTTGGCGCGGCCGACGATCTCCCCCATCCACCACTTGCGGGCCACGGAGGCGGAAGCCCCGGCCGCGATGGTTTCCTCGATTTCGTCCAGGACGCCGGCGTTCACAACGTCGCGGAATTCCAGGTCGGAGTAGCCCCAGTCGGCCTTGAGCCGTTTCCGGCGCTCGGCGGGCGGCTCGGGCAGCGTGGCACGCAATTCCTCCACCCATTCGCGCGAAGCGACCACCGGCACCAGGTCAGGTTCCGGGAAATAGCGGTAATCGTCGGCGTCGGACTTGGGCCGGCCCGAGGTGGTGGTGCGGGTGTCCTCGTGCCAGTGGCGGGTTTCCTGCACCACCGGGTTTCCGGAGTCCAGGACGGCGGCGTGGCGCTGGATCTCGTAGCGCACGGCGTGTTCCACGGCGCGCAGCGAGTTCACGTTCTTCGTTTCGGAGCGGATGCCGAAGCGTTCGCGGCCGTGCGGGCGCAGCGAGACGTTGGCATCGCAACGGACGTTGCCGCGTTCCATCTTTGCGTCGGAAACGCCGAGGTTCTTGACGATTTCGCGGATGGCGGCAACGTACGCCTTGGCGAGCTCCGGTGCGCGGGAGCCCGCGCCCTCGATGGGCTTGGTGACAATTTCCACCAGCGGTACGCCTGCACGGTTGTAGTCCACCAGGGAGAAGTCGGCACCCTGGATGCGGCCGGTGGCGCCGCCCATGTGCGTCAGCTTTCCGGCGTCCTCTTCCATGTGCGCGCGCTCGATTTCCACCCGGAACACGGTGCCGTCTTCGAGTTCAATATCCAGGTAGCCGTCGTACGCGATGGGCTCGTCATACTGCGAGGTCTGGAAGTTCTTGGGGGTATCCGGGTAGAAGTAGTTCTTCCGGGCAAACCGGCAGGATTCGGCGATCTTGCAGTTCAGCGCCAAGCCGATCTTGATGGAGGACTCCACCGCCGTCTTGTTGACCACCGGCAGGACACCGGGCATCCCCAGGTCCACCTCGTTGACGTTGGTGTTCGGCTCGTCGCCGAAGACGTTGGGCGCGGAGGAAAACATCTTGGTCTTGGTGTTCAGTTCGACGTGGACCTCGAAGCCGAGGACGGGGTCGTACTTCTCCATGGCCTCTTCGAAGCTCAGGATTTCGTCGGTGCTCATTATTTTGCCTCCTGGGTTTCGAGGGATTCAGCGCCCAGCGCGGGAGCCTGGGCCAGCAGCGGGCCTCCCCATTTGGCTTCCAGCAAGGACTCCAAGACAGCACCCACCCGGTAGAGGCGGGCATCCTCGCGGGCGGGTGCCAGCAGCTGGATGCCCACGGGCAGGCCGTCCTCGTCTGCCAGGCCGCCGGGCAGGGACAGCCCGGGGACGCCGGCGAGGTTCGCCGGGATGGTGGCGACGTCGTTGAGGTACATGGCCAGGGGGTCGTCCAGTTTTTCGCCGAGCGGGAAGGCCGTGGTGGGGGCGGTGGGCGAGATCAGGACGTCGGCCTGCTCAAAGGCGGCATCAAAGTCCCGCTGGACCAGCGTGCGCACCTTCTGGGCGGACCCGTAGTAGGCGTCGTAGTAGCCGGCCGACAGGGCGTAGGTGCCCAGGATGATGCGGCGCTTGACCTCATCGCCGAAGCCGGCGGCGCGGGTGGCGCCCATGACGCGTTCAATGGTCATGGGACCGTCTTCCGGGAGGACCCGCAGGCCGTACCGGACGCCGTCGAACTTGGCCAGGTTGGAGGAGGCCTCGGACGGCATGATCAGGTAGTAGGCGCCCAGGGCGTACTGGAAGTTGGGGCAGGAAACCTCCACGATCTCGGCGCCGGCTTCCTTGAGCAGCTCCAGGGCATCGTTGAAGCGGTTTTCGACGCCGGCCTGGTAGCCCTCGCCGTGCAGTTCCTTGATGATGCCGATCCGCAGGCCCTCGACGTTGCCGGTCTTCGCTGCGGCAACGAGGTCAGCCAGCGGTTCCGGCAGGGAGGTGGAGTCGCGTGGGTCGTGGCCGCCGATGACCTGGTGCAGCAGGGCAGAGTCCAGGACGGTGCGGGTCACGGGGCCGATCTGGTCCAGGGAGGACGCCATGGCGATGGCGCCGTAGCGGGAGACACTGCCGTAAGTGGGCTTCACGCCCACGGTGCCGGTGACGGCACCGGGCTGGCGGATGGATCCGCCGGTGTCCGTGCCGAGCGCCAGCGGAGCCTCGAAAGCGGCCACGGCCGCAGCCGAACCGCCGCCGGAGCCGCCCGGAATCCGGTCCAGGTCCCAGGGGTTGCGGGTGGGTCCGTACGCGGAGTGCTCGGTGGAGGAGCCCATGGCGAACTCGTCCAGGTTGGTCTTGCCAAGGATCGGCATCTTGGCCGCGCGCAGCCGCTCGACGACCGTGGCGTCGTACGGGCTGTGCCAGCCTTCGAGGATCTTGGAACCGGCAGTAGTGGGCTGGCCGATGGTGACGATGAGGTCCTTGACGGCGATGGGCACGCCGGCGAGGACGTGCAGGGATTCCGCCTCCGCGCCTCCGGCGGCACGGATGGCGTCAACCTCCGCGGCGACGGCAAGGGCTTCCTCGGCGTTGACGTGCAGGAAGGCATTGACCTGCCCGTCGACGGCGGCGATGCGGTCGAGGTACGCCTGGGTGGCCTGGACGGCGGTGACCTCGCCGGCAGCCAGCTTCTCAGCGAGCTGCGCGGCGGAGAGGCGGATCAGGGTTTCGGCGCTGATGCCGGTGGAGTTCTGTTCAGTCATGGTTATGCCTCATCCAGGATGGCCGGGACCTTGAAACGGTTGTCATCGGAATCCGGAGCACCGGAGAGCGCCTGTTCCGCCGTGAAGGTGTGTCCCACGACGTCGTCGCGGAAGACGTTGGTCAGCGGGATGGGGTGGGAGGTCGCCGGGACGTCATCCCCTGCGGCCTCGCTGACGGACTTGACCGAATCGACGATAACGGCCAGTTCGCCGGCCATCCTGTCCAGCTCTTCGGCACTCATCTCGATGTGAGCGAGCCGCGCGAGATGCGCGACGTCGTCACGGTTGATCGCAGCCATGGATCTCCCCTGCAAAGTTCGAATTGTTTTCCGATCCAGTCTAGTGGGGAAACGCCGATGCCCGTCTGACATCCCCCAGCGGGCGTCAGACGGGCACCTTCGTGCCAGGCCCTGCCTCGGGGACAGGAGCACAGGCAGGTACAGACTAACCGATTCCGATGGCTCCGGTCAGCATCCCGACACCCAGCATGACCAGGGAGATGACGGCGGTACGCCACAGGACTTTCTTGTGGTGGTCACCGAGGTCCACCTTGGCCAGCGAAACCAGCAGCAGGATGGCCGGAACGAGCGGGCTCTGCAGGTGGAACGGCTGGCCGGTGATGGAGGCCCGGGCCATGTCCGCGGCGCCGACACCGTAGTGCGCGGCCGTCTCGCTGAGGACGGGCAGGACGCCGAAGTAGAAGGCGTCGTTGCTCATGAAGAACGTCATGGGGATGCTCAGCACACCGGTGATGACGGCCATGAACGGGCCCATGGAGGACGGGATGATCTGGACCAGCCAGGCGGACATGGCTTCGACCATGCCGGTGCCCTTGAGGACGCCGGTGAGGACGGCGGCGGCCATGACCATGCTGACCACGGCGACGATGGAGGGTGCGTGCGCGATCAACTGGGCGCCCTGGTCCTTGACCTTGGGGAAGTTGACCAGCAGGGCGATGGCCGCGCCCACCATGAACACGAACGGCAGCGGGATGACGTTGGCCACGAGGACCACCATGACAGCGACGGTCAGGGCCAGGTTGAACCAGAACAGCTTGGGACGCAAGGTGCTGCGGTTCGGATCCAGGGCGGTGTCGGTGAGTCCGGCGCTGCTGTCCTCAAGGAGGATGTCCGTGCGCTCCAGCACGGCCACGGAGGATCCTGCCGGGGAGCCGCCGACGGCGGGGGCTGCTCCGCCGGGGTTGCCGCCCTTGCGTCCGGCGCGGGGCGCCGTGCCGCCGGCGGTAGTGCCGCCGTCGAACTCTTCTGCCGTGAAGGGCTCTGCCGAAGACGGGACGCCCCAAATCTCGGGAGCAACGGCACGGAGGCGGTTGCGTTCCTGAAGCCCCAGGAGCCAGGCGAAGGCGAATACCACGACCAGGCCGGCCACCAGGGACGGGATCATGGGGACGAAAACGTCGTTGACATCGATCTTCAGGGCGGTGGCGGCGCGGGCGGTGGGACCACCCCAGGGCAGGATGTTCATGGTGCCGTTGGCCAGGCCGGCCACGCAGGTGAGGACCACGGGGCTCATCTTCAGGCGCAGGTAGACCGGCAGCATGGCGGCGGTGGTGAGGATGAAGGTGGTGGACCCGTCGCCGTCCAGCGACACGGCGGCCGCGAGGATGGCGGTGCCCAGGACCACCTTGGCGGGGTCGTTGCCCAGCTTGCGGAGGATGAACTTCACCAGCGGGTCAAAGAGCCCGACGTCGATCATCAGGCCGAAGTAGATGATGGCGAACATCAGCAGGGCCGCGGTGGAGGTCATGGACTTCATGGAGTCCATGACCATGTCGCCGATGCCCAGGCCGGCGCCGGCAAAGAGGCCAAAAACGGTGGGGACAATGATCAACGCCAGCACTGGCGTCAACTTCTTCGTCATGATCAGCACCATGAAAACCGCGATCATGGCGAATCCAAGTATTACCAGCACAGCCGGCTCCTTCTTGTGAACAGCGGCACACCGGTGTGACGCGTGCTACAGACTGTAGGGTGGCGTCCGTCACGGCGGTGCCTTTGGCTCAATTGATTGGCATACTGCTTATTGGGAGCATTTTGCTCATTGTGCTCACGCTGTGTCGGCGCCTGGCGGCAGCCGATACGGTTGAGCCATACCCGTCGCGCCACACCCGTCAAGGAGGATAAATGCAGCGTCCCGCGCCCCGGCAGCCGCTGCGCTTTTCCACCCAGACACTCTTGCTGCAGGTGGCCGTCGTTCTCCTGGTGGTCCTCCTGAGCGCCACGGTGCATGCCTGGCTGACGTATGACCGGGTGGGCAGCGACGCGGAGAACCAGGCCCTGACGCTGGCCCGGACCGTCGCATCCGATCCGGAGGTCAGGGCAGACGTACTGGCCATCAGCGAACAGCCCGGCACTCCCCCGCCGGCCGCGCTCCTCGCGGGTCCGCTGCAGGCCTCCGCAGAGGCCGCACGGACCAGGACCGGCGCCCTGTTCGTAGTGATCACCGACGAAACCGGGATCCGGCTGGCCCACCCGGATCCGCAGCGGCTCGGCGAGAAGGTGAGCACGGACCCGTCCGAGGCGCTGTCCGGGCAGGAAATCACCACCCGGAACACGGGAACCCTTGGCCCTTCCGCCGGAGCAAAGGTTCCGGTGTATGCCCCCGGCACCGCGACGGTGGTGGGTGAGGTGAGCGTGGGCTACTCCATGGAAACCGTGGCCCAGAGCGTGAGCCGCGACATCGGCCCGGTGGCCCTGACCGCCGCCGGCGCACTGCTGGCCGGAGTCCTGGGATCCTTCCTGCTGCGCCGCCGCCTCCAGCGGCTCACCCTGGGCCTGGAACCGGAAGAGATCAGCACGCTGGTCCACGACCAGGTGGCAGTGCTGCAGGGCGTGGACGACGGCGTCATCGGCGTCCGTGCCGACGGCCGGGTCAGCGTGTTCAACGCCGCGGCGCAGCGCCTGCTCGATTTGCCCGACCTGTCCGGGACACGGTGGGAGGACGCCCCCGTTCCCGCCCAGCTGAAGTCACTCACCAGCCCCGCCCCCGTGGCCGCCGCTCCGCGGTTGGCTGCCGCCGGACCGGAAGGGAATGCCGCGGGGCCGGATGCCCTGGAACTGGTGGCGGGCGGCCGGGTCCTGGTGGTCAATGCCCGCAAGGCGCTGCACCGCCGGGAGGACTTGGGCTGGGTGATCATGCTCCGCGACCGCACAGAGCTGCAGGAGCTCACCCGGCAGCTGGATGCCGTGGGCACCATGTCCACGGCCCTGCGCGCCCAGCGGCACGAGTTCGCCAACCAGCTGCACACCCTGGCCGGTTTCCTGGGCATCGGGCAGCACCAGGAGGCCCGTGACTACCTGGCTGGGCTGGCCGCCACCGGTCCGCTGAAGTTCCCCGTGGACCAGGCCGAACTGCTCCAGGACCCCTACCTGCAGGCGTTTGTGGGGGCCAAGGGCGTGGAAGCGGACGAACGGGGCGTCGCCCTCCGCATCGGGCCCGAAACCCTGGTCCGCGGCCAGGTCACGGAGGCCCAGGATGTGACCACGGTGCTGGGGAACCTGATCGACAACGCCGTCAACGCCGCCGTGGCAGGATCCTCGACGGACCGCTGGGTTGAGCTCGAGGTGCTGGATGAGCCGGGCGACGACGGCGGGACGCTGCACATCGTGGTGGCGGACTCGGGCGACGGGCTGGCGGACGGAACCGATCCCGAAGGCGTCTTCGTAGAAGGATTCACCACCGCTGCGGGCCCGGTGCGTGCCGGTGGCGGGCAGGGCTTCGGCCTGGCCCTGGCCCGGCAGCTGGCACGCCGCCGCGGCGGCGACGTCAAAGTACTGGATCGCGGCACCGCCGGCGGGCCGGGCGCCGTCTTCATGGCGGTCCTCCCGCACACGACGGCGGGAAACCCTGCCGCGAAGACCCCCGGGGCAGCCGGAAAGGACAACAATGGCTGATGATTTTCGGGTCCTGATCGTGGACGACGACTTCCATGTGGCCAAGCTGCACGCAGCCTACGTGGACTCCGTGGCCGGATTCCTGGCCCTGGCCCCCGTTGGCACCGCCTCGCTTGCACTGCAGGCAATCCACAGCCTGCGCCCGGACCTGGTGCTGCTGGATGTCTACCTCCCCGATGCGTCCGGCCTGGACTTGCTGCAGCAGCTGGATGTGGACACGATCATCCTCAGCGCCGCCTCGGATGCCGCCTCCGTCCGGGTGGCGTTCCGCCGGGGCGCCTTGGGGTACCTGCTCAAGCCCTTCACCGCTGAGTCGCTGTCCCAGCAGCTTCGTTCCTATGCCAGGTACCGGCGCCTCCTGGGCCAGGCCGGGGCCCTGGACCAGGAGGCCGTGGAACGCGCAAAACGGTCGCTGATCCCGGGGGACGTCACGTCGTCGTCGAAACCCCGCTCGGCAACCGAAGCCGCGGTGCTGGAATCACTGGCTCCGGGCGAACAGTATTCCGCCGCCGAGGTGGCCGCCCGGGTGGGCGTCTCCCGCGCCACGGCGCAGCGCTACCTGTCGTCGCTGGCCGACGACGGCGCCGTGGACATCCAGCTGCGCTACGGCACCACGGGCAGGCCGGAACACCGCTACGGCCTGCCGGCAAGGTAGGGCAGGGAGAGCGTCAGGCAGCTTTCCGGGCGACCAGTTCGATCTCGACGAGCATGTTCGGGTCAAGGAACGGCAGCACATGGACCAGGGAGAGGGTGGGGCGGATCTCGCCGAATACTTCGCCGTGTGCCCGGCCGGCCTCTTCCCATTTGCTGATGTCCGTCAGGTACAGCTTGGACTGCACCACATCTTCGTACGCGAAGCCGGCGTCGGCCAGGACCTTGCCGAGCTTCTGCAGGATGTACTGGGTCTGCGTGTAGAAGTCGTCTCCCACGATTCCGTCGTCGCCGCTGGCCGCGGTGGCGGAGATGTAGAGGGTGTTGTCCACCTGGACGGCGCGGGAATAGCCGAGCGTCTGCTCCCAGACGGAGCCGGTGCCGAAGGTTTTACGCATGGGTGGGCCTTTCAAAGCTGGAATGGGTCGCCACCACTGTAGGGCCGCTACAGGTCGCGCCGGTAAACCAGCAGTTTTGTGTCGGTTCCGGGAACGAACCAGTCCCGTTCAGGCACCCGGTGGAAGCCGGTCCTGCGGTACAGGCCATGCGCGCTTTCCCAGTCTTTCCCCGTGGTCAGTGCCACCGCACGGATACCCGGCAGGGTTCGGGCATGGCTGATGATGGCTTCCACCATGGCGCGTCCGGCGCCGCTGCGCTGGACGGCAGGGTCCACCACCAGCATCCGGAATTCCAGTTCGTCCGGCAGGGCAATGTCAGCGTACGGTTCACCGGCAAGTGCCAGGGTGACCGAGCCAATGACCGACCCCTCCCGTTCAGCCACCCAGATGGTGGCCTGCTCCGCGCGCGCCGCAACGTCCATGACCTTGACCATGTACGGGTGGGCGGCGTCGTCGAAGTACCCTGCGGCGAGGTAGGAGTCGCCGGTGATGCGGGCGACGTCGCCGAAGTCGGCTTCGACGGCGGGACGGATGGTTAGCTGCGGCTGCACCCGTCAATGGTAGTGGCGGTTCGGGCCCCCGCGGGCCCAAACGGGGCTTTCCGTGATCGAACTATCAGTACCGGGAGGAGTTACCGCCGCACCAAGGCCGGCCGGCGGACAGCACGCTTGGCTCGGTACACCTAGAGCGGAAACTTTCCTGACAGTTCCAGCCCGGCCGCGCAGGTCCAGGCGTCCAGGCGTTCGTCGTCGGAGGGACCGCCGTCGAGCGGACTGGTCAACCGCGGCCGGCGCACCCAGCAGCCTGCTTCCTCTGCGATCAGGGCACCGGCCGAGAAATCATGCTCGTTCAGGCCGCGTTCGCCGTAGGCGTCGTGTGTCCCGTCCGCCACCATGCACAGGTCCAGGGCAGCGGAGCCGAGCCGCCGCACGTCGGCGAAGCCATCCATCAGCGTGGCGAACGCTGCCGCCTGCTCGGAGCGGACGGCCGGCTCGTAGCTGAACCCGGTGGCCAGGATCTGCCCGGTACGGCCCGAAACCGGCCCTTCCAGCCGGGTGAGCGTTCCCCGCTCCTCCAGCCACGCGCCCTGGCCGCGGGCGGCGTAGTACACCCGCCCCAAGGCTGGGGCATTGACGACGCCGGCCTGCCAGACGCCGTCGGCATCGGCCACTGCCACGGAGGTGGCGTAGTAGACGATGTTGCGGATGAAGTTGGTGGTTCCGTCCAGGGGATCGATGGACCAGCGGTACCCCGTGGATTCAGCGGGGCGAGTCGTTCCCTGTTCCTCCCCGGTGACAATATCGCCAGGGCGGGCGGCGGCGATCACGGCGCGCACGGCGTCCTCGGCGGCGATGTCGAAGGCAGTGACCCAGTCCCCGGCCGCACCCTTGTTGTTGGGGTCCAGGGCGTTGCCGTCACGGCCGGACAGCACCTGCGCACCGGCCGCGGCGGCCTGGCGGGCCACATCCAACAGTTCAGACGCGGATGTCATGCGCTTTCCTCCACAGTGGTGTCGTCGGGCGTGTTGTGGCGGGCGCTGCCTTGGTCCGCGGCGTGGTGGTCCGCGGCGTCGGCGTCCGGTGTGGTGCCGTCGGGTGCGGCGTCGCCCAGGGCTGCCGGCCCGCCGTCGAGCAACTGCCTGAATCCGTCCTCATCCAGCACCCGGATCCCCAGCTGTTCGGCCTTGTCCAGCTTGCTCCCGGCGCTTTCCCCCGCCACCACGTAGCTGGTGTTCTTGGAAACGGAGCCCGCGGCCTTGCCGCCGCGCAGCAGGATGGCTTCTTTGGCTTCGTCGCGGCTGAAGTTGGGCAGCGAGCCCGTCACCACCACGGTGAGGCCCTCCAGGGTCCGCGGCATGGACTCGTCCCGTTCGTCCTCCATGCGGACGCCCGCAGCCGCCCACCGGTCCACGATCTCCACGTGCCAATCTTCGGCAAACCACTCTTTGAGGGCGGCGGCGATGGTAGGTCCTACGCCGTCAACGTGGGCGAGCTCCTCCTCGCTGGCTGCCCGGATACGGTCCATGGTGCCGAAGGCCTGCGCCAGGGCGCGTGACGCCCGCGGGCCCACGTGCCGGATGGACAGCGCCACCAAGACCCGCCACAAGGGCTGCGTCTTGGCCTTCTCCAGTTCCTTGAACAGTTTCTGGGTGTTGGCGGTTGGCTTGGATGGCGATTTGGCGGTGCCCTTGCTGTAGAAGTACGGCACCAGCTCGAACTCCCCGGTGGGGACGCCCTTGGACTTCTTCTCCCGGCGGATCCGTACCTCGGCCAGGTCCTCGGGGGTGAGGTCGAACAGCCGTGCTTCGGACGTCAGCGGAGGCACTTCAGGTTCGGCCGGCTGGGTCAGGGCGATGGCCGCTTCCCAGCCCAGGGCCTCAATGTCGAACGCGCCCCGGCCGGCCACGTGGAATACCCGCTCGCGGAGCTGGGACGGGCAGGACTTGGAGTTGGGGCAGCGGACGTCCACATCGCCTTCTTT
This sequence comes from Arthrobacter sp. 135MFCol5.1, assembly GCF_000374865.1. GTDB lineage: Bacteria > Actinomycetota > Actinomycetes > Actinomycetales > Micrococcaceae > Arthrobacter. Next base: position 128,481 of record NZ_KB895462.1, on the reverse strand, counting down.
GGCGGGGGCCAGCGGGGTTCCGCAGGAGGGGCATTCGGCGGGCATCACGAAGTCCCGGACCGGCGGATCCTGCTGGTCCCGGAGGGCCAGGACCGGGCCAACGATCTCGGGGATGACGTCCCCTGCCTTCCGCAGGATGACGATGTCGCCGATCTTCACGCCCTTGGCTTTCACCACGTCCTGGTTGTGCAGCGTGGCCATTTCCACGGTGGATCCGGCCACCTTGACCGGCTCCATGACGCCGAAGGGGGTTACGCGGCCGGTGCGGCCCACATTGACCTGGATGTCCAGCAGCTTGGTGTGGACTTCCTCGGGCGGGTATTTGTAGGCCACCGCCCAGCGGGGAACGCGGGTGGTGTTGCCCAAGGCGCGCTGGGTGGCGAAATCGTCCACCTTGATCACGATGCCGTCGATTTCGTGGAGCAGCTTGTGGCGCTGGTCCCCGTACCGCTGGATGAAACCCAGGACGTCGTCGCGGGCCGCCAGCACCTCGAAGTACGGGCTGACGGGCAGGCCCCATTCTTTGAGCTGATGGTAGGTTTCCGACTGGCTGCGGGCTTCAAGCCCCTCGCGGGCGCCGATGCCGTGCACGAACATTTTCAAGGGCCGCTTGGCGGTTTCGGCGGGGTCCTTCTGCCGCAATGAACCCGCCGCCGCGTTGCGGGGGTTCGCCAGCGGGGCTTTGCCGGCCTCGATCAGGGCGTCGTTGAATTCGGCGAACGCCTTGGAGGGAATGAAGACCTCGCCGCGTATTTCCATCTCGGCGGGAAAGCCGCTGCCCTGCAGTTCCTGCGGGATTTCCTTGATGGTGAGCAGGTTGTGGGTGATGTCCTCGCCGGTGGTACCGTCGCCGCGGGTGGCCGCGCGCACCAGCTTCCCGTCACGGTACAGGAGGTTGACGGCGAGGCCGTCGATCTTGAGTTCAGTCAGCCATGCGGCTTTGGTGCCGCCGTCACCGATCTTCGCGATGCTTGCCTCGGCCCGGTTGAGCCAGGCTTCGAGTTCCTCAAGCGAGAAGACGTCCTCCAGGCTGTACATCCGCTGCAGATGCTCCACCGGGGCGAATGCGGCAGAAACCTCGCCGCCGACTTCCTGGGTTGGCGAGTCATTGGCCACCAGTTCCGGGTGCAGGGCCTCAATCTCTTCCAGGCGGCGGAAGAGGGTGTCGAACTCGGCGTCCGAGACCAGGGGTGCGTCCTCCTGGTAGTAGGCGAACCGGTACTTCCGCACCAGGTCCGCGAGGTTTTCGTATTCCTCGCGGAGGGCTTCGGTGGGGATGGCCTCGGGCTCGTGTGGTTCCGCGGTCCGGGCGGCGGTCTGTTCTGCGGGTCCTGGTCCTGTGCTCACAGACCTATCTTGCCCTACCCCTCCGACGATTTCCTTGGCAGGGCGGCGCGGCACGGGACAGGGCGGCGCGGAGCCGGCGTCAGTGCGACCGGAGCCGGTTGCGGTTCCACCAGGTGAACGCGCCGGCCGCTATGGCCAACAGCACCGTTCCCAGTGCGATGGGCAGGAGCGCCGGGCCGCCGGGGCCTTCGCCCCGGGCGGGAGACACGGCAGCCAGCTGGGTTGGCGCCGCGGACCGGGTGACCGGGCTGTTCCAGTCGACCCCGCTGGAAGGACCGGTGGGCGGGCGGTACCCGGCGTCGGCCGATGGGACTGCGGTTGGCGCGCCGTCGGTTGCTGCTTCCGCGTCTGCAGCCGGCACCGAAGCGTCGGCTGGTGGCGCGGTGGCGGCCGGGGGCCCGGCGGGCTGTGGCGGCTGGACCGGAGCTTCGGCGGCGGGAGGCGCGGGCTGGGCGGTCGGCGGTACGGGGTCCTTGGACTTGCGCGGCCGCCCGGTTTGGCCGGTGTCCGGACTGCTGGCGAGGACGGGCAGGCAGAGCAGCCCGCAGTCCGGCGCCGTTTGGGTTCCCGACACCTGGGTGGATGAAGGCTGGGCAGGTGCGGCCAGGGGGGCGGCGGCCGCCGCCCCGGCCGGGAAGATGCCGAGGGCCAATGCCATGACAGCTGCTGTTGCCGTCGTCGAAACAGTGCGGAGAACCGGTGCGGACGGGGCCATTGCTACCTTTCGCTGCGCGCAGTCCCCCCACCGCGGCTTTCTGGTGTCCCCGGTAGTCTTCTACAGCGCCGTGCGGGGCCGCAAATCCGCGGCTGCGGCGGCCCCGCACATCTCCGGGCTGCTCAGTCCCGGTTTTCGGGCGGCAACGCCACCTGGATCTTCCGTGCCTTGCCGCGTCCCACCACGTAGCCCCGGCCGGGAATGAAGTCCGGGCTGACCCGGCCCAGGGAGGTGTTGAGCAGGCCGTCCCCTTCGATGTCCCCGGGGTTGAGCAGCAGTCCCCGCCGGCCGGATTTGAAGGGCTGGGCAAGCTGCCAGGCCGAGGACCAGGTGGAGGACTCGGACTCGCCGATCACCCACTGGTCTGCCTTGAGGGACGCCGTGACCAGCTGGGCAATGCCGGATTCGGCGATGGTGTCCGTGAACTCGGTGAGGCCCTCGATGAAGATGGCCACCGAACCGGGGTTTCCGGTTGAGTGCTCCACCAGGTCCTCCACCACCTCGGCGAGATCATCCGGGCCCACCACGGAACGGTTCCAGATGGGCAGGGACGCGACGGCGGAGCGGCGGGAGCCGAGGTAGATCAGCTCGGTGGCGGGGTTGGACCGGCGCAGCGCGTAGGCCAGGGTGACCAGTGCAACGGTACGCCCGGACCCTGGCGGGCCCGCCAGGAGCAGCGGGCCGCGGGCCATGACCTCGGCCGGCTGCAGCGATTCGTCGTCCACGCCGATGACGGGCAGGTCCGGGCTGCCGGCGGGCAGGACGTCCAGGTCCACTTGGTCCGGGAGCCGTTCGATTCCGGGGGCGGTGTCCAGGCCCTGGCGCTGCATGGCTTCGCTGAGTTTGTGGACTTCGCGGGCCTGCAGGGCCAGGTTCGAGTTACCGCCCAGGACTGCCAGCTGGACTTCGAGGCCGTCGAGGAGACCGCGCCCAGGGGGCGAGGTGGCGGTAAGGACGTCCCTGGGCACATCCAGGGAGATGTAGTCGTCCTCGGAGGACAGTCGCAGGACCAGCCTGCGCTGGATCGAGGCCAGCAGGGAGGCCGGCACGGCGTTTGGCCGGTCGCCCGTCACCACCAGGTGGATGCCCAGGGTGCGGCCGTCGGTGGCCAGCTGGAGGAAGATGTCCCACAGTCCGGAGAGCTTGCTGTGCTCGTATGCCTCACGGAACGCCGACATGCCGTCCACCAGCACGAAGATCCGCTTCTCATCCGGCCGGTTCGCGAGCTTCCGGTATTCGACGATGGTGGACGCACGTACCTCGGCGAACTGCGCTGACCGCAGCTCGGCGATGTCGCGCAGGAGCCGCAGCAGGCGCCCCACGCGTTCGACGTCGTCGCCGTTGATGATTTCACCGACGTGCGGAAGCTCCTCGAGCATCCGCAATCCCGCAGAGCCGCAATCGATGCCGTAGACGTGGACCGGTCCGCCGCGCGGAGTCACCGCGGCGGCAATGGCGATGCCCCGCAGTGCGGCCGACTTGCCGGAGCCGCCCGTGCCGTAAATGGCCATGTTGCCGTCCCTGTCCGGTTCGTAGAACACGGTGGGCTGCTCCTGGTGCACGGGGTCGTCGGCAACGCCCAGCAGCAGCTGTTCGTCCGTGCGGGGATTCGGCAGCTTGGAGAAGTCGTAGGTCTTGGCCAGCTCATCCAGCCACGGCTTGCGGGGCGCCCTGATGTCCAGCGAGTCCGCCGCGTGCACGATCGTGGACGTCATCCGTGCAATGTCATTGGGGCCGGCAGGCTCCTGCGCCAGGGGCTTGTCGGGCGCGGGCGCCTCCCAGCTGGGACCGGAACCGAAGGCCATCTCCACGATGTCGATCTGCGGCCGCTGCGGCTTGTCCGTGGTCCAGCCGCCCGCGTAACCGGTTTGGAACCCTTGGATCCTGCCCGGGCCGGTCTTGGCTGCGCCGCGGCCGGGGATGGCGGGATCGAAATAGGCAGCGTCCGGGACGCCCAGGATGTCCGTGGCGTCCTCCTCGTCGGCCATGCGGAGGGCCACGCGAAGGTTGGTGTTGGCGCGGAGGTTGTCCTTGATGACACCGGCCGGCCGCTGGGTGGCCAGGATGAGGTGCAGGCCCAGGGACCGTCCGCGGGCCGCCACGTCCACCACGCCGTCAACGAACTCGGGAACCTCGTTGGCCAGGGCGGCGAACTCGTCCACGATGATGATCAGGTAGGGCGGTGCGTCCGGGTCGGCTTCCCGCTGCAGTGCCAGCAGGTCCTTGGCCTTCTTCCGGTTCAGCAGCTGTTCGCGGTAGTGCAACTCGGCGCGCAGGGACGTCAGGGCCCGGCGCACCAGGTGCGGGGAAAGGTCGGTGACCAGTCCCACGGTGTGCGGCAGGTTGATGCAGTCCGCGAACGCGGCGCCGCCCTTGTAGTCGACGAACAGGAAGCTCACCCGGTCCGGGCTGTAGGCGGCGGCCATGCCCATGACCCAGGACTGCAGGAACTCGGACTTTCCTGCACCGGTGGTACCGCCCACCAGGGCGTGCGGGCCCTCATTCTTCAGGTCGAGGTAGAGCGGTTCGATGCCTTTGGAACCCACGAGTGCGCGGAGGGTGCCGTTGTCCTTGCGGTTCGCCACGGCGGTGGCGTGCACGGAGTTGTTTTCGGTCCAGCGCTCGGCCACCGCCTGCGGGTTGTCCAGGAAGTCCTTGCCGATCAGGGTGGCATACGAAACGGCCCGCGGCAGGTCGGAGTCGTCGTTGACCGGCTTGCCCACATCCACCACGGGAGCCAGCATCCGCGCGAGCTGGGCCGCCAGCTCCGCGTCCACGCTCTCACAGCTGACCGGGTAGGTGTGCCGGCCCAGGCGCACCTGTCCGGTGGTGGTGCCGTGCTCGCCGTCCACCACCATGAAGTCGCGGCAGGCGGCCGGCAGCGCCTGGATGTCCGTGGCCACCCACAGGACGTGGACGCCGGCATCGGGTCCCCGCTCGGCCAGCCGGGTCAGCCGGCCGCGGTCGACGGGCGCGTCATCCTCCACGACCACCAGCACGGCGGGCAGGACAGGCTCTTCGAGGTCGTGCTTGTCGGGGTCGATGCCCGGGCGCAGCTCCGGACCCGACCGCTTGGCCGCGGCTTCGCGGGCGTCCACCAGGTCCTCAAGCCGGGCCAGCAGGGAGGATCCGCCGGCCGAGCCCGCCGCAAGGTGGTCCCCGCCCAGCGGGCTGTGGCCGGAGCCGACGTGCGGCAGCCACTGCAGCCAATCCCAGCGCCCGCGCGACTGGGCGGATGTGATGGCGGTGAGGACAACCTCGGCCGGGGAATGCAGGCCTACCAGTTGCAGCACCATTCCCCGGGCCACATCGTCCACCAGGCCGCGGGCACCGGCGATGCCCAAGGCACCGGAGGTCCGCAGCTGGGAGACAACCGGAACGCCTTCGATCTCGCTGAACTGCTTGATGCAGTCTTGGATTTCGCGGCTGTACTGTACTTCGGTGTCATTGCTGGAGGGTTCCTCCAGCGGGACCCGGGACGGCGCCGTGCCCAGCCCAAACCGGAGGCCCAGGAACGAGGAATGCTCCGGGCGGTGGGTCCACAGCAGCGGGCCCAGCTTATAGATGGCATCCACCGTGTCACTGACCGACGGTGCTTCCTGCAGCCGGACAGCCCGCTCCACCTGCTGCAGTTCCGTCAGGTCCTGCCGGAGCGCCGCCATGGACGCCCGGAACTGCTTGAGCTGCTCCTTCTGCTGCTTCCTGGTCCGCATCTTCTGGTCCACGTAATGGCCCACGATGAACAACGGCATCATCAGCATGAACACCATGGACAGCACGTTTTGCGTGACCGCGAAGATCACGGCGCCCATCATCAGCGGCGCCACCAGCATGATGTACGGGAAGGGGTGGTCTTCGGGGCGTTTGGGGCCAGAGGGCAGGACCCGTTTGGGCACCTCGAAGCGGGGCACCACCCGCGGGGAACGGTTGAAGTCCACCAGGGGCGACGTCGGCGCTGCCGCATGGTTGTGGCCCAGCGGAACCACGGTGACCGTGGTGTCCCCCAGCGTCACCGTGTCGGAGGAGTTCAGGGTTGCGCGCGTGACGGGAAGTCCGTCCATCAACAGGCCGTTGGCGGAGTTCGTGTCCACGATCTCGATGCCCTCCGCCACGGTGATCCGGGCATGCCGCTTGGAGGTGAGGGGGTCCGTGAGGCGGATATCGACGTCCCGGTCCCGGCCGATGTAGCTGGTGCCGGTGGGCAGCGAAAATTCACGGCCGACGTCGGGCCCTGACAGGACACGCAAGGTGGCCGCAGCCGGTCCGCGGCCGGCGCCGGGCTCATGGAATTGCTCGCTGACCTGGGCCAGCGATACCACCGAGCCGGGGCGCAGGCCTGATTCGAGCAGGTTGTCCTGGCGGGCCAGGACATTTCCGCTGATGCCGGCACCGACGAACGCTTCATCGATGCGCAGCGAGAGGTTCTCCGGAGGGGGCGTTCCTTTCCGGTCCGGATCAGCAGCCCACAACACGGTGGCGATGTCGGCCACAGTGGCCAGGCCGTCCACCGTGACGGCCAGATCCTTGGCGTCGGCGGGCTCGCGGCGGAGTGTCAGGCGGATCCTCATCCTTCGTCCACGCCCCTCATCTTCTCCAGCAGGTACAGGTCATCGGGTGTTACCAGGTGCGTGGTGACGGCGTGCTCCACCAGCCGGGCACGGCGGTTGGTCGCCAGTTTGCCGCCGCCTCCGCGCAGCCCGACGACGCCCACCCTGTCCAGCTTGTCGCAGACGTTGTCCAGCTTCCGGTTGAAGCGGGTCAGCGCCCAGCCCAGCGTCTTCGCGGCCGCGGCCGAGGACGGAATGGTGCTGAAGCCGGTGCCTTCGCGCCGGAGGACCGGCTCGGCGAGCGCCACGATCAGGGCCTTCTGGGCATCCGTGAAGACCACCGGTCCAATCGTCGTGTCGCCGCCGCTGCTGTCCTCACGGGCTTCCTGCCGGAAGGATGGCGTCTTCAAGTGCACGGCGAACTCATAGGTGGTCGGGCCGGCCGTAAAAATAATGTTCGTGTGGCTGAACACCAGCGGGATCCGGGCGCCGGGGGAAAGCCACGCCTGCATGCCACCGGAAGCGTCGGCCACCGTGGCGGAGAGCATGCTGCCGACGTTGCTGAGCCACCAGATGCCGTCGTAGCGGGCAACCTGCAGGAACTGCCGGTGCAGGTACGGGTTGTCGTCCACTTCAAGGTCGCCTTCGCGGCCGATGTTGAAGATGTCCTCGTCGGATGGCTCGTACCATTCGCCACAGAAATCTATTGCTAGATCCCCCATGATCTGTGCCTCCTCAAGGCAGAAGTGTTGCGGTAACCGTCAGTGCTGGTGGTGCGGAGCGGCCGCCCCGCCGGTGCGTGCAGGCCGCTCATTGGTCGGTGCAGGCGATGGAGCCCTCCTCCATGGGTGAAAATGCGCCGTCGGTGCGCACGATCATCACCTGGATGCAGGTCTGTCCGCCGGGGTTGGGCCGGATCTTGACGGGCGGGTTCGCGACGGACGTGAATTCGGCGCTGTTGCCGCCAATGGTGTACACCTTCCACTTGTAGGTGTCCCCGTCCTTGGGCTGCGGGTTGGTCCAGGTGAAGGTGGCTTCCCCGTCGGCCCCGATGGAGCCCTTGAGACCTTCGACGTCGGGGACGGTGCCGTTGTCCAGGGCGTCCGCGGGAGGTTTGCTGACCTGTTGGGTTTCCACGGCCTTGGGGGTTCCGGTGGCCGAGTTCGCCACCACGATGCCCACCACCGCCGCAAGTGCCAGCAGGGTTCCCCCGGCGAGGGCGAGCCAGAGGTTGCGTTTGCCGTGGTCGGCCTCGGGCGCCTGCTGTGGCTCCGCGGTTTTTACCGCCCGCTGGACCGTAGCGTCCGCGGCGTACGCCGGATCTTCGCTGCTCCCCGCCGGACCGGTGACGGGCGCACCATAGTGTGGTGCCGCGGCGCTGCCCCGCAGCACGGTTGACTGTGCCCACTCCCCCGCCCGGACGCCGTCGGCTGCCTCCGGTGCGGCCGGCCCGGCCGGAAGGTGGGGTACGGATGGGGCGGGCTGCCATTGGCCAGGCGCGGCGGGAGTGAAGTGCGACGGCGGGGCGGCACCTCCCCTGGGACCGGTTGCGTCCGTGCCGCCGGGCTGGCTGGGGCGGGTGCGCGCGGGAAACGTCGGTGCGCTGCCGGTCCGTTCGGGATCAATGGCGGCGATGCTGCGGACCCGGGTTTCCTCGGTTCCGTTGTCCGGATGGCTTTCCTCCTGCTGCGGTTCCTCCAGCACTTCGAAGGGCGTGACGGAGAGGTTCAGTTCGGCCTGGATGCGCTGCAGTGCCAGGGCGAATGCGTGCGCGGAACTGTAGCGGGACTGTGCGGACTTGGCCATGGCGGTGGACAGCGCCAGTTCCAGCGACTCCGGCACGTCTGCCCGGCCCAACCGCGGCAGGGCCATGTTGCTGATCCTGTTGATCAGTTCGCGTTGGGAGTTGTCCGCCCCGGGCATGACGAAGGGCGAGCGGCCGGCCAGCAGGGTATAGAGGGTGGCGCCGAGGGCCCATACGTCCACCATGACGCCGTCAACGCTTCCATCCCGGAACTGCTCGGGCGGGGACCACGGGATGGACATCCCCGAGTCGTCGTCCGTGTCGCCTGCCAGGGTTCCGGAAATGCCGAAGTCGGTCAGGGCCGGGCGGTTGTAGTCCGTCACCAGGATGTTGGCCGGCTTGATGTCGCGGTGGGCGATGCCGGCACGGTGCGCGGTTTCGACGGCGGACGCCACCTGGATGCCGACGGCCAGGACCTCGTCCACGCTGAAGCGCTGCCGCCGGTAGCGCACGTCCAGGCTGGGCCGGGAGCAGTACTCCATGGCCAGGTAGGAATGTCCGTCGTCGGTCACTTCCGCTTCGAAAATGGTGACGATGTAAGGGTGCGAGGACAGCTGGGCCATCAGGTTGGCTTCGGACTCGAAGCGCCGGCGGGCGCCCTCGGTCTTCAAATCGGAGAGCAGCACCTTCACGGCGACTTTCCGGCGCGGCCTGTCCTGTTCGTACAGGTAGACGTCAGAGAACCCGCCCGAGCCGAGCAGGCTGATGTACGTGAACCCCTGGATCCGGGGCGGCGGCGCTACGGGCCGTTTGGAACTCAAGGAATCTCCTCAAAACGCAGTGAGATGTTGTCGCCCAGTTCCGCGATGTCGCCATCGAGCAGGATGGCCATCTCGTTCTGGGCCAGGCGGCGCGGCGGCTGGCCCTCACGCACCAACACGGTGCCGTTGGTGGCCTTCAGGTCGCAGAGCATGACGTGCCAGCCTTCGAGCCGGACTTCGACGTGGGACCTGGAAATGTCACCGCCCGGGCTCGCAACCTGCACCAGGCGCGGCATCACACCGCCCTGGACGCGGGATACCGACGGTTGCCGCCCGATGACCATCGACTGGTCGAGGTCCAGCACATCGCCGGTGGACAGGCGCACCCGCCCCAGCCTGGGGCGCGCCACCTGGACGGCGTCCGGCAGCAGGCTGCCCCCGCAGGCGCTGCAGAGGGCACGGGTGGGTGGGTTGGCGTGGCCCTGGGCGCAGACGCGGGCCAGCACCATTGGTCCATTGGCGGGGTCCTGGACGGCGGCCGGAGCCGCTGGATGCGGAGCCATTCCGGGGAGGCTGCTCTTCATGACAGTCTCGCCGTCATGGTCGGGATCGAAGCCGGCGGCAGGGGCCTGGTCGGGAGTTCCTGCCGCAGGGGCCTGGCTTGCGGGGAAGGCCGGCGCGGGAGCACGGTTCGCAGATGCTTCAGGGCCTGCCGGTCGGGTGACGGCAGGAGGTGTCCCCAAGGATGGGCCGGACGGGGCCGACGACGGAGCGGCCGCGTTTCCGCCGGTGCGCCACGGTACGGAATCGATGAGGCCGCCGGCGGGAGCCTGCGCTTCCGGCCCGGGATCCGGGGTGGGGTTGGGGCTCCGCCTGGCGCCCCAGGCTGGGTCGCTGCCCGCGGAACCGTCCGCCCCGGCGCCCGGCCCGGCGCCCGGCCCGGCATCGGAACCGGACTGCTGTCCGGCCGTGGACGCGTCGTCGGCCGGGCCCAGGGCGGCGGGCTGTTCGGCCGCAGGCAGGGCGGGCTGCGGGCTGACAGCGATGAGGCCGGAGTCGGCGTCCGGGTCCTCACGGACTGCCGCGTCCTCGATGTTCCGCATCACGGTGCGGTCCCACAGGTGGTCGTAGGACGTGGTCATTTCCACCGCGGGACCCGCTTCAGCCGATGCGGTGTCACCGGCCGGCGGCGCATCTTCCTCCGGCCCATCGTCTTCCCCCGCGCCGGACGCGTCCGCCGGGTCAGGGGGGATGATGGTGCCGGGGGCAATCGTGGCATCAGGGTCGGCGGCTTCCCCCACGGCCTCCGCGGCGTCTGCGGTATCCGCGGGGAGCCCCTCCTGGTCTTCATCGATCACTGCCAGAACCGTCTCGGCGGATGCCCCGTGCTCAGGAGTGGGGGTGCCGGGGAGCTCGTCCTCCCCGGCAAAGTCGGTCAGGGTGGAGCGGGCTTCTGCGCCCGGGTCCCCGGCCGTGCCTGGAGAATCCAGCGCAACCACGCTTTCGACGACCACGGGGTTTGCGACCGCAACCACGCTTTCGACGACAACCGGGTTTTCGGCTTGGTCCGGGCCCTGTGCCTCGACAGGACTTTCCGCTGCAGCCGGGTGTTCCGTTGTTGCGGCCCGTTCCTTGGCAGCGGGGGCTGCAACGGCGGCTGGCCCGGACGGGACGCCGAGCGTCAGCGCCTGCAGCAAAACCACCCCCTCGCCGAGCGGCAGCTCGGGCTGGTCTCCGCCGGCGTCAGCGATGTCCAGCCGGCACATCCCGGGGACGACAAACCGGCGTTCGTTCCAGGTGGTGACGTCACGGCCGTCCAGGTCCACGGCTCCGCCGGGCTGCTCCACGCGAAGGTCGAGGTTGCCGCGCAGGAAGACCCTCAGCGAACCGTTGAAGTCCAGGATGCCGAAGGAGGGTATGCGGGCCAGCGACCCGCCCGAGCTGCTGGTCACGGCAGCAAGGACCTCATGCGGTTCCGGCCGGGCTGCCAGGAGTTCCCAGAGGGCACCGGCAAGTTCGGCCGGTGATTCGGGGCCCAGGAGGACGGCCGTGCCGGACCGGACGACACCAAGCCAGCTACCCGGAATGTAGCTAGCGGCGGTCATTGTCGCCCTCCCCCTCGGCGTCCGTGCCGGCCTCCGGCTGCTCAGGCAAGGGCTGCGTCACCGCGCCGTTGGCCAGCGGACGCGGCAGCGTCTCCTCGTCCCGGTCCGCCGGGCTGTAGCGTGGCGCGGTGGTGCCGGCGCCGTCGTCGTTCGCCACGTTCTTGGCGTCCACCACGATGGCCGTGACGTTGTCCCTGCCGCCGCTGCGCAGGGCAGCCTGGATCAGGGCGTCCACGGCGTCCTGCGGTTGGGCCACGGTGCTGAGGATGCGGAGGATGTCCTCGTCCGCCAGTTCACCGGTCAGCCCGTCCGAGCAGACCAGGACCCGGTCTCCTTCCTCGACTGGGAGGAGCCAGTAGTCAGCCTCCGTCTCATCCCCCGTGCCCAGGGCCCGGGTGACCACGTGCCGGCGGGGATGCACGGTGGCTTCCTGGGCGGTGATCTCGCCCGCATCAACGAGTTCCTGGACCTCTGAGTGGTCCACGCTGATCTGCTCGAACCGGCCCTGGCTGAGCCGGTAGGTGCGGGAGTCGCCGATGTTCAGCACCAGCCAGTACGGCATGCCCATCTGTTCCACCACCACCGCGCCCGTGAGGGTGGTGCCGGCGCGGGCTCCCGCGGCCTCACGGATCGAGTTGTCCGCCCGCACAAGGTACTGCTGCAGGACCGCGGCCGTAATGCTCCGCTCACCGGTGGCGAGCTGCGGAATCCCGGCCAAGGCCCTTACGCACAGGCCGCTGGCGATCTCGCCGGCCTCGTGGCCGCCCATGCCGTCGGCCACCGCGAAGACGGGATCCGCCGCAATGTAGGAATCCTCGTTCAGCTCCCTGCGGAGTCCCCTGTCCGTCCCGTAGCCGTAGGTGAGGCTAAGGCCCGGCCCCGGCTGGATGGTGGAGGAAACACTGGCGGGGTGCTGGTTCATGCCTGTCCTAGGTAAAAGGTGCGGTCTCCAAAATGCACACTGGAGCCGGGGGTAACAAACGTTGGGACGCCCGGCGCCAAGGGGGTGCGCAGGCCGTCAGGGGTGGTCACGGCGCTGCCGTTGGTGGACTGCCGGTCCGTAACCCATATCCCCGCACCATCGGTGAGCAGATGCAGGTGGGTTTTTGAGATGGAGCGTCCGGGATCATCCACGGCCAGCAGTTGGGCATGCTGTTCCCCGGGCTGGCCTACCGGGTTGCGGCCCACCAGGACGCTGCGGTCCAGCTGGAAGTCGCGGCCGTCGTCCAGGCGGATCCGCAGGACCGCCACGGGGGCGGGCCCGCCGGTATCCGAACGCACCTGGGTACGTTCGACGTCGTCGTCAAGGTGCGGCCCGGGCACCCGGTGGCCTGCCGTGGACGCCTGGGCGCCCGGGGCGAACCCGTGGCTGCCGGCCGCCGGCTGGGCGGCGTGCGGCGTGACGGGCTGCGGGTTCTGGGTCGCTGCGGGATAGGCGGTGGCGGGATACGGGGCGTCCTGCACGGATGGCGGCGCGAAGGAGGCAGGGCTGGTGTAGGGCATGGTCTGCGATGGAGCCGCAGCGGCCGGTGCAGGAGCCTGGGGTGCCGCCGCCTGGGGTGGAGCGAATTGGGATGCCGGGGCCTGGGCTGCTGGCGGCAGCGGGACTGCCTGGGGAAGGGCTGTCTGCGGCTGGGCGGATGGCGGCAGCGGCGCCTGGGCGGCCGGCGGCTGCGGGGCCTGGGCGGCCGGCGGCTGCGGGGCCTGGGCGGCCAGCCCCGGGGCAGGCTGTGGCGTGGGCTGCCGGGCGGCCGCGGTGGTGGCCGTCCTGGCCCCGGCTACCGGAGACAGGACCTGCTGAACGGGCGGAAGGTCCAGTGGCGCGAAGCTGTACGGGCCCTGGATGCCCCCCGTGGTGATGGGGTCGCGCCCCGCCTTGACGTCGAACACGAGGGTCTTGGCGGCGGTGTCGTTCCAGGCCCGCAGCCCGCCGTTTTTGTCCCACTGGCTCGAAACCACTACCAGCACCGCCCACACAGCACCCAGCAGGAGCAGCGGGCCGAGGATGAACATGGCGGCATCAAACCACTTGAACACCACCACCAGGACCGCAGCCACCAGGGACAGCAGGATGCCCGCGCCGGTGATCGCGCCCCGAAGGAAGACACCTCCGGCCCCGGGCGCGTAGCCGTCCTGGTCCGCGCTGCGGATGCCCATGAGCAGGTTGCCGGGGGTCCTGCCGGTACGGGCTTCCAGGCCCAGCACCACAAAAAGGTAGGCAAGGGTCAGCCCGAGGCCGATGCCGCCGAACAGCACCAGGGACGAGGTGTCGTAGACAATGAAGCCGCCGCTTCGGGAACGGGTGATCCCGGCGAAGCCGATGGCGAACGTCACCACCAGCACTGCCACGCCGGGCAGCCAGTCGATGACGGCAGCGCCCAACCGCTTGCCCGCCGCAGCCGGAACAAGCTCGAGGTTTACTGCCATTCCCGTTCCTCCCCCTGGAGCGGCCCCCACCCTGGTGGAACCGCCGGCACTGCCCGGATCGGTGCCCGCAGGAGCGGTACCCGGATATGCGATGCCCGCCGGCTGTGCTGCCGGAGGCCTTTCTACTACCGGGATAGTACCGGGAATCCCCGGCGCATGCGCGGCATGCCCGTCCCGGGCGCCGGCCTGGTCATCGTGCGGGCCAGGGCCCTGGCCGCGGTTGCGGCGCGCCGCCCGGTTGGGAAGCGGCGCACCGCAGGCCGCGCAAAAGGTGGCTCCCGCGCGGACGGTTTGTTGGCAGCGCGGGCAACGGTCGACGTCGGAGGTCACTGCTGGCTTGGTCCTTGCTGGTTCGTTCCTTGCTGGCTGGTTCCCTGCTGGTTCGTTCCTTGCTGGCTGGTTTCCTGCTGGTTGGCCTCCGGCGCGCCGGGGCCCTGCGGTTCGCTTGCGGGCGCCCCGGGGCCTTGTTGGTCACCTGCCGGCGTGCCGGGCGTGTCAGTACCTCCGGTGCCGGGGCGGCGACGGCCGGCGGCGGACAGGGCTGCCAGCGCAGGCAGTCCCGCCCGGAGGCGGCGAAGGGAAAGCCCGCCGCCGGAGTTCATCGCGGTCCGGGCGTCGCTGAGCAGGGAACGGGGCGAGAAACGTGCCTGTTGCCGGCGCCAGAACCCCACGGTGGCGGTCATCTCCTTGAGCGAGCCGTCCACGATGGTCCAGTACTCTTTGACCTCCTCTTCCGTGGGCTGGCCGGCGCCGAAGATGGAGGCATCGGCCCGGCGGGCCAGGAGCGTTGTGGTTCCCTGGCTGGCAGGGAACGCCTCGGCCAGCACGGCGGCGCTTTCCCGGCGTGTCGACCGGGTGTCGACGGCGGCGCCCATGTCCGTTGCCAGGCTCACCACTTCGCTCCAGCCTCCGCCGACGCGCTGGGCCGGATGGCCGTCCCGGAAACGCTGTTTCCGGCGTCGTGTCTTCAGCAAGGCGATCAGCAGCAACGGGAGCGCAAGGATCACCACGGGGATGGCGACGACGCCCAGGGCACCCAGCAGTGCGCCCCAGAACAACCACGGATTGTTCTTCTTCTGGTCAGCGTCCAGCGCGTCCGGCGACGAGTCCGGCGGCAGGTCCGCGGGCTCCTGTGGCGGGGGCGGCGGCTGCAGCACCTGCGGTTTGGGCTTTGACTTGCTTTCCGGGTCCGGCGGAATGGGGATGTTGTCCTTGGGCGGGGTGGGATCGAAGCTGACCCAGCCGACGCGCTCGAACGCAACCTCCACCCAGGCGTGGACGTCCTTTCCGGTGATCTTCACTTCGCCGGCACCGTTTTCCGGGCTGGTGGGCTCAGGATAGAAGCCCATCACCACCCGGGACGGGATGCCCAGGTGCCGGAGCATCAGGGACATCGCCACGGCGTACTGCTCGTCGTCGCCGAGCATCTGCTTGGCGGTGAGCAGGTTCCGGATCCGGGCCGAGCCGTGGCCGGAAACGCTGGGCAGCTGTCCTTCGCTGACCAGGCCGTTACTGAACGCACCTGTCTTCTGGAAATGGGCCTCGATCTGGCGGACCCGGTCGATCGCCGTGGGGGCGTCCGCGGAAAGGTCGTTGGCCTGGGAGCCTACGACGGGCGGCACCTCCAGTGGATCCGGGAGGGAGACTTTCGCGAAGTCGTACTGGGTCAGCTGGCCGTGCTCAAGCTTGACGGGATCCGAAACCTGCACGCTGTACGAATCGCCGCGGGTGAGGCCGTTGGTGGTGACGGCGGTGTCCGTCCCGGGGTTGAAGTAGAGGCCTGCAGCCGCGGCGGAACCGGACTGGTCAAAACTGATGCCGGTGGTCTTCCGCCCGCCGGGGACGAAGAAGCCCTGGTAGTCCTCGATGTTGATGCTGATCGAGTAGTCGTTGGTGGGCACTACCCCGGCCGAATCGGCAAGGGTGTTGATGGACTTGGCGTCGCCCACCTTGCTGAAGTTACCGGAGCCGTTGGGATCCATGTTGTAGTTGGTCCCGTTGAAGGCGTCCAAGGCACCCAGCCGTACCCGGCCGTCCCGCGGCAGCCCCTTGACCACGAACAGGGTGTCGTCCTTCTTGTCTTTGACGTAGGTCCGGAAACTCGCCAGCGGCGTGACATAGTCCTTGGGGTCGAACGGCGGGACCACCACGTTGCGGAGGACTTTGCGGTCCTCGCCGGCGTTGACCAGGGGCGCAGCCACGGCGGTGACGCCCACGCTGAGGGCAATCACGCCCGCTGCCATTCCCAGCCGCCGGATTTGGGCACGCCGGGCCGTGCCGCTGTCGGCCTGCGGGGTGTTAACGGCAACCCTTCGGGTGCTGTCCCGCCGCAGGATGTCCCGGCGGAACGTGGCCCAGGCTATGCCGAGGACTGTCAGGCCGATGCCGCGTTCCAGGGTCAGGAACGCCGCGTTGGTGCTGAAGGCAATGCCGGCGACGAACAGGACCAGGACCGGCAGCAGGGGCAGGTAGGGGCTCCGCGCGCGCCACGTCAGGAGCGCGGCCACGAGTGCGGTGATAAGCGAGCTGAGGAAGGGCACGATGAGCACGCCGCCGGCAGTTCCCACCGGCACCCCGACGGTGAGCATGTCCTTCCAGGCGAACACGACGCCCAGGAGCAGGGTCCGCAGGGAATCCAGGGAGGGGACGAAACCGGCGATGGCCGAGTCCGGCACCGCCAGCCAAGTCCCGAAGACCAGGTAAGCTGCCAGCGCCAGGGCCGTGGTGATCAGCAGGCCCAGGCGCAGGTGCGCGTTGGCGGCGCCAATGCCCAGGCCAAGGATGATGCCGCCGAATCCGGACAGCAGGTAGTAGGGATCGCCGCCGAAGCTCAAACCGAAGCCGAGCAGGCCCAGCCCCAGGAGGACAACCAGGGCGCCGGCGTCGAGCAGGAAGTGCCACGGCCGGCCGTGGGCGAAGGCGGACTCCGGGCTGGGGGCTTTGCGGCGTGTACGGGTTTGCGGGATCTGGCCCGGTGCGGTGCTCATGCGGCGGCCTTTCTCAGCACGATGGCAAGGTCGGCCAGGTCGCCGAGGGTCAGGACGGTCAGGTCTGCGATGTTGGCCCGGGTGGGCGCTGCGCCGGCTTCCACCCGGACGGCCAGGCTGCGGACTCCCGGCGGGACGGAAGCGGCTGCGGAGCGGAGCTGGGTGGCGGTCACGTTGCTTCCCACCACGAAGAACACCACGGACGCGTTGGGGACGGTGTCCGCCAGGGTCCGGGCAAGGTCGACGGCGGTGCGGCGCATCGGGGCGCCGACGATCCGGGTCATGTCATCCAACAGGTTGCGGCCGGTTTCGCAGCGCAGCGGGCCTTTCTGGGTGAGGACGTCCAGTTCCCGCTGTTCGCGGATGGCCTGCCGGCCGATGGACCCTGCCACCGAGATAGCCAGCTCGAATTCGTTCTCGGAGGCGTATTCCTCCGTGTTGATGGACAGCGATATGGCCAGGTGGGCGCGGCGGGTTTCCTCGAACTGGCGTACCATCAGCTTGTTGGTCCGGGCGGTGGTCTTCCAGTGGATGTGCCTGCGGTCGTCCCCGGGCACGTAGTCGCGCAGGGCGTGGAAGGAGACGTCGGCGCTGGACAGGTCCGTGGTTGGCATGCCCTCCAGGTCGCGGATGAAGCCCGCCGCCGAACCGGCCAGGGCTACGGTCCGGGGATGCACGAACAGGTCTTCCGGCTCGGTCCAGAGGACCTGCCGGCGCAGGAGGTGCAGCGGGTCGGCCCGGACGGAGCGGACCGGTCCCACCACGATGACGGCGCGCCGGGCGGTGGGGATGGTGAAGAGGTCCTCGTGGACCTGGCCTGGCTTCATCCTGGGCAGGTGGAACACGGCGGTGGTGCTGCCCACCGGAAGTTCCAGCGCGGCTGGCAGCAGCGGCCGGGCGGAAGTATTGGAGACGGCGATGCTTCCGACGGCGCTGTCCCCCACCGCCACGCGGGTCCGGGCAAGGTCCAGGACCACGCCATAGGAGGACCGGCCGAGGATGAAGGCGACCGCGATCACGAACATGGCGAAGGCGGCGATGGCGGCTGCCGTGGCTTCCTGCCAGCCGAACGCCTGGCCGGTAATCCACAGCAGGACCGAGGCGGCGAGGACGGACCAGCCCAGGATGCTGACCACGGACAGCACCGGCCAAACGTACGTCAGCCAGGTGGTCCGGATGGTCCGCCAGGCCGGGGTAAGGGCAAGGAGGGCCGTGTTGCTGGCTTCAGACCACACCGCTGCAGGGTGCAGGCGGGTGGGGCGGCCGTTCCGGTGGAAAAGGAGCCGGAACCGCTCCGCGAACCGGGTCAACGGGGTGCCGGTGGACGTGCCGTCGGACATGTGGGTGTGCCTTCGTTGTTGCGGTGGAAAGGAAAAGGGGCCGGCGTGCAGCCGTTGGTTGCGCGCCGGACCGGTCAGGCGTTGGTGCGCTGCTGCGGGGCGGCGACGTCGGCCAGGATCCTGGCCAGGACGGCCTCTGCGGTGGCGCCGGAGAATTCCGCCTCAGGGTCCATCACGAACCGGTGCGTCCACACCACGGGTGCCAGTTCCTTGATGTCATCCGGCAGGACGAAGTTCCGTCCCTGCGAGGCAGCCCAGACCTTGGCGGCCCGGACCATGGCCAGCGCGCCGCGCACGGACACGCCCAGCCGGGTCTCGGGGGCGCTGCGGGTTTCCTCGCACAGCCGCGAAATGTACTCCAGCACCGCGGTGTCCACGTGCGCGGTGGCGGCGAGGTCTGCCATGTCCGCCACGGCCTGGGTGGTGATGACGGCGGAGAGTTCCTTGGAGCGGTCCTTCAGGTTGTTGCCGCCGAGCAGACGGACCGTGGAGGCGTGGTCCGGATACCCGATGGAGGTCTTGATCAGGAACCGGTCCAGCTGGGCTTCGGGGAGGCGGTAGGTACCCGCCTGCTCGATCGGGTTCTGGGTTGCCATGACCATGAACGGCCGGCCGGCGGAGTAGGTCACGCCGTCCACGGTGACCCGTGACTCTTCCATGACCTCAAGCAGCGCGGACTGGGTCTTGGGCGAGGCACGGTTGATTTCGTCGGCCAGGACGATGTTGTTGAAGATCGGGCCCTTGTGGAACTCGAACTTCTGCGTCTTCTGGTCGTAGATGGTCACGCCGGTGACGTCGGAAGGAAGCAAGTCAGGGGTGAACTGGATGCGGTTGTTGGACCCCTGCACGGTGGCCGCGAGGGCCCGGGCCAGGGAGGTCTTGCCGGTTCCGGGCGCGTCCTCGAACAAGACGTGGCCCTCGGCCAGCATGGCCGTGAAGGTCAGCCTGATGACGTGTTCCTTGCCCAGCACCGCCTGCCCCACGTTGGCAACCAGCTTTTCGAACGTACCGGCAAACCATTCGGCCTGCTCCATGGTCATGGTCATGAAATGTGCTTCCTTTAGATGGATCGAAAGTTGCCTTGTGGGCCCGGGAAACCCGGGCCCACAAGATGGATGCGGTTGCTAGCGGTTCGGCATGCCGTTCGGCGGGTTGCAGCCGACGTTGGACGTGTCACAGCGGAGCCAGTTGCCCGAGGCCATACCCGAGTTCAGGTGGTACCAGATACCGCTGGGGTTGTTCGAGGTCTTGTACCAGACCTGGTAGCGGTCGGCCGTGGACGGGGCACCGGCGTCGAGCCATTTGCCCGCGCCCGTGCATTGGGACGGGTTGCCGTCAACGAAGCTGTCCGTCCCCTTGCGAGGCTCCGTGCAGCTGCGTGTGGGGCTGGCCGTGACGTTCCACTCCGTGGGCGGCGGCGGGGTTGGGTCTGCACCGGACTTGGAGGTGGCCGACCCGATCGCGCCGTCGGTCACCGTGACCGCCCGAACCCGCAACTGACGGCTTTGGTTCCAGCCACCAGCGTCGCGGTCAAAGCGGTTGGCCTTTCCAACGTTGACCCAGCCACCGCCCTCGTAACTGACCTCGTAGTAGCTCAGGGGCCGGCCGTTCGTGCTCGGATCGTTCCAGGTCCAGTGCACCTGGCCGTCGCCCTTCGTTGACGTGGTGCCGTTGACGTTGGGGGCGCTTGCCGGCCCATACGGGTTGGCTGTCCCGATCGCCTTGGCATCGCCGGACATGGTGTTTTTCGTGGACGTCGCGATGATGGTCACCGTGATGTCCCTGCCGTTGGTCATGCCGCCGATGGTTCCACCGCCGGCTGGGATCGGGCCGCTCTTGCCGTCAGCGTTGTACGAATAGGTCATTTCACTCGCGGTGGACCCGTTCCGCTGCGCCTCGCTCAGCGGCGTGAACGTCACTTTCAGCTGTCCGCTGGTTCCCGTTTCCGCGACTGTCCCGCTGCTCACCTGGCCCGGTTTGCCTGCTGCCCGGATGGGGGCGGACTGGGCACTCGTGCCGCCTGTTCCGGCCTTGTTGGTGGCCGAGACCGTGAAGGTGTAGTTCGTTTCCGAATTATCCACGGTGACGTTCTGCGACGTTCCGGATACCTGCTGGCTGGCCACCGCCGCACCGCCGCGGAGGGTGGTCAAGGTGTAGGACGAGACAGGGTCACCATTGTTGTTCGGCGCGGACCAGACCACCCGCAGCTGGCTCTGCGAGCCCACCGGAGTTGCCTGCGACACGCTCGGCGCGGTGGGCGTCGCGGGAACACCCGCGGGCACCTCCGCTGCCGAGTACGGGCTCCATTCGGAGGGTTCCTTGGCGTCGTTGCGTGCCAGGACCCGGACCTTGTAGGAAACGCCGTTCTGCAGCCCCTTCCAGACATAGCTGACCGACGTCAGGCCCTGGATCTGTGCGTTCTGGCCTGCCGGTGCCGGCGAGATTTCCAGGTCGTAGGACTTCACCGGCGATCCCTTGCTGGCGGGCTGGGTCCAGTTGACGGTCAGCTGCTTGTCGCCAAATTTCAGCGAGGGCGCCAAAGGGGTATCCGGCTTCACGTCCGGCCGGACATCGGCCGAGGCCGGCGAGCGGTCGGACTCGCCGAACTCGTTCGTGGCCGTCACCTGGAAGTGGTAGGTGGTGTTGTTGGTCAGGCCATTAAGGGTGCAGGTGTTGGCCGGGCAATCCTGGCGGAACCCGCCCTCGCCATACACCGTGTACTTGGTGATGGGCGAGCCCCTGTCGGCCGGGGCGGTCCAGTTTAGCAGCGCCGTGCGGTCACCCACGCTCTGTGCCTGCGCCGTGGTGGGGGCCGCGGGCTTGTCCTTGACGGTCAAGCGGATGCGCGCCGTGGCATGCCGGGACGCGTCACCGGTCTTGTCCTCCACGGTGTAGGCCACCACCATGGTCCCGGTAAAACCGGGCGCCGGAGTGACGGTCACCGAGTCGCCATTGACGCCTACGTTGCCGGTGCCCGTTTCGGTGTTTGCGGCAATGATCTTCAGCGGGGTCTCCGGGAACGGGTTGGCGTCGTTGGCGAGCACGTTGATGGTGACGGGCTTGCCCGCGGCGGCGTTCGCTTCGACGTCGTCGTTGGCCACCGGCTTGGGCCGGTTCGAGGCGGTCACCGAAAGCTGGTACGTGGCCGTTGCCTCAAGCCCGCGCGGATCCCTGGCCTTGACCTGGACGGCGGCCCTGGTCCCGGTGGCGGTGGAGTCCGCCGCCGAAGCCTTCAGGGTCTTGCCGTCGATGCTGACGTTGAAGCCGCCGGGCGCTCCGCCCACCAGTTCATACTTCATCTTTTCGAGGTCGCCCTGGTCCGGATCGGAAGTCAGCTTGCCCAGGTCCGTGCTGGCAGTGTCGCCCTTGGGAACGTCCACGTCCGAGCCAAGCAGCTCGGGCGGGTTGTTCTTGTTGGGGTCCGGAAGCACCTTGGTGCGGATGCTGAGGGTGGACTTCAGGCCGGCGGGATCGTCCGGTCCGGTTCCGTCCGTCACCTCGAACGTCAGGGACCCGGGGCCCACGTAGTCTGTTCCCGCGGTGTATTTCAGGCCGGTGCCGTCGCCAATGACGGGGTTGCCGCCGTCGGCGCCGATGAGCTTGATCCGGTCCGCCTGGGTCAGCCGGGGCGACCTGCCCTCGCGGACCTTTACCCATTCGTTGAGGTTTACGTCGACGGACTGGCCCGCTACCACCTCGATGACGTCGTCCTTGGCCAGGGTGGGAACCTGCTGGCCGAGGCCCGGTACCCAGATGACCGCGGTGGACTGCAGTCCGTCCACGTCTTCCACGGTGTACGGGATGAGCTGGGGATCCTTGGTCAGGTCTACCAGGACATTGCCGTTGCCGCCGGGCCTGGCGGTGGTGGCCTCCGTGCTGATCTTGAGGTTCTCGCCCACGCCGTCCGGGTCCTCGTCATTCTTCAGGACCGGGACGTCGACGGCGGTCTTGCCCATTGCCTGGGCTGAGGTCACCCTGTCGTCACGGGCGATCGGCGCCTTCAGGGGCACGTTGTTATCGACGACCAGGCGGATGGTGGCCTGGGCGGTGGCGTCCCGGTCATCGGCGATGGTGTAGCGCACGTTGACGGTTCCTGCCTCGTTCGGGGCCAGGAGGATGATGCGGCCGCTGTTCCTGCTGACTGTCGCCTGGAGTGCGGGATCGGCTTCGATGCCGTCGGTGAGGATGCGGATGCGGTCGCCGTCGGGATCGGTGTCGTTAGCGGTGGCGTCGACGGCGATCTGGCGGCCGGGACGGACCCGGACTTCGTCGTCCACGGGCGTGGGCTTCTGGTTCACCTCTCCGCGCGGGGCGATGCCAACTGTTACGGTGCCTGTGTTCACGGCACCCTGGCGGTCAACCACCTTGTAGCGGAACGTGTCCGTACCGGCGCCGTCGCCGGCCGCCGTGAAGTCGATGAAGTTGCTGCCTACCGTCGCGGTGCCCATGGCGGGGGTGCTGTCGATGCCCGTGAGCTGGACGGAGTCGCCGTCGGGGTCGATGCCGTCGAGGGGAACCGGGATCCGGACCGTCCCGGCAGCCACCACCCGGGCGGTAAGGTTCCGCGGCTGGGGCCGGGAATTCTCCGCACCTTCCAGGGGAAGGATGTGGATGGTCACCGCGGCGGCACTCTTCTGGCCCTGCGGATCGACGGCGTTGTAGATGGCGCGCACCGTCTTGGGCTGGCTGCCGGCAATAAAGCGGACGGTGTTCTCGGAAACGAAGCTCTTGCCGTCAGCCGGGTCCACGGCCTGCGGCAGGACGGGGTCCACGGTCAGTTCCTGCCCCTGCGGGTGGGTGTCGTTGTCAAGGACGGGAATGGTGACGACGTCGTTGACCCGGACGTTCACCTCGTCCGGTTTGGGCTGGGGTGCTTCGAGCACGGCCGGCGCCGGCACGGGCACGACCGAGACACTGCCCGTGGCGGATTTCTTGCCGTTGGACATGGTGTATTCGAACATCAGGGGGTCCTTGGTACCCAGGATGTCGGTGATCCGCAGGACGCTGTGGTTGATCACGCTGACCGATACCGGGGCGTTGTCCGGGATTTTGACGGACTGCAGCACCAGGACGCCGCCGGAGGGGTCGGAGTCATTGGCCAGGGGGTCCAGCAGGACACTGCCGCCGGTGGGCATCAGTGCCACGTCGTGGACCGCGACGGGATCGCCGCCGTCGTTGCCGGATTCGACGTCGACACGGATCAGCCCCTGGCTGCTCTGCGGCCCGTTGCTGGCAATGTACGTCAGGTACACCGGCCCGGGGGTGCTGCTGCGGAACGTGAAGGTGCCGCCGTCCGTGACGGGCCCGAGTTCGGCCGGTCCGTTGGCTTCCACCTGGGCCAGCCGGAGGGCACCGCCGTTCGGGTCGACGTCGTTCTTCAACGGCGAGATGACCAGGTCCTGGCCCACGACGGCGGTGACATGGTCCGCGTTGACCACCGGCGCCAGGGCGCCGGGGGGCTGGACGTTGACCACCACCTTGCCGGTGACCGTGGCGCGGCCGTCCCAGATGGTGACCTGGACGTTCTTCTTGCCGGCGGTCGCACCGGAATCCTGGAAGGTGAGCAGGCCGTCGCGCCGGACCTTGACCTGGTCCTGGTCGTTGTCGGCCTTCGCGTCGAGGAGGACCAGATCATCGCCGTCGGGGTCGATCCAGTCCGTCAGGATGTTCTGGCTGACCGTCTTGCCCTGCTCCACCAGCATGGTGGTGTCCTCGCCGCGCTTGAACTTGGGCGGCTTGTTTTCGTCAGGCCCCACAACGCTGAGCGTGACCTGCCCGGTGGCGGAGAGCCCGCGGCCGTCGGAGGCGCTGTAGTTAAAGGTCTCAGTGCCTGGTTTGGCATCCGCCGGAACGGTGATCTGGAAGGCAGTGCCGCCGTAGATGCTTTCGAGGGTGCCCGATTTGGGTGCGGCTTCCGGCGCCACGGCAGCGGTCAGGACGTCGCCGTCGGGGTCCGAGTCGTTGTCCAGGACGCTGAGGATCGTAGTGCGTCCAGGCCGGACGCCGATGGCGTCGGGCTTGGTTTCCGGTGGCCGGTTGGGTTTAGTGCGGTCAGGCAGGACGTTGATGGTGTTGTTGTCCGCCGATTCCTGGTCCTGGTCATCGGACTGGTTCTTGGGCGGGACGACGTCGTCCCAGTTGTTGACCAGCTGCATGTTCTGGTTCACCAGCCACACGTTGCCCGAATTCACATCATTCAGGACCACCAGGTCCCGGTTCACCCGGAACACATACGACGGCGACGCACTCGCCTTCGGCACCGCAACATTCTTGTCATCCGCATCATTGGTGCAGTCCCGGATGTACTTGTTGGCTCCCGACCACGCCGCGTGCACACACCCGCCCAACTGCACCGGAGCCGCAGGCACGCCCTCACCATCGAACGAGACCGTCTTCGCCGTCGCCCCGTCCAGGGGCTGCTTCAACAACGCCTTCCGCGTCGCAACGGCAACAAAATCACTGCCCGGCCCTGACTGCTGCAACTTCGCATCCCGCGCATTCTCCAACACCAGCCGCTTACCGCCGGGCAAGAACAGGTTCCCCGCCGCAGCATCCAACACCACCGGCTTATCCCCCACCACCGTCATCTGCAGATCGCCGGAACCCTTAAGCCCCTCCCAGGTACTGGACTCCGACGACGTCACCGCGCCATTGGCATCCACCCCCGTCACGGACACCACGCCGGACTTCGGGTCCGCCGAATAAATCCGGTCATCAGACCCCACCGCGGAAACAATCCCCTCAGAACCCACCATGACGGGCTCCGATGCTTCCTCATCAAAACCATTCACCGTCGATGGCGACACGGCCCAGACCTTGCCCGACGCCGGATCCGTCACCGAAATTGTCTGCGCACCAAAACTCACCGCAGCAGAACCCGGCAGCTGCTTGTCTCCACCCAGGCGCATATTCGCCGGGGACACCTGGTTCAGCGTCGAACCGGTCGCGTCGTCAACAAACACCTCGCCTGCATGCTGCAACACATCAAACGTGGTGGACGCCGGCGTCACAGCACCATCAAGCACCCGCGAAGGATAATTCAACCGCCCAACAGCGTTCTTGGACTTTGACACCACCCACACGCCGCCATCGTTCAGCTCAACCTCAGTGGTCTTGAACCCCGGGTACAACACCGCACCGGTCACCACCACTGCCACCGCCACACCAAACGCAGTCCCGGCGGCGGCCTTCTTGTGTCGCTTCTTCAGCCCAAGCTTCCCCAGCAGAGTTGTCACAGCGTTACTTTTCCCTCAGATTGTGTTGCCAGATACGGTCCTGTTCGCGGGACAGGCAGTAGGCTTTCTTTCCCCGGGCCAAGCCTACCGAAGCCCCGCAAGACCCCGCGATGGGGACCTCTATCCCGTGTACCGCTCATTCCGGGGCACTTGCCCGGCGCCGCGGCGGCTATGGCGTTGCCCCTGTCGGGAAGGTGCACAGCGGTACACCGCTTTGCGCGGGAGAGCCCAGGGTGGTGTGCAGCGACTGGATCCAGCGGGTGGCGTTGGGCGAGCCGCGCATGATGTAGTACCACTGTCCGTCTCCGCTGTATGTGGTGCCGTGCGGCTTCCAGCACATGACATCGAACGTGTCCAGGTGCGACATCCAGGGCCGGTCGTAGCCGCCTTGGCCATCGCAGGTATTCCTCGACGGGTCATATGACGTGGCGCCGGGCAGGTCGGTGCAGCTGCGGTCCATGCCGGGACCAAGCCGCGTGGTCCAACGGGTTTTCGCGGCACCCGACTGCGCGGAGGCAGACGCGACCGGGCCACCGGTGCCGCGCGAATTGACCGTTTGTACGTCGATCGAATGCCGCTCGTTGAATCCGGCGGTGTTGATGGTGCGGTTGCCGGAGGCAGCCACCCGTTCCCAGCCCCCGCCGTCGATCCTGATCTGGGTGTAGGCGATGTCGTGGCTGCCCGCCGCCGGGGATGCCCAGCTCAAGGTGAGGTTCTTCTGGTTCTCCGCGCCGTCCTGCCCGGCGGCCGACGGCGTGCCAGGAGAACCGTACGGGTTGGCGGTGGCCGGCGTGCTGGCGTCGGAACTGGGGGCCACCGAAGAGTTGGCGATGACGGTGATGGCCGTGGAACTGCCGTTGGCGAATCCTCCGACGGTTTGCCCTGGCCTGATCGGACCGGCCTGTCCCGTGCTGGCCCGGTAGGTGTAGCTGACTTCGGCGTACGTTGAGCCGTTGCGTTCGGCGGCGGTAAGTTCGCGGAAGTCGATGGTGACGGAGCGCCCGGCTCCGCCGGTGTTGGCTTCCGTGGCGCTCACGCCGGAGACTTGCGCGAGCTTGCCGGTGGCGCGGCGCGGGGCGGACGCCGCACTGACCGCGCCCTTCCCGGCCTTGTTCTCGGCCTGCACGGTGAAGGTGTAGGCCGCTTCGGAGTTGTTGGCGGTGAAGTTGGCTGTCCGGACGGTGCCGGCCACCATCTGGGTTTGGGCTGCCCCGCCGCCGCCGCTCATGGTGACGTAGTAGTTCCTGATGGCGTCACCGTTGGTGTTTGGCTCGTTCCAGTCCACCTTGAGCTGGTTCGAGGTTCCCACGGAAGATGCCACGGACGACGTCGGAGCGGCGGGTGCGGCGGGGACACCGGCAGGATTGTCCTCGGCGGAGTACGGGCTCCAGTCTGAGGGGCCCAGTTCGTTGACTGCCTGGGCGCGCACCTTGTACCGGACGCCGTTGGTCAGCCCGGGCCAGGTGTAGTTCAGCCCGGTCACGCCGTTCTTGACCGCCGCCCCATTCGCGGGCGGCGGTGAGATCTCAAGGTTGTAGTTCTTGACGGCCGAACCCTCGGTTTTGGCTGTCGGCCACGTGATTTCCATGGTCTTGTCGCCGGCCTTGACGGCAGGCGCGTCCGGCGGCGACGGCTTTTCGTCCGGCCGGATCTCATTGGAGGCCGGCGACGGGTCGGATTCCCTGACCTCGTTCGTGGCGGTGACGGTGAAGACGTACTTGACGTCGTTGGTCAGGCCGGTCAGCGTGCAGGTGGTGGTGGCACACTCCTGGCTGAAGCCGCTGGTGGAGTGCACGGTGTATTTGGTGATGGCCGCGCCGTTATCCGACGGCGGTGTCCACTTGAGCACGGCCGTCCGGCTCCGGACATCCGTGGCCGTGGGCGCGGAGGGCGCGTCGGGCCGGTCACGGACGGTGATCCGGACCCGTCCGTCGGTCTGCCGGGATACGTCTCCGGTCTTGTCCATGATGGTGTAGCGCACCACCATCACGCCTTTGAACCCGCTGGCCGGTGTGACGGTGATCGAGTCCCCCGCCACGGCGGGCTGCCCTGCGGCCGATCCGGTCTCCACGGTGGCGGAGGTGATCCTGAGGGGCGTCTCCGGGAAGGGGTTGTAGTCGTTGGCGAGGACGTTGACGGTCTCGGACGTGCCGGCGTTCGCTTTGTCCACCACGTCCTCGTTGGCTGTGGGAAGCGGCCGGTTGGAGGCCACCACGGTGGCGGTGATGGTGGCGCGGACCGGATCTGAGCGGCCGTCGGTGACTTTGAGCGGGATGCTGCCTTTCCAGCCGGCTGCCCGGGCTGAATCGGGGGTGACCTTGAGGGTTGCCTTGTCCACTGTTGCGTTGAAGCCCTCGGGGAGCGCGCCGTCGAGAGCGAAGGCGAGCTTGTCCTGGTCGCCGGCGTCAACGTCCTTGGCCAGGTCGCTCAGGTCCAGGGTGGCCGACTCGCCGGCGGGAACGTCGAGGGTGGCTCCGCTGAAGGTGGGCGGATGGTTGGCGTTGGGGTCCGGGATGACTTTGGTAATGATGCTCAGCGTTGACTTGAGGCCGGCGGGGTCGTCCGGCCCGGTGCCGTCCGTCACCTCGAAGGTGATGGAGCCTGGACCCACGTAGTCCTTGAGGGCGGCATAACGCAGGGCATTGCCGTTTCCGGCCACCACGTTGTCCGGTTCCCCGCCCAGGATGCGGACCCTGTCCACCTGGGTGATCCGGGGCGTGCGGCCTTCCCGCACCCGGACGTAGTCCGCCAGGTTGAGGGTAATGTCCTTCCCGGACATGACTTCCACGGTCTCGGTCTTGGCCAGCGTGGGGTGTTGCTCCCCCTGCCCGGGCACCCAGATGACCGCCGTCGCGCTTTGGCCGTCAACATCGGTGACAGTGTAGGGAACCAGCTGGTCGGCCGGCCCAAGCCTGACGCGCACGGTGCCGTCGCCGGTGACGCGGGCGTTGGGGTTCCCGTCCGGCAGGCCGATCTTCAGTTCGGAGGCCACGCCGTCGGGGTCTGAGTCGTTCTTGAGGACCGGCACGTCCACGGCGGACTTGCCCAGCGTCTCTGCGGGGGTGACCACATCGTCTTTGGCAACCGGGGCCTTCAGTGCGGCATCAGGGCTGGCCTTAACCCGGATCACTGCACCGGACTGGGCTTTCTTGTCGTCCTGGATCTTGTAGCTGACGCTGTCATTGCCGGCAGCGTTCGGGGCCGTGAGCAGCACCTTGCCGCCTTCGGCTGCCTCCACGGCGAGGTCCGGGCGGGCCTCGAAGCCGTTGGACACCAGGGTGATCGGGTCACCGTCCGGATCTGAATCGTTGGCGAGGGCTTCAACGGCGATCTTGCGTCCGGGCCGGACTTCAATGGCGTCGTCGACTGCGATGGGCTTCTGGTTGGTGGCTTCCGCGGGTGCGATGCCGACGATCACAGTTCCGGTGTTCTCGGCCCCGACCCGGTCGCGGACCCGGTAGGTGAAGGTGTCAGTGCCGGCTGCATTGCCCGCTGCGGTGAATTCGAGGTAGCCGTCCTTGACAACGGCCGTGCCCATGGCGGGAGCCTTGTCCACCCCGGTCAGCTGGACGGAGTCGCCGTCGCTGTCCACGCCATCGAGGGGTACCGGGATGCGGACGGTCATGCCCGCCACCACCCGGGCGGTGAGGTTTCTTGGTTCTGGCCGGGTATTGAGTTGGTCGTCGCGGGCCCGGATCCGGATCGTGACCTGCTGTGAGTCGGACTGGCCTGATTCGTTGGTGACCTTGTAGATCGCGTAGACGGTTTTGGGTACGTCGCCGGCGATGAACCGCACAGTTCCGCCTGCCGTGAAGATGCGCCCGTCCGCCGGGTCCGGCTGCTGGGCCAGCTGCGGGTCAAGGGTGAGGGCGCCGCCGTTGGGATCGGTGTCGTTGGCCAGCACGGGGATGGTGACGACGTCGCCGGCACGGACGGTGGCCTCATCCGGCTTGGCCTGGGGGGCCTGGAGTTTCGCCGGTGCGGGGACCACCAGCACGGCGATCTCGCCGGTGGCCGAGGCTTTGCCGTTGGAGATGGTGTATTTGACGGTGAGCTGGCCCTGGGCGCGGATGTCGGTGATCCGGACAACGGAATGGTCCAGCACGGAGACGCTGATGGGCAGGCCGTCCGCGGCCGTCACGGACTGGACCACCAGCACGCCGCCGGAGGGGTCGGAGTCATTGCCGAGCACGTCCACCAGCACGTTGCCGCCACTGGGCAGCAGTGCGGTGTCGCGCACGGCGACGGGGGCGCCGTCGCCGTTCCCGGGCACGACGTCGACACGCACCAGTTGCTGGGCGCTGGCCGGTCCGTTGGTGGCCAGGTAGGTGACGTAGTGCGCGCCCTCGGCGGTGGAATTGAACGTGAAGGTTTGTTGGTCGGCGCCCATGGTGGCGGTGGAATTACCGTCCGGGGTGGCCTGGGCCAGGCGCAGCGCCCCGCCTTGCGGGTCTGAGTCGTTCTTCAGCGGCGCGATCACCGTGTCCACCCCGGCGACGGCGACGACGTGGTCCGCGTTGGCGATCGGCGGCAGCGCCCCGGGCGCGCGGACGTCGACGGTGACCTTTCCCTCGGTGGTGGCCCGGCCATCCGAGACGGTGACGGTGACGGTTTTGCGTCCCGGTTCAGCACCGGAATCCTGAAAGCTGAGCAGGCCGTCAGGCCGGACCCGGACTTGGTCGCGGGGGTCGCTGCCGCTGGCACCGACCACGAAGAGGTCGTCGCCGTCGGGGTCGATCCAATCGGTGAGGATGTTTTGGCTGACGACCTTGCCTGCCTGCACCACCAGGGTGGTGTTGCGGTTGGGCTTTTGCCGCGGTGCCGAGTTCTCCCCCGGCGGGACGACGTTCAACGTGACATCGGCGGAACCGGAAAGGCCGCGGCCGTCGTCCACCGTGTATTTGAACGCCTCAGAGCCCGTTTTGTCGGCGCCGACGCTGACCTGGAACCCGGTGGCGCCGTAGATCGGCGCGAGCAGGCCTGACTTCAGGGGGTCGGGCGTGCGAACGGTGAGGACGTCGCCGTCGGGGTCCGAGTCGTTGTCCAGCACGGGAAGGACGGTGGTCTTGCCGGCGCGCACGCCAAAGGTGTCCGGTTTGGCCACGGGGGCGTTGTTGGGTTTGGTGCGGTCCGGCAGGACGGTCTGCTGCACCTCATCGGCCGAGTCCTTGTCGGCGTCGTCCGAGGTCTGTTGCGGCGGGATGACGTCGTCCCAGTTGTTGACCAGCTGCATGTTCTGGTTCACCAGCCACACATTGCCCGAATTCACATCATTCAGGACCACCAGGTCCCGGTTCACCCGGAACACATACGACGGCGACGCACTCGCCTTCGGCACCGCAACATTCTTATCATCCGCATCATTGGTGCAGTCCCGGATGTACTTGTTCGCACCCGACCACGCCGCATGCACACACCCGCCCAACTGCACCGGAGCCGCAGGCACGCCCTCACCATCAAACGAGACCGTCTTCGCCGCCGCCCCGTCCAGGGGCTGCTTCAACAACGCCTTCCGCGTCGCAACGGCAACAAAATCACTGCCCGGCCCCGCCTGCTGCAACTTCGCATCCCGCGCATTCTCCAACACCAGCCGCTTACCGCCGGGCAAGAACAGGTTCCCCGCCGCAGCATCCAACACCACCGGCTTATCCCCCACCACCGTCATCTGCAGATCCCCGGAACCCTTCAACCCCTCCCAGGTACTGGACTCCGAGGACATCACCGCACCATTGGCATCCACCCCCGTCACGGACACCACCCCGGACTTCGGATCCGCCGAATAAATCCGGTCATCAGACCCCACCGCGGAAACAATCCCCTCAGAACCCACCATGACAGGCTCCGACGCTTCCTCATCAAAACCATTCACCGTCGACGGCGACACCGCCCACACCTTGCCCGACGCCGGATCCGTCACCGAAATCGTCTGCGCCCCAAAACTCACCGCAGCAGAACCCGGCAACCGCTTATCCCCACCCAGGCGCATATTCGCCGGCGACACCTGGTTCAGCGTCGAACCAGTCGCATCATCAACAAACACCTCACCCGCATGCTGCAACACATCAAACGTCGTCGACGCCGGCGTCACCGCACCATCAAGCACCCGCGAAGGATAATTCAACCGCCCAACAGCATTCTTGGACTTCGACACCACCCACACGCCACCATCATTCAACTCAACCTCAGTGGTCTTAAACCCCGGATACAACACCGCACCCGTCACCACCACAGCCACCACCACACCAAACGCAGCCCCGGCGGACCACCGCGAGCGCAGCAGCCGGCGTTTCGAGGGCATGGCGGAACCAAGGTTTTCAGCGCGCGATTGGTCGCGACGTTCCATGAAGTGTTATCCCCCGATAGCTCTCTGCCCCTGCCGGCAGCCGGTGGCACAGGACCCCGGGCATCACAACCATACCGCTATCCGCCAACAAGTGGACAAATTGTTTTCGGGCAGCCCCGGGTCACCCGTCGCCGGGTGGCGCCCCTAGTCCAGGACCAGACCCTGGCCGCGTCCGCGCGTGAGGCGGACGGGTTTGATTTCGCCGAAACCGCGGACATTTTCCGGATCCTGGGGAATCATGACGAACCGCTCGTCGTGCTCCAGGGCGGAGGCGGTCATCGAGTCCACCAGCACGGTTCCCGGGTCCGCGAGCGTGGTCAGTCTGGCTGCCAGGTTGACGGTGGGGCCGTAGATGTCACCGAGGCGGGACAGGATCCTTCCCCACACCATGGCCACCCGGGCTTCCGGGAGGATTTCGTCCGCGGTGAAGGCTTCGGCAAGCGCCAGGGAGATCTCTGCACCAGCGGCGGGTGTTTCGGCAATGTACAGGACTTCATCGCCCACGGTCTTGACCAGCCGGCCGCCGCCCACCGAGATGATTTCAGCGCATTTGTTTTCGAACCGCTGGACCAGCCGGGCCAGGGTTTTTTCGTTCATCCGCCGGGACAGGCTGGTGTAGGACACCAGGTCGGCGAAGCCAACCGCGCGTGCCAGCGGCAGCGGCGCATCGTCCTCGTCGCCTTCCCGGCCTTCCTCGCTGGCCTGGAGGCCGGCCTCGGCGCGCACGGCGAGCCGCTGGACGCCTGCGTTGAGCTGGCGGCGCCATGAGTACACGAGCACTTCCTCGAGCGCGTCCACGAGGGCCGGCAGTTCGTTGACCAGGCGCTTGCGGGCCACGGCGTCCGTGACCCCCTGTTCGTGGACCATGTCCTCCACCAGCGCCTCGATCTGCCACACGACCATGCGATCCGTCATTTGGCCGATTGCCCGGGTGACTGAAATCGCCGCTTCCTCGGTGAGTTTGCCGGCGCGGACCAGGTCCACCACGGTGGACAGAGCCGCCTGGTCGCGTTCGGTGAAGGCAACGTCTTCGTCGCCAAAGTTCGGGAAGCCAAGGGCGCGCCAAAGTTTGCGGGCGGAGAGGAGGGAAAGACCGGCGCCGGCGGCCACTTCACGACGACGGAGCTTGCGTTCCCCGCCAAGGAGCCGTGCTTCCAGGGCCTTCATGGCGAGGCGCTCGGCGGACATGGCACCGGTGGGCGGGTGCCTGTCTGCGCCAGTGTCGGGAGCGGAGGTGCCGGGTGCGGAGGTGCCGGGCGCGGCCGCGTCGACGGCGGCGGCGGTGTCGATGGCGCCGATGCCGGGATCGATGCTGTTGACGCGTTCCTGCTGGTCCTCATCGGTCATCCCGTCCACCTTCTCTCATGTCCTCCGGAAAAGCACCGGCGGGATAAAACGTCGCATCCGGCAGGGCATCGGCCTGGTCCGGCAGTTCCCCGATGGCGTCGAGGATAAAGTCGCGGAACCGGGCAACCTCGGGCACGTCCGGAAAGGTCACCACGCCCTGGTACCCGGTTTCCAAGGATATATTCCCGGAGCGCACCAACCGCTGAAGGAGCGATTCATGGACGGTCAGGTTACGCACGGATACCAGGTTCACTTGTTGGTCACGCCTGTTCAGCATGCCGTACCGGGCCACCATCCGCTGGCTGGTCAGGGTGTACCGGGTTCCCTGCCAGCGGAGGAGCCGCGGCAGGCAGTAGCCCAGCCACACGGCGGCGACAGCAAGGACGCAGCCGGCCACGAGCCATGATGTCCATTGCCGGTTCAGGACCGGCGCCACCCGGGCAGCGCCGCCGCGGATGATCCAGGCGCTGGCAAAGGCTGCCAGCGCGGGGGCGAGCACGAAGGCTGCGGCGGCACCGGCGAGCTTCCTAGGCTGCGGGCGGGTGGTGACGATGACTTGTTCCCCGGGAAGGAGGCTCTTACGCATAACCGCCTTGGCCGGAGTCTTCCGGTGCTGTCCACGGCCTCAGGTGCACCACGTCGCCGGCCGTCACCACATGCTCCCGCCCATCGCGGTCCACCACCAGCAGGGAGCCGTAGTCATCCAGCCGGGAAGCGTGTCCAATGATCTCGTGGTCGCCGGGCAGCTGTGCACGAACCTGCTTGCCCAGCGTGACCATCACCGCCTCTATCCGCTTGTGCAGGGAAGGGCCGCCGGCCATCCCGGCCGTGGGGTCGCCGTCGGCGTTGCAGAAACTGCGGTACAAGGTGGCGAAGTGGGTGAGGTAGCTCTTGAGCAGGACGGTGCGGTCGGTGGTCCGGGCGCCTTCAAGTGCCACCGATGTTGCGGTGGGGACCGGGAGTTCGCGTTCGCGGAGGGTGACGTTCAGGCCGGTGCCCAGGACCACCGCGGGCACCTTGCCGTCAGCCATCGGACCAAGCTGGGCCAGGATGCCGGCGATCTTCCGGCCGCGCACCAGGACGTCGTTGGGCCATTTGAGCTCGGCCGGGATGCCGGCGGTATCCAGCAGCGTCTCGCGCAGTGCGAGGGCGGCGATGAGGGACAACCAGGAGTAGCTCTGGGTGGGGAGCGGCCGGCCCTCCGCGTTGACGGGACGCAGCACCACGGAGACGGACACCGAGCTCAGCGGCGGCGCTTCCCAGCGCCTGTCCAGCCGGCCCCTGGCGGCGGTCTGGTATTCGGCCGTCAGGACTGAAAGGTCCGGCCAGGCCGAAGGGTCCACCGTGACGGCACGAAGAAGGTCAGCGTTGGTGGAGCCCGTCGAGTCCACGACGTCGATCCGGGAAATGCCTGTGGCGGAGAGGAAACGCTGGTCGGCCAGGTCCACTCGGTTCAGGGGGGTGCCCGGTACGTGCGTGTCATCCATACCTGAATCCTACCGAGCGAAGCTGGAGACTACCCATCAGCACGGATTCCTCCCGGGACCGTCCACCACCCGCAACAACAGGGAGGTGGCCGGGCGGTCCGGGCGGGACCCAACCGGCCCTAGAGGAAGATGTCCGGAACCAATTGGTCCTCGGCCGCACCGAGGCTGTAGGGCCGGAAATCAGTGACGCCGGCGCCCGCCAGGACCTGCTCGTCCGTGTAGAAATTGCCCGATTCCGCATCTCCTGCGGCAAGGTGGCTTCCGGTCAGGACGGCGTGGGCAGCATCGGCCATGATCTGCGGGCCCCGCGCGGCCAGCACCATCGTTGAGCCGTGGGGCATGTTGCGGATGGCGGCCGTGTCGATCAGGGTGCACGGCCAGAGCGAGTTCACCCGGACACCGTCGGCCTTCAATTCCTCGGCCAGGCCCAGCGTGGTCAGGCTCATCCCGTACTTGGCCATGGTGTAGGCGAGGTGCTTTCCCGCCCATGAGGGGTGGAGGTTCAGCGGCGGGGACAGCGTCAGGATGTGCCCGTGCGCCGAGGCCCGGAGCGCGGGGAGCGCCAGCTTGGAGAGCAGGAAGGTACCGCGGACGTTGATGTCCTGCATGAGGTCGTACTTTTTCATGTCGACGGCGTCCGTGGTGGACAGGTCGATGGCAGAGGCGTTGTTGATGACGACGTCGATGCCGCCGAAGCGCTCCGTGGCGGCAGCGACGGCTCCGGCCACGTCCTCGTCCCGGCGGACGTCGCCCACCAGGGGCAGCGCCTGGCCGCCGGCCTCCACCAGTTCTTCGGCGGCGGTAAAGACCGTGCCCGCCAGTTTGGGGTGGGGCGTGCCGGTCTTGGCCAGGAGCACGATATTGGCGCCGTCCCGGGCCGCCCTCTTGGCGATGGCCAGGCCGATTCCGCGGCTTCCGCCGGAGATGAGGATGGTGCGTCCTGCCAGGGAACCGGCTGCCCGGTAGGGGCTCCGGGGTGCCTGCAAAGCCTCGTCGCTTGAAGTCATGGAAACACTGTAGCCCAACTAAGTTACTGGCGGGTAACATAACGGAGAGGGTGCTGGAACCGCAGAAAATTGTAGGTTCCCTACAGCTGCGGGTGCACAAACCGTCATTAGACTTGCCACCAGGGTCCTTCTTTTGTGTGGATGCTACTTAAAGCTCCTGCGAATGCGGACCGACTGCCAACAGAACTGACTTGCTACAGAGCCGGAGACACTTGATGAGCCACGATCTGACAACGACAGCGGGAAAGATCGCAGATTTCCGCGACCGCCAGGCGCGTGCCGCACAGCCCTCCGGCCCCGAGGCCATCGAAAAGCAGCATGCCCGCGGCAAGAACACGGCCCGCGAACGCATCGAGCTGCTGCTGGACGAAGACTCGTTTGTTGAATTCGATGCCCTCGCCGTGCACCGCTCCACGGCATTCGGCATGGAAAAGAAGAAACCGCTGGGCGACGGCCTGGTCTCTGGCTACGGCACCGTGGACGGCCGGCTGGTGGCCGTCTACAGCCAGGACTTCAGCGTCTACGGCGGCTCGCTGAGCCAGGTCAACGGCGAAAAGATCGTCAAGGTCCAGGAATTTGCCCTCCGCAACGGCTGCCCCGTGGTGGGGATCCTGGACGGCGGCGGCGCACGCATCCAGGAAGGCGTGGCATCCCTTGCCATGTTCGCGGACATCTTCCGCAACAACGTGCACGCCTCAGGCGTCGTGCCGCAGATCTCGCTCATCATGGGCCCCTCCGCCGGCGGTGCCGCCTACTCCCCCGCCCTCACCGACTATGTGGTGATGGTGGACAAGACGTCCCATATGTTCATCACCGGCCCGGACGTCATCAAGACCGTCACCGGGGAGGACGTGGACATGGAAACGCTGGGCGGTGCCCGGCAGCACAACGCCACCACAGGAACGTCCACCTACCTGGCCTCCGACGAAACCGACGCCATCGAGTTCGTGCGCGAACTGCTGGACTTCCTGCCCTCCAACAACCTGTCCGAGGCACCCGTGCTGGGACACCAGCAGGAGTTGGAGGTCGACGACGACGACCTCGCCCTGGATGCGCTGGTTCCGGATTCCGCCAACCAGCCCTACGACATGCGGGCCGTCGTCGAACAGATCGTGGACGACGGGCACTTCCTGGAGATGCAGGCCCTGTACGCCCCCAACGTGATGATCGGCTACGGCCGCGTCGAGGGCCACACGGTGGGCATCGTGGCCAACCAGCCGCTCCAGTTCGCCGGCACCCTGGACATCGCCGCCTCCGAAAAGGCGGCCCGGTTCGTGCGCCACTGCGACGCCTTCAACATTCCCATCATCACCCTGGTGGACGTTCCCGGCTTCCTTCCGGGCAAGGACCAGGAGTTCCAGGGGATCATCCGCCGCGGCGCCAAGCTCCTCTACGCCTACGCCGAGGCGACCGTCCCCAAGCTCACGGTGATTACGCGCAAGGCCTACGGCGGCGCCTACATCGTGATGGGCTCCAAGAAGCTCGGCGCCGACCTGAACCTTGCATGGCCCACCGCGCAAATCGGCGTCATGGGCGCCCAGGGTGCCGTCAACATCCTCTACCGCCGCGACCTTGCCGCCGTTGCGGAAAACGGCGGGGACGTCGAAGCGCGCCGCGCCGAGGTCATCCGCCAGTATGAGGAAGAACTCCTCAACCCCTACCAGGCGGCAGAGCTGGGCTACGTGGACGCCGTGATCGCCCCCTCCGACACCCGGGTCCAGATCATCAAGGGACTGCGGGCACTGCGCGACAAACGCGCCAGCCTCCCGGCCAAGAAGCATGGGAACATCCCGCTGTGACGCCCGACCAGATGCCGGTGGTTGAGCCTGCCGAAACCCCGACCGCGCCGCTGTTCTCTGTCGTCAAAGGACAACCGAACGCCGAGGAACTCGCCGCGCTGGCCGCCGTCGTCCTGACCCTCGGCGGCCCGGCGCCTGCCAAGCCTGCCGCACCCAGCGTGCGGCACTGGGTGCGCCGGCAGCAGTTGCGGCTCGCGCCGTCGCCCGGCCCCGGCGCGTGGAAGCGCAGCCACGGCTGACGCTCCCCAGCGCCTCCCTCACCTCGCTTCGCTCGGCCAGGGAACCCGCGGCCGCGTGGGCCCGCCCTGTCCGCCCGGCCGGGTAGTCTCGGAATGTGACTACAGACACTGCACCCGCCGCGCGCCCGCATACCCGCATCGACGCCGTCGCCGATGACTACACCGACACCCTCATCAGGCTCAACCCGACCTTCGCCACGACTCTCGGCCTGCCGGGCCACGAGACGGAATACCAGGACTTCTCTCCTGCCGGCATCGCAGGTTTCGCCGAGGCCGCGCGAGACGCGCTGGCCGCACTGGAGGGCCTGCAGCCGGAAGACGACGTCGACGCCGTCACCCTGGACGCGATGCGGGAGCGGCTCGGGCTGCAACTGCTGATCCACGCCTCCGGCTGGGAGTATGCCGAGCTCAACAACATCGCCTCCCCCGCCCAGGACATCCGGGCCATCTTCGACCTCATGCCCACCGCCACCGCGCAGGACTGGGAGCACATCGCGGGCCGCGCCGGCAACGTGCCGGCGGCCATCAGCGGCTACATCGAATCCCTCCGCGTCGCCAGGGACGCCGGCAAAGTGGCCGCCGCGAGGCAGGTCCGGATCGTCATTGAACAGGTCACCAAGTACGCCGCCGACGACGGATTCTTCGCCAAGCTGGCCGCCGGTGCAGCCACCGCCGGCGGCCCCCTGCCCGCGCCGCTCCAGGAAAAGCTCGACGCCGGAACCGGCGCGGCCCGGAGCGCCTACGTGGGGCTGGCAGAGTTCCTGCGCGCCGAACTGCTCCCGGCAGCACCCGAAAAGGACGCAGTGGGCAGGGCGCGGTACGCGCTGGCTTCGCGTGCATTCCTCGGCGCCGAAGTGGACCTGGAAGAAACCTACGCCTGGGGCGTCCAGGAACTGGAGCGCCTCATCGCCGAACAGGAACGCGTCGCCGACAGCATCAAGCCCGGTGCCACCATCGCGGAGGCCAAGGAAATCCTCAACAACGATCCCGCCCGGCAGCTCAAGGGGACCGATGCCCTGCAGGCCTGGATGCAGGATCTTTCGGACAAGGCCATGGCCGGGCTCGCCGGCGTCCACTTCGACATCCCCGAGGCCATGAAGACCCTCGAATGCCGGATCGCCCCCACGGACGAGGGCGGCATCTACTACACCGGCCCGTCAGATGACTTCAGCCGCCCCGGCCGCATGTGGTGGTCCGTCCCGGCCGGCGAGGACACCTTCACCACCTGGGCCGAGACCACCACCGTCTACCACGAGGGCGTCCCCGGCCACCACCTCCAGGTAGCCACTGCCACCTACCGCCGCGAACTGCTCAACAAATGGCGGCGCAACGTCTGCTGGACCTCGGGCCACGGGGAAGGCTGGGCCCTCTACGCGGAGAAACTGATGCAGGAGCTGGGGTACCTCACCGATCCCGGCGACCACCTGGGAATGCTGGACATGCAGCGCATGCGGGCTGCCCGCGTCGTCTTCGACATCGGCGTCCACCTCGAACTGGACATGCCCGGGCGCTGGGGATCCGGCACCTGGACAGCAGAGACGGGCTACGGCTTCCTCAAGGAAAACCTCCCCATCAGTGAGGGCCAGCTCAACTTCGAGTTCACCCGCTACCTTGGCTGGCCCGGCCAGGCACCCTCCTACAAGGTGGGCCAGCGGCTCTGGGAACAAATCCGCGCCGAGCTCGAAGCCCGCCCAGGGTTCGACCTGAAGGAGTTCCACACCAAGGCCCTCAACATCGGCTCCGTAGGACTGGACACCCTCCGCCGGGCGCTCTTGTCTTGACCCTGAACTGCGCGGCCCCAAGGGGCCCATCCTCTGCGCGCTGCTCGTTCCTCGCTTTGACACGCGCTGCCGGATGGGCCGCTTGCTGGCTCCGCGGGAGACATTAAGCACACCCATCGTGGGAATAAGTAACAAATACCGCTGCCTGCCTTGTGTTCACGGGTGTTTCCAGCGCATAGCACAATTGTTGCCGCGTAATATTTCTCAATATTCTTTCGACGTGGTATGCGGTGCAGGTCTAGCTTGTTCTGGTGACCACTCAGACAAGCACCCCATCCTCCGCGGGGAAGACCGGATTCCAGTTGCCCAAGTGGGCTTCCTCCTTCGGCTTCCAGATCATCGCCGCCCTCATCGTGGGCTTGGGCCTCGGCCTGCTCGCCAAGTACACCGGCAGCACCAAGACCAACCCGAACGCCCTCGGCGCCACGCTGCAGACCATCGGCTCGAGCTACGTCTCGCTGCTGCAGACCGCCGTTGTTCCGCTGATCTTCACCGCCGTCGTCAGCTCCATCTCCAACCTGCGCCAGGTATCCAACGCGGCAAGGCTGGCATGGAACACGCTCCTGTGGTTCGCCATCACGTCCCTGATCGCCGTGCTGATCGGAATCGGCCTGGGCGTGCTGCTGCAGCCCGGCGCCAACACCGGCATCACCGAGGAAGCCAAATACACCGGCAAATCCGGTGACTGGTGGGCATTCCTCGTGGGCCTCTTCCCGAAGAACTTCCTTGGCCTCGGCGCCAGCTCCACGGTTGCCGACTCCGGCGCAGTCACCACGTCGGTCAGCTTCAATGTCCTCCAAATCCTGGTGATCGCGATCGCCGTGGGCGTTGCGGCCCTCAAGGTGGGCAAGGCCGCTGAACCCTTCCTGAACCTGAACGCTTCGGCCCTTGCCGTCATCCAGAAGGTGCTGTGGTGGATCATCCGCATCGCCCCGCTTGGCACCATCGGCCTGATCGGCAACGCCGTCGCAGTCTACGGCTGGGACACCATCGGTTCCCTGGGCAAATTCGCCGTCGCGATCTACGTGGGCCTGGCCCTGGTCCTGTTCGTGGTCTACCCCATCCTGGTCCGCAGCCACGGCCTGTCCATCAAGCAGTACTTCTCCGGTGTATGGCCGGCCGTGCAGCTGGCCTTCGTGTCCCGCTCCTCGGTGGGTACCCTGCCGCTGACCCAGCGCGTCACCGAACGCAGCCTGGGCGTCCCCCGGGCCTACGCTTCCTTCGCAGTGCCGCTGGGCGCCACCACCAAGATGGACGGCTGCGCCGCCATCTACCCGGCCGTTTCCGCGATCTTCGTGGCACAGTTCTTCGGCATCCACCTGGACTTCAGCCAGTACGTGCTGATCGCCCTGGTCTCCGTGCTGGGTTCCGCAGCGACTGCAGGCACCACCGGCGCCGTAGTGATGCTCACGCTGACGCTCTCCACGCTGGGACTCCCGCTGGCCGGCGTCGGACTCCTCCTCGCCATCGACCCCATCCTGGACATGGGCCGGACCGCGGTGAACGTGGCGGGCCAGGCGCTGGTTCCCACCATCGTGGCCAAGCGCCAGGGCATCCTCGACGAGTCGCTGTACAACGCACCGCGCAACGGCACCCCGTTCGTGGACGACCACGAAACCGCAGCCGGTGAGCCCACCGACGGCACCACTGCCGACACGGCACCGCGCGAGCTGCAGGACGCCAAGGCGTAAGGGCAGCCGCACAGCATGAAGTCCCCCGGGAAAACTTCCCGGGGGACTTCATGCCGTTAAGGGCTTCATGCTGTTAAGGGCTTCCTACTGCCCGGGGCGTCCACCGGCCAAGGGAAACGCAGGCCCGCCCGACCGGAGGAATCAGTCAGCGCCCGCCGCCACCGATCACACCATTCTGGACCGCCTTGGTCACGGCATCGGCTTCAGCCTGCGTCAGCTTCCCGTCCGTCACAGCCTTGTCCAGGCGGGTCTTGAGCTCAGCAGCGTGCTCAGACTGCTCATCGCTGCGGATCTCCTGGAGGGCCGCCGTCACCTTCGCTTCGTCGATGCCCAACGCGCCGGCCAGCGACTTCGCCAGCGCCGCTTCCCTGGCGGCCGGGTCCGGTTTCTGCCCCTCGGCCGGGGCAGTGGGCTTGTTGGCATCGCGGAAGGCCTTCAGCGCGTCCTGGACTTTGGTTTGGTCCACGCCGAGCTTCGCGGCCAGCGCAGCAGCCCGGTCCTCGCCGTGTCCGCCACGGCCACCATGCCGGCCCATGCCGTCGGGGGCCCCGCCATTACCTGAGTCAGCCGGGGCGCTTGAGCTCGCGCTGGGCGCGGGCGCGGGTGTCGTGGTGGTTGCGGAGGCCATGCCGGCCACCCCGATCCCGGCGCCGAGGACCAGCGCAGCCGCTGACAGGCCCAGGGTCATCTTCTTGGTACGTGACATCTTCCGTCTCCTGATTCGCCGTCCTGCGACGGCTGTAGGTTTATGCCTCTCTCACTGAGACACACCAAGCATCCACCGCGAGCTTCAGGAAAGGCTGTTGGGAACCTTTCGATCTCCTGTGAATGCACGTGAAAAATACTTGCATGTAGTGCAAAGTTGCACGTAGTGTAATCCTGTGCCAAACACCTCCCCCCACGACCAGCAGGCACCCCCATCACGGCGGGAACTGAACAAGGCAGCCACCAGGCAGGCCATCACGGACGCCGCCCTGGAACTGCTGCGCACAAAAGGTCCGGGAAACTTCACAGTGGAGGATATTGCCGACGCCGCCGGGATCTCGCGCCGCACCTTCTTCAACTACTTCAGCAGCACCGACGCCGCGCTGGCGTCCATCGTGCACGGCTTCCTGGACACTGCCATCCAACAGTTCCGGCTCCGCCCGGCAGAGGAGCCCATGCTCGAATCGGCCCAGGCAGCCCTGTCGGCCCTGGCCGATCCCGAGGCCGTCGCTCCACTGGCGGAACTGTTTACCCTGACCCAGCAAAGCTCCCTGATGGCCCACTCCGAACTGGAGGCATGGGACCACTGCCGGGCGCAGGTCTTCGCCGTCGCCCGCGAGCGCCTCGCCGGCACCCCGGGCGGGCAGGACGAACTCTATGTCCATGCCTTGGCCGGCTCCATCATCTCCTGCGGCAAAGCTGCCATGGAGGTCTGGTTCAGCCGGCGCGGCCCCGACCTCACGACAGGGTCCCTGACCGAGCTGCGCCAACTGTTAATTGATTCGATTGCCCTGCTGGGCACAGGCTTCGCTCCCCCTGCTTCACCTTCCGCTGTCCGCTCCTCCTGATCAGATCGGTTCCCGCATGGCACTCCTCCTCTACCGCCTTGGCAAGTTCTCCTACCGCCGGCGCTGGCTTGTCATCTCCTTGTGGCTCGCCGTGCTGGTGGCCGTTGGCGGCTCGGCCGCAGCGTTCCACGGCACCTTGTCCAACAACTTCCAGATCCCGGGCACAGAGACCCAGCGGATCGCTGACAAGCTCAAGCAGGACCTGCCGTCGGCTTCCGGCGGCAGCGCCACGATCGTATTCGAAGCCCCGCCCGGCGGGTTCACGGACCAGGGCCGCGCAGCCGTCACGGACGCGCTGAAGAAGCTCCAGGCCCTGCCCGAGGTCCGCGGCACGGTTGACCCGTTCGCCACCCAGGCCCAGGTGGACCAGGCAGCCAAGGCGATCACCGACGGTGAACAGCAATTGGCCGCCGGCCAGGCCCAGCTGGACTCCTCACGGGCACAGCTGGAGGCAGGCAAGGCCCAGCTGGCCGCGGCCGAGCAGCAGCTCACGGCCGCAGGGGCACCGGCTGCGGTGATCGACGCGCAACTGGGCCAGCAGAAGGCGGCACTGGCAGCAGGCCAGGCCAAGCTCGACGCCGGAACCCGGGACCTGGAGGCCAGCAAGGCCAAGCTGGAGCTCGGCAAACGCCAGGCCCAGGCGGCCTCCGCCATCCGCTTTGTCTCGGAGGACAACCAGGCCGCCGTCGCCCAGGTCCAGTTCAACACCTCCATCAACGGGCTCTCCCCGGCGGTCCGGAAACAGGTCCAGGACATCGCCCATGAAACGTCCTCAGCCGGCGTCACGGCACTGGCCAGCAAGGAGATTACGGAGGACATCTCGGCCCTGTTCGGCACGGCGGAGA
This sequence comes from Arthrobacter sp. 135MFCol5.1, assembly GCF_000374865.1. Taxonomy (GTDB): domain Bacteria; phylum Actinomycetota; class Actinomycetes; order Actinomycetales; family Micrococcaceae; genus Arthrobacter. The sequence goes on along the minus strand of NZ_KB895462.1, from coordinate 85,181 downwards.
TCGTGGGCATCGCCGTCGCCGCGCTGGTCCTGATCCTCATGCTGGGTACCCTGATCGCCGCCGGCCTCCCGCTGCTGATGGCCATCATCGGCGTCGGAGTTGGCGTCGGCATCACCTTCGCACTCTCCGGCCTGTTCGACATGAGCTCCATCTCCCCCATGCTGGCCCTCATGCTCGGCCTCGCCGTCGGCATCGACTACTCGCTGTTCATCGTCAATCGGCACCGGACCCAGCTCCTCGCCGGGATGGACGCCGAGGAATCGGTGGCCCGGGCCAACGGCACCTCGGGCAACGCGGTGGTCTTCGCCGGCCTCACCGTGATCATCGCCCTGGCCGCCCTGGTGGTCCCCGGGCTGCCGTTCCTCACCGTCATGGGCCTTGCCGCAGCAGGGACCGTAGCCGTGGCCGTGCTCGTGGCCATCACGCTGACCCCCGCCATGCTGTCCCTGATCGGCCGCCGCATCATCTCCCGGCGGGCGTGGGCCAAGGCCGAGGCGCACAACGCCGAGCCGGGCCATGAAGCCGCGGACCTCGCCACCGACCGCCAGCGCAGCACCCGCGGCTGGGGCGGACTCGTCACCCGGCACCCGTGGGTGGCACTGGTGGCCGGCGTCCTGGTACTCGGCACCCTGGCGCTGCCGGCAACCCAACTGCAACTGGCCCTGCCGGACGGCGGCTCCGAGCCCGTCGACTCGGAGGCCTACCAGGCCTACGACCTGACGGCGCGCAGCTTCGGCGAGGGCGTGACAGGTCCGATCGTGGCGGTGGGCGAATTCCCGGCGAACCTCGACGCGGCCCAAGCACAGAAGCTGCAGTACGACATCGCGGACAAGCTCCGCGCCGTTGACAACGTGGTGGCCGCCGTGCCGGTAGCCCTCAGCGATGACCGCCGGACCGCCGTGTTCCAGGTCATCCCCAAGGAAGGCCCCGCCAGCGCGAGCACCGTCAAAGTGGTCGCCGAACTGCGCGGACTCAACGGCGAAATCCAGTCGGACTACGGCGTGGCCATGGGCCTGACCGGGCAGACGGCCGGCAACGTGGATGTCTCCACCAAGCTCGGCGCCGCCCTGCCGCCCTACCTGGCGATCGTCGTCGGGCTTTCCCTGATCCTGCTGTTGCTGGTCTTCCGCTCCATCGTTGTCCCGCTGCTGGCCACCGGCGGCTTCCTGCTGTCCCTGTCCGCGGCCTTCGGCGCGGTGGTGGCGGTGTACCAGTGGGGCTGGCTGGGTGGCGTGTTCGACGTCGCCAACCCGGGAGCCGTGCTCAGCTTCCTGCCCATCATCCTGATCGGCGTGTTGTTCGGTCTGGCCATGGACTACCAAGTGTTCATCGCCTCCGGGATGCGTGAGGCGTACATGCACGGCTCCGAGGCCAAGGAAGCTGTCCGGGTGGGCTTCCGGCACGCAGCCGCCGTGGTGACGGCCGCCGCGATCATCATGGTCAGCGTGTTCTCCGGCTTCATCTTCAGCCACCTCACCATGGTCCGGCCGCTGGGCTTTGCCATGGCCTTCGGCGTCCTGTTCGACGCCTTCGTGGTCCGCATGACCATTGTCCCGGCCGTGATGTACCTGCTGGGCGCCAAGTCCTGGTGGCTGCCGCGCTGGCTGGACCGGATCCTGCCGGACGTGGACGTCGAAGGGGCCAAGCTCAACCGCGGGCAGGCCGCCCCCACCCCGGGCGAACTGGTCCACTAGGCTGGAACCGTGCACCACCTGATTCTCGCGTCCCAGTCCCCCGCCCGCACCAAGCTCCTGGCCGAGGCCGGCATCCGGCACACGGTCCTGGTGTCCGACGTCGACGAGGAAGCCGTCCAGGAGCGGTACGGCGTCACCGACCCGCATGACACCGCGCTGCTGCTCGCCAGGGCCAAGGCCGAGGCCGTGGCGTCCCTGCCGGAAGCGGAGGGTGCCCTGGTACTGGGCTGCGATTCGGTCTTCGAGTTCGACGGCGAGGCGCACGGCAAGCCCTACACGGCCGACGTCGCCCGGGACCGGATGCTCCGGATGAGCGGCAGCGCGGGGGTGCTGCACACGGGACACTGGCTGGTGGACTGCAGGGACACGGACGACGACGGCCCGGGCGGCCGCGGTTCGGGCGCCACGCTCGGGGCGGTCGCCTCTGCCGAGGTCACCTTCATGGACATGGAGCCGGCGGAAATCGACGCCTACATCGCCACCGGCGAGCCGCTGCACTGCGCCGGTTCGTTCACCATCGACGGCCTGGGTGGGGCCTTCATCCGGAAGGTCGACGGCGACCCGCACGCCGTCGTCGGCCTGTCCGTCTCCACCCTCCGTGGCCTCCTGGCCGCCGCCAATGTGCGCATCACGGATCTCTGGCCCGCGCGGTAAGTCCTCCATTTTCGGGACGCCTTGTAGCTTCCCTACAAAGGAAGCCTGGTTTACACGCGGATTCCGCAAGTAATATCGGCGGAACCCTCAAAACCGCGCTAGGCTCCCTGAAGGAAAGAAGGAGACGCCTTGTCAGCAAATTTGGAGCAGTCCGCAGGTCCCACGCAGTCGACGACCCTCACCAAGGTGCTGATCGCCAACCGCGGGGAAATCGCCGTCCGCATCATCCGTGCGGCCCGGGACGAAGGCATCGCCTCGGTGGCCGTCTACGCCGACCCCGACCGGGACGCCCTGCACGTCAAACTCGCCGACGAGGCCTATGCCCTGGGTGGCACCACGGCCGCCGAGTCGTACCTGGTGATGGACAAGATTCTTGACGCCGCCCGCCAGTCCGGCGCCGACGCCATCCACCCCGGCTATGGGTTCCTGGCCGAGAACGCCGACTTCGCCGCCAAGGTCATCGCCGCCGGCATCACCTGGATCGGCCCCTCCCCCGAGGCCATCTCCGCCCTGGGCGACAAGGTCCAGGCCCGCCACATCGCCGAGAAGGTCGGCGCCCCGCAGGTCCCCGGCACCGCCGACCCCGTGGAATCCGCCGAGGAAATCCTGGAATTCGTGGACAAGTTCGGCCTGCCCGTGGCCATCAAGGCGGCTTTCGGCGGCGGTGGACGCGGCATCAAGGTGGCCCGCACCCGCGAGGAAATCCCCGAACTCTTCGAGTCCGCCGTCCGCGAAGCCACCGCCGCCTTCGGCCGCGGCGAGTGCTTCATCGAGCGCTTCCTGGACGCTCCCCGGCACGTGGAGACCCAATGCCTCGCCGACGCACACGGCAACGTTGTGGTGGTCTCGACCCGCGACTGCTCCCTGCAGCGCCGCAACCAGAAACTGGTCGAAGAGGCGCCCGCCCCGTTCCTCACCCCGGAACAGAACCAGCGGCTCTACGAATCCTCCAAGGCCATCCTGAAGGAAGCCGGTTACCTGGGCGCGGGGACCTGCGAGTTCCTGGTGGGCCAGGACGGCACCATTTCCTTCCTTGAGGTCAACACCCGCCTCCAGGTGGAGCACTGCGTCTCCGAGGAAGTCACCGGAATCGACCTGGTCCGCGAACAGTTCCGGCTGGCCCGCGGCGAGGAACTCGGCTACGGCGACCCCGAGGTCCGCGGCCACTCCTTTGAATTCCGCATCACCGGCGAGGACCCGGGCCGCAACTTCCTGCCCTCCCCCGGCACCATCAGTGCCCTCAAGAACCCCACCGGGCCCGGCGTGCGGATCGATTCCGGCGTGGAGCAGGGCGATGTCATCAGCGGCAACTTCGATTCGATGCTCTCCAAGCTAATCGTCACCGGCGCCACCCGCACCCAGGCACTGCAGCGCTCCCGGCGTGCCCTGGAGGAAATGGTGGTCGAGGGCATTCCCACCGTCATCCCGTTTGATCTCGCCGTGGTCAGCAACCCCGACTTCGCCCCCGCGGAGGGCCCGTTCAAGGTCCACACCCGCTGGATCGAGACCGCCTTCGTCAACGACATCCCCGCCTGGACACCCAGCGGCACCGCGGAAGAAGAGTCGGAGGCCGGCGAACGCCAGCGCGTCGTCGTCGAGGTGGGCGGCAAGCGCCTGGAAGTGGTGCTCCCCGCATCCCTCGGCGTCCCCGGCACCGCCGCAGCCGCCGGCAAGCCCGGCAAGTCCGGCAAGTCCAAGAAGCGCTCACGATCAGCAGGTCCCGCCGCAGCCACGGGCAATGCCCTCACTTCCCCAATGCAGGGAACCATCGTGAAGGTCGCCGTTTCGCACGGTGACGTGGTATCCGAGGGCGACCTGGTGGTGGTCCTGGAGGCCATGAAGATGGAACAGCCGCTGACGGCGCACCGTTCCGGCACCATCACGGGACTGACGGCAACGGCGGGCGAAACTGTGTCCGCCGGCGCGATCATCGCCACGATCGAAGACTAGAAAGCGCTGCGCCGGACATGCTCGCACCAAGCTTCCAGGAAGAAGTGGACCGCTACCACCAGGCGGTTCCCGAAATCACCCGGGGCAACCCGGCCCCGATCAAGGACCTGTACTCCCGGCAGGACGATGTCACCCTGGCCAACCCTTTCGGCGGCATCGCCCGCGGCTGGGCCCAGGTGGAGGCCCGCCTTGACCAGGCGGCCCGGCAGTTCCGCGACGGCGAAATGCTGGGCTTCGACACCGTCACCTCCTACACCGCCCGTGACACCGCCTACCTGGTGGAAACCGAGCACTTCCGGGCGCGGCTGGACGCCGCGTCCGCCACGGAGGAATTTGCCCTGCGCGTCACCAGCATCTTCCGCCGCGAGGAAGGCTACTGGAAGCTGGTGCACCGGCACGCGGACCCCGCCGCCCGGCCCCAGTCCCGGCGCTCCCTGACCCAGCCCGCCGCCTGACCTGCCGCCGCACCCGGTTCGCCGTCGGGACGGTCCGGGTGCTGGCAGGGCGCGCCGCCAGCAGGCAGACTTAGCAGATGCTGCCTTTCCTGCTTCTCGCATCCCGGGCCGAGGATGCCGCCGCCGACGACGAATATGCGGCCTACCTGCGGTACGGCGGACTGGAAGAGCGCGAACTTCACCGGGTCCGGCTGGAGGCCGCACCGCTGCCCGCACTGGACCTTTCGCGGTACTCCGGGGTGATCGTCGGCGGCAGCCCGTTCACCTCCAGCGATCCGCCCGGGAACAAGAGCGCGGTGCAGCACCGGGTGGAACGGGAACTTTCGGGCCTCCTGGACCAGCTCGTGTCGCTCGACTTTCCGTTCCTGGGTGCCTGCTACGGGGTGGGAACCCTGGGCACACACCAGGGCGCGGTGATCGACCGGACCTACGGCGAGCCGCTGGGCGCCGTAGAAATCGAGCTGACGGAGGCGGGAATGCAAGATCCTCTCCTCCACGGCCTGCCCCGGACCTTCAAGGCCCTGACCGGCCATAAGGAAGCGGTCAGTTCCCTGCCACCGCACGCGGTGCTGCTGGCGCGCTCCGCCACCTGCCCGGTCCACATGTTCCGGGTCAAGACCAACCTCTACGCCACCCAGTTCCATCCCGAACTGGACGCGGAGGGGCTGGTGACCCGGATCGACATCTACCGGCACGCCGGGTACTTCGCGCCGGAATCCGCCGGGGAACTGATGGCGGCGGCACGCCGGTCCACCGTGACCGAGCCCATGACCGTCCTGAAGAACTTCGTGGCACGCTACGCCCGCTGAGCATGACAATGCCCGGCGGGCCGGATGGCCGCGCCGGGCATCGTGGCGTTGGAGAAATCAGGCCACGTTGTTCTCGTAGTCAAGGTCGCGGGTTTCGCGCGTGAGGAACAGCGCGATCAGTGTCAGCACGGCCATGGACGTCAGGTACAGGCCCACCAGGACGGGGCTGCCCTTGGCCGCTTCCCACAGCGCGACGGCGATGAACGGCGCCACGGCTGCGCCCAGGATGCTGGAGAAGTTGTAGCTGATGGCAGAGCCGGTGTAGCGGACGTTTGTGGGGAACAGTTCCGGCAGCAGCGCCCCCATGGGCCCGAAGGTCAGGCCCATCAGGGAGAAACCAAGGATCAGCAGGCCCATGGTGCCCACGAACCCGCCGCTGAACAGCGGGACGAACAGCAGGCCGAACACGAAGATGCCGGCGGTGACGGCCATCAGCATCTTGCGGCGGCCGTACTTCTCGGCGAGCGGGCCGGAGACCAGGGTGAAGATGCCGAAGAAGACGACGCCGGCGATCAGCATCCAGAGGAAGTCGTTGCGGGTGTAGCCCAGGCCGGGGACGAACGCGGCAGCGGCCGCCTCCGTCATGGGCTTTCCTGCCTTTTCGGCGGCCGCCTGCGCACCGGCCAGCGTGGGCTTGGTGCCGTAGGTGAGGGTGAACGTGGTCATCAGGTAGAAGAGCACGTAGGTGGCCAGCATGATGAAGGTGCCCAGGATCAGCTGGCGCCAGCTGGTCTTGAAGACGCGGCCCAGCGGAAGTTTCGCCACTTCGTTGGATTGCACCACCTTGGTAAAGGCGGGGGTTTCGATCAGCTTGAGCCGGACGTACAGGCCCAGGATGACCATGACGGCGCTGAGCAGGAACGGTACGCGCCAGCCCCAGGCCGCGAAGGCCTCCGGCGAGAGCGTGTAGCTGGCCACGAGGAAGATGACGTTGGCGATGATGAAGCCAATGGGGGCGCCCAGTTGCGGGAAGGTGCCGTAGATGGCGCGCTTGTTGGCGGGCGCGTTTTCCGTGGCCAGCAGGGCCGCGCCGCTCCATTCGCCGCCCAGGGCCAGGCCTTGGGCAAAGCGCATGATGACGAGCAGGGCCGGTGCCCAGAATTCCCAGCCCGGTACCAGGGCGGTGGGGAGGCAACCGATCAGGAAGGTCGCAATGCCCATGGTGAGCAATGACGCCACAAGGGTTCCCTTGCGGCCAAACTTGTCACCGAAGTGGCCGAACACGATGGAGCCAAGTGGACGTGCGACGAACGCCACGCCAAAGACGGCGAAGGAGCTCAGCAGCTGGGTGGTCTCGTTCTGGCCCGGGAAGAAGAGCTTCGGGAAGACGAGCACGGCGGCAGTGGCGTAGACGTAGAAGTCGTAGAACTCCACGGTGGTGCCGATCAGGCTCGCCACGATGACGCGGCCGCGGGAGTTCACCGGCTGGTGCGAACCGGGCACCGTGGTGGTATCGGGGGATGACATAGGTAAGCGCTTTCGTGAGACCGGCCGGGCACAGGCGGGGCCGCCTCCCGGCTCGAATAATTAGAGTTCGATCTTACTTCGCTGCGTCCAGTCAATGGACGAATCGTCCATCATGCGGACACGTGTTGTGTGTCTCACCATGCGGGCCTCCACACCGGGCCTCACGCCGGCGTACAGGCCCGGATAGGCAAAAGTCACAGCGCGTTAACAAACATCGTCCGTTCGCGAAACGAGCCGTCCCTACCTTGGAGGAACAACATCCCCTGAAGGAGGTAACCCGTGACTGTTGACCGCACCGTTGATGCCGGCGCCGGAAATACCCTTGACCTCGAAGAGGCCACTGGACCGGCAGCCGTTGCCGCATCCGCCAGCGCACAGCCCGGCCGTACCCGCACCACAGACGCCCCTGCCCTTGAATTCCGCCCCGGCCGCTGGATCGCCAACTGGGATGCCGAGAACAAGGAGCAGTGGGAAACCGCCGGCCGCGCCATCGCCCGCCGCAACCTGAACTGGTCCATCTTCGCCGAGTTCCTCGGCTTCGTGGTGTGGCAGCTGTGGTCCATCGTGGTGGTCCAGCTTCCCGCCGCCGGCTTCACCTTCTCCACCTCGGAGATCTTCTGGCTCATCTCGATGCCCAGCCTCGTGGGCGCCACCCTCCGCATTCCCTACACGTTCATGGTCCCCCGCTTCGGCGGACGGAACTGGACCATCGTCTCCGCACTGCTGCTCCTGATCCCCTCCACCGGACTGGCGCTGTGTGTCTCCAACCCGGACACGCCGTTCGGCGTCATGCTCCTGGTGGCTGCCCTCGCCGGCTTCGGCGGCGGCAACTTCGCCAGCTCCATGGCCAACATCACGTTCTTCTACCCGGCGAGGGAAAAGGGCTGGGCGCTGGGCCTGAACGCCGCCGGCGGAAACCTGGGCGCCGCCGTCGCACAGCTTGCCGTCCCGATCGTCATCACCCTCCTCGCAGCCGGCACCGTCAACCTGCCTATGGCCGGGTGGATGTGGGTCCCGTTCATCCTGCTGGCAGCATTCGGCGCCTTCAAGTACATGAACAACCTCACCAGCGCCAAGGGCGACGTGGCCGGCTCGGTCGCGGCGCTGAAGGAACCGCACCTGTGGATCATGGCCCTGCTGTACATCGGCACCTTTGGCTCCTTCATCGGCTTCGCCGGCGTGTTCCCCAAGCTCATCAAGGACTACTTCCCCGCGTTCTCCTCCATCGGAGTGGGGACCGTGGCCCTGTCCCTGGCCTTCCTGGGCCCCCTGGTGGGTTCGCTGGCCCGCCCGTACGGCGGACGCATGGCGGACCGGATGGGCGGCGCCCGGATGACCGTTGCCGCCTTCGCCTCCATGGCCGTGATCACGCTGACCATGGTTTGGACCCTCCCGCTGAAGAACTTCCTGCTCTTTCTGGTCCTTTTCCTGATGCTGTTCACCGCCAGCGGCTTCGGCAACGGCGCCACCTACCGGATGATCCCGGTCATCTTCGCCACCTCCAGCCGGGCTGCCCGCAACGGTGCCAACCCGGTGGCCACCCAGCGCCTGGCGTCCTCGGCCCTCGGACTGATCTCCGCGATCGGAGCCTACGGGGGCTTCGTGATCCCCCAGGTGCTGAATGCCTCCAGCACCGCCAGCGGCTCCTACACTCCGGCCTTCTACGGATTCGTCGGCGCGTATGTCCTCATGCTGGTGGTCTGCTGGACCTGCTACATCCGCAACGCCGGCCGGAACGCGATGGGGCACGTCTAACATGACCAAAAGCGCCGACACGCACTGCCCCTACTGCGCCCTGCAGTGCGCCATGACGCTCACGTCCCCCGCGGACCTGGCCCCGGCTGAACAGCCGGGGCCAGGCCCCGTGCCTGCCCTGAACCCCGCGGCAGCCCTGGAAGTTGCCGGCCGGGACTTCCCCACCAACCGCGGCGGACTCTGCCGCAAGGGGTGGACCTCCCCCACGCTCCTGAACCACGCGGGCAGGATCACCGAGCCGCTCCTGAAGGGTCCCGACGGCGTCCACCGGCCGATCGGCTGGGACCAGGCCCTGGACCTGGCCGCCTCGGCAGTCCGGGATGCCCGCGCCCGCCACGGGGCCGACTCCATAGGTGTTTTCGGGGGCGGCGGACTCACCAACGAGAAGGCCTACCAGCTGGGCAAGTTCGCCCGGCTGGCACTGGGGACCTCCCGGATCGACTACAACGGCAGGTTCTGCATGTCCTCGGCAGCGGCCGCCGGCATGCGCGCCTTCGGCGTGGACCGCGGCCTGCCCTTCCCGCTCGAGGCCCTGGATGCCGCCGGCACCATCCTCATGCTGGGTTCGAACGTCGCCGAGACCATGCCGCCTTTCGTCCAGCACCTGCAGGGTGCCCGCAATGCCGGCGGACTGATCGTGGTGGATCCGCGCCGCTCCGCCACGGCAGCCTTCACAGCCGACGGCGGCGGCATCCATCTCCAGCCACTGCCGGGCACTGACCTGGCCCTGCTGCTCGGGCTCTCCCACGTGGTCATCCACGAAGGCCTGGCGGACGCTGTATACCTGCGGGAGCGCACCACGGGCTACGACGCCGTAGCCCGCAGCGTCAACGCCTTCTGGCCCGAGCGCGTGCAATCCCTCACCGGCGTGCCCGCGGACCTGATCCGGGAAACCGCCCGCAGGCTGGCCGCCGGGGCGCAGGCAGGCGGCAGCTACATCCTGACCGGCCGCGGCGTGGAACAGCATGTGGACGGCACCGACACCGCGACGGCCGCCATCAACCTCAGCCTCCTGCTGGGCCTGCCGGGCTCTGCCCGCAGCGGCTACGGAACCCTCACCGGCCAGGGCAACGGCCAGGGCGGCCGCGAGCACGGCCAGAAGGCGGACCAGCTCCCCGGCTACCGGAAGATCACCGACCCTGCCGCCCGGGCCCACGTCGCCACTGTCTGGGGCGTGCCCGAAGCGCTGATCCCCGGGCCCGGCCTGCCCGCCGTCCAGTTGCTGAAGTCGCTGGGACAGCCCGACGGCGTACGGTGCCTTTTCGTACACGCTTCCAACATCGCCGTGGCCGCCCCCGACGCCAACACTGTCATCAAGGGCCTGCGCAGCCTGGACTTCCTGGTGGTGTGCGACTTCTTCATGTCGGAAACCGCTGCGGAGGCCGACCTCATCCTTCCGGTCCTCCAGTGGGCCGAGGAGGAAGGCACCCTGACCAACCTGGAAGGTCGCGTCCTGCGCCGGCGCCGCGCCATCTCCCCGCCCGCCGGTGCCCGCAGCGAACTGTGGATCATGGCCCGGCTGGCTGAGCGGTTGGACGCCCCCTCCACCTACAGCGAGGACCCTGAGACGGTCTTCGAGGAACTGCGGCTTGCCTCCGCGGGCGGGCTTGCCGACTACTCGGGCATCGACTACGCCATGCTGGACCGGGGCGAAGCCGCCTACTGGCCCTACCCTGCCGGCAGCACCGGCACGCCGCGGCTCTTCCGGGACGGCTTCGCGCACCCCGGCGGCAAGGCGGTCATGGTCCCGGTGGTTCCACGCCGCCGTCGCCCCTCCACTGCGGACCCCGGCGCAAACGCGGCGGCCGGCGCCAAGGAAATGACCCTCATCACCGGGCGCCTCCTGGAGCACTACCAGTCCGGCGCGCAGACCCGGCGGGTCCAGGAACTTCTCGCCGCCCAGCCGGAAGCGAAGGCCCAGATCCACCCCGCGGCCGCCGAGGCACTCGGCATCACCGCCGGCTCGCTGCTCTCCGTGGCCAACGCACGCGGCGAGGTGGTCTGCCGGGCGGAACTCACCAGCGCCATCCGGCCCGAAACGGTCTTCCTGCCCTTCCACTTCCCGGGATCAGAAAGCGCCAACCGGCTGACCGAAGCCGCCACCGACCCCATCTCCGGGATGCCTGAATTCAAGTTCAACACCGTGTGGGTCCGGCCCGTGGCCGCCCCCGATTCCGCCCTTATGCTGCAAAAGACGGAGGCCTCATGAGCGAGCAGATTGTGATCGTGGGATTCGGCCCCGTGGCCGCCAGGCTGGTGGACGAGCTCCTGCCCGCCGTCCGCGGCGGGCACGCCCGGCTCACAGTGGTGGGTGAGGAGTCCGAGGCCGCCTACAACCGCGTCCTGGTGGCGGACCTCGGCGTCGGCCGCACCACCGCCGGCGCCCTGGCCCTCGCCGACGCCGCCGACCTGGCAGCCCAGGGGGTGGATGTCCGCCTGTCCGTGCGGGTCAAACGGGTGGACCGGGCGCGGCAGCAGGTCCTGCTGTCCGACGGAACCGCCGTGCACTACGACAGGCTGGTGTTTGCCACCGGATCCCGGCCCGTCATCCCCAACCTCACCGGCATCAACCCCGACCCGGCCTCCCCCGTGCTTCCCGCCGGGGTCACGGCCTTGCGCGACCTCCGTGACGCGGACGTGCTCCGGCAGGCGGTGGACGGCGGCAAACGGGTGGTGGTCCTGGGCGGCGGCGTCCTCGGGCTGGAGACGGCACTCGCGGCCGCGGAAGAAGGAGCTACGGTCACCGTGGTCCACAACGGGCCGCACCCCTTGGGCCGCAACATCGACCGCGGCGGCGGCGCCGTCCTGGCCGCCGGACTGCGCCGGTGCGGCGTGAGGGTGGCAGGCAACGCCCGCTCCACCGGCGTTGAGCACAACGCGCCCGACGGCGGCTTCTCGGCGTTGCTGCTCGACGACGGGTCCGCGATCGACGGCGACCTTCTGGTCATCTCGTGCGGGGTCCGTCCCCGAACCGAACTGGCCGAAGGCTGCGGACTGTCCACCGGCACCGGGATCCTGGTGGACCACCGGCTGCGGGCGCACCACGAACCGCACATCTTTGCCATCGGCGACTGCGCGGAGGTTCGCTGCCCGGATCCGGGCTGCGCCGCATGCAGGAACGCCATGGGCCCGTCCGGGCTGGTAGGGCCCGGCTGGCGCCAGGCCGAATGGTTGGGCGGCTACCTCACCCTGCTGGCCGAAGGGGCAGCGGCGGAGGCGGACCTGCTGCCGGCCCTGCCACCGGAACAACCGGCCGTCGTGGTGCTGAAGGCCCGTGGCCTGAACATGGCGGTGGCCGGGAACAACGGCGCCGACCCCTGGGACGAAGAAGCGCTCACCGCAGGTGCCGTCAACGGCAGGCCGCGCCTGCAAATCGCCCAGTGGGCCGATCCGGAGCACGGCCGCTACGTCAAGATGACCACCCGCGGCGGCGTCCTGGAGGGCCTGGTGTCAGTGGGAATGCCGCGGACCGCGGCCGAACTGGTGGGCCTTTTTGAACGCGGCGCCGAACTGCCCGCCGACCGTTCCCTGCTCCTGCGCCTGGACGGGCCGGACCTGGTCCCCGGCGCCGCCGACCCCGCAGGCACCGTCTGCCGGTGCGCCGGTGTCAGCGGAGCGGCGATCCAGGGCGCTGTGGAGGGCGGCTGCTCAACGGTGGCGGACGTGGCCAAGGCCACCCGGGCAGGCACCGGCTGCGGCGGCTGTCACGAGGACATCAAGGGGCTTATCGAGAAGCACTTCTCCCCGGCCCTCCCCTAAGCCCGCAAGGCCACACGGGGCCCCGGCCTTGCCCTACATGTGGACGTGCAGGCGGCGGGCGGCCTCGGAGATGGAGCCGGTCAGCGACGGGTACACGGTGAAGGTGCTGGCGAGGTCGTCCACGTGCAGCTTCTGCTTGACCGCGATGGCGATCGGGAAGATCAGCTCGGACGCGTTGGGCCCCACCACCACGCCGCCGATGACGGTTCCGGAGCCCTTCCGGGCAAAGATCTTCACGAAGCCGTCCTTGGCGTTGCGCATCTTGGCGCGGGCGTTGCTGCGCAGCGAAAGCTTGATGATGTCCGCCTGGTATTTGCCGGACTCGATCTCCGCCTCGGACACTCCCACGTTGGCGATTTCCGGGGACGTGAAGATGTTCGACGCCACCTGGTGGAGCTTGAGCGGGGTCACGCCGTCGCCCATGAAGTGCGCCACAGCGATGCGGCCCTGCATGGCGGCCACGGAGGCCAGCGGCAGGACGCCGGTGCAGTCGCCGGCGGCGTAGATGTTCGGGGCCGTGGTGCGGGATACCCCGTCAACCTTGATGTGGCCGCTGTCGCTGACGGCCACGCCGGCTTCTTCAAGGCCCAGTCCGGCGGTGTTGGGGATGGAGCCCAGGCAGAGCAGGCAGTGGCTGCCGGTCACGGTGGAGCCATCGGCGAGGGTCACCACGACGCCGTCGTCCGTACGCTCCACGGACTGGGCGCGGGAGCGGGACAGGACCCGGACCCCACGGCGCTCGAAGACTTCTTCCAGTACCACCGCGGCGTCGACGTCGGAGCCCGGCAGCACGCGGTCGCGGCTGGAGACCAGGGTGACCTTTGATCCCAAGCCGTTGTAGGCGGAGGCGAATTCGGCACCCGTCACGCCGGAGCCGACGACGATCAGTTCCTCGGGAAGTTCGTCAAGGTCGTAGATCTGGGTCCAGTTGAGGATCCGCTCACCGTCCGGGCGGGCAGTTTCCAGTTCGCGGGGGTGCGCGCCAACAGCCAGCAGGATGGTGTCGGCTTCCACCGTCTCGGTGCCGTCAGCGGTCAGGACCTCGATGGTGTGGTTATCCACGAGGCGGCCGGACCCGGCAATGATCCGCACACCCACCTTCTCCAGGCCCTCGCGGATGTCATGGGACTGGGTGCGGGCCAGGGTGAGGAGGCGGTCATTGATGTGCTTAAGGTCAGCGTGCATCACCGGCACGAAATCGCCGCCGTCGACGTCGAATTTCACGCCGAGCTCGCCCGCCTCGGCCACCCGGGCCATGAGGTCTGCCGTGGCGATGAGGGTCTTGGAGGGAACGACGTCGGTCAGCACCGCGGAGCCGCCGAGCCCGGCACGTTCGATGATGGTGACCGTTGCCCCCAGCGAGGCGGCGACCATGGCCGCCTCGTATCCGCCGGGACCGCCTCCCAGGATCGCGATTCGGGGGGAACTGAAATCTGGATGCGTAGTCACAGTCATCCATTCTCGCCCATCTCCGGCCTGACCACCAAGAAAACAGGGCGTTTTCCGGGCCGGCCGTGATGAGGGCAACAGTGGCGGCAGGATAACTTGTACTGGTGAGTACAACAGACTTCCTGAACACTGACCCGTTTGCCGCCGCCCGGGCCGCCGCTGACTACATCGCCGAGGAGACCGGGGTGGACCGCCACGACGTCGCCCTGGTCCTCGGTTCCGGCTGGGGCGAGGCCGCCGACCTGATCGGCGAGACCACCGCCACCCTCTCCGCGGAGGAGGTCCCCGGCTTCCATGCCCCCGCTGTGGAAGGCCATGTGGGAACCATCCGGTCCGTACTGGCCAAGGACGGAAAACGCGCCCTGGTCCTGGGTGCGCGGACCCACTACTACGAAGGCAGGGGCGTCCGGGCAGTGGTGCACGGGATCCGGGCCGCTGCGGCCGCCGGGTGCAAGACCCTGGTACTCACCAACGGCTGCGGCGGACTCAACGAGGCGTGGACGCCCGGCACCCCCGTGTTGATCAGCGACCACATCAACCTCACCGCTGCGTCCCCGCTGGAGGGCGCAACGTTCGTGGACCTGACGGACCTGTACTCACCGCGCATCCGTGGACTGGCCCGCGAGGTGGATCCCACCCTGGACGAGGGCATCTACGCCCAGTTCCCCGGCCCGCACTACGAAACCCCGGCTGAAGTGCAGTACGCCAAGCGGATCGGGGCGGACCTGATCGGCATGTCGACGGCACTGGAGGCCATTGCCGGCCGCCACGCCGGAATGGAAGTGTTCGGCATCTCCCTGGTCACCAACCTGGCAGCGGGCATCAGCCCCCAGCCGCTCAGCCACCAGGAAGTCATCGAATCCGGCCAGGCCGCGGGCCCGCGCATCTCCCGGTTGCTGGCTGACATCATCGCCCGGCTCTGAACGCCCCTGACCGCCGGGGTGCGGGCAACGGACCTGCAATGACGATAGCGTTAGGCCCATGACGTCTTCCGATGCCGAACTTCGCCTGCTTGCCGAGGCCCGGGAATGGGCCGCCCTGGATCCGGATCCCGCAACACAAGCATCGCTGCTTGGGCTTGTGGGGCTCGTTGAAGAGGGCGACCCCGCGGCACGGCAGGAGCTGGAAGACAGCTTCCGCGGCACGCTGCAGTTTGGCACGGCGGGCCTGCGCGCCGCCCTCGGACCCGGGCCGAACCGGATGAACCGGGTGGTGGTCCGCCGCGCCGCAGCCGGACTGGCGGCCTTCCTGGTGGACGCCGTGGCCGAAGCTGCGTCCGGCACCCGGCCGCGCGCCGTCGTCGGCTATGACGCCCGGCACAACTCGGATGTCTTCGCGGCCGAAACGGCCGCCATCTTCACCGCTGCCGGCATCGAGACTTTCCTGCTCCCGGCAGCCCTCCCCACTCCCCTGCTGGCCTACGCCGTCCGCGCCCTGGAATGCGACGGCGGCGTCATGGTCACCGCCAGCCACAACCCGCCGCAGGACAACGGGTACAAGGTCTACCTGGGCCGGCACGCAGTGTCCGCCGACGGCGACGGCGCCCAGATCGTGGCCCCCTACGACGCCCGCATCGCCGCGCGGATCAGCGCCGTGGGCCCCGTCGGCTCCATCGAACTGGCGGACGGCGGGTGGACCGTGCTGGACGGCTCGCTGGCCGCCGACTACCAGCGGGCGATTGCTGCACTGGCCATGCCGGACCGCTTCCCCGCCCGCGACCTGCGGATCGTCCTGACCCCGCTGCACGGCGTGGGTGGCGGGACGGCACTGGAGGTCCTGAACGCGGCAGGTTTCACGGATGTCACCATGGTGGCCGAACAGGCCGAACCGGACCCCGAATTCCCCACCGTCAGCTTCCCCAACCCGGAAGAACCCGGGGCACTCGACCTCGCCCTCGAAGCGGCCGAACGGCTCGACGCCGACCTGGTCATCGCAAACGATCCCGACGCCGACAGGGCTGCCGTCGCCGCCAAGGACCCGGACACCGGCGCCTGGCGGATGCTCCGCGGAGACGAAGTCGGCGCCCTCCTGGGGGCCCACATCGCCGCCCGGCTCGCGGACGCCGGCACCGAAGCGGACCACCAGGGTGTCTTTGCCAACTCGATCGTGTCCTCCCGCCTGCTGGCGCGCGTCGCCGCTGCCGCGGGCTTCGCCCATGAAGTAACCCTGACCGGGTTCAAATGGATCTCCCGGGTTCCCGGCCTCACCTACGGCTACGAGGAAGCGCTGGGTTATTGCGTCGCGCCGGACCTGGTGAAGGACAAGGACGGCATTTCCGCCGCCGTGCTGATCGCCGAACTTGCTGCCGCCGCCAAGGCCGCCGGCAAGACCGTCTTCGACACCCTCGATGAGCTGTACCTCCAGCACGGCCTGCACGCCAGCGACCAGCTGAGCATCCGGGTCGCAGACCTGGGCCTCCTGGACGCCATGATGAACCGGTTGCGGGTTTCGCCGCCGGAATCGTTCGGGCAGTCCGCGGTGGAAGTCTTCACCGACCTGGCAGAGGGAAGCGGCCAGCTGCCGCCCACGGAGGGCCTGCTGTACATCACCAGGGACCTGACCCGCGTGATCATCCGGCCCAGCGGCACGGAGCCCAAGCTCAAGTGCTACCTCGAAGTGATCCACCACGTGGGATCCGCCGCCGAACTGCCGGAGGCGCGCCAGGCGGCGCGTGCCTCCCTGGACGAGGTCCTGCACGACGTCAGCGAGGCACTGGGACTTTAACCGCGGAAAGGGGCGCCGCCTGGCGCCCCTTTCCTGTGTGCGGGAAGTCCTAGAGTTCCACCTCGACGAACCCGTCGGTGATCCGGGTGTTGAAGGCGGCCAGGCGCAGGCCCGGAGTGGTGAAGCATTGACCGGTCTCGAGGTCGTAGACCTCTTTATGCAGCGGCGAGGCGATCGTGGGGCGCGTGCCCTTGGAACCCAGGATGCCGCGGGCCATGACGTGGGCTCCGGTGGCCGGATCCTCATGCGCCACGGCGAAGACTTCGCGTGGACCGGTGCGGAACAGCGCCACCTGGCGGCCGGCAAGCAGCGCTGCCTCGCCCCAGGCGGGCTCAAGGTCCTCCACCGCGCAGACGCGGTGCCAACCGGTCCCGGATCCGGCGGTGTCTGATTCGGCGGCGAACGCCCCAAGTTCCAGTGTTGCCGTCATGTCCGGCTCCTCTCCTGTGCCTGTCATCCCTGCAAGCGGCTGCTTGTGATGTCGTGTCCAACGCTAGGTTCCGGGTGTTTCAAAGGAGTGCGGTGAATGTGTCCGGCGGGTAAAAGAGACCTCACGCGGCCGGAAATGCGCTCGTGATGCAGAAGTTAAGTTGACGAAACAAAAGGGAAACTGAGGCGAAACTGCCCCTCCCTAGGCTGGGAGCACAAGCTGCAGAGCACCGTCTGCGGCCCATGCGAAAGGCCCACAGTGACCGAACAGACTTCAAGCACCGAGACTCCGCGCCGCATCGTCGTCGCCGGCGGCGGCCCTGCGGCCCACCGTTTCGCGGACGCCATGCATGCCCGCGGCCTCGACGGCTGGGATGTCACGGTCCTCACCGAGGAAGCCCACCTCCCCTACGACCGCGTGGCCCTCTCGAAGGCCCTCACGGACACCGGTGTGGACCTGACGCTGGGAACGACCTCCATGTGGGAGCACGGCTCCTTGACCCTGAAGACCGGCGAGCGCGTCGTGAAGGTCAACGCTGAGGCCAAGACCGTGGAGACGGCCGCCGGCAACACCTACGAATATGACGAACTGGTCGTGGCCACGGGTTCGGACGCCGTCCGCCTGCCCATCCCCGGCGCCGGGCACGCCCACGTCTACCGGACGCTGGAGGACGTGTGGGCCATCAACAAGGCCGTCGCCGACCTCACCGCGAAACTCGGCCGCAAGATCAACGCGGTCACCATTGGCGGCGGGCTCCTGGGACTGGAATCCGCAGCCGGCACGGAACAGCTCGGCGCCACCCCTGTGGTCATCAACGGCGCCCCCTGGCTCATGAACACCCAGCTGGACGAGGGCGCGGGCCAGGCCTTGGGCCGCCTGATCGAAGCCAAGGGCTTCGAGGTCCACGGCGGTGTCTTCCCGTCGGAGATTTTGGCGGACGACGACGGCCAGGTCACCGGAGTGCTGATGGCCGACAACAGGATCATCCCGGCCGACCTGGTCATCGTCGCGGTCGGCGTCAAGCCCCGTGACGAACTCTTCCGCGCCGCCGACGGCGAAGAGCAGCTTTTCAGCCTGGGCCCGCGCGGCGGCGTGGTCATCAACGACTACTGCGCCACCGAAGTCCCCGGCATCTGGGCCATTGGCGAGGTAGCCAACTTCGGGGGCATGTGCCTTGGCCTGGTGGCGCCCGCCAACACCATGGCCGAGATCGTCGCCGACCGGCTGCACGGCGGCGACGCCACGTTCCCCGGCTTCGACACCGCCACCAAGCTGAAACTCTCCGGCGTGGACGTGGCCAGCTTCGGTGACGCTTTTGCCCGCACCGAGCACGCCCTCGAAATCGTCTACGCGGACCCCGCCCGCGGCGTCTACCAGAAGATCGTCACCACGGACGACGCCAAGACCCTCCTGGGCGGCATCTTCGTCGGCGATGCCTCTCCCTACATGAGCCTGCGGCCTCTCCTGGGCCGTGAACTCCCCGCAGAGCCCGGCGCATTCCTGACCGCGGCCGGCGGCGGCGAAGCTCCCGAAACCGAGCTCCCGGACGACGCCACCCTGTGCTCCTGCAACAACGTCACGGCAGGTACCATCCGCGACGCCATCAACGGCTGCGGCGCCTGCGACGGCAACGCCCCGGTCCAGGAACTGGGCGAACTGAAGGGCTGCACCCGTGCCGGCACCCAGTGCGGTTCGTGCGTGCCCATGCTGAAGAAGCTGCTGGAAACCGAACTCACCAAGTCCGGCGTCGAGGTCTCCAAGGCCCTGTGCGAGCACATCGAACTGTCCCGCCAGGAACTTTTCGACGCCATCCGCGTCCTGGGACTGACCTCCTTCGAGGAGATCATGGCCAAGTACGGCACCGGGGCCGGCTGCGACATCTGCAAGCCCACCATCGCCAACATCCTTGCCAGCCAGAACAGCGCCTACGTGCTGGACGCCGGCCGCGGCACCCTGCAGGACACCAACGACCGCGCCCTGGCCAACATGCAAAAGGATGGCACCTACTCGGTGGTCCCCCGCATCGCCGGCGGGGAGATCACCCCCAGGAAGCTCGGCGTGATCGCCGCCGTCGCCGAAAAGTACGGCCTGTACACCAAGATCACCGGCGGCCAGCGGATCGACATGTTCGGTGCCCGGCTGGAGCAGCTGCCGGAGATCTGGAAGGAACTGGTGGACGCCGGCTTCGAGTCCGGCCAGGCGTACGGCAAGAGCCTGCGCACGGTGAAGTCGTGCGTCGGGTCCACCTGGTGCCGGTTCGGTGTCCAGGACTCGGTGGCCATGGCCATCCAGCTGGAGCTGCGCTACCGCGGCCTGCGCAGCCCGCACAAGCTGAAGATGGGCGTCTCCGGCTGCGCCCGTGAGTGTGCCGAAGCACGCGGCAAGGACGTGGGCGTGATCGCCACCGCCGACGGCTGGAACCTGTACGTCGGCGGCAACGGCGGAGCCACCCCGGCCCACGCCCAGCTGCTGGCCAAGGACCTGGACGACGAAACCCTGATCAAGTACATCGACCGCTACTTCATGTACTACATCCGCACGGCGGACCGCCTGCAGCGCACGGCCCGCTGGCAGGAGGAGCTCGACGGCGGCATCAAGCACGTTGAGGACGTGGTGGTGAAGGACACCCTGGGTATCGCCGAGGACCTTGAGGCCGCCATGGCCAAGCACGTGGACACGTACGTGGATGAATGGGCAGACACCCTCAAGGACCCCGAACGCCTGCGCCGGTTCCGCTCCTTCGTCAATGCCCCCGACCAGAAGGACGACTCCATCACCTTCGTCCCGGACGAGCGCGGCCAGATGCGCCCCGCCACCCCGGAGGAAAAAGGCAAGGTCCTGATCGGGGCTTCCATCCCGGTCCGCGCCGCCACCACGGAAACCCCTGGAAACGAGGCATAGCCATGCAGCTCAGTATCGACCTCACCGGCCGGAACGTCCTGGTGGCCGGCGCCCCGGATGCCGCGCGGCAGGCGGTGCGGCGGTACGAAGCCGCGGGCGCCGTCGTCCACCGCGTTGGCAGCCCCGAAGAGGCGCGGCTCGTCCACGTGCCGGAGCGGCTGTTCCTGGTCGCCGCCGTCGAGGACGGACAGAACGGCTGGGGCGCTTTCCTTGACCGCTGCCGGAACGCCGGCATCCCGGTCGCTGCCGAGCCCGCCGCCGGCCCGGCCGGCCACGTCACCCTGGTGGGCGGCGGCCCCGGCACGGGCGACCTGCTCACCGTGGCTGCCGTCAAGGCGCTCCGGGACGCCGACGTCGTCTTCTACGACCGGCTGGCCCCGTACCAGGAGCTGCCGCTGCTGACCTCCGCGGAGCTGGTGGACGTCGGAAAGAAACCGGGCCACCACAAAGTCAGCCAGTCGGACATTGAAAAACTGATGGTCGAAAGCGCCCTGGCCGGCAACAACGTGGTGCGCCTCAAGGGCGGGGACCCCTACGTCTTCGGCCGGGGCGGGGAGGAAGTTGCCGCGTGCGTGGCCGCCGGTGTCAAAGTGCACGTCATCTCCGGCGTTACCAGCGCCATCTCGGTCCCGGCCGCGGCAGGCATCCCGGTCACCCACCGCGAGGTCAGCCACATGTTCACCGTGGTCTCCGGACACGCGCCGCTGACTGAGAAGGAGCACCACCACCTGGCCGGCCTGGGCGGGACCATCGTGGTGCTCATGGGCATTGGCACCCTGCACCAGCTGGCAGCGGGCTTGCGCCGCGCCGGAATGCGCCCGGACATGCCCATGGCCGTGGTGGAACGCGGCTACCGGCCGGGCCAGCGCACCACCATCGCAAACCTGGGCACCATCACCTCCGCCGCTGCCGGCTGCAGCAATCCCGCAGTACTGGTGATCGGTGAGGTGGTCCGGGTGGCCGAAGCCAACCGGCAGCACGCCGGAGCCGCCGCCGACCTGGACATGCTGGCGGCCTCGCTGCTGGGATCATGAAAGGATTGACCCCCATGACTGCACTTGCACCGGCCGAACCCACGCAGGCTGAAGAAACAACAGATGCCGCGGAATCGCCGCTTGAGGGGTTCCGCATCGGCGTCACCTCGGACCGGCGGTCACGCGACCTGATCGAGGCCCTGGAGCGACGGGGTGCCGAAGTGCTGCATGCTCCGGCGCTGAAGATCGCCCCCGTCCAGGAGGACATGCGCCTGATCGAAGACACCCGGGCCATCATTGCCGCCAAACCGGACCTGTGCATCGCCACCACCGCCTACGGCATGCGCCGGTGGTGCGAGGCCGCTGACTCCTTCGGAATCGGCGACGAACTGCTGGAAACGCTGGGAAGCTGCCGGATGTTCGTCCGGGGACCCAAGGCCCGCGGGGCCGTGCGTGCGGCCGGCCTCGCCGACGTCGGGATCAGCAGCGACGAAACCACTGCCACGCTGGTGGACATGCTGCTCACCGAAGGCGTCCGGGGCAAGACCGTCGCCATGCAGCTGCACGGCTACACCGACGTCCGCCAGATCGAACGGCTCCGGATGTCCGGCGCCACGGTCCTGACCGTGACGCCCTACCGCTGGGTCAAGCCCGACGGCGAGGACAAGCTGCCGCGGCTGATCGAGGCTGCCTGCAACGGAAACCTGGATGTCCTCACGTTCACCAGTGCCCCCGCGGTGGACGCGATGTGGAGCACGGCCCACGAGATGGGCCTGTACAAGCAGCTGGTGGAGAGCCTGAAACTGAATGTCACTACCGCGGTGGTGGGTCCCGTCACGGCGCAGCCCCTGCTGGACGCCGGGGTGACCCCGCTGATCCCGGAACGGTTCCGGATGGGAGCCCTCATCCGCCTGGTGTGCGAGCACCTGGCATTGAACCACGTCCGGCGGCTCGACACCCGCTCCGGAAACATCGAGCTCCGGGGCCGCAGCCTTCGCATCGATGGCCGGCAGGTGGAACTGGCCCCCGCCCCGCTGCTGCTCCTGCGGGCGCTGCTCGGTGCCGGGGGCGCGGTCCTGTCCCGCGAGTCCCTTTCGGACCTGCTGGAGCTCCGTGGTTCCGTCCACGCGCTGGACATGACCGTGAGCCGGCTGCGGTCGTCGCTGCCGGACGGCAAGCTCATCGAAACCGTGGTGAAGCGGGGCTACCGGATCCGCGTTTGAGGTCCGGGGGCGGCCGAATGTGTCCGCCGGCTCCCGGATGAGAGGTGCGTCACGGGTTCTGTTACCGGCCGGTAAATACTGGCGAACAGCACCCTCCGAAACAGCAATGGACGGGTAACACAACCGAAAAAGCAGGCCCCTACGCTGGGGTGCATCACGAAGTTCCGGCCGGTTAACGGCCACCAGCGAAAGGGCCAGCACATGTCCGCTCCGGCACCCTCCCCGTCCACCTCCGAGGCAACCCGCATCGTCATCGCCGGGGCCGGACCGGCCGCCCAAGCCCTGGTTGCGCAGCTGGACCGCGCCCGTTTCACCGGAAGCATTACCGTACTGAGCAACCGGGACGACACTCCCGCCGAACTGCTGGAACTGGCCATGCTGCCCCAGGTTTCCGTGCGCTTCGGCCAGCCCGCAAGCCACATCGACGCCGCCAACCGCACCGTGGCCACCGCCGACGGCATGGAGTTCGCCTACGACCAGCTGGTCATCGCCACCGGCTCCGCCCCCGCTGCCAGCCCCGTGGACGGCGCCGCCCAGTGCCTGAGCTACTCCACCATCGACGACGCCCCGCGCATCGCCGAAGGCGTCCAGGAAGTCACCCGTGAACTGGGACGCAGGCCCGTCGGCATCCTTGTCGGCACGGGCGCGGCCGCCGGACAAGCCGAAGCCGTCCTCCGGGCCAAAGGCGTGCGGCCCATCCGCACAACGGCCCGGCCCGCCGCCGTCGTTCCTTCCGTTGTTCCGGGCGGATCCGCTTCCGGCCTGGCCTCCTCCGCCGTCGTCTTCGAGGACGGCAGCAGCATGACCGGAGACCTGGTGGTCCTGGCCGAGGAACGGGTCTCCCGTGACAGCCTCGCCGCCACGGCCGGGGTGCGGACGGCCGCCGGCGGCGGCATCGTGATCAGCCGCGACTTCCGCACGTCGGTCCCCGGCATTTGGGCCATCGGTGATGCTGCGGCGTTCGACGGCGTGCGGCTGGGCCTGCTGGTGGCGGCCGCGTCCGCGGCGGGGGCCTGCGCCACCCAGTTGCTGACCGCCGTTGCCACCGCAGTTCCGTCCGCCGCTCCCGGGCCGGCACTGCAGGTGGCCGCCTGACCGGCCCGGCCGGGGTTGTCCCGCGGCGTCCGCCACCGGGCCGCCGGTGCGGCCCCGGCGCGCTGTGACAAGATGGTTTCAGCAACGAGTCACCGACGCGCCGGGCCCACGAAGCCCCTCGAGAGGACCATCCATGAGCAATGAAGCCACCGTTCACGCAGGCACCGCCACACCGGCCGGTGACGGGAACATCGCCTCCTACATCGACCACACGCTGCTCAAGCCCGAAGCCTCGGAAGCCGAGGTGCTGAAAGTCTGCGCCGAGGCCGCCGAGTACGGGTTCAAGTCGGTCTGCGTCAACCCTGTCTGGGTCAAGACCGTCACCACCGCGCTGAAGGGCTCAGGGGTCCTCACCTGCTCCGTGGTCGGCTTCCCGCTGGGGGCGACCCCCACGGACGTGAAGTCCTTCGAGGCCCGCGGCGCGGTACTGGACGGCGCTGACGAGGTGGATATGGTGATCAACATCGCCGCTGCCCGGGCAGGCGACAAGGGCGCCCTGGCCGATGACATCGCCGCCGTGGCCGAGACCGTGCACGCCGGTGGCGCCATCCTGAAGGTCATCATCGAAACCGCGCTCCTGACCGACGAACAAAAGGTCCTGGCGTGCCAGGCGGCAGTGGAGGCCGGCGCGGACTTCGTCAAGACGTCCACAGGCTTCAACGGTGGCGGCGCCACCGTTGAAGACGTGGCGCTGATGCGCAAGGCCGTGGGCCCGAACGTGGGGGTCAAGGCCTCCGGCGGTATACGGTCCCTGGCCGACGCTCAGGCTATGATTGCTGCAGGTGCAACACGAATCGGCGCCAGCTCCGGGATTGCCATCGTCAAGGGTGAACAGGGTTCAGCCGCTTACTGACCGGGACCGGACGGCCGCCACAGACCAAGCCCCGCGGGGCCGAGGAGGAACACATGTCCAGCAAGATCAACGCGTCCAGCCGGGACACGACGTCGAACCAGGACATGGTCCGCACCCCGCAGAACGAGAACAACACGGCCACCAGCGCTGTCCTTTTCGTGGTCAGCTTCGCCCTGTTCCTGGGCGCCATCTACTCCCTGTCCTTCCTCAGCCTGGACAACCCCTGGCCGATGGCGGTGTGCCTGGTCCTGTTCGCCCTGGCGTTCTGGATCCCGCAGACCATCCTCGGACGGTCTGACTCCGCAGGCGAGCACTGATCCCCACGCAGACAGCAAAGGACCCCGGACACGCCGTCCGGGGTCCTTTGCTGTCTGCTGCCCGAGGCCTTCCTGCTGCTAGAACCACAGCCTGATCCAAGCCCCCGCGGCGGCGGCCACCGGGCCCCAGTGGTCCCTGGCGATGGCCCAGCCGGCCATGGACATGCCCACCATGGCGTAGGCGCTGACCGGGATCAGCACCAGCCACTCCCGCTTGGATCCCGCCCGTCCCAGCAGGGGCACCGAGAGGGCGCCGTTGGGGCGCCAGACGTTCCGCAGCAGGGGCAGCCGGCGCAGCAGCCGGGGTGGCCTGATGACCAGCGGCCACAGCAGTGGCACTCCCCCGGTGGTGACCAGGTCGCCGACAATATGGACCGCCACTCCGATCAGCATCGAGGTGGGCAGCCAGGTCCATTGGTCCGGCGCGAAGAACGTGACCAGGCTGGCCATCGCCAGGGCGAAGATCCAGTTCGAGATGAATCCACTCTTGGGAAAAAGTTTCAGCGCCTTGGCCGCGATGTTGATCAGGAACATGCACAGCAGCCCGGCGCCGACGGACAGGCGGCCCCACGGGGTGTCCATATGGACCTGCGATGCCAGGCCGGCCAGGAACACGAACAGGGCGGCGCCCACAATGGAATGCGTGCCCTGCCGGTGGCCGCCGCTGGCGTTCTCGATGCCACGCGCGATCACATTGGACAGCGGCGGGAGCGAGTGCGCCACCGTGCTGGAGCGGTGGTCCCAGTCGCACACCAGGGCCGTGCCCGCCGTCGCCATCCCGCCGATGAGGATGCCGGTGGGATCCAGCGGATACCAGCCCAGCGTGTACGGTCCCGTGGACGCAACAGCAACCCACGCCGCGGCTCCCGACGCGGCGTGGTGTCCTCCCATCATCCCCTAACCGACGGTCAGGGGAGCATCGGAGAAGATGTTCCGGATCACGCCGTTGGCCCAGTCGAGGATCTCGGCGTCCTGCAGGTCCCGGCCGCCGATCCGTGCGGTTTTCGGTTTGGGGATGAGGACGGCGTCCAGGGCGGGCTTGGATTGGGCGCCCGGGTACATGCGGTTCAGTCGCATCACCTTGGATTCCGGCAGGGTGGCCGGGGAGAACTTGATGAAGTTGCCCTGCAGCGCGACGTCGGTCAGGCCGGCCTCGCGTGCACCCACCCGGAACCTGGCCACGGCCACAAGGTTCTGCGCCGGGAGCGGCAGTTCGCCGTAACGGTCCACGAGTTCCGCCATGACCTCGTCGATGGCCTCGTTGGTGACCGCGGAGGCGAGCTTCCGGTAGGCCTCCAGGCGCAGCCGCTCGCCGGGGACGTAGTCGTGCGGCAGGTGCGCGTTGACAGGCAGTTCGATCTTCATCTCCGCAGCCTTCTCTTCGGCTTCGCCGCGGAAGTCCGCCACGGCCTCGCCCACCAGGCGGATGTACAGGTCGAAGCCCACCCCCTGGATGTGCCCGGACTGTTCACCGCCCAGCAGGTTGCCGGCGCCACGGATCTCCAGGTCCTTCATGGCCAGCTGCATGCCGGCGCCCAGTTCGTTGTGCGCGGCCACAGCTTTGAGCCGCTCCAGGGCCACCTCGCCCAGCGGCTTTTCCGAGGGGTAGAGGAAGTAGGCGTAGGCGCGCTCCCGGCCACGGCCCACCCGGCCGCGGAGCTGATGCAGCTGGGACAGGCCGTACTTGTCCGCGCCATCGACGATCAGGGTGTTGGCGTTGGAGATGTCCAGCCCGGTCTCGATGATGGTGGTGCAGACCAGGACATCGAACCGCTTCTCCCAGAAGTCCACGATGATCTGCTCCAGCCGGCTCTCGGACATCTTGCCGTGCGCCACCTCCACGCGCGCCTCCGGCACAAGTTCGCGGATCTTCGCGGCGGTGCGTTCAATCGTGGAGACCCGGTTGTGGACGAAGAACACCTGTCCTTCGCGCATCAGTTCGCGGCGGATCGCGGCGGAGGTCTGCTTGTCCGTGTACGGGCCCACATAGGTCAGCACCGGGTGCCGTTCCTCCGGCGGGGTGGCCAGGGTGGACGTTTCCCGGATGCCGGTCAGGGACATCTCCAGGGTGCGCGGAATCGGGGTGGCGCTCATGGCCAGGACGTCCACGTTGGTGCGCATCTTCTTCAGCGCTTCCTTGTGCTCGACGCCGAACCGCTGCTCCTCGTCCACGATCACCAGGCCAAGGTCCTTGAACTCGAAATCCTTGGAGAGCAGCCGGTGCGTGCCGATCACCACGTCCACCGTGCCGTTCTTCACGCCCTCGGCCGTCTCCTTGGCCTCCTTGGCAGCCTGGAAGCGGGACAGCGGCTTGACCCGCAGCGGGAAGCCGGAGAACCGTTCGGTGAACGTCTCATAGTGCTGCTGCGCGAGCAGGGTGGTGGGCACCAGCACGGCCACCTGCTTGCCGTCCTGGACAGCCTTGAACGCCGCCCGCACCGCAATCTCGGTCTTGCCGTAGCCGACGTCGCCGGAGACCAGGCGGTCCATGGGGATCTCCCGTTCCATGTCCGCCTTGACCTCGTTGATGGTGGTGAGCTGGTCGGGAGTCTCCACGTACGGGAAGGCCTCCTCCAGTTCCCGCTGCCAGGGCGTATCCGGGGCGAACGCGTGGCCGCGGGAGGCCATCCGGGCCGAGTAGAGCCGGATCAGTTCACCGGCGATCTCCTTGACGGCCTTCCGGGCCTTGGACTTGGTGCTGGCCCAGTCGGCGCCGCCCATCTTGCTTAGCACCGGAGCGTCACCGCCCACGTAGCGGGTCACCTGGTCCAGCTGGTCCGTGGGGACGAACAAGCGGTCGCCGGGCGCCCCGCGCTTGGCCGGCGCGTACTCCAGGACCAGGTACTCCCGCACCCCGTCGCCGCCGCCGGCCACCTTCCGCTGGATCAGTTCCACGAACCGGCCGATGCCATGCTGTTCGTGCACCACATGGTCCCCGGCCACCAGCTGCAGCGGGTCAACCGCATTGCGCCGTTTGGAGGGCATCCGCCGCATGTCCTTGGTGGACCCGGCAGAAGTCCGGCCCAGGAGGTCGGCCTCCGTCAGCAGGCCCAGTTTAAGCCCGTCAAGGACAAAACCGCGGCCGACGGCGGCGGTGGTCACTTCGATGATGCCCGCCTGGGGTTCGTGGTCCAGGCTGTCCACCCGGGCGCACGGAATGTCCGCGTCATGGAAGAGCTCGGCCAGGCGCTGGGCCGGGCCGGGACCTTCGGTAGCCACCACGATGCGCCACTGGTCGCGGACATGTGAGCCGATGAACTCCATCATTTCCGCCACATCGCCCTGGTAGCCGCGGGGTTCGCGGGCATGC
Organism: Arthrobacter sp. 135MFCol5.1; assembly: GCF_000374865.1. Classification (GTDB taxonomy): domain Bacteria; phylum Actinomycetota; class Actinomycetes; order Actinomycetales; family Micrococcaceae; genus Arthrobacter. The sequence goes on along the minus strand of NZ_KB895462.1, from coordinate 57,362 downwards.
AGGTTCAATACGTCGATCTCGGGGAGCAACTCCGCGTCCTGGGCCAGGGAGGTGATTGACCACCAGGAGACCCCGTGCCCCAGGGCGGACGCGCGGGTTTCGGCCAGCGACCGGAAGCTCGCCGAGTGCAGCGCCGCACTGGCCTGGGAGCTGAGGTCAAGGGGGGCCGTCCCGCCGTCCGAAGCCGTGGACCAGGCCGCCTCGAGGAACTCCTCGTTGGTGGCGGCGAGGTCGTGGGCGCGGGTGCGCACCTTCTCGGGCTCGATGACCACCGCGATGGAATCGGCGGGCAGCTGGTCCACGAACGGCACCATCGCGTCCACCAGCACCGGGGCCAGGGATTCCATGCCTTCCACGGCGATGCCGCCGGCAATCTTTTCGAGCATGTCCGCCGCGGCCGGCAGCTGGGCCTTCAGCGTGGCGGCGCGGGACATCACGGACGGCGTGATGAGGATTTCCCGGCACGGCGGCGCATGCAGTTCCGCGGGGTGGTGGATGCCCGGGGCAGACAGCGATCGCTGGTCGGCAACGGCGAACCAGCGCATCTGGTCCACTTCGTCCCCGAAGAACTCCACCCGGATGGGGTGGTCCTCGGTGGGCGGAAAGACGTCGATAATGCCACCGCGGACCGCAAATTCGCCCCGGTGCGTCACCATGTCCACGCGGGCGTAGGCAGCGTCCGCGAGGCTCTTCACCACATCGGAAAACGGTACCTCCTGGCCCACTTTCAACGTGACCGGAACCAGGTCCCCCAGGCCGGCCACCACCGGCTGGACCACGGCGCGGACGGGCGCGACGACGACGCGCAGCCGGGCCGTCGTCGAACTTTCCGGATGGGCCAGGCGGCGAAGGACCGAGAGCCGGCGGCCCACGGTATCCGAGCGCGGCGAGAGCCGCTCGTGCGGAAGGGTCTCCCAGCTGGGGAACTCGGCCACGGTGTCCGCCGGCAGGTACGCGCGCAGGGCCGCGGCGAGGTCCTCGGCTTCCCTGCCCGTGGCGGTCACGGCAAGCACAACGCCCGGTTCACCGCTGTCCGCCGCTGCTGCCAGGCCGTCTGCCATCTCCGCCAGCAGCACGGGCCTCAAGCCCGCAGGGGCGCTGATCTGGTAATCCTGTCCACGGACCTCGAAGCCCCGTGCGGCCTCGGCCCGGACCCGGCCGAATGTCCGGTCCGGCTCCAAGGCACGGCGCAGGCCATCCAGCGTGGGGACCGCGCCGGACGTGCCGGCGCGGGTTTTGCCGGTGCTGGACGTGCCGGCGGCGGACTGGCCGGAAAGACTCATGGCAGTAGCTCCTGTGCTGTTCATCAAAATCGCAGGCAACGCGAAAACCCGAAATTCGCTGCGAATCCCGGGGAACTTCCAGCCTACCGCGCGGGACCGACATGGCAGTCCCGCGATTGCGGGCCTAGGCTGGCAGTGCCATCGCATTCGGCGTCGGAGCAGCCGTCCGGACAAGCCGCCGCTCCGAACCACAAGGGACGAACAGGAGCCAGTATGAGCGAAATGACTGCCCGGCCTACATCAAAGACCGTCCTTGTCACCGGTGCCACCGGGTACATCGGCGGCCGGCTCGTGCCACGGCTGCTGGAAGCGGGCCATACGGTCAAGGTCCTGGTCCGCTCCCCCAACAAGATCGCCGGTGTGCCCTGGCGCACCGAGGTGGACGTGGTGGAAAGCAGCCTTGACGACGGCGACGCCCTCCGCGCAGCCCTTACCGGCGTCGACGTCTTCTACTACCTGGTGCACTCCATGGCGGCAGGGGCCGGTTTCGAGGCGAAGGAAAAGGCGATGGCCCGGACGGCGGCGGATGCTGCCACGGCGGCGGGCGTCCACCGGATTGTCTACCTGGGCGGCCTGCACCCGAAGGGGGTGGAGCTGTCCACCCACATGCGCTCACGCGAGGCCGTGGGCAAGGTCTTCCTGGACAGCCCGGTGGATTCGATCGTGTACCAGGCGGGCGTGGTGATCGGTTCCGGCTCCGCTTCCTTCGAAATGATCCGGCACCTGTCCGAGACGCTGCCCCTCATGCCCGCACCAAGCTGGGTGCGCAACCGGATCGAAGCCATCGCCGTCCGCGATGTGCTCTATTACCTGGTGGCTGCGGCGTCGCTGGAGGGTCCCATCAACCGGACCTTCGACATAGGCTGCCGGCAGGTGCTGACCTACGCCAAGATGATGCAGGAGTATTCAGCCGTGGCCGGCCTGCCTTACCGGGTGGTGTTGGCGCTGCCTGTGCCGGCGCCCAAGCTGGCCGGCATGTGGGTGGCCCTGACAACCCCCATCCCATGGTCCATGGCGGTCCCCCTGGTCCAGTCGTTGCAACATGACGCCGTGTCCAACGAGCACGACATCGACCAGTTCATTCCGCAGCCCGACGGCGGCCTCACGCCCTACCGCACCGCGGTGGCCTTGGCGCTGGGCAAGGAACGGGACGGCCAGGTGGAGACCACGTGGGCGAACGCCGGCGCGGATTCAGACCCGCTGCCCAGCGACCCCGAGTGGGCCGGGCACAAGGTCTACATCGACGAACGGACGTTCCACGGAGACGTGGACCCGGCGCACGTCTGGACCATCATCGAGGGGATCGGCGGCCGCAACGGCTGGTACTCGCTGCCCTTGGCCTGGCAGGTGCGGGGCTGGCTGGATAAATTGACCGGCGGCGCCGGGCTGCTGCGGGGCCGCCGGCACCCGCACTCCTTGGCCGCCGGCGAGGTGGTGGACTGGTGGCGGGTGGAGCGGATCGACCGCGGCAGGCTGCTCCGGCTGCGGGCAGAAATGCGCGCGCCCGGCCGTGCCTGGCTGGAGCTCTCCGTGGAGCCGGACGGCGGAGGCAGCCGGTACCGGCAGCGGGCCATTTTCTTCCCGAAGGGTTTGAGCGGACGGCTCTACTGGCTGGCCGTACTTCCCTTCCACAGCCTGATCTTCCCGGCCATGGCCCGGAACATCACCGCGGCAGCCCAAAAACTGGCCGATGCGGAGCGCGCAGAGGTGACCCCGTAGGATGTTGGAGGCGTAAATCCTTTCCCGACGTCCCAGGAGGACCCATGGCGCTGAGCGCAACCACCACCCTTCCGCACTCCGTTGACAGCGTTGCCGCTGTGCTGGTGAACGAGGATTTCCAGCGCCACGTCAGCCGGCTGGTGGGCGGCGAACTGGAGTCCTTCAAGGTCGACGGCGACACCGCCGGGGCGTTCAGCGCCACGTCGGTGCGGACGTTGCCCACCACCCGGCTGCCCGAGATTGCCCGCAAGTTTGTCGGTGAGCACCTCAAAGTGACCCAGGTGGAAAACTGGGACGCCCCCGCCGCTGATGGCTCCCGCCAGAGCAACATCTCGCTGAAGATCGCCGGCGCCCCGGTGGATGTCACGGCCGTGCAGCGGCTGGTGGCCGACGCCGGTGGAACCCGGGTGGAGCTTGAGGGCGCCGTGAAGTCCTCCGTTCCGTTCCTGGGCGGCAAGATCGCCGATGCCGCCGAGCCCATGGTGGCCAAGGCCTTGAACCTGCAGGCCACGCAGGCGCAGGCCTGGCTGGAAAGCCACTAGTACATGGAGCTGCCCGTTTTCGCTGCGCTGGTCCTGATTGTCGCCGGCGTCTGGTCGCTGGTGGTCTGGCCGCAGTTCCTGCGCCGGGTCATGAACGATCCCCGTGCCCGCGACACTGCCGGCAAGGCCACCAAATTCCTGACCGTGCACGTGGTGCTGGTCAGCATCTCCATGGTGCTGGGACTCGCCACCGCAGTCATCGGCGTCCTGGGACTGCTGGGCTGACCCTTCCGCGCGGCAGCACGGCTCCGGCATGACACAGCCCGGGCCTTCCTCCGGAACGAGGAAGGCCCGGGCTGTTCTGTTCCCTGCGGTTATGCCGCCTGGTTGAGCGCGTCCTCCGCCGCCACCCAGGAGATCATGGCGCACTTGACCCGGGCCGCGTAGCGGGCAACCCCCTCGAAGGCAGCGGCGTCCCCCAGCAGTTCGGGATCGGCCTGGACCTTGCCGCGTGAGCGGAGCACCTCGCGGAAGCTCTCGATCACCTGGTGCAGTTCGGCAACGGTCATGCCGTCGGCGAGTTCGGAGAGAACCGACGCCGAGGCCATGGAAATGGAGCAACCGGCTCCGTCCCACGCCACCTGGACCACCTTGCCGTCCTGCACCGCCAGCCGCAGGGTGACTTCGTCTCCGCATACCGGGTTGAGCTGGTGGGACTGGCCTGTTGCCGCGCCGGCCGGGGCATCGGTGGCGGCCAGCCCGCTGCCGTGGCGGGCCTTGGAATGGTCCAGGATGATCTGCTGGTACAACTGGTCGAGGCTCATGGTGTCACCCTTCGTGTTCTCCGCTAGGCGCGGAAGTAGGCCCTGACGCCGGCTACGGCTTCAAGGAAGCGGTCCACGTCGTCGGTGGTGTTGTACAGGTAGGCGCTGGCGCGGGTGGTGGCGGTCAGTCCCAGCCGCCGGTGCAACGGCTGGGCGCAGTGGTGCCCGACGCGCACGGCGATCCCGCGGGAGTCCAGGAATTGCCCGACGTCGTGGGCGTGGACGCCTTCGACGTCGAACGCGGCAAGGCCGATCCGCTCCCTGCCTGCGGCCGGGCCAAGGACCCTGACACCGGGAATGGCCTCAAGGCCCACCACCATGCGCTGGCCGAGTTCGGACTCCCAGGCGTGGATCCGGTCCAGCCCGGTCTCGGTGAGGTAGTTGGCCGCGGCGGCCAATGCCACGGCCTGGGAGATGCGCTGGGTACCGGCTTCGAAGCGTTGTGGTGCCGGCAGGTACTCTGCCCGCTCCATGGTGACGGTGGTGATCATGGATCCGCCGGTCAGGAACGGCGGCAGGATGTCCAGCAGTTCCTGCCGTCCGTACAGCACGCCGATGCCCGTGGGGGCGAGCATTTTGTGGCCCGAGAGGACCGCGAAGTCCACGTCCAGTTTCTTGACGTTCAAGGGCAGGTGCGGGGCGGACTGGCAGGCGTCCAGGACCACGAGGGCGCCGGCGGCGCGGCCCAGGGCCGTCAATTCCTGCACCGGGTTGATGATGCCCAGCACGTTGGAGGCATGGGTGAAGGCCAGGACCTTTGTCCGGGGTCCGATGACTGAGGCCGCAGCGTCCATGCGCAGGCTGCCGTCGTCATCGATGGGAATATGCCGGAGCGTCGCCCCGGTACGGAAAGCCAGCTCCTGCCACGGAATAAGGTTGGCGTGGTGCTCCATCTCCGTCACCACGATCTCGTCGCCGGGCCCCAGCGCCAGTTCCCGCAGGCCGCGATCGCCGCGGCCTTGGGCAGCCCAAAGGGCGGCGTTGGACAGGGCGTAGCTGATGAGGTTCAGCCCCTCAGTGGCGTTCGAGGTCCAGATGGTCTCTTCATAGCCGGCCCCGATGAAGTCGGCGATGGTTTGCCGGGCATCCTCAAAGACTTCGGTGGCCTCCACCGCAAGATGGTGTGCGCCGCGGTGCACGGCAGCATTGCGCTGTTCGTAGAACTCCTGTTCGGCTTCGATGACGCTGACCGGGTTCTGCGAGGTGGCGCCGGAGTCAAGGTAGACCAGCGGCTGGCCGTTGACCAGCTGGTTCAGCACGGGGAAGTCGTTGCGGATGCGCAGCACTTCCGCGTTGTCCATGGCCGGCAGGGCACGTTCCAGCGTGGCTGGCGTTGATACTACGGCCAAAACGAACTCCTTGGGCTGCCAATGTTTGACACCCAATTGTCCCACAACACGGCTGTGGCGGCCGCCCGGAGGGGCTGCCGCCACCGCTGCCCCGGGCTTCGGCCGAGGGAGCAGAGGGCCGGCGACGGCTGGGGGGAGAGTCTCGGTCTCAGAAGACTCTGACGTCGCCGGCCCCGTCTGTGCCCGGTCCGTGGGGACCGGAAATATGGGGGGCCTCAATGTCCTGATCGGCTGCTCCGCGGCTTCCAGCCTGCCGCTTTGCTTTGCCTCCTTAAGTAAATCCGGTAGCGCCCTCCCGTACACGAGTAGGGTGTACTCGAATCCTCGGGGGTGCACTACCGGGCCGCGGCCAGGTAGCCATGCACAGGCGCATGCTGCGGCCGGGGTGTGGTTCCGCCGCGAGCGGAACGGCGGTCACAGGGCACCCGCGGCGCGGTGACGTACGGCGCGTGGAAACGGCGCCGCAGGGCACCAACGGCGAGGGGGCGGCCGACGGCGGCCGTCGCGGGCAGGTACCGGGGAAGGGCGGCCGGGACTACTTGGGCAGGGCCGTCTCCAGCTCATCGCGGCTGCGGACGCCAAGCTTGACGTAAGTACGGTACAGGTGCCCTTCCACCGTGCGCACCGACACCATCAGGCGCTGGGCGATCTCCCGGTCGGTCAGTCCCTGGACGGCAAGTTCGACGATGTCCTGCTCCCGGCGGGTGAGGTGGACCGCGGGTGCGGCGGCGATGAAGCGTCCCTCGCGGAAGCGCTCGCCGAGTTCGTGGTCGCACTTTTCCCGTTGGGCCACCGCCTGCCGGGACCGGCGGCGTTCGCCTGCCTGTTCCAGCACCGTGCTGGCACGGGCATAAGCCTCCCGGGCCAGGTTGACAAAGGCTGCTTCCTCCAGCGAGGCAGCCGTTGCCATCAGGGTGTCGCCGTCGGCGTTTTCCCACGCCGTGGCCAGGGTCAGCAGCGCCTCCGCCCAGCGGCCTTCCACGCCGCGGGCAACCGTCTGGACCATGGGGATCACCGAGGGGTCCCCGAGGTCCCAGCACATGGCCAGGACTTCGAGGAGGTTGCCGGCCCTTGCGGCTGCCTCCGGCGTCGTCATGAGCGTCTGCAACGCAGCCAGCCCCTTGCCGTCACGGGCGGTGTACTCTGCCCCCGCTGCCACGTACGCCTCGGCCAGGAGGTCATGTGCGGGGCCGCCGGCGAAGGCGTCCTTGTGATCCTGTTCCAGCCGTCTTGCCTGTTCAGCATCCCCGAGACGGGCCGCCACGTAATAGCCCAGCGCTGTACCGAACCGGTACAGCTGCAACGGATCGTTGAGCCTCAGGGCTTCCACGGCGGGCAGCAGGACCTGGTAGGCCCGCTCCATCCGGCCCTGGCGAAGCAGGGAGTAGCCGCGGAGTACGTTCAGGCTCCCGTCGAAAATGGCCGCACTGGCGCCGTGGCCTGCCGCGTAGCCGTTCAGTTCCCGCTCGGCCGATTCCCATTCGCCCATGGCCAGGTAGTTGGAGACCAGCCGTCCCAGCACGAACTCAGGGAAGAAGAACAGGCTGCCTTCGAGCGGAGGAAGCTCCGACGCCGCCATCATGGCAGCATCCAAGCCCTGGACGGGACGCCCTGCAGCGGCCAGGGCATGGGCCAGGAGCGCCTCAGCCAGGGCACGCAGCGGCTCTCCCCCGGAGCCCGCTGCGCCGCGTTTCCTGATCCTGTCGACTTCCTCGCCAAGTGCCTGGACGTTGACCTCGGCCCCAAGCTGCAGCACTTGCAGAAGCTCCGCCTGCCAGCTGCCATCCTGGCCGAATTGGGCGATGGCCCGCTCCACGTCCTCCGCTACATCTGCCAGCAGCCGGCCATTGGCCTGGTGTGCCGAAACCCGGAGCACCAGGGCTGCCGGCCCTTGCGGGTCCCCGGCCAGCGGGAGCCAGCACTCGTCCAGGAGGGCTGCTGCTTCCTGGTAGGAGCCCTCGTTATACAGGGCCCGGGCCTGGACCGCCTGGGCCAAGGGGATCAAGGCGGGGTTGCGGATCTTGGCCGCGATGGACCGCGCGCTGTGGTTGCGGTACGCGAGCAACGCCACTTTGGCGGCGGCCAGCAACTCGTCGTCGCCGACCCGGAGGCCACACTCCAGCGCCCATTCCACCGAACGGAGCCGGCCTTCCCCCTGCAGCAATCCGGGGTCCTGGTGTGCCTTGACCTTCTCCAAGAGCTGGAGGCTCCGGGAGACCGATACCGTGTTCCTGATGGCGCCGGCGAAGAGCGCGTTCCAGAGGTAAAGTTCCGCGGGAACGCCGGGGGTCTCCACGATCATCTGCTGGTCCAGCAGGGACCGGACCACCGCTGCCCCACTGATGTCTTCGATGACCTTGCGGCCCACCGGGCCGGCCAGGGCAATAAGCTTCAGGGCTTCCTGTTCCTCGGGTCCGCGGCGCAGGTGGTCCTTGGCAACCACCGCTGCCAGCCGGGGCCCGTCGGCAGGAAGGTCCCCGAGCAGGATCCAGATGCCGTTGCGTTTGGCCAGTACCCCGGCTTCCGCGGAGTCATGCAACAAGGCGTCAAGGATCCGTGGATTTCCGCTCGAAGCGCTCCACATGGCATCCACCGTGGCAGCCGGAACGGTCCCGTCCAGGACGTGGGCCAGGACTTCCTCTATCTGCTCGCGGTTCAGGGGCCGAAGATCGACGCGCTCGGCAAGGCCGTCGTACCAGAGCTGCTCCAGCGGCTGCGGAAGGCCGGGCCGGGGCCGCGCGGCCGCCAGCACGGTTGCCCAGCCCGCCGAAATCAGCTCAGCCAGTACCCCTGCCGAGGCCTCGTCCAGGTGATGTGCGTCGTCCACCGCGAGCAGGACTGCCGAGCCGTTACCGGCTTTCAGCTTTTCAAAGTAGGACCACATTGACCGCAACACGGCCACCGGCGAGACCGACTCCTCAGCCGTAAGTTCCCCGGTATAGGGGGTCAGGACCCCGAAGGGCACCCCGGAGAGCGCGGAACTGGCATGGATGCGCACCACGTTCAGGTGCCCGGCGAGCCGTTCGGTGACGGCGTCGGTCACCGCCGATTTTCCAATCCCCGGGCCTGCCATGACGAAGACCGCATGGCTGGTGCCATTGCGCACCAGGTTGCAGATCCGGTCCACGGGCTCCCGCCGTCCGGTCAGGAGCCGATGGGCAGATGTGGGTTTGTGGCCATTAGACGAGTCCAGTCAGATCACCCCTTGAAGTTACGCCCAGCTTGGTGAACACCTGGTACAGGTGGCCTTCGACGGTGCGGACTGAGACACCCATTTCCAGGGCGATGTCACGGTTTGAGGCACCCCTGCCGGCCATTCGTGCAATCTGCCGCTCACGGCTGGTCAACAGCGGGCTGCCGCTGCTGGGCACGATGGGGAGGTTGGCTACCGTGGCGGCCAGGATGTCCAGCCGTGCCTGCGCGGTCCGGGCCGACAGGGCATCCCCGTCCTGGCGCGCAAAGTCCACCGCCAGTGCCATGCAGCGGGCTTCGACGGCGTCGAGTTCCAGGGTGGCCGCGAGTTCGCCGCCGGCGAGCAGCGCCTTGGCGTCCTTTGTCCGGCTTCCCACGGCGATCAGCCGGGATACTTCGGCCAGCGGGCCTTGCCGGTGGCCCGCGATCTCCTCCAGGAAGCGGAAGTCGGCATCGCTGCCGTTCACCGTTGCCGCCAGCAGGTAGATCCCGGCCATGGCATACCGGCCCGCTTCTGCGTTCGCGCGGGCCCCCTGCTTGAGGCTGGTGACGGCGTCGGAGTCGCCCAGCCACCGTCCGGCCACGAGTGTGCAGAACTCGATGATGCTCTCCACGGCAAACCCTGACCTGCCGGGCATCCGCTGGACTTTCGTCAGGTACTTGCGTGACAGCGCGGCGTTTCCGGTCTGGGCGTAGGCCAGGGCCGTGGCCGCGTACGCGGTGCGCAGCGCACCCTGGACCGGTTGCAGCTCCAGCTGCGCTGCGGCAGAAATCAGGGGTTCCAGGGCAGCTTCGCCCCGGCCGGAAAACGCGAAAGCTATTCCGGCAGCGATTTCCGTGGCCGCGCTGCGGTAAGGAAGCCGGAAGGGCTGGCCGGCGCTGAACGGGGCCATGAGGTCAATGCAGCGCCGCCACTGGCCGGCCATCAAAAGGACGAAGTAGGCCTCCCGCGTGTACCGTTCACGCAGGCCCACAATGTGCGAGGCATCGCTGAGTTGGCCGCCGATCTGGCGCACGAGGCCCAAGGCGTCCATCTCCCGGCCCGTCATGGCCAGGGAGCTCATCAGGATGATCGCGCACTGGAGCCGGTAGCCGGTGTCAGGGTTGGCGGCTGGATCAACGGCCCGCTCAAGGGCCGGAATCATGGCGGCGTACCTTCCCGCGTGCGCCTGGTACTCGAATTCGCTCAGCGAAATGCGGTTGGCCGCCACCGCGGCAGGAGCAGGCCAGTCCGGATGGTCTCCCGCAGTGGCCAGGCGTTCGCGGGCGGAGGCGAAGAGCTCCCCAACCGAGCCGGACCGTTCCGGAAGGCAGAGCATCACCCGCGCCTTGGCGGCCACCACCTGGGCGTACTCTTCGAGGTCGAGGGCCTCCAGTTCAGGTTGGGTAATGTCCTCAAGGGCGGCCAGGGCCTGGACCGCCATGTCCAGCTGCAGGTACGCGGCGGCCTTTTGCCGCTGCGCGGATGCCCACAGGGCATCCGTCCGCTGGATCATCTCAGCATAGGTCAACGCGAACCGGGGGTCGAAGAGCTGGACGGCGGCCTGGGCGGCCGCAAGCGCCAGTGCCGGGCTGAGTTCCGCCTCGCATTCATGGGTCCACGCGGCGAACGACATCAGTTCATCGACGGTCATGGCCGCGGGGTCGGGCTCCTCGCCGCCCAGCAGCACGGAGCGGAGCTCCCGCCGCCGGGAAATGCTCAGCCAGGTCCTGACGACGTCGCCAATGTACTTCTCCCGCAGTGACACCCAGCGGTACTCGGAGTCGTCGATCTCGAGCAGCCCGGCGTCCTCCATGTCCGCCACGACGTCGGCGCCATAGATGGCAGTCAGCCGGGACAGTTCCACCCGGCGGGCGCAGGACAACATTTCAATGACTTCGCGGGTCTCCGGTGTTTCCCTTGTCCAGCGCGACCTGACGATGTCATCCAGGCTCGCGGCGCCGTCGAGCACCACCTTGTCCCGGAGCGTCCAGACGGAATCGGACAGCACGAGGTTCCCGGAAAGCTGTTGCTCGGTAACCAGGGCTTTGAGCAGCAGGGGGTTGCCGCCCACCATCTGGTGGTAGGTGGTGACCAGGGACGATGCGACGCGGTGCCCCAGCAGGGACAGCAGGACCTGCCGGGTCTGCAATTCGTTGAGGTTGCTGAGCCTGACTTCGGTGAGCTTGCGGTCCGTCAGGAGCCAGTGGAAATCCGCCGGCAGGTCACTGGCTTTGGGGGCGACGGCGATGATCCTTGCCGTGCCGGTCAGCAACACGTTCAACAGCACGCCGGCGCTCATGTCGTCGACAGTGCCGGAGGTGTCCAGCGTGATGATGCAGGGCCTGCCGGCCGCATCGCTGCGGATCAGGGAGGTGATCCCGCGCAGGATGGCAGTGGGTGAACCCATGTAGGCCTGCGGCAACCGGGCCAGGAGGAAGGAGAGGCAGCCATACGGGGTGTTGGAGCCCGAGGGTGCGCTCCGGAGCTGCAGCGACCAGATGTCCGGGCCCAAGTCGGCGACTGCCGCCCTGGCCAGGGAGGACTTTCCCACCCCGCGGGCGCCTGTGATGACCGCTCCGAAGGAGTTTTCGCTTGTCAACGCTGTGCGGACGGCGTCAAGGTTGGCACTTCGTGCCGGCACGGACCATTGCCGGCCCTCCGGCACTGCGGAGGATCCCGTGGCCAGCCCATCACCCTGAGGTGTTGACCCACGTCCCCAGCTGAGTGGCTCGATTGACATGAACTTGTCCCCTACATCCTGCAATAGCGGGATGTAGCCCCATTGCTCCCCCGCATAGGAAGAAGAGTACCCCTTGCCACTGACAAGGAAACAGGGCACAAGGGAACTTTTACGATTCTGCTTGGCGTGATCCGGACTTGGCGGGGTGGAATTTCTGCTGCGTGGCAGTGAGTCCTTCCCGGAGCAAGGACTCAACGGCGTCCGCTGCGTCGTCGAGCAGGAAGGGCAGTTCCTTCCGTTCCGCGGTGCCGAAGTCGCGCAGGACGTAGTCTGCCGTATCCATCCGCCCGGGCGGCCGGCCAACTCCCACCCGGACGCGCAGGTAGTCCTTGGTGTCGAGTGCTTTGGAAATGTCGCGCAGGCCGTTGTGGCCGCCTTCGCCGCCGCCGAGCTTGAGTTTCACCGTGTTGAAGGGGATGTCGATCTCATCGTGGACGGCCACCACGTGGTCGGCGGCGATCCCGTAGAAGTTGGCGAGGGCAGACACGGGCCCGCCGGAGACGTTCATGTACGTCATCGGTTTGGCCAGGACTACCCGCGGGCCCCCGATTCCCAAGCGGCCCTCCACGACCTGGGCCCTGGCTTTGTGGGCCTTGAAGCCCGCGCCCATCCGGGAGGCGAGTTCATCGAGGACCATCTGGCCAATGTTGTGCCTGTTGCCTTGGTACTGCGCCCCGGGGTTGCCGAGGCCGACGATCAGCCAGGTATCAGTCATGGATCAATCCTATGGGGGCGGTTGGGGCGGGAACGGCGCTGTGCGGACACGACAGTGGCCGGCCCCGTGCGGGGTCCGGCCACTGTCAGGGAGTGCGGAGTGCTTACTCTGCGGCTGCTTCTTCGGCTGCCTCGGAAGCTTCCTCGGCGGCTCCCTCGGACGCACCTTCGGTTTCCTCTTCCTCGGCGATTTCAACGGCCTCGGAGATGTTGACGACCAGTGCCTCGGCGTCGGTCAGCAGGACGGTGCCCTTGGGCAGGACCAGGTCGGAGCCGTGGATGTGCTCGCCGGCGCCGCGGCCTTCGATGCTCACGACGACGGACTCGGGCAGGTGGGTGGCCTCGGCTTCGAGGGACACGACCGTCAGTTCCAGGTTGTGGACGGTGCCGGGAGCGGATTCGCCCTCAACGTGCACGGGAACGTCGACGGTGACCTTCTCGCCCTTGCGGACGGTCAGGAGGTCGATGTGCTCGATGATCTGCTTTACGGGATCACGCTGGATGTCCTTGACCAGGGCCAGGTGGCCTTCGCCGTTGATGTCCAGGGACAGCAGGGCGTTGGGGGTGCGGACAGCCAGGGTGGTGGCCTTGGCCGGGAGGGTGACGTGGATGGGCTCTGCGCCGTGGCCGTAGATGACGGCCGGGATCAGGTTGGCCATCCGTGCGCGGCGGGCGTAGCCCTTGCCGAATTCGGTGCGCAGTTCTGCTGCGAGCTTCTGCTCAGACATGGAAATCTCCTTGAAGATGAAACGGTGTTCAGCAAGGGCGGAGGTCTGGTGTGACCTTCAACGCCGGGCGGCCGGTAGGCGGCCCTTCAAGAAGGCAGTCCCTCTCATCAAGGGACAAGCAGACCCAGTCGATAACGGAGACTTTGCTCTCCCTCGCCAAGGTATCGGGGTCAAGCCTACCAGCGCCGGAGCCGAATATTGAAAACGGTGAGGCGGCGGTGGTTGCCTGCCGAAACCGCAATCCCGGGTTTCGACAGGCAACCAGCCGCTACGCCTTGCCGTCGAAGAGGCTGGTGACCGAACCGTCGTCGAACACTTCGCGGATGGCACGGGCGATCAACGGCGCGATGGACAGCACCGTCAGCTGCGGGAACCGCTGCGAGGCGGTCAGCGGCAGGGTGTTGGTGACCACCACTTCGCGGGCACCGGATTCGGAGAGGCGGCGGGCGGCCGGCTCGGAGAATACGGCGTGCGTGGCCGCGATGATGACGTCCTTGGCCCCGGCGTTCTTCAGCACGGTCACGGCTCCGGAGATGGTTCCGCCGGTGTCGATCATGTCATCGATCAGCACGCAGGTCCGGCCCTCGATCTGGCCCACCACCGTCTTGGAGACAGCCTGGTTGGGGACTGTGAGGTCCCGGCTCTTGTGCACGAAGGCGAGGGGTGCCCCGCCCAGGCGTTCGGCCCACTGTTCGGCCACGCGGACGCGGCCGGTGTCAGGGGAGACAACGGTGATGTTTTCGGCGTCCACCCGGGTGCGGATGTAGTCGGCCAGCAGCGGGATGGCCATCAAGTGGTCCACCGGACCGTCGAAGAAGCCCTGGATCTGGGAGGTGTGCAGGTCAACGCTCATGATGCGGTCCGCGCCGGCAGTCTTGTAGAGGTCTGCCACCAGGCGGGCGGAGATGGGCTCGCGGCCGCGGCCCTTCTTGTCCTGCCGCGCATAGGGGTAGAACGGGGAAACCACGGTGATGCGCTTGGCGGAAGCCCGCTTCAGCGAATCGATCATGATCAGCTGTTCCATCAGGTGGTTGTTCAGCGGTGCCGGGTGGGCCTGGATCACGAAGGCATCGGTGCCGCGGACGCTTTCACCGGCGCGGACGTAGATTTCGCCGTTGGCGAAGTCGTAGGCATCGACGGGCAGCAGGTCAGTGCCGAGTTCCTTGGCGATTTCCCGGGCCAGCTCCGGATGGGCCCGCCCGGTGGCGAGCACCAGCTTCTTTTCGCCGTGCGCCGTAATTTCGCTCATTCTTACTTGCCCTCTTCTGTAGATGCCGGGGTACTGGAGGAGTTCTGGGTGGCCGCCTGGGCCAGTTCGGCGGAGCGGGTTCCCGGACGGTTCGCGGGGACCCAGCCTTCGGCGTTGCGCTGGGCAGCGACGCTTAGTGCGAGCGCGCCTGCGGGTACGTCCTTGCGGATCACCGCGCCGGCGCCGCTGTAGGCACCGTCCCCCACGGTGACCGGGGCAACAAAGACCGTGTTGGAGCCGGTACGCACGCCCGAGCCGATCACCGTGCGGTGCTTCTTCTCGCCGTCGTAGTTTGCCGTGATGTTTCCACAGCCGATGTTGGTGTCTTCGCCGATTTCGGCGTCGCCTGCGTAGCCCAGGTGGGACAGCTTGGAGCCGCGGCCGATGGTGACGTTCTTGGTTTCGTAGAACGCACCGATCTTGCCCTTTTCACCGAGCACGGTGCCTGGCCGCAGGTAGGTGAAGGGGCCGACGGCGGCGCGCGGCCCGATCACCGAGCCGGAACCGTGGGTGCGGACCACCGTTGCGCCCTCGCCCACCGTGACGTCGGTCAGCGTGGTGTCGGGGCCGACGACGGCGTCCCGGGCCACGGTGGTGGCGCCGTGCAGTTGGGTGTTGGGCAGCAGCCGGACGTCCTCGTCCAGGGTGACCGATGCGTCGATCCACGTAGTGGCCGGGTCCACCACGGTGACGCCTGCGCGCATCCATCCCTCGACGGTGCGGCGGTTCAGTTCGGCGCCGAGGGCGGCCAGTTGGACGCGGTCGTTCGCGCCTTCCACCTGCCAGCGGTCGGCGGTGACGACGGCGGCAACCCGGCCGCCGGCGGCACGCGCCAGGGACAGGACGTCGGTGAGGTATTTCTCGCCCTGGGCGTTGTCGGTGGTGACCTTGCCAAGGGCGTCCCGGAGCACGGCTGCGTCGAAGGCGTAGATACCGGAGTTGACCTCGCGGATCAGCCGCTCGGCCTCGGATGAATCCTTGTGCTCGCGGATGCCCGTGACGGAACCGTCCTCCCCCCGGAGGATGCGGCCGTAACCGGTGGCGTCGTCGAGGACGGCGGTGAGGACGGTGACCGCGTTGCCGTCACGCTCGTGGGTGGCCACGAGTTCGCCCAGGAGTTCCCCGGAGAGCAGCGGAACGTCGCCGTAGGTGACCACAACGGTACCGGCCAGGCCTTGTTCCGCGTGGAGTGCCTCGAGGGCGGCTTCCACGGCGCGGCCGGTGCCCGGCACGTCGTCCTGGTCCACGATGACGGCGTCGGGATCCAGTGCCGATACATGCCGGGCAACCAGGTCACGTTCGTGGCGCACCACGATGGCGAGCCGCTGCGGGTTGATGCTGCGGGCCGCCCGGAGGGCGTGGCCCACCAGGGAGAGGCCGCCGATTTCGTGGAGGATCTTGGGTGTACGCGACTTCATCCGGGTACCGGCGCCTGCTGCCAGAACGATGACAGCGGCCGGGCCGGCATTCTCGGGGATCACGTACGGGCTCTCCTTGCTAGGTTGTGCTGGCGCATTGGGGTGTCCGGCGTCCATGTCCGCCCGGCACCGGGTGCCATCCTACTGAACGCTCCTCGCACAGCAGTTCCGCCCATAGGATTCGAACCTATACTCCACGGCTCCAAAGGCCGGGGTGCTGCCGTTACACCAGAGCGGACCGTGCCGGAGGACTCAAGGCCCGGGCACAAGTCCCTATTTTGCCATGGGTTCGGGGCACCGCGCGACACCGGCCGGTTCTCCCCTGCCTGCCGGGCGGAATCGGGCCCGTGGCCGGTGGGGCATGATGGGATTGTGAGCAACAACCTGCCGCGGATGCGGATGACCGGCCTGCAGCGGCGTAGCCAGTTGATCGACGTCGGCCGGGCGCTTTTTGCCGTCCGGGGGCTCGACGGGACCACCATTGAGGAGATCGCCGCCAGCGCGGGCGTGTCCAAGCCGGTCATCTACGAGCACTTCGGATCCAAGGAAGGGTTGTACACGCAGGTGGTGGAGTGCGAGTTCCACATCCTGCTGGACGCCATCAATAGCGCCCTCACCGAGGAAGCCAAACCCCGGGTCCTCGTCGAACGCGCCGCCCTGGCCCTGCTGACCTACATCGAGGAGCGCACCGAGGGCTTCCGGATCCTCATGCGCGACGCTCCCCCGTCCCAGCCCGAGGGCGCCTTCTCCACCCTGCTCTCCCAGGTCACCGCCCGCGTGGAACACATCCTCTCCGACGAATTCTCGCGCCGCGGCTTCAGCGGCGAGGATGGCGCCATGTACGCCCAGATGCTGGTTGGCATGGTGGCCATGACCGGCCAGTGGTGGCAGGACAGCCGCCAGCCCGACAAGCAAACCGTCGCTGCGCACCTGGTCAACCTCGCCTGGAACGGCCTCACCGGCCTGAAGAAGGAGCCGGAACTGCAGTCTGAGGCGTAAGCCCAGGCCGCCTTCGCCGTGGTCACTTACGCGGCGCAGGGGCCCTTCGCCGTCGCTTAGACACGCCGCATAGGTGACGTTCCGGTCGCTGGGCGACCTCCACGCCACGATGCGCCGCGATGCGCGACTACACGAAGGCCCCCAGCTCCGCTCTTGCCCGCGTCGCCTTTGTCAGTCCCCCAGGAGCTCCGACGCCTCCAGCCACTCCATTTCCAGGGCGTCCTTTTCGTCCGTGAGGTTCTTGAGCTGTTTGTTCTGGTCCGCGAGCTTGTCGAAATCGCCGGCCTCGGTGGTCTTCAGCATCAGGTCGTGAAGCTTCTTTTCCTCTTGATCGAGCTTCTTGATTTGCCGTTCGATCCGGTTGAGGGCCTTGCGGGCCTCCCGCTTCTCCGCCTCGGAGGGGCCTGTGCCGGTGGCTGGGGCCGCGGGGCCCTGGCCCGCGCTGGTGACGGGGTTGCCGCCGCCGGACACCGTGGAGCCGGCGAGGGCGGCCTCCCGCAGCTCAAGGTACTGGTCCACGCCGCCGGGCAGGCCGCGGAGCTTGCCGTCGCCCAGGAGGGCCATCTGGTGGTCGGTAACGCGCTCGAGCAGGTAGCGGTCGTGGCTGACCACCACCAGCGTGCCGGGCCAGCCGTCCAGGACGTCCTCCACGGCGGCGAGGGTGTCGGTATCAAGGTCGTTTGTGGGCTCGTCGAGCATCAGGACGTTGGGCTCCCCCACCAGCAGCCTCAGCAACTGCAGCCGCCGCCGTTCGCCGCCGGAGAGGTCCTTGACCGGGGTCCACTGCTTCTGGTTGGTGAACCCGAGCTGCTCCACCAGTTGCCCGGCGGTGAACTCCTTGCCCCCCACGTTGAAGGAACGCTTTTCCCGCTCGATCACCTCGATGACGCGCAAGTCCGCGACGTCGTCGAGCTCCTTGACCTCCTGCGTGAGAACCGCGGTGACCACGGTCTTCCCCCGCTTCAGCTTCCCGGCGTCGGGCGTGATCTCGCCGTTGAGCAGCTTCAGAAGGGTGGTCTTGCCGGCGCCGTTGACACCCACCAGCCCCAGCCGCTCTCCCGGGGCCAGGCGCAGGGTGATGTTGTCGAACAGCTTGCGGCCATCGTCGCCGCCGCGGAAGTTCAGGGAGATGTTTTCCAGGTCCAGGACGTCCTTGCCCTGGCGGGCAGTGGCCATTTTGTTCAACGCCATGGAGTCGCGGGGCTCGGGGACATCGGCGATCAGGGCGTTGGCGGCCTCGATCCGGAACTTCGGTTTCGAGGTCCGGGCCGGGGCGCCGCGGCGAAGCCAGGCCAGTTCCTTCTTGACCAGCTGCTGGCGCTTGCCTTCGACCACGGAGGCCATCCGGTCACGCTCGGCACGGGCCAGGACGTACGCCGCGTATCCACCTTCGAAGGGGTCCACGATGCCGTCGTGCACTTCCCAGGTCTTGTTGCAGACTTCATCGAGGAACCAGCGGTCGTGGGTGACCACCAGGAAGGCGCCCTGGTTGGCCCGCCAGCGGGTCTTCAGGTGCCGGGCAAGCCAGGCAACTCCTTCGACATCGAGGTGGTTGGTGGGCTCGTCGAGCATGATGACGTCGTGGTCCTCGATCAGGAGCTTTGCCAGGGCCACCCGCCGCTTCTGGCCGCCGGAGAGGGCGTGCACGTTGGCATGCCAGTCGACGTCGGACACCAGCCCGCCCATGATCTCGCGGATTTGCGGGTTGCGCGCCCATTCGTAATCCGCCTGGTCGCCCACGATCGCGGCGCCGACGGTCAGGTCGCCGTCGAGCACGTCGCTTTGGTCCAGGTACCCCACGTTGACGTCGCCACGCTTGGTGACACGGCCGGAGTCGGGCGTGGAACGCAGTGCCAGCAGGCGCATCAGGGTGGATTTGCCGTCGCCGTTCCGGCCCACCATGCCGATCCGGTCGCCTTCCTCAAGGCCCAGGGTGATGCCGTCCAGGACGGTGCCGGTCGCGTAGGAAACTGTGAGGTTCTCGCCGCCAAGAAGGTGTGCCAAAAGGAACTGCTTTCTGCTGCCGAAATATAAGGGGTCTAGAGATGTGTGTCGGAGATGATGCGCGCGCCGTGGACGGGGCCGTGCACGTGAAGGGCCGCCAGTCCCTGGTGCCGCAGGTCCTCGGCCAGTGCTTCGGCCGCCACGGGATCGTCGGCGAGCAAGGCCACGGTGGGGCCGGAACCTGAAACGATCCCAGCGATCGCGCCGTGGGATTCGCCGATACCCAGCGTATCGCGCAATGCAGGGGCCAAGGAGATGGCGGCACGCTGCAGGTCGTTGACCAGGACACGGCTCAGGGATTCGGCGTCGCCGCTGCGCAGGGCCGTTAAAATGTGCGGGTCGACGCCGGTGGGCTCGTCCGCGGTGATGCCTTCGGCGTCCCGCAGCCTGTCCAGGGTGCGGTACACCTCCGGGGTGGACAGTCCGTAGTCTGCCGCCACCAGCACCCAGTGGGTTTGGGCCTTGGCCAGGGCCGGGGACAGTTTGTCGCCCAGGCCAAGGCCCACGGCGGTGCCGCCAAGCAGCGAGAAGGGCACGTCCGCGCCCAGTTCCGCGGCAAGGTGGGCCAATTCTTCGCGGGAAAGTCCGCTGTTCCACAGGGCGTCGCAGGCCAGGAGCGTGGCGGCGGCGTCGGCTGACCCGCCGCCCATGCCGCCGGCGACCGGGACGCGTTTGGTGATTTCCAGGTGTACGCCGGTGGCGTGCTCGGAGACGTCAGCCATGATGGCGGCTGCCTTGTAGGCCAGGTTGTTGCTGTCCAGGGGAATGTCGACGGCGTCGAGGTCCAGGGTGCTTTCGGGGCTGAGGCTGAGCGTGATTCCCGGCGTCGCGGTGCTGGTGGCGGCAACTTCCTCGTAGAGGGATACCGCGAGGTAGACGCTGGCAACGGAGTGGTAGCCGTCCCGGCGGAGCGGGCCCACCGCCAGGGATACGTTGACCTTGCCGGGTGCTTTGACCCGGACCGTCCTGGCCGCGAAGCGTCCTGCCGGGGCGTTCACAACCGTGATTCCTTGGCTTCGGCGATCCTGGCGAAGGCTTGGATATCGATGACCTCGCCACGGGCAGTGGGGTCCACGCCGGCAGCCACGAGGCAGCGCTCCGCTTCCGGCGCTCCGCCTGCCCAGCCGGCGAGGGCTGCCCGCAGCGTCTTGCGGCGCTGCGCGAACGCGGCGTCCACCACGGCAAACACTTGCTCACGGGTGGCAGTGGTGGCCGGCGGCTCGCGGCGGGTGAAGGCCACCAGGCCGGAGTGGATTTTGGGGGCGGGCCAAAAGACGTTCATGCCGATGACGCCTGCCTTGCGCATCTGGCTGTACCACGCCGCCTTGACCGACGGCACCCCGTAGGTCTTGGACCCCGGGCCCGCGGCCAGCCGGTCCGCTACTTCGTCCTGCACCATCACCAGCCCGTGCCGCAGGCTGGGGAAATGCTGCAGCAGGTGCAGTACCACCGGAACCGCCACGTTGTAGGGCAGGTTGGCCACCAGTGCGGTGGGTTGGACCGGCAGTTCGGTGACTTTCATGGCGTCGTCGTTGACCAGGTGGAACGCGTTGGCGGCGGCAGGGCGCCATGCCTTGACGGTTTCCGGAAGCTTCGCGGCCAGGACGGGGTCGATTTCGACGGCGACAACGGCCGCCGCCGCATCGAGCAGCCCCAAGGTCAGGGAGCCGAGGCCCGGGCCTACCTCGAGGACGGTTTCATCCGGCCCCACTCCGGCGGCGGAGACGATCCGCCGGATGGTGTTGCCGTCGATAACGAAGTTCTGGCCCAAGGTTTTAGTCGGCCTGATCCCGATTTCCTCTGCCAGCCGGCGGATGTCGGAGGCACCGAACAACGGTGCGGGCACGGCAGGGATGGGTTCAGTCACCTAGGTATCCTATCCCGCGCGGCAGCTCCGCCCTGTCGGCTTAACGGCAGTGGCCGGGCCCGGATATCCGGGCCCGGCCACGCTGTGGGCGTCGTGTTCGTCCGCTGAATCAGCTGCTGGCTGCCCAGCCGCAACCCCACGGTGAGAGCCCGCGCTGGGCGTAGACGCGGTTGGCGATGTCGATTTGCTGCGCCTTGGTGGCGAGGCTGGCGTTCGGGGCGTACGCGCCGCCGCCAGCTCCGATCCAGGTGCGGATGTCGAACTGGAGGCCGCCGTAGTAGCCGTTGCCGCTGTTGATGCTCCAGTTTCCGCTGGATTCACACTGGGCGATCTTGTCCCACATGGCTTCGTTCATCATGGCCGGCGCCGCTGCCCCGGTGTTGGCGGCTGCTGCCGCGGGCGCCGCCTGGACGGCGGGCTTGGCCTTGGTGCCCACGGTGACCTTTTCGGTTACGGGCTGCACCGCCACGTTCTCGGACACGAGGGTGCGCGACGCTTCCCGGCCGTCAACGAGGACCAGCTTGAAGGTGCGCTCGATCTTTCCGGCCGCCCCGGCCTGGGTCACCTGCTTGTCACCCTTGAGCATGTCGGCGCTCTCGGCGGTGACCGTGTCGAAGGGCACGTCTTCGCTGGTAACGGCAGTCTTGCTGGTGTCCACCCGGGAGACCTTGATGACCATGTTGTTCACCACGTTGGCGTTGGCCGGCTGGGAGGAGCGGTCGCTGGCGCCGAGGGTGACACCGGAATCCTCAAGGACCTTGCCTACGGTTGCGGCAGTGGTGGTGGCGGTGTTCACCTTGCCATCGGCCACGATGCTGACGGTCTTGGGTGTGGAGATGGAGACGTAGGAGCCGGCCAGTGCGAGCGTGGCATCCTTGGGCGCCGAGACGGCCGATGCGCTGGCAACGCCGAGCTCGCTGACGAGGCCTTCCACGTCCTGGGCGGTGGTGTTGACGGTCTTTTCGGCCCCGTCAAGGCTGACCTTGACCTCTTTGGCCTGGTTGACGTTGATGACGGTGCCGTTTTGCACGGATGAATCCAAGGACGGCGATACGCGGTCGCCGGGCTTGAGGTCCAGGTTGGCACTCTTGACCACCTGCGCCACTGTTCCACCAAAGGACTGCACGGACGAGGCTTTGCCGTCCACGTTGAGCGTGATTGTTTTGTTATTGCCCACGAAAGCCACGAGGCCCGCGACGAGGCCGCAGAGCACCAGAAGTTGGGCGCCAACCTTGATATAGCTGAACTTGCCGTCCGTTGTGAAGAACTTGATCACGATTGCCCGTAACTCTAGGTCCATCCGGGCACGGGGAATCGCGCAAGGGAATGCCCGGAACAACCTCAAATAGACCGTCCGGGCATCGATGCACCGCCACACTCCGCGCAGCGGCATGGCCGGGAACTGACGTGCCCGGAGCGGCTGCGAATGGAGCGAAATTATCCGTTGGCCTTCCCCGACCCCGGCTAATAGTTGTCCACTGTAACCGTAGCGTTATAAAGCGACCAACATTTTTGCATACCAGGTATTGCCCAGGATCACGGGACGGGGTGGGATTTCAGGTCCAGGATCCGTATGCCCGCACGGTATTTTCACTGATGGTGTTGCACAGCCCGGCGAGGTCGGAGCCTGTCAATTCTGCCATGGCCCGGACCGTGTACGGGACCATGTAGCTGGCATTTGGCCGCCCCCGGTGCGGATGCGGGGTCAGGAACGGCGCATCTGTTTCCACCATGATGAGTTGGCGGTCGGCGACGGCGAGCGCGGCCCGAAGATTCGCGGCGTTCTTGAAGGTCAGGGTCCCGGCGAAGGACATCCACCAGCCCTGGTCGTTGCAGGTCCTGGCAAGCTCCTCGTCGCCGGAGAAGCAGTGGAACACCACCCTCCCCGGGGCGCCTTCCTCCCTCAGCACCCGCACCACGTCGCCGTGTGCGTCCCGGTCGTGGATCTGGAGGGTGAGGTCCAGGCGCTTGGCGATGTCGATGTGGCGCCGGAACGAGTGCTCCTGGTGGCGCAGTCCTTCGCCTTCCGTGCGGTAGAAGTCCAGCCCCGTCTCGCCGATCGCGCGGATCCGCGGATGCGCCGCGAGGCGTTCGATCTCTGCCAGGGCCGCCTCAAGTTCGCCCCTGGCGGCATAGTGCGGAGCATCGTTGGGATGGAGGGCCACGGCGCCCAGGAGACGGTGGTCCTGGTCCACGGCTTCCACCGTGAACCGCGACGACGCCAGGTCGCAGCCCACCTGGACCGCTCCCTGGACCCCCACGGCCGCTGCGGCATCAAGCGCGGCCTTGATTCCCACCGGCGCCGTTCCATCAGGAAAGTCCAGGTGGGTGTGGTTGTCCATCACGGGTACAGGCAACGGTTCAGGCGCGGGCGGATACTGCTTGCGGGGCGGAGCTTCCGGGTCCAAGGGGCCTGTGTCAGGTGCCCGATAGGCGGCGGGAGTCAGCGGATTGCACATCCACCCAGCCTATCCGCCGAAAGCGGTGGCATATTTGCCGGAACTCTCTGTCAGGCACGGCAGTTGTGTTAGTAGTCTGGAACGAACACACGCGCACGCCCACCGACGGGCGAAGGCAGGCTTGCTGTCCCGTCCAGGTGAAACCCGGGCTGAAAGGTTGCCGATGGAACCCCACCGACGCACTGCCAACAATGGGAGCGCACCGAACCTCAACCTGGCCGGCGTCGCGGATGCCGTCAGCCGGCTGAACGGGCACCGGGCCGCCGCCATGGACCCGGAGTCGTTCCATGAAGCGGCCCAACGCATCCTTACCACCGTCAACACGGTAATCGACGGCAAATCGGATGCCGCCAAGCTGGCGCTGACTGTCCTGCTCGCACAGGGCCACCTGCTGCTTGAGGACGTGCCCGGCGTCGGAAAAACCCTCCTCGCCAAGACGCTCGCCCGGACCATCGACTGCACCGTCAACCGCATCCAGTTCACCCCCGACCTGCTGCCCTCGGACGTCACCGGGGTGTCCATTTACAACCAGGCCTCCCGGCTCTTTGAATTCCGGCCCGGCGCCGTGTTCGCGAACATCGTGATCGGCGATGAAATCAACCGCGCCTCCGCCAAGACCCAGTCCGCCCTGCTGGAATGCATGGAGGAGCACCAGGTGACGGTGGACGGCAACACGTACAAGCTTGATGAACCCTTCATGGTGGTGGCCACCCAGAATCCCATCGAGATGGAAGGGACGTACCCCCTGCCCGAGGCCCAGCGGGACCGCTTCATGGCCAGGATCTCCATGGGCTATCCGGACAAGGAAGCCGAGATCGAAATGCTTGAGACCCACCAGGCGGTATCGCCGCTGGCCGCCGTCAGCCCGGTGGTGACGGCATCTGACGTGGCGGCGATGACCACCACCGTCCAGCAGGTCTTCGTGTCCGAAGCCGTGAAGGAATACACGGTGTCACTGGGCCGCGCCACCCGGGAAAGTCCGCTGCTCCGCTTGGGGGCGAGCCCCCGTTCCATGCTCCAGCTGCTGCGTGCGGCCAAAGCCACGGCTGCGTTGGACGGAAGGGATTTTGTCCTGCCGGACGATGTCGCAGGCGTCGCCGAGGCCGTGCTGGCACACCGGATCATCGTCGAGCGCAAGGCTGCCGGCGCTGGCGAAAACCCGCACAGCGTCCTGCAGGGAATCCTCTCGCGCCTGCCCGTTCCGCAGGCGCCCCCGGGCCAGGCAACGCGGCCCGCGGCGGCGGCCGGCGGCAGGAACCGCTAGGGGCGGACCATGGCGTTCCTGGACAAGCTTCCCCGGCACCTGTTCACCAGGCGTGGCTGGGGCATGCTTGCCGCCGGGGCGTTCGCACTGGCCGCCGCGCAGGTCATGGGGCGCCGGGACCTGTTAACGCTGGCGCTGCTGCTGTTGGTGCTGCCGCTGGTGTCCCTGGCAGGAATCCGGCTGGTGAAACCGAAATTCCGGGTGTACCGCGAGTTCAATCCCTCACCCGTGGAAACATCCGCGCCAACCATCGTCCATTTGGCGGTGGGCAGGACAGGCCCGGGAACCGGCCAGGTGATCATGGAGGAGCGCCTGCCCCCGCACTTCGGCCAGGCGCCGGCTTTCCGGTTTCCTTCCCGTTCCGCAACTGGCGGCACCAGCCGCTACGAATACCACTTGACGTCCGGCTACCGCGGCTTGTTCCGGATCGGGCCGGTCACGGCGGAGTTCACCGACCCGTTCGGACTGTCGCTGCACCGCCAGGCCATCGACGACGGCGACATCCTCACCGTGACGCCGGCCGCCGTCGTGCTGCCTGCCACGGCGCTGGACGGAGCGCGGGGCAACGACGGCGTCACCGCCACGCGCACCCGCGCAAATCCGAGCGACGACGACGTCATGACCCGCGAATACCGGCACGGGGATCCCATGCGCCGGGTCCACTGGGCCGCCACGGCGAGGCACGGCGAGCTCATGGTCCGCCAGGAGGAATCCGTCACCACGCCGGAAGCCACCATCATCCTGGATCACCGTTCCGCTGCCTTCGGCGGCCCCTCCGGGATGACGATGCCAGGGCTGCCGGGGCGACACGGGCACGGACTGGCCACCAGCGAGACATTCGAATGGTCGGTCGTCGCCGCCATGTCCGTCAGCGCCCACTTGGCGGAACGCAACTACAGCCTCCGGATCCTCGATGCCGGCGGCAACCCGGCTTTCCTGCATTCACCGTCGTCCCCGGAACCTGGGGCCGACGAGTTCAGTGGCACCTCCGGGCTGCAGTCCATAGCCGAGAGCCTCGCTGCGGTCCATCTGTCCGGGCCATCCCACACTCGGCGGGACAGTGCGGCCCGGGACGCCCAGGGCCGGAGCAGCCGGCGCCGGGCCGCCGGCGGAGGGCAGCCTCCGGGCGCGGACCAGGAGCCACCGGTCTTTGACGACCACCTGATGGACAAACTGGGCGCACACAGGATGCGCGGACCGTTGATCGCCGTGCTGGGAAGGATCAGTGCCGAGGAGGCGACGGCGTTGGCACCGGCCGCAGCCTACGGAACCAACGCATTCGCCCTCCTGGCCGTGGACAAGCCGGCTGACTTCCACGGCGTGTTGGACGTGCTGCGGCAGAACGGCTGGCGCGCTGCCGCCGTGACGCCGCGTACCGCTCTGGCGGCGGCCTGGGGACAGTTCGACGAAGACCCTGCCGTGCCCGTGGCCCCTGCGTCCGAGGTCCGCCGTGGAGCAGGAGTAGCCACATGACAATGGCACCAGCGCGGCCTTCAGGCATCGGGAATGAAGCCCGCAACCAGCCCGAACCGCCGGCCCGGCGTCCGCAGGCCGGCGCTTATCCGTGGGCCATGGCGTTGGCGATTTCGGTGGCTGTCTGCGGGGCGGCCTTGTCTCTAAACGGCGTCCTTCGGGGCTGGAACTGGTTCTGGCCCGTCCTGACCACCGTGCTGACGGTCAGCGTGGCCCTGGCGGCCCTGCGTTCGGTCCGAGCCCAGCCCCTCCTGGTCACGGCAGGCGGATTCATCTCACTGGCTGCCGTCCTCACGCTGACGTTCTTCCGCGGCTCAAGTTTCCTGTGGGTTATTCCGACCGGCGCCACGCTCCCCGACCTTGACCGGTTGATGCGGCGGGCCAGCGAAACCGTCCTGTCGGAGACAGCGCCGGTGGCTCCCAACGCCGGAATCGTGATGGTGGTCTGTGCGGTGCTGGGCCTCGCCGTCATCCTGGTCGACGCCCTGGCCGTGCCCCTCCGCATGCCCGCCGCCTCAGGGGTTGGCCTGCTGGCACTGCTGGTGGTTCCCGCCATGATCAAGCCCCAGAGCGTGGGCGTGTGGAGCTTCGCTGCCACGGCGGCCGGGTACCTGCTGATCCTGGCCTGCAGCCAGCGGTTTGCCCCGGACGGACAGCTCCAGTCCGGCGCGCCCCGCAGCCCCGGCCTGGCAAGGCGGGCAGCCCTGACCGGAGCCGCGGCCATGGTGGCCACCCTGCTGCTGCCCCTGGCGATTCCCGGTTTCGACCAAGGCACGTTCCCGCAAGGGTCCAGGCTCAACCCGTGGGGCGGCGCCACCGGCCTGAACCCGATGATCACGCTGGGCAGCAGCCTGCGCGCACCGGACGGGAGCGGTCGGATCACCTATGCCACGAATTCCCCCACGCCGCTCTACCTGCGTTCTGTCACCGTGGACAATTTCGACGGCGACTCGTGGGGTCCGGATGACCGCACCGCGTCCCGGGTCCCGCTGGACGGGCGGATCGATCCCGGTTACGCAGTCCTCGCGGACGAGCAGGTGCGCCTGGTCACCGCCGTCGACACCGGTTCCTTCACCAGCCCCTACCTGCCGGTCCCGTATGCGCCCGAAACCATCCGGGGCCTCGGCGGCGAGTGGACTTGGGACCCCGCCACCCTGAGTATCAAGGGCACCGACACCACCACCCGGCGCCAGGAGTACGTCGTGACGTCGACCGAGCCAAAGCTCTCGGCCGCGCTCCTCGCCCAGGCGTCCGGCCCCGTCCGGGGAATCCCTGACGATTTCAGCCGGATTCCGGGAAATGTCCCGGACATCGTCAAGGCCACCGCCAAGACGGTGGCCGGCACTGCGGGGACGCCGTACCAGAAAGCGATGGCCCTCCAGAGATACCTGCGCTCGTCCGAGTTCACCTATTCCCTCCAGTCCCCGGTCCAGGGCGGCTATGACGGGAACGGGCTCTCTGTCCTGGCGGATTTCCTGCAGCAAAAGAGCGGATACTGCATCCACTACGCCTCCGCCATGGCCGTGATGGCGCGGCTGGAAGGAATCCCCAGCAGGATTGCCGTGGGATATGCCCCGGGCCGGTTGACCGGGGCGACCATAGCCGTGGCCGGGCAGGGTGCGCTCCCGGAATACGAAGCGGACGCCCGTGACGCCCACGCGTGGCCCGAGCTGTACTTCCAGGGCCTGGGCTGGGTGCCGTTCGAACCTACGCCGTCGCGGGGCGTGGTCCCGGACTACGCCACGGACGCGCCGGTGCCCGCCGTCCCGGATACCCTGGGCAACAATGACGGCCTCGTCCCTGACGCTGCCCCGGCGCCCTCCGCTACCCCGAGCGGCACGGCCTTGCCGGTCCCCGGCGGGACGGGCGGCGGCGAGGGCGGTTCGGCCGGCGTGTTGCCGTGGCTCCTTGGGACCGCAGGCGTGCTGGGCGCCTTGCTCCTGGCAGCCGCGCCGCACCTGGTCCGTTCCGGAACCAGGACGCGCCGGTTGAATCCGAGGTCCCCGGGCCAGTCCGTCCCGTTGGCGTGGAACGAGCTGACGGACCTGGGCATCGATTATGGCGTTCGAGCCGCACCCAGCGAGACTCCACGGGCGTATTCCGCCAGGTTCCGGCAAACACTGCTGGGTGAACCCGGCGGGTTGGACCATGAAGCGCACCAGGCCGTGGCGTTCCTGACATCCGCCTTCGAGCACCACCGGTACGGCCGGCCGGACAACAGCTCCCCGGCAACCAGCCTACGGGGTCACCCTGCCGGCCAGGACATCCAGGCCGGGGTCGCCGCGGTCGTGGACTCCCTCCGGCAGAACGCCACCCTGCCGCGCCGCCTGCGGGCGGAGTGGCTTCCGCCGTCCGTCATCCGCCGCTTGGGCCTGCTGCTGGGCTTGCCGTTCCGGGCAGCCGGCAGCGGCATCCGGAAAGCCGCCCGTGCGGCCGCCCATTCCCGAAAGAGCCGTGCCGCCGCAACGTCCGGGGCACCGGTGGCGGGGCGTCGGGAAGCAGCGGCGGACGACGGCGTTCGCGGGCGGGGCAGGGGCTGAACGCAAAAGTGCCGGCCGGGAAGGATCCCGGCCGGCACGTGCGTCATTGGAACCGCCGAAGCTATCCCGCGTAGGGGTCGGCGATGCCGATGTACTGGGTGTAGAGGTACTCCTCGATGCCTTCGAGTCCGCCTTCGCGTCCCAGGCCGGACTGCTTGACGCCGCCGAACGGTGCGGCAGCGTT
Organism: Arthrobacter sp. 135MFCol5.1; assembly: GCF_000374865.1. Taxonomy (GTDB): domain Bacteria; phylum Actinomycetota; class Actinomycetes; order Actinomycetales; family Micrococcaceae; genus Arthrobacter. The sequence goes on along the minus strand of NZ_KB895462.1, from coordinate 28,891 downwards.
GGAGATCACGCCGGCGTTCAAGCCGAGCATGCCCGTCTCGAGCCGCTCACCCATCCGGATGCCGCGGTTCAGGTCCTTGGTGAAGACGTATGCCACCAGGCCGTACTCGGTGTTGTTGGCCAGCCGCACGGCCTCGTCCTCGGTGGAGAAGGTGATGATCGGGGCGACGGGCCCGAAGATCTCCTCCGAGAGGATACGGGTGCCTTCGGAGACGCCGGACAGGATGGTGGGCTGGTAGAAGTAGCCCGGGCCCTCGACCGGTGCCCCGCCCAGCACCGCCTTGGCGCCGGAGGCGACGGCGTCGGAGACCAGTTCGTGGACCTTGTCCCGGCTCTTGGCATCGATCAGCGGGCCCACCTTGGACTCGGGTTCGGTGCCGCGGGCGGTGGTCATGTCCTTCATCTTCGCCGCGAACTTCTCGGCGAATTCGGCGGCCACGGATTCGTGCACGATGAACCGGTTGGCTGCGGTGCAGGCCTCACCCATGTTGCGCAGCTTTGCCAGCATCGCACCGGTAACGGCCGCGTCCAGGTCCGCGTCCTCGAAAACCAGGAACGGGGCGTTCCCACCCAGTTCCATGGAGGTGCGCAGCACAGTTCCGGAGGCGTCGGAGAGCAGCCGGCGGCCCACCTCGGTGGAACCGGTGAAGGAGAGCTTACGCAGCCGGGAGTCCTTGATCAGGGCCCCGGTGGTCTCTCCGGCCGTGGAGGTGGGGATGAGGTTCAGGACCCCGGCGGGCAGGCCGGCCTCCTGCATGACGGCGGCGAACAGCTGGGACGTCAGCGGCGTCAGGTTGGCGGACTTCAGCACCATGGTGCAGCCTGCGGCCACCGCCGGGGCGATCTTGCGGGTGGCCATGGCCAGCGGGAAGTTCCACGGAGTGATCAGCAGGCAGGGGCCTACCGGCTTCTTGGTCACCAGCAGCCGGGACTTGCCGTCAGGGGAGACCGAGTACCGGCCGAAGGCCCGGACGGCTTCTTCGGAGAACCAGCGCAGGAATTCGGCTCCGTAGGTGACTTCACCGCGGGCTTCTGCCAGCGGCTTGCCCATCTCCAGGGTCATCAGCAGCGCAAAGTCCTCGGCCCGTTCGGTGACCAGCTCGAAAGCGCGGCGGAGGATTTCACCGCGTTCACGCGGGGGCACCTTGGCCCAGGATTCCTGGGCCGCAGCGGCAGCGTCCAAGGCCGCAGCGGCATCGTCCGCGCCGGCGTCGGCAATGCTCAGCAGCACCTTGCCGGTGGCGGGATCCTCTACGTCGAACGTCTTGCCTGAGGCGGCGTCGCGCCACTCACCGTTGATAAGCAGCCCGGTGGGAACAGAGGCCAAAAGCCGGGTTTCGCGCTCGGCGGTAACGGCCGGCTGTGCAGTGACAGTCACGATGACTCCCTCGTCAGTAGGGTTTCTGGCAGCCCCGCGCCGCGGCCGGAGTGACCGGGATCATTGGGCTGATTAACAGCCAGACTACTGCGGGCCCCTCCCCCGGTCTACGCCGTTGCGCACTGCCACATCAGCCCCACGCTGTGCATCTGCACAGATTCGAAGGCATGCCGGGAGAGGCTGCTACCGGGCGGCGAGCACTGCCGAGTAGAGCTCGCGCTTGCTGACCCGGACGTCCTCGGCCACGGCGGCAACCGCTTCCTTCAACCTGATGCCTTGGGCCACTAGCTCGTTGACGGCGGCCACATGGTCCTCCGGCTTGCCCGCCGCCTGTTCCGGAGCCCCGCCGAGGACAACGGCGATCTCGCCGCGGACCTCGTTCTCTTCGGCCCACTGGAGCAGTTCGCCGGTGGTTCCCCGGATCACTTCCTCGTACGTCTTGGTCAGTTCCCGGCACACCGCGATGGGCCGGTCCGGACCGAACCGTTCGCGCAGCGCCCGGAGCATGGATTCGAGGCGGTGCGGAGCTTCGAAGAACACCATGGTGCGGCGTTCCGCGGCGAGGTCGGCCAGGCGCGACGCGCGTTCGCCGGCCTTACGTGGGAGGAAACCTTCAAAGCAGAACCTGTCCGTGGGCAGGCCGGACAGGGCCAGTGCCGTGAGGACCGCGGAGGGACCCGGGACGGCGGTGACTGGAAGCCCGGCCGCGATGGCGCCCTCCACCAGCCGGAAGCCGGGGTCCGAGACGGCCGGCATGCCTGCGTCGGTCACCATGACCAGCGTGCTGCCAGCTCGCACCTGGTCAAGGAGCTCTGCCGTCCTGGTCGCCTCATTGTGTTCGTGGTAGCTGATGACGCGGCCGGACACTTCCACGCCCAGGCTCTGGACCAGGCGGTGCAAGCGCCGGGTGTCCTCTGCCGCCACGATGTCGGCGGTACCCAGCAGTTCCACGAGCCGGGCAGAGGCATCACCGGTATTCCCGATCGGGGTGGCGGCAAGGACGATCCGTCCCGTCGTTGACGGGCCTGGATCAGGAAGGGGGCTGGGGTTCGGGTCCACCCGTCAAGCCTACTGCTGCCGGGTCTTCCAGCCCCAAAAGGTAGCATGGGGCTCGTGACGCAGACCTCGACGCGGCCGGCCGGCGCCGGTGAACCCACCCCGCCGCCCTCCCCGGCCGCAGCCGCGGTAACTGTTACGGAGCGCGGGGAACACGCCCTTCGGTGGGTCAGCCGGCCGGAGGAGGCGTTCACCGTCCAGGCCCTGACGGCACGGCTCCTGGGCGCACACGCATCCTGGCGGGACCACCCGGCGTCCCTGCGACTGTGGTTCATCCTGGTTCCGGTCCTGACGGCGCTCATCGGCGGGGTCCTCCGGTTCGTGCGGCTCGAGGTACCGCACAAGCTGGTCTTCGACGAGACCTACTACGTCAAGGACGCCTACTCCTACCTCATCAGCGGCTATGAGCGCAGCTGGCCGGACAAAGCCAACGACTCGTTCAATACCGGCAATCCGGACGTCCTGCTGAATACGCCCGAATACGTGGTGCACCCGCCGGTGGGCAAGTGGATGATCGCGGCAGGTATGTGGCTCTTCGGGCCGGAGAATCCGTTCGGCTGGCGCTTCGCCGCGGCGCTCACGGGAACCCTCACGGTGTTGCTCGTCTCGCTGATCGCCTTGAAACTGTTCCGTTCGCTTCCGCTGGCGGGCGCGGCCGGACTGCTCCTCGCCGTCGACGGCCACCACCTTGTCATGTCCCGCACATCGCTGCTGGACGTCTTCCTGGCGTTCTGGATCCTTGCAGCATTCGGCGCCCTGCTCATGGACCGGGACGACGGGCGCCGCCGGCTGGCGGCCCGGCTGGCGCGGATTGCTGCCGCGCACGGCGGACAGCCGCCGGGCGGGGCACTGCTGGCCGGGCCATGGCTTGGCGTCCGCTGGTGGCGGATCGCCGCCGGGATCTGCCTTGGCCTGGCAGTGGGCACCAAGTGGTCCGGCCTCTTCTTCCTCGCAGGGTTCGGCATCCTCACGGTGCTGTGGGACCTGAACGCACGCCGGGTCGCGGGCATCCGCGGCTGGATCAGTGGCGGTGTCATCCGGGACGGCATTCCGGCCTTCGGCGCGTTGGTACCCGTTGCCGGCATCGTCTACTCGGCCACGTGGACGGGCTGGTTCCTCTCGGACAACGCCTACTTCCGCCATTGGGCCGAGAGCAACCCTTCCACCGAATGGGGCTGGCTCCCGGACTCCGTCAGGTCCCTCATCCACTACCACCTCGAAGCGTACAAGTTCCATCAGGGCCTGAGCTCCGAGCACCCGTACCAGGCGAGTCCCTGGAGCTGGCTGGTGATGGGACGGCCGACGTCGTTCTTCTATGAATCCCCGCCACAGGGCACCCCGGGCTGCACTGTGGAAAAATGCACCTCGGCCATCCTGTCTGTGGGCAACCCCCTGATCTGGTGGGCGGCGGCCATCTCGCTGGTGGTCCTGCTGTTCTGGTGGGCGGGCCGCCGGGACTGGCGCGCGGGCGCAGTACTGGCGGGCGTGGCAGCCGGATACCTGCCGTGGTTCATGTACCCCGAGCGCACCATGTTCTACTTCTACGCGGTGTCCTTTGAGCCGTTCCTGATCCTTGCCCTGGTGTATTGCCTGGGCTTGGTGCTGGGCCGCGCCACGGACCCGCCCTGGCGGCGGCGCTCGGGCCTGTACCTGGTGGCGCTCTACCTGGCCGCCGCAATCCTGCTGTCGGCGTTCTTCTACCCGATCTGGACCGCCGAGGTCATCCCCTATGTCGACTGGAAAGTCCGGATGTGGATGCCGTCCTGGATCTAGGGCAGGATGGCACTAGAGACCTGTTGGAGCCGCCGCCGCGGCGTGGCAGCGGAAACGGAGACCTGCTGTGAGAGAAGCGAGCACGGAACTGCTGGTTGAGCTTGATGCCAACAGCAACGTGACTGACCTGCTGCTGGAGCAGCATGCCGCAAACCCCGCCCACGCGCTGTACCGGCGCAAGGGCCCAAACGGTTGGGTGGACGTTTCCGCGCAGAAGTTCCTCCAGGACGTCAGCGCGCTGGCCAAGGGGCTCATCGCCGGCGGCCTTGAACCCGGCGACACGGTGGCAGTGATGGCCCGCACCTCCTACGAGTGGACCCTGGTGGATTTCGCCATCTGGTTCGCCGGCGGCGTTACGGTGCCGATCTACGAAACGTCATCCGCCAGCCAGGTGGAGTGGATCATCCAGGACGCAGGGGTCCGCCGCGTGTTCGCCGGCGACCGTGCGACGGTGCAGCTCGTGGCCGGAGTCCTGGCAGGTTCCGACGTCCTCAGGGACCGCCTGGTCAACGTGGTGCGGATGGATTACGACGGCGAGGCCCCGGACCTTGCCAGCCTTGCCGCGGCCGGTACCGGCGTCAGCGACACCGAGCTGGAAAGGCAGCGCAGCCATGCCGGCCTGGCCGATCTCGCGTCCCTGGTGTACACGTCGGGCACCACCGGCAAGCCCAAAGGATGTGAGATCACGCATGGGAACTTCGCGCTGGTGGCCAAGAACATCGTCGCTTTCCTGCCGGAAGTCCTGCAGCAAGGCCAGCCTCGCACACTGATGTTCCTTCCGTTGGCCCATGTGCTGGCTCGGGCTGTGCAGGTGGTGTGCCTCACCGCAGGGGCAACCCTGGGGCACACCCCGGGCGCGGCGCAGCTGCTGGAGGACTTGGGTTCGTTCCGGCCGACGTTCCTTTTGGTGGTGCCGCGGATCTTCGAGAAGGTCCGGGCAACGGCGGCCCATAAGGCCGCGGTTGCGGGCAAGGGCCGGCTGTTCGACGCGGCCTCGGCGGCAGCAATCGAATACTCAAAGGAGCAAGACCGGCAGAACCGGGGCGAGGGACCGGGCCCTGGCCTGCTCAACCGCGTGCGGCACGGACTGTTTGACCGGCTGGTCTATCCCCGGCTGCGGCAGGCGCTGGGCGGCGAGGTGGGATACACGGTGTCGGGGGCCAGTCCCCTGGCTTTGGAGGACGCACACTTCTTCCGGGGCGTGGGCATTCCCGTCCTGGAAGGCTACGGGCTGACCGAAACCACGGCACCGTGCACGGCCAACACGCCGACCCGCACCAAGGTGGGAACGGTGGGGATCCCCGTTCCCGGTACCACCATCCGGGTGGCCGAAGACGGAGAGATCCTGGTCAAGGGAATTGGCGTCTTCCGTGGCTATCACGCAAACCCGGCCGCGAACGCGGAGGCGTTCGTGGATAATTTCTTCCGGACCGGGGACCTTGGTGTGCTGGATAAGGACGGTTTCCTCACCGTCACCGGCCGGAAAAAGGACCTGCTGGTCACCGCGGGCGGCAAGAATGTGGCGCCTGGCCCGCTGGAAGAGAAGATCCGGACCCATCAGCTGGTGGGGCATGCGGTGCTGGTGGGAGACGGGAAGCCGTTCGTGTCCGCTTTGCTTACCCTTGACCCGGAAGGCGTGGCCAACTGGCGGGAGGAGCGTGGCCTCCCGCCGCTCCCCCTCAGCGAGGCAACCAGCGATCCCCAGGTCCTCGCCGCCGTCCAGGAAGCGGTGGACCTGGCCAACCAGCTGGTGTCCAAAGCCGAGTCAGTGCGCACCTTTACGCTTCTCAACACCGAGTTCACGGTGGAGTCAGGACACCTGACGCCATCACTGAAACTCAAGCGGGCCGCCGTGGTCCAGCAGTATGAGGCGGAGATCGCCAGGATTTACGGCTGATCCGCCGGCACCGGCTCCTCGGCGTCCGTGTCCTCCCGGACAATACCGCGCCGGCGACGCGTGGGCCAGGTGAGCACCAGCGTGATGATGGATGCCAGGAGCACCATGCCGCCGATGCCGATGCCGGCGTCGATCCAGAACTGGCTCGGGAACAGCCGGATCAGGGTGTCATCCAGGCTGAAGGTCCAGGACCCGTCGGCAAAGAAGATCCGGTGGAATTCGGTGAAGAACTGCTGCCAGCCCAAGGCTGCCAGCGTGCCCAGGCCCAGGATCAGGACGAGGGTAATGATCGAACCGGCGAAGAGGGCGCGCCGGATTCCGCCGGTGCTGCGCCTGCGGAGGTACACGAGGGCGATCAGGGCGAGGATGAGCAGCGCGGTGCCGGCGCCGAAGGTGGAGAGGATGACCGTCTTGACGTCAGCCATGTGGCTGACCTCGCCGTCCTTGAAGAGCTTTTCGCCGCCGCGCTGCACCAGGTCTCCCAGGTACCGCGGGCCGGCCCAGTTACTCAGGTAGTCAACGGCGTAGGAGCCGTAGGTCATCCTGTCGTCAGTGCTGAAGCCGTATCCGTCGCCGGGGAAACCGGGACGGTTGTATTCCACCCAGAGGAAGAGCGGGCTGGTCACTGCCCGGACGGCCAGGATGAGGAGGATGAAGGGGTAGATGACGGCCAGCAGGACCTGCATGACGCGGGGGGCAACCGGTTTGGCGTTCGCGGCGCTTTCGCGCTGGGCGTTGCGGCGCTCCACTTCTTCCTCGGGCGGCCGGACGTGCAGGGCGGAGGTGGGAAGCGGTTCCTTGAAGACCTGGCCGGCTGAGCCGCGGGGCTCCTTAACGGATGTCCCGGCCGCCGCCTGCGAGGACCCGTCGGCCGAAGATCCCGTGCCGGAGGAGCCGACGGCGGATTCCGCCGCCCGGCGGCCCGCCCTGCTGTCCGCCTGCGGTGCTTTGGTTTCCTGTACAGCGTCTTCCCGGCCGGAAGTCTTACCACCGGCAGGTGTCAGCCAGGAAAACGCGGGCTCGTCGGAATCCCCGGAGGTGTCCAGGATCGGTTCCGGCTGCGGCGCTTCGCTTTTGGCGCGGGCCGGTGTTTCGTCGTTCACAGCAGCGTCACTTCCGTCAGGTTCCGCACCGGTCCAAGTCTGCCGGCGCGATTCATTCTGCCCTCGAGCCTACCGTCCGGAACTTCGGCTGGGCGAGGAACCACCCCGTCTGGATTACAACGATTCAGGCAGCGATTTCCGTATAGCCCGCGTCTTCGCTGCGAAGGTCGCAGCGTTCCCCTGCCAGGTAGGCCCGACGGCCCCACACCAGGACATAAAGCCAGTACGCAGCAAGAACCGCCGCGCCGATGCCAATCCTGGCCCAAGCCGGCAGCGGGCTGGGCGTCACGAAACCTTCCACGAGGCCCGAGACGAACAGCACCAGGACCAACCCCAGGGCCACCGTAACCAGCGACCTGCCCTCTTCCGCCACGGCGCGGCTCCTGGTCCGCGGACCCGGTGAGACCATAGCCCAAAAGATGCGCAGGCCGGCAGCGGAGGCCACAAAGACGGCGGTGAGCTCCATCAGGCCGTGCGGCAGGATGTAGCTGAAGAAAACATCGGATTTGCCGGCAGATGCGAAGATCCCGGCCGCAATTCCCACGCCCTGTGCGTTGTTGAACAGGATCATCGGCACCCAGACGCCGGTAATTCCGAGGGCCACCGCCTGGGCGCAGATCCAGGCGTTGTTGGTCCACACAGCCCCGGCGAAGGATGCTGCCGGATTTTCCGAGTAATAGTTGATGAAGTCCTGGTCGACATACTGCGCGGCGGCGGATTCGGATGCCACCGCACGGAGGGCATCCGGGGACGTTCCGATCCACGCCGCGTAGGCGGCAGCGACGAGGACGAAGACTGCCCCGCAGGCCATCGTGAGCCACCTCAGCCGGTACAGCGCAGCCGGCAGGGCCGCCACGAAGAACCTCGCAAGGTCTGCCATCGCGTTGGACCGGGCACCGGTGAAGCGGGTCCTGGCCGAGGCGAGCGTGGCGGAGAGCGAGGCCGACAATGCACTCTCGGGTGCAATGGAACGAACCAGTGACAGGTGCCCGGACACGGATTGGTACAGGGCCAGCAGTTCATCGGCCTCGGCACCCGTGAGCCTGCGTTTGGCAGCGAGCTCCTTCAGCCGCGACCACTTGTCCGCGTTCACGGCGGAGAAGGCGTCCATATCCACGGCTACAGCCTAGCGCCCGGCATTAGACTTTGACCGTCCGCACCCATGCGGTCGTCCGCATCACCAGCTGCGAAGGGCAGGGACGCAGTGAGTCCAATCATCACCGGCGAAGCAGTCGTCCTCGAACTTCGGCCGGCCACCTTCGCCGCCCGCGCTCTGGGCCTCGTCATCGACGTCGTCTTCCATGTGGTCCTGCTGGTGGGATTCATGTTTGGCCTGGCCGCCGCCGGCAGGGACCTGGATGAGGCCGCCGCGCGTGCGCTGGCCCTGACCGCCGCGGTGTTCTGCCTCGTCGTCGTCCCGGTGGGGGTCGAGACCCTGAGCCGGGGCAGGTCGCTGGGCAAGTTAGCCACCGGCCTCCGGGTTGTCCGCGAAGACGGCGGCAGTATCAGGTTCCGGCACGCGCTGATCCGGGGACTGACGGGATTCCTCGAAATCTACCTGACGTTCGGCGGCCTGGCATGCGCGGTGGCGCTCTTCAACGACAAATCCCGCCGCCTGGGCGATATGTTGGCCGGCACCTACGCGGTCCGCAGCCGGGTGCCTGCCGACGCAGCAATCCGCGTGTTCGTGCCGCCGCACCTGCAGCCCTGGGCAGCGGCCGCGGACATCGGCCGGATTCCGGACGCCACGGCCCGCAGGGCGGCGCAGTTCATTCGCCAGGCCGGCCGGATGGCGCCGCAGTCCAGGGCGCAGATGGCCGCGGCGATCGCCTCCGAACTGTCGTCGCACGTATCCCCCGCGCCGCCCCCGGGGACCGGCCCTGACCACTTCCTGGCCGCCGTCGTCGCCGAGCGCCGGAACCGGGAGTTCACCAGGCTTTCTGAATCGCGCCGCCGGAATTCCTCGGTGGGTCAACGGCTCCAGCGGCTGCCGTTCAACGGCTGACTCAGTTGGCGTACTCGTTCCACGGGATGTTCCAGTCGCCGTAGCCGTCAGTGTTGGCCGCGTAGTCGCCCTCGGTGTTGATGATCTGGACCACGTCTCCGGTTCCCATGTTGTCGAACACCCAGGCTGCGCCATCGGGCAGGAATCCGATGCAGCCGTGCGAGACGTTGGTGTTCCCGATGTAAGGGTAGGCGGATTCGAGCGCCTGGTGGATGTAGGCGCCGCTCAGGGTGAGGCGGATGGTGTATTCGACGTCGGCTTCACCGTAGTAGGCGGGGTCACCGGGTTTCAGCCCGATGGTCGAGGCCCGGAAATGGTCAAACCTGTTCTTCTCCATCAGCACCGCGTATCCCTTGGCCGAAGGGAACCGTTTGTCCCCCATGCTGACCGGCAGCGTCTTGACCGGCTGGTCGTTGACGCTGAGCGTGAACGTGTGCGCGGTAGCATCCGCGACCGCCACCTTCTTGTCTCCGATCGAGACGTTGACCTTCTTGTTGAAGTTCGCGATCTGGCCGTTGCCCAGGTCGACACCAAAGAGCTGCATGTCCATGGTGATGGTGGAATTGGCTGCCCAGAAGTTTTCCGGCCGGTACCGGACCATGGTGTCGCTGTACCAGTGGAACGCACCACTCTGGCCTGCCGTGGTGGTGACCTTGATGGCCTTTTCGACGGCGTCGCGGTTGACTACCGGCTCGCTGAAGATGATCTGCAAGGGCTGCCCGACGCCCACCTTCATGCCGTTGAGCGGGTAGATGGCGGCATCTGCCTCATGCGAGCTGGACACTGTGTTGAAGGCCTGGGTGGTGCTGGTTTCGCGTCCGGCCGAGTCCTTGACCACGTACGTGTAGCTGTAGTCCGTGTTGAACTCCAGGGGGCCGGAGGCGGACCATGCCGTCCCGTTGGGGTCGATGCTGCCTTCGACGATTTTCCCGGCAGTACTGGTAAGGGTGACGCGCTGGATGGTCCCGTTGGCCACTTTCAGGGAAACCGGCGCCGCGGGGTTGACCTGCTTGGCGCCGTTGGCCGGCGATGCATCCAGGGTCACCGGGGGCACGATGGGGGAAGCGATTCCGGGGGACGTCCGCAGTGCGGAGGAGGCTTCAGATTCGAGCGGACCCCCAGCAAGGCCCGGTGCGACGGCGGCGAAAACCCCGCCCACGGCAGCCAGGACACAGACGGCTGCTACGGCGAGAATCTTCTTTACGCTCCCCCGGCGGCGGGGCTTTTCCTCAGGCTCCATAGTGTCGATCCTACGTGCAGAAAATAACGGCCCGGGCGCGTTGCTGCGCCCGGGCCCTCACGTGTCAGTAACGATAGTGCTCAGGCTTGTAGGGGCCGGCCGCGTCGATGTCCAGGTATTCAGCCTGGTCCTTGGTCAGCTCGGTGAGCTCCACGCCCAGAGCGTCCAGGTGCAGGCGGGCGACCTTTTCGTCCAGGACCTTGGGCAGGACGTACACCTTGTTTTCGTACTCGTCCTGGTCCTTCTTGGTCCACAGCTCGATCTGCGCGATGGTCTGGTTCGCGAACGAGTTGCTCATCACGAAGGACGGGTGGCCCGTGGCGTTGCCCAGGTTGAGGAGCCGGCCCTCGGACAGCACGATGATGGAGCGCTCGGCGTCGCTGCCGGCGTCGAAGACCCACTCGTGGACCTGCGGCTTGATCTCAACCTTCTTCACGCCGGGAACGCGGGCAAGGCCGGCAATGTCGATTTCGTTGTCGAAGTGGCCGATGTTGCCCACGATGGCCTTGTTCTTCATGCCCGCCATGTGCTCGGCCATGATGACATCCTTGTTGCCCGTGGTGGTGATGAAGATGTCGCCCTGTGCCAGGACTGATTCCAGCTTGGCCACCTGGTAGCCGTCCATGGCTGCCTGAAGCGCGCAGATGGGATCGATCTCGGTGACGATCACCCGTGAGCCTTGGCCGCGGAGGGCCTCTGCGGCACCCTTGCCGACGTCGCCGTACCCGCAGACGACGGCGACCTTGCCGCCCATGAGCACGTCGGTGGCACGGTTGATGCCGTCGGGCAGGGAGTGTCGGATGCCGTACTTGTTATCGAACTTGCTCTTGGTGACGGAGTCATTGACGTTGATGGCCGGGAACAGCAGCTTGCCCTGGTCCGCGAGCTGGTACAGGCGGTGGACACCGGTGGTGGTCTCTTCGCTGACACCCTTGATGGTGGCCGCCGTGCGGGTCCACTTCTGCGGGTCCGCGGCGAGGGAGCGGCGGAGCACCTCGAGGAAGATACCGTACTCCTCGGAATCTTCGGGGTCGGCGGAGGGGACGTTGCCCGCGGCCTCGAACTCGACACCCTTGTGGACCAGCATGGTGGCGTCGCCGCCGTCATCCAGGATCATGTTGGGACCCAGTTCGGGGTTGGACTCGGCACCGGGCCAGGTGAGGATCTGTTCGGCTGTCCACCAGTATTCTTCGAGGGTCTCGCCCTTCCAGGCGAAAACGGGCACGCCCTGCGGATCCTCGACGGTTCCCTTGCCCACGACAACTGCCGCTGCGGCCTCGTCCTGGGTGGAGAAGATGTTGCAGGAGGCCCAGCGGACCTCGGCGCCCAGCGCGGTGAGGGTTTCGATCAGCACCGCGGTCTGCACCGTCATGTGCAGGGAGCCTGCGATCCGGGCGCCCTTGAGCGGCTGCGTTGACCCGAATTCTTCGCGCAGGGACATCAGGCCGGGCATTTCGTGCTCCGCCAGGCGGATCTGGTGCCGCCCGGCTTCCGCCAGGGAGATATCGGCAACTTTGTACTCAAAAGTCATGAATGGTCCTTTGCTTGAGGCGGGGTCCTGGTCCCCGTTCTGCTGTTTCTCGGTGCGGGCTGGTGCAGGTGGATCTTATTGCCCTGCCGCGGCAGGATCGTGCTGGTCCGAGCCCGCCGTTGCCGCTGCCGCCAGCAGTTCCGGCGGAAGGAGCAACGGAATACCGTCTTCGATGGCGTACCGGTTCTTGACGCCTGCTTCATCTGCCGTGGTGGCCACCAGTTCTTCGCCTTCCTGGACCAAGGGCGAGCCGGTCACGGGGCAGCGCAGGACGGACAACAGCTCGGGACTGATCTTTGGCATGTGTTCTTGCTCCCTGGCGGGCGCGCTCGCGCCGGTAGCGGAAAAGATGTGCAGCAACCAGCCTACCGCCAGATCCAGGTCAGGAAGGTTCCCGAAGGACGCGCAGGTGCCCCCGCCGGGTTCCTTCGGTTCCGGCCGGCGCTTCGAGGGCGGAATGGTGCCCTCGCTGGGTGGGCGGCTGTGGCTCCGACGGGCGCGCCGCGGCATCACGGACGGCGTTGGCGAGTGCCAGGAGGTCGTCCGGGCCGGGCTGCTGTGGGGTGGACGGCATAGCCAGCCGCAAAACTTCCCAACCGCGCGGAACGGTCAACGAGCCCGCATGCTGTTCACAGAGGTCGTAGCAGTGCGGCTCGGCGTAGGTGGCCAGTGGACCGAGGACGGCCGTGGAGTCCGCATAGACGTACGTCAGGGTGGCTACCGCCGACTGGCGGCAGGCGGACCTTGAACATTGACGGATAGCTCCCACGACATCACAGACTACCCTTATATCCCTCGAAAGCCGTGCATTGGCTGCGGTCCCCGACGCGGACGGGCCGCCCGGGGAATATATCGCGTAAATCCGCCCCCGGGTTTAGAGTCGGTATATGCAGTCATCGAACCATGAATCAGGTTTTTCGGTCCGGTTGGCTGACCCGGACGCCTCGGCTGCGCCGGGCGTGGAAACCACCGGCAGGAGCTTCCTGCGGCGGCGCCGGAACCGCCACGGACGCGGCCTTCGCGGCGAAGTAATGCTCCCCACCCACCCCGGCTACCGGACCCGCGGCGACCGCTTCGACGATCTGGTCCTGGACTCAGCGCAGCGGCTCCATGACATTTGGGGCAAGACCCTTGACGGCGTCCGGTTCGGCGTCGACGAAATCCCGCCGGACCTCGAACAGTTGGCCGCCAAGGGCAGCACTGCCCCCATGGGGGCCTATACGCCCGCCGCTGGTGGCGAGGGGCCCATGATTACGGTGTACCGCCGCGTGGTTGAGAACGCCTGCTCCAGCGTGGAGGAGCTCCAGGACCTGGTCCACGATGTCGTGGTGGAGCACACCGCGGAGATGCTCGGCGTAGCCCCGGAGACCCTGGACCCGGTCTACCGCCGCCGCTACTGAGCCCGCCACCCGGGGCAGCCGCGCGGCAGGCCCCGGGTTTTGACCGGGCGTGCCGGCTGTCAGGAATCCTAGTAGCCCAGGGTAACCGGGACGCTTTCCTGTCCGGCGGCAGCCGGCAGGAAAGCCAGGGTTGAGACGTCGTTGCGACCGTCCTGGCCCAACAGCACGGAACCGTAGGCGGCATCCCCCGACGCCGACACCACATACCCGACGACGTCGGCACCGTCAGCCTGGTCCGGAACGGTAATGGTGGCGGTGGTTCCGCCGGCGATGTCCGCGGTGGCGGCCGGCCTGACCTTGCCATCGGCGGTGATTGGCGCGTAGGTAATGGTGGCCCGCGTGTCCAGGGCCCCGAACACCAGCTGGCGCAAGCCGCCCTTGGGGACGGGAACAACATGCTGGCTGCCCAGCCGCACGGCGGATCCCGCCCATGCCACATCCGAGGGTTGCCCGGCTTGAAGGCCGCGGCTCATTCGGGCGGCCGCCACGAAGGAAACGTCCGATGAGGCGGCAATGGTGTACTGGCCCGCCGGAACCCCGGCCAGGGACACTTCCGTGACGGAGCCGGCCTTGGCGGTGACCACTCCGCCGGCTGGGAGCGCGGTTTGGCCGTCCCGTCCATACAGCTTGATCTCCACCACGGCGTCCGAAGCGCCCGGAACCGTCAGTTGGAGCGCCGGGGCGGCATCCCCGTAACCGTTGCGGGACGTCAGCGCGGCAAGCCCGGCCGGATCCTGGATATCCACTCCTGGCACGACCTGGCGGACGGCCGGTGCCGCCCCGGGCGCAATGAAGTCCACGCCGCCCGGGGTCAGGCCGCGCAGGACGCTTTGCTGGATCGAGGCGGCCACGGGTCCGCCGGCGCTGCGTACGCGCACGCTGAGCTGGGGAACGTTGGGGGCCAGGCCGGCAAGGACGACGCTGCGGGTGGTGCCGGGAGCCACCAGCAGGCCTCGGCTGCCCGGCGCCTGGATCTGCCCTGCGCCACCGTACAGTTCCAGGCTTACCGTGGCAGGGGTGCTGGAAGCGTTGGTCAATGCCAGGACGGAAGTGCGGCCCACTGTGGTGCTGGCACCTCCCAGCCACTGGTCGTTGGAAGGTTGTCCGCAGGTGGCTGCCGCACTCCCCTGCAAGTCGCCGTCGGTGGCGGTGTATTTCATGGCACCGGCCGCGGACGCGTTCTGGTTGGCCACGGCGTTGGCGCTGAGGACGTTGACCTGGTCTGCGGCCCGGTCCGCCACCACTCCGGCGAGGAGCTCCTGTGGTGCGCCGGCCGCCGGAGGCTTCCCGGCGTCCTTGGCGATCTCAACGACGGCCGTCCCGTCCAGGCGGGTCAGGCGGCTCGCAGGCAGAACGCCGCCGGCGCCCAGCACGGCCGCGGTGACCTTGGTTGCGGCGGTGGCCGACTCCGGCCGGAACTGGGCGTCGGTGCCTGTGCCCGTACCCTCCAGCAGCCTCGCCGGGCCCGGGCACACGCCAACACTGGCTCCTGCCGGAACAGCTGCCCGCACCACCGGAAGGACACGGCTCGATGCCGGCCCCTGCACCAGCGACCCCGCAGCCACTACGGCTCCACCACCCGCGAGGATGAGCACCCCTGCGGCTGCTCCGGCTACCGCCGCTGCCCGCCCGCTGACGCGAGGCACCCGGGTGGAACCGCGGCCGGTCCGTTTGGCGTTACCACCGTTTTCGCTTTGGACTGGAGCCGGTGCCTGGACCGGCGCGGGAGCCCCGGAATCCGCCGGCGGGGTGTGCTCATGCATTTTGGTGTTCCTTACGCAGGGAGCCCTCGTCGCGTGAGAGGCCGGTCCGCGGCCGTTGCGTCGGCATCGGGACAGCGAGGATGACGGTCAGGCCGATCACCGTGATTTGGCCTGCAGCGGCCCAGAAAGCCCACGGGTTGTCGTAGCGGACCGTGAGCTGGCCGGCCGAGGCCGGAAGGGTGAAGGCCTGGGCCCAGCCGGACGTGGTGGAGGTCAGCTTGCGGCCGTCGAGCCAGGCGCTCCAGCCCGGGTCCGCCCGCTCGGCAAGCACCACCAGACGGCCCTCCGGACCGGTTGGGACGGCAGCGTCAACGCCGTCCTTGTTGGAGGGGACGGAGGTTGTGGTGGCACCGCGCGGATCCACGATACGGACGCGGTGGGCGACGTCCGCGGCCTGCAGGACCGCCTGGTTCGATGGGCTGATGCGCCAGAGCCAGCCGACGTCCGTCTGACCCACTGCCACCAGGCCGGGTACGGCATCCATGCGGCTGGCCGTCAGTTGGGCTGCCGTGTCTGCGGCCCGCAGCACCACGAAGCCGACGCCCAGTTGTTCGAGGTCGGCACGGGGATCCACTCCCTGGCCGGCAACCAGCGTGGCGACGACACGGCGGACGGAGCCGGTGACGTCGTCGTCGTCGCGGACCTCTTCCGCGCCCGGGGCGCCGATGATGGTGCGGGCGGAGGCAATGGCCGAGAGGTTGTCCAGGGTGGTACCGGCCCCCCGCATCAGGGAAGCCTTATAGGTGCCGTCCTCATTGGTGCTGATGATCAGGGTGCGGGTCTGTTCGGGTCCGGTACCGCGGTCGATCGCCGTAGCAGGCAGGGACCGTGCGTTCGCGGCCTCCACCAGCCGGGCGGAGCCCAGTGCTCGGTCGGTCCCGGAGCCGGATGGGCCGGGAGTGCCGGCCGGTGCTGCAGGCGCGGGGGCGGCGGCCGGACGCAGGAGGTTTTGGGCGGACCACGCAGCCATCCCGGCCAAAGGTCCGGCCAGAAGCATCACCAGGCCCACTGCCAGCCCGGCGCGTGCCGCAGTGGTGGCCTTGGACCCGGCAGCGGATCTGCGGTCAACGGCAGACATGACCTGGCCGGCGCCCAGGATTGCCGCGGACAGCAGGGCGAAGGAGGCAGCCGAAACCGCCGGTCCCGGGAAGGGGGTTACCAGGGACTCGGCGTTGATGCCCGTGGCCACGTGGCTGGTCAGCCATCCGCTGGCCAGTGACACCAGTGCCACGATCCAGAACCAGCGAACGGCCCGGACCGGGCGTCCCGCGACGAAGAGGCCAACGATGGCCAGGGCCACGACCGGGACCGAGATCAGGAGTGCCATCAGCAGCGCCCACGGCACCGGTCCGCCGGAGAACAGTCCAAGCCCCTGCAGCCCGCCCGCAGGGTCAAACGCCAGGGGCTGTCCGATAATTTGCTGCCACAGAGGCGCGGCATCGAAGCCAAGCGGGAGTCCGGGGTCGGCCAGGAGTGCGCGCGGCCGGTCGATGGTGGAAAGGCCGAACGGCACGAACAGGGCCGCACTGGGCAGCAGGGCCCACCACACGGTCCTCCCCCGCCGGCCCAACAGGACGCCGCAGAGGACTATGAGCACAACGGCCGGGACAAGCAGGGAAGGGGCGGAGGCCGTCGTGACGGCCAGCGCCAGGCCGGCTGCGGCGGAGGCAGTCCAGGATGGCATGCCGTTGACGCCGGGTTTGGCAGGCGCTTGGTCGGCCGGACGTGCATCAGCGGGGGATTCCAGGCTGAAGCTGCCATGGCCCACGGCTGAACCAGTAGCCCGCAGCAGGCCCAGGACCACCAGCGGAATCATCATGTGCGCTATGAGTGCGCCGGCGCGGCCTTGGTTGAGGGCAACCTGCAGTGCCGGGGCAGCCGCCCAGAAAATGGCGGCTGCGAGCCGGAGCCGGCGCCGGGCCGTCAGGCCGCCTGCCGCAAACCAGGCGGTAAGGCCGGAGAGCGGGGCGCCCAGGAGGAGGAGCCACGCCATGGCCGGGTTGGCATCGCCGCCACCCAGGACACCGATAATCCACAGCACATAGTCAAAGGGGTCGCCATGGCCGGGAAGTCCGGCTCCCAGGCTGATCCACCAGCCGGAGGCGTTGTGCCAGATGTCGCCCAAACCCGCCGATACCGGGATCAGGCCGCCGCCGGTGATGGCATTGGCCCGGAACAATCCGGTGAGGGCGAGGAGCGAGGCGATTGACGCAATGATGACGGCAGCGAGGGCGCCGTTGCCCACCCATCCCCTCTTGGCGGTGGCGAGGGCGGCGAAGTCATCAGCGGCGTCACCGGTGGGCTGGTGGGCGAGCGGATCCTGCACCAGGTGGTCAGCGCCGGATCCGTCCGATCCCAGCGCCTCCATCAGGGACCGGCGGTGGCTCCACACTTCACGGCGTGGTGTTTGCAGCTTGCGGATCACCGAGCGTCGGATCCGCCGGGTCCGTTTGGCCGCCCTTCGGGCTTTTGCCACCGACCGTGGACGGCCCAGGGCCGCACAGGTGGCCAGGAGCTGTGAAATGCCGTGGCCGGGATCCTTGACCACGATGCTCAGGACTAGTTTGAAGAGGCTGCCCAGCAACGCTCCAAGGCCGTGGACCGGCACCATCCAGAGGGGGCTGTGCTTGAGCCGCAGGTGTACCTGTGCCTTGCGGGCTGCTGCGGGGTTGCCCAACGCGTGGGGCCGGTGCGCGACGTGGAACATGCGGGCCGCGGGGACTACCACGACGCGGTGGCCGGCCAGCCGGTTCCGCCAGCAGAAGTCAACGTCGTCGCCGCTGCCAGGCAGGGCGGGATCGAAACCGCCCAGTTGCTCCCAAACGTCCCGGCGGACCAGCATGCCCGCGGAATTGACGGCGAAAGTGTCGGTGCGGCCGTCGTACTGGCCTTGGTCCAGCTCATCGGCGTCGATCAGGGTGAGCCGCTCAGCCCACCGGCTGGTGGAAAGCCCGACGTCGATCAGCCGGCGCGGCGAGTGCCAGTCGAGCTGCTTGCAGCCGGCCACGGTCACGGAAGGCGCACGCTCCACGGCGCCGAGGAGTTCAGCGAGGGCATCCGGGGCCGGGGCCGCGTCGTCGTGCAGCAGCCAGATCCATTCCGTCCTGTCGCCGCCCGACCCGGCTTTAGGAACCAAACCGGCGAGGCCTGCGGAGATGGCCGCACCCATACCGCCCTTGGTCCGGGGGTAGGCCAGGACGCTGGCGTCGCCCAGGGATTCCCGAAGCAGGCTGTGGGAGTCGTCGGCAGAACCGGCATCAACGCCGATGGCACGGTCGACAGGCCGGGTCTGGCCAGCCAGGGCTGACAGGGTTGTGGGCAGATAGGCACTGCCGTTGTGGGCGACCACAACGGCAGTGACATGGACATCCTGAAGAATTAGATCGCTCGCTTCCTAAGCCGCCGGCGCTCACGCTCGGAAAGGCCTCCCCAGATGCCGAACCGTTCGTCGTTGGCCAGCGCGTACTCCAGGCATTGCGACCGTACGTTGCAGGCGCCGCACACCTTCTTGGCGTCGCGGGTGGAACCGCCCTTTTCCGGGAAGAACGCCTCCGGGTCAGTCTGGGCGCACAAAGCGTCAGTCTGCCAGCCCAGTTCGCCTTCGTCATCGAAGTCCTGTTGGAGCGGCAGTCCGATCCACACCGGTTGCACGCTTCCGCCGGCGGCCAACTCCATGGGCGGATCCAGGTCGTCCTCCGGTTCCGCGCCGTCCAGCAGGGCCTCGTGCGCCGCGAGGAACGCCGTGGCCTGATCCTCGAGGACACTGCCGGAGTTCCTTTTGTACCGTTCCGCAGCATCAGGATCGGCGGGGTCAACGTACCAATCGCTTGGCACCCCCCGCGCACGGTACTTTGCCGTTGCCTGGCCGGCTACGACGGCATCTTCCTGGATACGCTCTGCTTGCCCCACGGCGACCCTCCTGACGTTGCAGCCACTGCCTTGATACGTGGACACTCGGTTGTGTGCCGGTATTTACGCAATTGCTTTAGATACCTAATTACACGCGTGTAACTAGGGTGAGTCAAGCCGTAGCCGGGATAATAGACAGTGAAACCTAAGAACTTTGCGCACGCCACGCCCGGGTTTTTTGCCGGCTTCGGCGTGGCGCGGGCCGGAAGCAGCATATTCCGGCCGTGAAAGCCGCAAAAACAGCGCCACGACGGGGAAAATACCCGCTAAGTGCCAAAATAGCAAGCACCCTTAGTAGGCCACGTGATAAACATCACTCCTGCCGGCGGACTGGGGACGCAGCGTCCAGCTGCTGGTGACCAGGGGATGCCAGGATGGCAGGATGAAGCCATGACATCGATCCCCGCCATCACCCTGATGGGCAACCTCCGTTCCGGCAACTCCACGGCACCGCGCCTGACCTGGTACGGGCCGGATTCGGAACGGGTTGAATTGTCGGGCCGGGTCCTGGACAACTGGGTGGCCAAGACCAGCAACCTGCTTCAGGACGAGCTCGACGCGGAGCCGGGCATGCGCCTCGGACTTGCGCTGCCGGCGCACTGGAAGGCCTTGGTCTGGGCGCTGGCCGGCTGGCAGCTTGGCCTGGAAGCAGTGTTCGACGGCGGACCGGTGGACTTTACGGTGACAGCCGCCCCTGGTGAGGCGACAATCGGGCACGGCGCCGTGATCGCCGTCGCGCTGCCCGCCCTCGCCATGCGCTGGCCAGGGGAACTTCCGGGTGGCTGCATCGACTACGCGGCAGAGGTACGGTCCCACGCGGACGTGTTCATGCCGCACACGGATCCTGATCCCTCAGCCCGCGCGCTCGTGACGGGCGACGGGCGCCCGGTGGAGCACAAGGACCTGCTCACGGACTTTGGTGCATCCCATGGGGAGGGCGTCCGCCTCCACATTCCAGCGGGCAACGGCCTCGAGTCAGCGCTGTCCAACGCGCTGGGCGCCTGGCAGCACGGCGGCTCCGTGGTCCTGACCCACCCGGATGTTGAACTCACGGACAAACTGCTGGCCGACGAACGCATCCACGGCAGCTAGCAGGCGCGGGTCCTAGGCCTTCGGGCCACCGTCGACAGGGGCGGAAGCGGGACGTTCGGCGCGCGCGGACTCCCGGTGCGGGTGCGCTTCGATGAGTTCGTGGTCGTGCGAGAACTCCGGCTCCTGGTCCAGCTCCTGGTTGAACACCAGGAAGCGGTACGCGAAGAACCGGACAACAGTGGCGACGAGGATGCCCGCGACCCCTGCCAGGAAGAGCAGGTTCTTGTCGTCGATACCCATCCCGTACTTGGCCAGCGCGGTGAATCCGGTGGAGATCCCGATCCCGATGCCATTGATGATGACGAACATGACGAACTCGCGAAGAACATTGGCCTGGCGCCGGTGCCGGAAAGTCCAAAAACGGTTTGCGATCCACGAGAAGACCGTGGCCACGGTGGCGCCCACGAAGCGCGCCTTCGCTTCGCTGTCCGACATCGGGCCGTGCATCAGGTAGTACGTCAGCCCGTTGTCGATGACGAATGCCACACCGCCCACGGCCCCGAATTTGGCCACTTCCCGCCAGAAGAGCGAGGCAAGCCCCCGGATACGATCTGCAAGTGCGCTAAACATGACCCTCCATGGCCGTCCGAACTGTGGGCCACTCGGCCAAGGACCCATTTTAGCCCCCAAAGCTTTGGACTGGCCCCGGACTGCCCCCGCTGCCGGCCCGCAGCAGAAAATGTCACGCTCCCGCCGGGCCGTAAAAGCGCGATACGGTGCGTCTTCGGTAGGCTGGCATACGTGACTTTTCCAGTAATAGGTGTAGTTGGCGGCGGCCAGCTTGCGCGAATGATGGCCCCTGCCGCTACAGCACTCGGCTTCGAACTCCGTGTCCTCGCCGAAGGCGAGGACGTTTCCGCGGTCTCTGCCGTACCGGCCACGCCGGTGGGCGATTACAAGGACCTGCAGACCCTCCTGGAATTTTCCCGGGGCCTGGACGTGATGACGTTTGACCACGAGCACGTGCCCACGGCGCACCTCAGGGCGCTCCAGGAAGCGGGGGTCAATGTCCAGCCCGGACCGGACGCCTTGGTCCATGCACAGGACAAACTGGTCATGCGCGCAGCCATCGACCGGTTGGAACTGCCCAACCCCGCCTGGGCGTCAGTGGCCAATGTCGCAGACCTGGTCAGCTTCGGCGAGGAAACGGGCTGGCCCGTGGTACTGAAGATGCCGCGCGGAGGCTACGACGGCAAGGGCGTCCGGATTATTGCCTCCGCAGAGGAAGCTGCCGGCGCCGCCGAATGGTTCGACGCCATGAGCCCCTTGCTGGCCGAAGCGAAGGTGGAGTTCACCCGCGAACTGTCCGCCCTGGTGGCGCGGACACCTGATGGCGAAGCCCGGGCCTGGCCGGTGGTCCACACCATCCAGGTGGATGGTGTCTGTGACGAGGTGATCGCACCCGCGCTGGACATCCCGCTGGAGGTGGCCGCAGCCGCCGAGGACGCCGCATTGCGTATCGCAGCGGAGCTCAACGTCACCGGCGTCCTCGCTGTTGAACTTTTCGAGACGCCGGGCTCGGGCGCCGGCTTCCTGGTCAACGAACTGGCCATGAGGCCACACAACACCGGCCACTGGACCCAGGATGGCTCCATCACCAGCCAGTTCGAACAGCATCTGCGCGCCGTCCTCAACCTTCCACTCGGCGCCACCGACGCATTGGCCCCCGTCACCGTGATGAAGAATTTCCTGGGCGGGGAAAACCAGGACCTCTTCTCCGCCTACCCGATGGCCCTGGCCAGCGAGCCGGCCGCCAAGGTCCATTGCTACGGCAAATCCGTGCGGCCCGGACGTAAGATCGGCCATGTCAACCTGGTGGGAAGTTCGACGACGGACGTTGACTCGGTCAGGCGCCGGGCAACGGCGGTGGCGGCCATCATCCGTGATGGACGTGCCGGCGCCGAGGAACCATCCCCTATCTTCGAGGAGAACGCATGAGCGCCGAAGCCACCCCAGCCGCCGGTCCCGGTGCCAGCCCCCTGGTGGGCCTGGTCATGGGCTCCGACTCGGACTGGCCCGTCATGGAGGCGGCGGCCGAGGCCCTCGCCGAATTCGGCATCCCGTTCGAAGCTGACGTCGTCTCCGCCCACCGGATGCCGACCGAGATGATCCGCTACGGCCAGACGGCTCACGAGCGGGGGCTGCGCGTCATCATCGCCGGGGCCGGCGGCGCCGCGCACCTGCCGGGCATGCTGGCCAGCGTTACTCCCCTGCCGGTCATCGGCGTCCCCGTCCCGCTCAAGACCCTTGACGGCATGGACTCCCTGCTGTCCATCGTCCAGATGCCCGCGGGTGTGCCGGTGGCAACGGTATCCATCGGCGGTGCACGCAACGCGGGCCTCCTGGCCGTGCGGATGCTTGCCTCCGGTACGGACGAACTCGCTGCGTCACTGCGCGCCGACCTCCTGGATTTCGCTGCCGACCTCAACGCCGTCGCCTCGCGCAAGGGCGCCAACCTGCGGCAGAAAGTCAGCGAAGTCTTCCCTGACGTGTCCGGCTCACTTCGGGGCAGCCGTTAGGGCGGCGGGAATGGCCAGCAGCACGCAGCAGCCGGGCACCGGAGCGATTTTGACTGATCCGGTCCGTTACCCGGCCGGCGCTTCCCCGGCAGTCCGCACCAAACGGGCCTTCGTGTTGGTCCTCCTGACGCTGCTGGTACCGGGGAGCGCCCAGCTCGTGGCCGGCGACCGGAAGCTGGGCAGGATCGCGCTGCGCACCACGCTCTGCGTCTGGGCACTCCTGGTCCTGGCAGTGGTCCTCCTAATGCTGGACCGGACGCTGGTGATCAACGTGTTCACCAACCCCGTCACGTCACTGGTCCTGGTGATCCTGCTGACGGCCCTGGCTGTTGGCTGGGCCCTGCTGTTCGTCAACACCCTGCGAATCATCCGCCCGGTCCTGCTGGCACCGCCGGCCCGCCCCGCCGTCGGGATCGCCCTGGTGCTGGCCTTGGTCCTTGGCAGCGGGTCCCTGGGCTACGCCGCCTACCTTCTGAACGTGGGCCGTAATGCGATCGGCAGCATTTTCTCGTCCGGGCCCGCCATTGAGCCAGTGGACGGCAGGTACAACTTCCTGATGATGGGCGGCGACGCCGGAGACGACCGCACCGGTCGCCGCCCCGACAGCCTTTCCGTGCTGAGCGTTGACGCCAAGACCGGCCAGACAGCCATCATTTCCATCCCCCGGAACTTCCAGAACGCCCAATTCAGCGCAAACTCGCCCATGCGCGCCATCTACCCCGACGGCTACGACTGCGGGGACGAATGCCTGATCAACGCCATCAACACCGAGGTCACCAACGAGCACGCCAATCTCTACCCGGGCGTGGCGGACCCTGGGGCGCAGGCCACCCTGGAGGCAGTATCCGGCACGCTTGGCATGGACATCCAGGCTTACGTCCTGGTGGACATGGACGGCTTTTCCAAGTTGATCGATGCCATGGGCGGCATCAGGATCAAGGCGGGCGGCTGGGTGCCCATCAGCGGTGAAACCATCGATGAAGCCAACGGTATCCACGGCATGCCCTTGGGCTGGATACCGGCCGGCGACAACACCCTGGACGGCTACCACGCCCTCTGGTACGGGCGCTCACGCGAGTTCGTGGACGACTACGCCCGCATCGCCCGCCAACAGTGCGTGCAGCAGGCCATGCTCAAGCAGCTGGACCCGGCCACCCTGCTGTCCAAATTCGAGGACATTGCCAACGCCGGCACCAAGGTTGTGGAGTCCAACATTTCCTCCACCCAGCTGGGCAGTTTTGTGGACCTGGCCATCAAGGCCAAGGGCAAGGAGGTCAAGCGGCTCACCATCGGGCCGCCGGACTTCGACCCCGCATTCTCCACCAACCCCGATTTCGACCAGATCCACGACCGTGTGGACCAGCTGCTGGCGTCGGCGTCAGGAGCCCAGGCAACAGGGGCGTCCGACGACACGATCAACGCACCGGCAGCCGGTGCCGGGCACGTCCAGGCGGCAGGACCGGCCGGGCTTTCCCGGGCCATGACCGGAGGACTGCCGCAGGAGTCCACGGCGCCGTCGGACTTCACACCGGTGACCACCACCCCCGACGGCGAGCCGATCACGGAGCAGATGCTGGACGATTTCAAGCGCCAGGGCAACGAGCAGGCCATCCGCAACCTCGTGGCCACCAACGGCCAGTGCGCCGCACTGTAGCCGTCCCATCACACCTAGGGAAACGGAACATCCTTGTACGAGATCGAGAACGTCCTTCGGGATTACGCATGGGGCTCGACGACGGCGATCGCCTCGCTGCTCGGCCGCCCCGAATCCGGGCGGCCCGAGGCCGAACTGTGGATCGGCGCGCACCCTGATTCGCCGTCGGTGGCCCACATTTCCGAGGACGGCGGACGACGCCCGCTCGACGACCTGATCGCCACCGACCCTGAGCATTTCCTCGGTGCGGAATCAGTGGCCGCATTTGGCCCGCGGCTGCCTTTCCTGGCCAAGATCCTGGCAGCAGCCCAGCCGCTGTCCCTCCAGGTCCATCCGAGCCTGGAGCAGGCAAGGGCCGGGTTCGCGCGGGAAAAGGATGCAGGGCTCGACCCCCATGCCGCCAACCGGAACTACAAGGACGACAACCACAAGCCGGAAATGATCTTCGCCCTCACGCCGTTCGAGGCGTTGTGCGGGTTCCGCCCGGCGGCCGAGACCCGGAAGATCCTGGACCACGTTGCCGGGACCTTCCCGTCACCGGATGAGTGCCCTGTCCTGGTGCAGGACCTCTTGTCCGACCTCTCCGCGGAAGATGAAGGCGCCGGCCTGCACGATGCATTCGAACGGCTCATCACCGGCGGGCAGGCCGCGGCCGAGGCTACGGCCCTGGTGGTGGCAGCATTGCTTTCAGGAGCTCCCCTGGCGCCGTACGAGGCCGAGCTCGGAACCGTCATCAGCCTCAATGAGAAGTACCCCGGCGATCCCGGAGTCCTGATCTCGCTGCTGTTGAACAGGATCTCCCTGCAGCCCGGCGAGGCCGTCTACCTGCCGGCAGGAAACGTCCACGCGTACCTCCATGGCCTCGGCGTGGAGGTCATGGCGTCCTCGGACAACGTCCTGCGCGGCGGCCTGACCCCCAAGCACATCGATGTGCCGGAGCTCCTGAAGACCATCGACTTCCACCCGGTGGCCGTTCCGATGCTGCACGCCGGGAGGACCATGATGGACCAGGAGGTGTACCGGCCGCCGTTCGGAGAGTTTCAGCTTCAGCGCATCGAGTTGGGCCCGGACTCCGGCCCCGTCCCGTTGGCCCAGTCCGGCGCCGCCGTGGTCATAGTGGTGGCCGGTGCCGTCTACCTGGACTCACCCAAGGGCGACCTGGAGCTGTCCCGCGGTTCCAGCGCGTTCGTGGCCGCTGCCGAGGCCCCGGTCAACGTCCACCGGGCAGCAGGCAGCAGCGAGCCTGCCCTGGCCTTCGCCGTGACTACCGGACTCTAGCGCCGCTTCATCAGCCCCTTCGCCCGGCCCGCCGCGCCCTTGACCAGCCGGCGGGCCGCCTGGAGGCCTTTGCGGGCCAGCGGCATGGCTGTGGAGTACGCGGGGTAGAACGGCGACAACGGCTTTTCCCAGGTCCCCAGGAGCATGTCCTCATGCTTGGCGAACTGCTTCTTGAAGTCGGAGATGCCGTCGTTGAGGAGGCCGTTGAAGTCATACCGGCTGCAGCCGTCTTCCCGCATCAACTGCAATGCCGCCCACTTGACCCCGTAGTTCACGCGCTGCTTCTGGCCCTCGGCGGACACGCCGCCATAAAGTTCGAACGCGGTGGTGCCGCTGCGGGAAAGCCACGTGAACGCAAGCATCTGTTCGCCGTCGAAGGCTGCGACGATGGGCGAGGCGTCCCCCAGGTTCCGGAAGATGTCGCGATAGTACTGGTCCTCGTGGATGCCGAACCCGGCACGTTCCGCCGTGTCGTGGTAGATCGCAAGCACCTGCTCCAGCTCGGAGTCGTTCTTGACCTTGCGGAATTCCACGTCGCTGCGCATCGCCTTGCGGATGTTGGCCCGCGTTGACTTGGACATCTCCGCCATCAGTTCATCGTCTGACCGGGTAAGGTCCAGGATCAATGTCCTGGGGATCAGGACGGTGTTTGCCGATTCCCGGAAGCCGGCCGCGGCGACGGCACCGGCGAAGGCAGAGCCGCGGTCCCAGTCGGGTTCGATGCTGAGGGCAACGCCGCGGTGCCGAAGGGCTGCGTGCTCGGCCAGCCGGTTGAGCACCTCCTGCGCATTCTCCACGGTGCACATCGGACCGCGCGGGATGTAGACCAGGGCTCGGAAGGGTGCAGGCAGCTTCCGGACCAGGAGCTGGGCACAGCCAATGGTTTCGTCACCGGCCTTGACGAGGACCCGGTCCACGGACCAGCCGTGCATCGCCTTGGTCTCTCCCCAGCCCCACAGCTGCTGCGGGTGGCCCTGGAACCGGTCGACATATTCGTCCCAGAGGGCGCGGTCAATACAGGGCACAACGGCAGGAATCATGGCTTAAACCCTATACCAAGGCGTTAACGCCAAAGCCCCGGCAGCGCGCATTGAACTGGTCCCCGAAAGTTGGACTCGTAAATGTGCGAACTCCACGTTAGCGGCTAGTGTCGGCTTTTCACGGAAGTCCCCGTCCCACTCGGGACGGGGACTTCTTCGTCGTCAAAGTCATGCCCGCCGTGACTCAGGCAGAGTCATCACCGCTGAGGCGGACCAGGGCAGTTCTGGGACGACCTGTGGAGGCCCCAAAGTTGACGTCGAAATCCTTAGCGAGAGGCTTTAGCACCACGAGCACCGCAGCGCCCGACGAGTCATTGACCTGTTGAATAACAGCTGCAGATTCCGAGGGAGTTACGGAAAAGTCCGTGCCCTTTCGGCAGTCGTCAGTCAACAGGAGATAGACATTCCCCGACATGCTGGTGTGCTCCACAGGCTTGGTGCCCGGGAGCTCGGCATGGTGGATGGAGGGAACTGCTCGTCCTCTGCTGATGACCTCGCCACAAAGCCACACCTGCGCTTGTTGATCAGTGGAGACCTCAGGGGCATTTGATGGTGTCGTATCGACTAATGAGCACGAGACCAGCCCAAGGCCGCTCAGTGTTGTAACCAGTCCTGCAAGACCGAGGACGAGCTTTGACCTGTTCATCTAGCAGTAACCAGCGCAACGCGGACGTGCGGAATATCCATGTGCCCCTCCCCAGAAGGCCTCTATCCTGACACTGGTGCGATCCTCCTCCCTCCGAAGCCGTGACGCAAGGTCTCACTGTCGGAGAGAGTAGCCAGAGCAGGCTAAGCGTTTGCAGGGCTTAGCGATTCTGTCAGTGTCGGGTCAGCGATGGCTGCGAGTGGACCTATGACGCAAGCATCTGAGCCCGGTACTGAACCGGGCTCCTCCCTTTGAGCGTGGTGGAGATTCTTTCGGTGTTGTACCAGTGGATGTATTCGTTCAGCGCCGTGGTGAGTGCGTCGGTACTGAGGAAGCGGACACGGTGGAAGAGTTCCTCCTTGAGGTGCCCAAAGAAGTTTTCCATCACCGCGTTGTCGTAGCAGTTGGCTTTGCGGGACATGGATTGGACCGCACCGGCCTGCCCCAAGAGAGTGCGCCACGAGATGTGCTGGTACTGGAACCCCTGGTCGGAATGCACGAGCGGCTGCTGCCCAGGCTCCAGGCGTTCAAAGGCGCCACGCAACGAGTTGTTAGTCAGATCCAGGTTCGGGGATGTGCTGATGCTGTGGGAGATGATTTGCCGGTCGAAGAGGTCCATGACAGGCGAGAGGTAGAGCTTACGGTCTCCAACGCTGAACTCGGTCACGTCCGTGACCCACTTCTGGTTTGGGGCAGTGGCATCGAACTTCCTGTTCAGGAGGTTCGGCGCGATCATGCCCGCCTCGCCTTGGTATGAGTTGTAGCGTTTCCTGCGCCGCACCTTGCAGAGCAGGCCGAGTGTCCGCATCAACTTCAGCACGGTCTTTTTGGCAACCGTCCAGCCAAGATTGAGCAGTTCACTGTGCACCCGCCGGTGCCCGTACCGCCCATGGTTCTTCTTAAAGATGTCGCTGATGGACGCCTTGAGTTCCTCTTGCGGGTCAGCGGCTTGAAGGCGCGCCTGGTGGTAGAAAAACGTGGATCGTGCCAGGCCCGAGACCTGAAGAAGAAGCGGCAGCGGGAAGTCAGCCTTGAGGGCGATGAGGGCCTGGACCTTCACCTTTGTTTTGGAGCCCTCAAGGCTCGCAATTTTCCCAGATACGCGACTTGGGCCCGCAGGCGTTCGTTCTCCCGCCGTAGCCGTTCTAGCTCGGATACTTCGGCAGGCGGTGGGGAGTCAGGCTTCCGGGGTCTGCCCTTGGGCTTGGGGCGTAAGGCGTCCACGCCTTCACGACGGTAGGTACGCACCCACGACTTGAGTAGCAGGGCCGAAGATAAGCCGGCCTCTTCAGCCAAGGCCGGTGCAGTCTCACCCGCGAGGAACCGTTGCACCAGGGCGAGCTTGAATTCGAACGTGTACGACTGAGCAGGCTTCGTCACCAGCGCACCTTGACCATGGATCCTCCACCGCCGATACAGCCTCTTAACAGGCCCACGAGAGTCACGAGACACACCGAGCATGGTGGCGGTCGCCGTGTAAGCAAGGCCCTTCTCAAACCACGCTACAGCCGTTGCGCGCTGATCGGCTGACAAAGAACTACTTGAACGCAAAACTGCTCCCCGGAAGTCGAAACTGAATTTTCAGTCCAACTTTCGGGGAGCAGTTCA
>NZ_KB895461.1 GCF_000374865.1 Arthrobacter sp. 135MFCol5.1 | reverse complement strand
TCCAGGGCGCGGTCGCTGTAGGTGTCCAGCAGGTGTCCCGATCCGGAGTTGTAGTGGCTGTCCAGCCCCTCGAAGAGGACCTTGACGTCGTTGATGGCCAGGTTCAGGCCCTTGGCTCCGGTGGGCGGCACAGTGTGTGCGGCATCCCCGGCGAGGAACAGGTTGCCGTGGCGCATGGGGGTGTGGACGAAGCTGCGGAACGGCAGGACCATCTTCTCGATGACCGGGCCCTCCTTGAGCTCGAAGCCGTTCCCGTTGACGCGGCTCCGGAATTCGGCCCAGATCCGGTCATCGTCCCACTCCGCCACGTTCTCCTTGGGATCACACTGGAAATACATCCGCTGGACCGTCTCCGTACGCTGGCTGATCAGGGCGAAGCCGTTGGCCGAGTTGGCGTAGATCAGTTCGTCGGAACTGCGGGGAGCCTCGGCCAGGATGCCGAACCATGCGAACGGGTACTCGTGGAAGTACCACTTGCGGTGGGCCTCCGGGATCTGGAACCGGCAGTGGCTGCGGGAGCCGTCGGCACCCACCAGGAAATCCGCCTGGATCTCGAATTCAACGCCTTCGGCGTCGGTAAAGCAGACCTTCGGGCTGCCTTCCAGGTCATGGACGGAGGTGTCGGTGACGCTGAAGCGGACGTCGCCGCCGTCGTCCTTCCTCCGCGCGGCGAGGTCGAGGAAGACGTCCGTCTGCGGGTAGAGCCAGACGGACTCGCCCACGAGGTCCTTGAAGTCGATGCGGTGGCTCTCGCCGTTGAACCGCAGTTCGATGCCATCGTGCCGGTCGCCCTCGCGCAGCACACGGTCCGAAACCCCGCTGTCCACCAGCAGATTCACAGTGCCGTGCTCCAGGATTCCGGCGCGGACGGTGTGGGCGATCTCCTCGTGGCTGCGGACCTCAATGACCGTTGACTCGATGCCTGCCTTCGCCAGGAGATGGGACAGCATCAGCCCTGCCGGACCGCCTCCCATGATGGCCACTTGGGTGGTGATGGTTTTTCGTGCCATGGCTGCGTCTCGCTTCGCTGCGGGTCCCGCCACGGGCGGCACCGGATCGTTTGTCTGCCATCAGTGTGGGGGAAGCCGGGTGACCGGCGTTACGGAAATTCCGTTGAATGGCTCAGGCGTCGGCAAGTTGCCGGGCGATGCCCCGGGCAGCCGTTTGCAGGGCCGGAACCAGTGCCTGCAGGCGCATCTCCTGCAGGGGCACCACGACACCCAGTGAGGCTACGGCCCGCTGCCGGCGGTCCAGCACGGGCACCGCTATTCCCCAGGTGCCCGCATCCACTACGCCTTTCAGTTGCGCAAAGCCCTGATGGGCGGCCTCGGCCAGCAGCGCCCGCACGTCGGCCGCAGCCAGCCTTCCCTCGGGATCGGTGAACTGGCCCAGGTACTCCTGCTGCATGGCCTTGTCCTGGTGGGCCATCAGTGCCAGTCCGGCGGACGAGATATGGATGGGCATCCTCCCCGCCACCTGGGCCCGGTTGGCCACCGAGCCGCGCCGTGACAGGCGCTCCACAAAGAGGGCCTCCCAGCCATCGAGCACTGCCAGGTTCACGTTTTGGTTCAGCACCTGCTGGATGTCCTCCATGAACGGCATGGCTGCCTGCCGGAGCGCCAGCGCCGGCGAGGCACGGTTCACCAGTTCCCACAGCCGGAGTCCAGGCCGCACCATCCCGCCCGGAGCAGTCTCCAGCAGTCCGTGACCTGCCAGCTGGCCCACCAGCCGGTGGGTAGTGGTCAGCGGAAGGCCTGCCCGGCTGGCAAGGTCAGACAACTGGAGGGCATTGACATCCTGGGGAAACGCGGAGATCAGCCGCACGATCCGGTCCACCACGGAGTCGCCCGAGCTCGAGTTTGCCACCGCCAGTCCTTCCGTTCACCGGAAGTCCAGCGTACCGCGCCCGGACGGAACTCGCGCGGGAAGGCGGTCAGGCCGTCGTCGAACCCTGCCTGAGGCGGCGCCACGCGCCGGGAGCCAGCACCACGGCAATGCCGACGGCGGCACCGATGACGGTTTCGATGATGCGGTCGCGCAGCAAGAGGGTTGGCGACGCCGGGACCACCAGCAGCGTTGACACCAGCGCCAGGGGCGTAACGAAAACCTGGGCCAGCAGGTACTGGCGGAGGATGAACATTTCGGCGCCGAACTGGCACAGCGCCATGACGAGCACGGTCTGCCAGGGTTGCAGGCCGAGCAGCAGGACGGCGGCCAGCACCGCGAGGCCCAGGACGGTGCCGATGATCCTTTGGATGCCCCGGCGGACCCGGTGCCGCGTGGAGTGGCCCACCAGGGGCACCACCGCCGCCACCATGGCCCAATAGTTGTGGCCGAATCCCAGGCGGCTGCCGGCCCATGTGGCCAGTGACCCGGCAAGTCCGGCGGCCACCAGGTAACCGAAGCCTTCAAGCCGGGCCGCACGCTTCTCTGCGGGGGTACGGCGGATCGGGGCCGGCCGGGTCCAGGGGGTCCGGTGGCTGGGAAGGATCCGGGCCGAGAAGCCGATGAGCAGGGCGAACACGGTGGTGAGGACGGCCACCAGCATCCCCTGCCACAGCGGCGGCTGGTTGGGAATGGAAGCGATGGCGGCAAAGGCGAAGATGTGGAAGAGGGACCCGGCGGGGCGAAGCCGCAACCAGGAGATAGCCACCGAGCAGGCCCCGGCAACCAGGGTGGTGGCCAGGACCAGCAGCCAGGTGGTGGTGGCGCGTTCAAGACCCCAGGCGGATTCCATTCGTGCGGCGAGCGCCGCCAGGAAGATCACCAGCAACATCAGCAGTCCGGCCCGCAACTGCAGCACGAACCGGACCGCGTGCGGCTCGCCGCGGCCGTAGATGCCCGTGAACGCCCCGAAGGACGCGAAGATTGCCAGGTCCAGCCGGCCCAGGAGCACCAAGGTAATCAGCGGCACGAACACACCGACAGCGCACCTCAAGGCAGGATGGTGGTCCTTGTTGCCGGGACCAATGCTGAACATCTCGGCAAACAACTTCACGTGGGCAGCGCCTTCCTTGGGGGTGGATTCTGACGGGCGGCCGCGCTGACGTTCCTGATAAATCCTACGGTGCGGGACCCGGAAGGCCCCTGGCACGTTCCCATGAATGGAATCAGGAGGCAACGCGGCGGAAACAGCACCCGGTGATGCTTGAGTCATGAAGCGCCCTCCGCACAACACGCCCGCGGCCGACCTGAGCTGCGAGGTCTGCGGCCGGATGCCCGAGCCGCCCAAGGCGCGGCTCACCGTTGCCAACGTGGCCGTAATGCTGCCCATCGAGCTGCTGGTCCACGCCCTGGTGGTGGAGACCCACCTTCCCTACGTGGCCAAGGTCCTGGTGCTGACCCTGACGGCCACAGTCCTGGTGATTTGGGTGGCCGAACCGTCGGCGGCGAGGATCCTGCGCAGCTGGCTCCATGCGCCGGCACTGCGGCACCGCCGCCAGCTGGCGGCGGCCCCGTCGCTGTGGCGGGCACGGACACTGCTGGCGGACCAGCCCGGTTCGCTGCAAAGGATGACCCGGGCACTGGCCCGGCTGGATGCCAACATCCTGGGCCTGCACGTGCACCCCGCCCCGGCCGGCGTCCTGGACGAGTTCGTCCTCGCGGTCCCGGGCGAGGTGGGCGAGCGCGAGCTGCTGGCAGCCCTGCACGACGGCGGCGGCAGCCGTCCGCACGTATGGCCCACCACGTCCCTGGCGATGGCGGACGGGCAGACGAAGGCGCTCAGCCTCGCGGCGCGGATCGCTGCCGCGCCGGACGAACTCCCCTTGGCGGTGGCCGAGCTGCTGCATGCGCAGATCCTGCCGCCACAGGACGCCGGGTCACCGGCCGACGACGGGACGCGCCTGAAGATCCCCACGGCCCGGCAGGGGCCCATCACCTTTTCCCGGCCGGGTGAGCCGTTCACTCCGGCCGAATCCGCACGGGCCCACCGCCTCGCCGAGCTGGCCGAAACCCTATCCCACCGCCCCGCGGGTTCCTCCCCCTAGTCGTCGAGACCATGCGGGCACCAGTCACAATCCGTTCGGAGGAGCCGCGGAACGCTGTCGGGCAAAAAACCCTTGACAGTGGCGGGAGTCACTTCTAGCTTTGTTTTTGGGATCCCAAATTGGGATCCCAAAATCGAATCCTCCCCATTCGTGAACTTCCCCGTGAAGGAGAAGCTGTGTCCGTCCCAAACACTGAAACAACGGCGCCATCCGCCGAATCCGCATCCCAAACCACCCAGCCCCGAAAGGACGGACTGCAACGGCGCAGCTCCGTCCGGTGGCGGCTCTTCCTGCTGCTCCTGGTCCTCGTGTCCGTCAACTACATCGACCGCGGCTCCATCTCCGTGGCCTTGCCCATCATCCAAAAGGAATTCAACCTCGCCCCCGAACTGGTGGGCCTGCTGCTGTCCGCCTTCTTCTGGACCTACGCCCTGATGCAGGTTCCCGTGGGCTGGCTGATCGACAAGTTCGGCCCGCGCAAGGTCATGACCGCCTCCTGCATCGGCTGGGGCGCGGCCACAGCAGCGTCCGGCATGGCCGGCGGTTTCCTGAGCATGTTCATCGCCCGGCTTGGAATCGGCGTCACCGAGGCCGGCGTCATGCCCGCCGGGGGCAAGCTCAACGCCATCTGGATGCACCGGTCCGAACGCGGCCGCGGCGCCACCATCCTGGACGCCGGCGCACCCCTGGGTGCCGGGCTTGGCGGCATCATCATTGCCGGCCTCATTGCCACCACCGGCAGCTGGCGCTGGTCCTTCGTGATCGCCGGCGCCGCCACCGTCCTCATGGGACTCGCCGTCTGGTGGTACGTCCGGGACAACCCCCGGGAACACCGTGCCGTCAACGAAGCCGAAGCATCCTACATCGAAGCCTCGCACGCCGCCGAGGACGCCGAAGCCACCCTGGACGGCAGCACGGGCAAACGCGGCCTCCTCCCCTACCTGAAGTTCCGCTCCTTCTGGGCCATGTGCCTGGGCTGGCTCGGATTCAACGGAGTCTTCTACGGCCTGCTGACCTGGGGGCCGCTGTACCTGGCCCAAGCCAAGGGCTTCGATCTGAAGACCATCGGCTGGTCCACCCTGGTGATCTTCGGCGCCGGGTTCGTCGGAGAAATCATCGGCGGCACCATCGCCGACAAATGGCGGGCCTCCGGCGCCTCCGCAAACCTGGTCATGCGCACCCTCCTGGGCATCTCCAGCGCCATCGTCGTAGCGGGTCTGGTAGGCGTCACCGTGGTCCCCGACGCCACCACCGCCGTCGTGCTGCTCTCCGTGGTCCTGTTCTTCCTGCGCTGGGTGGGCCTGTTCTGGAGCATTCCGTCCATCCTCGGCGGACGCACCAACGCCGGGGTCCTGGGCGGCGCCATGAACCTCAGTGGCAACATCTCCGGCTTCGTGACCCCCATCGTCGTCGGCCTGATCGTCGGGGCCACCGGCTCCTACACCTGGGCGCTGCTGTACTTTGTCGGTTCCGCGGTGATCATGGGCGCATCGGTCCTCACCCTGAACTACAACAAGCGGCTTCCTGTCTAAGCTGGCCCTCGCAGGGAAACTTGCAAACCACGCCCCCGCAGCCGGGAGCAGTGCCATACAAGAATCGAAAATGGAGCACCATGCTGACCGCAGAAGAGACCCAGGACAAGGACCGCCCCCTCCGCGAGACTGTCCGGGACACCCTCCGCACCCGCATTTTCGAAGGGCACTACGCTCCCGGCACGCGGCTGGTGGAACGCGACCTCGCCGCCGAATTCTCCGTGTCCCGCCTGCCGGTCCGCGAAGCCCTCCGCATGCTCCGGCAGGAAGGCCTCATCAGCGACCGCGGGGCCCGCGGGGCGGAAGTCAGCAGCCTCAGCCCCAAGGATGTTGAGGACCTCTTCGATGTCCGCCAGTCCCTCGAGGTGCTGGCCTGCCGGCTCGCCGCGCGCCGCGCCACCGCTGAAGACCTGGCCTACCTTAAGGGGCTGCTGGACAACGCAGAGGCTTTCCTTGCCAAGGGCGCGGTGATGGAAGCGCACCGCTCCAACAGCGAGTTCCACGACGCCATCACCGGGATTGCGGACAACAACTTCCTCAAATCGGCCCTGGAACCCCTGCAGGGCCGGATGCACTGGCTGTTCCGGCACGTCAGCGACCTGCCCGAACTGATCCGCGAACACCGGGAGCTCTACGCCGCCATTGCCAGCGGCGACCCCGACCGGGCGGCCGCCCAATCCGCCTCCCACATCGGAAAGTACCGGGAACAGTTCCCCGATGACTTCCAGAAAACCGAACCAGAATTCCACCGGAAGAGAAAATGAAACTCCTGGTCATCAACCCCAACATCAGCGCCGACGTCACGGCCCTGATCGAATCCGAGGCGCACCGCTCCGCAGCCCCTGGCACCGAACTGCTGGTGCGGACCGCCGGCCACGGCGTCGAATACATCGAAACCCGGTTCGAAGCCCTCATCGCCGCCGGGGCCGTCGCCGAAATCGTCGCCGAGCACACCCGCCCCGGCGCGGACCCGGTTGACGCCATCGTGGTGGCAGCCTTCGGCGACCCCGGCATGCCCGCCTTGAAGGAATTGGCGGACGTCCCGGTCATCGGCATCACCGAGGCCGCACTCTGCGCGGCGGCGCTGCAGGGCCACCGCTTCTCCATCATCGCCATCTCGGACCGGATCAAGCCCTGGTACCGCGAGTGCGTGGAACGCTTCGGGCTCGCCGGCCGGCTGGCCTCCATCCGTTCCATCAACGACTCCCTCACCAGCATCGGCTCGGTCCAGCAGGACTTCAAGGAAACCCTGCTGGCACTTAGCCGGCAGGCCGTGGCGGAGGACGGCGCCGACGTCGTCATCCTCGCCGGCGCCCCGCTGGCAGGACTCGCCCGCGACCTCAAGGGGCAGATCCCCGTGCCGGTGGTTGACGGCATCTCCGCCGGGATCCGCATGGCCGAGGCGGTGGCCGGGCTGCAGTCCGGATCGCACCGCGCCGGCGCGTTCGCCCCTCCCCCGGCGAAAGACCGAAAAGGCCTCTCCGGCAGCCTGGACGCAGCCCTTGCGGCCCGCCAGGAGCACGCCGGCGCGCCCCAGCCTGCCGCCTAAAGCCAGACACCATACCCACAAGGAGGACACCGATGTCCCACCAGCCAGAACTCGTCATTGCCAACGCCACAATCGTCAACAGCCATGGCCGCCAGGCCGCCCACATCGTGGTGCAGGAGGGCCGCATCGCCGCCCTCATCGACGTTGACCAGCCGGTCCCCGCCGCCGGCCGCACCATCGACGCCGCCGGCAAACTTGTCATCCCCGGCGGCGTTGACGGACACTGCCACGTCGCCCAGGTCACCGGACGCTTCCGTACCCTTGACGACTTCCGGACCACGTCCACCGCGGCACTGTGGGGCGGTACCACCACCATCATCGACTTCGGCATCCCCCGGGACGCCCAGGAGACCCCGCTCGCCGCCGCCCTGCACAAGAAGGAACTCGCCACCGAATCCCGGTGCGACGTCGCCCTCCACGGCGCGGTGGTCGCCTGGGACGAAACCATCCCTTGGCAGCTGGAGCAGCTTGCCGCCGAGGGCGTCCGCTCAGTGAAGATGTACACCACCAACCGCGGCACCACCATGGCTGACGGGGACACCATCCTGAAGGTCATGCGGGAGCTGGTCCGGCTGGACGGCCTGGCCTACATCCACGCCGAACACGATCCCATCATCGCCGACTGCACCGAACAGCACGCCCAGGACGGCCGGATTGGGATCGAACACCTGCACCGGACACGTCCTGAGCTGGCCGAGGAGATCTCGGTGAAGGAAACCCTGGCCATGGCCGAATACACCGGCGCACCCGTGTACTTTGTCCATCAATCCACGCCCGGGGCCGTGGACCTGGTGAGCGAAGCCCGCTCCCGGGGACTGGAGACGTTCTCCGAGACCTGCCCGCACTACGTCACCTTGGACGACACTGTCTACGCGTCCGCCTTCCCGGAATGGTTCGCCTGCTGCCCGCCCATGCGCAGCCCGGAAACCGTGGCCGCGCTCAAGGAGCGGCTGGCGTCCGGGGCCATCCACACCATGTCCTCCGACCACTCCTGCTACGACCTGTCCCAGAAGCGCGAGCGCACCGATGACGTGCGCGCCATGCCGCACGGGCTGCCCGGCGTGGAGACCCGGATGCCGGTGACGTTCACCGCGATGACCTCCGCCGGTGCCTCCGTGGAGCAGTTCGTCGAGGCCTTCGCGGCCGGCGCCGCCCGCATCAACGCGCTCCCCGGCAAAGGCCGCATCGCCGAGGGGTTCGACGCCGACCTGGTGGTTTTCGACCCCGCCGAGGAACGGACGGTGGATGGCACCGCCTTGCACATGGGGACGGATTTCTCGCCCTTCGACGGGAAGGCACTCACCGGCTGGCCCGCCGTCGTGGTTTCCAACGGCCGGGTGGTGCTGGACGCGGACGGTTTCCACGATCCCGGCCCCGCAGGCCGGTTCATCACCCGCAACGGCTTCCGCGAGCACCAGTCCCTTTCCGCCGGCGCGGCACACGCCGCCGCCGCCCTCTAGGAGTTCCCATGCCTGCATCCACACGTCCCCGCCGGATCGGCATGATCGTGCCGTCCTCCAACACCTGCCTGGAGCCGCAGACCTACCGGATCCTCGGTGGCCGCAGCGACGTCACGGTCCACTTCACCCGCATTCCCGTCACCCGGATCGCCCTGGACGACTCCGCCAACCGCCAGTTCGACCCCGCCGTCATGCGGGAGGCCGCACGGCTGCTGGCGACGGCGGACGTGGACGTCATCGCCTGGAACGGCACCTCGGGGTCGTGGCTGGGTTCGGCGCACGACCGGGAGCTGGCGGCGGAAATTACCGGCGCCACGGGCGTCCCGGCCACCACCTCCACGCTGGCCTACCTTGAGGCGTTCCGCGCCTTCGGCACTGAACGGATCGGCCTGTTCACGCCGTATACGAGCGATGTGAACCACCAGGTCATCGCCTCCTACGAGCGCGAAGGCATTAAGACCGTGGACCACCGGGCGCTCGGGCTCAGCGACAACGAGTCGTTCGCCAGGGTCACGGACGCGGAGATGCTGCCGGGATCGCGGGAACTCGCCGCCGCCGCGCCCGACGCCCTGGTGTACCTGTGCACCAACCTCTACGGC
Source organism: Arthrobacter sp. 135MFCol5.1 (assembly GCF_000374865.1). Taxonomy (GTDB): domain Bacteria; phylum Actinomycetota; class Actinomycetes; order Actinomycetales; family Micrococcaceae; genus Arthrobacter. Next base: position 156,527 of record NZ_KB895461.1, on the reverse strand, counting down.
GCCAATATCACCGCCGAGATCGAGGAGAGCACCGGCGTCCCGGTCCTTGACTCCGTGGCGGTCACCCTCTGGCACGCCCTGAAACTGGCGGGTGCTCCGCTGCTGGACCCGCGCTGGGGCAGGCTCCTGGCCTAGCCGGCCTGCCCCGCCGGGCGCTTACATCCGCAGGGTCAGGGCTCCGGGCTCGATGCTCATCAGCACGTGCTTGCCCTCACCCTCGTGGTCCCCGTCCAGTTGGTAGTCGTCCTTGTGCTCCAGGGTGATCTCAACCGTCTTGCCCTGGAAATACTCCACCGCCGTATCCCGGTTCCGGCCCTTGCCGATGATGCCGGCCAGCACGGACAGCCAGCCGAGCTTGCCGTGGTGGGGTGCCAGGACCGCGATGTCCAGCAGGCCGTCGTCGATCTTGGCGTCGGGGAAGATCTCCACGCCGCCCTGGACCTTGCCGCAGTTGCCCACCATCACGCTGCGCACGCCGCGGTGCATCACGGTCTTGCCGTCAATCGCCAAGGTGGCCTTCACGGGCTTTCCGGGCAGGTTCCGGATGCCGGCGTCCACGTAGGCCAGCCACCCCACCTTGTCCTTGAGGTCCTCGTTGGTGTCGCCCATGATGGTGGCGTCGTAGCCCAGGCCCGCCATGACCAGGAAGAGCTGGTCCTGGTCCGGATCGCTCCGCTTGGCGCGGACCACGTCGATCTTCCGTTCGGCGCCGGTCAGGGCGCCGGCCATGGCGCCGTCGTAATCGGTCACGTCCATGCCCAGGTTGCGTGCCAGCAGGTTCCCGGTCCCCAGGGGGAGCAGGCCCATGGGCGTATCACCGCCGGCCAGGACCTCGGCGACGCAGCGCACGGTACCGTCGCCGCCGGCCGCGATGACGAGGTCCGCCCCTTGAGCCAGGGCTTCCTTTGCCTGCCCGACGCCGGGGTCCTCCTTGGTGGTCTCCAGCCAGATGGGCTCGCCCCAGCCGTTCTCGACGCAGTGCTTGGCCACCAGGCCGCGCACATCGAAGTCCACCGGCTTGGCAGGATTGACAATGATGGCGGCACGTTTGGGCGAAGTGGAGCTGGTGTCAGTCATGGCGTCCTCTGGTGGGGTGGAAAGCAAGCAGGCTGTTGAGAGAAGAGTAACCCGAAGCGGCTGCAGTTCCGCGCCTACAGTGCCTTGACGGCGCCCAGCACCTGGGCCAGGGACTCCTTGGCGTCGCCGAACAGCAGGGACGTCTGCGGCTCGAACAGGAGTTCATTCTCGATGCCGGCGAACCCCGGGCGCATGGAACGCTTCAGGAACACCACCTGCCGCGCTTCCGCCACCTCCAGGATGGGCATCCCGTAGATCGGCGACCCGGAGGATGTCTTGGCCGCCGGGTTGACCACGTCATTGGCACCCACCACCAGGGCGACGTCGGTGGTCTTGAACTCCGGGTTGATCTCGCCCATTTCCTTGAGCGATTCGTAGGGAACGTTGGCTTCCGCCAGCAGCACGTTCATGTGGCCGGGCATGCGGCCGGCCACCGGGTGGATGGCGAAGTCCACCTGGATGCCCCGGGCTTCCAGGGCCAGCGCCAGTTCGGCAGCGGTGTGCTGCCCCTGCGCCACGGCCAGGCCGTAGCCGGGAACAATGATCACGCGCTGGGCGTACCCCAGCAGGACCGCCACGTCCTCCGGCGAGGAGGACCGGACCGGACGCTCGCTCACTGCCGTGGATCCCGCCGTCGACCCTCCGCGGAAGGCGCCAAACAGGATGCCCGCGACGCTCCGGCCCATGGCCGCCGCCATGGCGCGGGTGAGGATGGTGCCCGAGGCGCCCACCAGCGTGCCGGCCACCACCAGCAGGACGTTGCCGAGCACCACGCCGGACGCCGCGACGGCCAGGCCGGTGAAGGCGTTGAGCAGCGAGATGACGATGGGCACGTCCGCGCCGCCCACGGGCAGGACCAGCAGGACGCCCGCGGCCAGGCCCAGGACCAGCAGCAGGACCGCAAGGGGCAGCGACCCGGAAACGACGACGGCGACGCCGGAGGCCACCGCCGCCAGCAGCACCACCGACATCACCACGGGCAGCCCGTAGAACACCACGGGCCGGGTGGTCATCAGCTCCTGCAGCTTGGCGAACGTGATGCCCGAGCCGGCGAACGAAACGGCCCCCACCAGGAGCGTGAAAACGATGGCCACGCGGACCCACGGTTCCCCCGCATGGCCCAGCTCGAGGAGGGCCACCAGCGCGGCAGCGCCGCCCCCCACCCCGTTGAACAGGGCCACCAGCTGCGGCATCTGCGTCATCCTGACCCGCCGCGCCACGGGAGCGGCGACGGCGGAGCCCACCACGATCGCGCCCAGGATCCACGGGATGTTCTCGAGCCGGGCGGACAGGAAGACGGTCACGACGGCGATCACAGCACCCAGGGCGCCCACCAGGTTTCCGCGGCGGGCGGTGCGCGGCGAGCTCAGACCGCGCAGCGCCAGGATGAAGAAGACCGCTGCGGCCAGGTACAGCAGGGCGGTCCAGACGGGATCGAGGATGCTCATTTGCTGCCGCCCTTGGCTTGCCCGGCATCCTTCTTCGCATGGAACATGTGCAGCATCCGGTCCGTCACCACGAACCCGCCCACCAGGTTCGCGGTGGCGAGGACCACCGCGAGCAGTGCCACCGCCAGGACCCACGGGTCCGCCGCCTGGCCGGCCACGATGATGGCACCCACCAGGATGATCCCGTGGATGGCATTCGCGCCGGACATCAGCGGCGTGTGGAGGGTGCTGGAGACCTTGGACACCACCTCGAAGCCGACGAACACTGCCAGTACGGTAATGGTCAGCAGGGCTGTCCCGTCCATCAGAGTGCTCCGTCCTGCCGGGCCGTGGCGGCTGCGCCGGTCCGTGCGGCCAGCAGTGCGGCGGTGGGCTGGTGCCGCACCACGCCGCCGTGGGTCAGGCAGGCTCCGGCCACCACTTCGTCGTCGAAATCCAGGGCCAGCGCGCCGTCCCGCACCATCAGGGCCAGCAGGTTGGCCACGTTCTTGGCGTACAGGCGGGAGGCGTCGGACGCCATCGCGGAGGCCGGGTCCTTCAGGCCCACCAGGGTAATCTGCCCGGACCCGTCCGCGGTGGGGATAGGGATGTCCTGGCCGGGCACGGATCCCTCCACGTTTCCGCCGGACTCCGCGGCGAGGTCGACGACGACCGATCCGGGGCGCATGCCCTGCACCATCTCGCGGGTCACCAGGAGGGGCGCGGGACGGCCCGGGACGGCCGCCGTCGTGATCAAAACGTCCGATTGGGCGACGTGCGGGGCCAGCAGCTGGCGCTGCCTGGTGCCGGCATCGGAGCTCAGCTGCCGCGCGTAGCCGCCGGCCGCTTCCGCGGTTTCAAGGTCCAGCCGGATGAAGGTGCCGCCCATGGAAGCCACCTCGTCAGCAGAGGCGGGCCGGATGTCGTTGGCGAACACCCGCGCCCCCAGCCGCTTTGCCGTTCCGATGGCCTGCAGTCCGGCCACGCCCGCGCCGAGGACCAGGACGCGCGCCGGCGGGATGGTCCCGGCGGCGGTCATGTACAGCGGGAAGAACCGTGGCAGCCGGATGGCCGCTTCGAGCACGCAGCGGTAGCCGGCCACCAGCGCCTGCGAGGTCAACGCATCCATGGACTGGGCCCGGGAAATGCGGGGCACCAGCTCCAGGGCGAAGGAGGTGACGCCGTTGTCCGCGAGCGCCTGCACCGTGGGCAGTTCGGACGACGGCGACCCGAGCCCCACAGCCACCGCTTCCCGTTTCAAGGCGGCAGCGGTGTCCGGGTCCAGCGGTCGGACGTGGGCCAGGATGTCGAGGGCGCCGTGGTCCAGTTCCGCGACGATCTCCGCGCCCGCCTGCCGGTAGTCATGGTCGGAGTGGCCCGCGGCTGTCCCGGCCCCGGTTTCGAGCAGGACGTCCAGGCCCATTCCGGTCAACTGCCTGACGGTGTCGGGGGTGGCGGCCACGCGCCGCTCGCCCTCCCGGCGTTCCCGCGGAATGCCCAGTTTCACCCGCTGCCTCCTCTTCCTGAAGGGCGTGGCAGCGGCTCTGCTGCACGCAGTTGGCTTGAGTCTAGAGCCCTGCGCGCCGCGGCGGGAGTAGGGTGGCCGGCTTGGATGGCAAACAGTTACCTCGCGGCAGCGCCCGCCGACCCGCCGTAATCCAGGGCGATCCGCCGCGCGGCTTCCAGCAGCTCGGGGAGGACTGTCGCCTCGATGTCCTGGGCTGCGGCTCGGTGCGTCTGCATTCACCCCGCTGCGTGAACTCGGCAACCCGGTCAGGTAGACCCCGGACTGCCCGGACCCGCAGCGAAAAGCGAGGCCGACGACGGGACGCAACTCCCGCCGTCGGCCTTACCTTTGCGGGCCGGACGCCCTACTGGCCGGCAGCACCGGTGGGCGCGGCGGTTGGCGCGGCAGCACCGTTGTTGCCGTTGCGGCGGCCCTGGCCGGGCGTTTGGGTGCCGGGGGTGTCGCCGGCACCGGCCCCGGCACGGCCGTTGGTTCCCTGGAAGTTGCCCACGTTTGTCCGGCCGGCCCGGGCGCCGAGGTCAAGCTGCTTCTGCACCATCGAGCCGCCGAAGAATCCGGCCACCACCAGCAGTACGCAGACCAGGACTTTCGTGGTACGGCCTGGCGTGTACCGCTTCCTGGGAATGAAGGGTTCGTCGTCGGCGGGGACTTCGGCCGGCTGGTCCCGGAACGGCCCGTGGTCCTCGCCGGGGGCGGTCAGGGGAACGGGCAGCGCTTCGGTGGCTGCGTCGGTGTCCGGGGTGTATGGGCTGGAGCTGTTCACGGGTTTCCTATTCATAGCGGAGGGCATCGATGGGCCGCAGCTTCGCGGCCTTGTTGGCGGGGTAGACCCCAAAAACCAGTCCAATGACGGCTGACACCGCCAGGGACAGCCAGACTGTCCAGGCCTGCACCTCGGGCTGGACGCCGAGCACGGGGAACGCGCTGCCCGCGAAGCCGACGGCGATCCCGGCGACCCCGCCGATGACCGAAATCACCAGGGATTCGATCAGGAACTGCGTCACGATACTGCCCCGGGACGCGCCGATGGCCTTCCTGATGCCGATCTCCCGGGTCCGTTCCGTCACGGTGACCAGCATGATGTTCATGACGCCGATGCCGCCGACCAGGAGGCTGATGGCAGCCACCGCGCCCAGCAGGATGGTCAGTGTTTGGGTGGTGTTGGTGGCGGTGGTGAGTATCTGCGCCTGGTTGCGGACCTGGTAGTCCCGGTTGGTGGAGTCGACGTGGTGGCGGGCGTCCAGGATCATCTGGATCTCGTTTTGGGCTTGGTTCATGACGTCCGCGGAGGCCGCCTGCACCGTAATGGACGCGAGGGTGGGCGCATAGCCGGTGAACTTGTTCTGCGCGGCGGAGAACGGCACCACCACGATGTCGTCGGGATCGTTCAGGCCGGTGGACCCCTTGACCGCGAGCACGCCGGACACCGTGAAATTTTGGCCGTTCAGCTGGATGGTCTGGCCCACCGCGGAACCGGTGGTGGCGCCGAAGAGATCACTGGCCACCGTATTTCCGATGACGGCCACCGGGTTCCCTGCCTGCTGGTCGGCTTCGGTGAAGGACGCCCCGGACGCCATGGCGCTGTTGGTGATATCGAAGTACGAGGACGTGGTCCCGAGGAAGCTGGCAACGGAGTGGGTGGCGCTGGTGTACGTTGCCGTGACGCCCTGCGCCTGGACGATCGGCGCCGTGCGGGCCACATCGGGGGCCAGGACTGCATCCGTGAGGGCGTGCTCGTCCTCGAGGGTGAGGTTGGTGCTGCGTGTACGGCTTGCCCCGGCCTGGCCGCCGGTGCTGCGGCCGCCCGCGCTGGTGGACCGGCTGACGGTGAGGACGTTGGTGCCCAGCTTGCCGATCTGGGCTTTGATGTTGTTGCTTGTCCCCGCACCGACCGCGAGCAGGATGATGACGGCGGCGATGCCGATCAGGATCCCCAGCGTGGTGAGGACGGAACGCATTTTGTTGGCGGCCACCCCGGAGAGGGCGAAGCGCGCCGATTCGAGGAGGTTCACGGCGCCACCGCGAAGGTTCCCGCGGGCACCGGCTGCTGCCTGACATCGGAGACGATCCGGCCGTCCTGCATACGCACCACCCTGCCGGCCCGCTCGGCGACATCCATTTCGTGCGTGATCATCACGATGGTCCGCCCGCTGGCGTGCAGGTTCCCGAAAAGGTCCAGGATCTCGGCCGAGGACCGCGAGTCCAGCGCCCCCGTGGGCTCATCGGCCAGCAGGAGGACGGGGTTGGTCACCAAGGCCCTCGCAATGGCCACGCGCTGCTGCTGGCCGCCGGAGAGCTGCGACGGCTTGTGGCCGGCGCGGCTGGACAACCCCACGGTATCGAGCATGGCCAGTGCGCGGCTGCGCCGCTCGTGGCGTCCCACCTTGGCGTAGGCGAGCGGCATGGCCACATTGTCCACCGCCCGGGTCCTGGAGATCAGGTTGAAGTTCTGGAACACGAAGCCGATCTTGCGGTTGCGGATCTGGGCCTGCTGGTACTCGTCCAGTTCCCGGGTATTGATGCCGTCCAGGTGGTAGCTTCCGGTGCTGGGCGCGTCGAGGCAGCCGATGATGTTCATCATCGTGGACTTCCCGGAACCCGAGGCTCCGATGATGGCCACGAAGTCGCCCCGCTCGATCGCGATGTCCACGGCGTCCAGCGCGCGCACCTCTGCCTCACCCTTGCCGTAGACCTTGCTGACGCCGGACAGTTCGATGACGGCTGCCACGGTCACTGGCCGCCGTTCCGGGTGCCGCCGCCGCGGGTGCCCGCGCCGCCCAGGCCGCCGGCGCCGAATCCGCCTCCGGTGGAGGTGCTGCCGCTGTCAAGCGTGCCGGAAATAGCCGGAAGCTCCACCTGATCCCCGTCGGCCAGACCGGTCAGGACCTGGGTGCGCCCGTTGGCGCTGATCCCGGTGGTGACCGTCACCGGCGTCGGGGTGCCGTTCTTGAGGACGTTGACCGTTTGCCGGTTCCCCGTGGTGGTGATGGCGAGGCTGGGCACCACCAGGGCGTCGTCGGCCGTGGCGGTGGTGACCGAAATGTTGGCGCTCTGGCCCAGGCGCAGTCCGGCAGGCGGGTTGGCGATGGAGACCGTCACCGGATAGGTGACCACGCCGTTGGTGGTGCTTGAAGTCTGGGCTATGGAAACCACCTTGCCGGTGACGGGTGGGGCGGCAGGATCCTGGGCCAGGGCGGGGAAGGTGAACTGGGCCGTCTGGTCCGGCTTCATGCTGGTGACATCGGACTCGGAGAACCCGGCCACCACCTGCAGGTGGCCGGTGTCGCTGATGGTGACCAGGCCACTGCCGGAGCTTGACCCGGCGGAGGACGCTGCCCCGGAGGACGCGGACGTGGCCGCTCCGGTGCCCCCGCTGGCGGCGGACCCTGACGACGCTGCCGGGGACCCCGAGGAGGATCCCGTCAGCGCACCGGCCGTTGCGGTGACCGACGTGACGGTTCCGGTCACCGGCGAGGTCAGGTTGCACGCGGCGAGGTTCGCTTTGTCCGTCTCGACGGCGAGCTGGGCACTGGTGACATTGGTCCCCCCTGCCGAGGCCGCCGCGTTTTGGGCATTGCCCAGGGCAGTGGTGGCGGAGGCAACCTGCTGCTTGTCCTTGAGCTGTGTGGAGGCGGCTTGGTTCTGCGCCTGGGTCAGCGCGGCCTGGTCCTTGGCCAGCTGGTTCTGGGCCGCCGCCACAGGGTCCGTCCAGTTGGCAGGCTTCGGGGTGGGGGCGGGCACTGCCTGGGAGGCGGTCACGGCAGCGTTGTCGGCATCCACGGCTTTCTGGGCCGCGGCCACCGCAGCGGACTGCTGGGAGGAGTCCAGGCCGGCGGACTGCTGGGCGTTCACCAGGCTCTGGTTCGCCGATGCCACCTGCCCGGCGGCGGATACCTGCTGCTGGTTGGCCTGTGCCGTCACCGAATCCAGCTGGGCTTGGGCCGCGTTCAGGGCGTTCTGGGCGTTGGTGGGATCAATGGACACGAGCAACTGCCCGGCAGTCACCTGCTGGCCCAATGTCGCTGCCACCGATTGGATCACGCCGCTGCAGTTCTGGGCGCTGACCACCGTGGCGGTTTGCGGGGCGACATTGCCCGAGGCTGTGGCCACCGAAGAAATGGCCGCCTTGCCCACCGTTACCGTGCGCGCGGCCGCCGACGGGGTGGTGGAGCCAGCCGCCGTGGCCGTGAGGTAGGTGCCTGCGCCGAGGGCGAGAATGACGGCGCCCAGGCCCAGGTTGATAACAAGGGATTTTGAGGTCATGGCTGGACCTTAAAAGGGGCACCTGAAGAAATGCCGTGAAAATGGTGGGAGCGGGGCGCTGGGGACCTTTTGTGTCGTCCCGCTCCGGGAGCGGCTGTGTGAGAATAGGCGGGATTTACACATCACACATTTTGGGGGACCCATGTCAGAGCGCGCAGATTTCGATTCCACACCGTCCGGCCGGGAGGGTGGGCATGGAGCTCGCCTACCGCAGTACGGCCAGACATCTTCCGACGCGTGGGTACCTCCTGCGGAGCATTTTCAGCCCCCGCTCCCGCAACCGGCCGCACGGGAAGATGTGGTGCGCGGGGCTGTCCATGCCCTTGCGGCCGTACCCGTTGGCGTAGTGGCGTGGCTGGTGCTGTGGAACATGGGCTGGGTGGCCTCCATCGTCGCGCTCATCGCCGCTTCCCTGGCTGCCCGGTTGTACGTCCTCGGAACAGGAGGACTGATCAGCCGGCGGGGCGTTTGGGTTGTTGCGGTCGTGACCGTTGGGACCGTGCTGCTGGCGTTTTGGGGCGGCATGCTGGTAGACGCGGCGAAGTTCCTTGGCGGCGGCTCTCCGCTGACAATGCTGGCGGATGCCGAAACCTGGGACCTCCTGTTCTTCAACCTGGCCACCAACCGCGAACTCGTTGACGGGTACGGCGGCGATTTCCTGATGGCCCTGCTGTTCAGCGGGCTGGGCTGCTTTTTTACACTCCGCCGGCTGTTCGCACAGACCCGGACCAGCTAATGCCCTGTTAACCCGCGGGTTAACCGCGGGCGGTGAGATCGGCGGAAATGAGTTTCGCCGTCGCCACGATTTCGCGTGCCACGGAAGCCAGGTAGGCGTCCCGGTCCGGTTTGGCGTCCACCGACTGGGCCTGCAGGGACACGTTGACCGCAGCGACCACCTTGGAACCGTCATAGACGGGGGCAGCCACGGACATCAGGCCCAGCTCAAGCTCCTGGTCCAGCAGGCACCAGCCTTGGGCCCGGACGGTCTCCAGCACGGCCAGCAACTCCGGGACGCTGCCCAGGGCGCGGCGGGTGAGCGGCTTGACCTCGGCCGCCGCCAGGTAGGCCTTGAGGTCCGACGCCGGCAGGTGCGCCAGCAGGACGCGGCCCATCGACGTGGCGTACGCCGGGAAGCGGGTGCCCACCGTGATGCCGATGTTCATGATGCGGCGGGTGGTCACCCGGGCGATGTAGGCAATGTCCGTACCGTCCAGCACCGCGGCGGAGGTGGACTCGCCCAGCTTCAGGGAGAGCTCCTCGAGGTGCGGCTGGGCCAGCTGCGGCAGTGACAGCCCGGAAAGGTACGCGTATCCCAGCTGGAGCACCTTGGCCGTCAGCGCGAACGTCTTCCCGTCGGTCCGCACGTAGCCCAGCTCCACCAGGGTGTGCAGGAACCTGCGAGCGGTGGCCCGGGTCAGGCCGGTGCGGGACGCGACCTCGGTGAGCGTCATGACGGGACGCTCGGCGTCGAAGGCGCGGATCACGGCCAGGCCGCGGGCCAGCGACTGGACGTACTGGTCGCTGGCCTGCGGTGTGGCCTGGGTGTCTGTGCGGACGGCGTCGGTCATGGTTCCCAATCCTAGGGCTGTCCTCAGGCAGCCGCGGCCTTGAGGGGGACGGGGAGGAGTTCCTGGAGTTGTTCGAGGGTGCAGCCGAAGGTTTCGCGGACGGTGACGCCCTCGGGGCCGGTGAGGAAGACGCCCTTGTCGGTGTAGACGCGGGTGACGCAGCCGACGCCGGTGACCGGGTAGGTGCAGGCCTCGACGATTTTGGAGGCGCCATCGCGGGTGAGGAGGGTCATCATAACGAAGACGTCCTTCGCGCCGGTGGCCAGGTCCATGGCGCCGCCGACGGCGGGGATTGCCCCGGGTGCCCCGGTGTGCCAGTTGGCGAGGTCACCGGTGGCCGAGACCTGGAAGGCGCCCAGGACGCAGATGTCCAGGTGCCCGCCGCGCATGATCGCGAAGGAATCGGCGTGGTGGAAGTACGAGGCGCCGGGCAGTTCGGTGACCGGGATCTTGCCCGCGTTGATGAGGTCCTCGTCAATCTCCCCGCCCGTGGCTTCGGGTCCCATGCCGAGCATCCCGTTCTCGGTGTGGAGGGTGATGTTCTGTTCCTCGGTGAGGTAGTTGGACACCAGGGTGGGCTGGCCGATCCCGAGGTTCACGAACGAGCCCGGGGCGATGTCGCGGGCCACGAGCCGGGCCAGGTCATCACGGCCCAGGGGCGTCTCGGACGTCTTGATGCTGGTTTCGGTGAGGCTCATCTCAGGCCACCTTTTCTGCTGCGCTGCCGCTGCGGGCAACTCTTACCACGGTGTTGACGTAAATGCCGGGGGTGACCACGTTTTCCGGGTCCAGCCCGCCGGTGGGGACAATCTCGGAGACCTGGACGATGGTGTGCTTCGCCGCCGCGGCCATGATGGGGCCGAAGTTCCGGGCCGTCTTCCGGTACACCAAGTTGCCCTTCCCGTCCGCCTTCAGCGCCTTGATCAGGGCCACATCGGCGTGGATGGGGGTCTCGAAGACCTGCCCGCGGCCGTCAATGATCCGGGTTTCCTTACCCTCGGCCAGCATGGTGCCGTACCCGGTGGGCGTGAAGAACCCGCCGATCCCGGCCCCGGCGGCACGGATGCGTTCGGCCAGGTTGCCCTGCGGCACCAACTCCAGCTCAATCTCCCCGGCCTTGTACTTGGCATCGAAGTGCCACGAATCAGACTGCCGCGGGAAGGAGCAGATCATCTTCCGCACCCGGCCTTCCTTGATGAGCAGAGCCAAGCCCTGGTCGCCCTGGCCGGCGTTGTTGTTCACCACGGTCAGGTCCGTGGCCCCGCACTCCAGCAGCGCATCGATCAGTTCGAACGGCTGCCCGGCGTTGCCGAACCCGCCGATCATCACGGTGGAACCGTCCTTGATCCCGGCCACGGCCTCCTGGACCGAATCAACAAAAGTCAGCATTACTGGTCCTTTCCAGCGGTCACGTTCTCAAGTATCACGGCCAGGCCCTGGCCCACGCCGATGCAGATCGCGGCCACACCCCAGCGTTCGCCGGAGGCCTGCAGGGACCGGGCCAGGGTGCCCAGGATCCGGGTGCCGGAAGCACCCAGCGGGTGGCCCATGGCGATCGCCCCACCGTGCCGGTTCACGATTCCGGGGTCAATCCCCCAGGCATTGATGCAGGCCAGGGACTGCGCAGCAAAGGCTTCGTTAAGTTCGACGGCGCCCACCTGGTCCCAGCCGATCCCCGCCTTCGCGAGGGCCTTGTTCGCCGCCTCCACCGGGGCGTAGCCGAAGAACTGCGGATCATTGGCGTGCGCGCCGCGGCCCGCGATCCGGGCCAGCGGGTCCAGCCCCAGCAGCCCGGCGGCCGCCTCGGACCCGATCCAGGCCGCGGAGGCGCCGTCGGACAGCGGGGATGCGTTCCCCGCAGTGACCGTGCCGTCCTCTGCCCGGAACACCGTCTTCAACCCGGCAAGTTTCTCGGCCGACGAACCGGCGCGGATCCCTTCGTCCCGCACCAGGTCCGTCCCGGGCACCGGGGCGACCAGGTTGTCATAAAACCCCTCATCCCAGGCCGCGGCGGAGAGATTGTGCGAGGCAGCGGCGAACTCGTCCTGCGCCTCGCGGGTCACCCCGTACTTTTCGCGCAGCCGCTCGGTGGCCTCACCCAGGGAGATGGTCCACTCCTTGGGCATGGCCTTGTTCACCAGCCGCCACCCGAGGGTGGTGGAGGCCAGGGTCATGTCCCCGGCCGGGTAGGGCTTTTCCGTCTTGGGCAGCACCCACGGGGCACGGGACATCGACTCGGCCCCGCCCACGAGCATCAGGTCGGCGTCGCCGGCGTTGATTTGGCGGGACGCGATGATCGCCGCGTCCAGGGATGAACCGCAGAGCCTGTTGACCGTTGTGCCCGGGATGGACACCGGCAGCCCGGCCAGGAGGGTTCCCATCCGGGCGATGTTGCGGTTTTCCTCGCCCGCGCCGTTGGCGTTGCCGAACACCACCTCATCAATCCGCTCGGGATCAAGCCCGGGTGCCCGCTTCACGGATTCCTTGATCACGTGCGCGGCAAGGTCATCCGGCCGGACCCCGGCGAGGCCGGAACCGAACTTGCCGAAGGGGGTGCGCACGGCGTCGTACACAAATGCCTGGTTCATGACGGGGCGTCCATTTCTTTGAAGACCTGCTGGGCAGTCTTGAAGGCGGTATTGGCGGAGGGAACTCCGCAATAGATGGCGGTCTGCAGCAAAATTTCCTTGATTTCGTCCCTGCTGAGGCCGTTCCGAAGGGCGGCGCGGATGTGCATTGCCAGCTCCTCCCAGTGCCCGTGGGCCACCATGGCGGTGATGGTGACTGCGGAACGCATCTGCCGGGACAGTCCGGGCCGGGTCCAGATGCCGCCCCAGGCGATCCGGGTGATCATGTCCTGGAAGTCGTTGGTGAACTCATCTTTGTTGGCGTTGGCCCGGTCCACGTGCGCGTCGCCGAGCACTTCGCGCCGGACCACCATGCCGCCGTCGTAAATTTCCTGGCTGGTGGCCCCGGGCTGGACCACGCCGTGGCGCTCCAGGCCGGCGCGCTCGGCGGCGCTCATTTGGCGGCCTCCCTTGATTCGGCCCAGCTGATCAGGCGGCGCATCAGGTCGGCCACGTGGGCGGGGGCTTCCGCGGGAGCGAGGTGCGAGATGCCATCCACCGTCACGGCGGTGGCAGTGCCGCCCCCGGCGGTGATGCCGGTGGCCACTTCGTCCGCCATGTCCGGCGTGGCCACGGCGTCCAGCGCACCGGCAATGACCTGGGTGGGGACGGATATGCCGCCGAGTTCACCGCGCACGTCGAAGGCTGCCAGAGCTTCGCAGCAGAAAGCGTAGCTGAAGCGGTCGGCATCGCGCAGTGAATGCAGGAGCCGGCTGCTGAACTCCGGTTCGCGGTCCATGAAGCCGGGGGCGAACCACCGTTGGGCGGAGCCCTGGATCATCACGGGCGTGCCCTGGGTGCGGACCGTTTCGGCGCGCTCCAGCCAGCCTTCGGTGGTGCCGATCTTCGCGCCGCTGTTCTGTACGGAGAGGCTCTTGAGCCGTTCACCGTGCTGGATCCCGAGCTGCAGGCCCACCGCGCCGCCCAGGGAGACACCCGCGTAGTGGAACGCCTCGTCCGGGGCGATGGAATCCACCAGGTTCACGACGGCGTCAGCCAGGGCAGCGACGTCGAAGGGTTCCGTTGCGGCCGGTGAGACGCCGTGCCCGGGCAGGTCCCAGGCCACCACGTCGTAGTCGTTGCCGAGCAGGGACGCCGCCCGGTTCCAGAGGATGGATGATGTGCCCAGGGAAGGACCGACCACCAGCAGGGGGTGGTCACCCAAGGGTCGCTGGGGTGAGAGCAGCGCTGCTTTGACGGCCGGTTTAGCCACGGGAAGCTCCGTTCGCGTTGGGGGAAACATGGTCTGGGAAAGATGCCAGGATGCGGCAGGCAATCTCCGCCGCCTGGCCAAGGTAGCTGGCGGGGTCCAGAAGCTCTTCCAGCCTTGCGTCAGGAACGACGGCGGCGGGAACGGCTTCGCGGAGCAGCTTCCGGTAGGTGCCGGCCTGCCCAGCGGGGGGCGCCTGCAGCGTTTGGTCCACCACGTCCTGCAGTTGCTGCTTGCCGCTTCGGCCGTCCTTCTCCTCCAGCAGCGGAGCCACGGCAGCGTTCACGCCCTCGGCCAGCAGCAGCGGTCCGGCAAGGTCCAGGTTGCGGCGCATGGCGTCCGGGAAAACCCGCAGCCCTTCGGCAAGTTCGCGGATATGGCCGGCGGCCCCGAGGGTAAGGGCCAGCAGCTGCCGGAGAGCCGGCCACTCGGTGTGCCAGGCCCCGTCCGGGCGTTCGTCGTTGAAGGTGGCGGCGGCCAGGTGCAGCTGGGCAGCCAGTTGCGGTGCCTGCAGCGCGGCGCTGCGGACCAGGACGGACAGCACGGGGTTCTGTTTTTGCGGCATGGCGGAGGACACGCCGCGGCCGGCGGCCCGCGGCTCGGCCAGCTCGGCTACTTCCGGACGGCTCAGGAACAGGACGTCCGCGGCGATCTTGCCAAAGGCGTCCAGCACGGACGCCAGGGCGTGCCCCAGGGACGTGACGGCCAGGCGGTTGGTGTGCCAGGGAGCCGGCGCGGGGGCCAGGCCGAGCTGGGCTGCCAGGGCATCGGCCAAGGTAAACGGGGTGGCGGTGGAGCCCTCCGTCAGCACTGTTCCGGCAGCAAGCGTTCCCGCCGCCCCGCCGAACTGGACCGGGAACTCCAGGCCTTCCAGCTGCCGGCCTGCGGCGGCCACGCCCTGGAACCACTGCGCGGCCCGGAGCCCGAAGGTATACGGAAGCGAATGCTGCGCCAGGCTCCTGCCCACGCACAGCGTCTGCGCATGCTGCTCCGCCAGGGCGGCGAGCGCCGCCGCGGTGCCTTTCAGGTCGGCCAGCACGGCATGGACGGTGTTGCGGGCCACCAGCATCAGGGCGGTATCCAGCACGTCCTGGCTGGTCAGGGAGGTATGGACGGCTTTCCCGGCACCAATCCCGGCGCTGTCCAGCGCGGCCACCTTCTTCCGGAGGTCCGCCACCAGCGGAATGACCGGGTTGCCGCCGCCCTGGGCACGCAGCGCGATGTCGGCAAGGTCGTATCGCCCTGCCTCGGCAGCGGAAGCCACGACGGCGGCAGAACCGCCAGGTGCCAGGCCGGCCCGTTGCAGTACGGCTGCCCAGCCCGATTCGACGGCGAGGATCGCCGCCAGCACTGCCCGGTCCCCCGTCAGCGCCGCCACCAACGGTGACGCTGATACGGGACTGAGCAGGCCGGCGTCGGCCTCTTCCGCGAAGGCGCGCAGATCTCCCGGGGCGGCGTTGGTCACTGGAAGTCCAGGAAGACCGTCTCGCCCTCGCCCTGGAGGCGGATGTCCCAGGTGAGGCCGCCGTCAGGGTCGCGGCGGGCGATGAGCGTCTTGCGGCGCTCCGGATCCAGCGAGCTGAGCAGGGGGTCCTTGGCCAGCGCCTCGGCGTCCTCAGGCAGGTAGATGCGGGTGAACAGCCGGTTGGTCAGGCCGCGGGCAAAGAGCGCCACGGAGATGAACGGCGCCGCGCCCGGTTTGGTAGGACCGGGGTTGACCGTGGTGAACGTGAAAACGCCGGAGTTGCCCACGGCGCCGCGGCCCCACCCGGTGAAGGTGTAGCCGTCACGGACAAGGGAACCGGTGCGCTGGACGACGTTGCCCTTGGCATCGGGCTGCCAGATTTCCAGGATGGCGTCCGGGACGGTGTGGCCGGCACCGTCGTAAACGGTGCCCTGGAGGCGGATGGACCCGGGCGAGCCGGGTGCCAGGAGCTCGTTGTCCTTCTCGAACGGAAGCGCATAGCCATAGAAGGGGCCAACGGTCTGGCCCGGGGTGGGAACAAGTTTGGTGTTCATTTTCCTACTCTCCTGCCTCGTCACTACTGTCGCCTGCTGTACCGAAAGCTTCGTTTTCGGTCCAGGTCCGCTTGGGCCCGGTCAGGACGATGTCCCAGTTGTACCCCAGCGCCCATTCGGGCTCGGTGAGGCTGTGGTCGTAGGTGGCCACCAGGCGGTCGCGGGCGTCCTGGTCCACGATGGTCTGGTAGATCGGGTCCAGCGGGAAGAGCTGGTCGCCTGGGAAGTACATCTGGGTGATGATGCGCTGGGTGAACTCGGTGCCGAACAGCGAGAAGTGGATGTGCGCCGGGCGCCACGCGTTCAGGTGGTTCTTCCAGGGGTAGGCACCGGGCTTGATGGTGACGAACCGGTACGAGCCGTCCGGGCCCGTGATGCAGCGGCCGATGCCCGTGAAGTTGGGGTCGATCGGGGCCGGGTGCTGGTCACGCTTGTGGATGTACCGGCCTGAGGAGTTGGCCTGCCAGATCTCCACCAGCTGTCCCGCCACCGGACGGCCCTCGCCGTCCAGGACCTTGCCGGAGACGATGATCCGCTCACCCAGGGGTTCGCCGTTGTGCTGGATGGTCAGGTCGGACTCCAGGGCGTGCACGTCCTGGTGCCCGAAGGCCGGCGAGTAGAGCTCAATGGTTTCGGGGTCGGCGTGCTGCAGGCTCTTGGTGGGGTGGCGCAGGATGCTGCTGCGGTACGGCGGGTAGTCCAGCCGCGGCTGGGTTTCCGGCTGGGCGCCGTCCTTCAATGCCTGCTGGTATGCCTCGCCGATGGCGTTGATCTCTGCGCTGAGGTCCGCCTGCGATTCGATGGCCTTGTCCAGTGGCTGGTGGGCAGCCTTCGGTTCGGCCGGGGGCACGAGTTCCTCCGACTCCAGCTCCGCGGTGATGTCTTCCGGCATGGCTGGCTCCTTTCTCATCTGTTGGGTTTGCAGTGTCTGTGGTCTGGGTTGGCTCACGTGCGGTGCAGTGAGTCGTACTGAACCGCGTGGCGCACCGGGGCGTTGGGGGCGCCGTAACCGTCGTAGCTGCCGCGGCGTTCCACCATTTCGAAGAACACGCTGCCCACGGTGGCGGTGTAGAAATGCAGGAATTCCCCGTCCGCGTCCCGGTCGAAGAGCAGGTTGAGTTCCTGCAGCGTGGCCAGGAATCCGGGTTCAAGGTCGAACCGGGCGTCCAGGTCCTCGTAGTAGTTGGCGGGGATCTGCAGGAACTCGAGGCCCTTGTCGCGCGCGGCGCGGGCCGTGGCCACGAGGTCGTCCACGGCGAAGGCGATGTGTTCCTGGTACGTTTTCTGGCCGTGCGCCTGCTGCACCGGGGCGAGGTTGAGCACCAGCCGCACCGCTCCGTTGGAGGTCTGCATGACCTGCGAGCGCACCAGGCCGCTGGGGCTGGGCACCTCGGCGAACGGCTGGGGCTCCAAGGCCAGGGCGCTGGTATAGAAGAGGACAGCCTCGTCGAAGTGCTGCCACGGCTGGGCGAGGTTGACGTGGTCAATCACGGCCCGGGCTCCCGCGGAGGGGTGTTCGAGGCCTTCGCCGAACTCGTGGGTCCAGGCGGCGGTGCCGTCCGGGCTGCCCTGGCAGAGGAAGATTTCGGTGGAGTCCGGGGCGGCGATGCCCTGGAAGACTTCCTCGTCCGCCTGGACCTTGCGGGCCACCACGGGGGCCTTGAGCTGCTGGGCCCGGGCCGAGGCAATCACGGGGGAATCGACGTCGAACCCCAGCGCGGCGATGGCGGGTTCGGCGTGCGAGGCCGCCTGTTCATTGATGATCACGCGGGCCTGGCCCATGCTCCAGAGCTGGACGTCCTTGGTGCGGTGCCGCCCCTCGAACGCGAAGCCGAGCTGGCCCAGGAGCTTCTCCAGCTGCGCGGTATCGTCAGCCTTGACCTCGGCGAAGTTGAACCCGGCCGGTTCGTTGACCTTGGGTAGGGTGGCCAGTTCCATGGGATAACGACGGCGGGGCGCGGCTCCGTTGCTTGGTGCGCCTTCGGTGCCGGCCGCGGGGGCGTCCGCGAGCCACTTGGCGCTCTGTTCCTCCAGCCAGATGAGTGACCGCATGGCATCGACGGCTGTGCGGTCCACGTCGGACTGCCGGAAGACGTCGTTGAAGACCTCCAGGGAAACCGGGCCGGTGTACCCGGCACGGACCACGTGGCCCATGAACTTTGCCAGCTCGAACTGGCCTTCGCCGGGGAAGACCCGGTAGTGGCGGCTCCAGGACAGCACGTCCATGGAGAGTTTGGGGGCGTCCGCCACCTGGACGAAAAAGATCTTGTCCGGGTTGAAGGCTTCGATGTGGGAGGTGTCCCAGTCCCGGGAAAGGATGTGGAAGGAGTCCAGGCAGGTCCCCAGGTTGGGATGGTCCACGGTCTCCACCAGCCGGTAGGCGTGCTCGTAGTCGTTGACGTACTTGCCCCAGGCGAGTGCCTCGTATGCCACCTTGACGCCGTGGTCCCCGGCCAGCTGTGCCAACTCGGCGAGCTGTTCGGCACGCAGGCCGTCGTCGTCGATGGTGGCCGTGGCAACGTTGGAGCACACCAGGATGGTGTCCATGCCCAGGCGGGACATGAGCTTGAACTTCGCCTCGGCGCGCCGGAGGTTGGCCTTGAGCAGGTCCGGGGTGACGCCGTCGAAGTCCCGGAACGGCTGGTAGAGGTCCAGGCCGAGGCCAAGGTCGGCCGCCATTTTCCGCACGTCCTCCGGGCTGAGGGGCGACGTGACCAGGTCCTGCTCAAAAATCTCGATGCCGTCGAACCCGGCGATCGCGCAGGCCTGCATCTTTTCCTTCAGCGTCCCGGACAGGCAGACCGTGGCGATTCCCGTACGCATCAGGCCGCCACCTCCTCGGCGGCTACAAGCTCCAGGAAGTGTGCCCGCATCCGGTCCGGGTCCGCGTCCTGGCCGGTGAAGATCCGGAAGGCATCCGCTGCCTGTCCCACGGCCATCCGGCCGCCGTCCAGGACCTCGCAGCCCTTGGCGCGGGCCCCACGGACCAGTTCGGTCTCGATGGGACGGTAGACGATGTCCGCCACCCAGTGGCGTTGCTCCAGCAGGCCCAGGTCCAGCGGGAGGCCTGGGTGGGCGGCCATTCCCACGGGGGTGCAGTGCACCAGCCCGTCGGCCAGCGGCATCAGCCGCGGCAGGTCCGCCGGCGTGCCTGACGTGATGGTGCTGTCCGGGAAGAAGCCCTGCAGCTCGGCGGCCCGGGCAGCTGCCCGAGCAGGGTCCATGTCCACGAGGTCAAGGGTCCGCACGCCGGCGGTGAGCAGGGCATAGGCGACGGCGGATCCGGCGCCGCCGGCGCCCAGCTGCACGACGCGGTCCAGGCGGGCTCCGGGGAGGCCGGATGCCAGGGCGGCGGCGAAACCGGAGAAATCGGTGTTGTGCCCGATGAAGCGGCCGTCCCGGATGACCACGGTGTTGACGGCACCCAGGCGGCGGGCGTCCGGGGAGACCTCATCCAGGTGTTCCAGGACGAGCTGCTTGCACGGGTGGGTGATGTTCAGGCCGTTGAAGCCCAGGGTGCGTGCGCTCTGCAGGATGGTGCCGACGGATTCGCCGGACAAGCCCAGATCGAGGAGGTCAATGGGCCGGTAGAGGTAGCGCAGGCCCTGCACGTCCCCTTCGCGTTCATGCATGGGAGGGGTGAGTGATGGCGTGACGCCGTCTCCGACCAGTCCCACGAGGTAGGACTCAGTTCGATGACTCATCCGTGCAGCTCCTTTGGTAACGGCACCGGAGAGCTGCCTCCACGCGGGGAGCGGCTTGTCCGGTGACAGGGATTACAGTACAGCAGTTGTTCACCTTGCGCACTTTAGTTCGATATACGAACATTTTGATGGCTTGCAGGGTTGGGTGGCGCGGCTCGAGGCGGTCAGCCGCGCTGGGGCAGGCGGTCAGCCAGCTCTGCGGCCGCCTCCTGCAGGACGGGAACGTGCGCCTCCAGCTCTTCAAGGCTGAGGCGGAACACGGGGACTGCCGTGGCCAATGAGGCGAAGGCGTGCCCTTGGCTGTTGAGCAGCGGGACGGCCACGGCGCGCATGCCGGCCTCATTCTCTTCGTCCATGACCGCGTAGCCGCGGCGGCGCACTTCGTCGATTTCCCTGCGGAAGGCATCGCGGTCCGTGATGGAACGTTCGGTGAGGGCTTCCAGCGGAAGCTCCAAGAGCAGCCGCTCGCGTTCCGCATCGTCGGCGAAAGCCACCAGGGCCTTCCCCACGGCAGTGGTGGAAAGTGAGCCCAGGTGGCCGGGGTCGCTGGTGACCCGGAAGATCTGCGGGCCGTCCACCTTGCTGACCGTCAGGTGGTGGAGGCCGTCGCGGACACTGAGGATGGTGGCCTCCCCCGTCCGCTCGGTCACCCGCCGCAGGATGGGCAGGGCGGTGCCGGCGAAGCCGTGATGGTTGGAGACCCGCTGGCCGAGCTGGAAGATCCGCAAGCCCAGGTGGTAGCGGCGGCCCTCCGGCTCATAATCAACGAAACCGTCGCGCGCCAGCGACCCCAGCAGCCTGTACGTTGTGCTGAACGGCAGCTCCGCGCGCCGCGAGATTTCGGCGGCGCTTGCACCGCGGGGTTCATCCCCCAGGAGGACCAGCAGGCTGAGGGCCTTGCCCACCATGTCCGGGCGCTCGGCCGCCTTGGTGGCGGCCTTGGGTTCGGGAGGCAGGGCATTGACGGGCGCTTGGCCGGGGACAGTCGGGCCGGGAACAGTGGATTCGTCGTCGGCCACTGTGGCTTGGTTCACACTCATGTTTCGATGTTGCCACAATGTGAGAGCTATTTCTAGATCGTGAGTATTTTCTTGACAAGTGACTGCGCTCACAGTCATAGTTTCTGTATCGCAAAAGTAGCTCTCACCATCTGGCTACGAATTGCCGGGTCTTTCCGGACTCCAGCCGCATCGCGCCGCCCGCACCCAGGCAGCGGCGGCTGCGACCACCAGATCCATCCGCGACAATGTCGTCACACCAAAGGAACACCATGAGCCAGACACTTCCGTCCGCCGGGGCGGGTGCCCTCACCTCCGGCGGGACGCCCAAGAAGGCAGCCCTTGCCAGCTTCCTCGGCAGCGCCGTCGAGTATTACGACTTCTTCATCTTCGGCTCCGCAGCCGCACTGATCTTTCCCAAGGTCTTCTTCCCCGACGCCGACACGAATGCCGCGATCATGTCCTTTGCGACCTTCGGCTTCGCCTACGTGGCCCGGCCGGTGGGCGCCATCATCCTGGGCCACTTCGGCGACCGCGTGGGCCGCCGCAAGGTACTGATGTTTACGCTGTTGCTGATGGGCGCCTCCACCTTCGTGATCGGCTGCCTGCCGGACTTCAAGACCGTCGGCTGGTGGGCTCCCGTCCTCCTGGTGCTCGCCCGCCTCTGCCAGGGCCTCTCGGCCGCAGGCGAGCAAGCCGGCGCCTCCTCCATGACGCTCGAGCACGCCCCGGACAACCGCCGCTCCTTCTTTACCTCATGGACCCTTACCGGCACCCAAGGCGGCCAAATCCTCGCCGCACTCGTCTTTATCCCCGTCCTGGCCCTGCCGGACGAGATCAAGTTCGGCATCGGCTGGCGCATCCCGTTCTGGCTCAGCGCCGTCGTGGTGGTTGTGGCGTTCCTGATCCGGCGCACCCTGCACGAACCGCCCGCCTTCGAAGAAGCCCGCAAGACCGCCCAGATCGCCAAGCTGCCCGTCGCCGACCTGCTCAAGGGCCACTGGCGCGACGTCCTCCGCGTCATCTGCTGCGCGTTCATCGCCGCCGTGTCCACAGTGTTCGGCACGCTTGCCATCAGCTACGCCAAGACCGTGGCCGGCGTCGACGGCACCACCACCCTGTGGCTCGTGGTGGGTGCAAACCTGGTGGCCCTGGGCACGCAGCCGCTCTTCGGGATGCTGGCGGACAAGATCGGCCGCAAGCCCGTCTTCATCTACGGCGCCGTGGCCAGCGCGATCCTCACGCCGGTGTTCCTGCTCAGCCTGGAGTCCGGCAGCATCCCCTTGATGTTCCTGGCCGCCATTGGCTACTTCTCCGGAGGCTACGCGGCAGCCAACGCCGTCTGGCCATCCTTCTACGCCGAGATGTTCAGCACCAAAGTCCGCTTCTCCGGCCTGGCCATCGGCACGCAGCTCGGCTTCCTGATGGCAGGCTTCGCCCCCGCCATCGTTGCGGCCATGGGCGGCATCCAGCCCGGCGGCTGGGTTCAGATCTCCGTCTTCACCGGCATCATCTGCGCCATCGCCGCCGTCTCGGCCCTGACTGCCAGGGAGTCCTTCCGCACCCCGACCAGGCTGCTGGGCGTGAAATAGGCGCCGAAAGCGTCACACCAGCCCGGTTTTAGAGCCGGAAAGCCCGCCATTCCCCCAAATGGCGGGCTTTCCTTTGATAAAGGTGGGCTGCTTCCGCAGCAGTCTGCTACGGCCGGCCGGTCTCCAGCACCGAAGCGAGGTCGAAGTTCACCGGCTCCTCGAGCTGGGCGTAGGTACAGGATTCCGGGTCCCGGTCCGTGCGCCAGCGATTGAACTGCGCGGTGTGCCGGAACCTCTCGCCCTCCATGTGGTCGTAGCGGACTTCCACCACGAGCTCGGGCCGCAGGGGAATGAAGGACAGGTCCTTGCCGGCGCTCCAGCGGCTGCCCTCGGCGTTCCGCGGCGTCCGCTCACCCTCCTCCTGCTTGGCCCAGGCCCACGGGTGGTGGTCGAAGTCCGTCACCAGCGGCTGGAGCTCGTTGAACAATTCCTTGCGCCGCTTCATCGGGAAGGCGCCGATCACGCCCACGCTGGCCAGGCCGCCGTCGTCCTTGTACAAGCCCAGCAGCAGGGAACCGATGGCGTCGGGCCCGCTCTTGTGGAGCCGGTAGCCGGCCACCACGCAGTCAGCGGTCCGTTCGTGCTTGACCTTGAACATCACGCGCTTGTCAGGTTCGTAGCGGCCCTCCAGCCGCTTGGCCACGATACCGTCCAGGCCCGCCCCCTCGAACTGCTCAAACCACTGCGCGGCGGTGTCCTTGTCCGTAGTGGCTGCCGTCAGGTGGACGGGCGCGCTGCTGCCCGCGAGCGCCTTCTCGAGGGCTGCCCGCCGCTCCGAGAACGGCCGGCCGGTGTAGTCGTCATCGCCCAGGGCCAGGAGGTCGAAGGCCACGAAGGAGGCAGGTGTCTGCTGGGCCAGCAGCTTCACCCGGCTGGCGGCGGGGTGGATGCGCTGCTGCAGGGTATCGAAATCGAGCCGGTCTCCGGAGGCGCCCACCAGGATGATCTCGCCGTCCACCACGCAGCGGGGCGGCAGGTTCTCCTTCAGGGCGGCCACCAGTTCCGGGAAGTACCGGGTCATGGGTTTCTCATTGCGGCTGCCGATCTCCAGGTCGTCCCCATCCCTGAAGATGATGGACCGGAAGCCGTCCCATTTGGGCTCGTAGCTGAGGTCCCCGCCGCCTGGAATGCCATCGATGCCGCTGACGGCCTTGGCGAGCATGGGCGGGACGGGCGGCATCACGGGAAGTTCCATAGCGCCCATTCTTGCCCGGCCGCACCCCTCGACGGTAGGGCGGCACGGTTTCAGGCGGCCAAAAGCCAGACGATCAGCACCAGCACCGGCGCCGCGGCGGCAGTGGACAGCAGGATGGTTTCCCGTGCCACGGCCACGCCCCGGCCGTACTTGCTGGCAAACAGGAACACGTTCTGCGCCGAAGGAAGTGCCGCCATGAGCACCACGCCCAGAAGCATGTGATGGTCAAGGTTGAACAGAAAGCGTCCGACGACGAAGGCCACCACGGGCATCACTGCTGACTTCAGTGCCGTGGCAGTAAGGATTTCGGGGGTGTGGCCGGCACTTCGAAGCATGGTGGTTCCGCGCAGGGACATCCCGAATGCCAGCAGCACCACCGGGACGGCCGCCCCGCCCAGGAGCGTCAGCGGGGCCATCACCGGGGCCGGGAGCTCCACGTGCAACGCGGCCAGGACCACGCCCAGGAGCGAGGCGATGATCATGGGGTTCCGGAAGGGCTGGGTGAGCATCAGCCGGGGAGAGAACCGTCCCGCGGCGGAGAGGTCCAGCAGGGTGAGGACCAGCGGGGCGAACAGGAGCAGCTGGACCAGGAGCACGGGGGCCACAGGTGTGGCGTCCCCCAAGGCGTAGAGCGTGATGGGGATGCCAATGTTGTTGGCGTTGACATAGGACCCCGCCATCGCGCCGACGGCCGTCTCCGCAAGCGGCCGCGGAAACCAGATCCGGCTGGCTGCCACATACAGCAACGCGGTGGCGGCGGCCGTGATCACGGCCAGCGGTACGTAGGCGGAGAAGACCACTGACAGATCCGATTTCAACACCACCGTGAAGAGCAGCACCGGGTTGGTGATAAAGAAGGCGGTCCGGGTCAGTGCCATGATGGTGGGTTCGTCGCCCAGGCCGCAGCGCGCAGCAAGGTAGCCCACGGCGATGACGACGCCGATCACGGCGAGGCCGATGAGCACTCCGCCCATAGGAGGTACTTCCTTCCGGTCCCGCGACTGATGCCCGGTTCGGGACAAGTGGGACTACAAGTATCCAACTTATCGAACAAGTGGCCTTCGGTCGGCAGGCGTCCACGACGTGGGCTGCCGCACGCCGCGGACCGGCGGGTGTGAAAAAATCAACCATGCGCGCCATGCAACATTCCAGCAAACTCCAGAACGTCCGGTACGAACTCCGGGGACCGATCCTGCAGGCGGCCAAGAACATGGAGGCCGAGGGCCACCGGATCCTCAAGATGAACCTTGGGGACACCGCACCTTTCGGGCTGGAAGCGCCGGAGTCCGTGGTGGTGGACATGATCCACCACCTCCGCGGCGCCCAGGGCTACAGCGATTCCAAGGGTATCTTCACGGCGCGGACCGCCATCTCGCAGTATTACCAGACCCGGGGCCTGATGAATATCGGCGTCGAGGACATCGTGATCGGCAACGGCGTCAGCGAACTGATCAACATGTGCCTGCAGGCGTTCCTGGAAAACGGCGACGAAATCCTGGTCCCGGCACCGGATTATCCGCTGTGGACGGCCGCCGTGACCCTGACCGGCGGCAAGCCGGTGCACTACCTCTGCGACGAAGCGGAGAACTGGTGGCCGGACATGGCCGATGTGGAAGCGAAGATCACTGCCCGCACCAAGGGCATCGTGATCATCAACCCGAACAACCCCACCGGCGCCGTCTACCCGCGCCACATCCTGGAGCAGTTCGCGGCATTGGCCCGGAAGCACAACCTGGTCCTGTTCTCTGACGAGATCTACGAAAAAGTGCTGTACGCGGATGCCCAGCACATCCATACCGCGGCGGTTGCCGAGGACATCTGCTGCCTGACGTTCAGCGGGCTGTCCAAGGCGTACCGGATGCCCGGCTACCGGGCCGGCTGGGTGGCCGTCACCGGGCCGCTGGCCGCTACCGCCGGTTACCGCGAAGCCCTGGAACTGCTCGCGTCGCTGCGCCTGTGTGCCAACGTACCCGCCCAACACGCCATCCAGACCTGCCTGGGCGGCTACCAGAGCATCGAGGCCCTGGTGAAGCCGGGCGGCCGGCTGCGGGAACAGCGCGACCTCGCCCACAAGCTGCTCACGGCCATCCCCGGCGTCACCTGCGTGCCGGCGTCGGGCGCCATGTATCTCTTTCCCCGCCTGGATCCGGAGCTCTACCCCATTAAGAGCGACGAACAGTTCGTCCTGGACCTGCTCCGGGACCAAAAGATCCTGGTCTCCCACGGCTCGGCCTTCAACTGGCCCGCACCGGACCACTTCCGCTTCGTGATCCTCCCCTCGGTGCTGGACATCGAGGAAGCGGTCCGCCGGATATCCAGCTTCCTGGCCGCCTACCGGGGCGGAACAGCGGCATGAAACCGCCGCGGCGCGAAGAACTAACCGCGCCCTAACCGCGAGGAAACCGGCACGCAACAATCCGCGCCCACACTGGTTAACGCAGGCAAGAGCCGGCACCAGCTCCAGCCAGGAGGCCCCGCGATGTTGAAGAAGGCGACCACGCATGTAACCAGAGTCCGCGCACTGGACCAGCTCCACCGCGGTGATGAAATCGAAGCCCGCCTCTCGGTGGGGCCCTCCTACGACGACGTGGTGATCCGCCGCGGCAGTGTCCAGGAAACCGCCCCCGGGATCGGCGTGGTCTGGATCCTGGACCGGATCACGGGGGTCCGGAAAGCCATCAATACGGACGAATGCAGCGTGTGGCGCGTGGCCTAGGCACCGGACGTTTGGCGGCGGGCGCAGTCAGTCAGGACTGCCCGCCGCCAGGCCGACCGGGCACTGCCGTTCAGCCGCCCGCCACCGACTGGATCACCAGGACCTCCTGGCCCGGCGCGACTTCAGTGTCCAGGCCCTGCTGCCGCCGCACCTCGTCGCCACCCACGTAGATGTTGACGAACCGCCGCAGCGCGCCGGTTTCGTCGCGGAGCCGCCGGCCCAGGATGGCGTAGTCGGCGGCCACCGAGTCAAGGAGTTTTCCCACCGTCACCGGCCCGTCGGCGGGTGCAGTCAGCACGGACTGCCCGCCGGCCAAGGGCTGCAGGACGCTGGGAAGCACCAACGAAATGTCAGGCACCGGCCACCACTGCCGCCCGCACACACAGGACGTCCGGCAGGTGGGTGGCCACTTCCGTGAACGTTCCGCCCTCATCCGCACTCGCGTAAACGGTCCCTCCCCGGGTGCCGAAGTACACCCCCGCCGGCTCGGCCGTGTCCACCGACGCCGCATCCCGGAGCACGCTGTTGTATTCCTTGTCCGGCAGGCCGGCATCGAGCCTCGTCCAGGTGTCCCCGGCATCGTCCGTCCGGTGCACGGCGAGCTGGCCCCCGGGCGGGATGCGTTCGCCGTCGGCCTTCAGCGGAACCACCCATGCCGTCCCCGCCCTGCGCGGGTGGGCCAGCATGACGAAGCCGAAATCGGCCGGCAGGCCCTCGGCGATGGAGTCCCAGCTCTCGGCATTGTTGTCCGTCCGGTAGACCCCGTGATGGTTTTGCGCGTAGAGGCGCCCGTCCACCACCGCGTCCGCCGCGATCTTGTGCACGCACTGGCCAAACTCGGGGTTGGGATCCGGCATGAAGTACGCGGAGATTCCCTTGTTGCGCGCTTCCCACGACGTGCCACCGTCGAGCGAGCGGTAAACGCCGCCGGTGCTCATGGCCACGTGGACGGTGTCCCCTCCGGGGTGGACCACGATCGAGTGCGCCGCCGCCCCGCCATAGCCGGCTCCCCATTCGCTGCGGTGGGGGTGGTCCCACAAACCCCGGTTCAGCTCGAAGTGCTCGCCGCCGTCCGTGGACTTCCACACCGAGATGGGTTCGGCTCCTGCCCACACCACACCGGGGCGTGACTCCGCGTCCGGATAGATCTGCCAGACGCGCTCCAAGGCCGCGCCCGTGTCCTCCGGGAACCTGATGGCCCCGTGCTCCGGCTCGGTCCAGGTGGCGCCGAGGTCATCGGAGTGCGCCACCGTGGGACCCCAGTGCGGGCTGCTGACTCCCACCATGATCCTGGTGCGGCCCTCCCTGGTGTCGATCCCGATGCTGGGGATTTCTGCCATCAGGAAATGGGGCCCGGTGAAAGACCACTCCTGCCGGTCCTGGCTTGTGGCCAGCCAGAGTCCCTTTTTAGTGCCGATCGCCAGGAGGAATGTTTGCGCCGTTGCCATGCGCACCATGCAACCACCCGAGGGATCAGCGCGCAATGGTTTCCAAGGTCCCGCAGGCGTTCAGTCCACGAACTCCGATTGGGTCTGGATAAAGTCCCAGTCGGCGGCGTTAAGGACGGCCGCCGGATTACCGGGGTGGGGTCCGCCGGCCTCCGCAATGCCCTGGAGTACCGGAAGCGGCAACTCCTCCGCATAGAGGTTTTCCCGGAGCCACTCTTTGCTTGCAAGGTCCAGGTCCAGCCACCACATGAAGATTTCCATGTTCACCTCCCTGCGTCACTTAAAACGTTAGGCGGGGCGCAGGTGGCGGACAAGGCTTTGCAGCGGAAGCAGGTGGGCCGTGCGGCTTTTAGGGTACCCGCAAGTAACCTGGCCGCCCCGGCCGCAGAAAAGACGAGTAGCCGCTACTCGCGACTGCCTTCGGGGGCGCCCCTAGCCTGAAAACTCACGCAAGCTGACCGTGCTGCTGGGGCCATTGGCGCCACCGCTGCCTTTCCCCACCATGGTCCGTTTCACACATATATATGGGGAGAAAAGATGAAACGCACCTTAGCCACACTGGGGGTGATGGGGCTGGGCCTGCTCAGCGTCACAGCACCCGCCATGGCGGCCTCCGACCAGGTGGTGGTCTGCCATCAGGGAAGCGGCGGCCTGACGCCGTTGTCGTTCAACGTCAACGGGATTGGCGGTCACGACCAGCATGCACAAGACATCATCCCGCCAACGCCCAAACTTCCACAGGGAAAGAACTGGACCAACGCAGGAAAGATCCTCTACGTCGCCAATTGCGCGCCGCTGCCCCCGGGCGAGGTCATCGATCCTCCCGTCGTCGTCGATCCTCCCGTGGTGACCCCGCCAGTCGTGACACCGCCGGTCGTGACACCGCCGGTCGTCGTCGATCCCCCCGTGGTCACACCGCCGGCCGTCGATCCGCCCGTCGTCGTCGCTCAGCCCGTGGTGCAGCCGCCGGCCGCGGCTCCGGTGGTCAACCCGCCGGCCCCGGTCGTCGCTGCGGCCGCGCCGGCCCAGCCCGCTGCCGCCCAGCAGGTTGCCGCGTCCCCGCAGGCCGCAGCCCAGGCCGCTCCGGTGGCAGCCCCAGTCAGCGTGGGAACCAACCAGGGCTTCAACGCCCAGACGGCGGTTGACGCCCGGGACGGCGGCCCGGCATGGCTTGCCGGCGTGGGGGCACTGGCGGCCGCAGGAGCTGCGGTGGCAGTACGCCGCCGGTCCCGCTCCGTGAACAGCGCCGGCTAGCCGGGACAGGCCGCTCGCAGCGGCCCCGCGACAAGGAAGGCGTCCTGCCAGTGCCCGGCAGGACGCCTTCCTTCCACCACCGAACAACGCAGGAGGAGTGCCATGCCACAGGAACGGAGCCGGCATGCTGCCCGGGCCAGGCGGCCGTGGCGGCGCGTGAACCGGGGCGACCTGGCCATCCTCTCCTGCGGCGTGGTGGCCTTCCTGTCGTTCACCTTTGGCAGTCCGTTGTTCCCCCAAGGACACGCGGCGTCCCACACCGGCTCCGCGGTCACGGTCCCCATGACGCCAGGCGCCGTTCCGTCCGGCAGTGCGGCCGCCCCGATGGCGTCAACAGGCACGCCGGATGCCACGTCCGCCCCTGTCCAGGCGTCACCGGCCGCAATCCCGGGCTCGGCGGCCCCGGCAGGACCCCAGCTTCCGGCTGCGGCGCAACCCGTCCACATCCGCTACCCCTCCGCTGACTTCGATGTGGCCATCCATCCCCTGGACCTCGATGGCGCCGCCCAGTCCAGCCGGACCATCGAGCCGCCTGCCACCAAGGACGGCTACTGGCTGACACCGTTCGGAGTCCCGGGCAAAGGCTCCGGCAACACCACCTACGTGATCGGCCACAGCTGGGAGGGCGCGGACGCCCCCTTCAACCACCTCAGTTCAACGGCGGCCGTGGGCGACCGCTTTGAGGTGGAAACCGCTGCCGGCACCATCACCTACAAGGTGGACAGTGTCACCACCTACGTGAAGTCCACCCTGAAGGACAGCCCGGTCTGGGACATGGTGCCCAACCGGCTGGTCCTGATCAGTTGCTACACGGAAGATCCGTGGGGCAAGAATGTTGTGGTCACTGCCTACCCGGCAGCGGCCTAGCGCCGAAACCGGCAACAGCGCAGGGCGAACGGCTCCATGCGACAGGCCGAAGGTACCTGTTGACGCCGGACCCCGCGGGCGGACAATGGGCAGCATGACGTGGGAATACGCTGACGGTGCACCGCTGCTGGTGGGCGTTACGCCCGGACAGCACCCCGAGGTCCTCCAGACCGCCGCCAACCTTTCAGCCCGACTGGCCGCGCCCCTGGTATGCGCTTACGTGGATGAGGCCAGCTACCTGGTCGAGTGGGACCCTGCCCGATCCGCCCACCGCCTCTCCCTGCACCCGGACGACGACAGCGACATCCGCGGCGTTGCAACCGAACTGAAGGCCCTGATCCGTGCTGCCGTGGACAAAGCGGCGTCCGGCGGCGGCGCGCCGGAGTGGTCGCTCCGCACGCTTGCCGGGGATCCGGCCCGCGCCCTGGGGCAGCTCGCCGCCGAACTGGACGCCCCGATGATCATCGTGGGAACCTCCGAGCGCGGCTTTTCGCACCGCCTTTCGGAGGCCCTCAGCGGCTCGGCGGGCACGTGGCTCAGCCATCACCAGAGCCGCCCCGTCCTGGTGGTCCCCTATCGGATGCCAGCCCATGAGGACGTACCGTGACCCGCGGATTCCAAAGGCAAACAGCCCGCCGGGTGACCGCCTAAAGTAAAGCGAAAGTAGTTATTCGCGTGGCTGGCGCGGTGCCCTACCAGCCAGTAAGCTGATTCAAGCAGGCCGGTTCCGCGGAAGTGGAAAGCGGGAAACTGCCCAAATGCTGCTCCGGAGTGCGTATCCCCCAATAACGCACTCCGGAGCTTTTTTGTGCCCTTTCAGCAGCCGGCCACGCAGGAATCCCTTCGGGGAGTAATACCCCCACGGGGTACTTGCCAGATACCCCCACGGGGTATAGTTTTGGGTACATGAACCCTACCGAAGAAGCTGCCGCGGCGGTGGATACTGCCCGCCCGGCAGGCGATGAAACGCCCCAGCACGGGTACACGGGGAACAAGGAGGCCTACCTTCGGCGCCTGAAGCGCATCGAAGGCCAGGTCCGGGGCATCGCCCGCATGGTGGATGAAGACAAGTACTGCATCGACATCCTGACCCAGGTTTCCGCCGTCACCAAGGCCCTGCATGCCGTCAGCCTGGGCCTGGTCGAGGAACACATCGGCCATTGCGTGGTGGGCGCTGCCTCGGAACCGGACCCCGCCGCGCGCGCCGAGGCGATCGACGCCAAGGTGAAGGAAGCCGCCGACGCCATCGGCCGCCTGCTTCGCTGACCACAGAACCCCACCCCGGCTACCGCCGGCCAGAAAGAAGGAGCACGCCATGAGCACCACCTCCCCCGCCATCACCACCATCAGTGTCTCGGGCATGACCTGCGGCCACTGCGTATCCGCGGTCAGCGAAGAAATCGAAGCCCTGGACGGGGTCCAAGCCGTGAAGGTGGACCTCAACGCCGGCGGCATCTCCACCGTGACCATCACGTCCAGCGGCGGCCTCTCGCCCCAGGACCTCGGGGAGGCCGTGGCTGAGGCCGGCTACCTGATGGTCGCCAACGAGGCCTGAAAAACCCCTCCCATACCGGAAAGCGGACATGAGCCACCAAGAACTGCTGCACCCGCCGGGCACCCGCGTGGTGGAACTGGACATCCAGGGGATGACGTGCGCCTCCTGCGTCAACCGGGTGGAAAAGAAACTCGGCAAGCTCGACGGCGTGGCAGCCGCGGTCAACCTCCCGCTGGAGCAGGCCTACGTGACGGCCCCGGACGGCATCACCGACGAGCAGCTGGTGGACACGGTCAACGCTGCAGGGTACACAGCGAGCGTCCGCGTGCCGCGCACGGCGGAACCCGGCGTCGAACACGCCGCCGCACAGCTTCGCCCCCGCCTCATCCTCGCCGCCGTCCTGACCGTTCCGGTCTTCCTGGTGAGCATGGTCCCGGCGTTCCAGTTCCCCAACTGGGGCTGGGCGGCGGCCCTGCTGTCGCTTCCCGTGGTTACCTGGGCGGCGTGGCCCTTCCACCGCGCGGCCGCAGTGAACGCCAGGCATCTGGCATCCACCATGGACACCCTGGTGTCGCTCGGCGTCGCCGCCGCCTACCTTTTCTCGGCCTGGCAGCTGGTGGCCGACCCCGGCATGACGGAGCACCCGGGCATGGAGGCCATGTCCGGCGGCCTGTACTTCGAGGTGGCGTCCGTGGTCACCACCTTCCTGCTCCTCGGCCGCTACTTGGAGGCCAACGCCAAGCACAAGGCCGGCGGCGCGCTCCAGGCCTTGCTGAACCTGGGCGCCAAGGACGCCACGGTCCTGCGCGGCGGACGCGAACAGCAGATCCCCGCGGACCACCTGCAGGTGGGCGACGTCCTGGTGGTCCGCCCGGGCGAGAAGATCGCCACCGACGGTGTGGTCATCGAGGGCGATTCCGCCGTGGACACGTCGCTGGTCACGGGCGAGTCCGTTCCCGTGGAGGTGGCCCCGGACAGCCGCGTAACCGGCGCCACCATCAACACTTCCGGGCGTCTGCTGGTCCGGGCAACCCGGGTGGGGTCTCAGACCACCCTGGCCCAGATGGCCCGCCTGGTATCCCAGGCCCAGACCGGCAAGGCACCTATTGCCCGCCTCGCGGACCGCATCAGCGCCGTCTTCGTTCCGGTGGTCTTGGCCATTGCCGCCCTCACGTTCGTGTTGTGGCTCCTGCTCGCCGGCCCGGACGCGGACGGCGGCCACCTTCGACAGGCCTTCACGGCGGCCGTCGCCGTGCTGGTGATTGCCTGCCCGTGCGCCCTGGGCCTGGCCACCCCGGTCGGCCTGCTGGCGGGCAGCGGCCGCGGAGCGCAGCTGGGCCTGTTGATCAAGGGCCCGCGGGTCCTGGAGGATACCCGCACCGTGGACACCATCCTGCTGGACAAGACCGGCACGGTTACCACCGGCGCCTTGGCCGTAGACGCCGTGCTGGCATTCCCCGGGTTCACCCGGGGTGGAATCCTCCGGCTCGCCGGCGCCGTCGAGGCCGCCTCCGAGCACCCGGTGGGCCGGGCCGTTGCGGCCGCGGCTTCCGCCCTGGATCCTGCAGGCACAACGGACGACGACGGCCTGCCGCCGGTGCAAGGGTTCAGTTCCGCCCCGGGCGGCGGGGTGTCCGGAACCGTGCAGGGCAGGTTTGTGTTGGCGGGGCGCAGCGGCTGGCTGGAGCAGAACGGCATCATCCTGGACCCCGCCCAGCAGGTAAACCTGATGGCCGCCGAGGAAAGCGGTGCCACGGCTGTTTGCGTCGCGGTGGACGGCATGCCGGCCGGAATCATCAGCCTCCGGGACACCGTCAAGGAAGGTTCCGCGGCCGCCGTCGCCCGGTTGAAGGCGCTGGGCCTGCGGCCCATCCTGCTGACCGGGGACAATGCCGCGGTCGCCGCCCGGGTGGCCGCCGCCGTCGGCATCGCCGCGGACGATGTCCACGCCGGCGTCCTGCCCGAAGGAAAGGTCGAAGCGGTGCGCAAACTCCAGGCCGGCGGTGCCACGGTGGCCATGGCCGGCGACGGCGTAAATGACGCCGCCGCCCTGGCGCAGGCGGATCTGGGGATTGCCATGGGGTCCGGAACCGACGTTGCCATCGAGGCCGCCGACCTGACCGTCATGGGCAGCGACCTGGCCCAAGTGGCGCAGGCCATCGAGCTGTCCCGGAAGACCCTGGCCACCATCAAGGCCAACCTGTTCTGGGCATTCTTCTACAACGCGGTGGGCATCCCGGTGGCGGCCTTCGGCCTGCTCAACCCTATGGTTGCCGGAGCCGCGATGGCCGCCAGCTCCGTCCTGGTGGTTGCCAACTCGCTGCGGTTGCGCAGCTTCGGAAAACCGGGGCAGTGAACCTCAGGCGGTACCGTACCGCACGGACGCGCGCGCCCTGGCCTTGGCCGCTTCGGCCTCACGGTCCTTCGGCGGCGCCTGCGTCACCAGGGCGTCGAGCAGGTGCTGCGTGATGTGCGCAATCTCGTGCACCGCATCGTCAAAGGCTTCCTGGTTGACCTTGGACGGTTTGGTGCTGCCGCTGATCTTGCGGACATACTGCAATGCGGCAGCATGGACTTCCTCCGACGTGGCGTGCGGTTCAAAGTTGTGAAGGGTTCGGATATTCCGGCACATACCGCCATGCTAGGCTCTTCGAACGCCTGGGATCGACCCCTTTTTTTACCGGATCCAGCCACGGCGCCATGGGGAGGCCTGCATGGGCAGGGCTGCCCATCGACACCGTTTTACGGACCGGGGTAGGTTTTAGGCAATGGATCTTCCGGATGAGCCGGGGGGCCGCTGGGGATGCCGACCAGGTTCGGATCCACGTTCTAACAAGGAGAAACTGATGGCTATTTGGGGTGCAGACGTTGAGCAGCTTCGCCAGCTCGGCAGCAAGCTTCAGGCAGGGGCGTCCGAGATCGAGACGCAGAAATCCACACTTACCAAACTTCTGCACGGGACCGACTGGAAGGGCCCGGACGCGGACAAGTTCAAGAGCGAATGGGATGGCCAGCACTCCACGCTGCTGACCAAGGTTGCCGAGGCCTTGAAAGAGGCCGGCAGCAAGGCCAAGCGAAATGCTGAGCAGCAGAGCCAGGCCTCGAACGGCTAATGCCTTGGGCGGCACGATGTGCCGCCCGGACGGCCCGGGCACCGCAAGGTGCCCGGGCCGTTGTCCTTTAAGGCATGGGTTCCCCTGGACGGCAGCGGCTACGGCACGGGTTCGACGTCGTTCGCGTGCTCCAGGGCCGACGCCGGCATGGGAGCCCCGGGCGCTTCCCCGTCCGCGGCCGCGGCGCGGAGCTCGTCGAGCCGCACCAGGATGACGCCGCCGACGATCAGCACGCCGCCCAGCAGCTGGATGGCGCCCGGCAGCTCGCCCAGCAGCAGCCACGCCCAGACGACGGCGAACAGCACCTCGGTCAGCGACACGAAAGATGCCACTTTGGAGCCCAGGGCCCGGGCCGCCATGATGCCTGAGGTGTAGGCCAGGACAGTGGCCAGCACCACCAAACCCGCCAGCGGCCCCCACCATGGCATGGTCCAGGGGCCCAGGCGGGTGTCCGCCGTGCTGAATGCCATGGGGAGCACGCCCGTGGCACCCGCCAGCCACATGACGGCTGCACCCACCAGGAGTCCGCCCGAGGCCAGGACGATGGGCGGCAGGGTGTCGTTGTCCTTTGCGGTGATGAAGAAGTAGATGGCCAGGCAGACGGCGGCCGCCATGCCCCACAGGACGCCTGCCAGATCAACCTTGACGGCGCCGGTGAGGTCAAGGACCAGTATCAGCCCGGCCAGGGAGAGCAGCGTCCCGACGGAGGTCAGCACCCGGGGGCGCCGCCGGCTTGCGGCCCAGAGCCATAGGACGATGATCACCGGGGCAAGGTATTCGAGCAGCAGCGCAACCCCGACGGACAGCCGGGCCACGGCGTTGAAGTAGAACAGCTGGCAGGCCGCAACCCCGATCAGCCCGAACAGCCCAATGGTGAGCCAGTTGTCCCGCAACTGGTGCCAGCGGCCCTTCAGCGCGGAGACTGCCGGCAGGGCGAGGATCAGCGCGGCGCCCGTCAGCCGGGCGGTGACGGCCGCCCCGGGGGACCAGCCTGTTTCGAGGAGCGCTTTGGCAAAGGACCCGGACAGGCCGAAGACAGCGGAGGAAAAAAGCGCGATGCCAAGCCCGGAGGCGAGGAAGCCGGGCCGCCTGAAGGGCGCTTGGGGGTGAGTGTGGTTCGTGGCGGCAGGCACCGTCGCCTCCTGTCAGGAGTAAAGTGGGGTAATGGTCATGACAGTACGCTTCCGCACTGTAAGGAGTCAACATGGTTTTCGCCCCTGACACGGAGGTGGCCCTCCGCACGGTGGTGAACCTCATCAATACGGCCGCGAATGGCAGGGAAGGGTTGGCCTCGGTCGGGGACCTGGACAGCTTCCTGGCAGCTGAGGGCTTTTCCGGGGCGAGGACACGGGACGCCGCGGAATTGCAGAGCGTCCGGCAGTTGCGGGGCTTACTGGCAGGGGTGTGGACAGCGGGCGAGGACGCCGCCGTGGACACCGTCAACCGGCTGTTGCGGGACGCCAACGCCCTCCCGCAGCTGATGAAGCACGACGGTTGGGACTGGCACCTGCATGCCACGGCTCCCGAGGCCCCGCTGGCGGACAGGATGAGCACCGAGGCGGCCATGGCCTTGGCGGATGTGATCCGCAGCAAGGAAATGGACCGCCTGCGGACATGCGAATCGGAGGACTGCGATGCTGCCGCCCTGGACCTGAGCCGGAACCGCTCCAAGCGGTACTGCGATACCGGCAACTGCGCCAACCGTGCACACGTTGCCGCCTACCGTGCCAGGCAGGCAGCGGCGGGTTAGGCGTTCCGCCGCAGCGTGCCTATCCCTGGTGCCGGGTGCCGCCCGTGTCGTCCTCGGGGTCCTGGCTGGTGGGCGTACCGAAACCATGGCCGGGCTTGGGCGCGGAACTGAGGTTCACGCCGGATCCCTTGCCGAGGTGTTCGGCGTTTTCCTTGTAGCTCATGGACAACATGGCGGCCACCACCAGGGTGACGATGAAGGCGATGCCGGCTGCGGTGAAGGCGAGATCGAAGCGGGGCGCGCGCGCACTGCCGCCGGAAGCGAAGATCAGCACGGCAACGAAAGCGACGACGGCCCAGAACGCCGAGAACATCAGCGGCCCCTTCACCGAGGTCCGCAGCTTGCGCGGTTTTCCTGGATGCTGGTCAGCCACTGTGGTTCCTCCCTGCAGGCGGCACGCGGCCGGCCTGGTTTCACGAATTGCGGTGTAGCACCAAAATTTCTACAACTAGTAGAAGGGCGCTCTTCCTAGTTTACGGCTTGACGGCACCGGCGCGGGCATCGTGGCGCAGCGTCAGGCCGGAAAGCACCCACAGCACACCCGAAATAATCGCGCCACCGCCGGCCACGCCCAGCAGCGCATGGGCACCAAGGTTGATGAAGAACGGCAGCAGCACTGCCGTGCCAATCCCGATCGCCCCGGATGCGATCCAGTCCCGTGCCAGGACGTGCCGCCCCCGATGCCGCAGGCCGCACGCCAGCTCAAGAACCCCGGCCACGCCGAGACCCAAGGCGGCAATGACACCAAACAGCAGGTCGCTGTGCAGCAGGATCACCGCCACACCGGCGCCGGCAAGCGCCGACCCCGCTGCGGACAGCAGCTTGCCGGGAGCCGAGTTCCGGGCAAACCCGGCGGCCGGGATGGCTTGCAGGGACACGACGCCGGCGGCCAGCAGGTAGAGTCCTCCCGCCCAGCCCATGACCTCAACGGAGGGGGAGGTCCAGAAGACCGTTACGGCGCCGAACACCAGCGCCACCACGGAACGGAGCAGGATTGGCTTCCAGAGTTCAGGGCGGGGTGAGGTTCCGGGAACTGCGCCCGCGGGAGTCGATGGTTGCGTCACCGGTCCAGTTTAGTGGGGGCAGCTGGAAGGTAGAACCGGACCCCGCAGCCGATATTCAGGCTGGACCAAGCACCATCCAGCGGTCTGAACGGGCGCGCAGTCCGAGGGTGACGGCGCGCGCCGCCATATAACCCAGGGCGAAAGCAGCCCACAGCCACCCCAGCCCGGCAGCGCCCGGGCCACCGGAGAGCGCCACCGCCGCCAGCAGCGGCAGGTAGGCAGCAAGGTTCACCACGCCGGCCAGCGCCAGGTAGCGGGCGTCGCCGGCACCGATCAGCACCCCGTCCAGGACGAAGACATATCCGGCGATGGGCTGGCCCGCGGCCAGCACCCACAGGGCAACGGCGAGCACCGACTGCACGCGGGCATCAGGGGTGAACAAGATCCCCACCCAGGGGGCCACCGCCGCGAGCAGCACGCCCGTCACCACCCCGAACCCCGCTCCCCAACGGACCATGGTCTTGGTCAACTCCCGGGCCTTGGCCGCATTGGAGGCGCCCAGTTCCTTGCCGATCAGCGCTTGGGCGGCAATGGCCAAGGCATCCAGCGCGAACGCCAGGAAGGAAAAGATGGTCATGGCCAACTGGTGCGCGGCAAGGTTGACCTCACCCTGCGCCGTCACCACCACCACGGTGGCCAGGATCGCCGCACGCAGGCTGAGGGTGCGCAGCATCAGCCAGGACCCGACGCGCGCCATGCTCCGGATGCCCCGCCAGCTGGGCACCAGGGGGACGCCCTGGCGGACCGCGTACCTGCGCACCATCACCAGGTAGACGGCGGCCATGGCCCATTGCGCCAGGCTGGTGCCCATCGCCGAACCCACCACGGACAACCCCAGCCCGTACACCAGCCACACATTCAGGACGATATTCACGCCGAACCCCGCGGTGGCCACCACCAGCGGCGTCCTGGTGTCCTGCAACCCGCGCAGCACACCGGTCCCGGCGAAGACCAGCAGCATGGCCACGAGTCCGGGCATGGACCAGCGGAAGTAGTCGATGGCAAAGCTGCGCACGCTGCCGTCGGCGCCGAGCAGGCCGATGAGCGGTTCCGCGGCGATGAATCCAGCCACGGCCAGCAGCAGGCCCAGCAGCAGCGCCAGCCAGGCGCCGTCGCGCCCGGCCGCCAAGGCCTTCCCCACCTGGCCCTGGCCAAGGGCGCGGGCCACGGCGGGGGTGGTTGAGTAGGCAAGGAACACCATGAGTCCGACGACGGTCTGCAGCACCGCCGAGGCCAGGCCCACGCCTGCGAGCTGGGGAACGCCGAGGTGCCCTACGATGGCCGAATCCGCCAGCAGGAAGAGCGGCTCGGCAACCAGCGCTCCAAAGGCTGGCACGGCGAGGCGGAGTATCTCCCGGGAATGGCTCCGGGGAGGGGCCGTGGCGGCGGATGAGGGATCTATTGGCACCGTGCCAGCTTAACCGGGCGCAATGACCCCGGAAGAGAGCATGACAAAGACCACAATCGTCCGGATTTTGTTGACTCTTCAAGCATATGTGGGGAAGGGTGGAATCCATGAACCAGTCACGACTGACCACAGTTGCCCTTGCCGTCCTGCGTGTCATCCTGGGTTTCCTCTTCGCGGCCCACGGCTGGCAGAAGTTCAATGAATGGACCATCGCCGGCACCCAGGCCTCCTTCGCCAAGATGGGCGTCCCCGCTGCGGACGTCATGGCCCCGGCCGTCGCCGTCCTTGAACTGGCAGGCGGCGCAGCCCTGATCCTCGGTGTCCTCACCCGCGTGGTGGCCGCCCTCCTGGTCCTCGATATGCTCGGTGCACTCTTCCTGGTCCACGCTCCCGCAGGTGTCTTCGCGGCGAACGGAGGCTACGAACTGGTACTGCTCCTGGCCGCGGCAGCCTTCGCGCTGGCACTGGCCGGCCCCGGCCGGCTCTCCATTGACCGGGCGCTGTTCGGCCGGCGCACCTCACGGCTGGCCGTCCTGGCCTAGTCCGCTTCCGTCCCGAAACGCCTCACGGCGGCCGGCCACGCCATGGTGACCGGCCGCCGTCGGACGTTAAGCGGCGCTCCGCCGGGCGGCTGCACGCCGGCCCAGGCCGCTGCGGCGTGAACCGGCCGGTAACCTGGGCCCTCAGTATGATCGCAGCATGACTGAGACCGGCCACCCCAACTCCGTGACCCTCCGCTTCCTCGCCGCCCCCACCGATGTGGGGCACAGCGGCTCCGTGGACGCCGGCACGGTGCTCGAATGGGTGGACAAGGCCGCGTACGCGGCGGCCGTGGGCTGGGCCAAGTCCTACTGCGTGACCGCATACGTGGGAAACATCCACTTCGCCGACCCGGTCAACAGCGGCGACATGGTGGAGGTTGAAGCCACCATCGTCTACACCGGCCGCTCCTCGATGCATATCCGCACCGTGGTCTCATCCGGGGATCCGAAAGGCGGCCCGGCCACCATGCGCAGCCAGTGCATGGTGATCTTCGTAGCCGTAGGGGCGGACGGCAAACCCATCCCGGTGCCCCAGTTTGAGCCCGCCACCCCCGCCGAGGTTGAGCAGCGCGACCATGCGCTGGCAAGGATCAAGGTCCGCGAACAGATCGTGGAAGCCATGAACCACCAGGAATATACGGACGCCGGCACCGCCGAACGCGTCACGCTTCGGTTCATGGCCGCCCCCACCGACGTGAACTGGGGCGGCAAGGTCCACGGCGGCATCGTGATGAAGTGGATCGACGAGGCCGCCTACCTGTGTGCCTCACGCTACTGCGGCCGGGACACCGTGGCCGTCTTCTCCGGCGGCGTGCGCTTCTACCGGCCTTTGCTGATCGGCCACGTGGTGGAGGTGGAGGCCCGGCTGGTGTACACCGGCAACAAAGGCATGCACATTGCCGTCCACGTCCGTTCCGGCGACCCGAAGGGACGCGAACTTAGCCTCACCACCTACTGCCTCACCGTGATGGTGGCGCGCGACGATGACGGCAACTCCGTCCCCGTACCACCCTGGGTGCCGGTCAGCGCCGAAGACAAGCGGCTGCACGCCCACGCCCGCGAACTCCTGGAGATCCGGGGAACGGCGCCCGGAAACCGGCTGCCCAACCACCTGCTGGCCGGCACGGCTCCCGCAGCCACCGCCGCGAACGGAGCCTAGAAGCCGCCGCCCGCGGAGTCGCCCGCCATGTTGGCGAAGCGGGAGTAATGGCCCTGGAACGCCACCACGATGTCCTTGGTGGGGCCGTTACGGTGCTTGGCCACCAGGATGTCCGCCTCGCCCGCACGGGGTGATTCCTTGTCGTAGACATCCTCGCGGTGCAGCAGGATCACCATGTCGGCGTCCTGCTCGATGGAGCCTGACTCGCGGAGGTCAGAGACCATGGGCCGCTTGTCCTGGCGCTGTTCCGAGCCACGGTTCAGCTGGGACAGTGCGATCACGGGCACCTGGAGTTCCTTGGCGAGGAGTTTGAGCGCACGGGAAAACTCGGACACTTCCTGCTGGCGCGATTCCACCTTCTTGCCTGAGCTCATCAGCTGCAGGTAGTCGAGGATGACCAGCTTGAGGTCGTGCTGCTGCTTCAGGCGCCGGCACTTGGCCCTGATTTCCATCAGGGACATGTTGGGGCTGTCGTCGATGAACAGCGGGGCATCATTCATCCTGCCCATGGTGGTGGCGATCTTGGACCACTGCTCGTCCTTGATGGTTCCCTTGCGGAGGTCCTGCAGGCCAATGGTGGCCTCGGCGGACAGCAGGCGCATGGCGATCTCGTTCCGGCCCATTTCCAGGGAGAACATGACGGTGGACAGGTTGTTCTTGATGGCCGCGGACCGTGCGAAGTCCAGGGCGAAGGTTGATTTACCCACGGCGGGGCGGGCCGCGATGACGATCATCTGCCCCGGGTGGAGGCCGTGGGTCAGCTCATCGAGTTCGTAGAAGCCGGTAGGCACACCGGTCATGCCCTCGCCGCGGTGGCCGGACGCCTCGATTTCATCCACCGTGGATTCCATGACGTCCTTGAGGACCACGTAGTCTTCCGCGGTGCGGCGTTCCGCCACGGCGTAGACTTCGGCCTGCGCCTGGTTCACCAGGTCTTCCACTTCGCCGTCCGAGCCGTAGCCCAACTGGACGATCTTGGTGCCGGCGTTGACCAGCCGGCGCAGTACGGCCCGTTCGGCGACGATCTCGGCGTAGTACCCGGCGTTGGCCGCCGTAGGTACGGTTTGGATGAGCTCGTGCAGATAGGCAGGGCCGCCAATCCTGTTGATTTCGGCGCGTTTGGTCAGTTCGTCCGACACCGTGACGGCGTCCGCCGGTTCCCCGCGTCCGTAGAGGTCGATGATGGCCTCATAAATGGTCTCGTGGGCCGGGCGGTAGAAATCCTGGCCCCGGAGGATCTCCACGACATCAGCAATGGCGTCCTTGGACAACATCATGCCGCCCAGGACCGACTGTTCCGCGGGGATGTCCTGGGGAGGTTTCCGGCTCGCGTCCGATCCGCGGGTCGCTTCCACCGGGTCCAGATGCGCGATTGTCAAAGCTGCCGTCCTCCATTTGTGCCGGGCCAGGCGCCCGGTGATCCATCCTGTTTGCGGATCCTAAACAGAACCGCCACGCGTCCAGTACTACCCGGAAGCTCTGACAATGAGGCACCCGCGGGCCGGATGCCGCCTCCGGCCGGAAGTTATCCCCACTATCCACAGCTTTTCCACAGAGCGCCCGGAAAGGGCCATGGGAGAGGCTCTGGATCGCGGCGTACAGGCCGTGGCCTGGCCGTGAAAAACAGGTACCCCGCTACGGTAGCCGCCCCCGGTCCAGCGGCAAAGCCAGTACGCCGGAACTGCTGTGGATAACCTGTGCACTACGGGGCATAGCTTGTGCACAGCCTGTGGGGAAGTCTGTGGATACAGAATTTTTTTACCTCCTAAAAGCCCTCTGACCTGCGGAAACATCTTCACCAGCATGTGGAGTAAATATTTCTTTCCAGGAATTTCATCCACAGGTTTGGCGCCCGCACCCGCAGGCCGGAACCGGCCTGGGGCCGGTCGCGGCATGCCGGCATCCGCCTGCGTGGCGCTGCTCATATTCCCTTGGCGGAGCTTGACCGGCAGGGGAACGCTGCAGTATGCAGCACGGTGAATATTGCTGTGGATAACCGGGTTCTGGATTAAGCTCTAGGTATGGCTTTGGCTGGACGGACAGCCGGCAACGCAACCGCCTTGGCGACCGCCAGGAAGTACACAGAACGGCTCGTAAAAAATGGAATCCCTAGTGGTCCCGGTCCTTATCCTGCTCGCCGTCATTGCGGGGGTCATCGTGGCCTACCGCGCAGTCCGCGGGCGCAGGGCGTCAGATGGAGGAGCCCCGTCCCGGCCGGCCGGCCCGGCACAGGACCAGGCGACGGAACTGGCCCGCGCCGCTGCCGGCAAGTTGTCAGAAAGCGAACACCGTCGCTTGTACGCCATGATCGCGCAGGGGCAGCCGTTGGCCGCCATCAGGCTGTACCGGGAGGTCACGGGCGAGGGACTCCGGGCCTCGCGCGACGCCGTCGGCGCCCTGGCGGCACGCCCCCAGCCCTACCGCCAGCAGGAGCCGGTAGAGGCTGTGCAGGAGGATGACGAGCCACAACGCTTCCCCTACCGCTACCGCGCCATCGCCAGCAAGGGCGACGTGACCCGTGAAGTGAGCAGCAATATGCTCAACGACGAAATCTACGGCCGGATCCGCTCCTTGGCCCGCAGCGGGGACACCGAGGCTGCCGTAACCGCCTTGACGCGCCACTCGGACATCTCCCCGGTCCAGGCCCGGGAATTCATCGCGCTGCTGGACGACTAGCGCGGTCCGGCGATTCCGGCCAGGAGTTGCTCGAAAGGCAGGGACTCCAGGGGTGCGGGCTTCCGGCCCGGCTGCGGACCCTCCAACAGCCGGGTAAATTCGGCGGCAGCGCGCTCAATGCGGTCGGCCAGCGACGAGCCACCCTCTTCCGCGGTTCCCCAATCCTGGGGCCCGGCAAAGACTCCCGTGGCGGCCGTGCGGGTGCGCAGGTAGCTGAACAACGGGCGCAAGGCGTAATCCAGCACCATCTGGTGCCGGTCGGTACCTCCGGTGGCGCCCAGCAGGACAGCCTTGCCGTCCAGGGACTTGGGGTCCAGGACGTCGAAAAACGATTTGAAGAGGCCGCTGTAGGAGGCGCTGAAGACCGGCGTCACGGCGACGATCCCATCCGACGCCTCCACCCCGGCGATGACTTCCGCCAAGCGCGGTGCGGCGTATCCCGTGACGAAGTTGTTGGCGATGTCCACGGCGAGGTCCCGGAGTTCGACGACGTCGACCAGCACCTCGTGGCCGCCGGCGGTGAGCCGCCGCTCGGCAGCGGCCGCCAGCTGGTCGGCCAGCAGCCGGCTGGACGACGGGACGCCAAGTCCGGCGGAGAGGACTGTGATACGGCGGGTTTCCATGGCATTCTCCTGGTGCTCGTTCATTCGATCATACATGCATTTGCATCTATATCCCTGAACCGCGGTACCTCCTCATGTATTCCCGTGACCCGCATCAAAGCAGGACGGTGCCCTGGATGCAGGTAGTGGACTCTCCGCCCACCCACACATCGTCGTCCTCGGCGGTGACATGTACACGCCCTGCCCGGCCCAGGACGGTACCCTGCGCGGCGACATAGCGCCGGGGTGCCCTGCCGCTACCAATAAGCCACTGGGCGGCCCCAGCGTTGAAGCTGCCCGTCACCGGATCCTCCACCATCGCATCACCCGGGATAAACGTCCGCACCTCAAAGTCGGCGTCCCCTCCGGACAGATGCGGCCCGATGACTCCGACCTTCAGGTTCCCCATGGCCACCGGATCCGGCACGAGCGCCATCACCTGGTCCGCAGACCCCAGCAGGACACCGATCCACTCCGGCCCATTCACCAGCCAGGATGCGTCCACGATGTCACCGGCCGGGATTCCCAGGGCGACAGCCAACTGGCGCCGAAGGGGCTCGTCCACGGCCTCAAAGCGGGTCAAGGGCGGTGCGGCGAAAGCCAATCGGCCGGCGTCGCGCTTGATCCTGACCAGACCGGCACCGCACTCCTGGACCACGAAGCCGCTGGACTTCGGAACTCCGCCGGCCTGCAGCCAGGTATGTGCGGATCCCAGCGTGGGGTGCCCCGCGAACGGGAACTCCTCGCTCCCGGTGAAGATCCGGACCTTGTAGTCGGCGCGGGGATCCTCCGCGGGCAAGAGGAAGGTGGTTTCGGAGAGGTTGGTCCAGTTCGCGAAGTGCTGCATTGTTGCCGCGTCAAGACCGTGGGCATCGAGGACGACGGCGAGCGGGTTGCCGCGGTAGGCGTTGCCGGCGAAAACATCCACCTGGTGGAAAGGACGGCTGCTGGGTGTCGGGTTCACCGGAGCAGGTTACCACCGGCCCGCCGGGCGGACTGCCGGTCCTAGGAAGGGAGCAGCGGCAGGGCCATGGCGGCCAACGGAATGGCGGTGAGCACAGCACAAAAGCCAAGGTTGATCCACCGGTAGGTTGCGAGGATGGCGACAAATTCCCGAAGGAACGCGCTGGGGATAAAGTAGCCCGCCGTCCTGGCCCCGGTGACGTGGGCGCGCAGGCCCGCACGCCGGGTGAACATGGCCGCGCGAAACACGTGGTAGCTGCTGGTGACCACCGTGACGGGCGCGTCCGGCCGCTCCATCAGCGCGCGCGAAAAGTGCAGGTTCTCCATGGTGGTTGCTGCCCGGTCCTCCACGATGATCCTGTTGGCAGGAACACCCTGCTCCTGCAGGTAG
The DNA here is from genome assembly GCF_000374865.1 of Arthrobacter sp. 135MFCol5.1. Lineage (GTDB taxonomy): Bacteria > Actinomycetota > Actinomycetes > Actinomycetales > Micrococcaceae > Arthrobacter. The sequence continues at coordinate 111,871 of NZ_KB895461.1, read as the reverse complement.
CGGGCCATCGCTGTCCCTTCGGCGAGGTGTTCATCGGCTCCCTGCCCGCCACTGGGAATCAGAGCCCTGATGGACCCGCCATGCTTGCCCCGGTACAGGCGCGCCGCCGCGTCAAGCCGGGCGGCCAGCAGGGGCGGAACCGAGCTGCCGGCCAGGCCGGAACCCAACACCACCACGTATTCGGGATGGCGGCGCGGCGGCAGGTGCGAGTAAATCAGCGAATAGACCAGATAGCTGACGAACACGAAGCCCACGTAGCCGGTCAGCAGGGCAGCCGCCGACGTGAGCGCCCTTAGCGCGGGTACGGCCGTCTGCAGGGCGGCCAGGACAAGGGGAACGGCCACCACGGCCAGCCCTGCCAGCAGGGACAGCAGGTTTGCCAGTCTGCGGCCTTCGCGGCGCAGCATGATGAGGCCATTGAGGACAAGGAACACGGCCAGGATGGGCACTGAGAGGATGAGCAGGAGGCCCAAGGCCACGGTAATGAGGACAGGGACCGAGTTGTTGGAGTTGTTGCCGGAGACCAGGAGGAGCCCAAGCCAGCCGATGACCGCCCCTGAGACGAGGAAGACTCCGTTCCGCAGGCGCCTCCGGTCGGTCGCAAAGCTGACGGCTGCGGCCAGCAGGAGGATGCAGCTGACGAAGAGGAACGGCAATGCTGGGTGACCTTCCGTGGAAACGGTGGAGTGGTGCAGGCCAGGAACAGCGGCCCGCACCCAAGCCTATGGCGCACGCGGCCGGCCGCTGGAAACCCCGGCAGTGACCTTGCACGCAAATGGCCCCCGCACCGGAATCCCGGGCGGGGGCCACTGAACTGCGGTGCGGAAACTACTTTCCGGCAACGACCTCAAGGTCGATGACAGCGGAAACATCCTCGTGCAGGCGGACGTTGGCCGTGTACGAACCGACAGACTTGATGTGGTTCGGCAGTTCAACGTTGCGCTTGTCGATGGCACCGAGGCCGGCGGCCTCGACTGCGGCAGCGACATCAGCAGGCTTGACGGTGCCGAAGAGACGACCGGACTCGCCGGCCTTCACCTCGAGCTTGACCTTCTTGGAGGACAGAGCCTGGGCCTGCGCCTGTGCAGCTTCAACAGAAGCGTGCGCACGGGCGGCGCGGGCAGCCTTGATGGACTCAACCTGCTTCTCGCCACCCTTGGTCCAGGTCAGGGCGAAGCCGCGGGGCAGCAGGAAGTTACGTGCGTAACCGTCCTTGACCTCGACAACATCGCCAGCAGCACCGAGACCGGTTACTTCGTGGGTCAGAATGAGCTTTGCCATGTTAGTTAATCCCTTCCTTAGCCGCGGCCAGCGCCGGAGTAAGGCAGCAGAGCAACTTCGCGGGCGTTCTTGATTGCCTGGGCGATCTTGCGCTGTTCCTGCACCGTGACGCCAGTGACGCGACGGGCGCGGATCTTTCCGCGGTCGGAGATGAACTTGCGCAGCAATGCTACGTCCTTGTAGTCGATGACAGTGATGTCAGCGGCCTTCAAGGGGTTGGACTTTGGTTTGGGCTTACGGAGTTCAGCCTTAGCCATCGTGGAGCTCCTATTCTAGGGAGCCCGTGGATATTGATCCACGGGATGGTGGTGGTCCGACGGCGGCAAAACCTTGGGTGCCTTGCGGCTCCCGGGCATTCCCGGCATCGGGCCGTTGTTTGGGTTTTAGAAGGGAGGTTCGGAATCGGGGCCGTTGCCCCAGCCGCCTGCATTGGACACGCCGGGCGTGGCCCAGGGATCGTCCTGTGCAGCCTGCTGGTTGCCGCCGCCCCAGCCTCCACCGGAGTTGCCGCCCTGGTTTCCACCAGGGTTGCCGCCTCCGAAGCCACCGCCGCCGTTGCCGCCGCCGAAGCCGCCCCCACCCTGTCCGCCGGAGCGCTGGGTGCGGTTGACCTTGGCGTTGGCGTAGCGCAGGCTGGGGCCGATTTCGTCGACCTCAAGCTCGATGACGGTGCGCTTTTCGCCTTCTTTTGTTTCGTAGGAACGGCTCTTCAAGCGGCCGGTGACGATCACGCGCATGCCCTTGGTCAGGGATTCGGCGACGTTCTCGGCAGCTTCACGCCAGACCGCCGCGCGGAGGAACAGGGTCTCCCCGTCCTTCCACTCGTTGGACTGGCGATCAAAGGTGCGGGGGGTGGAAGCGATGGTGAAGTTCGCTACTGCGGAACCGGACGGTGTGAACCGCAATTCCGGGTCATTGGTGAGGTTACCGATGACCGTAATGGTGGTCTCGCCTGCCATCTACTGCCTCCTTGTTCGATCCTGGGTGAAGAGTGCGTTCCTGCGGGGTAAAGAATGAATTTTGGTGCTGATTACTCAGCAACAACCTTCTGCTCTTCGGGGCGGGTGATCTTGGTGCGCATGATGGTCTCGTTAAGAGACAGCTGGCGGTCAAGTTCCTTGGCGGTTTCCGGCTTGGCGGTGAAATTCACCACGGCGTAGATACCTTCGGACTTCTTCTTGATCTCGTAAGCCAGACGGCGACGGCCCCAGATGTCAACCTTTTCGATGGTTCCACCATCGTTGGTGATGACGTTCAGGAACTTCTGAAGCGACGGCTCAACGGTACGCTCTTCGACCTCGGGGTCGATGATTACCATCAATTCGTAAGGACGCATATGTGAACCCACCTCCTTTGGGCTAAGCGGTTACGGCATTTCCGTAACAGGAGGTTCATTTGCGATTCCGCGCAGTGCCTTGCCACCAGTACGGAGGCAGGACGCAGCACAGACTTCAATATCCTAGTGCATCTGGACCTGATAGGCGATTCGCGCTTGACTCAAGGCTAGCCGCGTGATGTGGCAGGAGCAGCCTGACCGGACACGTATGTGGAAAACGCAGGAGCGTGCCGTTCGGCATTAGACGTCTATGCGGGTGCACCGCGGGACGCCACGCCCACCGCGCCGCTTCCGTTACCCAATTGTGATTCCGCAGGGATTTTCGTGTACGGTCTTCGGGTGGGCCGCCCCAGCCGGCCCCAATCCCGGAAGACGCCCAACTCTGCCGCTTCCGCGATCCCTCAGGTTCCAAGGCAGAGGCGGGGGACCCAAGTGTCACGGGCATGGCTCCCGCCTGCCCTCGGGGTGAAGCCGCGATCCGCGGCCGAATGGCAGCATTCGAACCCGACAGCTAACCCCGCCGGCGTTGAGAGGTAAATTCCCCATGCCCGCATCCCGCAAATTGAGCGCCAAACACGCCCGCCGTCATCAGAATGAGACCCCATCGGCCGGGCTCCGTCAGTTCTTGACATCCAGAGATTCCCGCCGCCTGCCCTTGGCCGCCGGCCTGGCAGCAGCCGTCCTCGGCGCAGCCTCCCTTGGCCTCGGCGTCGCCAACGGCAATGAAGCTGCCGACGTATCCCGGGTGGCCAGCGCCGCCGGGGCCGGCAGCGAGGTACAGGTCCAGCCCACCCCGTCGGCCGCAGTCCAGTCCGCTCCGGCGCCCGCCCCGGCACCGGCAGCCGCACCCGCGCCCGCACCAGAGCAGGCTCCGTCCCAGGCGCCGGCTCCCGCGGCACCCGCCCCGGCACCGGCCGTTGCGGCTCCTGCACCGCAGCCCCCCATCGCCGTGGCACCAGCCTCGGCACCGCTGGCAAACAGCGGGACGCCCATGCCCGCAGGGGTCCCCGGAAACTGGACCATGACCTTCGCTGACGATTTCAACGGTTCAGGCCTGGACAGCGGTAAATGGTCCAACTGCTGGTTCTCCCCCAACTGCGGAACCATGAACAAGGTGGCCACCAGCCCAGCCAACGTCTCCGTGGCCAACGGCAACCTGGCCCTCAGCCTTGCCTCCTCGTCTTCCGGGTCCTTGGTCTCCACGAACCCGAAGGGTGGAGCGGGCACCGGGTACCAGTTCACCACCGGGTATGTCGAGGCCCGCATCAAGTTCCCCGGCAACGCCAACGGTCTCTATAACTGGCCCGCGTTCTGGACCACCGGGCAGTCCTGGCCGGCCACCGGCGAGAACGACATCGCGGAGGTCCTCCAGGGCAAGATGACCGTGAATTACCACTCCGGCTCCGGGTCACACAACCAGGGTGGCGTCGGCGGCAACTGGGCCAACGAATACCACACCTTCGGCTTGCACCGGATGGCCAACTCGTCGGACGTCTACTTCGACGGCGTGAAGGTCAAGTCCTACCCCACGGACGACGGAAACGCCCCGCAGTACATCGTGCTGAACGTCGGCGCTTCATCGACGAACCCGGTGTACGGCCCGCAGTCCCAACTCCTGGTGGACTACGTCCGCGCCTGGCAGTAGCCGGCCACGCGCCCCCTTGGAAAGGGCGACGGCGGGACTTCCCGCCGTCGCCCTTTTTGGCTTCCTGCGGTTCCCCACAAAGTTGCCCAGAGCAACCCTGCCACCCGAGTGTGATCCAGTACACTCTTGCAATGAAGCTCCTGTACGTGACGGAAAGCGTGCCAAACCGGGACCCGCAACTCGGTGATGGAAGCTCCATGATCCCGTACGAAGTGATCCTTCACCTTCCCGCGGATGTTGCCGTCACGCTGCTGACGTTTTCCGGCCCTGTCCCGGTTCCGGCGGAGCTCCGGGCCCGCTGCGAAACCGTCCACGAACTAGCCCCGCGGGACGACCCCGCCGCATTTGTCCGCTCCTTCGGCGGCCTCGCCGGCCTGGGAAAGCACCGGCGATCCACCCCGTCAGCGCGGGCAGCGGCAGCCACCCTGTCCGGCAGCAGTGAGGCCACCCTCATCCATGGCCCGCACGCCCTCTTCCTTTCGCATCATGTGGCCGGTCCCGTGGTGCTGCAAACGGTGGACCCTTGGTCCATCCGGGCCGCCATGGACACGGATATTGCCCGCTCCCTCCGGCCGGCCTACCGGCTGCGCGAGCACCTCGCCGAACGGGCGGAACGGTCGCTGCCCGCCAGGGCGCGGCTGCTGACCGTCGGGGCACAGGACGCTGCAGCCTGGTCCGCGAAGCTCGGCCGGTCCGTGAAAAGCATCCCCAACGGAACCAGCGTGGCCGCGGGGCCGCGTCCGGACCGGAAGGCGCCGGTAGTCTGCTTCGCGGGCAGCCTCAACTACGCCCCCAACGTGGACAGCGCCACGGTCCTGGCCACCCGTATCGCTCCCCTCGTGTGGCGGGAGGTCCCGGAGGCACGGTTCGTCATCGCCGGGCGGCAACCCACAGCGGCAGTCCAGGCGCTGGCCGGTCCACACATCGAAATCCTGGCCAACGTGCCCTCACTCCCGGATGTCTTCAACGGGGCCGACGTCGCCGTCTTCCCCGACGAACACGGCGTAGGCATCCGAAACTCCGTGCTTGAGGCCCTTGCCGCCGGGCTGCCTGTAGTGGCCTCCCCGGTGGCGGCACGTGAACTTCCGCCGCACCCGCTGCTCACCGTCGAGGCCGGCCAGGACGCGATGGTCCGCAAGGTCGTAGAACATCTCAGGGCACCCCGGCCGCCGCACGTAACCCCCGGCGGCCTACTGGACCAGGCCGCCGGCGCCGTCCGGTCCTGGGACACGGTGGCCGCGGAGTACTTGGCCGAAGTGCGGGCGGCCGTGGCCGCGTCATCCCCTGCCGGGGACTTATCCGGCACGTCAAGGCAACTGTGACCTACGCGCCCGGCGAGCTGGAACGCAGGGGAGTCCGGGGAGCCTTGTGGCAGGGGCTGGCCTTTGCCTCCGGGCGGATCATTGTGCTGGTCACCACCGTGGTGCTGGCCCGGCTCCTCTCTCCTGAAGAGTATGGCCTCGTAGCCCTGGCGCTGGTCCTCATGGCATACGCCGAGACCATCGCCGATGCCGGGGTGGGCCAGGCACTGGTGTATCTGCCCAAAACGAAGGTGATTGCCCGTTCAGCGCTCCTGCTCTCGGTGGCGCTGGGAACCGTACTGGCCCTGGCCGCCGTGCTCGCGGCCGATGCTGTGGAAGACCTCATCGGGCTCGACGGCGTGGCTCCCCTGGTGCAGGTTCTCGGCGTCTCCGTCCTGGCCACGGCCTGCGGCGCCGTTCCGGAAGCGATCATGCGCCGGGACCTGAAGTTCCGGCAACTCACCGCCGCTCCGGTGCTGCGTGCCGCGACCATGGGGACGGTGACCCTGTACCTGGCCTTCACCGGCCACGGCGCGTGGTCGCTCGCCGTCGGAACGGCCGCAGGCTCGGTGGCCTACGCTGCCACCTGCTGGTTCCTGGTCCGCCACGAGGCGCCGTGGCAACTCTGGCGCGTCAGCAGGAGTGCCCTGGGCGAGAACATCCGCTTTGGTGCTCCTGTTGCTGGGAGCACGATGCTGGCCAGGGCGATCTTCGACGTCGACTACCTGGTGATCGGGATCGTCCTGGGGGCCCATGCGCTGGGCCTGTACACGCTCGCCTTCCGGCTCCCGGAGGCCCTGATCCTCAACGTGTTCTTCGTGCTGTCCACCGTCCTGTTTCCGCTGTATACGCAAGTCCGCGGTGACCGGCAGCGACTGCGTGACGGGTACCTGAAAAGCGTCACGGTGCAGGCCCTGTACGGCATCACGGCAGGGGTGGGACTTGCCGTGGTGGCTCCGGTCCTGGTGCCGGTCCTGTTCGGGCAGCAGTGGGAGGAATCAGTGACGCCGCTGGTGTTCCTTGCCCTGTACGCGGCGGCTCGATCGCTGGGCGCCGGAGCGAATGACGTCTATAAAGCCCTGGGCAGGCCGGGGCTTTCCATCTGGATCTCCGTGGTCCGCCTGGTGGTCCTGCTCCCTGCGCTGGTCTTCGCCACGCGCTGGGGCATCGTTGGTGTCGCGTGTGCCCAGATGGTGGTGGCGGTGGTCTTCGCTTTTGGTATGCAGGCCGTAGCCGCCAGGGTCATGGGGACAAGGATGCGCCGCATGCTCCGCGCCGCGGCACCCGGCCTGGCGTGCGGGGCGGCCGTGGCCCTGGTGGGCCTGTTCAACCTGTCACGGCATGCGCTGGGACCGGTGCTGACGCTCGCCGTCATGGTTGTTGCCGGCGTGGGCCTGGTCTACGCTGTCCTGCGGTTCGGCTACCGGGACCTGCACGACGAGATCCTGGGGCTCTTCAAGCGCCGCCACGAACCCTCAGGTCCGGCACGCGACCACGCGTCCTGAGCCCGGCGGTTTCCCAAGGGCCGCTGTCGTTTCCCGGGCGCCGCCGAAAGGCCGGCGTGTCCCGGGCGGCGCCGTTTCCTAGGCGGCTGTGACGGCGTGGCGCCACAGCCAGTAGTCCCGGTCCGCCTGGAGTGCGGCACGAACCTTGTCCCTGCCCTGCGACGGATCGGCTTCCGTTTCCTGTGCCAGGCGGTCGGCGAGCGTTGCCGTGGACCGCGCCCAGGTGGTGATCACCAGCAGCGGCAGCAGCGAGGCCTCCACTCCCCGCGTGCCAAGGTGGCGCGAAAGCGGGTCCAGCGCCCAACCCCCGGGGCCAAATGCCTTGTCGAAGGCTGCGACCTGGGCGTCCCGGGCGAACGCCTGCTCGCTGGACTCACTGAGGTACTGGAGGTAGAACACCAGGTCGTGGCCGGGGACGCCGTCGGTCAGGGAGCGTTCCCAGTCCATGACCTGCAGGCCACTGCCGGGCTTGACCAGCAGGTTGGGGTGGCTCAGGTCGCCGTGCTCAATGACGGCCGGGAGCCGGGCGGCACGCAGGGGTTCGAGGAGTTCGTGGGTACGCTCAACCAGCTGGCCGGTTTGGGCGTCCGGTCCGGCCAGCCGCTCCAGGGCCGCCAGCGGGGCGGTGACGGCGCGCTGGTACCAGTCAGGGTTGTCCGTTGCAGCATGGGTGCAGGGCAGGGACCCCACAAAGCCCGTCCCGGCCGCGACGGCAGCCGGGAGGTCCGCGGCCACCTTCCGCGGATCCAGGGGAATACCCGTCAATGCCGTCTCGACCAGGACCGTGTACGGTCCCTCGTCGCGGATTCCCACCAGGCGTGGAACACCCGGGCTGTCGACGGCGGCTGAGAGCTGGTCCAGCATGGCGGCCTCACGCCTGACTCCGCTGCTGTCTCCGGGCTGGCGCGGGATCTTCACCACCAGGGCGGGTTCGCTTCCACGGGCCGGAAAAACCAGGGCCACCACGTGCCGGGAGGTGGTGAAGCGCGGGGTCAGCAGCAGCGTTTCCCACCCGCTGCCAAGGCCGTAGCGGTCAAGGGCGAATTCCTCGAAGTGCTCCCGGAGGAACTGGTCGACGAAGCTCATGGCCGGCCTCCCCCTTCCGGACGCCTGCCCGTGACGGTGCCCTCCGGAACCATGAGGTCGAAGACGTGAAGTGCCAGGGCCAGGTGGGCCGCGGCAGCTTTGAGCGCTCCAAACCGCACATCCTTCCGCAGCGCCAAGGTGTCACGGATGGCCACGCCCGACCGGACCGGAACCAGCCTGGCGGTGCGGTCACGGTTGGGGGCATTCCAGTAGAGGGTGACGTCCTGGTATCCGCGGCGCTCCAGTGTCCGCTTCCATCCCCGGAGCGTCCGGGGGCCGGAGCGCTGGAGCAACGAACGGCTGGCTTCCACGCAAATCCATCCCCCGGGTTCCAGCGCCAGGCCGGCGGCTTCCACGTGTCCGCGGCCCGGAGATGCCAGCAGCACCACGTCGCATGACGCGCCGGCCGGGCCGGCCAGGCGGACGGCCTCCGGGTCCAAGAGCCGCAGCGCCGCCTCCGTTTCCTGGCTCACCTGTCCGGCGAAACCAAGGTTGCGGGGCTGCAGGACCGGAATCAGGAATCGCCAGTCCAGGAGGCGCCAGAGGTGCAGGGCCAGGGCCTCTGCCGCGCCGGCGCCAGGAGCCGCCGGGGCCACCGGGGCCACACTTTCCTGCGCAGCAGGACTCCTGCCGTTACCGGGATTGCGACGTCGGGTGGCCGGTCGGGTGCCGGCAGGGCGGGACAACGTCTCCCAGACAATGCCGGTGGCCACCCGCTGGACGGCCGCCGCCGGCTGCGCCGCATCGACCACCCGGCCGCCGGGGAGGCGCCCGGCCAGCTTCAGGTAGTCCTGCCGCCAGGATTCCAGCAGCTCCGGGCTGTGTTCGCCTTTTCGCTCAAACATCACGGGGCCGGGTACATCCAGCACGAGGAGGACGTCCGGGGCCGGGATTACCGCCAGCGCGAGTGCGTTGCTCATCCCGGCCAGGGGTCCGCCGCCGGAGCCGCCCAGCAGCGCGTCGTACGCTACGCGGTCCATCAGCACTACCTTGCCCATGCGGCGGTAGAACCTGGCCAGTACTCCGCCGCGCACCAGCCGGTAGATCTTCTTCCCGGTCCGTCCGCCGGGGATCCGGCCTAGGACCTTGTCCCAGGGGCCGGCTCCCCACAGGCCCATGTAAACGTACTTGGTAGGCAGCGGAACGTCGGCGTGCAGGCCGTTGAGCAACGTGGTCTTCCCGGCTCCGTCCGGTGCCATGACGCCCAGCAGCGGAGTGTGCCCGCGGACTTGGGCCCCGGCATGCCTCAGCACCCTGTTGGCTCCCGCAATCAGGCGCGGGCTCAAGCCGCCGCGCCAAGCGGCACGCATGCGGGCCGCCGTCCCGGGAACGTCGTCGAACCGTCCGTCCAGGACCGATTCCACCATCTCGGCCACCAGCCCGGCACCCACCCGGCGCCTGACCGACTCCGCGATGCGCCCGCCGTCGGCCGCTGTCCTTGCTGCGGCACGCGCCAACGGGTGCCGCTCCGGGGAAATGCTGCCCTTGTCCATGAACAGGTGGAGCAGGAGCAGCCATGCCTGGTCGGCAGGGTCCGGCATCCAGTGCGTTCCGCGGCGCACCCTTCGGCGCAGGCAGCGGGCCGCCCACGGGGTACGCCACTGCTGGTAGGGCCCGAAGGCGAGGTCGGAGACGACATCGAGCTTGATCCAGGCTCCGTCATCCACCGCATAGTGGAAGTAGAACCTGTGGCTGCCGTGGCCCGGCGCCCGGACCCGGCAGAACCCCGCGGCAGCCAGCACTCCATCCAGCACGGGCAGGACGCCTTTGTCCACAAGAATGTCCACGTCGCCGGCCGGCAGGGCGAGGTCATCCCCGCCGCGGAGCAGCAGCCACGGCCAGCTGCACGCATCGAGGGCATCGAAGACCGCGGCCAGCCGGGGATGGACACGCAGGATTTCCGTCGCGGCACCACCGGCCGGCAGGTTGTTCAGGACGTCCACGGCGCCACCCTCCAATCGGTTGCCGGAGCCAACTCCGGGGGTACGGGGCAAAGGTGTTCGGGGGGCCTAGGGTGTGTAGGCATACTGCACCACCCAATCGACCTGGAGGTGTCCGGCAGTGCCGGGGGCGGGGAAGGTACTGGAGGCGTCGTCGGCCGTTTCCACCTGGAGCGTCCAGCGCATGGGGGTGTCCGGCACCCCCGCCGGCTTGGTGGTCTGGTCCACGAGCTTCCCGTCAAGGAACCACTGGACCAGGCCGGGACGCCATTCGATGGTGGCAACGTGCCACTGCCCCGGCCGGGCCGCCGAATAGCGCCTGTCACCGGGGTCGAACTGCATGCCGGTCGGCGTCCGGGTTCCCTTGATCGCGGAGTTTCCGTAGAGGGACCCGTCCAGGGCGCCCTCCGGCCAGTCGATCTCTCCCTCGTTCCAGTCGTCGCTGGCCGGCCAGAGGAGGAATGCCACCTTGTAGCCCGGAATGGAGTCGTACCTGAACCGGACGGAATACCTTCCGTAAGTCTGGCCCGAGTACCCAAAGGGGATGACGCTGGCCACCCGCGGCCGGTTGTTCGAATAGTGGAGGTGGAAATCGAGGTAGCCGTCGTGGACCGACAAGACCTGGTCAGGGGTGTACGTTCCGAACCCTGAGGAATCGGACAGTCCGTCGTAGCCGCGCATGTCCTGGCCGTAGACGCCGCCCACGGCCCCTGGTGCCGCAGCGACGTTGAAGTCCTGGACCATGGTCTGGCGCCAGGAGGGCAGGTCCCCGCGGGGCGCCCCGTTGACCTGCGATGAATCGGCATGCAGGGCCAGCAGGGCCGCCCCCACCAGGGAAAGGGACGTCACCGTGACCAGCGACAGTTGGTACACCCGGCCGCTAGTTGCCCCAGTCAGCACGGGAAACCTCATAGATACGCACCGACTTGTTCTCAAAGACAACCTGTGCGGCCTTGGATACGTCCAGGTCGTGCTCCAACGGGACCATGGCATCCTTGGAGAACTGCCGCAGGACACCGGTCGAGGTCCGCTGCTGGAGGTCGGAGACCACAACGAACAGCCGGTCCGAGGCCCGCAGGTTCGCTCCGGCCCGGGTCTTGTCCACATAGGCCACCATGTCGTCCCCGGTGAAGGGCTGGGTGGAACTGTGGAGCTTGGAGGCAACCGAAACCAACTGGCCGGTGCGGAGGTAGAAGGAATAGTGCGGGCCAATCAGGAGCGGCAGGTGGTAGTTGGTTTCCACCACCGCATCGCCCTTCCGGACGTTCGAATCGAGCCAGCGGCTGGCCGAAACATCCGCCGCGGGCACCCGGACGTTGGCCTCGTTCTGGAAATACACCGCGGTGAACATGACCGCCAGGACCGTGACCGCCGACGCTGCCCCTACCACTGTCCTCCTGGTGGGCACCTTGCCGGCCCAGAGGAACCACGCCGCGCCGATGGCCAGCCACGGAAGGGCAAACATGAACACGCGGAGCCTGCCTTCGCCGCCATAGGAGGTGCCGAAAAGCCCAAGGATCGGCGTCGCAGCCAGCGTCCCCACGATCAGGGTGGTGCGGATGTTGCCCAGGCGGATGTTGCGGATGAATCCAAGACCGGCCAGCAGTGCGGTGAACAAGGACAGGGCGAGCGCCTCGCGGGCCAGCCACCGACCGGAGAGGAGGGATGGCCCGGGACTTCCGTTGGACGCCTTGTACCCGGCGTTGGCGAAGAAATCGAAACCGCTCAAAAGGCCGTACTTGCCGGCCACGAAATCGACGTTGGGCAGAAGGTAGAGCAAAGCCATCAGCAGAAGTGCCGGTGCAACCCAGGCGGGCTTGAAGTAGCGGGTCAGGAACAGGGGGAAGAGCCCCAGGATGGCCAGGTAGGGAGTCAGCTGGTGGCTCATCACGATCATTGCCTGCAGGACAAGGACCGCAACGATAGCCAGCGCCTGCTGCCGGCCGCTGTACGTTGGGGGTTCCTCCACCTTGGCCCCGGACTTGGAGAACCTGGCCGCCACCCGGCGCTCCAGCTTGAGTACCCAGCCGGCTGGTGTGCCGCGCAGGAACGTCAGGATCACCAGGCACATCGTCAGGTGCAGGGTGTAGGCAAAGGCCTGCGGAGAGTAGTAGTTCTGGTTCAGCCAGTTGGTGAGGGTGAACACCAGGGCGGCGGTCCAGTAGATCCGCGGGTTCCGGGTCAGGGCCCGCGCGATTGCGAGCACCAGCGCAACACTCATGAGCGCGAACACAGGTTCAGCCCAGCCTGCGTACGCCATGGGGTCCTGGTATCCGCTGGATTCGCCGAGGAAGGCGCTGAAGAGGAAAAACCCGGGCCAGCGGTTGTAGATATCGATGCTGGGATCGAAATGCCCGGTGGTCTGGATCAGGTCCGTGACGGCAATGTGTTTGTACGTCCACGGCAGCCGCGGGACGGCGGTCAGCAGCCCGGCAGAGGAGTACAACATCACCACCAGCCCGGTCAGGGAGGCTCCCGCGAGCCAGCCTGAATGCAGCCGCTGCCGCGAGATGCTCCAGATGCACAGGGCCACGACCAGCGCCAGCGCGGCGTACCAGGTCACCGGGAAGGCAGTCAGGAGCCCTAAGTCACCCAGGCGGGGGTTAGTCGCGGCAAGGGAGGCCACCCACATGCCCATGGCGGCCACCAGGACCAGCCAGGGCGCATAGGTGCCGGGTTGCGGGCGGGGCAGCGGGGAGGAGGCAGCCCGGATCCGTTCCGGGCCGGGAACCAGGAGGGCGACGGCGGCTGCCAGCATGATCCCGACGGCGGCGGGCCTGGGATTCCAGAGTTGCAGCCAACCCATGGCCGCGGCGGTCAGGGCGAAGGCCGTAGCGCCGGCAACGACCGTGAATACCAGGCGGGCTGCCGGGTCCACACTGGGGAGCCACCGCACCAGCGCCCAGCCGGGCAGGACCAGGCAAGCCAGGAGTTTGGCGCCGGCGAAGGTCTCACCCCCGATGTCGAACAGGATCAGGGCCGCCGTCACGGTGCTCAACAAGGCCAGGGCGTAATCGGCGTATCCGGGCCTGCGCCGGCGCGACGTGCGGGAGTTCATGGGACCGGAGACGTCACCCCTGATAAGAAGCGCCATACTGTTTCAACTCCTGGGTTGGCTTGCCACTGGCGGAGGGTTTCTACGCACCAGCACTGGGTGGACTGTGTTTGCTAACTGCCGGCTGTCCGGCGGGACTGCAGGTACTTGTAGGGGCCCACGGCCACGGCCAACATCTGCAGCCAGGCGAGCCTGGCCACCTGGGCTTCGAGGGAACCGTGGGCTGGTGGACCTTGGAGAGCCGGCCGGGCAGGGTGCTGGTGGGCCAGGTATTCCATCCCCACGCCCCAGCTCCTGGCCAGCGCCAGCCTGGCGGTGTGCGGGTCCATCATCACTTTCGTCATCCATGCGCCCAGCCCGGTGCCGTACCCGCGGGCCTGCACCCGGAGGTCTTCGAGTCCGTCCCGGTGGCGGTGCCACACGATCGCTGCCGGCTGGACCACCAGGGCATATCCGGCCAGGATGACCCGGGTGAACATGTCGATATCCTCGCCGCCGCCCGTGGGGGTGCCCACGCCCAAGGCCGGGTCGAATCCGCCGAGGGTGAGGGCGGCGTGGCGCTTCAGGGCGAAGTTCGCTCCGGTCCCGAAAGCCCCCGGGCTGAACGGGAACTTCGGCAGCCCCTCGGGCGGGTCTGCCAGGGAATAGACCCGCGGCACCAGGCTCCGCGACCAGCTCACCTTCGCATCGAAGTAGCCCTGGGTGGGGGTCCTGAGCTCCCCTGCCGGGACCAGGCCGGTGACGCAGGCCGCCTCGGGAGCGGCTTCGAACGCAGCGGCAATCTCCCACAACCAGGACCTGTCGACAACCACGTCGTCGTCCGTGAACGCCACCAGGCTTCCCCTGGCGTGTTCCAGGCCGGTGTTCCTGGCGTTGGACAGGCCGGGAGCGGGTTCGGTGACCAGGCGCACGCGCTTGTCCCTGAAGTCCCGGCGCACCAGTTCCTCCGTGTCGTGCGTCGCCGGTGCGTTGTCAACCACCACCACGTCGAAGCGGGGATAGTCGAGCGCAAGGATGGTCATCAGCGCCGCCCGCAGCTGCGGCGTGCGGTCCCTGGTGCACACCACTACTGTGATGTGCGGGGCCGTCACTGCCGGCGGGAATGAAGTGACACGTGGCAAGGCCGCCAAGGCGTCCTCGAATACAACCCGATCCACGATTCCCGACGGCGACGGCACGTCGACGAATCCCCGCACGACCCCCGACGCGCGCACCAACAGCCGTGCCCGTTCGTATCCGGCATGGTTCTCCAGTTCAAAGTGCGAGCAATCCGCAAGATCCTCCAGGTCCACTGACCCGATCCACCGGGCCCCCGGCCAGACCGGAGGCAACACGGACTCCATGGCGGGCACCAGGATCAGTGCTTCGCCCTGAAGCCCCTCAAGCACACGGCTGGCGCCCTCGCTCATTGCACTTCCCTCCACTGACCGCCGGCCGGAACCAGGGCGTCGTCCGCCTCATCGGGGCCCGTCCAGTGTTGGAGGCGGCGCCCTTGGAAGTACCCGGCCGCAGTGCAGGCAAGCACCGCAATCACGGCCCCCGCACGGCCCAGCCCGTCGGCGCTGCCGTCGCGGCCCCAGGAACGCAGCCCGGTGAACACCGCCCGCGGAAGGACGCTGCGCACGTACCGGCGCTCGGGCCCGAGGGCCCGTTTGTGGCCCACCAACTGGCTGACCTGGGCTTTGGAGAGCCCTTCGGACCAGGAGCGGGACATCATGTACCGCAACGTTCCGCGGGAGGCGGGGACGTGGTGGTGGACCAGCGCCGCCGGTTCGTACACGATGCGCGAGCCGGGCGACCCCATCTGGGAGCGGATGCAGATTTCGGTCTCCTCACAGCCCAGCGGCAAGGTGCCCTTGCGTCCCAGCGAGAGGTTGAATCCGCCTACTTGGCGCAGGACCTCGAGCCGGAAGGACATGTTGGCACCGATGACGTTGCGGACTTCGGAGGCCACCCGCGGCATGCCCCGGTGACTGCAGCCCACGATCCAATCAAGTTCCTCCGCGAAATAGCCCGGCCGGCCGGCCTCCCACAGCGGGACCACCTTGCCGCCCACGGCCAAAACGTCCGGATCGTCGTACAGCGCCACCAGGCGCTCGAGCCAGTCCGGCGCTGCCTCGGCATCGTCGTCAAGGAAGGCGACAATGTCCGACTCAGCGAGCCCGACGCCGGTATTGCGTGCCCCGGACAGACCGGCCTGCCCGGTGCTCTCCACCACGGTGACGTCGTCGACGATCTCGACCAGCCTCTCGTACAGGTCCTCGTTATGGTCAACCACCACCAGCACCTGGTCCGGGGCCAGGGTTTGCTGGCGCACCGACTCGATGACATCGAGCAACATCCCCCACCGCGCCGACGTGTACGCGCAGATCACCACCGTCACGGAAAGGGGTTTCATGCGATCAAGCATGGTGGCTCACCGCCGGAGTAAGGACGCTGTGCGGGTCCACGGGCAGGCGCGGGAAGCGGACGTTGGAGTAGGTGTACTTCACGCGGCGGAGGGCCTCGGGGCGTGCTCCGGCTGTGGGAGCCTCCCACACGGCGCATTCCCGGGCCAGGGTGTGCAGCACGCGCCACCCGTCGCGGAACGTCTGCAGGTTGGAGGCGCCGGAGATCCTGTCCAGCTCCAGGCTGGGGACCTCGGCGATCCGCAGTCCCGCCTTGGCGGCCCGGACGATGAGTTCGGTTTCGATTTCGAAACCGTCGGACTCAAGCTCCAGCACCTCCAGGCATTCGCGCCGGAAAGCGATGTAGCCGTAGCAGAGGTCCGAATAGTTGCTGTGCAGGACAGCGTTCGCAAGTCCCGTCAGTGCCCGGTTGCCGGCCTTCCGCAGCCGGGTCAGGTCTTCGGACCCGCCGCCGGTGACGTGCCGGGATCCCTTGACGAAATCGAAGTCGTGCTGGAGGGGCGCCACGAACCACCCGATCTCCTGCGGATCCATGCTGCCATCGGCATCCAGCATCACAATGATGTCCCCGCTGGCGGCCGCGAAGCCGGAACGAAGGGCCACGCCCTTTCCTTTCCGGGGTTCGTTGACCACCACGACGTCCGAGCGAAGCGCCTTGGCCACTTCGACGGTGTTGTCCTGCGAACGCCCGTCCACGATCACCACTTCATCGACGTAAGAGGGCATCCGGCGCAGAACCCAGGGAAGGTTCTTTTCCTCGTTCAACGTGGGAATAACAACGCTGATTGAAGCTTGTGGAAATAAGAGTCCCGGCTGGGAAAACAAAGCCGGCAGTTGGGGCGAAATCGACAATTGCCTCACCACTTCATGACAGTTCGGATTCTGGACAATGCCGCCGGCGGTTTCGCCGCGGCACATACGCTTGATCCGGTCATGGTCTGGTCGCTGATCCCCCAGCAACCCATCGCCAATCCTCTGGCCGTTCCCGGCAGACTACCCCCTACCTAATCCGGGTATCACGAGTAGTAGGTACTCACTTTTTACCCGGGGTTTACCCCCTGTTAGGCAAGTAGAGGGCTCGGTGTTTGCCGTTCCGATTAGGTATAGGGGATTACTGCGCGCCCGAAACCATTAGGTAGGGGGAGTGCAAAAACCCCCATTTAGGTAAGCCACCTACATTGCCCACGGCGGCGTTCAGGCTTACGCTTCTCGGTACTTGGGGGCTTGAGCTCTTTGTTTCTGGGCCAACGGGCATACGTCCCCTGAACTTTTCCTCATGCCCCAGGAGTTCCCTTATGAAGCTCAGACACTTCCCCCATCGGATGGGCCAGGCCCTCGTCGTCGCACTCGTTCTCGCAGCTTCCATCCTCGGCGTACCCGGTGCCGCTGTGGCCGACACCGTTTACGGCACCCAAGGCATGGCCTACTCCGGGGTGGCGAACCCGCCCACATCGGACAAACCACAGAGCAAGTTGTGGTGGAACGACGGATCCTGGTGGGCGGACATGTGGAAGACCGGCACCGGATGGAGTATCTACCGGCTGGACCGGACCTCCAACAGCTGGGTGGATTCCGGAGTCGTGAACGACACCCGGGGCAGCACCCTCGCGGATACGTTCTGGGACGGCACCCATCTGTTCATCGCCTCGCATGTGGTGACCGTCAGCACCGACGGCACTCCCAAGCCATCACTTTCCGGCCAGCCGGCAAAGCTTTACCGGTACAGCTATTCAGGCGGCAAGTACACGCTGGACAGCGGTTTTCCCACCACGATCACCAACAATTCAAGTGAATCCATGACGATCGATGCGGACTCCATCGGCGGAATCTGGGCGACGTGGACGCAGGTGGGCGGGAACTCGACGTCCGGCTTCACCAACACCGTCTACGTGAACTACTCCAGCAACAACGGCGCAACGTGGGGTACCCCGTTCGTCCTCCCGGTGGCCAGCCCCAACCCGGCGCCCGATGACATTTCGGCCGTGGTGGCATTCGGCGGCGGCCAGATCGGCGTCATGTGGAGCGACCAGCGGACCGACACGATGTGGTGGGCCACGCACGCCGACGGAAAGCCCGCCAACTCCAACTGGAAACTCCAGCCGGCAATCAGGGGCAACGGTCAGGCCGATGACCACCTGAACCTCAAGACCCTGCAGGCAGACACCTCGGGCCGGGTGTTCGCCGCAGTGAAGACGAGCCTCAATGACACGTCCTCCAACAAGACACTTCCGCAGCTGGTCCTGTTGGTCTTCAAGCCGGGCACCGGCGCCTTCACCCAGTCCACCATTGCCACCACCGGCGACTGCGTCTCCCGCCCACAGATCGTGCTGGACACCCAGAACAACCTGGTGCGGGCATTCCACACGGCACCGCCCACGTCGGTGTCCGGCTGCGCGTTCTCCGGCGTCGCCGGCAGCATCTACGAGAAGACCGCCTCCATGGACAATCCTGTCTTTGGATCGGGGCGCGGCACACCGATCATGCAGGCTGCGTCGTCGTCGAACATCAATGACGTCACCACCAGCAAGCAGAGCGTGAACAACACCACCGGGCTGGTGGTCATGGCCAGCGACAACGTGGCCAAGCGCTACTGGTTCTCCGACCGGCCCTTGGGCGGCACTCCGCCGCCGGCAGGGCAGGCGCCGGTGGCATCGTTCACCGCCAACCCCACCACGGGCACGGCGCCGCTGAACGTCACCTTCACGGACACGTCCACGAATACGCCCACGTCCTGGGCGTGGGACTTTGGCGACGGCGGCACGGCAACAATCCAGAATCCCGCCCATTCCTACGCGGCGGCCGGCACCTACACCGCCAAGCTCACGGCCACCAACAGCACGGGTTCGTCCTCCGCGACGGCCACTATCAGCGTCACCAGCACACCACCACCGCCGACATCCGGCGGGATCACGGTGGTGAACGCCAACACAGCGAACTCGGGCACCGCCGTGACCACGGCTTCGCTGGCAGTTCCCGCCGGTACTTCCGCCGGTGACGTCCTGGTTGCCGCCATCACCGTGGACCTCAATCCCGGCCTGACGGCGCCTGCCGGCTGGACCGCGATCGTCAACGGGCAGTCCATCAACAGTTCCTCCACCTCCGGAGCACGGGCTTACGCCTTCTACAAAGTGGTGGGCACCGCCGACCCGGCCACCTATAACTGGACCCTCAGTTCAGCGGCAAAATGGGGTGGCGGCATCACGGCATACCGTGGAGTCAACAACACCGCGCCGCTGGACAGCCCGGTGGTGACGGCGGCTGACACCAGCTACTCCGCCACCAGCATCACGGTGGGCAGCATCACCACGGCCACCAACGGCGCCATGCTGATCGGCGGAGTGGGTTGCGACTGCAGCGCTCCGGTGGTCACCGCGCCATCGGGCTGGACCGAACGCTGGGAGGCCGCGGCCGGCCAGGTTGCCGAGCAGGCGGACAAACCGCAGGCGACGGCGGGGGCCAGCGGAACAGCCACCTGGACGTTGAGTGCCGCCCGCGCGATCGTTGCCTGGCGAACGGCGCTTAAGCCGGCCGCCTAGGCATACCCGACGAGCGATAAGGGAAGCGGTTCCGGGGATCCATACAGGCCCCGGGGCCGCTCCTTGCCGTTTGGCGAAATACAAAAAATTGCGAAGTAAATTTCGCACCAAATACATACTGACGCATTCTTGAGTATTTTCCGTGCCAAATCTTGATGAAATCCAGCGGTAACGCTGTGGTGGAATAGTTCATTCCGGGGCTATATTCACTCATACCGGATGAACCCGCGCTGGGGCGCGTGAATCAACCTTAAATTGGCAGTGCAAGAATGCGGTCTCCTTCTTCGACGAATGGGGAACGCCATGCCGCTTGTGGGCCGGAACAAAGAACTGGACCGAATCCTGTCCGTCGTCCGCGGACCCAAGGAAGCTGCCTTGGCGATAGCCGGCAACAGGGGCACGGGAAAATCAGCCCTGCTTGCAGAAATTCCCACCTTGTCCGACTACCGGACCGTCTTCATGGCTGCCAGCGCCGCCGAATCGGACTGGCCGCTGTCCGGACTGACGGCGCTCCTGAACAATATGGACGATCCGGTCCTCAACCGGATCGCCGACGATCTTCTCCGCGACACCGCCGGAGACCTGAACGTTCCCGCCGTGTCCGGCATGCTCCTGAACGGCCTGCACCAGCGTTCGTCGTCCCGGACCGTAATCGTGATCGACAACGCCGACCAGCTGGACCACAGCAGCCAGGAAGTCCTCGGGTTCCTCGCCCGCCGCCTCGCCGGCACCGACGTCGTCCTGGTCTTCGGACTGCGGGCGGACCTGCCCGAAGGCCCTTTCAGCGGCCTGCCCGTGCTGCAGCTTGGCCCGCTCACGTACAGCGACACCGTGCGGGTGCTCGAAAGCATCCCCACGAAGCGGACCACGACGGCGGCCGCCCATGCGGTGGCCGCAGCCACCCGCGGCAACCCACTTGCCGCCGTCGAACTCTACAAGCAGCTCATGGACAGGCACGCTGAAGGAAAGTACGCCCTGCCCGTCCCGCTCGCATCGGTGGGAAGCTTTGACGCCGAGTACGCGTCAGCGGTGGGTGCGCTGACCCCCGGCGCCCGCGGCGTCCTGGACCTGCTGGCGCTGTCCTACCGCAGCGATATTTCCACGATCGAAAAGATCGACCACGACGTGTGGACCAGCGTGGACGAGCTCCTCAGCGCCGGCCTGGTCAAGCGCACCGGGCCGCACCTCGGGATTAGCGACCAATTGCTCAGGGGAGCCGTCTTCAACGCCATGACCCCTGCGGTGCGCACTGCCAACCACCGCGCCCTGGCGGAAGCAGCCAACAACACCGACCCCTACGCCCGCAGGTGGCACCTGAGTTTCACCGCACTGGAACGCAAAACCCCATTCCAGCTGCTCCGGCACGCCGTCGACCTGATCCGCGGCGGCGAGGTGGTTTTCGCAGTGGAGTACATCGAACGGGCACTGACCATCAATCCCTGGGAGGCCGAAACGGCGGCACGGCTCACCACGCTGGCGGAACTCCTGTTCAACCGGGGTGAATTTGTCTATGCCCGGCGCTACCTGGAATGGGCGCAGCGGGTGACCCGGAACCCGGCGCTGATCCTGCGGCTTACCGGCCTGTCCTTCGAGATCCAGTTCGCCCAGGGCGCCGCCGTGCGCTCCAGCATGGTGCTGCGCCTCGTGAAAGAGTTCGGCCAGCACGATCCCGCCTACGCGGCGAGCCTGCTGGCCATCGGAGCCCTCTACTACGCCGAGCGGTGGGAGTTGAAGGACGCGGCCGAACTCCTCCGGTGCGGCAGCGGCTTCAAAGGCTCCGCTTCCGCACAGTGCCTGGCTATTGCCGGCCGGGCCGCAACCCTCGTGGAATCCATCAGCGGCAATACCGCGAACCTTGCCTCCAAGTACGAGCAATCCGGCACCGCGCGGGTTGCCGGGCTCCTGGTCCAAGGCCGGGCACTGACCTACGCCGAGCACTATGAAAGCGCCCAGGAAGCTTTTGCCATGCTCCGGGGCTCGGCGGAACCCGGCCACGTCAACTGGCGCGAAACCGCAGCCCTGATGGCAGTCGACAACGAAATCAGGGCGGGGAACGTCCGCGCCGCAGTCACGCTGATCGACGACCTGGACCGCACCGAACCGGAGATCAAATACCACCGAGGGGTACGGCACTACTTCCGGGTCTGGCGCGCCTACGCCACGGGTGATGCCGCACGTGCCCAGGCGCACGCCGTCGAGGCCCACCGTTATGCGGGCACGGACAGCCACCCGGCCCTTACTGCCCAGCTCGCCGCATGCCAAGGGCATTTTGCCTTGCTGCGCGGTGACCTGGCGGAGTCCGTTGCCCAGTTGTCGCGGGCCGTCGAGATCGGCATGGGGTTCGGCAACCCCACCCTCCTGCGGTGCGAAGCCGATCTGGTGGAGGTGCTCATCCGCCTTGGCCGGCACCATGAGGCCACCCAGGCGCTAATGCGCCTCGAGGGCCGTTCCGCAGGGTTGCGTTCCCCCTGGCTGATGATGGTCGTAACCCGGAGCCGCGCCATGCTGGCCGACGGCGAACAATCGCTGCAGCTCTTCTCCCAGGCCCTCCAGGGCCGGAACGGGCACATGCTGGAGCACGCCAGGACACTGATGTGCTACGCGGAGCGGCTCCACGCCTTTGGCAAGCTGCGCGACGCACGGGACGCCCTGCTCCGGGCAAAGGTGATGTTCGACGAGGCAGGAGCGGACGCCTGGACCCAGCACGTGGATGCCCTGCTCCTGGACGAACGCGTGGAACCGGTCCGGCAGCAGGGCAACCCGGCCTTGCTGATGCTCGCAGACCATGAGCGCTCATTGGCCAAAATGGTGGCCCGCGGCATGCGGAACAAGGAAATTGCGGCCACGCTGTATGTCTCTGTGCGCACTGTGGAAGTGCGCCTGACTGCCATCTACCGAAAGCTTGGTGTCGAGTCCCGGGCCCAGCTCACCGCCCTCGCGGCGGACAAGGGACCGGCCGCCAGGGAACCCTACGTGTTGCCCGTTTTGTAGGCGAAATTTCTTCAGTTGCGGTACCCGCAGTTTCCACAGCCTTCCCTCGCAAGACCCACAAAGGCCGCGCCGGCCTCCTTCAAAGCCGACTTTCCGCGGCTAGTTTTGCTTCACAGCCAGGGGACAGGCGCTACGACCGAGAGGGTGATCATGGCAGAGATACCAGTTGTCAGGACCCGACGTTCAGCCTTCGACTGGCTTGTTCCGCCCGCTGCTGCACAGCGGGCGGCAACACAGCAGCCGGTGGCAGGGGAAGCCGCAGGAACCCGGTTCCCCCTGCCACCGGCAGCCCCCTTTCTTCCCGCGGCACACGCCCGGCCCCGCAAGGCAACGGCAGCCTGGATCAACCGGCACACCAACCTCCTCCGGTCCGCTGACGCGGTGGTGGTCATGCTCTCCGCCTATGCCGGATTCCTGCTTTCCGAAGCGGGCTTCTCACCCGAGGGCCCAAGGGACGGCGGCGCCGCTGCCGCGGCCGCCGCGCTGACGGCAACCTGGCTGGCGGCGCTGGAGCTCTACCACACCAGGGATCCGAGGGTGCTTGGAATCGGCGCTGACGAGTACAAGCGGGTGGCCGCTGCCACGCTCCGCATCTTTGGCCTCCTGGCCCTCGCTGCCGTGATCTTTTCCATCCATGGTGCCAGCGCGTTCGTGACCGTGTCCCTTCCGCTGGGCCTGGCGGCCCTGACGCTCAACCGGCGGGCATTCCGCCGCCGCCTGACCGCCGAAAAGGCCAAGGGGCGCCACCTCTCCCGCGCCGTGGTGGTAGGCGAGCCGGAGGACGTCCGGTACGTGGTCCAGCAGGTCCGCAAGTCCGGGGCTGTCTACGAGATTCTCGGCGCCTGCCTTCCGGGGGCACGCCGCGGCGCAGGACTGCGGGTGGACGGCTGCACGGTGCCGGTCCTGTCCTCCACGGACGACATCGCCCGAACAGTCCGCTTGGTGGACGCTGACTCCGTGATCATCGCCGGCCCCCTGCCGGGCGGCAACCGGTTCATCCGCGAGCTTGGCTGGAAACTCGAGGAGTCCTCCGCGGAGCTGATCCTCGCAGCGACGCTGACCAATGTTGCCGGTCCCCGCATCCACTGGCGGCCGGTGGACGGCCTGCCCCTCATGCACGTGGACATCCCGCAGTACGGCGGGGCCAAACACGCCATGAAGCGGATCATGGACGTGGCCGCGGCGCTGGCGGCCCTCCTGATGCTCTCACCGGTCCTCGCGGTGCTCGCGCTGATCGTGAAACGGGACAGTCCGGGGCCGGTCCTTTTCCGGCAGGCCCGGATAGGCAAGGACGGCCACGTCTTCGGGATGTACAAGTTCCGGTCCATGGTGGTCGACGCCGAGGCGCGGCTGGCGGGGTTGAACCAGCAAAACCAGGGTGCCGGGGTGCTCTTCAAGATGAAAGACGATCCCAGGGTGACCCGCTGCGGCCGCTGGATGCGCAAATACTCGCTCGACGAGCTCCCCCAGCTCTGGAACGTGGTGCTGGGCGACATGAGCATGGTGGGTCCCCGGCCGCCGCTGGACCGGGAGGTCAGCGGCTACGAGCGCCACACCCACCGCCGGCTGCTGATCAAGCCGGGTATCACCGGCCTCTGGCAGATCAACGGCCGCTCGGACCTTCCGTGGGAGGAAGCGGTCCGGCTGGACCTCTACTACGTCGAAAACTGGTCCCTTGCCGGTGACCTCCTGATTCTTTGGCGGACGTTCCGGGCTGTCGTCCGGCCGTCCGGCGCTTACTGACACACTCACAAATGGGAAGACAATGACATGAGAAAATTCGGCAGTCCCTTCCACTCCGCCAACCACCCGCAACCTGCACCGAAACTCCGCATCGCCGTCGTCGGAGCCGGCTACTGGGGTCCCAACCTGGCGCGCAACCTCCAGGCAAGCCCGGACTGGGACCTGGTGGCCATCTGCGACCTGGACATCGACCGGGCCCGCAAGCTGGCGGACACGCTGGGGCAGATACCCTGCGTCGAGTCCATGGACGAGCTCCTGGACAGCTTCGACGTCGATGCCGTGGCAATCGCGACGCCGGCGCGAACACACCATGGCGCGGTCATGACGGCGTTGCGCGCCGGAAAGCACGTCCTGGTGGAAAAGCCGTTGGCGGACAGCAGGGAACACGGGCTGGAGATGGTGGCCGAAGCGCGGGCGAACGGCCTGGTCCTGATGGCGGACCACACCTACTGCTACACCCCGGCGGTGCTGAAGATGCAGGAGCTGGTGCAGTCCGGATCCCTGGGCGAGATCCTGTTCGTGGACTCGACCCGGATCAACCTGGGCCTGGTGCAGCCCGACGTCGACGTTTTCTGGGACCTCGCCCCGCACGACTTGTCCATCCTGGACTTCGTCCTCCCGGGCGGCCTCAACCCCGCCGAAGTCTCGGCGTTCGGGGCGGACCCGCTGGGGACCGGCCGCGACTGCGTGGGCCACCTGAACTTCCGGCTCCCCAACGATGCCACCGCTCACGTGCACGTGAACTGGCTCAGTCCCACCAAAATCCGCCAGATGGTGATCGGCGGATCCTTGCGGACGCTGGTGTGGGACGACCTGAACCCCCAGCAACGGCTCAGCGTCTACGACCGCGGGGTGAGTTTGGACCGGCAGCCGAGAACGGCCGGCGAGAAGGCGTCCACCGCCGTCTCCTACCGTTTGGGGGACACGTGGTCCCCGGCGCTGCCCGAACGTGAGGCCCTCGGCCAGGTGGTGCAGGAACTCGCCTCCTGCATCCGCACCGGACGGCAGGCACGGACAGGCGGCGCCTCCGGGCTCCGGGTGTTGTCCGTCCTCGAAGCGGTCACCCGCAGCCTGACCCTGGACGGCCGGTCCACCCCCGTGGCGGGTGCCGCGATGGCCGGCACCGGCGCGGAACTGGAGGGAGCCCGGTGAGCACCCTGGAGGGCGCCAACGTCCTGGTCACCGGCGGAGCCGGCACCATCGGCTCCACCCTGGTGGACGCCCTGCTGGCCGCGGGAGTGCGCCATATCGACGTCCTGGACAACCTGGTCCGCGGTAGGCTGGACAACCTCTCCGGCGCCCTGGCCACCGGGCAGGTCGGACTGGTGCGGGGCAGCATCCAGGACCGTGACCTGGTCCATGACCTCACCCGAGGCAAGGACCTGGTATTCCACCAGGCGGCCATCCGGATCACCCAATGCGCCGAGGAACCCCGGCTGGCTTTGGAAGTGCTGGTGGACGGCACTTTCAATGTCCTGGAGGCCGCCGCGGAACACAAGGTGGCCAAGCTCGTGGCCGCCTCCAGTGCGTCGGTCTACGGGATGGCCGAGGAGTTCCCGACCACGGAACGGCACCACCACGCCAACAACGACACGTTCTACGGCGCTGCCAAGTCCTTCAACGAAGGGATGGCCCGGAGCTTCCGTGCCATGACGGGCCTGGACTACGTGATGCTGCGCTATTTCAACGTCTACGGGCCGCGAATGGACGTCCACGGCCTGTACACCGAGGTCCTGGTGCGGTGGATGGAACGGATCATGGACGGGCAGCCGCCGCTGATCTTCGGCGACGGACTCCAGACCATGGACTTCATCCACACGGCGGACGTGGCCCGAGCCAACGTGCTGGCCGCGGGCAGCAGCATTGCCGAAGGCACCTACAACGTGGCCAGCGGGACGGAAACCAGCCTGCTGGACATGGCCCGCACCCTGCTGCGGGTCATGGGCTCGGACCTCAGCGTCGAGCACGGCCCCGCACGGCAGGTGAACAGCGTGGTGCGCCGGCTGGCCGACACGTCCGCGGCCGCCCGCGACCTTGGCTTCAAAGCGGAAGTGGAACTCGACGAAGGACTGCGCCAACTCGTCAGCTGGTGGATGCCGCTGCGCAACGAAATCGCCGCCACACGGAAAGTTGGTGCCTGATGACTGCCGAACCAGTCCTCGCCCGGATCAATGTCATGAAGCCTTGGCTCGGCGACGAGGAGGCACGGGCCCTGGCCGAGGTGGTGGCCTCCGGCTGGGTGGCGCAGGGGCCCAAGGTCAAGGAGTTCGAGTCCCGGTTCGCGGAGTACCAGGGTGTCCGCCATGCGGTGGCCACGTCCAGTTGCACCACCGCCCTGCACCTCGCCCTGGTGGTGGCCGGAATCGGACCCGGGGATGACGTTGTGGTGCCCTCCCTGTCCTTCATTGCCACGGCCAACGCGGTGACCTACGTCGGTGCCAGGCCGGTGTTCTGCGACGTGGATCCGGCCACCGGCAACGTGACGGCGGAAACCCTCCACGCGGCCCTCACCCTGGACACCAGGGCCGTGATTGTGGTGGACCAGGGCGGCGTGCCGCTGGACCTGGACCCCATCCGCGAACTCTGCGACCGGCACGAGATCATGGTGATCGAGGACGCCGCGTGCGCAGTGGGGTCGATGTATAAGGGCAGGCCGGTGGGTGCGGGCGCGGATGTGGCCGTGTGGTCCTTCCATCCGCGCAAGATCCTCACCACCGGTGAGGGCGGCATGCTCACCACCAACCGGGCAGATTGGGCGGCCAGGGCCAGGACCCTGCGGGAGCACTCGATGAGCGTGTCCGCCGCCGACCGGCACGGATCGCTCCTGGCCCCGCCGGAGGTGTACCTGGAAGTCGGGTTCAACTACCGGATGACGGACCTGCAGGCCGCCGTCGGAATCGTCCAGCTGGGCCGGCTGCCGGAGGTGCTGGAACGGCGGCGGAGCATCGCGGCGCGCTACGTGGCCGGCCTTTCCCGGGTGCCGGGCCTCCGGCTGGTATCGGACCCGCCCTACGGCACCACCAACTTCCAGTCGTTCTGGGTGGAGGTGCTGCCTAGCTTTGGGACCACGCGGGACGGGCTGATGGAACTGCTGGCGGACGCCGGGATCTCTGCACGGCGGGGCATCATGGCCGCGCACCGCCAGCCGGCCTACCGGTGGCGGAACGCGGGCGGCTCCCTGTTGCAACAAACCGAGCGGCTCAACGACAGGACCCTGATCCTTCCCGTCTACCACGAACTGGACGACGAAGGGCTGGACCGGATCATCGGCACCATCCGGGGCGCGGCTGCAGGATACGCGCGTGAGTGAGCTGATCCTGATAGCTGCCAGTGGCCTGGCCCGCGAAGTCCTGGCGATGGTGCGCAGCAGCGGCCAATATGACGTCGTCGGCCTGCTGGACGACGACAAAGAGATGGCGGGCGTCACCGTGGACGGGGCACCCGTCCTTGGGACCATCGATGACGCCGCGAAGTACACGCACGCGTTTGTCCTGGTGTGCATTGGATCCGGCAGGATCCGGGAATCCGTCGTGGAGCGGCTGACGGCCATGGGCCTCACGGAGGCACGCTACGCGACGGCGATCGACCCCTCGGTCCAGTACCCGGAAGGATGCCGGGTGGGCAGGGGAAGCATCCTGCTCCGCAACGTCACGCTCACCGCATCCGTCACCCTGGGAGCGCACGTGGTGGCCATGCCTTCGGTGACCTTCACGCACGACGACGACGTGGCCGACTTCGCCACGTTCGCCGCGGGTGTGTCACTGGGCGGCGGAGTCCGGATTGGCCGGGCAGCCTACCTGGGAATGAACGCCAGCGTGCGCGAACGCACTTCAGTGGGCGCCTACGCCACCGTGGGGATGGCAGCGGCGGTGCTGAGCAACGTGCCTGACGGACAGACGTGGGTTGGGGTGCCGGCCCACGAAATTGACGACGGAAGATTCAGTGTTGGGGGTATTTCATGAATTCCGACGTGGATGTGCAGGCAGTCCCGCTGGTGGACCTGGCAGCACAGCAGGCTGAGATCCATGACGAGGTGATGGCCGAACTGGACACAGTCATGAGTTCGGCGTCCTTCATTGGCGGCCCGGCCGTTGCGTCGTTCGAGGCGGCGTACGCCGCTTTCCTGGGCGCACGGCACTGCGCCGGCGTTGCCAACGGAACGGATGCGCTGGAACTTGCCCTGCGTGCCGGGGGCGTGCGGCCGGGCGGGGAAGTCATCCTGCCGGCCAATACCTTCATCGCCACGGCCGAGGCGGTCAGCCGGATCGGGGCAGTCCCGGTGCCTGTCGACGTCGACCCTTCCTTCCTCCTGATCGATCCCGACGCCGCCGCGGCCGCCGTAACCTCCCGCACGCAGGCGATCGTGCCGGTGCACCTGTTCGGGCAAACCGCCTTCGTGGAAAAACTGATCCCCGTTGCAGACTCCTGCGGCGCGGTGATCATCGAGGATGCCGCGCAGTCCCAGGGCGCAACACGGTTCGGCCGGCACGCTGGCACTTGGGGCCTTGCCGCCGGGACCAGCTTCTACCCCGGCAAGAACCTTGGCGCCGCCGGGGACGCGGGAGCCGTGCTGACATCCGACCCCGGCGTGGATGCCCAGGTCAGGTTGTTGGGGGCGCACGGGAGTTCGGTGAAGTACCGGCACGACGCCATCGGCTTCAACTCGCGCCTGGACACCGTCCAGGCGGTCGTCCTGAAAGCGAAGCTGGCGAGGTTGCAGGGCTGGAACCTGCGGCGCAGGGCTGCGGCGGAACGCTATGCGGCGTTGCTGGCGGATGTGCCGGGAGTCGAGCTGCCGCAGGAGGCACCGGGGAACGCGGATGTGTGGCACCTGTACGTGGTGCGTGTCCGGCACCGGGACGCTGTCCTTGAGTCGTTGCACGCGGCGGGGATCCAGGCGGGAATCCACTACCCGGTTCCGGTGCACCGCAGCGGGGCGTACGCGGGCCGGACATCCGGTTCATTCCCCGTGGCCGAGGATGCTGCCGGGCGCATCCTGTCCCTCCCGCTGTTCCCGCATATCACTGCCGAACAGCAGGAACGGGTTGCTGGGGCGTTGTCATGCGCAGTGACGAAGCAGTAGTCCGTTGAGGCCGTCCGTGCGGGGAAGGCGATGAAGCGCCCCGGCCTGGCATCCGTACAGGAGGCCGGGCACCAACCCACCGGCTCGCAGAATGCGTCCGGCGCCACCTCCGCACTGGGCTGGAGCCTGCTGAATACTGCGGTGGCCAGGTTCGGCACGCTGGGAATCGGAATCGTCCTCGCCCGCTTGCTGGGGCCCGACTCGTACGGCAGCTTCGCGGTGGCCATGGTGGCGCTGCTCGCGGTCCTGACCATCAACGAACTGGGGGTCAGCCTCGCGATCGTGAGGTGGCCGGAGGATCCCGCACGGATCGCACCCACCGTGACCACCATCTCGATCCTCTCCAGTGCGGTGCTTTGCGGGGCCGGCCTTGCCGCCGCCCCCTGGTTCGCGGGCCGCATGGGCGACCCCGGTGCCACCGACGTGGTCCGGGTCATGGTGTGCTGCGTCCTGGTCAGCGGGGTGGTCGCCACACCGGCAGCGCTGATGCAGCGGGCCTTTGACCAAAAGACGAAGATGCTGATCGACCAGGTGAATGTCTGGGTGGGTGCCATCGTTTCAATCTGCCTGGTGTTGGCCGGCATGGGCGCAATGAGCCTGGCGGTGGGCCGGCTTGCGGGGACGGTGGCCGGGGGCCTGCTCTTCGTCCTCAGGTCGCCGCTTCCCCTGCGGCTGGGCCTCGACCGCACCGTCCTGATGCCGTTGCTGCGGTTCGGGCTGCCCCTGGCAGGGACCAGCATCATCGTCTTCTGCGTCGGCTACCTGGACCAACTGGTGACGGGCAGTACGCTCGGTCCAGTCATGCTGGGGATGTACGTCCTGGCCTTTAACCTGGCGAGTTGGCCGGTGACCATGTTCTCCCAGCCGCTGCGAAGCGTGGCTCCGGTCGTGCTGGCCCGGCTGCAGCATGACCCCGAAAGGATGCGCTCCACAGTCACCGCCCTGATCGGGGTGATGTCCTGCGTTGTCTTCCCTGCTGTCACGTTCCTGGCGGCAGAGTCCGAAACCGTCGTCCGGATTGTGTACGGCGACGTCTGGGCGGGTGCAAGCGCCGCACTGTTTTGGCTTGCCATGGTGGCCGGGTTCCGGATCCTCTTCGAGTTGATCTACGACTACCTGGTGGTTGCGGGAATGACAGGGTCCATCATGTCCATCCAGGTGTGCTGGCTGGTGGCCCTGGTACCGGCCCTTTTCCTTGGCGCCGGCGCCGGCATCGCCGGGGTGGCCATGGCCCAATTCTTCGTCGTCGCCGCCCTGGTCCTGCCCTTGTATCTTTGGCGGTTGCGGGCAGTGGGTGTCCCGCCTCTCGGGGTGATCCGGCAACTGCTGCTGCCCTCGGCCGCTTCGGCAGCGTTGCTGGCCGCCTCTGCCCTCCTCGGCCGGATGGACTTCGGTGTCCCCTGGGCACTCCTGCTCTCCGGGGCAGCAGCCGGCTCCGTCACCGCTGGCCTGCTCTGGTTCAAGCGGGCCGACGTTGCCACGTTGAAGAAATTGGGAAGGAGCGGGGGCCTTGCAGGGCATCAGCGGTAACAGGGACACCTTTGAACGCCTGGTGGCGGTCGCCGGCCGCCTGGCAGCAGCCGGACGGTGGGAGCAGGCGGCGGTGCAGGCACAGCTTGCCGCCCGTTTCGCCTGGACCGACCACACCGGGTATTTCGGCCACCAGGGACTCGAAGAAGTCCTGGGGATGCTCCGGTCCTCCATCCCACAGCCTCCGCCCCCGGCGCCGGGAAAGCCGGCCGGGCGCCTTGTGGTCCACGTGGCCACCCAGCTGTACGGGACCGGCGGCCATACCCAGAGCATTGCGCACTGGATCCGCCAGGATCCTGGCTCGCGGCACCACGTTGTCCTCACCCGCCAAGGCAGCACCGAATGTCCAGCCAAGATTGCCGCGTGCCTGCCGGATCCCCGTGACCTGGTCCTCCTGGACCGCCGGCCCGGGGGGCTCATGAGAAGGGCGGGAGCATTGCGCCGGGTCATCGCTCCGGCCGACGTCGTCGTTGTGCATGCGCATCCACACGACGTCGTCCCCTCCCTTGCGTTGGGTGTCCCCGGAGCGCCTCCGGCTGTCTACGTCAACCACGCTGACCACGTCTTTTGGCAGGGGACCTCGGCGGCCGCCGTCGTCCTCTGCCTGCGGGCAAGCGGCCGGGAGCTGACCGTCCGCCGCCGCGGGGTTGATGCCGGCCGCTGTATGGTGGCCAACCGGCCCCTCGAACTTGCGCCTGCCGGGCCTGCGGAGGAATCGAATGAACTGGCCGCGCGGACTGGATGGGGCATCCCGGCGACGGATTTCGTCGTGGTGTCCGCCGCGGCAGGCAGCAAATACGATCCCGTTGGCCCGGACTCGCTGATAGGCCTCTTCCGGTCCTTCCTGCTCCGGCGCCCGGATGCACACTTCCTCGTGGCCGGCCCGTCCCCCACCGGAGCCTGGGCTGCCGCGGCGGCTGCCACCAATGGAAGGATCCGGGCCGTCGGGCGGCTTGCCAACATCTCGTCGCTTCTGTCCATCGCCGATGCCTACGTTGACTCGTTTCCCTTCGCTTCGTTGACCTCAATGTTGGAGGCCGGTGCCCACGGGCTGCCGCTGGTGACATACAGGGGCCATCCGGCCGAATGTGCGGTCCTTGGCTCGGATTCACCAGGCCTCGATGACCTCCTCCTCACGCCCTCGACTCCGGCGGGTTTCGTCTCAACCCTGGCGGACCTGGCAGATTCGGTGTCCACCAGGACGGCTCGGGGCTCGGCCACCCGCAGGGCAATCGTTGAAGGTCACAGCCCCTCAGCCTGGCGGGAGACAGCGGAGCGTGTCTATACCGAGGCCGCCCTGGCGCGAAGCGGACCGATCGCACCGGGACCCACTCCTTGGGCGGACGGACCCCTGGACCAGCTGGTGGGGCTGGTGCAGCATGAGACCGGCTTCGCCGGCCTGGATGCGGCCTGGGCTGACATACTGCCCTTCCTCGGAACGGCCCAGCGCATCAGGCAGTGGACGGCCTGGCGGAAGTCACCCCATGTGGGCCTGGCACAGTTGGTACCGGACCACAGCCGCGCGTGGGTTTCGGACTCACGCAGGCGCCTTAGCCAACCTTCATAGCGAGGGGCGTCGAGCGGGGGGTGCGGTAGTGTTCGCCGGCCGCATCAACCGCCGGGCCGGTGAGCAGCCATGGCCCTGTATTTTCGTGGAATCCCAGGATGACCTTCCGGCCCGACAGGGCGCCGACCACTTCGCCGGCAGTGTCAAAGCTGATGTTGGTCACGGCGACGGTGACGTCCGGACCTTGGGCGCGCACCAGGGCAGCGACGGCCCGCTCGTCCGCTGCAAGGAAACGGAACCGGACGCCTCGCCGCCCCAGCTCCAGGGGCTCGCCCAGTTCATGCCCTCCGGGTCCGCCGGGGAGCACATTGATCACGGTGGCAGCGCCTGCGCCCGCTGCGGCACAGATGTCGTCAATGTCGCGGCGCAGGTCACCCAGGACCGTGACGGGGCGCAGCGGGGCTTTATTCCGGAGCTTGTGCGCCGATACCGATTCCCGGAGCCACCGGTACCGCCACTTCTGCGAGTCCACCAGGCCGGAGAGGAGGGAGGGTACGTGGCGCCGTTGCTGCACTGTCCCGCACGTCGTCACGATCGGCAACTGGTTGGGATACGCCCCGGCGATCCACTGGTGCGCCTCGGCCAGCCGGTCAAGATTGATGGTGAGGCTGTTGTGGGTCAGGGGGATGTTGGCTACCGCCACGCGGTGGCCGGTAGACCGGAGCCGGGCTCCGTATTCCACGGCATAGGCGTGCCAGGACAGGTCCGGCTCCTCGCTGAGCGGCTGCCGGAGGATGTGGTCCCGCCGCACCATGAACAAGACTTCATCCAGGCTGTCCACGTCCGCCAGCCCGGATTCCTGATGGCCGGATAACACGATGCGGTCGCGGATCCGCCCCACGAGGCGGCCCTCCCCGGTCATCCCGGTTGCGCCCACCATTCCCAGGGAAAGATCTGCCATCAATGCGGCGGCGATCTTCTCCAAAGCCGGGATGGAGTGCAGGAAAACGTCCTGGTGGACAAAGACCACCACATCGTTCCGCGCCGAGGCAGCACCATGGTTCAATGCCGCTCCGGCGGAGGAAAATTGCCGTGCCGTATTGTCGATGGGCAGGTACTCGAGGTCCACGGCGCATGGGAGGCCGGCCTCGACGGAAGCCGTGAGGCACTCCTGGAGCACTGCCGGGTTGTTGAAGACGCAGACGACAGAGACCGGGACTCGCCCCTCCCGGTCAGCGTTTGACGGGGACATCAGAGCGTCGCTCCTCGAAGGAAAGGTCCTCCAGCCCAGGCTGTGGCAACAGGAGCGGCGGCTCATCAACCGCATACCTTGCGGGCTTCCGGTCCTTCACCGCCCGCGCCGCCACGACACTGCCGCCACCAGGTTCGCCGTCCTGTTGCTCGTTCGCAACTGCGGCCGGTTCGGCGTGGCGGTCGGCGGAGCGCCTGCGCCGGGACACAGGCTTGCCCCTGTCCGCGGCGTCCTTCCGGGCAGCCCGCGAATTCTCCAGCATCCTGGCGATCGAAACAGCGCCGAACAGGAGGATGACGCCGCCAATCAGCACCACGATCATCGACCGGAGCCGGCTGGAGAATTGCTCTGTCGCTTTGCTCGGGGGATCAATCTGGAGGGCCGTGAAGAGGTAGCGGTCATCGGCCCCGTTGACTTTCTGCGCATCCCGCAGTTTGGCGGTGAGATGCTGGCCCAAGGCTTCTGCCGTCGTGATGGCCAGCTGCGGGCTGGGGCCCGTGGCCTCCATCCTGATGAGCTGGCCCGCCCCCGTGGTGGCCGGCAGGGTCACCGTGTAGTCGGGTGACAAGCCGGCGGCCTTAAGCGAGTCAACGACGTCGGTTGAGCTCAACTTTGTCGCCATCACCTGGGTGATCAGGGAGCTGTCCGCCGAGCGCAGGTAGGGGTTGTCCGAGTTTGCGGCGGCGACGGCGGGATCGGTGCGCATTTCTTCCACGCTGGGCACGCGGGGCGTCACCAGGACGTACACCGTCGACGCCATGTAGCTCCGGGGCGCGAAGAAGAAGACGTAGGCTGCCGCAGCAAGGGTGAGCACCAGGACGGTAATCATCGAAACCTTGTGGCGCCACAGGATTTTAAGAACCGAGACGGGAGTCATGGGAGCCTTTCAGATTCTGCAAGGCTGGCGCCTTGTTCCTTGGTAGTTGGGCCAAGTGCCCGCCGTTCGCCGGCGACGAGCAACCAGACCGTCCCGGAGAGCCCGACGCATATCGGGTACACGAGTGCCAGGACGGGGAAGCCCAGCGAGTCAAAGGCGGCTGACGCCGGGGCGGCCACCAGGCAGGCGGCGGCGACTGCGGCCGCAAGTGTCTTCAAGCGTTCCTCTTTGGCGTTGAAGGCCGCCAGCCAGGCCGCTATCCCGGGTACCACCATGTACAGCAGGAGTGCAAGGAACCCCGGCACTCCCAGTTCGACGATGGTTTTCAGGTACTGGTTATCCAGGACCTCAATGGCGTTCCTTGTCAGGTACGCCCCGGGACCTATTCCAAGCCATGGCCGGGCCGAGACCATGGCTTCCACCCTGGGGTAGTCCTCAAGCCGTGCGGTGATGGAAGGATCGGCCGTCCCCGCGGTGACGGAACCAAACAGCGTTGCGACAAATCCGGGAACCGCCAGGAAGAGCACTGTGGCAGCGCCGGCGAACCCCAGGACCGTCCACTGCCTGGACCTGGAAGGAAGGAACGGAAGGAAGACCAGCGCCACGGTCAGGACACCCAGGACCGCCGAGCGGGAAATCGTGGCGGCGATCGCGAACACAATGAAGCCCGTCCCCGTCCAGTGCATCCAGGCGCGGCCCGACTTGTCGTACAGTGCGCGCCACAGCGAGAGCGGAAGGAGCATCGAGGCGATGACCCCCAGCTCGATGGGATGGAAGGTGCTGCCGGCCACCCGGAGGAAGCTTCCGCGTTCCTGGAACGGCTGGTTCCCGCCGTTGTCCTTGAACCCGGGCAAGACCCCTTGGAACCAGGCCATGGGGTCCACATGGGTGGTGAACTGGATTGCCGCCACCATGCTGCAGAACACGGCACCGCGCAGGAGCGCACGCACCAGCATCATCGCCGCGTCCACGGTCCGCGTTGTCTCAGTGGTTACGAGCACCAGGCCGGACGAGGCGACCATCAACAACATCCAGCGGTCAGCACTCGCGCGTGTCGCATCCGTCGTGCTCCCGCTGATACCCACGTACATCGCGGCGTAGGAGGCACACGACACCGCGAAAAGGGCTGCCAGCGCGAAGCGTCCGGGGTGCTCGCGGTCGATGGTCCTGTGCAGGCCGAGCATGACTGACGTCACCCACAGCGCGAAAACCAGCAACGCAAGAATGTGGGCCACATAGCCGGCGGCACCCAGCGGTTCCAGAACGAGGTTGGAGGGGAAAACGAAACAGGCTACCGCCGTCACCCGCAGGAGCAGCGGTGGCTTTTGCTCGTCGCCGTCAACGCGCAGGGGTGTGTCCAGTCGGACTTCCGGACCCAGCGCGGATGGAGCTGGCAGATGCTTTCCCACATCCCCCCAATCTTCCTGCCGGGGTTGAAATACCCTTATACACGCAATGTTCAGGGTGATAGCGTAGCTCCAAAATCATTGCTTGTCGCCGCTTATTTCCCTTTTATCCAGTATGACATTTGACCCATGATTTTACGACAGGAATTGGCATGAAAAACCTGTTCGAAGCACCTGGAAAAACCGCCCGGGACATGCGCAATTCCACAAAACTCATCAAGAAAACCGCAATTCTATTGACTTGCCTTTTAGGAACGTCATGCATGTCGTCAAGCGCCTTCTCCGCGTCCTCAGGATCGGCTCAAGATCCGCTTCCTGAAGGGGTCAGCGTCCAGGGGATTGACGGCGGCCCGGGCTTCTACGGGAAGTTCTCGCCGACCCTGCCGGCCGAGCCGAGCTTCTTTCCCCTGGGCGTGTGGTTTGAAAGCGTCCTGCAGGAAGCGGATATCGCCGCGGACCGCGGTGCCGGCCTGAACACCTACGTGCAGCTCACTGATGACTCGAATGTGGAGCTGGTGCGGGGCAGCGGCCTTCATGCGCTCCCCTCCACAGTGGTCCCCGGCGCTTCCGGGTTCGTCGTCTCCGATGAAGTGGACATGTGGGCGGGCGGGGGAAACTCCTCGTGGACCGGCAAGTCCCAAGGTGAAGGTGTGATCTGCGAGCCTGTGGCCTCCGAATGCGGTTTCACCGTCCAGGAAGCGCTGGTGAAACTCTTCCCGCCCCGGGCGTTGCTCTATTCCAATTACGGCAAGGGCGTAACGTTCCAACTCAAGAATCCGCAGGCCGCGCAATTCGTCAACAGCTACCAGGACGTCGTCTCCGCGGACAACTACTGGTTTACGGATCCCTATATCTGCAGCCATGTCGAAGGCGGGGCAGTTTTCGCGGATGGGCGGGATCTCACTGACGCGGAATGCCGCACCGGGGCCCACTACGGCTGGACGGTTGACCGGGTACGGTCCCTGGTCCAGCCCGCCGGCTCCAAACCGGTCTGGGCGTTTGTCGAGGTGGGCCACCCATTTTCCGAAAGTGATTCACTCACCATCAGTCCCGCCCAGCTTCGGTCCGCCGTATGGAGCAGCATCATCCACGGCGCCCGGGGAATCGTCTATTTCAACCACAATTTTGGCGGCCAGTGCCAGTCCCAGCATGTGCTCCGGGATGAATGCGGCACCGCGATCCGTCCAACGGTAGCCGCCGTGAACAAGCTCATCACCACCCTCGCTCCGGCGCTGAACACGGGTTCGGTAACGGGGCTCGTGACCGCAAACAGCAAGGACGTTGATTTCGCCGTGAAAGCCAATGCGGGCCACTTCTATGTTTTGGCGGCAGCCACGCGTCCCGGGCCCCAGTCGGTGACCTTCTCTGTTCGGTGCGGCGGCCCGGACCAGGCAGAAGTGCTGGATGAAAACCGTTCGGTGCCCGTGTCGAACCACGCCTTTACGGACTCCTTCAGCGACGCCAATGCGGTACACATCTACCGCCTCAACGGAGGCAACACCTGCGGCCTTGGCTGAGGCCCCCCCTTTCCCGGCCCTTGTGAAGGTCGACCTCGTGGAAGACGACTGCGCAGGCCAAGCATCATGTCCCGCCCATCCCGCCCCTGGCACGGGTGGGGCCCGCGACGCTGGATTGCGTCGCGGGCCCCTGCGGCTGCCCCGCCGGTTGTCCCCGGCTGCTAGGGGGTGGTGACTTCCACATCCACCCAGTAGTTGGTGGCGTTCCAGGTGTTGCTCGGGAACCCTCCGGCGCCGTAGGCATAGACGCCGTTGGGACCGCTGGTGCCGTCAGCCAAACCGTGGAGGATGCCGCTGTCCGCCGACTTGCCGGCAAAGAAGGCGCCGTCTGCCGAGTAATACCCATTGGGCGCCAGGTACGAGACCACGTAGACCGTGTTGGCGCTGATAGGAATCGGCGTCGCGAACGTTGCCCGCTGCCATCCGGACGCGCCCTCATTGGTGAACGTGACCGAGCCCAGCAGTTGGCCTCCTGAGGTCCAGAGCTTGCCAACGTGCGTACCCGTGTTCTGCGGTCCCTTATAGAAACGGACCGCCGTGACGGTGGCGTTGGTGTCCGAGGTGAACTTCATGCCCAGTTCCACCGATGAGTTGTCCTGGGCGGTGACCGTGGATGGAACCGCGGTGGGAGCGAAGACGCTGCACGGGCAGCCGGCCGTTGGCTGCGGAGCCGTGGTGAACGACCAGGTATAGGGGGCTGCCATGGCCTGTCCGTTGCTTCCCTTGGCACCCGAAACCGTGGCCGTGAAGGTTGTGCTGTAGGCCAGCGCAGTGGCGGGGGTGAACACCGAGGTGTTGGTCAGCGTGTCATAGCTGAGGGTCCCGGGTACGTTGGCGTTTGCAGCATCCTTGACGTTGAAGACCACGGTGCTGGGGTCAACGGCCCTGTCGTAGGTCGCCTTCACCGTGCTGGTGGTGGCCACGTTGGTGGCACCGGCAGCCGGTGAGGTGGATGACACCGTGGGCACGCTGACCGACGCCGACCCGTTCAGCACCACATCCACCCAGTAGTTGGCGTTGTTGTAGCTGCTGGAGGGGAACGCGGAGGTGCCGTAACGGTACACGCCGTTGAGTCCGTCCACCCCGCTGGCCAGGCCGTGAAGCGGATAGTTGTCCACGCCTTTGGTGAAGAAAGCTCCGTCCGCCGAATAGTGCCCGTTGGGTGCGTAGTACGAAACGATGTACGTCGTGTTCGCCTGGATGGCCACGGGTGTGGAGAAGTTTGCCTGCTGCCAACCGGACCCCGACTCTCCGGTAAAGGTCACGCTGGCCAGCAACTGCCCTCCGCTGGTCCAGAGCTTTCCGGTGTGCGTGCCGGTGTTTGCGGAACTCTTGTAGAAGCGGACGCCGGTGACGTTCCCGGCAATATCCGAACGGAATTTCATCCCAAGTTCCACCGACGATCCGTCCGGCTGGTCAATGGTCCCGGGCAGGGCGTTCGCGGCAAACACGCTGCAGGGGCAATTGGCCGTGGGTTGGGCCACCGTAGTGAAGGTCCAACTGTAGGGCGCGGTCATGACCTGTCCCGCCGCATTCGTCGCCCCGCTGACGGTCGCCGTGTAGGTGGTGTTGTAGGCCAGTGCTGAGCCCGGCGTGAACGTCACGGTGGTCCCCGAGTAGCTGCTGGTACCCGTCACGCTGGTGGTTCCGGCCTGGAGGGTGAAGGTAATGCTGTTGGCGGTAACCACCTGGTTGAACGTCGCGCTTGGTGCCGTATTGACGCCAATCGCCGTCGCCTTGTCTGCCGGCAGCGTTGACGTCACGGCGGGCGGGACAGGTGCTGTGGCGGTGGTAAAGGTCCACGAGTAAGGGCTTGCCATCGCTTGGCCGGAACTGTTCGTGGCACCACTGACCGTAGCCGTGTAGGTGGTGTTGTACGCGAGCGGGCTGCCGGGCGCAAAGGTGGAGGTGTTGGTCGCGGAGCTGTAGCTGGTTGTACCGGGCACTGAGTTCAGGGACGGATCCAGCACGCTGAAGACCACCGAGGTGGGCACCACTGCCTGGTTGAACGTCGCTGACGGGGTCACGGAGATGGGCACGCCCGTGGCCTGGTTTGCCGGCGATGTGCTGCTGACCGCCGGAGCGGGAGGTGGTGCCCCGGTTGTGAACGTCCAGGTGTAGGGGCTCGCCATTGCTTGGCCGGCCGCATTGGTGGCGCCGCTGACGGTCGCCGTGTACGTGGTGTTGTACGCCAGCGCGGCGGAAGGGGTGAAGGTGACTGTGCCCGAGCTGTAGGCGGCGTTGCCTGCCACTGCCGTGTTGTCAGGCTTCTTCAGCGTGAAGGTGATGCTGCCCGCTGTTACGGCCTGGTTGAAGGTAGCCGACGGCGCCTTGGTGATTGCGACGTTGGTGGCTGCATTGGCCGGGTCGGTCGAAGAGACTGCCGGCGGCACTGATGCCGACGGAACGAACTTGACGTCCACCCAATAGTTCTCGGCGTTGTAGGAGGACTGGGGAAAGACGCTGTTGGCCCCGTAGGTGTAGACGCCGTTGCCGGAGCTGGGGGTGTTCCTCAGGCCATGCAGCACGCCGCTGTCAAGGGACGAGTGTCCGGCCGGCATGGGCGACGGGTTGGGATACATGAAGCCTGCGGCCTGCGCATAGTGCCCTTGGGGGGCGAAGTAGGAGACCACATAGGTGGTGTTTGCGGTGATGGCCACTGGTGTGGCGAAGTTGACCGTTTGCCAGCCGGTTGCCGTCTCGTTGGTGAAGGTTGCCGTGGCCAGCCGGGCTCCGCCCGATGTCCACAAGCTGCCGACGTGCGTTCCCTTGTTCAGGCTTGACTTGTAGAAGGAGACGCCGGTGACGGTTCCTGCCGCCTGGGCGGTGAACTTCATCCCGACTTCCACGCTTCCGCCGTCGCCGGAATCGGGCGTGTCGGGGATCATGCTGGACCCGAAGATGGAACACGGGCAGGAAACGTTGACCGCAGCCCCGGATCCTGGCACCTCGGTGTTCCCCGAGTCGTCGGTGGCTCGGGTCTTCACGGTCACTGCCGGGCTGCCGTGCACTGTCCAGGTGTAGGACCAGCTGGTGGTCCCGGTGGCCGGGCGCCACGTGGTTCCACCGTCGGTGGATACTTCGACGCCGGCCACTACCCCGCCGGCGTCGGAGGCCGTTCCCGAGATGGTGACGCTGGAGCCGTCGGCAAGGGTCTGGCCGTTTAGCCCGGATGTGATGGTCGAAACAGGGGCGCTGGTGTCGGTGGACTTTGCCGCCGCTACCAGCCCCGTCATCAGGGTAACCGGCTGGACACCCATGTCGGCGAACAGGTTGACGGTGGCCTGCTGCATGTTTTTGTCGGGGGTACTCGTGGGGATGGTGAAGTTGTCCAGGCCGTAGGCCCATTGGACCGTGCCGGCACCGAAGACAAGTGCGCCGCTGGGGGCGCGGTACATGATCAGGTTGTGTGTTTGGCTGGAAGCAGCAGTGGTGCTGCCGTAGTCAGTGAATGCCTCAGGCACCGAAACAGTGGTTGAGGACAATTTGAATGCGCCGGCAGGACGGAATCCGTTGTCGGCGTCGATGTCCCACTCGTAACCGAGCGTGTCCAGGCCGCTTCCGAGCGTGAGTGATTGGGTTCCCGTCAGTTTGGCGGCCGCAGTGTTGCGCCACAGCCGCATGCCCGCGTATTGCGCGGGGACTTTGATGTCCGCGGAGCCGGAGTTGACCAGGAAGAACTGTCCGGTCAGCGAGTTCTCGGGGTTTCCGCCACCGGTGGACGTGCCGAAGCGCGGGTCGCGCCAGGTCCCGGTCCATTCCACCGGGTCTACGGGCGTGTTGTAGTGGGTGTCCTTGTATGAGACCAGTGTGCGCCCGGAGGTCTGGCTGCCATCGATCGAGGCCTCCCAGCGGGTGCGCCAGAATGCCTCGTTGCCGCTGAAGAAGGCCAGGTTGACGCCTGCGTTCCGGGCGGCTTCCACGTTGCTGCGCTGTGTTCCGCTCCAGTACTCATCGTGTCCGGAGGACATGAACATTTTGTGGTTGAGCAGCAGCGGGCCTCGCGTCGCCGTGTCCAGGCCGCTGATGTAGCTGACGTCGTAGCCGTTCGCCTCCAGGAAGCGGATCATCGGGTATTCGGTGTCCATGAGCCAGCTGTGGCCTTGGTCGCCCGTGGAAAGGAACGGCCTGTTGTAGGACACCTTGAATGCTGACTTGTAGGCCTGTGGATTGCCGGTGGGGCATGCCACCGTGCATTGGTAGAGGCTGTTGCCGCCGTAAGTGTTGTAGGCCTGCCACGTTGTGTCGGACGTCTGCACCACGATGCCGCTCTTTCCCGCATCGTTGCGGACTACGAACGGAATCATGCTGTCCCCGCCGGTATCGTTGCGGACCAGGTGGGCGAAGTACACGCCCGAGACTGCGGATGCCGGGACGGTCCACGACGCGGAAACCCCCCAGTTTCCGCAGTCGACGAGGCCCGTCCCGGACTGGGTCAGGCAGGCGGGCTGGGATTGCGGCAGTTTGGCCGTTAGTGGGATGCTGGCGGCGATCTTGCGGGCCCCGTTCCCCTGGTAGTAGCCGAACCGAAGAATGTCGATGTGGTAGGCGCTGGCGGTGGTCTTGATCTTGAAGCTGATGGATTCGCCCTGGTTGACGCTCATCGCCGTTCCGAAGCCCTGGATGGACGAGTCGCCGGATCCGGAAACCTCCCAGTCCGAGGACGGGGTGCCGGGCAGTGAGTTTTCACAGGCGACGGCGCTGGCAACGGGGGGCGTGCAGGCATCGGCGTGGGCCGCCGGAGCCTGGTAAAGAGTGGAACTGAAAGACAGCATCGCGGCGATAAGGAACAATACGGAAAAACTTGCTGCCGCACGCAGCCTGCTTTCGACGGGCTTTGATTTTGCAAACACTTTAACTCCATTTCGAGACGTGAATAGCGCCAGGTGCCTGCACTACCCGGATCAAGGAATAGGCGGCTGTTGAGGAATGCGGGGATTAAATTCGGTCCTTAATTCAGGGAATTTATCCCCAACCCACTCCCCAGGAATGCAATTCATAATTGCGGCTGCTGTCATCCCGCTCCCACGCGGTGTTTTTTCGGCGCCGGGCCGCACGGCCCGCAAGCGCGAAGGCGGCATAGACGGCGGCATCCACCGCGGAGCCGGGACCCTTGATTGAATGCGCCAGTTGCCTGGCCGTGCGTCCCGTCTGCGTGCCCGGAACATCGCGGAGTTCGTTGTTCCCGCGATATACGCGCCTCAGGGTGGCGAGCAGGGCCTTTCCGGTTCGTGGCGTGCGGACTGTCACCGGCGGGCAGGCGATGACTTCTTTTTCGGAGGCGTCGAACAATCGGTCGATGTAACAGTCGTCGGCCGTGACGGGCGGAAATTCACCAAACCGTTCATGCCCTTTGCGGCTCAGGCCGTAAACGCCGGCACCCCACATCGATGCCGATGCCTGGGGCAGCCGGTTGCGTGCCCGGTAGTAGGCGCGGACCGGCCAGGAGGCGCCCGCTGTGTCATAGGTGAAGGCGGGGCGGGCGCAAAGGGGCCCGCCGTCGTCGGACAATGCCTCCAAGGTGGCACGCAGGGCGGCCGGCGGCACCTCGATATCGGCGTCAACGTACAGCCGCGGCCACCCGCAGGCGGCTTGGTCGCCGGCGTTGAGGGCAGCGGTCTTGGACGCGGCCTCCACGGAGACAACCCGGACGCCCGGCACGGAACCGGCCACGGCTTCAGTTCCGTCGGTGCAACCGTTGCAGGCAACCACCACGTCCACCTTCCCGCTCGCGATGGGTGCGGTGAGTGCTGCCAGCGTCCGCCCGAGGACCGGGGCCTCGTTGTGTGCTGGAATGATGACCGTCCCGGAGGGGAAATCCCCTTCCTGGCCGGGGCCACCCGGGTAGGCGACGGCGTGCGGCAGGTCGGCCCATCGTGACTCCCTGGCGATCAGTCCCAGGATTCCCCGGTGGGCGGGCAGCGGTGCCCGCAGCAGGGCAGAAAGTACGACGGCGGCACGGAAGATTCGTGCGTAGCTTCCGTGATGGAATTTTCGGACATAGCGGATCCTGTTCGCCCCCATGAGGGCATCCAGGGACGGTGAGCTCCCGGACCCGCCGCGGGAATGGACCATGGCTGCAAGGGGCTCGAACCAGACGTCGGCCTTGAGCTCGCGGACACGGTGCAGGTAGTCCGTCTCCTCCGAGTACAGGAAGTAGGACTCGTCCCAGCCGCCGACCTGTTTCGCGATGTCGGAGCGGATCAGCAGCGCGGCGCCGGTGGCCCAATCCACC
This sequence comes from Arthrobacter sp. 135MFCol5.1, assembly GCF_000374865.1. Lineage (GTDB taxonomy): Bacteria > Actinomycetota > Actinomycetes > Actinomycetales > Micrococcaceae > Arthrobacter. Next base: position 68,637 of record NZ_KB895461.1, on the reverse strand, counting down.
TTGTGCGGGTGGGCGTAGCTTTCGGCGTCGAAGTCCATTTCGGTCAGCCATCCGGGGCGTCCTTGGAACCTGCTTCCGAGGAGGGCGTCGCCCAGCGCGCGCGAGATGCTCGGTTCCCTGCGCAGCGAGGGGTAGACGCTTCCGTCGTCGTCTCGCAACAAGGGGACCACCACTCCCGCGCCGGTGCCCGCCATGGATTTCCGCAGGGCCATCACCGCGCCGGGGCAGAGTCTAAGGTCCGGGTTGAGGACCAGGTACGAATCCGCACTTCCCGCCTTCGCGCAGGCCGCATTGATGCCGCCCGCGTACCCGAGGTTCCCGCCGGTGGGGAAGGCGGCCACGCCTGGAAACTCCTGCAGGCAGGAAAGGGTCTCCGGGTTCGGCGAGTTGTCCGCAACCACTACCTTGATGGACTGTTCCCGGGTCTGCAGCCGGAGGCTCTCCAGCAGCCCGCAGACGTCCGCGCCGTTGTTGTAGGTCACCACCAGAGCGGCAACATCGGCGTGCTGGTCGGTCGGGGTGAAGTCCCCTGCCGTGGTGCCGGCCCGCCGGGTGGGACCGGAAGCGGGTCGAGGGGCGGGGCCTGTGCTTGGCCCGGGCGCGACGTTGGCACTGTGCCGGCGGAGCTTCAGGTAGGCTTCGGGCCCCTCCACGACGTACCGTTTGGCGAGCCGTCGTGGCTCCATGGCCAGCCGCCACGCCCATTCAAGGCCCATGGTGCTGACCTGCCGGGGCGCACGGCGTATGTGGCCGGCGAGGAAATCGATGACCGCCCCGAACGCCAGCAGGACCTTCGCCCCGGTCTGCGGCCCGTACTCCCCGATCCAGAGTTCCTGCCGTGGTTTGCCCAAACAGACCACCAGGATGTCCACTCCGGCGGCCCGGATGTCTGCACACAGTTCCGTGACGGCGGTGGCATCACCCAGCATTTGGCGGGACGGCGCCCACCAGCCGGCCACGCGCAGGGTGGGGCGCTCCGCTTCGATCCGCGTGGCAACCAATTCCTGGGCTTCCGGGCTCCCACCCAGGAAACCGACGGTCCGTCCTTGTGCAGCGGCGTCATCGAGGATGTGGCCGATCAGGTCACTTCCTGCGAGGCGGGGCCACCGTTGGCCGGTGAGTTCCGTCGCCTTGGCCACCAAGGGGGCGCCGTCCAGCAACGTCAGCCACTCCAACTGCGGGATCTCCAGCGTTCCTTCCCAGCGGCCGCCGGTCCCGAAGTGGTTGACGTGGTCCAGGTTCGCGGAGAGCACACCCAGGGGGGTCTCGGGGGCACCCGCGGCTCGTTCCATGATGGCTGCCAGGGCGTCCTCACGGCTCATCAGGTCGACCCTGACGCCACCCAGCGTGACAGCCCGCTGCAGCGGGCCCTCGAGGGCCGTTGTTCCCCGCGGTGTCACCAACCCGGCCATCCCCAGTTTGTGGATGCGGCGGGGCAGGCGCCCAAGTGCAGATGTCATTCCGGCTCCATGGTCACAGCGCAGGAGCACGTCGGCTGGAAAAGGGGTCTGCACTCCCCGTTTCAGCCTCGCGCCGGTCACCCGGCACGGCACCTGTCGCATCTGTCAGTGGTCGACGGATGCCATCGTTGGCAGGACTGCGAGGACCTGGTGTCCGGCCCGGAACCGTGGGCCGGACACCCAACGGCATCCGTGTGTCCCCACCGTAGGCCGGGGAAACCCCCTAGCCGGAGTCCGGCAGGCTACCTATGTGGGTACCCGCACGAACCTTTGTGGTGCCACAAATTGCCTGGCTAGGCCGGGGTGCGGAAGAACAGCTCCGAGACGGCGGCGAGGCGGAGGGGATCCTCCACTCCGCACAGCTCCCGTGCGGAATGCATGGACAGCAACGGCACGCCCACGTCCACGGTCCGGATGCCCAGCCTTGTGGCGGTGAGGGGTCCGATGGTGGAACCGCAGGGCACCACGTTGTTGGAGACGAATTCCTGGTACGGCACGCCCGCTTCGCCGCAAAGCCTGGCCCAGAAGGCCGCGCCAAACGCATCCGTGGCGTAGCGCTGGTTGGCGTTGATCTTCAGGAGCGGTCCCCCGTTGAGCACGGGGTGGTTGGCGGGGTCGTGCCGCTCGGCGTAGTTGGGGTGGACCGCGTGCCCGGCGTCGGCTGACAGGCAGAACGACGCCGCGAGGGCCTGCCGCCGTTGGCTCACCGTCGCACCCAGGCCGTCGGAGATGCGCACCAGCACGTCTTCAAGGATGGGTCCGCAGGCACCGGAGCGGGAGTTGGAGCCGATTTCCTCGTGGTCGAACGCTGCGAGCACGGCAATGGGTCCCCCGGCCGTGCCGGACGCAGCATGCGCGGCCAGGGCCGCAAGCCCGGCGTGCGTGGCCGACAGGTTGTCCAGCCGCCCGGATGCGAAGAACTCCCCCTTGCCCCCAAAAACCGCAGGCGCCTGCGTGTCCGCAATGACGACGTCGTACCCGCCAATGCCGGCAGGATCAACGGAGGCGCCGTCAACGGACGCGGCCAGGACGCTCAACAGGTCCGCATCGGTGGGGTTTCCCAGCCCCCACACCGGGTTCATATGGCGCTGCTTGTCCAGGGCAAGCCCGTCATTCACTGCCCGGTCCAGGTGGATAGCCAGCTGCGGGAAGCGGAGCAGCGGCCCGGTGGCGGCCAGGTGTTGCGTGCCATCGAGCATCACCAGCCGGCCGGCGAGCCGGAGCTCCCGGTCCAGCCAGGAGTTGAGCAGGGGCCCGCCGTAGATTTCCACCCCGGCCTGGAGCCAGCCGTGGGCGCCGGTGGTGGGCTTCGGCTTGAGCTTGAAGGACGGCGAGTCGGTGTGGGCGCCAAGGATATTGAAGCCGGTGGCGGGTCCGGCTCCTTCGGGAACCACCCAGGCGATCAGGGCGCCGTCGCGGATCATGAAGAAGGAGCCGGGCCCGCCCTCCCACGGCTGCAGCTCGTCCAGGCGGAGGAAGCCGGCTTCCTCCAGCCTCCGGCCGCCCTCGTGGGCAGCATGGAAGCTCGACGGCGATGCGCTGACAAAGGCGCCAAGGTCCTGGATGTGGTCTGCGGCAGAGGAAGTCAAAGGCATGGTCCCGAGTCTAATGCGGCCTACTCCACCGGCGCTGCGGCCTCGGATGCCCTTGCCGGTTCCGCTGCCATGGCCGCGTCCTTGCGCCGGTAGCGCAGCACGCCCACAGCAACCACCACCACCGCCAACGCGATGGAGAGCAACAGTGATTCGCGGGTCGATTCCACGATCACCATGCCGATAAGCAGGGCCACGATGCTGATGATTGCTGCCCAGGTGAGGTAGGGGAACAGCCACATCTTCAGCTGGAGGTCCTGTGCGGCGGCACCCATCCGGCGGCGGAGGATCAGCTGCGACACGGAGATGACCAGCCAGACGAAGAGGGCGATGGCACCGGAAGTGTTGACCAGGAACAGGAACACCGTGTCCGGTGCGATGTAGTTCAGGCCCACCGTGATGAAGCCGACCACCGTGGAAGCGAGCACGGCGGCGGCGGGAACTCCGCGCCGGGAGATCCTCGTCCAGGAGCGCGGGGCGTCACCGCGGGTGGAGAGCGAGAACAGCATGCGGCTTGCGGTGTACAGCCCGGAGTTGAGGCAGGACAGGACGGAGGTCAGGACCACGACGTCCATGATGGTGCCGGCACCGGGGATGCCGAACAGTTCGATGACCGCAACGTACGGGCTCTTGGCGACGGACGCAGAGTTCCAGGGGAGCAGGGTGACCACCACGGCGATGGAACCGATGTAGAACACCAGGATGCGCCAGACGGTTGACTTCACGGCCTTCTTGACGGCGTCCACGGGGTTTTCGGATTCGCCGGCGGCGATCGTGGCGATCTCGGCGCCGAAGAAGGAGAAGACGACCACCAGGATGCCGGCCAGGACGGCGCCCGGACCGTTGGGCATGAATCCGCCGTTGTTGAGCAGGTTGCTCAGGCCGGGGGCCGGGACGCCGGGGACCAGGCCCAGGATGGCGGCGGCGCCGAAGACCAGGAAGAGGACGATCGCGGCCACCTTGATGGAGGCGAACCAGAATTCGAACTCGCCGTAGGACTTCACCGAGCCGAGGTTGGTCAAGGTCAGCAGCACCATGAGGACCAGGGCCCAGACCCACTGGTCGATGCCCGGCACCCACCGGTGCATGATGGCCGCACCGGCGGTGGCCTCGATGCCCAGGACGATAATCCAGAACCAGGCATAGAGCCAGCCGATGCTGAACCCTGCCCAGCGGCCCAGGGCCTTGTCCGCATAGGTCGAGAAAGAGCCCGTTTCCGGGTTGGCTGCGGCCATTTCACCCAGCATGCGCATCACCAGGATGACCACGAGGCCGGCGGCTGCGTACGCGACAAGGATGCCCGGGCCGGCCTGCTGGATCGCGGCCCCCGAGCCGACGAAGAGCCCTGCACCGATCACGCCGGCTATGGCGATCATGGACAGGTGCCTGGGTTTCAGGGACTTTGAGAGTTGCTGGTCAGCATGCATGGAAGTGCCGTCCTGTTGGGAAATTGCAGAGGTTGTGCGACGTTCATTGGTGCACCGCGGCGGACCGTGTGGTGCACCACATCGTCGTTTCACCCTAGGTCCGCCATTATGCGCCTTGCTTTGTGCACTCCAACAGATCTGGTTGCGCCTAACAGGACGGCACTCCAAGCAGGAACCATGATGGGCAAATAATGTTTCCCACCAGGCACTTTTGTAATGTGCCGGAAACCACGCGCCGGCCACCGGCGCAGGATATCCCTCCTACACGTCCCGGCGCTTCAGCAGGACGGCGGCGATCAGCACGGGGATCACCACCCAGGCGCCCAGGACCAAGGCCGCCTGCCACGTTTCGAGGGTGTCCGGCACGTGCTGGGCGGCGGTCAGCGGCTCAACCGTGTTGCCGGGCAGGTATTTCCGGGCCTCCTTGAAGAAGTCGCCGGGAATGAGCTGGAAAGCGATGGGTGCCACGAAGAAGATGCCCACCAGGCTCATGATGCCGCCGGCCGAGTTCCGAAGCAGCGTGCCCAGGGCCATGCCGATCGCGGCCACGGCTGCAACGTAGATGCTGTTGACCAGGAGCAGTTTCACGGATTCGGAACTTGCCAGGTCCAGCTTCAGTCCGTAGTTGTCCAGGATGGGAACCGCCACCAGTCCGGCCACCCAGGTGGAGAGGGCCGTGACCGCGAAGGAGACCACCATGACCACCACCAGTTTGGCAGTGAACGCAGGCAGCCTCTTGGGCACTGCCGCGAACGTGGACCGCGCCATGCCGGTGGTGAATTCCGAGCTCATCAAGAGCACGCCCAGGGACCCAAGGATCAGCTGGGCGAAGGCGATCCCCGAGGTGGGCACGCTGATCGCGAGGTCCCCGCCTTGGGAGGCCGCCCGCACGGCCGCCTGCGGATCCCGCGATGCCGCGTTGGCGAACTGGCCGGTGCCCCATGCGGACAGCGCACCAAAGCCCACCATCACAACCGCCGTGGCGGCGAGCAGGATCAGCGTTGAGAGCAGGCTCCGGAACTTGATGAGTTCCGAGTTGAGCACCCGAAAGAACGTGGGGCCCGGCAGGGACCCTCCGTGGCCGTGGCTGTGGCCTGCGGACGATGATGCCGGTTCGGGCGAAGCCGTGGATTCTGTGGTCATGGCGCTCATTATTTGCTTACCTCCGCGGCGGGCAGGGAGTGGTATTCGACGTCGTCTTTGGTCAGTTCCATGTACGCTTCCTCGAGGCTGGCCGTCAGGGGGGTGAGTTCATAGACCATGACCTGGTTTTCCAGGGCTGCCGCGGCGATTGCCTTCGGTTCGAGGCCGGTCACTTCCAGCATTTCCCGTTCCGGGACCTCGATCGAGGCGCCGCGGCCGGCCAGCAGCTGCCGCAGCCGGTCCGGCTGGTCCGTGCGGACGCGGACGCGGGCCTGGCCCTTGCCGGTAATGATGTCGCGGATGGGCGCATCGGCGATCACCCGGCCGCGGCCGATGACGATGAGGTGGTCGGCGGTCTGGGCCATCTCGCTCATGAGGTGGCTGGAGAGGAACACGGTGCGTCCCTGCCCGGCGAGGTAACGGACCAGGTTCCGCACCCAGACCACGCCTTCCGGGTCCAGCCCGTTGACGGGTTCGTCCAGGATCAAGGTCTGCGGGTCGCCGAGCAACGCCGCAGCGATGCCCAGCCGCTGGCCCATGCCCAGTGAGAAGCCGCCGGCTTTCTTTCGCGCCACCGCGTCGAGGCCGGTCATCTCGATCACTTCGTGCACCCGGCATTTGGGAATACCGTGTGTGGCGGCCATGGCCAGCAGGTGGTTGTACGCGCTGCGGCTGGTATGGACCGCTTTCGCATCCAGCAGGGCGCCCACCTGCCGCAGCGGAGCCGTGTGCTTGACGTAGGGGAGGCCGTTCACTGTGACCGATCCCGATGTCGGCCGGTCCAGTCCCATGATCATGCGCATCGTGGTGGACTTTCCTGCCCCGTTCGGGCCCAGGAATCCTGTGACTTGCCCTGCCCTGACGGTGAAGCTGACACCGGCCACGGCGGTCTTCGCCCCGTACACCTTTGTCAGCCCGTTTGCCTCGATCATGAATTTTCCTTTTGACGGCAGCGCGTGGCTGCAGATGGCGTTCTGTGGGAGTTCACTCCCTACGCTAACGGGGCCACCGCCGCATTTCGCCCTGCTCAGGGATGATTCAGGGGAGAATCAGGGTTGCTCCGGACCAAAGCCTTCCCTGTTCAGGGGCGTGGGGAGTAGTACGTCAGCGCGTTGCGCCGCACTGAATAAGCGACCCGGCGCACTCCGGCCAGTGCCTCACCGTCCACGGCAAGGGCCATGGGTGCGCCGTCGGCATCAATGGTGACCGTGGAGGCCTCGCGCAGGTGCGTGATCCTGGAACTTGCCACCGTTCCGGTCAGGACGGCCCAGAGCAGCCGCACGCGGGCGAACGACTCGTCGGCGGTGATCAGCCTGACGTCCAGTACGCCGTCGTCCATGACGGGCCGGATGAGCGGCGCGTGGTCCCGGGGGTAGTAGCGGCCCCGTCCAAGGTAGGCGATCCACACCTTGTGCCGGACACCGTCGACGGAAAGAGTGATGGGGGTTCCCGCGGCGAACGTGCGGAACATGGCCACGACGCCGGCCAGCGGCTTTCCAAGCGCGGGTTGCAGGTGCTCCCGGCGACGTACGAGATTGGGATAGAGGCCCACACTGGACGTGTTGAGCATGACCAGCTCGGACACTTCGGGATGGCCCGCGAGGCCACGCTCCGCGGTCACCAGGCCGATGTCCGCCAGTGCGGCCTCACCCTTGGTCGCCGCTTTCACGGCGTCCTTGAGGTTTCCGATCCCCGCGTCCCGCGCAAAGTGGTTGAGGGTTCCCCCGGGCAGAACCAGCAGGGGCAGGGAGCGGTCGACGGCGGCAGCAGCCGCGGCGCCGACGGTTCCGTCGCCGCCCCACACACCCAGGGCAAGGGTCCCGGGGACGTCCGCGGTCGCGTTGATCTGCTGCACGAGGTCATCGTCCGGCTGCACGACGTTTATATGTGCCTTAGGGAATACATCTTTGAGGGCGGCGGCCGTTTCCACCTTGAAGGATCCACCCAGGGTGTTGACCACGATGCTGAGGCCTTCCCCACCGGGCAGCCCAGGAGCCTCGGTCCACGTCCGGGCCGTCTGCGGAATGGGCGGCCGGACCGGCCACCAGTGCCGGGTCACCAGGGCGGCGCCCGCACCGAGGGCCGAACCGAAGATGACGTCCGAAGGCCAGTGCGCACCGGTGTGGACCCTCGAGTAGGCCACACCAAGGGCCGCGGGCGCCAAGGCAGCGCCAAGGGCGGGCTGGACCAGGCCGGCGCCCACCGCGAAGGCGACGGCGGACGCTGAATGCCCCGAAGGCATGGAGGAACTCTGGGGCTGGGGGTGGACGAAGCGGAACACCGGGAGATTTTCCGGCTTCGGCCGGGTCCGGGGGAGCAGGGTCTTGAACACCATGTTCGTAACGGCCGAGGCGACGCCCTGGGCGATCAGCCCGTGGACGGCAGCGCGCCGGGATTTGCCGGGGAACAGCGCAAGGACGGCTGCGATACCGATCCAGAGCTTTCCCTGGTTCGCTGAGGCCGAGAGCCGTCGGAAGAACACGTCGTGGCTGCCGCCGGGAAGGTTAGAAACATGCTGGAGAAGGAATCTGTCGATGCGGCTGGGCCAACTCCGCCGGCGGTGCCTGGTGCTTTGCATGTGATCACCCTAAACCCCTGCCGCTTTAGCATTCGGTTCCACGCCCTTGCCTGCGCGGCGGCCCCGGATCCTGTCAGGGCTCCTTGGTGTCCTCCAGCCGCAGGGGCCTGGCGGCACCGGCCAGCAGCAGTGCCACGAGGATCGGTGCCATGATCGCCAGCAGCGCGGTGTGGATGCCGGTGAGGTCGCCGAGGTACCCGAGCAGCGGCGGGCCGGCCAGGAACGATATATAACCCAAAGTGGATACAACGGATACGCGTGCTGCCGAATGCCTGGGGTCGTCGGAGGCTGCTGACATCCCCATCGGGAAAGCCAGCGCTGCGCCGACGCCCCACAGTGCCGCACCGATACCGGCCAGCCAGATGTTCGGCGCCAGGACGAAAAGGCCCAGCCCGGCGGCTGCGGCCGCCATGCTGGCCCGCAGCACGGCCACCCGGCCGTACTTGTCGATCACCCGGCCGCCGAGGAAGCGCATTGCTGTCATGGCAAGGACAAAGAGGGCAAACATGAGTGCGCCCGTGGACTCCGAGGTGGCCAGGCCGTCCACGGAGGCTTTGGCGATCCAATCGTTGCCGGCCCCCTCGGTGAGGGTGGCTCCCAGGACCACGACGCCGATCAGCAACGTCCTGCTGTCCCGCCATGCCGAGGGGCCCTTGGCAGGTTCGGGTTCCCCGGGCGTGGCTGCCGTGGAAATGTGGGGGAGGAAGAAGCGCGGCGCGGTCAGGGCCACCAGCACCACCACACCGGCAATGACCATCAGGTGCAGGGGAAGGTCCACGCCCAGGCTGGACAGGCCGGCGCCAACCAGTGCGCCTACGAACGCACCACCGCTGAAGGCAGCGTGGAATTGCGGCATGACAGTCCGGCGGAGTTTGTGTTCTACGTCCGCGCCTTCGATGTTTTGCGCAACATCCCACAGGCCGATACCGATTCCGAAGAAGAACAGCGAGACCGCGGTTCCGGGTATGGAGGTGGCCGAGAGCGCCAGGGCGATGCCGATGCCCGCGGCGGCCGCCAGCAGGCCGGCGAAGCGGACCGTGTTCGCCGTTCCGATCCGGCCTACCACCATGCCCGCTGTGGGGAGCGCCAAAAGCGACCCGACGGCCGTGCAGAGCAGCAGCGTGCCCATCTGGCCGGAGGTGATGTGCAGCGTCTGCGTGACGGCCGGGATCCGTGCAGCCCAGCTGGCGAACACCAGTCCATTAATGCCAAAGACCACGAACGTGGCCGCGGCCGCCGCTTTCAGTCCAACGTGCTGTTCGGTGCCGGCGTTGGTGCTCATACGTTCACTACTTCCACAGAGTATTGGTCGAGTTGGGCTTGTTCCTGGCCACTGAATTTCCGGTCGGTGACAATCACGTCAACCCGGTCCAGGCCGCCGATAAGGACCCTCGCGTGCGCCTGCCATTTAGCCGCCGATGCGGCAACCACCACCCGCGCCGACGCGTCCAGGCCGGCCCTCTTGACCGCGGCATCGTCCAGGTCGTGGGCCAGGAGGCCGTCAGTAAAGTCAACGGCACAGGGGGTGAGCACGGCGGTATCAAAACGCAACGACCTGATGTTGGACTCCGCCAGGGGTCCGCGGAAACAGAGCTCACCGGGCACCAGGCTCCCTCCTGGCAGCAACAGTGCAGGCCGGGAGCCTGCGGCAGTGTCCCCGCCGGCGGCCGCATTGAGTCCGGGCAGGGACATCGGCATCAAGGTCAGTTCCCGGCCGGTCACGGCACGGGCCACCTCGGTTGCCGTGCTCCCGCTGTCCAGCCACACATGTTCGCGTTCCAGCAGCAGCCCGGCGACGGCGGCGGCGATGCGCCTCTTGGCGTCCCGGTCCTCCAGCTCCCGGAGCCCGTACCCTGGGTGCTGCCCTTGCCCGATCAGGCTCCTGGCTCCGCCGTGGATCCGACGGAGGACGCCGTTGCCTGCCAGCGCTTCAAGGTCGCGACGGATCGTGGCCCCGGAAGCATCGCAGGCCAGCATCAGTTCTTCGACGCTCACCTCGGCCTGCCGCCGGAGGATTTCGGCAATAGTCCTGTGCCGCTCATCCGTCTTCATGATCAAATGCTATCAATTGATGATCATTTGCTCATTAGACTGCTCACCGACTTCTCAGCGTGCGCGTTCCACCCGCTGTTCGTCCCAGACCGGTTCCGCTGATTCGTACACCTTCCCGTCCGATCCGAACACCAGGAACCGGTCGAACGTCCGAGCGAACCAGCGGTCATGGGTGACGGCAAGGACCGTGCCCTCAAAGTGGTCAATGGCGCGCTCCAGCGCCTCGGCGGAGTGCAGGTCCAGGTTGTCCGTTGGCTCGTCCAACAGCAGCAGGGTGGCTCCGCTGAGCTGCAGGAGCAGGATCTGGAAACGCGCCTGCTGGCCGCCGGACAGCGACTCGTACTTTTGCTCGGACTGTCCCGCCAGGCCATAGCCGTCCAGGGCGCCGGCGGCCGCCTCCCGCCCCAGCCCCGAACGGTGTTCGTCACCGCGGTGCAGGATTTCCAGGAGCGTCTTGCCCAGGAGATCCGGCCGGACATGGGTTTGGGCAAAGAACCCGGGCCGGATCCGCGCACCGAGCTTGACGGTCCCTTCGTGCGGGACCTCGGCGATTTCCACATCGGAGACCGGCAGGTGTTCCCGCTCGGGATCGGTGCCGCCGGTGGCGAGCAGCCGCAGGAAGTGGCTCTTGCCGGAGCCGTTGGAGCCGAGCACGCCGACCCGGTCGCCGAACCAGACCTCGGTGGAGAAGGGCTTCATCAGGCCGGTCAGTTCCAGCCGTTCGGCAACGATGGCGCGCTTGGCGGTTCGTCCGCCTTTGAGCCGCATCTGGACGTTCTGTTCGATCGGCAGTGCCTCCGGCGGACCCACTTCGAGGAACTTTGCCAGCCGGGTCTGGGCGGCGTGGTAGCGGTTGGCCATGTCAGAGCGGAACGCGGCCTTGTTCTTGTACATGTTGACGAGTTCCTTGAGCTTGATGTGCTCCTCGTCCCAGCGCTTCCGCAATTCCTCGAACCGGGCGTTCCGGTCCGCGCGGGCCTCCACGTACGATTCGAATCCACCGCCGTGGATCCATGCTGCGGCTCCGTTGATCCCCGGCTCCAGGGTGACAATGCGCCCGGCGGCGTTGTTCAGCAGCTCGCGGTCGTGGCTGATGAAGAAGACGGTCTTCCTTGACTCGTTCAGCTTCTCCTCGAGCCAGCGTTTGCCCGGCACGTCAAGGTAGTTGTCCGGCTCGTCCAGGAGGAGGAGCTCGTCCGGGCCTGCGAACAGTGCTTCCAGCACCAGGCGTTTCTGCTCGCCGCCGGAAAGGGTCGACGCCGGGCGGTGCTGTGCGCGGTCAAACGGCAGTCCCAGCGCGGCCATGCAGACCTCGTCCCAGACGGTCTCGACGTCGTAGCCTCCGGCGTCCCCCCAGTCCACGATGGCCTGGGCGTACCGTATCTGGGTGGGCTCGTCGTCGTGCTCCATCATGGCCAGCTCGGCATCATCCACCTCGCGCGCAGCGGCCGCCAAAGCCGGGGGAGCAGCGGACACCAGGAGGTCCCGGACTGTTGAACCGTCACGGACCTGCCCCACGAACTGGCGCATGATGCCCATGTTCCCGGACCGCCCGATGACGCCCTCATCCGGGACCAGGTCTCCGGCGATGATCCGGAAAAGCGTGGTCTTTCCTGTGCCGTTGGGCCCGATCAAGGCGGTCTTGGTACCGTCCGGGACCTTGAAGGTGACTCCGTTCAGGAGCTGGGTGCCGTCGGAGAGGAAGTAGTCGATGCCGGAAACGTCAATATGGGCCACGCCGTCAATCCTCCCACGGCGGAGCCTAGCCGGCGGCGGTGAGGAACTGCTTCAGCAGCGGACCCGAGGTGGTGGCGCCCAGGCCGCCGTCTTCCACGAAGACGGCCACCGCCAGGTCCCCGTGGACGGCCACGATCCACGCGTGCGTCTTGGGCGGGTTCTCGGTGCCGAATTCGGCGGTTCCGGTCTTCGCCCCTACCGGTGCCCCGGGGACGCTGGACAGGAAGCCTGCATGCCCGGAAGTAACCACGGCGCGCATCATGTCAGCCAGCGATGCCGCCTCCGCTGCCGTGATCGGTTTGTCCGATGCCGTGGACGGCGCCTCGGCCGTCGCCGTGGCAGTCGGTGCGGCGGCCGGGGCAGTGGACCCGGCGGTGGTTCCCGCAGCGGGGGCAGCGGCATCGGGGTTGAGGACCAGCTGCGCCGAAACGGGGGCGCCCTTGGCAACAGAGCCGGCCATGATCGCAGCAGCCAGGGGGGAGAGCAAAACCTTGCCCTGGCCAATCATGGAGGCCGCGTGTTCGGTGCCCTGGGCCTGCCCCGGCACGGAACCCAAGAACGCTTCCGCCCCGAGTTTCGGCGCTTCCACCGCGACGCCCATGGAGGTGGCCGCGGCTTCGAGCTGACTCTGCGATACCGAGTCGCGCTGGGAAATGAAGGCGGTATTGCAGGAGTGCGCAAAGGCGTCCCGGAGGGTCACCGCGCCAAGGGAGGTCGCGGGGTAGCCCTCGGAGTTCTTGAAGGTGCGCCCGTCTACTGTGAGGGTGGGGGTGCACTGGACGGTGGAATCGGGATTCATGCCGTTGCGGAACATGGCCAGGGAATCCACCATCTTGAAGATCGAGCCCGGGGCGTACTGGCCCAGCATGGCCGTGTTGTAGCCGTTGCTGCCCGGGCCGGAGGCGGCGGCGAGTACGGCGCCGGTGGAGGGCCGGAGCGCCACGATGGCCGACGCCGGGCCCACACCCTCCAGGGTGGACTCAGCCAGGGTCTGGAGGCGCGGATCGAGGGTGGTCTTCAACGGCGTACCGGGCTTGGGTGCCACCTCGAAAAGGACGCGCCTGGGGTCGGTGCCGGCGGACTGGATCTGTTCGCGCGTCAGGTCGGCCCGCTGCGCCCGGATGACCACGGCATCTGATCCTCGGAGCTGTGCGTCGTACTGCTGCTGGAGCCCGCCGATGCCCGTGACATCCCCTGCGTCCAGGGCGCCTTCGGATGCATCGATCTGTTCCGCGGTGGCTTCGCCGACCGAACCGAGCACGGCGCGGGCAAACGTCCTGCTGGGAGCCAGCGGCATGGACGCGGGGATGCCGCGCGCTCCGGGGATCGCCTGGATCTGTTGATCCGAGATGGTCCTGCCTTCTTCACGCAGCGTGATAGCAGGGACAAAAGCCTGTGCACCGGCAGCCTTGACCTGTTGCGCATACGCCGCCGGGTCCACTCCCACCAGCGCGGCCAGCTTGCCGGCCGAATCGGAGGGGTCTGCGGCGCCCAGTTGCGGCTTGTCGATACCGACATTCACCACGGGACGGTAGGTGACCAAGGGTACGTCGCCGGCACCAAGGATGTCGGCACGCTGGGGGGACTGGGAGCCCTTGGTGACAATTTCACTGTCCGTCAGGCCGGGTGCCAGGAGGGCCGGGTCCCACACCGTCAGCCACTTGTCCCCTGACTTCTTGAAGTTCGCCGAGCTGGTGTACTTCCATTCGGCGTCGCCGAACTTCCAGGTATAGCTCAGCGGCGCGGACGCTTTATCGCCGTCGAGGGTGAGTCCGCCTGCCTGGACCTCGGGCTTCTGCGGATCCAGGGCAGCGAAGACCTGGTGCAGCTGGTCGTTGGCCGCGGCGGCGTCCTTGCCGTCAAAGGCCACCGAGCCAACGTCAAGCGATGAGACCGCGCCGGCCAACTGCTGGGCCGCGGCTTCGGCCCCGCTCTTACCGTCGTCGCAGGCCACCAGGGAGGTACCCAGGACGAGCGCAGCTACGGCAAGCGAAAGTTTTGTTGATTTCCCCATGCGGCCATTATCCCCCGCCCCGGCACCGTGCTGTGCCGTGCCGTCGCGGGCCAGGAGGTTGTGGCGGGTCCTGCCGGCCGGCAGAACCTAGCCGAGGGAAAGGTCCGGAACCGGCAGCCGGAAAATGTCCTTCAGGGCGTACGTAGCCGCGTGCATCCCGGGCATTCCCGTGACACCCGGGCCCGGTGGCGTTGAGGATGAGCAGAGGTAGACGCCCAGCAGAGGTGTCCGCCACGGGACGGGGGACGCCACGGGCCTTTGGACCAGGCCGCGCACGTCCATGACTCCGGCGCTGAAGTCGCCGCCAACGTAGTTGCGGTTGTACTGCGCCAGCTGCGCCGCCGTAATGGCGTGCGATTCCACCACGAGGTCCCGGAATCCCGGGGCAAACCGTTCCAGCTGCGCCATCACCTCGCCGGTCATGTCCCGCGTGGAGCCTGCGGGGACGTGGCAATACGTCCACAGTGTGTGCCGCCCGTCCGGGGCCCGTCCCGGGTCAAACCGGGAGGGCTGGGCCACCAGGACATACGGCCGCTCGGGATGCCGGCCGGCGCTGACCTGGTTCTCCGAAGCCGCCAGTTCGGTCCGGGTCCCGCCCACGTGGACCGTGCCGGCGTCGGCAAGCCCGCTGGCTTGCCACGGCACCGGACCGGACAGGATGAAGTCCACCTTGCAGGAGCCGTTTCCGTACCGGAACGCCTCGAGGGCTCTTCGATAGCGGCCAGGCAGCGCATCGCCTGCCATGTCCAGCAGGCCGCGGGGCGCCACATCCAGCAGGGTGGCCCGGGTGGCCGGCAGTTGTTCCAGCCGGTCGATGGGGGTGCCGGTGTGGATGACGCCGCCGTGGGCGCGGATATCGTCAGCGAGGGCTGCCGCGATGGAGGCGGAACCGCCGCGGGGGATGGGCCATCCGTCCGCATGTCCCAGGGCACCGAGCATGAGGCCGGCCCCGGACGCCGCCAGGGACGGTAAATGCGAGATGGCGTGGGCGGCAACCCCGCTCAGGAGGGCGGGTGCAAGATCCTCCCGGAACCGTGCGTTCCATAATCCGGTTCCCTGCTCCAGCGTCCGCAATCCGTAAACGCCCGCCATCACCGGGTTGCGGGGGATCCGCAGCAGCTGGTTTTGGGTGAAATCCATGACGTCGCCAATATGCCGGACCAGCGGTTCCATGAGCCTGCGGTAGGCAGCGCCGTCCCGGCCCAGTTCCGTCGCAGTCCGCTCCAGCGAGGTATACGCCAAAGCCGCCCGGCCGCCATCCAGCGGGGACCCGAATGAAACTTCAGGGGTGATCAGGTCCACCCTCCGGGGCAGTTCGAAGGCACGGAAGAACGGGGATGCCAGCGCCATGGGATGCACCGCGGAGCAGACGTCGTGGAAGTGTCCGGGCTGCATGAGTTCGGTGGTGCGCGTGCCACCGCCGATGGTCTGGGCTGCCTCGAAGACTTCCACCGACAGCCCTGCCCTTGCCATGACGGCCGCTGCAGAGAGTCCGTTGGGGCCGGTGCCTACTACCGCGACATCAGGCACGGAACCCTGCTTTCCAGGGGGTAACCGATTCCGAGGGCCGGGCGGGATCCAGCCGGAACCAGTCGGGCGCGTTCGCGAACGGCCCGCCGTGCGGATCATCAACATGGTGGCGGCGGATGGGGTCAAAGGCGGGGTCGTAGATGTCCCACACGATGCGCGCCATGAGGTACGCCACGGCGGCCATGTGAGCGGCGACGGCGAGGACGTAGTAAGGCATGTCCAGGTTGTGTTGGGACGAACCGGCGCTGGTCACCTGTCCAAGGTACATCCAGATTGCGGCCCAGTGCAGGGCTTCGATCCCCTGCCAGACCAGGAAGTCGCGCCACCGTGGCCTGGCGAGGGCTAGCAGCGGGATCAGCCACACGACGTACTGGGGCGAGTAGACCTTGCTGGTGAGAATGAAGGCCGCGACGATAAGGAAAGCAAGCTGCGCCAGGCGGGGGCGGCGGGGAGCGGTCAGTGCAACGGCTGCTATGGCGGCGCACAACAGGACGAACAGTACGGCTGACAGTGCGCTGACTCCGTCCGGTGCCAGCCCGGACCAGCCCAGCCTGCCGGCCACCAGGTTGTAGGCGAACCACGGGGAACTGTACCCGGCGCCCCGCTCCGCGCTGTACTGGAAAAAATAGGCCCAGCCGGACGGGTTGGCCGCCGCGAACGGCAGGTTGACCACCAGCCAGGTGGCGGCGGCGCTGCCGGCGGTCACCAGCAGCGGCCGCCACCGGCCGGTCCGCGCGGCAAGCAGCAGGATGGCCCCGAGGACCAGCAGCGGGTAGAGCTTGGTTGCCGTGGCCAGCCCGATCAGGATGCCGGCCGGCACCGGGCGGTTCTTGGCGAAAAAGTACATGCCCACAGCCAGCAGGCAGGCTGCCCAGAGATCCCAGTTGATGGTTCCGGCGAGGATAATCCCCGGGGCGACCGCCACCATGGCGGCATCCCAGGGACGGCGGCCGGGCATGCGGGCAACTGCCAGGACAGTGACCATGGCCACGGCCGCCAGCAGCACGGCATTGATATCGAAGTAGGCCACAGCCCTGGCGTTGGCGTCTCCTCCGGGAACCAGCCATGCCGTCAGCCCCGCAATCAACCCGATGAGCACCGGGTATTCAAACTGGCTGCCGCTGCCGAGGATGGGGAAGACCCCTTGTGCCAGGCCGCGGTTCCGGAACAGCTCCGGGAAGTCCGAGTAGCACGTGGCGTAGAACTGGGTTGGGGTCTCCCAGCCGTTGACCCGGCAGTAGCCCTTAAGCAGGATGCCCACCAAGGCGGCCAGTGCTGCCAGGACCACCAGCACACGTTCCACGGTGAAGATCCCGGGGGAG
Organism: Arthrobacter sp. 135MFCol5.1; assembly: GCF_000374865.1. Classification (GTDB taxonomy): domain Bacteria; phylum Actinomycetota; class Actinomycetes; order Actinomycetales; family Micrococcaceae; genus Arthrobacter. Next base: position 51,782 of record NZ_KB895461.1, on the reverse strand, counting down.
GCAACACCGGGATCCGCCTTGGCCCCGAGTGGCCCGCCGATCACCTCCGTGAAATTACGGAGCAGCGCATCGCTGCGGCTCGGCACCACGATACGGGGCCGTCGTCCACCCTCCGGCGGCTGGGTCTCGTGCATGGAGTCGAGCTTACAGCCGGCCCCTGCGCAAAGCGCGGGGGCCGGCAGTCAGCGCAAGCCGCCGAGCTGCTGGTGCATGAGCACGAAGACTTCGTTTCGATGCTGCTCCAACAGGTCACTGTTGAACGAACTGCGTCGCTGCAGGGGGCGGGACAGGAATCCCAGGATCTTTCGCATCAAGGAAGGCACCTCCTTTCGTTTTAATGGGGCACAAAAGTGCACGACGAATTAGCGCATCTTTTCGGCGCGAAAAAGCCCGGAAAGAAGGCGCGTGAATTCCATGGCGGGAATAGGCGGAAATTGCAGGAAAGAACACAAATTCCGGGGGACGCCGACAAAGCCGGAAAGCAAGCACCTGGCGCAGAGCAGGAACGCTCAAGTGCGCGGACGCGGTTTCAGGCGTCAGCGAAGCGTGGGCTCGGGCAGGTGCTGTTCCGGGGAATCAGCGCAGGAGGTGCGGCGGCGTACCGGCCGTTATCCCGGGGACTGGCCCAGGCAGGGCGAAGTCCCGGGGAACGTGGTTCCGGTTAGCGGCGCCGTGGAGAACCGGGGAAGGCGGCGGACCGCCACCCGGTGCCGACCAGAGCAACGCGCGCAGCACCAGCAAAGGCCGGGAATGCATTGATGGGGGTGTTCCATTCGCCAGTCAAAGTCATCATTTTCCCAACCTCCTTTTCTGCTGTCCGCTGCGTGGTGTGCAATGCGGTCTTGGACCCGGGCAGATTGCCGCGGGGTCAGGAATAAAGGTACCCCAGGAATCCGCGAAAGGCCAGCAATTCCCGGGAAATGCAGAAAAGTTTTTTACTAAAGGCGATTCAGAGACCCCAGCGCACAATAGCGGGCGTCTTCTTATCCCAGCCCAGGGTGCATACTTTGGCGGTACCGAGGACAAAGTGGCGGCCTTCCGTGGGCGGCAATTCCAGCCAGCGCGCGGTAAGGATCCGGGAGAAATGACCGTGCGCGACGATCAGCACATTGTCCATCCCGGATTCCAGGATCCGGCCGATGATCTTGTCCGCCCTCGCGGCCACCTCATCAAGGCTTTCACCGTTGGGAACGCCGTGGGTCCAGATCAGGTAGTCGGGATTGTCCTTGCGGATCAGGTCCGAGCTGATGCCTTCGTAGTCCCCGTAGTTCCACTCCACCGCGAGCGGTTCGTGCCGGGCATCCGGGAAACCGGCGAGCTCGGCAGTGCGCCGTGCACGCCGCAGCGGCGAGGTGAGCACCAGGTCGAAGTCGACGCCGTCCAGGACCTTGCGTGCCTCCACGGACTGCTGTTCGCCTTCCACTGTCAGGGGGAGGTCTGTGAGGCCCGTGTACTGCCCGCTCTTGGACCATTCGGTTTCACCATGGCGGAGGATCCACAGCTGGGGGCGCGGAGCGAAGGCGGGATTGGTCATTTGGACTCCTCAGCGGGTGAAGGTTCGACGTCGGCGGGAGGGGTTCCGGGCTCGGTCCCGGCAGGTGCTGATTCAGGCTGTTCGGCCCACCAGCGGAGCAGGCGCGCCTCGGCCTCGTCCGCGGGCAACGGTCCGTGTTCCATCCGCTCATTAAGGAGGAACTTGTAGGCGCGGCCCACCACGGGGCCCGGTTTGAGGCCCAGCAGCTCCATGATCCGGGCTCCGTCCAGGTCCGGGCGTACTGCGTCCAGGGATTCCTGTTCCCGGAGCGCCGCAATGCGGGACTCAAGGTCGTCGTAAGCGAAGGACAGCCGGTCGGCCTTGCGCTGGTTTCTGGTGGTGACGTCGGACCGGGTAAGCCGGTGCAGCCGTTCCAGCAGCGGGCCTGCGTCGGTGACGTACCGCCGGACAGCCGAGTCGCTCCAGCCGGCATCGCCGTAGCCATAGAAGCGCATGTGGAGTTCCACCAGCCGTGCAACGGCCTTGGTGGTGTCATTGTCGAAGCGCAGCGCCTTCATCCGTTTGGAGGTGAGCTTGGCACCCACCATGTCGTGGTGGCGGAAGCTCACCGCCCCGCCCGGTTCGAACCGGCGCGTCGCCGGCTTGCCGACGTCGTGCATCAACGCCGCGAAGCGCAGCACGAAGTCCGGGCCCGGCACAGGGCCTTCGGCGTCCGTTTCAAGCTCCGCTGCCTGCTCCAACACCTGGAGGGAGTGCTGGTAGACATCCTTGTGCCGGTGGTGCTCATCGGCTTCGAGCCGGAGGGCGGAGACCTCGGGCAGCACATACTCGGCCAGCCCCGTGTCCACCAGGAGGTCCACGCCCACGCGAGGCCGGGCACCGCAGATCAGTTTGACCAGTTCATCCCGCACCCGCTCCGCGGAAATGATCTTGATCCGGTCAGCCATGTGGGTCATGGCTTCGCGGACGTCGTCGCGGACCGAGACGCCCAGTTGCGCGGCGAAGCGCGCCGCCCGCATCATCCGCAAGGGGTCATCTGAGAAGGAGGCCTCCGGCGCCCCGGGCGTCGCCAGCAAGGAGGCATGCAGGTCCCGCACCCCGCCGAACGGATCCACCAGTTCAAGGGAAGGCAGTTTCAGTGCCATGGCGTTGATCGTGAAGTCGCGCCGCAGCAGATCGTCGGTGAGGGAGGTACCGAACGCCACCACGGGCTTGCGGGAGTCGGGATCGTAGGCCTCCGCCCGGTAGGTGGTGATCTCGATCTGGAAGCCGCCCTTGCGCATGCCGATCGTGCCAAACGCGCGCCCGATCTCCCAGAAGTTGTCCGCCCACTTCTTGATCAGTGCCACCGTCTGGTCCGGCGTGGCATCCGTGGTGAAGTCGAGGTCGGGGGAAACCCGGCCAAGGAAAAGGTCGCGCACCGGCCCGCCCACGAGGGACAGCTCGTGGCCGGCATCCACGAACCGCTGACCGAGCTCCAGGACCACCGGGTCCACCTTGAAGTCAACGGTGTGGGAATCAATCTTGTGATGTGCGTGCGACATAGTTCCTTAAGCTTGGCAGAAACCAGCGGCGCGGCAGTCCAAAAAAGCGTCAAGATCAGCGCTGATTGACGTTCCCGGCCCCAAAATGCGTCACATCCCGTCCATGTTGGTGTCATGTTCCGGTCATCACGAACGGGCAACAGTCGTTAGAGTGGACTCCATGGCCCATCCAGTACCGAGCGCTCCCGGCAGGAGGACGAACGCACCATTGCCATCGGCAATCGGGGCGCACGTTGCCCCTGCCCAGCAATCGGCACCGGCCTCGCTGCCAACGGTTGAGGAAGTCTCGGCCGGCGGCGTTGTGGTGGACACGTCCGACGCCGAATTGAGGGTTGCGATCATCGCCCGCCTTAATCGCGGCGGACGGTTGGAATGGTGCCTCCCCAAGGGGCATCCGGAGGGCAAGGAAAACAACGAGCAGGCTGCCGTCCGCGAAATTGCCGAAGAAACCGGCATCGAGGGAGACATCCTGGCGCCCTTGGGCAGCATCGACTACTGGTTCACGGTCAGCGGCCACCGGGTCCACAAGACCGTGCACCACTACCTCCTGCGCGCCACGGGAGGCGAGCTCACCATCGAGAACGATCCCGACCAGGAAGCCGTGGATGTGGCCTGGGTGCCCATCCAGGAACTGGCCCGGAAGCTGTCCTTCCCCAACGAACGCCGCATCGCGGACCTTGCCCGCGAGGTCCTGCCCGGACACCTCTAAGCCCGGACGCCGCCGTCGTCATTGCGGTGTTACGGGCCGGTGGGTGAGACGATGAACTCGATGTCAGCTACCAACTTTCCTTCCGACCGGTCCGGCCGGCCCGATGATGCCGCACCCGGCGACGCCACCGCCGGGGCGGCCGCACCGGAGACCGCGCAGCCCGCGGCCGCGGGTCCCAGCGAGTCCCGTTCCAGCGCCATCATGGCCGCAGGGACGCTCGTTTCGCGTTTCCTGGGCTTCGGTAAGACCTGGATGCTGGGCACCGCGCTGGGCCTGGGCTCGACGGTCAACGACACGTTCATCAACGCCAACAACCTGCCCAACCTGATCTTCCTTTTGGTTGCCGGCGGTGTCTTCAATGCCGTGCTGGTCCCGCAGATCATCAAGGCAAGCAAGGCCCCGGACAGGGGAGCGGACTACATCAGCCGGCTGCTGACGCTCGCTGTCCTGCTCCTGTTCGGACTGACGGCGCTGGTGACGCTGGCCGCGCCGGGGGTCATCGAGCTGACCACCCAGGGATATTCGCCGCAGCAGAAGGCCCTCGCGGTAACGTTCGCGTTCTGGTGCCTGCCGCAGATCTTCTTCTACGGCCTTTACGCCCTGCTTACCCAGGTCCTGAACGCCAACGGCGCGTTTGGTCCGGCTATGTGGGCACCCATCCTGAACAACCTGGTGGCCATCGCCGGCCTGGGCATGTTCATCTGGATCTTCGGGACCAACGAGTTCAGCGCCCACACCATCGATAACTGGGGCTCTGCGCAGACTCTCCTGGTGGCCGGGTTCTCCACCATCGGCGTACTGTCCCAAACCGCCATCCTGCTGGTGCCGGTCTTCCGTCTGAAGCTCGGGCTCCGGCCCCGGTTCGGCTGGCGGGGCGTGGGGCTGGGGCACGCTGCGCGGCTGAGCGTATGGACCCTCCTGACGGCCGCCGTCGGGCAGCTGGCCTTCCTTTATGTCATGCGCATCGCCACCATTCCCGGCGCTGAACGCATCCGCTTGCAGGAGGCGGGGGACCCGTCCGCCTCCACCCTCCCCGGCAACGCGGTCCTGGAGGTGGCCAGCCAGCTGTACCTGCTGCCGCACTCGATTATTGCCCTGTCCCTGGCCACCGTCCTGTTCAACCGGATGACCCGGGCTTCGCAGGACGGCAACCGGGCGGAGCTTCGTGACGCACTCTCGCACGGGCTGCGCACCATGGCCGTCGCCACGGTGTTCGGCGCCTTGGCGCTGTTTGCCCTGGCGGGTCCACTGGGCATGTTCTTCTCCGGCGGCTCGCGCCAGGACGGCGTCATGCTGGCCCAGACGCTCACCATCCTTGCCCTCAGCACCCCCTTCATGAGTGCCAACTTCATGATGTCCCGGGTGTTCTATGCCAACGAGGACGCCCGCACGCCGTTCTACGTGCAGCTGCTGCTGGCTGTGGTCTATGTAGCCGGTGCGTTCGCCATCCAATTCCTGCCGGTGGGCCAGATCATCTACGCCATCGCCGTTTTGTATATGGCGGGCAACATCCTCTCGGTGGTCATCAGCGCGGTCTTCCTGCGGCGCATGCTGGGCAGCCTGGACGGTCCGCGGATCGCCAATTCGTACATCCGCATGGGCTATGCGGCCCTTGGCTCCGCCGTCGCCGGTTCGGCCGCCCTCTGGCTGCTGGGCAGCTACAACCCTGATGGTTTCGCTTGGAGCGGCCGCCTCCAGGCCCTGCTTACGGTCGCGGTGGCAGGGCCTGTCATGCTCGGCGTCTACTTCGTGCTCCTTCGGCTGTTCCGGGTCACCGAACTGGGCGACATGCTCCGGCCGCTGCTGGGCCGGCTGGGCCGCGGGGGCCAAGCCCCCGCTGCTGAAGCCGGGGACGCGCCGTCGTCCGCTCCTGCCCCAGGTTCCTCCGGGCACCGTCCTGAACGGGCCACCACCTCCGTGGACACCGGCCTCATTCCACGGATTTCCGGCGAGTTCGATGCCGTCTCGTTCCGTGCGGGCCCGGATCCGGAGCGCGGCGTGCGCCGCCAGGACCTGCACGACGACGGCCGCCAGCAGGTGCCGGTGGCCGAGTACCTGCCTGGTGAGGAGCAGCCCGCCACGGCGCGTGGGGGCCTGCTCAGCGAACAGATTCCCCTTCCGGGCCGCCGGACGTACCAGGGCAAGGCCGGCGAGAACCCGTACTTCAAGAAACGCCGCCCACGGAAAAAGTGATGCCGTTGCGGTCTGGCGCCGGTCTTCTCCACGGCCGTCCGGGGCTGATCGGCTAGGATCGAACAGGTACAGGGGTAGTTGCAGTCAGGGTTCGGCCGTGCGCGGCGCCTGATCGGCGGTTGCGTCATTGAGGCCGGCAATCCCGGACAGTCTAGGAGGAACACGTGTCCAACCCGATCGATGTCGGATCAGTACTGGGTGGCCGTTACAAGGTCACAGCCACGGTATTGGCCTCCCACGACCACGATCTGGTGCTGGACGGCGTGGACCAGGTCCTTAACCGGCCGGTCAGCATCCTGGTGGCGGGCCCGGAAAACACCGAGCAGGTTGCCCAGAGCGCCCGCGAAGTGGCCACCGGCGAACGCCCCGGCACGGTACAGGTATTGGACCTCGGCGTCACCGAAGACACCACTTACCTCATCACCAACCACACCTCCGCCGCAGACCTCCTGGATCTTGTGGTGGCATCCAACCCGCCCTACGTCGAACCGTTCTTCACGGACACGCTGGGCAGTGAGATCTTCGGCCAGGCCCGTTCCCACGAACCCGAGCCCTACGACGAGGAAGACAACGTCGACGCCGGGTACATCAACTACGCCGACTCGCACCCGAGCCAGGTTGATCCTTATCCTTCCGCGCCGGCCGCGCCGCCAAGGCCCACGGTCCGGCCCGCAAGCCAGGCTCCCGCTGTACCCCCGGGTTCAGGCCGCACCGGTGCCGCTGGCGCCGCAGCTGCAGGTGCAGCAGCAGCCTCGGCAGCCTCGGCGGGACGACGACCGGCCGACGTGGATCCCGATGCCACTGCCGCCCAGCCCGTACAGCCTGCAGCCGAGCACGCCGGCTTCGAGCCGGCAAACACTGCGGATACGGACACCGGTCCAAACGACACCACGCAGGCACATCCACAGCAGTCCGTTTCGGACGGCAAGCCGAAGGTTTCCTTGTGGTCTGACGACGACTACGCCCAATCGGGCGACGACGACGATCACCAGGACGGCGACGCCCCGCAAGAGCCCCGCAGCGGCAACGGCAGGTCCGCCCTGTTTGCCCGTGCGGCGGCCCCGGCCGCTGCCGGCACCGCATTTGCCGATCGAGACGACGACAACGACCATGATGAGTCCGACGACCAGCCCCGTTCCATGCGCTGGCTGGTTGGCGGCCTCCTTGCCGTTGTGCTGATTGCAGGCCTGATCTTCGCCGTCACCAACCTTGGCAGCCTCTTCACCCCAGGGCAGCCCCAGGCCAAGTCCACTCCGCCCGCCAGCACCAGCGCACCGCAGGCGTCTGCATCGGCCACCCAGGCGGCCCCGTCAGCTCCGCCCGCGGTACCGCCCGCTATTGAAAGTGTGACCCGGCAGGGGAACTTCGACTTTGCTGCCACATTCGATGGCGACCTGGTCAAGGCTTACGACGGCAACAACGCCAGCTACTGGTCCGACATGGAGTTCGCCACGGAGAACTGGGGTGGCCTGGCCCCGCAGGGAGTTCCGCTGGTGGTGAAGCTGAAGAGCAAGGCCACGGTTTCTTCCATTACGCTCTCCCAGCTCGGGGGATCCGGCGGCAACATCACCGTGTACACCAACGACCAGCCATCCCTGGATGGAGCCAAGTCCATTGGCACCAGCAGTTTCACCTCCACGGACCTGAACATGCCCCTTCCCGAGCCGGTCCAGGCGCAATACGTGATTGTTTCCATCAATTCGCTTCCCAAGCTGGCGGCTCCAAAGACCCGTTACGGTTACGGTCTCCGCCTGGCAGAAATCAAGGTCCAGTAAGCCTCGACGCCGCGGTTGTTACAGCCGCGACAGGCGCCGCGCGCGGGGAATGTAATCTGGAAAGAGCGCCCTGCGAAGGATAGTCCTGTACCTTTTGCGGTGGTTCACCTTGTCCGGGCGCTGGAATATTCAGCACGCGGGCACGGTTGTGCCATGTGGCCGGCCTCCAAAGGGAGGCGAGTCGAACAAGGAAGAGGTTCACGTTCCAGTGACCATCGCAGAAAACACGGCGTCCGACGTACGTGATGTCATCATCGTAGGCTCGGGACCGGCAGGGTACACGGCGGCCGTGTACACCGCACGGGCAAACCTCAAGCCTCTGTTGCTCGCAGGTTCAGTGACTGCAGGCGGCGAGCTGATGAACACCACGGACGTGGAAAACTACCCCGGTTTCCCTGAAGGAATCATGGGGCCGGACCTGATGGAGAACTTTGAGAAGCAGGCCGCCAGGTTTGGAACTGAAATCCAGTTTGAGGATGTCACCGGGCTCGACCTCCAAGGACCGGTGAAGAAAGTCACCATCGGCACGGGGGAGACCTTCAGCGCAAAGGCCGTCATCCTTTCCACCGGGTCGGCCTACAGGGAACTGGGGCTTCCCAACGAAAAGCGCCTGTCCGGACATGGTGTCAGCTGGTGCGCAACCTGCGATGGTTTCTTTTTCAAGGACCAGGACATTGCCGTCATTGGCGGCGGCGACTCAGCAATGGAGGAGGCCCTCTTCCTCACAAAGTTTGCGAAATCCGTAACGGTTGTACACCGCCGTGATTCGCTCAAGGCTTCCAAAATCATGGCGGACCGTGCACTCGCACACGAGAAGATCACTTTTGCGTGGAACAGCACGGTAGAGGACGTTCTCGGCGAGGACAAAGTCACCGGACTGCGGTTGAATAACCTGGTGGACGGGTCAGTGTCTGAGCTTGCCGTTACGGGTGTCTTTGTCGCCATCGGCAACGATCCCCGGACCGATTTGGTCAAGGACGTCCTGGAATTGACACCCGAGGGCACCATCGCCGTGGAGGGCCGGAGTTCCCGGACAAGCCTCCCGGGTGTGTTCGCTGCCGGCGACGTTGTTGACCCGACGTACCGCCAGGCAATCACCGCTTCCGGTTCAGGATGTGTTGCGGCTATTGACGTCGAACACTACCTGGCCGATCTGCCCGCATAATCCGCGACACTGTTATCCGAAGAGAAAGACAAGGTTATGAGCAACGCAAAAGATGTAACTGACGCAAGTTTCGGCACTGACGTCCTGTCCTCCGAAAAGCCTGTCATCGTCGACTTCTGGGCTGAATGGTGCGGCCCCTGCCGTAAGCTTGGCCCGATCCTTGACGAGATCTCGGTCGAGTACAGCGAGAAAGTCGACGTCGTCAAAGTCAACGTGGATGACAACCCGGCAATCGCTGCCGAATACGGCATCACCTCGATCCCGGCCGTCTACCTGTTCCAGGGCGGCGAAGTGAAGAGCACTGTTATCGGCGCAAAGCCGAAGCAGTTCTTTGAGAAGGAATTCTCTGACGTCCTCTCCTGAACTGCAGCCTATTTGGCTTCACCTGAAGTAGGTCAAAGAGTGGCTCCCGTCGCCTGGCGGGGGCCATTTTTTTGTCCAGTGCCTGCCGTGCTTGAGCGCCTACTTCTATCCAACCCTGAACAATTCGGCACTGCGTGGGTAACCGTAGATCGTTGTTGACAGGTACGTTTCACGTGAAACGCCTTCGCGCACGGTCCCGTCTCCCTGACCCGATTGCACGTGGTCCCTTGTCGATGGTTCCGACCTGTAGGACGTGGGGCATAGATGCGGGGGGAACTCTAACTCCCATGGGCGTCTATGGCCACCAGCTACGCCACGCCGGTGCTGTGCCGAATAGACATAGCGTCTCACCTCAAGCTGTCCAAGGCCGCCATCTCTACATCGCGGGACACTGGCACGGTAGCGTACGAGGGTGCGCCAGATGTGAGCCGGATGTGTGTGAGGTTCCAGGGTTTCACGTGAAACATCGTAGACGCTGTCACCCAAATGGCAAGCGTCGATGGGGTCAAGCGATCGCGTGCCGTCTACGGGACACAGCGGAGGGGAGTCTCGGCTTGGATAGTGCGAGGCGAGTCATTTGGCATATATTTCTGCGCAAAACTGGTGATTGCTCGTGCTTCCTGTGAGAAGCAAAATCATCAACTGCACACATCGAGAACGGACGATTGATACTTCTGGTCTCATTCCCATCGCTCCTACGAAGTCCAAGATCAAGCTGAAATCGGAACTGGCATCAGCGACCGCGCGAACCGGTGAGCTGAAAATTGCTTAGGCCCAGACGAAAAACACAAATGTACGGCGCGTCCATCCATGGCCGGGGGAGAGTGCTGTCCTGCCTAGCTCCTTCACAACTTGACGCTCCGAATCCTGCTCCGGACCCGGGCATACACGCTTCAGCCGGCAAGAATGCGGTCCATGCGGGGACGGGGTTCTCAGACAGACCGCCCTCGGACCTTCAAGGTCGCTTGCCTAGCGCTTGGGGGAGACCAGGCGGAGCCGCGCCCCCTCTTTACGCTTTCCTGACCCGGACCAGCGGGCCCCACCCGGTGACACGGACGCATGAGCCAGATCCTCGTCGGGTCGTGAGCTCGCCCAGGGGGCGTGCAGCGCTGTCACCGGTACACCGCGTCAATGATCGAACGGCCCTCCAACGCATCGGATCGACGCCGAGCCTGAGAGCTCTTTGGTTCGTCGTCGTTGGCTCGCAGTTCAGCGCACACGCCCTTACACGGCAGTCATCCCGACGCGGCTATTCATTGATGACTTCACATTGCTCGCGTACGGCCGCTGAGGTCGACTTGGTCTGGGAGAGGGTCGATGTTTCACGTGAAACGAAGGCGCGCTCCGATATCCCTCTTGATCTTATGGGTGGGGTGGGGGCATGCCGCTGCCTGCATCCGACTGGTATTGGGAGTTGGCACGTCCAAGATCTACCTGCGGGGCACCGCTGGATTGGCCGTGAGCGGTGCGACATGAAGACTCCGCCTCTTACACGGGCGGCATTCCTGAGGCTCCTCACGCGGAACAGTGTTCGCCCCCATGGGCTCCGGCTGGGGCAGTTCAACTTCGAAGATACCTTGGATCTCGTATCCACCCCGGATCCAAGTTCCCCTCTTGGTCAATTTGCAGCGACATCACCGAGGGCCTTGAGCTGGCAACCGATCCGCTCTTTGGCAATCCCGCCTTGAGTTATGCACGCGTTATCCACAGGACCTCTGTCGAGTTATTCACAGCGATATCCACAGGCGGCCTGATCATCGATTCCAGGGATTCTCAGATCCTCAACGGCCTATTCGAATCCCAAGGTGTTCGTGTAGACACCATGTCCGCCTATTCCCGGGAACGAACGCGAAAAGGTACTAGCTGATCTAGCTCATACACGCCGGAAATGTTGTCATTTTCCACTTAAAATGTGCGCTTATCGCTGCCCTGCAATGCAACACGATGTTTCACGTGAAACGCCAGGGTTGCGGTCACGCCTAGGGGTTACGTTGCCGCAACGTTTGTAGCCTTCCCCCAGCCAGTCGCGGAGCACAAGATGCTGCGAAGCTTTGGATCAGGGACAGAACTTATTCACAAAGTTATCCACAGGAATATCCACCTATGATCTGCCGCCGAGCGAAGCAGATGAAACGCTCCGGGGGATCGCCCGTTGCGCTCCGGGTACTTCGAGGGTTCCCCGGTGCCGATACATTCGCGCCGAGCTAGGCCGCCTTCCCGGTGCAACGCGACTGCTCCAAACAACGCTGCCTAACGTCGACGCACGGCGTCCAGGCGGTTGTTGAGATTCTTAAGGACAGCAGCCTCCCGCGGCGCCAACCCGACGTGGAAGAGCTCCGCCCGGCAAAGTGTCGGTTGGGCGCCGAAACGAAGCAACTACACCTCCGTGAACCCTCCAACCCCCATCCCGGAGCGCAATCCCAACACCGCCGAACAATAGCCATCGGCAGCTCTGTATTCTGCAGCGCCGCTAGGAGGTAGTGCGGTGCCACACCCCTTGCCTCTGTGCCAAACCCAGAATGGTTATCCAGGACGACGCCGAAGGCCGGGGGACAGGGTCACCGCGGAGCAGGTATCGAAGGTTGGGGACTCACGGTGCCCATGCTCATCGCAAGGACTCCGTGCAAGTGACCGTGCAAACCCGTTCCAGGGTGGCACACGCCCCAGGGCAGCGTCGAGGCGACATTGATCCGCCTTCCACGAGACTCTTCCACGACCTAAGTAAACACCGTATGTCTGTTCCGATACTGCGTATTGGGCGCACTCAGCAACAGCAAGACCGCTTAGGTCATACTCCTGATCAGTGCGGGGCCCAACGCGCCCTCGCAGTTCTGCTTCTGCACTCCAACTTACTGAGCGAGTACCCAATGGAGGACAGCTCAGGAACTACCGGTCCCCAACGAAGACCGTGGAACCCAGGGTCGAACCTGCACTCGGTGCACTTCCCATCTACGCCGCGGAGAAGCACGGGACGCTGCGGGACATCCACGCCGCATAGTGATTTCAGAGGTGGTGGATTGGAAACATCCGTCCTTGCCGGCCACGAGGTCCGCCCCGCTCTCGGGTCCATCCGCAGTGCAGCGCGTGAAGCTGGATGCGCGTGCTCCGCCGGCTCTTTCAGAGTTCCGATTCCCCATGCGAAAGACAGTATCGACTAGGTGTGTTTCACGTGAAACACATATCTAGATTGCGGCGGCCACCGCCCGTAGCTGCGCCGTTTCACGTGAAACATTCACGGCCAATGCAGGCGCCCACGCCACGGTCTCCGCACACACGGAACCACACGGATGGCTACTTTCGACAAAGTACATCCCAATAATCCATCGCCAAATAGAGAAACTCAGGAAAAGCAGTAGTAGTGCATACATCAGCCGAACTCTCCCGTATCGGGGCACTCGACCAAATCGCACAGCCTGATTTTGATAGTGCACCACCTGACCTGGCTAGATCCGACACCTGTGTCACGAGATGATCGAAGACACCAGCCTGGTGATTTCTGTTCAGGTGAGTTCTTGGCTTCGTGGCACAAGGACCCGCGAATGATCAGTGTTAGTGATGCCCGGTTCACAGCAGTCCGTTAGCAGCACGGTGCGGCTTCGGCGAAGTCGGTGGCCCTACAACGCGCGCAAGAACCGCAGACGTGGCATATCACCAACCTAAGGACACAACTGTCTTTGAAGACACAACCGTCTTTGAGGACAGAACCGTCTTTCGATATTGACGGGAATCCATCACCAGGTAGCCCAATCGAATAGTCTCCGTAAAACATGATGACTTTCTGCGGCAGGACCATGGCATTTAGGCCTGCCGATGACAGAAGCACATTCGCCCGCGAACTATGGCACTCAGGCCCATTCCGCACACCCTTGAGAAGAGTGAACCGGCCGCGGATATAACCACAAGGTAGATGCAATTGGCCGGCACATCAAGGAGCGCAGCACATTGCTCGCGTTTCACGTGAAACAACGGACGGAAGTGCACTGCTAGTGCGGCTCCGACACCTCTAAAAATCGTCTTCCATCCACACATCTCTGTGCGCCGACGTCAGAAGGGTCTCGACCGAACATCCGGAAGCAGCGGTTCAGCTGCACCAGGAGAGCCGCTGAAGAGCCGGGTGCCTTCCAATAGCCCTGATCCTGGGCCTGGTATTCGCCCTATGGGCCCTCACGGGCACCGCAAAGCCCCGATCCGACGGTTTGCCACAAACTACCCGCACCACCCCCGACCAGCCCAGAGAACGCCGGCTGTACGTCCTACGCCCAGCGGAACGTGGGCAAACCCAGACTAATATGCCGGCGAAGCAGGCAAAGTACATCCTTGCCGCCACATCCGACGGTCGGATGCGGCAATGCTCCATAGCGGGGACCCAGTAAGCAGGCAGACGAATTCGGGCCATGACGGGTCCTAAACCGAGTCAGTTCTCGCCAGCCCCGGCGACCTCGCATCCGGGGGCCGTCTTGCCGACCGTCCCAGGAACGCAAACAGGCCCGATTCGCAGTGAATCGGGCCTCCCTAGGCTCCAGTAACGGTGAGCGCTAGTTGGTCGCTCCCGGCGCCAGCACATCCATGATTCGGTTGAGGTCCTCTACGCTGGCGAACTCGATGCTGACTTTACCTTTTCGGACGCCAAGGGAAATCTTCACGTTGGTGTCCAGCCGGTCCGAAAGCGATGACGCCAAGTAGTCGAGCCGTTCATGCCGCGCCCCGGGGCGGGGAATGTTGTTTTTGGCCGGTTTAGCCGGGTCCTGGTAGAGCGTGACTGCTTCTTCAGTGGCGCGCACGGACATGCCCTCGGCCACGATCTTCTGGGCGAGCCGTTCCATGGCCGCTGCATCCGGCAGCGAGAGAAGAGCACGGGCGTGGCCGGCCGACAGGACGCCCGCGGCTACGCGGCGCTGCACGAGCGGCGGCAACTTCAGCAGGCGAAGCGTGTTCGACACCTGGGGACGCGAGCGGCCGATCCGGTCAGCGAGCTGCTCGTGGGTGGTACCGAAGTCCTCGAGAAGCTGCTGGTACGCCGCCGCCTCTTCCAGGGGATTCAGCTGGCTGCGGTGCAGGTTCTCCAAGAGGGCATCGCGCAGCAGGTCGTCATCGGTGGTGTCACGGATGATGGCAGGAATGGTCTCCAGCCCTGCCGCCTGGACCGCCCGCCAACGGCGCTCACCCATGACCAGTTCATAGGGTTCACTACCAGATTCAGTTGATGTACGAACGACAATTGGCTGCAGGACTCCGATTTCACGAACGGAGTGCACCAGCTCGGCCATGTCGTCTTCATCAAAGACATTTCGGGGCTGCTTACGGTTGGGGTGGATGTCGCCTACCGGCAATTCCGCGAACCGTGCCCCTGGTACCTCAACCAACTCAACGCCGGATTCCGGGGCCGCTGATGCTTCCACCTTGTCCGCTGCGCCGGCTTCAGCCGGTTGGGGTGCCTTCGCCGGTGGCGTTGAGGGGGCGGGCCCATCCGCAGCCTTGGAGCGCAGGCCCGGCGCCTTCTTGGCAGGGGCCTTCGTGTCGGCTGCCCCGTTGGCGGCCGCGGCCGTTTTGGAGGGCTTGTCGGTGGCCGTCGATTTTGCGGGGGTAGTCTTCGCTGCAGAAATCCGGGCCGCGGGAGCTTGGCCTTCTTTTTCCTGTGCCTTGGCTGCAGCCGGCGGTGCAGGCTGCTCTACGGGTTCGGTCTTCTTCCGGCCTTCCGGAAAGAACAAGTCCACTGGCCGCGATTGCGCTGCACCGTTGGCAGAACCATTGGCTGCGGCGGAACTTGGAATCAGCGCGCCAAGACCGCGGCCTAAGCCCCGTCGCTTCTCGCTCATGGGTAAATCCCTCCAGTGGTGAAGCCAGGATGACCCGGGCCTCCATGCGTTGCGGTATTGAAGATTCTAGCGTTCCGCTATTTCAGCGGCGGCTTCCAGATAGGACAGGGCACCACTCGAGGACGGGTCGTAGGTCATGACCGTCTGCTGGTAGCTGGGCGCTTCAGAGATCCGCACCGAGCGGGGAACGACGGCGGAAAGCACCTGTTCAGGGAAGTGCTGGCGCACTTCAGCAGCAACCTGGGCAGCGAGGTTGGTCCGGCCGTCGTACATGGTGAGCAGGATCGTTGAAACAACGAGGTCCGCGTTGAGATGCTTCTGGATCATCTCGATGTTCTTGAGGAGCTGGCTGAGGCCTTCCAGGGCGTAGTACTCGCATTGGATAGGAATCAGCACTTCACTGGCGGCGCAGAAGGCGTTGACTGTCAGGAGGCCGAGGCTGGGCGGGCAATCGATAAAGACGTAGTCGAGGCGCTCTTCGCCGTTCTTTTCGCGGGTTTTGGCGTACACGTCGATAGCGCGCCGCAGCCGTTGTTCCCGGGCGACCAGGGAGACGAGCTCGATCTCGGCACCGGCCAGATGGATGGTGGCCGGGGCGCAGATCAGCTTCCCGATGTCCGGGCACGGAGCCACAACATCCGCCAGCGGGATGTCGTTGATCAGGACGTCGTAGATGCTGTCCACATCGGCGTGGTGTTCAATGCCGAGGGCGGTGGAGGCGTTTCCCTGGGGGTCGATATCGATGACCAGGACGTTGAGTCCGGCGGCCGCAAGGGCTGCGGCAATGTTTACGGTCGTCGTGGTCTTGCCCACGCCGCCCTTCTGGTTGGAGACGGTGAAGATCCGGGTCTGCTCCGGACGCGGGAGCTGGCGACCCATCAGGCGTTCCCGGCGTTTGGTCTCGTGTGCGAGCTCACGGGCGATAGGACTCGAATCGTCAATGGCATCGATGACGTTCGACCTACCGGAAGAGGTTGTTTCACGTGAAACTCCACTTCCAACGGCACCGGTGGCCGGCCGTGGATGGTTTCCGCCCCGGGCCGGGGCCATTCCCAAACCGGCCAACCCGGACCCAGCGACGGAACGTGCCGACCCCAGAGACACAAACGGCGGGATCCGTTGTGCGGAGGCTTCACTACTCGTCACTGGGGCACACTCACTCTCGTTCAGCCAATTTTGCTGCCGTTGTCTAGCCTAACTGCTCCACCCGTCTGACCACCGTCAGTGGGCCCACTTTAGGACTTCTTTTGGGACTTGTTCACTACGATGCGCACCACGGTGGTGGGCTCTTCAAGGATGTTGTCACCGACGGTGACCACCGATGTCTGCACACCGCCAAGCTTGCGGATGACCTTCGCGGCCTTTTCGATCTCTTCCCCGGCACTGCGGCCTTTGATGGCCACCACCTCACCGTGTCCGGCGAGGAGCGGGATGGTCAGGCCTGCGAGGTTCGTCAGGGCTGACACGGCACGGGCCGTGACCACGTCGGCGTCCACCTGCCCCACGGCCAGTTCGGCCCTGGTACGCATGACGGTGACGTTGTCCAGGCCGAGGTCGTCCACCACTTCCTGGAGCCAAATAACCCTTCGTTCGAGGGGTTCGATGAGCGTCAATTCGAGGTCTGGGCGGGCAATGGCGAGGCAAAGGCCAGGCAGGCCTGCGCCGCTTCCGACGTCGGCAACGTGGCTTCCCTGGGGGATCTCACTTTCGATGACCGCGCAATTGAGCACGTGGCGGCTCCACAACCGGGGAACCTCGCGGGGCCCAATCAGCCCGCGTTCGGTCCCGGAGGTGGCCAGGTGCTCAACATAGCGTTTGGCCAGGTCCAGGCGGTCGCCGAAAATCTTCTCAGCAGCCCTAAGCTCTGCTGCCGTGATATCAACCATGGTTATCGTGCTGGCACTCTCTAGTCTGCGGAAACCACAATGTGGCGTCCGGAGCCTTCACCCTCGGACTCACTGACCAATCCGAGGTCAGCCACGGCGTCGTGCACGATCTTGCGCTCGTAGGCACTCATCGGCTCAAGGGCAACCGGCTTACCGGTCTCCTTGACGGATGCTGCAGCATCTTCGGCGATCTTCTGCAGGTGGCCGGTACGTTCCTGGCGGTAGCCATTGATGTCCAGCACAAGCCGTGAACGGTTCTCCGTAGCGGAGAGTACGGCCAGCCGGGTGAGCTCCTGGAGAGCCTCAAGCACCTCGCCGTCTTCCCCTACCAGGCCTTCGAGGCCCTCGGTTTCTTCCTCCGCGACGATGGAGATGTAGGTGCGGCCGTTGCGGACCTCGATGTCGATGTCGCCGTCGATGTCGGCGATGTCCAGCAGTTCCTCCAGGTAGTCTGCGGCGACGTCGCCCTCTTCCTCGAGGCGGCTGGCCGCAGAGGCCTTAGTGGGGGACTCGTCCTGGTCTGCAATCTCTTCGGAAAGGACGTGCTCGGTGCTCTCGGCTGACATTACTTCTTCTTCCTGTTCTTACGCTGGGGCTGGACGCGCTGTCCCTTGGCTTCCACGGCGGCAGCCGCGGCGGCGTCGGCTGCTTCATCCCGCTTGCCGGTGAGGACGGAAAGGGCCGGCAGGCCCTTGGCTGCGCGGCGTTCGGCGAGGGCCTTGGCAGCGGGGGATCCCGGCGTCGGCATGCGGCGGATCACGAAGAACTGCTGTCCCATGGTCCAGAGGTTGGTGGTGGTCCAGTAGATCAGAACGCCGATGGGGAAGTTGATGCCACCCACGCCGAAGACTACCGGCAGGATGTAAAGCATCATTTTCTGCTGCCGCATGAATGGGCTGGCCATGGCTTCTTCAGACATGTTCTTGGCCATAATCTGCTTCTGGGTGATGAACTGGGACGCCGTCATGGCCAGGATCATCACGATCGAGAGCACCACCACGGCTGTGTTCCCGGCACCACCGTGCAGCAGGGCGGCGGACAGCGGCGCACCGAAGATGCTGGAGGCATCGAACTCCACTACCTGTTCGTGGCTCATCGCACCAATGCCGGCTCCCTGGTCTTTCGCCTGGGAAATGCCCGAAAGCACCTGGAACAGTGCGAAGAAGAAGGGCATCTGGATCAGCATGGGAAGGCAGGCGGAGAACGGGTTGGTGCCGTGCTTCTTGTACATGGCCATCTGTTCCTGGGCCATGGCCTGGCGGGACAGCTGGTCCGTCTTGCCCTTGTACTTGTCTTGCAGCTTCTTCAGGTCGGGCTGCAGCAGCTGCATGCCGCGCTGCGCCTTGATCTGCTTGACGAATACGGGGATCAGGGCGGCACGGATCACCAGCACCAGTCCGATGATGGACAGAGTCCAGGTCCAGCCGTTTGCGGCGGGCATGCCAATGGCGCTCAAGCCATCGTGGAATCCAATCATGATGATGGAAACCAGCCACTTGAACGGGGCCATGATTGTTCCAAAGAAGTCCATACTTATCCCTATTCGTCAGGCCGCACTGCGGCCTTCTTCATCAGTCCGAGCAACCAGGTACCGGTCCGGATTGTTCAGCACAACAATTGTGGGGGTTCGGCCCGCAGGCCATTCCCGGCCGCCGGCGGGGACGTGGTCCACTCCGCCGGCATTCCATGGGTGGCAGTGGCCAAGGCGCCTGACTGCGAGCCAGCTTCCCTTCACAGCGCCGTGTACGGTGACCGCTTCAAGGGCATAGGCCGAGCATGAAGGGAAGAATCGGCAGACGGGGCCGTACAAGGGAGAAACCACCTTGCGGTAGGCCATCAGCAAGAGAATGAGGATGTTCCGGGGCAGGTTCCAGAGGAACTTTGCGACGGCGGCGGTCACGTTCCGGATGCGGGCGACGGCGGCAGTGGTGCTAGGCACGCGTTGTCCCCTCCCGTGTTGTACCGGCCGAACCTTTGGCGGCAGGCCGTGGTGGCCGTCCGGCCAGCCGGTTCTGCGTTGTTTCCAGTGCTGCGTTGTAATCCGCCAGCAGTTGATCCCAACTGGCAGACGCGGAGGCGGGCAGTGCCCGCACCACGATGGCGAGTCCAGTTGCGTGTTCACTCAGTGAGGCGGCAGCCGCTTCCCTCAGTCTCCTCTTAACGAGGTTCCTGACCACGGCGTTCCCTACACTCTTGGAAACAATGAACCCGATCCGGCTGGGTTCGTCGGCAGCGATGGCTGCCGCATATAACACTACGTTCCGGCGTCCATTGCGGACACCGGAACGTACGGTTATTGAAAAATCGGTTGCAGTCCTCAGGCGGTTGCGGGCGGCCAGCACCTTAAACTCGCAAAGGGATGTCTACCGACAAGTCAGTTATTTAGGCCGAAAGCTCGGTGCGGCCCTTGCCACGACGGGCTGCCAGGATGGCGCGGCCGGCACGGGTACGCATACGAAGGCGGAAGCCGTGCTTCTTGGCTCGACGGCGGTTATTCGGCTGAAAAGTCCGCTTGCTCACGTTAGTTACTCCAGTGGATCAAAGGTGCGCCCACCCGATCAATATGGGGAAGAACTGGCCGACGCTAAGTTTTGTATATGCACGCTTCCCCCGGCTGTCCAAGCGCACTGCGCCTGGAAGTTCAGATGGGGCCAAAAAGCGGACACAAAGGACTTCACAACGTTAGGGCAATTCGAGGCCCCGAGTCAAACCGCGAGGGCCCTGCGGTGCTATCCCCAGCTGTGCCTAAGTATCCCAACAGGCTGTGGATGAAGTGGCTCACAGGGGCCTCCAAGGAACCACAACCGTGTAATTATCCACAGCCG
The DNA here is from genome assembly GCF_000374865.1 of Arthrobacter sp. 135MFCol5.1. Classification (GTDB taxonomy): domain Bacteria; phylum Actinomycetota; class Actinomycetes; order Actinomycetales; family Micrococcaceae; genus Arthrobacter. The sequence goes on along the minus strand of NZ_KB895461.1, from coordinate 32,011 downwards.
GATAGCCAGCTATCTTCTAGGCTTTTGATCCCCTAGAGTGTCCCAGTAGCCGATTATCCACGGACTGTGCATAACCCTGTGGATTAAGTTGGGCCAGCAGCCTGGTTCCGGACTTGGGCTGCAGGCAATGCAGGCATAGCAAGTTTTGAGGGAACCGATTGATGACAGTAGACGAAGCCAACCACGCCAATACTGTCGGAAGTTCCTGGCGCCGGGTTGTCAGCCTGCTGGAACAGGACCACCGTGTTTCACCGCGCCAGCGGGGTTTCGTCATCCTCGCCCAGGCCCAAGGCCTGATCGGCTCCACCCTCCTGGTGGCCGTCCCCAACGAGCTCACCCGCGAAGTGCTCCAGACCCAGGTCAAGGACGCCCTGGACGATGCTCTGCACAATGTCTTCTCCGAGGACATTCGCTGCGCCATCGACGTCGACACCGATCTGGTGCCCATCCACGAAGAGCCCGAACCCGTCGTCGAGCCTGCGTTCGCACCGGACCAGCTGATCGAACAAAAGCCGCAGCCCATGCTGCCCAGCACGTCGCATGAATTCGGCCGGCTGAACCCCAAGTACGTCTTCGACACGTTCGTCATTGGTTCCTCCAACCGATTTGCCCACGCAGCCGCCGTCGCCGTTGCCGAGGCACCCGCCAAGGCCTACAACCCGCTGTTCATCTACGGCGACTCCGGCCTCGGCAAAACGCACCTCCTGCACGCCATCGGGCACTACGCCCGCCGGCTCTACAGCGGGATCCGGGTCCGGTACGTCAACTCCGAAGAATTCACCAACGACTTCATCAACTCCATCCGGGACGACGAAGGCGCCAGCTTCAAAACCACGTACCGCAACGTGGACGTCCTGCTGATCGATGACATCCAGTTCCTGGCCGGCAAGGACCGCACGCTGGAGGAGTTCTTCCACACGTTCAATTCGCTGCACAACAACAACAAACAGGTGGTCATCACCTCGGACCAGCCGCCCAAGCTGCTCGCCGGGTTCGAAGACCGGATGAAGTCGCGGTTCGAATGGGGACTGCTGACAGACATCCAGCCGCCGGAACTCGAAACGCGCATCGCAATTTTGCGGAAAAAGGCGCTCAGCGAGGGACTGTCGGCACCTGATGACGCCCTGGAGTACATCGCGTCGAAGATTTCCAGCAACATCCGCGAGCTTGAGGGCGCCCTGATCCGCGTCACCGCCTTCGCCAGCCTCAACCGGCAGCCGGTGGATGTTGCGCTTGCGGAAATGGTCCTCAAGGACCTGATCACTGACGACGGTGCGCAGGAAATCACGTCAGCGCAGATCCTCCAGCAGACCGCTGACTACTTCAAGCTCAGCATGGAAGAGCTCTGCAGCAAGTCCCGCACCCGGACCCTTGTCACCGCCCGCCAGATCGCCATGTACCTCTGCCGGGAACTGACGGACATGTCGCTCCCCAAGATCGGCCAGGAACTCGGCGGCCGCGACCACACCACAGTGATCCATGCCGACCGCAAGATCCGTGAGCTGATGGCCGAACGCCGTGTGATTTACAACCAGGTGACGGAACTGACCAACCGGATCAAGCAGCAGCAGCGCGACTCCTGAATCCACACCGGGCCACGCACTCTATACCTTATTAACAGGGGCATGTGGATAAGCCTGTGGATACTTAAGGGGACAAGCGCGCTTAATGGGCTTAAAACCCTTAAGCCGTCTGTGGATCATCAAAAATGGCTCTTTGGGTTGTCCCCATCCACACCCTGTTTAAAACCCAGGTAACGCACAGTCCGTGAACAGGGCTTAACCCCGGAAACGTGGGCCAGGATCGGGTTATCCACAGTTTCCACAGCAGTTATTAACACTACGAATCCCAAAAAATTGAATTCCCTCAAACAACAAGATCCATCGGCACCTCCACCGGGCGGGCCCTCCGGCCCCTGGAAGGGCCGGGCCGGGTGCTTGGGGATGGGTTAATCGCGGTTCTTCCGGCTAAGCTGTCAGCAGCGCTCCCATCCCTGGGTTTTGTGTGGTTTCCGTCTGCACGGACCATGCACCGGCCGCGGCGCGCACAACATCTTCCGGAGTTTCACTGCGAAGTTCCCGGGTTACATGGCAGCAGCAATGAAAGGCGGCACCCTTCCGTGAAGTTCAGAGTCGATCGGGACGTCCTGGCCGAAGCCGTCACCTGGACAGCCCGCTCGTTGTCTCCGCGGCCGCCGGTCCCCGTCCTTTCCGGCCTGCTCCTGAAGGCCGAAGCGGGAACAGTCAGCCTCTCGAGCTTTGACTACGAAACATCCGCACGGCTGGAAATCGCCGCCGATATCAGGGACGAAGGAACCATCCTGGTTTCCGGCCGGCTGCTTGCGGACATCTGCCGCAGCCTCCCTTCGGCCCCGGTGGACGTTGAAACCGACGGCAACAAGGTCACACTCACCTGCCGTCGAAGCAGCTTCCACCTGGCCACCATGCCGGAAGCCGAGTACCCGCCGCTGCCTGCCCTTCCTGCCATCAGCGGCACCGTTCCCGGCGACGCTTTCGCGCAAGCTGTTTCCCAGGTGATCATCGCAGCCAGCAAGGACGACACCTTGCCCATCCTCACGGGCGTGCGGATGGAAATCGAGGATGACCTGATCACCCTCCTTGCCACCGACCGGTACAGGCTGGCCATGCGCGAAGTGCCGTGGAAGCCTGTGACTCCGGGAATCTCCACGAGCGCGCTGGTGAAGGCCAAAACCCTCAACGAAGTGGCCAAAACCCTCGGCAACAGCGGCGACATCAACCTTGCCCTCTCCGACGATGACAGCCGGCTGATCGGATTCGAAAGCGGCGGCCGCACCACTACGTCCCTGCTGGTGGATGGCGATTACCCGAAGATCCGGTCCCTGTTCCCGGAATCCACACCGATCCATGCCACGGTGCAAACCCAAGAGCTGGTGGAAGCCGTCCGCCGCGTCTCACTTGTCGCCGAACGCAACACTCCGGTCCGCCTGGCATTCAGCAGCGGACTGCTCAACCTTGATGCCGGGACCGGCGAGGACGCCCAGGCGTCGGAGGAGCTTGAAGCGCAGCTGTCCGGCGAGGACATCACGGTGGCCTTCAACCCGCACTACCTGATTGAGGGCCTCAGTGTCATCGAGACGAAATTCGTCCGGTTCTCGTTCACCACAGCACCCAAGCCCGCCATGATCACGGCGCAGGCAGATGCCGACGGCGAAGACCAGGATGATTACCGCTACCTGGTGATGCCTGTCCGCCTGCCCAACTAGTCCCCACCGCCGCCTTGCCTCGCAAGCTCGGCCAGGGAACCCGGGCGGCGTGGGTCCACCCATCGGCTCCCAGCCTTCACACACCAGCGCAGAAAAGAGTCTCACCGTGCACATTGGACTGATTGGCCTCGGCAAAATGGGTTTCAACATGCGTGAACGCCTGCGCAAGGGCGGCGTGGAGGTCACCGGCTACGACCGGAATCCCGATGTCACGGATGCCGCAAGCGTCGAAGACCTGATCGCCGCCGTCCCGGCGCCGAGGGTCATCTGGGTCATGGTCCCGGCCGGCCCCGTGACAGACGCCGTCATCACCGAATTGGCCGGCAAACTCGAGCCCGGCGACCTTGTGATCGACGGTGGAAACTCGCGGTTCACTGAAGACCAGAAACATGGTGAGGTGCTTGCCGCCAAGGGCATCCGGTTCGCCGACTGCGGGGTGTCCGGCGGGGTTTGGGGCCTGCAGAACGGCTACGGCCTGATGGCAGGCGGTGACGCCGGCGACATTGAACGCGCCATGCCGGTTTTTGATGCCCTGCGGCCTGAGGGCGACAGGGCTGACAGCTTTGTCCACGTTGGCGGAATCGGCGCCGGCCACTACGCCAAGATGGTCCACAACGGGATCGAATACGGCCTGATGCAGGCGTACGCCGAAGGGTACGAACTGCTTGCCGCGAAGGACATCGTCACGGACCTGCCGGGCACGTTCCGCGCCTGGCAAAAGGGAACCGTGGTCCGTTCCTGGCTGCTGGACCTCATGGTCAAAGCCTTGGATGAAGATCCAGGCCTGGAGTCCATCGACGACTACGTGGAGGATTCGGGTGAGGGCCGCTGGACAGTTGAAGAGGCCATCGCCAATGCGGTTCCGGCCCCGGCCATCACGGCCGCCCTGTTTGCCCGTTTTGCTTCCCGGGAGGACACGTCCCCCGCGATGAAGATGGTTTCTGCGCTGCGCCACCAGTTCGGTGGCCATGCAACCCGTCCCGCCAAGTAGCATCCACCAGGAGCCGCCACCGGTTCCAGAATTGCCGACCACCGCGTGTATCTTGAACATCTTTCCCTGACGGACTTCCGCAGCTACGCCCAGGTTGACCTCAGCCTCGGCCCGGGCGTTACCGTCCTGGTGGGGTACAACGGCATCGGCAAAACCAATCTGATGGAGGCCATCGGCTACCTGGCCACGCTCAGCTCCCACCGGGTCAGTTCCGATGGCCCCTTGCTCCGGTTCGGCACGGAGCGCGCCTTGGTCCGGGCCCGTTTGGTCCGCGGAGAGCAGACCACGGTGCTGGAGCTGGAAATCAATGCCGGCCGGGCCAACCGCGGCCGGATCAATCGCAGCAACCCGGTCCGTGCCCGCGACCTGCTGGGCATCTGCCAGACCGTCCTGTTCGCTCCCGAGGACCTGGCATTGGTCAAGGGGGATCCCGCCAACCGCCGGCGCTTCCTGGACGAACTGCTCGCCAGCCTCATTCCGCATCATGCAGCCACCCGCAGCGATTACGACCGCGTCCTGAAGCAACGCAACGCCCTGCTGAAATCAGCGCGGGCCGGACGGTTCACGACTGCCCATGAAGCCACCCTGGATGTTTGGGACCAGCACATGGCCCGTGCCGGAGCACAGCTGCTGCACGCACGGCTGGAACTGGTGGAACGGCTCCGCCCGCACCTCGCCCGCGCCTACGCCGAGCTGACGGATGCTTCCAAGCCCGCCGATGCCCTGTACCGTTCGACCCTCCAGAACCAGATGGACGACGACGGCGTCCCGGCCGCACATGCCCAGCGCACCACGGCCGGGGCTTCGTCCGCCGCGCAGGAGGACCTGCGCTTGCTCAGTGTCGAACAGCTGACGGAGCGCTACATCCAGGCTTTCGCGGAATCACGGAAGAAAGAACTGGAACGTGGCATCTCGCTCGTCGGCCCGCACCGCGACGAGCTGGAGCTCATCCTCGGACAGGCACCCGCGAAGGGATATGCCTCGCACGGGGAGACCTGGTCCATGTGCCTCTCCCTGCGGTTGGCGTCGTACTACGTCATGCTCGATGACGCCCGCACCGGCGGGTCCGCCCCCATCCTCATCCTGGACGACGTCTTTGCCGAACTCGATGTCCAGCGGCGGCGTAAACTGGCGGCTATAGTCTCCGGCGCGGAACAGGTCCTGGTGACCGCCGCCGTCGACGCCGATATTCCGGAAGAGCTGTCCGGACGGCGGGTGAAGGTCATCCCGGGAGGAATCGATGAGCAGTGACGAGGATGCCGGGCTGCAGCCCGGCCGCGAACCTGACCACATCGATGCCCCGCAAGCAGCACTGAACAGGATGCGGGAGGCGGCTGCCGCCCGCGGCGAAGTCCGCAGGAAGGCGCCCCGGCCCGGTTCGCAAAAAGCCAAGGGCAGTATCCGTGACACCCGGGGCTTCAGCCAGTTTCATGCCACCGGCCGGGACCCGCTCGGCCTGGGCAAAGTGGTTGGGCGGCTGGTTGCAGAACGCGGCTGGACCTCCCCGGTAGCGGTGGGTTCCGTCATGGCGGAGTGGGCCACCTTGGTGGGCCCGGAGATTTCAGCCCACTGCACACCCGAAAGCTTCACCGACACCACCCTGCACGTTCGGTGTGACTCCACGGCCTGGGCCACCCAGCTCAGGCTGCTGAGCACCAGCTTGCTGGAGAAATTCCGCCGGGAACTGGGCGACGGCGTGGTCACCAGGATCCAGGTCCTCGGCCCCACAGCGCCCAGCTGGCGCAAGGGTGGACGCAGTGTCAACGGGCGTGGTCCGCGGGACACCTACGGATAGCCGGGCCGCAGCTCTTGAAACTTCGCCCAAAGGCGTATAGAGGCCAGGAAGGGCCGCGGCGTGTATGGGCACCCGGAGGGCGTACCACCGGGCCGTCCTAGGCGGGGCCAAGAGCCTCGCACAGGCACATTCACCGTCCGCCCACGGCCTTGGAATGCGAGGATCTGGGCGTGTTCGCGGTAGAATTGACCGAGATAACTGGGCGCGGATGAAACGTTGACTTCAGTCCGTTCTCCGCGCGCGTCCCGCACGCAGAGCGCGGATCACCGACCGTCATCGAGTCACCGGCGCCATAAGTTTGTGCCTGTTGGCGGGTCACTTTTCCCTGCGAAAAGAAATCAGCCGGCCATCATCGAGAACAGAGGAGTCGCAGCGCCTGTGGCTAACGACAATACAGATATTCTGGCAGCAGATACAGCGGTCGAGGATGGCCGTACCCCTGACACCCCGGCTGCGTCTACCAGCCCAAGGGAGTACGGTGCCAGCGACATCACTGTCCTTGAAGGCCTCGAAGCTGTCCGCAAGCGCCCGGGCATGTATATCGGTTCCACGGGTCCCCGAGGACTCCACCACCTGGTCTATGAGGTGGTGGACAACTCCGTGGATGAGGCACTCGCCGGTTACTGCAGCCATATCGAAGTGGTCCTGCAGGCCGACGGCGGCGTCAAAGTTGTCGACGACGGCCGCGGAATCCCGGTGGACATGCACCCCACCGAGCACAAGCCCACCGTCGAGGTGGTAATGACCATCCTGCACGCCGGCGGCAAGTTCGGTGGCGGCGGCTACGCGGTCTCCGGCGGCCTGCACGGTGTGGGCATTTCCGTGGTCAACGCCCTCTCCAGCAGGGTGGACACCGAGGTACGGCGCCAGGGCCACGTCTGGCGGATGTCCTTCGCCGACGGAGGCAAGCCGCAAGGCAGCCTGGTCCAAGGTGAAGAGACCGATGCCACCGGCACCACCCAGACCTTCTATCCGGACCCGGCGATCTTTGAAACCACCGAGTTCGACTTCGAGACCCTCCGCGCCCGTTTCCAGCAGATGGCCTTCCTCAACAAGGGCCTGCGCATAACGTTGACGGATGAGCGTGCCGCCGAAGGTGATGAAGCCGACGGCGACCTCGACCTTGACGACCTCAGCACCGACGGCGAGATCAGCGCCGAACACCGCACCGTGGTGTACCAGTACGACGAAGGCCTGCTGGATTACGTCAAGCACCTGAACTCGGGCAAGAAGGTGGAGGTGGTCCACGAGGACGTCATCGCCTTCGAAACCGAGGACACCGAACGCCGGATTGCCCTGGAAATGGCGATGCAGTGGACCAGTGCCTACTCCGAGAGCGTGCACACCTACGCCAACACCATCAACACCCACGAGGGCGGCACCCACGAAGAAGGCTTCCGTGCCGCACTGACGTCCCTGATAAACCGGTACGCCCGGGAAAAGGGCATCATCAAGGAAAAGGACGACAACCTCACGGGCGACGACATCCGCGAGGGCCTCACCGCCGTCATTTCCGTCAAGCTGGCGGAGCCCCAGTTCGAAGGCCAGACCAAGACGAAGCTGGGCAACTCCGAGGTCAAGGGATTCGTCCAGCGCGTGGTCACCGACGGCCTGGGTGACTGGCTGGAGCGCAACCCTGGCCCCGCCCGTGACGTCATCCGCAAGGCCATTTCGGCGGCCCAGGCACGCATGGCCGCGCGGAAGGCCCGCGACAACGCCCGGCGCAAGAGCCCGCTGGAATCGTTCGGCATGCCGGGCAAGCTTTCCGACTGCTCCTCCAAAGACCCGGAAAAGTGCGAGGTCTACATCGTGGAGGGCGACTCCGCCGGCGGTTCCGCCAAGCGCGGCCGCAACCCCGAAACACAGGCCATCCTGCCCCTGCGCGGCAAGATCCTGAACGTGGAACGTGCCCGCCTGGACAAGGCCCTGGGCAACGCGGAGGTCCAGTCCATGATCACCGCGTTCGGCACCGGGATTGGCGAGGACTTCGACCTCGCCAAACTTCGGTACCACAAAATCGTCCTCATGGCCGATGCTGACGTCGACGGCCAGCACATCACCACCTTGCTGATGACCTTGCTGTTCCGCTACATGCGTCCCCTGATCGAGAACGGCTACGTCTACCTGGCACAACCGCCGCTGTACCGGATCAAATGGTCCAACGCGCCGCACGACTACGTGTACAGCGACCGCGAACGCGACGCCAAACTGGTAGCTGGCCAAGCGGCTGGACGCCGCATCCCGAAGGACAACGGCATCCAGCGCTACAAGGGCCTGGGCGAGATGGACTACACCGAACTCTGGGATACCACCATGGACCCTGACCACCGCACCCTGCTGCAGGTGACCATGGATGACGCCCTCGCCGCCGACCAGATCTTCTCCGTCCTTATGGGCGAAGACGTGGAGTCACGGCGCAACTTCATTCAGCAGAACGCCAAGGACGTCAGGTTCCTGGACATCTAAGGACCCGCTCCAAAGTATTCGGAACCAGACATATACCTGAAACGGAAAATAAAGAATGAGCGACGAAACCCCCGAGATTCCCGCCTCCGAGGCCGGAGAACCGGACACCGTTCTTGAAGGCGACGTGCTGATCGACCGCGTTGAACAGGTGGACCTGCAGACGGAAATGCAGCGTTCCTACCTGGACTACGCCATGGCCGTCATCGTAGGGCGCGCCCTCCCGGACGTCCGCGACGGCCTCAAGCCCGTCCACCGCCGCGTGCTCTACGCGATGTTCGACGGCGGATACCGCCCCGACCGTTCCTTCAACAAGTGCGCCCGCGTGGTGGGCGAAGTCATGGGCCAGTACCACCCGCATGGCGACACTGCCATCTACGATGCCCTGGTCCGGTTGATCCAGGACTGGACCATGCGCTATCCGCTGGCGCTCGGGCAGGGGAACTTCGGTTCACCAGGCAACGACGGTGCCGCCGCACCCCGGTACACCGAGACCAAAATGGCGCCCCTGGCCATGGAAATGGTCCGCGACATCGACGAGGAAACCGTCGATTTCCAGGACAACTACGACGGCAAGAACCAGGAACCCACCATCCTGCCCGCCAGGTTCCCCAACCTGCTGGTGAACGGATCCTCCGGCATTGCGGTCGGCATGGCCACCAACATCCCGCCGCACAACCTGCGGGAAGTGGCGGATGGGGTCCAGTGGTACCTGGCCAACCCCGGCGCCACCCGCGAGGAACTCCTCGAAGAACTGCTGCTGCGGGTCAAGGGCCCGGATTTCCCCACGGGTGCCACCATCCTGGGACACAAGGGCATCGAAGACGCCTACCGGACCGGCCGCGGTTCCGTCACCATGCGTGCAGTGGTCGCGGTGGAGGAACTCCAGGGACGCACCTGCCTCGTGGTCACGGAACTGCCGTACCAGGCCAACCCTGACAACCTGGCCATCAAGATCGCCGAATTGGTCAAGGACGGCAAGATCTCCGGCATCGCGGACCTCCGCGATGAAACCTCCGGCCGCACCGGCCAGCGCCTGGTGATCGTGTTGAAGCGCGACGCCGTTCCCAAGGTGGTGCTGAACAACCTCTACAAGCACACCGAGCTGCAGAGCAACTTCTCCGCCAACATGCTGGCCATCGTTGACGGCGTGCCCCGGACACTCAGCCTGGATGCCTTCATCCGGCACTGGGTGACGCACCAAATGGACGTCATTGCACGCCGAACCCGGTACCGCCTGCGCAAGGCCGAGGAGGAAGCCCATATCCTCCGTGCCCTGCTGAAGGCACTGGATATGCTCGACGAAGTCATCGCCCTGATTCGCGCCTCGAACACCACCGAAGCCGCACGCGACGGGTTGATGGAACTGCTTGATATCGACGAGCTGCAGGCCCGCGCCATCCTGGACATGCAGCTGCGCCGCCTCGCCGCCCTGGAACGCCAGAAGATCCAGGACCGGCACACCGAGCTCGAGGCCCTGATCGCCGAATACAACGCGATCCTGGCCTCCGAACAGCGCCAGCGCGAGATCATCAGCGTCGAGCTGGCCGAAATCGTGGACAAGCACGGCGACGACCGCCGCACCAAGATCCTCATGGGCTTCGATGGCGATATGTCCATGGAAGACCTGATCCCCGAAGAGGAAATGGTGGTCACCATCACCCGCGGCGGCTACGTCAAGCGCACGCGCAGTGACAACTACCGCTCACAACAGCGCGGCGGCAAAGGCATCAAGGGTGCCCAGCTTCGCGGCGACGACGTCGTGGAACACTTCTTCGTCACCACAACGCACCACTGGCTGCTCTTCTTCACCAACCTCGGCCGTGTATACCGTGCCAAGGCGTACGAGCTCATGGAAGCGGGCCGGGACGCCAAGGGCCAGCACGTTGCCAACCTGCTCGCATTCCAGCCTGACGAACACATTGCCCAGGTGCTGGACCTGAAGGACTACCAGCAGGCGCCGTACCTGGTGCTCGCCACCAAGCGGGGCCTGGTGAAGAAGACCAGGCTCGAGGACTACGACACCAACCGTTCCGCCGGCGTCATTGCGATCAACCTGCGCGACGGCGACGAACTGGTGTCGGCGCAGCTCGTCTCGGAAACAGACGACCTCTTCCTGGTCTCCCGCATGGGCCAGTCCATCCGCTTCACCGCTACGGACGACGCCCTGCGACCCATGGGCCGGGCAACCTCCGGCGTTACCGGGATGAAGTTCCGCGAGGACGACGAACTGCTGGCCGCCGACGTGGTGACTGACGGCTCGTTCGTCTTCATCGTGACGGAAGGCGGGTACGCCAAGCGCACGGCGGTGGAGGAATACCGCCTCCAGGGCCGTGGCGGTCTCGGCATCAAGGTAGGCAAATACCAGGAAGAACGCGGCCACCTCGTGGGAGCCCTCATCGTCCAGGAAGAGGATGAAGTCCTGGTGGTCATGGAGGGCGGCAAGGTGGTCCGGTCCTCCGTGGCCGGTGTTCCGGCCAAGGGTCGTGACACGATGGGCGTCATCTTCGCCAAGCCGGACAAGAATGACCGGATTATCGAGGTGGCGCGTAACAGCGAACGGGGCCTCGAGGACGATGAATCCGCTGAGGATGACGTAACGTTGGCTGAAGATGGCGGTCCCGCTGGGGATTCCGCCGAGCCAGCAATGGCAGAAGAATCACCGGCCGTTGAGTCAGAGGACGCCTCGGGCGACGCTGAGCCGAACGAAGACAACACGGAGGTAACGAGTGAGTAATTCCGACTCATTTCCCAAGCCGAACAGCACTGTTCCTGACGGGAACCGGCCTTCAGCGGCGCCCCGCGTGAACGCCCCCGTCCGTCCGCAGCAGCGACCGGCAGCGGCCGCAGGTGCCCCGGGCCAGCGTCCCGCGGTTCCGGGCCAGCGCCCGCAGCAGGGCGACCGCCCCGCGCAGCCCGGCCAGCGGCCCTTCCAGGGTCAGCCGGGCCAGCGCCCTGCAGCCTCCGGCCAGCGGCCGGCCCAGGGACAGGGTAATCCCGGCCTGGTGAAGCCCGCGCCGAAGGCAAAGGTACGGCGGGCCCGGCTGCTGATCAGCAAGGTGGACCCCTGGTCCGTACTGAAGATGGCATTCCTGCTCTCGGTGGCACTTGGCATCGTCACCGTGGTGGCAGCAATCGTCTTGTGGACGGTGCTGGACCTGACCGGAATCTTCGACCAGGTGGACAGCCTGCTGGGAACGCTCGCCGGCTCCGAAAGCGGCGGCTTCGAACTGAAGAAGGTGGCATCGCTGGGGCAGGTGGCCTCATTCGCCACCATCATCGCTGTGGTCAACGTTGTCCTGCTGACGGCGCTGTCCATGCTCTCCGCCGTCCTCTACAACATTTCCGCCACGCTGGTGGGTGGAATCGGCGTCACCTTGACGGACGATTAAGAACCCGGTTTCACCGGGGGTAATCCGGTGGAAATGCCCGATTTGAGATCGGGCCGGGATGTGCTGTAAAGTCATATCTCGGCCCGATGAGGCATCGGGGCGTATAGCTCAGGCGGTTAGAGCGCTTCGCTGATAACGAAGAGGTCCCAGGTTCAAGTCCTGGTACGCCCACGGAACCTGTGCAGGTTTCAAACGGAGGTTTGGTCCGGATACATCCGGTACCCGGCCGGAACGGGGAGCACGTGAAGAAGTTGCTGGTACTCGCAGCGGCAATCGCAGGCTTGCTGGTCTTCCGTAAAGCACAGGAATCCGAAGCCCGGAAAACAGTCTGGAGCAAGTCAACCGATACGGTTGACTAGCTTGGGCGCCAGGTACGGAAGCCGTCAAGGCCTCGCGGTTCCTGGGGTATGATGGACGGGTTGCTTCTTATGGGGGCATGGCGCAATTGGTAGCGCACCTGCTTTGCAAGCAGGGGGTTCGGGGTTCGAGTCCCCGTGCCTCCACCATAGGAAAGTCCCGGTCAGCGGAAACGCCGGCCGGGACTTTTTGTTCTCCTTTCCCTCCGGGGACGGCTCCAGGGGGTATCCATTGAACTTCTTCTTCGCGGCCCTGGGTGTCCTCGGCGTCGCCTCGTCAGGCCCCTTGATCGCCGCAACCCTGGGCGCCACGAGCGTCAGCGCCCTCGCCATTGCCTTTTGGCGCAACGCCATCGGTTCCGTGGTCATGGCTGCCCCCACGCTCATCCTGGAGCCCCGCAAGTTCGGCAGCATCACGGCCCGCGAGTTCCGCTGGTCCCTGCTGGCCGCCGTCGCCCTCGCCCTGCACTTCGCCTGCTTCATCACTTCGCTGCAACTGACCTCCGTCGCGGCCGCCACAGCCCTGGTGTGCCTGCAGTCCGGCTGGATTGCCGTCTTCCAGCTCGTCCGCGGAACCCGACACCGCTGGCAGGTCCTCGCTGGACTGGGGATTGCCTTCGGCGGTGTTGTCGCCATTACCGGCTTCGACCTGGGAACCTCTTCGCAGGCACTGACCGGAGACCTGCTGGCGATGGCCGGCGGCGCGCTGGCGGGGCTCTACACGCTGGCAGGCGGCAAGGCCCGGCAGAGCATGACCACGGGGACGTACACCACACTCTGCTACGGGATGTGCGCGGTACTCGTGGCGGTGCTGGCCCTGGCGGCCGGCCAGCCCCTGGCAGGGTTCGAGCCGGCAGGGTGGCTGGGTATCGCGGCCATCACCGTCTGCGCGCAGTTGGTGGGCCATACGGCGTTCAACCACCTGCTGGCCACCATGAGTCCCCTCATCGTCTCCATGATCATCCTGCTGGAAATTCCCGGGGCCGCACTTCTGGCCGCCGTCTTCCTGCACGAGACCCTTCCGGCTGGCACGTACGCCGGGCTGGGCCTCATCCTGGCGGGACTCGCCGTCGTTGTCCTGGGGCAACGGTCCGGAAGGGCAGGGAAGCGGCCACTGCCGCCCGGGGAGGAACCGCCGTCGGGCCGTCCGTTGGCGGAACTGGGAACGGACTGACAGGAAGCCTGCCGCCGCCGGGCCTTACTGTCCGCCGCGGCGGACGGGTTGGGCGGTGTTGACGGTGTGGATGGCCCGCAGGAGCTTTGCCGGGAAATACACCGAAAAGAAGACCACCATGGGGGCCTTCAATGCCATTTTGCGCACGTTGTGGGCTTTGTAGGTCCGATCGAAGCGGGTGACGTAGTAGCGGTAGTCCCGCGGAGAGTCCTCAAGCCGGCGCGCGGACATGCCGGACACCATCTGCGGCCAGTAGCGGACCGGCAGTTCATGGTCGGCAAGGTGCAGGGACAAATCGATGTCCTCGTGCATCTCGTCTTTCTCGTCCCGGCAGGTCTCGGCCCGAATGGTTTCCCAGGCACTGGCACGCAGGGCCATGTTGGAGCCGAACAGGAAGTGGTACTGGTGCTTGGCCAGCTTCAGCATGAGCTGGCGCATTTTGTCGTCCGCTTTGAGCCCAAAACGGCGCATGGGCATGTCGTAATACACCACCGGCCCCGTTGCGGCCTGGACGACGGGATCTGCAAAGGCCTTCTGGACCTGCTCCACCCAGTCGGGTTCGACGATGGAATCCGCGTCGATCCGCCCGAGGACATCCCCCGTGGCGTGGTCGAGCCCGAAGTTCCTGGTGGGGATCAGGCCCTGCTCCAGGTCCTGGCTGAGCAGGATAATGGGGCTTTCCGGGTATTCGAGCTGCATCTGGCTGACGATCGCGGCAGTGCGGTCGCTCGAGAGGTTGTCCACCACGATGATTTCGTGGGCGGGAACCGACTGGTAGATGGCAGCGATGAGGCACTGCCTGATAACGCTTTCCTCGTTGTACGCCGGGATAACGATGGACACGCGGAGCTGTTCGGCTGCGTCGTTCAAGGCATCCCCAGAGGATCGATCGGCTGACATCAGATCAAATCTAGCATCCGGGCCGTGTCCTGCCGCGGCGTGGCCCATGAGCTTCCGCGGGCACACAAGAGGGGCCCCGTTCAAAACGGAGCCCCTTGTGCGCGGCGAAGGACTAGGCCTCGGTGGTGCCCTTGACGTCGTTGCCGATGTTCGACGCGATGTTCTTGGTAGCCGTCTTGGCGTCAGTTGCGGCGGTGGGTGCTTCGTCGGCCGCGTCGTCGGCCACGTGCTTGGCCTTGTCAGCGGCGTCTGCAGCCTTGTCCTTGACCGCTTCGGCGGCGTCCGCTGCCTTGTCCGCGACGGCGGAGGCTGCCGAACCTGCGGCGTCTGCAGCCTTACCTGCGGCGTCAGCCACGTGTTCCTTGACCTCGCTGACGGTGGTGGCCGGCACCGGGGCAGGCGTGGGGGTAACCGGCGACGGAGTCTTCCAGGGGTCCTCCACGGGCTTGGAAGCCTTCCACGCAGCAACGCCCGCGGCCACTGCGGCGGCAATCACGCCAAAGACCAGCCAGCCGCGCTTCTTCTTGGGCTCGGGCTGGGACAGCTGGATACCGACGGTGCGGCCAGCCTCGGTTGCGGCGGCCTTGAGCTGCGTACCGGTGGCCTGTGCCTGTTCCTGGATGGCGTGCACAATTCCCGCGTCGCCAAGCTTCTGGGCGACGGCGTCGACGCGGGCAGGTGCGCCTTCAAGGGTGCGGTGAACGGCCTCCGAGGCCACGCCGATCTGGTCCGAGAGCTTGGGCAGGTAGTCCACCACCACGCGGTCCCGGGCGTTCAGGACCACCGGCGTTGCCTTGTCCAGGGCGTCGTGAAGCTTGGGTGATGCGTTTTCCACGACGTCGTTGATCTTCGGCGCCAACTGGGCCAGTCCGTCCTGGATCCTGGGAGTCACGGTGGCAACACCGTCAGCCAGGTTGTGAGCTGCGGTCTTCAGGCCTTCCTGGATTTTGGGAGATGCGGTATCCAGGCTGTGCTGGAGCCGTGGGACAGCCCAATCCACCGCTGCTTCCACCCGGGGGGCCGCCCAGTCCTTGGCATTTTCCACCGCACTGGTGACCGACTGCTCAAGGTCACGGGCAATACGATCCGATTTCTTCACAACTACCTCCCGATTAATGTGACGGTTCTGTCGCTAGCCTACGTGCCCGGACCACCCCGGGCTATTCACTCTGCGGATTTTAGGCCGATTTCACCCAGCGCGGAACTGCTGCCGCAGCCGTTGCCGCCCATAGGGGACATGGAAGAATGAGGCTTATGACTGCCATCGCAACTGCAAAAGCAACCATCCACACCAGCCTCGGCGACATCGTGGTTAACCTCTTCGGGAACCACGCGCCCAAGACGGTCAAGAACTTCGTTGGCCTTGCCACCGGCGAGCAGGCCTGGACCCACCCGGAAACCGGTGAGGACAAGACCGGCACTCCGCTGTACAACGGAACCATCTTCCACCGCATCATCAAGGACTTCATGGTTCAGGCCGGCGATCCCCTGGGCCGCGGAACCGGTGGCCCCGGCTACCGCTTCGATGACGAAATCCACCCGGAACTGAGCTTCAACCAGCCCTACAAGCTCGCCATGGCCAACGCCGGCATCCAGATGGGCAAAGGCACCAACGGTTCACAGTTCTTCATCACCACCATTCCCACGGACTGGCTGCAGGGCAAGCACACCATCTTCGGTGAGGTGGCGGACGAGGAGTCCAAGAAGGTCGTCGACGCTATAGAGGGTGTCCGCACCGGCATGGGTGACCGCCCCGTGGAGGATGTCACCATCAACAGCATCGACATCGAACAGCTTTAACACCACAGCATGAGTTACGGAATTCCGTCGGCTGAGCCGTCCGCGCAGGTTCCGGTGTGCCCCCGGCATCCGGACCGGCCCTCCTATGTGCGCTGCCAGCGTTGCGGACGCCCGGCGTGCCCGGACTGCCAGCGGGCGGCCGCCGTCGGATTCCAGTGCGTTGACTGCGTCAACGAAACCCGGCGGACGACGCCCGAAGTCCGGACGGTCTACGGCGGGGCCGTGGCCACCGGCAGGCCGATGGTGACGTTTGCCATCATTGCGGTCTGCGCGCTTCTCCAGGTCCTGCAGTTCGTCATTTCCAATGAAGGCGTCTACCGGGCCTTGGCCTTTGCCAACATCTACGCAGAACCGAAGTACAACGAGTTCGAACCATGGCGGATGCTCACTTCGGCATTCCTGCACTCGCCGGACAACCTCCTCCACATTCTGCTTAACATGTACACGCTGTGGATCTTCGGCCAGGCCCTGGAACCAATCCTGGGCCGCCTGCGGTTCCTTGCGCTGTTCGTTATTTCGGCCTTGGGCGGTTCCGTGGGGTACCTGCTGCTGACACCGCTTTATGTTCCCGGCCAGCAACTCTTCGGGGTGGTTGGGGCGTCCGGAGCGATCTTCGGCCTCTTCGGCGCCATGCTGCTGGTCCAGCGCCAGCGCGGAGGCGATACCCGCCAGCTGTGGGTCTTGATTGCCATCAACGGTGTCATCGGCTTCCTGGTCCCCCAAATCGCCTGGCAGGCCCACTTGGGCGGACTGGTCACCGGCGGGCTTTGTGCAGCCGTCCTCGCCTATACCCCGCGGGGACGCCGGCAGGGCCTCATCCAGGCCGCAGGGCTCGCCGCGGTGGTGGCCCTGCTTGTTGCCCTGACATGGTTGCGGGTCTCCCTGTAACTCCCCGCGGTCCAGAAGCACCCCTGAATGCCCGGCACCACAGGTGCCGGGCATTCGTCTTTTCCACAGGCCTTATCCACAGTGTTGGTAACTTACAGGGGTGTAGTTCAGGCGCCGTTTCCCGGACAGTGGCTAGCGATTTACTTCTCGGCCCCGGATATCCTCGATTTCTCCACACCTGTGGATAACCTGTGGGGACAGGGGTGTGCGTAAGTGGATAAGCGGACGATCCAGGACCAACATGTGGACAACTGCCCGCAAAGCACCCCCTGAGCGCGCCAATAGAAGGCAATACCCGGATTTATCGACAGCGTTATGCACACTGTTAATAAGTAACAACCCTGTAGTTTCCCGCGCTGGATCCGTGGTGCGAGTAGGCCAGACCGCCCAACCGCCTGTGATTTCCACGGGGTTACCCACAGTTGTGGATAACTTGTGGGTATCGGGATGTTGTTAAGTGCATAACCGCGTCGTCGGCCCCTCGGGCGCCTCTGCCTATGATGGTGCCTTGCCCAGCCGTACTACCTTGAAGGACTCCCGTGAGCGCCACCGAGCACCTGTACCTCGACAAGCAGCACCCGGCTCTGTGGAGGGCGATCAGCGGCCTCGGACTGAAGGTGCAGGAAGCAGCGGAAGCCGCCGGCTTGGGCGCTGGCCTGCTGGAGCTCCTCAATGTACGGATCTCGCAGATCAACGGCTGCGCCTACTGCCTGGACCTGCACGTGCGGAAGGCCGCTGAGGCAGGTGAAAGTCCACAGCGGCTCGCGGTGCTGCCGGCATGGCGGGAAACGGCCCTGTTCACGGACAAGGAAAGGGCTGCGCTGGCGTTGGTGGAAAGCATTACGGAACTCCCCGACCAGGAATCGCGCGAGAGTGAAGAAGCCTATGCAAGGCAGTGCCTCACGGCGGAGGAATTCTCCGCGGTGAGCTGGGTGGCTGTCACCATGAATGCCTTCAATCGGGTTTCCATCACCAGCCACCACCCCGTCAGGCGCAGCCGTCCGTAATGACGGGTCCGGCCGCAACGCTGGTTATCCACAGGTATTCCACACTGTTAATAACCACATCTTGCGGGCAAATTTCGGCCGGTCGGGCAGCAACGCGCCACAGGAGACCTCGGAGGCACGATGCCACAAAGGTTATCCACACTGTGGATAACCTTGCCAACAGCTGCGGACAGCCGACGCGGCGCGGCGCTACTCGGCCCAGATCCCGGAGGAACCGCGACGGTGGCTCGCCAGGAGGTGCGTGTCCACTATTCCCACGGCTTCCATCAGGGCGAACATGGTGGTGGGGCCAACGAACGAGAAGCCCCGTTTCCGTAACGCCTTGGACAATGCGATCGACTCCGCCGATTGGGTGGGAATGTCCGACGCTACTCGGGGACGCGGGGTGCTCGCCGGGCGGAAACTCCAGACAAAGTCCACCAGCCCGCCGTCGTTTCGAAGCTCCACGGTGGCCCGGGCGTTCTTGACCGCGGCGTGGATCTTCAGGCGGTTCCTGACGATGCCCGGGTCCCGCATCAGCCGTTCCACGTCCGCATCGCCGAACAAGGCCACGGCGTCGGGATCGAAACCGGCAAAGGCGGCACGGAAGCCGGGACGCTTGCGCAGGATGGTGGCCCACGAGAGCCCGGCCTGGAATCCCTCCAGGCAAATACGTTCGTAGAGGCCCTGCTCGTCAGTGACGGGCAGCCCCCACTCCTGGTCGTAGTACGCGCGCATCAACGGATCCGTGGATGCCCACGCGGGCCGGGCCAGGCCGTCGTCGCCAATGATCACGCCGGCGGAATCCGGAGACAGGGGGATCCTCCTCGAAAGTAGCGTTGCGAACGCGTCAGGAACGCCAGCGGGTGGTCATCAGGAACCCCACGATGGCAATGCCGAAGCCTGCCACGATGTTCCACGACTGCCACGCCTGGACCGGAAAACGTCCCTCACTGATGTAGAACGTGATGATCCAGAAGAGTCCGATGATCATCAGGCCGAACATCACCGGCTTGAACCAGACGGGGTTGGGCTTGTATGAATCGGTGGAAGCCGGCTGGGCGGTGCTGGCAGTCTTCTTGCGAGGTTTCGACTCGGGCACTGGCTCTCCTTGGCAGGCTGGGCAAGCTCGGCGGCCCGGGCTTGATATCCTGCAAGAAGGAAATTGCCAGCGGTCTGCGCGATCTTGGTCAAATCTGGATTCTTACTAGCAGCCAATTCTAGCCGCAGTTGATGGGCACCCGGTGCCCTGGGTGGACGCCCGGAGGAGAACGCGTGGTATTGCAGGAGAAGGCCGGGCCCGTGGCCCCGCCCGCCCGCCGTGGCTCCCTGCTACGTGGAACCATCCAGGTCATCGGGGAACTGTTGATCACCGCCGGCATCATCCTCCTGCTCTTCGTGGCGTGGCAGCTGTGGTGGACCAACGTTGAATCAGACGCCAAGCAAAGCCAGGTCATCAAGGAATTTGCCCAGGACCTCAGCACCGCTGCGCCGTCCCCGGCAGCAACGGCACCCGCCGCGCCACCGGCAGGCGGGCAGGATTTCGGCACGCCAGTGGTGGGTACCGCCCCGGGCCACGCCGGCACGATCGGCATCATGTACATCCCCCGGTTCGGAGCCACCTACACCCGTCCGATTGTCCAGGGGACCAGCCAGGATGTGCTGGACACCTTGGGGCTGGGACACTACAGCAACACGGCCATGCCCGGTGCGGTGGGCAACTTCGCGGTGGCCGGCCACCGCCAGACGCACGGCGCGGTGCTGGACAACATCCATACCCTGGTGCCGGGGGACAAGATCTACGTCCAGACCAGGGACGGCTTCTATGTCTACGTTTTTCGCAACAACCAGATCGTGCTGCCGTCGCGCACTGACGTCCTGGAACCGGTACCCACCCAACCCGGTGTGGCACCCACGGAAAGTTACCTCACCATGACCAGCTGCAACCCCCGCTTCGGCGCCGAAGAACGCATCATTGCCTATGCCCTGCTGGACAGCTGGCGTCCGGCGTCCGCCGGCCCGCCGGCCGAGATCGCGGCACAGGTTGCAGCCGCCACAGGGAAAGGCTGAGCATGTACGCCTGGATATTCCGCCACCTCCCTGGTCCGCTCTGGCTGAGGATTGTCTTCTCATTGGTACTGGTCGCCCTTGCCCTGGTATTGATGGTCCAGTTCCTGTTCCCCTGGATGTCCCACTTCACCCAATTCACCGACTCGACGATTGGTTCAGCAGACCAGCCATGACCACAACCAAGATCCTCGTAGTGGATAACTACGACAGCTTTGTCTACACCCTGGTGGGTTACCTCCAGGAGCTCGGCGCCGAAACCACGGTGGTCCGCAACGACGACGTCACCCTGGCCGAGGCGATCGAACTCGCCGGCGCCCGGGACGGCGTTTTGATTTCACCCGGCCCCGGCAACCCCGCCGAGGCAGGCGTCTGCATCGAGCTGATCAAGTGGTGCGGCGAACACGGCGTGCCGATGTTCGGTGTGTGCCTGGGCCACCAGGCACTGGCGGAGGCGTTCGGCGGCACGGTCACCCATGCCCCGGAGTTGATGCATGGCAAGACCTCGCAGGTGGAGCACAGCGGCACCAGCGTGTTCGCCGGCCTCCCCTCCCCCATCACGGCCACCCGCTATCACTCGCTGGCGGCGGTCCGGGAATCCATTCCCGACGTCCTGGAGGTCACGGCACAAACCGCGTCCGGGGTGGTGATGGGACTGCAGCACAAGACCGCACCGCTTTGCGGCGTCCAGTTCCATCCGGAATCGGTCCTCACCGAGGGCGGATACCAGATGCTTGGCAACTGGCTTGAGTCCCTGGGCATGAAGGGCGCCGCCGCGCGTGCGGCCAAGCTAAGCCCACTTATCCAGCACTAACCGGACCGCCGGGCGGCGCTTCAGCCCTTCTTGGTGGGCTTCGGCGTGGGCGTGGGCGTGTCGGTGGGGGTCGGCGTCGGGGACGGCGCCGGGGCGGGGGCCTTGGCAACCACCACCGTGATGGTCTTTCCTTGTTCGACGGCGGCGTTGACGGGGTCGCTTTGATCCGTCACCTTGCCCGGTTCCACCTGGGAGTTTTCCACCTCCACCACCAGGGGGACCAAACCGATCCCCTTCAGCGCGGCCTCGGCTTCCTCGCGTGAGAGGCCCCGCAGTTCTGGAACCACCACCTTGCCCGTGGACACCACCAGCTCGACGCTGGTGCCCACGCCGACGCTCTGCCCGGGAGCCGGGTTCGACGTAATGACGATTCCCGCCGGCACCGTGGCGCTGTTGGCCGTGGTGGTCGATGGAGCGCCCACCAGGCCCACCTGGCGAAGGATGTCCCGTGCGGCAGCCTCGGTCTTGCCCGGAAGGCTGTCAGGAATCTTCACCGCACTGGGCCCATCCGAGACGTTCAGGACCACCTCGGCACCTGGATCCATCGACGCCCCGGCCGAAGGGTCGGTGCCGATGGCCGTTCCCTTGGCAACGGTATCGTTCTGAAGCCTGGTGATCTTGGGACGCAGGTTCGCGTTGTAAAGCGTCTGCAGCGCGGCGCTCTCCGTCATGGCCGCCACCGAAGGTATCTGAACCTTGGCCACGGGCGCCGGCCGGTTGACTGTTTCGTATAGCCAGAGGCCGGCCCCTGCCAGGACCAGCAGGGTGAAGATCACCAGGGTGGCAATCCACGCACGACGACGGGACTTCTGCGGCCTGCTGGGCTCGCGTTCCGGAGGGAGGCCGAGCGGGAGCGGCTCAGCCGTTGTGTGCGCGTCCGCCACTTCCAGCGGACCGGCCGGGTCGTCGTCGTGGTACAGGCCGGCGGCAGCCAGCCGCCCGGTGGGAGCATCATCAAGGAAGCTTGCGCCCGTTGCCGCGAAAGCCTCAGTGCGCGGCTGGGCATCCGGTACATGGTCGTTGGGATCCGTGGGCGCCTCCGACGCCGCCACGGCCGGAACGGCCACGCCGGCCTTCGCAGCCCGCAGGGCACGCCGGAAAGCTGCGGCATCCTGGAACCTGTCGTCGCGGTTCTTCTGCAGGGCCTTGGCGATGACCGTATCCAAGGCGGGAGAAACGTCGGGGTTCAGGCTGCTGGGTGGATCGGCGATTTCCCGAACGTGCTGGTACGCCACGGATACCGGACTGTCCCCAACGAACGGCGGCCGGGAGGTCAGCATTTCGTAGAGCAGGCACGCTGCGGAGTAGAGGTCGCTGCGGGCGTCGACAGTTTCGCCCCTGGCCTGCTCCGGAGACAGGTACTGCGCCGTGCCCACCACCGCCTGGGTCTGGGTCATGGTGGCGGAGGAATCAGCGATGGCCCGTGCGATGCCGAAGTCCATCACTTTCACCGAATTGGTTCCGGGGCAGTACATCACGTTGGCCGGTTTGATGTCCCGGTGAACGATCCCGGCCTTGTGGCTGTATTCCAGGGCCGCCAGCACCCCAAGGCAGTAATCGATGGCGTGATCTATGGTCACTTCCTTGGCGCGGATCATGTCGCGCAGCGTCTTGCCCTCAACGAATTCCATCACGATGTAGGGCACCCGCACATCCTCGGCGGAGCCATCGTGGACCAGGTGCTCGCCGGTATCGAAGATGGCCACGATGGAGGGATGGTTCAAGGCAGCCACCGCCTGGGCCTCGCGCTTGAACCGTGCCTGGAACTGGGGGTCCCTGGCCATGTCCGGGCGCAGCAGTTTAATGGCCACGGTCCTGCCGAGGCGGGTATCGGTTCCCCGGTAGACATCAGCCATGCCACCGCGGCCAATGAGGCTGCCGAGCTCGTACCGGCCGCTCAGGACACGCCGGTTATCCACTGGGACGTTGTCCTCCCGGTGCAGCGGTGTGCGTGATGACTCATTCACTGGTGGTCCCGGCGGTCAGGGAGTGCAGGTCGGGGGCGTTCCGGGCGTTTGGCCGGCCGCACAGGTTGGCAGCGGTGAGATGGGCGTCGGCCCCGCCACGGGTGAGGTGGTGGGCGCCGGCGTCGGAGCCGCCGTGGTGGGGGCGGGTTTCGGAGCCGTCGCGTAGATGACCGTAATCAGCGAACCCTTGGGCACTGTTCCGGTGGGGTTCAGCTCCAGGACAGTTCCCGGGGTCGCGGTGCTCTCCTGCGGCAGGACCGTCACCTGGAGCCCCAGACCGGCCAGCGAAGCCTGGACCTGCCGGTAATCCTTGCCCAGGTAGGCCGCCGGAATCACGTTGACCGTGTCCTGGGTGGGCGTGGGCGTGGGCGTGGGTGTGCTGCGGGTCTGCGTGGGCGTGGCCGACGGGGTGGTGCGGGTTGGGGTGGCCGACGGGGAAGGGGTGCTGCTGGTGCTGGTGCTGGTGCCGGACGTCGGGTTGCCGGCCGGCGAGAAGAGGCCCACCTGGTTCAACAGGAAACCCACCAGGGCAAACAGGAGCAGCAGGATTAAGGCGACCAAAGGCCAAGTCCAGGGACTGCGGCCCTTGCGCCGCGGCTCGTCGGCGGGGCCGTCGTCGTACCTCTCCTCCTCCTGGTCCCAGTTCCGTTCCGCCGCCAGGGCGTTGGCGCGCGCGAGATGCCCCTGCGGGCCGTCCGCGCCGGCGGCCGCTGCGCCTGCAGCAACCCCGGCCGCGGCACCGGCGGCACCGGCGCCCAGGACCGGCAATGCCGACGTTGCGGTGGGAGCGGAATCACGCTGCGCGCCGATGACGCCGGTGGGAGCAGTGGCTGTGTCCACCGGGGCGGTGATGGGTCCGGTCTCGGCATCGAACAGCAGCATGCCCGGCACGGCGGCGCGAGCTGCGTTGATGTCGCCGTTCCGGATGGCCTCCGCGGCCTCGGCCAGTTTGATGGCGTTGGCCGGGCGGTTCTTCGGATCCTTGGCCAGCATGGACATCAGGAGCGCACGGACCGGGGTGGGGAGAGACTCCGGGAGCGGTGGCGGTGCATCGTTCACCTGGGCCAAGGCAATGGCGATCTGCGATTCACCGGAGAAAGGCCGGTGGCCGGTGAGGCACTCGTAGCCGATGACGCCCAAGGAATAGATGTCCGATGAACCGGTGGCGGTCTGCCCGGTGGCCTGTTCCGGCGCCAGGTACTGCGCTGTTCCCATGACCTGGCCCGTCTGGGTCAGGGGGACCTGGTCGGCGAGGCGGGCGATGCCGAAATCGGTCACCTTGACCCGGCCGTCGGGGGTGATCAGCAGGTTTCCCGGCTTGACGTCGCGGTGGACCAGGCCCTGCGCGTGCGCGACGGCCAAGGCCCGGGCAGTCTGGGCGATCATCGAGAGCGTACGGTCCGGCGAAAGCACCTGCTCGTGCTCGATGATGCTGCTCAGCGGCTGCCCCGGAACCAGTTCCATGACCAGGTAGGCGGAGCCCTCCTCTTCGCCGTAGTCGAAGACGTTGGCGATGCCCACGTGGTTCAGCAGGGCCGTGTGGCGGGCCTCGGCGCGGAAACGCTGCAGGAAGCCGGGGTCGCCGGTGTACTCCTCCTTCAGCACCTTGATCGCTACGATGCGGCCCAGGACGAGGTCTTTGGCTTTCCAGACTTCGCCCATACCGCCGATCGCGATCCGCGTGGTCAGCTGGAATCTGCCGCCGAGGGTGATTCCGGTTGTAGGCCTCACTTATTCAACACCGCCTCAAAAATCTTCTTCGCGTTGGGACTGGTCAGCTTTGCTCCCGCGTAGATGTCTACGCCTTCCATGACAATCGTGACGCTGACCTTCGGGTTATCAGCGGGGGCGAACCCGGTGAACCACGAGTTGTTGGTTCCGTTTCCGAGTTCAGCGGTGCCGGTCTTGCCAGCGACCTGTACCCCGGGGACGGCCGCGCCCTTGGCGATGCCGTCGGTCACCACGCTGGTCATCCAGTCGGTGATTTGCTTGGCGATTTCCGGGGTGGTGGACGTCCTGAGCTGTGCCGGCTGGGGCTCGTCAATGACGCGCAGATCCGGGGACCGCAGGGTCTTGACCAGGCTTGGCGCCATCTGGACGCCGCCGTTAGCGATGGCGTTCGTCATCATGTTGACCTGCAGCGGCGTGACCCGGACGTCCTTCTGGCCGATGGCGGACTGGGCCAGTCCGGGCTTGTCCAGGTTGTCGGGGAACACGTTGCCTTGGGCATGGCCGAGCTTGAGCTGGTCCCCGACATCCTCGCCAATCCCAAACTTCTTAGCCTGGTCGGCGATGGCGTTGCGGCCAAGGTCCAATGCGATGCTCGCGAACGGTGTGTTGCAGGACTGCTGGAGTGCGAACGCGAACGTGGCGGTGTCCCTGGTGTAGCAGTTGCCGCCGGCGTAGTTGGGCAGCTTGTACTGGATGCCGTCAAATGGCATCTCAGCGGGATTGGGCAGCACGCTGTCCTTGTTGTATTTCCCCGAGGCAAGCGCGGCCGCCGTGTCCACGAGCTTGAAAACGGATCCCGGGGCGAGCAGCGCGCCGGTGGGGCCGCTGACGTTCTGGTTCAGGTTAATGCCGGGCACCTTGACCAGTTCGTTGATGTTGGTGCTCTCCGCAGTGGGATCCTGCGTGGCCACCAGGTTCGGGTTGTAGGACGGCTTGGACACCATCGCAAGGATGGCGCCCGTCTTGGGATTGGTGACGACGATCGAGCCGCGCTGGCCATCCGGGATGAGGCTGTAGGCCAACTGCTGGATCTGTGGATCGATGGTCAGTTCCACCGACGCGCCCTTGGGCTGGTTGCCCAGGAAGAGCTGGCCTACGCGGTCCAGGAAGAGCTGGTCCGAGTTGCCTGCCAGTTCGGCCCCCATGGACTGCTCCAGCCCGGTGGCGCCGTAGTTCTGGGAGAAATACCCGGTCAGTCCCGCATACAGCTCGGGCTGGGTGTACGTGCGCTGGAATTTGCAGGTTTCCGAGTTGCTCTCCACCGACTCCGCCACCGGAGTTCCGCCCACAATGATCGAACCCCGGTCATTGCAGTAGGTCTGGAGGATGGCGCGCTTGTTCCACGGGTTGTCCTTGAGCTCATCGGCGCCCACCACCTGCACGTAGCTGATGGCCCCGAAGATCAGGGCGAACATTGCGATGGCCGCGACCCATGAGTGCCGTATTGCCTGGTTCATGCGTGCTTCACCGCCTCGGTTGGAGTATCAATACCTGTTGATTCGGACCCGGCCGACGGCGGCAGCGGAGTGGTGTCAACCGGCCCACGGGCCGTGTGCGAGATCATCAGCAGCAGCCCCACGATGATCCAGTTGGCCAGCAGGGACGAGCCTCCCGCAGCCAGGAAGGGCGTGGTGAGGCCGGTCAGCGGAATCAGCCGCGTGACGCCGCCGATCACCACAAAGCACTGAAGCGCCACCGCGAAGGACAGTCCGCAGGCCAGCAACTTTCCAAAGGCGTCCCGGGTACCCAGGGCGGCCCGGAACCCGCGGGTGAACAGCAGCAGGTACATCAGGACCACCGCGAAAAGTCCGATCAGGCCCAGCTCCTCGCCCAGGGAGGCAATGATCATGTCGCTGTTGGCGAACGGAACCAGGTCGGGGCGCCCCTGCCCCAGGCCGGTACCCACCAGGCCGCCGTTGGCCATGCCGAAGAGGCCCTCGACGATCTGGAAGCTGCCGCCGTATTGCCGCCCGTAGACCTCATCGGTGAAGGCGTTCAGCCAGCCGTCGATCCGCAGGCCCACATGGGAGAAAACCTGCGAGGCGATGAGGCCGCCACCCAGGAACAGCGCCATGCCAATGACGACCCAGCTGATGCGGCTGGTGGCCACATAGATCATGACGATGAACAGGCCGAAGAACAGGACGGAGGAGCCAAGGTCGCTCTGGAAGACCAGGACGCCAATGCTCACCAGCCAGGCGGCGATCATGGGGCCGAGGTCCTTGAAACGCGGGAACTGCAGCGGCCCCACCTTGCGGCCTGCGAGCAGGATGAGGTCCCGGTTGGAGGAGAGATAGCCGGCAAAGAAGATCGCCAGGGTGATCTTTGCGATTTCACCGGGCTGGAAGGTCATGGGACCTATCCGGATCCACACGCGGGCACCGAGGATTTCACCGGCGCTGATGCCTGGAATCAGGGGGAGCACCAGCAGGACTGCACTGGCCGCCAGTGAAATAAACGTGAACCGGCGCAGCACCCTGTGGTCTTTGAGGAACCAGATGACTGCAATGGCCACGGCCATGGCGATCAGGGTCCAGCGGAGCTGGTTGTTCCCGGTATCACCGCCGGGAGGGTCCAGCCGGTGGATCATCGCCAGGCCCAGGCCGTTCAGGGCAACTACCAGTGGAAGTATTACCGGATCAGCATATTTCGCGCGGAAGCGCAGGACGCCGTGGAACGCCAGGGATGCTGCGGCCAACAGGCTTGACTGGAACCAGAAATCGGAGTCAAAGGCCTTCTGCTGGTCCACACCCACCAGCATGTTCGCGCCGATGCCCACCGTCAGGGCAAGCAGCAGCAGGAGGAGCTCAACGTTGCGGCGGGGCTTGGGGGCGGTGTTGACCTGGCTCATTTGGCCCCCTGGCAGGTGATGGTGGGTGTGGGAGATGGTGACGGTGCCGTCGGGGTGGGCGCCGGTACGGGGGCGCCTGATGCCGGCGGAGGAGCCGCACTGTCGGTTGGTGCGGGTGGCGACGCGGACGCGGACGGCTTGGGGCATTCCTCTTCCGGTGACGTGCTGCCCGTCAGCTCGAGGTTCTTGACGATCCGCTGGGCGTCGTAGAGGTCGTTCGCCGGCACGGTTTGGCGGACGCGCTGCTGCGAGAAGGGCGGCAGGGAATCCATCCGGATATCAGTCACGGCTTCGAGGGATGAGAGCTGGATGGGGCCAAGCCGCTGGGAAACCCCGTTGTAGATGGCCACCCGGGAATCAAACTCGCCCACGTAATAGCGGGTTTGAGTCCAGGCATAGCCCAGCCAGAGGCCAATGGCCACCACGACCACCACGGCGGCTGCAACGGACCACGCGATCCAGCGGCGGGGACGAAGCGGAACAAGGGTGTCCGCGGTGTCGCCGGCCGGTTCCGCTTTGTGGGTGAGCAATGTTGCTGCGCGCCTGGCCACGGTGCGCCCGGCAACCGTGGGGATGGACCCGGATTCCGCGGCGGAAGCAGCCGCACCCACCAGTTCATGCGGGCGGGAGGCAAGCTCCTCGCGGAGGACCTCGGCGGACAGGTGTTCGCCCAAGTGCGGGTCCGTGCTGCCGGGCTCGGCGGAACGTGAGTCCGGGTCAGTGGCGTCGCCGTCGCCGGCTGCGGTGGATGTAGGTTCCTTTGCATCGTCGCCGGTGCCGGTGTCCGGCGGCGCGGGAGCCTGCCTGGCTTGATCCGAAGCGGGGGCTGCAGGCTTGGCGGCCCCTCCGGCAGCTGCCGCGGCAGCGGGCATGCTGCCAGACGGCGGCATGATGATCTCGACGGCGGCCGTGCTGACGTCGTCGGCCGTTTCCGGGACGATGTCCAGCACCACCACGGTGACGTTGTCCGGGGATCCGGCCTCAAGGGTCAGGTCAACCAGGGTTTCCGCGCACTCGCGCAGGTCCTTGGTTTCCCGGATTGTCCGTTCCACGGCATGCCCTGCAACGTAGTTCAGTCCGTCCGAGCAGAGCAGCCAGCGGTCGCCCTGCCGCGCTTCCAGTGTGTCCAGGTCCAGCTCGGGGCTGGCGTCGACATCACCCAGGACGCGCATCAGGACGTTCTTGTGCGGGTGCGTTTCGGCTTCCTCGGGCCGGAGGCGGCCCTCATCGATCAGCCGCTGGACAAAGGTGTGGTCTACGCTGACTTGCTTGAATTCTCCGTCGCGGAGCCGGTAGGCGCGGGAATCGCCGATGTGGGCGAAGTGCAGCTTCCCCCCGGCCAGCAGCAGGGCGGTCACGGTGGTGCCCATCCCCGCGAGCTTGGGGTTGATGTGCACCAGTTCGGAGAGCAGGGAGTTGGCGGTCTGTATTTCGTCGGCCAGGATGGTGCCGGCATCGTCGCCGTAGTCGGGCCGGTCCAGGTGGATCATGTCCAGGACGGTGGCGGCGGAAGCGACGTCACCACCTGCGTGCCCGCCCATGCCATCGGCCACCACCGCGAGGTGCCGGCCCACGTAGGCGGAGTCGTCATTCTTGGAGCGGATACGGCCCACGTCCGAACGCGCTGCGTAACGCATGATGAGGGGCCGCTCCGCCGGATCGGGTCCGGGTGCGGTTTTTTCAGTGACGGCCACGGCTACGGCCTCAATTCGATGACCGTCTTGCCGATTCTCACGGGTACCCCTGGCTCAACCGGCAAGGCGCGGGTCAGTTGCTGGTCTCCCAGGTATGTTCCATTGGTGGAGCCGAGATCTTCGATGAACCACCGGCTTCCCTGCGGGAACAGCCTGGCGTGGCGGCCGGAGGCGTAATCGTCCTCCAGGACCAGGGTGGCTTCCTGGGCGCGTCCCAGGAGGATGGGGCTGGCGGCCAGGGGAAGGGTTTTGCCCTTGAGTGGGCCTTCCACCACGACCAGCTGCCGGGCCTGCTGCTTCACAGGCTGTTGCAGCGGTTCGGCCAGTTCCGGGTTACGGCGGACCTGGCGTGCCGTGGGTGCGCCGGCAGCTGCCTTGCGGCCCACCATGAGGTCGCGGCGCATGGCCGAGACGATGCTGAAGATGAGCACCCAGAGGAGCAGCAGGAAGCCGAACCGCAGCGCGGTGATGGTGAGGTCGCTCATGCGCGGCCACCCGGGCTGGCAGGAAGCAGGCGGAAGATAATCTTTGTCCGTCCCATCGTGATGGTGGAGCCGTCCGTGAGTTCGGTGCTTCCGGAGACCCTCTGCCCGTTGACGTAGCTGCCGTTGGTGGAACCAAGGTCCACCGCATTCGTTACGCCGTCGGCCGTGCGGATTTCGAGGTGGCGGCGCGAGACACCGGTGTCCTCGATGTGGATGTCTGCCTCGGAGGACCGGCCCAGGATGATGGACTGGGCGTTCAGCGAATAACGCTGGCCGTCAATATCGAGCACAGGCTGGAGCCTCGCCGGCTGCCGGCTCGGTGCCGCGGGAACATTGGGCCGCGCCTGGGCGGGTGCAGGAGCCGGGGCACCTTGGGATTTCTCGGTCGAGGAAGCGATCTCGAAGTCACCGGCCCGAAGCCCGGACTCCCGGCGAAAGGATATCCTGACCGGCCCCTGGAGGATGTAGCCCTGGCCGCGGACATGGTTGATGACGACGTCGCAGAGTTCTTCGGCGAGGGGAGTGCCCCACTCCTGTGCCCGCCGGAAGTCCTCATCGCTGAGCTGGACATCGAAAACGTTGGGCACCAATGTGCGGCCTGCGGCCACGGTAAGGGCCTTGTGGTCCACTTCGCGGCGGAGCCTGCTGGCAATCTCCACGGGCTCGACCTGGGCCTTGGAACCGGTGGAGAAGACACCGCGGACGGCCTTTTCAATGCCGCGTTCGACCCTGTCCAGCAGACCCATGGTTCTTCTCCTTTCCCCCCGGTTCCAGGGAAGCCGTTGTTCCTGACCAGCACCTGCAGTGCAGTGCGCCGCATTGTGGGGTGGCTGCCGACGGCAGCCGCTCCTGTATCCGATACTACTGGCCAGCCCCGTGAATGACCTTAATCCACAACGGCCGGGCGGCGGCAAAAGTTCGTCTTCACATCCGGGCGTCCCTCGCGCCGGCCCGGCGTTCGGCAGCGTCGAAGGCCCGTTCCGGTGCAGTTTTTGCGCTGCCGACAGCCGGGTCCGGGGGTGCCGAAGGCGGCGGCCTGGCGGCCAATTGGTAATTTGCCGCATGTGTCCGTTATGCTTGATCTCGCTGCTTTTACGAGGTGCAGGTACGGAAATCCGCGCCGGCTGAGTGGAAGAAGTTGCGCGCGAGTGGCGGAACGGCAGACGCGCTGGCTTCAGGTGCCAGTGTCCGAAAGGGCGTGGGGGTTCAAATCCCCCCTCGCGCACGCATATGGAAAAGTCCCGGTCTTGGACCGGGGCTTTTTTGCGTTGCTGGCCGCTCATGGGCTGGTTCGCGGATCCGTCCCTATTAAGAGCGGGTGTGCGAACACGCTTAGGAATGCGGCGGCGAAGCGTCCTGCTGCGCGGCCGGGCGCGCGGACGCCTTGAACCGGCGTCGTGAATTGGCCAGGTGGCTCCGCATGGCAGCTGCCGCGGCCGCCTCGTCACCATCGGCGATGGCCTCCAGGATGGAGCGGTGCTCCAGCACCACCTGGTCGAAATGGTCCCGGGCATAATGCTCGACGCCGGTCATCAGGCGGGTGCGCGGCATCGCGATCATGGTCTGCCCCAGGGCTGCCAGGCAGTCGGAGTAATAGGGGTTGCCGGAGGCCGCAGCCACGGCCCGGTGGAATTCGAAGTCCGACTTCATGGCGTGGGCGGGGTGGCCCGAGCTTTCGGTAAAGGCTTCCAGTGCGGTGCCGACGGTCCGCAACTGCCTGTCCGTGCGGTTGCGGGCCGCCAGTGCCGCGGCCTCCGTCTCCACGCCCATGCGGAATTCCAGCAGGTGGAGCCTGTCCTCTGTGCTGGTCACTGGACGTCCACCCGGCATGGCCGGCGGTGCGTCCGAGGGTGGCGTGAGGGCGAAGCTGCCGCGTCCGCGTTCGGTTTCAACGAGTCCCTCGGCCTGCAGCCTTGTCAGGGCTGCGCGCACCACGGTGCGGCTGACGCCGAAATCATTGATGAGCGTGTTTTCGCTGGGCAGCTTCTCGCCTGGCTGGATGACACCGTCGACGATGCGGTTGCGAAGGTCAGCGGCGAGATCCGCGGTGAGGTTCCGGCTCATGGGTCAAGGTTACGCGCCGAAGGCCACGCTTTCGGTTGTCCAGGCGCGGGCTTGGTCGCTGAGGGTGATGCCGAGGCCGGGGCGGTCCGGGACGATCATCCGGCCGTCTTTGGTTTCGAGGCGTTCGTTGAACAGCGGGTCGAGCCAGTCGAAGTGTTCTACCCAGGGTTCGCGGGGGTAGGTGGCGGCGAGGTGGAGGTGGATTTCCATGGCGAAGTGCGGGGCTAGGCCCAGGCCGCGTTCGTCGGCGAGGGCGGCGAGTCGGAGGAATTGGGTGATGCCGCCGACGCGTGGGGCATCGGGTTGGATGATGTCGCAGCCGTTGGCGTTGATCAGGGCTTTGTGTTCG
>NZ_KB895460.1 GCF_000374865.1 Arthrobacter sp. 135MFCol5.1 | reverse complement strand
CGGATCTGCAGGTCCATCTCGATGATCCGCGGGCCGAGGCTGTAGTAGCCGTTGCGCACAGCGGTGAGCAGACCGGCGTCGTGCAGGGTCTTGATGTAGCGGTAGCCCGTTGACCTGGAGGTCTCCAACGCCTCAATAAGGTCAGCCGTTGACCAAACAGGCTCCCTTTCCGTGAACAGATCCAGGACGTTGAGCATCCTGGACAAACTGCCCGCGCTGTCCCCAGCCTCGGCTGCCCCGCCGGCCTGCGAATCACGTTCACTCATACACCGACTCCCATTCCCTCTCTTCGCGGGCCCCCGTTGGGCGGGCTGACAATGCAAGGGAGCAGGTCCTACCAATGACGAAGGCCTCAATGGGGCGCACGTCGCCAGCCATTGAAAAACATCTCGATATACAGGATATATCAAGGATGCTTCGAGGAGCTCCGTAAAGTTATTGTCGCCGGCCGTCACCCGTCCGCTGCTGGGTATACTTTCGGTCTGGCGGGTTCCTGGAAGGTTCGCAGTCCGCCGGGCGTTGGCTGTCCACACCAACATGGGGCGGCCTCGGCAACTCCCTGGCCAGTAAGTTCACCACTGCTCGCTGGTCGCGTAACCAGCCGGATGCTCCGCTTGTAACCACGGACCGTGCGGCATCCTCGTAGTGTGGACCAATCTGTCGACTCAGAGTTCGACAGGGCGAGAAGAGCTGCACGGCGACGATATCCTGATTCAGTCCTGGTTTCGGAAGATCAGTGCGCCGGGGAAAGCGAGTGTCTTCCACACGGTCGAATGTCCAGGCCCTTGAAGGGCGTCCTTGGTCGTGCTGCCCTTGGCGCTTGCTCTACCGGCCGTGTGGTCCTGCGCATCGGTGGTCGTGGCGCAAAGCCTCGTGGAGCTGATCGGCATGGTGTTCCGGTTCCTGCCGATGGTCGTAAACAAGACGAGAAGGGGAATCACTGGCCTTCCCATGAGGCGATGGCGCGTTCGACATAGGTTGCGACAGTGGCGCGTATGTCGGTTGTCGGATCGAGGAGCCATTGCAACCCGATGCCGTCCAGCATCCCCGTAAGCAGCCGCGCCTCGATCTCGATCTGCGCAGGGGAAAGGGAAGCGATGTCACCGATCCGGGCAGCTTCGCCCAAATGTGCGGCGAGGGTTGCCAGGTTCGATGTGTAGCGCTGGGTGATGAAAGCGTGCGCTGGGTGGGTCGGATTGGAGGCTTCGGCCGCGATGGTGGTGAACAGTTCGAGCAGGCCGCGGTTGTTCTCGTGGGCGGCCATGACCTCTGGCAGCCGCCGGAAATAGTCCAATCCACTGACATCCGTGAGGCCGTTCTCCACGGTCCGTCGGTCCCATTCTTCCAGCACGGCCGTGAGCAGGCCTTCCTTGCTGCCGAAGTGCTGTATCAGGGTGGCGTGGTTGACGCCTGCCTGCTCGGCGATCGTGCGGAGGGAGCCGCCGGCGAAGCCGTGTTCGCCGAAGACGTCCATCGCGATGACGATGAGCTGCTCGCGTCGGCGGACCCCCGTGCGGTAAGGGCCCCGTGTTTTGGTCTGCGTGCTTTCTGGCATGCCACTACTTTCTCATGACCATTGCCGAAATATAACCATTCGGTTAAAGTTAACTTCCACGGCCGGTAGCCGCAGGGGACCTCCTGACTGGCCGCTGCCTGTCAGCCCAGCCCAGAAACTCGCAGATGGGAATCCTTGAGATGAAGTACTCCGTTCTCGGCCCGACCGGCGTACGCGTGTCCCGCATCTGCGTGGGCACTGCGACCTTCGGCGTGGCACCGGGCCCACAGGAAGCCGATGGCGTCGTGGGGGCGGCATTGGATCTGGGCATCAACTTCTTCGACACCGCGGATGTCTACGGTTCGACCTCGACGTTCGACCGCCCCGGCGCTCCGCCGGCCGCAGAGCGTGAGTCCGCTGAGGAGATCCTCGGCCGCTCACTGGCCGGCCGGCGGGATGAGGTGGTGCTGGCGACCAAGTCCGGGGAGCGGAGGTTCGATCCGGATGCCGGTCTTTCGCGCCGGTACATCATCCAGCAGGTCGAACAGAGTCTGCGCCGGCTGCGCACTGACCGTATCGACCTCCATTACGCGCATTTCCCGGATCCGAACACGCCCCTGGAGCAGACACTTGCCGTCTACGACGACCTGATCCGACAGGGGAAGCTGCGGTATGTCGCTTTGTCCAATCACACAGCCTGGCAGATGACCGAGGCCCTGTGGATCGCCGATGACCGCCGGCTGGTCTCTGCCCCCGTGGCCGTGCAGGTGATGTACAACCTCCTGGACCGAAGCTCCGAAAAGGAGCTCGCCGCCGCGTGCGTGCGGTTCGGTCTGTCGATCATTCCCTATGCGCCGCTGCACGGCGGTCTTCTGGCCGACCTGTCGGTCCTGGACCGTGAGATCGCCGGAGGCAAGCGCTACGGCGGCCCCGGCTTTACTGCGTCCGAGATCGCGGTCGCCCGCAAGCTCGACCGGCTGGCCCGCGAGTGGGGACTGGGGATGCAGCAGGTCTCGCTGGCCTGGCTGATGTCCCGCCCGGCGGTGGCATCGGTGATCGTTGGAGCCGAGACCGTCGAGGAGCTCCGCACCAACGCCGCCGCAGCAGATGTCGAGCTCACCCAGGAAGAGCTGGATGCGGTCTCGGCGCTGACTGCCGGGACCACGTCCTGACCCGTAGATACGAGGAACTCTGATGAAGTACTCACTTCTTGGCCAGACCGGTGTCAGGGTCTCGCGGATTGCGCTGGCCTATCAGCAGATGGGGTTTGCCCGTCCCGGAGTCCCCGATCAGACATAAGAGAGCGCCTTTGCGGATCCAGTCCCCAGTTGCAAGGGTATGGATGGTGGCAGGATTGATGTTCGTGTTCGCCTAGAAATCGAAATCGCCCAACCACTTGGGCCGGGGAAAGTTCGAGGCTTTGACCCGCCGGATTGAGGAGCCCCGGGCCCGGTCATGACACTCGGCCAGCAGCAATTCAGCCAGAAAACCCTGATAGGACAGCTGTTCCTTGCCGGCGAGGGTCAGCGCTTCGTCCAAGACCGCCCGGACGGTAGACAGACGGAGCCGTCGGCATGCCTGATCCACGGCCGCTACCGCGGCTTGCTCAGTCAGGCCGCGACGACGGCGCAGGGTCGGAGTAATGCTGGCGGCAGGTGCGTAGGGGCTCATGAGATGTTCTCCTTCGACACGGTTCCTACAGGATGTTCGGCGCGTTTGGCCAGCAACTCGTCGTAGGCGCCGACCGAGGGCTGGGGCCGGGTATCGGCCCGGGAGACCTGCAATGACGGATGCGGGTTCCATAAGCCGACGCTGAGTCAAGCTGACAACTCGTTGCACTTTCACTTCACCGAGAGCACCACGATGACGGTCCGAACCGGCCCCACTCATGGACTCCAGGATCACGTTTCTGCGGGCTTCGACCGCGACGACGTCAGCGCTGACAGCCCCCACCCCAGAGCCGCAATAATCCCAGCCTCGATGTCTCCAGCCTCCATAGACCGGTGCAGCTCCGTTCTACCGGGGCCATCCAAACCTGTCACAGTCAGCAGGTGGTGCGGACGCCACTTCACGATCTCGTTTCCGTCCTATCGGCAGGAACCGAACGGGGACGGCAGGTCACGCATCGCAATGCCGCGCCGGTGCGATAGATGATTCCTTTTCACGACTTGGCGGTGAAGCCGACGTTTTCCGAGGCTGCGGATCGGATCTATGACCATTGATTATCGCTGAGCTCAGAAGTTGTTGGTGCCTCCAGGCTTCCGGCCTGGCACTCGAACCACTTTTGGGAGGCGCGGCCGGGGCGCTCCGAATCAGAAGATCACGAGACCTGGAGGCCTCCGTTGATGTCATAGGTAGCCGCAGTGATGTAGCCGGAGTCTGCGCCAAGCAGGAAAGAGATCAGGGCTGCGACTTCCTCGCGGGTGCCTACGCGGCCCATCATGATGCCCGCAGACATTTGTGCCTTGCGTTCCTCCGTCAGCATTCCGCCCATAATATCTGTGTCAATGGGGCCCGGGGCTATCGCGTTCACTGTGACGCCGAACTCCCCAACTTCGCGGGCCAGAGCTCGGGTGAAGCCGAGAATTCCAGCCTTCGATGCACTGTAGGCAACCTTAGAGTAGGTGCCTCCGCCTCGCTGGGCGGAAATCGATGAGATGCTGACGATCCGCCCGAGCCCGCGGGAAATCATTCCCTTGAGCACTCGCTGGGAAACGATGAAGGTACCCCTCATGTTGATGGCGAAGACCTTGTCCCATTCCTCCACAGTTGTCTCCATAAACGGTGTGGGTGAGCTGATGCCGGCGAGGTTTGCAAGGGCCACAATCGGCGGCAGCGATTCTTCGAGCTCGGTGATGGCCCGGTCCACTGAGGCGGCGTCGGAAACGTCGGCGCCCACACCGATGGCACTCACTGCGTGCCTGGAGCCGATCTCCGCTGCCGCGGCTTTGGCCTCGTCCCCGTCGATGTCCAGGATGGCGATGGACCAGCCCTCGCTGGCCATACGGTTCGCCGCCGCACGGCCAATGCCGCGGGCGGATGCCGCTCCAGTCAGTACTACGGTGCGTTCCGTGGGGAATGAAATGGGTGTCATTGCTTTTCTTTCGTCGGTATGGAGTGCTCGGGGGTGGCGTTCACTGCGGGCCGTAAGCGCAACTGCAGGATCCGATGCGGCGTCGCCTTTGCGGACGCGCCAGCCCTTGGAGGTACGCAGCGAAACGCCGCCGTCACCGGCGGTTCGCGACTGTACGGATTTCCTCTGCGATGGTCTTGCCCAGCAGTTCCGTGGTGCCGTTACCGCCTAAGTCAGGGGTGAGGGACCGATCGCCCCTTGCGAGGACATTCTCGAAGGCCTGCATCACTGCGGCAGCTGCAGCATCTTCGCCAAGGTGCTGCAGCATCATCGATGCGCTCCAGATCTGACCGATGGGGTTGGCGATGCCCTTCCCCGCAATATCCGGTGCTGATCCGTGGACGGGTTCGAAAAGGCTCGGGAATCGACGTTCGGGGTTAATGTTGCCGCTGGGCGCTATGCCGATCGTTCCGGTACACGCAGGGCCGAGGTCGGACAGGATGTCGCCGAAGAGGTTGCTTGCCACGACCACGTCGAACCGCTCTGGATGTAGTACGAAGTTCGCTGTCAGGATATCGATGTGGTAGCTGTCGGTTCTCACCTCGCTAAAGTTCTGCGCCATCGCATCGACCCGCTCGTCCCAGTACGGCATAGTTACCGAGATGCCGTTGCTCTTTGTTGCCGACGTCAAATGCTTCTTCGGGCGCCGCGCAGCGAGCTCGAACGCGTACTTGAGGATGCGATCGACACCGGTCCGGGTCATGACCGTCTCCTGGATGACCGTTTCCCTGTTCGTCCCCTCGAACATCCTGCCGCCGATGCTGGAGTATTCACCTTCCGTGTTTTCCCGGACGACGTAGAAGTCGATGTCCCCCGGGACCCGCTCCGCCAACGGGCTTTTTACTCCGGCCAGAAGCTTGACGGGCCGGAGGTTGACGTACTGATCGAAGTGGCGCCTGAACTGCAGGAGGCTTCCCCAAAGTGAGATGTGGTCCGGGACGGTATCCGGGGAACCGACGGCACCAAAGAAAATAGCGTCGAAGCCGCCGAGATGATCGGCCCAGTTATCCGGAAGCATCTTCCCGTGCTTTAGGTAGTAATCGCCATTGGCAAAATCGAATACCGTGGTTTTGAGGTTGAAATCGAAGGCCTCCGCCGCGGCTGCCAGCGCCCGTACTCCCTCGGGGACAACCTCCTGCCCAATTCCATCGCCGGCAATCACTGCAATCTTGTGTATGTGTGTCATGGTCGGGCCTTCTCGTTTGGTCGGCGAGCCTGCTAGGCGCCGAACGTTGCACCGTGCCTTCGGCAGGTAAGTGTGAAATGACGAATGGGGGAGTTCATGGTCGTTCAGGCAGCACAAGAGTTTTTTGAAGAGAAAGATGCACTGGCAGGGGCTTGAGCATGTTAACGACCTGGATTTTCTTTGAACAGATTTCCCGATCAAGACGCGCGATGGCCGAAGTGATGGGCATCATGCTTCCATAGGGGCAAGTAACGGCTGACTCGCCGCGTCCTCTCTAAGCGGTCAGCGGTTGTAGGCGGGCATGGGGCCGCGGAGCCCGGCACCTATGGCATCGGAGGCTTCGAGGATATCGGCCGGCAGCGGTCCGTTGGCCACGGCGGCGATATTGGCGCGGAGCTGTTCCACCTTGGATCCGCCCAGCAGGACGGATCCCACACCGTCGCGATATGCGAGCCAGCGGAGGGAGAGCTCTGCCAGTGTGATGCCGGCGTTCTGGGCGATTCGGGTAAGTTCGTCCACGGCGTTAAACAACTGCCGGTCCCAGTAGCGCCGGGTATACATGGCGGCCAGCTTCGAGTCGCCATAGCGGCCCGTGGCCGGTTTGGCGTCGAAACTGTGCTTACCGGTAAGCAGCCCACCGCCCAAGGGGTTGTATACCATCGTGTGCACGTGGTGCGTGGCGGCGAATTCGAGATATTCCTCCTCCACCCGGCGCGCTACCAGGTTGTATAGCTGCTGCGCGACGACGGGTCGAGGTGCCCCCACTTCGCTCGCCACCTGAATGACGTCATCGATCTGCCAGGCCGCGAAGTTGGACACGCCCAGAGCGCCGATCTTTCCTTCCGCAACGAGATCAGCCACGGTGCGCAGGGTCTCGTGCAGGGACGTAGCACGGTCCGGCTGGTGCAAGTAAAAGAGGTCGAGGCGCTCGACGCCGAGTCGTCGAAGGCTCCCTTCCACGCTGTTACGCAGCCCCGCAGGGGAGAGTGGTGAGTTTTCTCCGTGGTCAGCGTGCGTTATGCCTGCCTTCGAGGCGAGGATGACGTCCCCGCGCCCCTTGAGGAGACGGGACAGCATTTCCTCCGTGGTTCCCCCGACATAAGAGTTGGCGGTGTCGATGGTGGTGATGCCGGCGTCGAGCGCTTCGTTCACCATCCGCCCTGCGGTGGCCTCATCGACGGTGTCGCCGAACGTCATGGTTCCAAGGACCATCCGGGAGATGGGGAGTCTCAGACCGTCCACCTGGGTGCCTTCGGGTTGCGTGCTCATGGATTGATTCCTTGTGGTTGCTGTGGTCAATCGGGGTGGGTTACTACAAAGTGTTTGGCCGAATATCGCCAAGAGTGGATTACGCGCCGTG
This sequence comes from Arthrobacter sp. 135MFCol5.1, assembly GCF_000374865.1. GTDB lineage: Bacteria > Actinomycetota > Actinomycetes > Actinomycetales > Micrococcaceae > Arthrobacter. The sequence goes on along the minus strand of NZ_KB895460.1, from coordinate 159,766 downwards.
TGCAAAATGGGGGAGCGCGGCCTTCAGCGGTGGATATTTCCGCTGCGTGCCCCGGGACCATCAGCGCCGACGCGCCGACGGATTCCATCCGCTTGCTTCGGCCAGGCCCTGCGCGGTAGCGGCGAAAGTCCTTATCCGCGCCGACGCCCACATAGCGGAGTGCTGCGGGGCCCTGGTTCAGGGGTGTCGTCGTCATTGTCGATCCTCGTGGCGTGGCATTCTGACAAGCGTTAATAGGGCGCTGGTCGGCGTGGCGGCGCTGCCGTAGCAACTGCATTCATTCTGGAGCCGCTGGAGGACACTCCAGGGGCAACAACGCATTTGAGACTTTACCATATCCCGCTATGTTGGATATAGCTAATGCTTCTCCGCTGGATGCTCCGTCCTTATGGGTTCCCCAGACCTTGCGGAACGCCTCCTGCACCAAGCCATATGACCACTATGGGCACGCGTCCAGCCGGCACATTGTCTCGACGCTTCAGGTCTTGGCGGTGGTCACTCGCGCGACAGAGTGGGCAAGGGCGTTCATCCGGAGCCCGGAGCGTTGTCCGGTCGATCCGGAGGTCGCGGGAGGTAGCCAGCTTGAAGCCAGGCCAAGTCTGATCGCCACATATCGATGCAATGTATTGACTGAGTCTCACATTGCAGGATATTGTGAACTCATCTTGAAGGAACTGTGGGCGTCATCACCTCGAACCGCTGAGATTCATGTCTTCTGCATTCCCGCTCGAGGGCGGCCACCGTCCCGGATAAGGGCAGCTTGCCCCCAACGATATGTTTGCGCCCCGTGCACGAACACTAAGTCAAAAAGGTAGTGAAAACGCATGTCCGAACAATGTCGATCGAACCAGTGCGAAGCTTGTGCTCTAGGCCCAGCGGATCGGGCTTGTACCGTGAGTATTGTCCCGGAACGGGCCTTGCTCCCTGTCAGGGACGCGAAAGCCACCAGTTGCTCTAACCTTGTTGCTGCCGCGCGAGAGGGAGGGTTGGGCTGATGAGCACCCATGTTTCTGCGGGCCTCCGGCTCGATAAGCTTCCAATCGGCAAGTTTCACAGGCATCTGATGGTGCTGGTGGGGCTGGGCATGTTTTTTGATTCGTTCGACAACACGCTCTCATCCGCAGTGTTGGCGTCGCTGCTGCCCTCTGGCTTCTCGACTCTTGAGCTGAACTCGCTCTTCTTGTCGTTCACGTACGCCGGCCTTGCGATCGGCGCGGCTTTCGCAGGCTGGCTCAGCGACCGGCTGGGGCGCGGCTTCGCTTTCCAGTTCAACTTGGCGCTTTTCGGGGTCCTGGCTGTGGCTGCATCCTTTGCACCCAACATGGAAGTGCTCATCGGCCTGCGATTCCTGATGAGCATCGGGATGGGTGCCGAATACGTGATCTGCTACGGCATGGTCACCGAGTTCATCCCGCGCAGCCATCGCGGCCGGTACCTGGGCGTCCTCGGAATCTTTGCCGGCCTCGGCGTCTCGTTGTCCTCGCTCATCGGCTGGCTGGTCATTCCTGTGTGGTCCTGGCGCGCGATGTTCGTCCTCGGCGGCGTGGGCGCGCTGATTACCTGGTGGCTGCGCCGTGGTATGCCGGAGTCCCCGAGGTGGTTGGAGTCGCGCGGGCGGCACAAGGACGCCGAGGCCGTCTTCGAGAGGATCGCGAAGGAGTCCGGCATTTCGAGCCAGGAGGTCGGTTCGGTCGCACCCCAGATGCTCAACGTGGAGAACGAAAAGGCCGAGTGGGTGCCGTTCTCGGTGCTGTTCTCGCGCCCTGTCATCCGGCGGACGTTGGTGGCTCTGCTCCTGACCATCATCAGCCTCTTCGGTTCCTATACCGTCACCGGTTGGATACCGACGTTCTTCGTGAAGCAGGGGATGACCGTGTCGTCATCGTTGGGGTTCAACGCGGCCATCATGTCCGGCTACGTCCTTGGACCGATAGTAATCCTCTTGCTCGCCGACCGCCTCGGGCGGCGCAACATCATCATGATGTACGGGACGCTGACAGCAATTGTCGCTGCCATCTACCCGTTCATGAAAGAGCCTGTGCTGATCATCGCCATCGGCTTCTTCATGACCTGCATGGTCTCGTCGTTCCTGACTCTGGCTCTGGGAACTGTCCCGGAGTTCTTCCCCACCGCCTTCCGTTTCCGTGGCGGCGGCTTCGCTCAGACCGTCGGTCGCATCTGCGTCATCTCATCCCCCTTTATCGTCCTGTGGCTGTTCAATAGCCTTGGCATCATCGGGGTGATCCTGACCCTCTCAGGCATGTACATTCTCGTGACGGTGGTCATCGCCGCCGCCCGTGTAGATACATCTGCTGAGGCGTTGGCGCAGATCGCCCCGAACGGCGACACCGCAGATGCCCCGGCGGGGCAGGTGTTCCCGCACGACACGCCGCGATAGTCGGAATCCCTTTTCTGCTCTCTCTCGGGTTCAGCCTGGAGGCGGGGCTTGCTGCCCTGCTCTCTCGGCTGAACGCGTCCTCCACACATATGTTCCGTTGAGCCCGCATGGCCGACGCAACAGCTTGGCTGCCGGCCACCACACACGCGGCGCCGTTCAACTCCTGATCATCGAAAGCGTTAACATGAAAGCCGTTGTTTTCCTGGGCGATAGTAAGCTCGAACTCCGTGAGTATCCGGACCCGGTACCGGGGCCCGATGAAGTCGTCATCCGGATGAAGGCCTCGGGCATGTGCGGAAGCGACCTTCATCACCTCAACGGTCCGCACCGCACCGCAGCGGAGTTGGTCATAGAAGGGCACGAGCCGTGTGGCGTGGTCGAGATTGTCGGTGAGGCTGTCCGGCCCACCGAGGCCAGGGTCGGAGACCGGGTCATGGTCCACCACTACGACGGATGCCGCACCTGCCAGTACTGCCGTTCGGGTTGGACGCAGTATTGCCCAAATGCGCGGATTGTATACGGCGGGCTCGACGGCGACGGCGGGCACGCGGATTTCATGAAGGTTCCCGCGCACACGCTTATCAAACTGCCGGATTCGCTCTCGTTTAAGACAGGAGCTGCCATCTCGTGTGGCACCGGTACGGCCTTCGCTGCGATCAAGAGGGTTCAGCTGTCCGCAGATGATACCGTCGCCGTCTTCGGGCAGGGGCCCGTTGGGCTGAGCGTCACCTTGCTGGCGAAGGCCTTCGGAGCCAGGGTGATAGCGGTCGATGTTGAGCCGTCGCGGCTGGAGATGGCAACTCGCTTCGGCGCCGACCACGTGGTCGACTCCCGGGAGCAGGACCCTGTTGCCGCCATACGCGAGCTGACCAGAAACGGGGAAGGGGCGGACAAATCCATCGAATGCAGCGCAATTGACGCTGTGCGTGAACAGGCGGTTCAGGCCGTCCGGCCTTGGGGCACCGCCTGCATGGTCGGAGTCTTCGGAAGAATCGATTTGGATAGCGAAGAGCTTATCCAGCTGCGGAAAACCGTGGTGGGCTCGCTGACTTTCAGCAAGAACCAGCAGGAAGACTGCGCCCGGTTCGTAGCAGAACGGGGCTTGGACGTTGAGTCGCTATTTACGAATGAGTTTCGGCTGGCCGAAGCAGAGAAGGCCTATGACCTGTTCGATCAACGCAAGATCGGCAAAGGCGTCTTCCTCTTCGACTAGCCAAACGACAAAGGTCACCTTGAGAGGAATGTCATGACCACAATCCAGCAGAGTCCCGCACTGTCCGAGCAAGCGCAGAACTTTTGGTCACGCGAAGTGCACCATCTGTTTATCGATGGCCAGATGGTCCCTGCACAGTCCGGAAAAACGCTGACGACAACCAATCCGTCCACCGGTGAGCCGTTGGCCCGGTTCGCCTCCGGTGGCCAGGCTGACGTTGATCACGCAGTACTCGCTGCACGAAAAGCGTTCAACGGCCCATGGAGCTCCTGGAACCCCTACGAGCGCCAAGCGTTGCTGATGCGCATCGCCGATGTCCTTGACCACAGGTTTGAGGAGCTGATTCAAATTGAGGCGATGGACATGGGTGCCCCGGTATCCAGATTGCGCAATACCAAAGCCTCGTTGATGAAAATGTTGGCTTTTTTCGCCTCCCAGGCCACCAGCATTTCAGGTGAGACGTTGATGAACGGCATCCCCGGGAATGTCACCACCATGACGCTGAAGGCTCCGGTGGGGGTCATCGGCGGAATCATCCCCTGGAACGGTCCCCTCAACAGCCAGTTCTGGATTATCGGGGCAGTGCTCGCCAGTGGATGCACCGCCGTGCTCAAACCGGCCTCCGAAGCCTCTATGTCGGTGCTGCGGGTGGCCGAGATCCTTCATGAAGCCGGAGTTCCCGCGGGTGTAATCAACGTGGTCACTGGTTCAGGCAGGGAAGCGGGAAATGCGTTGGCCGCCCACCACGACGTCGACCGCATCGCTTTCACCGGCTCGACGGAGACCGGCCGCCGGATTATTGAAGCGTCGACCGTGAACATTAAAAAACTCCAGCTTGAACTGGGCGGGAAGTCGGCGGACATCATCTGCGCGGACGCCGATCTGGCCAAGGCAGTGCCGGGAGCGGCGATGGGTGTGTTCGCCAACTCTGGCCAGATCTGCTTCGCCGGCACGCGGGTGCTGGTACAGCGGCCCATCGTGGAGGAGTTCACCGACCGGCTCCTGGCATTTATGAAAACCCTGCGAGTCGGTCACAGCTTGGATTCGGCGGCTGCATTAGGCCCGGTCATCTCCCAGCCGCAACTGGACACGGTGCTGTCGTACATCGATATTGGCCGAAATGAAGGGGCCGAACTGCTCTGCGGCGGCAAGCGGATGGGAAACGAACTCCGAAACGGCTACTTCATGGAGCCGAGCGTCTTTGGTGGTGTGACCAATGAAATGCGAATCGCCCGCGAAGAGATCTTCGGCCCCGTCCTGTCGATACTTCCGTTCGACGACGTGGACGAAGCGATCGCTATCGCTAATGACAGCGAGTACGGCCTCGGGGGAGCGGTGTGGTCCCAAAACCTGTCCACAGCCCTTCGGGTGGTCCAAGGCGTGCATACAGGCACAATGTGGGTGAACTGCTATGGCTACATCGATCCGTTGGTTGGGTTCAGTGGCACGAAGTTGAGCGGGTATGGCTCCAAGGGAACAGCTGCCCACATGGACACTTACCTCTACACCAAGAGCGTTTACCTCCAGTTATGACCACCGTGTCCTGAATGAGGCGATATCCGCCAAGCGTTGGACCAGAGAGAGTTATCCCCTCGCTGCCACGGGCCAGCCGACGGAACCTCAAAGCACCTGTTGGCTCGCTCTTCACGTCAGCTGAAGGCCGCCCCATGATCCCGGACACAGAATGCAGGATTCCCTCCAATTCGTATTCCAGGTATTGAGGTCACGAGTGAACCGAGATAGGCCTGTCCATTCCGACGGCTCATAGGGCTGGGCTACGCGATTACGTGTTTGACGCAGCCCCAGAGGCGATATGGGCTACGAGAAGCTCTTTCTCGCGTCCGGTCCAAGTGTTTGAAGCCCTCCTACTTGCGGACCGCTCAATTCCGCCGGGCTGGCCGTGACCGGAAACCGCCCATGGAGACAGCAGCGCAGTCACGTTTCACTGTTGGGTCCGAGGGGAGGTCCTCGGGTGAGGGCAGAGATGATCGCTTATATTGACGATATCTCATATGCCGGGATATCATTAATATCAATCGATTTCAGCTTTGATTTCCGGTCCAAGGTTGGGCGTACCCGCCCACGCGGGCCGAATCCGTGGGCTTCGGCCGAAGAAAAGGAAGTAACTAGCGTGTCAAAGAAGATCGCAATTCTGCACACAAGCTTCGTCTTTGTTTCCGTCGAGCCTGTGATCAATGACCTCATTGCTGAGCTCATTCCCGATGCTGAAGTTATGCATTTTGTGGACTCTGACGTTTTAGCGACAGTTGTACGCGAAGGTGGAATCTCCTCCGACAGCGAGGCGCGAATGACGCATCTCGCGAAGGCTGCGGAAGCAGCAGGGGCCGATGTCATCTTCTCTGCATGCTCTTCCCTCGGACCGGCCCTGGACGTCGCAGCCCGCAACGTACAAACGCCTGTGGTGAAAATTGACGAGGCGATGGCGATACGCGCCGCCCGCGATGGCTACCGCATAGGCGTTTTGGCCACTGTACCCACCACCCTTGGTCCAACATCAGATTTGATTCGCGCGAAAGCAGACGAAATCGGACGCAGCATTTCACTCGAGCAACGGCTATGCGAAGGCGCATTTTCGGTCCTCATGGCGGGGGACCGCGAAAGGCATGACGCCATGATCATCGAGCAGGCAATGGACCTCGCCCAAAAGGTTGACATAATCGTCCTCGCCCAGGCATCCATGAACCGCCTTGCCGGGGTGCTCCACGAGAAGACCAAGTTGACGGTTCTATCGAGCCCCCGTATGGGCGTGGACTACCTAGCTCGCCGCGTCGCAGAACTTCCTGCGTGACCATGCCGAGCCGCACTGAGAAGACCAGAAGAGCAGCAGTTTGGCGACCCTTCGTTGGCTCCGCTGTTGTGCTTTTCGATGATTGCAAACCCGCACTCGCCAGGGTTGGAGGCAAGTGATGACAAGGAGCAGAACAATAATGGCTGCAGCAAGTCAATTAGACCGTGCAGAGCACTTGAAAGCGCTGCACGAGGCCCCCGAGATTCTCCGGGTTGTGAACGTCTGGGACGCGATCAGCGCAGCGACTGTCGCGGCGGTGCCTGGGACGAAAGCGATCGCTACCGCCGGCCACTCTATCGCCGCCATGTATGGTTACGCCGACGGCACGATGCCTTTGGACTTAGCACTGGAAGGGGTGAAGACGGTTGTCAACGCCGTTGACCTTCCCGTCACAGCCGACCTGGACGACGGTTACGACAACCCGGCCGAGACTGTCCGCCGGGCTATCGGGCTCGGCGTTGTCGGAGCCAACATCGAAGACCGCCTTCGACCCTTCGAGGAAGCTGTCGCCCGCGTGCGCGCTGTCATGGGGGCCGCCAATGATGAGGGCATTGCATTTCAGCTGAACGCGCGGACGGACGCGATCTTTATGGGCGGTGGCCGACCCGTCGCGGACAGCATCGACGACGCTATTGCCCGAGGCCGGGCATTCCTCGACGCTGGCGCAGCGCTGGTGTTTGTTCCGGGAGCACGCACCCGGGAAGTCATCGAGCCTCTAGTGGACGGACTGGGTAGAGGGAAGCTGTCGGTGGGCGGCGGCGCTCCAGGGGCTCTGCCTGCCGCCGAAATGCAGGCACTTGGCGTAGCCCGCGTCTCCTATGGCCCTTTCACCCAACGTGTCGCTCTGCGTGCGCTAAGGGATCTCGCCATTGACCTGTATGGGACCGGAGTCGTTCCCGCTGATACCCCACCCCTGAATTAGCGCGAGGACCTCCAGCCTGGGGCCACCGCACTAAAGTCCTCAGCGGCGGCTTGTCGTATGCGGCAAAGGTTCAACAGTTCGAGATCTCCAGCTTGGGCCCTCATCCGGCCACTTAACCCTGGCCTGGGCGTGGTCTCCCCGAAGAGCGGACCAAACAATTTCCGTCCATTCAAGAAAAGGATCTCTCATGAGTCTCACGCAAATTTCCCACTCCGAAACCGCGCGGAGGACGGCCGAGGCCATCTCGAAGGTCAACACACGTCTGTTCATCAACGGCCAATGGGCCGACGCGGCTTCCGGTGCACGATTCGACGTGGTCAACCCCGCGACTGAGGAGGTTATCGCCACAGTCGCCGACGGGGGCCCTGAAGACGCATGCCGTGCCATTGAAACGGCCGGTCGGATACAGAAGCAGTGGGCCACGACTTCCCCCCGCGAACGAAGCGAGATCCTGCGCCGCGCCTTCGAATTGATCATGGCGCGGCAGGATGAGCTTGCCCTGATCATGACCGCGGAAATGGGTAAGCCTTTGAACGAAGCTAAAGGTGAAGTAGCCTATGCCGCGGAATTTTTCCGATGGTTCTCCGAGGAAGCCGTCCGCATAGGCGGCGACCTGACCACCACGGGTGACGGCAAGAACCGGATCCTTGTATCCAAGGAGCCGGTCGGTCCCTGCGTCCTGGTCACGCCATGGAATTTTCCCCTGGCCATGGGGACCCGGAAGATCGGGCCAGCCATTGCCGCCGGATGCACCATGGTTTTCAAACCGGCCGCCCTGACACCGCTGTCCTCCCTTGCTCTCGTGGACATCCTGATCGAAGCCGGCCTGCCCAAAGGCGTTCTCAACGTCGTCACCACCACCAAGGCCTCCGACGTAGTCACACCGTGGATGGAAAGCGGCATCGCACGCAAGGTCAGCTTCACCGGGTCCACCGGGGTAGGTGTGCGTCTCTTGGAGCAGGCGGCGAAGAACATCATGCGATCATCCATGGAACTGGGCGGCAACGCGCCCCTCATCGTTTTTGAAGATGCAGACCTGGACCGTGCCGTTGAGGGGGCTCTCGCAGCCAAAATGCGCAACATCGGGGAGGCCTGCACGGCCGCGAACCGGATCTTCGTTCAGAGGCCAGTTGCCAAGGAGTTTACACGCCGTCTCGCCGAGCGGCTGGGCTCGCTGTCGGTTGGTGACGGCGCCGATCCGGACACCGAGGTTGGCCCGCTTGTGGAGGAGAAGGCCCTGAGGAAGGTCCAGGAGCTCGTCAATGATGCCGTCAATAGGGGCGCGACGATTGTCTGCGGTGGGACCCGGCCAGAACGCCGGGGCTATTTTTTCCCGCCGACGGTCCTCGCCGATGTTTCAGCTGACGCGGACCTCATGAGCGAGGAGATTTTCGGTCCCGTAGCTCCTGTCATCCCGTTCGACACCGAGGAGGAGGCCGTCGGCATGGCCAACGACACTCCATTTGGCCTGGTGGGCTACCTGTTCACTCAGGATGTAGACCGGGGCTTCCGCGTGGGGGAGGCTCTCGAGGTCGGCATGGTCGGCTTGAACACGGGTATCGTGGCCAGCTCTGCCGCACCGTTTGGTGGCGTCAAGGCCTCGGGTTTGGGCCGCGAGGGAGGGCGAGTTGGCATCGACGAATTCCTCGAATACAAATACATGGCGGTACCGCGGGTGTAGCCCCTAGGCCGCGTCAGAGACGGCCCCGGCTGCCCCCAAGTAAGCCCCGGAGACCTCGCTGCCCAGCAGCTGGTGCAGGCTCTGTTAGGTCATTTGCGTCTGCCTAAGCCAGGAAGAGAGCATGGAAGACACACGGAAGCATCGACACCCCTCGAACGAGTTCGTCGGGTCGGCTGTGGTCGCCGGAGCCGTCTATGGCTCCCGAACCACCCTTTTGAAACTTAGGACTTTTTCCGGGGAACTCATCGAATACACCGTTGGCGACATTCCCGACCCCGCAGGGACAGCCGAGTTCAGCAGCAACAATCTCCGTTTTATCGCGGTCCAGATCCAGCACGGGGGTAAACGATGCAGCGTCATTACGCTGACCCCGGAGGGCCCGCGACGCTCGCTCGCTACTCTGGGCACGGCCCTTGCGCTATTCCGGTCCGGGGCGCATACGGTGGTCGATGGGGGCCTGAAGAGCGGAGTGCCCTGTTCCATATACAAGACGGCCAATGAGCGACGTTCTTCGGGCTGAATTCTTGGCCCAGGGAGGATACGGGCCGGAGATGTGGCGAACACGCGAATGCCGTCCGGCCACTGCCCCTCTCGGGCCTGAGTCTTCACCCGCCGGCAAAATTACTGTCGGCTGTGACCCGTCACGAGAGGTCAGGGACGCAGCCTAGCCAGTATGGACAACCGTAAGGATATCCGCGCGTTGCACCACGGCACCTCACAAGCCGTCACCGCTTTTCCCGCGTGCGACGATCCCCGCGGACCCGTGATACAGAGTTCGCCACGTCAGGAAGTCCATGACCAGCTCACACCCGATTCCCGAACACGGTGTCGGCCGCCCCAAGGGACGCGGCTTCGTCGCAGCCACCCTCTCCTTCGCCTGCGTTTTCGGTGCAGGTTCGGCCGCCATGCCCCTTTACGACACTTACCGAAGTGCTGACGGCCTCACCAACGATCAGTTTTCGCTGGTCTCCGTCGCCTACTTCGTCTGCGCCGTTTTCGCGTTGCTTGTCCTTGGAAGGCTCTCAAACCACCACGGGCGCCGCCCCGTCTCCATAGCTGCGCTCCTGATTGGCGCTGCCGGCTGCCTCACACTCCTGTCGGTCCACAGCTTTCTCCCCCTCTTGGTCGGCCGCGCCCTCCAAGGCCTTGCCGCTGGTCTCGCGTCCAGTGCCATCGGCGCCTATATTGTCGACATCGCACCCCGGCGCCCACGATGGCTTGTCGCCGCGATCACCAGCGCCGGAGCCGCCGTCGGCCTCGCCGTCGGTGTCTTCTTTTCCGGCATCCTCGTCGAACTAGCACCCACCCCGCGCGAACTCACCTTCTTCGTCTTTGCCGGGGTCCTGCTCGGCTGCGCCATCGCCCTCACCAAAGGTCCTGAGACGGTTCCCCGCACAGCCGGGGCGTGGGCCTCACTTGTTCCGCGCCTCGCTGTTCCCGCGGCGTCGCGCCGCTACCTGCCTCTCGCCTCTGGCATCTTTGTCGCCACCTGGGCGATCGGAGGATACTTCACCTCATTCGGCCCCTCCATCGCAGCTGAGAACCTCGGTGCACACAGTCCACTCGCCGCTGCCGCCGTTTTCGCCTCATATATGGCACCAAGTTTTTTCGGTGGGTTCATCAGCGGACGCCTAACCCCGGCGGCTGCGCAACGTGTGGGGATGACGCTTGTAGCCTTATCCGGCATTGGACTCACTTACGCCAGCAGTGCCGGAACTTTGGGCCTCTACATCGGAGCCGGCGTCATTGGCGGCATCGGAATGGGCGCCGCAACTTCGGGCAGCATGAACGCACTCCTGGCCGGCGCCCTTCCCAAGGATCGCGCCGGCCTCCTCGCTGTAATCTTCGCCATCTCATACACGGGATCGGCAGTGCCGAGCTTAATCGCAGGGCAGGCCAGCCGCGTCCTGAACCTTCCCGCCATCACGGCCGGTTACGCTGTCCTGGCTATTCTCGTCTGGCTCACCACAATTGTCGCTGCCCGCAATCCATCCTCCACCTATCCTCACGCCGGTCAAAAGCGGGGGTAGTTTGATCACTATCCATCCGGCCAGACGAACCAAGACCAGATGGGTAATGCGTCAACAGGCTTGCAACACGCAGCCTGGTTCACAACACATAGGAGTCACTGGAAACACGACTTTGGACGCTGCAAAACGAGTACCGGGACACGGTGGAACCTCCCCAATTCACGGCACATGATTTTCATATTTTGTTCTAAAAGTTAACCTCCGACACTGCCTGGATGAACAGGAGGCCTCGGGGGATGTGTACGGGGATGAACTCGAAGGTGAAATTGAATAAGGCCAATCTGCGTTCGCTCGCTGTTGCGTCCGCCTACGCGATTTGAGGCAACCAGGAGCGCATCCCACGAGTCCGCTGCGCTGGGCCTTATCACGGCCTTCAGCCATCTCGGACTCGACCCGGCCACGGTCTCACAAGACCAGTTCGCGGACGGATTCGAGAACTTGTTGGAAAGGTTCGCCGATGAGTGCGCGAAGAAAACAGAGGAGTATTCGAAGATGGCGGTGACGGGGTCTCTCCCTTCGGGCAGTGCAGGGCCCCGGCTGACCGCATAATTAGGCCTCCGCCTCCAGGATGCGGGCAGGGGTGCGCGGAGCCATGGTCCGTGAGCACAGGACTCCGGCGAGGAGAGCGGCAGCAGAAGCCGCGATAAACCATCCCGTGCGGTGGAGGCCGTCATCGCTAATGATCGGGCCGGCAGTCAGCTGGAGCGCGGCTATAGCGAGATTGGCGCCCATAAACTGGACCGTGCGGTACATACCGATGGCCGTGCCGACCTCGGCCACGGACGTGACAGAGTTAATGAGATTCTGGTTGCCAATGTTGTTGAAGCCGTTCGGGATGCCCAATACTGCGGCCACAAGCAGCAGCACCACCAAGGGAGCGGTGGATCGCTCGACCACTGCAAGCAGCACGCCGCCGACGAGCAGCGCGCTTGTGCCGATGACTAGGGTGCGACGGGCACCGAAAAACCGATAGGTACGTGAGCCAGCCATCGTGGAGACCATGCCGACGAGGGCCACGGGAAGCATGGTCAGTCCCGCCTCGATGGCAGTCATCCCCCTCACGTACTGCAACCACTGCGGAATACCAAAGTAGATGCTGTAGAACGTCGTGTACGTGACAAGAGTGCGGCACAGCGTCGCGCTGAGCGCACGGTTGCGGGCCAGGGCCCGGACATCGATAAACGGCTCCGGTGCCCGTCTCTCCCGGGCCACAAACAGTCCCAGTACCGTGGCCCAGACCGGCAGCAACCACCAGCCAGGATCACGGCCCAGAGACAACAGAAACAGCATCGTGGAGGTAACCAGCAGCACGAACAGCGCGATGCCCAGAAGATCGAGCGTATACAACACTTGCCGCCCCGATTTTGGTTCTCCACCGGCAAAGCCAACGTCAGCACGCATGACCGCGACAGCGCTAAGGACGACTAGGGGCAGGTTGACCCATAGGATGGATTCCCACCCGAATGTTCCCACCAGCAGCCCGCCCAAGGTGGGGCCGAGCGCCGCGAACGACTGACTGCACAGCACCAAAGTCATAATCGCGGTTCGCGGCTGCAATCGATAGTGGTCCGCGTAGCTGCGGACCATGGTCATTGCGTTAGGCATATGGGCCGAAATCCCCATTCCCAGCACGACGTAGGCGCCGACCAGCCATCCGACGTCGGGGGCAAACATCCCGCAGATTGAGCCGATTGCCACAAGCCCGAGGCCAGCCAGATACACCCGGCGTGGCCCGAACAGGGCGCCGAGCCGGCCGGCCATCGGTGCCGTAACGGCGGTCGCGATGTACATACCCGAGATCACCCAAGAAATCCCGGAGGACGATCCGAACTGCGCAGCAATGCCCACGATCGCAACTGCAATCATCGACGAGTTCAGTGGCTGGAGAACACTGGCAGTAGCTACGGCGCCGCTCACTCGGAACGGAACGGGCCGGTCCTGTGCGTCGGTGACGGTCACGATTGACCCTGGAGGTCTCCAGGATTTCGATGATGTCGGAGGTGGACCAGAGGGGCGCCGGAGCCGTTTCGCTGGAAAGATGGAGGACGTGGAGCGTCTTGGCCAGGCTGCCGGCGAAGTCCGTGCGTGCGGTCATCTCGAAGGTGCCAGTCGATGATCATTATTCCTTCACCATTTGGGTCTGTGCCCTTCCATCGCGGGACTTAGCCGGAGCGACAGTGGAGTGGTAGATAAGGCATGTGCAAAAAGTCTCACATTACAGGATATTGTACAGGGCCTCGTGGAAACTGCAGTGCTCGTCCGCTGGCCGCGGCTTGGGCTTCAGCAGATGCAGGCTCAGGCCGTGGTTGGGACAAGTTCGCCGCCACTTCCACCGAGCTATTGTCCTGTCCGGGTACGCAGTGATTCCGCCCAAAACCCTGGATCCGCCCGCAAAGCGTCAGCATCCCCGGCCGCTTCCGCGCCAGAATTCAAAGAGCCGATAGTGGTGATTCTGTAAAGCTGGCTTGGCGCGGAACTTCGTAATCCGTTGTGGAAGGGGAGCGGTGTAACGGGCGCAAAAGACGCCGGCTCAGGAGTCTCAAGGATCGCTAAGCGTTCTGCCAGTACTCAGGCATTGGAACAGGGAGGTCGTCACCCCGGTTACGGTCGGAATTCAGTTCCCCGATGGAACCGTTATGGCAGTGTCCAAGCCCTTCGATACCAAGACCGACGCCGTTGCCGGCATCGCCGCTGTACGCGAATACGCCGACATGGGACTGATCGCCGACCACAGCACAACAGCCGCCAAAGCGGCACCGCCCCCCACCTTGAATGATCCCGGCAGTCGCGCTGACCCTTCTCCGCGAATGCCAAAGATCGACTTCCACGCCCGCGCCCGGGCTGTCCGCCGGGCCGTCTCCGGCCCCCGCTGGGCCGGGGCAGTCCACAACCTTTCCTGAACGGCCTGGGAAGAGGGTTTCGCCCCATGGAGCAGCCAAATGCTCCTAACACGAACCCTTACGTCTTCGTCATCCTGTACCGCTCGATCTGCCGCAGCCGCCGCAGGAGGCTGTCGCGCCGGGGGTGCGGGACGGCGTCGGCCGGTTCTGCGGTGAGGTCGATGTGCTTGGTGCCGTACTGCCACAGCAGGAGGTCGTCCATCAGCCGGTCGGGGCCGGGGGAGTAGCGGTGGTCCAGGGCCTTGCGGACCTCGGTGATGCGGTTGGCGCTGAGCAGGCCGGCCAGTTGCACGGTCTGGTTGAGGCCGTGGGCGGCCAGGAGTTCCGCGGCCCAGCCCCAGTCGTCGTCCACTTTCCGGTCAACGTGCGGGAGCAGGGTCCGCCAGACGTCGCGGATCCGGTTCGGGGTGAGGGCTGCCGCGCCTTCCCCGTCCATGTCCCAGAAGCTGCGGACTTCCTCGTACCGTTCATGCAGGTCCGCGAAAGCCGTCTCCACGGTCTCCAGCATGGCGGCGGTGGCCGTGAATTGCCGGTCGAAGTGCGGTGTCCACGCGCGCGGATCCTCGGCCTTGAACCTGATGTCATGCTCAATCTCGCTCCACGCATGGGCGAAGATGGTACGGATCTGGCACTCGAAGAAGTAGCTGCCGTTGGGCACGGCGTCCGGGTTGAAGACCTGCTGGTACTCCTTGACGGCCTCGTTCTGGATGGTCCGCAGGATCAGGTGCCGGCTGGAGTATCCGTAGGTGCCGGATTCGATGGAGCCGATGTCCTTCTCCCGGTCGCCACGGCAGTCGAAGAGTTGCCGCTGGCGCTTGATGATGTTGGCCACCACGGCGTTCTCCGCCGGGAGCTTGGTGATCACCCGGATGCCCACCATGTCATTGAGCGTCCGGAACGGGTCCGGGAACTTGAGCAGCCGCGGGCCGCCGGGCTCCAGGGGCTCTTCGGTCCGAGAGATCTTTTCCTTGAAGGACTCCACGGTCTTGGTGCGGCCGCTGACGAACAGCGGCGTCACCTCGGTACCCTTGAGCATGTCACGAAGGGTGAGGAGGACGTCCCGGGTGATGAGCTTCAGGGCAGGGCGGACGCGCTCATAGATCTCCACATTGTGCTGTACCGACTCACGCTGCGACGCGTCCAGACTCTCCCAGTTACTCGGCATAATCCCAGCTTACGGCCGGGGTCCGACAGGAACCCGCCGGCGCCGCTACGTTTCGCCTGCCGCCGTGGAGCCGCGCACCACCAGGGAACTTTCCAGGACGAGTTCCTCCTGCTCCAACGCCCGCCCTTCCATCAGCCGGCGCAGCTGTTCACCAGCCTTCAGCCCCAGGCTTGCCGCCGGCAGGTGCACGCTGGTCAGGCCCGGGCTGCTGGTCGCCGAATACGGCAGGTCATCGAACCCCGCCACGGCCAGCTCCGCGGGAATGCGCACCCCGGCCACGCGGGCTTCCTGCAGCACCCCGTACGCATGGGTGTCCGTGGCGCAGACGACGGCGGTTACCCCCGCGCGCTGCCAGTCCGGCCACGCGTCGGCGAAGACAGCCGCCGCGGCACCCACATCGATGGTGGTGGCGGGCATTTGGTCCGGATCCACGGTCATGCCCAGTGATGCGGCTTCGGCCAGGAAGGCCTCCCGGCGGATGGTGAACGTGGCGGTTCCGGTAACGCTGTCGAGGTAGGCCACGCGCCGGTGGCCCGCCCCGGCAAGGTGCGCGGCCAGCTCCCGCGCACCTTGGGCGACGTCAAGGTTCACGGCCGGCGCAAGTGACTCCAGGCCGGGAGCGTCCAGCAGGACCAGGGGGCCGGCCACGGAAAGGTCCGCCAGGAACCCGGCATTCGGGGCATCAACCAAAAGCCCTGCCGGCCGCAGGGACATCAGCTTCCGGACGTCCGCAGCCTTGGGAAATTCACCTGAGTCCGTGACCGAGAGGAGCAGCTGGTAATTGGGCCCCAGCGATTCCCGGACCCCGCTGATTACCTTGGCGAAGAATGGGTTGGAGATATCCGGTGCCACCAGGATCACGATCGAACTGACGCCCTTGGCCAGCGAACTGCCGATGCCATCCACCACGTAGCCAAGCTCGGCAATGGCTTCCTGCACCCGGGAAATGTTGTCCTCGGAGACCCGGCCGACCGTCTTGCCGTTGGCCACCAGCGACACCGTGGCAACCGAAACACCGGCCCGCGCGGCCACCATGGCCGCCGTTACCCTCCGGGGCCGCGCCCGCTGCTGCACTTGTTCCCCGGAATCCATACCTCGATCGTAGTGCGACCCTGTGCCGGCAGCTGATCGGGCCGCCCACCACGGACGCGCCGCCGCGGTACGGCGCCGTTCCCGCTACAGGGTCCTTGCCACCAACGCAGCCTGCAGGCGGGATTCCACCTGCAGCTTTGCCAGTACGTTCGAAACGTGTGTCTTGACCGTTGCTTCCGAGATGGACAGGTGGCGTGCGATGCGGGCATTGCTGAGGCCATCGGCCAGGCAGTCCAGCACCTCCCGTTCCCGGGCGGTCAGCTCACCGGCCGGCGCTGCCGGGGTGGGTGCCGCCGCTGCTCCATTGATGGCCGCAGACACCAACCGGCCGGCCACTTCGGGCGCGATCACAGTCCCGCCGTCGTGGACGCGGCCCAGCGCATGGAGTATTTCTGCGGGTTCAGCGGTCTTCAACAGGAAGCCGGCGGCGCCGGCGGACAGCATGCCAAAAAGATAGGAATCGTGGTCAAAAGTGGTCAAAGCCAAGACTTTCGACAACCCGGCAGAGACTATTTCGGCAGTAGCCGACACTCCATCCCTCACCGGCATCCGCACGTCCATCAGGACGATGTCCGGCCGCAGGGTCCGGGCCATGGCGACGGCGGTGGCACCGTCACCTGCCTCGCCGACCACATCGAACCCGGGTGCCCCGTGGAGCACCATCCTGATCCCCACACGGATGGCGGCATGGTCGTCCGCGAGCAATACCGAGATTCGTCCGCTCATGGTGCCTCGTTCTCCACCGTGCCCGTGCCGTTTGTCGGAAGGAACGCCTCTACTCTCCAGCCGTGGCCTTCAGGGCCGGCGATCGCATACCCGCCCAGCTGCTCAGCCCGGGCCCTCATGCTGGGCAGTCCCGTCCCTGTTCCGGCCGTGTTTCCCTGCGGTTCCTCGGTGCCGCCATCGTCAGCAACCCTCAGCCGGATGCCGGAAGGAACTTCCTCAAGGCTGGCCCGGACGCTGGCTCCCGCGGCATGCCGCCCGGCGTTGACCAGTGATTCGGCAATCAACCGGTGGATGGCAGCCTGCGTGCCGCCGGGAAGGTCCTCGCCTCCGCCGGGGAGGGCGTTGTTCCATTCGAGGTCCATC
This sequence comes from Arthrobacter sp. 135MFCol5.1, assembly GCF_000374865.1. Lineage (GTDB taxonomy): Bacteria > Actinomycetota > Actinomycetes > Actinomycetales > Micrococcaceae > Arthrobacter. The sequence continues at coordinate 142,467 of NZ_KB895460.1, read as the reverse complement.
CCGGCAGCGCGATGGCCGGCAATGACGGCGTCCAAATCCCCGACATCGCCGGCCAGGGCCCGCGGCTCCCCGGCGTTCAACATCCGGATCAAGGCGTTCAGGTCGCGCAGCCCCGCTACGCTTTCGCGGCGCACGTGGGCCAGGACCTCCCGGTCCAATGCCGGGTCCGCGGTGTTCAGCGCAGCAGCCGACTGCAACGCGATCGCGGACAGCCTGGACGAAAGGACGTCGTGAAGCTCACGCGCCATCTCCTGCCGCGCGCCGGCGAGCTCAAGTTCGTGCTCACGGGCAGCCAGCCGTGCCTGGTCGCGTGCCGCGCCCCGGATTGCAGCGGCACGCGCCCCCTCGCTGACGGCCAGTTCCCTGGCCTTGCGGACATTCCCTGCCCATTCGGCCGGCAGCAGCAGCACCATGGCACCGGCGAGCAGCGCTACAACGCCATCGGCGAAGGACCCACCTGCCAGCCATGCCGCCGCCCCTCCGGCCGCGCACAGGAGAAGGACCGCCACCTCCGCCGTCTTGGCCGCTTTCGCGGTGCCGAACAACACCAGTGAGAAGACGGCTTCGAACAGCAGGAAGAACCCGCCGGCCGCCCCCGCCAGCAGGAGCACCACCGCTGCGAGGAGGGAAACCGGAACCATTACCCGGGTGGTGCTCCGGCGCAGCACCACGACGGCGGATCCGGCCAGCGCCAGCGCGGGCCACCATGGCTCCAGCGAAGGGACTGCCGGGGCTTCGGTAGCGGTAATGCCCAGTGAGTGCAGCAGCCAGGTGAGCCCCGCGTAAGCCAGGGCCAGGACCACGTCCTCACGGCGGATGGTGCCCGGTGTTGAATGCATGGTCCCATCCTGCCGCAGAGGGGAGCGCCGGCCTGTCTCAAGCGCAGTTTCTGCGACTAAAGGATGAGTCCGCCCTCCCCCCGATGCCTGACGCGCCAGGAGGCAGGTTGGCGAAGACTCTTCCTGTGACTGCAGAACTCCTGGCCCAGTTGGCCATCCTCGCCCTGATCGACAGCACCAGCATCGGCACGCTGGTGATTCCCGTGTGGCTGCTCCTGCGCCGGGACTCCGGGGGGCGGGCAGCCGTCACCGGAAAGGCGGCGGCCTACCTCGCAGCCATCGGGCTCTTCTACTTCCTGCTCGGACTTGGCCTGCTGACAGGTGTGGCCGGGGCCGCCGGGGCGTGGGGTGCGGACCTCGGGGCCCTCGGCGGGTTGCCTGCGGTGCAGTGGGGAATGCTGGTGGCGGGCGGCGGTTTGCTGGCGTGGGCCGTGTTGGGAGGAAGGCCCGGGCGCGGGGTTTCCACGGCGACGGAGCCGCCCTTTCCAAGCAGGATGACCGGTTCCCCGGACACTGCACGCCTCCAAGGCCGCGGCGCCCGTGCCGAGCGGTCCAGCGGGGTGGCCGCTGCGCAGGAGCCCGGGCCATCACCGGTCGAGGCCCGGTGGCAGCGGAGGATTGGCCGTGCAGTGGGGACCCCCGGCGGACTGCTGGGCCTGGCGCTGCTCGCGGGATTGCTCGAGGTGCCCACCATGCTGCCGTATATCGGCGCAATTGGGCTGCTGACGACCTCCAGTGCTGGCTGGGCCCTTTCCGCTGCCCTCCTTGGCGCCTACTGCCTGGTGATGCTGTTGCCTGCCGGGCTCCTGGTGGCCGGCAGGCTTGCCCTTGGCAGCGTGCTGGATGCCCCGCTGGCGCGCCTTGGCGCGTGGCTGTCGCGGGTGGCCGGGGAGGCGGTGCTGTGGGTGGCAGGCATTGTGGGGTTCCTGATGCTCCGGGCCGCGCTGGCGGCACTCTTCCCGGATGCGGCCTGGAATCCCTTCGGTTAGGCAGCCGCTGATCCAGTCAGCAGCCGCAAGGCATCAAGCGTTTGACGTGGGCAAACGCCATCGCAACGTTAAGCGCTTGACGTAGACCACAAAACGGTGCCATGATCACTCCCGGAATACTGGACCCCTGCCTCCCCGGCAGGCCCCAATGACGTGGAGAACCATCGTGGAACCAAACCCGCAACAGAGTCAGCACCAGCCCCGGAAGATCATCCTGGACTGCGACCCCGGCCACGACGACGCCGTGGCCCTGCTGCTCGCGCACGGCAACCCGGACATCGAACTGCTGGCCGTCACCACGGTGGTGGGCAACCAGACCCTCGAAAAAGTCACCCGCAACGCCCTGGCCGTAGGCACCATCGCCGGCATCACCGGCGTCCCCTTCGCCGCCGGCTGCCCGCGGCCCCTGGTCCGCAGCATCGAAACCGCCCCGGACATCCACGGCGAGTCCGGCATGGACGGCCCCGCCCTGCCCGAGTCCACCATCGAACTGGACCCGCGCCACGCCGTCGACCTCATCATCGACACCGTCATGGCCCACGAACCCGGCACCGTCACCTTGGTCCCCACCGCCGGCCTGACCAACATCGCCCTGGCCGCCCGCAAGGAACCGCGAATCGTGGAACGGGTCAAGGAAGTGGTCCTGATGGGCGGCGGCTACCACGTGGGCAACTGGAGCGCCGTGGCCGAGTTCAACATCATCATCGACCCCGAGGCAGCCCACATCGTCTTCAACGAGAAGTGGCCCGTGGTGATGGTGGGCCTGGACCTCACCCACCAAGCGCTCGCCACCCCGGATGTCGTGGCGAAAATCGCCGCCATCGGCACCACCCCGGCGAAGTTCGTCACCGAACTGATGGACTTCTTCGCCCACACCTACAAGGACGCCCAGGGCTTCGACTACCCGCCCGTCCACGACCCCTGCGCCGTGGCCTACGTGATCGATCCCAGCATCGTCAGCACCCGCAAGGTGCCGGTCAACATCGAACTGCAGGGCACCCTCACCCTCGGCATGACCGTGGCCGACTTCCGCGCCCCCGCTCCCGCCGACTGCCACACCAGCGTGGCCGTGGACCTGGACCACGCGCGGTTCTGGGACCTTGTCACCGACGCACTGGTCCGCATCGGCGAGCCCGGCACCGGTGACCACAAGGACAATGGCACCGCGTCCGACGTCGAACCCGGCCGCAGTGCCCACCTCACCGCCGGAGGGGTCAAGTAAATGACTGCCACGACCACCGAAACCGCCACCGGCCGCGGCAATACCGCAGCCCTCATGACCGCCCTGCTGGCCGCCTGCGTGGCGTTCCAGCTCAACGCCTCCATGCTCAGCCCCGCCCTGGTGACCATGGGCGAGGAACTCAAGACCGACCAGGCCGTCATCGGCCTCTCCCAGACCTGGTTCTTCACCGCCGCCGCCCTGTTCTCACTGTTCCTGCCCCGCCTCAGCGACATTGTGGGACGCAAGAAAGTCCTGGTGGGCATGATGGTGCTGATGGCCGCGGGCTCCGTCATCGCCGCGCTCGCCCCGGACGTCACCTGGCTCTTCGTGGGCCGCATCATCCAGGGCGTCAGCGGACCCACCGTCCCGCTTTGCCTGATCATGCTGCGCTCCGCCGTGAGCAACCCGCGCAAATACGGCACGCTCATGGGCCTCATCACCGCCGTCAACGGCGGCGTGGCCGGCGTCGACTCCTTCGTGGGCGGCTACTTCGCCGAGCACTTCGGCTTCCGCAGCATCTTCTGGCTGATGGTGGTCCTGGCTGCCGCCGCCACCGCCCTCGTCCTGGTCCTTGCCAGGGAGAGCAAGCCTGCCGCAGGCACCACCATGGACTGGCGCGGCGTCTTCTTCATCGTCGTGGCCGTGGGCGCCCTGCTGACCGCCCTGAACGAAGGCTCCAAGCTGGTGGCCGGCTTCTCCGCCGCCACGCTGATGCTGGGCATTGCGCTGGTCCTCGTCTCCGCCGTCGCCTTCTTCGCCTTCTGGCGCACCGAACAGCGGGCCGCCCAGCCGATGGTGGAAACCGTGCACCTGCGCCAGCGCGCCACCTGGGCCCCCCTGCTCACCACCACCCTGACCATGACCGGCATCTTTGCCGTCATCAACGGCATCGTCCCGGCCTACGTCCAGGCCGCGGCGCCCGGCTTCAGCATCGGCCCCACCGAAATGTCGCTGATCATCCTCACCCCGTACGCCCTGCTCGGCTGGCTGGTGGGTCCGCTCAGCGGGCGGCTGGCCCCCGTCCTCGGGTACACCAAGGTGCTGCGGATCGGGCTCCTCGGCAGCATCGCCGCACTGGCCGTCATCGCCTTCCTCGGCCTGGGCAGCCTGCCGATGATGATTGCCGGCACCGTCTTGCTGGGCATCATGTACGCCGGTACCGTCAACATCATGCTCAACGGACTCGGCGTTGTCCTCTCGCCCGCCGGCAACCCCGGCTTCCTGCCCGGCATGAATGCCGGCGCCTTCAACCTGGGTGCGGGCCTGAGCTTCCTCATCCTGCCCGCGGTCCTGGTGGCCACGCAGGCGCTCGGCGATGCGAAGGCCTCCTACCTGACCGTCGTGCTTGTCGGGCTGGCCCTCACCGTGGCGGCGTTCGCCGCCTCGCTGCTGATTCCCAAGCCGGTTGAGGCCGAGGTGGCCCCGTGAGTGCCGCGGCGCAGAACACCGGCCGGATCGTCGTCGTCGGCTCCTTGAATGCAGACCTGACCATCTACTGCGAACGCCTGCCGCAGCCCGGCGAGACGGTGCACGGCAACGGATTCGCCGTGAACCCGGGCGGCAAGAGCGCCAACCAGGCCGTGGCCGCGGGCCGGCTGGGCGGACACGTCAGCCTGGTGGGTGCCGTGGGGGATGACGCCAACGGCAACATGCTCCAGGCCTCGGTTGCCGGTGCAGGGGTGGACGTGGGGCACGTGCGGACCTCCAGCGAACCCACCGGCGTCGCGGTGATCGCCGTGGACGCCCACGGCGAGAACAACATCATCATCTCCGCCGGAGCCAACGGCACCCTGTCCCCGGCCGACGTCGCCGGCGCCGCGGACGTCCTGGACGGTGCCGCCGTCGTCAGCCTCTGCCTGGAGGTGGCCATGCCCACCGTGCTGGCCGCAGCCCAGGCAGGGCACGACGCCGGCGCAACCGTTCTGCTGAATCTGTCACCGTACGCGCACATTCCGGCGGAGCTGGCTGAACTGACAGACGTCCTGCTGGTGAACGCCCACGAGGCGGCGCTGTTCCTTGGCCCCGGGGCTTCGGTCCCGGGCGCGGACGCCCACGCGGCGCAATGGGATGCGGTCCGGGAGCGGTTTGCCGGGCGTGGGATCCGGCAGGTCCTGGTGACCCTCGGCGCGCACGGGTCCGTGGTGCTGGATTCGGAGGCGGCTCCAGGCGCCCAGGTAACCTTCGTGGCGCCCACGCGCGTGGACGCCGTGGACACCACCGGAGCCGGCGACGCCTTCACGGGAGCGGTTGCCGTCCGGCTGGCCGCCGGAGACGCCCTCGCCGAAGCCGCCGCCTTCGCCTCTGTGGCGGCTGCCCTGGCCACCACCCGGAAAGGCACCCAGGCGGCGTACCCGGAGACGGCCGACGTCGAACGCCGCCTCCGCGCGTCCTGACCCTTCGCCAGCCGGGGGCTACGCCCGGGCCTTGGTCTGGACGGAGGTCCGTTCGACGGCGGGGCAGTGGATCTTCGCCGCCCCGTCGACGGCAGGGTCGAGGCCCAGAAGCATGCGGACACCCGCAGCGCCCAACTCGTAATGCGGCAGGGCAACCGTGGACAGCGGCGGGCGCAGGTGGGCGGCAATCACTTCCTGGTTGTCGAACCCCACCACCGCCATGTCGTCCGGGATGGCCAGGCCGTGTTCCCGCAGGCCGTCATAGAGGCCCATGGCCATTCGGTCGTTGTAGCAGAACACGGCGGTGACATCCCGTTTGAGCAGCTCCGCCGTGGCCCGGTAGCCGCCTTCCTGGTCCGGATAGGACTCCATCACCAGGGCCGGATCGAACGGGACGCCCGCCTCCTCCAGGGCCTGCCGGTATCCGGCCAGCCGGCCATCCTTGGCCGGCGCCGGAATGGTGGCATTGATGAACGCGATGCGCCGGTGGCCGTTCCGCAGCAGGATCTCCGTTGCCGAGCGGCCACCCTGGACCTCGTCCGGGACGACGGCCCGGGCGCCCGGCTCGTTCGAAAAGCAGTTCACCAGCACAAAGTCGGCTTCGCGCAGCGGGGCCGGGATATCGGTGGCCCGGTGGAACCAGGTGGAGTAGAGGATGCCGCGGACCTTGTATTCGAGCATCATGCTGATGGCGTCCTGCTCCAGCTCGCCGTTGCCCTCGGTATTGGCAATGAGCAGCGCATACCCGTGCTTCCACGCCTCGTCCTGCGCCCCGTGGATGATCTGGCCGGCAAAGGGCGTGGTGGCCACGCCGTCGGCCACCAGCCCGATGAACTTGGAGGTGCCGCTGACCAGGGTCTTTGCCATCGCGTTGGGCCGGTAGCCCAAGGTGCGGAGGGCCTCCTTCACCCGCCGCCGGGTTTCCTCGGCAATGCGGGCGTCCTTCTTCTTGTTGACCACCAGCGATACCGTGGCGGTGGAAACACCGGCCGCTTCCGCGACCTCGCGGAGGGTCACGGGGTGGGCCCGCTCCGGCGCGTGCGGCGGATCCTGCGGCGCGCCGCCGGCCGCGCCCGCACCATTCTCCATTGAACTCATCTGCCCTCCTTCAGGAGTATATCCAGCAGCAGGTGCCGTCATCCCTTGGTCGCTCCGCTCTCGAGCCCCTGGATCATGGCCTTGTTGAGCACCAGGAACACCAGCAGGAGCGGGGTGATGGTCACGCACACGGCCGCAAAGGTTGCCGTCCAGTCCACCTTGCCCATGGCGCCGATGTAGTTCTGCAGGCCCAGGGGGATGGTCTTGAGGTCCTCGGAGAGCACGAACGTGTTGGCGAAAATGAAGTCGTTCCAGATGAAGATGCTGTTCACCAGGACCACGGTGACCACCGTGTTCACTGACAGTGGCAGCGTGATCAGGCCGAAGATCCGGTACGGTCCCGCACCGTCCAGGGATGCCGCCTCATATGTCTCCTTGGGAATATATTCGTAGAACGAGGAGAACAGATAGACGGACATGGGCAGGGAGAAACCGGCCAGCGGGATGATCATCGACTGGTACGTATCCAGCAGGTTCACCTGCGAGTAGTCGATGAACAGCGGAACCAGGGCGATCTGCACCGGGACGATGATGCCGATGAGGAACAGCCCGCGGACCAGCTTGCTGAGCCGGAACCCCAGCACCTGAATGGCATAGGCGGCCATCATCCCCAGCAGGACGATGAGCACGTTGGCGCCCATGGTCACCACGAAGCTGTTCAGGATGTTCCGGCCCAGGTCGCCGGTTTCGAAGGCCCGGGCGTAGTTCTCCCACGTCAGCGAACTCGGCAACGCGAAGGGGTCGCCGGTGGCGAAGTCGTGTTCGCTGCGCAGGCTGGTCAGGAACTGCCAGGCCAGCGGATACACCTGCACGATCACGATGAGCGTGATCAGCACGCGGGAGAGTGTGCGGAACAGGTCCGGCCGGCGCTTGCGGCGCCTCACGGCGGGCGTGGGAGGTACGACGGCGGGCGGCTGGGCGGGCGGGGCTGCCTGGGTGATCATGCGTCTGCCTTTCGCTTCAGCAGGAACAGGATGAGGCCGACGGCGGCCAGGCACTCGATGACGATAAACACCGAGATGGTGCTCGCATAGCCAAAGTCCGTGCTGGTGAACGCCGTCTTGTACATATAGGTGGTGAGCAGTTCGGAGGACTGCCCCGGACCGCCGTTGGTCATCAGGTAGGGGATGTCGAACCCCCGCAGGCCGTACGTGGTGGCCATGATGGTGGTGGTGATCCACACCGGGCGGATGTACGGGAACCGGATCTTGCTGAACAGGGTCCAGCGGGACGCGCCGTCCAGGACGGCCGCTTCCTCCAGTTCCTTGGGCACCGCGAGCAGTGCCGCGTAGATGATCAGCATGTACAACCCGGTGAACCGCCAGCCTTCCGGTGCGGACACGGCCGCCAGGACCGTGTTCACATCCGAAAGCCACGGCCGTTCCAGGCTGCCCAGTCCGATCCAGTGGAGCAGCTGGTTCAGCAGCCCCACTGGTTCCAGCGAGTAGATCCGGACGAACAGGAAGGCAATGGCCACCGTGGAAATCACGGCCGGCAGCAGGTAGAGGGTCTTGATGAGCTCCCGTCCGCGGCGGAGGGAGGTAAGGAGGCTGGCGACTGCCAGGGCACCCCCGAGCTGCAGCACCAGGCAGATGGCGAGGTAGATCAGCGCGTTCAGGAACGCCCGCCAGAAGATGTCATCGCCGACGAACATCCGGATGTAGTTCGCCAGGCCGACGAATTCCATCTCGCTGATGCCGTTCCAGGAGAAGAAGCTCAGGAACAGGGACTGCAGGATGGGGAAGAGGACCGCAGCGCCATAGAGCAGCAGCGGCGGGAGCAGGAAGACCAGGACCGATGTCCGTGACCTGTTGGGCAGCATGGCGGACCTTTACTTGAAGAACTTGGGGGCGTTCTGGGCGATGGTGCTGTCCAGGGTTTCCGTGAACTGCTGGGGAGTGACCTCGCCCTGGACCAGCAGGACCAGTTCCTGCTGGAGCCGGCCGTTGGTGGTGGGGTCCAGCTGGGTGTCCCACGGCATGGCCTGCTTGGACCCGAGGTCCTTTGCCTGGTCCAGGGCCTTTTGGAACAGCGGCGTGGCGTTGGCGGGGACGGTGGTCTGGACGTCGGTGGTGGGCGACAGTGCGCCGGTGGCCGCGTATTGGGCGGGGTACTTCTTCAGGGCGAACTTCAGGAAGTCGCTGACCAGGGGATCGTAGGTCTTGGCGTTGACGGCCATGCCAATGCCCGACGGCGAGACGAACTCGTTCGCCGCCGTCACCGATCCTGCGGTGGTGGGCAGGGTGAAGAAGTCGACGTCGTTGCGGACGGCGGGGTTGAGCTTGTCGGTGGCCAGGCTGGGCAGCTCCCAGGTTCCGATGTTGTACATGGCGGCCTGGCCGGAGGTGAACTGGTTCTGCGCGTCGGAGTAGCCCTGGGCGGAGAAGCCGTCCTGGAAGCACTTGGCTTTACCCAGTTCGGCCATCCAGTTGACGGTCTTCTGCCCGGCGGCATCGCTGAACTTGGCATCGCCCTTTTTCAGTTTCTGCACAAAGCCGGGGCCGGCTTCGCGGAACGGCTGGTAGGCGACGTACCGCTCCAGCGGCCATTGGTCCTGGCCGTCGATGGCAATGGGGGTGATTCCCTTGCTGCGCAGGGCGGTGCACATGGCGGGGATATCGTCCAGGGACTTGGGTACGGCCACGCCGGCCTTGGCCAGCAGTGCCTTGTTGTACCACATGAACTCCAGCTCGAACTGGAACGGAATCATGTAAAGGGAGCCGTCGTCGAAGCGCTGGTAGTCCAGTGCCCCGGGGCGGTAGTTGCCGTAGATGTCCAGGGATTTCAGCAGCTTCTCGGCGTCGAGCATCTTGCCCTGTTTGGCCAGCTGCTGGGCGAACGGGGTGGCATCGGTGTCGAAAAGTTCGGGAAGCTTGTTGGCCGCGGCCAGGGTCTCAAGCTTCTGGATGTAGGAGGGCCGGTCAGGGGTGGTGATCAGGTTCAGCTTGAAGCCGGGGTGGTCCGCGGCGTATTCGTCGGCCAGCTTCTTCATGATGTTGATGACGGCGCCATCTGCCGGGCGGGAGAGGAGCCAGGAGATTTCATGGGGCTTCATCTCGCCGGTGGGGCTGACGTCGGAGGAATTCGTGGAACTGCCGCCGCCACAGGCGGTCAGTGCCAGGGCGGTGGCGGCTGCGACGGCGGCAGCGCGGAGCAGGTTTTTCATTTGGGGCAATCTCCCTTGATTGAACGGATCGTTGGAACGGGTCGGATGGAATGGAGGATGGGTATTCAGTTGTCGGTGCGCTTGCGGACTTCGAGATCTGTGACAGTGACCGAACCTTCGCCCGCGAACACGCCCAGTGCACCGGTGGGGAGGTCGTAGATGCGGGTACTCAGGGCCACCTGCCGGTCCACGACGGCGACGCACAGATCGCCGTCCACCACCACTTCCAGCGTGTGGCGTCCGGGTGCGAGGTCGCACGGGCGTTCAAGTTCTATGGCGTACGGGACGTCGCCCGAGACGTGCCATTGGGCGTCGCCGGTGACGGCTCGTGGCCAGCGGTCGAACACCAGGCGGCCGCGTTTCGGTTCGAGGCGGAGGACGTAGGAGTGGTCGCCGTCCGCGGTCGACCGCAGCAGCAGCCCGCATTCCGTGGTGCCGGGGCCGATGTCCAGCACCGCCTTGGCGTAGAACTGCGTGGGCATCGGATTCGCAGACATGGCGGCAGCGTAGCCGTCCGGGACGTCCAGCCGGAGGGGCAGCCCGCTTCCAAGCTCAAGCGGGACGTTGTCCCAGAAGCTGTCCACCAGTTCGTCGGCGAACCCGAACGCCAACGTCCCGTCGGCGTTTTGGCGGGCCTCCAGCACGGCCATGGTGCCCGCCCACTGCCAGGCGCCGTCGTCGGAATTTCCTTCCTTGCTGGCGATCCAGCCGAAGAAGAACCGCCTGCCGTCCCGCTCCGCCGTTTTTGCAGCGTAGAAGGCGCGCCCGTCGATGCTGTCCCGGGCCGGAACGGTCCACGGGCCGTCGGGGCTCGTGGCCATCCGGTACCGGGTGGTGAAGGTTTCGGAGAACTCCGAGTAGACCATGTACCACCAGCCGCCCCACTGGAACACGTCGGGGCACTCATGGGTGATGTACCGGCGGGGATCCCAGAAGGGTTCGGCGTGGGACCAGGTCATCAGGTCGGTGGAGACGCACTGCGCGATCACGCCCCGGCGGCGTTCCGGTCCGGTGGAGTGCCTGGCGGCAAGGAGCATTCGCCACACGCCGGCTGCCTCATCGCGGAAGACGAAGGGGTCCCGCCAGTCTGCGGAATCGTACCCGTCCGGGGCGCCGAAGGTGAGTTCGGGGTGCTTGGTCCAGGTGGCCATCCCGTCGGTGCTGGTGGCATGCATGACCAGTTGCAGGGGCAGGCCGCCGGGGCCGAGGTTGGCCGGGTTCTGGCCGGTGTAGAAGAGGTGGTGGACGCCGGACTCGTCGGCGACGATGCTGCCGGTATAGCAGTTGAAGTCCAGGTCGTCTGCGGTGCCGTGGTGGAGGGCCACGCCATGGTCCTGGAACTGCGTGAGGTCTTTGGTGGTCACCAGGTTCCACGCCGTACCGGGCTTCGGATCGGCGCGCACTTCATGAAGATAGAAGAGCCAGAACTCGCCATCCTTCTGGAAGGGGATAAGGTCTCCAACCCACGCATCGGCGGGCTGGAAGAAGACTGGGTAGCTCATCAGCGGTGATGTCGTTCTGCTAAAGCGTTTGATCACCTAGAAGCTAGCGTGAAAGCAGGCGCTGATCAAGCGTTTTAGCAAAAATACTTTCCGAGGTGCCCACGGCCGCCCGGGATTCCCTGCGCGCGGTCTTCCACATGACCCCGCCATCGGGATGGCTGTGCGACCCCCAGCGGCCGGTATTCGTCAACGGGGCCCACCACCTGTACTACCTGCATTCCACGCAAAACAACGGGCAGGGCGGGTGGGACCATGCCAGCACCACCGACGCCGTGGCCTTCACCCATCACGGCGTGGCGCTGCCGCTGCAGCCCGATTTTCCCGTGTGGTCCGGATCCGCAGTGGTGGACACCGCCAACACCGCAGGCTTCGGCGCCGGAGCGATCGTCGTGCTCGCCACGCAGCCCACGGACGGCATCAGGAAATACCAGGAGCAATACCTCTACTGGTCCACCGACGGCGGTTACACGTTCACGGCCCTCGCGGACCCGGTAATCGTCAACACGGACGGCCGGGCGGCCACCACACAGGCAGAGATCGACAACGCGGAATGGTTCCGGGACCCCAAGATCCACTGGGACGCTGCCCGCAACGAATGGGTGTGCGTGATCGGCCGCGCCCGGTACGCCGCCTTCTACACATCCGTGAACCTGCGGGACTGGCAGCTGAAACGCAACTTCGACTACCCCAACCACGCGCTGGGCGTGGGCGTGTCCGTCGGCCGCTCCGCGGACGGTGCCCGCCACACAAATATCGGCAAATACGGTGCTGAGCTCTACGTCGACCGCGCACCCTCGGACCTTGCCGGCTACTCACTGGTGCCGTATACCCGTGCCGCGGCCCCCATTGACGCCGCCGCCAGGTCCGTGCACCTGCGCATCTTCGTGGACACCCAGAGCGTGGAGGTGTTCGTGAACGCCGGGCACACGGTTTTGTCGCAGCAGGTGCAGTTCACCGGCGGCGATACCGGCATCTCGTTCTACAGTGACGGGGGACCGGCCGTCTTTTCCGGAATCACCATCCGTGCCTTCTGAACGGTCTAGCTGAGCGCTTCCAGGGTGGTGCCGGTGCAGTCCGCGAGCTGCGCCAGCAAAGCATCCTGGAAACGGGGGTCGCCGGCTGCCGGATGCGGGGTTTGCCGCTCCTGGTGAAACCAGTAGCCGCCGCTGGCCAAGGCCTCCGCATCATCGCTGGTGGCCAGCCACTCCTGGGTGCGGTGGCCCAGTTCCAGGCTGTCAGGCGCCGACCGGCCACCCATCCGGGTGGGCACCCAGCCGGGGTCGACGGCGTTGCTGGCGACGTGTGGCACCAGCCGGGCCAGCGCCAAGGTCAGCGCAGTGACCTGGAGCTTGGTGGTGGAGTAGGAGGCCGTCGTCGTCCGCCCTTCCCAGTCCAGGCCGCCTAGGCCGGCGTCCCCGCCCCGGTGCATGCCGCTGCTCAGGTAGACCAGGCGGCGCGGACCGGGCATGAGGGCCGTCAGCAGGTAAGGGGCAACCACGTTGACGGGCAGCAGCGCCGGGCCGCTGAGTACGCCGGCGTTGTGGATGACGGCGTCGATGTCGCCGATTCCGTTGGCGTCCGCCGCCAGTTGCCTGACGTCCGCCAGGACGGCCAGGTCTCCGACGACGCTCTGCGCCCCGCGGTCCAGCAGGTGCTGTACTGCGGGGAGCCGACGGGAGGACCGCGCATGCACGATCACCTCGTGGCCGTCCCGGAGCAGCGTCTCCGCCGTCGCCAGGCCCAGCCCGTCAGTGGAGCCGGTGATGAAGATGCGTGCCACGGTCAGCCTTTCCTTCGATGGTGGGAGGCGTGACGGCCCAGGCGTCACGCCAGGGCCGTCACATCCGAGAACATCCGGTCAACGGCGCGGGGGGCAAAGATGTCGCGCATCACCAGTGTGGTGAGTCCGTGGCAGGCCGCCAGGTCTTCCGGGTGGCCTGCTTCCACCACCATGCCTTCGGCGATCCGGTCAACGACGTCGGCGAGGACCCGGCGGCCCACCCGCTCCACGAACGTTGCCAGGGAACCCAACTGCCCGCCGAGTACCAGCCGGTCCGGGTTCAGCGTGGTGACGGTGGCGGCAAGTGCCTGCCCCAGGACGTCCGCAGCCGAGTCGAGGGCGTTCAGCACCTCGGCGTTTCCGGCCATCGCTGCATCGCGTACCTGGCCCGCCGTCGAAAAGTCCAGATGACCGAGCTGGTCCTGGATGGCGCGGCCGGAACTGTAGGCTGCGAGGCAGCCGCGGCGCCCGCACCGGCACAGCGGCCCGTCCGGTGTCATCCGGATGTGGCCGATGTCGCCGGCCGACCCGTGGGCGCCCCGGAGGATTGATCCCTCCACCACGATGCCGCAGCCGATGCCCGTCCCGACCTTCACGTAGACAACCGTTTCGGTGTCGCTGTTCCGTTCGCCCAGGGCGGCGGCGCGCGCGTCATTTTCGATGACAAGGGGCAGATCCCATGCCGCTTTCACGGCCGACACCACCGAGTCCGGGGCCCAGCCTGGGATGGTGGTTGGGTGTTTCACGAATCCGGTGACTGCCTCCACCGGCGCGGGGAGGCTGACGCCGATGCCCAGGAGGGTCTCACCCGCGCCTTGCGCCAGCAGCGCGCGTCCGTCCTGGATCAACGGATCCAGGACGGACGCGGCGGGCTCACTGATGTCGAGCCCCCTGGTCACGGAGCGCAATTGCCTGCCGGTGGTGTCGGCAATGCTTACGGTGCCGTGGGTCTGGCCGAGCGTGATGGCCAGGACCACCCGGCCCCGGTCTTCGAAGCGGATCTTCCGCGAAGGGCGTCCGCCGGTTGAATCCAGCGGTTCTGCTTCATAGATGTAGCCCCGGCGGGTGAGGGTATCCAACCGTTCATACAACGTGGCCCGTGACATCCCCGTGGTGGAAAGGAGCTGCTGGCGGGACAATCCGTCCGCGGCGCGGATCAGCTCCAGCAGGTGTCCGTGCGACGTCGCTCCACCCAAGCTGGCAGGCACTCTTTCAACGGTCACGCGGCCCCCTTCTCCCGGTCCACAAGCCTACTTGCCCGACGCGTCCTCCCGCGCGGTTCCAATCCACTCCAAGGCTGCTGCCGCTGTCCATGCCTGGGCGAGGCTCCCCAGCGGTTCGCCGGTGAAGGGCTCGTAGTACTCGCCGAACTGCAGGTCGGAGAGTTGCTGAAGTGATGCGGACCGGAGCTCCGCGAAGAGCCCCGTGGCACCGTCACGGGCGCTGGCCCAGCCCAGGAGCAGGTTCAGGAAGGGCCATACCGGTCCACGCCAATAGGTCCGCGGCCGGAACGCGTCGCTGGTTGGCGAGGTCGAAGGGGGCAGCGGAAACCGGAGCTCCGGGAAGCCCATCCAGCGCGGTCCGCGCAGGAGGTCGCGCTGGGCCGCGAGGAGGGCAGGATCGCCGCCGGCGACGAGGGGGGCGAAGCCGGAAACCGTCTCAGTGCCGATCCACTCCTTGGCGAGCACGTCATAGTCCCTGGCCAGCCCGGTTTCCGGGTCCACCGTGGACGCCACCCCCGCACGGAACCGCGCCGCCATTCCCTGGAGCTCCAAGGCATCCTGTTCGCGTCCGAGTTCCATGGCCAGTCCGGCGAGGACCTCGCTGGACGCCGCCATGATGGCGGAGAAGAAGACGTCCCGGACCCGGAAATCGACCACGTCCTGCACTGCGGCGTCATCGAATTTAACCTCTGCCATCTGCTGCACCAGCCAGAGGTACTTGGTGTACTCGGCGTCGTCGGGCCGTTCGCTGGCGTCCGCGACGTGCAGGACGTCCCGGCGGGTATAGGCCGGAACGGCCCCCGGCGCGATCCTTGAGTAGGGGCCGTCCCAGCGGGGTGAATTATCGAAGCCCGATTCCCAGCCGTGGTGGATTTCGACCAGGCCCACACCGTCCGGGTCGCGGACCGTGGCCAGCCACCGGTGCCACGCCAGCCAACCGTCAAAGGACTCGGCCAGGAACTCCTCGGCCGCTTCCTGGTCGGCGCCGCCGTTTTCCCGCCCGCGGTCAACGATGTGGCGCAGGGCGATGGCGTGCACGGGCGGTTGGCAGATGCCGCTGCTGCGGATTCCTGCGGGCAGTGCTGCAGCGTCTGCTGTTCCCCACCGGTCGAAGCCCGGGAAGTAGCCGGTGTCATTGTCGCTGAAGACGATGTGCGGAATCATCCCCGTGGACCACTGCGCGCCCAGCAGGCTGCGCAGTTCCGTGACGGCGCGGGGGACGTTGGTGCGGGCAAGCCCGATGGCAACGAATGCCGCGTCCCAGCTCCACATATGGGGGTACAGGTTGGGGGCCGCGCTGGTCATGGTGCCCAGGTCGTTGATCTTCAGGACGTCGATGGCGGCTGAGCGCAGTTCTTCACTGGACAGGGAGCGGGTCGGGTTCATTTGGCCTCCAGTGCCATTGATGTTTCGCGGTCATAGACGCGCATAGTGTTCGGGGCGAAGCCCAGCCAGATGGTGTGCCGGGGAGCCGTCTTGAAAGTGGGCGGTGCCTGGACCTTGAGGCTGTGGCCGTCCACATCCACCGTGAGCAGGACGGTGGATCCCATCGGTTCGACGACGAGGACCGTGGCCGCCACGTCGCCTGAAGAGCGCTGGTTGCTGACTGTCACGTTCTCCGCCCGGACGCCCAGGAGAACGTCCTTGCCCGCAAAAGAGCGCAGGATGGACGGCGCCATGAGCTGCTGTTCACCCAGGACCAGCGTGCCGCCGTCGTGGCTGACCGCGGCATCCAGGAAGTTCATGGGCGGGGACCCGATGAAGCCGCCCACGAACTGGTCGGCAGGCGCGTCGTAGACGTCCAGCGGATCTCCCAGCTGGACGATGCGGCCCTTGCGCATGACGGCCACCTGGTCGCCGAGGGACAACGCCTCGCTTTGGTCGTGGGTGACGTAGACCGTTGTGGTGCCGAGGTCCTGAACGATCTTCTTCAGCTCGGACCGGAAGGTCAGGCGCAGCAGGGCGTCGAGGTTGGACAGCGGTTCATCCATCAGCAGCACATCGGCATCCATCACGATGGCCCGTGCCACGGCCACCCGCTGCCGTTGTCCGCCGGAGAGGTTGGCCGGAAGCCGGTCCAGGTATGGACCCAGCTGGAGAAGGTCGGCGGCCCACTGGACCTTCCGCTCAATCTCGTCGGCCGGCACCTTCGCCATCCGCAGCCCGAAGCCGATGTTGTAGCGGACCTTGCGGTGCGGAAACACAGCGTAGGACTGGAACACCATGGAGAGGTTGCGCTTGTTTGGCGGCAGGTAGGTGACGTCACGGCCGCCGATGGAGATCGAGCCGGAGTCCGGAAGTTCGAGTCCGGCGATCATCCGCAGCAACGTGGTCTTCCCGCAGCCGGACGGTCCCAGCAGGACGGTGAACTCGCCGTCGCGGATGGACAGGGACACATCGTCCGTGGCGCGCTCGGATCCGCCCGGATACGTCTTAACAAGGTTGGAGATCTGGATATCAGCCACAATCGGCTCCTTTGGGGAAAGTGGTGGCAGGCCGGCGCGGCCTAACGGATGGTTGAGCCCCACATGTTGGTGAGGTAGCGGCGCATCAGCGCGATAAAGATGATGGACGGAATGACCAGGGCAAAACCGCCCGCAAACCGGTACGCCAGCGGGGAGTCGGACAATGAGCTGAGGACCTGGGCGGGGAGGGTGCGGTGGTCAAGGGTGAGGATCGACGCACCCAGCACTTCGTTCCAGGACATGACGAAGGTAAAGATCGACGCCGCGGCGAGGCCCGGCAGTGCCATGGGCAGCACCACCCGCCCGAATGCGCCGAGCGGTGAGCAGCCAAAAAGGCGTGCCGCTTCCTCGACATCGATGGGAACGCTGAGGAAAACGCTGGCGGAGATCAGGATTGTGGTGGGCAGCGCCAGTGCGGTGTGCAGGAGGATCACTGCATAGGTCGTGTCGTAAATGTCCACCGTGAGGAAGAGCCTGGCGAGCGGGACGGACAGCACCACGATCGGCAGGGCACGGGTGAACAGCAGGAAGAGTTGGTAGGGATCCTTGCCTCGGAAGCTGAAGCGGGCCAGCGCGTATCCCGCGGGTACGCCGATCAGCGCCGCCAGGACCAGCGTTCCGGCCCCGACGATCAGCGAGTTCCCCAGTGCCCCGAAAATGCCCGTCGCCCCCAGGAAGCCGTTGAGCGTTTCCACGGAGAGGTTGGTGGGAAGGAGCGAGAGCGGAAAATCGTTGAGCGACGCCCTGGTGGAAAGCGCTGCGAGGGAGATCAGGTAGATGGGAATCAGCATGAACAGCGAGACGGCGATGCATGCCGCCTGCAGCAGGAACCGGTTCCGCTTCTGCCGGGCGATGGGTATGGTGTCCACTGTGGGGCTCATCGGAGTCCTCCCTGGTTCTTGTCGCGGAGCGCCCGCAGGTAAAAGATCGACGTGGCCATCGAGACGACGAGGATGACCAGGGCCAGTGCGGCAGCCACGTTGGGGTTCTGCAGCCCGGTGTACCAGCGGTACGTTTCGCCCACCACCAGGGGGAAATTCTGGCCGGTTAGCGCCTGCGCCACGGCGAACGTCTGGAAAGCGAGGATGGTCCGGAGGATCAAGGCCACCTGGAGGCTGGGTTTCAGCAGCGGCAGGGTCACGTGCCGCAGGCGCTGCCAGAACGTGGCACCAAATACCTGCGCGGCCTCGTCGTAGTCCTTGGGGATGCCTTGGAGCCCGGCGACGACGATGATCAGCACCAGGGAGGTTGCCCGCCAGAGTTCGGCGATGAGGACGCAGATGAACATGCTGGTCTGGTTGTCGTAGGCGAGCCACGAAGTGCCCTGCAGGCCCATCCATGAGAGCACCGAGTTCAGGTATCCGCGGTCGTTGAAGATCGCAAGCCAAACCAAACCGGCCGCCAGGTCGCTGAGGGCCAGGGGAATGGCCCAGATGAAGAAGTGGACCTTGTGCAGCCGCGGATTGCTCCGCAGCATCAGGGCCATGGCGATCGCAAGCGCGAACTGCAGGGGGATCATCACAACGATCAGGAGCAGCGTGTTGCGGACTGCCGGCCAAAAGTACGGGTCCTGCACCATGCGGCTGACAAACTCGAGGGTGAAGCCCTGGTCATCCTTGAAGGCCTGCAGGACGCCCTGGATAACGGGCCAGCCCAGGAGCAGGGCCATGAAGATGACGGACGGGGCAATCAGCAGGACCGCGGGCGGTATCCTGCGCCGCCGCGGTGGAGCAACTGTTGCGGCTGCTGTGGGGGGTGCCTCTACGGCCATTACGCTACCTCGCATTTCATCGAGATCGGATCGGGCGCCCAGCAAGGAACATTCAGGCCCTTCAGGATGGTGTTCAGCTGGGTTGCCTGCGTATCGAGGACCTGCTGGATGGGCCGGGTTTCCAGGCAAATCTGCTGGAAGCAGTTCTTGAAGATCTGTGAAACTTCCCCTTCCTTGGCGCCCAGCCCTACCGGCGGAAGTGCCAGCAACGCCCCGGCGGATCGCTGTTGCCGGCGTACCGCTGCGGCCTCCAGCGCGATGGCACCGGTCAGGTCCGAGGGAAGTTCGGTCTGGACCACAGGGAAGAACGCGTTGCTGCGCAGGGTCTCGATCTGGGAGGCCGGCTCGGTCAGGGCCCGGATGGCCTTCTCGGCAAGATCGCGGTCCTTGCCGTTCCTGGGCAATGCCATACCCGCGATGATCAGCATGTATCCACGCCCCTTCGGCCCACGGGGCGCCGGGACCATCAGCCAGTCGTCGGGTTTGTCTGCCGGCGCGTTGACCAGGCGTGCAACGTGGTCCCAGGCGACCAGGATTTCGCCGCGGGCCAGGGGTTCCTGCATGTAGTCGTAGTTGGTGGAGGCCGGGGCCATGGCGGACCACAGTTCCTGCATATAGGACCACGCGGCCACCGCATCCTGGTTGCGGAACGTGGTGATTTGGCCGCCGGTAAAGCTGGGCAGCAGGAACCCCTGGTAGAAGCGGTGGTGCAGGCCTTTGGGGCCGGCGGGCATCCCGAATACCGGCCTGCCGGCACCCTGTTTGGCGGCTTTGGCCCAGGCCAGGTAGCCCTCGTAGGTCAGGTCGTTGACGTCCACGCCGGCGGGCAGCCACTCCAGGGCCTTCTTGTTCACGGCCACCACGTAGGTGGCTTGCATCCAGGGGACATAGCGCGAGGTGGCGCCGCCCACCTTGGTGAGGTCAAGCATTTCCTTGGTGAACCCGCGCCCGGCCAGGTCCCGGAGGAGGGCGTCGACATCCTCGAGGGAGTCGGCGAGCGGGGCCAGTTCACCGTGCAGGCCGCCCAGAAGGGAGGTTTTCACGTTCCCGGCGGCCGCCTGGGTGCTCACCGTTGAGGAGAAAACGCCGGGGTCCACGGAGTTGTAGGCCATGGGCACCTTGGCGAACTTCTTGAGGACCGCTTCGTACCGTTGCTTTTCTTCCACCGGGGTGAACTGGGTGGACAGGAACCCTACGGTTCCCTGGCCTGCGGCCGCGCCGCTGGTGTCGAACCCCGCGCAGGATGCCAGGAACGGCGCTGACATGGCCGTTCCCAATCCGGCCAGGAGGAGGCTTCTGCGGGAAACGGCACTGCGCCGGGGGTGGAATGTGGTGTCTGTCATTGACTGCTCCCATCGGATGTGCGCCACTGCACAAACTTTCGTTTAAGCATTAGACATAAGTGGCGCAGTGTCAACCCTCCGTGGGGAGCGTGCGGCCCCCGGAGTTAACGGAAAGAGCCCGGTGCCGCCGTGCGGCACCGGGCTCTGGATCGCGCGGATTAGTGGCGGATGCCGCCGTCGTGCGTCCTGACTGCGGCGGTTCCGTTCACCGGCCCGGCTGCGGGGTCTGCCCCCGTTGCCGCGAACAAGCGGGCCTTTTGCGTTGCGGGGCCGAAGATGGCCAGGGCGACGGCGCCGAAGAGCCAGGTGCCGGCGATGAAGAAGAAGACGCTCTGGTAGCCGCTGCCGTTATAGAGGGCAGCGATGATCAGCGGACCGGCAGCATTGGAAAGCCGGCCCAGTCCGTAGGATACGCCGGTGCCCATGGAGCGTCCGTTGGTGTCGAACAGTTCGGGCGAGTAGGCGTAGGCAAGTGCCGTGTAGCCGCGCT
Source organism: Arthrobacter sp. 135MFCol5.1 (assembly GCF_000374865.1). Lineage (GTDB taxonomy): Bacteria > Actinomycetota > Actinomycetes > Actinomycetales > Micrococcaceae > Arthrobacter. The sequence goes on along the minus strand of NZ_KB895460.1, from coordinate 122,186 downwards.
CGAACAGGTTGACCAGGAAGCCGAACAGGACGATCAGCACCGGGTTGAACGTGAGGCCGTAGAGGAGGCCGCATACGGCGATGATGGTGCCAAAGACCACCAGGCACCACTTTCGCTCGAAGCGGTCCGTGACCAGGGACGCGAGGTAGGAGCCGAGGGGTGCGCCGACCGTGGTCAGTGCCACGTAGAAGATGGAGTTTTCAACGCTGAAGCCTTCCTTGGCCAGCAGCGTGGGTGCCCAGCTGGAGTAGCCGAAGAAGCCGATGGTCTGGGTGACCCAGAGGACGGTGAGGAGGAGGGTGGGTGCCAGGTATTTCTTCTGCAGCAGCAGCGTCAGGGGTGCCTTGGCGGCGGCGGGAGTTTCGACCGGGGCGGCGGGCGCGGGGAGGGCTCCCTTCTCCGCGCTGACGGTGGCCTCGATTTCCTTGAGGATGGCGTCTGCTTTGGCGTAGTCGCCCTTGTTTTCATACCAGCGCGGGGATTCCTTGAGCCGCCGCGTGAACAGGATGAAGAGTATGCCCAGTGCGCCCCATACGTAGACCAGCCGCCAGGTCCAGTCCGCCAGGGGGACCACCAGGCTGGCGATGAGGTTGGTGGCCGGTGTCCCGCAGATGCCGATGACGATCGCATATGCCTGGTACTTGCCGCGCTTGGCCGCGGGGAACAGTTCGTTGACGTAGATGACCGCCACCACGGTCATGGCGGAGAGCCCGGCCGAGGTGAGGATCCGGAAGAGGCCCAGCGACACGATGTCCCAGGAGAACGCGGCTACCAGCGAGAAGGACGCGTACCAGAGGGTGGTGATGACCAGGGCATTCTTGCGGCCCCAGCGGTCTGCCATCCAGCTGGCGATGAGTGAGCCGAAGAACATGCCAACGAAGGAAGCGGACGTCACGTATGCCACCTCGTTGACGCTGACACCCCACAGCTTGATCAGTTTGGGCACGGTGGTGGCGAAGCTGTTGATGTCGGCGAACTCGAAGAAGTAGGCGAACGAGACGGCCACCAGGGCGATCTTATGGAATTTGGAAATTGGCAACCGGTCGAGGCGGTTGGCGGCGTTGGAATGCATCATTGAAATCCTTGGGGCAAGAGGGAGGCAGGCTAGGCGTTTTCGCCGGGCCAGTAGAGGTTCATGGGGTTGGTGACGAGGAGTTTGTGCTGGAGGTCCGGGGTGGTGGCCACGTGCGGGATGTAGTCCACCAGGAGTCCGTCGTCCGGCATGTGGTGCGTGAGGTTCGGGTGTGGCCAGTCGGTTCCCCACAGGACACGGTCCGGAAATGCCTCGACGACGGTGCGGCCGAACGCCATAACGTCGCGGTACGGGGCGGGCTCCCCGTCCAGCGCGGGCGGACCGGAGATGCTGAGCCGTTCCGGGCAGCTGACCTTGACCCAGACGTCATTGTTCTCCACGAAGCGCAGGAACCTGCCGAACTCCGGCCCGGTCGCCGGTTTGGCCACGTCGGGGCGCCCCATGTGGTCCACCACCAGCGGCGTGGGCAGCGAACCGAAGAAACCTTCCAGCCCTTCTAGGTCCTGGCCTTCGAAGTAGATGACCACGTGCCAGCCCAGCGGGGCGATCCTGCGGGCGATTGCGGCCAGTTCCTCTTGCGGTGCCGCGTTGACCAGCCGCTTCAGGAAGTTGAACCGGACACCACGCACCCCTGCGGCGTCCAGCCGTTCCAGCTCGGCGTCGCTGATGTCCGGGCGGACGGTGGCCACTCCGCGGGCGCGGCCCTTGGAGGCTCGGACGGCGTCCACCATGGCGCTGTTGTCGGCGCCGTGGCAGGTGGCCTGCACGATCACGTTGCGGCTGACGCCCAGGTGGTCCCGCAGGGCGAACAATTGGTCCTTGCCGGCGTCGCAGGGCGTGTACTTCCGCTCCGGCGCGAACGGAAACTCGTTCCCGGGCCCGAAGACGTGGCAGTGCGCGTCCACTGTGCCCGCCGGAAGCGTGAAGCGTGGCGTGGAGGGGTTGCTGTACCAGTCGAGCCAGCCGGGTGACTTGGTGAAGGTGCTGTCCATGGGGTTCCTTTGGCCGGCAGGTGAATGGGCGGCAGTCCCGCGTGCGTCAGTGGACATAGCGCAGGCCTGCCTCTTCGAGGGGTCCGCGCATGTTGTAAATGTCGAGTCCGAGTTCTCCGTTGGCAAAACGGAGGCGTTTCGCCTCTTCGTTGTCTTCGCGCTTCCGCGCAGCCTCCGCGACGTCCGCGGCGCGCGCGGCGGGGACGACGACGACGCCGTCGACGTCCGCGACCACTACGTCGCCCGGGTTGACCAGGGCGTTGGCACAGATAACGGGGATGTTGACGGATCCGAGGGTGGCTTTGACGGTGCCTTTGGAGTTGATGGCGCGGCTGAAGACCGGGAAGTCCATCTCCTCCAGCGCGGCGACGTCGCGGCAGCCGCCGTCGATGATCAATCCGCGTGCGCCGCGGGCTTTGAGTGAGGTGGCGAGCAGGTCGCCGAAGAAGCCGTCTTCGCTTTCGGTGGTGCACGCGGCCACCACGACGTCCCCGGGCTGGACCTGTTCGGCGGCGACGTGCATCATCCAGTTGTCTCCGGGCTGGAGCAGCACGGTGACGGCGGTGCCGCACATGGCGGCGCCGGGGTAGACGGGGCGAAGGTAGGGGCGCATGAGGCCCAGCCGGCCCATGGCTTCGTGGATGGTGCTGACGCCGAAGGCGGAGAGGGCTTTGACGTCCTGTTCCGCTGCGCGGGTGATGGTGGTGTGGACCACGCCGAGTTCCTGCATGTTCGGGCTCCTGGGATGGCTAGCGGCCCTGCTGCTTGAGCAGGGCGTTGAGGCGGGGGTAGACGGTGCGGGCGTTCTGTTCGTGGACGGCGGCCAGGTCGGCTTCGTTCAGCCCGGCGGCGTCGAGGTAGCGGGCAGTGTCGTCGAAATTGTGGCCGGTGCAGGGGTCGATGTCCCGGACGGCGCCGATCATTTCGGAGGCGAACAGGATGTTCCTGGTGGGGATGACGTCCAGGAGCAGATCGACCCCGGGCTGGTGGTAGACGCAGGTATCGAAGAAGACGTTGCGCAGCAGGTGTTCTTCGAGGGCCGGTTTGCCCAGTGCCATGGCCAGGCCCCGGAAGCGTCCCCAGTGGTACGGGACGGCACCGCCGCCGTGCGGGATGACGAGTCTTAGGGTGGGGAAGTCGGTGAACAGGTCGCCCTGGATGAGTTGCATGACGGCGGTGGTATCGGCGTTGAGGTAGTGCGCGCCCGTGGTGTGGAAGGCTGGATTGACGCTCGTGCTGACATGGACCATGGCGGGGATGTCGAATTCGACCATTTTTTCGTAGATCGGGTACCAGTACCGGTCCGTCAGCGGCGGAGCGGTCCAGTGCCCGCCGGAAGGGTCGGGGTTCAGGTTCAAGGCCACGGCTCCGTATTCCTCAACGCAGCGTGTGAGTTCCGGGATGGATGTGGCCGGATCCACGCCGGGGGACTGGGGAAGCATCGCGGCCGGGACGAACCGGTCCGGGAAGAGCCGGCTGACCCGGTAGCAGAGCTCATTGCAGATCGACGCCCACTCGGCCGAGGTCTCGAAGGAACCGATGTGGTGTGCCATGAAGGAAGCCCGCGGCGAGAAGACGGTGAGGTCGATCCCGCGTTCGTCCATGAGCCGCAGCTGGTTCGCTTCGATGCTCTCCCGGAGTTCGTCGTCGGAAATTCTCAAATCTGCCGGGGACGGCGCCAAGGCGGGATCCTGCAGTGCGGCGACCTGCCGGTCCCGCCACTGCCCCAGGGCGGCCGGCGCCGTGGTGTAGTGGCCGTGGATGTCGATAATCACAGTGTGTGCTCCTGGAATGAGGGATGGGCGGGGACCATGACGGCGCCCGCCATGAGAAGCCGGGCCGTGCGGATCAGCGCGGATTTGACCACTTTGGTGGGGTCGTGGGCGTCCAGGCCGAGCTCGACGGTGAATTCACCGCTGGGGTGTTCAACTGCGACCGTGGGCGCGGTTCCCTCTGGCAGTACGGCGACGTCGTGCGCCACAGTCCCTTTGAGGATTGCGGCGGTGGCGGCCGTGACCGCGGCGAGCACGCCGATGGATTCATGGCAGACGTGCGGGATGAAGCTGCGGGTATTGACCGCACCGCCGGAGGCCGGCGCTGAGACCAGGGTCATTTTGGGGTAGTTCTTGCCCGTCACGTCGCCGAGGCCCATGAGTTTTCCGCATGCCAGCCGCAGGTCCTCAAGGCGGCCCTTGAGTTCGGTGTCCTTGTTAAGGTCGACGACGGACTCCCGCCCCGTGCGGCCCAGGTCACCGGCGTTGATGATCACCAGCGGTTGGCCATTGTCGATGCAGGTCACCTCCACCGCCCCCACCCCGGCGATATCCACGGTGTCGCGGAGGTTGCCGGTGGGCAGCAGTGAGTCGCAGACCGAGCCCGCCGTGTCCAGGAAGTTGATGGTCACTGGCGCGGCCGTGCCGGGAACACCGTCGATCCGGGCGTCTCCGGCGTATTCGACGTACCGTCCTGCCGGCCCCATGGGCGTCCGGACTGTAATCTCGGCGACCATGCCGGTGTTCACGGTGAGGACCCGCGCCGTGGTGGTGTCGCCGTCGGGAGTTAGAAGTCCTGACTCAATCGCGAACGGGAGCGCGGCCGCCAGCATGTTACCGCAGTTGGGCGTGGTATCCACCTGGCTGCTGTCCGGCTGGAGTTGAGCAAACAGGAACTCAAGGTCCACCCCATCCCGATCACAGATCGAGACAATACCGGCTTTGCTGGTTAATGGGTGGGCGCCGCCCAGTCCGTCGATTTGTCGCGGATCCGGCGAGCCCATGGCAGCAAGCAGGACCGCGTCCCGGGTGGCTGTGTCGGCCGGGAGATCGGTGGCACGGAAGAACGGGCCCTTCGACGTCCCGCCGCGCATAAGCCAACAGGGTACGGGGGTTTGGCCCCCGTCTGGCTGTCCGACGTGAGCATGCTTGGTATGCGGCGCCACTGGGTCCACACGGCCCGCGCTCGCCGTCAAGGGAATGCCCTCATCCATGGTCTGTCCTTCGGTGATGTGGGAGGGCGCCCTCGGTAGCGGCGCCGTCGCCTCAAGTGAACCAAGTTACATTCGAGATTGTCAACAATTTCTTCTACATTTATGTTGACGGTTCTCTTTAGGGGTGGATGTCCCTGGATGGAGGGGCAAGTAGGCTGGTACAAAGTTGTTGACAATATTGCTTGCCCTGGACAAGCGCACGGAGGTGGCAAGGCATGGAAACCCTCGAAGGCATCACGGGCCGGTCCCTTACGGTTGCCGAACTGGTGGATGTACTGAGGTCCGCCATCGTGGGCGGAGACCTGGTGCCAAACCAGCGTCTGGTGGAGGCGGACTTGGCCTCCGAATATGGGGCCAGCCGGGGAAACATTCGGGCCGCGTTGGCGGAACTGACGGTCGAAGGCTTGGTGGAGCGGGTCCAGAACCGCGGCGCCCGTGTGCGCGCTGTTTCCGTGGAAGAGGCGGTGGAGATCACCGAGGTCCGCGCCGCCCTCGAGGCGCTCTGCGCACGGAAGGCGGCCGAACGGATTACGGAGGGTGAAGCGGCCGAACTTCAGGAGCTTGCCGGGCGGATGAAGGACGCCGTGGAGCGCGGTGACCGGGACTCCTATTCGGAGTGCAACCAGATCCTGCATGCCAGGGTCATCGACATCAGCGCACAGCAAACGGCCGCAGCTACCATCCACCGGCTCCGCGGCCAGGCCGTTCGCTTCCAGTTCCGGCTCGCCCGGCAGCCCGGCCGGCCGGCAGTTTCGCTGCCCCAACACCTCGCGATCATCGACGCTGTCTGCGCGCACAATCCGGATGCCGCCGCTGACGCGATGCGGGTGCACCTGGAGAGCGTCGCTGACGTCATCCGCTCAACGCACACCTAGGACGCGCCACCCCGCACAACGTGCGGTCCCGCCACGCGTGCTGAGGACCCGGCACACATGGTTACCCGGGAGTAAGTTACCTTGGACAGCAACTGATTCGAGGATGTGAGGGGTTTATGGACAGTTACGCGGCAGCTGTTCGGCCCGCCTTTTCGGCCATGAAGGTACTTGAGCTGGCGCGGTGCGCCATTCTCGTCCTGAGGCGGGAAGACGGGATTATCGTCTCGGCGAATCCGTCCGCGGAAAAACTGTTCGGGCGCGGCCCGGGAGAGCTTGACGAAGTACCTGTCACGTCCCTGCTTCCTGAGTGGAAGATGCAAACAACCACGGGTGTCGCCGGGGCAAATGAACCCGCAGGCGACCCCGACGTTTTCCATACGCGTGGACAGTGGGTAGGGGGCCACAGCTTTACGGTTGAAGTCGGCTTCGGCGGATCGAGCCGGGACCCGTACGTGGTGCTCACCATTCGTGAACTGCGGGACCATGAGGGTGGAACGGCAGAGCTGCAGAATCTCGTCTCGCTGCTAAACGCGACGCTTGAGTCTACTGCTGACGGGCTCTTGGTCGTTGGAGTGGATGGCCGGATCACCGGCATCAACGCAAATTTTGCGTCTATGTGGAGGATTCCGCGCACCATGCTGGCGACCCACGACGATCAAGCAGTGATTGATCTGGTGGTAGAGCAGCTGGAGGAACCGGACGCATTCCTGGCCAAGGTCCGGGAGCTCTATGACCAGCCCCAGGCAGAGAGCCTGGATGTTTTGGAGTTCAAGGACGGCAGGGTTTTCGAGCGTTTTTCCCGCCCCCAGATGATTGGGGATCGAATCGTCGGGAGGGTATGGAGCTTCCGGGACGTTACTGCGAAGCGGCAGGCTGAGGTCAAGGCCGATCAAGCCATGCGCGACCTGGCCAAAAGGGCAGATGACCTGAGGAGGCTCGCGTTTACCGATCCACTGACTGGCTTGGGGAGCCGGGCGCTGTTCAATGAGGAATTGCGAAGGGCATGCAGCTCCGGCGGTCCGCAGCATGCGGCGTTGCTGCTGTTGGACCTGGATGATTTCAAAGAGGTCAACGATGTCTATGGGCACCAGTCCGGAGACCGGATGCTCATCGAGCTCGCCCGACGTATCCGTGGCGTTATCCGTAACGACGACATTGTCGCCAGGATAGGGGGCGACGAGTTTGTCGTGATCATCCCAGACGGCTGCGACGCGGACAGTATCGCGGAGAGGCTCGTAGATCTGTCCCGTCGACCCATAGATGTGGGGGGTGTCCAGATCACGCCGAGCCTGAGTATCGGGATAGCACGGTCCGGTACTGATTGTCCTGGGCGCGATAGCGGCGAGGACCTCTTGCGGCGGGCCGATATCGCCATGTATGCGGCAAAAGCCGCGGGCAAGAGCCGTTTCGTGAGTTTCCAGCCAGAAATGATGAGCAAGCTCATCGAGCGCGCTGCACTGCAGGAGAACCTCCGAAAAGCACTTGCCACGGGCGCCGTTGTCCCCTTTTATCAGGTGGTGGTGGCGCGCAGCGGGGAAGTGGTCCAGCTGGAGGCGCTGGCCCGGTGGCAGCATGAGGGCAAGCTGCGATTGCCCTCCGACTTCATCTCCCATGCCGAAAGCACGGGCCTCATCCGGGACCTCGGTGCGGCCATGCTGACCAAGGCCTGCACGGACATGTCCGGATGGCTGGCGGAAGATGCCGGGCGCAGCATTGCAATCAACGTTTCGGGGCTGGAAATCCGTGACACGGAGTATGCGGGATCGGTGCTGCGGATTTTGCAGACCGCCGGGGTTGATCCGGGACAACTGGTTCTTGAGGTCACCGAGAGTGTGTTTCTCGGTGAGGAGACCGAAGTCATCACGCAGTTGGCGGAGCTTCGTCGCCGGGGCGTTAGGATTTCCGTGGACGATTTTGGTACGGGTTATTCATCCTTTGGCCGTCTGCACGAGCTGCCTGTGGACGCCGTTAAGCTCGACAAGTCCTTTACCCGGCTCATCACCGGCGGTGCCTACCACTCGCCAATCATGGTCTCCATGGTGGACATGGCGCACAACCTTGGCATGGCGGTTACCGCCGAAGGGATCGAAACCAACGAGCAGGCCGATTACCTGAATCGAATTGGGTGCGACTACCGGCAAGGGTATCTCTACGGCCGCCCCCAGGCACTCCGTGATGTCCAGGCGGCCCTTCCATACCTGACCAAGAAGGGCCGCAGGCGTCCGCCTGGCTAACGGCTCCGGGGGACCGGACCGGGTCGTGCAGCGGCGCCGAGCGGTTCGTTGTCCCGACCGCCCGGCGCCACAGCTGTAACCATTCATCCTTCCTGGCCGGATTGGGTCCACTGTAATTCCTGGACTCCCGGCGTCTTCTCAGGTGCGTAGACGATTCACGCCATGACCGGGATTAGACCCTTTTCCGACGCAGGACCAGGGTGAGGAGACCGCCGAAGGCCAGGAACAGCAGGCCCACCAGCAACAAGCCGGTGTTCACCCCCGTGTTGGCCAGGACCGTCGGGGCTGCAGCATAGTTGGCCTGCATCGGAGCCGCTGCGGCGCGGATGTCAGCAGCGCCGGCCCCCGGCTGGGCCGCCGGACCCTCGGTGGACGGAGTGGTGACCGTCGGGGTGGTGACGGTCGGAGGGGTAACTACCGGAGGATTCACGACCGGAGGAGTAACCACCGGGGGGTTCACCACAGGAGGAGTTACAACAGGCGGCGTGACAACCGGAGGGTTCACTACGGTGGCTGTCGAATCACCAATCACGCCCACGGAGGTGGCACCAAGGGAGATTGGAAGAGTGATCGGGGCCGCCACTTGGGTTCCCGAGAGGAGTCCGTCGGTTCCGCCGGTGGTGATGGGTCCAGCGGGCGCCGTCGTGGTGCCTGTGGTGCCGGCGCCTTCAACACTTGCGGCTGAATCCCCGACCAGGCCCACGGACGTGGCCCCGAGGTTGATCGGCGCTGTTACAGGCGCCACTACCTGGGTTCCGGATGCGATGCTGTCACTACCGGTGGTGGTCGCCGCGGGCGCCGGGGCTGCCGGTGCCGTGCCCGAAGTGGCGGGGTTCTGGGTGCTTGCAGCTGAATCACCGACGAGGCCCACGGACGTGGCCCCGAGGTTGATCGGTGCAGTTACAGGCGCCACTACCTGGGTTCCGGATGCGATGCTGTCACCACCGGTGGTGGTCGCCGCGGGCGCCGGGGCTGCCGGTGCCGTGCCCGAAGTGGCGGGGTCCTGGGTGCTTGCTGCCGAGTCGCCAACAGCGCCCACCGAGGTTGCCCCCAGCGTGATGGGAACGGTGATCGGCGCCACTACCTGGGTTCCGGACGCGATGCTGTCACTACCAGTGGTGGTCGCCGCTGGAGCGGGGGCTGCCGGTGCTCCGGCATTCTGTGTGCTCGCTGCGGAGTCGCCAACAAGTCCCAGCGAAGTGGCTCCGAGGTTGACCGGGATGTTGATCGGGGCCACCACCTGAGTGCCTGAAAGTAGCCCGTCATTTCCCGAGGTTGTGGTGTCTGCTGCGTTGGCGGCGACACCGCCGAAGGCCAGCAGTCCGCCGGCAAATGCGGTGCCGAGCAGGCACCTGCGAATGTTGCGATGCATCATTTTAAGTTCTCCTGAAAAGTTGAATTGGGCATACTTCTTGGGCCCGGAAATGGCTCAGTTTCCGCACGTGAGTGCGCGGAGGGGCCTCAACTAATCAGGGGAAGATCCGGGGTCGAAGGACACCGGTGCCGGGGCTGCGAGCAGACGGCCCTCGATGGCGGCGGTACCCGCCGCAGGAACGTAGAATTGGTGGGCGTTGAGCCATGCGGGGACGGCCGGGCCGTTGCCCCCGGAGGAGCTGCTTCCGCCGGTAGTGGCACCCGGCACGCCCGGCAGGGAATCAGAAGGTTCATGGATTGGTGCGTGGTCCGGGCCGGCTTCGGCAAGTGCCGGGGCGTTTGCCACCGAATTCATTCGGGTGTCGCAGGCCTGGCCGGTTCCGGGCAGGGCGTCTCCGAGAATCATCGCGGCTCGACCCGGCGCGGTGCCGGCGGCATCGGCGTTTGCGACCGTGACAGACGCATCCGCTTCGTGGCCTGCCTGCGGAAGGCCGGGCACGGAAGGAGCGGGGGTCGACGCCGGATCAGAGGTGAGAGTGTCGATGGCGTCGGTGACCACGGGGGGAACCGGGCCGGAGTCAGCCGGGTTAACGCCGGGAAGGGGAACAGCGTCGATGACAGGTTCCACAACAGGCTCAAGGGGCTCAAGAACAGCGCCGGCAATTGGGGCCACGGTTCCCACCGCACGGTCCAGCACGGTATCGACAGTGCCGGCAACCGGGTCCACCACCGTGCCCACCGTCCCGGCAGGCACTACCCGGTTGACGACGGGAACGGCCTGCACCACCTGGTCGGCAAGTCCGGTGACGTCTTTCACCGCCGGGCCCAGGGATGGCGCGGGGATCAACGCCGGAACACTCGCGACAGGCGCATTGTCCGGACCGCCCTTGAGGGTGGCCTCCACCGGTTCCAAGGCACCTTTGGCTTGATGCGCAACGGTGGTGGTGACGGAGCGAAGGGATGATCCGACCGATCCGAGCATGGAATGCCGGGAGTCCGAATCGTCCGCACCGGTATCAGCAGAAGCGCCTCCGGCGGACAACGCTACCCAGGCGGCAGTAGCGGCGAGGGCAAGCAGGAGGGGGCGGAGAAAAGCCCACGGATTATGATGTGACTTCACTCAGAACGCCTCCCCCCAGAGATTGCTCTTACAAGCAGCACCAAGCATAGGCACAGGTCTTAGGCCAAGTCCAGCAAATAGAAAAACTAAGCAAGAGGGAACTTTCGCTTATGCCGGATCGTTTGCAGCTGTCGCCGGCGCGGCTTCCGCCCACGCCCGGTCCCTGTAGTCTCTGGCATATGGTGCAGCGGCTGAAGTACTCCTACGGCGCGGACCCCAGCCAATGGGGCGAGCTCTTCCTGCCAGATCCTCCCGCGGCCGGGCAGCTTCGGGGGGTAGTGGTGGTGATCCATGGCGGCTACTGGCGCTCAACATACGGGGCAGAACTTGGGGAGCCGCTTGCCGTAGATCTTGCCGAACATGGGATGGCCGCCTGGAACCTGGAGTACCGCCGCGCCGGCAACGGCGGCGGCTGGCCTGCCACCTTCCAGGATGTCCTGGCCGGGATCGATAAACTCGCTGAACTGGCAGGGCAGCACTCGCTTGACCTCGGCAAAGTGGTGGCCGTGGGCCATTCTGCCGGCGGCCACCTTGCCGTCTGGGCGGCGGGCCGCGGGCACCTGGCCGGGCCGGGTCCGGGCGCGGAGCTCGCAGACCCCGGCGGCGTCCGCCTCGCCGGGGTGGTCAGCCAATCTGGCGTCCTGAACCTGGCCGAGGCCGAACGCCTGAACCTCAGCAACGGTGCGGTGGCCAACCTGCTTGGCGGATCGTCGTCGGAATTTCCCCGACGCTACCGCTGCGCCGACCCCATGGCCGCCCTGCCGCTGGATGTGCCGGTCTACGCGGTGCATGCAGAGGCGGACGACGACGTGCCGCTGGCCATGTCGGCGCTGTACGTGGACGCAAGCGGGGCCGGAGGCGTGCCGGCGCACCTGGTCATGGTGCCCGGTGACCACTTCGACCTGATCAATCCCAAGTCCCCGGCGTATGCGGTATGCCGCGAACTGGCGGCCCGGCTCCTGGGCTGACATGAACTGCTGAGCCGGCCCGCTTTCTGGCAGAGTATGACCATGCTCACAGTTATTGGCGAAGGCCTTGTCGACGTCGTCCAGCGTGCCTCGGGAATCGAGGCGCACGTCGGCGGCAGCCCCCTCAACGTCGCGGTCGGCCTGGCCCGGCTGGACCATCCGGTGCAGTTCATCGGCCGCTACGGCCGGGATGCCTACGGCGATTCTGTGGCTGCGCACCTTCGCGCCAGTTCCGTGATGCTGCCGCTGCCTCCGGATGAGTTGCCTACCAGCGTTGCCACCGCATTGATTGACGACGACGGCGCCGCCACCTACACGTTCGACCTCGCCTGGGAGCTGCCCGGCCTCGTGGACCGGCTCGGCTTCATGCTGCAGGGCACCACGCTTCTGCACACCGGCTCCATTGCCACCATGCTGGCGCCGGGCGCCGCCGAGGTGCTGGCCGCCGTCGAGCATGCCCACCCGTCCTCCATCATCAGCTTCGATCCCAACTGCCGCCCCAGCATCATCACCGATGTGGACTACGCGCGCCGGCAGGCGGAGAAGTTCGTCAGCCTGGCGGACGTGGTCAAGGCCTCGGACGAGGATCTGGAATGGCTCTACCCCGGCCAGGATGTGCTGGACTCCGCGCGCGCCTGGCTGGCGCTTGGCGGGGAGGAGGGCCCTGCCCTGGTGGTGGTCACCCGCGGCGCGGACGGGCCCTGGGGTATCTGCCGCGCCGGCGAAACGTCAGTGCCCGCGCCCAAAGTGGAGGTGGCGGACACCGTGGGCGCCGGTGACTCGTTCATGGCCGCGCTCCTCTCCGGCCTGGTTGACCGGGAGCTGGACGGCGCGCAGAACCGCGAGGAACTGCGCGACCTGCCCACCGAAGGGCTGGCCGAACTCCTGGCGCACTCGGCCCGCGCGGCTGCCGTCACGGTGTCGCGCCCGGGCGCCAACCCGCCCACCCGAACCGAGCTGAACGCGGTGGGCGGGTAGCCGCTATCCTTCGTGGTTGTAGTACGGCCACGGCAGGAAGCGGCGCTCCCAGGAGTTCTCTGCCGGCTTGAAAACTAAGCATGCTTTCTATTATTTTGGTGTCAGCTCCTCCGCCGGCCCCCCAACAGGCGGAGTGGTTGCCACGAAGGCCCCGCTCTACAACAACATGTACTGCGGGGCTCTTCGCTTTCCGCGCTTGCGCAGCAGGCGTCTTGGAACCAAACAGCAGAGGGAGTGTGCAATGGCTCAGGGCGATATCGAGACGTACTACGAAGACGGCCAGTGGAAGAACAAGCGCGAAGGCGCTGACCGCGCGTTTGGTGCCGGCTACGGCATCAAGGAAGAGGCGGTAGCCGCCGGTCGCGACGCCGCGAAAGCAGACAAGGTGGAACACGTCATCAAAAACCAGGATGGCCAGATCGGGGAGAAGTACAGCTACGGCAACGATCCCCGGAACGTCCCGGGCTGATTGGTTCACCTTCCCCGTGACGCCGCGGTGCCGGGGAAGGCAAGGAGGGCCGGTTCATGGATTTGAGCCGGCCCTCCTGTGTTCTCCCCGTGCGGCGACGCCGGTATGGGATGCTGGACCGGTGGACGATCCCGGCATGGAAGGCTTGGCCACCGCGCGCGCGGATGGCCGGTGGTTCGCGCGCGCTGATAACAAGGCGCGCAGGCCATGACGGTGAACGAGATGGTCCGAGACGCGGTCCTTGCCGGAACCGGACTGCCCATTCCAGGCCCGGACGGACATGTCGACGTTCCGGCTGCGTCGGAACGCTTGCAGAACCTTGTTGAACTGGCCCGCACGGTCTGTGGCCAGCCCGTGACAGCCATCAACATCATCACCGAAGACCTCCAGTACCAGGCAGCCACCGCGGGCATGGAACCGTATCTGTGCACCAGGGAAGACTCGATGTGCGCGGTGGGGTTCCTTAGCGGTGAACCCACCGTCCTCGAGGACGCTTCCTTGGACCCCCGGTACCGCGAAAACCCCTACGTGGACGGCCGGCGCAGCAGTGTCAGGTTCTATGCCTCCATTCCGCTGGTGACCGACGACGGGTTTGTCCTTGGCACCCTTTGTGCCGGCGCCCGGGAAACCGGCCGGCTCAGCGGCGAACAACTCCGCGGCCTTGAAATCCTCGCCGCCCAAATCGTCGACGTCCTGCAATTGGAGCGCCGCGCACGCCGCCTGGCTGATGCGCTGGCCGAAGCCGAGCGGAGCAACACCCTCCTGGCGGAGTTTGCCGGCAGGATCAGCCACGACCTCCGCAACCCGCTGACCTCGATCCTCGGATTCGTGGAACTGGGCGAAATGGACGCAGAAGCAGGCGACGACGCCCGGCTTCCGGAGTACCTGGGCATCGTGGGCCGGACCGGCCGGCGTATGCTGGCGATGGTCGAGGACGTCCTGGCTTTCGCCACCATCGGCGGTGACCTGCAGCCGGCCGCGGTTTCCCTGGCGGATCTCGTGGGGGACGTCGTCGCGGACCTGGCCACCGCCGTGGAGGAGTCGGGAGCGTCCGTGGACTCGGGGGAGCTGCTATTTACCGCGGACCCGGTCCAGACCCGGGTTCTCCTGCAGAATCTCATCCACAACGCCCTGGCCTACAGCCGGCCTGGCGTCCCGCCGGTCATCCACATTACCGGCCACCGTGGCGAGGATGGTGCGGTCCTGCGCGTCATCGACAACGGCAAGGGCATCGCCTCCGGTGACCGCGAACGCGTGCTCGATCCGCTGGTGCGCCTTGACCGCCAGGGTGACCCGCCCGGATCAGGCTTGGGCCTGGCAACCTGTGCCCGGATTGCCGCTGCGGCCGGCGGACGACTTGACCTCGGTCCCGCCCCCGAGTCAGGGACCGTCGTCACCATTCACCTGGGACCGGGCAGCTAACCGGCTGCCCTCTGCGGGGAGCCCTCCTTGCGCGGGCGCCGCGTCGTCCTGGTTCGGGCGGCCCCGCGCTGTGAACGGCGCTCCGCAGGAGTCGCTGTAGGTGCACAAAACAACACCTGCGGAGCAATCAAGGGTAGGAGCTATTCCTTGCCGAGCCCGGCTGCCGAGGTCTTCTCGCCGGACACGCTGTTGAGCGCCCGCAGGTCGAAGATGCCGTTGATGTCGGCCTGCTTGGTGGTACCGGCGGTCACGCCGTCGGCCAGCAGTTTCTGGTAGGTTCCGGCAAGCGGGTCCACAGTGAAGACGATGTTCTTCAGGGACCGGTCAATGACATCCGGCTTCAGCTCCGCGCCGGCGGCTTCCTTCAAGGCGGAGTTGATCACCGTGGCCTTGTCGGCGGCAGAGGCGTTGTTGAGCCACTCAACCGATTTCACGTGGCCCTTCAGCAGCGTCTTGACGGTGTCCGGGTGGTCCGCCGCGAACTTCTGGTTGACGATCAGGATGGTGGTGGGGAACTCGCCCGGCTTGCCCGAAAGGGAGCCGTCCCACAGGTCCTTTTCATCCACCAGCACCTTGGCGCCGGCGTTCAACACCAGGCGGGAGGCCCAAGGCTCGGGCAGCCACGCGCCGTCGAGCTTTCCGTCCTGGAACAGCTTGAGCGTCTGGGCGTTCTCGGTGGGGTTGATGGCGACGTCGCCGCTGCCGTCCACATTCGTTTTGTAGCCCTGCGACGAGAGCCAGGCCCGAAGGGCGACGTCCTGGGTGCCGCCCAGCTGGGGCGATGCGAGGGTCTTGCCCTTCAGGTCTGCGGCGGAGGTGATCTCCGGCTTGACCACAAGCTGCGCCCCGCCGGCGGCAGCTCCGGCGATGATGCTCACCGATTGGCCTTGGCTCTTGACGAACGAGTTGATGGCCGGGTTGGGGCCGATATAGGTGGCATCGATGGCGCCTGCGTTCAGGGCTTCGATGGCGGCCGGACCGGCATTGAAGACCTGGGTGCTGAGTTTGGTGCTGCCCAGTTCCCCGGCGATAAAGCCTTTGCTGACGCCCACCAGGGCCGGGGCGTGCGTGACGTTGCCGAAATAGCCCAGCTTCAGCTCAGCTGCCGGATTGCCGGCCGGGGCGCTTTCCGGGGTTGCGGCCGGGGCGCCAGTGTTGACGGCTGAGGCGACGGCGGCGCCACCGCCAACCAGGGCCAGGATTGCGGCGGCAATGCCGATTTTCAGGCCCAGGGGGCGCTTGGGTTTGGCTGACTGGCCGGCCACGATGCGTGTGGACTTCTGCGGACCGTTGTCCTGCGGGTTGGTCATGGGGATTCCTTTGCTGGGGCGGATGCTGAGACGAGGTTACGGAGCGCCCACCAGGCCCACAATCGTTCGTGTCGTACTGGTTCACCCGGCGACGCGAACGCGCAACGTGGCGTCGCGAGGCGTCAAAAAACGTCGTGAAGCGTCTGTCGTTTTCAGAAGCTGACTGCACAACGTCCCGCTGAATTCCGGGCTTTGTGAAGACGGGTTGTGATCAGAGGCTGCCCGCTACTCCTGTGCACAAGTGCCCCTTTTGCTCTGCACTCCTGTTCACAATTCGCAAGCGCTGAATCGTATGCCTGTCATGGTCTTGGAGACGGTGACGGGTAAGCAGGTATTCCGCCTCCAGAGCCTGACGCCATGAAGACGCCTACCCGGGTTTCTCCATCGCTTTCGAAGACCGGGATCTCACGGGGAGGGCGCGGGGTGCTGAAGTTCTTGGCGGCGTCTTCGGGGCTGGTGGGCATCGGGCCTCCGTTGAGGTCGCGGGCGTAGGCGTACCCCGATTGCCCGTTGGTGGCCATGACCGCGATCAGGTCGGGGGTTCCGTTTTCGGGGCTTTCGACTCCGTAGGTTTCACCCTTGGCGTTGACACCCAGCGGTGTCCGCTCCTGCTTCACATACTTGGCGGTGAGCCGCCAGCGGGCTTGGGGGTCAGTTTTGATCGTGACACTGTCCTGGCCGGGGGCAAGACTGATGGTGTAGCCGCTCCAACCCTGTCTGTCGCTGGCCGCATCCTCGTCCGAGCAGCTACTGGCTGCGCCGTCTGGAAACTCGAACCAGCCAGGGGTCAGGCACCAGAATTCCATTTGAATCCCCGTGGTTCCCTCAGGGGGCTTACCCAGTTCAACCGTTGCTGTGCCGGTGTAGGTAGTGGTCACGGGCGATGCCAACGGTGTCACCTTTTCCCCTCCAGGCAGCAAGAAAAGTCCTGCCGTTGCCGCTCCAACACCAAGCAGTCCTGCTCCGGCCAGGGCCCCGGAACTAAGCCACACTCTGCTGCGCTTCCGTTTCGCAGCCGGCGCTTCCTTAGCCACCTGCGAAACTAGCTCTGCCCTTAGTGCGTTGCTGAACCGGTCGTCGATATGGAACTGGTTCATGACCGTTCTCCTTCCAAGACTGAAGTTGCTTTGCCGTGCGCAGGAGCGCCCGCGCCGCTATTGCCGCAGAGTGCGGCTTTCATCCGTTGCTTCGCCCGGTGCATGCGTGTCTTGGCCGCGCCGGGAGTCATGTTCAAAACGGCTGCTGCGGCAGTGAGGGGGTAGTCCTCGAAAACGACCAGACTTACCAGGTGCAGGTCCGTGGTGTTGAGTGTGCCGAGAGCCTGGGAGAAGTCCTTGTCCAGGCTCTCTTGCTGGTCGGCGAAGAAGTCAGCCTCCAGGGGCAGTGAAGACTCTTCGGTGCGCGGCAGCGAGTCCAGCAGCTTCCGGTAGCGGGCGGCAGCTCGCCCGTTGTTCCGGGCCATGTTCGTCGTCGTAACCAGCAGCCAGGGAAGGATAGACCCTTCGACGACACGGACATTGGCGCGCCGCCGCCACAGCTCAAGAAAAGCGGCCGCCATGATGTCTTCAGCGTCGTGATGGTTTCCCGCGAGCCGGTAAGCATGACGGAACGCTCTGTCACGATGCCTGTCGTACAGGACACCAAACGCTTCGCCGTCACCGCCCAGGCTGCGGGACCAAAGGCTGTCCTCGTCACTTTCAAGGTTCCCCATGCCCTGTATTGTCCGGGACAGCCGAAAAGGTTACACGGAACCAGAAAAATCACAGAGCATCTTCTGGGCATGGAATCCAGAGCGGTTTTGCATCCCTAGGGTTTCAAGGCGGAATGGTTTCGAGACATTCTGACTCCGCGCGTTACAGAGGCAGGACGCGACGGCATATCCATCCCAGAGAGGAAAGCTTCCTGGACGTCCTGAAGCTTTGGCCCCGTATTCTGCCACGGGCGCTGGTAGGGTCTGCGCATGGATGAAAACTTGGGGAAGTTCATCGACGATTTTGCCCGACTCGTGCAGCTTGCACAGTCCGGCCAGCATCGCGTGCAGGCCGGAACGCAACTGCTGACCGCACTCACGGACCACTTGGCGGTTCCCGCCGAATCATTGTCCGTGGTGGTGGAGGAGATACCGCCGCACCGGTTCGTGGATGCTGACATTCTCATGACCGAGATCGCGGGCGAGAGCGGGGACTCCCGTCTCGTCGGCATTGGCGGCGGAGACCAGCGCCATCACCAGTCCTTAAGCGACATGCTGCAACACTCCCAGTTCTATCCGCAGTTCCCGTTGTCGCAGCCCGATTACAAGAACCTGGCCGTGGGACCCGACGAACAGCGGCAGGCGGTAGCCCTGGGACTGTGGCTATTCAGCCATGGGGGAAGCCCTGTAGCCGTCCTCCAGCGGGACGCTAACCCGCGGTACGGGCGGCAGTCGGCTTCCCTCGAAGTCCTAGCCGGTGAGACGGGCAATGCAGCGAAATTCCTCGCCGAGTTCCGCCGACGAATGCAGCACCGCAGCGTCCTGAAGGGCCAAATCATTTCACTGGTCATGGGTGAGTACGGTCCTAGCGCTGCCGGCGTCACGTTCCATGCCAGGCCGTCACTCTCAGCGTCCGAGGTCATTCTGCCCGAGGGCCTGCTGCAGAAGGTATCGGACCACGCACTCGGCATCGCCGAACACCGGGATTCACTCAACGAATACGGGCAGCATCTCAAGCGGGGCATCCTGCTTTACGGCAAGCCCGGGACGGGCAAAACACACACCGTGCGCTACCTTCTCAGCCAGAGCTCGGGAACCACCGCCATCCTTCTGTCCGGTGGATCGTTAGCCAGGATCTCCGAGGCTGCCGCGATGGCCCGTGCGCTGCAGCCCTCCATCGTAGTTCTTGAAGATTGCGACCTTATTGCCGAGGACCGGAGCTTCGGGCACGGACCGCAGCCGCTGCTGTTCGAAGTGCTGGATGCCATGGACGGCTTGGATAGCGACGCCGACGTTGCCTTCGTCCTCACCACAAACAGGGTAGATATGCTGGAACGTGCCCTGGCGCAGCGGCCGGGCCGAGTGGATCTGGCTGTGGAGATTCCACTCCCGGCATCCGCAGAGCGCGTCGATCTTGTGAATCTGTACGCCAGGCGGATTCCCTTCACCCCCGATGCCGTCAGGAATGCGGCGGCGCGCACCGAAGGGACCACGGCGTCCTTTGCCCGCGAACTGGTCCGGCGCGCTGTGGTCGCGGCTGCCTTGGAGGGCGTTCAGGTTGCCGACGGGCACCTCGAAAAAGCGGTGGATGGAATGATGGCCGACGGCGAGGCCCTCACCCGAAGTCTGCTGGGCAGCAGCTTGGCCGACGGGCCCGAGAACACCGGCCTCAAAAGTTCCGATGCGCAGGGCTTATCTGGACCTCGTTCGGACGGACAGGGCGTTAGCGGGCCCGTGTTTCCTGGAACGGACATTCCATCCGCGTAGCAGCCAACATATCGAAGCCTATGTGGAGATCGATTCGCCACAGAACGCTGGGGATCCGAGGCGGCAAGGTTTCGCGACACGGACCTAGTACAGGATGTCCCACTTCCCTGGGACCCGACCGTTCGATGGCCGGGATCGCCGAGGTTCCCTCGGTTACGCATCCGGCGGCACTGCGACAAATCTGTCCTGCGGCGGCTACGCCTGGGCGTAGGTGGCCAGGAGGGCGGCAGCCTGTAGCCCACGTGGGACCGCTAACCTATGGAATACAGGAAAGGGAGGGAAGTCCCACACTGCTCACGACGGCGACGTCACATGCCACGGCACGAATTTGTTGGAGTCAAGATTACGATTCTTCGTTGTTTCGGGCGTCTTCGTCCACGCAGCTCAGGCCTGAGCTGATCCGATCTATTCGTTCGGTCCAGGCTTTCTCTTCTCGCTGGATCAGGGCCGCACCCGACTCGCCGTTTTTGAACCAGGTGAGGGCAATATCCAGAGCGATCTTCGAGGTGGACTCGGCATAGTTACGGATGCTGTTTAGGGTTACCTCATTCAGCGGCAGGCCGTGGTTGACCGCGTTTCGAACCCGCCGATGCCGAGCACGGAGCAAGCCCGTTTCGCGCCACGTCTCGTCAAGCAGTTGCCGCTCCCGGTCGGGAAGTGTGCAGATTGCAAGGGCATCCTCGAAGTCTGCGCGCTTGAGTTCGGACATCGGAAGTGCGCGGATTTCATCTTGGAGTGCAACAGCCTTCGCGACGGATACTAAGCGGATTCCATCTCTGCTGTATGAGGAAATTTTCCGTTCGAGCTGATCTCGGCCTGCGTTTGGTCCGCGTGACCATACTTCGTCCAAAGGAGCCATCAGTTGGGCAGCGATCCGACCGTCAGCCTGCCTTAGGGCTTCTCGGCGTTGGAGGGCGGTGGCCAACTCTGACGCAGGCACCTTTAGTGCGGATGCGAAGAGTTCCATCGCGTGGTCCTCGAGCGCTGTCGCTACCCGCGGTGTGACGCGGCGGGCTCCGTAGAAGGAAACGTCCCGGTGATCAGTCATCCGTGCCTCACGGAGCGACGTAAGCGCCTCAACCAACTGCTCGGGCATAGGCCCTTTCGCCAGGACATCGGCAAACTCGTCCGCCACGGTGCTGAGGATCTTGCCTGTACCACCGATCCCGTAACTGTCATCGTCGGCGGTTCGAGTCTGGCGAACAGTGATTCCCCCCGATGAGATGCGAGCCTTTCCGTCAAGGAGGACGGCCGTTGCACCGGCATTTTGCCAAGAGACGCCGCCTGCCTCGACAGCGATGCTTACTATCGCCTCGATTCGCCGTCTGGCTTCATCGGCCGCGCCGGCCACCTGCCGTTCCCCGAGATCGACGCGTACAAGGGTGAGCCTGTTTCCCTGCTCCAGCGCTTCGCTGTGGAGGTCGTCGAGCCAGTGGACGTTCTCGCGAAGCTCGCGCAATTCTTCGCGTTCCGGAAAGTCGTGCCATTTGTGCTCGAAAGCGTTAGGAAGCGCCCAATCTGCTCGCAGGAACGTCATCGGTCCAATAACCTCCCGCATCCCCCAGAGAAGCGCACGGGAATAGACCGTCCACACCACTACCTGACCCACCGGCGGAGCAACAAGGATTTCTCTCGCCATTTCAAATCGGCGCTCTTCGGTCAGCGGGCCAGGCAGCGGGCCGACGGACTCCGAAGCCAGTTGGTCCTCGGTGTTGACGAGTGCATCGGCTGCATAGGTTAGTACGGAGAAGGGGCCGCGGGCGGAAGGGCCAACCTGAGAAGTAACGATAGCCGCCAGCCGGCGCAATGCAGCACTAGTCGTCCCCATCTTCGCTGCGGCGCTAAGATCACCAAACGCATCAGTGACCGCTATATCCGAGTGCCAGACCTCACCGAATTTTGTAGTTGCCGTAACAACGGCTTCTTGGTTAGCGTCATCGCGAAGATCGTCCAGCAGATGAGCGACTAGAGCCCCAAGCCGCCCCCCGATCGCTCCAGATTGTGCCTGAATCTCAATTTGCAGGGAACGGCGATTCTTCCTCGTCGGCCGGTCCCGATTCCACTCGGAAGCATCGACCACTTGAGCGTAGTCGCCGAGTTCGGCGACCGCTTCACCAAGCGTGTATGGGGGGACCGCCCGATGTGGAAGGGGAAGAACTTCCGCCACCGATAGAAGCCAGTCACTGACGGTTGCCGTCGGCCGCACACGCGCCACTTCATCTCCGATCGCTGAGTGAGTTCATCTTGGCATCGAATCCACGGCCCAACCCAACCGGGACTCGGCGCGCTCACGCTTGTCGGCCGCCCTGGTGGGTGACGTCTCATAACCCTTGGGATACGAGACGTCTCACTGGTCCGTCCTCGAAGCTACTGCTTCCTAGGAAATCTCGCGACTTCCCTTCACCCGGCGATTCTCATAACTATGTCTCGAAACCGCCTGCTTGAATTGGTGTACTAACCATTAGTTATGAGACACATAGGGGCAGGCCTTGACGAAACTTATCGGGTACGCGCGTGTCTCGACCCGTCAACAGTCGACGGACCGGCAGCAGTCGGACCTGTTGGCGGCCGGTGTTCGAAGCGATGATCTCTACATCGACCGCGGCGTCTCCGGAGCGCGGGCCTCGCGGCCACAGTTCGACCGGGCTCTCGGCGCATTGATGGAGGGTGACACCCTCGTCATCACAACTCTGGACAGGCTCGGGCGATCCACGCAGAACATGCTCGCATTCGCTGACGAACTCCGCGGCCGGGGAGCGGGGCTGCGCGTTCTAAATCTGGGCGGAGGCGATGTCGACACCTCCACACCTGTGGGGTCGATGCTCTTCACGGTCATGGCCGCCTTGGCCCAAATGGAACACGAGATCAAACGCGAACGGATAAATGACTCCATCAGCAAAAGGCGAGAAGCAGGCAGGGACTTGGGTGGGCGGCCCCGTCGGATCACGGAGAGCCAGATCCGCACCGCTCTCCGATTGGTTGAGGACGGCGAACCTGCTGCCCAAGTCGCCCGCGACCTGGGCATGTCCAGGGCATCTTTCTATCGACGTTCGCGGGCGCTCAGGACTTCAAAGGTAGGAAAAACGTAGCGTCTGGACCTCGACCGGTGAGTGTTCCCCGCTCGAGCAGGTGAATGGCCGTCGCGGCTGTTTGAAGGGCACGGACCTGAACGTCGGGCGGATAGCTTTCGTGGGGCTGCCAACTCAGGGGGCCCACACGCGCCGAATATCCGGCGGTCTTCCAAATCCCGGTGATCATGCGCGCCGCGGTCGTGCACTCGGTTATGGTCGCCTCCAGCTCGTCAATGATTGTCCGAAGGAGGCGGAACCACGTTTCGGCGTGGATCCGGCGCCCCGGTAGGTCGGTGAAACCTGTAGCCATGGCTTGCCAGGTCCTGGTGTCCATCGTGAGGACCGTCGGTGACGCTGGTTTCGGGACCGGCGGCTTGTGATCCCAGTCCGCGAAGTGGCTGACCGGGTTTTCGCGCACTTCGAGGAGACATTTATGGAAGGGGCAGCTGAGTGTTATCGCAAGCAGCCACAGCAATTGGTAGGGATACGGCGGTTGAGATGCGGCGATGCACTGAGGGCATGCCCGCAACGCCGGGCGTGTTGAACGCCAGGGAAGCCAGGTAGGGATCTCTCTGACTCGCCGCCTTCCGACCCCCAGCAGCACAGAGAACTGCTGGTTATAGAGCGGAAACGTGTCAGGGCCTGGTCGATTTGGGTCAATCAGCCGGGGTGACCAGCCGTTGAGGCTCATCTTCTGTATCTGCTTTACCTCCAGCCCGGTTCGCTCGGATAGCGCGCGAGCAAACCCGTCGGGTGGGCAGGCGTCCAGGTCGCCAGCGGCGGACGGCCTAAACCCCAGGTCAGTCACGAGGTCGTCGAGATCGGCTTCGTAACGTGATGCGATGCGCCGGAGCCATGACGTCAGAGCCTCAGTTGGTCCGGGCGGGGGATGGATTGGCCAGCGTCGGGCAGCGGTCACAGCAGTTGTTTTTCAAAAATTCGGCGCCGTTCGCTGGGACCGAGGTAATCGGCCAGGGTCAAGGTCCGGTGATTGATCCTCTCTTCGCCTGTCTCGACCGCGGCGACGGCCGCGGCCGTCAGCAAGCGTGCCAGTTCCCCGATCGTGCCTTCGCTGCGTGCGAGCAGATACCGGGTCATGTCCTCGGTATCAATCAGAGAAGGCCGGCGCAGGGGAAACGAAGCAGCGAAACTGGCCAGCAGCGACCGGGCTTCGTTGCCCACTTCCCAGAGCGGCAGGATGAACGGTTCAAACCTGTTTTCCAACTGGTCATCGGATCTGACCGCAAGGTAGGCCTCGCGGGTCCCGACGCCGACCAGGGGAACGCGGAGTTCGTTACCAAGAAACCGCAACAGATTGAGGAACTCCTGTCGCTTTTCACCTCGTCCAGCGAGGACATTGTGGATCTCGTCGATCACCAGTACTCGGACTTCGACCTCACGCAGGAGTGAAAGTGCCAGGCGTTCAGCTTCGGGGAGGCGCCGTTGCGGGGGTGATGGCGCGCCTATCGCCGACAGCAGGGCCGTGTAGAACCGGAGCGCTGATGGTTCTGCTGGCATCTGCATACATAAAACGGGTATGTTCTCGCCGGCGGGTCCTGTCACGGTGGGATGCGTCCGCCGGAATCGTTCGATGATCATGGACTTGCCATTGTTCGTTGGTCCGATCAGCAGGAGGTTGGGCATCCGCTGTTTTCTCGGCCAGCCAAAGAGCACCTCTAGGCGTTCTACAGCGGCACGGGCCTTCGGATAGCCGATCCACCGGTCCGCGCGGATGCGCTGCAAACGCTCTGCCGTTGGCAGCTGTGAAAGTTCCCGTGCTGCAGGATGAAGATGCGCCGGATCCTGCCGCTCGCCTGTATCCACGGTTACCATTCCTCAATTTGCTCGAAGGGTTGAACGGCGGCCTTTTCCGGCCCGACGTCGGCCGGCACCTCTAGTGCGCGTGGGACTTGGGTGGATTGGATGCCCAGGTGGTGTGGGTCCTTGGCCTGTTTGCGGCGTTCTGTTTCCCGCCGCAGGCGTTTGGTCGTGTTCACGGCAGTCTCGCTGACTTGCCGCATTTGCTCGACCATTCGGAACAGGATTGCTTCGTCCACTTGGGCTGCGCCGCGTGCGCGTAATTGGTTCAGAGCTTGCCTGTGTTCCCAGAGGCTGATGGAAGGGTTGGAGATCGACCGGTAAGGGACCTCCACATAGTTACGACCGTCCGGTTCCAGGACCCATATTCTGCTGATGTCCCGAGGATCGCGTCGGATAATGAATTTACCCAGGCAGTCACGTCGGGTGATCCATGGTTTCAAGGCATTGGCGAAGTAGTGGACGTGGTCGATGAGGAAACCCGTGCGGGTCAGCGTGCGGCGGATGACCGGGAGGAAGTCCACGAGGAATGCCGTCTGATTTGCCGTAGTTGCGGGTATGCCGCTGGCAGCGATGCCAGCCGCCCACGTAGCGGCCGGCGTTTGGCCGAGAGTGCCGTGCCTGCTGCCGTGATAGCTGGTGACGGCCAGCACCAGCCACTTTTCCAGCTCGCGCAAGGTCAGTGCGGCCATCTTTTCCGAGTCATACCGACCCCGTTCTACCGGACTCGAGAAGGTCGTGCCGGGGAGCTCGTGAATTTCACGCATGACCGTGCCGATGATGCGTTCGACAATGCCTCCGTAGTGGGGCTGCCCAGGGGGACGATAGGACAAACGGATGCCGTGTTGCTCGCAGCCGCGCCGCAACGCCTCGCTCTTGAACTCTGCCGCGTTATCCAGAAACAGCGACTTGGGCTTGCCGCTCATTGGCCACTCAGCATGGACGCCGAGATGCTCCAGCCAGGGACGTTTGTCGGCAACAGCGTGAGCCAGACACAACCCGACCGAGACTGCCGATGGCGGTTCCAGTGTGAGGACCAGCCCGACAAGAGCCCGGCTGAAGACATCGATGGCAACGGTCAAATATGGGCGGCC
Organism: Arthrobacter sp. 135MFCol5.1; assembly: GCF_000374865.1. Lineage (GTDB taxonomy): Bacteria > Actinomycetota > Actinomycetes > Actinomycetales > Micrococcaceae > Arthrobacter. The sequence goes on along the minus strand of NZ_KB895460.1, from coordinate 96,985 downwards.
AATTGGTCGACGCTCGCGTTCGTCCACGACGACGATGTCCATAACCGTGTGATCGATCTGAACCTGCTCCAGGATCGAACTGATCGTCGGCACCTCACCACCGGCTGATTGCAGGGGCCTCACGGCATCCGGGCCCTCCCTACGACGTCCAACCTCAACCGGGTTCAACAGTGAGATGCGACGGCTGACTGTGTTTCTGCTCGGTGCCCGCACTCCTTGCAACGCACAGGCCCGGATAATTTCCCGATGCAATGCCGCCACGCTCAGCTTCTGTCGAGTCAAATACCGACGGCGAATCAGGCCGCGCACAATGTCCTCAACCTGTTCTGGCAGACGGTTTCCACCCTTGCCGCCGGTCGAACGATGAAGCGCGAGATCAGTTACAAGACCTGAGCCCTGGCGGTAGCGGCGAAGCAATAAATAAACACGGCGCCGGGAAACGCCAAGCTTTATAGCTGCTTCGTCAGCGGCCGCAATCCCAGTAACGCGACGCTTCGCCAGCGCACCGATCACCATGGTGCGATTCTTGGCCTGTTCCCACGCAGCGTCTGACATTGTCAGCTGCCCATCGGCAACAATGCGGTCCGCATCAGCCTCCATTGCCGCCTCCCTTTGGGAACAGGAGTACCGAACAGAAGCACCTTAGTGCAGGGATATGTCGCCCAGCTATAGGTCACAAGTCATATGCGCAGATCTGCAATGGTGTGGCCATTTGCGCAATCAGCTTCTGACAACGGCGGATTCAGGCCCTCCAACAGTGCCATGTGAACAGGACTTCTGACATCTGTGTAATCAGCTTCTGAAATCGACAGCGTCTTTTGCGGGTGGCAGCGCCAGCCCGGAGGCCACGTTATTTTGCTTGACGGTTAATTAGCTAATAAGTAAAATATTGGGATGGAGAAATTCTGGAGCCCCGCATGACAGTTGCGGAAGATCAGCGGCTCGACGCGATGTTCAGTGCGCTTTCCGACCCGACGCGCCGGGCCATCGTGGTCCGGCTCGCCGCCGGCGACGCCACCGTCAACGAACTGGCGGAACCGTTCAACTTGAGCCTTCCGGGTATCTCCAAGCATCTGAAGGTTCTCGAGAGATCGGGATTGATCAGTCGAGGCCGGAAAGCCCAGTTCCGCCCCTGCCACCTGGAGTTGCAGGCCCTCGATGTCGCTGCCGGCTGGATCGAGGAGAACCGGCGCCTTTGGTCCGAGCGCTTCGACAAGCTCGACCAACACCTCCGCAACCTGCACGAACCCCCGAATGGAGACCGCCATGAATGAGAACACCCTCCGCTTCACCCGCATCTTCGAGGCGCCACGGCAACTGGTCTTCAGCTGCATGGTCGAACCCGAGCATTTGACCCACTTCTGGGGTCCGGCCGGCGTCACCACGCCCTTGGACACAATCACCGTGGATGCCCGCGTCGGGGGTGCCTTCACCACCGTCATGGTCAACGACCGCGACGGCAGCACCTACCCGACCAGCGCACGGTACGTTGAGGTGACCCCGCCGGAGCGCCTGTCGTGGATTGAGGACCACTCGGGGATGACCGTGACCATCACCTTCACCGAGCTGGGAACGCGCCGCACCCAAGTCGACATCGAACAAACGAACGTTCCGGAGCCAATGCTCGATCCCGCCGCCCAGGCCGGATTCCTCACCTCGCTGGACCGCTTCGAGGCCTACCTGGCACAGCACGCCGGAGCCCACCGATGAGTGCGGACAGCTACTCCATGGCGAACATAGCAGCCGAGCGGCGGGCCTTTACCAAAATCCTGGAAGTGCTGCCGCAACAGGCGTGGGACGCCGCCTCGCTCTGCGCCGGCTGGCGCGTGCGGGAAGTCGTCGCGCACATGGCCATGCCCCTGCGCTTCTCCACCCCACGGTTCATCGGCGAGTTGCTCCGCTCGCGCGGCAACTTCGCCCGCATGGCGGATCGGGTCGCCCGCCACGACGCCCAGGAGCCGGTCAGCACCTTGCTTCACCGCTGGCGCGCGAACGAGGACACGCTGTGGAAACCGCCCGGCGGTGGACTCCAGGGAGCCCTTACCCACGACATCGTCCATGGCCTGGACATCACCATCCCGCTCGGCCTCAAACACCCGGTCAGTGATGCAAGCTTCCGCACGGTACTCGACCATGCGACCAGCCCCCTCAGCCGGAAGCATTTCCGGTTTGACCTGGCCGGCGTCCGGCTCGAAGCCACCGACCTGGACTGGGCCTTCGGCGACGGCGAGCCCCTCCGCGGCGCCGCCCACCACCTCCTGATGGTGCTCATGGACCGCCGGCTGCCCAGCGGGGCCCTCGACGGCGGGGCAACTGCCCGGTTCACCACCGCCTGATCCTGCCCGGCCCCGGTGCGTTCCAGGAGAGCTGCGGGGATTTGCATCCATGCGCGAAATCACGCACAAAGGGGACACGTCTACTTTTTTGATGCCCTGCCATTTCCAGCAGGGGCGTCCTGAAATAGTCTGGGATTTGCCACACAATTTCGGTGTGGCGATTCAGCAGGCCACTGCGACGTTTTACCGGCCGTGCTGATGAACGGAAGCGGCATGGGGGCCTGGAACGGGAGGTAGGGGTGTATTCCTTGCAGTAGGCCCGGCTAAGGCGCCGTACTGCACATGCAGCAGTTCCAGCCAATAACAATCCAGGAGAAATTCATGTTGCTTTGGATCGCTATTATCATCGCCGTTCTCTGGCTCCTCGGACTGCTCGCCAATATTGGCGGCGGGCTCATCCACATCCTTTTGGTTGTTGCCGTGGTAGTCCTGATCTTCCACTTTGTCCGCGGCAGGTCCCGCGCCTGATGGCCACGAGGGTCCCCGCCGCCGGCCTTGGTGCCGCCGGCGGGGACCCGAAGGTCAGGCGGCCTTGACCAGCGGCAGTTCGTCCCAGTGGGTTGTGTACCGGGGTGAACGCATATTGCGCTTCATGGTCCAGTCAAGGCCGGACTTGACGCCTGCGTACCCCAATCCAATGGAACCGCGCCCAAAGCGGCGGCTGACGTCCTCCAGCAGCGGCCCGATGCCGCGTTCCTCGTGCCGGTTCTCGAAAGGCTCCAGCGGTGGCTGGTTGCCGGTGGGCCGAAGATCGGTCAGCATCAGGCCCGCCTTCGCATACCTGAGCCCTTCCCGGATTTTCGGCAGCAGAGCGTGCGCGGCCCTGGTGAGCAGGAGCGGATCCGCGGTGGGCATGGGAAGCCGGACGCACACCGTAGGATACGCCTGCTCCTGGTTCCGGAACGGCGAGGTGGCTGCGAACGCCGTCAGCACCTTTGCCTGGAGGCCGTGTTTGGACAGCCGTGCGCTCGCCTGCTGGCTGTAAATGCCCAGCACCTCCCGCACACCGGCAGAGGTGGTCACCGGGGTGGCGAACGAGCGGGAAAAGATCAACTGGTCGCGGCCAACGCGCTCCTCCTCCATGGGAATGCAGGCAGTGCCGCGCAGTTCGAGGACGGTGCGCATCAGCACCACCGAAAACTTGCCCCTGATCGCCACCGGGTCGGCGTGCATCAGGTCCAGCACGGTAAAGATCCCCATGGCATTCAGGCGCTTGGCCAGGCGCCCGGCGACGCCCCAGATCTCGTCCACGGGCAACCGGCCCATCAAGCCCTCCCGCACCGGCGGCGGCACTGACTCCCAGAGGCACACCCCGCCAAATGCGGGATTGTTCTTGGCCCACTTGTTGCACAGCTTGGCCAGTGTTTTGGTGGGAGCTATCCCTACGCACACCGGAACCCCGACGTGGCGCAGCACGGCCTCCTTGATCCGGCGGCCAAGGACCAACAGCTGGTCCGGTTCGCCCTTGACGCCGAGGAATGCCTCGTCAATGCTGTAGACCTCCAGCCACGCCGAGTAGCGGCCGAGAAGTTCCATGACGCGGGCGCTGATGTCCCCGTACAACTCATAATTGCTGGACTTGGCCACCAGGCCCCATTCCTTGGCCCGCGGCGCGAGCTTGAACCAGGGCTCCCCGGTGGAGATGCCGAGGGCTTTCGCCTCGGGGGACCGGGTAACCGCGCAGCCGTCATTGTTGGACAGGACCACGAGCGGCCGGCCCTCCAGGGAGGGATCGAAGGCGCGCTCCGCCGACGCGTAGAAGCAGTTGACGTCCACATGGGCGATCTGCGGCATCCTCCGCATGGGGGCCGGCTTAGCCACGATGCACTTCACACATGATGGAGGCACCGGGTGGCAACGCCCCAGATGGTCAGCTCGGACAGGGCCGGTACCCGGATGTCCGGATACCGCGGGTTTTCCGCCTGCAGCACCACGCCGTTGCCGGTGATGCGCAGGCGCTTGACCGTCAGTTCTCCGTCCAGGACGGCGATCACCACAGACCCGTCCCGCGGTTCCAGGGCCCGGTTCACAATGAGTTCATCGCCGTCGCTGATGCCCGCGCCTTCCATGGAGTCCCCGGTTACCCGGACCACGAACGTGCTGGTGATGTCCTTGATCAGGTGGGCGTTCAGGTCGATCCGGCCATCGAAGTAGTCCTGTGCGGGCGACGGAAACCCCGCCGCCACTGCCACGGGCGAGATCAGCACCGATAACAAGGAGACGCCCGCATCTATCACGCGGGGACCAATAATAACGCCCACAACACACCTTTATTCGAATATATGTTCGATACTTCAGTGTAGCCCCGCAGGCCGACAACGGGAGCCGGCGGCCAACGTAGACTTGCAGGATGCGGTTGGTTGCGAGCGATATTGACGGAACGATCCTTGGGCACGACGGAAAAATCAGCCCGCGCACCATACGCGCCTTCCACGCCTGCCGGGATGCCGGCGTCGAACTGGTCTTCGTCACCGGGCGCCCTCCGCGCTGGCTGTACCCGCTTGAGGAGCAGCTGGGCCACGCCGGACGGGTGATCTGCTCCAACGGTGCCGTCGTCTGGGACCTGGAAGCGGACCAACTGGTATCCGCCCGTGCGCTGGCCACCGCTGCTGTCCTGGAAATCCGCCGCGTCATCAAGGAACTCCGTCCCGCCGCGCTGTTCGCCGCCGAAACGCTCACCGGGTTCCACCTTGAGCCGGGCTTCATCGAAAACGAATCCAGCGAACTCCTCGCCGAATTCACTCCGGCGCCGCTCCATGAAACGCTCACCGGGGACGATTCCGTGGTCAAATTCCTGGCCATTGTCCGGGAGGGCACCCCGGACGACTTCCTCGCCGAGGTGGCGCCCGCCGTCGAACACCTGGCCGCCGCCACGCACTCCTCGCCCGGCGTCGCCATGCTGGAACTGTCCCTCCCGGGCGTGAACAAGGCCGTCACCCTGGCCGAGTACGCGGCCGCACTGGGCATCGATGCCGCCGACGTGGTCGCCTTCGGCGACATGCCCAACGACATCGAAATGCTCCGCTGGGCGGGGCACGGTTACGCGATGGCCAGCGGCCACCCCGAGGCCATCAGGGCGGCGGGCCGGCAGGCACCGCATTTTGACGACGACGGCGTGGCCCAGGTCCTGGAGGCCAGGCTGGCAGCCTTGGGCGTCCAGTTTTCCTGACTCCCGCCCCGTACTTCCAGCTGGCGCTCACCTGGCGTTTACCTTTCGTCTGTACCGTCAAGGCTGGAGGGTTCGCCCCTCACCGGCCGGCTCACAGGGGGTTCCGATGGCACGAAGCGTCAAACAGGGCGCAGCAAATGCGCCGCTGCGCAAGGCAACGCCTGATCCGCACTGGAAGCAGTTGCGCCAGGGCGACAGGGTCCGCGTCCTGCTGTCACCCGGCTTCCAAGCGAGCGGGGTAGTGGACACCATTACCGCAGACCACAGCGCCGTCTGGGTCCACCTGGATGGCGGCCGCGGACGCGTCCTGCTGCACTGCGGCGACGGCGTGGACATCCTGCCCTGCGGCGAGACCGACTGCCGGGACTGACGGTGCGGGCCTCGGGTACGCTCGCAGGGTGACCCTGCCCTTTTTCCAACACCCCGACGACGCCGGGCGGCAGCTTCCCATCGCCATGGCCCACCGGGGCTTCTCGGTGGACGGGCTGGAAAACTCCATGGCCGCGTTCCGCGCCGGCATCGAACTCGGCTTCCGCTACCTCGAAACGGATGTCCACACCACGGCGGACGGCGTGCTGCTGCTGTTCCACGATGAATTCCTGGACCGGGTGACCGACGGCAGAGGCAGGGTCGGAGATCTTGCCGCCGCAGAGGTGGCGAAGGCGCGGATCGACGGCCGTGAACCCATTCCCACGTTCGACGAGCTGGTCACCGGCCTGCCGGAGGCCAGGCTGAACCTCGACGTCAAGGACTGGGATTCGGTGCGGAGCACTGCCGCCGCGATCGAGCGGCACCAGGTGCACCACCGGGTGCTGGTCACCAGCTTTTCGGACCGGCGGCGGCGGGCGGTGCTGAAGCTGCTCAGCCGGCCGGTGGCCTCCTCCGCCGGCGTGGCCTCGAATGCCCTCTTCACCCTCCTGGGACCTGTCCTTCCGCGGGCGGCCTTCCGCCGGATCATGCGCCGGCCGCTCCGCGATATCCAGGCATTGCAGGTTCCCGTGCGGTACGGACGTGTCCCCGTGGTCACCGCAGGCTTCATCCGCCGCGCCCACGACCTTGGCCTTGTGGTGCATGTCTGGACCATCAACGAGGCCGCTGAGATGCACCGCCTCCTCGAGCTGGGGGTGGACGGCATCGTCACGGACCGTGCGGACCTGCTGCGCGAGGTGCTCAGTGCACGCGGCCAGTGGCCGCCGGCGCAGGAACCCCGGTAGGTTCCGTGCCGGCTACTCGCCGGGGCTGGCCAGGTGGCGTTCCAGGCCGTCCACGTCCAGGCGGGTGTTCCAGTTGGCCCAGTCCTCAGGCCGTACCGAGGGGCGGCCCAGCAGGTAGCCCTGGCCGGCGCTGATGCCGAGTTCCGTCAGGACTTTCAGCTCGCCCACTGTCTCAATGCCTTCGGCCACCAGGGTGATGCCGATCTGGTCCGTGAAGTCCACCAGGCAAGCGGCGAGGGCGCGCTGGACGCCGTCTTTGTCCACGTCACCGATCACATTGCGGCCCACCTTGAGGAAGTCCGGGCGCAGGTGGATCATGCGGCTCAGGGCGCCGGCTCCGGTGTGGGTGTCGTCCACGGCGATCCGGAGGCCCTTTTCGCGGAGGGGATTGAGTGCGGAGATGAACTGAAGGTATTCCTCTTCCGGAATGTCTTCCGTCAATTCGAGCACCACCCGGTCGATGGGGAGCTCGATGTGCTCGAACAGTTCGGGCAGCCGCGGGTCCATGCAGGACGTGGGGGAGATGTTGAGGGACACGTAGAGGGAACCGGGCAGGTCACGGGCAGCTGCTGCAGCCGAGCCAAGGGCGGAGAACTCGAGGTTCGCGCCCAGGCCCACGGCCTCTGCCTCGGCAAACCAGAGTTCCGCGGTGGCGCCGTCGTCGCTGACGAAGCGCGAGAGCGCCTCCACACCCACCACGGCCTTTCCTTCCAGCCCGTAGATGGGCTGGAAGGCGGTCATCAGCATGTGGTTTTCCAGCAGGGCGCTGATCCGGGAGGCGCTGCGGATGGCGTCCAACTGTTCGGCCAGCTTCGGTGGCAGTACGGGCGGCGCCAGGCGCATCTGCCGTACGGATTCAATGGTTTCCGCCGTGTTGGCGTCGCTCCTCCGGGCCTCCAGGAGATATTCCAGCAGGGCCCGCTCGGGCACGCCGGGATTCTCATCGAGGCTGTCGCTCAGCCGCTGCCGGACAGCGGCCCCCGCGGGATCCGTATCCGAGAGTACTGCGGCGATAATTCCCCATGCTTGTACACGAACCGACATTAGCTACGCCCCCAGTTGACGAAGTAATGACCCATTGGCCCATTAATGTTCAATTTCAAAAACGCCTTTTAGAGTCCGGTGCTGCTGTGAGACCTGAAATTCCGCGGCGACGAAAAAGCCGGACACCGCACGCTGATCGTATAACGGCGGCCACAAAAGCGCAGTAGTTTGCGCACTACTGGTTAGCGCTTTCCGCCCGCTCTTTCAATAAACCTGGAATCTGGTCGGGCGGGACCGGCCGGCCGAAGTAGTAGCCCTGGGCGCTGCGGCAGCCCAGGCTGCGAAGGATTTCCGCCTGCTCCGCCGTTTCCACGCCCTCCCAGACAGCTTCCAGCCCGCAGGCACGCACCAGCTGGAGGACTGCTGCCACCAGGCCCGGCTGGCTGGGATCGCTCTCCAGTCCGGTGATCAGCGACCGGTCAACCTTGACCCGGTCCACCGGCAAACGGCGGAGGTAGCTGATGGATGAGTAGCCCGTGCCAAAATCGTCAATTTCAATGCCCACGCCCAGGCCCCGCAGGCCGCCCAGCGAGTATCGGTCCAGCTCATTGCCCTTGACGATTGCCACTTCCGTCAGTTCCAGGACCACCTGGTCGGGCCGCACGCGGGTTTCTTTCAGGACGTTGCGCACGTCCTCGATGAACTGCAGGCTTTGGAGGTCCGTGGCGGAGATGTTGATCCGCACGGAGAAATCGCTGTCCACCAGCGAGCTGTCGATCCATTCCCGCAGCTGCCACACAGCGGTCCTGAGGACCCACAGGCCCAGCTCGGAGATCAGCCCCGCCTCCTCCGCCAGCGGGATGAACTCGTCCGGCATGATGAAGCCCCGGGTGGGATGGTTCCAGCGGACCAGCGCCTCCACGCCCTCGACGCGTCCGGTGTTGAGCTCAACCACCGGCTGGTAGTAGAGGGTCAGGCCATCCTCCTTGATGGCTGCGCGCAGGTCATCCACCAGCTGGCTGCGGAGGCGCCGCATCAGCAGCAGCGCGGGTTCGAACCGGTGCAGCTTGTTCTGGCCCTCCGCCTTGGAGGCGTACATGGCGACGTCGGCCTCCATCAGCATGTCCTCCGGGCTCTGGCCTTCGCTGCCCAGGCTGAGCCCGATGCTGGCACCGCAGCGCACGCTGCGGCCGGGGAGCTCGATGGGTTCGCTGAGCGCCGCCAGGATGCGGTGCGCCACGATGGCGGCCTGGTCCGGTGATGCCGTGGGCATCACGATGGCGAATTCGTCCCCGCCCAGGCGGGCTACGACGTCGGAAACGCGCACGGCGCCCCGCAGCCGTTCGCCCACGGTCACCAGCACCTGGTCGCCGGCGGTATGTCCAAGGCTGTCGTTGATCGACTTGAACGAGTCCAGGTCCATCAGCAGGATTGCCGGGCACTCGCCGGCCGGTTCCAGGGTCCTTCCGTCCACGGCCAGCAGCGCGGTCCGAAGGGCTTCGATGAGGGCGGACCGGTTTGCCAGGCCGGTCAGGGGGTCCTGCATCGCCATTTTCTGCATTTCCAGGTGGGCTTCGTGCAGCAGTTGGGTCCGGACCTGGACCCGCTGTTCGAGTTCCTGGTAGATGATCTCCAAGTCCTCGGCGAGCAGGTTGGTGCCCATGATGATGGCGTCCAGTTCGTCCCGGGCGGGGGAGACCTCAATCCGGGAGGTGAGGTCGCCGGAAGCGAGCCGGACAATGCCTTCCAGCAGCTGGGAAAGCCGGGGGTCGTCGTCGGCAAACATTGCCAATCCTCCTTCCCGCTCAGTTGACCTGGGCGTGGTCGGTGCCTAGGGGAAGGCTGACCGTCACCGTGGTCCCGGCGCCCAGGGTGGAGGCCACATCGATGCTGCCGCCGTGGCGGTCCACGATGTCCTTGGAGATGGCCAGGCCCAGGCCGGTGCCCGGGATGGCCCCGTTCATGGCGTTGGAGGCCCGGTAGAAGCGGGTGAACACATGGTTGATCTCGTCGCTGGAAATGCCGATTCCGGTGTCGGCGATCCGGACAGTGGCCCATTTGGATCCGTCGGCACCGGCGTAGGACTCACTGCCCACCTCGATGCGTCCGCCGCTGGGGGTGAACTTGATGGCGTTGGACACCAGGTTGGTGAAGACCTGCTGGAGCTGTACCTCGTCGGCAAGGATCTCCGGATCCTCTGGAACGGGATCGACGTCGATGGTGACGTTCTGCAGCGTGGCCAGCGGCCGCAGCGCGGCGGCCACCAGGTCAAGGGTCTGTCCCAGGCGTACGGGCGCCAAGTGCATCACGGTGTCATCCAGTCCGCCACGCGAGACGCTGAGCATATCCTCGATGAGGGTCCGCAGCCGTTCGGTGTTGCGGACCACGATGTCCAGCATCTGGTGGACTTCCTTGGATACCGGGTGTTCAGTGCTCTCCTGGATCATGTCCAGGTACGCCATGATCGAGGTCAGCGGCGTCCTCAGCTCGTGGTTCACGGTGGCCAGGAAGTCCGTCTTTGCCTTGTCGAGTTCCCGCAGCTGTTTGACCACCTGCTGCTGGCTGTTGATCAGGTGGCTCTGGATCAATCCGTACGCGGCGTTGCCCGCCACGTGCTGGATCAGCCCGAGCTCGGCGCTGGACCAGGTCCTGGGCCGCTCCATCATGGCGATCCAGATGATGCCCAGGGACGAGTTTCCTTCGCCGATGGGAACTGCCAGGGTGGAGGCGGCCCCGGCTACAGCGGGTGCGGGCCTCGCGGGGGCATCCGCATCGGCCTCGCTGCCGTCGGCAGACAGCGTTTCCGTGCCCGCCCAGAGCGCATCCGCCGTGGCACGGGCTTCGTCCTCGCCAGGCAGGGCTTCGGGGCGCAGCTCCACGAGCCCGCGCCGACGCCAGGTGGCCGTGATCACCGGGACCCTGTGGTCCTCGAAGGTGGAAAGGACAACGTAATCGGCCTTGAAGGTCCGGCCGAATCCGGCCACGACGTGGTCGGCAATTTCCTGGGGATTGTTGGTGGCGCGCACCGCCGCGGACACTTCACGCAGCTGTTCGCGGAGCCCCTCCGCCTCCTCCCGTGACGCGCGGCGGCGGGATAACTGCTCGATAAGGACCGACGCGCGGTGGACCAGTTCCTGCGGTGCGGGCGGCTTGGTGATGCAGTCGTGGATGCCGGGCGGGTTCGCTGCCCCAATGTCCGCCGGATCGTCCAGGTCCACCATCACCAGGACCGGGGCGGTCGTCCGGACCGCTGACAGCGGCGCGTCCGCGACGATGATGGAAGGCTCGCCGGCAGCCAGCAGCCGGGCCAGGGACGCGGCGTCGGCGGCTTCCAGGACGGTGTAGCCGGCCTCCCGCAGGGCGTGTGCGTTAAGGGCCAGGCGCCCGGCGTCGGGATCGGCCACGACGGCGGTGCGGGGCAGGCGCACATCACTCGGGACAGCCGTCACAGTGCTCCCTTCCCTCCCAGTTGAGTACATTGTAGGGGGATGCAGGGTGCCGGGGGCCACTACGGCCGTCCCGCGCCCCAACCGCCGCCCCGGCGCCGGGGCGCGCCGTAATGTAGCGCAAGGTGCGCCGCCTGCGGGAGCGGGAACATATATTTGAGCCGTGTCCTCCCGAACCAAATCGACGTCGTCCGCCTGGCGGAAGTACTTGTTGATCCCCAAGCTCGTCAGGCTGTCCCGGAGTGCTCCGAAGGACCGGCATAAGGCGTGGGACCAGTATTGGGCCGGTATCACCGCCACGGGCCCGGGCGGCGAGGTCCTGTGGGATTCGGGCAGCGACCACGAGTTCCTCGGCTACCGGGACAACCTCCTGCGCTACCTGGACCCGGCCCTCCCGGTGGTGGACGCCGGTTGCGGCCACGGCGGTTTCACCCGGGCGCTCGCGGGTGTCTTTCCGCGGGTAATTGGCGTGGATGTGTCGCCGCACGCGGTTGACATAGCGCGGCGGCAGTCCGCAGGAGCTGCCAACCCTGCTTTCGAAGCGCTCGACATGACTGCACCGGGCGCCGGCGCTGCCCTGGCAGGGTCAATCCATGCGGGTTCTGATGGCGCCAACGTCTTCATTCGCGGAGTCCTGCACGTCCTCGATCCCGCCCACCAGAAGGCGCTCGTGGAAAACCTGGGGACCTTGGCCGGCAACCGCGGCACCGTCTTCATGGCGGAAACCAACTTCCACGGGAACCCGGTGGAGTACGTGTCCCACCTCGGTGCCACCACGCGCGGCATCCCGGCGCCTCTGGAACTGGCCATCCGCGGGCTGCCGATGCCCGGCCACTTCGGCCCCGAAGAACGCGAACGGGCGTTCCCGCCGTCGGACTGGGAACTCCTGGAAGACGGCCACGCTGCCATCGAAACCAATCCGGTCACGGGCGTCCCCGGGCAGGACCGGGTGCCCGGATATTACGCGGTGGTCCGGCCCCGGCGGTAGCGCGCTGGGCCTGCTTTTCCGCACGTTTCCGCAGGCCTGTGGTTATCTCCGCAGGCCATCCACACAGTCCTGGCGCGGGTCCTTGACATGGAGCGGATCCGGAGGCTCTATGGTAAGTACGCTTATCAATTGGCCGCAGGAAAGGAAAGAGCTGTGGCAGGGGACCAAGGCAACAGCACCCGTCAGTTCATTCCGTCCGGGGCGCTCCGCAGGCTGCTGCTCCCGCCCACCTACGGGCGGCATGTCACCGAGGTTGCCGAATTCACCATCCTGTCCGTGGAGGTGTGGGCGTCCGGGCTGGTGGTCAACATCCACCTGCCCTCGGACGGTGCGCCCGAGCCGCGGCTCACGCTCCAGGATCACTTCGGGACCGAATACACCCTGCAGGATTCGGCCACGGTGGGCACCCGCAACCTGCAGGTCTTTGCCCCGTCGGTGCCTCCCGGAACCAGAAGCCTGACCGTCAGGTCCGCGGACGACGACGGCCGGCCCGTGGTGACGTTCGCCGTGCCGTGGATGTCTGCGCCCGAGAGCCCGCCCACCCTGGCCGCCGGACCACGCGGGCGCTCCAGCGGCACCGACGGGCCCTACGAGCCGGAACTCCGCCGCCCCGCCTGACCTGCTACCCCGCCTGCCCCCGATGAAAGGCCCGCCATGCCGGACACCAGCAATTTCACGCCTACCGCTGCCATCGTCACTGCCTCCGATTCCGGGATCGGCAAGGCCACCGCGGTGGCGCTCGCGCGCGCCGGCCTGGATGTTGGCGTCACCTGGCATACGGACAGGGCGGGTGCCGAGGATACTGCCGAGGAAGTTCGGAGCCTGGGCCGGAGGGCCGTAGTCCGGCAGCTGGACACCACCGAACTCCGTGCTGCCGCCGGAGTCATCGACGACCTCGCCGGGGAGCTGGGTGGCCTGGACGTCTTTGTGAACAACGCCGGCACCGGGGCGAACGCCAAGTTCTTGGACATGGGCATCGACGACTGGATGCGGATCCTGGATACCAACCTCAACGGGGCCTTCGTCTGCCTGCAGGCCGCGGCCCGGTACATGGTCCGCGCCGGCGGCGGCGGGCGCCTGATTGCGGTGTCCAGCGTCCATGAGTTCCAGCCCCGCGTCGGCTCCTCCGCCTACGATGCCTCCAAGCACGGCCTCGGCGGCCTCATGAAGACGCTTGCCCTGGAACTGGGCCAGTACGGCATCACGGCCAACACGGTGGCCCCAGGCGAGATCGCCACGCCCATGACGAGGCAGGAGGACCAGGACCCGACGACGATCAGGCGGCCCGGTGTCCCGCTCGGCCGGCCGGGGCACGCGCGGGAGATCGCCGACGTCATTGCGTTCCTCGCCTCGCCCGCCTCCAGCTACGTGACCGGTGCGGCCTGGGTGGTGGATGGCGGGATGCTGCAGATGGGACCGCAAGCGGGCTCCCACCTCGCCGGCGACGAATGGCGCCAGGGGTAACAGCACTTCCGGCGCCCTGGGCGTCCGTATTACGATGGCAAGCGCTTTCCCGGCGGATACTGGCATGATGGAGCGCATGCGCATTCTTATTGCTCCGGACAAATTCAAGGGGTCCCTCACGGCGGCAGAAGCGGCCGCCGCCATCGCCGAAGGGGCACTGCGGGTCTACCCGGATGCCGTGGCCACCCAGTTCCCCATCGCCGACGGCGGGGAGGGGACCCTGGAGGCCGCCGTCGCGGCCGGGTACGAGGAGCGGCTCAACGCCGTGGTGGGACCGATCCTTGCTCCCGTCGGTGCCGCCTGGGCCATCCACAAAGGGGCCGACGGCACGGTCACGGCAGTGATCGAGACGGCCCAGGCGTCCGGACTGGCCGACATGGAACCGACCCCTGCCAACGCCTTGCGCGCCCACAGCTACGGCTGCGGCCAGCTCATCGCCGCCGCCCTGGACGCGGGCGCCACCGAGATCGTGCTGGGCCTGGGCGGTTCGGCAATGACCGACGCCGGGAGCGGCGCCCTGCGCGCCCTGGGATTGAAGCCGCTTGATGGTGCCGGGAATGTGGTGCCGCTGGGCGGCGGGTCGCTGGCCGACGTCGTATCCCTGGATACATCCGGGCTGGACCCGAGGCTCGCGGCCACCACCTTCCGGATCGCCGTGGACGTCCGCAACCCGCTGTATGGACCGTCCGGTGCAGCCCACGTCTTCGGCCCCCAGAAGGGTGCGGGCCCGGAAGCTGCCGAACTGCTCGACGCCGGCCTGCGCAACTGGGCATCCATACTGCGGGAAGTGACGGGCCGGGACGTGAACGTCCCCGGGGCGGGCGCCGCCGGCGGCTTCCCGGCGTCGTTCCTTGCCTTCACCGACGCCACGCTGGAGGGCGGCTTCGCGCTGGTGGCCGGCCTGACCGGCCTGGCCGGCCAGCTGGACAGCGCAGACCTGGTGATCACAGGGGAGGGGTCCATGGATTCGCAGTCGCTGACCGGCAAAGCGCCGATTGCGCTCGCGGATGCAGCCCGGGAGCGCGGGATTCCGGTCATCGTGGTGGCCGGCCGGATCCTGGTGACCCTCGAAGACCTCGCCAAGCATGGCGTGGTGGCAGCGGCGCAGTTGCTGGACGTGGCAGCGAGCCCGGACGACGCCGTCGCCAACGCGGGCAAGTACCTCGCCTGGGCAACAAGCCAGGTGCTCGAAGGCGCCTAGCCGGCCAGGGGTTGCGGGGGCCCAAGTCCGCCTTACTGCGCCTTGCCGGGAGGAAGCGGGGCGGCCTTCCCCGAAGCCCGCTTTTTGAGTCGGAACGGAACGAATACCAACAGCACCACCATGACGCCCAGCAAAGCTCCGCCGGCAGTAACTCCGGCCGAACGCCCGGCCGCGACGTCGAAGACGAGGGCTGCCGTGCCCGCGCTGAGCAGGGCGATGCCGCCAAGGGCAATCTTGGTGATGGTGTCCGCGCTGGACACCAGTGTTTCCTTCAACCGTTTCCGGAACAGCCTGCGGTGCACGCTCACCGGAAGGAGGATGAAGGCGGTGGTCATGGCCGCCACCACGACGTTCGCGAGGTAGAGGGCCACCTCTACGCCATCAAGCGTTTCAAACCGCTGCTGGAACGGCAGCGTCAGCAGGAATCCGGCCAGGATCTGCACCCCGGTCTGGAGCACGCGAAGCTCCTGCAGGAGTTCTGCCCAGTTGCGGTCCAGCTGCTCCTCGCGGGTTTCATTCCGTCCCGTCCGGCCCGTGTAGTCCTCAACATCGGACACCGGTGCTCCTTCCTTGCAGGCCCAGTACCAGGTCTTCTTTCTACTCCTCCCGTACCCGGAAACAAGGCATCCCGTTGCACTTGCACCCATATTTGATAAGTTTGCTGATTATCACCCGCAGTTGGCACACAGGAGGAAGCATGACGCAGGAAAACCAGCAGGCTGAACCCGAGTCCGCCCCGGGCGGTTACGGCACCCCCACTGCCGAGCAGGAAGCGGCCGGTACGCAGGGCCAGGGGTCCGGTGGCGGGTCTTCCGCCGGCGCGGACACCAACGAACCGCAGCAGGGAGCGGGCCAGGAACCCGTGCCCCACGACATGGACCTTCCGTCCAGCGCCGCGGAAATCGATGAGTCGAATGACGATTCCCAAGGTTCGGCGCCGGTTTCCTCCGAATCCGGCGAGGAAGCCACGGGCCTTCCGGACGGCAGCGGAAACGACCTCCCGCAGGAGGAATCGCCCAATGACGACGACGAGAGCTTCGACGCCGGATAACGCGACCTAAGACGGTGGCCCTTGGATCAGGTACTGGTTCCAGGGGCCACCGTTTTTTGCTGTATGGGCCTATGCTGTATCAGCCTCCGTGGGAGTTGTTCGACGCCGATGCCATCTGCACGGATCCGGGCGAGCTGGGCATGACCGTGCGTGGTCGAGAAAGACTCCGTGTGGCCGTCATTGGTGGACAGGAAGATGGTTTCGCCATCAGGATGCGATCCACACCTCGCACTGCTGCCCCGGCCGGAGGGTCCGCACGCCGCGTCAGTCGTTGCTGCTGAAGGCGGCGTCGAAGCTGGTTTGGGAGGCGGGGAAGTCGTACTTTTTCAGGGCGGCGAGGGCTTCGGGGGCTCCGTGGAGGCGGTCCATGCCGGCGTCTTCCCATTCGATGCTGATGGGGCCGTTGTAGCCGATGGCGGAGAGGGCCCGGAAGGAGGCTTCCCAAGGGACGTCGCCGCGTCCGGCGGAGACGAAGTCCCAGCCGCGGCGGGGGTCGCCCCAGGGCAGGTGGGAGCCCATGACGGTGTTGCGTCCGGTCTGGCGGATCTTGGTGTCCTTGCAGTCCACGTGGTAGATCCGGTCCTTGAAGTCCCAGATGAAGGAGACGGGGTCGATGCCTTGCCACATCATGTGCGAGGGGTCCCAGTTCAGGCCGAATGCTTCGCGGTGGCCGATCGCTTCGAGGGTGCGGACGGTGGTCCAGTAGTCGTAGGCGATCTCGGAGGGGTGGACTTCGTGGGCGAACCGGACGCCTTGTTCGTCGAAGACGTCCAGGATGGGGTTCCAGCGGTCGGCGAAGTCCTGGTAGCCGGCGTCGATGACTTTTTCCGGGACGGGCGGGAACATGGCCACGTACTGCCAGATGGCGGAGCCGGTGAACCCGACCACGGTGTCCACGCCCAGTGCTTTGGCGAGCCGGGCGGTGTGTTTCATTTCCTCGGCGGCGCGGGTGCGGACTCCTTCGGGGTCGCCGTCGCCCCAGACTTTGGATCCGACGATGGCCTGGTGCCGGAAGTCGATGGGGTCATCGCAGACTGCCTGGCCTTTGAGGTGGTTGGAGATGGCCCAGACTTTGAGGTTGTACTTGTCCAGTATCTCGAGTTTGGACTCGACGTAGCCGGGTTCATCCCAGCGCCAGGCGTCCAGGTGGTCGCCGGAGACGGCGATTTCCAGTCCGTCGTAGCCCCAGCCGGAGGCCAGGCGCGCGACTTCTTCGAAGGGCAGGTCGGCCCACTGGCCGGTGAACAGGGTGAAGGGGCGGGGCATGGGGGCTCCTTGGTGGTGGGGCGCTAGTGGCGCACGACGGTGAGGGTGCTCTTATTGGCTGCGGATTCCTCCACGGCGTCCAGGACGTATTGGACGTTCAGTCCTTCTTCGAACGACGGCGAGGGCTGGGTTCCGTCCCGGACCGCCAGCAGGAAGTCGCGGACCTGGTGGGTGAAGGTGTGTTCCCAGCCGATGATGTGTCCCTGCGGCCACCACGCTTCCAGGTAGGGGTGCTCGGGTTCGTTGACCAGGATGCGGCGGAAGCCCTGCTCCCGGGCGGGGGCGGTGGCGTCCAGGAAGCCGAGTTCGTTGAGGTTTTCCAGGTCGAACAGGAGGCTGCCCTTCTCGCCGTACACCTCGATCTGGAGGGAGTTCTTCCGGCCGGTGGCCACCCGGGAGACCTCCACCGAGGCGACCGCCCCGGAGGTGAGGGACAGCGTGGCCCAGGCGGCGTCGTCGACCGTCACCTCTTCGAGGCCGCCTGCGGGACCACTTGTGCCGGGGCGGCGGTCCACGAAGGTGTGCAGCCGGCCGCTGACCTCGCTGACCTGGTCGCCGAGGAGGAAGAGGACCTGGTCGATGGCGTGGCTGGCGATGTCCCCCAGCGCGCCGGACCCGGCGGTTTCCTTCCGCAGCCGCCAGGTCATGGGTGCCTGGGCGTCGGCGAGCCAGTCCTGGAGGTAGGCGGCGCGGACGTGCCGGACCGTGCCCAGGCGTCCCTCGGCGATCAGTTCCCTGGCCAGGGCCAGTGCCGGGACGCGCCGGTAATTGAAGCCGATCATCGACTGCACGCCCCGGGCACGGGCCTTGGCGGCAGCGGCCGTCATGAGTTCGGCCTCGGCCAGCGTGTTGGCCAGGGGCTTCTCCACCAGCACGTGCTTGCCCGCCTCCAGCGCTGCGATCGCGATCTCGGCATGCATCCACCCCGGCGCGCAGATGTCCACGATGTCGATGTCATCCCGTTCAATCACGGCGGGCCAGTCGGTGGCCGACTCCGCCCAGCCGTACGCGGCCGCGGCCTCGGCCACGGCGGTGGCGTCCCGGCCCACGAGGACCTTCTGCTCGAAGGCCGGGACGTCGAAGAAGCTGGCCACGTTCCGCCATGCGTTGGAGTGCGCCTTGCCCATGAAGGCGTAACCGATCGCGGCCACACCCAACGGGCGGCCGGACCGTCGGGAGGGCGTGGAATCGGAGGGGTGTGCGGGTGTGCTCATGATGCGTTCCTGCTGCCTGTCAGAGGGTGGCGGTTTCCGGAGCCCAGTCCTCCGGAATGGCGGAGGATGCCGGGGCGGAGCTTTCGACGTCGATGAACGTGCCGGAGTCGATGGACTCACTGATCGAAACCATGGTGTCCAGCACGTGGTACGCCAGGTCGCCGGTGGCCCTGTGGGCTGTTCCTGCCCGCAGTGAGCGAGCCATGTCCAGCACGCCCATGCCGCGGCCGTTGGCGGGGCCGGTGGCCGGGACGGTGGTCCAGTCCTCGTCGCCGGCGCGCCAGAGCTTGATCTCGCCGGTGAAGTAGTTGGGGTCCGGCAGCGACAGGGTTGCTTCGGTGCCCGTGATCTCCACGAAGCCCATCCGGGTCCGGGGGGACTCGAAGGAGAAGACGCTGTGCGAGGAGGCGCCGGACTCGAACTGCGCCATGGCAGAGACGTGGGTGGGCACCTCGACGGTGAACTTCTCGCCCGCCTTGGGGCCGGAACCGATCACGCGCACATCCTTGGCCTTGGACCCGACGGCGGCCACCTTGCGGATGGAGCCGAACGCCTGGACCAGGGTGGTGAGGTAGTACGGGCCCATGTCGAACAGCGGGCCGGCACCGTGCTGGAAGAGGAACGCCGGGTTGGGGTGCCAGGACTCCGGGCCGGGGGTCTGGAACGTGGTCATCGCCGTCAGCGGGGTGCCGATGTCGCCGCGCTGGATCAGGCGCAGGGCGGTCTGGATCCCGGCACCGAGGAACGTGTCCGGGGCGCAGCCCAGGCGGATCCCGGCGGTGTCCGCCGTCTTGAGCAGGCCCAGCCCGGACTCGCGGTCCAGGGAGAAGGGCTTCTCGGTCCAGACGTGCTTGCCGGCGTTGACGGCGGCGGTGGCCACCTCCACGTGTGCTGCCGGGATGGTGAGGTTGACGATGATTTCGACGTCGGGGTGGTTCAGGGCCTTCTCCACCCCGCCCCACTCGGGGATGCCGTACTCCTTGGCCCGCGCCTCGGCGGCCTCCTCGAAGAGGTCCGCGATGACGTGGACCTTCAAGTCCGGGAACGCAGTGAGGTTGTCCAGGTACTGCTTGCTGATCACCCCGGCGCCGATCACGCCGACGCCCACCGGGCCCTTGCGGGAAGATTTTGCTGCGGGCGTGCTCATGCGTTGGCCCCCTCGGCTGCGGTGTTGCTGTTCAGGAAAGCAAGGCTTTCGGCGATGCCTTCGAAGATGTCACCGGCGTAGTCGTCGAACTCCACGACTCCCACTTCAAGCGACGTGGCCGCGGCGATCACGTCCATGACCGGCACTTTGCCCTGGCCCGCCGGCTGCTGGGCCTTGTTGTCCCTGGTGAGGGGGCCGTCCTTGATGTGGATGAACTTCACCCGGTCACCCAGCTTTGCCAGGATGTCCACCGGGTCCTGCCCGCCCACGGCTACCCAGTAGGTGTCCACTTCGAGGACGAGTTCCGGGTCCAGCAGGGATTCGAAGTATTCCAGCGCGGTGCGGCCGTCGATGATGGACTCCAGCTCCCAGGCGTGGTTGTGGTAGCCCACCCGGATGCCGTACTCGGCCCCCTTCCTGGCAGCCTGGTTGAGCTTTTCGGCGGTGGCTTGGATGTCTTCGGCCTTCTGCCAGTGCTCGGCGGGCAGGAACGGGTCAATGACCGTGCTGATGCCCAGTTCCTTGGCCGCGGTGAAGATCTCGTCCTGGTCCTGGCTCATCAGCGGGGCGTGGCCGGACGGTGCGGTGAGGCCGTTCTCTTTCAGGGCTGCGCCGAGTTCCTTGGCCGTGGCTACGAAGTTGTAGGGCTCCACCTGGGTGAAGCCGATATCGGCAACCTTCTTGATGGTGCCGGGCAGGTCCTCGGAGATGGCGTTGCGGAGCGTGTAGAGCTGAAGCGAGTAGGACATGGGTTTCCTTAGCGGTGTTGGGAAGTGGTTGGTCGAATGCGGCGGTCAGCGGCCGGCGAGGGAGCCGCCGATGCCACCGACGCTGAAGTATTTGTTCAGGGCGGCGAACACGATGACGGGCGGGAGCATCATGACCACGGCCAGGGCCATGACTGAGGTCCAGTCTGTCGCGTTTTGCTGGAAGAAGGACTGCACGCCCATGGGAAGGGTAAAGATTTCGTTGGAGCGGAGGAAGACGATGGCCACGAGGTAGTCGTTCCAGGCCAGGAGGAAGGCGAAGATCGCGGTGGAGAGGACGCCGGGGAGGGAGTTTCGGAGGACCACTTTGGTGAAGGATCCGAAGACGGAGCAGCCGTCGATCCAGGACGCTTCCTCGAGGCTGATGGGGATGGAGTCGAAGTATGCGGCCATCATCCAGGTGGCCACCGTCATGGTGGAACCGACGTAGATGATGGTCAGGCCCAGGAGGTTGTCCACCAGGCCCATCCCGGCGAACAGGATGAACAGCGGCACCACCGAGGTGATGATGGGCAGCGACTGCATGACGAACAGGAGCAGGGAGTAGCCGGAGACGGCCTTGGACCGGCCGCGGGAGAGGACGTAGCCGGCGGGTGCGGCCACCGCCACCGATACCACCACAGTGGAGAGGGTGGTGACCAGGCTGTTCTTCAGCCAGGTGGCGGCAAGGGTCTTGGAGAACACGTTGCTGAGGTTCTCGAAGGTCAGGCCGGTGGCGGTGCTGTTGGGGCCGGGGGTGAAGGCGAGCACGATGGTGACCATGATGGGCACCAGCACGATCGCGGTGATGATGAGGATGGCGATGAACCGCCACCAGCGGCCGCGTTGGCCGGCTTCGGAGAGTACCCGGCGGGTGTTGCCTGCCTGGCCGACTCCCAGGGCCGGGCCGGATTGGGGATGGGCGTGGACTGCTGCGCTCATTATTCGACACTCGACTTTCGGATCTGGCGGTACAGGATGACCGAGATGACCACCAGGGTCATGGTCATGAGGAAGGCGATGGCCACGCCGGGGCCGGTGGCAAAGTCCTGGAACACGGTGCGGTAGGCCAGGACCACCAGGGAGGTGGTGGCGTTGACCGGTCCGCCGCCGGTGAGCAGGTAGATGGTGGGGAAGTCGTTGACGCAGAAGATGGTCATCAGGATCCAGCTGATGTAGGTGGAGCGGGCGATCAGCGGCAGGGTGATCTGGGTGAATTGCTGCCAGCGGCTGGCGCCGTCCATGCTGGCGGCCTCATAGACGGTGGTGTCCACGGAGGCCAGGGCGGCGGAGATCATCATCATCATGAACGGGAAGCTGACCCAGACTTTGAAGACCATCACGGTGATGGAGGCCAGGGTGGGGTCTGCCAGGAACAGCGGGGTGCCCAGGCCAAGGTTCCGGAACAGCGCGGGAATCAGGCTGTCCGGGGTGGCCACCAGCCAGTTCCAGGCGGTGGAGGACACCACGATCGGCACCACCCAGGGCAGGAGCAGCAGGACCTTGAACGTATTGCCGGCGGGGATCTTGGTGCGCAGGAGCAGGGCGAGGCCCAGGCCCACGAGCCAGGATCCGAACACGCCGACGATGGTGAACCAGAGGGTGAACTGGGCGGCTTTCCAGAACGCCGGTGAGCTCAGGACAGTGGAGAAGTTCTGGACGCCCACGAAGTTGCCGGTCTGGAGCAGGTCGCCGTCGTGCGTGGCCTGGACCGCGGCGTAGATCAGCGGGTAGCCGTGGATCAGGACCAGGAGGACCACAGAGGGGAGCAGGAGCCAGAAAAAGGTCCTGGTGGCCTGGGCCGAGAGCTTGCTCTTGCGTTTGCCGGGGGCGGCCCCGGACCCGCCGGGGGCAAGCCCGCGGCGGGCCCGGGCGAGGCCGGATTGTGCAGTGGTGGAGGACATGGCGGGCGCTTACTTCTTCAGGACGGACTCGAGGCCGGACTGGAAGGTCTGCAGGGCGGTCTTGGCGTCGGCCTTTCCGGTGATGATGGTCTGGCTGAACTGGTTCAGGGCCTGGCCGCCGTCGAGGGCGGCAAGATTCGCGTTCAGCTTGCTGCCCTGGGAGGCGAAGGTCTTGGCGATCGGCTGCCAGTCCTTGACGATCTTGACGTTGTTGGGGTCGTCCGCGAACTCGGGCATCTCCGTGATGGATTTGAAGACCGGCAGTGCGGACATGAGCTTCTTCTGCCACAGCTGCTTGAGCTGGCCCAGGTAGTACACCAGGAACTCCTCGGAGGCGTCCTGGGACGGGGTGTTGGTGTACATCATGATGTTGTTCGGGAACACGATGGTGGCTTTGTCCCCGTGCGGGCCCTTGATCGGGTCAGCGACCAGGAGGTCGCCGGAGGTGTCGCCCACGCGCTGCGGAACGTTCACCTGGAACAGGCCGTAGCCCGCCTTGCCGTCCTTCCACTGGGCTGACATGTTGTCGGTGGTGTAGCTGACAGCGGCGGGGTCCACGATGCCGTTGGACACGAGCTCCAGGACGAACTCCATGGCCTCGACGTTGCGGTCGTTCAACAGGTCCAGCTCGCCGTCCTTGTTGAACACGCCGCCGCCGTTGTTGACCATCATCATGATCATGGAGTGGTTGGCGTAGTTGTTGCCGGCACCTGCGCCGGTGGTGAAGCCGAACGCGCCGACCTTCTTCAGGGCCTTGCCGGCTTCAAGGAGGGACGGCCAGTCCGTGGGCAGGGCAACGTTTGCCTTCTCGAAGAGGGACTTGCGGTACCAAAAGACGCGCATGTCCAGCTGCCAGGGAACAGCCACGTAGCCTTTGTCCGACTTGAAGGGGTCCAGCACGCCGGGCAGGAAGTCATCGAACTGGCCGTTCGCCTTCAGCTTGTCGATCACCTTGTCCGCATAGGCGATCTGGCCCTGCTGCTCGAACTGGAACGCCTGGAAGCCGCCGCCGGTGGAAACCGCGGGACCGGTCTTGGAAGCAATCGCGGAGGAGAAGGTCTGGTAGAAGTTGTTCCACTGGATGATCTGGTAGCTGGCCTTGCTGCCGTTGGCACCGGAGAAGCCCTCGGCGATGCTCTTGGCGGCATCATTGTAGGCCGGCGTTGCCCAGGGCATGTCCCAGAACTTGACGGTCCCGCCGGCCCCGCCCCCGCCGCCCTGCGACGCCGAGCCGCCACCACAGGCTGCCAGCAGCGGCACGGAGGCCGCGGCAGCCGTCAGGCCCAGAAAACCGCGGCGGGAGAAGGAGCGGCGTGGTTCGGAAGATGCATTCATGGTGTGTCCTTTCGGGACCGTCGGACGCAGTGTGCCGTGGGTACGGTCCTGCTCATCGTTGAGAGTGGAGGTGGGACTGGGCTGCTGTGTTCGGTTGCGTATCTAAAAGGTGGTTACGTGGCGGTAAGGGTTGCGTAAAGGTCGGTCAGCCGGGCGAACCCGGCCAGGTCGTCCGGCCTGGTGCCGGCGCTGAGGTGTTCCTTCAGGCGCCGCCACGCAAACCGGTGGGCGGATTCGTACAGGGTGGGAAGCAGGAGGTCGCCGTGCGGCCCGGTGACCCGGACCTCGGCAGGCCATGCGGCGTCAGGGTCGGGGACCCGGACGGCAACCCCGCCGTCGGCGGTGTAAAGGCGGATGTCGACGCCGGCGGGCCGGGCGGCGGTCAGCACGCCCTGGGCGGTGAACGGCGCACCGTTTGCCAGCCGGCCGCTGGCCGTGTAACCGGAGGTGTCCAGGCGCAGGATGGCCACGCCGTCCAGGCGGCCCGCCACGGCAAGCAAGGCGGCGAAGTGGTCGCTGAGGAGTTGCCGTGGATCGGTGCCGGGCGCCGCCGTCGCCACGCTGTCCAGCAGCGAGGCGCTGCCCAGCCCGCTGCGCACTGCGCCACGGGCATCCGCGCCGGAACCTTCGCCGACCAGGGCCGGGTTCGCTGCCCAACGGAGATCGAGGACGACGACGGCCCCCGCCGCGTCCGCGGCAGCCGCGAGCTCCGAGGTGTCCTCGGGCACGGGGTTGGCCACCACAATGCCGCGGGCCCCTGCCTGCATGGCGCCGGCGGCTTCGGCGGCCCATCCACTGCTGCCCGCAACCACCCGCACGTCGGCCTGGCCGGAATGGCCGGCCGGCATAGGGCCGAACGTTGCAGGCAGCGATGCCACGGTCTCGGTGACGGCGCCTGCCTCCCGGGCTGCGGGCGTGGCGTGCACCGTGAAGTGGGCGCTCATGCGGAAACTCCTGCCGTGTCGGCTGCGGCCGCATGGTCCAGGGCGGCGCTTTCCACCGTGGCCTCGGCGATGGCCAGGGCGAACGTGAGGTCGTCGATCAGGGTTTGGGCGGGCGGGGCCTGCCGGGTTCCGTTGGCGAGCCCGGCAAGTTCGCGCCACTCGCCCTCGTAGCCGTTGTGGCCGAACGGGCCGAAGCTGGTGGTCTCGCTGCCGTCATTGCGGGTAAAGGTGGCCACAGCGGAGCCGGCCTGGACGTAGGAGGGTGTGAAGTCGATCCGGAGCGCGGAATCGTCGGCGATGGCCTCGAAAGTCCACTCGGGCTTCCAGGTGCCGTTCATGACGGCCCGCAGTTCAATGACCCGGGAGGGGGTCCGGAGCGAGACCGCGTAGCCGAACGGGCGGACGTGCCGTGCCTGCAGGACGTCGACGTGCTCGAAATCGGGCGTGAACCGGCGTACCAGCGGAAGGTCGTGGATGGCCAGGCCCATGATCCCGCCGTGGAGGGCGGCTTTGAGGACCTCGCTGTCCGAGTAGTCCGGCCGGCCGGCGGCGGGGCGGGTGAGGATTTCCGTGGCGAAGTCTTCGAACCGGGCGTTCGGTGGCAGGACGATGGAGGAACGGATGGTGTGGGCCGTTTCGGGAAGGTCGCCCCAGTTCTGTTCGGCGGCGAGCCAGCCCGGATCGAAGGTGTGCATGGCGCCGACGACGATCGGGACCCCGGTTTCGGTGCTGACCGCGGAGATGCGGGTGGCTTCCTCGGCGTTCATTGCGAACGGCTTTTCGCAGAGGACGGCCTTCTTGCCGGCCCGGCAGGCGGCGATGACCTGGTCCGCGTGGAACTGGTGGGGGCTGCAGATCGCGACGATGTCCACGGCCGGATCGCCCAGCAGCTCGTCCATGCTCGAGCTTGACGTTGCCCCGACGCGCGCCGCCACGGAAGACGCAACGGCTGCGTCGACATCCATGATGTGCCGTACCTCGAGGACATCGCGGAGCCGGGCCAGGGCGGGAAGGTGGATAGCCTGGGTCACCGGTCCTGCCCCCAGGATGCCAACCCCCAAGGGCCGGTCTGTCGGCGCGATGTGATGGGACAAGTTCAATTACCTCTTCGTAAGCGGACTCTGCAGTGGTGGGATCACCGTGGTGGATACCAGCCATCGGATTCACGAATGTGCCCTGAGTCACAAGGTAGAACTACTTTTGCCGCGCGTCAAGCAAAAGTTGCTTGTTTCTCGCTATTCTTCTGGCGTGATGACAGTACTAAGTAAGAGTGTTATGACTTAGTGCATGACTTCTTCACCCGCCGGGAAACAGCTCGGGAAGGAATCCGACGCCGGCAATCTGTCGCGTGCGGGGGACCTGTTCCAGCTGCTGCGGGACGGCAGGGCCCGTACCCGTGCCGAGCTGGCCCTGAGCACGGGCCTCGCCCGGTCCACGGTTGCCTCCCGGATTGACGCGCTCATGCTCTCCGGCCTGGTGGGACCCGCCGGTGAGGCACTCTCCAGTGGCGGGCGGCCGCCGTCGCGCTTTGCCTTCAACCCGTCCGCCCGCCTGGTGCTGGCCGTCGACGTCGGTGCCACACACGTGATTGTCGCGGTCACCGACCTTGGCGGGACGATCCTCGCCGAGCACCGGCTGTCCCTGCAGGTGGCCGACGGGCCGGAAGCCGTGCTGGACCAGGTGGTTGCGCAGGGCAAGGAACTGCTGGCGTCGGCGGGACGCAGCGTCACCGAACTCGCGGGGATTGGCATCGGGCTTCCGGGGCCGGTGGAACACGACACCGGAAAACCGGTGAAGCCGCCCATCATGCCTGGCTGGGACGGGTTCGACGTGGTCAGCTACGTCCAGCGGTCCCTGCCCGTCCATGTGCTCGTGGACAACGACGTGAACATCATGGCGCTGGGGGAGCAGTCCGCCCACTGGCCCGAGCACAACAATTTCTTCTTCGTGAAGGTGGCCACCGGCATCGGATCCGGCATCATCAGCAACGGGCAGCTGCAGCGCGGCGCGAACGGCACGGCCGGCGACCTTGGCCACATCCAGGTGGCCCGCGGCGCGGAGGTGCTCTGTGCCTGTGGAAACTACGGGTGCCTTGAGGCACTCGCGTCCGGGCCCGCCGTCGCACGCTCTCTCCGGGACCAGGGCGTGGACGTCGCCAGGGGCGCGGATGTGCTCCGGCTCGCCGCCGACGGCAACCTGCAGGCCATCCAGGCGCTGCGGCAGGCCGGCCGGGACATCGGTGAGGTGCTTGCCACCGCGGTGAACCTGCTCAACCCGTCCGTCATCGTGGTGGGCGGCAGCTTCGGCGAGACGGGCGAGCACCTGGTGGCGGGAATCCGTGAGGTGGTCTACCGGCGCTCACCGCCGCTGGCCACCTCACACCTGCGCATCAATGTCTCCCGGGCAGGCGACCAGGCGGCCGTCCTCGGGGCGAGCCAGCTGGTCACCCAGTACGTCCTCTCGCCGGCCATCATCGAAGCCACGCTGGCGGGCGCGATCGCGGGGTAGTACAGAGCAGCGCCGGGCGGCGCCGGGAACGAATCCTCCGGCGCCGCCCGGCGTCCTCCGTTAAGCCTCCGCGTCCGGCTCCGGCGCCTCGGTAAGGAGCAGTGCCGTCCCGCCGTAGGCCGGCAGTTCGAGGAAGAAGCTGTGCAGGTCGTCCACCTGCCCCACCGTCTCGCCGCTGAAGAGGTCCTTGACGTTCGCCCCGGAGGGCAGCTCGTTGGACTGGATGCTGCCGGCGATGTCCTGCCCGGAGAAGTTGAGCGCCGTGACCTGCAAGGCGCCGTCCTGGAGCCGGTTGACCAGCACCAGTGCCCCGCGGTTGGAGACCTCGGGGACATCGAGCAACGTGCCCGTGGCAATCCCGTTGTCCTCACGGACGGCAAGGATCCGCTGCAGCCTGCGCGCGAACGAGTTCGCATCCTGAAGCTGCTCCGGCAGCGTGCCGTACAGGCTGCGCGCCCGCGGCATGCCCGCCGAGGACGTGGTGGCGTCCGGGCTGGTCCCCATGAGGTCGTGCGCGCCGCGGTTGATCCAGCGGGTGTCGCCCTGGGAGGTGAGTTCCCGGACGCTGCTCCGGTCCAGGGCCAGGATGCCCGTGAGATCCCAGCCGGAGAGGGCGAAGACTCCCGGCTGCAGCGCGTTGTACATGGCCAGGAGGATGTGGACGTCCCGGATCTGTGCCTCCTGCTCCGGGGTCACGGCGTCCGGATCCTGGATGCCCAGGGCGGCCATGATGAAGCTGACGGTGGTGCAGGCGATGCCGTTGGTGGTGAAGACGGCGTTGTACGATCCGTTCTCACCGGTCAGCCGGTCCCGCAGGGTCTGCTGGACCTGCTCGGCGAGCTGCGCGCCGGTGAGTTCCTCACCGTTGAGTTCGAACATCTCCTCCCGGTGCCCGGCGGCGAAGTGCAGGAGCTCGTAGGTCAGTTCGTCATGGTTCTGCAGGGCGTGGACCAGGGACGCCTGGTCCACTCCGATCTCCATGGACAGGCGCAGCGTCAGGCGCAGGAATTCGGTGTCCGCGGTGACAAGGGCGTAGTGGTACGCGGGGCGGGTGATGAAGTCGTACGACAGGTCGGGACCCGATTCGGAGGTTGCCTTGATGTCGTCGATGGTGAGGTTCAGTTCCTGGAAGGAGAACCCGCCCACCTTGCGGATCATGGATCCGATCAGCTGGTTGGCGGCCTCGGACAGCGGGTGGCCCTCGGACCAGCCGGGTTGTTCCTCGGCGCTCTTTTCCACGCCCAGGAACCCGTTGGCGTCAAGGCGGAGCGCCCCGGTGCCCAGGTCCACCAGGGAGTGCAGGGCGTCGCCCACCACCAGCCGCATCCCGGCGAAGGTGGGGTCCAGCCAGTTGATGGAGGGCTGCCCGGCCTTGAAGTAGTGCAGGTAGACCCAGCGGCGGGTCTTGCCGGTGGTGTCCACGATGGGCCGGGTGGCGCTCCAGTTGGTTTCCTTCACCCCGGGTTCGTAGAAGATGACGCGCTGGAGCCTGCCGATGATGTACCCGGCTTTCTGCAGCGCCTGTTCGGAATCCGGGCTGAGGTTGACCGAATCCGCCCCCTCCGGGACATCGGGCAGGAGGTTCCAGTCCTCCTCCGGAATATCCACCATGTGGTAGATCCCGGGGTAGTCGCGGAAGTTCATTTCGGCCAGCCGGAAGTCGGCGCCCTTGCCGGTGTGGCCCGGGACGATGTCGTCAATAACCGTGCCGCCGTGCTCAGCAGCGACCTCGCACATGCTGCGGAACTCTTCTTCGGTGCCGAAGACCGGATCGATCGCCATGCTGATCCGGTCGAAGTGCCCGTCCACACTGGGCGTGTGCGACCAGCCGCTGATGCCGCCGGCCAGTTTCACCGGCCCGGTGTGGATGCCGCGGATGCCGATCTCGCGGAAGGCTTCCCACATGGCCTTGTCTCCCAGGGCGGACAGGAACGACCGGCCCGGCTCGGTGATGAAGGACAGCGGGTAGGCGGTGAACCAGACAGGGGCGCGTTCGACGGCGGCCCGGGGGTTCGGATGCGCGTACGAGTTCTGCCACATGCTGGCCTGGCCGGACAATTGCCGGGCCAGCACGTTGGCGTCACCGAGCATGGCCTGGTTGCGCAGCCAATCCACGTACGCGGCGTTCCGGCCGTCGAATTCGAAGGAGGGCCTGTTGCCCACGAATTGGCGCCGGCGCGCGACGGGCCGCAGCGCTTTTGGCCGGGCGGCGAAGAACTGTTCGTCGAAAGTGACTTCCAGGTCCGCTGCCGGCTCCGTGGCGGCTGCCTCCCCTTCCCCGACTCCGGCGGTGTTCTCCGCATCCGAAACGCGCTCGCTGGTCCCCGGCTCCCGCATAAGCTCCTCTTTCCACTGCTCGTCTCCGTGCTGGCATGGATGCTCCGTAGCTCCTTGCCCGTGGAAAAGTACCCAGCCGGACAAGGAGTATTCGGTGTTCCCTCTCCCGATGCTACTGGGCGGCGCAACCGGTGGACGGAACAAACCTGCCGGGCTGGCGGATGCCTTGCCCGGTCTGTCGGCCGATGTCGCGGTGCAGCTGTTGCCGTACAGGGACCCTGTCAGCGAACAATTTCCTCCTCTTTTTGGCTTATTTCTGCTGCCACTCCCGCCAGGGCCCCGTTCGGACGTATTCTGGGAACCAGGTTTTGTAGTAGGCCGAAGCGCTTCGAACAGGGCTGGAACATGGCGGCTGAACCTTCGGGGCAGGTTGGCTGGGGGCTGCTTCCTGTTACCCCGGAGCCGGTCTTCGACAACAAGGATGTCGAAACCTTCCTCCGGGAAGTCACCCATGACTTTATGAGCGAGATCAAGGGTGAACGCCGCGGTATCGGCTGGGCCGCCACGCTCTTCCGCCTGGGCCAGGGACGCACGCTTGCTGCCAGCGCGGAGCAGGCGCGGGAGGCGGACCGGGAACAGTGCTCGTTCGCCGACGGGCCCCTCATGGAGGCCATGCGCACCGAGGAATTCGTCCTGGTATCCGATCTCAGCCGTGACCGGCGCTGGCCCGGTTACGCGAGTGCGGCGTCGGGCCATGGGGTGCAGTCGATGCTCTCCGTTCCCATCATGTCTGAAGGCGGGACGAGTGCTGCCATCACCTTCTACGCGGGCGTGCCGCACGCGTTTACCAGCGATGACCTGGTCAGGATTCAGGGCTTTGTGCGCCAGATGGCCCGGGCCCTTCGCCTCGTGTTCCGCGTGGCCGAGAGGGCCGAAGCGACGGCCGGCCTCGCCGTCGTCCAAAGCTCCCTGGTCCTGGTGGACCTGGCCGTGCGCAGCCTTTCCAGCGAATACGGCCTCAGCAGGGAGGCCGCGCTGCTTTTCCTGCAGACGCAGGCACTGCACCATGAGCTTGACCTGCGGGACGCGGCCCTGAACGTCGTGGCCCCGGGGACCGGCCGGGACCGGAGCGGCGCAACGCCGTCCGCGTTGCGGCAGGAAGCGTACGACGGCGTCGCGGAGCTTCCGCGCCCGTCGGCGGCGGGGCGGGGCTTTCCAACCGGAAAGCAACCCCGCAGGAACGCTGCGGTGAAGACGGAAACCCCGCCTCCCGCAGAAGGGAGGACAGCATGACCATCCAGAAGCAGGAGCCGCGCCTCATCGCGGACAGCCCGGACGGCCACCCCTGGCGCCGGTTCGTTGCCCTGGGAGACTCCTACACCGAAGGAATCGGCGACCCGGAACCGCTCAGCCTGGGCGGCCTTCGGGGCTGGGCGGACCGTGTGGCCGAGGAGCTGGCGTCCGGCCGTCCCGACTTTGCGTACGCCAACCTGGCCATCCGGGGACTGCTGCTGCGGCAGATCCTCGACGGTCAACTGGCCGCGGCGCTGTCCTTGAAGCCGGACCTTGTCGCCATTGCCGCCGGTGGCAACGACATCATCTTCAGGCATGGCGATCCGGACAAACTGGCCGGGAAGCTGGACCATGCCATCGGCACGCTCGCAGCCACCGGTGCCACCGTGCTTCTTTTTGCGGGCCCGGACTGGGGCAACACACCGGTGTTCGGCAAGATCCGCGGCCGCGTGGCCATCTACAACGAGCACCTGCACACCATCGGGGCCAGGCACCACGCCATCATGGTTGACCTGTGGTGCCTGCCCGAGCTTCAGCACGCGTCAATGTGGGACCCGGACCGGCTGCATCTGTCGCCGCTGGGCCACCACGCCGTGGCCGCGGCAACCCTTGATGCGCTGGGAGTGGAGCATGCGCTCAAGCCGTTGCAGCCGAAGCCGCTGCCGGCCCACGGGTGGACGCAGGCCCGGGCGGAGGACCTGGTGTGGGCGCGGCAGTATTTCATGCCGTGGGTGCTCAAGCAGTTGCGGCCCCGCCAGGCCGACGCGCTGGCGGCCAAGCGGCCGCAGCCCGGCCCGGTCTTCGGCCAAGGCCTTCCTGGTCCCTTCCCGCCGGGACACCCGGCCAAGGGACTGGCGATGGGCCCAGGCACGGCAGCCGGCGGCCCGGATGGGAGGGCGGACCGGGTGGCCTGACGCCGGTCCGGGTCAGCGCTTCCTGGGCGTCCGCTTCGAGGCTGCATTCATGGCAGCCTTGACGGCCGGCGGCAGTCCCGTCTGCTCGGTTTCGGGTTCGGCCGCTGTTCCCCGCGCCTTGGCGATGGCGCGCATGCCGTGGTAGATCACCAGTGCGGCTGCCGAACCCAGCGCGATGCCGGTGAACTTGAGGTCGCCGATGGTCCAGGTGTAGTCGGCGATGCCGATGATCAGGGCCACAGCCGCGGTGGTCAGGTTTACGGGATTGGCGAAGTTCACCTTGTTCTGGACCCAGATCTTCACGCCGAGGATGCCGATCATGCCGTACAGCATGGTGGCCGCGCCGCCCAGGACGCCGGCCGGGACGGTGGCAATCAATTCGCCGAACTTGGGGGAGAAGCTCAGCAGGATGGCGAACATGCCGGCCACCCAGTAGGCCGCCGTCGAATACACCTTGGTAGCCGCCATGACGCCGATGTTCTCGGCGTAGGTGGTGGTTCCCGAGCCGCCGCCAAGGCCGGCGAGGACTGTTGCCGCGCCGTCGGCCATCAGCGCCCGGCCGGAGACGCCGTCAAGGTTTTGCCCCGCCATGGCGGCAACCGACTTCACATGGCCGATGTTCTCCGCCACCAGCACCAGGACTACAGGGACGAACAGCCCCAGCACGCCGATGTGGAACTCGGGGGTCTGGAACTGCGGCAGGCCAACCCAGGCTGCGGCGTCCATCTTGTCGTAGGCCACCTCGCCCCGGAGCATGGCCACCACGTAACCCACCACGACGCCCACCAGGATGCTGAGCCGGCCGAGGATTCCGCGGAACAGGACGCTGACCAGGATGATCGTGGCCAGCGTGACGACGGCCGTGATGGGGGCGGCGTCGAAGTTCTGCTTGGCTGCGGGGGCAAGGTTCAGGCCAATCAACGCGACGATGGCGCCGGTGACGATGGGCGGCATCAGCCGGTTGATCCACCCGGCGCCGAACTTCTGCACCACGGCACCCACGAGGGCCAGGGTGGCACCGGCGAGTACCACGCCGCCCAGCGCGCCCGGGATGCCGAACTGTGCCTGCGAGGCTGTGATGGGCGCGATGAACGCAAAGCTGGAGCCGAGGTAGCTGGGCACCCGGCCCTTGGTGACCACCAGGAACAGCAGGGTTCCGATGCCGGAGAAGAACAGCGTGGTGGCCGGCGGCATCCCGGTGATGATGGGCACCAGGAAGGTGGCGCCGAACATTGCCACCACGTGCTGCATGCCCACGCCGATGGTCAGGGGCCAGGCCAGCCGCTCATCCGGGGCCACCACCTGGCCGGGCTTGATGGTTTTGCCGGTGCCGTGCAGCTTCCATTTGATTCCGAGCATGCTCATGGGAAGGAATGCCTTTCAGGGGGTGCCGCGAGGGGGCGAAGGATAACTCGGTCCAGAATACCGCCAAGTATTTCGCTGCCGTCCGTTGTGGCCAACGTCACCTGCCGTCATGGGAAGAGGAACCAAGCACTTGAAGTTGCAACTATGGAAAGCACAGAGGCCACCCCGGTAGGCGGGCGGCACAGCGAAAGGTAAGCCAATGACCATTGCACACGAAGAAGCGGTTATCGATTCGGCGGCCGTGGACGCGATCTTCGCCCAGGCCCGCACCGCCAACACGTTCACCGGCGAGGTGACCGAGGAGCAGGCGCAGGCCATCTACGAACTGACCAAGTTCGGGCCCACCGCCTTCAACTCCCAGCCGCTGCGGGTCACGTACGTCCGCTCGCCCGAAGCCCGCGCCACCCTGGTGGATGCGCTGTCCCGCGGCAACCAGGCCAAGACCGCGTCGGCTCCGCTGGTGGCCATTCTCAGCTATGACACCGACTGGGCGGGCAAGTGGGACAGCTTCCTGCCCGGCTACAACGCCCCCAAGGCCATGTACGATGCCGATCCCGAGCTCGCCGCCGCGACGGGCAACAACAACGCCCACCTGCAGGCCGGCTACTTCATCCTGGCCGTCCGCTCACTCGGTTTCGCCGCAGGACCGATGACCGGCGCCGACTTCAAGGCCATCGACGCCGCCTTCTTCCCGGCAGGTGACCAGAAGAGCTTCCTGGTGGTCAACATCGGCCAGCCCGGCGAGGAAGCCTGGGGCGAGGCGAAGCCCAAGTACTCCTACGACGACGCCGTCCGCACCGTCTGACGCCACGGCACGTTCCTCGGCTAAACCACGAACGCCCCATCACTTGGTGATGGGGCGTTCGTGCTTAAGCTGCGGGGCTTCCGGTCAGGCGATGACGCTGTCCACCAGCGCCTTGGCCTCGGCCTGCACCTGCTTGAGGTGTTCCTCACCCTTGAAGGACTCGGCATAGATCTTGTACACGTCCTCGGTGCCGGACGGGCGGGCAGCGAACCAGGCGTTCTCGGTGACCACTTTCAGGCCGCCGATGGCAGCGCCGTTGCCGGGTGCCTCCGTGAGCTTGGCGGTGATCGCCTCCCCGGCCAGTTCGGTGGCCGTGACGTCAGCGGCGGAGAGCTTCCCCAGCTTGGACTTCTGCTCACGCGTGGCGGCTGCGTCAATGCGGGCGTAGACGGGAGCGCCGAACTGGTCCGTCAACCCCTTGTACAGCTGTGACGGCGACTTCCCGGTCACGGCGGTGATCTCGGAGGCCAGCAGCGCCAGCAGGATTCCGTCCTTATCGGTGGTCCACACGCTGCCGTCCAGCTTGTTGAAGGATGCGCCGGCGGATTCCTCGCCACCGAACGCGCCTTCACCGGAGAGCAGACCGGGGACAAACCATTTGAAGCCCACCGGGACTTCCACCAACTTGCGGCCCAGGCTCTCCGCCACCCGGTCGATGATCGAGGAGGACACGAGGGTCTTGCCCACCACGGATTCGGGGTTCCAGCCGCTGCGGTTGCGGTAGAGGTAGTCGATGGCGACCGCGAGGTAGTGGTTCGGGTTCATCAGGCCGCCGTCGGGGGTGACGATCCCGTGGCGGTCGGCGTCGGCGTCGTTGCCGGTGGCGACATCGAAGGGCACGGACCCGTCGGCACCCACCGACATCCGGCTGATCAGGGAGGCCATGGCGGACGGCGACGAGCAGTCCATCCGGATCTTCTCGTCCCAGTCCAGGGTCATGAAAGCCCACTGCGGGTCCACGGTGGGGTTGACGACGGTGAGGTTCAGGTGGTGCCGTTCGGCGATCTCGCCCCAGTAGTCCACGGACGCCCCGCCCATGGGATCGGCGCCGATCCGGACTCCGGCCTCGCGGATGGCGTCCAGGTTCAGGACGGACGGAAGGTCATCCACGTAGCTGCTCAGGAAGTCGAACTTGCCGGTAGTGTCCGCGGCCTGCGCGTCGGCCAGCGGGATCCTCTTGACGCCGCGCAGTCCGTTCTCCAGCAGTTCGTTGGCACGGTTGGCAATCCAGCCGGTGGCGTCCGAGTCCGCGGGTCCGCCGTGCGGCGGGTTGTACTTGAAGCCGCCATCGGCCGGCGGGTTGTGGCTGGGGGTCACCACAATGCCGTCAGCCTGCGGGGCGCCGGGCGCGGCCTTCCGGTTGTATGTGAGGATGGCGTGGCTCAAGGCCGGGGTGGGGGTGTAGCCGTGGCGGGCGTCCACCAGGACGTGGACGCCGTTGGCGGCCAGCACCTCCAAGGCGGAGTTCTGCGCCGGTTCGCTCAGGGCATGGGTGTCCTTGGCCAGGAACAGTGGGCCGGTGACACCCTGCGCTGCCCGGTATTCCACGATCGCCTGGGTAATTGCCACGATGTGCTGCTCATTGAAGGACGCTTTGAGGCTGGAGCCCCGGTGCCCGGAGGTGCCGAACACCACGCGCTGGCCTGGATCACCCAGGTCCGGCGCGATGTCGTAATACGCATCAAGGAGCGCAGTGATGTCAACAAGGTCCTGGGGTTGGGCAACTGTACCCGCGCGGCTAGCCATGGGACCAGCATGCCAGAACCTGGCGGGAGTCAAAACGAATTGCCCAGGATCCGGACGCTGTGACACGCAATGACGTCACCAACCAAGTAGTGCACCTGAGTACAGCACCGTGAAAGTACCTATATACCGGCCCTTCAGCGCCCTGCTATTTTCAAGAAAATTCCAGGCATGCAAGCGAAAGCAGCGGACGACGGCGGGACCCGCCGATCGTCCCGTCCGGCAAGGAAGCGGGGACGTCCAATGGGGGCAGGAGACGGGGCAGCCGAGCAGTCCAGGCTCGCTGCCGAACGTGTTGCCAGGCTGAAGCGCCAGCTGGATGAGGCCGAACGGTCCACCAAGGCCTGGGACGCCGGAGCCCTGGGGGAGCGGGTGGTGGCGGACAAGCTGAGCGAACTGGTCCCGCGGGGCTGGTACGTGCTGCACGATGTCCACTGGCCGGGCCGGCCCAAGGCCAACCTTGACCATGTCCTGGTGGGCCCCGGCGGGGTGGTGGTGGTTGATTCGAAGAATTGGTCCGGCGAAGTGCGCGTAGTGTCCGGCGTGCTCTGGCAGGGCCGCTACGCGCGGACCCAGGCCGTGGAGGGAGCGCTGGCACAGTGCGCCGCCGTCGCCTCGGTGCTGGCCCCCCAGCATCGCCGGCTGGTGCGTCCGCTCATCTGCATGGCGGCCCAGCCGGATCTCTTCGGGGTGACCGCCTCCGATGTAGCCGTGGCGGGTTCCCACCGGGTGGTGCGGACCATTGAGGCGCTTCCGCCGGTGCTGGATCCGCAGGCGGTGGTGGGGTTGTACGAGCAACTGGGCCAGCAGCTCACGCATGAACAGGAGCCCGGCATCACGGCCCTGCGGAACGTCCGCCCCGGAACCGTGGTGCGCCCGGCAGGGGCCCTGCCGCCTGGCGGCCCCGTCGCGGGTGCGGCGGAAGGGCGCCAGCCCGTCGATGGCAGGAGCCGCAGCGGAAGCATGTCCCGGCATCCGGCCGGCCGCAACCTGCCGGCAGGCGGATCCCGGGCAGCAGCGGCGGGCATTCCGGCCGGCCGCCGCGGCGGGAAAGCCAAAGCGCAGCAGAGCGGCACCAGTGGCGGGAAGTTGGCCCTGTTGGCGGCCTTCGTCATTTTTGCCGTTTATTTCCTGCCCTACTTGGCCCGCTGACACCCAGTCCGGCGCCGGGCCGCAGCCCGTCTTTGGCCGCGGCCCGTACCGCGCGGGTGATCCGGTTGAGGCCGTCAGAATCGAGGGTCCAGGCCTGCCAGTAGAGGGCCACATCCTGGTAGCCGTCATCCAGCCGGACCAGGCCGCCGTCCGAAAGGCCATCCGCGAGCTGGAGTTCCGGGATCATGCCCCAGCCCAGGCCCGCCTTGACCGCCGCGAAGAAGCCCTCCGATGACGGCACGGTATGCGTAGGGGGAGTCTGCCCAATGCCCTTGGCCGCCAGGAGTTGCAGCTGGAGGTTGTCCTTGGCGTTGAACTTCAGGACGGGCATGGCGGCCCAGTCAACACTGTCGGCCGCCGCAAACCGGCGCCGCAGTCCGGCGCTGGCCACCGGGATGTACCGCATGGAACCCAGCATTTCTGCCCGGCACCCGCTGACGGGCACTGGATCAGAGGTCACGGCGCCCATCACGTCTCCTTCGCGGAGCAGCTGGCTGCTGTAGCCCTGGTCTTCGACACGCAGGTCCAGCACGGCGTCCTCCCATCCGGCGGCCCGTTGGAGGACGGGGACAAACCAGGTGGCCAGGGAGTCCGCGTTGATGGCCACGGGCAGGTGGGCGCGGGCTGGCAGCCCCGCACCGAGCGCTGCCGATGTCTCCGCCTCCAGCACCTGGACCTGCCGTGCCATGCGCAGCAGCAGTGCGCCGGCGTCCGTGGTGGTGCAGGGCGACCGGCGGCGGACCAGGACCTGGCCCACGGATCCCTCGAGGGCCTTGATCCGCTGGCTGACGGCTGACGGCGTGATGCGCAGGAGGTCCGCCGCCGCCTCGAAAGTTCCTTCGTCGATGACCGCGACCAGGGCCTTGAGATGCTCCAGATTCATGAAGAAATTCTAATGCGTACGCAGAATCCTTTACTTGCCTACATATCTCACAGGACCCTACCGTCGTAGCCATGTGGACTTCGTGGATAACCGGCATGCTGACCGGGTTGGCGCTCATCGTGGCGATCGGTGCCCAGAACGCCTTCGTCCTGCGGCAAGGGATCCGCCGCGAACACATCGGCGTGGTGGTGGCGGTGTGCATGGCCGGTGACGCGCTGCTGATCTTGGGCGGTACCGCCGGAATCGGGGCCGTGGTGACCCGCTTCCCCGGGGTGCTCGAAGTCCTGCGGTGGGCAGGGGCCGCCTACCTTTTGTGGTTCGCGGTCCGGTCCTTCCTGGCGGCAGCGAAGCCCTCAGCATTGGCGGAGCAGGAACCCCGGTCTAAACACTCGGTTTTCGCCACCACGGCGGCCCTCACATTCCTGAATCCCCACGTCTACCTGGACACCGTGGTGCTGCTCGGCAGCCTGGCCAACCAGCAGGGACCGGACCTCCGCTGGATCTTTGCCGCCGGCGCCGTGGCCGGAAGCATCCTGTGGTTCTCAGCGTTGGGGTACGGGGCGCGGGCCCTGGCGGGCGTCCTGGGCAGCCCGCGCACCTGGCGCTGGATCGATGCCGGCATCGGTGTTTTGATGCTGGTGCTGGCCGTCCGCCTGGTCCTGCACTGAAGTAGGCTGGAGCCAGATCCGCAGGGGAGAAACCATGACTGACCAGCCGTCCCAGGGGCCCGACTACCAGCGTCCCGACCGCCAGGGCAACGATGCGCCGTGGCCCAGCTACCAACCGCCGGCCCAATACGGCCAGACGCCGTACGGCCAGACGCAGTATGGGCAGCCCCAGTACGGCCCAAGCTACAACCAGGGCCAGTTCAACCAGTCCCAGTACGGCCAGGGGCAATACTTCGGCCAGCCGGCTTACTACGGCAGGCCGGCCGAGCCAAAGACCCTGAGCATCGCCAGCATGGTCTGCGGCATCGCCTCCGTCATCATGGGCTGGCTGCTCCTTCCCCAGCTGGCAGCCATCGTTACCGGCCACCTCGCCCTCAGGCGCGAGCCGTCCGGCAAGGGGATGTCCATCTCAGGCCTGGTACTGGGCTACCTGTGCCTGCTGGGCTACGGCGCCCTGTGGTTGCTGCTCATCATCGGCCTCACCGTTGCCAGCACCACGGGTTCGAATTCCGGGACGTTCTAGGCGCCCTGCCCCCGCCGCGCGGCGGTTGAGGGTCGGCACCGAATAAAGTCCCCTCCGGTTGGACTGCTCCCCTGCGCATGGCAGGGGGACTGGTCCATGCGACGGGGATGCTGCCGCTGCGAACCCGCCGTCGTGCCGCTAGCGGAGCAGTTCCACGTCCGAGACGAGGTCGATGTGCGCCAGCATGGCCTCCGTTGCTGCGGCCGGATCCTGCGCGCGGATGGCGTCGGCGATCCGGCGGTGTGACGCCAGCGACTGTTCCGGACGCCCGGGCTGGCCCAGCGATTCCATCCGGGTTTCCAGGATCATCTCGGCGATGAAGGCCATCAGCTGCGCCAGCACGGAGGAGTGCGCCGCCGCGGTTATGGCCTGGTGGAAGAGCTCATCGCCATGGGTGCCTCGATCGCCGTCGTTGATCTCCCGTGCCATGACGTCCAGGGCGTTGTCGATGGCGGCGAGGTCGTCCCCGGTCCGGCGTTCGGCGGCCAGTGCCGCGAGCTTCCCTTCCAGGGTGCTGCGGGCTTCGACGATCTCCGGCAGCCGGCTTTGGTGCTCGCGGAGGCCCTTGATGACGGATGCCACGCTGGGACGCCGTGCCAGGACTGCCCCTGTGCCGTGCTGCACGTCGATCACTCCCAGCACTTCGAGGGCCACGAGGGCCTGGGCCAGGGTGGCGCGGGAAACTCCCAGCCGCTCGGCAAGGTCGCGTTCGGCAGGCAGCAGGTCCCCGGGGCGGAGCTGGGCCGACTCGATGTAGGCGAGGATCTGCTCCACCAGCTGCTCATAGAGCCGGGGACGCGAGACCCGCTCCAGGCCTGCCCGTGCCGTCTTTTCCACAGTTCCTCCCGAGGTTCTCGGACCAGAATACCCCCTACATCTATTGACAGATAGACTCACTGTCTAAGAGGCTAGTCCAGTGAGCCAGTAACTCACGTCACATTCTTTCGTTCCAATGGAGGACCAACGATGTCCGCTCCTGTCTTATCGATCATCATCCTGGCGGCGATGTTCCTGCTCGCCACCGTCCTGCCCCTCAACATGGGTGCCCTCGCCTTCGTGGGCGCCTTCCTGCTTGGCTCACTGGTGCTGGGCATGTCCACCAATGACATCCTTGCCAACTTTCCCGGCGGCCTCTTCCTGACGATCGTCGGAGTCACCTACCTGTTCGCCATCGCGCAAAACAACGGCACCATCGACCTCCTGGTCCGGGGCGCCGTCAAACTCGTGGGCAGCCGCGTTGCCCTGATCCCCTGGGTCATGTTCGCCATCACCGCCGTCATCACGGCCGTGGGCGCGCTGTCTCCCGCCGCCGTCGCCATCATTGCCCCGATTGCCCTCAGCTTCGCCGGAAAATACAAGATCAGCCCGTTGCTGATGGGCATGATGGTGATCCACGGTGCCCAGGCCGGCGGCTTCTCGCCCATCGCCGTCTACGGCGTCACCGTCAACGGCATCATCGCCAAGACCGATCTCGCCTTCAGCCCGGCAGCACTCTTCCTCTCCAGCTTCATCTTCAACCTGGTCATCTCCCTGGTCCTCTTTGTGGTCCTGGGCGGCAGGAACCTCATGTCCTCCAAGGTGGGTCAGTTCGTGGAGCAGGCTGCCGAGGCGCGGATGGCAGTCAGCGTCGGCGCCAAAGCCGGCACCGATGTTCCGTTCAAAGGCTTCGGCTCCGGCATGTACGGCCCCCGCGACCCGGCAGGCGACGGCGTTGCCGCCACCAAGGAGCGCAAGGAGCGGATTCCGCAACTGGTCACCATTGCGGGCCTGGTCGTGCTGGCCGTCGTGGCCCTCGGGTTCAAGATGGACGTCGGCTTCGTGTCCATCACCATCGCGATCGTCCTTGCGCTGGTCTCGCCGGCGGCCCAGAAGGGTGCCATCAACAAGATCAGCTGGTCCACCGTGCTGCTCATCTGCGGCATGCTGACTTTCGTTGGCGTCCTGGAAGAAGCGGGCACCATCGAATTCGTCTCCGGCGGCGTGGCCGGCATGGGAATGCCGCTGCTGGCGGCCCTCATCATCTGCTTCATTGGCGCCATCGTGTCCGCCTTCGCCTCCTCCACCGCCATCCTGGCCGCGCTCATCCCGCTGGCCGTGCCCTTCCTCTCCACCGGTGAGATCGGCGCCGTCGGCGTCATCTGCGCGCTCGCGGTCTCAGCCACGATCGTGGACGTCTCCCCGTTCTCCACCAACGGTGCCCTGGTCCTGGCCAATGCCCCGGAGGGCGTGGACAAGGACCGGTTCTACAAGAAGATCCTCGGCTACAGCGGCATCGTGATCGTGGCCGGACCCATCCTGGCCTGGCTGGCGCTGGTGGTCCCCGGCTGGCTCTAGCCGGCGCAGCCGCCCGCCACGCCGCCCGCACTTGAGAAAGGAAACCCAAGCACATGAGCTCAGCCGAAAATTCCCGAGGCCCCCTGGCGGGGCACACCGTCGTCGACCTGAGCCGTGCACTGGCGGGGCCCCACGCCGGCATGATGCTGGCGGACCTCGGCGCCCGCGTGATCAAGGTGGAAAACCCCGGCACCGGGGATGACACCCGCGGCTGGGGGCCGCCCTTCGTGGGCCCGGAAGATGACCTGCAGTCCACCTATTTCATGTCCTGCAACCGCAACAAGGAATCCATCAGCCTGGACCTGAAGAGCCAGGACGGGCAGGCAGTGCTGCGCGGGTTGCTGGAGCGTGCGGACGTGGTCATCGAGAACTTCCGTCCCGGCGTGATGGACCGGCTGGGCTTCTCCACGGCAGCCATCCATGAGCTCAACCCCCGGCTGGTGATCCTGTCCATCACGGGCTTCGGCCATGACGGGCCCGAATCACGGCGCAGCGGCTACGACCAGATCCTCCAGGGCGAGGCCGGACTCATGTCACTCACCGGCTCCGGGCCCGACGACCCTCAGCGCGTCGGCGTCCCCATTGCAGACCTCCTTTCCGGAATGAACGGCGCCTTTGGCGTGCTCGCGGCGCTGGTGGAACGGAACCGCACCGGCCGCGGCCAGGTGGTGCGCACCTCCCTCCTGGCGTCACTGATTGGCGTCCACGCCTTCCAGGGCACCCGGACCACTGTGGCCGGCGAGGTTCCGCAGGCCCAGGGCAACCACCACCCGTCCATCGCCCCTTACGGGCTGTTCGGCTGCAAGGACGGCAGCGTGCAGATCAGCGTCGGCAGCGAGAAGCTCTGGCAGTCATTTGCTTCGGCCTTCGGCCTGGACCCGGCCGCGCCCGGATTCGCCAGCAACGCCGAACGGGTGCGGAACCGCGCCGGGGTGATTGCCGCCGTCGAACGCGCTTTCGCCGGCTACGGCGCGGCGGAACTGCTGGAGAAACTGAACGACGCCGGGATCCCGGCAGGGAAGGTGCGCTCCCTGGACGAGGTGTACGCCTGGGACCAGGTGGCCTCCCAGGGGCTCGTGGTGGACGTGGAGCATCCACTGCTCGGAACGGTCAGCCTCCCCGGGCCCCCGCTGCGGTTCTTCGAACAGGGGGACGCAGCCGAAACCACCCTGAAGGACCACGCAGCGCCGCCGCTGCTGGACGCGGACGGGCCTGCCATCCGCGCATGGCTCGGTTTGCCGGCTCCCGTGGTGGCCGGGGTGAGCTAGCATGCCAACCACCGACAAAGTGCGGCACTTGCGCGCAGCTGAACTGATCGACGCCGTGGTGGACCAGGATTCGTTTGTCCCCTGGGATACGCCGCCGCACCAGCCGGCGCTGTCCGAAGAGTATGCCCGTGACCTGGCCAAAGCCCGCGAACGCAGCGGAGCCGACGAATCGGTGCTCACCGGCACCGGGCTGATCCGGGGGCGCCGGGTGGCGCTGATCGTCAGCGAGTTTTCTTTCCTTGCCGGCTCCATCGGCCACGCCGCGGCACAGCGGATCGTTGCCGCCGTCGAACGGGCCACCTCGGAGGGACTGCCGCTGCTGGCGGGCACGGCCTCCGGGGGAACCCGGATGCAGGAGGGGACGCCGGCGTTCCTGTCCATGGTCAAAATCACCGGAGCCGTCCGGGCGCACCGCCAGGCCGGCCTGCCCTACCTGGTCTACCTCCGGCACCCCACCACCGGCGGCGTGATGGCATCCTGGGGGTCGCTGGGCCACATCAATGTTGCCGAACCGGGCGCCCTGCTGGGATTCCTGGGCCCCCGGGTGTTCGAAGCACTGCATGGGGAGTCCTTCCCGGACAACGTGCAGGTGGCGGAAAACCTGTTCAACAAGGGGCTCATCGACGGCGTCGTGAAGCCCGAAGAGCTCGCGGAACTGGTGGCCCGGGCGCTGGACATCCTGGCGCCCCGGCGGGAGGCGGCGTCAGGGACGGTGGTCCGGCCCGCCGCACCTGCCACTTTGGCCGTGCGGCCGGCCCCCGTGGACGCCTGGACGTCGATCGGGATTTCGCGCCGGCCGCGGCGGCCGGACCTGCGCCAGCTCCTCAAGTTCGGCGCCAGCGACGCCCTGCCGCTGAACGGGACGGGACAGGGGGAAAAGGACCCCGGGTTGCTGCTGGCGCTGGCCCGGTTCGGCAGCCGGTCCTGCATTGTGCTCGGCCATGCCCGCCCGCTGCGCAAGGACGCCGCCGGTATGGGGCCCGGGTCATTGCGGGAAGCGCGCCGCGGGATGAAGCTGGCCGAAGAACTGCGGCTCCCCCTGCTCACGGTCATCGACACCGCAGGCGCCGCGCTCTCCCAGGAGGCGGAAGAAGGCGGCCTCGCCGGCGAGATCGCACGCTCTTTGTACGAACTGATCGGCCTGGAATCGCCGTCCGTCTCGGTGCTGCTTGGCCAGGGTGCCGGGGGAGGGGCGCTGGCACTGCTGCCCGCGGACAGGACCATCGCCGCGCAGCACAGCTGGCTGTCGCCGCTGCCGCCCGAGGGCGCCAGTGCGATCGTGCACCGCACCACGGCCTTCGCGCCCGGGATGGCACAGGCGCAGGGCGTCAATGTGGCGGCGCTGTATGCGAACGGACTGGTGGACCACATTGTGGACGAGCGCGACGACGCGTCCCTGGAGCCGCGCGAATTCTGTGCCCGGATGGCCCGTGCCATCGAATACGAACTTGCATCCGTTGCCGACATCCCCGTGGCCGGGCTGGTGGGGGCGCGGTTCCGGAAGTACCGGAACCTGGGCGGCAACTGACGCAACGCACGGCCAGGGGAGCCGCCGGCGGATTCGCTCCGGCGGCTCCGGCCGTCGCTTGCCCTAGCGGCGTTGACGGACCTTGGCGCGGTGGGCTGTGGCGCGCAGTTGCAGGATGCGCGCCCCACCTGCCACAGCCACCAGGACCCCGCCGGTGACGGCGGCAATGAAGAGTGCCATGCCCAGCGGGACAGACCCCTCAAAACCCAGGAACTGCACCATGGCCTGTTCCTGGTTCTGCAGGATGAAGATGATCAGCAGGATCAACAGGATCAGTGAGGCGACAACGCCAGCCCAGATGACGCCGGCGCGGGTAACTTTGCTTTCGGGTGTGCGGCCACCCGCTGCGGCTTTTTCCGTGCCCGCTGGTGGTGCTGGAACCGCGGGTGTATCCGGGGCATCCGGGGCGTAGGACGGCGCGCCACCGTAGGTTGCGTCCCGGCCGCCTGCCGCCCGGTCCGCGGCCGACGGCGTGACGACGTTGACGTCCGGGTCCGGCTGGCTGTTCGGTCCCGGCGTGTACTGTCCTTCGCTCATGCCCGTGTCCTTTCGCAGAATGCTAAGCATGCTTATGGTGCAACCATAGACGCCCGGGTTGCCGCAGCACAACGAGCGCGCCGCGCGCGTCTACTGCTGCATGAAAGGCAGGCTGGATTGGGAGCCCTGGGGAGGGAGGGGCCCAGACGGGAACCCCTCCTTGGACTACTGCCCCGGGCCGTGTAGGGCCGGGAGTCAGACCCTTTCCTTGCTCCGTTCGGCGGAGGGAGTCCCCGGCACAGGCGACCTGCGCCACTTCGGAAAGGCCCAGAACGTGAATTCCGGTGCCTTGGCCGGCTTCGGAGTTTCGTGGGTCTCAGGCCGCTCTTCAGGCCGGCGCCTGGTTTCTTTCCTGGCGTCCCACCCGAAGTCCTTGCTTGATGAATAGCACATCACAGACCTCCTCATGGTGACTGCCCTTTAATGGTCCTCCTGTTTGTTGCCGGAGTCGATACCGTGGTGGCCGGCGCCTGTCAGCGGCCGCCGGTCACCACATCCTGCGCCTCCTGCGGGCGGTGGAACTCGCAGGGGCCGCCGTGGCGCAGCGGAAGGAGGCAGGCCCGGCCCGTCGGCAAATGCACCAGGCCGCAGCGGCCGGCCATGGCCAGGTCCTCCCTGACGTTGGAGTTGCTCAGGTCCGGCCGCCCGTCGTCAGCAGTTTCTGTGGGGCCGGCGCCGGTGGCGTGCTGTTCAGCATTCATGGTGGTGCAGCTCCTCATTGGGCGGAAAGGCGTACGGAGGGTGCGAAAGGTGGTTTTT
Organism: Arthrobacter sp. 135MFCol5.1; assembly: GCF_000374865.1. GTDB lineage: Bacteria > Actinomycetota > Actinomycetes > Actinomycetales > Micrococcaceae > Arthrobacter. The sequence goes on along the minus strand of NZ_KB895460.1, from coordinate 52,019 downwards.
CCAGTCTGCGCCGCCGGGGTTACCGCCGGGTTAAGCGGGCGTTAGGTTCAGGTCAACAACACCACACCGCCGCGGCGCCTAGAGGCCCAGTTGATGCGCCACCTGCAGCAGGAGGGCTTCCGAGCCCATGGGACCCACCAGTTGGACGCCCATTGGGAGTCCGCTTCCGGCGGATCCACCGGTCCAGTGGACAGGGAGCGTTATGGCCGGCAATCCGCATACGTTCACCATCGAGGACCACGGCGCATATTCGCACTGCTTCCGGTAGTCGCCGTCCGCATCTCCTGGCCATTGCACGGCCGGCCAGCGTCCGCCGCCGTGGCCTGTTCCGGTGAACCAGCCCACGGGGCGGGGTGTCTGCGCCAGCGCGGGCATCATCATCAGGTCCCACTGGCCGTACTGCGCGACGGTGTCGTGCTGGAACTGCCGCAGGAACGCCAGGGCTTCGGCGAGCTTCGCCGGGCTGCGTTGTTGGGCCCGACGCCGGAAGGTCCGGGTCAACGGCGCCAGCAGCGCTTCGCGGGAGGGGCTGATCCGTGCAGAACCCACTCCTGCCGTCCAGGCGGTGGTGAAGGCATCGGGATAGCGGTTGTCGTACCGCACGGCAGCTTCGGCCAGGGTATGGCCGGCGTGTTCCAGGAGCCTTTCGCCTGCCCGGAGGGCATCGAGTGCTTCGGGTTCGATACTGAAGGGGAAGGTGCCGGACCAAGGGCTCTCCAGCGTGACGCCGATCCTCAACGGCGGCGGCTCCTGGCCTATGCCCGCGAGGTATTCGTTCCCCGGTGCCATGGCGTCCAGCATCAGGGCGGCATCCTTGGCGGTCCGGGCAAGGGGGCCCGGGACCACCAGCCGGGCCGGGTCACCGCTGCTTTCCCCGGCAGCCACCAGGCCACGGCCCGGCTTCAGCCCCACCAGGCCGCAGGCGGCTGCCGGAATCCTGACTGAACCACCGCCGTCGGTCCCTGGCGCGAAGGGCAGCAAGCCCGCCGCCACGGCGGCAGCGCTGCCGCCGGAGGACCCGCCCGAACTCCTGCTGGGTGCGTAAGGATTGCGCGACGGCGGCGCGATGCGGTTTTCGCTGTAGGCCGTCAGGCCGAACTCGGGTACTTGGGTCTTGCCCAAGGAAACCGCGCCGGCCTCCGTGAGGAGTGCCACCAGGGGAGCGTCCGCGGGAGCCGGTTTATGCTCGACGGCGGCGCTTCCGTGGGTGGTCACCACGCCCGCCACATCGGTGAGGTCCTTGAAGCCCAGCGGCATGCCGTGCAGCAGGGGGAGGTCGTCGGTACCGGTGCGGGAGTGGAGGTCATCAGCCGCCCGGGCCCGTTCCATGGCCTGGTCCGCGGTAACGGTGATGAAGGCCCCCAGCAGCGGGTTCTGCCGGCTGATCCGCGCCAGGAAATGTGTGGTGGCCTCAGCGGCGGACACCGTCCCGGCGCGGAGGAGGTTCCGCAGGTCCAGTGCAGGCAGTTCGTGAAGTTCAGCCAAGGACCCGGCCCTCCGGCTCCTTGGCCGTGGACGGTCCGGCATCCCCGCCGACGTCCCGGCCGGGGCGCGACTGTAGCGGCGCCGGACGGGCAGGCTGCTGACGGGACATGGAAACCTCCTCGGGAGCCACCAGCCTAGCTTGCCGGTTTCCGCACCACCCGTGGCCGAAGGACTAGGCTTTAACGTGACTCTGATCCGCCACGACAGGACTCCGATGAGCGATTTTGATACCGTGCCCGTCCACGACATCCCGGCTGATGCCGTCATCCTGGACGTCCGGGAGGACTACGAGTGGGTCGCCGGGCATGCCGACGGTGCACTCCACATCCCCATGGACCAGATCCCGGCCCGGCTGGGCGAACTTGATCCGGATGAGGACGTGTATGTCATCTGCCGGACCGGCGGAAGGTCGTTCCGTGTTGCCCAGTGGCTCACGGGCCAGGGGTACACCGCCATCAACGTCTCCGGCGGGATGGACCAGTGGCTCGAATCGGGCAAACCCTTGGTCTCCGACAACGGACTCAAGCCGCTGGTGCTGTAGTGCACGGCAGTCCCCCCACCTACGCGTTCCTCGGACCCGAGGGCACGTTCACCGAGGCTGCCCTGTTGCAGGTACCCGGTGCGCAAGAAGCAGTCCGGGTGCCGGCGTCGAACGTCAATGCCGCCCTGGACCAAGTGCGCAGCGGTTCTGCCGACGCTGCCATGGTTCCGATTGAAAATTCGGTCGAAGGCGGCGTCACCGCCACCCTCGACGCGATAGCGAGCGGCCAAGAGCTGCGGATCATCCGCGAGGTCCTGGTACCCATCAGCTTTGTCCTGGTGACCCGGCCTGGCGTGCGCAGGGAGGACGTACGGCACGTGTCCACCCATGGCCACGCGTGGGCCCAGTGCCGGATGTGGATGGAAAACAACATGCCCCGTGCGGAATATGTTCCGGGGTCTTCAACCGCGGCCGCGGCCATGGGACTGCTGGACGGTGACTGCCATTACGATGCCGCCATCTGTGCGCCGCTCGTAGCGCAAGCGCATCCGGGCCTGCAGGTCTTGGCGGAAAACATTGGTGACAATCCGGGCGCCGTGACGCGCTTCATCCTGGTGAGCCGTCCGGGTGTCCTTCCGGAACGCACCGGCGCGGACAAGACCACGCTTGTTGTCCCGCTGCCGGAGGACCGTCCGGGTGCGCTGATGGAGATCCTCGACCAGTTTGCCAGCCGCGGCGTCAACCTCAGCCGGATCGAATCGCGTCCCACCGGGCAGTACCTGGGCCACTACTTCTTCAGCATCGACGCGGACGGCCACGCCGGCGAGGCACGTGTTGCGGATGCCCTGGCGGGCCTGCACCGGATCAGCCCCGGGACCCGTTTCCTGGGTTCGTATGCCCGGGCGGACAGGCAGGCCACGGCGGTGGCGGCGCATACTTCCGATGCCGCCTTCTCGGCGGCCCGGGACTGGGTCGGATCCATACTTGACGCGGCATCCACCGCAGGTGAAAGCGGTTCCGGATCTTCGCCCACAGCGTAGGCAAATAGCCTTTCGGACTACTTCCGCGGGGTGTGCACAATGCGTATGCTTGCTTGATCCACACGGGGTATGGCCCCTAATGAAGGGAGCGGGTCATGACCAGCACCACTGACAATGACGGCCAGGGGATGATCGTCAACCCCAAGCCTGCCGCAGACAACCAGGACTGGGACGGCGACGATGCTGACCGCGCGGACCGCCTGCGTTTCGAAGAGGAACAGGCAATGATCCGTGAACAGTCCGAGGCCCATGCCGCTGCCAAAGCAGCAGCTGAGGCGGAGAAGAAGGACGCCGGCGCCTGATCCACGTGAGCCGGCCGGTCAGGCCGGCCCGGCATTTCCCCAGCCGCTGATGGGCCGTGCACGCCTAGATGCGGTTTTTCGCCTGCCCCGGGCCGCCCGGCTCGTGTGCCTTGACCCTTACCAGCAGTGACTTCGGTTCCACCTGGACGGTGAGTTGGGTCGCTTCCCCGGACGTGTCGCCATCGATTTGGGTGGGCATGGGCTCGGGACACTTGATGACCACCTTGACCGACCTGTAGACCGTCATGATCGGCAGTTTCCCGCTGTGCTTGAACATGATCTTCATGTACATCAGCAGCCAGCCCAGGGCGCTGCGGGGACTCATGACCACCACGTCCAGCATGCCGTCGTCAATCATTGCCTGCGGAATGAAGTCGATGCCGCCCGGCACCAGCCCGCAGTTGGCGAAAAGTACGCTGCGGATGTTCCGCACCTGCTCGGGGCTGCCGTCCAGCGAAATGGACACCTTCTTCCGCCGGCCCGGGAGGTGCCGGACGCCAGCCTCGGTGTAAGCGAGCCAGCCCACCGCCTTCTTCAACCCGTCGTTGGTGTCCGCCAGGACTTCCGCGTCCATGCCAATCCCGGCAATGACCAGGAAGACGTGCTCGGAGTAGTGCCCGGTGCGGGAGTTCTCAATGGCCATCCGGGCGGTGTCGATGTAGCGCTGCCGCCCAAACAGCGCCGTCTGAACGTTCCCGTGGAGGTCGTTCACGTCAAGGTCGACGTTCCTGGCCAGCAGGTTGCCGGTTCCCAGCGGTATCAAACCCATGGCAACATCGGTGTGCGCGAGGGCCTCGGCCACCACGCGGACCGTGCCATCCCCGCCGCCCACCAGGACGACGTCGGGCTTGCCGGCCAAGGCAGCCTGCATCTGGGAAAAGCCGGGGTCGTCCGCGGTTGTTTCGAAAAAGGCCGGTTCCTCCCAGCCGGCTGCCAGGCAGGCGCGCTGGATGGTGGCCTTTGCTTCCTCTGCCCGCGCCTTGATCGGATTGAGGACCACGGCCACCCGCTGCTGCACCAGGCCCGGATCGTAGGCTTCGCCGGCCACTGTGCTGCGCACGTGCAGGGCCTGCAGGCGCCGGACCCCCCACCAGCTGGAGGTGGCGAAGGCAAGGGCCACCGCAATCAGCAGGTAGAGAATCCAGTCGCTCATGGTGGTTCAACAGTAGCCCGGCGTGCGGCGGCCCGGCGCACGGGGCCTGCCGCCCGCCGTCGTGCGCGGTATTGGATACCCTTGTCTGGTGATCGACGTAAAAGACCTCAGCGAAAACCCGGACAAGTTCCGTGCCAGCCAGCGCGCCCGCGGCGCGGACGAATCAGTGGTGGACGCGATCATCTCCGCGGATGCCGCGCGCCGCGCCGCCCTGATCCGCTTCGAAAACCTCCGCGCCGAGCAGAACGCCTTCGGCAAGAAGGTGGCGCAGGCCAAGGGTGAAGAGAAGCAGGCACTGCTGGCAGAGGTCAAGGAGCTGGCCAACTCCGTCAAGGCGGCCTCCGCCGAGGCCGATGCCGCGCAGACCAAGCAGGAAGAGCTGCTGCGCACCGTCCCCAACCTGGTGGAGGATGGTGTTCCCGAAGGCGGCGAGGACGACTACGTGGTGGTCAAGACCGTCGGCACCCCGCGCGAGTTCCCGGACTTCGAGCCGCGCGACCACTTGGAGATTGGCGAGCTGATCGGTGCCATAGATATGGAACGCGGTGCCAAGGTCTCCGGTGCCCGGTTCTACTTCCTCCGCGGCGTTGGAGCCCGGCTGGAAATGGCGCTGCTGCAGATGGCCATGGACCAGGCCATTGAAGCGGGCTTTATCCCCATGATCACCCCCACGCTGGTGCGTCCGGAGACGATGCAGGGCACGGGCTTCGATGTGAAGCACGACGCCGAGATCTACCGACTCGCCGAAGACGACCTTTACCTGGTGGGCACCTCCGAGGTGGCCCTGGCGGGCTACCACGCGGACGAGATCCTGGACTTCTCCAAGGGCCCCATCCGCTACGCCGGGCAAAGCTCCTGCTACCGCCGCGAGGCCGGCTCGCACGGCAAGGACACCCGCGGCATCATCCGCGTGCACCAGTTCAACAAGGTGGAAATGTTCATTTACACCACGGTCGAAGAAGCCGCCGCCGAGCATCAGCGTCTGCTGGCCTGGGAAGAGGAGATGCTGGCCAAGTGCGAGTTGCCGTACCGGGTCATCGACACCGCGGCGGGCGACCTCGGCATGTCCGCGGCCCGGAAGTACGACTGCGAAGCGTGGGTCCCCACCCAGGGCGCCTACCGCGAGCTGACCTCCACCTCAAACTGCACCACGTTCCAGGCGCGCCGCCTCAACATCCGTGAGCGCGCGGTCAACGCTGACGGCGTCGCCAAGGGCACCCGCGCCGTGGCCACCCTGAACGGCACCCTGGCCACCACCCGCTGGATCGTGGCGCTGCTGGAGCACCACCAGAACGCGGACGGCTCGGTCAACGTACCCAAGGCGCTGCAGAAGTACCTCGGCGGGCTCGAGGTTCTGCCGGTCCTGTAGGGCCGTCCCTTTTCATAAGCTTGTTCGCGCAACCAGTCCTTCACCGATCGGATGCGCGAACAAGCTTTGGTTTCGCCCAGAACTGTCCACATACGGCCGCGGGCGAACCGCCCGGCAGGCTCCAGCCCCGCATCCTTGGGGTATGGAGATACCACCTGGCCTGATTGATACTGCCGCCATACTCCGCACCGGCGTCGGCACTGATGCCCTGCACCGCGCCTTCAAGGCCGGGCAGCTCGTACGGCTCCGGCGAGGCTTCTACGTGCGGACCAATGACTGGATCAGTGCCACGCCCGCACAACGCTTCGCGTGGTCGACGGCGGCGATTGCGAGATCCGTCAGCGGCGCGGTCCTCTGTGGGCAGACGGCTGCATGGGCCATCGGCCTACCAACGCTGGGCGACCCCCAATGTGTGGAGTTGGCAACCAGCCTGCCGGGCCGCAGCGGAATCAGGAAGTCGCCGTTCGTGGTCCTCGGCACGGACAAGGCCGCCCGGGAAGCGCGGGAGGTGCGGTCCTACCCCCTCCAATACCGGCTAAAGCAGGTACATGAACCTGTGCGCCACGGCGAGTTCCTCAGTCTCGGGCTGGTGGAGACCACTTTGGACATCATGGCAACCCGCAGCCTGAGCCAGGCGCTGGTTGTTGCTGACGGAGCCGCACGAAAGCTGCACAAAGCTGGCCGAATGCCCGCTGATGCCAGCTTGTGGTCGCTTCAGGACATCCGGGACGGGATCCGGGCGCTTCCGCACGCTTCCGCCGCGGCACGTGCCGAACGCGCCGCTTCCCTTGCCAGCCCGTTGTCGGAATCTGTAGGGGAGTCCTACAGCAGGGCAGTCTTCGAGTTCCTTGGCTTTGAGCAGCCCGTCCTTCAGCGCACATTTGCCGACCGGGAGGGTTTCATTGGGAGGACTGACTGCTGGTGGCCGAACCCGGGGGTGGTTGGCGAATTCGACGGCAAAGGCAAGTATGTTCAGGCCGCCCTGCGCGGAGGAATCACCGCGGAGGAGGCGGTCTATCGGGAGAAGATCCGTGAGGACCGGATCCGGTCACTTGGTCATGGCTTCGTCCGCTGGCGCTGGGCTGACTTGCAGAATCCTGACCGGCTACGCGCCAAACTCCTGGCTGCCGGCATCCGGAGCAGGTGAGCGCCCCTACCCCCGGTTATCCCTAAGCTTGTTCGCGAATCAGATTCTAGAAGGGTGTCCTCTGCGATCAAGCCTCTGACAGGCGGTACCGCGGAACCACCGGTGACCCGCCTCGAGGTGCGGAAACCCGCAGTTAATCAACAGTTCAGTAAAGCTGTGTCCTGCGTCCTAGCGCCTGTCAGTGACGTCTGCTTCACTATTTCAATGACAACGCTGACTGAAACCTCAGTCGCCGGCAACGATGACCGGCGAGAGAACAACCAAGACAACACCAACACCTACGGCTTTTCGGGAATCGGCCAGAAGCTGATGGTCGCGCTGGACGTGGACGGCACCCTGGTGGACCACGACGGCCACATGACGCCGGGCGTGCGGGACGCGGCGCAGGCGGTAGTGGCGGCCGGGCACGAGGTAATGATCGCCACCGGCCGCTCCTTGAATGCCACCCTCCCCGTCATCGAAAAGATCGGCATAGAGCGCGGCTACGCTGTTTGCTGCAACGGCGGCGTGACCCTCCGGCTCCACCCCGAACTGGCCAACGGCTACGAGGTCATCCACAAAGCCACCTTCGACCCCGGGCCTGCCCTGAGGGCCCTCCGGGAACGGCTCCCCTCTGCCAAGTACGCGCTGGAGGACGCCGATGGAAACTTCCTCTCCACGGAACGGTTCCAGGACGCCAGCTTCGGCGTCGAGGCCGTAGGCGTCGACTTCCACACCATGCTGGAGGCCACCGCGGTGCGCGTGGTGGTGTTCAGTACTGAAAACACGCCCGAGGAATTCAACGAAGCCATCGACCACGTGGGACTGGCCGGGGTGACCTACTCGGTGGGCTGGACCGCATGGCTGGATATCGCAGCGGCAGGGGTGACCAAGGCCAGCGCCCTGGAGAACCTTCGGCTCCGGCTCGGGATCGAGCAGCACCGCACCGTGGCCGTTGGCGATGGCCGGAACGATATCGAGATGCTCAGCTGGGCCGGCCGCGGAGTTGCCATGGGGCAGGCTCCGGAGGAAGTGATTGCGGCGGCCGATGAGGTCACCCACTCGGTGTTCGACGACGGCGCCGCCCACGTACTGCGCAGCCTCCTCTGACCTGCCCACTCCGGCAGCCCGAATTCCAGCCGGCACCGGGCGCCAAGGCAGAATAGGATCATGACCCTTACGACGTTCGCCCTCGTCCGCCATGGCCAGACCGACTGGAATGCCGAGCGCCGGCTGCAGGGTGCCACCGATATCCCCCTGAACGACGTCGGACGCGGCCAGGCACGTGACGCCGTCGCCGTCCTGGCCCCGTACGAATGGGACGTGATCGTGTCCTCCCCGCTGAGCCGGGCCGCCGAGACCGCGGACCTGATCGCCGAAGGATTGGGGTTCGCGGTGGCCCGGCGCATCCCCGAACTGACCGAGCGCAGCTTCGGACCGGCCGAAGGAATGCAGGCCGGCCCCGAACTGGAGGCGCTGCGAGTGCCCGGCGGGTTCAAGGGTGCTGAAAGCGAAGCCGAGGCGGCGGACCGTGGCCTCGCCGCGCTTGAGGCATTGGCGGAGGAATTCCGTGGGCAGCGGATACTGGTGGTGGCGCACGGCACCCTGCTGCGGGTCAGCCTCAGCCGTGCCATCGGCCAGACCTTGGCCAGCGTGGACAACGCCGCCCTGAATCTGGCACACCACCATGCTGTGGACGGGTGGAAGCTGGAGTATTTCAACGGTGAACCGATGATGGCGGCCGCGGGGGCCTGAACAGCCTCCTGACGGGGGCTAAGCAGGCCTGCCCCAGCGCAGGGCGGGCCTTGCTACCTCGCTTCGAGGATCAGGGCCAGCAGCCTCGCTGCCGCGGGCCGGGCGGAATGTTCCTCGTTCCACTGCGCCCGGGACACTGCCTTGCTGACAGCCTGGGTGGTGATGCCCAGTTCCTGCGCCACCGCTTTTTGCTGGCCGCGGACCCCGGGCGTCAGCAGGTCCAGCACCCGCCATTCGGCGCCGGAACGGTCCCGGACAATGTGTCCGAGCAGCCGCAGCACGGCCTCCGCGTCATGGGCCACATCGGCAAGGGGCCCCTCCACTGCAACCGGAATCCGCTCCTTGCTGCTGCGGAGCCGGTCCACGGCCCTGCGCGCGTAGACCAGGCCATGGCCGGTGGCGTCCTTGATTTGGTTGGGCAGCGGCTCGTCCACCGGCCCGGCGCCGATTCCCACGTACCAGGATCCGCTGCGCAAAGCGATCAGCGCCGCCTCCACAGCCTGGTGCGGGCAGTCCACCACACCCTGCACTTCATCCTCGACGGACCGGTCAAAATCCAGGCGCGCAGGGATATGTCGCAGCGCTTTGAGCAGCTGCGGCACCTGGTCGCCGTCGCGCCGGCTGTCAGTCTGGTTGATGGTCAGCGTGAACATTCTGGGTACACACTACCCGGAAGTAGAAATGACGAAACCGCCGCGGCCGGGGGTGTGAAAGTCCTGGAATGGGCGCGGGGCACGACGCCGGGCCTTGCCTGCGTGCCCCTTCATCTGTTGCCATGGGGGAACGGCCGCCCAGCGGCACACCCGATGTAAGGATGGCTATGGCCGGGAATACAGGGCACGACGACATGCGGCACGACCGGCGGGGGCAGGCCGGGGCGTCGGCGGACGATCTGGCCCTGGTGGACCGCTGGTGGCGCGCCGCCAACTACCTCTCCGTGGGGCAGATTTACCTGCGCTCCAACCCGTTGCTGCGGGAGCCGCTGCAGGCGGCGGACACCAAGTCCCGGCTGTTGGGCCACTGGGGCACCACGCCCGGGCTTAACTTCGTCTACGCCCACCTGAACCGCGTGATCCGCCGCGACTCCCTGGAGATGCTCTTTGTTGCCGGTCCCGGCCATGGCGGTCCCGCCGTCGTCGCCAATGCCTGGATGGAGGGGACCTACTCCGAAATCTATGCGCACGTGGGCAACGATGAGGCCGGCATGGCTGAACTGTTCCGGCAGTTCTCCTACCCCGGCGGCATCCCCAGCCATGCCGCCCCGGAAACTCCCGGCTCCATCAGCGAAGGCGGGGAACTCGGGTATTCCCTGGCGCACGCGTACGGGTCGGTGTTCGACAACCCGCAGCTGGTGACCGCCGTCGTGATTGGCGACGGCGAGGCGGAAACCGGGCCCCTGGCTGCCAGCTGGCACTCCCACAACTTCCTGGATCCCGCAGCGGACGGCGCGGTGCTGCCCATCCTGCACCTGAACGGCTACAAGATCGCCAATCCCACCATCCTGGCCCGGATGCCTGAGCAGCAGTTGGAGCAGCTGCTGCGCGGGTACGGACACGAACCGTACTTCGTCACCGTGGCCGACCCGGACAACACGGAACAGGCACACCGTGATTTCGCCGGCGTCCTGGACCGGTGCCTGGCGGACATCAAGGCCATCCAGGATGCCCACCGGCAGGACGCTTCCGGTGAAGAGGCGGGGGAGGGCGGACACCGCTGGCCCCTGATCGTGCTGCGCTCGCCCAAGGGCTGGACCGGGCCGCGGACCGTGGACGGGCTGCAGGTTGAAGGCACGTGGCGGGCGCACCAGGTGCCGCTGTCCGAAGTCCGCACCAACGGTGACCACCTGAAGCAGCTGGAGGAATGGATGCAGTCCTACCGGCCCCGGGAACTGTTCGACGGCGGCGGCCGGCTCCGCGCCGACGTCGCCGAGGGCGCCCCCACCGGCGACTTCCGCATGAGCGCCACACCGCATGCCAACGGCGGACTGCTCAGGCGCGCCCTGAAGCTGCCCGCCTACCGGGACCACGCCGTGGAGGTACACCACCCGGGTACCGAACGGGTGAGCCCTATGGTCACGCTGGGCTCCTGGATGCGGGACGTCATCGCGCAGAACATGGAGAACTTCCGGCTGTTCGGCCCGGACGAGACGGCCTCCAACCGGCTGCAGAACGTCTACGAGGCCACCGACAAGGTGTGGCAGTACAGGATCGACGACGTCGACGAGCACCTTGCGCGCTCCGGCCGGGTCCTGGAGGTGCTGAGCGAGCACCTGTGCCAGGGCTGGCTGGAAGGATATCTCCTGACCGGCCGGCACGGGGTCTTCAACTGCTACGAGGCCTTCGTCCACATTGTCGATTCCATGTTCAACCAGCACGCCAAATGGCTGAAGGTTTCCCGCGGGCTGCCATGGCGCCGGCCGGTGGCCTCCCTGAACTACTTGCTGTCCTCGCACGTCTGGCAGCAGGACCACAATGGCTTCTCGCACCAGGATCCAGGGTTCATCGACCACGCGGTGAACAAGAAGGCAGAGGTCATCCGGGTCTACCTGCCGCCGGACACCAATACCCTGCTCTCCGTCATGGAGCACTGCCTGGCCTCCACCGACTACGTGAACATCGTGGTCAGCGGCAAGCAACCGTCGCCCACCTGGTTGGGTCCGGCGGACGCCGCCAACCATTGCCGGCGCGGCCTGGGCATCTGGACGTTCGCGGGGTCCGAGGTGCCAGGTGAGGAGCCCGACGTCGTCCTGGCCTGCGCCGGTGATGTCCCCACCGTGGAGACCGTGGCCGCCGCGGAACTGCTCCGGGACGGCGCTCCCGGGCTCAAGGTACGGGTGGTGAACGTGGTGGACCTGATGCGGCTGCAGGATGACAGCGAGCATCCCCACGGCCTCCCCGCGCACGACTTCGACGGGATCTTCACCACCGACAAGCCGGTCATTTTCGCCTACCACGGCTATCCGGCGCTGATCCACCGGCTCGCGTACCGCCGCACCAACCAGCAGGGCCTGCACGTGCACGGGTACAAGGAAGAGGGCACCACCACCACGCCGTTCGATATGGCCATGCTCAACGGCATTGACCGCTTCACCCTGGCCATCGACGCGATCGACCGTGTCCCCGGCCTGGCGGGGAAGCATGCCTTATTGCGCCAGGACCTGCAGGACCGGCGCAACCGGGCCCGCGAGCACACCCGCACGCATGGCGAGGACCCGGCGGAAATCCGGAACTGGACCCTGGGCGGCTAGGAGCTGTCCGGGAGTTCGTCGAGGCGGGAGTCCGGAAGGTGGATCCAGCCTTCGGTGCGGGCGGCCGCTGCGTGGGTGCTGTCCGGCAGGAGGGTACGACGCCGGGCGGCGGCGCGGGCGGTCAGGGAGGCGATGACGGCGTCGAAGAGGTCGTCCGAGCCTGCCAGGCTGTCGCGGTGCCCGGCCAGGTCCAGCCACGGCGCCTGTTCCTCGAGGGCGGCCAGCAGGAGGGCCAGGCGCTCGGCTTCCGGGACGCCGCGGCCCTTGTAGCCGCGGCCGTTGAGGCCCCAGATCTTCAGGGACGCCGCGGGGTACACCTCGGCCAGGCGGCCGGAACCGTCCCTTGGCTGCGGGCCGTGGAGTTGGGCGATCTTTGCCTGGATGACCGCGCAGCGCATGGCAGGGTGGGCCAGCCGGTCCGCGGAGACGCTGAGCGGGATCAGGCCTGTCCGTGCCGTGCAGAAACGGTCCGTGTCCCGGTACGCGAGCAGCCGGCGGCCGGCGATTCCGTCGTGTTCAAGGACAGGGGCCGCGATGTTGTCCAGGTGCCCGGTGAGGAACGGGATCAGGGCATCGGGCCAGCCTACGGGGCAGTCGACGCCGGTCATGTCGGTGCTGCCGAACAGCTCCACGATGTGCTGGTCGTCCACGTCCAGGGCCAGGTGGGTGAGCCGGGCGGCCCCGCTGCCCGTGCTGCCTGCGCCCCACTCAATGACCGCCACCGCGGTCTTCCTGGTGGCCGCCGCGAGGTCCACGCCGAGGGTCTTCATGCCGGGCTCAGACGCGCCTGTAGCGCAGCGCCCCGTCAACGGCTCCGGCCTCGCCCAGGTCATCGCCCCGGGCAAAGCCGGCCCACAGGGCCCGCACTGAACGGCCGGTAGAGTCCACGTCCTCCCACCGGGCACCGTTGATCAGGCCCACGCCGTCCCAGGTCTTCCGGGTGCCGAGCAGCAGGGGCAGGTCGATGGTGTGGGCTGCGCCGAAAATGTTGCCGGGGGCGTGCCAGTCCAGGACGTACCGGTGCGCGCGGCCGCCTGCCTTCGCGTGCCGGCGGGCAAAGCGGCGGGTGGCCCGGCCGTACACGGTTTCGGTGACCACCCAGTCGATGGCGCGGACGGCAGTGGCACCCACCAACGGAACGGCGGCCAACCGCATGAGCCACGGGCTGCGGGGGAGGAACAACCGGGCTTCCTCGGTTGTGTGCCCGATCAGCACGTCAATCGCGGGGGCGGTCCGGTCCCAGGCCGCCTCGATGGCATCCTCCTCCGGGAGCGGATCGTGGCCGTACTGCGTTCCAAACGGCATGGCCGCGAGCATCCCGAACTTCCGCGCCACCTGGGCGACCTGTGCCTCGCGTTCCACCACCTCCATGGCCGGCGTTTCCTCGGTCACCGTTTCGGCGGCGATGCCCATGGCATGGTTCATCCGGGCGCGTCCCAGGGCAATGCCCAGCGGTGCGCTTTGGATGATGGCACGCTGGAAGAGCCCGGGCGCGTCCGGCGTGGCCATGAGGTGGGCGATCGCGTCGCCGCCGGCGGACTGGCCGAAGGCGGTCACCCGGCCCGGGTCGCCGCCGAACGCCCCGATGTTCCGCTGTACCCAGCGGAAGGCTTCCAGCTGGTCCAGGAGACCCAGGTTGCCTGGACGACCGGCCGGCGTGGCCAGGAACCCAAACAGGCCCAGGCGGTAGGTCACGGTTACCACCACCACGCGGTTTTCGGACACCAGCCTGGCGGGATCGAAGATGGCCAGGTCTCCGGATCCGGTGGTGTAGGAACCTCCATGGATCCACACCATGACGGGCAGCCGTTCCCCCGGCTGGAGGTCGCCGGGCATGGTGATGGAGAGGTTCTGGCAGTCCTCGCTGCCCGGGAGCTCCCCGTAGGTGGTGCCCAGGACGTCGTCGAGGAACGGGACCGGGCCTTGCGGGCAGGCCGGGGCCAACGCCGTGGCGGCATAGTCGCTGGTCCAGTCCGCGACCGGTGCCGGGGCTTGGAAACGTGGGGCCCGGGCGTACGGGATTCCGGTGGCACGAAGGACATCGCCGTCCCGCCAGCCGGTGACGGGGCCGCAGGGCGGATTGAACAACAACGTGGAGTTAAGCGTCGGCTCGGTAGGCACAGGTCCACGATTCCACAGATTTCCAGTGGCCGGACAACAGAAATCCCCGCCTCCCGGACAATTCCCCATCGCGTGATGCGGGGAATAGTCCGAGATGCGGGGACTTGTGGCGAAGGCCGCGCGCAGGCGGGCCGCCGCAGGAATTAGTGGCCGGTGGGCACGTAGCGCTTGATGGAGGCTTCCAATTCGGCTTCGGCGGCGGCACGGTCGCCCCAGCCCTCGGCCTTGACCCACTTGCCGGGCTCCAGGTCCTTGTAGCGGGTGAAGAAGTGCTCGATTTCCTTGATCAGGAACTCGTTGACATCGCTCACTTCCTGGATGTGGTCAAAGCGGGCATCCACCGGGACGCACAGGATCTTGGCGTCTCCGCCACCGTCGTCGGTCATGTTGAAGACGCCGATGGGGCGTGATTCGACGATGACGCCGGGGTGCAGGTCGAAGTCCTGCAGCAGCACCAGCGCGTCCAGCGGGTCGCCGTCCTCGCCGAGGGTGTTTTCGAAGTACCCGTAGTGGGTGGGGTACTGCATGGAGGTGAAGAGGACGCGGTCCAGGCGGACGCGGCCGGTCTCGTGGTCAACTTCATACTTGACGCGTGATCCCTTGGGGATCTCGATGGTCACGTCGTGCTTCATGGAATGCTCCTCGGCAATTACAGGGGGTGCGCGGCACACTTGACGGCCCACAAAAGAGAGTGTCGGTACCGCCGACTACTATTGAGGATATAGCGAGAGGCCCTGGAATCAGGAACTTGTGGGGAAATTTCAGGACTTGAGGACCAGCACCAGCATGAGCAACACAACCGGCACGGAATCCCGGCGTGGCCGGCGTTCCTTGGGCTCCGCAGGCCTGGGCCAGGCCCTGCGGGCGGCCATCCCCCCGGTGCTGGTGGTCTTGCTGCTGTTGGTCCTGGCAGTCCCGGCGGCCCTGCTGGTGGCACCGGGATTCGTCGCCCCCGGAGCGACTGTCGCTGCCGCGCCGGTTCCGGCCTGGCAGCAGCTCCCCGCCACGGTGTCCGCCCCGCAAGTCCTTGCCCCGCTCCAGCAGTCCGCGCCGGTGCCCACGCCCTCGGCGGTGGCGGCCCAAGTGGATCCGCTGTTGGCCACCGACGGCGGCGGCACTTTCACGGGCATGGTGCAGGACGCGTCCACCGGCCAGGTCCTTTTTGACCGGGGCGGCTCGGAAGGCCGGGTGCCGGCGTCCAACCTCAAGCTGCTGACGTCGGCAGCCGCGCTGCGGACCCTGGGGCCGGACCACCGCTTCGCCACCAAGGTGCTGCGCGGTCCCGCTCCCGGGCAGGTAGTGCTGGTAGGTGGCGGCGACGTCCTGCTGGGGGCCGGGGAGTCGCGGCCCGAACAAACCCTGGGCCACGCCGGCCTGGCCACCCTTGCGGCGCAGGCCGTGGATGCCTTGCGGGCTGCCGGCACCACCGGGGAAATTACAGTGCTGCTGGATGACTCGCTCTTCACCGGTCCCGCGCTGAACCCGGCCTGGCTGGCGGGCGACGTGGAAGCCGGCGAAATTGCCCCGCTCTACCCACTCGCCCTCAACTCCGCGCGCTTCGATCCTGCGGTCACCACAGGCCCACGGCCGCAGGACGCAGCCATGGCCGCGGCCGGGGAATTCGCTGCGCGGCTCCGCGCTGCAGGCGCCGGAGCGGGCCTGACCGTCGCGGCCGGCGTCGAACGCGCACCCGGCACGGCCACGGCGGCAGGCGCCGCCGTGCAGGCGCAGCCCGTGGTGCTGGCAGAGGTTGAATCGGCCACCGTGGCCGAGCAGGTGGACCTGATGCTGCAGGTATCGGACAACTACCTGGCCGAGACCATGGGCCGGATGGCGGCGCTGGCCACCGGCCGGTCCGGCAGCAATGACGGCGCAACGGCAGCGGTCGTTGCCGAGGCGGGGGCCGCCGGAGTCGCCACGGACACCATCAAACTGGCGGACGTGTGCGGGCTGGCCCTGGGCAACCAGGTATCGGCCCGCCAGTTCACGGACGTGGTCAGGGCCATGACCACCGGTGCCGATGCCAGGCTGCGCGGTGCCTTGGACGGCTTTCCGGTGGGCGGCCTGTCCGGCACCCTGGACACCCGGTACGGGGATGCCGGCACGGCGGGCGGGGCAGGCCTGGTGCGCGCCAAGACCGGGACCTTGAACACCGTCCTGGCCCTGAGCGGCTACGTGGTGGACGCCGACGGCCGGCTCCTGGTGTTCTCGTTCATCGGCAACGGGCTCACGCCGGGGGCGGCAGGGAACAAGCAGGCGCTGGACCGTGCGGCCACGGTGCTGGCCGGGTGCGGCTGCCGCTGACCTGCTGCGGCTGCACGCCCAATGCGGCCATGACGACGGCGGCAAGCACCGACGCCCAGCCCTTGCGCGGGCCTGCGGCCAGGGGAGGGATGGGGCGGTAGGGGATCATGGCGGCCTCCTTCTGAGGGTTCTTGGCCTGTACCCCAACGATGGCCGGGCCGGCTGGGCCGCCGCTTTCGACGCCCTGTGCGGTGGCTGTGGAAGTTCGCCGGTCAGCGAACTTTAAGGACGTTGTCCGGCGCGCTGTGTTCTGATGGGACCATGGAGTCCACCGCGCGCGAGTCCGCACCGACGCTGTCCCCAACGGCCCAGTCCCTGATCAACTGGGACCTCGCTGCTTCCGCGGCGGCGAGGCTGGCTCCGGCCGGCCCGGTGCTGGATGAAAAGGCCATTGGCGAGGCGGTGGACAGCCTCCGCCGGCTCGCCGACGCATCCGTCCCGCATGTCCACGACATCACCGGCCTGGAAGCCGCGCGGGACCTGCGGGACTCCTCCGTGCTGGTGGTGGACCGGGCATCCTGGGCCAAGGCCAACACCCAGAGCTTCGCGGTGATGCTCAAGCCCGCCATGCAGAAGATGCTGGACAGCCGCCGCGGCACCCTGAGCCCCTCCGCGGCCAGCGTCAGCGGCGCCATCACCGGCGGCCAGCTCGGCGCCGTGCTCGCCTTCCTCTCCAGCAAGGTGCTGGGCCAGTACGATCCCTTCGCGGCCCTGGCCGAGAACTCCAGTGCGCCTGCTGCCGGCCGGCTCCTGCTCGTGGCACCGAACATCGTCTCGGTGGAGCGTGAACTCAACGTCGCGCCGGAGGACTTCAGGCTCTGGGTGTGCCTGCACGAGCAGACCCACCGGGTCCAGTTCGCCGCGGCACCTTGGCTGCGCCACCACATGCTCGAACAGATCGATGAACTCAGCGGCCACCTGCTGGGGAACGTCGATTCCCTGATGGAGCGCGCCTCCGCCGCTGCCCGTTCGTTGAAGGACCGTTCCGCCACCGGAAACACGCCCGGCCGGGGCGCCATCCTGGACCTGCTGCAGGACCCCGAAGAGAAGGCCGCCATCTCCCACCTCACCGCGGTGATGAGCCTCCTCGAAGGGCACGCCAACGTGGTGATGGACGCCGTTGACGCCAGCATCGTCCCCTCCGTGAAGACCATCCGGCAGCGGTTCAACGACCGCGGCAAGGACCGCGGCGTGATCGAAAAGTTCATCCGCAGCCTCCTGGGCCTGGACGCGAAAATGCGCCAGTACTCCGATGGCGCCCGCTTTGTCCGCGCGGTGGTGGACGTGGCCGGCATGGAGGGCTTCAACAGGGTCTGGGAGTCGGTGGACCACTTGCCCACGGAGCCGGAGATCCACGACGCCAAGCTGTGGATTGACCGGATGGGCCTCTGATTGCCGGACGCCCAGCCGCACCACCCGCCCATGCCTGAGAATCCTTCCACCGGCCCAACCCCGCGCCGCAGCGGACGGCGCCGTCCCGGCAGGCTCGCCCCCGTCGTCGGCACTGCTCGCAAAATGCTGCAAAAAGCGCTCGCCGACGCCGGCTATCCCCGCCGTATCACCGTGGCATGCAGCGGCGGGCCCGACTCCCTGGCACTCGCCGCGGTGGCCGCCTACTTCGCCCGGCGCGGCCACGTTGACGGCCACCCGCTGGCCGTGGGCGCCGTGGTGGTGGACCACCAGCTGCAGGCAGGGTCCGTCCAGGTTGCCGCCCGCACCGCTGAAGCCCTGCGGGAGCTGGGCCTCGATCCTGTCGAAATCCGCACCGTCACGGTCTCGGCGGCCGGCATGGGCCCCGAAGCTGCGGCCCGCGAGGCCCGGCACGCCGCGCTGGAGGCTGCAGCGGACCAGCAGGGCGCCGGCGCCATCCTCCTGGGACACACCCTCGACGACCAGGCCGAACAGGTGCTGCTGGGCCTGGCCCGCGGCTCCGGAACGCGGTCCCTCGCCGGCATGCGGCCCGCCCGCGCAGGAACCGGACACAGCGTGCTGCTGCGCCCGTTCCTGGGGCTGCGCCGGGCAGATACGGAGGAGATCTGCGCCGTCGAGGAGCTGGAACCCTGGCACGACCCCACCAACACCGACCCTGCCTTCGCCCGCTCGCGCACCAGGGTGGAAGTGCTCCCGCACCTTGAGCAAAAGCTGGGTCCGGGAGTGGCCGAGTCCCTGGCCCGCACCGCCGCGATCCTGCAGCTGGACGCGGACTACCTCGAGGATGTGGCGGAAAGCACCTATGCCTCCCTCGTGGAGCGGTACGGCACGGACCTCAGCCTGCCGGAGGAGGCGCTGGGGGCTTTGGCCCCAGCCATCAGGTTCCGCGTGATTGCCAAGGCAGCGGCCGACGCCGGCGGCCAGCAGCCCGGCTACCAGCGCCTTTTGGCGGCGGAAGCGCTGCTCCGGCGGCAGGGTTCCGCAGGCCCGGTGGAGCTTCCGGGCGGCGTGAGCGTGTACCGGTTGTCGCTGGCGCAACTGGAACGGCCTGCCGGTGCCGGCAGCCCGGGAGGCGCCGCTTCCGTTCCCCGTGAACGGGCGCGCTGTGGGAAGCTAGTATTCCGGCCTCAAAAACCGCCCGAAAAATAGTCGCACCCCGCATCTAAACAGGAGCCATTGGTGGATTCAAACGACGTCCAGGCAGACCTCAAGCACGTTCTCTACACCAAGGAACAGATCCAGCAGCGGATCACCGAACTCGCCGCGCAGATCGACAAGGACTATGAAGGGCGCGAGATCCTCGTTGTCGGTGTCCTCAAGGGTGCCGTGATGGTCATGGCGGACCTGGCCCGGGCCCTGCACAGCCACGTGTCCATGGACTGGATGGCGGTGTCTTCCTACGGCTCCGGGACGCAGTCCTCCGGCGTGGTGCGGATCCTGAAGGACCTGGACACCGACCTGATGGGCAAGGACGTGCTGATCGTCGAGGACATCATCGATTCCGGCCTCACCTTGTCCTGGCTGAAGACCAACCTGGAATCCCGCGGCACCGCCTCGGTGGAGATCTGCACCGCCTTCCGCAAGCCCACCGCCGCCAAGGTGGAGATCGACGTCAAGTACGTTGGCTACGACATCCCCAACGAATTCGTGGTGGGCTACGGCCTGGACTACGCCGAAAAGTACCGCAACCTGGACTTCGTGGGCACCCTCGCCCCGCACGTCTACGAATAAGCTGCCCGCGACAGCAGCCCCTGCTGCCCAGGGCCACCACCGTGGGTAGCAGGAACGTTGGCATCAGGGACGTGGCCCGCGCGGCAGGGGTGTCCGCCACCACCGTCTCCCATGTCCTCAATGACGCGCCATACGCCCGCGTCAGCCCCGAAACCCGCGAAAAAGTGAAGTCGACGGCGGCCCGGCTGGGGTACGGGCCCAACCGGCTGGCCCGGGCCCTCCGCAGCCGCAAGTCAGGCGTGCTGGGCCTGGTCAGCGAGGATGTGGCCACCACGCCGCATGCCGGCCGCATCATCCTCGGCGCCGATGAAGCGGCCCGCGCCCGGGGCTACACCCTGATGATCATCAACACTGCGGGCTCGGCGGACCACGGCTCCCGTGAAACCGACGTGGAGTCCCTGCTGGAGCGGCAGGTTGACGGCATCCTCTACGCCACCATGTACCACCGGTACCTGCAGGCGCCCGCCAACCTCGGCAAGGTCCCTTCGGTGCTGGTGGATGCCGTCACAGCGGATGACAGTTTTCCGGCAGTGGTCCCGGACGAGTACGGCGGTGCGGCCGCCGCGGTGGAAGCCCTCCTTGCCGCGGGCCATACCCGGATCGGGTTCATCAACAACACCGAGGACGTTCCCTCCACCGTCCGGCGGCTGCAGGGTTTCCGGGACACGCTGACCCGCGCGGGCCTGGACGGTTCCTCCGCCCCCGTCGAGCCGGCGTCGTCCGATGCTGCCGGGGGATACGCTGCCGCCCGCAGGATGCTGGGAAGCGGCCACCCGCCGTCGGGCCTTTTCTGCTACAACGACCGCATGGCCATGGGCGCCTACCGCGCGGCCGCGGAACTGGGCCTCTCCATCCCGGGCGACCTGTCCGTCGTCGGCTTCGATGACCAGGAACTGATTGCCGCCAGCCTCCACCCCGGCCTGAGCACCGTGGCCCTCCCGCACTACGAAATGGGTGCGTGGGCGGCGGACCGGCTGATCGACGCCATCGAAGCCGAATCCGGCGAAGCCCCCAGAACCGGCGCCGACGCCCGCGGCGGAACATCCGGCCCGGTGCTCCTCGGCTGCCCGCTGGTAACCCGCGGGTCCGTCGCAGCGCCGCCGGAACAGCCCTGACCGGGGCATTCCCTGACTTCCGGGCCCGCTACGCCCACAGGGAACTTTTGCTTTTCGCTATGCGTGATGTACTCCGGACGGTGTATAGCTAGAAGCTGACGCAGCACCATCACGCGCGCAGACTACTCGCCGTGAAGCACTACCGGAAGGGACGGGGCGAGCCCCCGAACAGATGAAAGCTAAGAACTTCTTCAAAGGCCCGGGCATCTGGATCGTCGTTGTGGTCGGTCTGCTCCTGGTGGCTTTTGCAACGCTCGCCCCCGGCGGTGCAGCCCGGATCGACACGGACAAGGGCCTGGAGCTGCTTTCCAGCAACAAGGTGGAGCAGGCCAAGATCTTCGACGGCGAAAACCGCGTTGACCTCACGCTGAAGGACAACCTGCAGGTGAACGGGCAGGACAAAGGCAAGAGCGTGCAGTTCTTCTTCGTGGACGCCCGCGCGCAGGATGTGGTGAAGGCTGTCACCGACGCCAAGCCCGCCCAAGGCTTCACAGACCAGCCCATCGAGAGCAACTGGTTCTCCGGCCTGCTCTCGCTCCTGATCCCCGTGATCCTCCTGGGCGCCCTGTTCTGGTTCCTGATGACCCGGATGCAGGGCGGCGGCTCCAAGATCATGCAGTTCGGCAAGTCCAAGGCCAAGATGGTCAGCAAGGACATGCCGCAGGTGACCTTCGCCGATGTCGCGGGTTCCGACGAGGCAGTGGAGGAACTGCAGGAAATCAAGGAATTCCTGCAGGAGCCCGCAAAGTTCCAGGCCGTCGGCGCCAAGATCCCCAAGGGCGTGCTGCTCTACGGCCCGCCAGGCACCGGTAAGACGCTGCTGGCCCGCGCAGTGGCCGGTGAGGCAGGCGTCCCCTTCTTCTCCATCTCGGGCTCGGACTTCGTGGAAATGTTCGTCGGCGTCGGTGCCTCCCGCGTCCGCGACCTCTTTGAACAGGCCAAGGCCAACTCGCCCGCCATCATCTTCGTGGACGAGATCGACGCCGTGGGCCGGCACCGCGGCGCCGGCATTGGCGGCGGCAACGACGAACGCGAGCAGACCCTCAACCAGCTGCTGGTGGAGATGGACGGCTTCGACGTCAAGACCAACGTCATCCTGATCGCCGCCACCAACCGGCCCGACGTCCTGGACCCGGCACTGCTGCGTCCGGGCCGCTTCGACCGCCAGATCGGTGTGGAGGCCCCCGACCTGATCGGCCGCGACCAGATCCTCAAGGTCCACGCCAAGGGCAAGCCGATGGCTCCGGGCGTCGACCTCAAGGCCGTCGCCAAGAAGACGCCGGGTTACACCGGTGCGGACCTGGCGAACGTCCTCAACGAGGCCGCCCTGCTTACCGCCCGCTCCAACGCGAACCTGATTGATGACCGCGCCCTGGACGAGGCCATCGACCGCGTCATGGCCGGCCCGCAGAAGCGCAGCCGCGTCATGAAGGAACACGAGCGGAAGATCACCGCCTACCACGAGGGCGGGCACGCCCTGGTTGCCGCGGCCCTGCGGAACTCTGCGCCGGTCACCAAGATCACCATCCTCCCGCGCGGACGGGCCCTGGGTTACACCATGGTGGTGCCGGACAACGACAAGTACTCCGTGACCCGCAACGAACTCCTGGACCAGATGGCGTACGCCATGGGCGGGCGCGTCGCCGAGGAGATCGTGTTCCACGATCCGTCCACCGGCGCCTCCAACGACATCGAAAAGGCCACCGGCACCGCCCGGAAGATGGTCACCGAATACGGCATGAGCGAACGCGTCGGCGCGGTCCGGCTGGGCCAGGGCGGCGGCGAGCCGTTCCTGGGCCGCGACGCCGGGCACGAGCGCAACTACTCGGACCAGATCGCGTACGTCGTGGATGAGGAAGTGCGCCGCCTGATTGAGCAGGCCCATGACGAAGCGTACGAAATCCTCACCGAAAACCGGGACATCCTGGACATCCTGGCCCTGGAACTGCTGGAGCGGGAAACCCTGAACCAGGCCGAGATCGCCGACATCTTCCGTGACGTCCGCAAGCGTGACTTCCGCGAGGTGTGGCTGTCCAAGGAAACCCGCCCCGTGCAGATGGCGGGTCCGGTGGAGAGCCGCCTGGAGCGGGCAGAACGCGAGGCCCAGGAGGAAGCGAAGAAGGCCCGGATGGACGAGCCGCTGGACGCCCAGCCGCCGCATTCCCAAGGTGTTGCGGAGGATGCGCCGTTTCATGGCGGCACCCCCGAATCGGGGCCCGGCACCCTTCGCGGCTAAGCTTTCCCTGTGACTTCCTTCGACGACGACGACGTTTCCGCCTCCGCCGATCACCTGGCGGAAGGCGGTCACCGGTCCTCAAAACATGAAAGAGTGGACCGGCCCCGGATCGAGGCGGCCGTCCGCGAGATCCTCCTCGCCATCGGCGAGGACCCGGACCGCGGCGGGCTCGTAGATACCCCCAAACGGGTTGCGAAGGCGTACGCCGAGGTGTTCGCCGGGCTGCACCACGACCCCGCCGAGGTCCTGTCCACCACCTTTGACCTGGACCACGAGGAACTCGTCCTGGTCAAGGACATTCCGTTCTATTCCACCTGCGAGCACCACCTGGTGCCATTCCACGGGGTGGCGCACGTTGGCTACATCCCGTCGCATGACGGCAAGGTCACCGGGTTGAGCAAGCTGGCCCGGCTGGTGGACATCTACGCCCGCCGCCCGCAGGTCCAGGAGCGGCTGACCACGGAGATCGTCGAAGCGATGGTCCGCTACCTCAAGCCCCGCGGGGCGATCGTCGTTGTCGAATGCGAGCACATGTGCATGTCGATGCGCGGCATCCGCAAGCCCGGAGCGAAGACCGTCACCAGTGCGGTCCGCGGGCAGCTGCATGACCCGGCCACCCGTGCCGAGGCCATGAGCCTCATCCTCGGAAGGTAACAAACCATGGATTCACTAGCCGCAGCCCCCGGAACGGGGCCCGCGACCTCGCCGCTGCCCATCCTCCGCAAGCCCCGCCCGGCGGCCCGCTTCGAGGACCTCCCCACCGGCCGCACACTGGTCATGGGGATCCTGAACGTCACCCCGGATTCCTTCAGCGACGGCGGAAAGCACCCCACCGCGGACACCGCCATCGCTGCCGGCCTGCGGATGTTGTACGCAGGGGCGGACATCATCGACGTCGGCGGGGAGTCCACCCGCCCCGGTGCCGAGGACGTCACGCCGGAAGAAGAGCAGCGGCGCGTCCTGCCGGTCATCGAAGCACTCGTGAAGGCCGGTGCGCTGGTCAGCATCGACACCACCCACGCCGCCACTGCGGCCGCCGCCCTGAAGGCCGGCGCCGCCATCATCAATGACGTCTCCGGGCTGACCATCGAACCGGAGATGGCGGAGCTCGTGGCAGCATCCAAGGTCCCCTACGTCCTCACGCACCGCCGCGGGGACGCCCGGACCATGAATTCACTCGCTGAGTACACGGACGTGGCAGGCGAGGTCGTGGCCGAGCTGGCGGGGGTGCGGGACAAGCTCTACGCCGCAGGAGTCAGCCACGAGCAGATCATCGTGGACCCCGGCCTGGGGTTCGCCAAGAACGACGCCCACAACTGGGAGCTGCTGCAGAACCTGGACCAGCTGGACAGCCTGGGCCACCGGGTCCTGGTGGCGGCCTCCCGCAAGAGGTTCCTGGGCACGCTGCTCACCGTGGCCGGCAAGTCCGCCGCTCCGGAGGAACGGGACGGTGCCACGGCGGCAATCACCGCCATCAGCGCCTCGCGCGGCGCATGGGCAGTCCGCGTGCACGACGTCGGGCCAAGCCTTGACGCCGTCAAGGTCGCTGCCCGCATGGCAGCGGTACCCACGCCACAAGCCGTACCCAAGACGCACTAGGGCCGGGGGACCCCATGGACAGGATTACGCTGACGGGCGTGACCGCCGTCGGTCATCACGGCGTGTTTGATTTTGAGCGCCGCGAGGGCCAGCCTTTCGTGGTGGACGCGGTGCTCTATCTTGACTTCGCCGCAGCAGCGGAGTCAGACGACGTCCGGGACACCGCGCACTACGGCGAGGTGGCGCAGCGTATTACCGACTGGATCGCCGGGGAACCCCTGAACCTCATCGAGGCGTTGGCCGTGCGGATTGCCGAGAGCCTGCTTGACGAATTCCCGCTCCAGGCGGTGGACATCACCGTCCACAAACCCCAGGCTCCCATCGCAGTGCCTTTTGGCGACGTCGCCGTGACCGTCCACCGGAGCCGTGTCCCGGCCGACAGCGGCCTGTCCGGGGAGCCGGCATGAACCGCGCCTACACCAAGGCCGTGCTGGCCTTGGGCAGCAACCTTGGCGAGCGGAATGAAACCCTGACCGAAGCCGTGGCCGACCTCGTGGATCCGCCGGAAGTCAGGCTCCTGGCTGTCTCCCCGATCGTCCAGACCAAAGCCGTGGGCGGCCCGTCCGGCCAGCCGGACTTCCTGAACATGGTGATTACCGTGGAGACCAGCCTGGGTGCGCAGGAACTGCTGGAGCACTGCCAGGCGGTGGAGAACAAGCACCTCCGCGTCCGCGAGGTCCGCTGGGGGCCGCGGACGCTCGACGTCGACATCATCACCTATGGCGACCTGCACAGTGACGATCCGGCGCTGACGCTCCCGCATCCCCGTGCTGCCACCCGGGCCTTCGTCCTGTACCCGTGGTCGCTGATCGAACCCGCCGCCATGCTGGGCGGGGAACGGATCAGCGCCCTGGCGGTCCGTGCCCCGGACTTCGGCGACCTTGCGCCGTTCGACGGTTTCGGGGACTTCGACGGGATGCCGACGGCAGGAGCGGTGGAGCCGCGATGAAACCCATCAACCCGCTGCGCCTGATGCTGATCGGCGTCATCCTTGCCGTCGCGGGCTGGTCGGCGACCGTGGTCACCAGCCGCTACAGCATTGCCACACCAGTCCTTCCCGCCACCGCGCTGGCCACCATGGGCGTCATCGTCATCATCACGCTGATCCTGGGCATCCGCGTCGTGCGGTGGCGCAACAGCCTCAAGCCCGGCAGCAAGGCAAAGAAGACCCAACTTGATCCGCTCCTGGCCGCAAGGACACTGATCCTCGCCCAGGCGTGCGCCTACGCCGGAACGGTCCTGCTGGGCTGGCACGCGGGCATCGTCCTGGACCAGTTGCGGATCTGGAGCCTGCGGAGCGACCAGGGCATCACCTGGCTTGCCTTGGCCATGGCCGGCGGCGGCCTGGTGATGATCGTGGTGGGGCTCGTGGTGGAACGGTTCTGCCGGATCCCTCCGGAGGACGGCGACACCACCAGCACCGATGGCAAGGGCCGCCCTGCCCGCGGCGAGGCTGCCGGGGAAGGCGAATATGCGTACCGAGGCGATTGACCCGCCCGGTATTTCCTGGCAGCGGGTGTCGCCACGGTACGTCACGGTCCGGCTGGCGGAGTGGGCCCTCGGCAACCTGGTTGCGGTGCTGGTCCTGTCCGCTCCGCTGGTGTTTGTCATCCTGGGCTGGTGGTCCTGGCCGCCTGTGTGGCTTGCCGTGACCGTCCCGGCCGCCATGCTGGTGCTGGCCTTGTGGCGGCTGGTGCTCATTCCGCGGCAGGTCCGGGCCATCGGTTACGCCGAGCGGGACGAGGACCTGCTGGTCAGGGGCGGCATCTTCTTCCAGCGCACCATGGCCGTGCCGTACGGGCGCATGCAGTACGTGGATATCGCCGTGGGGCCGGTGGAGCGGGCCCTGGGCCTGTGCACGCTGAAGCTCCATACCGCCTCGCCCGGAACCCATGCACGCATTCCCGGCCTGCCGGTGGCTGAGGGCGCCCGGCTCAGGGAAGAGCTGACGGCACGCGGCGAAGCCAGGCTGGCCGGGCTGTGACCGCTGACGGCCAGCTGCCGGCGGTGCCGCCCGCAGCGGCCGGCCGGGACACCGCAGCCGAGTCCGACGACGGCTGGCAGCGGGTGCACCCCGCGTCACCGTTTGTGAGGGGCTGGTTTGCCCTGGCCGCCATTGCGTTCTTCTTTGGGCGGGACATTTTTGAACGGGCCCTGCAGGGCCAGCCCGTTTTCGAGGAAGGCCTGGGGCGGCGCGCTCCGTGGCTCCTGGGCGGTGGCGCGGCCGTGCTGGTGGTGGCGGTGCTGGGGTTCGTACTGACCTGGTACTTCACCAAATACCAGGTGTCCGGCGGCTACGTCCGGGTCACCAGCGGCTTGCTGTTCCGCCAGCACCGGCAGGCGCGGCTGGACCGGGTGCAGGCCATCGACATCGTGCAGCCGCTGCTGGCCCGCATCTTCGGCCTGGCCGAACTCAAATTCGAGGTGGCCGACGCGGGGGAGTCCGCGGTGCGGCTCGCCTACCTCAGGATCGATGATGCGCGCCAACTGCGTGCCACCATCCTGGCCCGCGCGTCGGGTGCCGCAGCCGTCGCCGTGCCCGGGGCCGGCTTTTCCGGTGCCGGACAGCCGGCCCGGGCCGCAGCCGAGGAGCCGGAATTCCCGGTACTTGCCGTCCCGCCGTCGCGCCTGCTCGGTTCGCTGCTGCTGAGTGAGCAGAGCTTTTTCGTGGTGGTGGGCGGCGCCGCCTCCGTGGTGCTGTCCGCGGTGACGGACAACCGCGCCTTCTACTTCTACCTGGTGCCGGCGGTGCTGGGCCTGGCGGCCGGCTACTGGAATTTCTTCAACAGGGGCTACAACTTCACGGCGGCAGTCTCGCCGGACGGCATCCGGCTGAGGTACGGGCTGCTGGACACCCAGGCGCAGACCCTTCCGCCCGGCCGGATCCAGGCGGTAAAAGTGGCCCAGTCCCCGCTGTGGCGCCCGTTCGGCTGGTACCGGATGCAGGTGAACGTGGCCGGTTACGGGCAGTCCGGCAACGCCGTCGAGGGCAATACCCGGACCATCCTCCTGCCGGTGGGTAAACTTCCCGATGTCCTGGCCATGCTCTCGCTGGTGCTGCCGGACCCCGGTACTGACCAGCCTGCGGCCGTCTTTGCAGCCGGCTTGAACGGCAGGGATTCCGACGGCGGGTTCATCACCACGCCGCGGCGGGCCTGGCTGCTGGCACCCTTTGCGTGGCGCCGCAACGGCTTTGCCGCCACGGACACGGCCCTTTTGATCCGCTCCGGGCGGTGGTGGCGTGAGCTGGTGGTGGTTCCCCATCAGCGGACGCAGTCGCTGGCCCTGCAGCAGGGGCCCGTGGCGCGGCGGTTCCGGGTGGCGGACCTGGTGCTGCACACCACCGCCGGGCCCGTCGCCCCGCGGCTGGCCCAGGCGGGCCTGGATGAGGCCCGGCAGCTCTTCAACGACCAGTCTGCGCGTGCCCGGCTGGCCCGGAAACGGCAAACCACGGAACAGTGGCTCCAGCAGGTTGCCCCGGCCGCGGGACCTATGACCACCAGCACCCCTTACCAAAAGGAGGGCCAGCAGCATGGCTAAACCCGGACGCCTCGGCGTCGGAATCATCGGCGCCGGAAAGGTGGGGGCCGTGCTGGGCGCGGCCCTGCGCGCAGCAGAGCACGCCGTCGTCGGGGTCTCGGCGGTCTCGGACGCAAGCCGGGAACGGGCTGAGGCCCTGCTGCCGGGCGTTCCCATCCTGGAGGTGCAGGACATCGTGGAGCGCGCCGAGCTGGTGCTGCTGGCCGTGCCCGACGACGCCCTGCCGGGCCTCGTGGAGGGACTGGCGAAGCTCGGCGCCTGGCAGCCCGGCCAGCTGGTGGCCCACACCTCCGGCCGGTTCGGCGTGGGCGTGCTGCACCCGGTGCGGTCCGCCGGTGCCGTGCCGCTGGCCCTGCATCCGGCCATGACGTTCACGGGCATGAGCCTGGACCTTTCCCGGCTCCTGGACTGCACCTTTGGCGTGACCGCAGATGCCGCCATGCTGCCGATCGCCCAGGCCCTGGTGGTGGAGATGGGGGCGGAGCCGGTGGCCATCGCCGAAGCGGACAGGACCCTCTACCACGCCGCCTTGGCCCATGGTTCCAACCACCTGGTCACCCTGGTTGCCCAGGCATCCCAGTTGCTGCGCGAGGTGGGGGTGGAGCTGCCGGAGCGCATGCTCGGCCCGCTCCTGCGGGCAACGCTGGAAAACGCGCTGGCCTCCGGGGAATCCGCACTGACCGGCCCCGTGGCCCGCGGTGACGTGGGAACGGTCCGTGCCCACACGGAAGCGCTGCGGGAGTTCGACGGCGGCGGGCACGGTGACGTGCTGGAAGCCTACCTGGCGATGGCCCGGGCCACAGCCCTGCGGGCAGAGGGCCGCGGACTGCTCAAACCCGACCAGCTGAAGGGGCTGCGCGAGGCCCTCGACCCGAAGGAAGACTGAATGTCCATTCAACTCGTCACCACCGTCGCAGGCCTGCACGCCGAGAGCGCCAGGCTCCTTGGCGCCAAGAAGGGTCTCTCGCAGGGGCTGGTACCCACCATGGGCGCACTCCATGACGGCCATGCCGCGCTGGCGCGCACCGCCGTCGAGCAGAACGACGTGGTGGTGGCGAGCATCTTCGTCAACCCCCTGCAGTTTGGCGACGCCGGGGACCTGGACCGCTACCCGCGGACGCTTGAGGCGGACCTTGCCCTGCTGGAGGAACAGGGCGTGGACCTGGCCTTCGCGCCATCCGTGGAGGAGGTCTATCCAAACGGGGAACCCCTGGTTCGGATCACCTCCGGCCGCCTTGGCGAAAAGTGGGAGGGTGCGTCGCGTCCGGGCCATTTCGACGGCGCGCTGACCGTGGTGGCGAAGCTGCTGCATTACGGCATGCCCGCTGCCGGTCTTCCGGCCGGGTCCGCGAACCCGGCTTTGCCCGGCGGACTGCCGGCGTACCGGGCGTACTTTGGACAGAAAGACGCCCAGCAGCTGGCCTTGGTGCGGCGGATGGCGGCGGACCTGAACTTCCCGGTGGAGATCGTTGGCGTGCCCACGGTGAGGTCTGCGGACGGGCTGGCGTTGTCCAGCCGCAACCGCTTCCTGTCCGCGGACGAGCGGGAAGCCGCGTTGGTCCTGTCCCGGGCACTGCGGCTGCTGGAACAGCGCGCAAATGCCCACGAACCGCTGGACCTGGAATCGGCGCTGGCCCTGGTGGAGTCCCAGCCGCTGGTGGAACTGGACTACTTCGACGTGGTGGACCCCGGCACGCTTGAGCCGTTGGCGGAAAACTGCAGGGAGACCCCGTTCCGCGGCGACGCCCTGGCCCTCATCGCGGCCAAGGTGGGCCCGGTCCGCCTGATCGACAACATGCCGTTGAGTTCCTGAGCGCCGGCGGCTTGCAGCCCGGCGTCACATGGCCCGGGCTACCAGCCCGGCCTGTCCGGGCTGTTCATGAGCTGTTCGAGGAGCGCGCGCTCCGGGCGCCCGGGATTCCTGGCCACGCACCCGCGGAGCCGGTCCCGCACCCACTCTTCCCGCGGATCCTTGCTGCAGAGCACCTCATCGATAATCTCCTGCGCCTGCCACCGGAGCGATTCGATGGCGAACTGCCGGACGTCCTCGGGAGTGTCGCCGGACATCCACGGGTCCGGGTCCGAGGGGACGCCTTGGAACATTCGCTCTACTGTCATCGGGGCCTCCTTGCACCAGTCCGAAGTGGCCCGTGGGGTGGCCGCTGCGGCTACGAGAGCACTGCGCGTAGGTGAAACCTTACTGCCGGAAACCGGGTCCTGTCTGTACCCCAATCCCGCATACAGCCGCACCGCCAGAGTCGAAGGTCCCGGGAAGGAACCGCCACCACGGCGTCACGTGGATTCCAATATAGTCAGCTTGCTTATCACTTTCACCTTTCCTAGGGTGGAAGTTGTCAGGAATTCAACTCTGGAAGCGGATCCGGGCACCGCAGTGGTGCATGGTCCGCCTCAGGCAAGGAGGAGCTATGTCGGAGCACAACATCGCAGGCAAGAAGGTCGCATTCCTGCTGACTGACGGCGTGGAGCAGGTGGAGCTCACCAGTCCCTGGCAGGCCGTGAAGGACGCCGGCGGCGAGCCCACCCTTTTGGCGCCCAAGAGCGGCAAGCTGCAGGGCTACAACGGCACGGACAAGGGCGATACCTTCGACGTCGACCTCACGGTGGCGGAGGCAAATCCCTCCGATTATGACGCGCTGGTCCTTCCCGGCGGGGTTGTCAACGCGGACCATCTGCGGGTGGACAAGGACGCCCGGGCCTTCACGCGCAGCTTCTTTGAACAGCACAAGCCGGTGGCGTCCATCTGCCACGGGCCGTGGCTGCTGATTGATGCAGGAGTCATCAAGGGCCGGAACGTCACGTCCTACTTCACCCTTGAGACGGACCTGAAGAACGCCGGCGCCAACTGGTCGGACCAGGAAGTTGTGGTGGACCAAGGCCTGGTGACCAGCCGCAACCCGGATGACCTCCCGGCATTCAACAGCAAGCTGGTGGAGGAGATCTCGGAAGGCCGGCACGCGGGCCAGACAGCCTAAAGCCCCAACTGTTCCCTCAGGGTTTAGGGGAAATTCCCGTGCCGGGGAATTACTCCAGCGGGTAGAGTGTTGGCATCTGCAGCGGCGCCGACCGCCCATCACTTTCAAGAACCCCTGAGGGAACACCCATGTCTACCGAAGTCTCTCCCAACGCCGGCGGCCAGTCCGTTCCCGCCGCAGGAACCGTCGCGGAACCCCGCACGGGCACCGGGCCCGCTGCGCCGGAGAAGATGTCCCGGGAGTCAGTGACCATCATCAGCACGCTGCTGGTGGCGACGTTCGTGGTGATCCTCAACGAGACCATCATGAACGTCGCCCTGCAGCGGCTCATGGTGGACCTCCGCGTGGACGCACCCACGGTCCAGTGGCTCTCCACCGGGTTCATGCTCACCATGGCCGTGGTCATCCCCACCACCGGTTTCATCCTGCAAAGCCTGTCCACCCGGGCCGTTTTCATGCTGGCCATGGGATTGTTTGCCGGCGGCACCGCACTTGCCGCCGTGGCCCCCGGATTCGAAGTCCTCCTGCTGGCACGCATCGTCCAGGCAGGCGGCACGGCCATCATGCTCCCGCTGCTGATGACCACCATCCTCACCCTGGTCCCGCTGGCCAGGCGCGGCGCGGTCATGGGCAACGTCAGCATCGCCATCTCGGTCGCCCCGGCCATGGGCCCCACTGTTTCCGGGCTGATCCTCGAACACTTCACCTGGCGCTTCATGTTCGTGTTCGTGTTGCCGGTGGCGCTGGCGGCCCTGGCCATCGGCGCAAAATTCCTCACCAACGTGGGTGAGGCGGAGAAGACCAAGCTGGACTTCTCCTCCGTGCTCCTCACGGTCCCCGCGTTCGGCGGCCTTGTGTACGGACTCAGCCAAATCGGCGGCGGCCACGGCGGCCAGTCCGGTCCCGGCGCCGCAGCCATCGCCGCCCTGGTCATCGGCGTGGCCGCCCTCGCGGTTTTCATTCTCCGCCAGGTCCGCCTGCAGAAAGCCGCTGCGCCGCTGCTGGACCTGCGTGCGTTCAAATTCCGGATGTTCACCGTCTCGGTCCTGCTGATGGTGGTGGCCATGATGGCATTGTTCGGCGGGGTCATCCTGCTGCCGCTCTACCTGCAGGAAGTCCGGGGCCTGGGCTCGCTGGAAACCGGACTCGCGCTGCTCCCCGGCGGCCTGGCCATGGGGCTGCTCGGCCCGGTGATCGGCCGCGCGTTCGACAGGGTGGGCCCGTTGCCGCTCACCGTGACGGGATCCATCCTGATGGTGGTGACGCTCTGGCAGTTTTCAATGCTCGACGCCGGCACGGCGGTGTGGTGGATCATCACCCTGCACGTCGGGCTGAGTTTCGGCCTGGCCCTGCTGTTCACCCCAGCCTTCACCACCGGCCTGAACCCGCTGCCACCGCACCTCTACTCGCACGGCTCCGCGATCATGAGCACCACCCAGCAGGTGGCCGGCGCCGCCGGGACGGCGCTGCTCGTGTCCATCTTCGCCGTGGTGAGTGCGACGTCGGGGCTCGTCGCCGGGATGAGCGCCGCCTTCCTGACGGCAACCGTCATAGCCCTTGCCGCCGTCGTGCTGTCCGCAATGATGCGCAAGACTGAAGGCGCCGGACCGGGCCACGGCGCCCACTAGCCCAACCGGGCCGGGATCAGCCGGCGAAGAAGTCGCTCAGTTCCTTGATCAGCTTGTCGGGGGCCTTGATGGCGCCGTCGTGGCCGAAGCCGGGCAGGATGGTGTAGCTGGAGCCGGAGAGGACGTCGTGGATCTGGCCGCACGCGATGCCGAAGTAGGCAGGGCTCTTTTCGCCCACCACGATCAGCGTCTCCAGGGGGAGCGCCTGGAACGGTTCGGCCGGCATGTCTGCGGCGATGATGGCCTTGATCTCGCGGACGCCGGTGCGCATCAGTTCGCGTTGCTGCTTGCCCTCCGTGGTGCCCGCGGTCAGCTTGTTGGCCAGCGTCAGCATGGACAGCGGCATGCGCGAGGAGAACGTGCCGCCGGCCTCAAGGCCGCGCTGGATCACCGCGAGGGCCCGGTCGTCGTCTCCGGCAGCAACGGCGCGTTCGTACTCCACGATCCAGCTAGCCGTGACGCTGCCGTTCACCGAGACGGCGGGGTCGTAGACGGCCAGCCGTTCCACCGGCAGCGTCCGTGCCGCGTGCAGGGCAACCGCTCCACCGAAGCTGTGGCCGAAGACGTCAGTGCTGGCGGTGTGCTTCATGACGGTGTCCAGGTCCCGGATGTCCACGTCCAGCGTGTAGTCCTCGGGCTGCGGGGACGATGAGCCGCGGCCGCGGCGGTTGAACGTGTGCACCGGCCGGCCCAGGGCGGCGCTCAGTTTCTGGGCAAATTTGGTGTAGTCCGCAGCCGTCACCATGGAGGGCGGCACCACCACCACGCCCGAACCAGCCGAAGCGAGTTCCGCGCCGGTGGAGAAGAGCTCCACAGTGCCGCCGTCGGGGGTCCTGATGTTCTCTCGCGTCATGTTCCGAGCCTAGCCGAGCAAGCCGGGTGCGGGCATCACTGGCCGGTGCGGCCAGGCTCAGGCGAGCCGCCTGATCAGCTCCCTGCTGGCTGCGCGGATGGCCGGGAGTTCCGCGCCGAGTCCACAAAGGATGAGCCCGGCATCCGCCGCCTGCAGGGCCGATTCTGCGTTTGCCGCACCGTCCGCGCGGAGGTAGATCAGCGATTCGACCAGGCGGAAGGTGAAGTCGCCGCCGTCCGGCCCGGAGGCGGTGGCGGACAGGCCGCTGCCAAGTTCCCCGTAGAGCCGCCGCAGTTCCTGCCGGTCGGCCAGGAACCGGGCAAAACGCGTGCTCCGGACCTCGGGCAGGTGGTAGAGGACGCCGAGGTTCCACCGTGCGCTGCACAGTTGCGTGCCGTCATACAGTGCGACGGCGTGCAGCCGGCTCCCGGCCGGGCTTTCGGTCCCTGTGCTGCCGGCGGGCAGCGCGGCCACGGCCCGGGCAAACTCCAGGCCGCCGGACACCGTTCCCTCGAGCAGGTCCTCAAGGATGTCGTCCTTGGTCTTGAAGTGGTGGTAGAGCGATGACTGCCGGATCCCGACCGCGTCCGCGATGGACCGGGTGGAGGTGCTGGCGAAACCCTGGGTGGTGAACAGTTCCGCCGCGGCATCGAGGATTTCGTCGCGGGCGGTGGCGCCTGGCCGTGATGGCTGTTGGTGGCGGGGGCGTCCCGGTCCGGCGTAAGTCACCGACTCATTCTTGCACCGCAGAGCGGGCTCGAAGGTGCCCTGCGGGAACGGTGAGGGGATGGAAATATCCCCGAAACAAGATGTCTATCCGCCTTTTACAGAGGGGAAACTGTTTGGGGACATCGCGCTGGAAAACTATCAAGTGACCGGTAATCCGCAGCCTTCGGCCGAGCGCTGCACTGCCGGAAGGCTTCGCCCCCAAGATCCCTTTCCAGCCCCGGAGATTCCCATGACATCCACCGTTCTTCCCACCGTCCACCAGGACGATGCAGACCTGACGTCCCTTGGCTACCAGCCCACCCTGCACCGAAAGCTCGGCCGCTACGCTTCCTTTGCCGCCGGTTTCTCCTTCGTCTCCATCCTCACCACCATCTTCCAGCTCTTCGCCTTCGGCTACTCCTTCGCTGGTCCCGCGTTCTTCTGGACCTGGCCGGTAGTGCTGGTGGGCCAGCTGCTCGTGGCCCTCAATTTTGCCGAACTCGCCGCCCGCTACCCGCTCTCCGGAGCCGTTTACCAGTGGGCGCGCCGCGTCGGCGGGGAGGCCGTGGGCTGGTTTGCCGGCTGGTTCATGGCCATCGCGCAGGTGGTCACCGCGGCAGCCGCAGCCATCGCCCTCCAGGTGGTCCTGCCCCAGCTGTGGGACGGATTCCAGGTGGTGGGTGGTGACCCCGCCCTCAACACCGTCACCGGGGCATCCAACGCGGTGATCCTGGGTGCCGTCCTGCTGGTGGCCACCACCATCATCAACTCCCTGGGCGTCAAGCTCATGGCGCACGTGAACTCCGTCGGTGTCACCTGCGAAATCGTCGGCGTCGCAGCCGTGATCCTCGCCCTCATCAGCGCCGCCCAGCGCGGTCCGGACGTGGTGGCGGACACCACCGTCCTTGAGGGCTCGGACCTCGGCGCCGTGGGAGCCTTCCTGGTCTCGGGGCTCATGGCCGCCTACGTCATGGTGGGCTTCAACTCCGCCGGGGAGCTCTCCGAGGAAACCAAGGACCCGCGCCGCACCGCACCGCGGACCATTCTCTCCGCCCTGCTCATCTCCGGCATTGGCGGCGCCCTGATGATCATCACCGCCCTGATGGCCGCCCCCAGCCTCGACGACGGCCGCCTCGCCACCGAAGGCCTGCCCTACGTCCTCACCGCTGTCCTGGGAACCTTCTGGGGAAAGGTCCTGCTGGTTGACGTTGCCATTGCCATCTTCGTCTGCACCTTGGCAATCCAGACCGCCGGTTCCCGGCTCGTATTCTCGATGGCCCGCGACGGCAAGCTCCCGGCGTCGGCCTTGCTCTCCTCCGTTCACCCCACCCGCGGGACGCCCATGTGGCCCTCGATCGTGATCGGCGCGCTGGCAGTTGCCGTGCTGGCCATCAACGTCGGCAACGCTGCCCTCTTCACCACCCTGTGCAGCGTCTGCATCGTGATGGTTTACATCGCCTACCTCCTGGTCACCGTCCCGCAGCTGATCAACCGCCTCCGCGGTGACTGGGCGCGGGTGGGCCAGACCATGCCTGCCGGCCTGTTCTCCCTGGGCCGTTGGGGCCTGCCGGTCAACATCCTCGCCGTCCTCTACGGAGGCCTCATGGTGGTCAACCTCGCCTGGCCCCGGCCCGAGGTGTACGACCCCTCCGGCGACAACGGGCTGCTCCTGTGGTCCGCACCGCTCATGGTCGCCGCCGTCCTCCTCCTGGGCGTCTGGGTCCGGCGCAGGAACCTCGCAGCCACCAAGGCCTGAGCCCTAAATTCCCATCGTTCCCGACAACAACCAGGACCTCGACCATGACACAGACCATCGAAACGGCCGCCGCCGGCACCGCCACCACGGCCGGCGCCCGCGCCCACGCCAGGGACCAGCAAGGCAAGACCGCCGAAACCATGCGCTTCGTCCCGGCCGCCTCCGCGCCAGGGCGCCTCCTGTCCGGAATGCCCGACGACGCGTCCCCCACCTGGGCGGAGTCCCTCGCCTTTGGCCGCTACACCACCATGGCATTGGCCCGCGGCACCCGGATCCGGCTCACGGATACCGCCGGCGACGGCTGCGTCCATGCGCTCCTGTACCGGACCGGTGCCACCCACGAACGACTGAATGTCGCCGACACCGTCAAGGTCCCGTGGCAGGCCTATCCCGCTGCCGGGCACCCGCTGCTGTCCGACGCCGGCCGGCTGATGGCCACCATCGTGGCCGATACCTCCGCCCGGCATGATGCCCTGACGGGCGCCACCACGCTCACCGGCAACACCGCGAAATACGGTGCGGGAACAGTCCACAGCGCATCTCCGGCGGCGCGCGAACTGCTCACGCTGGGCGCCCTGAAGAACGGGATGGGTCCGCGGGACGTCGCTCCGTCGCTGTCCTTCTTCAAGGGCATCACCGTTGACCCGGCCGGCAGCATCACCTTCACCGGCAGCGCAGGCCCCGGTGCCGCCGTCGAGCTCCTTCTCCACCTGGACGCCGTCCTGGTCCTGGCCAACACAGCGCACCCGCTGGACCCCCGCCGGGAGTTCACCGGAACTGCCGTGGACATCCTTGCCTGGCACGCGCCGCAGGACCTTCGCGAACTCGAAGCAGGCCGCCTGGTTGGCCCACTGGCCCCGGAACACCTGCAGGCCCTGCTCAATACCGAACACGATCTCACCGCAAGGAACGCCCGATGAACACCGCCATTGAGACCCGCCCGGACGCTGCAGGCACGGCACTGGCCCCCGGCACCCTGATCCTGGACGAATTTGTCGAAGCCCGCGGCCCCTGGTCGGCAGTGGTGGCAGCCGGCGACGTGCTGACCATCGTGGACCTGGAAGGCAACCAGGCCGTTGACTGCCTGCTCTACGCAGCCGGGGACACCACCGTGCGCTACTCGGCTGCAGCCACCATCGCCGCGCAGCAGTCCATCGTCCTCACCACCGGTTCGGTCCTGCGCGCCGACACCGGTGCTGCCCTGATGACCGTTGTTGCGGACGAAGTGGGCGTGCACGACACCATTGGCGGCGCCTGCTCGCAGGAATCCAACACCCTCCGCTACGGCCAACACACCCGTGAACAGCACGCCTGCGTGGAGAACTTCCTGATCGAGGGCTCCCGCTGGGGCCTGGGCAAACGGGACCTGGTGTCCAACATCAACTGGTTCATGAATGTCCCGGTGGACCCGGACGGCGCCCTGGGGATCGTGGACGGACTGTCCGCCCCCGGCAAGCGCGTTGCGCTGAAGGCGGAGGTGGACACCCTGGTGCTCGTCTCCAACTGCCCGCAAATCAACAACCCGTGCAACGGCTTCAACCCCACGCCCGTCCGCATGATCGTCACCCGGCCGGAGGCTGCACTGTGACCACCTCAAAACTCTTCGACACCCTGTTGGTCGCCAACCGCGGCGAAATCGCGTGCCGCATCATCGAATCTGCCAGGAAACTGGGGCTGCGCACCATCGCCGTCTTCTCCGAGGCCGACCGCGGCGCCAAGCACGTCCGGCTCGCCGACGAGGCTGTGCTGCTGGGGCCTGCGCCGGCCAAGGAGTCCTACCTCCGGGTGGAGGCGATCCTGGCCGCGGCAAAGGAAACCGGCGCCGGCGCCATCCACCCTGGTTACGGCTTCCTGTCCGAGGACGCGGCCTTCGCCGAGGCCGTGGAAGCTGCCGGCCTGGTCTTCGTCGGCCCCACCCCCGAACAGCTGCGGATCTTCGGAACCAAGCACACCGCACGCGACGCCGCACGTGCGGCCGGGGTGCCCATGATCGCCGGTTCCGGCCTGCTTGAGGACGTGGACGCCGCCGTCGCGGCCTCCGCAACCATTGGGTTCCCGCTGATGCTCAAGGCCACCGGCGGTGGCGGCGGGATCGGCATGACGGTCTGCCGCACGGAGGCCGAGCTCGTGGACAGCTTCCCCCGCGTCGCCCGGCTTGCCGGTGCCAGCTTCGGCACCGCAGGGGTCTTCGCCGAACGGTATGTGGAGAACGCCCGCCACGTGGAGGTCCAGGTCTTTGGCGACGGCGAAGGCCGGGTGGTCAGCCTGGGCGACCGGGACTGCTCCCTCCAGCGCCGCCACCAGAAAGTCCTCGAGGAGGCCCCCGCCCCGGACCTGCCCGTCGATCTGCGCGAGGAACTGCACCGCAGCTCCCGCGCCCTCTGCGCCTCCCTTAACTACCGCTCCGCCGGCACAGTCGAGTTCGTCTACGACTCCGCCCGCAAGGAAGCCTCCTTCCTGGAAGTCAACGCCCGGCTCCAGGTGGAGCACCCCGTCACCGAGTCCGTCACGGGGGTGGACCTGGTGGAATGGATGCTCCGCCTCGCCCAGGCCGGCGCCGAAGCCCACACGGTGTTGGCGGACGTGCCCGATGCGTTGCCGGTATCCGGGCACGCCGTGGAGGCCCGCGTTTACGCCGAAGACCCGGCACGCGGCTTCCAGCCCAGCGCCGGAACCGTCACCAGCGCCGCCTACCCGGGGCCGGAGGAAGCGCGCGTGGATGCCTGGGTGGAGACCGGCACCGACGTCTCCACCAACTACGATCCCCTCCTGGGCAAGATCATCACCTTCGGCGCAAGCCGCACCGAGGCCTTCGACCGCCTCGCCGTTGCGCTGGGCAAGACCCGGATCGATGGCATCGAGACCAACCTAGGGCTGCTCCGCGCCGTGAGCGGCATGGACGTGGTCCGCGCCGTCGAGCACTCCACCAGCACCCTGGACAACGTGGGAGACCCCGAACCGCGGATCACCGTGGAACGACCCGGGCTGCAGACCAGCGTGCAGGACTGGCCTGGACGCACCGGGCTCTGGCAGATCGGCGTTCCGCCGAGCGGCCCCATGGATGACCTCTCCTTCCGCCTGGGCAACACTGCGCTGGGCAACCCCGAAGGGGTCCCGGGCCTGGAGTTCACCATGACTGGACCCAGCCTGGTGTTCACGCATGCCACCACCGTCTGCGTCACCGGCGCGGAGGTCACAGTGACCGTTGACGGCGTGGAGGTGCCCGCCTGGACCCCCGTGACCGTCCCGGCAGGCGGGACGCTCGACGTCGGCACGGCCACCGGCAAGGGCCTGCGCGGCTACATCCTGTTCCAGGGCGGCCTGGACATTCCCGCCTACCTGGGCAGCGCGTCAACCTTTACCCTGGGCCAGTTCGGCGGCCACGCCGGACGGGTTCTGCGCGCCGGCGACGTACTCCGCGCGGTCACGGTGGATGGGGTACCGGCCGCAGGCCAGGCTGCAGCGGTGCCCGCCGACAGCCGCCCCGTCCTCGTGTCCACCTGGGAACTGGCCGTGGCCGAGGGGCCGCACGGCGCCCCCGAGTTCTTCCAGCGCGAAGATATCGAGGACCTGTATGCCGCGGAGTATGAGGTGCACTTCAATTCCGCCCGCACCGGCGTCCGTCTCATCGGCCCCAAACCCCGCTGGGCGCGGACCGACGGCGGCGAGGCAGGCCTGCACCCTTCCAACATCCACGACACCGCCTACTCGGTGGGCGCCCTGGACTTTACCGGCGATACCCCCATCCTGCTTGGCCCGGACGGGCCCAGCCTGGGCGGGTTCGTCTGCCCCGTCACCGTCGTGACGGCCGAGCGCTGGAAGCTCGGCCAGCTCCGTCCGGGGGACAAGGTCCGGTTCGTGCCCATCAAAGCCAGCCAGGCGCCGTCGGCCGCGGACTTGGGACCCGGCCGCCAGCTGGTCCTCCCGGGCGACGCCGGCTGGTCCGGCAGTGCCGCCCTGAAGCTTCCGGCAGCGGCAGCCGTAGCGCCGGGGCCGGTCCGCGGAGATGGCGACGACGGCGTCCTGGGCCGGGTGCCGGAAGGTTCCGGCCGGCCCGCGGTCACGTACCGCCGCTCCGGCGATGACAACCTGCTGGTGGAATACGGCGACATGGTGCTGGACTTGGGCTTGCGGGCCCGGGTCCACGCCCTGCACCAGCACATCGAAGCGCTCCGGGTGCCCGGCATTGTTGACCTGACCCCGGGTATCCGGTCGCTGCAGATCAAGGTGGACCCGTCCGTCCTGTCCACCCGCCGGCTGCTGGGCCTGGTTCAGGAGGTCGAGGCAGCCCTGCCGGCGAGCTCCGAGCTGGTGGTTCCCAGCCGCACCGTCCGGCTGCCGCTGTCCTGGGACGACCCCGCCACCCGCGAGGCGATCGAACGATACATGGCAGGCGTCCGGGATGATGCACCGTGGTGCCCGTGGAACATCGAGTTCATCCGCCGGATCAACGGCCTGGACTCCGTCAACGACGTCTTCGACACCGTCTTCAATGCCGAATACCTGGTCCTGGGCCTGGGCGACGTGTACCTGGGTGCGCCTGTGGCCACGCCGCTGGATCCGCGGCACCGCCTGGTCACCACCAAGTACAACCCGGCGCGCACCTGGACGCCGGAGAACGCGGTGGGCATCGGCGGCGCGTACATGTGCATTTACGGGATGGAGGGCCCCGGCGGCTACCAGTTCGTGGGCCGCACCACCCAGGTGTGGTCCCGGTACGCCGATTCCGCTCCGTTCGAACCCGGATCGCCTTGGTTGCTCCGTTTCTTCGACCGGATTTCCTGGTATCCCGTCAGTCCGGAGGAACTCCTGGACCTGCGCGCCGACATGGCGGCCGGCCGCGGCCGCGGCGTGGAGATCGAGGACGGCACGTTCTCGCTCGCTGAGCACGAACAGTTCCTGGCCGAAAACCGCGCGTCCATCGAGGCATTCCGGGACAAGCAGGGTGCGGCTTTCGCTGTGGAACGGCAGGCCTGGGCTGACGCCGGCGAGTTCGACCGTGCCGAGGCGCTCGCCGCCGTCGCCGCCCCCGCAGCAGATGACGTGGTGGTTCCGGACGGCGGGTCCCTGGTCTCCGCCCCGTTCGCCGCAAGCGTCTGGAAGGTGGATGTGGCCGAGGGCGACCGGGTGGCGAAGGGCCAGCCGCTGGTCTCGCTGGAGGCAATGAAAATGGAGACAGTCCTGGAGGCGCCGTGCGACGGTGTGGTGCTCCGTGTCCTGCCCACGGCGGGTTCGCAGGTGGTTGCCGGGGAGGCAGTGGTTGTCCTCGGCGGCAGCGACCTTGCGCTGCTCGAGGTGGAGGACCTCGAACTGGAAGGGGCCACGGTATGAACCCGGCACCCGCAGGCGCCGCCACGCGGCGCGCCGAAGCAGCACTGGCCGCGGTTGACGCCGTGGACCGCCCGGAAATCTGGATAACGCTACGCGGCCGCGAGGACGTCCTGGCCGAAGCGGCAACCATCGACGCCGCCGTTGCCCGGGGTGCGCACCTGCCGCTGGCCGGACTGGTGCTGGCCGTGAAGAACAACGTTGACGTGGCCGGGATTCCCACCACGGCGGCCTGCCCCGGCTTCGCCTACGTGCCGGAGCAGGATGCCGAAGCCGTGGCGCGGCTCCGCGCCGCGGGTGCCATGGTCCTCGGCGCCACCAACCTTGACCAGTTCGCTACCGGCCTGGTGGGAACGCGCAGCCCCTACGGCGCCGTCCGGGACTCCCGCCGGCCGGACCGGATCTCCGGCGGGTCCAGCTCCGGGTCCGCCGTGGCCGTGGCGCTGGGACTGGTGGACATCGCCATCGGCACCGACACGGCAGGATCCGGCCGGGTTCCCGCCGGGTTGCAGGGCATCGTGGGCATCAAGGCAACGCTGAACGTGGTCTCCACGGCAGGGGTGGTGCCGGCCTGCCGGTCCTGGGACGCCGTCACGATTTTCGCCCGGGACCTGGCCACGGCCGAGCTCGCCATGGGCATCATGGCCGGCGGTGCCCGGGCGTGGCCCGCGGACACAAAGCTCGCGGCGCCGTCCCGGCCCCGGGTGGCCTACCCCGCGAGCCTCCCGGCCCTGCCGCCTGAGTGGGCTGCGGAATTCCAGCGGCAGGTGGACCGCCTGCGGTCCAGCGGGGTGGATGCCGAAGCGATCGAGTTCGACGCGTTCCTCCAGGCAGCACGGCTGCTCTACGACGGAGCGCTGGTGGCCGAACGCCACGCTGCAGTTGGGGACTTCCTGGCAAAGCACGACGCCGGCACGGGCGGCCGTGCAGGCATCGATTCCACCGTGGAAGGCATCATCCGTGCCGCCGGCACGGTGTCCGCCTCCCGGTACGTCGCCGACACCGCCAGGCTGGAGGAATTGAAGGCCACCGCCATGGGCCGCCTCCAGGGCTTCGATGCCCTCCTGGTTCCGACGGCGCCGTTCCACCCCACCCTGGCAGAGGTTGCCGCGGATCCGGTGGGGGTGAACTCGTTGCTGGGCACCTACACGAACTTCTGCAACCTGTTCGATCTTTGTGCCGTGGCTGTCCCGGCCGGCGGGGTGGACGGCGCCCAGTTCGGCGTCACGGTGGTGGGCCGGGCGTTCGATGACGCCGTGGCGGCGGACATCGCCCGCCGGCTGGAAACCAACCCAGCGCAGCCTGGACTCTTCGCGGCCGGGGCGGCGCCTGGTGCCGCAGGACTGGAGGCAGCCGCAGGAGCCGCCCGGCCGTCGTCGCCCATTCCCTGGCCGGTCGCCGCCGGCGCAACGGCCCTGCCGCTGGTGGTGGTGGGCGCGCACCGCAAGGGCCAGCCGCTGGCCCGCGAGCTTGAGGAACTCGGCGCCTTCTGGGACGGGCCCGTTCGCACTTCTGCGCGCTATCGGATGGTGGCACTGGACACGGTGCCGCCGAAGCCCGGCGTGTACCGGTCCGACGACGGCGCAGAGCTGGCTGGGGAGCGGTGGCTGCTGCCGCCCGCGGCCTTGGGGACGTTCCTGGCCGCCCTTCCCGAGCCAATGCTGCTCGGGTCGGTCCAGCTCCGTGACGGGACGGCCGCCGTCGGCTTCGCCTGTGACGCCGTGGCCGCCGCGGGCGGGGAGGACATCACCGCCTGGGGCGACTGGCTGGCTGACCGGAGCAAAGAACCGAAGCCGCGGACCGTGTGGCGGGACCTGGGGGAGGCTGCCTTGGCGGGCTTCAGCCGCGGGGAACGGGGATAGCTCCGGAGGAATCCGGGCGGGGCGCCGCCCGGATTACCGCCGGTGAAGTACGCCGAGACATCAGCCACGAGCTCCTTGACCGCCGCCGGAATGGAGCCGTGGAAGCATTTGGGTGAGAGCTGGTGGGTGCTGCCCGGAACGGCTGCGTGCAGCCGCTCCGCGGTCACCTTGTAGTAGTCGGGGCTCTTGCCGCCGGCCATGAAATGCGTGCCGGCCGGCAGCACGCTGAAGTCCCGCGCGTGGTCCTTTTCGTCGAAGGCCGCACGCAGCTCACCCACTCCGCTGGGCATCACCTCGCGGAACAATGTGTTCACCTTGGTCCGGGACAGCACGGCCATCAGGCCGGCCAGCACGGGAACCGGGATCCGTGCCATGACGGAGCCGGGACTGGTGGCCTTCTTCATGTACGCCAGGGCGCGGCCAACCCTGCCGTTGTTGACGGCGTCCTCGAATCCGTCCAGCCAGGCGGTGTCGATGCTGCCGTCGATGTTCACCGCGGCGTCGTACACCGCGAGTTTGTCCGGCACGTACCCGGTGCCAGTGAACTCCTGGACGGCGTTGAGCGCCACCGCCCCGCCCAGGCTGTGGCCCAGAATGTTCCGGGCACCGGTGGCATCCATCACGGTCCGGACATCCGAAATTTCGGTGGCCATGGAGTAGCCCGGCGGCTGCTCGGAGGAGTTGCCCCGGCCGCGCCGGTCGTACACGTCCACCGCCCAGCCCTCGCCCAGCCCCTTCGCCAGTTCCACCGAGAAGGGGCGGTAGATCGAGGCGGTAAGGA
The DNA here is from genome assembly GCF_000374865.1 of Arthrobacter sp. 135MFCol5.1. Classification (GTDB taxonomy): domain Bacteria; phylum Actinomycetota; class Actinomycetes; order Actinomycetales; family Micrococcaceae; genus Arthrobacter. The sequence goes on along the minus strand of NZ_KB895460.1, from coordinate 8,075 downwards.
ACGCGCCGCCGATCACCACGACGCGCCGTTCTCCCGGCGCATCCGCGGTGCCGTAGCTGTAGACAGCCAGCCTGCCGCCGTCGTGCGTTGGAAGTACCCGTTCTTTCACCCGCCCATCCTAGGGGGCAAGCCTGCGGGCCAGCTGAAAGTCCGGGTGGCCAAATCCCGGTAAACTTGATGATTGTGACTTCCCAAAACACCCCCGCGCCCAAGAACGCCCCGGAGCCCCTCGACGCCAGCGAGCAGATGCGGATCCGCATGGAAAAGCGCGCCAAACTTCTTGAGCGCGGCGCGGAGGCGTACCCCGTGGGAGTGGAACGCACGCATTCCCTCGCCGAGATCCGGGAAAAGTACGCCCACCTCGAAGCGGACGACACCACCGGCGACACCGTGGGCGTCACCGGCCGGGTGGTCTTCGTCCGGAACACCGGCAAGCTCTGCTTCGCCACCCTGCAGGAGGGCGGCACCGACGGCAAGGGCACACGCCTGCAGGCCATGCTGAGCCTGGCCAACGTGGGGGAGGAAGCCCTCGCGGAATGGAAAGCCCTGGTGGACCTGGGCGACCATGTGTTCATCAAGGGCGAGGTAATTTCCTCCCGCCGCGGCGAACTCTCCGTCATGGCCGAATCCTGGTCCATGGCATCCAAGGCCCTCCGCCCGCTGCCCGTCCTGCACGCGGACCTGAACGAGGAAACCCGCGTCCGCCAGCGCTACGTGGACCTGATGGTCCGTGACGAAGCCCGCGAAATGGTCTACACCCGGGCCGCCATCACCCGCTCCATCCGCGAAACGCTGTTCCGCCACCGCTACGTGGAAGTGGAAACGCCCATCCTGCAGCTGGTCCACGGCGGCGCCCTGGCACGCCCGTTCGAGACCCACATGAACGCGTTCGACCAGAAGATGACCCTCCGGATCGCCACCGAGCTGTACCTCAAGCGGGCAGTGGTGGGCGGCATCGACCGCGTCTACGACATGGGCCGTGTGTTCCGCAACGAGGGCGTCGATTCCACCCACAGCCCCGAATTCACCACCCTTGAGTGCTACGAGGCCTGGGCTGACCAGTTCGTCATGGCCGAACGGATCAAGGAGATCATCCTTGACGCCGCGGACGCCGTGGGTGCCGGACGCGTGCTGCAGACCGAAGCGGGGGAGATCAACCTCGACGGCGACTGGGCCTGGTTGCCCGTCTACCCGGGGCTTTCCGAGGCGGTCGGGCAGGACATTACGCCGGACACCTCCGTGGACGTGCTCCGCGAGCTCGCGGCCAAGCACGAGGTCAAGGTTGATCCCAAGTGGGACGCCGAGAAGCTGGTGGTTGAGCTCTTCGGCGAAATCGTGGAGCCCACCCTGCTCAACCCCACCTTCGTGTACGACTACCCGCCCTCGGCCCAGCCGCTGGCCCGCCCGCACCGTGAGGACGGCCGGCTGATCGAGGCCTGGGACCTGATCATCGGCGGCATGGAACGCGGCACCGCGTTTTCCGAGCTGATCGACCCCGTCATCCAGCGCGAACGCCTCACCGAGCAGTCCCTGCACGCGGCCGCCGGCGACGTCGAAGCCATGCAGCTGGACGAGGACTTCCTGCGCGCCCTTGAGTACGGCGCCCCGCCCATGGGCGGCATCGGCCTGGGCATCGACCGGCTGGTGATGCTGTTCACCGGAGCCGGTATCCGCGAAACCATCCTGTTCCCGCTGCTGAAGCCCGAAGGGCACTGACCATGGAATACGTAGCCGTCATTCTTCCCTCCCTGGTGGTGGGCCTGATTTTCTGGTTTGCCATGAAGGCGATCTTCAACGCGGACAAGGCTGAGCGCCAGGCCGAGGCCCGTGCCCAGGCCGAGGCGGATTCGCTCCCGGCGCGGCCCGCCGACGGCCCCCGGCCGGAATCGCAATAGATTAAATCCCCGCCGACTTTCCGCCTTTATCCACCGGGAACCAAAAGGCGCTTTGACGCGTTGCCAACATAAGAGTCATACTTTTTAGGGAAACATCCTGCTTTTCTGAAAATCGAACTTTCCAGCAAGAGGAAGACTTTTAATGGCACAGAAAGTAAACATCATCCTCGTTGATGATCTGGATGGGGGATCCGCAGACGAGAATGTTAAGTTCGGCCTCGATGGGGTCAACTACGAGATTGACCTGTCGGCAGCCAATGCCGCTGAACTTCGGTCTTCACTGGAGAGGTTCATTAACGCTGCACGCAAGGCTACCGGAGGTCGCACCGCCCAGCGGGCCAAGGCTCCCACCGGCGGCCGCAGCCACGATTCGGCGCAAATCCGGCAATGGGCCCGGGATAACGGCTACACCGTTAACAGCCGCGGCCGAATTCAGGCTGAAATCCAGGAGGCCTACCAAAAGGCAAATTCCTAGCTACGGAGCCAACCTGGCTAAAAAGCCCTGCTTCCCGCCTTGGGGAGGCAGGGCTTTTGTCTGCGGCACGTAATAAGGGTATGGGCGGAATTACTCCCGCAGCGCACCCGGGGATTCGCCGCGGCGCGATTCACGGCGCAGCAGGCTGCCGGCAGCAAACTGCTCGGTGACATAGAACACGAAAGGCGGAATATCGCCTGTTTTCGCCAGCACTACCGCACATCCGACGCTGGCAAGGCCAACCGCTGCCGCTTCCTTTTTCCGGTGCGGCAAGGTTGCCAGGGCGCCGGAGAGGGACCCGAGCGCGAGCACATGCAGCCACGCATAGGCGTAGAAGGGCCATGCCGGGACGCGGCGCGCCGCGAAGCGCTCCAGGTCCGATGCTCGCACTGCAAGCTCGGAGACGAACAGAGGCGCTCCGGCGGCAAGTGCGACGGCGGCTGTGCCGGCGAGTGCCCTGCTCCTTCCCGGCGGGAGGGCGAGGGCCAGCCGGGCAAACGCCGCGGGCATGGCAGCGGTTCCCGCCGCGGCGACATGTTGTCCCGCCACCCACCAGCGCTGCCCTTTGCGGAGCATGTCCAGCCGCCGCGCAGCGTCGGGCTCAAGGTATACCCCCGGCACCGGGCTGATGCCGATCAGCCAAACCCCGCCCGCCGCGAGTGCAACCCCCGCCGGGCGCCTGACGCGTTCCAGGTCCACCTTCGGCATCTCCCGCCCTCCCTGTTGGTTCACGCTGCCCTCGTTGCTCCCGTTGAAGCGGCCAGGCCCGCTGTTATGGCCAAGAATGGCGCAACACCCGGCCGGGGACAAGGGTTCTTTGATGTACTCCTTTGACCGCTGATGCCCGGTGTCCCAGGTCCTTTGGAGGGGGCGCGGCATTATTCCGCGAAGACCCATGTTTCCCCTGTGGCGAACACGCTCCACAACTCCGGACCGGCCACGTAGCATCAAAGTACGTCGTAGCTAGGAGTGTGGCGAAATGTTTGAGCGATTTACGGACCGTGCCCGTCGCGTAGTTGTGCTTGCCCAAGAAGAGGCACGCATGCTGAACCACAATTACATCGGTACCGAACACATCCTCTTGGGTCTGATCCATGAGGGTGAGGGTGTTGCCGCTAAAGCTCTTGAGTCCTTGAGCATTTCGCTCGACGGCGTTCGCGAGCAGGTGCAGGAGATCATCGGGCAGGGCCAGCAGGCTCCTTCCGGCCACATCCCCTTCACCCCCCGTGCCAAGAAGGTACTGGAGCTCTCGCTGCGCGAAGCCCTCCAGTTGGGCCACAACTACATCGGCACGGAGCACATCCTGCTCGGCCTCATCCGCGAGGGTGAGGGCGTCGCCGCCCAGGTGCTGGTCAAGCTCGGCGCAGACCTCAACCGGGTCCGCCAGCAGGTCATCCAGCTCCTCTCCGGCTACCAGGGCAAGGAAACCACCGGCGCAGGCGTCGGTGGCGGACAGCCCGAAGGCGCACCCGCCGGTTCCGTCGTCCTGGACCAGTTCGGCCGCAACCTGACCCAGGCTGCGCGCGAGAACAAGCTGGACCCCGTCATCGGCCGCGAGCAGGAAATGGAACGTGTCATGCAGGTCCTTTCCCGCCGCACCAAGAACAACCCTGTCCTCATTGGCGAGCCCGGCGTCGGCAAGACCGCCGTCGTCGAAGGCCTGGCCCAGGCGATCGTGCGCGGCGATGTCCCGGAGACCATCCGCGACAAGCAGCTTTACACACTCGACCTCGGCTCCCTGGTGGCAGGTTCCCGCTACCGCGGCGACTTCGAAGAGCGGCTCAAGAAGGTCCTCAAGGAGATCCGCACCCGCGGCGACATCATCCTGTTCATCGACGAGATCCACACCCTGGTGGGTGCCGGTGCCGCCGAAGGCGCCATCGATGCGGCCTCGATCCTGAAGCCCATGCTGGCCCGCGGCGAGCTGCAGACCATCGGTGCCACCACGCTGGACGAGTACCGCAAGCACATTGAGAAGGATGCCGCGCTGGAGCGCCGCTTCCAGCCGATCCAGGTCAAGGAACCCTCCGTGGCCCACGCCATCGAGATCCTCAAGGGCCTGCGCGACCGGTACGAGGCACACCACCGCGTCACCATCACCGACGGTGCCCTCGCCTCCGCCGCAAGCCTCGCCGAGCGCTACATCTCGGACCGCTTCCTGCCGGACAAGGCGATCGACCTGATCGACGAGGCCGGCGCCCGGTTGCGCATCCGCCGCATGACCGCTCCGCCGGAGCTCAAGGCCATGGACGAGCGCATCGCCAAGCTGAAGATGGAGAAGGAATCCGCCATCGACGCCCAGGACTTCGAAGGTGCAGCTTCGCTTCGTGACAAGGAGCAGAAGATGATCTCCGAGCGCGCGGAGAAGGAACGGCACTGGAAGTCCGGCGGCATGGACGACATCTCCGAGGTGGATGAGGACCTCATCGCCGAGGTGCTGGCCAACTCCACCGGCATCCCCGTCTTCAAGCTGACCGAGGAAGAGTCCTCGCGCCTGCTCAAGATGGAAGAAGAACTGCACAAGCGCGTCGTCGGGCAGGACGAGGCCATCAAGGCGCTCTCCCAGGCCATCCGCCGCACCCGTGCAGGGCTCAAGGACCCCAAGCGCCCCGGTGGCTCGTTCATCTTCGCCGGCCCCACCGGCGTCGGCAAGACCGAGCTCGCCAAGGCACTCGCCGAGTTCCTGTTCGGTGAAGAGGACGCCCTCATCACCCTGGACATGTCCGAGTACTCCGAGAAGCACACCGTCTCGCGGCTCTTCGGTGCCCCTCCGGGCTACGTGGGCTACGAAGAGGGTGGCCAGCTGACCGAGAAGGTCCGCCGCCGTCCGTTCTCCGTGGTGCTGTTCGACGAAGTGGAAAAGGCCCACGCGGACCTCTTCAACTCGCTGCTGCAGATCCTGGAAGACGGCCGCCTGACCGACTCCCAGGGCCGCGTGGTGGACTTCAAGAACACCGTGATCATCATGACCACCAACCTGGGTACCCGGGACATCTCCAAGAGCGTCGCCACCGGCTTCCAGTCCGGCACCGACACGCAGACCGGCTACAACCGCATGCGTGCACGGGTCACGGAGGAACTCAAGCAGCACTTCCGCCCCGAGTTCCTGAACCGTGTTGACGACGTCGTGGTGTTCCCGCAGCTGACCCAGGACGAGATCATCGAGATCGTGGACCTGTTCGTCACCCGCCTGGAGAAGCGCCTCAAGGACAAGGACATGGGCATCGAGCTCACCAAGGCCGCCAAGGTGCTCCTGGCAACCCGCGGCTACGATCCCGCCATGGGTGCCCGGCCGCTGCGCCGCACCATCCAGCGCGAGATCGAGGACCAGCTCTCCGAGAAGATTCTCTTCGGCGAGATCCACCCCGGCGACATCGTCGTGGTGGATGTCGAGGGCGAAGGCGACGACGCGAAGTTCACCTTCGCCGGCAACGCCAAGCCGCGCATCCCGGAGATCGCCCCAAGCGTCTAGCCTCCACAGCCAAAGCCCCGCCGCTCCCCTTGAACTGCTCCCCGAAAGTTGGACTGAAAATTCAGTTTCGACTTCCGGGGAGCAGTTTTGCGTTCAAGTAGTTCTTTGTCAGCCGATCAGCGCGCAACGGCTGTAGCGTGGTTTGAGAAGGGCCTTGCTTACACGGCGACCGCCACCATGCTCGGTGTGTCTCGTGACTCTCGTGGGCCTGTTAAGAGGCTGTATCGGCGGTGGAGGATCCATGGTCAAGGTGCGCTGGTGACGAAGCCTGCTCAGTCGTACACGTTCGAATTCAAGCTCGCCCTGGTGCAACGGTTCCTCGCGGGTGAGACTGCACCGGCCTTGGCTGAAGAGGCCGGCTTATCTTCGGCCCTGCTACTCAAGTCGTGGGTGCGTACCTACCGTCGTGAAGGCGTGGACGCCTTACGCCCCAAGCCCAAGGGCAGACCCCGGAAGCCTGACTCCCCACCGCCTGCCGAAGTATCCGAGCTAGAACGGCTACGGCGGGAGAACGAACGCCTGCGGGCCCAAGTCGCGTATCTGGGAAAATTGCGAGCCTTGAGGGCTCCAAAACAAAGGTGAAGGTCCAGGCCCTCATCGCCCTCAAGGCTGACTTCCCGCTGCCGCTTCTTCTTCAGGTCTCGGGCCTGGCACGATCCACGTTTTTCTACCACCAGGCGCGCCTTCAAGCCGCTGACCCGCAAGAGGAACTCAAGGCGTCCATCAGCGACATCTTTAAGAAGAACCATGGGCGGTACGGGCACCGGCGGGTGCACAGTGAACTGCTCAATCTTGGCTGGACGGTTGCCAAAAAGACCGTGCTGAAGTTGATGCGGACACTCGGCCTGCTCTGCAAGGTGCGGCGCAGGAAACGCTACAACTCATACCAAGGCGAGGCGGGCATGATCGCGCCGAACCTCCTGAACAGGAAGTTCGATGCCACTGCCCCAAACCAGAAGTGGGTCACGGACGTGACCGAGTTCAGCGTTGGAGACCGTAAGCTCTACCTCTCGCCTGTCATGGACCTCTTCGACCGGCAAATCATCTCCCACAGCATCAGCACATCCCCGAACCTGGATCTGACTAACAACTCGTTGCGTGGCGCCTTTGAACGCCTGGAGCCTGGGCAGCAGCCGCTCGTGCATTCCGACCAGGGGTTCCAGTACCAGCACATCTCGTGGCGCACTCTCTTGGGGCAGGCCGGTGCGGTCCAATCCATGTCCCGCAAAGCCAACTGCTACGACAACGCGGTGATGGAAAACTTCTTTGGGCACCTCAAGGAGGAACTCTTCCACCGTGTCCGCTTCCTCAGTACCGACGCACTCACCACGGCGCTGAACGAATACATCCACTGGTACAACACCGAAAGAATCTCCACCACGCTCAAAGGGAGGAGCCCGGTTCAGTACCGGGCTCAGATGCTTGCGTCATAGGTCCACTCGCAGCCATCGCTGACCCGACACTGACAGAATCGCTAAGCCCTGCAAACGCTTAGCCTGCTCTGGCTACTCTCTCCGACAGTGAGACCTTGCGTCACGGCTTCGGAGGGAGGAGGATCGCACCAGTGTCAGGATAGAGGCCTTCTGGGGAGGGGCACATGGATATTCCGCACGTCCGCGTTGCGCTGGTTACTGCTAGATGAACAGGTCAAAGCTCGTCCTCGGTCTTGCAGGACTGGTTACAACACTGAGCGGCCTTGGGCTGGTCTCGTGCTCATTAGTCGATACGACACCATCAAATGCCCCTGAGGTCTCCACTGATCAACAAGCGCAGGTGTGGCTTTGTGGCGAGGTCATCAGCAGAGGACGAGCAGTTCCCTCCATCCACCATGCCGAGCTCCCGGGCACCAAGCCTGTGGAGCACACCAGCATGTCGGGGAATGTCTATCTCCTGTTGACTGACGACTGCCGAAAGGGCACGGACTTTTCCGTAACTCCCTCGGAATCTGCAGCTGTTATTCAACAGGTCAATGACTCGTCGGGCGCTGCGGTGCTCGTGGTGCTAAAGCCTCTCGCTAAGGATTTCGACGTCAACTTTGGGGCCTCCACAGGTCGTCCCAGAACTGCCCTGGTCCGCCTCAGCGGTGATGACTCTGCCTGAGTCACGGCGGGCATGACTTTGACGACGAAGAAGTCCCCGTCCCGAGTGGGACGGGGACTTCCGTGAAAAGCCGACACTAGCCGCTAACGTGGAGTTCGCACATTTACGAGTCCAACTTTCGGGGACCAGTTCA
>NZ_KB895459.1 GCF_000374865.1 Arthrobacter sp. 135MFCol5.1 | reverse complement strand
TCGTAGGCGGCGGAGCCGTCGTCCTCGGTGGTCATGGAATCGACCGTGGCGCCTGCGTTGGCGGCCAGCACGGCGGCCTTGACCTTGTCCGCGGTGTCACCCGTGAGGGCGGTTTCGTTTCCATGACCGGCACCGGCCGTGCTGGACGGGCTTGGCGTCGTAGTGGCAGCGTTTGCGGGCAGTGCGGCGGCAGTGAGGGCGCCGCCTCCGAGCAGGGCACCGACGAGGCCGGCACCTGCGGCGATTTTCCGGACGTTGTTCACGGGTTTCTCCTTGTTGGTTCCACTCCGGATTTCGAAGTTATTCCTAGCGTGGGCGGTGACACTGTCACGGCCCTTTCTTGTTGCTGTGCTCCGGCTGTGACTGCTGCGGGCCTTGCGCTTCGCGAACGCGGCTGCGGCCCGAGGGCCGGAATTTGCGGGTTACAAAACTGTCCTCGGTGTGCAATTTCATGGCGATCTCCCAGCGAATACCCATGGTGCTGCAGAGGGGCATCTGGGACATTGTCTCCACGGGGAACCGGAGGGAGAACGGAATGGTCCGCGGACGCCGAGTCACCACCAGCAGGAACCGCCGACGCGGGACGCCCTTGCTGTTGTGGGCGGCCTTGGTTCTCGCCGGTCTGGTCCTGACGGGTTGCACACCGGGGCAGCCCACTACCGCGCCATCGCGGCCGGGCGTTCCGGGGCATGTTTTTGTGATCAACCTGGAAAACCAAGGGTACGACCGGGTGTTCGGGAAGGGGTCCGCGGCACCGTACCTGTCCGGTACGCTGCGGTCCCAGGGGGTGCTGCTGACCCAGTACTACGGCATCGCCCATGACTCGCTGCCGAATTACCTGGCCCAGATCTCCGGGCAGCCACCTAATGACAGCACTACCCATGATTGCCACACCTTCAGCGCGTTCGTCCCCACCGGCTCCGACAGCCAGGGACGCCTGACGGGCGACGGGTGCGTATACCCGGCCAGTGTCCCCACCCTCGCAGGGCAACTGACCGCGGCCGGGAAAACGTGGAAGGCCTACATGGAGGACATGCCCTCGCCCTGCCTGCATCCCGCCGTCGGCGCCGAAGACAGCCTCCACAAGAGCGCCAATGACCAGTACGCCACCCGGCACAACCCCTTCGTCTACTTCCGCTCCATCACCGATTCCGGGGACTGCGCCCGGAACGACGTGAACTACACCCAACTGGCCAAGGACCTCGGTTCCGTGGCCACGACCCCCAACCTGGCCTACATCACCCCCAACGTCTGCCACGACGGCCACGACAACCCCTGCGCCGACGGAACCCCGGGAGGGCTGGCAGCAGCAGACCAATGGCTCCGCACCGCGGTCCCACCAATCCTGGCCTCCCCGGCGTTCAAACAGGACGGGATGCTCATCATCACCTTCGATGAAGCCGACGAGGGCCGCGCCGGCCCCTCAACACCACTGCCCGGCGGAACCGCGGGCGGACAGATCGGCACCCTGGTTCTTTCCCCCTACAGCACCCCGGGCGGCACCTCCGCCCAGCCCTACAACCACTACAGCCTGCTGGCCACGATCGAGGACTTTTTCTCCCTGCCCCGCCTCGGCACAGCATCAGAACCGGGCATAACCACCTTCGGACCCGACGTCTACACAACCCACACCTAACCGGCCAACCCACCTCCCAGCAGGCCCCCGCACAGCCAGGTCCCTGCACCGCCGCTGCCGTTCCGGGGTGACGGAGTTCTCCTGCCAGCCCGGGCTCTTCAACTCATGTCCTGTTACCGCGGGCACACCATGCCGATAATAGAAGCCGGGCTACCGGCAAGGGGAGATGTCTTTTGATTGCCGAGGGCATTCTAAAGACATGGAGATGTGCTGCTGATGACGGCGGAGCTGGACACCTATCTGTTCCCCCTGATGGCGAAGGGCGCCTGCCCGGCGGGAACCCTCGACCTCGAGCTGGCGTCAGGGCACATGAGCTGGTCCGAAGGACTCTATAAAATCCTTGGTTTCCGCCCCGGCGAGGTCGTACCCACCCTTGAAGTGTTGATGGCCCACCAGCACGCTGATGACCGCAAACCGTTCAAGCACCTCCTGCAGGGCCTGGCCGAAAACGGTGGTCAGATCGCCCTGCTGCACAGGATCATCGACAGCCGGGGCAGGCAACGCCAGGTTTTCTCCTCCCTCCACGCCACGCTTGATCAGTCCGGCAGACCCGAACGCGCGACAGGCTTCATGGTTGACCTGACCCGCACCATGCACGAAGAGTCACGCCAGGCCGCCGATGAAGCCATTCAAGGAGCATTCGCCCACAGAGCCGTCATTGAGCAAGCCAAGGGGATCCTCCGCGGACTGCTTCTAATCAGCGCCGAGGAAGCCTTCGAAATTCTCGCCGCCCACAGCCAGCACACCAACACCAAGCTCCACGCAGTAGCTGCCGCCGTCATCGATGCCATGGACAACGGCAGCGCCGCCCAGTTACTGAACGGATGGTCAACGGCCAGACCCCTGCCGTAGGGCCCCTTGAGCAGAAAAACCTGGGGCCACGCCGACGTTACGTTAATACCCATTTGCTCAGCTCTTGCGTGTGCCAGAAAAAATGCATGCCGTCATGGCGGGTCCAAAACTCCGAGGGAGAGATTAGGTAGCCCTCCCCCGCGGTCTGACGGCCATGGAGCCTTACGATTAATCAAGGTTTCATGCTGTTCCCGGGTGGAGGTTTCCGGGTTTGGATGTGGCCGGCGTCGTGAGGGTCCTGTTGAGAATAGTTCTTTGGAGACTCCAGGGCCCACCCCCAGCCGGCGCCGGCCACTTGGGGGACGATCAAGCCTCCGAGAGGATCCATTGCATGTCTTAGAGCTGCCCCGGATCCACCTGTTCATGAGCGGGTCTTTCGGCCGTAGTCCATGGCTGTCATGCCTGTCACGCTTTGCGCTATGCCTTACGTCCTTGAATATGCCACGAGCACCGGTGCCGGGCGCGTCACCATGCATGGCATGGACTTCACTGACGTCCTGCCCAAGGCGAAAAAGGTATTGCGCGGCCTGGACTGCACCAGGGCTGTCCTGCGGCATTCAGCAGACACGCTCCAGGTTTTCGGACGCGGCTCCATTCTGGCGGCCTACACACAAGAAGGCGGATGGGTTTGCGCGGTGTCCCAGCAGGACCAAATCTGTTCCCGGCAGAGGTGACTCACATTCCGCTGCTTGTTGGACCTAGAGTCCTGGGAGAACAAGAGTTTTTCGTGGCTCCTGCACGGGTTTAGAAGTCCAGGACAAGTTCGAATTCCTCGGGAGGCTGTCCGGTTAGGGCAGCAGCGGCCGAACACACGGCGCCCGGGATGTCTTCCAGCGTCCGCGCATGGGCGGTCAATTCCGGCATCTGCACCGCCTGTCGGTGACGGTCGAAAAGTGAGCCATTGTGACGGCGGCGGAGTTCAGCGGTCGTTGCAACGATTTGTGGTTCTGTCGACGGTGAGACCAGTCTAGTCAGGTGTTCCAAAGGGCTTTGCCATCCGAGGATTTCACGTGGTCGCTGATTGAGTTCGGCGGCGACCATGGCCAGGTGTTCGCGGGTGTGGACGCTGAGATCTGTTCCCTTCGGAAAGTACTGGCGGAGCAGGCCGTTGGTGTTCTCGTTGGATCCGCGTTGCCAGGGGCTGGCTGGGTCGCAGAAGTACACAGGGATGAGTGTTTGCCGTGTGAAGTCCTGGTGGCAGGCCATCTCAGTGCCCTGATCCCAGGTCAGAGATCGGCGTAGATGGGCCGGTAGCGGTCCCATCGCTTCGGCCAGTCGATCGCGCAGATTCTCAGCTCCACGGTTACCGGCCAGGTGTAGGAGGACGATGAAGCGCGTGGTCCGTTCGACCAGAGTGCCGATGGCAGAGCGGCCTCCCTTTCCAATGATTAGGTCCCCTTCCCAATGCCCTGGTACTAATCTGCCGATCGCATCTGCCGGCCGGTCTCGGATCATGACCATGTCGGGGAAGCGCCTGGTTCGGTGTTCCTTCCGACGACGCGGCCGGCGACCGGTCCGTCCGGTGCGCAGGGCTGCTGCTGGATCCACGGCCAAATCCAGGCTTCCGCGCCCGTACAGGGCTTGGTAGACGGTCTCCGGGACAACGTGCATTTCCGGTTGTCCAGGGAAAACGGCGCGCAAGCGGTTGCTGATCTGACGGGGACTCCAGCGCTGTTTCAGGTGTTCCCGCACGAACTGCTGCAGAACTGGGTTAGATGCGATCTTTCCCGTCCGCTGGCGGCTCCGTCGACGCTCGGCACTGCCCTGGGCCGTGCGAGGACGGTAGTTGCCGGAGGGCTCGTGAATGTTCCGGCGGATTTCGCGGCTCACTGTCGATGGACTGCGCCCGAGCTCTGTGGCGATAGCGCGAATGCTCCGCCCTGCATGCAGGAGGTCCGCGATCGTGATCCGTTCCGACTCCGAGAGGAACCGGGCGGAGATAGCCGCCGGCCTATGATGCGAGATGGGCGCAACCTTCTTGATATCTCCGGACTTCAGAACAACCGTGTGGCCATGCCGCCATCGCGTCCCCGAGCTGCGGCTGATTCCCACAATCCTGCAGGCCTCAGAGTTGCCCATTCCCTGTTTCATCAGCTGATCATAGTGAGCCCGAGCGGCGTTCTTTGGACGGGCGCCCCGGGACTTTCTTGCTCTCTTCATCTCTGCCAATTGCAACTCCTAAAAGCTCAGGTGTTGCAACGACCACTAGACGCCAAGCCCGCGAAATGGCTCACTTTTCGACCATCGCTGACACCGCCTTGGCCGTAAAGATCCCGTCGGCGGCCCTGGAGATGTAAACGTTCAGCTGCAAGCGGTTCACCCTCCCTTTGCCGTTGCAACCCTACCGCGCCGTCGGTGTACGCACAGGTAACAAGCCAAGTGGCAGTAGGCCAGCGCCCGAAAGCACCAGGACGCGGTCCCCCCAGGATCCTCCGCCGACACACGACTCCAGGTAGCGGCGGGCATTGACGCGGGGAGGTTCCCAGTGCGTCGGTGACGATCCTGCACCAGCACAACCCGACCTTGCCTGCTAATCAGGACCAAGCCCCTGCAGGCAAAAGCCGCCATTTCCCGCCTGCTAACAGGCGTCTTAACTGACGCTTCCCGATGAGGACGGGCCACCAATTATCCCCGACGCAATGCCTGTTCGATGACGTACCTGGGCGTACACGCGCGACCGGGCCCTGGCCCTGGCCGGCAGTGCGTGAATCACTTCGCCGTCAAATCAGGGACCGCCGCAGTTGTCTCTCTGTCCCACCCCGGAACGATGAAGCTAATGAGCCGATGCCCCAGAAACCTGTCCCAGCCAGTTCATCGCCTCAGACCGCGACGTGAAGAACCTTGTCGGGCAGGGCGGGATATGGACACCAAGGAAGAAGTTGGCCAACACCCGGTCAACAGGGCTGGCACCAAGAAGCGCAATCCGAGAAGCCGCGCACGGGATCGAAAAGACAGCCCGCGCCGCCCGGGTCACCGACGAGGTCGTGGCCATATCCACCAGCATGGGGTACTCCCCGCCGTCGGCAACCTCATTCACAGCTGCCATTGCCGCCCGAGCATCCGTTTCCTCGATCCTCACACCCGAAGCCCACGACAGGTGGATAACCCCCGTCGATTCCAGGCTCACCACACCCTTTCCACCTTCAACCTTCAGCGGTTCCATCTGCATCCCCGAACTACACGTGTGAAAAGACCTCTATATCGTGCATTAGACAACACGATCTGCCTACAGATCCTTCCAGGACACCCAAAAACGCCGCTATTGACGTACCCGTCTTTTGATGCCCAGGCAGCGACAAGATCCGCCCCCAATTCATCTGCCCCATAAAAGCGCCATCAGAAACGGTCGTATTTGACCTGCCTTTCGCAGCGCAGCGCTGTTGGCCGCGGCCGCCGCTGTTGTGGCGAGCGTGGTCCATCAAGGGAAATGCTGCTCGCGGAGCCCTCCCGTGCACATACGCACGCTCACGAGCCACTTCGGGCCCCCGGCTATCGGGCTGCAGGAGCACCTCCGGGATCAATCCCGCAAAATGACGAGGTGACCGCTAAATGAATTAGTCGCTTTGCCAACGGAGCCTGTTCTGAGGACAAAAAGTTGTCACTAGGGAAGGTGCGCCGCTTACCGATCAAAGCGGAGCGTCATCTGACACGGTCGTGACTGGAACTTCGACGAGCGAGTAATTGCCACTCACGGTTAACGAATGTGGCTGGTTGCGGCCTGCTTCGGCGGCTAAGCAACCGGATTAGCACAAGCGGGTTAATTGGGCCTCTCCCCTGCCCCGTCACGGCCTCTGCATATGCCACTAGCGGGGGCTACGCAAGGCTCATCCGTATTCCTGTTGGTATCTGCGTGCGAGGCTCGTCTCTCGACTAGCATCTTTCATGCCATAATCTATGCCATACGTCCTATTGGACACCACAGGGTACCAGTAGCTTGGGCTACCGCCATTAGTATTGTGGTCGACGGTGCATGAACATCTATATAAGTACACGCCTTGTTTCTCGTGGCTAACCACGCCCTTATTGATATTTTGGATCCAACTGTTATGCACGTTGACACACACATTGATACACCCACGATCCGGACTGCCTCAAGCGAGGCGATACGTCGAACTATGAATCGAGCCTGAGCCACAATGTGGCCTCCCATGGGCCTTGTCACTGGGGCACACGTAGACACCCACGCCTGACATTCAGCCGCATGTGTGACATGGCTTCCCATGGATGGATCCACACGACAAATTGTGTTGTCTCATATGCGTGTCAATGCCATCGTTCCCGGAGGAGTGCACATAGCGTGGAACGCAGGACAATATGCCCCCCACAAAGTAGGAGAGTTACCGGTCGATGGCACGATCTCTGCAAACCCCCGTACCGCCGAAACCTCAGGCAACGCGCGCCATTGACCGTGTGGTCTCCCTGGCAAACGGCAAGGGTGGGGTGGGCAAGACCACAACAGCAGCCAATGTTGGCGGGTATGTGGCCCTGGCTGGCTCCCGCGTGCTACTGATCGACCTTGACCCCCAGGGCGACCTGGCTCGCGACCTCGGATATGAGCGCCAAACGGGCAGGGAATTTTTTCAGGCCCTCATCACCGGCACGACGCCGATGATCCTGCGTGACGTGCGGGACAACCTGGACGTCATCCCTGGTGGTCAGGATTTGGAAGACATCCAGGGCCTTATGGTGTCCCGCTCCAGCCGCTCCGACGCCGGCGACTTCGGTGACATGCTTTACGCCGTCCTGGCCCCGTTGGCAGACGATTACGACTTGATCCTGATCGACACCCCGCCGGGGGAGCGGATTCTCGTGGAGGGCGCCTTTGCCATCTCCAGCGCCGTCGTCATTCCTACCCGCTCCGATGATGCGAGTATCGACGGAGTCGAACGCATCGCCCGCCGCTTCATGGCGGTCCGCGACCGGAACCCATCGCTGCAATTGGCGGGGATCGTCCTTTTCGGCGTTGGACCGCGCTCCCTTCGCTTGGAACGCAGCGTGCGAGAAACTCTGGAAGAGATGCTCGGCACCGTCGCCCCGGTCTTCGAAACCCGCATCAGGAACCTAGAGAGCGCAAGCGCCGACGCCCGTCGCAAGGGCCTGCTCTTCCACGAACTCGAAGGTGCCGTTACCGACGCTCAGAAGAACCGCCTGAAGGCGCTCCGAGCGGGAGAGAAGCCGGCAGACGGCTTCTTTTCACGCAACGCCGGCGGACTGGCTGAAGAGTACGAGCAGTTAACCGCCGAGATCCTCGCCCGACTGAACGAGATCGAAAGCGGGAACCAGGCATGAGCGGCCGGCAGAGTCTGGCCGGGGCATTCGCACCTGTAGCGCCTGCCCGCGGCGCAGCATTGCAAGGGTTGCTGGCTCCAAAGCGGGGGAGGGGCACACCTACCGCGGAACCCACTCTCAAGGAGTCCCCGGAGGTGCCGGCCCGGGAACTTGTACAGGCGCCGCCAGCAGCAGCACCCGAGCCCGCTGATACGCAGGTGCCTACTGAACAGCCAGGGCCAGATAATCCGCCCGCTGACCAGGCAACTGTTGATGAGGCGCCCCTTGAGTGGACAGGGGAGCGCGAGGACTCCAAGCCCCCCTCAGTCAAAACCCCGAAGGCCACCAAACCGCAGCAGCCTGCTTCCAAGAAGGCGACTAGCGCGGCCAAGGCTTCTGAGCTGGTCCCCGGGGCTCTGCGCAACGTCGGCGTTTACCTGCCGCCAGTACTCCTGGCGCAGGTCAAAGATGCCGTCTACCAGGAGCGGACCACATATGCGGACCTGTTGATTGATGCCTTCGAAGCCGTCGACGACAAACAAATCGCCGAGGAGTTCGCCCCAGTGACCACGCTAACCAACTCCGGCATGCCTAGGCGCGCACCACGGAAACGAGGAGAAGCCGGCATTCAGATCCAACTGCGCCTCGACGGACTTCAGGTTGCGTGGCTGGATGAGAAAGTCGCTGAGTTTGACGCACCCTCGCGCAGCGCGCTGGTTTCGACCGTCTTCAAGCTTCATATCCAAGCGGGACAAAAAGCGGGGGAGTGATCCCGCCGTCCCAAACTAGGAAATGCCTTCCCATAGTACTTATGGCATGCCTTATGGCATGACGTGAATAACCCAAAGTTCGTCCCGAGGTACACGTAAGACAGCTACTTCAGCTGCAAGCCGTAAAGGACTGCATGCGGCCACAAGGGCTTGCCACTGACCGACTTTGACTCGGGCCTTTACCCCGCTCTGTTGAAAGCCATGTCGGACAGCGACCATTCATCAGGGGGCCCCTCAAAGAGTTCCCAGGGATAGTCATCATCGGGGGAGAGCAGCTGCGGAACGCAGTCGACGTTCTTTGCGAGCCATTCCCGCCAGATAATCCGGTCGTTGCGATACCGCTGCAACTGGAGGGCCACAGCTTCGAACACCCCAAACTGTTCGGCGAGCAGCCTTAGCGAGGTGCCAGTGACGATCGACCAGGCCCGGCCTGCACCTCGGGAGACCAAGTTCCAGGCGGCAAGAACCTCCAGGGCTTCATGCACGGCGGACCGAGACAACCGGGTGACGCGCACGATGTCGGCTGTCACCATGACGGGGGAGTGTTCCAGGGCTTCGTAGACGAACGCGGCGGGCAGCCCCAGTTCCCGGAACACCGGGCGGAGGGCGTGGATTTTCCCTTTCTGCCAGGAGGCGTCTTCGGCTGCGGTCTTCAGCCCTTCGGGAACGGTCAGCATGTATAGATCGCCCTTGGTTCCCCGGGCTTCTTCAACGAGGGTAATCAGGGGATCCTTTTCGCCACGTAGTTCCCGCAGGTGCAGGCCGACTGTAGTGTGATCGAGGCCTGTGGCGACCGCGATGGACCGGACGCCGAATTCGATAAACCGGGAAGCTGTCATGTGTGCTGCCTCTCCCAACGCCCTAAGCACCATCCGTCGTGCCATTCCTGTCCTGGAGTCCTGGTAGTTCACCTCCCTGATGCGCAGGGCACTTCGCCAGCTTCGGATGAACCGATGCTCCGCATCGGGATTAGAAATTGGGGGAATCCCCCTTACCTCTGCCGCCTGTGTAGATGGCTGGCTTGTGGGGGATCTACGGACATTGTCATTTGGGCCGGTTTTTGCGGGCTTTTTTTTCAAGTAATTGAGGGCGTTCATCCAGTCCCGGCGCAGGGCCGGGAGCCGGTGACGGGCTGCGTACCGGGCGTAGAAGGAGGCCAGCCCAGGCCAGGTTCCCTGGAGCATGCGGCGCTCCACGTCAACGAGCTGGAGGCCAGCGGCCGCGGCGCCGACGATGACTGCCTGGCGCGCGTCAGAGTCTGAGGCGTACCGGCTGGTGTCGTACATGCCGGTCTGGGCGAGTACCTGCATGGCCCGGGACATGCGGCCCACGGGGTGGTCCACGACGGGCGCAGAGGAGGTTGCCGGGGTGAAGGTCTCTTCCTGGCGGAGTGCCCTGACGGCTTTGATCTCGGCGGAAAGATCCTTGGTCATAGCGGTCCAGATCGCTGCGCTGTTGGGCCGACGGGCGATGTCGTAGGCCATGGGCAGGCTCATCGCCAGTTCCTGGTGGCCGCCTCGCTTGTGCGGTGAGCCGGGGGTTCGCATGCAGCCGTGGAGCAGGTTCTGGTGCGGGGTCTTGTCCAGGGTCCGGTACCGGGTGCCCAGCGCCTCGACAAGATCACGCGCTTCGGAGAAGGTGACCCGCTGCGCCAGCGGGACGTAGACGTGGCGGCCGCCGTTGGGGGAGTAATCCTCAATCCACCGGGCCCCCACCGAATGCAGCCAGGTCTGGACCGCGCGGACGTCGGCTTGAACCCAGTCTGTACCTGCTACCGAGGAGTCAAAGTCGAGGAAGATCGCCGCGCAGGTGCCGTCTTTGCCAAAAATTCTCACGGCCGCGGGCAAAGAGGGGAGCGTTTCGGTTAGGTTCCGTTCGTGTCGCTGCGGGTAGGTCTTGCCCCCATCCCGCGACAACCGTACGCGCGGCTGACCGGCCAGTAGTGGTGTTAGTGCTGTCCAAAGGGTGGCTGGGTCATCCTGCTGTCCTGACACGCCAGAAGTGGGGTGTAATGGCAGCACGGAGACGTGCTGATGTACGATGTCAGTAATCCTTTCGGGGATTGAGGTACGAAAAAGGGCCGATCCTGCCAGATCGGTTTCATAGCAACACAAAGGATGGCCGTTTCAGGCCTTCCACGACTTACAATCTGATCCGCCGGCAAGCAATCCAGAGAGTAAGTCTCAAGCTTCGAAGGCCCGCCTAGTGCGGGCCTTCTTTTGGTTATGAGGCCATGCGGATGGGCAACTCCTGCTGATAGTCATCCCGGTCGAGTGCGGCCAGGTCTTCCTTGAGTTGTGGCTCGACAACGGACAGAAGATATTCCGTAACGGTCAGGCCCTTGTGCGCTGCCACTTTGGCGATACCGTCAGCGGTTGGTTCAGGTGAGCGGAAACCAATGAACTTGCGCAGCCCTTTGCTAGGACGCCCGCCGCCTCGATTTACTGCTACTGCCGTCATTTGCTGTGTCCTTTGATTTTGTAGCCGCCTAAGCCGCTACAGCTTCATCGTTGTGGTGCCCGCCCCGCAGAATCACAGGACGATCCTTCGCGACTGCTCCGAAACTATCACCGGCCTAGCAACCCTCATGGGATTTGTTTTCAGAAAACGGGACCGTGTCGTCTTTGTGACCAGTCAGTGTCCCCTGTTACATCCCATCAAGCTTGTTGGGCCGGCCTTCCGCGCGGTCTACCAGAGCGCCTACATACTCACCGAAAGACATGTTGTACCGCTGTCTCGCTTTCCAGGCAGCGAAATACTGATCCGGTTGCACAAGGCAGCTCAACGGCGCCTTCTTACCGAGCAGCTTGGGTGGACGGTATTCCTCCATGTCACTCACCCTCACTTCGGTTCAAGAGAACCTGTAGACGTACAGGTTCTGCCGTGGCGGCATTCGGTGCTCCTTCAAAAGACCCTGCAAGCGTCAGACTACATACATGTTCCGCACATGCACAACTCACTGCCTGTACGCTCTGGTAGGCGTCGGGTAGCATTTTGTTAGCTGCCCGCCTGCTCTGTGTGGCGGTCTACACAAGAGGCTGAGCTTGGCTAAGGAGCTTTATTGATGGCAAATGGGGGCCGCAGCGTGTTTCTCACGCAACAGCAGAAGAAAGAGCGGCTTGCGGATCGCATGGGCATTCTGGTGGACATCTGGGAGTCCGATCACAACAGCGCGCTCACGTACCCTCACGTGGAGGAGGCACTCTCCGCCCACGGTATCCAGCTGTCACGGACACGGTGGTCCTACTTGATTAACGGCACCGGCAGCCTGGTGACCGATCAGGAACTGCTGAAGGGCATAGCAGAGTACGTTTTTGCCGTACCCGCCAGTTATCTCTGTGACCTCAACAGCGAGACTCCTCCTGAAGTAGAAGCGCGTATGGAATTCCTTGTACAGATGCGCAAGCTCAAGGTGAAGAACTTTGCGGCGAGAAACTTGGGCGCCACCTCGCCCGAGATGCTGAAGACGATCACCAGGATTATAGATGGATCGATGAACGGCGAAGAGGAAGAATAAATGAGCCTCCCGCCTGTCGCCGAAAAGGTCCAGGAGCTATGTGGAGACGGTGCGACGTCGATGGAGGAAGTCGTCGACCGCTTGACCATAATCTGCGAGAAACCGATCAACCTGGTCGAGTACAAAGAGTCCTGGGGCGCGCTGACGGCATTCAAAGCCGAATTTGAAGACCGCATTAACGTCTATTTCCCTCCGCAGAAGTCGCAGCAGTACAAACTTCATTGCATCTATCACGAGCTTGGCCATATCTACTTGGAGAGCCTTCGGACTTCTTTGGCTCTGCCGAACCTCTCGGAAGAGATGCTGCGGGAAACTGCGGATGCAATCAGCATCACCTGCCGGTCTGTCCCGAACCATCCCGTCGAACGCTGGGTAGAGGAGTTCGCTTTCGAAATGTCGAAAAAGACCCGCGCACGGAGCTCATTCGAGCCTGAGCCTTTCCTCTAAACCATGAAACTGCTGCTCGTGGCGCTGCTGACTGCCCTATGCCTCCTTCGGATCCCTTCAGTGGTCAAGGTGGCGGAAGCCCGGGCCTCCTGGGTGGCATCAGTGTTCGGCCTCGCGGCGCTCTACGTCCTGGGAACGGTTACACCGCTAGCGACCATCGACAGCTACCTCGGTGGTATCAACGTGGCGAATCTACTTCAAGCCATCTTCGCGCTGCTGGCCATTTTCTTCTTCAACGACAGCGTGCGGAGGCTAGCGAATGTGGCGGTCCGGTGGACTTACTATGCTCCGTTGCTGAGCATTCCCATCATGATTGCCAGTTTCGCCCTGGTTAAGGACAAAGCTCCAACGTCGGCGGACTTCATCGATTACCGTATGGACCAGCTCGCAATCGCTGTATACAGCGGCTCTTACATGCTCGCGCTGCTGTTCACCGTGCTGAGGATTATCTACATGCTCCGGCACAAGGCCAGGGGCCTGTACGCAACATTTTCAGCAGGCCTGCTCGTAGTTGCGGCGGCCGTCTCGTGCCACCTCACGTACGTGTTGCTCTTCCATTTCTCGCCTTGGCATACCTTCGCAGAGGCGATCGGATCATGGTTTGACCGTCTGTTCTACGCCGGCCTCTCGGTGACGGCAGCCGGGTGGCTGATTCTCTTCCTGTCGAAGCAAATCCCGAAGTTGCGGCTTTGGATGATTGACGCGCTCTGGCTGACTGGGCTGAGGATCCGGGTGCACGCAGACCACTCTCGAGTTAGCCCGGCATGGGACCTCTTCAATGAAACGCTGGAGAATGGGGTCTACAAAAGCCTCATCGTCCTGCACAACTACCAGCGAGGGAACCTGACAGCGTTCCCGGAGTCTGTTCAGGGCAGGATCAACCAGATTGAGGCGAAGCTCGACGCCCAGGTCTAGGCGTGCTAGGTCAGAATCGTCCTGCTAATCCAACTCGTCAGTTCGTTCGTGAAAGCACTGGGAGAGGCATTCCACTCCTGAGTGTGGTGCGCCTCCGGTAGAGGAATCAGGGTGACGGTGCCCGGATTCGCGCGTTGGAACGCCACCGAGATTTCCCAGGGAACCTCCTGATCCGCGTGCGAATGCAGGACCAACGTCGGGACTGCCACCCGGTGGGGTACATCGACCCATTCAAGGTCATCGAAGTTAATCGTTTCCTCCAGCCCGAGCATCCTCGCGAAGAGGGGGGCCTGCAGCAGGGACATCACAAGGTTGGCCCCTACCGGCGGCACTCCTGCCCGTGCCGCCCCCGCTGTGATGGTCTTACGCCAGCTCGTGACTGGCCCAACCAGGACTATCCCAACGATCCGGTCACGGTAGGCGCTGCGTTCTGCCGTCAGCAGGGCAATCGTGCCACCCATTGACCAGCCCGAGAGGATGATTCGCCTCGCTCCATGAGCCACGGCATAGGCAACAGCGCTTTCCACGTCACGCCATTCCGTTTGCCCAAGGTGGCTCGATTCGGCCTGTGGCGGGCTGACCTCCAAGTCACCGCGGAATGAAGGAACCAGAGACGTGAAGCCCAGGTGACTGAAAGCGTGGACGTCACGGAACATGATCGAGCGGTCGGTCCAGCTGCCATGAATATGGATCACCCATGTGCCCGCGTTCTTACCTTCGAATAACCAAGCCGGTGCCGCACCGTATGCGGTGGGGATGTGCACCTCTTCAAACCGCCCGGCCACCGCAGAAGGTTCGAAGAACACATCAGGGGTCCAATCGACCACCGGCCCCAGGGACGTCGGCCGGGAGTCCTGCGTATGGATTAGCCGCTCAACGAACTTTTGATCCTCGTCGATCAGCATGACCTCACCGACTCTTGTGTAGCGTTCTGTTGCAGGGTCAAACACGCCAAAGTCGCCTTGGGCTTTGGTGTAGTCATCCAAGTCGATTCGGAGCCTGCGGCCATCATCTTTCAGCTCGGCGCGACGATAGTCCTTCGGTCCCCGTCCAACGATCTTGCGCGCCATCAGAACGGCGAATCCAGACAGTGCAGCCACGGGTGCAAGGAACGCCAGGCAGGCTAGACCGCGCCGTGTCGTCAGCATCAGGTCCCACCCTCCAGCGCCGATTCAAGAAGTGTTACGAAGCCAACTCATCGTAACGTTCCCCCTAAGCTTGTATATGTAGAATGCATGCCCACTACAAGCATTGCACATGTTCACTACAGGCCTGTATGTTTTGGGGGAGCTTATTGACGCCTGCGGCTCAGGGGGGATTCACATGCAGCGAAAGTCACTTGGCCTCGTGGCGCTGATCGTAGTCCCCGGCCTAATGTTCGGGTTGGTCTTTTCCATACTCCTGCTTCTTGCCCCTGCGAAGCCCGCTGCTGCCGACTGCGGCCCGACAGTCTCGGTGTCGATCAACGGCGATACAAAGGTCGCTGGTTACTCTCAGGAGCAGTTGAAGAATGCCGCGGCGATCATGGGTGCCGGCAAGGCGCTGATTCTGCCTGTGAAGGGCCAGATGATCAGCGTCATGGTCGCACTTGGGGAGTCCGGGCTCCGTGTTCTCGACCGCGGCGACGTTGCCGGGCCGGATTCCCGGGGGTTGTTCCAGCAGCGGGGGAACGATGCGTGGGGATCGTACACGGATCGGATGGACCCGACCATCAGCGCCACGAACTTCATCAAGGCCCTGCAGAAGGTGGCTGGCTGGGAGCTGCTGGAACCTACCATTGCCGGCAACAAGGTCCAGCGCAATGCCGACCCGTACCACTACCAGAAGTATTGGCCCGAGGCCGTGAAAATCGTCCAGGCACTCTCGGACGGCAAATTCTCGCTGGAAGGCAGCGGCTGCGCCATTCCCGGGCAGTCCGGGGCCGGGGATGACTACCCGTGGAAGAACTCACCGACTTGGGTGCAGGCCGGGACGGGCCCAGCGGTGGCATCGCCGCTGGGCATGTTTTATCGCGAATGCGTCGACTTTGCCCTGTGGCGCGTGAACCAGCAGATGGGGTCTACCAGCGCGCCGTTCAAGTTCCTCAATGGCACGTTCCGCCCGGACGGGCAGAAGTTGGGTTCTGCACTGACGTGGAAGGCCGGCTGGGACGCCAAGGGCTGGGCCACGGGCAAAACACCCCGTGTTGGTGCCGTTGTTTGGTACGCGCCCGGTGTTGGGGGAGCGGACCCGACCTTTGGCCACGTCGCCGTGGTCAAGGAAGTCAAGGACAACGGGACCTTCGTCGAAGAGGGCTACAACGGCAACCCGCCGCCGGATGACCACAACTACTACACCCGGACGGTCAGCAACACGGTCCCGTCAGCCTTCCTGTACCTGCCCACTCAAGAGGAGAAGAAGTGAAGAAATCCCTGGCACTGACCGCGGTGGTCCTGCTGTGCACGGCCTGCGCACCGGCAGCGAGCACCACGCCGGTACCGGCGACCCGCACGGCCGCCGCGGCCTCGGCGCCGGTCTCCCTGAGCGCGGGCAGCGGCCCGCAGGCCCCCGATGGCACGGTGCCAGCCACCATCGGCATCAGCTGGGATCAGGCCGGCAAGGACGCCGCCGTAGACACCGCCCTCAAGGCCATGACGGATTTCGCCCGCCCGGGCGTGGATGACAAGCAGTGGGCCAACGACCTCGCTCGTTGGCTCACGCCGCAGGCCACCGCCGATTACTCCGCCGTGGATCCGGCCAATGTCCTCGCCACTCGGGTGACCGGCCCTGCGACGCTGGCGGTGGATGAGGCCAACGGCTACGGCGTTATAGCAGCCGTGCCCACCGATGCCGGGACCTACACTCTGCAGCTGCTCCGAACCGGCCCACAGGCCCCGTGGAAGGTTAACCGGCTCACCCCGCCCACCTCGTAAGCGCCCGCACTTCACCACCCCGTCAACGTAAGGAATCAGGTTCATGAGCCCCACAACCACAGAGGTCCTGGCCTTCCCGAACATCAAGGCCATCATCAGTGACAACGGCACCGCCGAGGTCGTCGTCGCAGGTAACTCCCGCGTCGTCCCGGCAGGGGAGACCCTGCAGGACCTGCGCGACAACGCACTGGCCCTTGTCGTGGCCGAAGCCAAGACGCTGCAGCGCCCCGTCCGGGTCCGCATCGAGGATCCCGAAGGCCACGGCGAACTGATTGTTCACCCGGACGGCAACGTCGAATCCGTCTCCTACGAAACCCGCCCGGCCCGCCGCCGCACCGCCGCACCCGCCAGCACGCACGCTGCGTCCACCCCCGAAGTTATCGACGCCGCTCCAGCGCCAACGCCCGTGGTGAAGCCTGAAGCTGCCCAGCCCAGGGTGGACCGCCAGCCCTGGCCTCCCCTTCCAACCGAGACGGCGTTGGCCGCGGACGTGGCTCCGGCCGCCGATGAGGCACCGCAGCAGGCTGTCGCAGCCGATGCGCCGGTGACGCGACGCAGTTTGAAGGAGACCTCCTTCCTGGTCAGCACCCCGGTGCTGGAGCCGGCTACGCAGGGCTGGCGGGGTGCGCTAACCCGCCTGGGCTTCCGAATGGACCCCTCAGCGGAGGAACTGTCCGAGCGTGAAGACATCCGGACCGTCAGCCAGCACTGGCCCGGCCCGCGGACCATCGCTGTCGTCAACCGCAAGGGCGGGGCCAACAAGACGCCCACGGTCGTGATGCTCTCGGCGATCCTCGCCCGCTACAGCGGCGCAGCGACGGTGGCGTGGGACAACAACGAATCCCAGGGCACCCTGGGCTGGCGGACCGAGAAGGGTGCCCACGACCGCAGCGTCCTGGAACTGATCGATTCCTCCGCCGAGCTGCTGTCCCCGTCCACGAATGCGGCCGAGATCGCCAAGTTCGTCCACCACCAGACCGCCGACAAGTTCGACGTGCTGCGCTCGGATGAAAACGACGAAGGCGACCACGAAGTCACCGCCGAGGAAGTGGACATCGCCCACCAGGTCCTCACCCGGTACTACCGGCTGGTCATCATGGACTCCGGCAACACCGCCCGGGCCGCTAACTGGCGGCGGATGATCGACCACACCAACCAGCTCGTCGTCCCTGTCACCGCCATCGAGGACCGCGCAGAAGCAGCCCGGCTGACACTCCAGACCCTCGAATCCCGTGGTGGCCACGACGCCGGGCTGGCACGCAACGCTGTCGTGATCGTCTCCGAGTCCACCGACGCCAAGCGCAGCATGACCGGCGATGCCCTGAAACGGGCGAAAGCCGAGGCGCAGCGGATTGCTGACGGCTTCGAGCCGTTCGTGCGGGCTGTCGTCCGCATCCCGTACGACCCCGCCCTGGTCAATGGGCCGATCCGCTACGAAGCGCTCCAGCCCGCGACCCAGCGGGCCTGGCTCGCGGCGGCGGCCGCCGTCGCCAAAGGCTTCTAGAACCATTCCTGCGGAACCTGAGAGGAGGACCCATGCAGCAGACCCTGAACCCCTGGGTTACGCGGACCACGGCTGATGAACCGGCTGAGGAAACACGGGCTGTGGCTGCCCCGGCGGCGGCTGTGATCAGCACACCGCTTCGGGGCGTGGTCGAGCCTGACGCGGCTGACCGGCTGGCGTCCCGCAGCATGGCCGGCACAGCCCGTCTCTGGGTTGTCGGCACGCACGGGGGAGCGGGTGAAAGCCGGATCGCTGACCTCATCGAATCCGCCCGTTCTACGGATCATTGCTGGCCCGTTCTCCCCAGCGGCGGCAGGCCGCAGGTGCTGCTGGTCTGCCGCGCGGACATGCGGGGCCTGACAACTGCCAGGAACGCGCTCACCCAGTGGGTGTCAGGCGCGGCCCCGCAGGTCGAACTGCTCGGCCTCGCCGTCCTTGCCGACGCCCCGGGAAAGACACCCAAAGCACTCCGGGACTTCACCGCCCTCGTAGGCGGCGGAGCGCCACGATTCTGGGCTCTGCCCTGGGTGGACGCTTGGCGGCACATGGACACCACAGCACTGCCAGCCGTTCGCGAATACCAGCGCTTCATTACCGACGTGGCCCTGGCCACGACAACCAGCCACTGAAAGGTCTCGCCATGAACATGTTCACTGCACTCTCAACCAGCGTTATTCCCAACCCCACTCCCGTCGTCCCGGCGCAGGCCGGCGGTCTGCTGACCATCCTGAACTGGGCCTCCGGCATCGGCCTGGTCCTGGGCGTCCTGGGCGTCATCATCGTCGGCATCGGCATGGTCATCCAGCTCCAGCGCGGTGAAGGCGCACAGGCGATCGGCAAGCTCGGCTGGGTCCTCATGGGCTGCATCATCATCACCGGAGCCGCAGGCATCGTCCGCGCCTTCGTTTAAGCCAGCACCATCAACGGGAGGTTCCGTATGAGCCAGTCGACAGAGAGCACCACCGAAAGCAATCCGTTCACCAAAGCCGGCTTCATCATCGCGGCCGCGCTGGTGGTCACGCTGGTTGCGGCGGGGATCGTCATCTTCCTGCTCCCCAAAGGGCAGAGCAATGCGGAGCCCGCACCGGTTTCAAGTAGCACAGCCACCGCCAGCCGCAGCGCTTCGAGTGACGGAGTAAAGAGCATTTGTGGGCTGCCGTCTTCCTCGGAGACATCACTTGGGGCAGCGCCCACCTCAAAGTGGGAGTTGGTAGGCAAGATGGCGACCCCCACGGATCCTGAAGTTGGGCCGGGCAAAACCGATACGAACGGCTTCCGCTCATGCTTCGCACATTCACCCACGGGGTCCCTTTACGCGGCTATGAACGTCGCTGCTCTTGGATCCTCGGGGGAACCCGACATTCTCAAGCAGGTCGCCGATAGGCTTCTCGTCCCGGGAGCCGGTAGAGACGCTGCGATGAACGAGACGGCCAGCGGCACCTCATCCAGTGGCAGCAGCACAACGATTCAGGTGAAGGGCTTCCTGCTTAAGTCCTACACACCGTCGGAAGCTTCCATCGATCTCGCCTTCGCCACGGAAACGGGAGCGTTGGGCCGCACAACGTTCTCCATGCGCTGGCTGGACGGAGATTGGAAGGTCAAACCCTCGGACGACGGAGCCCCCTTCGGCCATATCTCCCAGGTCAGGGACCTGAGCGGCTTCATCCTCTGGTCGGGAGTCTGACATGGCTGAATGCAGCTGGGGAGACCTCAAGTGCGGCTTTGGCAACGCACTCGAAGACATAGCCAACGATGCAATCGGGAACTTAGCGAAGTCCATCATGGAGGGCATGAGCCAGATGGTGACGACTCTGTCTACCTTCTGGGTGTCCATGCCTACTGTGAACCTCACCAGCGAGGATGGGGCAAAGGCCAGTCCGGTGGTATCCGCTGTGAATAGCGAATTGATGCCTTGGACCCTGACCCTTGCAGTTCTCGCTGTCATTCTCGGCGGTATCAGAATGGTTTGGGAACAACGGGGGGCGCCGCTGAAAGACCTCCTACGATCACTGGTCACACTGACTCTGGTATCGGGTCTCGGCTTGGGAGTCATTTCAATTTTGGTGATTGCCGCTGATGCCTTCGCCGCCGCCATCATCAAAAGATCCACGGACGGCAAAGGGTTTGCCGACGCGTTCCAGAAAATCGCCGTTATTAACACAGGCGGCGCGGTCTTCATCCTCATCGTCCTTGGCTTGATCGGATTGATTGCTTCCCTGGTCCAGATCGTTCTCATGGTCGTCCGCAGCGGCATGCTGGTGATCCTGGCCGGCATCCTGCCCACCACCGCCGCATTCACGAATACCGAGATGGGCAGGCAGTGGTTCCAGAAGGCAGTGGGCTGGACCATCGCCTTCATCCTCTACAAGCCCGCTGCCGCAATCGTGTACTCGGTCGCATTCCTGTTGATGAGCAAGACCAGCGGGAAGGATGCCCTGATCGGCTCCATCACAGGGTTCACGTTGATGATCGTTGCCCTGTTCGCACTTCCCGCCCTGATGCGGTTCGTCACGCCGATGGTAGGAGCCGTTGCCGCCGGCAGTGGGGCAGCGGCAGGAGCCGCCGTGGGGGCCCTTGCCACGGGGGCTGTGTCCATGGGCCGGGTTGGCAGTGGCCGGGGCAACGCAGCGCCCACCCCAGCCAGCTCCAGCAGCACAACGGGCACGAACACAGGCAATTCGCCCAAGGGTAGTTCTGGATCTTCAAGCCCCCGCGGTGGGGGAGGGCAGCCAACGCCTGGCTCTTCGGGTCCCGGCGGCGCCGCTGGCATTGCAGGCAAGGCGGGAGCGGCCGCACCGGCCGGAGGGGCCGGGGCTGCGACGGGAGCCACGGCCGCAGGCCCGGCCGGCATGGCCGTAGCCGCAGGCGTACAGGTGGCGTCCAGGACATCAGAGGCAATCAAGACGACCGCGCAGGATTCAACCGGGGAGGGCCCCAGTGGCAGCAATTAACACCGAATACAAGGAACCGTCCTACGGCAACTGGCGCGTTCCGCGCTCAGCCGGGCTGGGCAACCTCGGCGCTATCGGCACCGGCATTGTCATGGTCGGACTCCTGCTGGGCATTGTCAGCTTCGCCATCTGGGGCTTGTTCGTTGGCCTGGGCGTCCTTGCCGTCGCCGGCGCCTGCGCGCTTCTGCTGACCGTGAAGGACAAGCACGGCCAGTCCGTAGTGGATCGTGTGGGGGTCCGCATGGCGTTCAAGGTCGCGAAGTCCTCCGGTACCAACCTGTACCGTTCGGGCCCTCTTGGTGTGACCGAATGGGGCATGTACCAGCTGCCGGGGCTGGCGGCGAAGTCCACGCTGTACGAGTTCACCGACTCCTACAAGCGCCCCTTTGCCATGCTGCACGTCCCGGCCACCAGCCACTTCACCGTGATCTTCTCCACCGAACCCGATGGCGCTTCCTTGGTGGACCCCGAGCAGGTCGATGCCTGGGTCGCCAACTGGGGCGGCTGGCTCGCCGGGCTCGCCGACGAGGCCGGCCTGGATGCCGCTGCCGTGACCGTTGAGACCGCCCCGGACTCCGGGTACCGGCTGCGGAATGAGGTCATGATGAACATCGACCCGAAGGCTCCGCAGTTCGCCAGGGACATGCTGCATGAGGTCGTCGAGACCTACCCGGAAGGCTCGGCTACGGTCCGCGCCTGGGTGTCCCTGACCTTCAATGCCTCCCTGCGGGCAGGGTCGAAAAAGCGCGCACCGGAGGACGTCGCCCGCGACTTGGCCTCCCGGATCCCCGGGTTGTCGGCACGCCTGCAGTCCACCGGGGCAGGGATCGCCCGGCCCATGTCAGCGCAGGAACTCTGCGAGGTCGTACGGATCGCCTACGACCCGCCCGCAGCGTTGATCATCGACGAAGCCCACGCGGCCGGCACCCCGGTGTCCCTGACCTGGGCCGAGGTCGGCCCGACCGCGACGCAGGCAAGCTGGGACGACTACCGCCACGATTCGGCGTTCTCGGCCTCCTGGACCATGACCGGGGCGCCCCGCGGTTCGGTGAACTCCTCCGTCCTGTCCCGCCTGCTCGCCCCGCACGGTGACATTGACCGCAAGCGCGTCTCCCTGCTGTACCGCCCGATGGACTCCGCCCGCGCCGCCGCCGTGGTTGAGCGGGACCAGAACAACGCCAACGTCCGCATCACCTCCGGCAACCGCCCTTCGGCCCGGGCACTGGTGGATGCCCGCTCTGCTGCGCAGACTGCCCAGGAAGAAGCCCAAGGTGCAGGCCTGGTGAACTTCGGGATGGTCGTCACTGCCACGGTGACCGACAAGGAACGCCTTCCGGACGCCGTTGCCGCCATCGAGCAGACCTCCGGTACCGCCCGGGTGCTGCTGCGCCGCGCCTACGGCTCCCAGGACACCGCGTTCGCAGCCTCCCTACCGTTGGGGCTGGTGTTGCCCAAGCACAGCATGGTGCCCACCGAGGTAAGGGACGCCCTCTAATGGCCCGGATGAAGCTTTTGGCAGCAAGGAAGGCAAAGACAGTAAAGACAGCAAAAGCCCCGGCAAAGGAAGTAGGGCCGGGCTCGCGGGGTTGGACCGGGCGGGGCGGCGGCATGGCCCAGCTGCTCCCGTCCGTCCGCGAGTACCGGGGAACGACCGTCCAGGTCTGCGGGCTGTGGCCGTTCTCCTCCGGTGCCTCGTCGCCCATGATCGGTGTCCCGCTCGGCCGGCATGAGGAAACCCAGGCAACGGTGTGCTGTGACCCGATCAGTTGGTTCCAGCGCGCACGGCTGATTTCCAACCCGTCCGCGTTCGTCCTCGGCAAACCCGGCCTTGGCAAGTCCACGGTGGTGCGCCGGATGTTCATCGGCCTTTCCGCGCAGGGCGTTCACCCGCTGATCCTTGGCGACCTCAAAGGCGAGCACGTCAAAGCCGTGAAAGCCCTCGGCGGGCAGGTCATCAAGCTCGGCCGCGGCGTCGGCTACATGAACATTCTCGATCCCGGGCAGGCCGTCGAGGCAGCCCAGCTGCTGGAAGACAGCGGGCACCACGAAGACGCCGCACGGGTGCGCGCCGACGCCCACGGCCGGCGCCTGACCATTGTCGTCTCCCTCATCACCATCAGCCGGAACAACCCGCCCACCGACCAGGAGCAGACCATCCTGGACCGTGCCCTGCGGGTCCTGGATGAACGATTCGAGGGCGTCCCTGTCCTGAGAGACTTGCTGGACGTGATCGTCTCCGCGCCGGATGAGCTGCGCCAGGTCGCGCTGGACCGCGGCGACATGAACATCTACCTGCAGGAAACCCGGGCGCTGGAAGCCACATTGCTGGGCCTGACCGGGGGCGGGAAGCTCGGCGAAATCTTCTCCCGCCAGACCACCAACCCGATCAAACGGGACCGCGCCGTGGTCTTCGATGTCTCCAGCATCGATGAGACCGAAACCGACCTGCAGGCCGCCGTGCTGCTGGCCTGCTGGTCCTACGGCTTCGGCACCGTGAACGTCGCCAACGCCCTCGCCGACGCAGGCCTGGAGCCGCGCAGGAACTACTTCGTCGTCCTGGATGAGCTGTGGCGGGCCCTGCGCGCCGGCAAGGGCATGGTCGACCGCGTGGACGCCCTCACCCGCCTCAACCGGTCCGTGGGCGTGGGGCAGATCATGATCTCGCACACCATGTCCGACCTGCTGGCACTGCCTGCAGAAGAGGACCGGATGAAGGCCCGCGGCTTCGTCGAACGTTCCGGCATGGTCATCTGTGGTGGCCTTCCCGCCTCTGAGATGCCGCTGCTGACCTCGGCGATACCGCTGTCCCGGCAGGAACAGCAGAAGCTCATTTCCTGGCAGGACCCGCCCGCGTGGGACTCCCGCGGTGTGGACGTCGAACCGCCAGGGCGTGGGAAGTTCCTCATTAAGGTCGGCGGCCGTCCCGGGATCCCGGTCCAGGTGGGTTTGACCTCTGTGGAGCACGGACCCGACGGGGTCAACGACACCGACGGGAAATGGCACGGATCCGCGGAACCGCTCCTTGACCCTGCCGCACCTATCCTGCCGATTGAAGGAGGCCCGCTGTGAGCGCACCGAACCGCAAAGGCATGGGCCTCGGGGACGCCATCCTCGTCTGGTTGGCCATCGGCTTTATCGTCGTCTTCGGTGGCGGCACGTACGCCGCCGCACACATCGGCTCGTGGATGGCAGGAATCGACGCCCCGCCGGCGCACCCCATTGACCTGATCGCCGGGCTCATCAAGGGAAAGGTGCCTTGGCCGGCCCAGTCCACAGTCGTCGTCTGCGTCATGGCGGGCCTGGTCCTGGCACTGGCGGTTGTCGTGCTGGTGGCGTGGCGGCAGGGTGCGTCCAAGCGTGCCCGGGTGGACAAGGCTGCCCGCTACCTGGGCCGGGGCAAGTCCCTCGCGGCGTTCTCCGAGAAGGGAGCGCAGGCCAAGGCCGAACGGTTGGGGATCAAGGACAACCCTGGCATCGTCGTCGGCAAGGTGGTTTCCACCGGCCAGAAATTCGTCCAGTCCTGGGAAGACCTCAGCCTCGACATCTGGGGCCCCCGAACGGGTAAATCCACGTCCCGGGTGATGCCCGCAATCCTGGACGCTCCCGGCGCGGTGGTCTCGACGTCGAACAAGCGTGACGTGGTGGACGGCACCCGCGGCGTCCGCGAGAACGTGGCCCCGGTGTGGGTGTTCGATCCGCAGAAGATCGCCCAGGAAGAACCGGACTGGTGGTGGAACCCCCTGTCCTACGTCACCGATGAAGAGAAGGCGTACAAGCTCACCCAGCACTTCGCTGTCGGTTCACGGGTTCCGGGGTCCAAGCCGGATGCCTACTTCGACCCCAAAGCCGAAGACATCCTCTCCTCGTACTTCCTCGCTGCCGCGCTCGGTGGCCTGCCGATCACACAGGTCTACCTGTGGGTGACGGAGCAGGTCAGCCAGGAACCCATCGAAATCCTCCGGGACCATGACTACGTGCTGCAGTACAAGGGCCTGGAGTCCACGCTGAAGCTGGCCGACAAGCAGCGTGACGGTATCTTCGGCACCGCCGAGAAGATGATCCAGTGCCTCAAGAGCCGCAACACGCTCCGCTGGGTAGCCCCAGCCGGCGGCGCGAGCGTGGCCAGCGATGGGCGTCGGCAGTTCAACCCGCACGCCTTCGCCGCGTCCCAGGAGACCATCTACATCCTCTCGAAGGAAGGGGCAGGCTCAGCCGCCCCGCTCACCACGGCACTGACCGTGGCGATCGCCGAAGCCATGGAAGAACGGGCCGAGCGCAGCGGCGGCCGCCTTCCCAAGCCGGCCCTGTTCGCCCTGGACGAGCTGGCCAACGTCGTCCGCTGGGCCGGCCTACCCGATCAGTTCAGCCACTACGGCTCCAAGGGCCTGATCGTCCTGGGCATCCTGCAGTCCTGGTCCCAGGGCGTCGAACTCTGGGGCGAGGCCAATATGCGGAAAATCTGGTCCGCCGCTAACGTCAAGGTCTACGGCGGCGGTGTCGCCGAAGAAGGCTTCCTCCGCGCCCTCTCGGACCTGATCGGGGACTACAGCTACATCAACGTCTCCGTCTCATCAGGTAAAACCGGCTCCAGCCGCTCCCGCCAGGAGTCCAAGGAGCGCATCTTCGACGTCTCCAACCTCGCCGAACTCGACCGCGGCCGCGCCGTCGTCCTCGCCTCCGGCGCACCCGCCACGCTGGTCCGAACGATGCCTTGGTACACAGGTCCCCACAAGGACGCGGTGGAAGCATCCATCAAAAAGTACAGCCC
Source organism: Arthrobacter sp. 135MFCol5.1 (assembly GCF_000374865.1). GTDB lineage: Bacteria > Actinomycetota > Actinomycetes > Actinomycetales > Micrococcaceae > Arthrobacter. Next base: position 153,829 of record NZ_KB895459.1, on the reverse strand, counting down.
GCAGCCGGAGGACGAACCAGTTCCGGTGGCAGGGGCGCCGGGCGCAAATCCATGGGTGACCGGGTAGGGGAGTACGGCATGACGATAGACATCGGGCGCTTCGGCGAAACTCCCGGCCCGGACGCACGGGAGGCTTGTGCTGATGGGAGTGAACAGCAGAAGCCGCCGGAGCTGGTCTACGGCTCTGCCGAAGAGTTCCTGCACGAGCAGCTGTTGCCCACCTACGTCCGCGATGTCGACGGTCGGGCAGCGAAGTGGTGCATCGAATGGTATTTCCACCCGGAAGCTGTCTCCCGGGTGGAAGCACTGTGGCGTGCCTGGGAACACCTCAGACTCGATGGTGCCACCGGCATCAGCGTCTGGTTCAAGGACCACGCTGACCACCACATGAGCGTTCTCCTCGACCCGCGCGGCCCGTTTTACAAATGCGACATGCAAAAACACCGCGACCCCGAACACTTGGAGCCCAAAAAGGCCCCGGCCGGATGGTTCCCGGATGTACGGACTATTCCTGGTTGACCGGGATACCGGCAGGATGACATGGATGCAAATAAAAATCAGGGCTGGAACACCTTAATGTCCCAGCCCTGATTCTTGAATATTGCGGTTCTAGTGAGCGGCTTCGTACTTCTCCATGACTTCCGCTTGGATGCGACCACGCGTGTTGACGTTGATGCCATTTTCAGCGGCCCACATCCGTACCGCTTTGGCGTCCGGTCCCCCCTGCGAAGACTTAGTACGGGCTGCGGCGCGGCCGCGTCCGCCGGATACTTTGCGTCCGGCCTTGGTAAAGCGGGCCAAGGCGTCACGCAGTTCGTTGGCGTGGCCCCCATTGAGGTCAATTTCGTATTCACTGCCGTCGAGGGCGAAAGATAAGGTTTCGGTCGCTTCGGAGCCGTCGATATCATCTTCCAGCAGCACGACTGTCTTTTTTGCCATGAATTAAGGCTAGCAGTCCATCAGCTATTCGGATTTTCGGGTTAGGAGTTGCCGGGAAGCCGTCAAGGACTCTTGGCCGCTTTATGAAGCTTTTGGACCCCAAATTGGGCTAGGCAGCATAAAGGGACATACGTAGGTCTGAGCAGTCCATGGTTGGGGTCAATCCGGGTTATCCACGGCTGGATTTAGGAGCCGGTGGGGTAGCTCCCTTTTGCAGCAGTAGCGGTGGGTAACCCCTCAGAATTGTCCCCGGCTGTGGGCAGCGGAACTGATCCACACCCCACCGCATAAACGTCAGCCGGGTGTGCAACCGATTTGCGGGACCGGACTGCCGGATGCGCGGTGTGCATCAGCTTTGTTCCCGTGGTTCTGGTGCTTGTGTCGCTCCGCTGACACGGGCACCCGTCCGGAGTCATTCCTTGAGAGTGCTTCTGCCGGAGCAGGTTGCGCGTGGAGTGACCGGGTAACAAAGCCCGACTTATGAAGAAATCTTTTTCCCTGCGAGTGGTCACAGCCACCGGCCGAAATGCTCGCCGATCGAAACTTGACCGGCCGCGGCTTCACGAACTCCTCGAGAAGCCGCCAACTTTGAAAGGCACGCGCGTTGTTTGAGGGCGAAGGATGACGCCCCGAGACGGTGTACCGGCGGGTAGGTGTCGTTGCATGGCCCTGCCTTGCCTTGAATTTCGCTACTTTCCGCAGCATGTCGTTGTGCGTCTGTTTTGCTCCCTGCGACGCCGCATGAGCTGGCCGTTACTCGCGGTTTCCCAGCATGAACGCCGCCCTTCTGCACTGGTTTCTTCTCTGCTCTCATGGTGGACACAGCCGGGCCGGACGTAGCGCCGGCCACTCAGAATCCACATCGAAGCCCAGAAAGTCCCTCATGAAAAACCCGCATATCTCCCGAAGAACCTTCTCCGTCCTCGGTGTGGCCGCGGCCATGTCCGTCTCCTTGGGGGTGTCCGGCTGTGGGGGCCCGGCGACCGCCCAGGCCGGTTCCGGAGCGCCTGAGGTGACGGAGCTGCGTTATGAAGGGTCAGCAAACAGTGTCAGCCTTCCCGAGCTTGCTGAGGATCTCGGTTACCTGGGGAACGTGAAGCTGAACTGGGTGGGTAACACCATCAGCGGGCCGGCCAGCATCCAATCGGCGGCCACCGGTGCCACCGATTTCGGCGGTGCTTTCTCCGGCGCCGTCGTCAAGCTCATCGAGGCGGGCGCCCCGGTCACTGCCGTCATCAACTACTACGGGGAGGACGAGAAGACCTTCAACGGTTTCTACGTCAAGGACGACAGCCCGATCCGCACGCCACGGGACCTGATCGGCAAGAAGGTGGCGGTCAATACCCTGGGCGCCCACTCCGACGCGGTCCTAAACAGCTACCTAAAGAAGAACGGTCTGAGCCAAGACGAGATCAAGCAGGTCCAGCTGGTCGTGGTTCCCCCCAACGACACCGAGGAAGCCATCCGCCGCGGCCAGGTCGACGTTGGAGTCCTGGGTGGGGTACTGCAGGACAATGCCGTCGCCAAGGGTGGCCTCCGGTCTCTCTTCAGCGACTTCGAGCTGTTCGGAACGTTCGCCGGAGGCCAATACGTCCTGCGGAAAGACTTCATCCAGCAGAACCCGGAAACCACCAAGATCTTCACCACCGGCGTCGCCAAGGCCATCGAATGGGAACGCACCACCCCCCGCGATGAGGTCATTGCCCGCTTCACCAGCATCATCGAGAAGCGCCAGCGTAACGAAAGCACCGCAACGTTGAAGTACTGGAAGAGCGTCGGCGTACCGGACAAGGGAGCGATCACCGACCAGGACTTCAGCCGCTGGTCCGACTGGCTCAAGGACACCGGCATCGTCACCGGCGACATCACACCCTCCAAGTACTACACCAACGAATACAACGGATTGCTGAAGGCCTCCTCATGACGCAGAGTTCCGCACCCAAAATCAGCCTGCAAAACGTCGGGAAAACCTTCACGGTCAGGCCGACCAAGGACGCTCCGTTCGGTTCGACCCTGACAGCCCTGGACGGGATCACCCTCGATGTGGCCGCCGGGGAATTCCTCACCCTGGTTGGTCCCAGCGGGTCCGGGAAAACCACGCTCCTGGACCTCCTGGCCGGGCTGACCCGGCCAGACACCGGAAAGGTCCTGCTGGACGGCAAAGAGGTTACGGGGCCAGGCAAGGACCGGGCCGTCGTCTTCCAGCAATACGCACTGTTTCCCTGGCGCACGGCCGCGGCCAACGTCTCCTTCGGTCTGGAAGGCCCAGGAAAGGACGGCAAACGGCTCAGCCGCAAGGAACGCGCCGAGAAGGCCCGCGCGTACCTTGACCTCGTGGGCCTGGCCGGTTTTGAAGACCGTTACCCGCACGAACTCTCCGGCGGAATGAAGCAGCGCGTGGCCATCGCCAGAAGCCTCGCCTACGAGCCGGACGTCCTGCTGATGGACGAGCCGTTCGCCGCCCTGGACGCCCAGACGCGCGAACAGCTGCAGGAAGAACTGCTGCGGATCTGGCGGACCACCGGGAAAACCATCATCTTCATCACCCACGGCATCGATGAAGCGGTCTACCTGGGCCAGCGCGTCGCCGTGCTCAGCTCACGCCCGGGCAGGCTCAAGGAACTCGTCCCGATCAACCTCGGAGACCGGACCGGTGACCGTGACGTCCGATCCGAGGCAGCGTTCGTGGAGCACCGACATAAGGTCTGGGCGCTCCTTCACGACGAAGTCCTCAAAGCCCAGCAGGCAGGTCACGCCAAGATCCTCCCCGATGGCACCGCACCCGATGAAGCCCCGCAACCTATCAGCGGAAAGGCAGCCTGATGAGCGCCCCCACCCTGACCACAGACACACACACCACCACCCAAGCCTCGGCAACCCCGCCCACGGCCGGTGACCGGACACGGCACAAAAATCCTGCAACAGTCACGGCTCTTTCCCGGATCCAACGCGGAGCCCTAAACGGCGGCCGGGCCCTCTGGCGGGCCGGTGCGATCCTGTTGTTCCTGCTTCTGTGGGAACTCGGTCCGCTCTATCTCGCCCCTTCCTCGACCCGGGTGTTCCTGCCGCCCCTGCATGATGTCCTAGCCTCGCTGGGCTCATTGATCGCCAGGGGCCAACTGCAGAACCACCTGGCCGCCAGCCTCACCCGCTCCGCGAGCGGATTCGGCATCGCCGTAGTGTCGGCCGTCGTCCTGGGCCTGCTGGTTGCCTGGTACGGAGCCCTTGACCGGTTCCTGAACCCCCTGCTTGAAGTCTTCCGGAACACCGCAGCGTTGGCCCTGCTCCCGGTATTCACGCTGCTACTGGGGATCGGCGAAACCTCCAAGATCAGCATCGTCGCCTACGCCGCCTTTTTTCCGGTGCTCCTGAACACCATCGCCGGGGTCAGGACCGTAGACCCCTTGTTGATCCGTGCGGCACGCTCCTTGGGACTGTCTAACTTCACCCTTTTCCAGAAAGTCATCCTTCCCTCAGCGGTCCCCACCATTTTCACCGGCATCCGGATGGCCGGCACCTCATCAATTCTTGTCCTCATCGCCGCCGAGATGGTCGGGGCCAAGGCAGGACTCGGCTACCTCATCGTCAACTCACAAAGCAGCTTCCTCATCCCCGAGATGTACGCCGGCATCCTGACCGTTTCGCTGCTCGGCCTGGCAGTGAACTACCTGCTCGTCGGGGTCGAACGCCACTTTTCCGGCTGGCGGACCGCCGTCGGCGTCGGGAACGGCTAACCATCCCGGCACACACCACCTTGAACCACAAACACACCGCACCGCACCGCACCGCCAACGTATTGACCTGAAACGTACTGAACTGCAAAGGAAACCATCATGTCCGTCATCACTGAAACCAAGCTCGAGTTCACCAAGCTGGGCTCCCGCATCGGCGCGGAAATCCGCGGACTGGACCTCAGCGCGGATCTGAGCGAAACCACCATCGCCCAGATCCGCGCAGCGTTGAACGAACACAAGGCCCTCGTCTTCCGGGAAGCCAACGTGCTCGACGACGACGCGCAGGTCCGCTTCGCCAGCCGCTTCGGCCCGCTGACCAACGCCCACCCCACGGTTGCGTCCGTGGACGGCAAACCGGCCGTGCTTCCGGTGGACAGCGAAAACGGCAGCGCCAACAACTGGCACACCGACGTCACCTTCGTCGTGAACCCGCCCCAGGCATCCACGCTGCGCAGCATTACCCTGCCGGCCTACGGTGGGGAGACCCTCATCGCGTCCTCTGCCGGCGCCTATCAGGACCTCCCCGAAGAGCTGCGGAACTTCGCGGACACTCTCTGGGCCATCCACACCAACGACTACGACTACTCTGTCCCCAAGAACCTCGAACATGCCAACGCCGAGGAACGCCGCAAAGAGTTCACCCGCATCCACTTCGAAACTGCCCACCCGGTGGTCCGGGTCCACCCGCTGACGGGGGAGAGGGGCCTGTTCATCGGCGGGTTCGCCCAGCGGCTTCGGATCGTGGGGCTGTCCAACACCGAATCCAAAGACATCCTCCGGCTCCTGCAGGCCTACATCACCCGCCCGGAAAACGTGGTCCGGGTGAACTGGGAACCGAACCAGCTGGTCCTCTTTGATAACCGCATCACCCAGCACTACGCCCCGGACAACTACGACGGACAGCCGCGCACGTTGAACCGGGTCACCATCGCAGGGGACATCCCGGTCGGGGTGGACGGCCGCCACAGCACATCCATCAAGGGAGACTCGTCATCCTACTCCGAAACCGTCGTCCTTGACGGGGCCGCGTTCGCCGGGGCACAGCGATGACCGCCGGGCAGAGGCAGCTCCACCTCAACGCGTTCCTGATGAGCACCGGCCACCACGAGGCATCATGGCGGCTGCCCGAAAGCGACAGCCATGCAGGGATCGACGTGGCCCACTTCCAGCGGCTGGCGCAGACCGCCGAACGCGGGAAACTGGATTCCATCTTCTTCGCTGACTCCCCGGTGTTGCACGGCGACGTCACCCAGCGGCCCTACGGGAGCCTGGAACCCACCGTCCTGCTCGCCGCGATAGCCGCCGTCACGGAACGGATCGGACTCATTGCAACCGCTTCCACCACGTACAACGAACCGTACAACCTCGCCCGCCGTTTCGCCTCGGTCGACCAGATCAGCGGCGGCAGGGCCGGATGGAACGTCGTGACCACCGCGGGGGACGCGGCAGCGAAGAACTTCTCCCTGGCCGGCCAGCCTGCCCACAGCGAACGATACGAACGTGCCGCAGAGTTCCTCGACGTCGCCACGAAGCTCTGGAACAGCTGGGACGACGACGCCATCGTGGCCGACAAGGCAGCCGGCATCTGGGCGGACAACACCCGGGTACACCCGGCCAACCACCACGGCCGGCACTTCCAAGTCGAGGGCGCCCTGGACGTCCCAAGATCCCCGCAAGGACACCCCGTGATCGTGCAGGCCGGCTCCTCGGAGAACGGCAAGGACTTCGCCGCCCGCTACGCCGAAGCGGTCTTCACCGCACACCAGACCCTCGGGGACGCCCAGGGCTTCTACGCAGACCTCAAGCAGCGCACAGCGGCAGCCGGCCGGGATCCGGAAGCGATCAAGATCCTGCCCGGTATCGTTCCGGTCATCGCTTCAACCCAGGAGGAAGCGCGCCGGCTCGAGCAGGAACTCGATGACCTGATCCTGCCCGAATACGCCCGCAACCAGCTCGCCGGGGTCTTGCGTGTTCCGGCGGCGTCCCTGAAGCTGGACGCCCAACTGCCTGACGATCTGCCCTCGGAAGACGCTATTGAGGGCGCCAAGAGCAGGTACACCCTGATTGTGAACCTCGCCCGCCGGGAACACCTCACCGTGCGGCAGCTCATCGGGCGGCTCGGCGGCGGCCGCGGGCACCGGACATTCGCCGGCACCCCCAACCAAGTGGCCGACGCGATCCAGGAGTGGTTCGAAGCCGGAGCCGCGGACGGGTTCAACATCATGCCACCCGTATTGCCCTCCGGGCTGGACACCTTCGTGGACCACGTCGTACCCATCCTCCAGGCCCGCGGACTATTTCGCCGCGAGTACTCAGGACAAACGCTCAGGGAGCATTTCGGCCTGTCCAAACCCGCCAATACCCGCAGCCTGGAGCCTGTGCCCGCATAGCGCCGCGGGGCAATCTGCGGACGTCTGTACTGCCGCCGCCAGGTTATGACAGGGGAAAGGCGCGCTCCGGTCGCGGAGCGCGCCTTTCCGTTTTCCCATTCCCCACAAAGCCGATCCCCTTCGACTGCCCCTATAGTAAGCATGCTTAGGTTTATTGGCAAGTGACTATGGATTGTCGCGGGCACTTTGGGCGCCGCCCGCGCGGAATACACCGAAAACTCTCCTGCCATGGGTGAGGATTGCGTCATGGGCAAGCACCACCGCGAACTAGAAGCCGTGCTCGATCCTCAGTTTGGGTTCCCGCATACTCAAAGTCCACTCTTATGAAGCAGATGAGGCTCAGGTACGCCGGATCGTGTCGAAGCTGCGGCGCGTCCCTTACTCCCGGGACAAATGCGATCTACGAGAGCGACACGAAGACCGTCCTCTGCCTGAAGTGTGCCACAGACGCTTCGGCAACCAGGTACCCCGATCTAACACCACCTAGTGATGAGTCGTTTACCGTTGAGCCCGGAGTAGCGGGGTCGTCCGCCCGACGCGAATATGAGCGCCGAAAGGCGAAGGACCAGGAAAAGCTCCGCGAGAAGTGGGGTCGCTTAGGAGGCATTGCAGTCGCCCTCGCGGGCGAGAGGCCACACACCAAGTCCTGGGATCGAGGCGCGATCGGTGAGGAGCGCCTGGGCGCCCGGCTGGATGCCTTGGCCGCCGATGGCCTGGCTGTTCTCCATGACCGCCGCATCCCAGGTTCAAAGGCCAATATCGACCACATTGCCATCACTCCTAGTGGCATTTGGCTGATCGATGCCAAGAGATACAAAGGACGGCCTGAATTGAGGATCGAAGGTGGCATCCTTCGCCCACGTGTCGAAAAGCTCCTCGTTGGCCGCCGAGATCGCACGGCACTGGTTGATGGCGTGCTTAGGCAGCTCGACGTCGTGCGCGACCTCGTCGGGGATGTTCCGGTCACCGGAGCGCTCTGCTTCATAGAAGCAGACTGGCCGCTGATCGGGGGAGCGTTCTCGACTCGTGGCGTTCACGTGGTCTGGCCAAAACGATTAGCAAAGGAGCTCACGGAACAGTCAGCCGGGGATCTTGACGTGGCGTTCACGTGGTCTGGCCAAAACGATTAGCAAAGGAGCTCACGGAACAGTCAGCCGGGGATCTTGACGTGGCGGAAATCCGTAAATCACTGGCCTCGCGGTTCAAGCCTGCGTGACGTCTCGCCGACCCCACCGGGGGACGCCGTTAGAGCGGGTGAAAGGCCAGAGCTGTCCATTTTGAATCTAAGACCTACCCGATCCGCATGTGCAGAAACTGCTTCCGGACCCTATTCCGACGGTCTTCTGGTGGTCCATCTGACGTCAGGTTGGGGTGTTCCCTTGATTGACAGACGTTGTCCTAATAAGCTTTGGCAGCATTTTTCGGGGGAGGGGCAGGGCCGCGCCGACCCCGTCGTTGACGAGATTCCAGCACAAGCGGCCACTTGTTGTCAGCGGCAATGCCGCCCTTACGAGTGGCGGCTTTGGGGGGCGTCAGTAGACAGAGCCCTCAAGGAGCTCTGCCAGCCTTGCTGCCGCGCGGCGGAGCTCCGGAACCCCGGCCATGACAGTGGCTTCAGTGGCAGCTTCGACGGGGCTGGTCAGGGCGATTGATTCTGTGCGCCGGCCCGCCCTATCGGGGACCGCGACTGCCGCGGAGTGCACGCCCGTAGCGCGCTCATCGGCGGAGTATGCGAAGTCGGCAGTGCTGTCCGGCAGTCGTGACTGTAACTCCTCAACGGTGAACGTCTGCGGCTCATAGCCTGCGGCCACGGCGAACCGGACTACCTCCCGCAACTCTTCGGGCGGCGTTGCAGCAATAAGAATTTTGCCGCCGGCGCCCGATGTGAGGGGGAGCCGCTTGCCCAGCGGAAGATCGTAGCGAAGCGGAGCCTCTCCATCCACCCGTGCTACGAGGATGCGTTCGTAGCCAAGGCGGGTGTACAAGGAGGCGGTCAGCCCCGTCTGGGTCGCCAGCTGCTGCAGGATGGGGCGGGAGAACACAACCAAGGGGTTATTTTCCAGGAAGCTCCTCGCTGCCGGAAGCACCGCCGGGCCTACCCGGTAGGACTTATCCGTCTGGCTGACCATGCCGAAATCCTGCAGCACGCGGAGGATCCTCAACGTGGTGGGCAGGCTCATCCCGCAGGATCTGGCCAAATCGCTCAGGCGCTGCGGCCTCTCAGCCCGCTGAAGCTCGGCGAAGACCTCCAAGGCTCGGCTGAGCGAGCGCATATTGGAGGCTTTCGGGGCCGTCTCGTCGGGGGTCGGCTCGCCGGTGCTTGCTTGCGTGGTCATCATTCCATCCTATGTAATCCCATTGCGTTTGACAGCGCGTGTGCCCGGTGTCACTATTTCTTTAGACGTAAAGCTATTTCACCTTATGGAATTCTAGGGTGCGATCGACGAAGGACCACTGACAACGGAGTCACCTGATGACAAAAACCCTCGAAACGCGCAGCCGAAGCGCGAAGCGCACATCCAAAGGCGATGGGGGACGCCAAAGCCGAAAAGAAGATGAAGGCCATAAGCCTGTAGTCCAGCTATCTGCCCGACAACAGCATGGCGGTCATACCCCGCAAAAACAGGCGGCCGCCGTAGTCCAAGCATCGGGAGCAGTCTTCACCGACAAAACCGACCGCCGCCAGGCCATCGTCGCCGCCCGCTCCTAGCTGACGTATCCCTCCAAGCGAGAAAGACATCAATCCCATGACAGCATGCACCGTCATTGGCCTCGGCGAAGCCGGCGCCACCTACGCCGCAGCACTCACCGCTGCCGGCCACACCGTCACCGGGTTCGACCCAGTGGCCCCGTCCACACCCGCCGGCGTCACCCGCGCCGCCACCGCTGCAGCGGCCTGTGAAGGGGCGGACATCGTCCTTGTCATGACCGGGGCCGCGGCAGCCTGGAGCGTGGCCCAGGAGTGCCTGCCGGTCCTTGACGCCGGCAGCACCTACGCGGACTTCACATCCTCGTCCCCAACGGTCATGCGCGAGCTGGGCCACCTGCCCAGCAAAGCCAACTTCGCTGACGTAGCAATCCTGGGGCCCATCTCGGCACTGGGCGAAAAGACACCGTTGATGGTCAGCGGCCCGGGATCCCAGGCCGTGGCTGACCTACTGCGCCCGCTGGGCGTCGCCGTCGAAATCACCGAGGGGGAGCCAGGGGCGGCCATGGCGCACAAGCTGCTCCGCAGCGTCCTGATGAAGGGCCTGGCCGCCGTCGTGGTCGAAGCCGTCAACGCCGGGAAAGCCGCAGGTTTGGAAGACTGGATCCGCGGCCAGATCGCCAACCAGCTTGCCGGAGACGGCCAGGCCGTGATCGACCGCTTCGTGACCGGCACCGCCAAGCATGCACTGCGCCGGTCACGGGAAATGCAGGAAACCGCCAGCTACCTTTCCGAACTCGGAGTGGCCGCGGAGATGACCACAGCCTCTGCAGCGGCACATGCCCGCATCGCTGAGCACAACGTGGCCCCGGTATTGCGCTGACCCGGTGGTCGGACAGAATCAATGAAGAGGCTTGTTATGACAAACCACGAAAAGAACGACGCTGCAACGTCAGGGGCAGGAATATGATCGGCATCTGGGCCCTCGGGGCATACCTTGCCGTCATCCTCCTCTGGACCACTCTAATCAAGCGCAGCGTCGGCGAAGCCATGATCCTGGGATTCCTGGTGGTCCTCCCGTTCACCGGCGCCGCTGCAGCACAGGCGGGCTGGTCCGCACTCTACTCGGCCGCGACCGACGAAATCGTCTACGCCACCATGGCCTTCGTCTTCATGGGCTACCTGCTGGACAAGGCCGGAATCCTGGACCGACTGATCGACCTGCTCAACTCGCTGATCGGCGGGGTCAAGGGCGGGCCAGCCTGGGTTTCGACGGTGGCCTCGGCCGGGCTGGGCGGCGTGGTCCACAACCAGGCTGCCATCGCTGCCACCGTGGGGTCGGTCACCATCCCTTGGATGGAAAAGTCCAAGCTCGACAAGCCCGCGGCCGCAACCCTGGTGGCCGGGAACGCCGGAATGGGCATCACCTTCCCGTTCAGCGCCTCCATGTTCGTCCTGGTCGGCTCCGCCACGGTGGGGCCCCTGCTTAACATCAACGCCCTGGTCCTGCCGCTGCTCTTCGGCGGCCTGTGGTGCTTCCTCCACCGGCTTATCGTGACCTGGCTGCTGATCCGCAAAAGCGGGATGGCACCCCTGGACGCCGCCCACCGCCTGTCCGTCCGCGCCGCGTTCGGCCAGGGCTGGGCCATGCTCCTGCTGTTCGTCGTCGTCGCCATCCCGCTGGCCATCACCTCCGGGTTCCTCACCTCGGCGCTCTCCGACTGGACCGGCGGCGACGTCAGCAAATCTGTCAGCGTGATCGTCTGGATCCCCGTGGTCCTGCTCATCACCGGTGCCCTGCTGGGCCGGAAGCAACTGCCACGCACCGGCCGCGCCTGGGCCGAACTGCTGCACGGCTCAGCCCCGCGCTTCGGGATCGTCGGGGTTACGGTGCTTTTCGCCTTCGCCGGCGCCAATGCCCTGGCCTACACCGGCCTACCCAAGCAGATGACCGCGCTGCTGAACGGGATGAACCTCCCGCTGTGGCTGCTCGCCATCCTGATCGGGCTGATCGTCATCGCCGTGGCGGCCCCGCTCTCCGCCACGGCCACCATGGCCGCCGTCGGAACAGTCGGCGTCGCAGCCCTCGTCGCGGCCGGCGTTCCGGCCACCACCGCGGCCGTCGCCGTCCTGGTGTTCTCTTCCTGCGAGGCCGCGGTTCCACCCGGCGGGGCACCGCTCTACGTGGCCTGCGGCATTGCAGACGTGAACCCCCTCAAGACTTTCGCCCGCCTCCTCACCCACTACGCCCTACCCCTCCTGGTCATTGGCGTGCTCATCATCCTCGGCGTCCTGCCGATCTAAGGAACCACCATGAACACAACCCGTAGGATCACCGAAACCGTCTTCGTCGTCACCCTCGGAGCACTCCTCATCGGCGGCGTCCTGTTTGTCATCGGCCAGGCGGCCGGCCTGGTGGCCGGGCAAAATGGATGGCTGGAATTCTTCAACAACTCCATCAAACCGCCCATTTGCATCGCCGCATCCGTCTGCGCCGTGGCCGGATTCCTACTCACCTACAAGCACCCCAAGAAAGCGGTGCCGCAGCAACAGAAAGTCACCACTCGATGACTGAGAGCCAGACCTTTCCCTCCTTCGACCAACTGCTTAAAAGGGAGGGCCGCTTGTCAGGGACATCCTGGGGACTCTTTCCTGAATCGGAGCGGGGGACCCCGTCGTTCATAACGCCGGCCGCCATTCTTGCGGCCAGGAGCAGCATCCGGACCGGGAGCGTCTTCGGCCTGGACTATCCGGCGAACGCCTTCGATCCCGGCATGTCCCTCAAGCGCAGCGCGCCACGGCACACCATCTACTCCTCCCACCCGGCCCACCGGGATGACTACCTCGACGGGTACTACCTGCAGGGGTCCACCCAGATCGACGGGCTCCGGCACCGACGCGCGGATGACGTGGGCTTCTACAACGGCACCGCGGACGGCCGGATCACCGAGGGCACCACGGACCTGGGCATCCAGGAATGGGCGGAACACCCCATCACCGGCCGGGGTGTGCTGGTGGATCTCGAGGGGTACCGGAACAGCTCCGGGGAGCCCATTGACCACGCGGACGGGGAGACCCTGACCCTGGACCTGGTCCAGGCAGCCATAAAGGCACAGTCCCTCACCACCCGCCCCGGCGACATCCTCATGCTCCACACCGGCTGGTGCGAATGGTTCCTTAACCTTGATCCGGAGGAGAAGCAACGCATCCGCCAGAGCCGCAAAGCCTCCGGCCTGGCCCAGTCTGAGGAGTTCGTCGCCTGGGCATGGGACAGCCGGTTCGCTCTCGCCGCCGCGGACAACTTTGCGTTCGAATGCCTGCCGGCCGTTCCCGAAAGCCCCTACCGGTCCACGGCCCCCAACGACCACGGCATGATGCATCAGCAACTCCTGGCCAAACTCGGCCTGCCCCTGGGCGAACTCTGGAAACTCGCGCCCCTGGCCCGGCACATGAGGACCACCGGCAGCTGGGACGCGTTTATCAGCATCAAGCCGCTGAACGTCACCGGGGCCACCGGCTCCCCGGCCAACGCCACCGCCATCGTATAAAGACCCCGGCCCAGCTAATAGACCACCAAATGGCACGTTGACCGCTGCGCCCCGGCGAGATGCCCCCCGCTAGCGCCTGACGACGCCCCACGACCCGGAAGAAGACACGTGACCAGCCGAAGGCTCCGCAAGAACGTCCAACGGAACCCCCTCGGTTGACCCGCGCGTCGTCGTGCGCCCGAATCGGGCTATACGAACAGGCATCGCTGAGGGTCCCAACGCCCGATTCTTCCCGCCTGTGAATGGTCGATTGTCGAAAGCGCCAACGGCTGCGGCCCCATGTTCCAGTTGCGGGGGTCTTGAGGCATGGGTGATACCAGGACGTCAACTGTTAGTCGGGCCCGCAGAGGTCCAAAACGAAACTCCAGCAAAGAAAGATCAGGAATGACCAAGCTAATCGTCGTAGGCGTCGACGGCACCGAAACCGCGCAGAAGGCTGCGGCGTCAGCAGCAGCTCTGGCCGAAGCTTTGGGCGCCGACCTCCATGTAGTTACGGCGTTCACCCAGGAACGCGCAGAAGTCCTCGGGATAGGTAAGGACCAACCGGCCTTCTCCGATGAAAAGTACGCGGAGAGCGTCGCACGTGAGGCGGCAGAGGCCGTCCGTTCCGAGCGGTTGCGCGTTGGCCACTTCGCGGTCCATGGTTCGCCCGCTAAAGCCCTCGTGCAGCACGCGGAATCACACCATGCCCACATGATCGTCGTTGGAAGCAGGCACATGAGCGGTATCGGCCGGGTTCTCGGGAGCGTTGCGAACAGCGTGGCACACAATGCCTCATGCGAGGTGTACATAGCCAAGACTGACTGAATTCCTCCTTACCGCTCACCCTCAACCCCGGCGGTGGCCCGTTTGTTTGCCGACGTTGCGCCAGCCGCCGCCGGGGATGTTCCCGAGTTTCTTCACATCGACGGGGATCATCGCTCCGAGAGTCTCGTGGTCGCTGCGGCGGATGACTTCTCCGATGCGTTTATCCACGTGATGAAGGCGGTTCAGCCGGCACCGGACCAGGACCGCGTGCACGGTCGAGGCCGGCGTGGCCAGCTTCGCCCCGATCGCGACCGGCCCCAGCCGCTGCTTCCAGCGCAGGTGCACGACCATGCGCACCAGTTGCTGCGGCGTCCGGTTGGCCACCCTGTGCGGGCACGAGGGCCTATCAGCCATACCGGTGTCACCCATCGCGGCGTAACGGGCCGCCCACCGTTTCGCCGTCGGCCAGGAGCAGTTGAACTGCTCGGCAGCCCGGGATACCGGCCAGCCAGCCGTGGTCCACGACCAGACGCGCGACGCGTAAACGTTGGCGCGGAGTCAAGCGGCATGAGCGTGGGACGCGAGGACCTCCTGGTCGCTGCAGCGGTTGTCTAAGCAACAGGAGGTCCTCACCTTTGGCTCAACGACTTCAGCGAGTCATCACATTCACCAAACCAACGTCCCTGGGCAGTACACCTGGCAGGCACAGTTGAAAAACGCGTGGACTGCCGTTCACGGGTTCTTGATGACAGCGCCCCCGCCGAGCTGGAGGGAGAGTTCTGCGAGAGTGCTTGGGCTGTGCACGCGCCCCCGGGTCAGCGGCCGCTAGTGGGGTACCGAACCTCCGCCTATATCACTGTATGATATTTGCTGTCGGGTTTGCTGACGCTGACTATTCTGACGTGAGCCTGCGCCGCCCTTAGCTACCACGTGGGTTTCATCAGGGAGCCCGCGGGGGCGCTATGACATTAGGGCAGGTTTTCTTCAAGGATTCCAGGAGGAATGATGGCGGAAGCGGGAGGGACCCCGGAACGTTCGACCATGCGCTCGGTGGAGCGGGCTTTTGAAGTGGTCGACTTCCTATCAAATAGCGGGAAGCCGGCGAGATTGGCCGATGTAGCGCGTGGTACCGGCCTTCACATTGCCACCGCGCAGCGAATGCTTCGTGTCCTGGAACGGACGAACTACGTCGCCCAGGACTCTGCAGGCTACAGCATTGGACCCGCGGCCCTGGCTGCTGCGCATTCCTTCCTGGTAGGCAACAATTTGGTACTGACGGCCACCCCCGTCCTCCAGGAGCTGGCGGCAGCTTTAGGCCTCACGGCATCGTTGTCGGTCCGTCTCGGGGCATCTAGAATCCTGGTTGCCCGGGTCGAGGGAAGCAGTCCGCTGCGCTATCAGTTGCCGCTTGGGGGGCGGCTTCCATTGCATTTGGGCGGAGGCAAGGTGTTCCTGGCCTACATGGACGACGTGTCCCGGGCAGCAGCGCTGGGTGACATGGTTCAGATGGAAACAGCAAGCGGCAGTATTGTCACGATGCCGGACTTCATGGCGTCCCTGAACGAGATCGCCTCGCGGGGGTACGCGGTCTCACGCAACGAACGGGTGGCCGGGGCCGTTTCGGTCAGCGCACCGGTGCGACGGGACGGCGACCTGTTGGGCGTGGTCCAGGTGGTCGGGCCGGAGGAGACGTTAACGCCGGAACTGCTGTCGCAAGCCACACGCGATGTCGTGAACGCCGGAGCAAGTATCGCTGCACGCAGCCGCTGACCTCGTGGAGGCAGCTCGAAGCCTCAGACCCCCGCGGTTCCTCCCTGGTGGCACGGGTGCCACCAGGGAGGACCGTTACGCCTTGGCCCATCAGACTGAGCAGGTCAGCTGCCGGTTGAGCTCGGAAGCTTTCAGTTCTTGGTCCGCTGGAAGAACGGGAGCGTACCTTGGGCCTGCCCGAACGCGTGATCGCAGGCGAAAAGGTCTGCATAGTGCAGAATCCAGGCCTCAGCACCGGCCGTCTTGATAGGGCTTGTTGTGGCGTGGGTACCGACGAGGGTGACGACGTCGTCCGGGAGGCCTGCTTCCTTGAGCAGCATCGCCCCCAGGACGCCGTGCGGCAGGCACGCCCGCGACGGGTCGGCCACGACCACACCGTCCTGCCGGGTGTAAAGGAGGGCCTTGTCGATGTCGTGCAGGATCAGCGCGGCCAGAAGCGTATCTGCGTCAAATCCGCTGCCCCAGCGCCCACGCGCGTACTCACCGAGGACGAGCCCGACGTCGGCGACTTCGTTGGTGTGGTCGAGCAGGCGGTAGTCCACGGCTTGGAGAGAGTAGGGCATCTCTTCCAGCCTGCTGTGGGTGCTGGAAAGCCAAGCACTCACCCAGGCTGTGATGGCTTGTTCCCGCAGAGGGGCTCCGAGCTTTGCCATTCCTGGAAAGAGCCGGAGCACCTCCTGTCGCTGACCCGGCTCCCCGGGTTGAATCGTATACAGCCCGCTCATGCGCTTTTCACTGGAGCGCCAGCGAGTTCCAGCAGTGAGTCCCTAGCTGCTGCGCTCATGTGGGACGGCGCCCCCAGAGCGTGGCAATAGCCAGCGACGGCGCTCATCTCTTCAGCGCGGCGCGCTGCATGCTTCGCTGATCCGGTGATGAAACGGTCTATGGTTCCGTGGGCATCCCCGGCTAGTTCGGCGGCGATTTGGCCGCGGACCCAGTCTTCGTAGCCAGCGCGTCGTCCTGCCTCCACTGCTTCGCAAATGACGGCAGCGAGACCTTTCATCACGATGCTGCGGAGGAGTTTGTGGGCCATTGCGTCTCCAAGGGCCCCGTTTACGACCTCCACCGGGGCGCCGAGAGGACGCAGTAGGCCGGCGGCTGCTTCGGCTCCAGGGCCGGCGGCCATCAGAGGTGTCGCTGCACCCAGCGCGATGACCGGCCCAAGGATCGCTATATCCGCCGCCCGGACGCCCGCAGGCAGTACCTGCCCGAGAGCCAGCTTCGCGTCCGGAGCGGCGGACGTGAAGTCCGCATACAGGGTGCCGGGCACCAAGTATGGTGCCGCGTCCCGGGCGACCGGGATGGACGCCAGGGCAGTGGTCATGACGATCACGGCGTCCGTTGCGGCCACGGCCTCAGCCATGCTTTCAGCACGCCTAAGGCCGGGCGTTGGGATCGGGGAGACGTCGAAGCCGACGACGTCGTGGCCGTGACTTTGCAGGCGCTCGGCGTAAATGCGTCCTGCTTCTCCGAGGCCAATTACGGTGCAACGCATACGTCCTCCTTTTGTTCGAGAGTTTCGGTGCCGCTGAACTCCGAAAGAATCTTCCTCATGCGCTCGGCTTCGTCTTGGTACACGGCTTCCGCTGCCAGAAGGATTTCCTCGGCTCGGGCTCGCGGGACGACGACTGCGCCGTCCCCATCTCCGAGGATGATGTCGCCGGGAAGGACAGCGACTCCACCGACAGCGACCGGTCCGGCGAGGATACCGGGGCCGTTCTTGTAGGGGCCGGCTGGGGAGATGGAGCGTGCAAAGACGGGCATGCCCAGCCGCTCAAGGCCTGCGGCGTCCCGGACTGCGCCGTCGATGACGAATCCTGCGATCCCCGCATTGCGGGCCCGGGCACCGATGAGGTCACCCATTAGCGCGCGGGATTCGTCGCCCTGGCCGTTGACCACTAGAACGTCTCCGGGGGCGGCTTCGGCGAGGGCGCGGTGCAGGTAGGCGTTGTCCCCTGCGCGGGTCCAGACAGTGAAGGCTGGGCCGGCGAGGCGCGCTCCGGGCCAAACTGGCTTGATGCTCGAGTCCAGGATCCCAAGGCGTTCCATGGCGTCGCCGATGTTGGGAGTGGGCAGGGCGCCGAAGCGATGGCACAGCTGTTGTGCTGACAGTGTCATGATGGTCTTTCAGGTAGTGCGTGCTTGGTGGTCAGACGAGGCGGAGGAATGACCTTGCACGCTCGGTTTCCGGGTTGTCGAAGAAGATTTCTGGTCGGGTGTCTTCCACGATGCGGCCGTCGGCCATGAAAACGACGCGGTCTGCTACTCCCCGGGCGAAAGTCATCTCGTGCGTAACGACGATCATGGTCATGCCCTCCTCGGCCAGGGAGCGCATGGTATCGAGTACTTCGCCGACCAGTTCGGGATCCAGCGCCGAGGTCGGCTCGTCGAAGAGCATGAGTTCGGGTTCCATCATGAGGGCGCGGGCGATGGCTACGCGTTGCTGTTGGCCGCCGGAGAGCTGGGAGGGATAGGCGTCTGCGCGGTTTCCGAGCCCGACTTTGTTCAGGAGCTGGCGTGCCTTCTCTTCGAGTTCGGCCTTGCCGGCGAGCCGGTGTGCACGCGGCCCGAGCATCAGGTTGTCTCGCACGTCCAGGTGGGGAAACAGGTTGAACTGCTGGAACACCATGCCCATCCGTTCACGCTGAACGGACGCTTCGCGCCCACGGAGGTCGTGCAGTTTCCCGTCACGTACTTTGCGTCCAATGAGGTTGCCACCGACCGCAACGTGACCTTTGTCAGGCATGACCAGACCGTTGATGCATCTCAGCAGGGTGCTCTTGCCCGAGCCCGAAGGGCCAAGGAGACATACAACTTCGCCTTGGCCGACCTGCATGTCGATGCCTGTGAGGACTTCATTGTCACCGAAGCTCTTGTGCACGTTGACGACGTCTACGCTGCTCATGGCGTGACCTCCTTTTCCTTCATGGTCGGTTCCGCCGAGGCGGTCTTGCGTCGCTGCTGCGTATGACCCCGGGACGTGCGGCGTTCGATGAAGGTCTGACCGAGCGTGGCTGCGCTGGTGACGAGGAGATACCAGACGGCTGCGACGATCAGCAGTTCGATGGTCCTGAGGTTGTAACCGGAGATGTTCTCCGCCTTGCTGAGAATGTCACCCCCGGCAATAACAGAGACCAGTGAAGTTTCCTTCAGCAGCGTGATGAACTGGTTCCCGGCAGGAGGAACCATGACCCGAAGAGCTTGGGGCAGGATGACCTTCCGCTGCGCCTGCCACCATGTCAGACCCAGAGCAGAAGAGGCCAGGTGCTGGCCCTCGTCTACCGAGAGCAGTCCCGAGCGGATGATCTCGGCAAGGTATGCCCCGTTGGCCAATGCCAGCGCAACGATTGAAGCCGCAAAAGGGGAGAGGACACTGTTTGTCGGGGCCGAAACCAGGTTCCAGCCCGTCCCGGGAATCCCCAGACCAAGCCGAGGAGCGAAAAGTGCCAGGTTTCCCCAAAAGAGGATCTGGATAAGCGCCGGGACGCTGCGGAAAACCCAGACGTAGAGGCTGCCAACCGTCCGCAGCACCGGGTTGGAACTGAGCCGGAAAAAGCCGAAAATAAGCCCGATCGCAGTCGCCGCGATCATTGATATCAGCGCCAGAATGACGGTCTGCCCCAGACCTTCAAGAATCAGGCCATCCAAGAGGTATTGGGCAACAACGTCCCATTCAAGCTGTGGGTTTTCCGCGAGTGACTTGACCGCGCCGAGGCCGATCGCGACGAGGATTGCAACGGTGACCCAGCGGCCGTAGTGCCTCTTCACGGCGACGACGTCCGGCACCTCGAGACGTGATGTGGCGGCAGGCAGAGGATTCTGAGCGGAATTGACCGAGGGGTGCATCAGCGCGTTCTCCATCACATCGGAATCTGGTCGTTGATCTCTGCCTTGTCGACCGCCATGGTCGCCAGATCCCACTTGTCGAGGATCTTCTTGTATTCGCCGTCGGCGATCATGGCATTGAAGGCTCCTTGGAAGGCCTGGGTCAGCGCGCCATATTCCTTTGGCAGCGCCACACCGGTCTCACGGGCGGCAAGCTTGCCTACGAGGGTTGAGCCCAAGGTCTTGTCGGCCTTAACGGCGAGCTGAATCTGGGGAGTGGAGTTCAGGAACGAATCGATTCTTCCTGCCCGGACTGCATCCTGCCCTGCGTTGAAGCTGGGGAAGTACAAGTACTGCAATTCGGGCTTGCCGGCGTCGGTGCACTCTTTGTTGATCGAGTCGGCGATGTTCTTGTTCACAGTAGATCCCGTGGTCAGGCCGAAGCGCGTTCCGCAGGCATCGGTGTCGGACGAGTACTCCTTTCCAGCCGGGACCAGCAAGCTGGAAGAGGCCTTATAGAAGGCCAACAGGTTCACTACACCATTGTTCTCTGCCGTCTTGCTGATCTGCGCACCGGCGATCTCAACGCGCTTGGACTGGAGCGCAGGTACAAGACCGGCGTAGGGAATCTGGGACCACTTGATGGATAGGCCAAGCCGGCCCGCGGCAGCATTAACCAGATCAATAATCACCCCGTCCGGTTTGTTTCCCGGAGAGTAAAAGTTCATCGGCTGCGTATCGAAGGAAGCTCCGCCTTCGAGAGTGCCCTTGGCGCGGATGTCGTCGGGCACCAACTTGCTCAAGCTTGCATCGGCGGTGGCGCTTCCGGCCTGGGTGCTGTTGGCAGCGGGGGCGCTGTTTCCGCAGCCACTCATCAAGAGGGCAAGTGCGGCAGCCGTGCCTGCTGTGGCCGTAGTGCGGATCAATCTCTTCATTGACATTTTTCCTTGATAATTAAAGTATCACTGTATGAGAGGCAATATCATCTCGTAGGGTTTAGTGTGATCCAGCGCACTGCCAAAGTCAACCTCGAGGCGAGAGGGGAAGGAATACTCCACTAGACGCCGGCTAGACACCGGGCCCAAGGGGCGGTTTCGAGAATCTCCAAGGGCCCACGGAGCAGAAACGGGCGCCACGGCCGGACGGCAGTGGAGGCAGGGACCATGACCGACATCACGCTGAGCGAAATTTAGTGTTACTGTATGAAAGGTACTTCCGCTCAGTGGAGTATTGCTTGGAAGGGCAACACCTCCGGAGCCAGAAAATCGGTATTCGTTTGAGGAAGCCGTTCCCGTTAGACCCGAAGAGGAGAATCAACGATGATCAACACCACCGGACTTTCGGCGGATATCAAGAGCCGCCTGGATGCCCTTCCCGTTGCCAATATCGGCGACGCGATGAGCCGCCTGTACCTCATGGAAGCTGAGATCAGTCCCGTCTGGAAGGGTGCCAGGGTTGTGGGGCCCGCCTTCACTGTGATGACGGCTGCCGGTGACAATGACTACATCCACAGGGCGCTGGCGGAAGCCTCGCCCGGTGATGTCATCGTCGTGGACGGCCAGGGCGTCACGGCCCGCGCGCTCATTGGTGAGCTGATGGCAGGGCGTGCCCAGGCAAAGGGCATTGCCGGCATCGTCATCGACGGCGCCATTCGCGACGCAGAGGACATCGGGAAGCTTGGCTTCCCCGTATGGGCAAGGGCACAGACGCCCGCCGGCCCCTACCGGAACGGTCCCGGCCACCTGCAGCGCGAGGTTTCCGCCGGGCGCGTCGTCGTTCGCCCCGGTGACATCATCGCCGGTGACGACGACGGTATTGCAGTCCTTCGTATCGAGGAACTTGACGAGATCGTGGAACGGGCCGAGGCCAAGTTCGCATCTGAGGCCGAAATCCGGGCCAACATCGGTCTCTAGCGGCTCCTGTCCGAGCAAGTAAGGAAAACACCATGATTTCGACCATTAACCCTGCTACGGGTGAAGAACTCAGAGTCTTCGAGGCGCACACGGATGCTCAGGTGGACGCCGCCCTGACGGCCGCCACCGAGGCGCAAAAAGCCTGGCGGCTGGTACCCGTGGAAGAACGCGTCCAGGTCCTCCGTAACACCGCCAAAGTCCTGCGCGACGGTAAGGACGAGTACGCACGCCTGATCACCCTGGAGATGGGCAAGCCCATCACCGAAGCAGAAGCCGAAATCGAAAAGTGCGCGATGACGGCCGAATACTACGCGGAAACCGCCTCAGGGCACCTGGCTCCCGAGACGATCGTTTCCAGCGCGGAGGACAGCGGCGTGGTCTTCGAGCCCCTCGGCGTCGTCCTTGCGATCATGCCTTGGAACTACCCGTTCTGGCAGTTCTTCCGTTTCGTCCTGCCCGCCGTTGCAGCAGGGAACGGGGCCATCCTTAAGCACGCCAACAACGTTCCCCAGGCAGCCCTGGCCGTGCAGGACGTTATGAACAAAGCGGGCCTGCCAGAAGGTCTGTTCTCCACGGTGCTCATCGAGTCCAGGCGGGTCGCTGCGCTCATCGCCGATGACCGCATTGCCGCCGTGACCCTGACCGGGTCCACCCAGGTAGGCCAGATCGTCGCTTCCCAGGCAGGCGCCGCTTTGAAGAAGCAGGTCCTCGAGCTTGGTGGCTCCGACCCGTTCATTGTGCTGGCCGATGCAGACATCAAGGCAGCGGCACAAGTAGCGGTGAAGGCTCGCTTCACCAACGCCGGCCAGTCCTGCGTGAACGCGAAACGCTTCATCGTGGACGAAAGGGTGGCTGACAAGTTCGTCGCCGAGTTCCTGGCCAACACCAAGTCACTGGTCGTCGGCGACCCCATCGACCCGGCCACCACCATTGGCCCGATGGCCCGCGAGAACCTCCGTGCCGAACTCCACGAACAGGTCGCCCGCACCATTGAAGCAGGCGGCAAGGTCCTGCTCGGCGGCAACTTTGTCGACCGGCCCGGCTACTACTACGAACCGACCATCATCGACCATGTCGTTCCCGGCCAAGCTGCCTTCGACGAGGAAACCTTCGGTCCCGTCGCCGCAATTGTTCGCGTTTCGTCCACCGAGGAAGCCATCGCCCTTGCCAACCGGACGGAATACGGCCTGGGCGCAGCCCTCTGGACCGCCGATACCCAAACTGCGGCCCGCGACCTGCTCCCAAAGATCGACGCCGGTGCCGTCTTCATCAACGGCATGGTGGCCTCCGATCCTCGCCTGCCCTTCGGCGGCATCAAGAAATCCGGTTACGGCCGGGAGTTAGGCTCCTACGGCGTCCGCGAATTCACCAACATGAAGACCTTCTGGACGGGGCCGGCACCCACTCCCGCCGCCGTCGACTAAAGAGGAAGACACACCATGTCACGCATCAGCACCAACATCAGCTCAGTCGACGCAGTGATCCTCAGGCCTCACGAGCTGCCGCGCAAGGACCGCGGCAACGGCGCCTCCACGGTGCCGCTCGTCGGCTCGCACCTCGGATCCACCGCGTTCCTGAACGGCATCACCACCTTCGCACCCGGCGCAGCGATCGGCCACCACAGCCACAACGTGGTCGAATCCGTTGTGGTCATCGAAGGCAACGCCTGGGTGGACATCGACGGGACCGAGTACCACCTCAACACCTACGACACCACGTTCGTTCCGGCCAACATCGTCCACCGGTTCCGCAACGCCTCCGCGACCGAAGAAATGAAGATCTTCTGGACCTACGCCGCCATCGACGCCACGCGCACGATGGCCGGCAGCACCGAGCGCAACCGGATCGACGAAGAGCAGGCCAACCAGCCCGCCCTGACAGAAGGAGCCACGGCATGATCCACGAAATTGCAACCCTGACCATCAAGCCCGGTTCCGAAAAGGCCTTCGAAGCAGCGGCCGCCCAGGCAGTTCCGTATTTCCAGCAGGCGCCGGGTGCGCTGAGCTTCCGCCTGGACCGAACCGTCGAAAACCCCTCCGAGTACACGCTTACTGTTGGTTGGGCCACGCTTGAGGACCATACCGTCGGGTTCCGCAATTCCCCGGGCTTCACGAAATGGCGCGAACTCGTGGGCCCACACTTTGCTCAATCCCCGGAAGTTAGGCATCTGGAACATGTTTATGTCGGATTCTAGGGAGTCCGAAGAAAACGGACGGCGTAGACCCCGTCCTGCACCTGTATCGCTGCCTGACAGGTCACTTCCCCGCGGAAACTACGCGCGTAACTGGGCCGACCTTCGACCAGGCGATGCGGTTCAAGTTCGTCAAAGTGATGGCCGCTTGTCCCATGCCTGGGTGGACACAACAAGTGCGGAAGGGAAGCTGATCTGGCTGCGGGCTAACGGGACTGGAGACAGGCAACTGTACTTGATGAGCGACCAAGTCGAGCTATACAGGATTTAACCCAACCCGCACAGGCCCGCTGGCGCGGGCCCGGCCAAGGAAATGGTGGAGGTCACCGCTGCATGAGCACTGACACCGGACTCAATGCATCCCCGGAAACCGGCGTAAGCGCTGCGCAGCCTGCACCGTTGCGCTTCGACGCGAACCTGAAGTGGCTGTTCACAGAGGTCCCGTTCCTGGAACGCTTCGACGCGGCCGCCAAGGCGGGCTTCACCGCCGTCGAATATGCCGCTCCCTACTCCTATGACCCAGCCGACCTGAAACGGCGCCTCGCTGACGCAGGCCTCAAGCAAGTCCTGGTCAACACCCCCATGGGCGAACCCGGTACCCCGACCCGCTCAGGTGTTGCTTGCTTCCCGGACCGGGTCCAGGAATTCCGCGACGGAGTGGACCAGGGGTTGGAATACGCCACGGCCCTCGGCGCGGACTTCCTCCATATCGTCGGGGGGATCCGTCCGGACGGCGTCAGCAGGGACAGGGCATTTGCCCGCTACGTCACCAACATCGCCTGGGCCGCGGACCGCAGCCAAGGGACCGGCGTCCGGCTGGTCCTCGAGGCCATGAACAAAAGGGACGCCCCTGGATTCATCCTCGACACCCAGGCCCAGGCGGCAGCCGTCGCAGAAGCCGTCGGTAGCGAAAATGTTGGACTGCTTTTCGACTTCTACCACGCACAGATCGACGAAGGTGACCTGCTAACCACCTTGGATAACGTATGGGATCGGGTCTTCCACCTCCAGATTGCCGACACGCCCTCACGTCACGAACCCGGCACCGGCGAAATCGCCTACACCCGTATCTTCGACCACCTGCGCCGACGCGGCTACCAGGGGTGGATCGGCTGCGAATACGCGCCCGCTGCCGGCACCGTCGAAGGCTTGGACTGGATCAAGGAAGCAAGCGCATGAGTACCGGACAAATACAACCACGAATCGCCCTCATCGGCGACGCCCCCGCGACATGGTCTCGCAACAAACTACAGGCGTTGGAATTCGCCGACACTGACATCTGGAACCCGCTCTTCGGCCACCGGCACGGGAACACGCCGGCATCCTGAACTGACCTACCCGGCCATCAACGGCCGGCGCGACGAGTACGCCCGCCTCGGCCTAACGCCCGCCTCAAACCAGTCCTTTGAGGCTGCGGCTGCCCTGCGCACACCTTCCGCCAGTACCTGCACAGATTAGGAACCACACGAACGTGAAACTCTTTAGCACCATCGCCGTCAAGAAAGCCCTGGACGACGTCATCCTCGACGCCTTCACCGCAAAAACCGGGATCACCGTCGAAGGCGTCTACGACCCCACGGTCCAGCTACTTCGCCGTATCGATGCAGGCGAAACCTTCGACGTCATGATCGGGGTCACCAACTCCTTCGACAGCCTCGGCCACCTCGTGGACTTGACCTCTCGCCGTGGCGTAACACGCAGCGGCATCGGCCTCGCCGTACCGGCCGATGCCCCTATCCCGGATATCTCCACCACAGACACTTTCGTCCAGACACTGCTCAACGCCCGGTCCGTCGCCTACTCAGTCACCGGTGCCAGCGGCATCTACTTCGCCGAACTCCTTAACCGCCTAAAAATCGCCGACGAGATCAACGCTAAGGCAACCATCATCGAGAAAGGCTTCATCGCCAACGCCCTCGTCGACGGGCGCGCCGATGTCGCCATCCAGCAGCTCAGTGAACTGCTGTTCGTCCCCGAAGCCCAAATCGCAGGCCCGCTTCCCGACGAGGTGCAGCACTACACCGACTTCTCCGCCGCGCTTGCACTGGACGCGCTCGAGAACGCTGAAGCGCGCGCCTTCATCGATTTCCTGACGTCTCCAAGGGCCAACGAAGCCTACGCCCGGACCCTCCTGGAGACTCCCGACGCATAGCTGTACCGGTGGCGAGGGACCTCGCTGGGTTGCCGGTTCATCGGCGCCGACGGTTCCGGCAAATCCAAGTCCAGGCCCTTTCTGAAGGCCACTGTCGCCCCGACCGGAGCCACAGCGCCCGCTGATCGGGACATCTCTACGGTGGTCGAATGGTGGGCTCCGAGATCACGGCGGTCCAGGTACCCTCGGTGGAACAGGATGCAGCCCGGGATCGGGTCCGTTCCCGTGAAGATGTCCGCGGGAACTGATTCGCTGCCAGCGCCCGATGCCCAACCGCTTGTTGCAGTCACGGCGTATTCGGGCGCCCTCCAGGCTCGCATTTCTCTAACTGCCAAGCACCGGCTCAAGAGCCGATAATGAAGATTCCCTAAACTGTGTGGCCATGTAACCGTGACGTTCTTAGTCTTCCCATCAGGGAGCGGTCGACACTTTCGGGCGCGGTCCTCGGAAGAGTTTTTCGGGAAATGTCACGATGTTCAGCAAATGAAGCCATGCCAGGTCCGCGATTGCGGCTGGTATATGGCCGTCATGGGCAGTCAGGAGGGCCCGGTCTCT
Source organism: Arthrobacter sp. 135MFCol5.1 (assembly GCF_000374865.1). GTDB lineage: Bacteria > Actinomycetota > Actinomycetes > Actinomycetales > Micrococcaceae > Arthrobacter. Next base: position 127,418 of record NZ_KB895459.1, on the reverse strand, counting down.
CGGTGTCTGCTCTTTGTCGAATCCGTGTTGGCTGTTTCGAATAACCCGCAACCACTCTGTTGCCGCAGTCCCAAGTGGTATCCGCGTGTCGCCCCCACCTTTGTGCGGCAGCTGAATCGCTGCATGAGCTACCCTGCTTTTCTGGAAGAAACCGCCTTCCAGCTCCCGCAGGGCCGCTATCGCTGATCGTGCGCGGGGCAAAAGGACAGGCTGTATCTCTGCTGGGATTGCTTCTTCCAGACGAGCGAGCGCGACTTCGGATCTACTGGCGTTCGCCGCCACCTCCCATTTCATACTTGGCACGAGGCCGGGAAGGCTGTCCAAAGAATTGAACATGACTATTCGTCGAGCATGTTGGTCTCTTGTGTTCGTTGCAATTGATTGGCAGTTGCGGAAGAGCTGTTCTAGTGTCAACACCTTTTCGAATGCCATTTGAGGGCTGAATAGTCCGTCCTTGAGGTAATTGGCCGGCTCTGTAATGTACGAAAAGACTCGATTCAGCTGGCCCGTCCACCATCGGACGGCAGCGGCGTACGACTCAGGAGGGATTTCAGTGAGCGGAAGTGCAGCCGTGGCCCCGTGCCCTGGGGACAAGAGCCGGATGGGATCTAGGGTATGCGATTTCTGCCCTTCGACAAGGCCTCCAAACACGTAGAGGATGATGCCGCCCACCCGCCCTGCCGGAACGGCCCAGAGATCTGGCGAAAGGCTCGTAGCTAGACAGGAAAAGTATGAATCAAAGCCAACTACGGTTTCGTGGAGGAGGCCACTGGCAGACCCGAAAGCCCTCCCGTCGTCGGTAGCCTCGGGGGGTAAATCTTCAGCTTGAAGAAGTGCCTGAAAAATGGAGTATCTGTGGGATAGCGCAGGGTCGACTTCAATTAGGTGTACAGAAGCCGACCCAAGCTGGGGGAGGATCTGCCCCATAGCGTCATTTACAACCTCAATGAGCTTCGCAGTCGTTGGCGCCGCTGTCGTGAGCATACTGATGCTGGCCAGTAATGCGGAAACCTGGTCCGGGTGTTTTGCTGCCAGACGGCCATGTACGTCAAGCGCTACTTTCCACCCTTGGCCATGGAAACGCTCATAGTTCTTTAGTCGATGCAGACGGGAATAAGGGCTTTTGTGCGCATTGTCCTTGTCGGCCAGCTTTGCGGGTATAAATAGCTTGGGGTTCTCGCCATGCACGCTTTCGTTCGACCTAATGCTCCATCTCCCTCGCTCTCGTTCAATATCCACTAGCTCCCAGCGGCAGAGCCCTTGAAGCTCCTCGGGGTTGCCTCCCATTAGCCAGCGAGGTATGAAGACTTCGGCAGGCAAACTTTGGGGGCGGTATCGTTGCTTTGGCACCTGGGGGATCTCTCTTTTCTCGGCCGAAGCCGGTGTCGATTCGACAACCCCGTGACGTCTCCATTGTGTAGGCCTGGAAATGCCGTGTCTGAGGTTCATAACACACACCACACCCAGATTCGGCTTTGATTACAAGAACGGGGGGTTGAGCTTCTCTCTGTCCCAGTCAAACGGTGACTATTGATTACTTTTCCCGCTCAAATGCGGTCCGCAAGTATGGCTATGCGTTCTGCCAGTACTCAGGCATTGGAACAGGAAGGTCATCACGCGGGTTTCCGTCTGCGTTGAGTTCATCATTGAGGAGGCCTTGTCTTAGTGTGGCCACGAAGCCCGGCATGTCGGGATACATGGTGCGATGGGAGCGGTTGAAAGTTCGATCGAGGATTGGGAGCAACTGTCTCTTTATCTCGGGACTGATGACTATCCCTGCATACGAGAACCCATGCCAGCGGGTACCCCCTATATGGGCGTCGGGAGACTCCAGAGCTCGAAGTGTGAAGGGCAGCATGGGGGCCATGCTGCTCCATTGGAGCCCAACCACAGGCCCGTCCTGAGGCACATCCGGAAAGGTACCTGCCAAGAAGGCCCCTTCCTGCGCTTTCATACGTTCATCCTTCGGGCGAGGTTCGATAAGCAGCGGGCCCCCTATGGCCTGCGACTTCCGCATGGCGGAGATAACGGTTGCTTCCCGTGGCATTGTGACTGTGTCGTACGTCAGAGTAGGGATGTCCGAAGTGACTCTTGTAGGGGCGTCCGAGACGGTCATCACCACAAGTACGCCAGGCGCGTCCGCCAGGGTGCTGTCCGAACATGCAAACCAGAGTGCCGTCAACGGGTTGAAGGTCACGTCGATGAGCCGGGTGGGCGCGCCGTGGTGTTGAAGCATCGCAAGCAGATGCATATCCGTTACACTCCCGTGTTCGGATAGCCCGATGTCCCAGTTTCGAGCCACACGGAGGATCTGGAGTTCGCGACGCCGCAAATTGGCCTCGGTAATTTCCACTCCCTCTTTGCGGAGCGCGCGGACCAGTGTCGATTCAACTCGAAATGCGTGGTCGCCAAGGCCTCGCCAGATCACGCGGGTTTCGGACCCTAACCCGAAGGTCGCCCTGCCGATTATGTGCCAGAGTTCTGCGAGCGATTCCGGTCGGATCGCCCAGTCATCGGTCCAGGGACTAGGCTCATATGTCCGATCCTGACCGTCAGAGTTGCGGTTCCTATCGTCCTTCACTACATGTCTCCAACGGTTCGCGGGCCTCTGGTGAGTTTTTGTGGAACTCCTGCACGCTTTTAGCTGACGACTCTGGCCAGAGCGAAGCGCGTGTTCCACAATGTGCACCTGATTCAATCACGGTGCACTCGGAAACTTCCCAAAGAGCCGGCGGCCTCCTTGTACCCCGTCGGGGTCACGTCATCAATTACGCCCTTGGGTTTCTAGCTCGCGGTGACACCCAAAAGGGAGTGTGGGACGAACGCTATTCAACTACTTTTACTCGTCCTTTTCATAAGCCGATAACCGACGTTCTGTGAGGCTGAGGGAGGGCCGGACACTAGAGTACGCTACCCGCCACTGACACTGGGCAGCCGACGCCGACCGAAGGCCTTTGGACTTGGCGAAACTCCGGCCAAATAGCGGTTGGCCGAAGTTCCATGATCAACCTTGCAGGGTAAACCTTGGGGTTTTCTGGGAACGAGCAGGGGTGGGGGGAAGGTCTATTTCAACGCCGCTTGGCGGAGGTACTGGTAGACGGTTTCCCTGCTGGTTCCGTAGTCGCGGGCCAGGACAACTTTGGGGATGCCGCTGCCGGCGCGCTGGACGAGTTCGGCAGCGCGTTCCGGCGTCAGTGTCTTCTTCCGTCCTTTGTAGGCGCCGCGCTGTTTGGCCAGGGCGATGCCCTCGCGTTGGCGTTCCCTGATCAGTGAGCGTTCGAATTCGGCGAAGGCGCCCATGACGGAGAGCATGAGGTTGGCCATGGGGGAGTCCTCACCGGTGAAGACGAGCTGTTCTTTGAGGAACTCCACCCGAACCCCTCGTCTGGTGAGGCCTTGGACCAGGGCACGCAGGTCATCGAGGTTCCGGCCGAGCCCGTCCATGCTGTGGACGACCACGGTGTCGCCGTCGCGGACGAACCGCAGCAGTTCGGTCAGCTGCGGCCTTGCGGTGTCACGGCCGGAGGCCTTGTCGGTGAATACCCTGTCCAGGACGTGGCCCTCGAGCTGACGCCGCTCGTTTTGGTCGAGCGTGCTGACCCGCACGTAGCCGACGCGTTGACTGTTCACGGCCGCCTCCAACCCTTAACTTGTGGAATCGAGTGTCGGGGTGTGGCGGGGGAACGTCAAGGTCTGGGCGGCGGGGAGTGGGGTGATGCGGCTCAGTCGATGCCGTCGGCCATGTCGTCGAAGACCAGGTAGTCGCCGTGGGCCGGCTGGAACCCGAAGCTTTCCCAGTACCGCCGCAGCGCCGCCTTCCCGGCAAGGTATTCCGGGCTGCCTTCCATCGGGCCGTTGTCCGTCAATGGGGGAGTGGCCTCAATGATGACTTTGGTCGATGACCTGCCAATCGTGCTGAGAACGGCTTTCAGGATCGAGTGGCCAAGCTTGTTCCCGCGGAATTTCGGTGCGACTTTCAGCCATGACAGGATCATCAGATCCCCGCCCAAGCTCATCTCGTCGATCAGGTCTGGTCGGTTGACGGTGAGCATCTCGCCGACGTTGGCGACATCTTGGTTTACCGCGTCCAAAGTCAGGAAGAGGTCGATGATGCCGGCGTCCGGGACGATGTACAGCTCGGCCTCGCCGACGGCAACTTCCTTGCCATCGCCCTCATCCTCGTTGTCCCAAACCCGGCCCTTGACCTTCACGGTCCAGAACATAGGATAATCGTCCGGGTCGTGATGGACGCCGGGAACCCCGCGGAAGGTGCAGCGGTAGTCGTAGGTTAGGTACTCCGGGACCAGGTCCGACACGGAACTCCTTCGAGGGCTCGAGTCTGAGAGACGTTGGCTTGGCGCCGTGGTCTCGCCGCACGCAACGCGTCGGCAATTCCAACAATAGGGGCTCAAGCAGGGAGGAACGTCCTGGTTGATAACGCCGACGGCGCGCTGAGGGCGCCTCGGGGACGTCGCCCGAAGTGCGGCCGGGCAGACCGAGAGCAGGGCATCACTTCGGCTGGATGCCAGGGGAATCCCTTGCGCCAGCAGGCGTACCTACGGAAGACTCGTCGAACGCATGCTGAATTGATGAAAAATTTGGAGCGGGACACCACGAAAAGCGCCGGCAACGACGCCACGCGCATGGGCGGCAACGACGCCGTCCCCAGGGATCCCTCAGACCGAAAGGATCGCAATGGCCGGAATGTTCGAACTGTTCATCGACGCAGAATCAGCCTTCAGGTTCCGCCTGACAGCACCCGACGGCACCGTCATGGCCGTATCCAAACCCTTTACCACCAAGACCGACGCCGTCGCAGGGATTGCCGCCGTCCGCGAGTACGCCGGCATGGGCCTGATCACCGACTCCTCTAGAACCCTGCACGATATCGAACATCGAGCCTACGATGACCCGCCTGCTCCAACCGACTCCCAACGGGTTCCAAAGATCGACTTCCACGGGCGTGCCAGGGCGGTCCGCCGGGCCGTGTCCGGCCCACGCTGGGCCGGGGCCATACACAACCTTTCGTAAGCTTGAGGGAGGGCCTTTCCGCCCCCTTCTGACCAGCAGCTTGACATAAGGTACGATATCGGCCATTAAATAACGGGCGGGGGAGAGCCGTAAGAAGGGCATCTTTCCTGACCGCTGTTCGTTGAGTTTCCGGGTCCAATCCCCGGCCTCAGAACAATCTATCCAGCGTCCGGTTTACGTCGGCGATGTCCAGAAAAGCCGGGTCAAAAGGCTCAGTGGAACCGGTCATATCGGCCAACCAGGCAGAGTACTCGTCATGGTCAGGATGAGACGCGTCGGCCAAGGCATCCATGATCTCCTCATACCCGGGCAACCCGCCAGAGTCCTCCAACGGGCCGCGCCGGGCGCCGTCGACCAGCCGGGCCGGCGGCGCACCTTTCTCGGCCGGCCTTTTGGAGACCAGCTCGAGCCGGTGAAGCCAGCTGTCACCAAAGTCGTACTCGTAAAAGGCCACACCGGAGCCCAGCGCAAACAGCTGCTCCAGAGAACAATCCTCCTCGGGCCTGTCCGACGGTTCCTCGCAGTCTTGCCTTGGAAGCCACGCGAGGCTCCGGGAAGCTCTCCGTCGACTGGGCGCAACGGCGCAAACGGATCACTCGAGGTAAATCTGTGCAGGTGCGCGTCCTCCCAACCCAAGGCCGCCTGCAACACCCGATGGACCTGATTCAGCGTCATCGTGCTTCGGATCTCGAGCTGGCGCCAAATCCTAGGGTCGCTGTCGACGACCTCCACACGGACCTTCAGAAATGCGTCCTGTCCCGACCCAATGCCAGCCTCGGATTTGCCCATGAATTACTTGACCGTGACTACGTAAGCAGCCGCGAGTCGGTCCAGCGGTGCCTCCGCCATGCCAAGGCCGGGTGAAGCCCTCCCCTGCCGACGCAAGCTGCAGACGAACCCAAAGCAAGCAGCGCTAGCTCGACGCAACCTATGTTATCGCTGCGGCGGAAGGGCTGGGGAATGGCATAAAACTCGGCCAATAAATTGGTTGGCTGAGGCCTCAAAGTAGAACGCTCGTCTCCAACTCGGTTTGAAAACGCATCCGTCCGCCTGATGCACCAAAATCTTGTCGGAATCCGACAAAATGGCGGCACCTGCGGCGAACTAGCGTCTGCTAAGAGGAATATCACCGGCAACAAGGACCTATCAATGATGATTCAGACAGACGTTCCCACCAGCGACGAGATCAGCACCGCGACAAGCGCTGGCACAACTTATGAAATCCTGGAAATAGCCCGCGAGCAGGTCCTCGAGGACGGCATCGGCCTGACCCAGTCGCAGCTCGAGGAAGTCCTCCGCCTCCCGGACGCAGCGCTTCCCGCCGCCCTTCAACTGGCCCACGAGGTGCGCCTGAAGCACTGCGGCGAGGACGTCGAGGTCGAAGGCATCATCTCCATCAAGACCGGCGGCTGCCCCGAGGACTGCCACTTCTGCAGCCAGTCCGGCCTCTTTGACAGCCCGGTAAGAGGCGTCTGGCTCGACATCCCCGAACTCGTCAAAGCCGCCAAGGAAACCGCCGCCACCGGAGCCACCGAGTTCTGCATCGTCGCCGCCGTCCGCGGCCCCGATATCAAGCTCATGAACCAGATCAAGTTCGCGATCGACCGCATCAACGAAGCCGTGGACATCAACATCGCCTGTTCCCTGGGCATGCTCACTCAGCGCCAGGTGGACCAGCTCGCGGAGTGGGGCGTGCACCGCTACAACCACAACCTCGAAACAGCCCGCAGCTACTTCCCCGAAGTCGTCACCACCCACAGTTACGAAGAACGCCTGGAGACCTGCACCATGGTCAAGTCCGCCGGCATGGAACTGTGCTGCGGCGCCCTGATCGGCATGGGTGAAACCCTGGAACAGCGCGCCGAACTCGCCGCCCAGCTCGCCGCTCTCGAACCCCACGAAGTCCCCCTCAACTTCCTCAACCCCCGCCCCGGCACCCCGCTCGAAAACCAGGGCATCATGGACGGCAAGGACGCCCTGCGGGCCATCGCGGCGTTCCGCCTCGCCATGCCCCGCACCGTGCTGCGCTACGCCGGCGGCCGGGAACTCACCCTCGGCGACCTCGGCACCCGCGAAGGCCTCATGGGCGGTATCAACGCCGTCATCGTCGGCAACTACCTCACCACCCTGGGCCGCCCCGCCACCGCCGACCTCAACCTGCTGGTCGAATTGAACATGCCCATCAAGGAACTCCAGAAGACACTATGAATAGGGTTTCATCCGCCGGCCGCTCAACCGCCGGCAACCCGGCAGAAGCAGCCACCGCGAAGTTTTGCGGCCACTGCGGCGAGCCGTCCGACGGCGGTGACGGTCCGACGTCGGGCGTTCACCTCCGCTGCGGCGAGCAACTCACGCTGGAACCGCCGCGCTACTGCGCCGCCTGCCGGCGCCGCATGAAGGTCCAGGTGACACCGCTCGGCTGGAGCGCCGAATGCTCCCGGCACGGGGGGCTTGCACCATGACGGGCACGTCCATGGGCCTGACCGAGCGGGACCGCGCACGGTTGTGGCACCCGTACGCCCCAGCCTCCCCGAACCTTCCGCTGTGGGAGGTTGAGGCGGCCGACGGCGTGCGGCTGCGGCTTCGCGGCGAGGACGGCGCACGCCATGAGGTGCTGGATGCGATGTCCTCGTGGTGGTCGGTGATCCACGGCTACCGTAACCCGGTGCTGGACGCCGCCGCGCGTCGGCAGCTGGGAAGCTTCAGCCATGTGATGTTCGGCGGCCTCACGCATGCCCCGGCGGTGGAACTGGCCGAGCGGCTGGCGGGCATGGCGCCTTCCGCGCCCGGACGGCCGGGCCTGGAGCGGGTGTTCCTCGCGGACTCCGGCTCGGTGGCCGTGGAGGTTGCACTGAAGCTGGCGGTGCAGTTCCAGACCGCGTCCGGCAGGCCGTCCCGGCAGCGGTTCCTGAGTATCCGCGGCGGGTACCACGGCGACACGTTCGCGGCGATGGGGGTCTGCGATCCCGTGGACGGCATGCACTCCGCGTTTCCGGGCCTGCTGGCGGCGAACGTGTTCGCTCCGCGTCCCCCGGCTGCCGCGTCAGCCACGCCCGAGTCCGTAAAGGCGTGGGCATCCGAGCTCGGAGACATCGCGGCTGCGCATTCCGGGGAGCTGGCCGCGATCATCGTCGAACCGGTCCTCCAAGGCGCCGGCGGCATGCACGCCTACCCGGCCGCCTGCCTGACAGCGTTGCGGGAGGCGGCGGACCGGCACGGGCTGCTCCTTATTTTCGATGAGATCGCCACGGGTTTCGGGCGCACCGGCGAGCTTTTCGCGGCCGATCATGCCGGCGTCGTGCCGGACATCATGTGCGTGGGCAAGGCTCTGACCGGCGGGTACCTTACCCTCGCCGCCATGCTCTGCACGGCAGACGTTGCGTCGACGGTATCCGGCGGCCAGGCGGGGGCGCTGCTGCACGGCCCCACCTTCATGGGCAACCCGCTGGCGTGTGCGGTGGCCAACGCCAGCCTCGGCATCCTGGACGACGGCGGCTGGCGCGCCGACGTCGCCCGGATCGGGGCCGCCCTGGTTTCAGGGCTCTCCCCCGCCCTGAAGCTCAGGGCTGTCCGGGATGTCCGCACCATCGGCGCCGTCGGAGTCATCGAGCTGCACGACGCCGTCGACGTCACGGCGGTGACCGCCGCTGCGATCCGCCACGGGGTCTGGGTCCGGCCGTTCCGGAACCTCGTCTACACCATGCCCCCATACATCAGCAGCGCGTCGGACGTCCAGCAGGTGACCACTGGCATGGTTGCGGCCGTCACCGAAGTCCACGAACGCGTCTCGGCGCGGTCGGGAGGACCGGCATGAGCCATTCGATGACCCAGTGGCTTGAGCGGCAAGCCGCAGTCCGGGACCGCCGCGGCCTGATCCGCCGCCCGCTCCCGCGCGCCGCGGACGAACAGTTCATCGATCTGGCCAGCAACGACTACCTCGGGCTCGCCTCGGACCCTCGCGTCATGGAGGCTGCTGCGGCGGCCGCGTCGCTGTGGGGCGCGGGCGCAACGTCCTCGCGCCTGGTAGCCGGAACCACCCGGCTGCACCTGGACCTCGAACGGGAACTGGCCATGCTGGCCGGGATGGAAACTGCGCTGGTGTTTTCCTCCGGCTATCTGGCCAACATCGGTGTGACCACGGCGCTAGGCGGCCCCGGGACCCTGATTGTGGCCGATGAGCACTGCCACGCCTCGATGATCGACGGATTCCGGCTCAGCCGCTCCCGCACCGAATCGTTCACGCACAACGGCGTGGCGGAAGCGGGCCGGCTCCTGGCTGAACGGTCGGAGCCGCGCGCGCTGATCGCAGTCGAATCCATCTACAGCGTCCTGGGCGACGAAGCCCCGCTCGCCAGGCTGCTGGCTTTGGCCGAGGAGCATGACGCCGTGCTGCTCATCGACGAGGCCCACAGCCTCGGAGTCACCGGCACCGGCAAATTTCAGGGCCGCGGCTCGGTGGCCGGGACGGCCCTTGCCGGGCATCCAAACGTGATCGTGACGGCGACGCTGTCCAAAGCCCTGGGCAGCCAGGGCGGCGCAGTCCTTGGATCCGCCCTGCTGCAGGAACACCTCGTCAACCGGGCCCGGAGCTTCATTTTCGATACCGGTCTGGCGCCCGCCTCGGCCGCAGCGGCCCTCGCCGGCGTGCGGATCATCCGGGAAGAGCCCTGGCGGGCCGGGTCCGTCCGGGACAACGCTGCGGCGCTGGCCGCCGGGCTCGCCCCTGCCCTGGAGACACGTGGTGCCACTATCCACCGGCCCGCTGTCGAGCAAGCGTCGGGGGCCGTCCAGTCCATCGCCATGCCGTCGGCCGAATCGGCCCTGGCAGCCGCCGCCACCGCGCGCACTGCCGGCGTCCGGATCGGCTGCTTCCGCCCGCCGTCCGTCCCGGACGGGATTTCGCGGCTGCGGCTCACTGCCTGCGCCATCCTGACACCCGAGGAAATCGAAGACAGCTGCGCAGTGCTGCGCGGCATTTTGGAGGAACTTCCATGAACCTGCCCGCCATCATCCTGGTCACCGGTACCGACACCGGCGTCGGGAAGACCATCACGACGGCGGCCCTCGCCGCCGTCCTCCACGGAATGGGGCGCAGCGTCGCGGTGTACAAACCGTGCCAGTCAGGCGCAGCCGCCGGTGATTCCGACACGACCGAAATTGTCCGGCTCGCCGGTGTCGTGACAGCAGAAACCGGAGTCGTCCTGCAGGAGCCGCTGGCTCCTGTCGCCGCTGCTGCCGTCGACGGAACTCCGCTTCCCCGGGTTGTTGCGCATGCAGGCCGGGTCCGCGAGCTGGCTGCGTCCCACGACCACGTCCTGATTGAGGGCGCGGGCGGTCTGCTCGTGGAACTGGATTCCGGCGGCGGCACCCTGGCGGACCTCGGATCACTCCTGACCGCGGCATTTATGCTCGTCGCCCGGCCGGCCCTCGGCACCCTGAACCACACCGCCCTGACCCTCGAAGCGCTGGCCGTGCGAGACCTTCGGGTTCTCGGTGTGGTGCTCGGAAGCTGGCCCGGAAACCCTGACTTCGTCCACCACAGCAACCGGAAAGTGCTCGAGACGCTGCGGGTGCCTTTCCTGGGGGTGCTTCCCGAGGGGGCCGCGGAACTGTCCCCGGCCGATTTCCGAGCCGAAGCCGCTGCCTGGCTGAACGGCCTGCCCGCATGAACCCGGCGATGATGACCGCGGGTCCCGCGCCGCTGGTGCAGGAAGAGACGGACGTCACGGGTCAGACTGCCGGTGCCGACCGAGCGCGTTGCCCGTACCTCGTGGTGCGCGATCCTGACGCGGTCCGTGACGTACTGCACCGGCCCACGGACTTCAGTCCGGCAAATGCCTTGATCGCGGTAACCCCACTGGCAGGGCCTGCCCTGCGAGTGCTGCAGCGCGTCCGCTTTGCGCTGCCTCCAGTCCTGGCCAGCAACGACACGGACACGCACGCCGGGATCCGCAAGGTCGTGGCCGGTTTCTTCACTCCTGCCACCGTCGCCGCCATGGTGCCCCGGATCCGTGAACTGGCCCGGGAAGCGGCACAGAACACTGCGGACCAGCTCCACTCTTCCGGCCAAGTCGAATTGGTGCAGACTGTCGCGGCGTTTACCCCGGCGGTCGTGATGCTTGAACTCCTCGGGCTGCCCGTTCGGGACCTTGCGGATCTCAAAAGCTGGGGCCTTGACTCCATGGAGTTGTTCTGGGGGTGGCCCGACGAGGCCCGGCAACTTGAATTGGCCCGGAGCGCCGCCGATTTCTATGTCTGGCTGCGGAAGCTCGTCGCTGAATCCCTGACGGCGCCCGGACGCAACCTGTTCAAGTCCTTGGCGGAACACGGCCTGACCAGGCCGGAAATCTGTTCGCTGGGCTACTTCCTGCTGATCGCCGGACAGGAGACAACCACCCAGCTGATCAGCACCACCCTGTTCCGTCTCCTGGAGGGGTCCGCACCGGTGAGCTGGAAGAATGCGGCGTCCGAATCAGGCTCCCAGACCATGGTCCGGCACGTGCTGGCCACCGAATCGTCCGTCCCCACCTGGCGACGCGTTGCAGCCTACGACACGAACCTCGCCGGCGACCCGATCCCTGCCGGCGCCGAAATCCTCCTCGAACTGAGCGGCAACCACATCACCGCACCGGCCGCACCCGGAAGCTCATCTATTCCTGCCCAGGCGGCCGGGCACGGACAATCCACCGGCTACGGCTTGGTTTTTGGCTCCGGCATCCACCGCTGCCTCGGAGCTAAGCTTGCAGAACTTGAGGCCGCCATAGTTGTCCAGGAAGTCGCTACTGCGCTGACGGCAATCCAGTTGCGGGGCGATGAGCCCGAGTGGATCCGGCTCTTGTCCTTCCAGGCCCCCCGGACTATCCCAGTAATGAACGGAGTCCGCTGACCGCCCAGACAATCTCCGGGGATGCTGCGCCAGACCTCTGAGCGGAATGTGGACGTCCGTTCATGGTCTGGCACTGAATATTCTTCAGGGGTAGCTTCAGTTGAGAGGGCGGTTGGACAGGGACAAATAAGTCACAGTTCAACACCCGGTGCCGGGGCATCAGTCGCTTGAAGGAGCTGGAATGGCTGGATGGAATGCTGACACTGCTGCTGGACCCCTTGGTTCAGGCTCGGTCACTCTGGTGGAGGGGTCCTCGTTTTGCATCTCCGCCGCTAATGGCGATATCTCCCCGGACAGCCCTCAAGGCCTTTTTGTGGAGGACACGCGCATCCTGTCCCGTCTAAGTTTGATCGTAAACGGAGAATCGTTGGAGCCGCTGGCGGCCAATATCAAGGAGCCCTACCGGGCCCTTTTCGCCGGACGCGTTTCCGGCCCCGATGGCCGTGCTGACAGCCCCCTCATTGTCGAGCGGCTTCGCGAGGTCGGGTCGGGGATTCTAGAGCAGATCACCGTTCGGAACTTCTCGATGTCTCCTACTGAGTGTGTGATTTCCATACAAATCGACGCTGACTTCGCTGATCTCTTTGAGGTGAAAGAAGCACGAGTTCGGAGGCAGTGGGCAGAATCACGTGAAATACTCAATGACAGATTAGTTATCCTGTCTGCTTGGAGGGATATCCACAAAGGTGTGGTGGTGTCAGCCGAGGCGGCCGGTGTTGTCCGAGAAGGGCTGACGTACCGCGCCTCGATCCCTCCGCAGGGGCACTGGCGCACCACTATGAGGGTGTTCCCCACCCCTGGTAGCCGCGGCCCGATATCGGCGTTCACTGCTCCACGTCTTGGCGAACTGTCGCCCCAGGATCTCCGACGGCAGGAGTGGGTGACGAAGATCCCGGTGATCAACGTCGGAAACCCTTCGATTGAACGCACACTTCGACGAAGTTACGATGACCTCGGTGCGCTCAGAATCGAGGATCCTGAGCATCCCAGCCGGATTGTGGTTGCTGCCGGCGCACCTTGGTTCATGGCACTGTTTGGCCGCGACGCGCTTTGGGCATCGCTAATGGCACTGCCCGTCGACCCATCCCTGGCTTTCGGCACCCTTCAAACCCTCGCGGACCGTCAGGGCAACGTGGTGGATGCGTTGAGCGAAGAGGAGCCGGGAAAAATCCTTCACGAGGTGAGGCTTGACGTCTCGAGCAGCTTGGCGCTCGGTGGCAAGTCAGCGTACTACGGCAGTGTTGATGCCACTCCCCTTTTTGTCGCTCTGTTCGGCGAAATTTGCCGTTGGGGCTTCGCCAAAGAGACGATCGCGGACCTGTTGCCCCATGTCGATCGCGCTCTGGAGTGGATCCGGGATTATGGCGATAAGGACGGGGATGGATTTGTCGAGTATGCACGACTTAATGAACGGGGCCTGCTAAACCAGGGATGGAAGGACTCCTGGGACGGCATAAACTTTGCGGACGGGACACTGGCAGAGCCGCCGATCGCCCTGTGCGAGGTGCAAGGGTACGTGTACAGCGCTTATCTTGCGCGCTCCTGGATAGCACACGATGCGGGGGATCTGGCGCTTGCCGCTCACTATCGGGATCTGGGAGCTGAGTTGAAGAAGCGCTTCAACGAACAGTTTTGGCTCCCTGATCGCGGCTACTATGCCATCGCGCTGGATCGCGACAAGAAGCCCGTCGATGCCTGCGCTTCCAACATGGGTCAGTGTCTGTTGTTTGGCATCGCGGATCAAGACAAGGCTGCGCTCGTCACTGAGCAGCTCATGTCTCCTGAAATGTTCAGCGGGTGGGGCGTGAGGACGCTGGCTAGCAACATGGGCGCGTATAACCCCGCCAGCTACCACAACGGGTCCGTTTGGCCCCACGACAACGCGATCATCGCGGCGGGGCTACTCCGCTATGGCTTCGTTGAGCAGGCGCAACGAATCTCTACTGCCCTGTTTGAGGCGGCGGAGTATTCAGGAGGCAGGTTGCCCGAACTGTTCTGTGGCTTCAGTAGAAACCAGTTCGACCAGCCGGTCCCCTACCCCACGGCATGTTCACCCCAAGCCTGGGCCGCGACCACGCCGATCCAACTCATCAAGGGGCTGATGGGCTACTACGCCGATGTTGGGCGCGGCGGCGTGTGGCTTGATCCCGCCCTTCCGGAATCATACGGAGCCCTTCATATTGCGAATGCTCCTATGGCCTCGGGCCGGATAACTATCGATATCTTAGGCTCGACAGCCACAGTCCGGGGGCTTCCAGAGGGGATGGCCTTCCGCCATGGTGTTCGGCCTTGGGCTGCCGACCTCGTGGAGCGGAACAAGATGTCGAAAGAACCCTAATCTTTTCGTAATTGTCCATAACGGGGTTTCCACCGCCACCTAATGCCGGCTCTAGTGGCGCCCGAGTCGCCCCGACGTGCGCTTCAGCCCGTGACCGTTGACACAGTGAAGGTAGGGCGACATAATTTTGGGACTAACGAGCGATTGTTCGGAGACTTGTCCCGCGTTGCCTTCGTCGTGGATCCACAGCGGGAGGACGGACCTTCAATGAAGAAGAGAATCACTGTTTTGGCAGGGGGTGTAGGTGGCGCCCGATTTGTTCGCGGCTTGCTTGCTCATCTCAATGCAGCCTCTACGGACGGCGTTTCCAACAACGCTGCCGTTACGGTTGTTGCCAATACTGGGGACGACATGTGGCTGAATGGGCTGAGGGTGTGTCCGGACCTGGACACCATCATGTACACGCTGGGTGGTGCTGTGGACGAGCATCAAGGATGGGGGCGCAGCGGTGAAAGTCAGCGGACGTCTGCCGAAATCAGCGCTTACGGCCGGGGCTGGGACTGGTTCACCTTGGGTGACCTCGATCTCGGAACGCATATAGTCCGTACGGACATGTTGCGCGAGGGCCTGAGTTTGACGCAGGCAACCGAAGCGTTGTGCCGCCGCTGGCGACCCGGGGTACGTCTCCTACCCATGAGTGACCAGTCGGTGGAGACGCATGTCCGTCTTTCTCAGGGAACTCCGGAACACTCGGCTGGCGATCTTATCCATTTCGAGGAGTGGTGGGTGAGATACCGCGCTCTCGTTCCTGTGAGCGAGTTCGTCCAAATCGGCCTGGAGAAGGCTTCCGCGACACCTGAAGTCCTTGAAGCTATTAGGTCCGCGGACGTAATCCTCCTGCCTCCTTCAAACCCGGTTGTTTCAGTTGGGACCATCATGGCCGTTCCAGGAGTTCGCGACGCGGTCCGAAGCACCGCTGCACCGGTTATTGGCCTCTCTCCGATTATCGGCGGCTCGGCAGTTCGCGGCATGGCGGAGCAGTGCCTTGAGACGGTCGGGGTGGAGGCAACTGCTCTTGGAGTGGCGGAGTCTTATGGTGCCCGCAGCCGCGGCGGTGTTCTCGACGGATGGCTGATGGATGTGACGGATGAGGGATACCTTCCCTTGCTCGAGGAGGCCGGCCTCCAAGGGGCCACAGCCCCATTGTGGATGACCGACACCCCAACTACTGCCGCCATGGCTGCTGCCGCATTGGCCATGGCCCCACCGACCTCCCGCTCCTAACATCTGCAATTGACCCCGGCGGCGGGGTCGAGACATCTCCTAATTCCTACCTTTGGAGTCTTTATCATGACCGCGACTGAGACCTTTATCCCTGCTGAGAGTGCACTTCGAAGGGCACTGCGGCGCGCAAACGACGGGGTCACGCTGAACCCGGAGGAGGCACAGACGCTCCTTCATGCCCGAGGAGACAACCTGCAGCGCCTGATGTCTGCGGCATCCCGCGTGCGCGATGCCGGGCTCGAGCAGGCGGGTCAGAGCGGTATCATCACCTACTCCCGCAAGGTATTCGTCCCGGTCACCCACTTGTGCCGCGACCGATGCCATTACTGCACCTTCGTCAGCACCCCTGGCAAACTGCAGAAAGCCGGCAAAGGCATTTTCATGTCCCCGGATGAGATCGTAGCCCTCGCACGCAAAGGCGCCGAACTCGGCTGCAAAGAAGCGTTATTCACCTTGGGTGACCGGCCCGAGGACCGTTGGCCCGCCGCCCGGAAATGGCTTGACTCCCACGGTTATGACTCCACGCTCGACTACGTCCGTGCGATGGCCATCAGGGTCCTGGAAGAAACGGGGTTGCTTCCCCACCTAAACCCTGGGGTCATGACGTGGGAAGAGATCCAGAGACTGAAACCCGTGGCACCTTCCATGGGAATGATGCTGGAGACAACGGCTACCAGGCTCTGGGCCGAAAAGGGAGGACCGCATTATGGATCCCCTGACAAAGACCCCGCCCTCAGGCTGAGGGTCCTGGAAGACGCGGGTCGCTCCAGCGTCCCCTTCACCACAGGTGTTCTGCTTGGTATCGGTGAAAACTATGCTGAGCGCATCGATGCCATCTTCGCTTTGCGCGCCCTCCACCGCCGGTACGGGAACATGCAGGAAGTCATAGTCCAGAACTTCCGGGCAAAAGATGCAACTGCAATGATGGCCGCGCCAGACCTTGAAACGGAGGAGTACGCGGCCGCAATCGCCGTTACCCGCCTGGTTTTGGGCCCAAAGGTCCGCCTCCAAGCACCACCAAACCTTACCGACACGCACGAATTGGCTCTCCTGATCAGCGCCGGCATCGATGACTGGGGCGGAGTCAGTCCGCTGACTCCGGATCATGTCAATCCTGAACGGCCGTGGCCACACCTGGACGATCTGGCCCGCCTCACGGCCGCCAACGGCTTTACGTTGCGCGAACGCCTGACCATCCACCCCCGCTACGTCAAGGAAGAAGAACCTTGGGTCGACCCCCGCGTCCTCCCGCACGTTCGCGCCCTGGCGGACACTGACGGCCTGGCGGTCGAGGGAATGATCCCAACCGGATTTCCTTGGCAGGACCCCGACGTTGCGTGGGCAAGCGACGGGAAGGGCAGGGTCAACCTACATACAGAAATTGACACGATTGGCCGGACAAGTGACCGCCGAAGCGATTTCGACGGTGTCTACGGCGATTGGGCGGCGCTGCGGGAGGACGCGGACCGGAACCGCTCCCCCATCTTCTCCCCGGGGAGCACCGCGGCCGGCGAAATCCGGCAAGTCCTCAGGCGCGCGGAGAACGATCCGGCGGGTCTCTCAGACAGCGATTACCTCCGTTTGCTCTCGTCCGAGGGGCCCGAACTTGAGGCTCTGGCCGCCTTGGCTGACATGGTCCGGAAAGAGACGGTCGGTGATGAAGTGCGTTTCGTCGTAAACCGGAACATCAATTTCACCAATGTCTGCTACACCGGATGCAGGTTTTGCGCCTTTGCCCAGCGGCGTACGGACGCAGATGCCTACACTCTGTCCATGAAGCAGGTCGGGGACCGGGTTGATGAAGCGTGGGCAGTCGGCGCAACCGAAATCTGCATGCAAGGCGGAATCCATCCTGATCTACCCGGTACCGCCTATTTCGATCTTGCCCGGGAAGTAAAGAAACGCCAGCCCGGAATCCACCTGCACGCCTTCAGCCCCATGGAAATCGTCAACGGGGCCACGCGCCTGGGGATGTCCTTCAAGGAGTTCCTGACAGAGGCGCGCAGTGCAGGACTTGATTCAATTCCCGGTACTGCCGCGGAGATACTCGATGATGACGTCCGATGGATGCTGACCAAAGGCAAACTCCCCGCAGCAACCTGGATCGACATCGTCAAAACCGCTCATCAGCTCGGCATTCCCAGCAGCTCGACCATGATGTATGGACACGTCGACAACCCTGCGCACTGGGTAGGACATCTTCGAACGCTGTCCAGAATCCAGGACGAGACGGGCGGATTCACGGAATTTGTTTTGCTGCCATTCATCCACACAAACGCGCCGGTGTATTTGGCCGGAATTGCGCGCCCAGGACCTACCATGCAGGAAAATCGAGCAGTCCATGCCGTGGCCCGCCTCATGCTGCACGGGAGAATCGACCACATTCAGACCTCGTGGGTAAAGCTTGGGACGGAGGGCACCCAGCTCATGCTCCAAGGCGGCGCCAACGACCTCGGTGGAACCTTGATGGAAGAAACGATCAGCCGCATGGCTGGCGCCGACAACGGTTCTGAAAAGACGGTATCCCAGCTGGAGGACATGATCCGGGCCATCGGCCGAGTCCCTGTGCAGCGCACCACGACCTATGGAACGCCTACGGAGGAGCGGCTCAAAGTCGCCCGACAAAACGCCGACACAGGGTTCGCCGCTACCGGCAAGAACCTCCGCCTGCTCCCCCTCGCCGTGAAGTAGGTCTGCAGAAAGGAAACGACCCATGGTCAGCAACGGCTCGAGGGCGCCTTCCACTGGATGCTGCCACTCAACCCCTTCCAGCGTGGATGCCGGATGGTGGGTAGTCGTTCCCTACAAAGGGGGCCCCCACGGAAAGAGCCGTCTCCAGGGTCATTTTGGATCGGAACGACTCGGTCCTGCCCTCCGGCGGGACCTCGCGCTCGGCTTTCTGCAGGACACTGTCGCAGCGGCCGCTGCAGCTGCGAACGTCGCCCATATCGTCATCGTTTCCTCGGATCCCGCCGTCGACGTACTCAACGATCCAAAGGTCGAGGTGCTTCCAGATCCCGGGCAGGGCCTAAACGGCGCCGTAGCAGCGGGTTTCGCCCTCTCCCGGTCACTTTGCCAGGTCCCTGTTGCAGCGATAGCAGCTGACTTGCCGTGCCTCACCGTCGGGGATCTGGAAGACACACTTGTAGTCGCGAGGCGGCATCCGTTGGCCGTGGTCTCCGATCGGCAGGGTACCGGCAGTACCCTGATCTCGGCCCGGCCAGGCGTGGAAGTCCATCCCCGCTTCGGCCACCGTTCGTACGAGGCGCATCTGCAGGCAGGCCATAGGCCGCTGGCAAGCCCAGGCGGTTCCACCCTGCGCTTCGACGTGGACACCATCGAAGACCTCGCCATCGCCATAAGGCGGGGAGTGGGCGCCTACACGCGTGGCGTGCTGCTCTCTTCCGGACTCGTCCCATCGGGGGGCGTATCTGGAAACAACTCTGTCCCATCGCACCCGACAATGAACCTCACCTTGCAAAGGAAACCATGTCCGGTATCTTAATCACCGCCCTTGAAGGAATTCCCGAGGTCACATCCGGCGATGACCTAGCCGACCTTATCGGCAGCGCCCTTACGAGATCGCCTGAAGGAATCCAAGACGGGGACATACTTGTGGTCACAAGCAAAATCGTCTCCAAAGCTGAAGGCCGCCACGTGGCAGCCGTCGACCGGGAAGCAGCTATTACCGCCGAGACTGTCCGGCTTGTGGCAAGCAGGCCTTATCCTGGCGGGCTGACTCGCATTGTCGAGAATCGGCAGGGGCTGGTTCTCGCCGCGGCAGGTGTTGACAACAGCAACACTCCTGAAGGCACCGTTCTGCTTCTTCCGCTGGATCCGGACGCGTCGGCCCGACAGTTGTGCTCAGACTTGCGACTGCGCTTTGGCGTCAGGATCGCAATCATCCTCAGCGATACCCTTGGTAGGCCGTGGCGTGAAGGGCAAACAGACGCGGCAATTGGGGCGGCCGGCGTGCGGGTGCTTGAAGATTACCGCGGCACTCATGACCCGTACGGAAACCTGCTTTTGGCTTCGGCTGCAGCCGTCGCCGATGAGATCGCAGGCGCTGCTGATTTGGTCAAAGGGAAGTCGAAAGGGTGCCCGGTTGCATTGG
Organism: Arthrobacter sp. 135MFCol5.1; assembly: GCF_000374865.1. GTDB lineage: Bacteria > Actinomycetota > Actinomycetes > Actinomycetales > Micrococcaceae > Arthrobacter. The sequence continues at coordinate 107,825 of NZ_KB895459.1, read as the reverse complement.
TGCGCGGCCTGTCCCATCTTGTCATCGATGATCTCGACACGGCTGCCGGCACGGCGCGCAGCCTGGTACGACCGGCCGATAAGGACATGTTCAGGCTTGGAAGCGATGAGGCCTATTCCAACGGATACAAGGACGGCCAGCGCGCGGCATCCTCATGCCGGTAACTGGCGTGCAGCTGGAGCCATATTCGGTCGGAGACGGCCGCTTCCGGGTGCCCGGAGCTTCGGGTTCCCCGTCGTGGGTGCATCCTTGCCGGCGACAATCAGCCGGCAGCTGGGGAAGGCCACACCATGTCAGGACTGATGCAGGTGCTTCCTGTATTTGGGTGAGCTGAAATTCTGCTAGCGCGCCTGGTCTACTCTTGCGTCAGCGTCCGGAACGTTCAGTTCGCGGAGGGCCAGCTTCGTGTAGATGGCGACGATTTCATCGAGCTTCATGCGTCCACCTGGCTTGAACCAGCTGGCAATGTGTGTGGCCTGGGCGACGAAACTGTAGACGTGAATCTTGGCGTCTATGACGTCAGCGAGACCAGCTTTCCCGGCATCTTCGATGAGGTTTTGCAGGAAGAGTTCATATTCATGCCGCTTTTCGATAACGACCTCCCGCGCGGCTGTGGACAATGAACGCAGTTCGGCATTGCCGATAAAAACTTCCTGTGCCCGTTCAGCATGAAAAGTCAGGTGAGCAGCCAGCGCGGCTTGGAGTTTGTCGACTGCGTCTCCGTCTACCTTCACAGCCTCGCGGGCGCTGTCCAGCAGGTCGTCAATAATGCCGCCCATGATTTGCAGCAGAAGGTGTTCCTTGCTGTCGATATGGTTATAGAGGCTTCCCACCATGAGCCCCACCGCTGATGCAACCTGCCGCAGGCTCGTCGCATCGTAGCCGCGTTCGAAAAACAGCTTGGCCGCTTCCTCGCGGATGGCCTGAGCAGTGCCGCGTTCTGCCGTTGTAACCATGTGCATCACCTATCGTTTTGTCGATGCCCCCAAGCTTAACGCACGGACATTCGTTTGCTTAGTGTTGGCGATTTTCGCGTCGTGGGGTCCTCGGAGAGTCGATTCCATACTGTCCCGATGACGGACTCCTGCGCGGGCTGGCGACGTCTGCTGGGAGGACGTTCGAGCGCGCTTTTTCGCGCAGGAGATGTTGAAGACAAATGGGAAAGGCCCAGTTTGCCTGCTTCCTGTCCGGGTTTTTCCCCGGCCAGCGGCCGGGCTACCCATGTCGTGCACCCGGCCGCGTAGCGTGATAGGAAGACGTTATCGGAAGATCATTCCGCGGTGGCGATAGCGGGCAGCCCCGTGGTTTCGCCCCCGTCTGCAATGAATTCGCTTCCGGTTGAGAATGAGCTTTCGTCACTGGCGAGGAACACGACGAGGTTGCTGATCTCCTCGGGTTCACCTGCCCGGCCCTGGGGCACATGGCTGAAGTCCATGTATAGCCCGTCGATCATCTGGGTCCTGATGTTTCCTGGGTGTATGGAGTTCACCCTCACCCCGTAGGGTGCCAGTTCAATTGCGGCATTTTTTGTCAGCCCGCGAAGACCCCACTTCGACGATCCATATGCTGTGAATCCTGCGAAGCCCTTGAGTCCTGCGGTGGATGAGATGTTGATGATCGTCGACGGCGACGACCGCTTGAGTTCGGGAGCGGCTGCTCGGATCCCCTTAAAGGCTCCTGCCAGATTGATCCCTAGGACGAGTTCCCACTCCTCATCCGAGCACTGCTCGATGCCACTGTGCCTCAGCACACCGGCGTTGTTGACCAGGACGTTCAACGCGCCGAATTCCCGCACGGCCAGCGCAACGGCCTCATCCCAGTCGGCACTGTTGCGGACATCGAGGTGGACGAACCTGGCGCGCGATCCGAGGGAATCAGCGAACATCTTGCCACGTTCGTCATCAACATCGCCGATCACGACGTTGCCGCCGTGTTCGACGATGGCCTTGGCATGACTTGCGCCCATGCCCTGGGCGGCGCCGCTGATGAGCGCCACTTTGCCCTCAAGCCTTGGCATGTGCCACCTCCTGGACGTTGGTGAGGCCGATTCCAGCGTGCGTCTTGTACCTGCGGTTGACGGCGATAAGGTTGGCCGTGAGACCTTCCACGGCGGCGGCAGTACGCAGCTTTCCGGCATAGATGCCGCGCATCCCGGGAATCAGTCCGACAAGTTCCTGCACCTTTTTGGTGCTATCGGCGTCGTCCCCCAACACCATGACGTCCGTCTCTACAGTTTCTGCTGTTTGATCGGAAAGCAGTACGGACGAGACGTGGTGGAAGGCGGCCACGACATTGGACTCCGGCAGTAGTGCCTGTGCCTGCTGTGCAGCGCTACCTTCCTGCACAGGAGGGGCGTAAGCACCGCCCTTGTCAAAGGCCAACGGATTGACCACGTCGATCACGATCTTCCCGCGGGCGGCGTCACGTATTTGTTCGAGCGTTTCCCTGTGGGCATCCCAGGGCACGGCGACTACGACAATATCTGCGTTTGCCGCGCAGGCAGTCAGACCCGCGCCGGTGATGGAACGGTGCGTTGGCATACCGTTGCTGATTCGTGCTGCAGCTTCTGCAGCACGTTCTTCGTTGCGGGAACCAATGACTACCGGGAGGCCAGCTGCGGCCCATCTGTAGGCCAGGCCACCGCCGAGGGCGCCTGTTCCACCGAGAATGCCAATGGAAGGCAGCGAGGCGTTGTCGAGTTGCATGTTGATCCTTGGGGCTTGTTCAGACGATAGAGGGTGATCCCGTCATTGGGTGCAGGCGGGAGAGGACTCCTCCTTTGGCCCAATGACGGGATCAGTGCTTCGTTTTATGCGGTGAAGCCGGGGGCCTACTGCTGGAATTCCTGCATGGCCTTTGCCGCGGCTTCCAAATTCTGGAAGGCCTGGTTGGGATCGGACGGGTCAATCCAGAGGACTGCCCTTTCGATTCCCTGCTCGGCGTACTTTTCCAGCACCTTTGCGTCCGGGGGCGCCGAGGCCACAGCTACGCGCATAGTCTTCGGGTCGCGTCCAGCTTCCTCCACGATTTCCCAGAATTTGGGAAGCGTCTTTTCCAGGGTCGGGTCATCAGGCGGCGGGACGATGTAGAGGCCATCGGCCCATTCAGCCGCATGTTTGAAGGTGGTAGGACCGGCACCGCCGATGAACACGGCCGGACCGCCCGCCTGCTGCGGCTTGGGCCATGACCAACTCGGGGCGAGATGGACGTGTTTGCCCTCGTAGCTCGCAACGTCCTCAGTCCAGAGGGCACGCATTGCAGCAACTTTTTCTTTGACGATGCTGAAGCGCTGCTTCCAGATAACGCCGTGGGCTTCGGCCTCGTCCGCGTTCCAGCCGAGACCAACAGCGACGGTCAAGCGGCCGCCGGACAGGTAGTCGAGAGTCGCCAGCTGCTTGGCTTTCGAAATTGGGTCATGCTGGGCGATCAGGCAGGCGCCGGTGCCGATGTTCAGCTTTGTGGTCGCTGCGATGTATGAAAGCGTCACCACCTGGTCGTAGGTGCGCAGATAGAAGTTGGGAAGCTCCCCTCCCCCGTACGCGGCAGGGTAGGGGGTCTTCCTCGACGTGGGAAAGTGTGTGTGTTCAGGCACATACAGGGATTCGAAGCCGTAGGCTTCCATCTCCTGTGCGAACTTCACCGGATCCGGGCCTTCATCTGTGAAGAAATAGACTCCACCAATATCCATTGATCTCAGGTCTTTCTGTTGAAAAGCGGATGGAATTCAGTTGTTGTCGACGACGACGTAGTCCTCGAGGACGATAACGGAGTGCTTGCCCAGGAAATTGGGAACATCTGCCAGGGCCGCCTGTCCGGCTTCTGTGGCCCACCCCTGCTCCATAGCTTCCTGACTTTCGTATTCGAGAATGGCGATGCCATCAATGCCGAAGTCGTTATCCGGTTCGCCGTTCCCGGCCTCCGGGACGATGTGGCGCTGGACGTATCTGGTTACGCCGGGGACTTTGGACGCAAGAGGGGCGTGCGTGTCACGCCAGTAGGTGCTGAACTGTTCGAAGGACATTCCGGGTTTGCGGCCCAGAAGGGCGATGGTCTTCACCGGGCGGACGTTGTTGTCGGGCACGGGCTTTCCTTTCATTGGCGAGAATGGGTTGAGGGCGTGGCAGCCAGCTGCCGACGGGATATCGCGGGCCTGGGGACGGGCTTCCTAGGCAGGTTGTTCTTTTAGTGGCCGTCGCGGGGTGAGCCGCTTCAGGAGGGATTTTCCATGGACCGATTGCGACCCGACGGCCACTGCGATGACGGCTGCCTGAATCAGGAGTTGGGTCGACGAGGGGGCACCAAGCGACAGAACCAGCTGGGTCAGCTGGCTGAGGAAGAGCGCACCGATCGCGGTGCCCAGAATTTTGCCCCGCCCACCGTTGAGCGCCGTCCCTCCCACGACCACGGCGGCGATTGCCGGTAGCAGATACTGGTTGCCGACATTGGTATTCGGCGTACTGATGTAGCCGGCGAGCAGGACACCAGCGCCGCTGTAGCAGAGCGCAGCGGCAACGTAGCCGCTGACCTTGAGGCTGACCACCCGGATGCCTGTGATTCTCGCAGCGGATTCATTGGCCCCGACCGCAACCAGTCGCCGACCCCAGACTGTGTGTTTGGTGGCAAGTGCCACAATGACCACGAGAAGGATCGAGAGCCAGACCGTGTTGGACACCCCAACAGTTTTGTCCAGGGCAAAGTCCGAGACGGCCTGGGGAGCACGGGTTGGGGTCCCTCCGGAGTATGCAAGGGCTGCCCCCAACAGCAGGGCATTCATCGCCAGCGTGGCCACGAGCGGCGTCACGGAGAAAACAGCGATGACCAGACCATTGACCAGGCCGACGGCTACGGCGATGAGGGCGACGACGGCCAGCGCGAGAGGGACGTTGTCGGAGTTCTTCGCCGCGAATTGGGTACTGACGAGTGCGCCCATGGTCATCATGCCCGGGACGGAGAGGTCGATGCCTTTCAGCATTACTACGAGTGTCTGTCCGATGGCTGTGATGGCAAGAATGGCAGCGAAAGGGAGCAAGGAGTCGATCGAGCTTCGAGAGACGCTTCCCGGCGCAATGACCCAGCTTAGGAAGAATAGCCCCACGGTAGCGATGAGAATAGGCGAGCGGGTCATCGCCCCGGCCACTGAACGGGCTGCTTCCCCGGCGGTACGGCGAGGTGTGCCGGAGTCTTTGGTGATGGTCATGGTGCTACATCCGTTCCGACAGGGAGCGTGTCTTTGAGTAGAAGGCTGCCGCGGCAAGGGTGAGGCCGCCGATGAACCACTGTTGCCAGTACATCTGCAGCCCCAGGAACTGCACCACGGTATTGGCCTGGATCACGAGGACCGCTCCCATGATGGCGCCAATGAATGAACCGCGGCCGCCGAAGATGCTGGCACCGCCCAGGACGACAGCGCCGATGCTCGCGAGCGTGTAGCTGTCGCCAATGCTTGCGTTTCCGGTTCCTGCCTGCGCCATGAGCAGCAGTGAGGCGGGAACGACCAGGACCGAGCAGCCAACGTACGCGGTGAGTACCACCAGGTTGGACTTCACACCGACCTTTTTTGCCGTCACAGGGTTCGAACCCACTGCGCGGAGCCGGACCCCGAAGAGGGACTTGTGCAGGACTACCTCGAGTACGAGCGCGATGACGATCGCGCCAACGAGCATCCAGGGAACAAAACCCCAAGGGGTAGTGACCATCTTCGTGAAGTTTGGATCCATCCGGCCGCCCGGGAGAGGACGCAGCAGATAGGCGAAGCCTTGAAGTGCAGTGAAGGTGACGAGGGTCGCGATGAGCGGGGTTATCTTCACCACGGTAGTAAGGAACCAGTTAAGTACCCCTACCGCAACAGCTGCGAGAGTAACTATCAGGATGCCGATTGCTATGCCGACAGGTGAGCGGAACTCCGATAGTACGAACGAGCCGAGGACGACAAGGAATCCGGCGAGGGGCCCGACTGAGAGGTCTATCGCCCCGACCATCATGACCAGCTGTTGTGCTATGGCAAAGAACGCGAGGATAGCAACCAGCGGCAGGACCAGCCCAAAGTTGCGGGGCGTCAGGTAGAAACTGCTCTGCGTGGAGGCTACGATCCCGAGGACAATGGTGGCCAAAAGAAGCACGCCGCCTGGCATCAAATCATTCTCCGCCAGCTGTCGCCGCCACCTCTTCTGCGGCCGCTTTACGTCTGTTGAGACGCTTCGGTGCTGACTGGCGGTGAGGGCAGCTTCGGTGATTCTGCGTTCCGAAACATCGTCGCCTGTCAGTTCCTTCGCTGCCTGGCCCCGTGAAAAGACGACCACCCGGTCGCACAGTTCTTCGAGCTCGGCCGCTGATGAGGACAAGACGATGATGGAGGCACCCTGGGCTGCCGCCGCGCGAAGGATTTGGTAGATTTCGCCACGGGCCCCGACGTCGACACCCTGGGTCGGCTCATCAGCCAACAAAACCGGTGAGCCGCCCAGAAGGACACGGCTGAGCACGACCTTCTGTTGGTTGCCCCCTGACAGTGCGTCGATGTCGACTTCCGCAGAAGGTGCTTTGACCCGCAGGGACGAAAACTGCTGATTGACGGTTTTCTGCTCCTGCCGGGAGCGCACCACCCCGGCCCTTGCCAACTTTGTGATCGACCCGATTGACGCGTTTTCGCGGAGGCTCAGCCGGGAAAAAATGCCTTCGTTGTGCCGGTCATGGGGCAGATATACGATCCCATCGCGCATGGCGTTGGTTGTGCTTCCCAGCTTGATCTCGTTGCCGTTGATGGTCACCGTGCCGCTGCTTCGTGACAATCCTGCCAGGGCCCTCAGCGCGTCACGCTGTCCTTGGCCTTCGATTCCGGCGAAACCCACGATTTCACCGGCCCGGACCTCCAGGCTGACGTTGGAAAAACCGTGCCCGCTTAGCTCGTTGATTTTCAGCTGTACCGGTGCCGCCGCGTCAAGGGTCGTGGTTCGTGCAGCTTCCCGGGACTTCTGGTGCCCGACGACGAGATCGACGATGTCCTGTTCGGTCATCTCGGCCGCCGGGAAGGTGCCCTCCAAGGCGCCGTCGCGGAGAACAGAGATCGTGTTTGCGATTTTCTTGACTTCGTTGATCTTGTGGGAGATGTAGACCACGGCGCCCCCGCGGCGGACGACTGCATCGATGAGATGGAACAGTTCCTCGACTGCAGCAGGGAGCAGATGCTCCGTGGGTTCATCCAGCACGATGACCTTGGGGTCCTCTGCCATCGCCCGGGCAATTTCGACGACGAAGCGGGCGTCCGGTTTGAGGCTTCCCACCAGGGTTCGAGGATCGATGGAAGCAACGTTCTTCCAGCCTTCAAGGATACCTTCGGCCCAGCGCACCTGCTCGGCCACAGTGGGCCGGAGCGCCTTCGGCATGCCGAGTCGCATGTTTTCTGCCACTGTCAGGTGGGGCAGCAGCGCCGGCTCCTGGTAGACAATGGCCAGACCTTGCTCCCGGCTCCAACGGGGCGTCGGCGAATCAGTGACCGCGCCTGCAATCTCGACAGATCCCAAGTCGGGTAGAACAGCTCCAGCCGCGACCCCGACCAACGTGGACTTGCCGGCACCGTTTTCGCCGACCAGGGCGTGAACCTCGCCCCGGCGGACGTCTAGGGAGACGTGCTTCAGCGCATGAACGCCGGGGTAGCGCTTGTCGACGCCCTGCAACCGAAGAACTGTCTGGCCGTCGTCCGTCGTGGTGCGCAGCCCTTCCTGCGCCAGTCCCAGAGGGTTCTGTTGGATCACAGTGGTCTCCTTGGGTGCAGCTCTGTGGACAGAGGAAGTCACTGGAAGACTGCCTTCAACTTCTCCGGTGACAGGGCGGAGGACAGATCAGCGTCCGGCGGCAAGTCCTTGTTGCAGGTCGGAAGCTTTCCGTTCGCCGTATCCACGAACGTATTGAGCTTGAAGAGTTCAGGCTCGTTGTCTGGGAGCTTGTTCACGGCGGCCAAGGCCTTGCGGCCGGCGATGCGAACAACGGTTGTCGTGCCGTCCTGGGTCAGAAGCTGGAATTTCGGGTTCTTGTCCTTATTTTCCAGCCAGAAGCAGCCCAGCTCGTTATCGGTAGCAGAAGTCGCCAGGGGCGGAATCGGCCGGTTGGCGTTGAGCATTGCTCGAAGCCCACCCAAATCAGCTACGCCGTAATCTGAGGCCCATCCGTCAATCTTGTCGAACTTGGTGAGTACACCGGACATTGCGCGCTGCATGTACGCAGGATCCCAGCTCGAAGCGATGGGGTCCGGGGTAGCAAGCTTGAAAGCGCCTGATTGATCGTTAGTCGCTTGAATGCCCTTGAGGAGCTCGACCGTTGAGGGGCTGCCGCTGGGGAGACCGCCTGTGAAGATGACGTTGCCACCGGATGGCACAAGCTTCGCCAACCACTTTGCGGCAGTGTCGCCCTCAGTTTTGAAGTCGTAGGCCACGTAGCCGTCGTAATCCACGCCGACTTTGCCACCCGGGTCCGCGATGTAGGGTACCACGACAACGCCTGCCTTTTTTGCATTTGAGAGGGCACTCAGTGCCTGGCTGCCGAAGTCGTCATAGGTGACAATCGCATCGTAGCCTTGAGCGCTGTACGAGTTAATGGCGGTGATGTACTTTTGCAGATCGCCGTCGGCCTGCGAGTAGTCAACCGTCACGTTCTTGCATGCAGAGAGCTCGTCCTTGAGCTCTGCCTCAGTGATTTTGCGCCAGGAGTTGGCGCCGAATCCGGCAACGTGGGCGATCTTTATGGGCTTGTCACCGCACAGCTTGTCGACGGGAAGCGGAGCTCCCCCGGCCTGCGCTGCAGAGCCGGATGCGCCGCCCGCGGCAGAGGTTGCGTTGGGTCCCTCGGCGGTGCAGCCCGTGAACAGCAGAGCGGTCAGTACTGCGGCGGCAGCCGAGAGGGTCTGCCGGGAGGTCAGTGAGCATTTCATGATGGTTCCTTAGCGGGAGAAGCGAATATTGCCGACGCCGTTGCTGTCGGCGAACCAGCGCAAATAGTGCTGGAGAGAAGATCAGTCGCGGAACTGTTGTTCGACCCAGCCCTTGTCCCAGTTCGAGACCTGGTGGGTGCGCCCGATCAGCTCCTGGAAGAGCCAGTTTCCGTCACGCTTGATGAACTTGTCCGAGTAAGTCACAGTGAGGACAACTGCATCCTTCTGCTCTGGGTTATCGGTCTGCTCGATGGTGCACAGGCACAGGAGATAAAACGTCCCGGTTGCGCTGGTTCCGTCAGCAGAGATTTCAATGTTGGGCGCCATCACGAAGTGCAGTGCCCAGGAGATCCGTTCGGAGAGGGCCTCGAAGTGTTTCCGGATTTCCTCACGCCCGACCAGAGTGGCGCCTTCCCCGTCGACGATCCACCGGCCGTCTTCTACGAACAAGCGGGCGATGCCATCAGGGTTGTAGGAATCGTCGCAGTAGCCTGCGTACGTGTACTTGAGCTTCTCGATAGCCTGCACGTCCTCGAGGCGTGTGAGCCTACGGCTCAGATCCTGGATTTCGGTGCTGGTACTACGGTCCTCATTGGTTTCGGTAGACATTTTCGGGCCTCTTCTGTTTGAGACGAATAACCATCTCGGGGCTGCTCCATTGCGCGCCGCATACGAATTGTGGGAAGACAATCAGCAGTCCGCCGTTGATACGAACATACACTAGTTTGCTGTGATCTCAGACACGTGTCAACCGCTTTTTGAAAGTTCCGAAATCGACCTGCATCCAGCGTTTGAAGCTTGCGGAAACAAGAAAGACGCCGCAGGATGACCATGATGGTCGTCCTGCGGCGTCTGCTGAAACCGCGGCCGTCAAGAGCGCGGGGAACTTCACTCGGATACGCGAACCCACTCCCCGCAACTGAGCTGCTTCGGCGATCTCGTGCCGCCAGGCAAGCAGCGCTCCATACCCACGACCGCGGCACGGAAGGGTCCTGGCCCGCCAACTGTTAATTGCGCATAAGGGGGTGCAGGGAAGCGCCACCATGATGAGACTGCTTGTCGTAGTACTAAGCGGCTCTTGTCACTGCTCTTCCGGCCTAGGCGCAACGCCGTTTTTCCCTTTGTTTTTTAAAAATTCATAACGTCGTCGCGCCTGCTACCAGCGGTTGAGGACGCTAATGCCACTCCCCTTGAATTCACCCATGGATGCGATGATTTCTCCGGCTTTTTCAAGTCCTACCCGGTTGGTAATCATGCTGCCCGGGTTCAGTACCCCGCGCTCCACCATGCGCATCATGTCCGGGTAGCGTGAAACCGGCATATTTGCAGAACCAACGATTGAAAGTTCCTGGAGGACGATGCTGTCGATGGGCAGGGCGATCATGCCTTTTTCTTCCTTGGATGTCAGCCCCACCTGCAGGAGGCGCCCGCGCTTCCGAAGGCTGTTGACTGCTGCCTGGCAAGTGATTGAAATACCAAGAGCATCTACCGCTACGTGCGCCCCGCCCTTGGTGAGGTCACGGATTGCCGCGACCGGATCTTCGTTCCGACCGTTGACTGTTGCTACGGCGCCCAGTGACTTTGCCAAGGCAAGCGAATCTTCGTTAATGTCCACAGCGATGACGTTGGCTCCCATAGCGGCAGCAATATGGATAGCTGACAGGCCCAACCCGCCGCACCCGTGTACCGAGACCCACTCCCCTGGCTTCACGCTAACCTGGTCCACAATGCCATGGAACGCAGTCATGAACCGGCAGCCAAGACCGGCTGCCGCGTCGAAGTCGACGTTATCGGGCAGGCTCACGAGGTTGCGGTCGGCGTCAGGAACCTGGACGAACCGCCCGTAGCCGCCCCAGTAATTCGTCCCGGCGAAGGATACGTTTTCGCAGATGTTGTTGTGGCCGGCCAAGCAGTACTCACAGTGTCCACATCCGTGAGCGTGCGGAACGACAACGCGGTCACCTTTTTTGTAGCGGGATACTTCGGAGCCGACTTCTTCAATGACGCCAGCGAATTCATGTCCCATTACGTGGGGAAGCTCGAGTTTGAGTCCCAGCCAGTCCCAGTCCCCCATCCAGAGGTGCCAGTCGCTGCGGCAGATGCCGTTCGCTTCGACCCTAATGATGGCACCCTTGGGCGTCAGCTGCGGCTCGGCAACGTCAAGAACCTCCAGCTCCTGGCCGAATCCTGTGAGTACTAGCGCTTTCATGTTTCTCCAATCGTGGCCGCTGAGCCAGATCCTCATTGATCGAAAACGGATGCGAACAATCGCTCGTTCATATGTAATGTTACCTGCGTCTCACCGCATGTCAATCAAGTGGCGGGATGCCTTCACCTCGGTGTCGCAATACCGCTGGCTTCCTACATCCAGTGGGCAACACGGGACATTAGGTGGCTCTTTTGCCGCCGTCGGCGGCAGGCGGTGGGACTTGGTCCGGCTGAGCCTTGCGTTGCAAGCACTTGCGACGGGCAAGGCGTTCAAGGCGGGGGACGTTGTGCCGCACGGGCCCCCCTTTAGCATCGTTTCAGTGCATGGGTGAGATCCGAAACATGGGGGGTTGTGGACGGCCGTGGAACGCTCCTTACTTAAGGGAGGAGTCCGAAGTCACGGCGGGAAGGGGTTTTTGCTCTGTGGCAGGCCGTCTCCAAAGCCGCTTGAAAGGAAAACGATGTTCGCCAGAGTCAGCACTTATACTCCCGGCCCTCAAAGCACCGGTGCACCTTCTGAACAAACCGTTCAGAAGGTTCTGGAAATGCCTGGATGCCAGGGCATTTACTACCTATATGGGAATGACAGGTCAATATCAATAACCCTGTGGGCCGACGATGGCGCACTGAAGGGCAGCCATCAGGCGGCAGAGCGGATCCGTGACGAGACCAGCGCGGAGCAGGGGATGACCGTCCGTTCCGTGGAGGAGTTTGAAGTGCTTACCAGACGCCTCAAAGACTAGGGCCAAAGACGGGCGCCCTTACGCCAGTATGGCTTGAACAGTAGACGCAGAATGCCCCGGAAGTCACCATAGCTGGCACCTCCAGGGCATTCTTGGTTCTAGAGCGTTTCGGCTAATCTTTACTTTCGCCCAAGGGGAGACTGACCGCTGGTCCTAGTAGGCGCCCAGAATGGACTTGATGACCTGGAAGCCGTGGATGCCCCATTCGCCGTGCTCATAGCCGTTTCCGGACTGCTTGAAACCACCGAACGGCGAGGCGGCATAGGAGTCAGTCTGGTTGTTGATGTAGACATGGCCTGCATGGATGCGTGCCGCTACTCGCCGGGCGCGTTCGATATCCTGTGACTGCACAGCGCCGGCCAGGCCGTAAATGGAGTCGTTGGCGATCTCAATCGCTTCTTCCTCCGTGTCATAGCCGATGATGCTCAGCACCGGACCAAAAATTTCTTCTTGGGCAATGGTCATCTTGTTGTCGACGTCGGAGAAAATGGTGGGCTTCGCAAAGTAGCCCTTGTCCAGGCCTTCAGGCTTCCCGGGACCACCGGTGACCAGCGTCGCGCCTTCGTCGATTCCGGCTTTAATCAGCGTCTGGACGGTTTCCCACTGTGAGGGATTGGAAATCGGGCCCATTGTGGTGTCCGGGGAGGTGGGATCACCGACCACGTAGTTCTCGGCAACCTTCTTTGCAAGTTCCGCCGCTTCTTCCAGTCGCTCCCGAGGTACGAGCATCCGGGTAGCAACGCTGCAGGACTGTCCGGCGTTTGAAAAGCAAACGTCTACCCCGCGCTTAACTGCGTCCTCGAAGTCTGCGTCGTCAAGGAGAATGTTCGCAGACTTGCCACCAAGTTCGAGGTGGACGATTTTGATTGTGTCGGCCGCCGCCTTGGAGATGTCCCGACCTGCCCTGGTCGAGCCGGTGAACGAAACGACGTCGACATCGGGGTGGGATGCCAGAGCCCTGCCGATTTCGGTGCCTTTGCCATGGACCAGGTTGAATACACCCTTTGGCACTCCGGCTTCTTCAAGGATCTCGGCGGTGAGTAGAGCATCCAGCGGCGTTATCTGGCTGGGCTTCAGCACGACAGTGCAACCCGCAGCGAGGGCGGAAGCGAGCTTCGTGAAAATTTGGTTGATTGGCCAGTTCCATGGGGTAATCAACGCCGCGACGCCTGCCGGCTCACGGACAATGGCCGTGGTTCCCCGTTGTTCTTCGAGTTCCATCCGTCCGAGCGCCTCAATGGTTTCGCTCAGGTGGGCGGCGCCGAGATAGCTCTGGGCGCCGTGCGCCAATGTGGTCGGAGCACCCATTTCGGCGGTGAGGGCATCGGCAAAATCGCCCCGCCGACGGTTGTAAATTTCCAGAATCCGGCTCAAAAGAGCGGATCGATCGGACAAAGATGTGCGACTGAACGAAGGAAAAGCTCTGCGGGCAGCTGCGACTGCGCGGTTGACATCGTCGAGGGATGAAAGCCGGATCTCAGCGAGGACATCAAGGGTGGCGGGGTTAACTACCTTGGAGACGTCTGCCCCCGATGCCGGGACCCATTCGCCGTCGATGTAGTTCTCAGTACGGTTCGTAACCATGTCTGTTGCTTTCTCTTTCGGAGCGAACTCTCCGGCGCGCTCCACGTCGAGCTGGATAAATGCCATTGTGACCCTAAGGTCTTCGTGCCATAAACGCTGGGCCGACCAGTCGTTATTGACCGAGATGTAACTCTCGTCGAACGAGCGTTTGTTTTATCTTAGATCCGACTCTTGTGGCTGGCAACACTATGAGGCTGGGTTTCTTGGGAATCACCAGCTTCCGGCGCGCGCATCGGAGACCTTGGGGTGCAGTCCCTGATGCGATCGGGCAATCCGCGGGCCAGGCATATTTGCCCGCGCCGGCCCGCCGTTCCCCTCTGGTGCGTCACGCGAGAGCAGGCCCCGGGCCCAGCCCGGCACTGGATCGTCCCGCAATCTTCTACGCATTGACTCCTCGCCGTGACATACGTACGCTTGTTCGTCAGAAGATGTGTGAGTTAGGTCATCTTGAAAATTCCCCTTTGAGGTGGGCACAGGCGGCAGCAGCCGCGCGATGCAAGGAGGCATCTTGAATACAATTCAGAAGCAGACGCACAAGAAGGACTCGTCGGTTAAGACAGTTCGCGCGTCACTGATTGGGACGGTCGTGGAATACTACGACTTTGGCATCTACGGCTACATGGCAACGGTGTTGGCTGCGTTGTTCTTCGTCAAGGACGATCCGGCGGCCGGGCTTCTCGGTACCTTCGCGACCTTCGCTGTAGCCTTTATCGTCCGAATCCCCGGAGGAATCCTCTTCGGCCACATCGGTGACAAGTACGGGCGAAAGCGGGCTCTGTCCCTGACTATTCTCCTTATGGCGGGTGCAACTGCGGCCATTGGGATGCTGCCGGGTTACGTCACGCTCGGTGTTTGGGCCACAGCGATCCTGGTGCTCTGCCGCTGCATTCAAGGGATAGCAGCCGGCGGTGAACTCGGAGGCGCCATGGCGTTTGTCGCGGAAAAATCACCGGCACATGCCCGGGGGTTCCAGACCTCTGTTGTTAACGCGGGAACCTACCTCGGTTCGCTCTCGGCCTCCCTTGTAGCCTTGCTGCTCAACACCGTTTTCACACCGGAACAGGTTCTCGAGATTGCCTGGCGTATCCCCTTCCTGCTCAGCCTGGTACTGGGGCTGGTAGGCGTGTGGCTTCGGACGCAGCTGCACGACACGGAATCGTTTCTCGAGATGCAGGCAAAGAATGAGATCGCGGAGGTTCCGTTCAAGGCTCTCGTCAGCAATGCCCGCGGCACTATCGTCAAGATCACCGGCCTGGGGGCCTTTATCGTTGGCGGGTACTATGTCTGCTCAATCTATGCGGCGTCCTACATGCAGACCAGCGGGCATCTGACCGCCCAGCAGGCTTTCTGGTCCACGTGCGTTGCCCTAACTGTCGGCGTCGGCGTGCTGATGCTGTCCGGATATTTGGGGGACCGTTTCGGCCGCAAACGAATGATGGCCATCGGGGTTGTCGTAGGGCTTGTCGGTGGAGTGCCGGCATTCATGCTGATGGCCAGTGGAACACCCTTCCTGGCGACCTGCGGGCAGGTACTCCTTGTTGGGGCAGTGGCCACGGTGTCCGGAAGTTCCTTCTCCACTTACGCCGAGTTGCTTGAGCCGCAGTACCGGTACACAGGCATCGCTTTGGGCAACAATCTGACCAACCTGACCCTGGGAGGCACAGCACCCTTTTTCTGTGAGTTGCTGGTCCGAACAACCGGTTCATCCTTGTCGCCTGCTTTCTACATGGTCGGATGCGCCGCGATCACAGCACTCGCGTTGTTCTTCATTCCCGAGACCAGTCCCGCAAAGCGGAAGCGCGTCACTGCGGCCGAACCGGGAACCGCGGACCTGCCCGTGAAGCCGCTTCCGCCTCGGCGCTAATCGTCTCGCTGAACTACTCAGCAGAACCTCCTTCCTGGAGGAACAAGAAGGCCCGGGAACCGTATGGCGGTTCCCGGGCCTTTGAGGTCGGCCTGTATGAGGCAGCTGACGGTGAACGGGGTAGCAAATCGTTCAGGGCAGGCGGCGCACTCTGGGATCCATTGAACTGATCCATTCCTGAAGCATGCCCCGGCTGATCTTCCCTCTGTCGGTTACTGGCAGTTCGTCGAGCAGGTAGTAATCCCTTGGCATCTTGTCAGTGCTAAGTGCTTCTTCCAGCCCGGCCCGCAAGGCAATAGCGGTGAGGCTTCCGCATGAAGGCAGGATGGCGGCCACCATGCGCTGGCCCCGCAGGTCATCAGGTACACCCGCGGCCACAGCAGCTTCTACCCCGGGGATTGCGGCCAGCGCGATTTCAACTTCATGGGGATAGACGTTCCTGCCGGCCGTATTAACCATGTCCGCGCTGCGTCCGAGTATGTGGAGTTCGGATCCCTTGAGGTACCCCTGGTCCCCTACTGTGTAGCGGCCGTCGACAACGCGAAATGATGTCCCGTCATCGCCCCAGAGGTAGCCCTGGCACACCATGGCGCTTCTGATGCTGATGTTGCCCGGGGTCCCCTCCACAACGGGCTTGCCTTCGTCGTCGGTGATCTGGATCTCTACACCGGGGAAAGGCCTCCCGATGGCGGTGCCCTCCGTATCCAGTAAGTCCTTTGGGCCAAGTTCGCGTCCGGCAACGAAACTGAGCTCAGCAGCTCCGTAGTATTCGAAGATGGTGGCATTGGGTGCCCATCTCCTGGCTGCCCGCAAGGTCCGGGCGTCAAGCTTGGATCCTGCACAGACGATGCTGGTTATTGCCGAGGCATCGACGCCAGAGGTGAGCCCCCGTTCGCTGAGAAGCCGGAGCATGGTGGGAACCACTACCAACCTGGTTATGCCGTCGTGGGTGATGGCCGAGTGGGCGTCTCCGACGTCAAAGGAGTGCAAGGAGTGGAATTCAGTTCCTGAGTACAAGCACTCGGAGAGCGCGTACAGATTCAGGGTTGCTGCGAGAGGGCCCGGGGCAAGAGTTTTATCGTCGGGCCTGAGGCCGAAAAACTCAATGGAGGCTTGGAACGATGTCTGCCATGACCGTCGCGACCGGATAAAGGCTTTGGGTGTTGAAGTCGTGCCGGAGGTGAAACCAATCAGGAAAGGCCAGTCGGGGTCACCATCTTCGAGGGCGGTGCCGCCGGCCGGAGATGGCCGTGGAAGTTTTTGGAGGACTGCAGTACGTGACTGTTCCGTCCATGCAGGATCAAGGACAGCGGCTTGTCGTCCCGAGGCCACACCCGCACAGAACCGTGCAACAAACTCGGGCGAGTTAGGTTCGCAAAGGATCGAGATCTGGGGGGTGGACGGCAGGAGTTGTTCCGCTGCTGCACAAAGCTCCGCCCATGTGTAGCCGCCGCGGTTAACGACCACGGCCGTGTCATCGGGGCGGCGGTCGGCCCACATCTGAATTTTGTCAAGGAAGGGCACTGTCTGGTCCTGGTGGTTTCCGCATTCCTCTGGCCGAGTGAGCCCTCGGCTGGCGTAATGTGCAGGCGGGCCTTGAAGCCAGTAGGCCGGCCAGCATTATGCTGGCCGGCCTACTTCACGTCCTGAAGACGGGCTTGCTGGTCTCTTCCCGCCGGTCTAAGCGTGCAAGGGAATCTCAGCCTGCGCGTTCTCGCGACGCTTCATCAGGGCGGTCCGCCGGACGACACAGACAAGGTCGCCGTGCTGGTTGTACCCGCGGTGCTCGATGCCTACGATGCCGGTTTCCGGGCGGGAATTGGAGACGCGCTTATCCAGCGCTTCCGTTTCCACGCGCAGGGTATCGCCAAAGAAGACCGGCTTGGGGAACTCGATGTCACGGAATCCGAGATTTCCCAGTGTGGTCCCGAGCGTTGTTTCCTGAACGGGAATACCCGTCACAAGTCCCAGTGTGAAGATGCTGTTGACGATCTGCTTGCCGTACATGCTTTTGGATGCAAATTCTGCGTCCAGGTGCAGGGGTTGGACGTTCATGGTCAAGGTGGTGATCAGCAGATTGTCCGTCTCGGTGACGGTGCGTGTGACTTCATGGCGAATTACTTCGCCTACCTGGAAGTCTTCGTAATACATTCCGGCCATGGTGTGTCTCCTGGTGGTGGGTGGGGCTTGGGGATGGCGTCGTTAGTTGTTGCCTGCGAAGGCTAGGGCCTGCCGGGCGTGGTTGGCATGGGCGAGGTCAATGTGGTCGCCGCGGTAGGAGACGGCGCCGTGCCCTTGGCGTTGGCCGTCTTCGAAGGCCTCGACCAGCCCTTGGTAGTAGTCACGCATGGCGGCAGAGAGGCCATAGGACTCGTTTGCCACCGGGGCGTGGGTGGGGTGAATTAGCACCTGTCCCGTGTAGCCAAGGCCGTGGTTGTCGGTGGCGAAGCGTTTGAGACCGTCGATGTTCGAGACCTCCTGCCAGAGCCCAAGGACGATGCTGCGCAGACCTGCGGCCCGGGCCGCGAGGACGACTTTGCTGCGCAGGTAGAGGGTTTCGGCTCCCTCCGGGGTCCAGCTGAAGCCGACTTCGCGGGACACATCGGCGTCCTTTGCGGCTGCTGCCATGACACCGCCGACCCTGGGTCCGGCAAGAATCTCGTCGACTTTGCTGATGGACGCTGCCGTCTCCAGTGAGGGAATCAGTTCCACGGAACCGCGGGGAATCTGGTGCGCGAGTTCGGCGGCGGTGACCAGTGCGTCAAAGCGCACCACGTCATCCCGTGAGAAGAGCTTGGGCAGCAGGAAACCGGTCAGGTTTGGGTGCGATGTCTCAGCGACGTCCGCTCCGAAGTGGACGGTGTCCAGGGCGTTTGGACGGATGAGGATTCCCTTATCACCGGGGTAGGCGTCCAGTGCTTCATTGGCGTTCGCACGGGCCAGGGCCTTGTCCGGTTCCGGGACCGAATCTTCCAGGTCGATGATGATGGCATCGGCCTCGGAGGCGAGGGCCTTGTCGATCCAGCTTCGTTTGTGACCGGGGACGAAAAGGAGTGAGCGGAAGGGTTTCATCCGTTGACCTCTTCCAGGAGGAGCTGGGTCAACAGCGTGCCGGCTGCCATCGAGTCACCAACTGCGGCGTGAACTGTTCCGACGGTTCCGGCAGCGGGCGCCTGAATCGGGTTTTCCATTTTCATTGCTTCCAGTACGAAGAGGATGTCCCCGGCTGCTACGTCCTGGCCCTCTTCGACGTTGACCTTAATGATCGTTCCCTGCATGGGCGCCTTGACGCTACCGTCCGAAGCTTTGCCCTTGCCCCGCGCACGGGCTGTGCGTGGGCGCTGTCCTCCATTGCTGGCGGCTTCCTCCGCCGGCGGGGTCCAGTGTGAGCCGTTGCGGGCGCCGGGCCTGTCCGAGAACTGGGGAATGATGTAAAAGCGTCCGCCTACTTCGACTTCGTTGCGCGCCAACGCCTCCTCCTCCTCTTCGGAGAAATCGACGGTCTCTTCGAGCCAGCGGGTGGTGAAACGTGCCGCCTGGAAGTCTTCGTGGCGTATGACCTTCAGGGAGGCAGGAACGGTCGTCGGAACACCCTTGATAACCAGCCGTTCCAGGCCGTCTTCCAGCCGGGCAAGCGCCGTTTCACGGTCTGGTCCGTAGGCGATGAGCTTCCCGATGAGGCTGTCGTAGTACGGAAGTACTTCGTCTCCGCTCTGGTAGCCGGCATCGAAGCGAAGCCCTTCGCCGTCGGGCGCGACGAGCTCCTCGATGAGCCCCGGAGCGGGAAGGAATTTTCCTCCAGCTACGTCTTCGGCGTTGATTCGCGCCTCAATTGCCGCGCCGTTGGGAGTTAGATTGTCAGTAAGTCCGAGCTTCTCACCTGCCGCCACACGAATCTGCTCTGCGATCAGGTCGACACCGTGGACCAACTCGGTAACCGGGTGCTCGACCTGGATGCGGGTGTTCATTTCAAGGAAGTAGAACTTGTCACCTTCCACCAGGAATTCCACTGTTCCAGCCCCGGCATAACTCACATGCTCGGCAAGGCGGACAGCTGCGGCTCCCATGGCTGCTCGCAGTTCGGATGACAGGCCGGGGGCAGGGGATTCTTCGATCAGCTTCTGGTGGCGGCGCTGGACCGAGCAGTCCCTGTCACCGACGTAGACGGTGGTACCCAGTTTGTCAGCGAAAACCTGCACTTCGACGTGCCGGGCGCTGGTGAGGTAGCGCTCGAGGTATACCTCGCCGTTGCCGAAAGCCGCTGTTGCCTCGCGGACTGCTGCCGCGACAGCATCTTCTGCTTGTTCCTCGGATTCGACAAGCCGCATGCCGCGGCCGCCGCCTCCAGCTGATGCCTTGACGAGGATTGGGTATCCGTGTTCAGCGCCGAAGTCGATAACGTCATTCGCTCCCCTGATGGCCCCTTTGGAGCCCGGGGCGAGGGGTACTTCTGCGGCGATTGCTACTGCCCGGGCGGCAACCTTCTCGCCCATGGTTGAGATGGCGTCCGGGCTGGGGCCGATGAAGACAAGGCCTGCGTCCGCAACTGCCTGTGCGAAGCCGGCGTTTTCGGACAGGAAGCCATATCCCGGATGGATGGCCTCGGCACCGGTTTCCTGGGCAGCGGCGATAATCCGATCGATACTGAGGTAGTTCTCGCTCGCCGGTCCGGCACCCAGGTTCACTGCTTCATCGGCTTCACGTACGTGCAGTGACGCGGAATCAGCTTCTGAATGTACGGCGACGGACTGGATCCCTAGGGTTCGGCAGCTCCGGATGACGCGGACGGCAATTTCTCCGCGGTTGGCGATGAGGATTTTGGAAAACATGGTCATTCCTTTGTATGTGTCTGTGGCGTCCGGCTATTGAAGGACGCAGCGGTTGGCGGTTGCGCCCAGAATGTCGATGCTCGTTTCCAGCACGGACCCTGGCGTGAGGAATTCCTTTGGACTGCGCCCATCTCCTACCCCGCCGGGGGTGCCGGTGAGAATTACGTCGCCCGGTCGCAGGGTAGTTATGGCAGAGATGTACTGAACAAGAGCCACGGGTCCGAAAACGAGTTCTGACGTTCGCGACTGTTGCTTGATTTGGCCGTCAACGCTGCAGCTGATTTCCAGGTCGGGCTCCGCGCCCGTTTCATCGACGGTTACCAGGAAGGGGCCAAGAGGAGTCGTTTGGTCGAACGTTTTACCTTGGAGCCACTCCGGTGTGCGTCGTTGAAAGTCACGCGCTGAGACATCATTGGCCACGGTGAAACCCGCGATGGCCTCCCGGGCCGTTGCAGCATCACCGCGGCTGACGACGGAGCCGACAACGACTGCCAGTTCGCCTTCCCAGTCAACGGACTGGGAACCTGGCGGCAGCGCGATGTCATCATGTGCGCCGATGAGGGCGTCGGAAAACTTTGCGAACAGGGTGGGGTACTCGGGCAGTTCGCGGCCCATCTCGAGAATATGGTCGCGGTAGTTCAGCCCGACACAGATGATCTTGCCTGGTGCCGTAACAACCGGGGCGAAGTCAGCGTCCTCAGGTTGCAACGGTGCCCCTGCGACGTGGTCTGTCCAGATCGGGGACCCGGCCCGCAGCCAGTCTCCGACATCGCTGAATGTCAAGGGCATCAGCTTGTCATCGTCGAGGACAGCTGCCCGCGTTCCGTCCTTGCCCCGGATTGTTGCTATCTTCATGCTCCCCACCCCAGATTCACCTTCAGTTGGCTTTTGACGAGTTTCCCTGCAGCAGACCTCGGCAGCTCCTCGGGCCGGACGAAGACCATTTTCTTGGGGATCTTGTAGCCGGCGAGGTGCTGGCGAAGGAACCCCGACAGTTCCGCAGCGTCCGTTTGCGCCCCGTTGCGCAGAACGACGACGGCCCGGACTTCCTCGTCCCATTTAGGATCGGGAACTCCCAGAACCACGGCTTCCAGCACAGAGGGATGAAGGTGTAGAACCTGCTCGATTTCAGCGGAGTACACATTCTCACCGCCGGTTTTGATCATTTCCTTGAGCCGGTCACGGAAATAGAAGTAGCCACGCTCGTCACGGACAGCCAGGTCACCCGTGTGCAGCCACCCGCCCCTCATGGCTTCCGCGGTAGCCTCGGGGCGGCCGAAATACCCCGTCATGAGGCCCGGACCCCGTACGCAAATTTCCCCCAGTTCACCAGGTTTGACCTCGACGCCGTCCGGGTCCTGGAGCTGGGCTTCGGCCAGCAGGTACTCCGTACCAATGGATCCGTCCACTGCCGGGTCGAGCATGTCCGCTGGCTTAAGCCGTGTCACCATGGGACCGGCTTCAGTCAGACCGTAGCGGAAATATAACTCTCCCCCAGGCAACATTTGATGGAAGAGTTCCTTGTCCGGCATCCGCAGGAGACCGGCCCCCGTGTGCACGCTTTTCAGGTTCTTTCGAATCGCTGGATCACTGAGAACCCCGCCGTCCATGAGGCGGCGCATCATGTTGGGAATCAGGAAGGTGTTCGTAATTGCTTCACGCCCGATGAGATCCACCACCGCCTCGTCGGTGAACTTTTCGGCGATAACGCTCGTCGCGCCGGCGACGAAATGCGGAACCAGCCAGCACAGCAGTGCGGCCGAGTGAAACAGCGGCGTAATGATAAGACCGCGTTCATTCTCCCGGCTACCGACGCCGCAGTCGTACATCTCGTTGATTGCATTAGCCAGGGCTGACCGGTGGGACAAAACGACGCCCTTCGGCGTACCGGTGCTGCCGCCGGTGTAAATGATGCACAGCGGAGACTCCGGCTCCGCAACGTCCTCGAACTGTCCACTTCCAATCCGGAGCGCGTTAATCTCTGCGCCTTGTTTTACTACCACTGGCAGGTAGTCGGACTGTTCAGCGACAATGGCCAGTGCTTGGTCCAGGAGATCCGTGTAGGGCTCCTCGACCAGGATGACCCCGGCTTCGGTTTCCAAAATGCCGGCAGCAAGTTCCGCGGGGGCCCAGCGCCAGTTATATGCGATGTAGACACCCCCGGCCGCTGCAACTCCCAGGAATGCCTCGGCGTTAAACACAGAATTGCCAGCGAGCACGCCGACCCCATCACCGGTCGAGAGACCTGACTTGCGCAGTCCCCTGGCAAGTTGCCAGGCCCTCTCGGCAGCTTCGCCGAAAGTGACTCGGCCATCAACACCTACAAAGGCTTCCCGGGCTGGGTTGCGTTTGCTGTTGAGGCGAATCCAGTCTCCAATAGTTCGCATCGTTGCCTCTCTGGAACGGAATCAGTTCTCTGAAGTCACCCACGCCGGCAACTCCCACGTATACGAACAAGCGTACGTCCGATAACCGGTATTCGCAATGCCGGGGAGTGCTGGTGCCTTACGCGTTCTGTATGACTCTGGCGTCCGCGTCCGGGATGTTTAGTTCGCGCAGAACCAGTTTGGTGTAAACGGCGACGATCTCGTCCAGGTTCATCCGGCCTCCCGGCTTGAACCACCCGGCGATGTGTGTGGCTTGGGCAACGAAGCTGTAGACGTGAATTTTGGCATCGATGACGTCGGCGATTCCTGCCCGCCCGGCGTCCTCGACCAGTCGTTGGAGGAACAGTTCGTACTCGTGGCGTTTTTCGATGACAACCTGGCGGGCACCCTCGGAAAGGGAGCGAAGCTCAGCGTTGCCGATGAATACCTCCTGGGCTCGTTCGGCATGGAAGGTCAGGTGGGCCGCCAACGCCGCCTGGAGCCGCTCAACGGCGTCGCCGGTGACCATTGCCGCCTTGCTGGTGACGTCCATCAGATCGTCGATGATCCGGCCCATAATCTGCAGCAGCAGGTGCTCCTTACTGTCAATGTGGTTATAGAGGCTGCCGACCTTCAGGCCGGAAGCGGCGGCAATCTGGCGCAGACTCGTCGCGTCATAGCCCCTATCAAAGAACAGTTGGGCAGCTTCCGACCGGATCACATCCGCACTGTTGCGCTCACTCAATACCGTCATCGCGGTCCACCCTTCTTTTGCCCAACCCTCCTGCGCCGCTTGCCGGCTGACGACTCCGATTGAGGCAGCAGTGGTGTTGACTTTCGTGTCAGGAACTCGTTCACTGTTATTGACGTACGAACGATCGTACTCCTACACGATGAGGTGTGTCTTGCTCGCTCAACTGTTCGAACCGATGGTCCTTGGCGGCCAGACTCTGCCCAACCGCTTCGTACTTCCTCCCCTCACCCGGAGCAGGGCCCAGGCGGACGGTGTTCCGACCCCCCTGATGGCCGAGTATTACCGGCAACGGGCCGGCGCTGGCCTCGTCATCAGTGAGGGCACTGTTGTATCCCCGCAGGGTTCGGCCTACCCGCAAGTCCCGGGCCTCTACACGGAGGCGCAGGTCGAGGCCTGGCGCCCGGTCGTTGCTGCCGCCCGCTCAAAAGGAGCCGCCGTTTACGCCCAGTTGTGGCACGTGGGGCGCCAGGCGCATTCCTCCGTGCAGCCTGACGGGCGGCCGCCCGTGGGGCCCTCCCCGATAGCCATTGCCGGCTGGGAATACCGCACCCCGGACGGACCGGTGCCCTTCGAAGTTCCGCGGGCGCTTAGTGAGGCTGACATCGCCGGAATTATCGCTCAGTTCGTCACTGCTGCACGGAATGCGGTCGCGGCCGGTTTCGACGGCGTGGAGCTCCACGCTGCCAACGGCTACCTGTTTGACCAGTTCTTCAACTCCAGCTCTAACCAGCGCACGGATCGGTACGGCGGATCGATCGAAAACCGGCTCCGGTTCCTCTATGAGGTCATTGAAGCGGTGAGTGCGTTTGTGCCGGTCAACCGGATAGGCGTTCGAATCTCGCCCTCGTCCAACTGGATGGACGTGTCGGATCCTGACAAGCGAAGCCTTTACTCTGCCCTGGTACGCGGTGTCAGCGATCGGCGCTTGGCTTACCTTCACCTGGTCGAACCAGGAATCGCCGGAGCAGTCGATGCGGAAACGGACCCCACCGCCATCGAGAGCACCGAATTGGGAGCACTCTTTGACGGCCCGGTCATCGTCACCGGTGGCCATACTCCCGAGACTGCCGCCGCAGCCGTCGGATCCGGAAGTGCTGACCTCGTGGGCTTTGGCCGCCTCTTTATCGCCAATCCTGACCTGCCGCGAAGGGTCCTGCATGAAGCAGAACTCAGCGGGCTGCGGGAAGAAGGCCTTTACGCCGGCGGCCCCATTGGCTACACCGACTACCCCGAACTGCAGTCCTCCAACTGAGAACCTAACGAGAGATGAACCACGACGTGTTTCCAGATCCACATGCCCCCTACCGCGACCGCGGGCGCAACGTGCTGATAACAGGAGCGGCGGGGGGAATGTGCCGCGGAATCAACAAACGCCTTGGAGAGGCCGGCCACACGCTGCTCTGCGTCGACCTGGACCTGGATCGCTGCCAGGAAGCGGTGAAGGAGCTGCGCGGCATGGGATTTGACGCACACGCCTTCGCCGCGGACGTTACCCGGCAAGACGACGTGGAACAGCTCAGGGCGGAAATCGAGGAAACCGTTGGTACGGCCCAGGTCCTTATCAACGCGGCGGGAATCCTTGACCGAAAGATGCTTCTGGACCACGACGTGGCGAGCTTCAGGCGTGCCGTCGATATCAACCTTGTGGGCCCCTTCGCCCTCATCAGGGCTTTTGCTGAGGATCTTCTCGCTGCCAATTGGGGCAGGATCATCAACATCTCCTCCATTGCAGGGACGACTGGGTACCCGTATCCCAGCTATGCAGCCTCAAAGGCAGGGCTGTCGAACCTCACCCGCTCCTTGCTGATGGATTTCTGGGGCACCGGCATTACGGTGAACTCCATATGCCCGGGTGTTGTCGACACTCCCATGGTGATCCAGCAGGTCCGGGACCAAGTCCCGAACAAAGTCCCCACCGGGAGGATTGTGGATCCTGAGGAAATAGGTGCACTCATCGCCTTCCTTCTGACCGACGATGCGCAGAGCATCAACGGAGCAGACCTTGTGATAGACGGCGGTGCCACCCAAATCTTCCGCTTGTTCGACGCCGCATCGGTATAGCTATATGGAGATCACCGGCGTGCGTCAGCACGAGGCATGGCGGAACAAAGTAATGCCGCCCGTGGAGCGTGTAGCCGAGGGTATGTGGTCGGTTCCTGTGGTGTTTCCGGGGAATCCAATGCGCTATACCCTCGCCTACATTGTGATGGAGGACAACGACTGCCTCGTCGTGGACCCTGGCTTCGACAGTCCTCAGGGACGGATCGACCTCCTGGCTGGCCTTCAGGTCGCCGGGGTCACCGCCAACGACGTCACCGGCATACTGGCCACCCACTTCCACACTGACCATCTGGGGATGGCGCGATGGCTGCGGCGATGGTCCGGCGCCTGGATTGCACTGGGCCGCGCCGAGAAACGCTATATCTCGGCCTTTAATGATGCAAGGGAAGAAATATCCGCCGACCGGTCACGCATGCAAACCTGGGGCGTGCCCGAGGACCGGGTGAACGAGGCAGCATTGGATCTCGACGGGCTGAAGCATCTGAAGCAGCTAGCAGACGCAGATTTGCGGGTGAGTGACGGCGAACCGATTCCTATCTCCGGAGGCACTCTGGTAGTGGTGGAAACACCCGGGCACACACCGGGTCACATCTGTCTGCGAGATGAAAGCCGCAAGGTATTCCTGAGTGGCGACCACGTTCTTCCGCGGATAACCCCCAACGTCTCGCTGGAGATGCGGGGCGATCCTGACCCGTTGCGCAGCTGCCTCGAATCTCTTGACCGCATTCAAGAGGACGAAGACATAGAAGTACTGCCGGCTCATGAATACCGCTTCCGCGGCCTCACCGCCCGCGCACGTGAGTTGAAGTCCCTGGCGCTGGCGAGGTCCGACGAAGTCCTCGCGCTTATTCAGGGGCAGCAATACCCCACTGTCTGGAGCATCGCGTCCCACCTGCACTGGTCCAGGGGCTTCCAGTCCCTGGGCGGTCTCCAACTGAGGCTCGCACTTAGCGAAACAGCGGCGCACTTGCAGTATCTGCGTACCTCAGGTCTCGAACATGACGTTGAAGGCCTTTCAGAACGCTGTGTAATCGGTGCCCCGCTCTGAAACGGAGGCGGGCATTATTCATCCATTGCTCGTTGAGGCAGGTGCCATCAGGCCCCACGAGATCCCCGTCTTCCCATGCCCCAGGGTCAACGACTCCCTATACCGGATACCCAAGGCCGGCTCCCTGCTACTGAGGGGTAGCCGCCCTATTCGTTTGCCACTGCCGACGAGGTGAGGAGAGGCAGCGAAACGTGGTCGCCACGCAGATTCAACTTGTGGTCCATCCGGTCCCGCTTTGTCTTCAGGTACTCTATGTTCTGGTCCCGGGAAGGAACCTCCGTGGGCACCATCCCGACGACCGAGAGCCCGGCCTGGCTGAGACGGTCCTGTTTGTCGGGGTTATTGCTAAGGAGCCGCACCTTGCGCAGGCCCATTTCCATCAGGATCTGTGCAGCAGCCTTGTAGCATCGGGCGTCGATCGGCAGGCCCAGCTGTTCGTTGGCTTCCACGGTGTCGAAGCCGGCTTCCTGAAGGGCGTAGGCCTTGATTTTGTTGGCCAAGCCAATGCCCCGTCCCTCCTGCCCGCGAAGATAAATCAACGTGCCACCGAACCGGCTGATCACCTCCAATGCGTAGTCGAGCTGCTCGCCGCAGTCACACCGGTATGAGCCAAAGACATCACCGGTGAGGCATTCCGAGTGAAGCCGAACCAGCGGCGCTGTTCCATCCGAAGAAGGGACTGATGAGCTCACGGCAAGGTGTTCGATGCCCGTTACTTCATCAGTCCAGGCCTGAGCCCGAAATACTCCAAACCGGGTGGGCAGATCCACTACCGGACCGCCGTGGACGGCCGGCGCGCCGTGCACACCGGTTACGGCAGTCCTTGCTTCCAAACCTGACATAGCCCTTCCTCATTTCACTGACGGAACAGGCATGGGGGTGCCCGCCCTTATCGGGTGGCGGGCCGCCTGATCCTCTTTGATCGTTCGTGCTTCACCTAGGGGTAAAGCGTTGGCGACGAACGGGACACAGGCGCCACGACGTGTCCTGCCCGGACAGGGAAGGGCCGAATCGGTTGCTCGACTCGGCCCTTCCCTGGTTTATGCGTCGAGGTCGATTTCTCTCTCTTCGGCCAAAAACCAACGCATGTCATCGAGGAACTCATGCTCGTGTTCGAAGAGCACCCTCGCTTCCTCACCTGCATAGGCTTCTTTCACGTCTGCGACGCTGTCGAACCATAGCTCGGCCATGCCGTTGAATGGCCATTGCTTGGCGTGTTCAATCGCAGGATTCTGGCGGTATCGCCTCAACCCAGGGAGCTTGCGGACCAGGACCGGGTGCTCGACGTTCCACTTGTGGAGGAATTCCTCCCGGCTTAGACCTGCCTTGGCTGTGAGCACGGCTACGACTTTGATCATGGCACTTCCTAGGCAGGGGTGACGGCCTGGCGCCGTTCCACGGGAACAGTCTTCCGCCGGCCGTACAGATCCAGGCGCACCATCAGGTCAGCGCGCAGATCATTTGCTGGAACGACAGCCTCGACTGCATTGGCATTGGCGATCTTGAAGACGTCAATACCTTCGGCATACTCGTTGTGCTTTTCCATGATGAACTTCTGGCGCTCTTCCGGATCCTCGATCTCGTGGATCTGGTTGTAGTAAATGCCGTTGACTGCTGCATCCGGACCCATCAGAGCCGGCCGCGCCGTGGGAAGCGCGATCACGGCGTCAGGATTCATCGGTGCACCGGACATGGCCAGGTATCCGCCGCCGTATGCCTTTCGAACCAGCACAGTAATACGAGGGACCCTGCATTCCGACACTGCGAAAATCATCTTCGCGCCATGCCTGATGATCCCCTGTCGCTCAACAGCCGAACCGATCATGTAGCCGGCAATATCGACCAGGAAGAGGATCGGAATGTTGTACGCGTTGCAGATCCAAATAAAGCGTGCTGCCTTATCCGACGAGTCGGGAAAGATCGAACCTCCCATGTGTTTTGGCTGATTGCCGACCAACCCCACCGGACGGCCACCGATCCTGGCAAAGCCCGTCAGCATTTCCGGAGCGAACAGCTCCTTATAGGGGAACCAGCTGCCCTCATCGACCAAGGATTCGACGAACTCTTCCATGTCGAACACTTCGGCTTCCCGGAGGGGAACGATCTCTTCCAACGTTCGGCCGGGCCGCGGCTCCAAGGCCGGGGCCACCGGAGCGGGCTGCTCCCAGTTGGCGGGCAGGAAGCTAAGCCACACCCTAATGGCGGCAATGGCTTCGGCATCGTCTTCGACAAGAACATCACCGAGGCCAGAGACGGTGCAGTGCATCTCCGCGCCCCCCATTTCCTCAAGCGTGACCTTTTCGCCGGTCACCATCTCTGCCAAACGCGGAGATCCCAGATAGGCCGTGGCGTGACCGCGGACCATGATGGTCATGTCGCAAAGTGCAGGAACGTAGGCAGACCCGGCAGGGGACGGTCCGAAAAGCGCACATATCTGCGGAACGCGACCCGAGATCTGGACCTGGTTGTAGAAGATGTTGCCCCAGGCGTGGCGGCCCGCGAAGCTCTCGAACTGCTCATCAATGCGGGCCCCGGCGGAATCGAAAAGGTAAACGAGGGGGATTCCTGCCGCGTTGGATTTTTCTTGGGCGGCCGTGATCTTTTCGAAGGTCCGGTTTCCCCAGGTGCCTGCCTTGACGCTGAAGTCGTTGGCGATAACGCAGACCTGGCGGCCATCGACTCGGCCAAAAGCAATGACTACAGCGTCACCAGGCAGGCCGTCTTCGAAGCGGGCCAGTAGGCCGTCCTCTATATATTCGTTGTCGTCAAACAGTAGGGCGAGTCGGTCGCGGACCAGCAGCTTGCCGGAATCGACTATCTTTTTACGATTCTTCTCTGAACCGCCGAGCTTTGCTTGGGCGAGCTTCTCCTGGAGAAGTTCATGCACGGTAGGCGCCTGCTCGGCTGCGGTGGCGGGCGCGGCTTCCGTGATCGTAGTGGTGCTCATTAAGGCCTCCAGTTGAAACAACAAATTGAATACTTACGCCCTTCCAGTATACGAACGGTCGCTCGTTAGTCTAGTCTTGAGGCATAAGAAGCAAGACGGGCAATGATGCCCATGGCTGAGGAGCGAGATGCAGGATTTCGACAACGATCTCACGAAGGTTGCCACCCAGGCCCCCAAGGGGCGCCCTGACCACTATTGGGATGCCCTGGTCGAGGGGGATCGGATCCACAGCCCGGGCATTACCGTGAGTGAAGCGCATCTGGTTCAGTGGGCCGGCCTGACGGGCGACTGGGTCTCGCTGCATCTTGATGCCGAGTACGCAGCTAAGACCCAGTTTGGCCAGCGCATTGGCCATGGACCGCTGACCCTTTCTGTTGGGCTGGGTCTGCTCACCCAGACGGGATATTTCACTAATGTCACAGCATGGCTCGGCCTTGACGCTGTCCGTGCGGTACAGCCGGTGTTCATTGGCGATACCATCCACGTCGAGGCAACGGTCAGCACGGCTCGTCGAACTAAAAGGCCCGACGCCGGCATCTGGACCTTGGACTACGCCGTCATGAAGCAGGACGGCAGCGTGGTGATGACGTTCACCAGCAGTTTCATGATCAAACGGCGGTCCTGATGCAAGCAGGCATGGTTGAAGCGCTCCGCCGCTCGATGATCGAACCACGAGAAGTAACCGAGGCGCCGAATAATGCCGTGCTCAGGCGCAGGGTCCGTGCCCTGCTTGCCGAACACGTAAGCGCGGAACGATTGCGGCTCTTCGATGAAGCTGAAGAATACGACCTTGAGCTTTTCCGCCTCCTGGGCAGCGCCGGACTACTCGCTTTGGGCAGTGAGCTGCACGGTGCCGCCCCCTCCCATGCGGCACAGGCGGTGGTCCTGGAGGAACTGGGGGCGGGTCCCACCTCCGTCGGAGTCAGCCTCGTCGTCCAGTTCATGGGGCTCCAGCTGTTGCACGCGCACGGATCCGGTGAGCAGCGGGAGCGCTTTCTTGCGCCTTTGCGGACCGGTGAGGCTCGGGTCTCGTTTGGCTTGAGCGAGGCAGAGGGGGGTACTGATATCGCTCGGGCCATGTCAACAACAGCCACCAAGAACGCTGACGGCTCCTACACTATCAACGGGGCCAAAAAATGGATTGGCGGGGCGATGGATTGCGACTTCTTCATCCTCCTGGCGCGCACATCTCAGCTGGCCCATCCTGCCGTCGACGGGATCACGACGTTTCTTGTGCCCCGATCGAGTCCAGGAATCCGCACCGAGGAGATCGCAACCATGGGTATACGGGGGTTGGCCCAATGCGACGTCGCACTCGATAACGTCCGCGTCGCCGGTGACTGTGTGCTGGGCGAGGAGGGCCGTGGTTTCCGGCAGGTGCTGGATACGCTCAACGGGGAAAGGCTAAACGGAGCCGCTGTAGCCTTAGGAATTGCTCGTGGGGCTTTGGACACTGCTGTGGCCTGGGCCGGCGACCGGCGTGCCTTCGGTCGCCCCGTAGGCGCATTCCAGGCGCTTCAGCACGACTTGGTCGACGCGGCTGTCCAAATCGAGGCTGCCCGCCTGCTTCTGCAGCGGGCGGCCGAGTCCTCTGATACAGCGGGCTCGGCAGATCAAACTCTTTCTGCGATGGCCAAGCTCGCTGCCTCCTCAGCAGCAACGGGGGCCACCGATACGGGCATGAGAGTGATGGCCGGCTGGGGCATGGCCCGCGCCCTACCCATGCAACGATTCTTCCGGGATGCACGGCTTTATACCTTTGCACCCATCACTGATGAAATGACCAAGAACTATCTAGGGGAAAAGTTGCTGGGTCTCCCCCGTTCCTACTAGGGCAAGTCCGAGTGCTGCCCACGCGAAGGCGGGTGCCTTCCCTGATCCCAGGGAAGGCACCCGCCTTCGAGGTCTGTCAGGATTTGTAGTCGATCTCCAGATCAACAATGCCCTGATCGTGAAGGTTTACCACGATATTGTCCGGTGTGCGGGTCGTCATCCAGATCAGCTCTTCAGTCTTGCTTGCATTTCCTTCGATGTGCGGCATGAAGGGAGGTACGAAGACAAAGTCGCCTTCTTCCAAGTAAACGATCTCCCCGTAGCCTTCACCGAAACGGATAAACCCGCGGCCCTTGAAGACATACCCGCCCGTCTGAGCTTCACCGTGGTGATGCGGATCAGAAATTTCTCCAGGACCGGTGTAGACCTTTCCAAACCAAAGCTTGTCCACCGCACTATTTTCCCTGCTGACGCCAGAAATACGGCGTGCGTTCTGCGTCTGACCGGGAGCGGCTTGCAGATCAGCCGCGCGGTGTACTCGGAAAATGTCAGTGTTCTTGTTGATATCAAAGGCGACGTCAGTCATCGCTTGTCCTTTCAGAGGTGGCATCAGTGGCACTGCTTGGACTACTCACGGAGGCGGTGCGTCCTACATCCAAGTATCCTGCGCCGTAACACAGAGGTCAATACAAGCGTTTGTTCGTATACTGTGAAATGGACAAACTTCTCAGTCGAAGGTGCTTAACGGATGAATCGAAAGATGTTGTCGGCTGTAATCCATGACGCCATCGTGACCCAAGCAGACTTACACTACGTTGGATCAGTAACAGTGGACTTGAATCTCCTGGAAGCCGCGAACATTCTGCCGGGCGAGCTTGTGTCAATCCTTGACCGCACCAACGGAGCCAGGCTCGAAACCTACGTTATCGCCGGTGAACGAGGCTCCGGTGTTCTAGGCATAAACGGGGCCGCAGCCCATCTCATTAGGGTGGGAGATACGGTGGACCTGGTCACCTTCGCCGAGATGGCTTCTGGAGAGGCCCGAACTTTTGCGCCCGCCCTCCTAAACCTCAATGACCATAACGCCGTCGTCAGCGTTTCGGCCGCCACGGCCGCCCCAAGTGCCAGCGTCCAAACTCTGGCCGCTGTGGCGACCGCAAGGCAAAGCGGTCATCACTTGGCTTGGGCATGCCCCATTCCTTATTGAATACAGCAGCCTATCCTCGGCAAGGCTGCTGGGGGCATGCCCGATCTGACGGGAACGAGGCATCCCGTTCTGGCGGAATAGGATCCGCCAGGACGCCACCTCACGATTTGGGAACCGATGGCAGATAACAGCACAGCCACCATGACCAACCAGCGGAATTGAACAGGCAGCAGAAAGAGGCACCGACATGGCATTGGACATGCTGGATTGGAGTGCGATAAACGTTGGCGACGAAGTCGAGATACTCGACGGCCGCGCCGTCATCGCCCGCGGTATCGTTGACGCCCTGACAGATACCAAGGAAGTCCTATGGCTCTTACCCTCATTTGGCGGGACAGGGAGCCACGGGGCACGTCACAGCTATGACCTGCACCGACGCATGTTCCACCGCATTGATGGGTGGGGCGTAAGGGTCATAGGAACCGGTTTTCGCGAAGCGTAAACATGCCGACAGCATGGCTGGTCAAGGTCGTCATGCACGGAGCGAGCGAGGCCAGGGAACCCACGGGCACTGTAGACAAGGAAAATTCTTCCTCACCCCTCCTGGCAAACGTGGGGATGTCCGGGGGGAGTTTGTTGTTTTCGCAGCGCTTACCTCATGCCTGCACACTCAGCCAGACGAACTCGATATTCCCTTGCTGTGCGCGAACGGGATTGGGACTTTCCGAGGGGATTTCGTCCCGTAATCGGCGCGCAGCCTTAGGGACAAGCTCCAACCGTTGCAGACCCAGTTTCTTGCACGGTGGAGTTGCTTAGACAAACGCTGCAGCGAACAGGAGGTCCTCGTGTCCTAGGACAATGCCGTTGTGACTCCACGCCGACCTTTGCGCGTCGCCCGGTCATAGACAATGTGGGCCAATCTCTCGGGCTCCTGACCAGTTCGATTGCTCCTGGCCGACGGCCAAACGGTGCGTAGCCCGCTTGGCCGCATGGGGAGGCCGGCATGGCCGACAGGTCCTCGCGGCCGCACCCGGTGGTGAACCGCACCCCGCGGGAGCTGATGCGCCGGGTTGTGTACTTGCGCTGGAAGCAACGACTGGGGCCGGTGGCAATCGGGGCGAAACTGTCCATTCCGGCCTCGATCGTGCACGCGGCCCTGGTTCGGTGCCGGTTGAACCGCCTGCCCCACGTGGACAAGCGCCCGGGGAGGCTATTCGACGGCACGAGCACGACAAGCCCTGAGCCCTGCTCCACTTCGACGTGAAGAAGCTGGGAAATGTCCCCGATGGCGGCGGATTGGCGCTACGTTGGGCTAAACCACCCCCACCTGGGCAGCACAGCTAGGTGCTTAGGCCTGTGATCCGGCGATTTCATAGCGGAGCGAGACTCGCCAAAGTAGGCGGTGGCAACTCGTAGCGACTACGGTAGCCATTCCGGTACCCCACTAGGATTGGGCTGCCGGCAGAAGCCGAATCCCCCATTTTGCGATTGGAGTGACAAAGCTTGTCGCCTGAACTTCCACCACGGCCCGTGGGCCTGGTTTGTCAACTCAGCCAGGACTGGCCCGGGAGTGATGCAAATTTGACGAGCTGTTGAGCAGAGCACGCGATACGATGCTATAACGGCTTTTAAGGCAAGCACTACTCAGTTGCGGCCCCGCGCGTTCGGCAAAAAGGGGCAGGTGCACAGCGCAACCGCTGCCTTTCCCACTAGTTCTAGCATTACTCTTGCGGGCCCGGAGCATTTGATAATGAGAGTACGGAGAGTTCCTTGCGGAGGACTTCCACCCACGCTGCGTATCCCGCACCGTTGAGATGGAGGGCGTCGGCGGTGAATTCCTTACGGAGTGCTCCATCGGCGTCCGCCAGCGCTGGCCAGAGATCCACGAATACCGCACCTTCCATGTCCGCGATTTCCCGGAGGCGAACGTTCAACGCGCGAACGTCCCTGCTGTACTTGCGGCTTCGTGGCATGACGCTGTTGATCAGAAAGATAGCCTCAGGGGCCCGTTTGCGAATGTCCCGTGCAAGTGCTTGAATCGACGCCGCGATGTGCTCAGGTTTCCGTTTCCCGCCGCCAAGGTCATTGGTCCCTATCAGCAGCGATATCGCCAGGGGATCGTTGATCGCAGTGTCAAGCCTTGTTGCCACTCCCTGTACATTATCCCCGTTGATACCTCGGTTGAGGGTTGGCAGTTCGGGAAACCATTCGTCCCATTGGCCACCCTCAGTAATGCTGTCGCCCAGAAAAACAAGACGTCGAGGAGGGACGGGCAGCACCTCAAACTGTGAACGGCGCATAGCAATCAGTCGATTGACAAATCGGAGAAAGAACCGCGTGATCGGGTTCAGCGGTTGGTTCTGTCGGTCTATTAGCATTCCAAAACATTATTCCCACGGCGGGAAAAATGCAACGAGTCCACATAGCTGAGCCGCCCGAGAGGGCGTCCGAGAAACCGCCAGCTGCCACCTGCGGCCGGAGAGCATCGAGCGGACCTGAGGCTATAATCCTTTGAACGCCTCAGGTCCGCTCGATGCTCAGTGACCCGCTCCGCCTCGTGATCCAGTTAGTCGCCATCGACAGGAGGCTTCGTGGTCCGGATGACTTGCTTGCCTCTAGTACGGCTTCTTAGACAATCCCGGCAGAGCTTCACAAGCTAACTGGCAAACAACACGCCAACGTCTTTTGCGGCTTGCTGGCCAGCCCGCACAGCACCTTCCATGTACCCCGACCACTGCAGGGACGCTTCAGTACCTGCAAATATGATCCGCCCAGAACGCTCCCTCAAGGCAGACCCAGAGGTGCTAAGTACACCTGGGGGCATGTAACTGACGGGCCCGCCTTGTGCCCATGCGTCGTCGGTCCACACGGTGTCATGGTAGTAGATCGGTGTTAGTGCCTGGTTCCCGAGGGCGCCGGCCAGAAAGTCTAGGACAACTTTCTTGCTCTCCGGAGGCTCGAAGGCGGCTAGACGGTCCTGGTCCCCGGCCCCTACGAACAAGATAAGACTGCCTTCCGCTTCTCCGCGCCGGGTCCCGGGAAAGACTGCCGCTCCCAGCGTATCGGCATCCGTTATACAACCAGAAAGACCTGAACGCTCCCAGAATGGGCTGTCGTACCTAACGATAATTTTCGAATACCGCCCCATTGCTGTCCGCATGGCAAGTTGGCGGCGCTCCCGAGATAGAGGGGGCTCGAATTGGATTCGATGCGAGGCTGAGGGCGGCACCGCGACTACAACTGCTCGTGCTCGGAGGGCTCGACCATCTGCCGCTGAAATTACGACATGCTCGGGATGATTTTCGACCCGCGCCGCTGCCCACTCAAGGAGAACGTCGCCCTTGAGGTCGTAAGCCATACGCTCGGTCAGTTGGCCGGCACCACCGATCCACCAATCACTTTGCGC
Source organism: Arthrobacter sp. 135MFCol5.1 (assembly GCF_000374865.1). Taxonomy (GTDB): domain Bacteria; phylum Actinomycetota; class Actinomycetes; order Actinomycetales; family Micrococcaceae; genus Arthrobacter. Next base: position 72,175 of record NZ_KB895459.1, on the reverse strand, counting down.
CCCGCCCCGGTTGGCCAGGAGAGGCTTCATACCCTCGCACTCCACAACGTAATAGGCCCAGTACAGCATCGAAACTTCGGTTGGTTCGGCCCCCAGGACAGCACGAACGTGTTGCGCGTGCAACGAGCGCGCCGTTGGATCTGCGATGTTGTTCTGAAACCACTGCATCGCAGTAATGCGATCGAGTTCGGCAGCCAATGGCGATTCCCATGGGGCAACGAATCCGACAGCTTTACTCAATTCGTCAATGGCATCGGTAGCCACTTGGTAAGCCTTGGCAAATGGAAGGTGCTGAATTTCGCCTGCCGGGGCGATGTACGTGCAACCACCGGCGATAAAGAGGTCGTCGCCGTGAGGCTCGGATGGGGTTGTCTGCAGGCCGAGCTCTAGGCCGAGGGTACGGGAATGGGTATGAGTATCGCCGATATACATGCCCCCAAAGTCGATCGGTCCGCCAGGAGCATCACGTTTAGTCCATGTACGGCCTCCTACTCTGTCGGCGGCCTCAACGACACAAACGGTTTTACCTTCCGCTTCAAGCGATCGGGCTGTCGTCATCCCTGAGATTCCAGCGCCGATGACAACGACGTCGTACTGCAAATTCACTTTTGCTCCTGAGAACTGAGGGGGGTCATAAGAAGGGCTGCATAAGCGCTTGGCCGTCGCACACGATAAACAACCGCAATAACGACTCCGGCAACGAAGGTTGCCAGCATAATGAGCTCGAGGATGGTGGCCGCAAGGGTCGAGACGACCAACTGCTCATAGTTAGAGACGATGATCACAAGCATGGCGCCCAAGCCAAGGACGGCTCCAGCCGGAGCAACAAGAGTGCGCCATGCACTCAACGGCTGCGGGAACCGACGGAAAAATACGAGAACTGCAACAGAGGTCAACGTCATGAGCGCTACAATTCCGAGGGTTGCCGCTCCGGATAGCCACGTGTAGATCTGCAGAATTGGATCGAGCCCAGTCAGCAGACCTACGATTACGAACACGGCAGAGGCCACTGAGAAGATCAGTGAGGAGTAAGACGGTGCCCTGTGGCGTGGGTGCACGGCTGCTAACCGTCGTGGTAAAAGTCCAGCCTGGCCCAAGGTGAGGGCGTACCGGTTCACGATGTTATGGAAGGCCAAGACTGCAGCGATAAAGCTGGTGACCATTAGCACCGAAATGACGTCACTGAGAATCGGCGCCACAAAGCGAGAGGCAAGATTCGGTACCATTCCAGTTGGATCGTCGACGGCTGCGGAAACCGCGGTGTTCGCGCCTTGACCAACAACCACCATCCACGCAGAGAATGCGTAAAAGAACCCGATGCCAAGGACGGCAATATACGTTGCGCGCGGAATTGTCCGGTCCGGATCGCGTGCTTCGTTGCGGAATACCGCCGTCGCTTCAAACCCTATGAACCCGAGAAACGCGAACATCAGCCCGAGACCGACCGATCCACCACCGATGTCAGCGACGTTCAGCGGAGAGAGGCTCAGGCCGGCGCTGCCGCCCTGAAGCAGGATTCCCATATCGAAAATCACAACCGCGGCTACCTCTGCTCCGAGGAGAGCAGTGAGGACCTTGGCGCTGAGGTCAATGTCGCGGTATCCCAAGATTCCTACCAAGGCAACGATAATCAAAGCCCAGGCCCACCACGGCATGGGCGAGAAACCCAAGTATCTGGTGAGCGTGTCAGCTACGAGCCCACCCACATAGAAAAATCCGCTAACGAGTAGGAGGGCATACGTAACGAGGGAAAGTATGGCAGCACCGGACCCTACGGTCCGGCCGAGGCCGGTCTGAATATACGTGTAGAAGGCGCCGGCGTTCGGTACATATCGACTCATTGCGGTGAATCCGACCGAGAAGACAAGCAGGACTGCGGCAGACAGGAGATAAAAGACTGGTGCAGACGTCGTTCCGCTAGTCGCCAGAACGATGGGAACGAGGCCGCCGACAACTGCAAGGGGGGCGGCGGCTGCCAACACCATAAACACGATAGAGGGAACGCCTAGACTCCTGCCCAGGAGGGCCGCCGCTGTTGTGTGCGTGTCGGTCGTGGCAGGCGATTTGTGAGGAGACACGGTAAATCCTTTCTGTGTGACGTGAACCACTAAGCTCCATATTGAAGAATTTTTGTTTCAGTATCATTTCGACTGAAGATTCTTTATATTTTTGCTAGGAAGGTGTAATATCTTCATAGCAAGAGTGGAAAGAGGACCCCATTGTGAATGATGCTCAGTTCGACGAAGTCGACGAGAAGATGCTGTGGGAGCTGTCCAGGGATGCTCGTATATCCAACTCAGCACTGGCAGATCGTGTAGGCGTGTCACAGGCAACTGTTCACAATCGGCTGCGCCGACTTCGGGACCTTGGTGTGTGGCAGTCCAATCATGCAGAAATTGATCCGTCCAAGCTGGGATTTCACGTGCAGGCGCTGGTTTCGGTTCGGCTTAAGCCCTCGTCGAGAGCTCGCCTCCACGAATACATGGAGCGCACCGCGGCGTTCGCCAATACGGTTTCCGTTTATGCCCTTGGGGGTCAAACCGATTGCTTAGTGCACATGTACTGCGTGTCAACGAACCAACTTCGCGACCTGGTGACCAATCAATTCAATCTTGATCCCGACGTGGCCTACGCCGACACTCAGATTGTCTACGAGTTTCGTCGAGGCGCGCAGCATATGCAGAATCTACAGGGCTGGGACGACCTCCGCCCCTGACAGGCAGTGGCGGGACTCGGGCGGTGCATACACCCTTCCCTAGGGTCCCCTGCGCGCTATCTGGACGCATAACGGCAGAAGGCATATGGAGTAGCAGGTCTAGCTGCTGAGTTCGGCCCGATAGCCCTGGTGACCGCGCCGGCGCAGCGACTGAGCGGACGCGGTCACCAGAGGTTCTATTTCCTTCGACTAATAATTCGTGGCACCTCTAAGCGCGGCCGTGCTCCAGTGAAACGGGCTCTGCATAAAATTCAGGAGCATCGGACGTGGAGTATGTCCCCAATTCAATGCCAGCGTCCTTGAGTGCTGGAATCATAACCTCGGGATCAAGAACTTCGGCCGAGTGCATTCCAGGCTTTTGTACGGCGCCCGTGGCAAGGAGTAGCGCTACAGCCGCGGCAACCCCGTGGGTGGTCAGCCAGCGTTCCTTCGTCACATACTGCAGAACACGCTGTACTCGGTCGCCACCGGATCGGCCCGCGACTGCTACGCGAACGCCGTCGACGGGTCCGTATCGGTCCTCGGCTTCAACCACCTTGGCCCACGCGGGGCTGGCTTTGAACACCTCAGAACCCAGGAAATCACCGATCACCCTGTCCGCCCTTAGGATGCGCCCATCGGACTCGAACTCAGATGAACTTCCCAAGTTTGCGTTGCCAAGGGATACCAGCAAATCCAAAAACGACGGAGCGGTGTAGCAAGCACGAATTGCAGCCCGCTGGATATCCGGGAAATACCTCTTGGCTGTGAGAGGTTCCGGATGCGAGCAGACACCGGCCTTGAGCCGTGGAAATCCGGGCCAGTCGATTTCAACGAGTTGGCTTCCGCCGGGCACCAGTGCGGCTTTGCCATCTTCGATAACCGACACTTCAGGGCCAAACATCTGTACCCGGTGGGTCATCAGGTGCGGTGCCACCGAAAGCGTGGGGTTGACCAAATAGCTCCAGTGCATCTCCTCAACCTCGTCAAGATCATCGGCCAGGATCCGGCCGATGATGTTTGTAAGGCCAGGTGTAAATCCCGCGCCGAAAATAGCGGTAACGCCAGCCGCGCGGGCCGCCTCGTCAAGGGCGAGGTAGTCAGGGACGACCTCACCGTCATCCAGAATGTCCACATAGTTCACACCCGCTTCAATCGCTGCGGCAGCCGAGCTGACCCCAAAGCTCCGGAACGGGCCCGCACAGTTAAGGACAACCGTTGGATCGTGCCGCTTGATCAACTCCAGCACTCCTGCACGGTCACGGATGTCCGTCGTGTCGGTCTGAACGTTGTCTCCCAAACACGATGCAGTCTGCTCAATTGCTTCAACGTTGCGATCAACAAGAATGAGATGTGACACCTCCGGGCAGCCGGCAAGAATCCGAGCCGCGCTGCTCCCTTGGTAGCCCCCACCGCCAAGAATTAGAACACTAGTCATTTGGTTCCTTTCGGATTAGTCTTGAAGATTTCGAAAAAATTTCATCCTGGCTAACATAGAAAATGTCAGCCAATGTGCGCCAGGAAGGATCTAGTCCGCTCTTCCTTTGGCGCGGAAAGAATCTCTGCCGGTGGCCCCTGCTCGATAACCTTCCCTTCATCCATAAATACAATTCGATCCGCCACATCCCGGGCAAATTTTATTTCATGCGTTACAACAATCATTGTCATTCCCGAATCTGCCAATTCACGCATGACCGAAAGGACCTCCGCTACGAGTTCTGTATCCAGAGCGGATGTCGGTTCGTCGAAAAGCATCAGCATTGGATCAAGTGCAAGGGCCCTTGCAATTGCAACCCTCTGCTGTTGTCCGCCGGAGAGTTGGGCCGGATAGAAATCCACTCTTCCTGCCAGACCAACCCGATCCAGAAGTTCGCGTGCCCGATCTTCTGCAGCTTTCTGTTTCACTTTCCGCACAATGAGCGGTCCCAGACAAACATTTTCAAGAACGGTCAGATGCGGAAAAAGGTTAAAGCGTTGAAAAACCATTCCGACCCTCGATCGTTGCCGTGCAACATCTTTTCGCGAACGTTCATGCAGTCTCATCCCTTCGCGTCGATATCCAACAAACTGCCCATCAACTTCAAGGAGGCCGGAGTCGAACGTCTCAAGATGATTGATGCAGCGAAGCAGCGTGCTTTTGCCAGAACCGGAAGGTCCAAGAATGCACACAACCTCCCCGCGCCGTACCTCCAAGCTGATATCGTTAAGTACTTGCAGCGGCCCATAGGATTTGCGCAACCCTGCGATTGTTACCAGTGCATCAGAATTCATAGGGCCTTCTCCTGAAAGCGGATGGAAGCGCGGTGCTTCAAAAAGGTGAGAGCCTGCCCAAGCCATCCTGAAGAATGTTGGTTATAACCCTTTCCCAGCCGACGTTCCAGCAGGAACTGCAGCAAGCTAAATATGGTTGTGCAAATGATGTACCAGAGACTCGCAACTACTAGGAGTTCCAAAATTCGGTAGTTGGAAGCGGATATAGTTTGGGAGGCGCCCAACAGTTCGGTCATTCCTACAACCGAAGCGAGTGATGTCGTTTTGAACATCGAGATGAACTCGTTTCCCACGGGAGGGACAATGAGCCTCCACGCTTGGGGCATCACCACCCGCCTGAAAGTCTGCCAAGCTGACATCCCTATGGCATGGGCAGCCTCTGTCTGTCCCCTGTCAACACCCATCAAACCACCGCGGACTATCTCAGCAACGTACGCGGCCTCGGCAAGTCCGAGTCCGAGTACGGCTGCCACAAAGGGAGTCATTACCTCATTGGTGTCCCAGGAGAATAACGCCGGCTCAGTGCCGGGGATGCCGATACTGATACGATCGAAGACAAGCGCCAAGTTGAACCATATGATCATTTGCACCAGCACTGGAACGCTTCTCATTATCCAAACGTAAATTGACGCCATCACCTTACTCACCGGATTCTTGCTCAACCGCATGACCGCTAAGATAATCCCCAACATGATGGCAAGTGCCATAAGGAGCACCGTTAGCATCAATGTATTGCCCAACCCAAGGATTATTCGACGGTCGAACACATACTGTCCAATAATCCCGTAGTCAATGTTTGGGTTTCCAATTAGGGCCTGCACTAACAGGAAACTGAGCCAAAGCAGTGCAAAAGCTACAACCCATCTCCCCAATTTTAAGCGTTTGACCACCTCAAGTTCCGATGGATTACCAAGAAATGGCATTATTTCAGAATTAGTGGCTTTGAACGCGGCTTCGTCCAGCGGAATATTTTTGGAATTACTTGTCATTGCCGACCGATCTATCGCAGCTCATGAATGTCCTCCTTGAACTATTCGCCGTTAAGCGTTATTTTCGGAAGTAGCCAGTCTGCGGGTATGCCCCACTTTGCAAATATCTCCGCAAGCTTGCCTGAATTCCGGAGCTCCTCCAGCGCCCGCGACACTTTCTTAGCCAATTCATCGTTGTTTTTTCCTACGCCAATAGCTGCCGTGAATGGTGGATCATCCGTTAGCGTATTCATCTTGAGATCAGGATTTTGCTTTGTGATAAAGCCGACGAGGCCGCCTTCGTCGATACGGGCCTGTGCTTGGCCACTCTTGACGGCCAACACTGCGCTGTCTTGGGAGAGCTGGAGGATGTCAAGGGGGGGTTGGCCGTCCGCTGCGCACGCAGCCTTCTGCTTTTCCAGCGTGGAGACGTAAACAGACGCCTGCAGAACGGCAACGGACTTGCCGCAAAGATCCTTCAGTCTTGAAGAGCCATCGTTGGCTTTTACAAGCAGGGCAGTATGTGCCTGGAAATAGTCAACCAGGTTCATCGCCGAGCGTCGCTCAGGGCTATCCGCCCAGCCACCAACCATAGTTACGTCGACGCGACTTGCCGATAGCGCGGGAATGAGGGAATTGAATCCAATCTTGCTGAATTCGACACGCATGTTCAGCTGTTCTCCAAGTGCTCGGGCTATATCTATCTCACTGCCGCTGTAGCTGCCGTTGTCCTCGAACTCATAGGGGGCAAATGACGGATCGATTCCAATGCGAAGCACCGCACTGGGCTGGGCAGTGGTCCCCGTGGACACTTTCCCCGCATCAGCCGGGTTGGCTCCACATGCACCCAGCATGGGGAGCAGTACGATCGTGGCCAGGGTTGCAAGGCGCATTCGCAAGGGCGCCGGATTTTTTTTCGCAGTGATTATTGACATCAGTACTCCTGAAAGGGGATTGGGTTGGGTGACCGGCCGTTGATGGTGCCGGCGCTCTCTCCCTGCCCGCGGATTGAAATGGGCGTGCAGGAACCACGCCCTGTAGGGTGCTTCGTGGTTGTTGAGAAAAGAAGGCGGCCCGGATGTGTCCGAAGATGTCGCCAGGGGCTAGCCTGGGGGCGCGTATGCGTTGGCAAATGCCGCGCTGGAAGGTTTCGCCTAGTTAAGTAAGCCTGAACACCTTGGGATAGTCAGGCTGGGTCCGCTGCCAGATCCTGTCGTTTCGTGCTCCAGCACTACACACCTGGATCACGAGGAACGCTTAGTTCCTGGTGCGGCAGAAAATCAGACAAATTGAACCGGCAGCTGTAGCTGAGCGGCACGTTGACTTCCACGGCAGCACTGGAATGACGCTGGCCTTGGCGGGGCCCGGCACTTTCGTCTTCATTGCTTCTCCAGCGGCTTAGGAAACGAGCGTACGTTCACTCTGGCAGCAAGTGTTACTTATGTCTCAGTCGATGTCAATAGTTTTCGGCGCTGTCCGTGCCTCCACACATGCAGCGCGCCATGCGCCAGGCCCGGAGCGGTAGGTTATTGATCAGCTGAGTGCTGGCGAGTATGGCTTCGAGGTCCTAGCGGCATTACCACAAAATTTGGGGGAAATGACCACGGTTAACCGGTACCTTTGCTCCATGAACCTTGGTGCACTCTTGTTTCCAACCCAGGGACCACACCATCCGCGTCGTCTGGATGCAACAAACTGTCGAGCGTAGACATGTTGTCGACAGCCTTGGAACTTTTGCTTGCTGTGTACACGAGCAATGACGCATCCGGCGCGTCGGGCAGCGGAAAACTTTCGTATGCAAGTTCAAGTAGCCCCACGAGTTCATGGCGGATCATCTTGGAGCCATGCGTGCAGGCCGACACACGGTATTGTCCCCACATTCGAGAAAAATCGCGACTCTCCTCAATGAGAAATCGTACAAGGTTGGCAAGTTTCTCGTCCCTCGGTCGACGACCCTTCAGGCTTCGTAGGTGAGCAACGCACTGTAATGCAACGGCACTCCAGTCAGGAAAGAAAGTTCTGGATGTCTCATCCAGAAAAATGAATTTCGGGACACTCCAGCCATTCAGATCCCGGCCATCTAACCCAAAAACGGCCCTGTACAAACGGTTCCACGCCAGAACCTCCATGTGGGGACCGGTGATTGCTGCAGGCGTCTGCATCAAAGAATCCAGCAAAAGCTGCAGCTCAGGCCGAATCGTCTCGGGCATCCGGGAAGTGGTCACATCGTTCGGGCGGGCCACTGCTAGTAGGTAAGCATGCTCATTCTCATCAAGCCCAAACACCTGAGAGAGGGAATTGAGAACCGTGTCCGAGACGCTTGAGGCGCGCCCTTGCTCCAGACGCGCATAGTAATCCACGCTTACCCCAACCAGCTGGGCCACTTCCTCCCGGCGTAATCCCGCTACGCGACGTGATCGCCAGTAGGCCGGAATATTCATTTGCTCGGGCCGGAGAGCCGCCCTACGGCCACGCAAAAATAGACCTAGTTCACTGCTCACAGAGTCGATGCTACTGCCCTGGGTGCGACGAAGGGTGGACCTGCCAGACCTAGGATCACTGCTTACTGGTTAGACCTCCGGAGGCCAGCGAGGCTGGTGTTGTTTCGACGAGCACTCAACACAACGAATTCGGAGTAAGTAGCCTATGTTTTACCAGGACCTTAAGGGACGCACCGCGGTGGTCACCGGCGCTGCGAGCGGAATTGGCGCTGCGACCGCAAGACTTTTGGCTGCCAACGGAGCGCGCGTGGCTCTCCTTGCGCGGAGGAAGGACCATGTGGAAACCATCATGCGCAAGATAGTGGCGGAAGGTGGAACGGCTATCGCAATTCCTACAGATGTGACGCAGCCCGCTGAGATAGCAGCAGCCGCCGAACAAATTCATAACACCTACGGCGTAGTTGACCTCGTCGTGAACAACGCCGGCGTGATGCTGGTCAACCCCTTTGACCGTGGCCGCTCGGATGAATGGCAGCGGATGATCGACACGAATTTTGTGGGCGTCCTCAATGTTACCCAAGCTTTTACGGAAGATCTGCTGACAGGGGCTTCTGCCGGCAAGGTTGCTGATCTGGTAAACATATCGTCGCTGGCGGCGCACACGCCGTTCCCGAACTACGCCGTTTACGGAGCCACGAAAGCTGCTGTTACTGCCCTTTCCCACTCTCTGCGGACGGAACTCGGTCCTTGGGACGTTCGGGTAACCAACATTGAGCCCGGGGCGACAGACACGGAGCTGCCTACACATATCAGCAGCGAGGAAATGCGGGGACAGGTTGATGGCATGCTAGCAACGCTAGGTTCACTGGCGCCAGCGGAGATAGCTGATTTGATTGGCTATGTCACCAGTCGACCGCGACACATAAATCTGCGGCAGGTGGTTGTCTCGCCAACACGCCAGGCTTAGTAGCGGCGCCGTGTGGGAAGCTCAAATTCGAGGACGAACTCCCGTCCAGGTTGTGGCCGACCTTCGTCCTTCGATTGTTTGATTGGTCCTCTGGCAACGCATGGCAGCGCCACATGTGTCTGATGTCGCGCATGGACGGTAGTTCTGTGGCAAGGCCGTGGTCGAGTGGTTGCAGACTAGTGCATATTTCACCCTGCGCCACAACCGCCTGGGGGTACTCGTTTACTCGGAGGAGGCCGGTGGTTTTGGACTATCAGTGGAGGTGCGCCTCTTAGTGCTGGTACTAATCGCCTTGCAGGTTCCTCCAAGCCTGCCAGGTTGAGGGCGGCAGGCTCTTTCCTCTACCCTATGACCCACACGGCAAACCCGGCACCGTTGAGGTGCAGTGCGTCTTCCGTATATTCGTCGCGCAGTTCAAGGTTGTCATTTGCAAGTGCCGGCCATAGATCAACGAAGCCTGCGTTCTCCTGTTTAGTGAGGTGCGGCGAGCCGGCTAGGTGTTCAGGTGGTTTTTCGTTATCAGTCCGTCCATTCATAAAGTCTTTGCTCGCCGATTTCGAGAACATTGATATGAATCATCCGCGCGTTTCCGACGATTGGGCATATTAGCGAAGACTAGTAACCCAAATGACGCATCATTAGTTCGGTCGCCGCCCGCATACCTTCTCGGTTTGGGTGGAAGGAGACTCCATCTCCCAATTTGGGCCGGAACCCGTCGACCGACGGGTTCCGGCCCAAGGGCATAATCCTCGCTTAATCTTGATAGCTGTACTAATCCGACTCCCGCGCGATCGGCGGCTTTTTGAACATTTAGGTTACTGTTTCACCGGCCATCCGAAGTGCAAAGATGGTTTCATCGTCGAATGGCGTAGAGTGTCCCGATCTTGTTTGACGACCAGTGATCGTGAAGTAGTCGACGAAAACAATGCGCTCGTGGGGCGCGCCTTTGAATCTCGGCTGAGAACCCTACAAGTCCAGCTGTGGCTCGGTGGATGAGCGTGTCTGGTTTTGGGCTAACGGAGCTATTTTCATCCGGGACAGCAACGGCTGCCTCGGCAACCAGCCATAAAGGCGGCTTTGTACATTAACGCGGAGTATCCCACATCCTTGCCGCCGGCCGTTACCGCGTCATCAGGTCCGTCGGCCAGGCCGGGGACAGCGCCGATGCCGGGATCATCCTGCAGCATTTCCAGATAGCCCAGCATGGAGGTCAATGGACCGAGTTGGATTTGATGCGAAGCTGAGGGCGGTACCGCGACGATAACTGCTCGTGCTCAAAGGGCAGCTCGAGTCGGTGAAGCCAGCTGATCCGGCTTAGAGAAGTCCTAGATGATCCTCGATTAGCCTTGCCGCGGCCTGCATTCCTTCTCGGTTGGGGTGGAAGGAAATCCCGTTTCCGGGTTTGGGGCGGAAGCCGTTGACCCAGGGTTCCGAAGATCCAAGAGCATGGTCCTCACTGAACTGTGAGAGTTTCACTAGCTCGGATCCGGAGCGATCTGCAGCGTTTTGGAACATTTGTGCAACCTGCTCGCCAATTCTGCCCAGCATGGAGATGGCTTCACTATCAAAGGGTGTTGAGGGGCCGGGTGTTGTTTCATGACCGATTATCGTGAAGTAGTCCACGAAGACGACGCGGGCCATGGGGGCCCGGCGATGAATTTCCTCCGCAACTCTCACAAGTCCCGCCGTAGCACGGTCAATCAGCATCTCCGGCTTCGGGCTTGTCTGCGGGGACCATAACCGGGAAATGACGGGCTGCTTCGACAGCCAGCCCGTCAGGGTGGCTGCGTACATTGAACCGATGTATCCGACATCGTTACCGCCTGCTGTTACCGTGACAAGGTCGCTGTCGTGAGGTAGGCCCCTGATCTGGGGTTGGAGTTTCGCGAGGCCGACCCGCTGCGAACGGGTAAGAATTGTGTCCGTGGTTGCTCCCGATACAGATAGGTCTGTCAGCCGGCAACCTAGCTTCTCAGCGAGAAGGTGCGGGTAATTAAGAGTTGACCGCCGAGCCAACCGGTCCTCTATAGGCAGAATGCCAGGACCAGCGGCAAAGGAACTTCCCAAAGAAGTCAGGTGCGTGATTCCGGATTTCATGACGTCGGAAGCCTCTGTGGGACTGTTCAATGTCTCTCCTCAAGGCAAGTATCGCGCTTGCAGCATGCGACCGAGCCTCGGTGCGGGTTTGCGGGGAGTAGGGGTGGTCGTGATCTTGATGGTTGTTTGTGCCATGCCTTCGGCGTTAACCGTGAGAGTGATCCCTCCGGGACGTGTTGTGGTACGGATAACCGCTTGGGCTCGTCCCTGGTAGGTGCTGTGTATCGGAGAGCTAAGCTCTTCCGGGGTCGCAGGGTTGGCGCTCCCGAAGCCCAGTAGCGTTCCTTCGCCTTCTACGCTGACTGTCACTGGCCTGTCAGCGAGGGGTTTGAGCACGCCATTGTTGTCTGTGAGCTCGACGTTGACATAGACCAGGTCCGCGCCGTCTGCTTTCGCCTCGTCAGTTTCAGCGGTAGCTCGCAGGAGTGTTTCGGGGCCGGCGGAAGCTAGGGTGTCCGAGCCGACAATGTTGCCGGACTTGTCGTATGCGGTTGCAGTGAGTTTACCCGGCGTATACGGCATTGAGAATGTGCAGCGAAATTGGTCTTTGGCTTTGATTTTTCGGGTGGCGATGAGCTTATCGTTCAGGTGCAGGTCGACCCGGTGCGCGTCAGCATATACGTCCACTTCGGCTTTGACTCCTTCGTATCCGCTCCAGCTCCAGCTGCGTACAGCGTCGGTCGGCCGCCAGTTGTTCTTGGTGCGTTTCTGGCCGGCATGGTTTAGGGGGTGCACGGCCAGCGACGGGCCCTTACTTAGGCCCCACACGATCTCGTTGTAGTACGACCATGGTTGCCGATAACCGGTGATATCGATGATTGGTGCCCCTGCCAGGAGTGCGGGGTAGGGCTGGAACAGTTTGCGGGGACTGTCGTACTGCTGAGTGGCGATGCCCGCTTCCCCTACGTAGTCCCAAGCAGTCCACACGAATTCGCCGATGACGTTGGGCATAGCGTTGATCAGACTCCATAGGGTGGCGGTTGTGCTGGGGGTCGTTTCCGTGCCGACGATGACGCGGTTCGGATATCGCTTGGTGTCCCTGACCCATCGGTCATGACCGTAGTTGTAACCCGCGACATCGAGGGCGAATTGCGCGTCCCGCGTCCTGCTCTCGGCTTGTGGGAGCCTGAGCAGAAGGGGGGTGAGTTTCTCGAAGGCGCCCATCAGGAAGTTGAGCGTCGCAATCGTCTTTTCGGGATCGTCTGCCTTCTCTTTAGTCTCGACCGTTTGAGACTCCACTTTGGTGTCTTCCTTGGGGGCAATGAAGCTCAGGAAGACATTCACTCCATTGGTGGTCAAGCGGCCGGGGTCCGTTGCGCGGGCGTGAGCGGCCATGTCGTAGCCGAGCGCCTTGCCTTGGTCAGTGGAAATCTCTCCAATTTCGTTGCCGATCGAGTACATGATTACTGAGGGATGGTTGTAATCCTTGGCGATCAGCGCGTCGAGGTCACGCTGCCACCACTCGAGGAAATGCCGCGAGAAGCCATCGCGTGACTTCGGCCTCCACCATTCATCGCCGAGTTCATCCATAACGAGCATCCCGAGTTTGTCGCATGCTCGAAGCGTCGCCCGTGAGACGGCGTTGTGGGCGCTTCGAATCGCGTTGTAGCCTGCATCGCGGAGGATGCGGATCCGACGTTCTTCGGCAGCCTCCAATGTGTGTGCGCCAATGATTCCGTTGTCGTGGTGGATGCAGCCCCCACGCAGTTTGATTGTGGCGCCATTGATCTGCAGGCCTTGGTGGGCGTCGACCGTGATAAGCCGGATCCCAAATGTATCCTCAGCTGTGTCGAGGCCGCTGTTACTGGCGAGCTCTGCGAGGACCTTGTACAGGTGAGGATGCTCCGGCGACCAAAGGTGTGCGCCGTCGAGAACAAATTCGAGATCATGGACGGCGCTTGTTCCTGGTTGGGTCACGACCTCTTGGGATGTTGCAGAAAACTCGTCGCGGTCAGGCCCCCTGAGCGTGAGCGTCAACTTGGACCTTTGCGCCTTGATGTCCTCGTTGGTGATAGTCGCACGCGCATGGATGGTGGCTTTTGTGCCCTCGAGGCCAACTGTCCTCAGCTGTACCCCGCTCGAATCGATGTGCAACCGGGGACCAACAAGAAGGTTTACCGGGCGATAGATTCCACTTCCTGAGTACCACCGCGAGTTGGGACCGGAGGGGTTGTTGGCGACTACCTCGAGGAGGTTCTCTTCGCCATACTTCAGTTGGTCATCAAGTATTACCTGAAACTCCGCGTAGCCCGATGGTCGACCTCCGATGAGTACGCCGTTGAGGTAAACCTCCGAGCGCATGTAGACACCTTCAAACTCAATGACAACGTGTTGCCTCCGCCACGCCTGAGGAGCGGTAAAGGTCTTGCTGTACCTGTAAACGCCCCCCGGATAAAAGCCTGTGTGGTAGCCGTTCGCGGTCGCCGGATCGCGTTTTTCGTAGAGCATTGCATCGTGCGGGAGTGTTACTGCCGTGGACTCCGTCGAGCCAGCAATGCCGGAGACCAGCCAGTCAGTATTGAACGATGTGCGTTTCATAATCCCTCGTTATGGGTGGGTGAATTGATGAAGCATCCGAAGCAGCGTGAGCGCTGGGACTCGCAAAGCTCCTGCGCCCTGTACTCCGGTTGGAGGTGGTAGCAGTGGTCGATCGATACATGCTCCACCAGGTGTTGCGCGCCATGGCAGCTACTCCATAGCGCTGCCCGCGTTCTCGAAGTGGGCAATTGTGGCGATACGTCGGGCGTGCCTTTCGTCATTGCTGAAAGGAGTCTGAAGAAAGGCTTCCACGAGGTCGAACGTTTCCTGAGCTGAGTGTTGCCTTGCTCCCAAGGCAACAACGTTGGCGTCGTTATGTTCCCTGGCGAGAACGGCCGTTGAGTGGTTCCACACCAGTGCCGCCCGGATGCCCTTCACTTTGTTTGCCGCAATTTGTTCCCCGTTGCCAGAACCGCCAAGAACAATGCCCAAAGCATGTCGCCCAGACTGTTGGTCGGTGATAACAGCTTGGGCTGCACGAATGCAAAAAGCGGGGTAGTCGTCCTGCGGGTCGTACGTCTCTGGACCGTGGTCAACAACTTCATACCCTTTCGCTGCCAGATGCTTTACGAGATCAGCGCTAAGGTCAAGCCCGGCGTGGTCAGTGGCTATATGGACCCGAGGGCAGAGTTGCGTGTCCGTGGACATTGAATTTTCCGTTCTTGTGCATGTGATCTAAGTGCTGGGTAAAGGTAGGCGGGTGCCAGCCGGGCCCATGGCGCAGCCCTGCGCCTGCCGCGGTTCACAGGGTTCTTGCCGTTGGCAGCCGCGGGCGTCCCGTCCTCAGCGATGGCATGGGTCAGATGCCGCCGGCGAGTTTGTAGTAGGCGGCGTTCCAGTTCAGGTCTTTCTTGAACTGGCGGATGGTGGTTCCCTCGTCGATGGTGAGCAGTTCGGTTTTGGCGATCTCGGCGAAGTCCTCGAAGACGTCCATGCCCACCTGGGTGGAGAGCACGGTGTGGTGCGCGGCTCCGGCGGTGAGCCAGGCGGCGGCGGAGGTGGCGAAGTCCGGCTTTGGCTCCCAGAGGGCGCGGGCCACGGGGAGGTTGGGCAGCGGCTGGTCCAGGGGGACGACGTCGACGGCGTTGGCCACCAGGCGGAAACGGTCGCGCATGTCGGACAGGGCGACGACGACGCCCGGGGAGGCATCGGCGTCGAACACCAGCCGGACCGGATCTTCCTTGCCGCCGATGCCCAGCGGATGGATTTCCAGCCGCGGCTTCGCTGCCGTGAGGGACGGGCAGACTTCGAGCATGTGCGCGCCGAGGATCTTCTCCGCGCCGGGTTCCAGGTGGTAGGTGTAGTCCTCCATCAGGGACGCGCCGCCCGGCAGGCCGGCACCCATCACCTTCGCGGCGCGGACCAGGATGGCGGTCTTCCAGTCGCCTTCGGCGCCGAAGCCGTACCCGGCGGCCATGAGCCGCTGGACAGCCAGGCCCGGAAGCTGCCGGAGCGCGCCGAGGTCCTCGAAGGACGTGGTGAACGCGGCGGAGCCGTTCCCTTCAAGGAAGGACCGCAGGCCCAGTTCAATCCGGGCACCATACCGCAGGGAGTCGTGCCGGGCCGCGCCTGCGCGGAGCTCCGGCACCACGTCGTACAGGTCCTCATATTCGGCCACCAGGGTGTCGACGTCGGACTCCGCGGCGCCGTGCACGGCGTCGGCGAGCTCGTTGACGGACCAGGTGTTCACCGCGACGCCGAACCGCAGCTCGGCCTCGGTCTTGTCGCCCTCGGTGACGGCGACGTTGCGCATGTTGTCCCCGAAGCGGGTCAGCTTCAGGGTGCGGATGGCGGCCCACCCGGCGGCGGCGCGCTGCCAGGACCCGACCTGCCGTGCGACCTCGGGGTTGGAGACGTGCCCGACGACGGTCTTCCGGGCGATGCCGAGCCGGGACTGGATGTACCCGAACTCGCGATCACCGTGGGCGGCCTGGTTCAGGTTCATGAAGTCGAAGTCGATGTCCGCCCACGGCAGGTCGCGGTTGGCCTGGGTGTGCAGGTGCAGCAGCGGCTTGCGCAGCAGGTCCAGGCCGGAGATCCACATCTTGGCCGGGCTGAAGGTGTGCATCCAGGCGGTCACGCCGATGACCGAGTCATCCGAGTTCGCCTCCAGCGCGGTGCGGCGGATGGCGTCCGAGTCGGTCAGGACCGGCTTCCACACAATCCGCACCGGCACGGCGGAGGAGGCGTTCAGCTGGTTCGCGATCTCCTGGGACTGCGCGGCCACCTGCTTCAGGACCTCCTCACCATAAAGGTGCTGGCTGCCGGTAAGGAACCAGACCTCGTAGCCGTCGAGGGAGGTGTTTACTGCGGTACTCATGGGTTCTCCAATTGAGATTCGATTGTGGATATTGGCCAAGCGGTGGCCGCGAAGGAGCTACTAACGGATGATCGTTGCGCTACATGTTTTTAGGGGATCACCCGGACCGCCGCGGTCCCGGGTTCGGGGAGTGCAGCCTCGATAAGGTTGACACCGGCTGGTGGGGCGCCGTGCTTGCACGAATTTGAAGTGCTGGGGTAACTACCGCGGTGGGTGCGGGCATTCCGAGGTCGAGTTCCCGCAGCATCAAGTTGACGGATTTGCGGCCCAGTTCTTCGAAGTCCTGTCGGACTGTTGTCAGTGGCGGGGTGAAGTAGGCGCTCTCCGGCTGATCGTCGAAACCGACAACGCTGACGTCTTCCGGCACCCGCACCTCTGCTTCAGCAAAGGCTCTCAGGACTCCCAGAGCCATTTGGTCGTTGGCGGCAAACACAGCTGTTATCCGAGGGTCCTGGGCAATTTTCCTGCCGATGGTGTATCCGCTTCCGGCGCCCCAGTCACCTATGAACAGGTGTTCATCGGGGAGGCCGGCTCCGCGCAGAGCTTCCCGCCAGCCCGCTTTACGTTCGGAGCTGTCAGGCCACCCCGGCGGACCCGAAAGGTGAGCTATCGCGCGGTGGCCCTGCTGGAGAAGATGTTGCACTGCGGCACGTGCGCCCTGCCCCTGGTCCACTACCGTCCCGCTGACATTCCTGTTGGTTGGCGATCCGACAGTTACAACAGGAACGGACAGCGTCATGTCATCCAAAGCTGCAAGAGCTTCCTCGTGGGGTACTACCACGGCGATGCCGTCAACTGGCTGGTCCATAAAATGGTTGATGGCCTCGCAAATGCTCGCCCTGTTCACTTCACGCAGCGCAGCGATGCTGACGGAATAGCCAGCATCCCTGGCTGCCTGTTCTATCCCCATCAGCGTGTTGGCTGGACCGTAGTGGGACAACTCGCTCGCCAGTACCCCGATCCTCCGCGAACGGCGGGTGACCAAGCTCCTGGCTGCAGTGTTGGGCCGGTACCCGAGCTCGGCGATCGCGGCCTTGACCTTTTCTCTTGTCCCGGTGCGGACGTTCGGGTGACCGTTGACGACCCTTGACACCGTCTGATGTGAAACACCGGCGACGGCAGCGACGTCCTTCAGCCTTGGTGACCTGCCATCAGTGGTCCTGCCCATGGTTCACCGAGCCACTGCGTCGTGTATGGATACCGGCCGCATGTTTGACGCGCCGTCACGCCGGTGGCGGACGGGCTCCCTCAATTTATGGCCCCTGTGGGTTCTTGCCCGTAAACGTTTTGATAGCGGTTGAACAGGGCATCAACCGCTGCGGGTGCAATTGGGTGCGGTTCTCCTAATTGTCGCGAGAACAGCACTGATCTGGCTACATCTTCAACCATGACGGCTGCCTTGACAGCGTCGCGGGCATCTTTGCCGATGGTGAACGGGCCGTGGTTCTTCATCAGTACGGCACGGGAGCGGTGGCCACTGAGGGTATCGACGATTCCACGCCCAATGGAATCATCGCCGATGATTGCGAAGGGGCCGATAGGGATCTCGCCGCCGAATTCGTCTGCCATCGCTGTTGTTACGCAGGGTATGGGTTCGCCGTGCGCGGCCCAGGCTACGGCATACGGAGAATGGGTGTGAACCACTCCCCCGACCTCGGGCATATGGCGGTAAACGTACGCGTGTGCAGCCGTGTCGCTTGAAGGTGTCCTTTCTGAACCGGGCACGTCAGGGACGACCCGGCCATCGAGAGTGCAGAGAATCATGTTGTCGGCGGTCAGTTCGTCGTACAGGACGCCGCTGGGTTTGATCACGAAGTAATCAGTCCCTGGAACGCGCCCGGAGACATTGCCGCCGGTCCATACAACAAGGTTGTAGCGCACAAGTTCCGCATGCAGCTTGGCGACGTTGCTTCGGACTGTTCTAATAGCCTCGGCTATCTCGGTTGGCACTTGGCTTGATGTCTGGCTGGTCGTGCTAGATCTCATGGCTGGCTTCCTTTCGGAGAGATTGAGTCAACGGCTGCGCGCTGGACCGCAAGCCCAACGGCATATCGGTCCAAGTACGTCGAGAACCCCGTTACGTCGGCAGGGTCAGGATTAGTCGTTTCAAAGGCCGCGCCACCAAAGACGCTGTTGCGGAGAAATTCATTGAGGTCTCCTGTGGGGTGGGTGGCGAATGCCGCAAGCACGGCGATACCCCAAGCCCCGCCTTCGGAAGCGGATTCTGCGACGGAAACGGGCGCGTTTAGGGCGCCGGCAAGAAAGCGTTGAGCGATTCCTGCGGTTCGAAACATGCCGCCGTGCGCGAACATCCGGTCGACCGCAACCCCTTCGTCGGCAAGGACGCGCATGCCAAGTATCAGCGTTGCGAACACGCCGTACACCTGGGAGCGCACGAAGTTTGCGAGGGTGAACGTGCTGTCGGGTGCTCGTACAAGGAGTGGCCGGCCATCGCGGACGCCAGCAAGAGGTTCACCGGCGACGTAGTTGTACGCGATTAATCCGCCGGCATCTGGGTCGCCTTCGAGCGCTTCCTGAAGGAGGGCGGTGAATACGGTGTCCTGGTCGATAGGGCAGTCTGCTTTACGCGCGAATTGGGTGAAGAGCTGTACCCAGGCTGCAAGTTCACTTGCGCCGTTATTGCAGTGGACCATTGCTACCGGAGCGCCCGCCGGAGTCGTTACGAGATCGAGCTCGTGGCGGACCTGAGCCAGCGGCCTTTCAAGGACGACCATGGCGAAGATGCTCGTGCCGACACTGACGTTGCCCGTCCGGGGGGCTATGGAGCATGTGGCGACCATTCCAGTACCGGCGTCACCTTCTGGCGGGCAGAAAACTGCCCCGGGCTGCAGGGCACCTGACGGGTCAAGCAACGCTGCGCCGGCATCCGTGAGTGTGCCGGCGTACTCACCCGCCACCAGCACTTCGGGGAGCACCTGACTGAGGTCGAGCGCGGGAGCGGCATGAGCAACAAGTGCTTTGTAACGTGCCAAAAGGTCCGAGTCGTAGGTGTGGCTCGCCGAATCGATCGGGAACATGCCGGAAGCATCACCGATTCCAATTACTTTCCTTCCAGTGAGACGCCAATGAACATAACCGGCAAGAGTGGTCATGAAATTAATGCGTGGAACGTGCTCTTCGCCGTCGCTCACCGCCTGGTGTAGGTGGGCAATCGACCAGCGGAGGGGGATGTTGAGGTCGAATGCCTTTGTAAGCTCGGCAGACGCCGCGCCCGTAGTGGTGTTCCGCCAGGTCCTGAATGGCACGAGTTGTTGGTCATCGCAATCGAAGACCAGGTAGCCGTGCATCATGGCGGAAACACCAATCGCTTGAAGAATGCGTGGTTGCACCCCGTAGCGCTCTTCGCAGTTCGCAACGAGATCTGCATAGGCTGCCTGAATACCGGTCCAGACATCTGTCATCGAGTAGGTCCACACCGCGTTTTGAAAGCTGCTTTCCCAGCTAAAGCTCCCCAATGCGAGCACGTGCCGGGGATCATCCCCGATAAGGCACGCCTTGATGCGGGTTGAGCCCAGTTCAATCCCCAGACGAGCGCGTCCGGAACGTATGGCATCGGCTGCAGATGACGTGCCGGAAAAATTCACAATAATCCTTCTCTTGCTGGCTCAGGCCAGATAATTTTTCGACATGTGAGGGGACAACCAAAGGATGCCCTAGGCTTCAGATCTTGGTTAGCGCTAACAATATTGAGGCGCGCAGTCTCAAGGGCGGTCACTGTTCCTCACCTTGCCGCTTACTTAATCCAGGGCCCAATGACCTGGGCCCTTGAACTGAAGCGTTCGCCAAAGATTATTCCCGTCTGGGGAAAAAGGCAAGGCTGGCTTTTATTTGGGCGAGCACGTCGTTGTTCCGGCTCTGTGCTTCTATTGGTTCTCGGCGTCTACGAGTTCGAGCGGAGCGAGAGGAGCTTCGCACATGCTTGTCATTCGAGAATCACGAGTGCATGCGGTGGTCCGTTCCGGTTCTAAAGCAAGCGAAGGCTTGTTTCTGACGCTTCTGGATCACCGGAGTAGGCGCCCGCTTCCAAGACCACTTCCGCCGCAGCCCACTCGAACCGCCCGTTGGTGCGGCGCTGCAGTGGGCGAAGAGAACCGGCCACCTCCATCGTCTTTGTCTCCCCTGGCGCCAGGTTCACGGGCTTGAAACCCAACAAAACCCGTCGGGGGAAGTCGTCTACCTCGATCGAGCCGTAAAGCTGTACGACGTGACGGCCTGCCCGTTCTCCTGTGTTGGTGACTTGTGTTGTCGCCTTCACGCTATCTGCGGCGATCTGCGTGATGGTCAGGTCGCTGATGTCGAAGGTGGTGTAGGAGAGGCCGTATCCGAGTGGGAAGGCAGGGCTGTGGCCGTCGCGGTCCAAGAGGCGCTGCCCGAACCAGCGGTCGTACGTGATGCTGTTGGCATCCCGGTCGAAGTAGGGTAGGTGTTCCTCTGTTGTTGGGATGGAGTAGGGAAGGCGCCCGCTGGCATCGGCTTTCCCGTAAAGGACGTCTGTGAGGGCATTTCCCCCCTCGGATCCTGAGTACCATCCCACGAGCATCGCCGGGACTGTGTCACGCCAGGATTCTGTGATGACGGCTCCTGCGGTGACCACAACGACCACGGTTTTGGGGTTGGCAGCCGCGGTTGCCCGGATGATTTCCTCGTCGACAGGCCGTAGCCGCAGGCTGGCCCGGTCACCGCCGACGGTGCTGCCCATGGCGCCTGCGGCTCCCATGAGGTTGCTCGGGTCCATGCCTTCGGGGAAGGGAGGGAACAGGGCAAGAATGTCCGGGTCCAGCATGCTGTCCCCGCCGATGTATTCGCCTTCATCTTCTGCGGTGTAGCCAACGACGACGATGGCTACGTCCGCCTTTTTCGCTGTGGCGGCGGCTGCTTCGGGGTCGTCTTCGAACGAGGTGAAGAGCTGTGCTTCTGGAAGGTTGTTCCTGAAGCCTTCCAGCGCCGTGACCACCTCCGGGGAGCGGACTGATGATGATCCGTGGTCGCCCGTATTGGGTAGATTGGCCAGCCTGCCGATCAGCGCGACCGAATTCGTCTTCTCCGGACCGAGTGGCAGTACCGGTGTGCCGTCAACTGCATCGTTTTTCAGCAGGACCATGGACGTGGCCGCTGCTTCCCGCGCCAGATCCCGGTGCCCGCTGCAGAAAATGACTTCCTTTGCGGGCTCTTCCTCACGTGCGGAGGCATAGTGTCGAAGCTGGGTGCGCAGGACCCGCTTTGCTGCCCGGTCGACATGCTCCCAAGTGACCCGGCCGGATTCAAGGTCTGCCGGGAGATGCTGCGCGCGCTGCTGACGCATGGGCGCTTCAACGTCGAGACCTGCGCGGAGTGACAGGCTTGCGTCCCGGAAGCCGGACACGAAATCTGTGATGGTAACGCCCTCGAAACCCCATTCACTGCGGAGGGTGCCTTCCAGGAGAGTTTCATTCTGGCCGGCCCATTCGCCATTGACGGAGTTATAGGACGTCATGATGCCGTCCACACCTTCCTCGACGACCCGGCGGAAGTGCGGGAGGAAGGCCTCGTGGAGCGTCTGTTCGTCGGCCAGCACGTCGACTTTGAAGCGTGCATTTTCCATGGAGTTAAGGGCGTAGTGCTTTGCGACAGCCATGGCGTTGCGTTGGACGCCACGGACGAGCGCTGCGCCGAACTCGCCCAGGAGAATGGGGTCTTCGCCGTAGGTTTCCTGTGCCCGGCCCCATGCGGGGTGCCTTGGAAGATTGATGCATACGCCACCGAAAAAGTTCCCTCCCTGCGCTCTCAGTTCACGGCCAATGGCGACGCCGATGCGCTCTTCCATCTCAACATCCCACGTCGCGCCACGCGCCATGGACACTGGAAACGCCGTGGACGCGCCCATCACTACTCCACGGGGACCATCACTGAAACGGAGGCCGGGAATCCCAAGTCGCTTGATCTCGCCCATCACGATGGGTTTCAGGTTGTAGCCGGCGCTCATCTCTGCGATCCCGACCCAAAAATCCGAGTCACCATCGAGCAGCCACAGCTTTTCATCCTGTGTGAGCTGGCCGAGAAGCTGCTCTGTGGCCGCGTCCAGGTCAGCTCCTTGCCGAATGATGTTGACCGCTTCGTAGAAGCTATTGGTTTTTTTGTGGAAGCTATCGGTCTGGCTGGTCGGCATGATGCTGGTCTTTCTGGTGATGATGGGAGATGACATGCCTCCGTCGGAAGGAGAGCCGGGTGGGCGTTCTACGGGTGGGAGGCGTACGTAGCGGACACGTAATTGGGCAAAAGTGCTTGTGCTCCGGCCGTCAGGGTTGGGGGTGACGGCCGGAGCGGTGGGTGGTGTTTAGCGGGCGCGGCGGATTGGCAGGACCAGGAGGCCTGAGATGATGACGATGATGAAGGCGATTGGCCAGACGATGCCGTAGGAGCCGCCGACGAGGGCGACTGCGGTGCCGGCGGTGACGGGGGCGATGGCGTTGCCGAGGTTTTGTCCGACTGAGGACATTCCGAGATCGCGGCCTGCTGCTTCGGGGTCGGGGAGCAGGTCGATGAACAGGGCCTGGTCAACGACGAGGAACACGCCAAGGCCGAGTCCGCCCATGGCTGCCTGGATGAACATGGCAGGAAGAGAAGGCCAAACCCAGGGAACGATGAAGCCCAGTGCGATGATGACGGCAGCTGCGATCACGAAAGGCTTCCGACGGTGCAGTTTGTCGGAAAGCTTTCCCGAGACGGCCATTCCGAGCATTGTGGCAGGTAGTGCGACGACCTGCAGGAGGGGGCTCATCTGGGCTGCTTCTGCCGCGCTGAGTGCCGGGGTGATGTAGCTCTGGAGCATGTAGATGCTGTAGGTGGTGCCGATGCCGAACCCGGTCCAGAGCAAGACCTTCGAGATCCAGGCCCACCGGTAGTCCCGGTCGCGCAGGGCGACGATAAACGAAGCAAAGATGGTGCCAATCCGGATTTTTCCATGGGGCAGGTGCTTGGATGACCGGTCCCGGGCAAGGAAAAGCAACGGTACGGTGAGGAGCAGAAGCGTCACGGCGAACGGGTAGTAGCTGGCAAGGCCGATGGCAGCAAAAAGCGCTCCGGCCACCACTGCGCCGAGGATGGCCGCGAAGTACACCACCACACCGGTGACCGCCGATACCGACCCCAGGCGCTCTTTGGGCACCCGGTCCGCTACCGTGGCCACGAGGGGGCCCTGGGCATTTCCGGCGACCTGGATGACAGACCAGGCAAGAACCAGGAAAAACAGGTTCGGCGCCAGCGGCATCAGCGTGATGCCGGCTGCTCCTACGACAGCGCCGGCAGCGATATAAGGGGCGCGCCGGCCCCACTTTGTCCGGGTTAGATCTGAAAGCGTCCCGATGATCGGGGACAAGACCATGCCCACGACCACGCCTACCGACGTCACCAACGACAGGCCGGCAGCTCGTGAAGAGTTGAACTGCGCCAAAAGATCGAGCTGCTGCTGCTGCTCTGCAGACGGCGTCACGGCGCCGGAAGCAACCTGGCCGCTCAAATTATTCAGTGCGGTCAGGTCAACACCACTGTCGGGCCCGAAGATCCGGGCGAACTCCAGGTTTTGAACCTGCAGCGGGAGCAGGACCGTGAGCACCGCACCCCACAGCAGGGAAAAGGCCACACTTGCCAGCGCGTACGTGCTGACATAGCGGCGGTAGGGCCGCGTTTTCGGTTCATAGACGGGGGACAAATCATCCTTCGCCGGCCGGGGCTCCACCGGCGGAGCACCGGCCGCTCCCTGGGCTGCATCAACAGATCCCATGTACAACTCCTTCGTTGATCGCCGCAGGCATCCACCCGCGGAAGCATTCGCAAAACAATATTCCCGCACCGGGAAAAATGGCAATAGCCCGACCAATAAATGTTCAAATGCTTCCTCAAACGAAGTTCTGCCCGCGCCAGCGGCCGTTGGGTTCGACTCCCAGGGCCACCGGAGCGACCGGCTCTTGACGAAGCCGCAAGCGAGAGCTAAATTTTCCCCACCCGGGAATAATCCGGATCGCGAAGTAGCGACTGGAGCCCGGCAAAACCCCCAAGGAGATTGATCTATGCCCGCATGCCTCGGTGCTGTCCGCAAGGTGGCGGCAGCTTGCGCCGTCACCGCCCTTACAGCCTTTTGCACAGCTCTGCCCGCCAGCGCAGCGCCTCTTCCTGCACCCGGGCCTGGTGCCCACTACGTTGCCCTTGGCAGCTCCTACGCCGCCGGAGGTGGTCTCGGACCCGCGGATCCAGCGGACTCCGGCGGCCGATGCGGGCGGACCACCATTGCCTATCCATACCTTGTCGCCAGTCAGCTTCATTTGAACCTGACGAACGCGACATGCGGCGGCGCCTCGATCCCCAACATCGCGACGACGCCCCAGCAGATCTGGAGCTGGGATGGCTCCAGCCAGACCGGCGAGCTGCAGATCAACGCCGTCACCGCGGACACGGATCTGGTAACCATCACCATTGGCGGCAATGACGTCAACTATGTCGGCAACCTCATGGCCGAAGCCTGTCGAGGAGACCTTGCGGCAAACCCGCTGAGCGTGATCAGCAACCAGCTAAAGCTGTACGGGTTGTGCACTCCCGTGCCGGACTCGGTCGTGCAGGCCCGCCTCGCCGGCATCCAGGATGCCTTAGCAGCGACCGTGAACGCTGTCCAGGAGAAGGCTCCACACGCGCGGGTGGTCCTGGTTGATTACCTGTCAGTCCTCCCGGACAACGGCAAGCCCTGTGCAGCGGTTCCCATCCCGCAGCAGCGTCAGAAGTTTCTTCTTGACGTTGCCCGCGGGATGAGCCTTGCCACCAAGCACGCCGCCCAGCAAACGGGAGCCGAACTCGTCACCGCGTCCAAGGACAGCCAGGGCCACGATGCCTGCTCAGCTGATCCGTGGGTCACTGGGTATGACTTTTCCCGCGGTTTTGTCATGATGCACCCGAACGAAGCCGGCCATGCAGCAGTAGCGAAAGCCCTGGTGGAACAGCTGACGCACCCCGGCGCCAGCTCCTGACCGAATCACTCCAAAGACGGTGGCGCCACGAAAATCAGGCGTCACCGTCTTGATCATTTACACGAAAGGAGGCCTGGGGATCACCGCCGCAGTGTATGCGGTGCCTCCAGCACCCACCTAAGCGCGAGGCCCGCCGCACCCAACAAAGCCCCTGTACTCCCCAAAGCCGATACCAGCACGTTTCCGGAAGGGAATCTTCCCGCGGAATACCTCTGGAGGCTATCCATAAGCGAAATTCTCAGCCACGGATCAAGAACGGCAAGGTGCCCGCCAAGGACCACCGACGTAAAAGGTACGATCCGCGCCGAGGACGCCAGGGCCAAGCCAAGACAGAAACCTGCGCGCTCAACCGCCGACAGGGCCCGTGCGTCGCCTTCCTTCAACAACCCCAGCAGCACGGACAACGTTAGTGAGCGGCTGCTTCGGGCTGGATGTCCTGCGAGCCCGGCGGCGTCGGCGATCGCGTCCTGGCCGGCCACCGTTTCCAGGCAGCCCCTCCCACCGCACAAGCAGTCCGAACCGTAAGGATCAACCACGACGTGGCCCACCTCCCCCGCATGACCATCAGCGCCAGTGAAAAGTTCACGGCCGACAACGAGCCCGCCGCCGACACCCACCTCACCTGAAACAAACATGAAATCGGTGTCGGATTGATGGTCCATTTCGGCCAAGGCTGCGGCGTTGGCCTCGTTGCAAAGGACTACACCTAGCGGAGAGCCCGGAAGCAGTACGCGTAGATCCGGCCTGGCATTTTTCCAGCCCAAGTTAGGGGCGCTCACCACAACTTGGCCGGCAGCATCGATCAGTCCCGGCACCGCAAGGCCACCCCCAAGAACATCGATGCCCTCCTTCTCCGCCGCCACGGCTGTCACAGCACACTGCTGACTCAGGGCGGCCATTACTCGTTCCACCCCATGGGGGCGGTTGTCGCGCTCCCGAACCTCGTGCATGAGCAGGGTCCCGGCTAGACTGACCACACCAACGGCAAGGTAGTCGACGTTGATTTCCGCGCCGAGGACCGCTTTGTTGGGGTTCAACTCCAGCTCCACTCCCGGCCGGCCCCTCGACTGTTGATTCAGCCCCACCTCGGTGACCAGGCCGCTCGAGATGAGCTCGAGCACAAGGCTTGATACCGACGCCTTTGTCAGCCCGGTCAGTGCGGAAATCTGAGCCCGGCTGCGACGACCGGCAGGTGAGGTTTCAGCGATTCTGCCCAGCACCAGCGCCAAGTTCCCCCTCCGTACAGCCTCCATATGTCCAGCCCCGGGGACACCTTGGATGTAGGGAGGGGTGGCCGTCATCACCACATCTACTCCTTCACGTCACGGGGCCTTTGCCCGGACTGATGTTGACCCGCCCCGGGGTCATCCTTATAGTTCAGAGCATAAACTATTTGGCTGCCGCAGCAGCCCCTTTACTGCAAGGACGCATCATGACTCTCTCCCCCGCTCCCGCCGACAAGTTCACCTTTGGCTTGCGGACGGTCGGCTGGACCGGCGCCGACCCGTTCGGTGTGGCCACCCGCAAGGCCCTTGACCCGGTCGAAGCCGTGCACCGGCTCAGCGAACTGGGCGCGTACGGCATCACTTTCCACGACAACGATCTGGTCCCGTTCGACGCGTCCGCCTCGGAGCGGGAGCTGATCCTGAAGAACTTCCGTGCGGCACTGGCAGAAACCGGGCTGAAGGTTCCGATGGTCACCACCAACCTGTTCAGCCACCCCGTTTTCAAGGACGGCGGCTTCACGTCCAATGACCGCTCGGTCCGCCGCTTTGCCCTGTCCAAGGTCCTGCGGAACATCGACCTTGCCGCCGAGCTTGGCGCCGAAACGTTCGTCATGTGGGGCGGCCGGGAAGGCAGCGAGTACGACGGGTCGAAGGACCTCGCCGCTGCCCTGGACCGGATGAAGGAAGGCGTGGACACAGCGGCGGGCTACATCAAGGACAAGGGCTACAACCTGCGCATTGCCCTCGAGCCCAAGCCGAACGAGCCCCGCGGCGACATCTTCCTGCCCACCGTGGGCCATGGCCTGGCCTTCATCGCCCAGCTCGAGCACGGCGACATCGTGGGCCTGAACCCGGAAACCGGGCACGAGCAGATGGCAGGACTGAACTTCACCCACGGCATCGCCCAGGCCCTCTGGGCGGGCAAGCTCTTCCACATCGACCTCAACGGCCAGCGCGGCATCAAGTACGACCAGGACCTGGTCTTCGGCCATGGCGATCTGACCAGCGCCTTCTTCACTGTGGACCTGCTCGAAAACGGCTTCCCGGGCGGTGGCCCGAAGTACGACGGCCCGCGCCACTTCGACTACAAGCCCTCCCGCACCGACGGCTACGACGGTGTCTGGGAATCCGCCAAGGCCAACATGGCGATGTACCTGCTCCTCAAGGAACGCGCACTGGCCTTCCGCGCAGACCCCGAAGTCCAGGAAGCACTCAAGACCTCCGGTGTCTTCGAACTCGGCGAGTCCACCCTCGCCGCCGGTGAAAGCACCGCGGACCTGCTCGCAGACGCCGCAGCGTTTGAGGACTTCGACGCCGACAAGGCCGCCGAGCGTTCCTTCGCGTTCGTCCGGCTCAACCAGTTGGCCATCGAGCACCTCCTGGGCGCCCACTAGCCACTTAGTACCCGCTGCGGGGCCTTGGAGATGATCCAGGCCCCGCAGCGTTTCCATTCCTGCACAAAGAAAAGAACAGCCATGCCGCTCGTAGCCGGAGTTGACAGCTCCACCCAGTCCTGCAAAGTAATCATCCGCGATGCGGACACCGGAGAACTCGTCCGCCAGGGCCGCGCCACCCACCCCGAAGGCACCGAAGTCCACCCGGACCACTGGTGGACTGCCCTCCAGGAGGCCATCGCGCAGGCGGGCGGCCTCGACGACGTCGCCGCTGTCTCCGTCGCCGGGCAACAGCACGGCATGGTCTGCCTCGACGCCGACGGTGCCGTGGTCCGGCCCGCGCTGCTGTGGAATGACACCCGCAGCGCTGGGACCGCATCGGAACTGATTAAGGCCGCCGGTGGAGGTGACCCGATTGCCGGAGCGGGATACTGGGCCGGTGCCACCGGGACGGTCCCCGTCGCATCCCTCACACTCACCAAACTGCACTGGCTGACCCAGAACGAGCCGGAGAATGCTGCGAAAGTTGCCGCTGTGTGTTTGCCGCACGACTGGCTGACGTGGAGGCTGGCTGGTTACGGTCCGGGTTCCGGTGCCGAAGGTCTTCAGGCCCTCGTGACAGACCGTTCCGACGCGTCAGGCACCGGCTACTATTCGACTGCTGCCGGTCAGTATCTTCCTGCAGTCATCTCGGGTTCGGTCGGCCACCTGCCCGTCTTGCCGAAAGTCCTTGGTCCCCTTGAAGCGGCGGGAAAGACCCCGGACGGGGTCCTCTTGGCTGCAGGAGCTGGAGACAACGCCGCCGCCGCCATGGGAGCCGGCGCCCGGCTGGGGGACGTCGTCATGTCACTGGGGACCTCCGGCACGGTCTTCGCGGTCTCTGAAGCACCATCCGCCGACCCCTCCGGCCTGGTGGCCGGATTTGCCGACGCAACCGGCCATTACCTCCCCCTCGTATGCACTTTGAATGCCACCCGGGTTTTCGACGCCACTGCGGCGCTTTTGGGGGTCACCCTGCAGGAATTTAATACCCTGGCGCTCTCTGCGGCCTCCGGTTCAGGCGGTTTGACCCTAGTCCCCTACTTCGACGGCGAACGCACCCCAAACCTGCCGGACGCAACAGGCGCCTTGCATGGCATCACCCGAGCCAATTACACCCCCGAGAACCTGGCCCGTGCCGCCGTCGAAGGAGTCGTGTGCTCACTGGCGGACGGATTGGCCGCCCTGCAGGCCCAGGGCGTCAAGGCTCGAAGAATTATCCTCGTAGGCGGTGGCGCCCAGTCACCGGCTGTTCAGGACGTGGCAGTTCAACTCCTGGGCATCGACATCACCGTCCCCCAACCCGGCGAATACGTCGCGGACGGGGCCGCCCGCCAGGCAGCCGCCGCCCTGACGGGGAGCTTTCCTGACTGGCCACTGAACGCCGTGGAACGTCCCGCGGCGGCAGACACTGCGCAGGTGCTCTCCAGGTACCGCAGCTATGCAGGCCTTTACGCCTGATGGATGCGTTGGACGCACCGGTGAGCGAGTACGCGATCAGGTCCGGCAGCTACACTGCCACCGTCAGTGCAACAGGAGCTACCCTGCTGAACTTGCAGTTCGGTGAAAGGGATTTGGTCCTTCCGTCCCGCACGGGACATCCCACTCCGGACTACAGGGGCATCATCGCAGCGCCCTGGCCAAACCGCATCGCGGACGGGCGCTACACCTTCGAGTGCAGCGCCCTGGAGCTGCCGCGCAACGAGCAGGCCCGCGGCAACGCACTGCATGGCCTGGTGTTCGACAAGGCGTGGGAACTGGTGCTCCACGAGGACACGACGGTGATACTCGAGACGACTGTCTCAGCCTCTATGGGATATCCGTTCAGCCTGCAGTTGACTGCCGAGTACCGGCTGACACCGGAGGGCCTGAGCATCACCCTGGCCGCCAGGAACACGGGTACATCGACAGCTCCCTACGGCGCATGTCCCCACCCATACCTGGTGGCCGGCCCGTCTCCCTTGGACCAGTGGATCCTTCAGTTCGGTGCCGAGCGGTTCCTCGCCGTTAGCGCAGACCGGTTACTTCCGACCGGGGAGCGCGACGTGCACGGCCATGCCTTTGATTATAGGGATCCCCGGCCCATCGGTTCGACGGCCATGGACCACGCGTTTACAGGACTTGCCTTCGACGATTCCGGCCGAGCCGGGCTGACGCTCTGGGACCCTACCGGTGTTGGGGTAGGAATGTCCTGGGACCGCAACTGCCCTTGGCTTCAATTGCACACGGCCGACCGCACGCCACCCCTGCCCACCAGGTTGGGTCTCGCTGTGGAACCAATGAGCTGCCCCCCGGATGCCTTCAACAGCGGAAAGGACCTCATCCGCCTCTTGGCTGGGGAGGAACATCGGCTCAGCTGCAGTATTTTTGCCCTATGACTGAGCGAGTAGTGCTCCTCAGCCCCCGGCTGCGCGGTACGCCACGTTTAGGTGCCGACCAGGCGTTCCAGCGGCCCCGGGCCTACCCCGTCCGGGGCCGGTGGTTTCCGCGCACCAGCGCCTCCTTTAAATCGTTCTCCAGGCGCCATCGATGTGGACGAGGGCTCCATTCACCTCACAGCTTTCGTCGCTGAGCAGGAAGCTGATGCACTCGGCAACCTGCACAGCGGTTGGAGCCAGGGACGGAGTCGCCGTCCTTGATGCGCCAAGTCCTTCCAGAAGGCCAGGTGACCGCCACTTTGAATCCCCTGGAAGGGAAGGGCTGGGCACTACTGCGTTGAAGCGCAAGCCCCGGGCGCCAAAAGCCAAGGCCGAGTTCTTAGTCAACCCGAGCACAGCGTATTTCGAGGCGGTGTAGGCAGCCCCCGCCGCGGATTCGATCGATCCTGCCTCGGAAGCGAGGTTTACGACGGACCCCCGGCCACGAGCGAGCATCATTGGCAGAACTGCACGGGTGAGATGCATCGGAGCTGTGACGTTCACATGGAAGACGCGTTCCCACAGCTCATCGTCGATGGCGTGAATGGGGGCGAAGTTATCGACAGCACCGGCGATGTTCGCCAGCCCGTCCACCTGCCCGGCACTAGCAACGGCCGCAGTGACGGTTTCAGTGCTGGCAACATCGCCCGGGACAGGCACCAGGTCCAGGCCGGGATTCTGTGCCACCAGGTAGTCGAGACGTTCCTCGTTGATATCCACGGCTATGACGCGTCCCCCCTGGCTGGCTATATGCAGTGCCGTTGCCTGACCGGTCCCCGCTGCAGCGCCAGTGACGATGATGGTCTTGCCTGCAAACTGTCCCTTGCCGTAAGGCTTTGCGCGATCAGCTGGCGTGTCCACGGTGGCCTCCTGCTGTGGGCTAAGGGTGCTTCGGGCAGCCATGGGGGCTACTTGAGTGCTCTGACAGGGCTGGACGGTCTTACTGGAAGTCCTGCTGCCTCGTAAAGGGCGTCGATTGCCCGCAGCTGGGCAACAGCTTCGCGGGCGCCTGTCTGGACCGCCCCGCCCCGTATTGCATCTCTAAACGCTTCCAACTGGTAGTCGTATGTGGAACGCCGGTCCGGACGTTCCGTACGCGAGCCGGAAATACCTTCTATACGGATTTTTCCGCCCAATTGCGGGTGGGTGGGGGTGCCGACACGCATACGGCCCTTGGAGCCTTGAACTTCGAGTCGCGAGGCCAGCAGGGTCTTGGACCAGAGCGAGGACATCAACGTTGACGTGACTCCCCCGACATGGGTCAGCTGCGCTTCCAGCCGGGCGTCGATGGCTCCCCGCGTCCTTGCAGTGGCCTGTACCTCGCCGGTCTCGCCGAACAAGTCGCGAAGAAGCCTCAACGGGTAGTAGCCGAGGTCGAGCAGACCGCCACCGCCTAGAGCGAAGTTCCACCGTATGTCCCTCCCAGGCGGAATGGGGGCACAGGCGTAGGCATTTGCACCCCAAATTTCCCCCAACTCGCCTGATTCAAGAATCTCGTGCAGTCTTTTCCGCAGCGGGTGGTAGTGCGAGTGGTAAGCCTCCATCAGGACGAAGGAAGACGTGGCAGCAACTGATGCCACTTCCTCCGCAGCCGTTGCGTTGCTTGTAAACGGCTTCTCGCAGAGCACATGTTTTCCCGCATTTAGGGCTTCTACGATCCATTGAGCGTGCAGAGCAGAGGGAAGAGGGATATATACGGCATCGATGTCGGGATCATCCAACAGATGCGCATATGACGAATGCACCCTGGCAATTTCATGTTTGGCCGCGTAACGGGCCGCCCGTTCCGGGACCCGCGCCGCTATGGCAGTTACCTGGATCCCGTCGACCCGTGAACTTGGGCGGAGGAGTGCCTCCTTCACGATGGTGGCCGCTCCCAGCACACCGACGCGGATCGGGTCCTGCGGTGCATTCCGCGACTCTGTCGTCATGTCCGCTCCTTTGGGGGTTTGAGTAGAGGCAGGTGTTAGCGCTTCAGTAATGCTGGACAATCCGCGACACGGGTTGGCCTCGGTCGTGTGCCCCTACATGAGTGACCTTCGTTGATGGAGGTTCACCCGCAGAGGGTCCGACCGACCCCGGCGGCTATGTCGCGCCGCCTGGGGAACCAGTTCCCCACACCGGTCCCGGTCACGGAGGCGGACCCATCAAAGGGCGCATTGGCTCCAGGCGCATCCCAGTCGCTCTGAGATCCTCACGCCCAGTTGGTAATTACATTCTCGGAATCGCCGGCAAGTTTTTCCCATGCGGGAAAAATAGTAGACCCGCCTCCCCGATTTCGTCAATGCCCCGCAGCCCCGGCGGGTGACGAGGGCTCCGCGGCCCACCGTCGGCTCACTGCGTCGGGGGTTGACTTGCGCGGTCAGCGCGGCTAAATTTTCCCCAGCCCGGGAAATATCCGCGTTCCTTCCTGGCGCTGCACCCACTGCTTCAAAAAAGGTAGGCGCAATCTCAGCAACTCCCAGCCAAACCGGCAGCGGCCCGGCTGCGGACGGCTCAGCACAATCGTCCTGGCAGCGTTCTCGAAACCGGGCGCTACGCGACTCAGGAGCGACCACCCGGTCGAAGAGACATGCCCGGGAATCTTCAAAGGGGATTTGATCAATGGAACTAAAGAACAAGGTTTTCGCGGTTACCGGTGGCGGCAACGGCATCGGGCGCGAAGTCGTTCTCGAGCTGCTGCGGCGGGGAGCGCGCGTCGCGGCTGTGGATCTCAATCAGTCCGCTTTGACGGAAACTGCCTCGCGTGCCGGCGCACCCGTCGGCGCACTGTCGCTGCACACCCTGAACATCACGGACCGAGCAGCCGTGCAGACACTCCCGGAACACATTCTCAAGGAGCACAACCAGATAGATGGCCTGATCAACGTCGCCGGGATCATCCACCGGTTTGTTCCCCTCCTGGAACTCTCGATCGAGGAGATTGAACGGGTCATGTCCGTCAACTTCTGGGGCACCGTGTACATGGTCAAGGCGTTCCTTCCCGCGTTGCTCGAACGTCCGACCGCGAGTCTTGTCGACGTCTCCAGCATGGGAGGACTCGTTCCCTCCCCGGGCCAAGGCGCCTATGGGGCAAGTAAGGCTGCCGTGAAGTTGTTCACCGAGACGCTCTACGCGGAACTGCGAGATACCAACATCAACGTCACCGTCGTCTTTCCCGGCGGTGTCGGAACGGACATTCTGGGAAACTCAGGAGTCACCCTCGACACCTCAAAACTGACGCTACCGAATGGGAAACCACCGAAAACTACGTCACCCCAGGATGCTGGACGGCAGATCGTCGACGCGGTGGCGTCCGAATCGTTCCGTGTCCTCATAGGTGCCGACGCGCGCGGCGTTGACCGCCTCGGACGTCTTTCTCCAACCAGGACCATTGACATGGTCGCTGACCGGGTCAAGGCACTGATCGGCTGACAACGGCGGCTCGAACGGGCGGTGGCGGGCCCGCAGAAAGGGTCGGCCGCGTCCACAACCACTCCACATGGAGCTTTGGATGGATACCGCAGCCACCACCGGTTTGAACCTTGTTGCAAAGTCGCCGTCGTTACGGGTGCGACGTTGCGGCAGCTTGGGGTAGGCATTGGCGGAGCCACCGCGCGCATGATGGCGGGGAGGGGGGCAAAGGTGGTTGTCGCGGTCCTCGAAGAAGATGCTGCGCAGGCGTTGGCACAAGAAATCTGTTCCACAGGAGTCGGAGCCGTCGCACAGCCTCTGGACCTTAGTGATCCGGACACTACTAAGGCTTTGTTTGAGCGCGCGGTTTCTGCCTACGGTACCGTCGATATCCTGCACGACAATTCCGCCGCCGTCCTGGCGGAGACACAGCGTCGATCTGGAGATCGACTTATGGGATGCAATATTCGATATCAATGTCCGGGGCTATGCCCTTGCCTACGGTGCCTGCAAGGCGGCGATCAATGCACTCACCGTCTACACTGCAAGTCAGTACGGCAGGGAATCCGATGGAATGCCGTGTGCTCGTGCTTTACGCTGAGCGCTTCAGCCCAGGGTGGAATTGCCGACGATGCACTCGAGATCCTGGGCCGGCATACCCCGACCCCATATCTGGGCACGCCGGGGCACTTGGCGGAGGTTGTCACATTCCTTGCATCCCCCGCCGCTGCCTACATCACCGGCCAGATCATTTCTGTCGATGGCGGGCTTTTGAGCCACCACCCCCAAACGCACGACCAGCTTGTAGCCGCCGGCGCCTGAGGAGAACCCTGCAGCCAATAGGAAGATATTGATTGTGCAAGGGGCCTGGGATCCGGCTGTACCGGATCCCAGGCCCTTATGTTGAGGCTTTGGGTCAGAACCCCTGGTCCTGGCAGGTGGGTGGCGGAGTCCAGGGCATAAGGTCCCGGATCTTCCCGTGCGTCAACGCTAGCGGCGCTGCCTGGTCCTGTTTCCTTGGCCCAGGCAACGCCGCCCGCTGCAGCTTAGATGGCCTTGATGACTGTTTCCACCGTCGCGAATTTTTCAGACTCGATGCTGACCTTGATCTCTCCGGGACCGGTCGGGCGGATAACGGCAAGCGCCTGACCGAGGAAGGTTGTGCAGACCGATGACGCGTAGTCGTCTTCTGATTTTGGATCGGCACTGCCAAGACCCTGGAGGACGCCGTTGCCGCTGACTATCACTGTCACTGCCGTATTGTTCAGAACATCAATGATGCCGGCATTGTCGGCAATACTGATGGTCACGAAAGCGAGGTCGTTGTCGTCGGCGCGGATTTCGGTCCGGTCCGGGGTTGCTGTCAGCCCGGTAGTGGCCGCAGCGGACCGCAGAACTTCGCGGGCTGTCTCCTGACCGTTGCGGTAGGCGACAGCGACGAGCTCACCGGGCTGATAGTCCACCTCGAAAACTGCCATGAACCGGTTTGTCTCCCCGGCCGGGGCGCGGCCAATGGTCTGACCGTTGAGGAGCAGTTCGATTTCCTCGGCGTCGGAGTACACCTCGACAGTCATCGGGGTGCCTTCATAGCCTCCCCAGGTCCAGCTGCTGACGCTGTCACTCCAGGTGTAAAGGGAGGCTTTGAGGCTTTCCTTGTCGGTGATGTCGGGGCGGTGGACTGCGATGAACGGGGTGGTCCGCAACCCCCAGACCACTTCACGCCAGTAGGAGAGCGTACGGCGCTGGCCGGTGACGCCGTGGTCGGCGGTCATGGACAGACGCCAGGGGTAGTTCCCGAAGAAAGCTTCTTCGGCGGGCTTGTCCGCCCCAAGGCCGGCTTCGCCGATGTATTCCCAGGCTGTCCAGCTGAACTCTCCGATGACCTGCGGGTGGCGTTTGACGTAGTCCCATACTTCATCGAGTTTGTTGGGCAGGCCTTCCGTGCCGACCAGCAGCCGCTGAGGGTGCTGTTTCATGTCCAGCTCGTACCTGCCGTAGGCGTAGTTGTAGCCGGGGATGTCCACCTGGGACATCGCTTCTTCAAGCCGCTCTGTAGCGAGGTCGGATGCGACCAGGTCTTTTGTCAGTTCTCCGAAGTCGCGCATGAAGGAGTTGACTCCGCCGGCATCGTCGGCCTGCTGGCCAACCTGGGCTTTGAGGTCGTGGAGGACGGTCATCATGGGGTTGATGGCGTTGGTGACGGGGCGGGTGTCATCGAGGGTCTTGATGAAGTCGACCATGTCCCGACCGTGGATGGCGCCCCAGGTGTTGCCGGTATCGGAGACCTCGTTGCCGATGGAATACATGATGACGCTTGGGTGGTTGTAGTCCCGCTCCAGCATTTCTGTGAGGTCGCGGCGCCACCATTCATTCATGTCTACGCCGTAGCCGAAACCGAGTCCGGAGGAGGTCCAGCCGTCGGTGAACTCGTCGAGGACCAGCATGCCAAGCCTGTCGCAGGCATCGAGCATTGCAGCGCTGATGGGGTTGTGGGCGGAGCGGATGGCGTTGTAGCCCGCCTCTTTGAGGAGTTCAACGCGGCGTTCTTCCGCGCGGGCGATGGTGGCAGCGCCAATCAAGCCATTGTCGTGGTGGATGCAGCCGCCGCGCAATTTCACTGTTTCACCGTTGATTCGCATGCCGTGCCGCACGTCCCACTCCAGCGTTCTGATACCGAAGCTGGTTTCAACGGTTTCGCCAGCGCTGTTGCTGGGTTCCAAACGGGTCCGGCAGGTGTACAGCGACGGGGAGTCGACGCTCCAGCGCTGTGGGGCATCTACGGTGAACTGCTGGCGCAGCCGCGCGGACTCCAGCGGGCGTACCGCAAGGGAAGCCGATTCGGCCGCGACGACCGTGCCGGTCTTGTCCACGAGTTCGGTGACGACCTTGACGGTGTGCAGTTCTTTGGAGTCGTTTTGGAGCTCGGTGATGACCCCGACGACCGCTGTTTCTGCGTCGGCGCTGATGGTGCGGATTTTGACGCCGTTCCGTGCCACGTGCAGGGGCGGGCCGACGAGCAGGTGAGTGTCCCGGTAAATTCCCAGGCCGGAGTACCAGCGGGCGTCGAAGTGGTTGCGGCACTCCACCCGGATTTCGTTGTCGCCGTCGTGCAGGTAGGGGTCGATCCGGACCGAGAAGGGGATGTATCCGTACGGACGCTGGCCGACGAAGGCGTCGTTGACGAAAATCATCGCCCCACGGTAGACGCCGTCGAACTGGATCTCGACCCGCCCTTCCCGGTAGCCCTCCGGCGCGTGGAAGGTCTTGACGTATTCGATGACGTCTTCGCCGTAGTATCCGGTGAGGCCCCCCGGCTGGTTGTCGGCGGAGCGGGGCTGGGAGATGAGCCAGTCGTGGGGCAGCGTGACTGGCACCGGCGCCTGTGCCTGGCCCATGATCTCGAGGAAAGGGCTGGTTTGGCGGCGGACACCCCAGCCGTGATTAAAGGATGTTTTCTGCATCGTTGTTTTCCTTGCGTGTCGTTGTTCCGTCGGTCGTTGACGGGTTGGTCAGGGCAGGTGAAGTGCAGCAGTCGCGGCGTTCGGGTCGCCGGAGAAGGCGCCGGCTTCCAGGGTCGCTTCGGCGTCGGCCCAGGAGAAGTCCCCGTCTGCCCAGCGCTGCAGGGGGCGCAGGGAACCTTCCAGCGTGACGGTGGCGGTTTGGCCTGGTTCCAGGTGGACCGGCGTGAAACCGATCAGAACCCTTGTGGGGAAATCTTCCGCCTTGGTCGTGGCGTAGAGCTGGACGACATGACGGCCGTCGCGGTTGCCGGTGTTGGTAACGCGGACGGAGGCTGCCAAAGACTCCCCGGATACGCCAGTCACGGACAGTTCTGTGGTCTCGAAGCTTGTGTAGGAGAGTCCGTAGCCGAGGGGGAAAGCGGCGGGGTGCCCGTCGCGGTCCAGCAGCCGCTGACCGAACCAGCGGTCATACGTGATGCTGCTGGCATCACGGTCGAAGTACGGCAGGTGTTCCTCTGTGGTGGGGATCGAGTAAGGCAGCCGGCCGCTGGCATCCACTGTGCCGGTCAGTACGTCGGCCAGGGCGTGTCCTCCCTCAACGCCGCTGTACCAGCCGATCAGCAGGGTGGGTACCTGTGAGCGCCAGTCCTCGGTGATGACAGCGCCGGCAGTGACGACTACGACGATGGTGCGCGGATTAGCCTGTGCCGTCGCCTTGATGATGGCCTCGTCGATGGGGCGAAGCCGAAGGCTTGCGCGGTCGCCGCCCTCGGCGGTGCCCATGGCCCCGGCTGCTCCTGACAGGTCTGACGGATCTACACCCTCGGGCAGGGGGGGGAACACGGCGAGGATGGCGGGGTCAGACATGCCTTCCGAACCGATGAACTCGCCTTCGTCCTGCGCCGTGTAGCCGACGACAACGACGGCGATATCAGCTTGGGCTGCAGCTGCTGCGGCTGCGTCGGCATCATCGTCCAGAACGGATAGGATGCTGGCTGCCGGGAGCGCAGTTCTGATGCCGTCCAGGGCAGTCACAACCTCGGGCGAGCGGACGTTTGAGGATCCTTGGTCCCCGGTGTTGGGCAGGTTGGTGAGCCGCCCGATCAGGGCCACGGACGCAATCTCGTCTGCCTTCAGGGGCAGCAGGGGTGTTCCGTCGACGGGCTCGTTCTTTAGTAGCACCATCGATGTGGCGGCGACTTTTCGGGCCAGGGCGCGGTGTTCCTTGCTGAGGATGACGTCGAGGCCAGGTTCCTCGGTGTTCCTGGCCGCGTAATGGGCGAGCTGGGTACGGAGGATGCGTCGCACTGCCCGGTCCACGTGGTCCCAGGTGACGCGGCCGGATTCCAGGTCTGCGGGCAGCCAGTGGGCTCGTTGTTGACGCATGGGCGCCTCGACGTCCAGGCCGGCCTGCAGCGACAGTGCCGCGTCGCGGAGCCCGAAGACGAAGTCGGACAGGGTCACGCCTTCGAATCCCCACTGGCGCCGGAGGATGTCTTCCATGAGGGTTTCGTTTTGGCCGGCCCATTCGCCGTTCACGGAGTTGTAGGAGGTCATAATGCCGTCGACGCCTTCTTCGACGACCCGGCGGAAGTGCGGAAGGAAGACCTCGTGCAGTGCGGCGTCATCGGCCTGAACGTCAACCTTGAAGCGCGCGTTCTCCATCGAGTTCAGGGCGTAATGTTTGGCGATGGCCATCGCGTTCGGGTGGATACCGCGGACGAGGGCGGCGCCGAATTCACCCAGCAGATAGGGGTCTTCACCATAGGTTTCCTGGGCCCGGCCCCAGGCCGGGTGGCGGGGAAGGTTGATGCAAACCCCGCCGAAGAAGTTGGCGCCCTGTGCGCGCATTTCCCGGCCGATGGCGGTTCCGATTTCCTCTTCCAGCTCCGGGTCCCAGGTCGCTCCGCGGGCCATGGAAACGGGAAAGGCGGTGGATTCGCCCATCACGACGCCGCGGGGGCCATCGCTGAACCGCAGTCCGGGGATTCCGAGCCGGGCGATTTCGCCCATGACAATGGGTTTGCGGTTATAGCCTGTGCTCATCTCGGCCAGGCCGGACCAGAACTCGGCGTCGCCGTCGAGGAGCCATAGTTTCTCGTCCTGCGTCAGTTGTCCCAGAAGCTGGTCAACCTCTTCCGACAGGTGGCCGCCGTTGCGGATGCGTGCGACGGCCTCATTGAATGCTTCCGTTTGGGTTGCTGTTGTTGGCATATCTAGTCCTTGGGTTTTCTTGTCTGCCCCCGGTCCTGTGGTGGCGCGCGGACGGGTGCGGAGCACGCGGGTGTCATGCCCGTGTGCCCCGCAGAGTGTGGTGTTAGGAGATGCTGGTTGTGGCGTAGAAGCCGCGGGTTTTCCCATCAATGACGGCGGAGTTCTCGATGTCGAACGACCCCGTCAAGCGGATATCAGCTGAGGAAGCCCCGACGTTGACGGTCATCTGGCCGGCTTCGACCACCCAGCGCATGTCGACGTCAAGGAAGGCGAACTGGTCGGCCCGCATCGTAAAGTGAACGGTTTTTGTTTCCCCGGCTTTGACGAACACCCGGTTGAAGCCTGCCAGTTCCTGAACTGGGCGGACCATGCTGGCGAGGTCGTCACGGACGTAAACCTGGACGACCTCTTCGCCGTCCTGCTGCCCGGTGTTGGTGATATCGCAGGACAGCTGCACCGCGCCGTCGGCTGTAACCGTCGGGGTCAGGTTGAGGTTGGAGTACTCAAAGGTGGTGTAGCTCTTTCCCTCCCCGAAGTGGAACAGGGGGACCTTGGAACCGTCCACGTACCGGTTCATGATCATGGTCCCGGCGCTGCTGAAGCTGTTGCTGCGGCGGTGGGCTGCGTAAAGGGGGATCTGGCCGGCGTCCCGGACCGCCGTCATCGGCAGACGTCCCGCAGGGTTGTAGTCGCCGAAAAGTACGTCAGCCAGTGCCTGGCCTCCGGTTTCACCCGGGAACCAGTTTTCGATGATGGCCGGGAAGTGTTCGGCGACGTAGACGCTGGAGAGAGGTTTGGCGTCCATGTGCACCATGACAGCGGGGGTGCCGGTCTCGAAGATGCGCTGGGCAAGTTCTTCCTGGATCCCGGGAAGGCCGACGTTGGCGGTGTCGATCCCTTCACCGGAGGTGCAGGAACTGCCCCAGCCGTACTTACCGCCGAGGGTCAGAATGACAACGTCCGCGTCCTTGGCGGCGGCAACAGCAGCATCGAAACCCGTGCGGTTGGTGCCGGCAATGTCGCAGCCCTTTTCGTACACCAC
The DNA here is from genome assembly GCF_000374865.1 of Arthrobacter sp. 135MFCol5.1. GTDB lineage: Bacteria > Actinomycetota > Actinomycetes > Actinomycetales > Micrococcaceae > Arthrobacter. The sequence goes on along the minus strand of NZ_KB895459.1, from coordinate 31,678 downwards.
TTCGGCTTCGGGGCACTTGTCCTGGATAGAAGCGACAATAGTTGGTGTTTTGTGCCCCAGCGCACCTTGAAGCGCGTGCTCCACCGCTGCGGGCTCCGAGCGGACGTCGCTGCCCTCAAAGAGCGGCGCCAGCGGGGGCTGTTCATATGAGGCAGTCAATTCAGGAAGGTCGAGCATTCCCGCCATTTCCGACATGGTCCCGCTCATTGCCAGATCGATTGAAGCCGGGTAGGTGTAGCAGCCGAAGAACAGGCGCAAAGAGTTGGCGTGAGGGCCGATAACGGCGATCTTCTTCGTAGCCTTGTTCAGCGGAAGAAGCCCTTCATTTTTCAGCAGAACGATCGATTCGCGCGCCGCCTTCAGGCTGTGCGCCTTGGTGGATTCCGGCTCGTAGGCGGCTGCGATCATTTCTTTGCGTGCTGCGTTGTCTTCAAGGAGGCCGAGGTTAGCTTTAAGGGTCAGCATGCGGCGTACCGCGCGGTCGATGAAACGCTCTTCGAGCTCGCCGCGCCTGACTGCCTCGACCAAGCCGTCAGTGAAGCCGTAGGGCGTGGGCAATTCAACATCGAGCCCGGCTTTGAGTGCCTTAATGCCACCGTCGGTGGGGTCTGCTCCGACGTTCAGGTCGACGGCGAGGTTAATGGACATGTAGTCGGAAACGACCAGGCCTTCGAAGCCCATTTCTTCGCGCAGCAGATCATCGAGGATGTGCTTTGAGGCAATGATGAGTTCGCCATCGATGGTGCCGTAGGAATTCATAATGCCAGCGAGGTTGGCCTCGGTAATGGCAGCCTGAAACGGCTTGGCGTAGACCTCGCGGAGCTCGCGCGGAGAAATCGGGTTGGATGTCATGTTCAGACCGCCCTCCCCGAGGCCGAAGCCGAGAAAGTGCTTTCCGGTGGCGGCCACGCCGTCGGCAAGGTTCTGCCCCTGCAGGCCCTTCACGAAGGCAACGCTCATGGCAGCGCACAACGTGGGGTCCTCGCCGTAGGTCTCGCCCACCCGGCCCCAGCGGGGATCCCGGGCGACGTCCATGATGGGGGACAGCGCCTGGCGAACCCCAACGGAGAGCATCTGCTCACGGACGATGTCGGTCATGCCTTCGACCGTGTCCGGTTGCCACGTGGCCCCCAGCCCGATCGCCGAGGGAAATACTGTCCCTCCAAGTCCCGTCCAGCCTGAGACAGCCTCGCCATGGAGCAACGGCGGCACTGACAGGTCGGTTTTGGCCACCACGGCGTCCTGGACCTGGTCGTAGTGGTCGGCGTCGGCCTCGATGGATACCCCGGTGCTGATGCTTCCCGAAGCGCCCAGACCGTGGGGGAACTTAGCCAGACCTGCGTCGAGGTGGCCTGTGATGGGGATGGTGCACTGGAGCTGGGCGACCTTCTGCTCCAGGGTCATGCGCGAGATGAGGTCTTCGACCTGGTCTGCGACGGGAACCGCCACATCAGGGGTTGACAGTACTTGGTTTTTCACTGGGTCTCCTATTCCGCCAGCCCGCGACACCGCGGGCGTGGCAAGAGGGGGGTCAGTCCCTCAACGCTTTACTGGTGTGCCTGACGACGCCGGAACAAAGCTGGTCTGCGGTGCAGACCCGTGGGTCTGCAGGCTGTCCTCGCCACGGTTGTCCTTCACCGTTGAAGCAAGCCGCTGGTGTTCCCACCGCGGCGCCCGTTTTTTCCCGGGGTGGGAAAAACCCTAGATGGCCCAGCAGTGTGAGTCAAGTCGCACGCCAAAGTCAGCGTGCGGCATCGCATGGCGGGAGCTTGTCCTGGCGGTCAGGCCGGGCAGCAGAAGCAGTGCGCGGGTCAGCGCAAGGGCCGACATGTCCAGTGATACACGATGGGGTGACCGGAGGGAACGTGGGCAGCAAACAGACTTTCCCTTGAAGAACCCCGCCGTGCAGGCGCAGTCAGGAGAAGGCGGAGGTCGACAAAAGTCACGCGTGGAACCAGCAGTCAACCGGCATGCGACTGTGGCAGTCCCTCCCGGCCTGTCACCCGAGGGAGGCGCCTAATTGGTGCGCCATTGACCCTCATGGTGCAAATCGTGACGAAGCCCCGCCTCACGGCCGTTCGAGCAAGCGCTCCACGCCAAGAGACACAATGTCGAGATTGAAAGCAAACTGCTCTTCGGTGCCCAGTTCCGTTGACCGGCCTCCAACCAGCTTGCGGAGAAGTGTGAACTCCTCTTGCGGGGCCTTCTCAAGCAAGTGTTCAAGGACGGGTTCCTGAGGGTGCCGGCCAGCGGTTTTTGGAATGGAGCGGTCCGTGGCGGACGTGAAGGCAAGGCCCGCCAGCATCGCTATCACCCGTCCGGCTTCAGCTTCAGCCAGACCCGCGGCAACGAGCGCCTCCGCAGCCGCCTCGGCCGGTCGGATAGCCTCAAGATCGGCCTCGGTTTCGTAGCCGACATAACTTGCCCATGCACCGGCAGCCATGACGGCATCCCTGGTGATATGGGCAAATGCGCGTATGGCCTTCCTCCAGTCCTTCTCGGGAGTGAAATCGTGGGCCGCAACTGCCTCACGGAATGCATCGGCAGCAACCATCCGCAGCAGCGAGTCGCGGTTGTCAACGTGGTAATGCAGAGTCTTCCGGTCCACGCCAATCTCCTCAGCGAGGGCCTGCATTGTCAAAGTTGCTGGGTCAAGTACCTTGGCGGCCTCGATGATTCGTTCGCGATCAACCCTCCGCGGCCGACCACGGCGTGGCTTCACGCTCTCCACGCTTGTCATAGCCACTCCTTTTCGCATCCGACCGCACTCGCCTTAGTCCACTTCTGCTCGCGAAGGGCCGGCCTGGAGCAGTGACTTGACCTCACGGGTAACCCCGCATATCTTTTTTACCACGCCGGGAAAAAATCCCGAAAAGAGAGGTCTCACAGACTCTACCTGAGTCCCTAAGGCCTTACCAGCCCGCAAGATCTCGAAATGTGAGACCAATTATTGAGGCACGGCCAATGCCCAAACGTGGCCTCCGCCCCGCTGGCCCAAGCCGGAAAGCCGCCACACTCTGAAGCCCATAGCCCCGAGCTCCCTGCCCTTGGAATAACACGTTCCCACGCAAGGACGCCGTGGCCGTCCTGCTATCAACGCGGTGCCCCTGCATTTGCCCAACCGCTAAAGGAAAAGTTGACATGGAAGTACCTAGCAATGGAATTGGCCGCCTGCGGCTGACCATAGACAGCCGCAGGCAGCTGGAGGAGGCGTTGGACTCCGCCGTCGCCGAACTCATGTCTAGGCAAAACTCGAACGCCCGGGACGGGATCCTGGTGACCCGCCACGACCACAGGACGTTCACCGTCCAATTCTCCAGTGACGTCCAGCGCGGGATCGTGCTGGAACAGGACTTGCGCCTTCGGGCAGCCCCGGAAGGCGGCCCTCGCAGGCACGAAGACGTTAGCCTCGCCCCGGTGCTATCGGCCCTGTGTTGAAACGTGCAGCTCAGGGCACGCATGCTCCACCCGCCGCGCTCTCCTGCCACCTACTCCCCGGTTTCTTGAAGGCCTTCACATGAGCATTCACGCCGCAGGCTTTTCTGATCGGAAGGTGCCGTCCGCAGTCGACGATTGGACGGCGGCCGCAGGTCGGCATGTCGCAATATATCGAAACGGTGTGCAGGTTGACCGCGGGCAGGTTGAGGCGATAACTGCCGACGGAAAGATCCTGTGGCTCATGCAGGACGGTGCTCAGTACAGGCGCATCGTTGAGAAGGTTCCGGGAATTGAGTTGTGCTTTCTAGAGGAAGCGGGCGCCTGTCCTGCTGTGCATCGAGGGGTGGGCGGGCGTCCCAGTATCGAAGGCTGCCATGCTCCCTAAACCGTGAAGTCAGCAGGAGGATGGTGACCTCCTGCCGACCTCACACCCCCATATAGAGTGGGCCTAGGGGCCTCACCCCATCCACTGCCCGCCCGCAACGTCGATCGTCTGGCCGCACATATAGTCAGCGGCCTCCGTGCTGAGGTAGGCGACCATATTCGCAACCTCTTCCGGGATGGATACCCGACCGAGCTGGATATAGCGGTCAACCGCTTCCAGCATCGAACCTTTCGCGGCCAGAGCCTGCTCGTCGGAGGCATTGGCCAGGATGTCCCTCAGGAGGGGGTTGATCATGAGCCCGGGAGCTACCCCCAGGACATTGATCCCCCGTGAGGCGAACTCATGGGCAAGATTGCGGGTGAAGCCAATAACACCCGACTTTGCCGCGTTGTAGACGGTAAGTCCGCGGTGCTGTATCCGTCCACCAACAGATGCGATGTTAATGATGCGGCCGTGGCCCTGGGGCAGGAAGTGCTCGACCGCGGCATGTGCGCCGTAAATCAGCATCGTCAGGCTCCCGTGGACGGTGTAGTCGATGTCCGCCTTGGTGTGGTTTTCGAACCTGTCGGAGACCACCTGAACGGGGTTATTGATCATGATGTCCAGGCCCCCGAGAGCCTGCGTGCTTTCCGAGACCACAGAATGCACCTGATCCCAATCGGACAGGTCTGCCTGGAACGGGATGGCTCGCGTGCCCCATCGGCGTTCGATGGTCTCCGCGTTGGCGACGGCGCCGTCCTTATTCAAATCAATGACAGCGACGTCGGCCCCCAGGCCGGCAAGCCGGTTGGCGATGGCCTGGCCCAGACCGCCTCCCCCTGCTCCGGTGACTACTGCCTTTTTTCCTTTGAGGTCCATCAGGTCGGTTACCCGCTTTTCGACAATGTGCGTCGGCAGCCGGTCGAAGCCCATCGTCTCGGCGAAATCAACGTTATGTGTGCTCATCATGCTCCTCGTTGGTTATGGAGGGCGCCGGGCTCCCGGACGACGGGGCTCCATTGCCTAAAGGCAACATACTGTTGCCTTTTCTCAAGGTCAATAGAATGCTGTTCCATGGCCGATTCAATGCGCAGAACACGGGGAGTCCAGCAGGGCGCGCGCAGTTCGCAGGTAGTTGATGCCGTTCTAAGTGCCACCACCGCGGAACTGTCACGGGCAGGTTATGCCGGCCTCACGATTGAGGCCGTAGCCAAGGCTGCAGGCGTAAACCGCACGACGGTATACCGGCGTTGGCCGACGCGGGCGGCCTTGCTGGCTGCCGTCCTGGAGCCACTCCTGGCCCGCTATGACGTTGTTCCTGACACCGGCTCGAGCTGTCATGATTTGTCCGTGCTGTTACGAACTGTGCGCGACAATGCAGAGTTGCCCGAGGGTCAGGCCTTCACGGAGGCGGCAAGGTCCACGTCCGCCGAGCTGCAGGCTTTGATGTCCGCGGCGCTGCACAGAGCCCTCGTCCCCTTCCACGCCGTGCTCGGTCGCGCAGTCGAGCGGGCCGAGATCGAACCGGAGCAGCGTGACCTCATAGCCCAGATCGCTTTCTTTGGCGCCGTTATGTGGACGCAAACGCATCCCAAGCCTTTAACGGACGCGGAGTGCGACGACATGGCTCAGCTGCTCCTGCCTGCCGCAGCCGATGCCGGAACAAGATGAGATCCTGGTGCCCTTACGCTCCATCGGGCCGCGAGCCCAAAACGGGACCGTTGACTGGGTGACGTCCGATCTGCCATTCCCCCTCGTATCGGCATAGAGCATCAAGACAGGCTTGTTGCAAGCCTATGGACCCGAATCCTGCTCGGGCTTTGAGACGTTGATGACGTAAAGTACACCCCAACCTGACGTCAGTTGGTCCCCTTACACCTGTCAGATTTGGGTCCGAATCAGCATTTCAGCACACGTTCGGGAGAGGGTCTAAGACTTCAGCTGGACGTCTTGGGCAGCTGACATGGCTGCCCGCGGCAGGGCCTTGGACACCTGTCAGCCATCCGCACGACTATATGCTGTCCGAATCGCCCACTGTTCCTTGTTCGAGCGCTGCGGTGATCGCTTCCGGCGATGGCAGCGCGGCTCGTTCCTCCGGCGGAAGGGAGTCATAGGTGTACGAGCTGACGGCAACGGGCTGGGACGAGCCGTTCAGTGCGTATCTCACTGTCGGCTCGTGTTTGGATCCGCAAACGAGAATTCCCACGCTAGGTGCCATCCCGGGGAATCTCACCAAATCATTGACCGCCGCGACATAGAAATTCAGTTGGCCGAGATGCTCCGGTCTGAACTTTCCGGACTTTAGCTCCACAACCACGAACCTGTTGGTTGGGACGTGCACCAGGAGAAGGTCGATGTAGAAATCCTCGCCCTGGACATCGAGGTGATATTGGCGGCCATAGAATGCGAACCCTCGGCCGAACTCGGCCAGTGTCTGGGACATCCGTTGAGTCATGGCTTCTTCCATGGCCAGTTCTTCGACTTCCTTGGTCAGGCCGAGGAAGTCGAAGACCAGAGGATCCTTGGCCATGCTCCGGGCAAGCGCAGCCCCATCCTCGGACAGGCGCTCTTCGAGATTGTTCGGAGCAGCTCCTACCCTGCGATGCAGGCCGGTGGTGATTTGGTGTTCGAGGACTTCGAGCCGCCACTTGTGCTCGACCGCCCGTTCTGCGTACCAGTCGCGGATCGCTGGATCCTTTAGCTTTAGCAGCTCGATGATATGACCCCATGGCAGACCTTTCACATGGTTCCTGACGGATGGATCCGACAAATCCCAGACAGCTGCGAATGCCCTCATGTAAAACAGGTTTGAGCGGGAGAACCCGCGCATGTGGGGAAATGCGGATTTCAGGTCGGCTGCAAGTCGCTGCAGAATCTTGGTCCCCCAAGGCTGGGCTGCCTGGCGCTGCAGGATCGTGGAGCCAATCTCCCAGTACATTTCGACCATGGCGTTGCTCGCCGCCTCTTGTGCGCGCATCTGCGCCGAAGTGACCAACTCCTTGAGGGAGACGAGCATACCGGCATAGCCGCTGGGCAGTTCAGGTTCGATCTCTGGCACGCACCCACCTTAGTCGCTGCGCCAGACAGGAGCCGTAGGGCCACAAGGAGAAGTCAATTGTCCAAAGCACTTTGGACAATTGACTTACATCCGCCCGCATCCGGCCCCCGGCCCTTGGTGACGGCTGCGCCCCGGTGCGCTCCCGCGCTTCGGGCCGCGGGGAGTCTGCCACGAGCTATATGTTGAGGTCGTTGATAGCGCTGTGAGTAAGTGGCTTTCTGGTAGATTTTGAGTAATTTAGCGCGGTGGTTTCATCGCGCAGGAAAGGGAGCCGATGACTGCCTCAATTGACCTTGGCGCCACCCACAGCGGAACAGCGCGGCTGGGCATTCGCGAGATCGTCCGGCAGCTCAACAGCACGCTTGGGGCGACGCTGGTCGCGTCGTTGGCTGGCAGCAAGGACCCGAAGATCAGCTATCGCTGGGCCCGGACCGATGGCCCGGAGCCAAGGGCGAAGGCGCTGGCGCGCCTGCAGCTCGCCCACCGTGCCTGGACCTCCGTTTCAAGCGCAGAAGGCGAAGATGTGGCAAGGCTGTGGTTTGTCGGCGCCAATCCCTGGCTGGATGAGGCGTCTCCTATCGAGGCCATCAAGGACATGCGGGCCAAAGAGGTCATGGCGGCTGCTACGGCGATGACTGAGGGCAGTTTCTCTGGTTGACCGCAGTCGGTCCAGTATCGGCATGGTCTCAGTGCAGGGGCCAATTACTGGACAACTGCTGCACAATAAATTCGTCATGCAATGCCGTGGCCCCGCCGGGCTGAAATAGTCCAAAGTGCTTTGGACTATTTCGGTTGGGTCGGCCAGACCGGGCTCTTTTACGAATCGGGGTCATGCCCCAGGATCCGGAGCAGGTCTGCCGTGATCATCCGTAACTCTTCAAACCCGTGTTGGTAGAACAGTGGGGTCATCTGGGTCAGGGGCGTGTTGTCCAGCTTGGCCAGCAACGCCAGAGACTCAGCTATTACATCTCTCCCGTGGTGGCGCCCTGCGAAGCATCAGTCTCGCCAGACTTTCGCGCCATAAGATCCCTTCCATCAGAAGCGGGGCTAAGCAGCGCTGCAGAACGAACGCCGGCTTGGTGGTGCCAGGGCAGGCCTCACACCATGCGGCCGCTGTCGTGCCGCCTAATCAAGAAGCGTTAGATGGTCCGGAGTGTCCCTGCTCCTCTTTCCTTTGCTATCGACTCAATCCGTTCTTGCTCCGTTCTGCCCCCACTGTGGCACCTGGGCGGGACTTTCTAGCTTTGGCGGCCCCCTTGCCCGGGGTGACCGCTGAGCTGGGGTGCGTGCCTTCACTGCGGGCCGCGGCCAGGCGGCCGCGGATCTGGGTTTCGCTGGCCCCAGTGTTTTCCAGGGACTCGGCAAATCTTCCGTGGTGTTCGGCTGAGCCGTAGCCTTCGGCCGACGCGGTTTCTGCTTTCAGCCCTTGGTCTTTGAGCCGGCTGTCGTCGTTGCCTATGACGCGGTTCTCGATGTCGCGGCCAAGGCCCTCCAAGCGGGCGAAAAGTTCCTTTTCGGCGCGTTCGTAGCGTTGTTCAAGCGATATGAATTGGGTGCCTTTGAATCCGCCCTCTCCCAGAAGCCTGGCTTCGTGCATCTCCTTGGCAGCTTGCACCAACGCGGGGTCCTTGAAGTGGTCGTCCTGCACGCCGTTGACGTTCGCGGCGGTCTCTTGGCGCAGCTGATCAATGTCGGGACCGTTGATCCCGTCCTTGCCGATAAGGAACATGCGTTCCTGGATATCAGCGTCGGCTGCTTCCATAGCGGCGGGGGTTTTCGCATTGTGGGCCCGCTGCAGGGCCTGTGCCAGCTCCGGGTTTGCCAGGTACTCCACGGGTACCTGGTGACGCTCCATTTCAGGTGCCAGCTTCTCAGCCTGGGCCCGTCGTTCTTCTGCCTGCGCAGCCGCGATCAGCTGCATTGCTTTCTCGTGTTCGGCGGCGGCTTTCCGTGCTTCTTCCTGACCGCGTGCCAGCTCGTCGCGCCGTGCGTTTTCCGTCGCGATGGTTGCGATTCCTGATTCAAGGTAGGCGGTGTCCGCGCCGACGTCATAGGTGTAGATGCCGTACCTGGTGAAAACTTCTTCACGGATTTTCGTTGCTGCTTCCAGGGCGGCGGGGTCGTGGTCTTTCCAGCCTTCGGCGATGGCGTGTGCCGTGGCGATGTCGGCCGGCTGCGCCTTGTCCCACCACTCATCCTTCTGTACTGGTGCGAGGACGGCGCGGGCTGTACTCCGTTCAGCCGTAAGGCGCGCTTGGGCTTCGTGCGCTGCCTGGGAGTCGAGGTGTTCCTGCTGTCGCTGGGCTTCCTGCCGGCGCCGTGCCAGCGTCTCGGCAATGCGTGAGGCGACCATCAGGGAATGCCGCATTCCGTTGTCGAGAACGTCGTCGATGCCATCTGATTCACTCATGGTGTTCCCCTTGCACTAGTGGTGTGATTCTTATCGGTCGAGTCCCGAACCGGTGCCCCGGTTCGGTTGAGAGGTCTTAGCTGGTGTCGCCGGTGTAGGTGTCGTGGGAACCACAGACCCCGAGCGGATCGGGGCCATGCCGCGACGTGCAATATCAACTGCCCTCGTCGGCACCGCAGCCGACGCTGCCGACTGCCGTTCAGCTCCCACGGCAACCGCCTTGGGCATCGTTGCGGTGAACGGGGCCAGCTGGTTTTCCACCACGGCTCGGATGCGCTGGGCTTCCCGGGCCCGGCCGGATTGGGCGTGCATCTCATACACCGCAAAAGCGGTATTGATCAGCTGCACCATGAGGGCCGTCTGCGCCGCTGTCTTGTTCTTACTCGACGCAGCCATGAACAATATCGCCGTCCCCGCAATGGACGGCAGCGCAACAGGCTTGCCGTGCTGCCGTGGGGCGCGAAGCTGGGCCGTTCGGGACAGCTCCGCGGCGGTGGCGGCCAGTGGCCCGGGGGTCGGTTCCAGCCGGTACGACCATGCCGCGAACGCGCCGGAAACATCGCGGGCCGCCTTCGCCCACGTGGCGTGATCATCCCGCGGGATCTTGCGAAGCTCGTCCGCCAGGGCGGTGGCGTTCCGGGTGTAGTCAACCCAGAGCTGCGCATCCGGTGTCGCCTTCTCCGGGCCGCGGGGGTTGGCTTTGCGTTTGTTCCGGGCAGCGGCATTCCACTCGGCCGCCGCCTCGATCGAGGCCTGCGGGGTGTCTGCCCATTCCTGCCGTAACTGGCCGAGGCGAAGGTCGGTGGCGAGGGTGCCGCCGCCGAACCAGATCGGCCGCTCCCCCGGCTTCGGGCGCTCGGCTACGGAGTAGCCGATGATGACGTCGGTGGTGTTCTTCGCATACCGGGGACGCACCAGCAAGCCGGTGTCTCTGGCGCGGCGGATGAACTCCGCTTCAGTGCCCGACGCCGTGGCACTGGCACGCACCTTCCTGGCCAGGGAGGCGCGGTGCATTTCCCGGTCATCGCGTGCCGCGGTGGCCTTCTCAGCCCGGTCATAACCACGCGTGGCGTGCACACTGGAAAGCTCTTCAAGCCCATACTTGGTTTCCAGTTCCCGGCAGGTCTGCTGTGCGCGTTTGTAGTCACCGTGGGTGGAGGCCTTGGTGCCGTCTTCCCGGACCAGGGACACGGCGATGTGGATGTGGTGGTTCCCGTTCTCACTCGTTCCGTGGTTGATCGCGACCCAGCGGCACTGTGCTTTGCCGCTGGCTTCGGTGAAGCCCATCGCGTCCACGAAGTCGTTGGCGATGTCACCCCACTGCTGTTCCGTCAGGGCGCCTTCTTCGGCCCGGAGGCTCAACGAGCAGTGCCACACGTCCGCGTGCTTGTGCCCGTTCGGCACCCGTTCCTTCGTCACCGGGTCCCAGCGGAAATCCTTTTGCAGCACCTCGACGCCGAACGCCTTACGCGGCTGGTCAAGGTGCTTGGCGATCGCGACAGCATCGTCGGCATCCAGGACGCCGTCGTCGTACCAGGCCATGATCGCCGCGTCCCCGGCGACCAGGTGCGGGTCGGTGTGCGCGTTCTTCGTCTTATCCGCATCCGTCGACGCCAGATACAGGATCAGCCCGGCCATCCTGGACCCGCGGGTGATGTTCGGAATCATCCCTACATCAACCCCTCGATCGCCCGGTCAATCCGCATCGCCACCTCGCGCACATATGCCAGCGCCGCCGACGCATCCCGGGGGAATTCGTTCCCGGCGTTCGCGTGGCGGGCGATCTGGTTCACGTTGTTCGACACCCGCGCCAGCAGCGTATGGATCGCCATCAGCTCCGCCATCGCAGCTTTCCGCTGCGTCGGCGTCTCCGACCCCTCCGACAGAGCAGCAGTGAGCAGCAGGTTCGGGACCGTGACCTTCTCCCGCGCCGCCCGGGCAACCAGGGCCGCTTCCTCCTCCGCCGTCACCCACACATCGCGGCGCTTCTTCGTCCCCGCCGGGGAATTCGCGCGCCGCCGACGAGACAACGGGGAACGCGGCACATCCTCCTCAGACACCCACTCCCCCAATCCCCAAAAGCCCAGCGCAGCGACCCCGACACCCGGGGACCCACAAGCCAGTGTGCCAAACCAAGCCACACGCGCGGTGCAGGACACGCCCATTTACACCCGTGTAAATGTATAGCTTGCTCCGCCTCAGAAAGTTAGACGGTCAGCGGCGTGTTTGGCGGTAATGGATGCGGCCGTCGGCCTAGGGTGGGAGATACAGCACGACACGCTTTCTCAGGGGGAGACAATGCTTCCAAACGAAACGTCCACCGACCGATTGCGATCAGGCAGCCTGACCTACGAACCCGAAAACGCGGCCATCTTGGGCGGGAAAATCACGATCGACCTACAGGTCGATCCGCCGGCCCCACGCAAGCATCTCGTCAATGCAGCATCCGACCAGCTATTGATCGGAAGACATCATGAGAGCGGCGACGAAGGGGCCGGCGCCCCGCCCGTGACAATCCAGAGCTGCATCGACACGGTCGCTAACGTGCACCTCGAGGACGCCACCGGATCACGTGCGCACATCTGGCCCGGGGCCGAACGCCTAACAGCGTGGGTTATCCTGCCAACTCCCCTTGCCGAGCGTCCCGAAACCCAACTGCCCGGGCCCCTCTTCAAGGAGTACGCGCCGGAACCTGAGACCTATCTGCGCCACATCGAGCCCAGGGCGCTGACGCCCGTCCAAGAAGCCATTCTCCCGGCGGTCCTCGAATCAGTCCACGACGTTCTCCCACCGGCACTGCAGCCCCACGTCGACGACATCACCCACCTCATCGCCCAGGAGATCCCCTCCGCGGAAGACCTGCTGCGCGCCTACCAGCGCACCTCCGTCCCGGAAGTTCTCGCCGAATACGACCGGGCAGGCAGGCCCGAACCACTCGCACCCCAATACCAGCAAGCGGTGAAAACCGCTCAGCTCTCCTTCCCACGCCACGCCACAGAAGCACTCACGACCGCCGCCCATGCCGTGGCGGCATTACCCTCAAAGACTGCTGCCGGCGTCGCCGCCGGCCCCGCCCTCGACCGCTGACCACCACACGAAAGAGACCAAGAAAGACCATGGCCGCACTGAACATCGAAGCCACGAAAAACCAGGCACGTGAACTCCTCAACTCCCGCATTAAATCCGTCGAGCAACTCGTCCACGCACGCCAGCGCGTCACCGACCTGAAAGAGCAGCTCGCCGCCGCAGAACGCGACGACAAGCGCGCCTACGTCAAGGCAACCCGCGACGGCTGGAGCCCGGACGAACTGAAGAAACTCGGCCTCGAACCGGCTGCCGCCGGGCGCCGACGCAAAGCCCAGGCCAAGCCATCTGAAAACCCGATCACGTCCGACTCAAACGGCTCACAGGCCAACTAGCCTCTCGCGCACGACAAAAGCTAAAACCCTTCCGGCTTTTCCCGCACCCAGGTGCACGAGGGGACCCACCTGACCGGCTGCACACAGACGCCAGGTCACTGCAGGCGGGATCTCACCACCGGGACCGGCGAATGTGCACAGTCTGGAAAGTGCCAGCTCACCAACGGATACGTTCCCCATGGTTCAACACCGGCGCGGCCGTCGCACCCGAAGGGGACGGTTGGGTTTCTTTCAGCAGGGACAACACAGGGCTGCACAGCGGGGCGCTGCTGTGCATACGGAACCATCCCCGAGGGCTGGCTTCTAAGGCACAGGGGGGCTTCCCGGGCCGGTACAGGGCGGTGACAACCACAAGCTGCAGGGCGGCGCGAATCACCACCAGCTTCCGTAGGCCCGCGTGATCCAAGCAATGGCACCAGCGGCAGCAATAGGCTTCACAAGAACTGTTTCTGACTCGGGAACTGAGGAAGGGCGGCACCCGCCAGGGTGCCGCCCTTCCTGCCTCAACCGCCCGCTGGTTACTCGTCCGCCTGGGCGTCGCCGTCGGGGAGCTGGCCCGAGGCAATCTGTTCCGCTGTCTTCTTGTAGGCGGCATCAATGTATGCGGCCAGGTCATCTTCCCGGACGCGCCAAATGCCGCGCGGCCCGAATTTCGCTGCCTTCAATTCTCCACTTCGCACGAGCGCGTAGACCATCGGTTTTCCGAGGTTCAGGATCTCCTGGACGTCGTCCATTGTGAGCATCTTCGGGAACGGCAGGGACGTCCGGACGCCGATCTTGTTCACTTCTTCAGTCCACTGACCCATCGTCTACGCTTCCTCGTTTCGGTGCTGCATTTCATCCATCGTCCGCTGCCCTCGCCGCAGCTCGCCGGCCGGCACCGGAGGCCACGGCTTGCCGCCGTTGTACTTGCGCTGCAGACGCTTCACCTCACGCATCGTCGCCCGGACGATGAGGTCCGAGACGCTGGCGTCGCCCTCCTGCAGGCCGGCTGCCTTGAACGCTGCCCGGACCTGCCCGGCCTGCTCCTCGGTGTAGTACGGGGTGAACGCCGGAACCTTCTTTGGTTTCGCCATCAAGAGCCTCTGCTTTCAGACGGGCAGTGCACTCTGACAAATCCCCAGGTTGCTGATCATGAGTCCCCCTCCGTCTTGTATCCCTGCCCCGCGATGGCGTTCTGCGCCTCCGCCAAATGTTCCCCGAGCTGTGCAGCCAAGCCAGCCGCAGCACGCATATGCTCAGCGGCCACGGCGGCAGACTGAGCCGGATCCCGACCGTCATCCTCATAGACGTTGTACTCGGTAACTGACCTCTCGAGGCCTGCCGCGAGTTGTTGAAGGGCCTGGGCCAACATGTTCCCCGTGGCTCCCTTCAGATTTCCCAGCACCTTGTACACCGTGGGCGCCGGATGAGTCTGGCTCATGTGGCAGATCGCGCGTACCGCGTCATAGATGGCATCGGCTTCCTGGACAACGGCAGGCGTTTCATCACTCATGGAGGGCTCCTAGCTTCTTGCGGGAAGTGCGGCTTCAGGCCACGCGTCCCTGGTGTTCTTTGACCGGGATTCGGACAGTCTTGCGTCGGGGTCAGCGTATCGGCTGCCCCCGACGCTTGGGCTGTTTTAGAAGGGGGGTTCAGAGTCGGGTCCGTTCCCCCATCCCCCAGCTGTGTTGCTGGTAGCCGGCACGGCCCAGGGATCATCCTGCGGCCCGGTCTGCGGCTGGGCATCGGTGCTGCCCTGGAAGCCGTTCCCCTGGCCGCTTTGGGTGCCGCGCTGGGTTCGGTTGACCTTGGCGTTGGCGTAGCGGAGTGAGGGGCCGACCTCGTCTACCTCGAGCTCTATGACGGTGCGCTTCTCGCCTTCCTTGGTTTCGTAGGAACGCGACTTCAGCCGGCCCGTGACGATGACGCGCATGCCCTTGGTCAGGGACTCCGCCACGTTCTCAGCAGCTTCCCGCCACACACTGGCCCGGAGGAAAAGCGTCTCCCCGTCCTTCCACTCATTGGACTGACGATCGAAGGTCCTGGGCGTGGATGCGATGGTGAAGTTCGCGACTGCAGATCCACTCGGAGTGAATCTCAGCTCTGGATCTGATGTCAGGTTTCCAACGACAGTAATGGTGGTTTCGCCGGCCATGATGGTTCCTTTTCCTCGCGTGCTGGTGATGTTCTCGGTGCCTGTTGTTGGTTCGTTCGCAGGTTCAGTCCCGCTCGGCTCGTCGTGGGTGAGGTCGTTGGGTTGGTACTGGTTCGCGGTGTGTTCGTCCCAGAGCCCGCCCTCCCCGAGCGGGGCGCGTTTGATCGCGTTAAGGTACCCGTCATGCCCCGCGTTGCCCTGGATGGCGTAGCCCTCGTACAGGTCCTCATTGAGAGGTTCCACCATCGCGGGTTCCACAAGGTACGGGTCCACAACGTCGGGGTTAATCCTGCCGCTGGGGTTGACCTGCCGGAACAGGTCCACCTCCAACGGGATCCGCGGGTGGAGGTTGTACCCGACGACCGGGCGCATGCTCTCCATGGCCCTCACGCCGCCTTGTGGCTCATGGCCGCCTGGACGAGCTTGTCGCGGCGCAGGCCCGACCAGTGGTCCTGGTCATCGGCGTTGTTCACGACCACGGGCGCCTGGGAGTAGCCAAGTTCGGCGGTGATGTACTCCAGCGCCTCCGGGACTTCGGTGATGTCCACGGCCGTGTAGGTGATCCCCTTGGAATCGAAGTAGTCCTTCGTCTTCTCGCAGTTCGGGCAGTTCGGCTTGATGTAGACCGTGTAAGCGGTGAGTGAAGCAGTCATTTTCAGCACCTGGTTTCGTATCAAATGAGTTTCGTTCGTCTGGCTGAGTTGCTACCCTCAATTTTAGCAATCATTCAACTGAATGAATAGAGCTTTTACCGCTTATTCTTAGGATTTTTGGGGAATACTTTTACGCACAAATGTGCAATTCCCCCCGCCACGGATTTCCGTTACGGATGGCAAGTCCTGCCGCTGGCGACTGTGGTGATCCCCGCAGGCTCCCACGGCGGCAGCCCCCATGCGCCGTGAGAGGTTCGTGCCGGCTGTGGTGACGTACGGGTCCTTGGGTAATGGGCGATGTGAATAGGTGTCGTCCCGGCTGCAGGAATGTCTGCCCCGGTGTTTCGGTTCACCCGGAGGCGTCGGTGGTGGACCATGGGGAAGGTATCCGGTCGGGCCGGGTGCCCGCCCGGATGTGGTTAGCCTACGGTGAGGTGTGTGTGAGGGCCGGAGGTCCGGGCAGAGGAATCGGGGGTGACGTATGGGCGGGACACGGCGTTCTGCACCGGATGCGGAGTGGGTGCAGATGTACCGGGCAGGCCTGCCTGCTTCCAGGATCGCTTCGTTGTCGGCGGCCGCGGAGTCCACGGTCCGGTATCACCTGCAGATCGCTGCCCGGGAAGAACCGTCCCTCCGGGCCGAGCATCGACGTGCGGTGCCGCGCCCGCCGGCGAAGATGGACAGCCGGAGCCTGCAAAACCTCGAGGACATTATTGCCCTGTATCGGGCCGAAGGCCGGCTGCCCAGTCCGCGGGCGAAGTCCGCGCGGGAGCGCGCCCTGAGCACCTGGCTTGGGCGCAGGCGCCAGGACGCCGACAACGGCACCCTCTCCCCCACTGTCAAAGCCCGGCTCGGGGAAATCCCGGGCTGGGACGCACCGCGCCGGCAGAAAGAAAGACGCGAAGCGCTGTGGAATCAGCGCCTGGTGGAACTCATCGCTTACAGGGCCGAGGGCAAGGACTGGCCGCTGCATAAGAATGCCGGCACCGAGCAGGAGCGTGTACTTGGAGTGTGGATCCACGGCCAAAGAATCACCTACCGCCACGGCACACTGGCCCCGGCGAGGCAGGCAAGGCTGGACGCCGAGTTGCCGGGCTGGCGGCAGGGCCGGCCCCGACGGGGCGGCCGTCCAAAACCTCCCCCGCTTGAAAACTAAGCATGCTTTCTATTAGTTTGGTGTCAGCTTCTCCGCCTGTCCCCCATCAGGCGGAGTGGTTGCCAGGAAGGCCCCGCACGACGAACGTCCTGCGGGGTTTTCGCTATCCGCGCTTGCGCAGCAGGTGTCTTGGAACCAAACGGCAGAGGGAGTGTGTAATGGCTCAGGGTGATATCGAGACGTACTACGAAGACGGCCAGTGGAAAAACAAGCGCGAAGGCACTGACCGCGCGTTCGGTGCCGGCTATGGCACCAAGGAAGAGGCAGTGGCCGCCGGCCGCGACGCCGCGAAAGCGAACAAGGTCGAGCACGTCATCAAGAACCAGGACGGCCAGATCGCTGAGAAGAACAGCTACGGCAACGATCCCCGGAATGTCCCGGGCTGATTGCTACCCGTCAATGGCCCGCGGTGGCCTGGAGACACAAAGATGGGCCGGCTCAAAGAGCCGGCCCTTCTGCGTTCTCCTCGGCAAAGGAAATCTACGGATTCAGCCTAGCCGAATGTTGTGGGTGGTGCCCGCAGCGGTCCAGGTGGGCGTCGTTGTTCCTGGGCGCGCGGCACCGTGGTGGTGTGGGGAATGGGTGCGTTGATCGGCGGTCCGCCGCTGGTGATTGGCTGCTGTGGTTCACCCTGGGCGGCGGACCGCCCGACTTCTGGAAGGTTCCTGGCCCTGACGGGGTGAGTGGCCGCTGGGGTCCTTGCCGGGCGGGGCTTCCGCCCGGCAAGGGTATTTATGCGGCCGCGTCGTCCTCGGCTGGTTTCTGCCCGTCGATGATGATGCTTTCCACTTCGCTGGGGGTGTATCCCCATGTGACCAGCTGGTTCAGGTAGTCCCGGTGTGTCTGGCTCGGGGACCGCCACGAGTCTTTGGCGATGGTCTTCTCATACCCTGCGCACACCAGCGCGATCAGGGAGAACTCGGGCCGCGCCTCGGTTTTGGCGACGTGGTCCCGCAGCGGGTTCCAGCCCCAGCGGTTGGTTTCTTCGACCTTGGCCCCGACCATTTCGGCAGCGACCTTTCCGTCGTATCCGCTGGCGGTTTCGGAGTGGTGGGTGATGGCGTGGACGGTGAAGTACTGCCAGCCCTTGGGTGCCTGCTTCCTGGCCAGCAGGGCCTTGACGAACTCGCGGCGGACCTTGGTCGCTGATTCCATGGCCTTGTTGTTGGCGATCAGGGTTTTCCGCTCGGCCTTCTGCTCATCGGTCATCGGACCCTTCTGGGCCTGCGTCCCGCCGTTGTAGCGCTCGTACTTGGGGCTGAAGCCCAATTCCTTCCAGTCGCTGATGACAGGCTGGGCAGAATGCTCGCCCCGGTAGTTGGTGCTGATGATGTAGGCGTTGGCGTCCTCGTCGGTGGCCGGTTCCCCGTCCGGGCGTTTGGCCGCTGAGACGTACAGGTTCTCCTCGTCGGCGTAGTGCCCGGCGTCTTCGACGATGGCTTTGCCCTGGGCGATGAGTTCTTCGATCAGGGCCGAGAGCTGGGCCTTGGATTCTCGGTCGTCGCGGAGCTTCTGGGCGATGTGGTCGAAGTACTGCGGTTCGTCCCGGATCACGGATTCGAGTTCCTCGATGGCGTCCTGGTCCCCTTCGAACTCGGTCATCACCAAGGCCATGTCGAGGGTGTAGCCGCTCTCGAGGGCCTTGGCGCCGGTGGTGGAGGCCTTGGCTTTGAGCGCGTTTTCGACCTTGTCCTTGGTCCTGCCGGTCTTCTTGGCGATCGCGGCCGCCGGGACGCCGATCAGGGACAGCTGGTGGTAGGCGTCAGCTTCGTCGGCTTCGGTCAGTTCGGCGCGCTGGATGTTCTCCACGACCTGCGTGACTATGCGTTCGGCTTCCTCGGGTGAGTCGATGATCAGGACCGGGATGAGGGTCCGTTCGGCTTCGACGGCGGCCCGGGTGCGGCGCTGGCCCATCAGGACGTGGACGGTGTCGTCGTCCTTGCGGTGGGCGATCACCGGTTCCATCACGCCGTGTTCCTTGATGCTGGCGACGAAGTCAGCCGTGAGGGCGGCGTCCTTGCGGACGTTGATGTCCACGGTCAGGGTTGCCGGGTCGAGCATTTCAAGCGTGGGTGTTGCGTTCATGTTTTAGTCCTTCTTGCCGAGAAGTTGGGTGGGTGGGGCGATCAATGGTGACCGGCCAGCTCCCCTCTCCCCCGTTGTTTTTTGGCTGCTGGCGAAGCTTGCGGAGCTGTGCCCGTGCAGGCCCGTCTACCCGCAGGGCAAGGGGACGGAAAATCTTCGGAGGAGATCAGCGACGAAGGAGCGCCGGAGAAGAATTTCCGGGCCGCAGGCCCCGACGAAGGAGGGGCTAGAGGGGCCGGAGCGGGCACGTACAATCCGAAGGACAGCAGCCAAAAAACGTCGTAGACACACCAGGTTCAGGGGGTCCGGAGCTCTGCGACGGCACGCCCTGAACCCAACAGCCGGCCGCGAAGCGGACGCCCACCAACTGGTTGAAGCGCAGCGAAAACCAGTGCGAGCCCTGCGAGCATGCACATGTCCCCTGAATGGGGTGGGGGCATGAGCGACCCAGCTCCACGCCTTGGCCACCGCAACGAGGCCCGGCGCGCCGACGTATGGAAGTCACGACGGTCCCGCCGGGTCCTGGTTGTGGTGTTCACCGTTGCTGCCGTCGGGTCGGTGGTGCTGGTGGGTGTGGATCTTGTCGTCGGCCGGCCTGCTGCCGGCGATCTCTTTGTCGCCTTCCTCAACGCCCTCGCCGCTGTGGTCTTATGGCGGCTGTGGCTGAAACGCCGCGGACATGATGAAGGGCCGGCACATTGATGTGCCGGCCCTTCATGGTTTTCCTCGGCAAAAGGAAATCTATGGTGCAGCGTCAGCGCTGCAGTGGTTACGGCTCATCGAGCCGGTGGTCTTCCTGGGGAAAGTCTACGGGGCCGGTCGGTGGGCCGGCGGTGAGCAGCCGCAGCTCCAGGAAGTCTTCGATCGGGCTGGCGTCGGGGGCGACGGTGTCGTCCTCGGTCATGCGGATCTCGTCGGCCACGGGTTTCCTTGCCTGCTGGAGGGCTGATTTCGTCCTTTCACAGTAGTGGCAGTTTCTGCGGGTTGGCTGGAAGTGGCTGCGCCCGCGGCAGCGTCATCGCGGCCGGCGGAGCGCTAGCGGGGGAGGCCGCCGCGCACCTGGGGAAGTCCGACGGGAAAGGCCGGACCCTTTGGGTGGGGCCCGGCCTGTCCGTTAGCGGTTCAGCTGGCGGTTATAGGCCTTTTTCGGGTCTCGTGTGCAGTCTGCCAGCAGGCCGCGGTTGACCAGTTCGGCCAGCAGTTCGGCCAGCCGGTAGTCGGCGACGTCTTCCAGCGCGAGCTTGAAGTACCGGGCGGCGAAGCTGGACTTTCCTTTCAGCCATTCCAGCCACCCGATCAGGCTCAGCATGGGGGCCCGTTGCCCTTCGGGCGTTGCCTTCATCAGCTCGAAGGCGACTTCCTGGGCGGTGTCTACCCGGGCCCAGTCCGGGCGGGTGAGGAAGACGCCCAGCATGACTGAGGTGAACTGATCGGGGGCGTGGGTGATGATGTCACCCATCATGTAGTCCCGGATGGTGGGGTGCTGGAACGCTCCTGCCAGCTGGTGCGCGGTCTGGGTGGTCAAGCTCTTGGGATCATCGAGCACTTTGGCCCACGCCGCGCGGCTGGCTTCGAGGTCTTCAGGCCACCCGTCAGGCTTGTGCGCGGCAATGGCGTCGCGGGCGGTTTCATCCCCGGCGAAGGGTGCCGGTGCGGTGAATCCGTTGACGGCGCTCCCCCGGTAGATCAGGGCGGCGTTGCCGTTGCTGGTGGTGATGGCATCCAGCGTCTGGTCCGGGCAGCAGCTGGTGTCCGTGCAGTGGTAGTTTCGCCAGAGTTCGGAGGTCACCAGCCATGCGTCCTGCAGGGGCATCCCCGCGGTTTCCAGCTCGCTGCGCAGCGCTTCGACGTGGTCCGAGTAGGGTTGCGGTTTTCCGGCGGTGTTCTCGTCGGTGTAGATGACCAGCAGGCTGCCGGTGGCCGCTTCGTCGGCGGTCAGGTAGCTGACGGTGGTTTGGGCGAAGTTCGCCGGTTCCAGCCCGAACGGGGCGTCGACGCGAAGCGTGGCGCCGATCTTGTTTCCCTGCATGGTGATCGCGACGAAGGATTCCTGCGGGGCGAAGCCGAGCGTGTGCGGGATGAAGGCCAGGACGTCGGCCGGGCCGGTGAATTTGATGAAGTCGTTCATGGTGTTGCTCCTTCTTGCCGAGAAGTTGGGTGGGTGGGGCGACCAATGGTGACCGCCGGCCAGCTTCCCCTCTCCCCCCGTTGTTTTTTGGCTGCTGGCGAAGCTTGCGGAGCTGTGCCCGTGCAGGCCCGTCTACCCGCCAGGGCAAAGGGCGGGAAATTCCTGGAGGAAATAAGCGAGGCACGAGCGCCGCAAGGAAATTCCTGGCCTGCAGGCCCCGACGAAGGAGGGGCTAGACGGGGTGGAGCGGGCACGTACGATCCGTAGGACAGCAGCAAAAAACGTCGTAGACAGACCAGGTTCAGGGGGTCCGGAGCTCTGCGACGGCACGCCCTGGACCCAACAGCCGGCCGCGAAGCGGACGACCGAATCGGTGCGAGCCCTGCGAGCACCCTCTTTGTCCAGCAGTCTGTTGGACTCTTTCCGGGGCCGGCCAGGAGGCGGGGCGGGTCCGGGGCGGCAAAGTGATGAGCGCTAGGCTTTCGGATTGGCGGGCCGCCGCCGGTGACCACGGCGGCAGCTGCACCGTGCGGCGGCCCGCCCGACCTTTCGCCAGAACGGGCTGGTGGCCGGGAACTGAGCGGTTCCCGGCCACCATGGTTGCGGTCTAGGCGGAGAGACGGGCGTCGAAGAGTTCCTCGGCTAGCCCGATGAGGTAGTCGGGGACGTCGGCCTCTTCGCCGTGCGCGCTTTGGCCCAGGAAGACCACGTCTCCGCAGAAGATATCGGCGATGTAGAGGCCGGTTTCGCGGAAGAGGTGTCCGGCGCGGATGTTCGCGGGCAGGTTGATGATCTTCCCTTCCTCGTTGAGGTAGGCGTGCCATTCGCCGCGGGTAATGGCTTCGATGTTCCCTTCAACCAGGGCCTGCAGGGTGGGCAGGGAAGCGTCAATAGTTTCGGTTCGGACGGGCTGGGACAGGCGGGCCGGGACGATCAATGCGGTGCAGGTGGTGCTCATGGTCATGCTCCTTTGGAAAAGTTTGGGGGGCTGTACTGCCCGGCTTGGGCCGGGCAGTACAGCGGTGGGTGCTGGTTAGGCGGCGTGGACGGCGTAGGGCATCCGGTACCGGCTGGGCAGTTCCGCGGCGGCTTCGGGCAGGTCGTCCGGTCCGTGTGCCTGCCCGTTCTTCCAGTAGGTGAAGGCGTGCTCGCTGATCGCGTCCCACTGCCGGGCCTTGGTCCGGTAGAAGGTGCACGTTACGTCACCCTCGCAGTAGGTGGCGACGCCGAACAGGTTCCCGATGGTGTCAGCGGTCCGCGTGGCAGCGACCATGACGTATGGCCACTGGCCCAGGTCCCAGCCCTCGTGGCCCCAGTTGGAGAGCACGGCCCAGCCGTGTTCTTCGATGAGTTCCATCCACTCGTAGCCGCCGTTCAGGTGGTAATCGCCAAGGACGGGCACCCCATCGACGGTTTCCCCGGTGTCCTTCAAGATCACCGTCTTCTTGGTTACTGCGTTCATGTTTTTGTCCTTCTTGCCGAGAAGTTGGGTGGGTGGGGCGATCAATGGTGACCGGCCAGCTCCCCTCTTCCCCCGTTGTTTTTGGCTGCTGGCGAAGCTTGCGGAGCTGTGCCCGTGCAGGCCCGTCTACCCGTAGGGCAAGGCACGGAAAATCTTCGGAGGAAATCAGCGACGAAGGAGCGCCGGAGAAGAATTTCCGTGCCGCAGGCCCCGACGAAGGAGGGGCTAGAGGGGCCGGAATTCGCAGCTCTGCGACGGCACGCCCTGAACCCAACAGCCGGCCGCGAAGCGGACGCCCACCAACTGGTTGAAGCGCAGCGGAAACCAGGTGTTTGCCTCCCGATATGGCGGCCAGCTGACATTCCCCTGGTCCTGTCCATGGTTGGGGGCAAGTCGGGTTATCCACGGCTGGCTTTTTGGGAGCCACGGGGAAGCTCCCGTCGGTAGTCGTAGCGGTGGATAACCCTGCTGGAATTGTCCCCGGCTGTGGGCAGCGGCCGCTCCCCCGCTGCAGCAGGTCAGCGCATTTAGTTGCCCTGTCGTAGGCGAGGGGTAGCATTGAGATTCAATCGAACAAATATTCGAATCAGGTGTGTTGTGGGCGTCATTGTCGGTCCCCGTGTGATAGATGCGGGCGTTTCGTTGTTGTCGGTGCTGGTCTCTCCGATGCCCGTCGCGGCGGGGTTTCCGTCGCCGGCGCAGGACTACTTTGACGGCCGCATCGATTTGAACGCCCATCTGATCAAGGACGTCACCGGCACCTACGTGGTGCGGGTGTCAGGGGAGTCGATGGAAGGCGCCGGGATCAGCGACGGGGACGAGCTGATCGTCGACCGGGCGTTGGAGCCGCACGACGGTTCCGTGGTCGTCGCGGTCCTGGACGGGGAGCTGACGATCAAGCGGCTGCGGATCACCCCGACAGGGGTGATCCTCCAGGCGGAGAACCCGGCCTACCCGGACATCGCGGTTCCGGCCCTTTCCGATTTAAGCATCTGGGGTACGGCGGTCCGGTGTTTGCATCATGTCTAAGCCTGCACTGATGCGGCACATGCCGCAGATCGCTCACGTGGACGTGAATTGTTTCTATGCCTCCGCGGAGCGGGCGTTCGACCCCTCCCTGGAGGGGAAGCCGGTGATCGTGCTGTCCAACAACGACGGTTGCGCTGTCACCCGTTCGCCGGAGGCCAAGGCCCTGGGGATCGCGATGGGTGAGCCTTGGTTCAAGCTCGCTCCGCGGGCGAAGGAATGGGGCCTGGTCGCGCTGTCCAGCAACTACGAGCTGTACGGGGACATCAGTGCCCGGGTGATGGAGTTGCTGGGCCGGTACTCGGCCTGGCTGGAGGTCTACAGCATCGACGAAGCCTTCCTCGGCGTCAAAGGGACACCTTCCGAGCTGGCTTCGTTGGGCACGTCGATGAAAGCGGCCGTCCGGCGGAACGTCGGCGTTCCAGTCTGCGTGGGGATCGCGCCCACGAAGACGCTGGCGAAGCTGGCCAACAAGTGGGCGAAGAACAACAAGGGCTTTGCCGGGGTGTGTCATTGGGATTCCGTCCCGGCAGCGGAGCGGGAGGCGTTGTTGGGCCGGCTGTCCGTTGAGGAGGTGTGGGGCATCGCCGGCAGGCTGACGAGACGGTTGAACGGGATGGGCATCTTTACGATCGCTGATCTGGTTCGGGCCGATCCGGTGGCCATCCGTGACAAGTTCAATGTCGTGGTGATGCGTACCGTCCTAGAGCTGCAGGGTACGCCCTGCATCCCCATGGAGGAGGAACGGATTGGGCGGGACCAGCTGATCTTTTCCCGGTCGTTCGCCAAGCCCATCACCACCGCGGCGGGGATCCGGCAGGTCATGAGTGTGTACGGGCAGCAGGCCTCGGCGCGGCTGGCCAAGCACGGGCTGCAGGCGAAGGTCCTGACGGCGTTCGCCGGCACCTCGCACTTTAACCCCAAAGACACCTCGTACCCGTCGGTGTGTGTGCCGTTGCCTATGCCCACGGCTGATCCGGTGATCCTGACCAAAGCCGGTCACGCCCTCCTGCCCAGGATTGTCGAGGGCGTCCGGTACGCCAGGGCGGGGATCATGGTCACTGACCTGCGCCCCAGCGGCAACCAGGCACCCCTGTCCCTGTTCGAAAACCCCCACGAGGAACGGCACATCGGGACCCTGCTGGAGGACGTCACCCGCCGCTACGGACGCGGGTCCATCGGCCTGGGCCACGGCGGGATCCGGGGCGGCCCGGACTGGACCATGAAACGGGACATGCTCTCCCCCAGATACACCACCCACTGGGGCGAGCTGCCCCTCGTCAAAGCCGCCTGACCAGCCCTTTGCACCATCCAGGAAGACAACAAGCTCATGACCATCACCCCAGAAGCTCCTACCCTCAACGCCCCGGTGGACGTCCGCTTCACCAAGGCCGGCACTCCCCTGGCCGTCCGGTACGACGGACGGATCTGGGCCGTAACCGAAGAGCCTGTCCACTGGTTCACCAGGGACTCATGGTGGGAGACCCGCCGAAGCGTTCCCGCGGGTGTCGGGAACGTCGTCGACATCGAACACTGGCGGGTTCAGGTTCGCCTTACATCGACCTCGGCGCTGCGAACCTTCGAGCTGCGCCGTGACCCGCTGTCGGACCAATGGCTGCTGGCCACCATCACGGATACAGGATCGGCCGCGGCCTAAGCCCCCTGCTGGACTGCACCCGGCTCCCCGCCACTACAGCAAACCAGTCCAATCCCGAACCGGCTCAGCCAGCTTGGAGGCGGGGGCCAGCACCTCGGCCCCCGCCTCCAGCTCCCGCGGCCGCTTCACCCAGCCAGACCCCTCAGGACAAGAACAAAACCGCTACGCGTACGCAGGAGGCAACCCCGTAAACGGAGTGGATCCGTCGGGTCTCCTTTTGACGCCGTCACCAGGTGCATTGCTAGGCGTTGTGCTGTCGACCGTCGTGGGCGTGGTTGGAGTCATTAGCCTCTGTGGAGTAACGGCAGGGTTCGCGTGCGCCGTGGGAGCTGGCATAGTCGCGGGTGGTCTAGCCGGAGCCATAGGATCGGGCACAGCCGCCGCGGTGCAAGGTCAATCCAGTGAGGCAATTCAGGACGCAATGTTCAATGGTTTGGGATTTGGATCGGTCACCGGCGGAATTGGTGGTTTTCTTAAAGGTCTTCCAGGCCTGTTCAGCTGAGAAAGGTCGGAATCAACTGTGAGACGACGGGCTAAATAGATATGGGCAGTCGCTCTCGTTGCGCCTTGTCTGGGTGCGCTGGTGGGGTACGTACTAGGCGGAGCAAACGCGGCGCTCTTGGGCTTTGGTTCTGCTCTTGCACCAATCATTGTGATGCACATTGCGTGGAGGACCGAGCCCCGCGACGGTTCGGAATCGCTAAGAGAGGACGAGGCCGAAGGCGATGAAGAGCATCGCTGAAGAGGCATCCAGCAAAGGGTATTTACGGCGTGCCCCGCTCTTCGTTGCACGATCGAAGATCGGGGCACTGTTTTGTGGGAGGTCCCCCATCTCCCAGATCTGGTACACCGGCCTGGTCCGTACTATGGGCCGGGCGGGGGGTGTCCCACTTCCTTAGAACCGGAACATCGCTACTGTGGACGCTCCCTGAGGATCGGATTGTTACCACTTCGCCGCCTTATAAGCCGCTAAACAGGAAAAGCCTTGGTGGCGACGTTCGGTGAGGGGACTCCTGGCCCCAATGGTGGAGAATGTAGCCTCTAACCATGGCACTCCTAACGACCAGGCAGAAGCAAGAGCTCATCAAGCCTGTGCTTCTGTTTTTCCTGATCGCTGGATTCATCGGTGGTCTATGGGAGGGCAATCCCGTAGCTATCGCCATCCTGGTTGTAGTACTGCTCCTGGTCGGTCTGTGGATCTTCTTCAAGATCCGGAAAGGCCGAAGGATCGCCGCTGCCAAGACCGAACGCGCACGGCGGCAGGAGCGCCGGCACACGGAGGCCTTGGCCGAAGTGCAACGGCGGATGATTGCCAAGCCGGCTCGACCGAAACAGGAGCAGGTCACAGTCAAATTCAAGATTCCGGTCATGTCCGATGACACTCTGGATTCCCTCACAGTCCGAGTGATGGAGTACTACGCCCAGCGCGACGGCACCATCCCGATAGCGGAGGCCAAGGCAATGGCGGCGAAAGCTCTGGCCGAGCAGCAGGCTGGATAGTCTCCGCAGCCAAGCATTAGACGAAAAAGCCATGGGCTAATTGCCGGGGCTTTTTTGGTTTCACGAACAATGTTTCACAACTTGTCCACAGGCTAGGCATTTGTGGAATGCGGGGATATGTCAGCATGCTCGTTATGCTTGTTTCAACCCTACTTCCAGGGCTGCACTTTCGCCGCGTGGCTCAGACGGTGACGGTGCCGGGAGGAAGGGGAAAGCATTGGTTACTAAACGGAAGAAAAATCTCGGGCAGTCTGACTGGGAAAAGAAAACCGCGACCACCGTACAGCTTGTTCAGGGCTGTGTACGACTGATCGCGGCAATCACAAAACTGGCTCAGATGCTTGACGATTGGACTCTCTAAAGGCCAATCCCCTAGGACGTCCCCGGCTGCAACCGGGGGCGTTCCTTCTTAACGGGGCTTCGGTGGACTCCACCATAACCCCCTTAGGACATCCTCAGGGTAACACCCATGTAGTGCGTTTCTTAAAACAATTTCCAAAAAACTACTCACCTATGCTCCTTGGAAACTGGGATCCGTAAGCAACGATCTCCATAACGCAGGATTCCATGAGCCCATACGCCCATGAGTTAGGGAAAGCTTTTTAGTTCGTGGTCTCTGGTCTCCAGCGCAGCGAGGATCTGACGCGCGGCGTCTAGGTGTTCCACCGCTTCATTCACCGGCCGCCGCGCAGGTCCATAGGTCTGCTCCGCGTCACGCTCCGGTGCCAGCCGATCATCTGCCGCCAGGTCGGTCAGCCTGTCCTGGACATCCGGCAGCAGCGGGTACAACTCACCTTCGGTTGCATTGTCTACGCTCACTGCTCAGCTCCCATCTTCAGGGTGCCTTTTCGTACAAACCATGCGGTTAGGCTGAGTACCGCTAAGCCATTCGAGACGGGCGGCTTCCGCCGCCACCCCCGTACGCGGGCGTCGCCAACGAGAACTGGTACCGTTGCCGACCTCGACAGAGCAACGGCGTTCTTCGTCAGGCTGGGTCTTCTAACCTGATGTGCCGGACCGGCAACCCCAGCCATGGGAAAGCTGAAGACGATGAGCAAACTATTTCCACAGCGTAACCGCACGGGCAGCATCACCGTCGCTGGCAACGCCTTGCTCGAAAGGGTCACCTATACTGACGACGCTTTCAGATGCACCAAGAGGTTTTGCCGCTGAGGGGTCAAGCTTCAGCGTCTCAACTCGTTCTACGTAGCGGGGCTCGGCGAGCATGTTCGTTAATGCCGAAAATCCTGAACCACTTCCACCGAGGTTGACGGTTTTGCTTCTGAAGGTCTGAGCTAAGGTGATTCTCTCTGCCACCTCAACCGCGACAACCGAGATCTTAATCCGTTTGAAGCCTCCTAGGACCTCGCCAGTCTCAGGATCCTTGATACTGTCTGTGGTCGTGTCAAGCACATTGAAATACATGCCCTTTTCAACGCCGTGATCGGAACCGCGATTAAGTATTAGTTCTCTGTCGCTGACGATCTCAGCGACCTTTCCGGTGATCTTCTCGGCCTCTTGGCTATCCATCCCAGTTTCCTTCCTGCACAAGTTGTTCCAGTCGTCGTTTGCCGCTCTTGCGGGAATCGATTACACGGTCGGCTATGTCTGGGGTAACGATGTTCCAGTTCTCCACGGACCTTGCGAGCCGTTCGTCTTGGTTCCTCAGCGTCTCCTGAGCAGAGAGCAGGTGGATCGCCTGCAAACCCTTACTCGTCTCCGTCGACGCAGCAGTAATAGAATCTCGTGCTCTTTCGAGGTCTGCCCTCAGGTCGAGCAAAATCACTATGGAATCGCTGGCCGTCCGAGAGTGATCTATGGGCTTCGACGACGGAGAGAAGAGAGTGCCGATGAGCGCACCAGCCACGGCCGCAGCTCCCAGCAGGAGCCCATTGCCAAGACTTCCCGCCGCTAACACAGTTGCGACTACTACCAGTCCAGCCAGACCACCACCCCACCAGAAACGCGGACCGAAGTATAGGATCGAGTTTCTGAAGACAATGCCAGGGCGTTCGCTGGCCGGATCGTTAGTCTTCATTGGTGAATCTTCTCATTTTCCCTAAGTCTGCAGCCTCAACCATCTACCCGGCTGGCGCTGTCGCCCCTGACTCAACTGGTTCATGTGAACTTACCTCGTGGGGCCCGGTGAGGGATCCCTTGTTGGACACCGGCAGACAACACCGAATCAAGACTCCAAGGCAATGGACTTAGATTGAGCGTTGGAGATCTCCAGAGGTCAGCTATGGTATGAGGTCTCACCCTACGATCCAGTCCTCGTTTCGAATGAGGTCGATCAATTTACCATGGCCTATTTGGCGCTGGGCACATACGTACGGAATTTTCGGCTTCGCAGGACCGCCGTTGGTTTCCCCCGAGATAACCATCCCAGATTCCACTTCCGCTACTGCGATAACGAATGGGTCGGCGCCGTTCTTACCACCCTGAGTCGACCACTGAGGGAACTCGGCGCCAATCTGCCCTGCGATAGCAGCAACTGCCACTGTGGTCTGATACATGCTCTTATCGCGACCCATGCCCTCTTCCTGACACCATTCACGAACCGGAGCGTCCACAGCGATTGCCTCTGCCCACGCTTCCTCAGAGATGTGCAGGCGGCCCTCCCCGATTAGGACGTCGATACGCTCCCACAACTGCGGGAAATGCCGGCGAGGGTAGAAGCGCTCGATACCATCGATTAGCGCGCTGGTGTCGAGTGAATAGGTGGGTGCGGTCACGCGAGAACCTCCGCTGAAGCGACTCGTTCGATGAGCTTTGGAATTTTGTCGTACGAGACGTCAAGCAGGCGGGCAGTGTCCCTTGAACTCAATGCGCCTTCGTTGTGCGCACGAATCATGGATGCAATGAATGGGCGACCGAGGTCACGAACCTTGAGCTGGTAGTAGATTGGGGCATCCCGCCCCACTCGGGCGTCCTTCTCGTCCTGTTTGTGCCGGTCGTAAGCCGAGCGGAATTCCCCGCGGAGCGAGGAATAATCATCCCAAGTAGCCAGACCGAGATGGATCATTCTGATAAGGCCTGCTTCGGCACTCGCACCGAATCTATCTGACAGAACTCGAAGATCGTTGTAGGAGGTTGGATCGATTGTTAGCCTTTCCGCTACAGAACGAAATGACCTCCTGGGCATTAGGGCGGCCGCGGCGACTTGGTCGCAGAACCTCTCCTCAGCAACCGACGACTGACGGCTAAGATCGCATAGCCCGCTATGCCTCAGGCCTAGGTGAGCGAGCTCGTGCAAAAGCGTAAACACCTTGCCCCGCGGCCAATCCGCGCCGTTTATAGCGATCAACGGCGCTAGTTCCGCAGCTATCGAGAAACCCCGCATTTCGCTAACCGAAACGCGTTGGACTTGGATGACGAGGTATCCACGATCTTCGACCCGACGTACAAGCTCACGGAGTAGTTCCTCGGGTTGAGACCAAAGGCGTTGCGAGAAATCGATGAAGCCAAGTTCATCACGCAACTGTTGGCCTGCGTCTTCAGCCTCCAAGCGGGCTATATCGATAGTGCGGAGTGGTGGAAGCGCTACATCCCCAAGCTCGTCCTGGATGTCTTGAAGAGCCTCCTGTTGGCCCTTCGCACGGAGAATTGCTCTCCTGAGCGGAGCTGATTCTTCCCCCTCTGTTTCCGGCCTGCGAAAGTCAGGCAAATCGAAAACAGCCTCCTCCTGAAGCGGAGCAGGAAGAAACAGGGCAGCTAGCGGGCGGTTATAGGCCTCAGCGGCATGCCGAAGCTGGTTGATAGTGGGTTCAACCTGCCCTAATTCCCATTGCCCAATGCGGTCCTCTTGGACCCCAATGCGTCGGGCAGCCTCAGCGCTCGACAAGCGCGCCGACTGCCGAGCCCAAATAAGAACATCGGGAGATACGGCGAAACGACGCGGCTTCACGTTGCACCTCCCTTTCCCATGCTCGGATCCTATCGGTTATACCCACTGGTTCGTTCCCTCAACCCGCGCGTAAGCCGGTCGATCACCGCTGCACCAACAGGGCATTCCAAGAGGCGCCGTCACTGGGCACATCGGAGTACGTATGACCGGCCCGCAAAACTGCCCGGTGAAGGTGCCCTATAAGCTTCATTCCCGTCCCACTTCCTTAGAAGTGGGATGCCTTCCTGGGACGCTCTCCCGTCCATCCGGTTCCTGGTAGCCATTGCCGGCTGCGTAACTTTGGCGGCCCATAAGCTGTCCCAAAAGCACGTGCGCGTCAGGCGGCTTCGGATACGACCTCTGGGACGTCGTTCCTGCTAAGAGTCCGAGTCAGTGATGAAACGCTGACACTGAGCCGCTCTGCCGTTTCCTTCAGAGTCTTTCCTTCCTTGCGCAGCTGCCGGGCCGTTTCCAGTTTCCCTGGCGTCATCGACCGCGGACGGCCGCCGAGCCGGCCTCGCGCTTTAGCTGCGGCAAGCCCAGCCTTCGTCCTTTCCGACAGCCGTGACCGTTCGTATTCCGCTAGGGAGGCAAACATGTCGAAGATGAGCTTGCCGTGGGCGCTAGTCGTATCCAGCCAGGGTTCAGCCAGGGAACGGAAGCCTATCCCCCGCTGACCCAGCACTGTGACGATGTCCGCAAGGTCGGAGGTGCTACGGCCAAGCCTGGTCAGGTCCGCGACCAACAGAACGTTTCCCGGCTGCAGATAATCCAAGCAGTCCTTCCACCAGGCCCTTGCCTGGGTAGCACCGGACGCGTACTCCTGAAAGACACGGACTGCTCCCGCCGCCACCAACGCGTCCACCTGCGAATTGAGCGATTGACCACGGGTACTTACCCTCGCGTAGCCAACTATGTTCCTGGACACGTCAAAAACCCTTCCATCGCCCAATTGACCGATTTTCTTTTCGGCAATCAGTTTTGACCAACGATAGGAGCGCATTTCGGGATTTTTTGGAGTCTTGCCGACGCGCAGTCAGAAACGGTTGTTATTGACCTCAGCGCGGGGTCGTCTGCATTCAGAACCTGGGACAGGAAGGCATTTGAAGCTGGCCGGCTGCGTCTTTCCCTGAATTGGAGAGTGGTTTGCTCCCGGGAGTGTGGAATCCCCGGGAGCTTGGGGCGGGATTAGTGGCCTTCCGGGCCGCCGGTTTCGGTGGCGGTGATGGTGAAGTTGGTGTCGAGCTTGACGGTGGCATGGGTGTTGTCGGACTTGGTGATGTGGGCTTCGTAGGCGGC
>NZ_KB895458.1 GCF_000374865.1 Arthrobacter sp. 135MFCol5.1 | reverse complement strand
ATCCGGCCGGTGGAGTAGAGTCCGGCGTTCAGGGAGGACAGGGCGGCGGTGAGGACGACGAGGTTCATGATGACGTCTACGCCTTGGACGCCGATGGAGCCGAAGAACGTCACGAAGGGGCTGACGCCTTTTTGGTAGGTGGTGTAGGGGAGCAGGAGGGCGAGGAGGATGACGGAGCCGACGTAGAACACGGCGATGCGGAAGACTACGGAGTTGATGGCTTTGGGCATGATTTTTTCGGGGTTTTCGGTTTCGCCGGCGGCGGTGCCGACGAGTTCGATGGAGGCGTAGGCGAACAGGACCCCTTGCATGAGGATGATCATGGGCAGCAGGCCGGTGGGGAAGATCCCGCCGTGGTCGGACAGGAGGCTGATGCCGACTTGTTGGCCGTCCACGGGGGTGCCGAAGATGACGAAGTAGGTGCCGATGATCAGGAACGCGACGAGGGCGGCGACTTTGATCAGGGCGAACCAGAATTCCATTTCGCCGAAGACCTTGACCGAGACGAGGTTCAGGGCGAGGACGACGAGGAGGGCGGTCAGGGCCCAGGCCCACTGCGGGACATCGGCCATCCAGGGGATGTAGTTGCCGAAGAAGTGCATGTAGAGGGCGGCGGCGGTGATGTCCACGATGGTGGTGGTGGCCCAGTTGATCCAGTAGAACCAGCCGGAAACGAACGCGGCTTTCTCGCCGAAGAATTCACGGGCGTAGGAGACGAAGGAGCCTGAGGAGGGCCGGTGCAGGACCAGTTCGCCCAGGGCGCGCAGGATCAGGAACGCGAAGAACCCGCAGACCGCGTACGCGATGACCAGGGACGGGCCCGCGGCGTTCAGCCGGCCGCCGGCGCCCAGGAACAGGCCGGTACCGATCGCACCGCCGATCGCGATCATCTGGATCTGCCGCGGCTTGAGGTTCTTGTGGTAACCCTTGTCCTCCGCATGCAGGGAAGTCTCGGACGCATGCGCGTGACCACCATCAATTACATGGTCCGGCTCAACCTCGTCATTGGGGTTGTTGGGCATGGGGATTCCTTTCGATCCGGAAAAGATCTTGTTGGTTGGGGAAACTTAGAAGACCGACCAGCCGGTGCGGTCGGAGAGGTCCGCAAGGGCCGCCGTCCCGGCGAGGGAATTGCCTTTGGCGTCCAGGCGGGGGCTCCAGACGCAGATGGCGCACTGGCCCGGGACGATGACCAGAATGCCGCCGCCCACTCCGCTCTTGCCGGGCAGGCCCACGCGGTACGCGAACTCGCCCGCGGCGTCATACATGCCGCAGGTCAGCATGATGGAGCCGATCCGCTTGGCCTCGCTCGGGGACAACACGGCCCCCGGGGCCCCCTGGCCGTCGTTGGCAAGGAACAGGCCCGCCCTGGCCAGCTGGACGCAGGTCATCATGACGGAGCACTGGCGGACGTAGTTCTCCACCACTGCCGCGGCCGGCTGGGTGAGGTTGCCGAAGTCCTTCAGGAAGTGGGCAAGGGCCAGGTTGCGGCTGCTGCCGGCCAGTTCACCGGCAGCAGCGGCCTCGTCAATGTACGGTGCCGGATCTCCCTCCCGGCCTGGTTGTCCTCCCGTACCCGCCTGCCGGGTGAGGAACTGCAGGAGGTGCCCGGCGGCGTCGGGCGTCTCTTCCATCAGGTGGTCCGTGACCACCAGGGCGCCGGCGTTGATGAAGGGATTGCGCGGGATGCCGTGCTCGGCTTCGAGCTGGACCAGTGAGTTGAAAGCCGTTCCGGATGGTTCGCGCAGCACCCGTGACCACAGCAGGCCGGACCGGCCGCCCTGCAGCGCCATGGCCAGGGTGAACACCTTGGAGATGCTCTGAATGGAGAACGGGACGTCCGCGTCGCCGGAGCTGAAGACCTTGCCGGAGGTGGTGACAACGGCGATGCCAAAACGGTTGAAGGGGACGGCGGCCAGGACCGGGATGTTGCCGGGCACGGCACCGGCTTCCTTCCGGGGCCGGTGTTCCCGGACGATTTCCTCAAGGAGGATGTCCAGGGGCGGCGCGCTGAGTGTCGTGGTCATTTCCTGCCTGAAGTGTTGTTGGCGGCGGCCCACTCCTGGAGGTGGAGCAGTGCCACCAGTGAGTCCCGGGGACTGCCGAAGTTGAGGCCGGTCACCCGGGCGGCCTTGGCCACCCGGTAGTAGACGGTGTTCTTGTGGAGGTTCATGCCCCTGGCGCACTCGGCGACGTCGAAGGCGGCGTCGAAGTAGGCGCGGAGGGTGGCGGCGAGCTCGGCGTCCTCCTGCAGGAGCGCGGCCAGGCTGCGGTGCCGGAAGGGCGAGGCCTGGAAGTTGCGGACCGCCTCGCGGTACAGGATTTCCGCTTCGAAATCGGCCACCCCCGCCACCGTGCCCGGTTCTGCAGTGCCCACGCAGGCCAGCAGCGCCTCCGTCACCCGGGTGACCGTGTGGAGGGACAGCAGGTCCGGCACCAGGGGGCCGACGGCGGCGAAGGGGGTGATGCCGAGGTGTTTTCGGGCGTCCCTGACGATTGCCTCGGCCAGGGACCGAAGCCCCGGCTCGGCGGTGCTGGACTGCAGGTCCGGCACGATGATGGCCGTGTCACCGTTGAACTGGCCCACGACGGCGGAGGCCTTGTACGCGGCGGCGTGGATGGAGGCGAGGTTGGCCAGTTCGCCGTGCTTGAGGGCGGCGTCGTCGGCACGCGAATCGGCGTCGGACATGCCCATCAGGATGAGCGTTGCAGGAGCTTCGGACGGGATTTTTCCGCTGTGCGCACCGGCGGCGGCTTCTGCCGGACCCGACAGGATCCGCGCAATCCGGTCTTCCCGCATGTGGACCGACTGCTGGTTGCGGTAGCGGATCAGTTCGGCCGAGACACGGGCAGCGGACCCGGTCAGGACATATTCGACGTCGGGCCCGAAACCGGCACCGGTCTCCTGGAGCCAGATGTAACCCATGATCCGCTCGCCGGCAAAGAGCGCGATGGCAACCCGCTCCCGCAGCCCGTCCTGCGGCCTCGCCGGGACGCGGACAGGTTGCCGGGTGCGGTGGAGTTCCCGGTAGGCGCCCAGGTCCTTGAGCAGCAGTTCGTACTTCCGTGGGCCGCGGCGGGCCAGGATGGACGCCTTCCGGAGCTCATCGATGTCATTGGTGACCGTGGAATAGGCAAGGACTTTGTTGGCCGCATCCTCAATGAGCACGTGGCTGGACGTGAGCCGTGCCGTGGTCTGGGCGATCGCAAACAGGTCTTCCTCGAGCAATGTCAGGACTTCGCTCTGGTAGCTGCGCGGCTGGATCCGGTCCTTGGCAATCGACAGCAGGCTGTCCCAGTCTGCGGCAGGATCCACCAGCAGCAGCCCCGCCCCCGCTGCGCGCAGGAGCTCCTCGGCTTCGGCGAGGTCGTCCCGCCGGCCCTTCAGTGCGACCACCGGGGGCGGATCCTCCAGGAGGCGCCGGAGTGCCGGCAGGGCAGACCGGCCGCGGACCCCGATGAGCAGGACGAAGGCTTTGGCGGCCTCCACTGCTTCATCGTCGGCGTCGACGATCAGGAACCGTTCGATGGCCGGCGCCGAAGGGCCGGGCCGGAGGATGAGGCTGGCGAAGCCGAGGGGAAGATCCGAGAGGATGTCATCCACCGTAACCGCGGCCATGGTTGTCCTTTTGCGTTGATCCCGCCGGACGGCTCTGTCCGGTCACCTCATGCTATCCAGCGGCAGGAGGCAGGATTATGGAATCTGTTCCAAGTCCACTGGCCCATTTTTGGTTTCCGGTCTGAGGCGGACGCGCTGTCGCCGAAACAGCGTGCCCGCGCGGCAACGGCGAATGGCGGGCCGGCAGGGCCGGCCCGCCATTGGTGCGGTGTGATGGTGTGCCCGGGGCGTCTAGATCCAGGCCGGTGCCGCGGGCACCGGGGTGACGGGTCCGGCGTCGTGCGTTGCCGTGGTTCCGTCCGTGCCGCGGCCGGTGGCCCACTGCGCGATTGCCGGGAGGGAACTGGACACCACGGTGGGGGACGGGGCAGCAGTGTCCCCAAACGACAAGTCCGTCCCGTCCACGGTGACCAGGAGCCCGGCGTAGGTCGCGCGGGCATGCCAGGCGCCGGTGATGTCCGTGAGGAGCCTTTCCAGGACGGGGGCGGGGATGTCCTTGAAGGTGGCCCCGTTGTCCAGGTCCACGGCGTGCACCCAGACTTCGCGGGTGCGCATCCACACGGTCTCCTCCGCCGGGACGGTCCTGCCCTGGACGGTTTTGACCTGGTGGTGCCAGTTGGCGGCGGGCAGGTCGCGCCATTCGACGTTCAGGTGCACGGCGGAGTGGTCGAACAGGTTCCGCAGGGCGATGGGACTGAGGGTGGACCCGAAGTCGATCTCGTGGTTGCGGACCTCAACGGAAGGGTACATGGGTGTTTCCACCCCGGTGGCCGCCCACTCGACCAGACGGGCGATGGCCCTGGCGTTGTAGCCCACGTGGGCTACAACGTGGCGGCGGGTCCAGCCCGGCAGCAGCGAGTCCCCGTCCAGTTCCGCGTCGGGGAGCTCGTTGAGCTTGCGGGCGAAGAACGCGGTGCCGCGCCGGGCCTGCAGCAGCCCCTCTAGCAGGACGGGATCGGTGGCCTGGTCGTGCCGGGCAACCATCAGGCTTCCTTGACCACGCGGTTGGTCAGCCGGCCCAGGCGCTCGATGGTGGTGACCAGGACTTGGCCTTCCTGCAGGTAGCGCTTGGGGTCCTGCGCGTGGCCCACGCCGCCGGGGGTGCCGGTGGCGATGACGTCGCCCGGGTTGAGGGTGATGATCGTGGAGATGTAGGACACCAGGAATTCGGGGGTGAAGACCAAATCCGAGGTGGGGGTGGATTGCTGGACGTCGCCGTCCACGGCGGAGGTCATGAGCGGGCCGGGCGTGAACTCGTCCTTGGTCACCAGGGCCGGGCCGAACGGGGTGGACTTTTCCCAGGTCTTGCCCTGCAGCCACTGGATGGTGCGGAACTGGTAGTCGCGCATGGAGATGTCGTTCAGGACGGCGTACCCGGCGATGTGGTCCGCGGCTTCGGCTTCGGGGATGCGGCGGCCGGCCTTGCCGATGACGACGGCGAGTTCGGCCTCCCAGTCCACGGTGTCCGACTCCTGCGGCAGGGCCAGGTCGTCGTTCGGTCCGATCAGGGATTCGGCGTACTTGGCGAACAGGGTGGGGTACTCGGGAACCTCGCGGCCCATCTCCTTGATGTGGTTGCGGTAGTTGTGGCCCACGCAGATGATCTTGCCGGGGGAGGGCACGACGGCGGCGAGGTCGGCGCCGTCGTACGCGTGGGTTGCGCCATTGGCTTCCTTGGCGGTGGTTTCCCAGGCGGGGTCCTTCAGGAGGGCCCCGACGTCGGCGAACCCCGGGATTTCGGTGAGGGTGTCGCCGTCCTGGCGGACCGCCGTCGTGCTCTTGCCGTTGCCTGTGCCGTTGTCCAGGCGGAGGGTGAGGAGTTTCATTACTTGGTGCGTCCTTCGATGTAGGTGCGGTTGAAGTTCAGGCGCTCAAAGATGGGCGCGTCGCTGAACCGGAACAAATCAAACTCCGTTTGTGAACCAGCGTCGGCCTGCAGCGACCAGGCGGCCCAGGACGGGACCACGAAGAGGTCGCCCTTGGCCAGGACCTTGGTTTCGCCGTTCAGGGTCACGGTGCCCGTGCCTTCGAAGACCTGCCACACGCTGGAGCCCACCTCGCGGACGGGCTCGGTGGTGGCGCCGGCGCGGAGGCGGTGGAACTCGGCCCGGATGGTGGGCATGACGTCCCCGCCGGTGGTGGGGTTGGTGTACCGGATGGCGGCGTGGCCCTGGGACACCGTGGCCGGGTGGCCCTCGTCCTCGAGGAGCAACTGTTCGCGCAGGGCGGCGTCGGTGTACTTCCACCGGTATGCGGCGATGGGGGAGTTGGTGGTGTCATCGAGCCCGGAGAGCGGGCGCAGCCCTGGGTGGGCCCAGAGCCGCTCGGAGCGGGAGATGTCGGGGGTGGCCTCGTCGGTGACGCGCTCGGTGCCAAACTCGAAGAACCCGGCGTCCGCGTAGTGCACGAACGGGATGTCCAGGCCGTCAATCCACGCCATGGGCTGGTCGGTGTCGTTGTGGTGGCCGTGGAAGTTCCAGCCCGGGGTGAGCAGGAAGTCGCCGCGGGACATCCGGACCGGGTCCCCGTTCACCACGGTCCACACGCCCTCGCCTTCGACGACGAACCGGAACGCGTTTTGGGAGTGGCGGTGCTCCGGGGCGGTCTCGCGGCCGCCCAGGTACTGGATGGCGGCCCACAGTGTGGGGGTGGCGTACGGGGTGCCGGCCAGGCCGGGGTTGGCCAGCGCGATGGCGCGGCGTTCCCCACCGCGGCCCACGGGCACCAGGTCCCCGGCGCGGGCGGCCAGCGGGTACAGGTCATCCCACCGCCACACATGCGGAACCGCCTTCGGGGACGGGACCATGGGCATCAGGTCCGCGATCTCCGTCCACAACGGAATCAGGTTCTCTTTATCGAAATCCTTGTACAGCTGCTCCAACTGGGCAGCCTCTTCCGGAGTGGGCTCGGAGACATGGTGCTCCCGGGCCACGGATTCATGTGTTTGGTTTTCAGCGCTGATCGACACTGGCCTTCTCCTTGCGTGCGGACTGACTGCGGCGTGGATTCGACCTTAGGGAAAGCGGGCTGTGATCCCCAGCATATTCTGGCAGGCAGAATATTCCTCGGAGTGGCGTGCGCCCGGGTCAGCTCCCCGCTGCGCCATCCGCCGGGTTGGCAGCGATGTCCAGCTCCAGCTGGCGCCGGGTTTCCATCATGACGCCCACCAGCCCGGCGTCGAACAGTGGCCGGAACCTGGCTACCGGAGTGGCTACGCTCAGCGCACCCACCACCATTCCCTTCCCGTTGTGCAGTGCCATGCCAAAGGCGCTGATGCCCTCCTCCGTGCCCTCGAAGTTGGCCGCGAAGCCGTTGGCGCGCACGGATTCAAGCTCGCGCAGGAACGCCGGGTACTCGGAATTGGGGATGTAGTCGCCGGCGAGCTCAGCATTCGGGCTGTGGAACAGCTGCTCGAGCATGGCGGGATCCATTTCGGCCAGGATGGCCTTGCCGCCGGAGGCCTTGTGTGCCGGGAGCAGCGTGCCCTGGCGGTCGCCAACGCGCAGGATGTTGCTGCTTTCCACCGTGTCCAGGAAGCGGACCTTGGTGCCCACCCGGATCATGAGGTTGACGGTTTCGTTGGTGCGGGCGCACAGCAGTTCCATATGCGGCCGGGAGATGTCGCGCAGCTGCCTTGTCCAGCTGAACCCTGCGGGCCCCGCCCCCATGGCGGGACCGGGAACGTACCGCCGCGTTTCGTCCTGCACCGCGAAGCCCCGGTACACCAGCATGGCCAGCAGCCGGTGTGCCGTGGAGGGTGCCACGCCGAGCTCCGCCGCTGCGTCCTTGAGCCGCAGGCTCCCCACGTCCCGCAGCAACTGGAGGAGTTGCAGGGCGTTGTCCACCGCCTCGATTGAGTAGGTGGGTTTCCGCCGGGCAGGAAGATTCTGCATGACAGAATCTTATGGGCGCGCTGGTATGACTGCCAGCACAGTGGTGGGATGAATCACACAACTTCCGCTGCAGTGCCGCAGCGCACGGCCGCCCCCGCCCGGGGCGCAGGCCTTTCCGGGTTTCCCCGGCGTTCCATGCTCGCCATCCTGGTGTGCTGGCTGCTGGTCGTTTTCGACGGCTACGACCTGATCGTCTACGGCACCGTCCAAGGCTCGCTCATCAGCGACACCGGCTGGGGCCTGACCAAGGCGACGGCTGGAACCATC
Source organism: Arthrobacter sp. 135MFCol5.1 (assembly GCF_000374865.1). GTDB lineage: Bacteria > Actinomycetota > Actinomycetes > Actinomycetales > Micrococcaceae > Arthrobacter. The sequence goes on along the minus strand of NZ_KB895458.1, from coordinate 177,317 downwards.
GGATCCATGGCCTTCGTGGGCATGATGATCGGAGCCGTTTTTGCCGGACGGATGGCCGACACCTGGGGCCGCCGCCGCACCATCATCGGCTGCGCCGTGGTGTTCTCCCTCTTCACCATCCTCTGTGCCTTTGCACCGAGCGCGCCGGTGTTCGGCGGCCTCCGGCTGCTGGCAGGCATTGGCCTGGGCGGCCTGGTGCCATCGGCCAACGCCTTGGTGGCCGAGCTCGTTCCGGAAAAGTGGCGGTCCACCATCGCCACCCTCATGATGTCCGGTGTCCCCATTGGCGGCTCGATCGCCGCGCTCGTGGGTATTCCGCTGATCCCGGCCTTCGGCTGGCCGGCGATGTTCCTGGTGGCCGTCGTGGCCCTGGTGGTGGTGATCCCGCTGGGGCTCCGCTACCTGCCGGAAACCTTGGCACCCAAGGCAGCCGCCGGCAGCACCGCGAAGGAGTCCGCGGGATTTGGGAGCTTGCTGAGGGCGCCCTACCTCGGCACCAGCCTGCTGTTTGCGGTGGGCACCCTGGTGACCCTGTTTGCCTGGTACGGCCTGGGAACGTGGCTGCCCAACCTGATGCAGTTGGCCGGCTACAACCTGGGCTCTGCGCTGACCTTCGCCCTGGCGCTCAACCTGGGCGCCGTGGCCGGGTCAGTGCTCACGGCCTGGGCAGGCACCCGGTTCGGTCCCATTCCCACGGCCATCGCGGCAGCGGCGTGGCCGCCGTCGCCCTGGTGGTGCTGGTGACCGGACCGCCGGTCGCCGTCGTCTACCTCATGCTGGTGCTGGCCGGCGTGGGAACGCACGGCACCCAGTGCCTGATCATCGCCGCCGTGGCCAGCCACTACCCGGCGCACCTGCGCGGCACCGCCCTCGGCTGGGCGCTGGGCGTCGGCCGGATTGGCGCCGTGGCCGCGCCGCAGGCCGGCGGGCTCCTGCTCGCGGCGGGGCTGGGCGTCAATTCCAACTTCCTGGCCTTCGCCGGAGCAGCAGCCGCGGCGGCGGTCCTGATCGCAGCCGTCGGCACCAAAATCAAGAAATCGACAGCAGTAGGAGCTACCAATGTCTAACGTCAAAGAGTCCACCGATGTCCTCGTGGTGGGCGGCGGCATGGCCGGACTGGCCGGAGCGCTCGCCCTGCGCGAAAACGGCGCCGACGTCACGCTGGTTGAAGTGGCACCGGCCTTCGGCGAAGTGGGAGCCGGGCTGCAGATGGCCCCCAACGCCTCCCGGGTCCTCAAGCGCTGGGGACTGCTGGAGAAAGCCCTGGAAATCGGCGTCCAGCCCAAGCACCTGGTGTTCCGCGATGCGGTTACGGGGGAGGAACTGACCCGCCAGACACTGGGCGGCGAGTTCGAGGAGCGCTACGGGGCGCCCTACGTGGTGATCCACCGCAGCGACCTGCACCGGATCCTGCTCGAGGCCTGCCAGGCGGCGGGCGTCACCCTGGTGAACGATGTCCTGGTGCAGAAGGTGGAAACCGACGGCGACCGGGCCCGTGCCTACACCGCCAAGGGTGAGGTCTTCGAAGCCGACGCCATCCTGGCCGCGGACGGGCTCAAGTCCACACTGCGCGGGACCGTTGCCAACGACGGCCCGGTGAACTCGGCCTACGTGGCATACCGGGGAACCGTGCCCATCACGGAGGAGACCCCGGCAGCGGACCTGGAGGACGTCATCGTCTACCTCGGGCCGGACTGCCACCTGGTTCAGTACCCGCTGCGGAAGGGCCAACTGCTCAATACGGTTGCCGTGTTCAAGTCGGCATCATTCGAGCGCGGCGAAGAGCAATACGGCGGCGTGGACGAACTCGAGGCGGCCTACGCCGGCTGCGTCCCCGCGGTGCAGGAGGCCCTGAAGAACCTGGCCACCGGCATCCGCTGGCCCATGTACGACCGCAACCCGATCGACAACTGGGTGTCCGGCCGCATGGCGCTGATCGGCGATGCCGCCCACCCGATGCTGCAATACCTGGCCCAGGGTGCGTGCCAGGCGCTGGAGGACGCGGCAGTGCTCCAGGATGTGTCCCGGAACCAGGTTTTCACCCCCGAAGGAATCGACGCCGGTGCGTGGGAGGACGCCTTCCGCGAGTTCAATGAAACCCGCGCAGCCCGCACCGCCCGCGTGCAGCGTACCGCCAGGACCTGGGGCGAGTCCTGGCACGTGGGCGGCGTGGCCCGGGTGCTCCGGAACATGCTGTTCAAGAGCCGCGGCGACAACAACTTCCAGTACAACGACTGGCTGTACGGCCGCGGCGAGCCCGGCGTTCCGGCGGAGGTGCCGGCCGGGGCCAAGCTCGTGGAAGCCTAAGCAGCGCGATATGAAGGCGCGCGTACGACGACGCGTGGCTCCCGGCGTTGTACGCCCGCCTTTTTGCCGGGTCAGCCGGATCCTCCGTGGACCGCCCGTTGCTAGGCTTCAGATCATGGGGCAACGTTCGGGGGCAGGGCAGTGGGATGGCGGGCTGCTGAGCGCCGAACAGTCCAGGCTGGCTGAGGGGTGGCGCGGCTCGCCGAAACTTGTCGCCGACCTGTCCTGGGGGATCGTGGACACCAAGGTCCTCAAGGTCCGGACGGCCACCGGGCAGGTAATCATCAAGGCTGCCGGACCTTCGAACCACCACTTGGGCCGCGAGGTCGCGGCCCACAACGCCTACACACGGCCGCTTGCCGGGCTCGGCCGGGCAGCCCGCCTGCTTCATTCAGACCCGGACGCCAACATCCTGGTGGTTGAGTACCTTGAGGGCGTTCTGGTGGAGGGAACCCCGGCCGAGCAGGTCCCGGAGACCTACGCCCAGGCCGGCGAACTGTTGAAGGTGGTTCACAGCCAGGAGCGCCGCTGCGATGACACCTGCGAAGCGCGGGCCACGGCGAAGGCGTTTGCGTGGTTGGACCGTGACCATCGCGTCGATCCATCAATCGAGCTGGAGGCACGGAGTCGCCTTGCGGAGTACCGGCCTGCCCCCATCACCGTGGTTCCCACCCATGGTGACTGGCAGCCGCGGAACTGGCTCATCCGCAATGGCGAGCTGCGGATTATCGACTTCGGCAGGTTCGATTTCAGGCCGGCCGCCACTGATCTGTGCCGGTTGGCGGTGCAGCAATGGCGGGGAAGGCCAGAGCTGGAGAAGGCCTTCCTGGAGGGATACGGAACTGACCCCAGGTCCATGGAGGTGTGGCGCATCGACTTGCTCCGGGAAGCGATCGGCACGGCGGTCTGGGCGTACCAGGTGGGGGATGGGAACTTTGAACGCCAAGGCCACCGCATGCTTCGGGAGGCCCTGGACCGCTTCCAGCTTGACTAGCCTTCGTCGAGTCGTATGTGGTGCGCCTTTAGCAATTACTTAATGCCTTCACCCCGGGACACCGGCTGGTGCTGCCGTTTACCGTGGGTTGATCAGGCGGGGGCCGGTCCCGTCGATTCCCGGACCGTCAGGTGGGTGGGCATGACGGCGAGTTTCCGGGTGGCGCTTCCCGGCAGGGGATTGAGCTGGGCCAGGAGCATGGACACCGCCACCCTGCCCGCCTGCTCGATGGGGCTGGAGATGGTGGTCAGCGGCGGATTGCAGAAATCAGCGCCGAAGATATCGTCCGAGCCGATGATGCTCATGTCCGCAGGCACCCGGATCCCGCGGGCCTTCAGGCGCTGGAGCATGCCGATGGCGAGCAGGTCGTTGAACACGATGCAGGCGGTGGCCCCGGTGCGGACAGCGGCATCCGCCGCGGCCGCCCCGGACGTTGTCTTTGGCGCGTAGGGGCCAATCCGGTGGACTTCCATCCCCCGCTTCGTGGCGTCCTCTTCGAACACCTTCCATCGCATCTGGTTTGACCAGGAGGTGGGAGGCCCGGCAACGTAGCAGACCTTGTGATGGCCCAGCGATGCCAGGTGCTCCAGCGCCTGGATGATGGCCGACGGCGTATCGATCATCACGGTGGGAGCGCTGGTGGACGCGCGGTTGAACGTGACCAGGGGCTGTGTTTGGGAGACCTCCGTCAGCTGGGCGTCGGTCAGGCGGGACGCTGCCAGGATGAAGCCATCGGCCGACTTGCGCATTTTGTGCAGCGCATCCAGTTCCATCTCGCTGGACTCCTCCGTGTCCACCAGGAGCTGTGTCACGCCGGCTGCCTTGAGCTGGTGCTGGGTACCCCGGATGATGTCGAAGTAGAACGGGTTGGTGATGTCGGGCACCAGTACGGCCACGGCGTTCGTCCGCCCCGAGCTGAGGCCGCGCGCCTGGGAGCTGGGAATGTAGTTGAGTTCAGCGGCTGCCTCTTCGATCCGGACCCGCGTCCGGGGATTCACCCGCTCGGGCCGAGAGAGGGCCCTGGAGACCGTGGACGTGGCGACGCCGGCGAGCTCGGCGACATCCCGGATGGTGGGCGGACGGTCCCGCCGGGCGTTCGCGTCCCCGGCACCCTGCGGAGCGGCTTCCACCGATGGATTAGCCATAGTTGCCGACCTTTCATCGCTGGCTTGGGGAATCCGCCGGCAGCATTCCGACCGGCGTTTCCCCGACTTTGGATGATCCAATGACACCATTCTTGGCAACTTTTGGCAACCGCTTGCCGCAAGCTTTCCAATTTCCTAGACTGACTCTCGAGTCGCCTGCAGTGATTTCCGCCACAAGACGGATGTGGCCATGCGGGTGTCCTAGAGGAGAAAAAACAATGAGGTTTAAATCGACTACTGGGCTTGCGGCGATCGTCACGGCTGCAGCGCTCGCCTTGACCGGGTGTGGATCGAGCTCCGGCAACGGGGGCGGCTCAACCAGCTCGGACGGCAAAGTGGACGGCACCGGCAAGACGCTGAGCGTCCTGGTGAACGTTTCCAGCCAGTACCCGGAACAGCAGAAGCAGTGGCAGTCCGATATTGCCGCGAAGTTCAAGGCCGAGACCGGCGCCGACGTGAAGTTCGAAACTTTCGCTTCGGCCAACGATGAACTCACGCGCATCCAAACATCCGTGGTCTCCGGCCAGGGCCCGGACGTCTACAGCCTGGGAACCACGTTCACCCCCACGGCATATGCCACCAAGGCCTTCGTGACCCTCTCCGACGACGACTGGAAGAAGGTGGGCGGCAAGGACCGCTTCAACCCGGCAACCCTGGGAATCTCCGGACCGGACAAGGACCACCTTGCCGGCATCCCGTTCGTCAGCCGGCCGTTCGTCATGGCGTACAACAAGGACCTGTTGGCTGCGGCAGGCATCGACAAGCCTGCCACCAACTGGGATGACCTGGCCGCGCAGGCGAAGAAGATGACCAAGGACGGCACTTACGGCATCGCCACGGGATACAAGGACAGCTTCGATCCCTGGAAGTTCATCTGGGCCATGTCCGTCCAGGCCGGAAACCCGCTGGTGGACGGCAACAAGCTGAAGATGGATGACCCCACGGTCAAGAAGGCCTACGAAACGTACTTCGGCTGGCTCACCAACGACAAAGTGGTTGACCCCGCATCGATTGGCTGGAGCAACAGCAACGCCGTGGCCGCCTTCGCCAGCGGCAAGGCCGGATACCTGATGATGACCACGTCCAGCTCGATTCCCACCCTGGACAAGTCAGCCGTCGCCGGCAAGTACGAATACGCCCTGATGCCCACGATCGCTCCGGGCCAGACCCAGTCCAAGTCCGACGGCGACGCCGCCAGCATCCTCTCCGGCGACAACCTGGTGGTGGCCGACTACTCCAAGCAAAAGGACCTGGCCTTCGCCTACATCAAGCTGATCACCTCCAAGGACGAACAGCTGAACTACCAGAAAATCTTCGGTGACCTCCCGGCCAACGCCGAGGCCCTCGCCACCCTGACCGATGCCAAGCTCAAGCCAATGGCCGATGCCGCCGCCAAGTCCAAGGCCACCCCGTTCACGGGCGCCTGGGGCGACATCCAGCTGGGCCTGCTCAACGTCACTGTCCAGTCGATCCCGGACCTGGCCGCCGGCAAGGTGGACGGATCCGCCCTCGATACGCGGATCAAAGACGCCCAAAACAAGGGCCAGGCTTCCCTGGACCGGGCCTCCAAAGGATAAGTTCTGATGTCAACCGACGCCTCTCATGAAGTACGGCCTGCGGTGGAATCCGCCGCAGGCCGGGCGCCCCGGACCGCCAATGACGCCGGGCAGCAGCCCGGCCCCAAGGACGGCCCGCGGCGCAAGGGCCTGAGCGAGCGGAACCGTCCGCTCTGGATGCTGATCCCCGGCGGGGTCCTGATGATCATCATCATCGTGGTGCCGCTGCTGCTGGGCATTTACATGTCCATCCTCAACCTGGACCAGTACACGCTGCGGAAGTGGGTCAGTGCACCAATCATCGGAGTCGAAAACTTCGTTGAAGCCGTCACCAACTCGCCGCTGCTGCACGCCGTGTGGCTCAGCGTCAGCTACTCGCTGCTTGCGATGGTCGTGACCCTGCCGCTGGGCATTGCCGCGGCAGTGGCAACCCAGAATGCATTCAAGGGCCGCGCGCTGATCCGCTCGGTGTTCCTCATCCCGTATGTCCTGCCGTCCTTCGTGGTGGCCACCGTCTGGCGGACCATGCTCCAGCCCGGCGGCATCGTGGACGAGGCCCTGGCCACCGTGGGAATCCACGTGGGACTCTGGCTCAACGGACCACAAACGTTCTGGACGCTGGTCCTGGTCCAGATCTGGGCTTCCTGGCCGTTCATCTACCTGCTGGCGTTGTCCGGCCTGCAGTCAGTGGACCATGAGGTGCACGAGGCCTCAGCCCTGGACGGGGCGCTGTGGTGGAACAAGCTCCGCTACGTGATCTTCCCGTACCTGAAGGGCCCGCTGGCCCTGGCCTTCCTGATCGGAATGCTGCACCACATCAACAACTTCACGCTTCCGTTCGTGCTGTTCGGGGTCCCGGCGCCGTCGGACGTGGAAGTCCTCCCCATCCTGACCTACGTCACCAGCTTCCAGAGCTTCCGCTTTGGCCTGAGTGCTGCGATGGCCTTCATTTCCCTGGTGCTCATCGCCATCCCGCTGTTCGTCTACCTCCGCGCCGTGAAGCTTGACGACGCCGACACCCCAGGAGCGAAGAAATGAGCGCCACCATCGCCGGTCGCCGCAGTGCGCCGACCGCGGACGTCGACCGTCCGGGCTCGCACCGCCAGCACGAGGTGCTGCGGCTCCTGCCCGGCCCCCTGCTGGTCATCATCCTTGTCTTCCTGGGTGCACTCGTCCTGATTCCGGTGCTCTATATCTTCCTGGCCTCGGTGAACTCTGACATCGGCGTTGCCAACGGCGAGTTCTGGCCGTCGTCGGTGACCTTCGAGAACTACTCGAAGATCTGGACCAGCGTAGGCCTGGCCACCGGCCTGACCAACAGTGTCCTGGTGGCCGGATCAACCGCCGTGGTATCCGCGGCCTTGTCCGTTTCCACCGCGTTCGTCCTGGTCCGGTACAGCTTCCGTGGGAGGCTCAGCATCCTGCGCGGCCTGCTGGCACTGCAGTCCGTCCCCGGAACCCTGATGGTGCTGCCGGTGTTCGTGCTCTTTTCCTCCGCGGCAACCTACCTTGGCATCCAGGTGATCGGGACCCAGTGGGGCCTGTTCGTGACCTACCTGACCTTCGCAATGCCGTTCTCCACCTGGGTGATGGTCACCTACCTGCGGGGGCTCCCCAAGGAACTGGAGGAAGCAGCCAAGATCGACGGCGCGTCAAACCTCGGCGTCCTCTTCCGCATCGTGCTGCCCCTGAGCTGGCCCGGCATCGTCGTCTCCGGCATCTTCGCCTTCCTGCTCGGCTGGAACGACGTACTCTTCGCCTCGGTGATGACGCGCCCCGAAAGCCAGACCGCCGCCGTCGCCCTGCAAATCTTTGGTGCCTCGCAGGAAGGCGGCGCCATTCCCTACTACGGCCAGATGATGGCCGCAGCCCTGGTGTGTGCAGCGCCAGTGGTCATTCTCTACCTGATTTTCCAGCGTTACCTAGTAGGCGGGCTGACCGCCGGAGGAGTTAAATAACCATGGTCTCGACCACCCAGGTCACGTGGCAGCTGTCAGGTTTCGGCGACGAAATCGACGACGACCCCGCAGTCCAGATCGCCGTGCTGCAGGCCCTCGGCGCCAACCACATCGAGGTCCGCAGCGCATGGGGAACCAACATTGTGGACCTCAGCGACGAGCAGCTCCAGGCACTTGCCGCCCTGCTGGCAGATAAAGGCATGAAGGTTTCGGCCATTGCCTCGCCCATAGGAAAAGTGGACGTCAGCCTCCCGGTGGAGCATGAGGTGGAGCGGTTGCGCCGTGCGGTCAATGCCGCCAAGGTCCTGGACGCGAATTACATCCGCATCTTCTCCTTCTACTACGGCGAGTCAGTCCAGGTGGACAGCATCCGCGATGACGTCATCGAGCGCATGCGCGCCCTGGCCGGCGTGGCCGAGGAAGCCGGCGTGATCCTCCTGCACGAAAACGAGAAGGACATCTTCGGAGACGTCCCGGACCGCGTCCTGGACATCATCGAGACCGTGGACTCACCTGCCTTGAAGGTGGCCTGGGACGCTGCAAACTTCGTCCAGGTGGGCGTCAAGCCCTTCGACGAGGGATACGCCAAGCTGCGCCCGCACCTGGAATACCTCCAGGTCAAGGATGCCCTCTTTGCCAACGGCCACGTAGTGCCTGCCGGCGAGGGCGACGGGGACGTCCTGAAGACCGTCGAGGCGCTCAAGGCTGACGGCTACGAAGGCTTCGCTTCCCTTGAGCCGCACCTCGCCGGTGCCCACGGCCTGGGCGGATTCTCCGGCCCCACGGCCTTCGGAATCGCAGCCCGCGCCTTCGCCAAAGTCACCGCAGAAGCAGGAGTCCAGACCGCATGACCACCTTGAATGCAGCCATCACCGGGTGCGGCGTCATTGGCCGCACCCACGCCGTAGCCCTCCGCGAATTCCCGGAAGTCCGCATCGTCGCCCTCATCGATGCCATTCCGGCGGCCGCCGAAGCACTCGCGGACTTCATCGAACAGCAGGGCGGTACGCGGCCGGCCCAGTACACCACCCAGGCCGAGGCCTTCGCCGCCGAAGACATCCACCTCGTGGCACTCGCGACTCCCAGCGGCCTGCACATCCAGCAGAGCCTGGAGGTGCTGGCGGCAGGCAAGCACGTGGTCATCGAAAAGCCCCTCGACGTGGACCTCAGCCGGGCCCAGGAAATCGAGGCAGCCGCGAAGGAAGCAGCCGGCAAGGGCATCGTTGCCTCGGTCATCAGCCAGCACCGGTTCGACCAGTCCAGCGTCGCCGTGTCCCGCGCCATCGCCGATGGCCGGTTCGGCAAGCTGACCTCCGCCATCGCCTCGGTGGCATGGTGGCGCAGCCAGGGCTACTACGATTCCGGCGACTGGCGCGGCACGTGGGCGATGGACGGCGGCGGCGCCCTCATGAACCAGGGCGTGCACACCGTGGACCTGCTTTTGTGGTTCATGGGACGGCCGGTGGAAATCTTTGCGCACACCGCCCGCCTCGCCCACGAACGCATCGAAGTGGAGGACACGGCGGTAGCCACCGTGACCTTCGAGAACGGCGGCCTGGCTGTCCTTCACGCCACCACTGCCGCCTACCCGGGGTTGACCGTGCGCGTGCAGCTCATGGGCTCCGAGGGCTCGGCCGTGGTGGACAACGACCGGCTGGAGTACTTCCACAGCAGGGCCGCAGGCGGCGCCTCGGCGGACATGGGACTCCAGGGCGGCGGCAACCAGTCGGAGGAAGAACTGGCCAAGTACCCCGAGGAAGACTACAAAGCAGCCGATCCCACCGTGTACCCGGCCGGCCACGTCCGTCAGTACCGGGACATCCTGGCCGCGATCGCCGGTGGGAAGCAGCCAGGAGTCACGGTCAGCGACGCCGTCAATGCCCTTGCCGCGGTGCGTTCGGTATACGTCTCGGCCACCCTCGGCCAGCCAGTCCTCTTCGAGGATGTTTTGGCAGGCAAGTACAACGACCTCGAAGTCCACACCGGCAGCACGGCAGAAAGCGCCTGACACCATGAAGTTTTCAGTATTTACCGCATCAACCCCCGAGTGGACCCCCGAGGAGGCCGTCCAGCAGCTTGCCGGACAGGGCTGGGACGGCGTCGAATGGCGCATCACGGACCAGGGCGACGCCCCCGAGCCCGGCTTCTGGGCCGGGAACAAAGCAACCGTGCCGCTGGCCGGAATGGAAAACCACCTGGACCGGATCGCCGCCATTACCAGCGACGCCGGCCTGGAGTTCTCCGGCATCGGTGGGTACGCGCGGTGCGACAACCATGACGATGTGGACCGCATGCTCGCCGCCACCGCCAAGCTAGGAGCCGGCCAGGTGCGGGTGACCACGCCGCCGCTCGGAACCGCAGCCTGGGGCAACGAACCGGCCAGCGGCACCCCGTACCCGGAACTCTTCGCCGCTGCCCGCCGCGATTTCGAATGGATCGCCGAGCGGGCGGCGCACCACGGAGTGAAGGCCCTCGTGGAGCTGCACCACCGCACCATCACCGCGTCGGCATCATCGGCGCTGCGGCTCCTGGACGGCCTGGACCCCCGGCACGTCGGCGTCATCCACGACCTGGGCAACCTGCTGATCGAAGGGCAGGAGGACTACCTGCCCGCCTTCGAGCTCCTCGGCGACTACCTGGCGCACGTGCACGTGAAGAACGCGGTGTGGGTGGACAGCGGCGAGACCGACGAGTCAGGGGCAGCCATTTTCAAGAACGAGTGGGCGCCCCTGCGCGCGGGCCAGGGCAGCGTCCTGCAGTACTTCAAGGCGCTCGCCGCCTTCGGATACGACGGCTGGGTGACCGTGGAGGACTTTTCCACTGAGCTCCCGCTGGCCGAACGGACCGTCGGGAACCTCGAATACCTCCGCGCCACGGCCGCCTTGGCTGGCCTCAGTGTCGCAGCCGGGAGGCGTTGAGCCATGGCGCAGACCATAGCGGACCACCCGGACCGGCTCCTGCCCGCCGATCCCGCGGTCCGGGACATTGCCCGCTCGCTCTTCTCCCGGGTGGAAGGGCTCCCCATCATCTCCCCGCACGGGCACGTCGACGCCGCGGTCATCGAACAGAACACGCCGTTCCCTGACCCGGCCGCGCTCCTGGTCACTCCGGACCATTACGTCACCCGCCTGATCCACGCCGGCGGGGTGACCATGGACCAGCTGGGCCTGGGCAACCAGCCCGCAGAGTCGCGGCAGGTCTGGCGGCACTTCTGTGAAGCATGGCCGACTTTCGAGGGAACCGCCTCCGGGTATTGGATCCGGCAGGAGTTCGCCCATGTCTTCGGCCTGGCCGAGGAACCGTCCGGCCAGAACGCCGACCAGCTCTATGATGCCCTGCAGGCCAAACTGTCCGAGCCCGGTTTCCGGCCACGGGAACTGTTCAAGGAATTCAACATCGAGGTGCTCGCCACCACGGATGACCCGCTGGATTCGCTGGACAGCCACGCTGCGCTGCACGCGGACCCCGCGTTCGCCGGCCGGGTGCTGCCCACCTTCCGGCCGGACCAGTACTTGAACATGGCACATCCGTCCTGGCAGGAGAACGTGGAACGCCTCCTCGGCTCTGCGGGGGAGGGTGCCACCGGCTACGCCGGGTACATCAAGGCACTTGAGTCGCGGCGCCGGCACTTCGTGGAGCGCGGCGCCGTCTCCGCCGACCACGGCGTGTTCACGCCTGCCACCCTGAAACTGGACGACGGCGAGGCGGAGCGGCTTTTTGAGCGTGGCAGGACGGGTCAGGCGAGCGCCCGGGACAGGGACGCCTTCGAAGCCCACATGCTGTACCAGATGGCCAGGATGTCGGTGGAGGACGGGCTGGTCATGACCATCCACCCGGGCTCCTTCCGGAACCACCACGCACCCACGTTCGAGGCCTTTGGCGCCGATACCGGGCACGACATCCCGGTGGCGGTGAACTACACCGAAGCCATCCGGCCGCTGCTGCAGGACTTTGGCACGGCAAAGGACTTCCACCTGGTCCTGTTCACCCTGGATGAGACCGTCTTCTCCCGCGAACTGGCGCCGCTGGCCGGGTTCTACCCGTCGGTCTACCTCGGTGCGCCCTGGTGGTTCCTGGACGCCCCGGACGCCATGCTGCGCTTCCGGTCCGCGGTGACGGAGACCGCGGGTTTCTCGCGGTCCTCCGGGTTCATCGATGACACCCGCGCCTTCTGCTCCATTCCGGCCCGCCACGACACGGCCCGGCGGATCGAGGCGTCCTTCCTGGCCCGCCTCGTGGCCGAACACCGGGTCACCGAGGAACGGGCACACGAACTTATCGTGGACATCGTGGACGGGTCGCCACGGAGGGTGTTCAAGCTGTGAACGCCGCGCTGCCTGCACTCAACCGCAGCCTGAAGCCGCTGCCCAAGCCTCCGGTGCGCATCGTGCACCTTGGGCTGGGGGCGTTCCACCGCTCCCACCAGGCCTGGTATACCCAGCACGCCCCGGACGCGGCGGAGTGGGGGATCGCGGCGTTCACGGGCCGCCGGCCCGACGCCGCGGCAGCGCTGTCCCGCCAGGACTGCCTCTACACGCTGGTGGAGCGGTCGGCCCGCGGGGACAGCTTCGAAGTCATCGGCAGCATTGTGGAAGCGGTGGATGGCGCCAACACCGCACGGCTCTGCGAGCTTGTCGCGGCGAAGGAGACAGCGGTGGTCACGCTGACCATCACCGAGGCAGCCTACGGGCTGGCCGCGGATGGAACGTTCGACGCCGGCGCCCCAGGCACGGCGGATGACCTCCGGGCGCTGTCGGCAGCAGCGTCCGGGGAGGCCGGAGTGCCCGGCACTCCGCTGGGCCGCCTGGTGTTGGCCCTTGCCAGGCGCCGGGACAGCGGCGCGGGACCCATCGCCGTCGTCAGCTGCGACAACTTGTCCGCAAACGGTGAAGTTGCCCGCCGGGCCGTCCTGGGACTGGCCTCCGGATGGGGTTCCGGGCTGGCCGGATGGATCGAGGCGAACGTCAGCTTTGTCAGCACGTCCGTGGACAGGATTACGCCGCGGACCACCGAGGCGGACATCGCAGAGGTGGAAGAGCAATGCGGTTACAGCGACAATTCGCCGGTGGTGGCTGAACCTTTCCGGAACTGGGTGCTCAGCGGGGACTTCCCGGCCGGGCGTCCCCGCTGGGAGGAGGCCGGCGCCGTCGTGGTCGGTGACATCGAGCCCTATGAGAACCGGAAGCTGTGGCTCCTCAACGGCTCGCATTCCATCCTTGCCTACGCCGGACAGCTCCGCGGGCATGCCACCGTGGCGGACGCCCTGGCAGACCCCCTCTGCCGGAAAGCGGTGGAGGACTTCTGGGACGAGGCAGCCCGCCACCTGCAGGGGGAAGGGCTGGACATTCCGACGTACCGCCGGGCCCTGCTGGACCGCTTCGGAAACGCGCGTATCGCCCACCGGCTCGCACAGATCGCGGCCGATGCCACCACCAAGCTGCGCATGCGCGCGGTACCCGTGATGGCGGCGGAACGGGCCGACGGCCGCAGTGGCGCAGGCAGCGCTTTGATGCTTGCCGCCTGGATTGACTACGTCACCGCGGGAAACGACTTCCAGGACCCGCTCGCCGCCGACATCCAGGCTGCCGTGGCACTTGACGGAACCAATCGGGTACAGGGTTTGCTTCGCCTCGTCAGCGCTGCCCTCGCAGAGGACCCTGACGTTGTCGACCTTGTTTCCCGGCTGCTCGGATCCTTCGCAGCGGCCCCGGCCGCCACCCCCGCACGTACCTGAATCCCGCTTTTACTTCCGGAAGGAACAGTTAGTCCCATGAAAATCATTGCCGCCGATGTCTTCGTTACCAGCCCCACCCGAAATTTCGTGACCCTCCGGATCACCACGGACGACGGCGTGACGGGTATCGGCGACGCCACCCTGAACGGCCGCGAGCTCGCCGTCGCCGCCTATCTCAAGGAGCACGTCGCGCAGCTGCTGATCGGGAAGGACCCGCACCGGATCGAGGACACCTGGCAGTTCCTGTACCGGAGCGCGTACTGGCGCCGTGGCCCGGTCACCATGGCGGCCATCGCCGCCGTGGACATGGCGCTGTGGGACATCAAGGGCAAGGTTGCCGGGCTTCCCGTGTACCAGCTGCTGGGCGGAGCGTCCCGGAACGGACTGCGCGCCTACGGCCACGCGTCCGGCTCGGACATCGAGTCGCTGTTCGATTCCGTGCGGGAGCACTTGGAGCTCGGCTACAAGTCCATCCGGATCCAGACCGCCATCCCGGGGATCAAAGCCGTCTACGGCGTGGCTGCCCAGGCACAGGCATCGGGGGAGCGGTATGACTACGAGCCCGCCGGCCGGGGAGCGTTCCCGCAGGAAGAGGACTGGGACACCCGCGCCTACCTACGGCACCTGCCCACGGTCTTTGAGGCTGTCCGGAACGAGTTCGGCCCCGAGATCCCGCTGCTGCATGACGGGCACCACCGGATGACGCCCATCCAGGCCGCGAAACTGGGCAAGGCCCTGGAGCCGTATGACCTGTTCTGGCTGGAGGACTGCACTCCGGCGGAGAACCAGGAGGGCCTGCGCCTGGTCCGCCAGCACACCACCACACCGCTGGCGATCGGTGAAATCTTCAACACCGTGTTCGACTTCCAGACGCTGATCAAGGAACAGCTGATCGACTATGTCCGGGCAGCGTCCACGCACTTCGGCGGGATTTCGCCGCTGAAGAAGGTCATGGACTTCGCGGCGCAGTACCAGATCAAGTCCGGTTTCCACGGCCCCACGGATATTTCGCCCGTGGGCTTCGCCGCGCAGCTGCATGTGGGCCTTGCCATCCACAACTACGGCATCCAGGAGTACATGCAGCACTCGGACAAGACCAACGAGGTCTTCGAACAGTCCATGACGTTCACCGACGGCTACCTGCACCCCGGCGACAAGCCCGGCATCGGCGTCGAATTCAACGAGCGAGCAGCCGCCGCCTACCCCTACCAGCAGGCCTACCTGCCCTACAACCGCCTGGTCGACGGCACGGTGCATGACTGGTGAGGCTGGCCACGACTGGTAAGGAAAGCACCCGATGAGCAAGATCCGAATCGTCGTGATGGGCGTCTCCGGCTGCGGCAAGACCACCATCGGCGATCTCGTGGCCCGCGAACTGGGCGTCCCGTTCCTGGACGGCGATTCCTTGCACCCGGTGGAAAACGTCGCCAAGATGGCTGCCGGCACGCCCTTGACGGATGAGGACCGCTGGCCCTGGCTGGCCACCGTGGGCAGCAGGCTTGCCGGCGCGGCCGACGGCGGCCTGGTCCTGGCCTGCTCGGCGCTGCGCCGCACGTACCGCGACGCCATCCGTGCCCAGGCGCCGGACACGGTCTTCCTGCACCTGAACGGCAGCAAGGAAGTCCTGAAGGCGCGGACGGAAGGCCGCAGCGGCCACTTCATGCCGCCCGCGCTGCTGGATTCCCAGCTCGCCACCCTTGAGCCGCTCCAGGACGACGAGGCCGGCGTGGTGGTGGACATTGCCGTGCCCGTCGCCGACGTCGTGGGCCAGGCACTCAAGGGGATCGCCGGCGTCGTACCCCCCGAGCGGACGGCCGGGGGCACCCCGCCGCGGCAGTTCGACGTCGACCTTGCGGCCGCGCCGTTCAACCTCGACGCCGGGGCCATCGCCTGGGTGGAGGGCACCCTTGCGGGGATGACGCTCGAGGAAAAGATCGGGCAACTGTTCATCAACCACAACAACGACTACTCGCCCGGCTACCTCGACGGCGTGCTGGACAACTATCACGTGGGCGGCATGCGCTACCGGCCCGGACCGTCAGCCGCCGTGCAGGAACACATCCGCTACGCCCAGTCCAGGTCCAGGATTCCGCTGCTGGTTGCGTCCAACCCGGAAATGGGCGGTGCAGGCAGCTGCGACGACGGCACGTTCGTCTCCACGCACCTGCAGGCCGGTTCCCACCCGGACAAGGACATTGCCCGGCAAATGGGGCAGGTGGCCGGGGTGGAGACCGCGGCCCTGGGCTGCAACTGGGCCTTCGCGCCGATCGTGGACATCCACTACAACTGGCGGAACACCGTGATCTCCACCCGCTCGTTCGGCAACACCCCGGAGATCGTGGTGGAACGGGCCAAGGAGTACTTCGACGGCATCAGCGAATCACCGACGGCTTGCGCCATGAAGCATTTCCCGGGGGACGGCATCGATGAGCGGGACCAGCATGTGGTCACCTCCTACAACACCCTTGGGTACGAGGAATGGAACCGTACCTACGGGCACGTGTACCGGGAGATGATTGCCCACGGGGTCCAGTCGATCATGGTGGGCCACATTGGAGCGCCGGAAGTTTCGCGGCATTTCCGGCCCGGCCTGGCCGACGCAGAGATCCTGCCGGCCACGTTGTCCCCGGAGCTCCTGCAGGACCTGCTGCGCGGGGAGCTCGGCTTCAACGGGCTGGTCCTCACCGATGCCTCGCAGATGGTGGGCCTCACGCAAGCGAAGAAGCGCAAGGACCTGGTGCCTGCCACGATCGCCGCCGGCTGCGACATGTTCCTCTTCTTCCGGAACCCGGCCGAGGACTTCCAGTACATGCTGGATGGGTACAAGTCCGGGATCATCACCGAGCAGCGGCTGCACGACGCGCTGCGGCGGATCCTCGGCCTGAAGGCATCGCTGGGGCTGCACCTGAAGGCTGCAGGTCAACTGGTGCCGCCTGCCGAGGCGCTTGCCGTCATTGGATCGGCTGCGCACCGTTCGGTGGCGGCGGAGATCGCCGACAAGACCGTGACCCTGGTCAAGGACACCGCGGGGAACCTGCCCATCACACCCGAAACCCATCCGCGGATCCGCCTCTACGGCATCTCCGGCGGTGCCGACTTCACGCGGGCTGATCCGCTGGCCTACCTGGATGTGGTGAAGGAGGAACTCGAGGCTGCCGGCTTCCAGGTGTCCTTGTACCGGACGGCTGAACAGCGCGAGGCGGCCGGGGAGGCCGGGGTCAACTTCATGTCCGTCATCTCCGAGGAGGCCACGGGGGACTATGCGGAGAAGTACGACGCCGCCTTCGTGTTCGCCAACGTGAAGGGTTTCGCGCAGGAGGCCGCCATCCGGATCAAGTGGTCCTCGCCCATGGCGGCGGAAATCCCCTGGTACGTCACCGAGGTGCCCACCGTGTTCGTGTCCCTGAACCAGCCGAACCACCTCATCGACGTGCCCATGGTCAAGACGGCAATCCACGCGCACGCCGGGACCCGGGAGGCCATCCGGGCCACTGTGGAGAAGATCCAAGGCAAGTCCGGCTTCCAGGGCACCTTCAACGAGAACGTTTTCTGCGGGTCCTTCGACACGCGGCTGTAGGGGCTTTGGACTCTGGGGGCCTCGGGGTGTCGGTTTGTAGCCTCGAGGCATCCCTGGAACCAGGAGGAGGAGTGCCATGGGTGGCACAGCGGCGGGTCCCGGTGTCCGTTCCGGTCCACAATCCGGGCCTGGCCCCCGGCGGCTCCGGCTTCGCGGTTTCCTTGCCGCCGCCGTCGCAGCCGGTCTGTCCACGCATGGCCTCTTGCCGCGGGTGCTGCGGACATGGGGTGCCACCGGGCCCGAAAAGACTGCGCCGCTTCCGGGCGACGAACTGATTCCCGACGCCGACGACGTCTGGACCATGGCGGTTACCGTCGCCGCACGCCCCGGCCAGGTCTGGCCATGGCTCGTGCAAATGGGAGTAGACCGGGCCGGCCTGTATTCCTACACGGCGGTGGAGAACGGCTTGCTCCGCCTGGGGGTCACCAACGCGGACCGCATCCATCCCGAGTGGCAGGACCTGAAGGTGGGAGACATCATCGCTTTCACACCTGGTGGCTACCCTGGCGGTAGGCGGGGGCCGCGCGTCGTGGACCTGGCGCAGGACCGCCACCTCGTCCTGGATTCCAGCCCGGGAGCCCCGCCCGGAACAGTGACCGGTACGTGGCAGTTCGTGCTGCACGACGCCGGCCCTTCCGGTACCAGGCTCCTGCTCAGGACGCGGTACGGCGCGGGCCGGCCTGCCGGGCTGCGCGTGATGGACTTCCTGCTCCGGCCCGGCTATCTCGTGATGGACCGGGCAATGCTGCTGGGCATCAAAAAGCGCGCCGAAGGGGGAGCCAACGGGCCGCCGTCGTCCGCCCCACACTGAAGGGAACGGCCCGAATGTTGGCCTCTGCGCTACTTCGCGGCCCTGCTGCCCTGGCCCGACAACCAATCTAGGGCTTCGCCCTCGTTCGTGAAGTACGCGGTGGGAGTCAGCGACCGTTGGGAAAACGCCGCCACGACCTTGCCCATGGGTCCGTCGCCAATGAGGGCCACCGCCGAGAATCCCCGGTAAGCATTCATGCCCGCCCTGGCCTCGGGCGTCAACCCTGCCACTCCGTTCAGGTCAACCAGGAGTGGCAGCACCCACCCGTCGCTGAAGCCTTCCAGGGTCCGCGCCGCCCGAACGGCGATCTCGTACGTTATGTGGACGTCCGGGGCCCAACGCAGCCGCAGAACCCCGCGCTCGCAGGACGCCGCGAAAAACTCGTTCATCCGTGCCCCGCTCCGCTCTTAGGCCTGTTTTCCAGGCGCAGATGCCTGATTGAAACCCTATTCTGCATGAATGTTGCACAACGCACATCTCCTGGCGGTTCGCTTCAGTCGCGGGACGCGTACCGGCCGTTGGGAGGGGGCCACAGGGACCTTTGGCGCAACGATGAAGGCGCGCCGGTTCACCCTCGCCCCCACCTAGACTGGGCTGGACAATCAAACCGAAGGAGAGCCCGTGCGTTCCCTTGTCATGCGCCAGATCGCCGGACCGCTGACCGTCCAGGACGTAGACCAGCCTGAGGCCCCGGTAGGAGGCGTGGTGATCTCCGTCATCGCCACGGGCTTGTGCCGCAGCGACTGGCACGCGTGGGCCGGACACGATGACATCGCCCTGCCGCACGTTCCCGGGCACGAGTTCGCCGGCGTCGTTGTTGAGGTTGGTCCCGGAGTAACCGGCTGGGCGGTGGGTGACCGGGTGACGGCGCCCTTCGTGGAGGGTTGCGGGACCTGCGAGTGGTGCCTGGGCGGCAATGCACAGGTATGCCCGGACCAGCAGCAGCCGGGCTTCACGCATTGGGGGTCGTTCGCTGAGCGCGTGGTGATCCATGCGGCGGACACCAATCTCGTGGCGATCCCCGAGGGGGTCAGCTTTGAAGCGGCGGCCAGCCTGGGCTGTCGTTTTGCCACCGCCTACCGGGCCCTGACAAGCCGGGCACGCCTGGCCGCCGGTGAATGGGTCACCATTGTTGGCGTGGGCGGTGTTGGCCTCAGCGCCGTCATGATCGCCAAGGCACTGGGCGGCAACGTCATTGCCGTGGACCGGAACGCGGCCGCCCTTGATGTGGCGGCTTCCCTCGGGGCCGATCACGTAGTGGTCGCCGATGGTTCTGATATTCCGTCGAAGGTACAGGCCCTGACGGGAGGAAGCCATGTCTCCATCGACGCCGTCGGCAGCGAGCAGACCTGCGCCGACGCGATCCTGAGCCTCCGGCGACGTGGCCGGCACGTCCAGATCGGGCTACTGCCGCCGGTTGAGGGCCACCCGCGCGTTCAGATGGCCCGGGTTATTGCGTGGGAATTGGACGTTTTCGGAAGCCACGGGATGGCCGCGGCGGATTACCCTGGAATGCTCGCCCTGATCGAATCCGGCGCACTCCAGCCGCAGAAGCTTATTGAACGCGTCATCGGGTTGGAAGAGGCCGCAGAGATGCTGCCCCGGCTGGACAGCGCAAACGTCGCGGGCATGACCATGATCGATCCGAGCCGCTGACGCTTTTTCGGGGTGCGGAGCTTCAGCTGCCGGTACGGGTGAGTCGTTCCCGCCGGAGGATTTGAACCCCCTCGCGGCCGGGGCAAGCGAAAGGCCCGGGTTCCATTTTTTCCAGGGAACCCGGGCCTTTTTACGTGGCGGTGACGGTGGGATTTGAACCCTTTAGTGCGCCTTTGCTCGTAAGGAGAGTCTCTAGATTTCGGGGATTTTCATCATTCCACGTAACGCCAAATCAGGGTCGTTGTGGGCAGAGTGTGGGCAAAGTGTGGGCGATTGACCGTGGGCTTAGCGTAGTGGCGGAATAGGGTCTGTGTACCTCTGCTCCACTAGCCCGTTCCTGACGTTGTAAGCGTGTGCCCGACGCCTGGCCATTTGAGTGCCGACATGGGTTGGGCGGGCCTGTTTGGTTGGAGGCGGAGTCTCCGCGTTGAGCTTCTGAATCGCGAGCAGGTTCTCCCGAGAAAACCTGAGTTGGGAACCAAATCGGATGCACGGCCAGCCTTGACGCTTCTTCATCCGAAATGCCGTGCTGCGACTGATCTGAAAGTGATCAGCTACCTCGTCAATCGTCATGAGACGCTCTACTGGTTCATCAGGCCTGTCTGTCATGGCCTAGACATTAATCCGTGCTGCCATGCCCGCAAGGCAACCACGCCGCCAGCATGTACTCGTAGTCCGGTTCCATGTCCTCGAACGGGGAACGCAGCACGGCAGCCTGTCGCTCCTTCTCCCGCTCCTCAACCTTTATGCGTGCCATCATCGCCGCGAACCCTTCCTCGTCAAACTTCACCATGACTGCGACACTAGGACTCACCCCCGACATCAGGAGCAAGGAGCCGAGCAGCGCCCTAGGATGTCCAAGTGAAGATTTTCATAAGCTGGTCGGGGACTCCGAGCCATGAAATGGCGCTACTACTTCGTGAATGGCTAGTAAGGGTACTCCAGTACTCGGAGCCATTCGTGTCGTCCAAGGACATCAGTAAGGGCGCACAGTGGCTCGTTACGATCAGCGAGCAGCTCACTGATACAACAGAAGGCATTGTCTGCGTCACGCCATCAAACGTCGAAGCTCCTTGGTTGAACTACGAGGCCGGGGCACTTGCAAAAACAACAGGGCAAACAGCAGTTCGAACGGTTCTGCTCGGCCTCGGCCCGGGCGATCTTCCTGCCGGAGCTCCTTTATCAAATTTCCAGCACACTGACGGGCTGGACCCCGAAGAGATGTGGAGTCTCGTCGAATCCATCCATTTACGGAGTGAAGCCGCGGGAGCAAGCCTGGAGAGGATCCGCTGGGCATTCGATCAGGCGTGGCCCGAGTTAAAAGCAAGCTTGGAAACGATTGAATTGCACCCCGAAGATAATAAGCCCGATAGGAGCCCTGATGAGCAATCACTCATAAAAGACGTGCTCCAGGAGGTAAAGAGCATCTCAATGGCAGTTGCGGCATTAGGCCAAGCCCAACAGCCTCCGCGGAAGGTCGTCATAGACTCGGCAGAACAGTCGTCCAGAGTCGTGCCCGCGAACGACCGAAAGACGGTTTCACGAGTTACCGTCGGCACTAGGCTGCATCATCAAAGCTTTGGCGAGGGAATCGTTCTGCTCGTTGAAGGGGCAGGTGACAAGAAGATCGCTCACACTCAATTCGACAACGGCGAAAAGAAGAGACTGCTTTTGCGCTACGCCCCAGTCGCAGTACTGGACTGAGATGGATTGGCCAACCATCTGACGGTGGTAAGGATAAGAGATCCGCACGAACACCGGGGCCAACATCACAGGACGGAGGGCCTAGCTTTCTAATGTGACATCCGGTAAAGAAAAGAGGACGTTCGCAGTTGCGAGCGCCCTCTTTCTCCAAACCATTTGCTCTTACTAGGAAACTTCGGCCTCTTCATCCGCCCATAACTCGTCAGGCACGGCAGGCAAAAATGTAGGGCGGAGGCCGAGCCTGGAAGTCATGTCAGAAATGAGTTGACGATGATATGGATAGGAGACACGCATGGCCGCGATCCGAAGTTCATCGTCGAGCTCTGCAACCTGTTCATCTTCTGAAATCGCAAAGTTGATCTTGTAGGTGCATTTTAAGGTCACCGCAGAGTCGCCGTCCGAGTCAAGAAGCTCAACCACAGTTTTAGTGAGTCGAAGCAGCGGAAACTCGTCAGCCGTGGCGCCCGAGAATTGAAAACGTACTCTCTTAGTTTTCGGAATCTCAAAGTCAGATGTTTCGACAGACATGTCGTCCAGAAGCACGCTTGTAACGCGATACTTCAAGTCATCCGGGTCGATCACCCTAGCTGGTTCTTGGTTCTCCAACGCGGGCCTCCTTACGGTCACTCCAAGAGAGACTTCTTACTGGTGCGTCCCAGTCAATCTCTTCCCAGTCAATTTCGAGCTTGTCAGGAGCGGGACGACGCGTCGTGGGATGGAGGCTCTGCACGTCGTAAAACGCTCCGAAGTCTTCTTCGGGAACAATGAAATCAAGGGTGCGAGAGTCAACGCCGGAAGAGCCGCCCCGAGTGACTATGACCGTATCGGTGCGCATCTTCTTTTCGCGTTTGGGGTGCTTTCGCACTCGTCGTTCAGGTAGGGGCGGGACGCTAGGGTCGGCAGGAACAGCCCTTAGCTCGATCTTGTAGCCGAGTCCTCGCATAACCTTTGCAAATGTTGAAATCTGTATATTTCCGTTCCCGCTGAATATCTGCGAGACTCGGCTTTCTCCAACACCCAGTCGATCTGCCAACCCTTTTTGGCTCATGCCGGTTGTCTCCAAACCCTGGTGCAATAGGGCACGGACCTTCATAGCGAGCCTCGCCGCAGCCATGCCCTGCTGCCCAGCAGGTGATGATTCCCGCTCTTGAACGAGGGTCCTGCTACTGGTTCGACTTGTCATGTTGCAGATCCTCCTGCCGTACTTGTCTAGTAAATTTCACGTCTGACTCATTCGCCTGTTTTGACGCCTTACCCCAACAGCTCGCTAGACGTATATTCGCGTCAAAAACGGGAAGCTCGTCCCAGTCCGGGTTTTTCGTAAGGCTATATCGCGTGGTCTTGGCCTCATAACCACCCTTGCCATCTGTGTCGTAGAAAGCCGCCCGGAGCCAACTGGCTCGGAACTCCCAGACTCCATAGGAAAGCTGGTTGATGTCCGGCAAAGCCGGAGGCACGCCGTACTCCGCAAACTCTTCGCAAATCACTAGGATCTCATCGACAAGATCAATCTGGTCCAGGTCAGGCAGCTTCGGCGAATTATCGTTTTCAAAACGGCCCTCCTCTAGAAGCTCTAGAGCGGTCGCGGATGGAGAGGTGACCCCGTCCGAACGAACAGCGCACTGGATGAGGTGGGACTCACCCTCGGCTACTGTCCTCCGTTCTACTTTACACAATTGTAAACCCCCCGCGCGAGAAACCTATAGTTTCACCATTATGGAGTACGTCATTGCTGGAAAGCTCCAGGCTGGGAGCTGAAAATTCGCACAGCGAGGAGGCCCCTCTAGATCGGAGGTGCACTTACCGGGCGCCAAGCCTCAAGGTCTTCTCTGCGGAACATCTCCGGGGAACTGGCCTTCCAATAGCTGCTGCCGGAGCCGCGCCATATCCCCAGCTCCTTCAGCTTGAGGCGGTTAACCCGCCCCCACTGGTCGAGAAAGCCTTCCCGCGTGGCCCAAGCGTCAATGCACCACTGACGCAGACCAGGAGGATGCAAAAAGAACTGGGACGGTGGCTGCCCCAGCCCCTCCCGCTCACACCATTTCTCCACCTTCACCCTCGTATCCCAGAAACCGCCCGACTTCGCATACTCGAGCAGCACCTTTGGAATCTCACCGGAAGCCGTCTTACCGGCACTCCGTGCAAGCCTTCTACTGCTCATGACGGACCACCCAGCCAAGCGCAAGCATCCCAGCCGGGGTAAGCCCAAGCTGCCCGCCTAAGTGCCGCATTTCCTGCGCCTGCCAAGCACTAGCCGTACCCTCATAAACGGCCCTCGCATGGCACACATACGCCGCTACAGCCGGCACAAACGAGTCGTCATACTCATTCGCCTGCGGGCTTTTCCAGATATTTCGCCACAATTTCTTATCTTCTGGCGACCAATTCCCAGACTTTGGAAGCGAAGGAACAGGTAAATCACACCCCTCCGCGGGCAGCTCGATAAGCCCAGAACGCGCACCAGGGCTGCGATGCCGCGAGTTCGGCTTACTAGGGTTTGCTTTAGGTCCAGGCAACGCCGAACCTCCTTCCAGTTGGGTCTATCTGCTTAAGAAACATTCCAGCGCCCTCACCGGCGGTGGTTTGGGTGTGTGGGCCGCGGTGGGGATGGGTGGGAGGGGTCAGGGTCTTCCATTGGTGGCTCTGTTGCATCGTTGGTGTTCTGCGCCTCGGTATTGGGTTCGGTCGTGGTCGTCGTGTCCGAGGTCGAACGGTTCGTCTGGTCTGATGAGTTCGCGGCAGCGCCAGCAGATGAGTGTGCCGGCTTGGTGTTCTGGGATGAAGGCTTTGCGGAGTGATCGGTGTGCGTGGCCGTAGCCTCGTTGTTCTCTTGTGCCTCGTGCTTTGTCGGCTTCACTCGCGTGGGTTGGGCAGAGTGAGGCTGTGGTGATGTTGGGGCACCCGGCGCGGGCACATATCTTCTTTGCTCTGGGCATGTCTCATTCCTATTTGTCAAGCAGTCGCCTTGTTAGGGGCGCGCCCAATTAGTTCTAATAGAAGTTTTTTATTGGCAGATATAAATGATTGGGCCTCTAACATATGTGCCTGTTTACACCAAGATTTGCGGAACTTACCGTTGAATGCATGAATACACTTATTACTTACCGTGGTGGTCAGAAGCACGGACAGAAGGCTCGTGTCGATTTGGGTGCCCTTCCGGAGCGTGGTGAAGGTGGCGAGTACCGCCATCTCTTTTCATTCGGGTTCGGCGCTGGCGACCCTGATGGTCCGTATCCCGACAACGCGAGGCCCTCACTGACCTGGGTCGCTGACTCCTAGCGTTTCTTGATGGCGGGTTAGGGTTATGCGGTGAGTGATGATGTGACGCCGAAGCGCCCGAGGTTCTTGACGACTGAGCAGGTTGCGGATGAGTTGGCTGTTGGTCTGCCGACTGTTCGTCAGTTGTTGAAGACTGGTGAGTTGCGTGGGTTGCAGATTGGTAGTCGTGGTGTGTGGCGCATTGCTGTGACGGATGTTGAGGACTACATCGAGCAGGCGTATCGGGTTACTGCTGAGCGGATAGCAGCCGGCGAAGTGGGTGACGACGAACCGGCCCCCTAGTTCTGGCAGTATGAATCACATGGACAATTCGAAAGAACGTGAAGCGGAACGGCTCAAGAATAAGGAAGTGCTGCGAGACTTTGATTCTGAAGCGCCCCAACGCGCTGATGGATCAATCCGAGGTGAGGAACTGGCGGACAAGCTGGCTGCTAAGAACGCGTCGACATCCCGTCTTGCCGAGATGGCAAGGGAAGATGCCGCAAATAACAGGAAGCCTAAGGATGTCCACACGGAATTGCTGATCTCGCAGGACGGCGAGCTTAACTTCTAGCAGGGTAGGTTCATTACGTGACTATTCATCTTGGCAATCGTCTTTTCCGGGACGTTCAGCGTGCGCCCATTGAATTCCATTATCGTGGGCGTGACTTAAAGCTTGCCCCTTATGGTCCGGACCACGTCCAGATCTTGGAAAACGATGTTCCGTTGGCTTTCCTGACTAGATATTCCGATTCTGAGTCAGGAATACTGCGGCTCGGTAGTCCTAAGAACATCTTGGCCCCGTTGTTCCGGACGCTGGATGAGGCACTGGAGTCACTGCGGCTTGACTAGCCAACGCGTAGTGCCCGTAGCCGTGGTTCTGTAGCTACGGGCACAACTATGCGCCCTGCAAACCGCTAACAAGCAGGGTGCCCTTACGTCACCTAACCGTGTCCTATTGGCCGTCAGATCCAGCCCACTAGAAGGTCACGGCATTTACCGCCGGGGCGATGGCCTTAGCTCCAGTCCCTGACGGGTGTGTTCCATCCACTGTGTATACCCCGATGGCGAGCCGTGAACCCGCTACGGTCGTGCCTGGTGCGCGATCCATGACGGCGGTCATCGCATTCGTTACTCCGGTAATGACGGCGGAGTAGGGTGCCCCTGCTGCGCCGGCACCTGCCATGAGGACTGTCCGCCCGATGTCGGCTGACGTGAATGCTGCTGTGGCTGATGTGATGCTGAGATTCCCGGACGTTCCGGTGCCATCCGTGACGAACCTGTTTGCTGGCTTCCAGAGCCCGGCGTTACGGGACGTCTCGGCCAGGTCGGCAGCCTCGATGTACCCTACCAATGGCGCCGGTGTGGTTCGTATCCAGTCATTGAGTTGGGTGCGGACTGACTCTTCCCCGTAGGTGCCCTGACCTCCCGTGGTGCTCCACAAATCGGTTGAGGTTGTTTTGGGAGTCAATGTTGTTTGCCGGACCTTCATTCCGCGCCGGGCTAGGAGGTTCCAGATGGTTGTAAGGTCTGCCTGGATTTGTGCCAGGGTCCGGCCTGCTGAAACGTCGTTGATGCCGTATTCCACGATGGCGTCGGTGCAGCCGCTCAGGTGGGCGATGCGCCTGTAGTGGCCGTTGAGTGCCGTGAACAGGGCCGCCTGGTCGGAGGGGACGCCGATGTTGATCCACCCGTACTTGGCGGCGAGGCCTCGTACGATATAACCGCCCGCGGGGAGGCCGGTGTCGCTGTAGCCGGTGAAGGCTGATGCCCTGCCGCCGTCGCCGTAGTCGTTAGATCCCACGCCGATGCTGTCTCCTACGATGGCTACCGTGGCCCGGTCCCGTGCGGTAGGGGTGCCGAGGATGGCCCGTACTGTGAATACGTACGCGGCCGACTGTCCGACTGCAGCCGAGCCGGGCGCGGTCAGGTCAGTTGTGACCGTCCATCCGCCGGAGCCGGAGTTGCCGTAGCAGGCGTAGTTAGCCTGCGGCGCCGCTGCGGATGTGCTGTAGGTGCGGACGTAGAACTTTGTACCTTCGGCAATCTCGATCCCTAGGGGGTCTGAGATGAGCTTGCCACCAGGGTCAACGGTGCCGGTTTGGAGCCCGCCGAACGTGACGCGGTAAATGACGCCGTTGACTTCAACGGAGGCTTTGATGGTGACCGGGTTGGCGCCGTCCGTTTCGATGAATGAACCGTTGATGTAGCTGTTGCCGTAGACGAGTCGAAGGTCACAGCAGTCTACCGTGGCGACGTGCGGCGTGCGTGCCGTCCCTGTGGCGCCTGCGGCTGCGGTGACCGTGCCTGCTGCCCAACAGTTGGATGCCACAAGCGGGGCCGGCTGTGTGCGGTCGATGCGTTGGAGCGGGCTGTTTAGGGCTTTGGTAGTAGCGGCTTTCGCCATGCCGAGGGTAACAACGTCCATAAGTGTTTCTCCTGGTTTTGGGTATGAAAAAACCCGCCATGAGCGGGCTCTAATGTGTTGACTTGCACGTGCCGAGGAATCGAGCTTTGTGCCTTATTCTGTCTTCGGTCTTTATTTTCGAATTTGGGGGAACCATGCAGTTCAAACCTTCTGCCGGCATCTTTGTGGCCGGCCTGCTGATGTCGATCATTGGCCCGGTCGTCGGGTTCATCGGCATAGGCATAGCCAACTCCGCCAGCCGCTCTTACTTTTACGACAGCGGCTCGGCAGCAGGGGGTGGTTTCGTCGCGTTCCTTGGGTTTGCCCTGGCCTTGGTCGGGATCCTCTTGGTTTACGTAGGCGCCACTCGTGCACTGCGGATCATTGACGCTTTGCCGCATGTCCTTCACTTCCAGGGCCAGGGGCAGGCATCACCTGTACCTGCCCCTCAGCCTCCCGTGCAGCAACCGCAGCAGGGCTACGCGCAGCAGCCACAGCAGCAGCCTCAACCGCCGGCCTACAACCCGCCGCAAACCCCTCAGCACCTCGTATACAACGAGCAGCGCAACGACCAGCAGCCGCCGATTTAGCGCGAGGCCAATCCGTCGGACACTAAGGATAGGTTGACCAGATGAGCAATTGGGTGTGTAAAAAATGCGGCAATACAGCAGTGCTGGGAGTTGCCATGCGCCATGAAAGTACGCCCGCGCCGGTTGCGATCTTCGAGCCAGTGCCCGAGAGTTGCAGCAACTCGCAGTGCCTCTACTCGGACCCATGGGAGGTGTCGGTGGGAGCCTTCGAGCTCGCCGAGGATTAGGCGTCTGAGGCTGCTACTTGTTCGATGACCGTGTCTGAGGCGTAGGAGCTGATTTCGTCGGGTTTGGGTACGTCGAAGGTCGCTGATTCGGTGATCTGCGCCTGCAACGCGGCAGGGCTTGCCGGGTCAGGATCCTGGAGGCCCCACAGTTCTTCGAGCTGCGCACCCTTGTACGGGTTCGCTTCGATGTAGGCGTTGGCGACGTTCACCCAGCCGGCCTCCAAGGCCCGATTGAGCAGAGCCTTCGTCAGGCTGGTGTCACCCGACAGTTCCGCCCGCTTCAACAGGGTCAGCGCCCGGTCCTCAGCGTTGACGGGGATGCTGTCTGCCCGGTCCTGAGCATCCCTGTACGAGATGGCATCCTGCGCCGACGTGAAGCCTTCCTGCCCGAACAGGCTCTTAGTCAGTTCGTTCCGGCGGGCTGCCTTCGCGGTCTTCTCGGCCGCATATAGTTCCTGGACCTGCCGCTTCGTTTGCAGGTACTCACGGGCGATAGCCGCCTGCTTCGCTTCCGAGGTTAGGCGCTTGTCGTTCCGGATAGCTTCGGTACGGGTGCGGAGGGCGGCGCGGGCTTCTGAAGCTGACTGGCCCGCCACGGTTTCGGGGCCTCTGAACAGTGTTGCCATGATGGTTTCTCCTACGCCGCTTTCGCGGCCTTAAAGTGTTCGATGTCTTCTGGGGTGATGCGCCACCGGCCGTGAAGGTTGGTGGCGTGTAAGCGTTTCTGGGTGATGGCGAGGCGCACGGCGCGGTCTGTGATTCCGAGGGCTGTGGCTGCCTCTTGCGTCCCCATCCACTTTGATTGTGCGGGTTCTTCGGGTGCCGGCGCTTGGTCGCTTCCGGTGTCGGTAGTACGCCAGTAAAGAGCCGCGCGGTGCATGGCCTGCAAGACGTTATCTACTTCCGGGTCGTTTCCGCGGGCACGTACCCGCAGATCATTTAGGCCCGCGTACCGTTCCAACCAGGTCGCCACACGGGCAGGAACGATGACAATCGGGGCGGTCACGCCATGGATGTACGACTCAGGTGGGCGACGAACACTAGCCACTCAGCGGCCCCCCTTCCTGTTCTTCAACTGCGTCCACTATCTCGTTGGAAATGCGTATGGCGTGCTCGGGTGTCAGCAGTCCAAGTAAGGCGCGGTCTCGGAATATGGCAATAGCGTGTTCCCGCCCGTAGGGGCCATCCATGAACGCTGCACGGACGTATGTCCTAGCAGCACCCGCCGTGTTGTCCTCGTATCGTTCGGGACGGCCTACGAACGGCGTGTGGTTGGTGAAAGCCAGTCGCTTCATACGTTGGCTTCGAGTTGGCGGAGGAATAGGCGCAGGCAGTGGTGGGGTCGTGAGTGGAACATGATTAGGGTTGTCCTTTTGATGCATTGAGGTCTATTTCCAAGGTCAGGTAGGGGTCTCCGTCGTCGTTCAGTCCGCCCCTGTCCGGGTTGGCGACGGCTCCCAAGGATTTGAAGACGCTGATAGCTGCGGGGCGGGCTTCTAGGGGCTGGACTATGAGGCCGGGTGTAGTTGCCGGTCTGCCGTAGTGAAGCTACGACAGTGGCGACGAGGAACTTTCCAATGCCGCGGCCTTGCCAGCGTGGATTTTCCGTACCAAAAAGCTTGCATTTCGCCGGGTTCGACGCCCGGGGTTACATGGTTCTTTTCGGCTGAGATTCCAATTGCACCTGTGACCTTGCCGGCGACTTCTGCCACTAGTAGGACGTTGTGCTGGGCGAGGATGGCGACGTTCTGGGGCGTGATGAGGAGGGCTTTGTGAAGTGGTGGGTAGTGGGCGAAGGATGATTCGCCGTAGATCCGTGGCAGTTCTTCGAAGTCGTCATGTTTGGCGATGCGCACCTTGATAGGCACCTCGCCGGCTGTGGTGTTGACGAACATTGCTGTCTGTCCTCAGTTGAAGGAATTGGTGAGTGGAAGGACGTACATCTTTGCTTTGCTGCTTGTCTCTCCCGGTATGGCGCCGAGCTTTTCGTACATGCCCTGGGCTGCTGTCATGTTGTGCAGGCTTGCACCGACGAGCGCCCTTACGCCTTGGTTGCGGCACGATGCGGCTACCGTTTTGAGCATTGCCTTCCCGATGCCTCGCCCCTGGTATTCCGGGCTTACGGCCAACCGTGAGACTTCCATCTGGTCACGGCCTGCCATGCGTCCGTAGTAGCTTCCTGGGCCTGCGGCGGTGAGCGTGGCTACTACCTTCCCCGCTTCCTCCACGACGATCACTAGGGCCTCCTGGGCACGTTCTCTGACCGTGGCAGGGCTTTCGCTGATGATCGCTCCAGCGGGTCCGTAAGCGGCGTTTAGAAGCTGCGCCACAGCCGGGTAATCGGCCTCGGTTGCAGGCCTGATGGCGAGGTCATGCGTGGTCATTCGGTGACTGCTTTCAGGAGTGCTTGAACAGTGTTCTGCGGGAAGACGACCTGTGTGAGTCCGCCGCTGGTCATGACTTCCACTTCGGGCACCTCCGACGCCTTCGCGATGAAAGCCTGTTCGGCGTCGTTTTCGTTGCGTAGCCGGATGAACGCGGCCTGCAGGCGTAGGGATGTCTCGTAGTTCATGGTGTTGCGGTCGTGCCCGTTGATGATGCTGCCGTAGGACTCCGGGGCTATCGCCGTGATGGTTTCGTGCATGTTGATGCAAGAGTCCGTGGTCCGGATCCCTGCGCCTGCCATCGCCGTAAGCAGTGGGTGCAGTTCGGCGTCCACGTCCACCGTGAGGTTTTCAGCAGTGACCAGCGTCAGCGCGGGGTGTACTTCCGTATGACGCTTGCAGACTTCGCAGTCGCACTCACGGGCTTCCGGGAGTACCGCCTGGATGCTGCGTAGAAGCTTGTCGGCTTCAGACTCGGACATCTGCCACTTGACCGAACCGGTGTCGATGACATCGTGCGGGTCAAGGATGTCGTCTTTGTTGATGTGTTCAGAGAACCGGAGTTCAGGGCCTACCTCACCGCGTCTGCGGGCTGAGTAGACCATGATGGCTTTCTTGGACATCCCCAAGGGGCGGGCTTCCTTGTACGCGCTGTAGCTTGGTGCTGCGTCCGCTTCGTCCAGTTCGCGTTCGACCATTGCGACCATGCCGGCGCATTCGATCCGGGAACCTACTTCTGCTGGTTTGTGGTAGCCGGCTTCCTTGACTGTTTCGTCAAAGGGGTGCAGGTCCGCGTCCCACATGTGGCAGCCGAACATGCCGCCGTCCTGGGACACGCCGCGCCAGAGTTTGGCGAACTCGCCGTCTGTGTACTGGATCCCTAAAGGATGTTCGCGGTTGCGGTTCTCCTTGCGGAATGGGCATTCTTTGCAGTTGCTGAGCTTCGCCGGCTCCATTGGCCGTTCGGTGCCGTGAGTGGTGTTGCAGGAGTCGTTCACTGTGCGGGGTCCTCTACCTTGACGGGTACTTTGGCGGCGGCTTCGGCTATGCGCTTCCATCTAGCGGCGTTCTCTGCCTGGTGCATTGCCCTTTCACGCCACAGGGCGCATTGCGCCTCCCAGGACCAGTCGAGCGTGCGGGCATCGGTATAGGGGTCATACGCCATGTCAGTTGCCTCTTTCTCGGTCTACTTTTCGGGCGACTTTGTTTCCCACGGGATCCCTGTGGAGTCCGCGGGTGGTGTCTTTTTCGGGGATGTTCTTGGTTGCCTGTAGCTGGTGGTGCAGCCGGCTGGATAGCTCTTTGTAGTAGCGGAGCTGGTTGGTCAAATACTCGATGCGGTCGGCGTCAGTCATGCCGCCTCCCAAGCCGTCGGTTCGGCGGTTCCGTCAGTCCCGTCGGTTCCAGCGGTGGGTGTCAGATTCATCCGACGGAAGGGAACATCAAACTGGCTCCGGAAGTAGCCGCGCTTCGAATCACCTTGTCGTGTGGAGTGGATCTTGAAGGCCTGAACGAGCATCCTGCCGAAACGCTGAACTGTCAGAACTTTCCCGTAACTACTCATCGGACCCCACATGTGCGGATTATGTTCGACAAGTTCTTCGACAAGTACGGTGCTCGCGATAAACACCCTGTCGGCCGGCCATACCTTGGCAATGTCTTGAAGAAGGATCACTGCCGGTGGCAGATTCGTCATTCCGTCTTCTCGGTCCATCTCTACCTCGGCTATGTCCCGGATTATGAGCTTGTCAGCGATAGCTTCCCATTCTGGTGAAGCTGCCGCGGCAACCCGCTTGAGTGGGTTCCAGCGTTCCTTGATCCGCCCGATGCAGCCTGGTGGGAGCTCGGGGCGGATCGCCTTGACGAAGTCCCGTACGCTGTCGGCGGCGGCGCTGATTCGCTCTGCCAAGGCTTGGGCGCTTTCCTCAATTTCTTCCCAGTCCGAAGTTTCGACCGCTCCGTGCAGGTCGGGCATCAGGAGCACCCGGATGCATCGTGATTTGGTGTCGTCTGGGAGGGCTGGCGCGTTCCCTGCCATCGCAACGGGGCTAAATGTGGACATCTCAGCCACTTGCCAGTCGCCACCCTTGCCGGGTATCAGGACGGGCCTTGTTGCTCCCCGCTTGTAACCAGAGTTCAGGACAGCGATTAGTTCTCCTACGCCTTCCTTTTTCGGATCGAGTGAACGATCAACCTCGTCTATCAGGATTGTGCGCAGTCCGTTGTTTAGCATCCGGGTAAGGAGTGCCGGTGAAGACAAGGATGCTGCCTGAATTGGGTTGAGGCAGTAGCGGGACAGGTGTTCTAGTACGGTCGTTTTGCCCGATCCAGGCATGGTGGAGTCGAGCTGCAAGCGGGGCGTTGAGTAGGTTTCGAATGCTAGGTGGGTGTGGAAGGTCCATAGCGTCAGCAGGTCGAGATCGAGGTCATCGATGACGCAGATGTAGCGCCCAAATTGTGCTCGGAGGTCGCGCAGTACTTCCGCTACCGATTCGGGTGAGGGGGTATCCGACGGAACCGACGGAACCGCCTGAACCGACGAACCGACGGGCTCTAGGATCCCGGGTGATGGACTGTCAGCGGATTTTGATAGAGCTTCAAATAGGGTCACGCCTCGGCTCCTTCTGGGCTTAGAACAGCGATCCACGCATTTATTACGGAAGGATCCGAAGCTTCGACCTGAACAATGAGGTCAGGCCTGCACCAAGATGCCCGCTCGCTGGTCGGCTTGTAGTTGTGGACGATGAGCCGGACATTCGTCCCGGGCGGGACCTGCGGAAGGACGTGGAGCATTTGCCGTTCCAGCTCGAAGCAGTCGTAACCCCAGGAATTGGAACTGTTCTTTGCGGTGTAGTCGGCGAGGTCGATGCGGAACACGGGGTTCGTGAGCATGGTGATTTTCCTCAAAGGTTGTGATGGGTTTCTGTTCGGCGGCGCCGGCCCGGGCCGCTCAACTCCGGGCCGGCAGGTTGTTAGCTCTGCACTTCGAACAGTTCGTGATCTGCCTTGTAACTCAGGCGGAACAACTCGGTCCATGAAGAACTAGGCATTACACGTTTGGGGTTGTCGCTCTTGAGCCAGGCCGTATGTGCGGCATCGGCAAGAACCTTCGGTCGCAGCCTTGAGGCGCGGGCCAAATCAAGGACTGTATTGGCGTACTGGTCGATCGTGACGTGTGCTCGGAACTGTTCGAGTTCGGCCGCCGTGACAATTGCCGTTCCGCGGGTTAAAGTTGAAGTAGACATAACGTAAACGAGACCTATCTGGTTGGTTGGTTTTGTTTCGAGGGCCAGGTTCTGCAAGTGCAAATTGCAGGATTTGGCCCTTTTTTGTTGATTCTTACTGTTGGACCGTGCGCAGGTTTCCAGTCACGCGGCGCCCGTTTGCTGCCGCGTTTGATCCTGTAGCCAAGATTCGACATCGCTCGCCCGGTACCGAACGGCCCTGCCGACTTTTACAAACTTCGGCCCAAGTCCCAGATAGCGCCAGTTCGCAAGTGCTGCTGAGCTTTTGCCCAAGCGCTTTCCTAGTTCGCCAGGATCCATAAGTTCGGACGTCACTCGGATTCTCCTTTCGAGTAATGGGAGATCATCTTGATCTCTCATTACTCACGTTACGTCACGAACGATGAAAGTGCAATACGTACTTCCAGAGATCATTTTGATATGCGACACTTGAGTGCATGAGCGACAAGAAGAACCCCTTGGGTCCCACTGGCGAGATAGTTCGCAAAAATGTCATCCGCCTGCGGGGAGGCATGCAGTACAAGGAACTAGCCGAACGTCTCGTACAGATCGGCAGGCCCATCCCCGCCCTCGGGTTGCGCCGTATTGAGGCAGGGGAGAGGCGTGTTGACGCTGACGACCTGGTCGCCTTGGCGGTGGCATTCGGAGTCTCACCGCTGTCCCTCCTACTGCCGGCGGACGGCGCCTACGAACTGGCGTCACCCATGACTGGCGTTCCGGACAGAGAAGTGGCTCACAACACTCAATGGCTTTGGGGGCTCGGAAGGGAACCGCTGAACATCCCCGGATTCGGCAACACCAGCTATGCGCGCCGAGAGATCCGTGAATTCCAGGTTCGGTCGTTGCCCGATGTGGAACCGAGGTCCACGAGGGTTGCCGAGTGGGGCGCTGACACTGAGGAAGAAGCTGGCAAGTCGTCCAGAGCCTTGGCCCGACTTATGAAGACCCAAGGTATGGACTGGTCGCGAGAAGACATGTCGGATGCTGACTGGGCAGCGCTCCGCGCTGAAACAGAAAAAGACTGGGCGAAATCCGAATCGAGCGATCAGGACGTTTCGGTATCAAAGGACAAAGAGGTGGGGTAGTCGTGGCGACTATTGAGCCGTACGAGACTAATGCTGGGAAACGCTACCGGGTTCGATACCGGAAGCCAGACCGGACGCAGACAGACAAGCGTGGTTTCCGAACTAAGCGGGATGCTGAGCTATTTCTAGCCTCGGTGGAAGTCTCCAAGGCTCGTGGGGAGTTCATTGACGCAACGGCAGCACGGGCGCAAATTGGCCCGTTGGGCGCCGAATGGCTGGCACGGCAGACTCACCTAAAACCATCGGCCTTCCGGCCGCTCGAATCAGCCTGGAGGCTCCACGTGGAGCCGCGCTGGGGTGGAGTTGCCATCGCCGACGTCCGTAAGACGGCGGTTCAGCAGTGGGTGTCAGAAATGTCCGTGGGGGATGCAGCGGCATCGCCGGCCCGGAAGCCCAAGGGGGCCACTCTGGTTATCCGTTCGTACGGGATCTTGGCCGCGATACTTGACGATGCCGTGAGCGATAGGCGGGCTTTGAGTAATCCTGCCCGGGGAGTCTCCCTTCCCCGGAAGGTAAAGAAACCCCACGTGTATCTGAGCCATGAGGAAGTGCATGCCCTGGCCGCTGCCAGTAAGTACCCGGCGCTCGTACTGGTGCTGGCTTACTGCGGCATCCGCTGGGGCGAAGCTACGGCGCTGAGGGTTAAGCATCTGGACATGCTGCGGCGTCGGCTGATGATTGAAGAGAACGCCGTCCAAGTCGGATCCGTAATAGAGGTTGGCACTCCAAAGAACCATAAGAAGCGCACGGTGCCCTTCCCTAGGTTCCTGGGGGAATATCTGTCGCAGCAGTGTCAGGGTAAGAGTCGAGACGACTTGGTGTTCCCGGACGAGAACGGGCACTACCTTCGGGGGGCACGCGTGCACGAAGACAACATGAGCTGGTTTGCCTACGCGATCAAGCGGGCTGGCATCCCCAGGATCACTCCGCATGATCTACGGCACTCGGCTGCGAGCTTCGCCGTTTCCGCTGGCGCTAACGTCAAGGTGGTCCAGAGGATGCTCGGTCACAGCTCCGCGGCAATGACGCTAGACACGTATGCGGACCTGTTCGATGGCGACCTTGACGCCGTTTCCGACGCCCTTGATCACGCTGTCTCACAAACGAGTGTGGGCAAAATGTGGGCAAGCATCTAAGCCAGGACAAAGCAAAGGCCCCTACCTCCCAGCAATCGCGGGGGAGTAGGGGCCTTTCTACGTGGCGGTGACGGTGGGATTTGAACCCACGTTGGCTTTTACACCAAACAACATTTCGAGTGTTGCACCTTCGGCCGCTCGGACACGTCACCAACCTCAATAGGGTACCGGAGCGAGGCCGTCATCCCCAAAACGAAGCCGGATCCGGGCTGTTTGCCGGGTGGCCGGGCTTGTCGGTGGTTGAGCCCGCCGGTGGGTGGGCTTGTCGGTGGCCGGGCCTGCCGGTGGTTTGCTTTGTCGAAACCCAATCTGCCTTCTTTGGGTGACCGGTTGTGGTGGCCGGCCCCTTGAATGTCGTACCCCGTTGCCATGATGGGTTTATGGGGAAAGCGGCGGTGGTGGGGGCGTTGGCGGATATTCGTGCTGCCCTTGCGGTGTTGGTTGCCGAGGTGGACGGGTGTGGTGCGGAGCCGTTTTCGGTTGCTGATCCGTTGGCTGGGTTGGCGGATGGTTGCCTTGATGTTCTGGCCGGTGTCCGTGAGGTGGAGGCCCGGGTCGCTGGTTTGAGGGCGCGGGCTGCGGTGGCGTTTGCGGATGCTGCCGGGGTTGTGGCGGGGCCGGGGGTGCCGGTGGTGGCGCAGGAGATGGCGGTCGCGGCGGAGGTCGGGTGTGTGCTGGCGCTGGGTCCGCGGGCTGCGGGGGCGTTCCTGGCCACCTCGCAGGCTGTGGTCAAGGGGTTGCCGTTGACGCTGGCGGCGTTGCAGGCGGGGATGATCTCCTGGCAGCACGCCACGGTGATGGCCGATGAAACGGCCGGGCTGGATGCTGCGGGGGCGGCGGGGTTGGAGGCCCATTTCCTGGACCCCGATGCACCGGATCCGGTGCGGGGGTGTGCGGTGGGGGAGTTGCCGGCGCACCGGTTCCGGGCCAAGGCCAGGGTTTGGCGGGAACGCCACCATGCCGGGAGCATCGTGCAGCGTCACGCCAAGGGGGTGGTGGACCGGCGGGTTGAGTTCCGGCCGGACCGGGACGGGATGGCCTGGCTGGGTGCGTATCTGCCCGCGGACCAGGCGGCAGCGGGCTGGAACCGGCTGACCGCTGTGGCCCGGGGCGTGCAGGGACCCGGCGAGGCCAGGACCCTCACCCAGCTCCGGGCCGATGTGTTTGCCACGTCCCTTCTGACCGTCGGTCTGAGCACGGGACAGGCTGCCGGGAGGAACGCGGGGCCAGGCGAAGGTTGCACCAGCCCCGATGACCTCGAGAGGCCTGCCGATGTCCCGCCTGATGCGGTCCGGGCGCAGGTGTTGGTGACGGTGCCGGTGTTTTCGCTGTTGGGGTTGACGGATGAGGCGGCGGTGCTGGATGGGCATGGGCCGATCCCGGCCTCGATGGCGCGCCGGTTGGTCGCTGAGGGGGCGGGCTCGTTTTACCGGGTGCTCGTGGATCCGCGGGACGGGGCACCCCTGGAGATCGGCAGGACCAGTTACCGGGTGGGCAAGGCGATGCGGAATTGGCTCCGGCTCCGGGATGGTAAGTGCCCGTTCCCGGGGTGCAGCAACTCCTCCCTGGACACGGAGGCCGATCACATCCTGGCCTGGGCCAATGGCGGGACCACCGGAGTCAGCAACCTGGGACAGCCCTGCCCGAAACACCACCGGCTCCGGCACACCACCGGTTGGAAACCCGCCCCGGCCAGCAAAACCGAACCACCGGGCTGGACCTCACCGTCCGGCCGCCACTACACCAGCGAACACCAGGACTGGCAACCACCCGTGTGGCCACCGGGATTCGTCGACCACGACAGGACGGCGCCGGAGCTGGAAAGAGCAGAGCCAAGGCCTCTGCAAAGAGTGCCCTTCAGCGTCGCGGACCTGAGCAGAATCGACTACTCGCTGGCCGAAGCGTGCCTGGACCGCATTCTCCACCCGCCCTCTGCTTAGGCAGCAAGCGGCCCCACGCCCAAGCTACGTTGCGCACTCGGTCCGCCGGGCCGTTCACCCGCATCTTCCCAAACGGAACGGTGACCGGAAACGCCGCCGGCCGCCATCGGACTTTCCCAGCGCCTGCCCGTCCGGCTAGATTCATCAGCAAGATGATGAATCCACAGCCTCCGATCCACGCAACCGCATACTGGACCACCGCAAAGCAGCACGGCGAGCTCAGGCCCGAAGAAATGCCCGCACCCGGTCCCGGCGAGGTGTTGGTCCGTGCCCTCTACTCCGGCATCAGCAGGGGCACCGAAATGGTGGTCCACGCCGGCGCTGTTCCGCCCCGGGTCGCTGAGCAGATGCGCGCCCCGCACCAGGAAGGAGAGTTCCCCGGGCCCGTAAAATTCGGCTACCTCTCCGTTGGCGTTGTGGAGGAGGGGCCCCAGGACTGGAAGGGCGCACGCGTGTTCTGCCTGAGCCCGCACCAGGACCGTTATGTGGTGCCGGTGGAGTCCCTGACGCGGATCCCGGACGATGTCCCGTCCCGGCGCGCGGTGTTGACGGGCACGGTTGAAACCGCAGTCAACGCCCTGTGGGAGGCTGGGCCGCGCCTGGGGGACCGGGTTGCGGTCGTCGGCGCGGGCCTGGTGGGCGGCATGGTCGCCACCCTGTTGCGCACATTCCCGCTGCAGCGCCTGCAACTGGTGGATCTGGATCCGGGCAGGAAGCAGCTGGCCGATGCGATCGGTGTCGACTTCGCCCACCCCGACGAGGCCCTGGCCGACTGCGACATTGTCATCCACTGCTCGGCCTCGCAGGAAGGGCTGGAACGCAGCCTCCAGCTCGTCGGCGACGACGGTGATGTCATCGAGATGTCCTGGTACGCCAACCGGACGGTGACCATACCGTTGGGCGAGGATTTTCACGCGCGCAGGCTGTCCATCAGGGCCAGCCAGGTAGGCATGGTGGCCCGGTCCCGGCGCCACCGCCGCACCAATGCGGACCGCCTCAACCTTGCCGTATCGCTGCTCAAGGACCCCGTGTTCGATGCGTTCCTGACCGGTTCGTCCCGGTTCGAGGACCTTCCCGAGGTGGTCCAGAGCCTGTCCGACGGCACGCTGGAAGCCCTGTGCCACGTGGTCGAATACCCTTCCGGCAACCCGGCCCCCAGCCAAGCAACCCACAACTCCGAAACGTAAGGTAGCCCATGTTCAGCTTGACCGTCCGCCGCCACTTCATGATCGCCCACAGCCTTCCGCGCGAAGCATTCGGGCCCGCGCAAGCACTGCACGGCGCAACATTCGTCGCTGAGGTGAGCTTCCGGCGTCGTGCCCTGAACACGGACGCGATCGTGCTGGACATTGGAGCCGCCGGAACCATCATCGAGGACGTGCTGGGCGGCCTGAACTACCGAAACCTGGACGAGCACCCGGATTTCGAGGGCAAGCTCACCACCACGGAGGCGCTGGCCGAGTACATCGCCCAGAAGGTGGCGGCCAGGATCAAGGACACGGCAGACGGCCCCGAGCTGGCGGGAATCGACGTCACCCTCCGGGAAAATCCGGACGCCTGGGCCACCTACGCCTTGGACCTGTCCGACTGACCATGCGCCCCCTTCGGCTGCTCGTCCCGGGCAATATCCGCCACAGCTCGGGCGGCAATGTCTACAACGCGCGCCTGGTTGCCGGCCTCCAGGCCTTGGGTGCAGGGGTTGAGGTCATTGCCGTGGAGGGCACCTGGCCGGATGCCGGCGCACACGAACGACGCCGGCTGGGCGCCCTCATCGGGGCGTGGGACCCGGAAACACATCCCGGGCAGCCGGTGGCGATCGTGGATGGACTGGTGGCCGTGGGCGCTCCGGACGAACTGGAATTCGCTGCGAAAGCCGGCCGGCAAACATGGGTCCTGGTGCATATGCCCGTGCCGGAAGATGCAGGCACGCAGGCCCTTGAACGCGAAGCCAGGGCTTTGCGCGCCGCAACCGGGGTCATCTGCACCAGCACGTCGGCGGCAAACGTGCTCCGCAAACGGGGGCTCCCGCAAGCGCGGGTTGTACTCCCCGGCGTGGAGCCGGCACCTTTGGCGGCCGGTTCCACGCCGCCCCACCTGGCGGTCGTTGCGGCGCTCCTGCCCAACAAGGACCAGCTGCTCACGGTCGAGGCCCTGGGCCGGATCAGGGATCTTGACTGGACTGCATCGTTCGTGGGGTCGGACCGGGCCGATCCGGTGTATGCGCAGGCAGTCCAGGCTGCGGTTGCCGGGAACGGTCTGCAGGAGCGGGTGTGGCTGACCGGCGAACTCACCGGCGAGCCGCTGGAAGCACAGTGGGCCCGGACCGACCTGACGTTGCTGGTGTCACGGACGGAAGCGTTTGGGATGGCCGTCACCGAGAGCTTGGCCCGCAGCATCCCAGCGCTGGTCAGGGCAGGCACGGGCGCGGTGGAGGCGCTTACCCTCGCCGGACTGGAAACGTCCGACGGCGGGCCAAGACTTCCGGGGGCAGCGGTTCCCCTGCCCGTCGGGGGCCAGGAGAGTCCCGGCCGGCTGGCTGCGGTCCTGCGGCGGTGGCTCGGGGACGCACGGGTCCGCGAGGGCTGGCGCGCAGCCGCAGCCGAGGCGCGGAGGGACCTCCCCGGCTGGAGCAGCACGGCCCAGGGCCTGCTGGCCGTAGTGGCAGCGGGCGACCGAGGGAACGGGCAGCCGCGGCCTGCCTGAAACGGGCCGCGGACTGCCTGAAACGGGCCGCGGACTGTCCGAAGCCGG
This sequence comes from Arthrobacter sp. 135MFCol5.1, assembly GCF_000374865.1. Taxonomy (GTDB): domain Bacteria; phylum Actinomycetota; class Actinomycetes; order Actinomycetales; family Micrococcaceae; genus Arthrobacter. The sequence goes on along the minus strand of NZ_KB895458.1, from coordinate 136,852 downwards.
CCGCGGTAAAGATGCCCGCCGCCGGACGCGCTAAAGGCTGCTGCGGTGCGCCGCGAAGAACTCGCGCAGCAACCGGGCGCACTCTTCCTCGCGGACGCCCGGGTACACCTCAACCCAATGGTTGAGCCGTCGTTCGCGCAGGATGTCGAACACGGATCCTGCGGCACCGGCTTTCTCGTCCCACGCCCCGAAAACCACCCGGGGGATCCTGGCCAGGACGATCGCGCCCGCGCACATGGCGCAGGGTTCCAGGGTGACCACCAACGTGCAGTCGGAGAGCCGCCAGCCGTCGCCCCGGCCGCCGTCGAGCCTGGGCCGTTCCTGCAACCGGGCGGCAGCTTCCCGGATGGCCACCACCTCGGCGTGGGCTGTTGGGTCACCCAGCTCCTCCCGACGGTTCCGGCCGGAACCCAGCACCCCGCCATCGGGCCCAATGACCACGGCGCCGATGGGCACGTCCTCCGTGGCGAGGGCGCGGTGCGCCTCCGCGATGGCAAGGCCCATCCAGGCGTCGTGTTTCTTTTCGGGCAACGGCATGGCTCAATGATAGTTTCGGGGATACTCAGGTTACTTACCGATGCCGGGAGGCACCATGGATACGCTTCGGGACCGCTTGGGGACCTGGTTCAAACCCTACGCGGCGCTGGTCCTCACCATCCTCGTGGGCGGTGTTGTCATCGTCTCCCTCGCCCTGCTGGGCGCCGAGGTGTATGACGACGTGGTGGACTCCGCCGGGCTGGCCAACCTGGACAAGCCGGCGCTGGCCCTGTCCGAGAGCCTCCGCAGCCCCGGGCTCGACGCGTTCGTTACCGGGTTCACCAATATCGGCGGTGGCATCGGAATGCCCATCCTGGCCAGCATCCTCACCGCGTGGCTGACCTTCCTCAGCCGCAACTGGCGTCCGCTGGTCCTGATCGGCGGAGCCGCTGCCGTGTCCATTACCGCCACCACCTTCGGCAAGAAGCTGGTGGGACGCACGCGCCCGGATCACGCAGACGCCGTTCCGCCGTATGAGGATTCCCCGTCGTTCCCGAGCGGGCACACCCTGAACACCACCGTGGTGATCAGCCTGGTGGTGTACCTGATCTGCCTCCAGTTCCACGCCATGCGCGTCCGGGTCCTGGCCATCACGGCGGGCGCGGTGTTCATCATCGCCATGGGTTTGAGCAGGGTTTTCCTGGGCCACCACTGGCTCACGGATGTCATGGCGGGCTGGCTGCTGGGGCTCACCTGGGTGGGTGTGGTGATTATGGCCCACCGGCTGTTCCACATTGTCCGCAGGCGGGAACACGTGGGTGCGGCGCCGTCGTTCGACCGTCCCATCGTCCGGGACGTGGTGGCCGAGGAGCTGCACGACGGCGAACACTACGGACCCGGCAAAGGCAGCGCCGGATGATAGTTTTAGGGGATGCGCACTCTCGTTGTTGACCACCCCCTGGTCGCCCACAAGCTCACCGTCCTGCGGGACAAAAACACGCCGTCGCCGGTCTTCCGCCAGCTGACGGAGGAGCTGGTGACCCTCCTGGCCTATGAGGCCACGCGGGAGGTCCGCACCGAGCCCGTCACCATCCAAACGCCCGTCAGCACCACGGTCGGCACCGCGTTCACCAAGCCCACGCCGCTGGTAGTTCCCATCCTGCGCGCCGGCCTGGGCATGCTGGAAGGCATGACCAAGCTGGTGCCCACCGCCGAGGTGGGCTTCCTGGGCATGGCCCGGGACGAGGAAACCCTGGACATCATCACGTATGCCGAGCGCCTCCCCGAGGACCTCACCGGCCGCCAGGTCTTCGTCCTGGACCCGATGCTGGCCACCGGCGGAACCCTGCGTGAGGCCATCAAGTTCCTCTTCAAGCGAGGCTCCTCCGACGTCACCTGCATCTGCCTGCTGGCAGCCCCGGAGGGCCTGGCCAAGCTGGAGGAGGAACTGGGCGACGCGAACGTGCACATCGTCCTGGCCTCCATCGACGAGAAGCTCAACGAGAAGTCCTACATTGTTCCCGGCCTCGGCGACGCCGGCGACCGCCTGTACGGGATCGCCGGGTAGGTTCCACCCTTTTTCAAAACCGTTCCCGCCGCTAGCCTGTGCGGATGGACTGGAAACTAGAACTCGTCTTTGTCCCTGTATCCGATGTGGACCGCGCCAAGGATTTCTATGTTAACAAGGTTGGCTTCAACGCCGACTACGACGAACGCCCGTCGGAGGCGATCCGCTTCGTGCAGTTGACGCCACCCGGCTCCGCCTGCTCCATCTGCATCGGCGAAGGGCTCACCGACGCTCCGCCCGGCACAGGATCCAACCTCCAGCTGGTGGTCAGCGACATCGAGGCTGCCCACCGCCAGCTCAAGGGCAACGGCGTGGACGTCAGCGACGTGGATGTACAGCAGTGGGGCCACTTCCTGTACTTCGCCGATCCGGACGGCAACAAGTGGTCTGTCCAGTACATCCCCTGGCGGAACGCCGGGCCGGGCGACGTCCAGGGCGCCGGTTAACGCAAACCGCGGGCCGCATCGACATGATGCGGCCCGCGGTTTGCGTTGCGCCCGGTGCTGGTGGTGCCTAGTACCAGTTGTGTGCCAGGTGGAAGTTCAACGCACCGCAGGGCGAGGCGTAGCTCTTCTTGATGTAGTCCAGGCCCCAGTTGATCTGCGTGCGGTAGTTGGTCAGGTAGTCGGCGCCTGCGCTGGCCATCTTCTCCGCCGGCAGCGACTGGACGATGCCGTACGCGCCGCTGCTGGCGTTGGTGGCGGTGGTGGTCCAATCGGATTCCTTGGTCCACAGCGTCTGCAGGCACTGCATCTGGTCCGGTCCCCAGCCAAAGGAGGACAGCTGGCTGGCGGCGTAGGCCTGGGCGCCCGCGGGATCGTTAACCGCGACGGCGGGAGCAGGCTCAGGCGCGGGGGCCGGCGCAGGTGCGGGTGCTTCAGCCGGCGGGGCGGCGGGAGCGGGCGCGGGGGCCGGCTCCGCGGCCTGCGGTGCCACGCTGATGGCGGAAGGAGCAGGATTTGCGGCCGGGTTGGACCGGATTTCGCTCTTCTCGATGCTCATCTGGGCATCCGCCGCCGACGTGGAAGCGCTTGACCCGGTGGACGACGCCTGGGTCATGCTGTTGGTCGCCTGGCCTGCCGCGCCAACGCCAACCAGCACCGCGCATGATGCAGCGAGGACCGCAACACGCCGGCCCACGGTGGTCTTTTTGGCGGGCTGGGGTTTGGCCCGATGTTTTGCCTTGGTTTGCAGGCATGGTTTTGCCATGGATTTAGACATGATTGATCGCCTCTCACACCTGCGGAGTTAGCTGTCGGGTTCGGATGAGGGCATCCGGCCGCACGGAAAAAACACGTGCTGGCTTAACCCCAAGGGCAATCATTGCCCGGGACGGTGGGTCCCCCGCCTCTGCCGTTGCTCAAGCGGAATCCGGGAAGCGGCAGAGCTTGGCGTCAACCCGGGATATGCGGCCCGAACGGGGACCGCACCCAATCGACGGTACAGGAAGATTGCGCATTAGTCACATTTGGGTAACGGAAGTCACGAATCATGGCGCGTCGATTTGCTGCAGGCGGATCCCCGGCGCCGGGTTATCCCGCCAGGATATAGACCGTGGTCCCGCCAATGTTTTGCGCCGGGAACGTGGACTCCACCCACTGTGCAATCCGGGTGGAGGCGTCAGAGCCGCTGCTGGACATCATGGTCCCGCCGGCAATGAAGTAGTGGATCCGGCCTTGGGAGACCAGCGCTTGGAACTGTTCCAGCGTGGGGGAGGGGTCGGTGCCGTTGAAGCCGCCCACGGCCATCACCGGCAGTTCCGTGGCCAGTTGGTAACCTGCGGCATTGTTCGAACCGACTACTGCCGCTGCCCAGGTGTAGTTTGAGGCACCGTCCTTCAATGCGGCCACGAGCCCGGCCGACGGCGTGGGCGCACCCAGGAGGCCGCCCATCCCGCCGGCGCGGCCACCGGTGGCGCCCTGACCGCCCTGGGCTGCCCCGCCCTGGCCGGCCCTCTGGCCTTGTCCGCCCTGGCCGGCACCCTGGCCTTGTCCGGCCTGGCCGTTGAACTGCCGGGACGTGCCGCCCGCGCCAAACCCGCCGGTCCGGTTTCCGCCGAACCCGCCCGGGCCGCCGAACGACGTCGCCGGTCCGGCGCTGACAATGGCCCCGCTGTGCGCCGTCGCCGCCGTCGACATGGAGAAGGCCAGCGGGCCGGCGAGCGATGCCGCAATGGCGAGCGCCGTCGTCGTCCGTTGCACGGAGCGCAGGCGGATGAACCTGTTCAACCCTGTTCCTGCTGCGGCCGCAAGGCCTGCCGCCAGCACCACCCAGCGCAGCCACGGGCCGTAGGCGGATGTGGTTCCCAGCAGGGTGAATGCCATCAGGGCTGCCGCGGCCACTGCGGCGGCCAGGAAGACCGCCGCGGCGGCCTGCCGCCGGTGCTGCCAGAGAAGTACCGGGCCCAGGCCGGCCAGGGCTGCGATCCCCGGTGCCAATGCCACCGCGTAGTAGGGGTGGATGATGCCCGCCATGAAGCTGAAGACCAGGCCGGTCACCAGGACCCAGGAACCCCAGATGAGCACCGACGCCCGGACGGCGTCAGTCCGCGGCGCCCGGCGTCCCACCCACAGCAGGCCGGCAGCAAGGATCAGTGCGGAGGGCAGCAGCCACGCGATCTGGCCGCCAAATTCGCTGTTGAACATCCGCAGCAGCCCGGGAACGCCCCAGCCGTTGGCGCCGCCCACGCTCCCTGTCTCGTCGCCTGTCAGCCGGCCCAGGCCGTTATAGCCGAGGGTCAGTTCCAGGATGGAATTGTCCTGCGAACCACCAATGAACGGACGGTCCGCAGCCGGGATGAGCTCCACGACGGCCAGCCACCAGCCGGCCGCGGCCAGCATCGCGGCACCGGTGGCGAGCAGGTGCAGCAGCCGCCGGCCCAGCCTGGCGGGCGCCGCGACCAGGTAGGCGAGGGCAAACCCGGGAACCACCAGCAGGACCTGCAGCTGCTTGGCAAGGAACCCGAAGCCCAGGAAAACCCCTGCCAGCAGGAGCCAGCGCAGCCTGTCCTCCTGCACGGAGCGGAGCACCGCATAGGCCGCGGCGGTCATGAGCAGCACCAGCAGGGCGTCCGGGTTGTTGAACCGGAACATCAGCGTGGCCACGGGCGTCAGTGCCAGCGCAACGGCGCCCAGCAGCCCTGCCCGGTGGGCGAGGCGCGGGTCACCGGTGGCCGGTGCCGCGGCCCGCCGGACGGCCAGGTACAGCAGCCAGGCGGTGCCGACGCCCATCAGGGCTTCAGGAACCAGGATGCTCCAGGAGCTCAGGCCGAAAATCCGGACCGACAACCCCATGATCCACAGGGACGCCGGTGGCTTGTCCACCGTGATGGAGTTGGCGGCGTCCGAGGAACCGAAGAACCAGGCCGCCCAGTCCTGCGATCCGGCCTGGGCGGCGGCGGAGTAGAAAGCGTTGGCCCAGCCCGATGCCCCGAGGTTCCACAGGTACAGCACGGCGGTAGCTGCCAGCACGGCTGCCAGTTCCAGGCGGTGCCGGAGGGCCGGGGGCTCCCGCCGCACGCCGGCCGCGGCAGCACGGCTGGAGGCAGCAGGGCCGGGGGCAGCGGGTGCGGAGGGAGCCTGCACCGGAGTGGAGTTAGATCTGGCCATGGGGTCCTACTTGGTGAGTTGGTACACCGTGGAGTTACCCACGGTTTGGGCCTGGAAGTTGGCTTGCACCCAGGCGGCCACCTCGGAGTTGCCGCCCCGGCCGCCCATGCCGCCGCCCATGCCGCCTTCGATGAAGTAGCTGATCTCACCCCTGGCCACCATGGCCTGGAACTCGGCGAGCGTGGGATAGGGGTCGCCGCCGTTCCAGCCGCCCAGGGCAATGACGCTGGTGTTCGTGGCCAGTTCCAGGCTGGCGGCCTGGCTGGCCCCTGAGACAATCGCCGACCACTTCGTGGTGGTGCCGGTGAGCAGTGCGGTCACGGCTGCATCGGCGGTGCCTTCGCCGGGACCACCCGCCCCGCCAGCTCCGGGGGCCCCGGTGAAGCCGCCGGCTCCGTTCGCGGGATCAAAACCGCCGGCACCGGCTGCCGCATCCGTTCCGTCGGTCCGGTCGCCACGGAGCGCGGCGTCGTCCCGGAAGCCGGCAGCCCTGTTGCCGAAACCGCCCGCCGACGAACCTGCGGGCCCCGACGTCGGGATGGATCCCGAATGGGCGGACGCGGCGGTGGCCAAGGTCCAGGCAGCCGTTCCAAGGCCCCCGGCCAGCAAGGAGAGGACGACGACGGCAGCCGTCCCGGAGCGCCGGAACCGTCCCGCAGCGCCCTTGCCGTCAAGGCGGAGGAGGATGGCGGCCGCGGCAAGGACACCAAGGACGATGGTGGCGATGCGCAACCACGGCAGCCACGACGCGTCGCGGCCCAGCAGCACCGAGGACCAGATGGAGGTGCCTAAGACCACGACGGCAAGAGTGGTCCGTGCCGGCCAGTGCGCGCGGCCGCGCCAGAGTTCCGCCGCGCCGATGCCCACCAGCGCGGCGATGGCCGGTGCCAGTGCCACCGAGTAGTAGGGGTGGACGATGCCGCTCATGAAGCTGAAGACGCCCGCGGTGACCAGCAGCCAGCCGCCCCACAGGATCAAGGCCGCGCGGCTCCGGGACGTGCGGACTTCGCGGCGGGTGAACCACAAGCCTGCCACCAGCAGCACCAGGGCGGCAGGCAGCAGCCAGGACACCTCGCCGCCGAAGCTGCTCCCGAACATCCGCAGCAGGCCGGCCGCGCCGCCGAATCCCGCATTTCCGCCGCCGAAGCCGCCCGCCGCACCGCCGCCCGGGCCGCCGGCTCCACCTCCGGGCATCCCTTCACCCGAACCGGTGATGCGGGCCAGGCCGTTGTAGCCGAAGGTCAGTTCCAGGAAGCTGTTGGTGGTGGACCCGGCCATGTACGGCCGTTCGGAGGCCGGCGTCAGCTGGAAAAGGGCAACGTAGCTGCCGGCCACCACGATGATCCCGCCCAGCGCGCCGAGCAAGTGGACCAGCCGGCGTCCCAGCGGTGTGGGGGCAGCCCACAGGTAGGCAAGTCCAAGCGCGGGAACCACCAGGAAGCCTTGCAGCATCTTGCTGAGGAACGCCAGGCCTATCACGGCCCCCGCCGCCACCAGCCACTTCCATCCGGCCCGTTCGATGGCCCGGGTGGTGAAGTACGCCGCCAGCACCAGGCAGAGGGTGAGCATGGCGTCCGGGTTGTTGAATTTGAACATCAGCGCCGCCACGGGCGTCAGTGCGAGGGCGCCGCCGGCCAGGAGGCCTGCCACCGGACCGGAAACCCGCTTCACAGCGAGGTACAGGAAGCCGACGGCGGCCACTCCCATGAGCGCTTCGGGCACCAGCATGCTCAGTGACGAGAAGCCGAAGATACGGCCCGCCAGGGCCGGGATCCAGAGCGCGGCGGGCGGCTTGTCCACGGTGATGGCGTTTCCGGCGTCGAGCGATCCGAAGAGGAGTGCCGTCCAGTCCTTGGTGCCCGCCTGGATGGCAGCGGCATAGAAGGAGTTTCCGAAGCCGGTGGCGGCCAGGTTCCAGAGGTACAGGATTGCCGTGGCCACCAGGAGGCCTGCGGCCGAGGGCCGCACCCAGCGGGGCTGGCCGCCGAAGGCGTAGCGGGCCCAGCGCGATCCAGGCTGTGCGGGGCCGGCAGAGGAAACTGCGGAACCTGACCGGTGCTGTGGACCGGCGGTTGATTCGGTGGTCGATCCGGCGCCTGCCGGGGAAAAGGTGGAGGTCATGATGCTGCCGTTTCTGTGGAGGCGGTGGCGGTCGTGTCGTCGGCGGACGAAGCTGCGGGGGTTCCGGCGGATGGTGTTGCCGGTCCAGGGCCTGTCCAAGGACCGGGGCGCGTGGAGGGTGCTGTACGCGGCGCCCGCTCCCGGAAGACCCAGAGCCGGAACAGCAGGAACCGCACGGCGGTGGCGGCGAGGTTCGCCGCCACGACGGTGAGGATTTCCGCCCACCGGTCCGGCGTCGTCGTCCTGTGCACCAGTGCCAACGCACCCGAGGTGAGCACCAGGCCGATGCCGAACACGATCAGCCCCTCAAAGTGGTGGCGGACCGGGTTGCCGCCCTGGATGCCGAACGTGAAGCGCCGGTTGGCTCCCGTGTTGGCCACGGCCGTGATCAGCAGGGCCAGGAAGTTGGCAAGTTGGGGATCCATGAAGCTGCGGCAGGACACGAAGATCGCCAGGTAGGCCAGGGTCGACGCGGCACCGATGGCGGCGAAGCGCACCAACTGGCCAAACAGGCTGCTGCCGCGGGTTTGCTCGGCCGCCCGGGACGAGGCGGGCAGCGGCCCCCGCGCCAGGGCTGCCCGCAGCTCCGGAACCGGGATGCGGCCGTAGAGCAGGTCGCGGGTGAGCCGTGCCATGCCCCGGACGTCCGCCAGCGCCGTCCGCAGCACGTCAACGCTTGAATCAGGGTCGTCGATCCAGTCAACGGGAACCTCATGGACGCGCAGGCCGCACCGCTCCGCCAAGACCAGGAGCTCGGTGTCGAAGAACCAGGAGTTGTCCACGGTGTACGGAAGGATCTGTTGGGCCACGTCTGCGCGGATCGCCTTGAACCCGCACTGTGCGTCACTGAACCGGGCACCCATGAAGGAGTGCAGCATCAGGTTGTAGCCGCGCGAGATGAATTCCCGCTTGGGTCCGCGGACTACGCGGGAGTTGCGGGTCAGCCGGGTGCCGATGGCAAGGTCCGAATGGCCGGAGATCAGCGGCGCCAACAGTGGTGCCAGGGCCGCAAGGTCGGTGGAGAGGTCCACGTCCATGTAGGCCAGGACCGGCGACGGCGACGCCAGCCACACCTTGCGCAGTGCATTTCCGCGGCCCTTTTCGTCGAGGTGGACCACCGCGAGTTCGGGGAACTCCCGGGCCAGGCGTTCGGCGATCTTCAAGGTGCCGTCCGTGCTGGCGTTGTCGGCCACGGTGATCCGGAAGGAGTGCGGAAAGGAATCGAGCAGGTGGGCGTGGAGCCTGCGGAGGCATTCCTCCAGGTCGCGTTCCTCGTTGAAGACCGGGATGGTCACATCCAGGACCGGCGCGGTGGTGCGGGTGTCCACGGGGGCGCGCCGTCCGGCGCGCCCCCGTGATGGAATGCCCACCGGCGCCACCGCGGCGTCCGGCAGGGTTCCTGAAGTGGAGTCGGTGAGCGTCATGAATCAAGAGTGGCGCCGCCGTATTTGAGGGCTTTAGGCGCAACCTGTGACGTGCCTGTGTAAGTGCGGCCGGCGCTCGCAGTCAGGAGGTGGCGGTTGCCGCTGCCGGCAGGCGGACGGCGAACTCTGTCCTGCCCGGCCGGGAGGCGAGTTCCACGGTGCCGCCATGGGCCGCGACGATGGATTCGACGATCGAAAGCCCCAGCCCGGACGATCCTTCGGAGCCTGAGCGGGAGGCATCGGCCCGGGTGAACCGGGAGAAGATGTTGCCCTGGAACTCGGCGGGAATGCCGGGGCCGTCGTCGGTGACCGTGGCCACCACGCTGCCGTCGGCGGAGCGCATGACCCCGGTGGTGACGGTGGTGCCGGCCGGCGTGTGCTTCCTGGCGTTCGAGAGCAGGTTGGCCAGGACCTGGTGGAGCTGGGTGGTGTCGCCGCGGACGGATACCGGTTCATCGGGCAACGTCAGCTGCCAGGTGTGGTCCGGTGCCATGACCTTTTCGTCGCTGACGGTTTCGATCACCAGCTGGGTGAGGTCCACATCGGTGGTTTCGGTCGCCTTGCCTTCATCCAGCCGGGCCAGCAGCAGCAGGTCCTCCACCAGGGCGGTCATGCGCTCAGACTGGCTTTGCACCCTGCCCAGCGACTTTTGGCCGTCCTCGGTGAGGGTTTCGGTCATGCGCATCAGCTCGGTGTATCCGCGGATGGCGGTCAATGGGGTCCGGAGCTCATGGGAGGCGTCCGCCACGAACTGGCGCACTTTCATCTCACTCCGTTGCCGGGCTTCGAGAGCGCTGGAGACGTTGTCCAGCATGAGGTTCAGCGCGTGCCCCACGCTGCCCACTTCCGTGGTGGGATGCGCTGCCGACGGCGGGACACGCACCGCCAGGGCTACCTCGCCGGCGTCGAGCGGCAGCTTGGAAACCTTGGTGGCGACGTCGGAGAGCTGCTCCAGCGGCCGCATGGTCCGGCGGATCAACGCCGTGCCGGCCAGCCCGATCAGGACGAGGCCGCCCAGTGACACCAGCACCATCGTCAACACCAGCGAGGCCTCGGTGCTTTCCTTGGTTGCCAGCGGCAGCCCGGTGATCACCACGTCGCCATAAGGGGTCTGTGTCGCCATGAGCCGGTAGTCGCCGTTGGACAGTTCCCGGTCAACCGGGCTGCCGTCACGGGGGAGGGCCTGCAGGGTGGCCGTGTCCCGGGAAGTCAGCGGCGTGCGGGTGAAATCCGCGGACAGGAAACCCGCTTCCCGAGTGATCTGGCCACCCACCACCCTGGCGTTGAGTGTTCCCACGCTTTGACCCCGCGCGTCGAGCGGATCCGGTCGGCCCGAGGGATTGCCCTCGGGCGGGCGGCCGCGTGAAGCCATGGTCAGCTGCTCGTCCAACTGCTTGGAGAGGACGACGTCCATCGATGCGTAACTGACCACGCCGATAGCACTCGAGATGGCCACCAGGAGGGCCATGGAGAGCAGGATCAGGCGGGTCCGAAGATGCCAGGTGGCAGGGTTGAACCACGAGCGGCCGGTGGGCCGGGGAACCCCGGAAAGAGACACGCGTTTCCTTTGGCTAGTCTGCGGGTTTGATGACGTAGCCGGCTCCGCGCACGGTATGGATCATGGGCGGATGGTTGGCTTCGAGCTTCTTGCGCAGGTAGGAGATGTACAGCTCCACGATGTTCGCCTGGCCGCCAAAGTCGTAGTCCCACACGTGGTCCAGGATCTGGGCCTTGCTCACCACGCGCTTGGGGTTTTCCATGAGGTAGCGGAGGAGTTCAAACTGCGTGGCCGTCAGTTGGATTTCCTCCCCGGCCCGGGTGACCTCCCGGGTGTCCACATTGAGGACCAGGTCGCCAACCACCAGTTCGGCCGTATCCATGGCGGCCACGCCGGAGCGCTGGACCAGGCGGTGCAGGCGCAGCAGGACTTCCTCCATGCTGAAGGGCTTGGTCACATAGTCGTCGCCGCCGGCTGCCAGCCCCACGATCCGGTCCTGGACATCGTCTTTTGCGGTCAGGAACAGCGCGGGCACCTCCGGCGCGAAGGCGCGGATCCTGCCCAGCAGCTCCACGCCGTCGAACCCCGGCAGCATGACGTCGAGCACCAGGACGTCCGGATGGAAGTCCTTGGCAAGCTTGACGGCCGTGGGCCCGTCCCCGGCTACGGCCACGGACCAGCCCGCCATGCGCAGGCCCATGCTCATCAGCTCCGACAGGCTGGGTTCGTCATCGACCACCAGGGCCCGGATCGGAGAGCCGTCGGGATGGGAGAGCTGGGGCAGGTTGTTGGTCATGGAGTGCGGGGATGCCATGGGACAACTCTCCGATCTACCGGTGTGCCGGTGCTTTGCCGTTGCTGTGTTCCAGCTGTGAGCTCCAGCCTAGCCACCTGGACCCGAGGCCAGGAGCCTGCCCGTGCAGGCGGAAGCGTGCAGGTCACAGGCCGTGGTGGCCTGCTGCACAGCCTCTGCACAGCAATTCGGCAGAGCCTGTTGGAACAGACAGCATCACCACCAGCAGTTTCGACCTTCTTGGAGAATGACAATGGACGAGCACAACACCAAGCCAGCCCCGGGCACATCAGGGCAGAACCGGCAGCCTGCCCCCGTCTGGGGAGGCGCACCAGAGGGCAGCGGCCACGGCGCGGCGGCCCACGACCGGGAGTTCCCGGGCAACCAGGGCGGGGGAGCAGACGAAACGGTCGGGCAGGAGCAGCCTTCGCAGGGTTGGGGAACGCCCGTGGAAGGCCCGCGATCGGCAGGGTGGGGTACTCCGCCGGCAAACGGCCAGGTGCACAGCGGCGGCACTGGTTGGGGCGCACCGCAGCAGTACGCTTCCACCTCGGCGTCCCGCGGGCCGAAAGGTGCGTGGACGGCGAAGAAGGGACTCCTGGTTGGCGGCGCGGCCGTGGTCCTGGGCGCAGCGGCCGGCGCCGGCGCCTACGCTGCCGGAAACGGCTCGGGCTCGGCAGCAAACGCCCAAGGCGCCGGCGCGGTCAGCCAGTTCGGTCCCGGCGGGCAGAACGGCATGGCCGGGCCGGGCAGCCAGGCCGGTACCAACGGCGGCACGGCCGGCGGCATGGGCATGGACGGGGGCCCCGGTGGCTTGGGGATGGGGGCGGCAGGCCTGAACGCTGCCATCCACTCCGAGTATGTGGTCCTGGAAGGTTCCAACTACGTAACCATGGCGGGCCAGGCGGGCACGGTGACGGATGTGTCGGCCACGTCGCTGACGGTCAAGAGCGAGGACGGCTTCTCCCGGACCTATGCCGTGGGCTCCGATGTGCAGGTCACCCAGGGGATGAGGCAGCGCGGGGGCACCTCCACTGGTAGCACGCTCAGCTTGTCCAATGTGACGGCGGGATCCAGCGTTCGGGTGACCGCGCTCAAGGACGGCGACACTTACACCGTCCAAGCCATCCAGCTTGCCACCGCCGGTTCCGGTACCTCGGCAGGTGCCGGAACCAGCAGCAACTGATCCCGGCATGCCGTACCACTCCCAGGCAGGTCCTGCCGCCGGCCCACGCCCGCCGTCCGGGCAAAAAAATCTGCCGCCGGCAGGACCGGGACTGGACATGGGCTCCCGTCGTCCAGCCGATTCTATGTCAAGCGATTGAATTTCAGGGAGATTCGGAGAATTGGCATTCCATCGAATTATCTTCCGAGTGGGCGGCTATCCGGGACTTTCCTCCGGATAACGAACGTTATTATTTCCCCATCTCGAAATAGTGATCTAAAGCACAATCGACGGTTTTGTCTCACCATGTGGACGAATTGGTCCATTGTTACTTGCAAGTTGGCATTGTTACGCTGCACACTTCCAATGTGAACAAGAACTCAACAGCACCTGCAGCCGCAGAATATTGGCCCAGCACATCCGCTGCTGCCGACATGCGCTGTTGTCGAATGCACGCCTGACCTTCGCACCCCTGAAGTTCTTAGGCATTCGCCCCCCAGCCCAGCGTCGGGCGTCCCTCCCCGGTCCGCGTTGACGGGGAATCCAGCATTCGAGCCGCGAGCGCGGCCATTCACATTGAGGTAAGCATTCCATGTCAGTTGCATCCGGATACGTCCACATCTCCGTCCGTAACGCCGCCAAGGCAGGCCAGCCCTCCGGCCTGCGCCCCGGTTTCGGGCCCCGCCCGTCGCTCGCTCCCACCTCCGGAAGCGCCTTCCCCGCGCAGGGCTACGCCCCGCAGGGATACAACCCGAACTCCTACGGCCAGCTCCGCGCCGTCCAGCCTGCCGAGGCCGCTCCCGTCACGGCCCCCACGCCCGTGGTGGCCGGTCCGAATGCTGTCCGCCCGGTGGCCAATGACAATGTGGCCCGCGGGTTCGTCCTGTACATGGGGATCGATGAGGAAACCGCGGCAGCAGCCGGCACCTCCATCGCCAAGCTCGCCCAGGAAATCCGTGCCTACGCCCAGTCGCTGGTTTCCGGTGCCGAGAGCTACGCCGCCGTTGCGGTAGCTCCCGCAGGCACCCCCGGGTCCGCACTCGACGTCGTCCGTTCCACGTTCGGCGACCCCACGGTCAACTCCCGCCAGCGCACCGAGGCCGCCCGTCCTGCGCAACCGCAGGAACCGCGCCCTTCCGGTGTCCTGATCGACCTCGCGCGCCGCGAAGTCCACCTCGATGGTGAATCCCTGAACCTCACCTTCAAGGAATTTGAACTCCTCAACTACCTCGTTGAGAACGGCACCCGCACCGTGGGCCGCGACGAACTGCTCGAAGGGTTGTGGCGCAACGCCGAAGAGGTGCCCAATGAGCGCACCATCGACGTCCACATCCGGCGCCTCCGTTCCAAGCTGGGCCGCCTTGCCAATACCGTCCGCACGGTCCGCGGCCAGGGCTACCGGTTCTACGAGCACCCCGAGGTTGTTGTCTGGGCCGCTCCCGAGTACTCCATCTAGCGTCGGGTTCCACCCGTCCTGCCCCACCGGGCGGGGAGCATTTTGCGGGACCATCTTAGGGGCCACGGGATTGGCTAGGCTTGGGCCATGAGTTCGCACCATGTTCGACGCCTCGTGATCATGCGCCATGCCAAGGCTGACTGGCCGGGCGGGGTGGCCGATCATGAGCGGCCGCTCGAGGAACGCGGACACCGGGAAGCGCCGCTCGCCGGGCGGTGGCTGCTCAAGCACAACATCGTCCCCGACTTCATCCTGTGCTCCAGCGCCCTGCGCACCCGGCAGACGTGCACCTGGGTCTGCTCCGAACTGGGGGACAAGGCGCCCACGCCCAAGCTTGAAGACGGCTTGTATGCGGCCTCGGCGCAGCGGATGCTCACCGTGGTCAACCACGTGCCGGACACCGTGACCACGCTGATGCTGATCGCGCACCTGCCCGGCGTGCAGGACCTGGCAATGCACCTCGCCTCCCGGGACTCCGACCACGACGCTTACATGGATGCCGCCACCCGCTTCCCCACCAATGCGCTGACCGTGCTGGAGACAGAGAAACCCTGGGCGGAACTGGATGGGCAGGACGCCAGGATTACCCGGTTCAAAGTTCCCCGGGCCCACTAGCGGCAACCCTGCGTGCGGCAATCTCCCGCAGCAGGCCCGCGACGTGCCTGATGCCGGGGCTGGCCGTCATGGTCTTGCGATGGATGAGCCCAACCTGGCGGGCCTGGACCGGGTTGACCACCGGAACGGCCACCACATCCCGGGGGAGTGCCGGCCGCCCCAGCCGGGGAACAAGCGCCACCGCCACCGCCTGCTCCACCATCGCAACATGCGTCGCGAAATCGGGATCGTACACCCGGATGTCCGGCACCCGGCCCAAATCCGCGAAAATCCGCAGCAGGGCTTCGTTGCAGATTGCCCCCGCCGGCGTGCTGATCCAGCGTTCGTCAACAAGCTCCGCCGGTGCAACCGCAGGGCGCCCCGCCAGGTGATGGCTGCGGTGCACCAGGACGTCCGCCACATCCTCGCACAGCCACTCCAGCGTCAGATGCTCCGGGATCACCAAGGGCACCGAATTCCAGTTGTGCACCAGGCCGAGGTCCGCCTCCCCGTTGGCCACCCGGGCCACGGCTTCCCGCGGATCCTCGGCCAGCACGGAGATACCCAACGGCACCCCTGACTTTTCGAGCTGTGCCAGCAGCGGGCCCACCAGTCCGCGGCAGGCCGTGGAAAATGACACCACCCGGAGGCTGCCGCTGGGTTTGGCCGGATCTGCCAGGAGCGTGGACTGCAGTTCCTCCAGTTCGGCCAGGATGCGCCGGCCGTACGCCGCCAGGGCCAGTCCGCGCTCCGTGAGCAGGACGCCGCGGCCCCGGCGCTCCAGCACCGCGAAGCCGGCTTCCTTCTCCAGCTTCTTCACCTGTTGGGACACGGCCGATGGGCTGAACCCCATGGCCTCCGAAGCCGCAATGACGGAACCGTGCTGCTCCACCGCTGCGAGGGCCCGCAGGGAGCCACTATCAATCATGAAGCAAAGGTACATGATTAACGGTATAAACCAGCGCTGGTGCTTCATCCGCAGTCCTGTCAGAGTATGGATTGTGAACCTGCGCGATTCCCTGCTTGCCGTCCTTGTCGCCCTGCTGTGGGGCCTGAATTTCGTTGCCATCGACCTCGGGCTGCACGCCGGCGGCCACGACTTCCCGCCGCTGCTGTTCGTCGCCATGCGCTTCGTCCTGGTGGTGTTCCCGTGGATCTTCTTCATCAGGAAACCGGACGTCCGCTGGAAGGCCATCCTCGGCGTCGGACTCTTCATGAGCGCCGGCCAGTTCGGCCTCCTGTACCTGGCCATGGCCTTGGGCATGCCCGCGGGGCTCGCGTCCCTGGTCCTGCAGGCGCAGGTCCTGCTGACCGTCCTCCTTGCCGCGGGCTTCCTGGGCGAACGCCCCAGCCGGCGGCAGCTGGCGGGCGTCGTGCTGGGCGTCGCCGGACTCGCCGTCGTGGCGGCAGGACGCAGCGCTGTGGCGCCGCTGCTCCCGCTGGTCATTGTCCTGGCCGCGGCGTTGTCATGGGCCGCCGGGAATGTCTTGGCCCGGAAGGCCAAAGCCGCCTCCGGCCTGGGGCTGGTGGTCTGGTCCGGGGCTGTGGTCCCGCTTCCGCTGGGCGCATTGTCCGTGCTGGTGGACGGCCCGGATACGGTGTGGCAGTCGCTGGCCACCCTGCAGATGCCCACCGTGCTCAGCGCGTTGTATACGGCAATCTTCGCCTCGCTGGTGGGTTACGGCATTTGGAACCGGCTCCTTGCCAGCCACCCGTCGTCGGCCGTAGTGCCCTTCACGCTCCTGGTCCCGGTGGTGGGCATGAGCACGGCGTGGCTGGTCCTCGCAGAGGTGCCGTCGGCAACGGAGCTGGCGGGCGGACTGCTTCTCCTGGGCGGCGTCGCGACCGCGGTGATCACCGGAACGGGCGGGCGCCGTCAGCGGCGCGGGGCTGAGCCGCTGCCGGGCCGTGGTGCCGGTTTGGGGGCCGGAGACGCGGACGACGACGGGCGCTTGGCTGCCGCCGATGTCCCGCGGGCGGGAGCGCGGGAGGCGGACGTCCGCTGACCGGGGGACGCCTGGACGCCGGATGCGTGGGGCCCGGAGGCCTGGCCGGCCCGTGGTGCGGCACCGCGCGGGCTGCGCGGCGGCCCGGACCGCTGCGATGGGTTGCGCTGCGGTGCGGTGCCCTGCGTTGTGGCCCGGGTGCCCGCCCGTGGTGCGGCCGCCGGGCGCCTGGTGGTGCCGGCCGGCCTGCGGACCGGTGCTGTACGCCGCCGGCCCGGCCAGAGCGCGCCCAGGAAGAGGATTCCGAAAGTCGCGACGGCCGCAACCCCGGCGCCCAGGAAGTAGTTGTCCGGGTCGCGGGTGGGCAGCGGGGTGCCCAGGAAGGAGGACTGGTCGTCGTACGCCAGCGTCCAGGTGCTGAGGAACGCCAGGGAAAAGCCGAGGGCCAGGGCAGTTCCGGTCCCCGCGGCGAGCAGGGCGAAGCGCCGGCGGCGGACCACGATTTCGGCCACCGCAGCCAGGTACGCCAGCGCCAGCACGCCAAAGAACGCGACGAACACCGGCTCCGCAAGGGTCATCCCCGTGAGCACCAGGAGCCCGGCGGCGACGACGCCGCAGATCACCGCAAATTTTCCGCTCTTTCCGGTATGGCGCATGTGCTCCATCATCCCCGAGGAGCGGCCTCCCCCAGGACGTAGCCGCGCATGATGGCCATGATTGCTGCAACACTTTGGTCACGGGTGCGCTCAGGATTGTAGGTCTGCCGGTCCAGGCCCACCACGAAGCAGGCGCCGAAGATGGCTGTCTCCAGGCTGCCCCGGGACACCGAGCCATCCACCGGATACGCCGCGGCCACGCTTTCCACGGCCTGGCCGATGACCTCGAGGAGCTCCCCGCGCAGGACCGCAAAGGTGCCCTGCCATTCACTGGGGATCCGCCAGTTCTCGCTGACCCACAGGCGGGCGAAGGAAGGGTATTCGGCCATGAAGTCCATGGCCTGGCCAATCATCGCTTCCATGGCCAGCAGCGGGTCCCGGCCGCTGCCGCCGTCAGCGGCCTCAAGCAGGCGTGCCTTGAGGATGTCCACCCCGTGCCGCAGCAACTGGGCGATCAGCTCGGATTTGCTGCCGAAGTTGTAATAGACCGTGCCCTTGGACACTCCTGCCGCCGCGGCGATCTCGTCCACCGTGACGTTGGCCGCCCCGCGTTCGCCGATGAGCTCCATGGAGGCGTCGAAGAGTTTCTGGCGGGTGGCGTTGGTCCGGGCAGGCCGGAGCGCTTTTGCCCCGGCCTGGGGTTCGGTGGTCATACGGCAATCTCCGGTTTCAGCGTCTTGAGTGTCCAGTACTTGTTCTTGCGCACCCCCAGGGTGGACAGGGCGGCGCCCAGTACCGTGTACCCGAGCAGGCCAACCAGGGTGGGAACAATCATGGACAGGTCCGCGCCGTAGATCAGGTGCCGCATCCCGGTCACCACGTAGCCCATGGGAAGGACCTGGTGCACAGCATGCAGCGGCTCCGGGGTGGTCTGCCACGGGAACGTGCCGCCGGAGGACACCAGCTGCAGGACCAGCAGGATCAGCACCACGAGCTTGCCCGGGGAGCCCAACAAGGCCACGATCCCCTGGATGAGGGCGCTGAACGCCATCGCCGCGGCCAGCAGGAACAGCCACATCAGGACCGGGTGCGCCGGGTTCAACCCCAGCGCCACATCCACCACCAGGGTCAGCAGGGACGCCTGCACCACCGAGACCAGCAGGAACGGCAGCCAGCCGCCCAGCGCGATCTTCCACGAGGGCGCGTTCGAGGCCAGGGCCCGCTGGGTGATGGGCCGCATCGCCTGGATCAGCATGAAGATCCCGATCCACAGGGCGAGCGTGAGGAAGAACGGTGCCAGCCCTGCGCCGTAGGAACCGGCCTTGGCCTGCGAGACATTGCTGACCGCCACAGGATCGGCCATCACCTGGGAGAGGTTGCTCTTTTGTGTGTCGTCCGGGTTGGGAACCTGGCCGGCACCCTTTCCGATCTCGTCGGCCAGGGTACGGGAGCCGGTGGCGGCCTGGCCCGCACCATCGGCGAGCTGGGCCGCGCCGGCGTCCACTTTCCGCGCCCCGTCCGCAAGGCCGGAGGCGCCGTCGACGGCGGACTGCTCACCGGTTGCCAGCGCTGCGGCCCCTGTGTGCAGCTGGTTCGCCCCGGCCGAAGCCTGCCCGATGGCGTCCTTCAGGGCCGGCATCCCGGCAGCCAGCTGGGCTGCGCCGACGCTGACCGCCTGGGAGCCGTCGGCCAGCTGCTGGACCTGTTCGGCGTCCGTCTGGATCTTGGCCTTGGCTGCTGCCACAGGACTGGACGCTGCGGCGGCATCGAAATCAGCCAGCACCTTGTCAGCCTGTTCCTGGGTCAGGACACCCGAGGCGACCAGCCTGCTGTTGGACTCCACCACCCGGGCGCGCAGCCCTTGGTCGGCTGCTTCCAGCTGGGACGCCACATCCTGGACCTTGGTGTTCAGCTGGGCGTTCCCGGCAGCCACCTGGGCCGCGCCGGAGGCAAGCGTTTGGGTATCGGAGGGCAGCGTGGCGGTCTTGTCCTTCAGCGTCGACAATCCGTTGCTGAGCTGCCCCTCGCCGTCGGTCAGCTGGTTGGCGCCGTCCCGCAGCTTCAGCTGGCCGGCGTACAACTGGTCGGCGCCGCTGCTCAAGGCGGTGGTGCCCTCGTGGAGGGTGACCGTTCCGTCCCTGAGGGTGGCCACTCCGTCGGCCAACTGGGCGGCGCCGTCCGCGGCCTGAACCATCTTGCTGTGGATGGTGCCGAAGCCGGTGAGCAGCTGGTTGGCGGTCTCCTCCCCAACCTCCTTGGCCACCGTGGTGTGGACGGCCGTGGTCAGTTTGTCCACGATGGTGCTCAACAGGTAGTTGTTGGCATCGTTCGTGGTGACGTTCAGCATGGCCTGGCTCGCGGAATCAAAGCTGCCCGGCGAGACCAGGTTTGCCGAGAAATCCTTGGGGATCTTCAGGGCGAAGGCGTACTGGCCGCTGCTGACTCCGGCGTCGGCCTCCGTTGAGCTGGACACCGGAACCCAGTGGAACACGTTGCCCTCCACCAGGCTGTCCGCCACTTTGGTTCCGGCCTCCAGCCGGGTGCCGTCGGCAGCGGTGGCGCCGGAGTCCTCGACCACCAGTGCGGCGTCGAGGCTGTTGAGGTGCCCGTAAGGATCCCAGTTCGCGTACAGGTACACCGCACCGTAGAGCAGCGGGACCATGGTCAGCGCCAGGATGGTCAGCTTGGGCAGCAGACCGCCGGTCATGCGCTTGAGTTCGGAGCGGGCCAGCCGCAGGACAGTCACTTGGCAACCTCGGTTTCGAGTTCGGTTTCCTGGTTTTCCCGGTCAGGCGCGGACTCCGCTGAGTGCTTGCCGGCCGGGGCATCGGCTTCGGTTTCGGGTATCCGTTCCGGCGCGGGTTCGGGTGCATCGTTGCCGATGTGGGCGACCGGTCCGTCCCACGAGGCGGGGACGGCACTGACGGCCGCTACGACGGCGAGGGGGCGCCCGGCGTCGTATGCCAACGCCTGGAGGCGCGGCAGCCAGGTGAGGTCATCCGCGCTGTGCCGGTCAGGGGAGTCGACCACCAGCAGGTCGGTGCCCGGGTTGGCGAGGGCCAGCGCCGTGAGCAGCTCAAGCCGCCGCCGCGGCTCGAGCTGTTCGGTCCACAGGTCCGCGATGTCCTCGAACCGGTTGACCTTGAGCCAGGGCCGGCTGAGCAGGGCGCCACGGTAGCGGCGGGGGATCAGGGCCAGGTCCTCGGTGACCAGGTCGCGGACGCTGAGGTGTTCTTCCGGCTCATTGACGCCGGGGGAGTCCACCAGGGCCGCGGCGAGGCGGAGCTGCTTGGTCCGGGAGTTGCCGTCCCAGCTGAGCTGCCCGCCGCCGGTGGCCTTCATCCTGCCGCTGAGCAGGAGTGCCAGCGCGGTGCGCTGGTCCTGCCGGTCGCCGGCAACGAGCAGCAGCTCGCCACGCGCAACCGTCAGGGAAGTGGGAGGAAGCAGCGGGTCCCGGCGTCCTTTGGCCTGGAGCTGGTGTGCTGAGAGCAAGGCTTGCCTTTCGCAGAAGAAGTCTGCATCAAGACTAACCAAACTGACCGGTCAGTTCAAATAAGACTCACAGGCCATACTTCTCCAGCAGCCGCAGCCAGACCTCACTTATGGTTGGGTAGGAAGGGACCGCGTGCCATAGCCGGTCCAGCGGAACTTCGCCCACTACCGCGATGGTGGCGGCGTGGAGCAGCTCGGCCACATCGGGCCCGGCGAAGGTGGCGCCCAGGAGGACTTTGCGGTCTTCGTCAACCACCAGCTGCGCCCACCCCTCGTAGTTCTCGGAGTGCAGGGAGGAACCAGCCACCTGGATGGGCAGCTCCACGGACGAGGCGTTGTAGCCGTCTTTCCTGGCAGTTTCCAGCGTGCGCCCCACGCTGGCCAGTTCCGGATCCGTGAAGACGACGCTGGGTACGGCGTGCTGGTTGGCCGTCTGGGCGCAGCTGGTCCAGTCGCCCGGGGCTCCCTTGAGCCCGCCCTTGGCCCGGGCGGCGATGGCGTCACCGGTGGCGCGGGCCTCGTATTTGCCCTGGTGGGTGAAGAGGTTCTTCCCGGCGGCGTCCCCTACGGCGTACAGCCAGTCGTCGTCGCCGGGGGTCCCTTCCACTAGTCCGGTGGTGTCCGTGGACAGGCTCAGGTGGCCCGATTCTCCGGGCTCGAAGCCGACACTTTCCAGGCCGAGGCCTTCCAGTGCCGGGTGCCGGCCGGTGGAGACCAGGACCTTTTCTGCCGTGACGGTGGTTCCGTCGCCCAGGCTGACGGTGAGCGTACCGTCCTCGTTTGCGCTGATCCGTTCGGTGGCCGTATGCAGCCGGAGGGTCACGCCGTCTGCCCGCAATCCCGCCGCAACCAGCGCCGCCGCTTCCTCCGGGAAGGTGCCCAGCAGGCCGCTGCGCGCCACCAGGGTAACGCTCGAGCCCAGGCGGGCGAAGGCCTGCGCGAGCTCCGTGCCGGCCACTCCGCCGCCCAGGACCGTGAGGCGTTCGGGGATCTCAGCCGCGGAGGTCGCTTCCCGGGTGCCCCAGACCTGCACGTCCTCCAGCCCCTCGATGGGAGGGTTGTTGGAGGTGGACCCGGTGGCCAGGACCACCGCGTGCCTGGCCCGCAGCAGGTGTTGCGCCCCATCCAGGCCCGCCACTTCAACCGCCTTGGGCCCGGTCAGCCAGCCGTGGCCGCGCACCAGCTCGATGCCGGTGTCCTCCGCCCAGCTGACTTGGCTGTCGTCCTGCCAGTTGGACGTGAAGTAATTGCGGCGGGCCAGGACGGCTGCGGCGTCCAGGGTTCGGGTGACGGCTTCCTTGGCGCCGGGGGTGGTCTGCGCCCCATGCAGGGCGGTGCCGGGCCGGAGCAGTGCCTTGGATGGCATGCATGCCCAGTAGGAGCATTCACCGCCAACAAGTTCCGCTTCCACCATGACGGCGCTCAGGCCCGCCTGGACCACGCGGCCCGCCACGTTTTCACCTACGGCGCCTGCGCCGATAACAACAACATCAAATTCGCGCTCAGCGGCCTCGGGCATCATGTGCACAGCCTAGCCGGGACGCGGCGCCTGGAGGGTACAAAAAAGTCCGCACCGGCGAGCCGGTGCGGACCTTGTTGGTGCGCCCAAAGGGATTCGAACCCCTGACCTTCTGTTCCGTAGACAGACGCTCTATCCAGCTGAGCTATGGGCGCATTCCGTGTCCCGGGAGAAGAACCGCTCTCCCCGAACCTCGAATTACTTTACGCGAGCCGGGGCCGTAGTGCCAAATCGAAACCCTTGTAATCTCGGCAACTAGACCGGTATAGGTGACCTTTGTCACTTAATCCGCGATTCTGCGGCAAAAATTCCTTGGATTTCCGCGGAATTCACTTTTCGTGACCGGAGATGTCAGTCAAGCTCCCAAAAAACTCCAGTGGTCCGGACCATAGCATTTAGCTCACACCGATGAACCCGAGGAAGGGAACTGCAATGGGCGATCTGGCGCAGAAGCCGCTGCTTGAGAAAGCACCCACCACACATGCCGGCTTGCTGGCATGGGTCGAAGAGGTTGCTGAGCTTACGCAGCCGGACCGCATCTACTGGGTTGACGGGTCCGAAGAGGAAAACACCCGCCTGACCGACGAGCTCGTCGCTGCCGGAACGCTCACGCGCCTCAACCAGGACCTGTTCCCCAATTCCTTCGCCGCGTTCTCGGATCCCGCCGACGTTGCCCGCGTCGAGGAGCAGACCTTCATCTGCTCGGAAAACAGGCGTGACGCCGGCTTCACCAACAACTGGATGGACCCGCGCGAGATGAAGGACAAGCTGCGCGGGCTCTTCGCCGGTTCCATGCGCGGCCGCACCATGTACGTCATCCCGTTCGTCATGGGCCACCTGGATGCCGAGGACCCCAAGTTTGGCGTGGAAATCACTGACAGCGCCTACGTTGTTGCCTCCATGCGCATCATGGCCCGCATTGGCACGGATGTCCTGAACCGGATCACCGAGACCAACGCCTTTTTCGTCCCGGCCCTGCATTCCCTGGGCGCGCCCCTGGCACCGGGCCAGGATGACGTCCCGTGGCCGTGCAACCCGGACAAGTGGATCGTCCACTTCCCCGAAGAGCGCTCCATTTGGTCCTTTGGCTCCGGCTACGGTGGAAACGCGCTGCTGGGCAAGAAGTGCTACGCCCTGCGGATCGCCTCCGTCATGGCCCGCGACGAAGGCTGGCTGGCAGAGCACATGCTCATCCTCAAGCTGACCTCCCCCGAGCAGAAGACGTACTACATTTCCGCGGCCTTCCCCTCCGCCTGCGGCAAGACCAACCTCGCCCTGCTGGATCCCACCATCAAGGGCTGGAAGGTTGAAACCCTCGGTGACGACATCACCTGGATGCGGTTCGGCAAGGAAGGCGAGCTGCGCGCCGTCAACCCCGAGGCCGGCCTGTTCGGCGTGGCACCCGGTACCGGCTGGGGCACCAACCCCAACGCCATGCGGGCCATCGCCAAGGGCAGCAGCATCTTCACGAACGTGGCGCTGACCGACGACGGCGGCGTGTGGTGGGAGGGCATGACGGACGAGGTGCCAGCGCACCTTACCGACTGGCAGGGCAACTCCTGGACGCCGGATTCGGACAAGCCCGCGGCCCACCCGAACTCACGCTTCTGCACCCCGATCGACCAGATCGACATGTTGGCCGAGGAGTACTTCAGCCCGGACGGCGTGGAGCTCTCCGCCATCCTGTTCGGCGGGCGCCGGAAGACCACCATTCCCCTGGTCACCGAGGCCCGCAGCTGGTCCAACGGCATCTTCATGGGCTCCACCCTGTCCTCCGAAACCACCGCTGCCGCCGCCGGCGCGGTCGGTGTGGTCCGGCGCGACCCCATGGCCATGCTGCCCTTCATCGGCTACGACGCAGGCGACTACCTGAACCACTGGGTAAACCTGTCCGCCAAGGCAAACCCGGAGCGCCTGCCCAAGATCTTCCTGGTCAACTGGTTCCGCCGGAACTCCGAAGGCGGCTTCGCCTGGCCCGGCTTCGGTGACAACGCCCGCGTCCTCAAGTGGGCCATCGAGCGCCTCGAAGGCACGGCGGACGCCGTCGAAACCCCCATCGGCTACGTGCCAACCGGCGAGGCCATCGACCTCGAAGGCCTGGACATGACAGCTGCGCAGGTTGAGGAGGCCGTCAAGGTCGATCCCGCCGAGTGGGCTACCGAGCTGGCCTCCATTGAAGACTGGTTCGCCAACTTCGGGGGCTCGCTGCCCGAAGCCCTGCAGTCCGAACTGGCAGGCCTCAAGGCCCGCCTGGGCTGAGCTGCCCCCTTATCAGTACGACGACGGCCCCGCACCTTTTCCCCAAAGGTGCGGGGCCGTCGTCGTACTGTGGGCCCGGGAGCGGGCCGTGGGGTGGATTCAGCTCGCGAGCCAGATGTCCGGGCCGAAGACCTCATAGTGGATCCTGGTGGCGGGAATGCCCGCGTTGATGGCTTCGTTGCGGATGTTCTTCATGAACGGCAGCGGGCCGCAGAGGTAGAGGGACGCACCGGCCGGGAGGTCCACTTCGCGCAGGGACATGAAGCCCTGCCTGGTGCCGTCCACCGGCTGCTCCAGCCAGAGTTGCAGTTCTGCGCCGTCCAGGCGCTCGACGTCGCTGGTCATCTGGCTGCGCAGGGCCCAGCTTTCCAGGGTGCTTTCCGCGTGCAGCACCAGCACCTGCCGGTCAGAGCCGGATTCGGCCAGCGACCGCAGGATGGACGCGGTGGGGGTGCAGCCGATGCCTGCGGAGGCCAGGACCACCGGGCCTTCGCCGTCCTTGAGCGTGATCTCACCGTAAGGGTTGGAAATCTCGACGACGTCGCCCACCTGGACGGTGTGGTGCAGCACGGGGGAGACCTCGCCGCCGTCGTCGAGTTTGGTGGTGAAGATGCGGCTGGTGCCGGCATCGCCGGAAAGCGAGTACTGCCGCACCTGCCGCAGTCCGTCGGGGAGCGCCACCTTGACGCTGATGTACTGGCCGGGCAAGGCGGGGGTGACGGGGGTGTCGTCGGCCGGCTCCAGGGTGAAGGTCATGGACCCGGTTCCTGCCGGTGCCTTGGCTGCCACCCGCCAGGGCGTCCACATTTTGTCGTTGGCCTGCGCGGCGTAGAGGCCCTTTTCGAGCTTGATCAGGGCGTCCGCCATCAGCCAGTACACCTCGGTCCAGGCTTCGGCGATCTCGGGGGTGATGACCTCGGCGAGGTCTTCGGCGATGGCCGCGAAGAGGTGCTCGTAGACCACCTGGTACTGCGGTTCGGTGATGCCCAGGGAGGCGTGCCGGTGCGCGATGCGGGAAAGGACCGTCTCCGGCAGGGTGCCCGGATTGTTGACCAAGTGGGTGGCGAAGGCTGCGATGCTCCCGGCGAGGGCCTGCTGCTGGTTCCCGGAGCGCTGGTTGGAGCGGCTGAACAGGCCATCCATCAGTTCGGGGTGCGCCGCGAACAGACGGGCGTAAAAGTTCGGGGTGATGGATCCGATCCTGGAGCCGACCAGCGGCAGGGTGGCCTCAATGACGGGGCGGGACTTGTCCGAGAGCATCTGAACTCCTGAGGTTATGGCCGGGGCCTTCGTCCGGCCGCATTAAAACTTGTATTTCAAATACAAGTATTTCCGCCTCAGTTCTACACTGTGTAGAAGTTGGAAATCAAACTGGCAGGTAATGCCCGGATACGTTGGGCTACAAGCCCGGGCGGAGGCCGATCACCTGGAAAACGGGCGCCATCTGGCGGGCCTGGGGAAGATCCGCGATCACCACGGAGTCGAGCTCAGCGTAGAAGGCTTCGCGTGCGCGGGCCAGGGCGCTGCGGAGCCGGCATTCGGTGATCAGTGGACAATTTCCGGCCGGCGATACGCAATCGGCCGGATCCAGCCGGGAATCGAGCTGCCGCAGGATCTGCCCCACGCTGGCGATGCGTCCGGCATGGCTGAGCTGGGACCCGCCGGAGCGGCCCCGGACAACCTCGATCAGCCCCAGGCTCCGCAGCTTGGCCATCGCCTTGCTGACGTGGTTGTAGGGCGTCCCTACCGAGTCCGCGATGCTCTGGGTGGTCAGCAGGGTGCCGTCCGGGACCGCTGCGAGCACCATGAGTGCCCGCAGGCTGACGTCGGCGAAGGCGTTGATCTTCACGGCTGCCGCTGGTCTAGTCCACCCAGATGGCGGGCTCGCTGGCGTCCGCGCCAAGCTCGCCAAAATCCCAGGACTGGGTGCTGGGGTTGGCGGCATAGGGCAGCACAGCGGCGAACAGGGAACCGTCCCGGTGCTCCGCGGCCACGTGGATGGCGTCGGAATCCTCCTCCACCAGCAGGATGTCGCACACGACGGCGGCGGCGCGGAAGTCGTCCCGGTTCTGCCGCAGGAGCGCCTGGAGGTCCTTGATCATGGCCTCGGCGTCGAAATCCCCGTCCGTGTCCTCCCCGGCTTCCGCCGGGGAGACGGCAACCAGCCGCACCTCGCCGTCGTTTTGGACCGTGAGCGCGAAGGGCAGGAAGCCGCCGTTGCGCTGGAGCTGCTCCTGGGCCGCGCTCACACCCGTGCCCAGGAGGTTCTCCAGGTCGGTTGCCGTGGCTTCCGGAACAGAATCGCGCCAGCTCTCCTGGCCGCCGGGGCCCTCCGTTGCTTGCCCGGTGTGGTCTGCCATTTGCTGCTAGGCCCGTACCAGCGAGAGGACGCGGTCGCGGACGCGCTCCATGGTGGCCCGGTCCGTCGCCTCGGCATTGAGCCGCAGGAACGGTTCGGTGTTGGAGGGGCGGAGGTTGAACCAGTAGCTGCCGTCGTTGGCCGTGAACGTGCTGCCGTCCAGGGTGTCGATGGTGAGGTCCTCGTCCGCGAAAGCCTGGCGTACCCGCTCCACCGCCGCCGGCTTGTCCTCCACCTCGGAGTTGATCTCGCCGGAGCTGACGTAGGGCTCGTATTCGCGTGCCAGGTCGGACAGCGGGCCGTCCTGCTCGCCCAGTGCTGCCAGGACATGCATGGCTGCCAGCATGCCGGTGTCCGCGTTCCAGAAATCGCGGAAGTAGAAGTGCGCGGAGTGTTCGCCGCCGAACACGGCGCCTTCCTCGGCCATGACCGCCTTGATGAACGAGTGGCCAACGCGGGTCCGGACAGCACGTCCGCCGTCGTGCTCCACCAGCTCGGCGACGGCACGGGAGGTCAGGAGGTTGTGGATGATCGTGGGCTTTTCCTCGCCCTGCGCCTTGGCGCGGGCGATCTCGCGGCGCGCCACCATCCCGGTGATGGCGGACGGGGACACGGGCTCGCCCTTCTCGTCGATGACGAAGCAGCGGTCTGCGTCGCCGTCGAAGGCCAGGCCGATGTCCGCACCGTGCTTGATGACCGCCGCCTGGAGGTCGCGGAGGTTCTCCGGCTCTAGGGGGTTGGCGGGGTGGTTGGGGAAGGATCCATCCAGTTCAAAGTAGAGCGGAACAATGTCGAACGGGAGTTTGTGCAGCAATGCGTCGCCCAGCACGGCGGGAGTGGTCAGGCCTGCCATGCCGTTGCCGGCGTCCACCACCACCTTCAGCGGGCGGGAGGCCGAGAGGTCAACCAGCTTGCGCAGGTACTCGGAGTAGTCCTTGAGGACGTCGCGGACGCTGATGCTTCCGGGGGTGCCGGCGGCGGGGATGGACCCGGTGTTGAGGTACTGCTCCGCGAGGGCCTGGATCTCCTTGAGGCCGGTTTCGGAGGAAATCGGGACGGCACCGGCCTTGGACATCTTGATGCCGTTGTAGGCGGCTGGATTGTGGCTGGCGGTGAAGGTTGCGCCGGCGCGGTTGAGGTAACCGCAGGCGAAGTACAGCTCATCGGTGGAAATCAGGTCCAGCAGCTCTACGTTGGCGCCCCTGGTTGCGGCTCCGTTGGCGAAGGCCTTGGTGAACTCGGGGGAGGAGGGGCGCATGTCACCGCCCACCACGATGGTCTGGCCTTCGAGCTTGAGGACATCCACGAACGCGGCCCCCACGGCTTCGACGATTTCGGCGGTGATCGATTCGCCCACAATCCCTCGGACGTCGTAGGCCTTGAAGGATGCCGAGAGATCAAATGTCGTTGTCTGTTCGCTAGTCACGGGCTTTATCTTACGTGGGCGGCGGACGCAGCCAAGCTGGTTCCGGGCGCACTTTCGTAACAGCTGCGCGCATTCGGGTGCACCGGCCGCAGCTTTCCACATAGCAGTCCCGGCCTGTGACCGGTGTCAGGGGGTGCTGGGATACTGAATCAATGGCCGATAACCAGTACACGTCCACCCTTGCCACTACCGCCGTTGCAGACATGGAAGGTCCCGGGACGCCGGGCACCGCCACCCACGCTCAAGCCCTCGAGGTCCTTCGCGGCCTGGTGGGGCATCCCGATGCGGTGTTCCACGACGGGCAGTTTGAAGCCATTGAGGCATTGGTCGACGCCGGGCGGCGGGCTTTGGTGGTCCAG
Source organism: Arthrobacter sp. 135MFCol5.1 (assembly GCF_000374865.1). GTDB lineage: Bacteria > Actinomycetota > Actinomycetes > Actinomycetales > Micrococcaceae > Arthrobacter. The sequence continues at coordinate 108,193 of NZ_KB895458.1, read as the reverse complement.
CGCACCGGCTGGGGCAAGTCTGCGGTGTACTTCGTGGCTTCCCTGCTGCTGCGGCGCCGGGGCGCCGGGCCCACGCTGATCGTCTCGCCCTTGCTCGCCCTCATGCGCGACCAAGTGGCCGCCGCTGCGAGGGCCGGGGTGCGCGCCGTGGCCATCAACTCCGCCAACCAGCTGGAGTGGGACACGGTCCGTGAGCAGTTGGCTGCCGACGACGTGGACGTCCTCCTGGTTTCCCCGGAACGGCTGACCAATCCCACCTTCCGTGAAAACCAGTTGCCCGAACTCCTACGTCGGACCGGCCTGCTGGTCATCGACGAAGCCCACTGCATCTCCGACTGGGGCCACGACTTCCGCCCCGACTACCGCCGCATCGCCGACCTCATCACGCGGCTGCCGGATTCCGTGCCGGTCCTGGCCACTACGGCCACGGCCAATTCGCGGGTGGTGCACGATATCGAGGAACAACTCGGGGCAGGGGTCCTGACCATCCGCGGCGCCCTGGGCCGCGATTCGCTCCGGCTCGGCGTCCTGTCACTTCCTGATTCCAAAGCGCGCCTGGGCTGGCTGCTGACGCACCTCGCAGACCTCCCCGGCAGCGGCATCATCTACACCCTGACGGTGTCCGCAGCGGAGGACACCGCCAGGCTGCTGGCCGAGGCCGGGCACCACGTGCTCGCCTACACCGGCCGGACCGATCCGGCCGACCGGGAAAGGGCGGAGCAACTGCTGAAGGACAACGAGGTCAAGGCGCTGGTTGCCACGTCGGCACTGGGTATGGGTTTCGACAAACCGGACCTCGGCTTCGTTGTCCACCTGGGCGCACCGTCGTCACCCGTGGCCTATTACCAGCAGGTGGGACGTGCCGGCCGCGGCGCCGCCAACGCAGACGTCCTGCTGCTGCCCGGCTCCGAGGACCGCGAAATCTGGCAATACTTCGCCACCGCGTCCATGCCGTCCGAGGAGAAGGCCGGGGCCGTCCTGACCGCACTGGCCGAGGCCGGAACGGCCCTGTCAACGGTGGCGCTGGAAGCCAGGGTGGACCTGCGGCGCACCCCGCTTGAGCTGCTGCTGAAGGTGCTTTCCGTGGACGGCGCCGTGGAACGGGTGGGCGGCGGCTGGCGTGCCACCGGGCAACCCTGGACCTACGACGCCGAACGCTACAGCCGGATCGCCGAGGCGCGCGTGGACGAGCAGGACTCCATGGTGATCTACCAGGACACCGCGGGCTGCCGGATGGAGTACATCACCTCGGTCCTGGACGATGAGACGGCCCGGCCCTGCGGCCGGTGCGACAACTGCGCAGGCCAATGGTTCCCCGTCGACGTCGCGGCCGAGGCCACGGCGGCCGCCGGCCAGACCCTGAGCAGGGCGGGCGGAGTCCTGGAACCGCGCCTGCAGTGGCCCAGCGGCATGGACCGCCTGGGGGTTCCGGTGAAGGGCAAGCTCAAGCCCGGGGAAGGCCTTGCGGACGGGCGGGTCCTCGCGCGGCTGACGGACCTGGGCTGGGGCGGGGCCTTGCGGGAGCTGTTCGCCTCCGGCGCGGAGGACCGGGCGGTGGATCCCGGCATGCTCCAGGCCTGCGTGCAGGTGTTGCGCGAATGGGGCACCGGGGATGCCCGGAACCCGGGGTGGAGCGGAGCCGGCAGGCCGGCTGCGATCGTCAGCATCCCTTCCCGGAGCAAACCGCAGCTGGTGGGTTCGCTGGCCCGCGGGATCTCGGATATCGGCCGCATCCCCTACCTTGGCGAGCTGCAGTTGGCGCACGGCGGTCCCACCGGCGGCCGTGGCGGGAACAGTGCGTACCGTCTGGCCGGAGTGTGGGACCGGCTGGTGGTGGGGCCGGAACTTGGGGCCACGCTGCAGTCCGTCCAGGGCCAGCCGGTCATGCTGATTGACGACCTCGTGGACAGCCGGTGGACCCTCACGGTCGCGGGGCGCGCCCTTGGGCAGGCCGGGGCGGGAGCGGTGCTTCCCCTGGTTTTGGCCCAGGCCGGCTGACGGCAGCGCCGGCGTGCCGCGGCAGCAGGAGGCTGTCCGCGGTGCTGGCCAGCATCAGGACGGCCATGGCGAGGAACGCGGCCCGGAATGGCCCGGCGGCGTCCGGGTGCCCGAGGGAAACCCCATCAAACGTCCGGATCAACAGGGCTGCGGCGGCGATTCCCGAGCCCGTCGCAAGCTGCACCAGGGTCGCCGACACCGTGTTGGCGGAGGTGAGTTGGGCCGGCGGGATGTCCGCGTACTGGACGGACGCATATGACGAAAAGCCGATGGAGCGGAACGCCCCGCTGCAGACCAGCAGTGCGAACATCAATGCTTCCGGGGTCTCAGGCGTCAGCAGGGCGCAGGCGGCGAACGTCAGGGCGGACGCCAGCGAGGCAAACACCAGCATCGCCTTGAAGCCAAATTTCCTGATCAACGGCGTGGTGGCCGGCTTGATGCCGATGTTGCCGATGAACACTGCGGCCACGAGTGCTCCGGCATGCAGGGGAGTCCATCCGAATCCGGTCTGGAACATCAGCGGCAACAGGAAGGGGACCGAGCTGATGGTCACCCGGTACACGAAACCGCCGGTAGCCATGGCCCGGAACGTGCGGGCGCGGAAGACTTGCAGGTTGAACAGCGGATGCGGGGTGCGCCGCATCCACAAAACGGCCCCCGTGAGCGCTGCGGCCCCGGCGGCGGCGCTGATCCCGGCCCAGGGCAGTTCGGGGTGGCTGCTGGCAAGTTCCAGGCCGGCCACGAGCGCTCCGACCCCGACCGTGGTCAGTGCCATGCCGGGCCAGTCCAAGCGTCGGCCGGGATCGCCCGGCGCCACCGGGACCAGCCGGAGCGAAGCCAGGAACGCAGCGGCACCGAGCGGAAGGTTGACCAGGAAAATCCAGTGCCACGACAGGTAGGTGGTGAGCGCTCCGCCCACCAGCGGGGCGAGGACCGGTGCCAGGAGCCCGGGCCACACCAGGAACGCGGTGGCGCGCAGCAACTCGGACTTCGGTGTGCCGCGCAGGACCACCAGGGTGCCCACCGGGACCATCATGGCCCCGCCCGCTCCCTGGGCAATACGGCTCAAGGTCAGGGAGGTGAGGTCCTGGCTGAGGGCGCAGGCGAGCGACGCCAGGGTGAAGACGGAGATTGCCAGGCAGAAGATCCGGCGGGCACCAAACCGTTCTGCCAGCCAGCCGCTGAGGGGGATGCCGATGGCGACGGTCAGCAGGTACGCGGTCATGGTGATGTTCACGTCCGCGGCGGCGATGGCGAAGTCCGCGGAAATGCTGGGGATGGCGGTGGTGAGGACCGTTCCGTCCAGGAACTCCATGAAGAAGGTCGCCGCCACCAGGAGTGCCAGGCGAGGATTCCATGCCGTCCGGGTGCCCTCGGGCCGGGGTAAGTTGCTGCGTGCCGCCATGGGCCAATCCTGCCACCGCGCCCGCAGGCACCGCTCGCCACGTCCGGCTGCCGGACAGCGTTTTCCAGACGGGCGGGGCGTAACGTCCGCCGTATCAGAAGAGTGTTCGCGACTTCAACCCCTCAAGGTGCGGATGCGCGAACCGGCTTAGGACTGGCCAGGGGCGCCCCCGAGGCCGGGCCCGGAAACGCAAAAGGCCCCGGTCCAGGGACCGGGGCCAAACGCGGAGACGGGGGGATTTGAACCCCCGGTCGAGTTTAACCCCGACCCTTCATTAGCAGTGAAGTCCATTCGGCCGCTCTGGCACGTCTCCAATTGCTATTCCTAGCCCACCAAGGATACGCAGATACGGCCATGCAGTGCAAAACGGTGCCCGGCCGGGCAAACCCGCCGGCCGCAACGGCGCCACCCCTCGCAGCCGGGCCCGGGATGCCGGTGCAGGGAGGTCCTAGGGGAGGCGTTGCTCGGCGCGGACCATCCGGATTTCCGGCAGGTCCTCCCAGTCCGCCAGGACATCCCGTGCGCCGTCAGGTTCAAAGCCGAAGCGGCGGTAGAAACCGATGGCGTTGCTGTTCGCTGCCGCCACCCAGAGGCTCGCCGCCTGGGTGCCCAGCGCAGTGGTCAGCAGTCGGCCGCCAAGGCCGAGGTGCTGGTGCGAGGCCAGCACATACAACCCCCACAGCTCCAGGTCGCCGGAAGCCGGCGGCGGGTGCCCCTCGGGGGAACCCGGGGCGGGCAGCCGCCGCCGTCCGGCGAAACCGACCACCGTTGCGCCGTCGCAGGCCACCCACGCCTCGGCGGGGTCCGGGCGGTCCAGCAGGTGCCGCCACAGGGCAAGCCGGCCTGCGGGATCCACCGAGGCAAGGAAGGCATCAGTCAACATGCCCCGGTACGTTTCCCGCCAGCAGCGGATGTGTACCTGGGCCAGCTGCTCGATGTCCCCGGCCACAGCCCTGCGGACCGCCACCCCGGCCGCCATTCAGCCCGCCAGCGCCTTCCAGAGGAAATGCTGGCTGCGGGCCTGGAGCGCGGCAGCCTGCCGGTTGTCGGAGGCGCCGGCGTGGCCGCCTTCCAGCGCTTCGTGGAACCACACGTTCGGGATCCCCATTGCCAGCATCCGGGCGGCCATCTTCCGGGCTTGGACCGGGCCCACCCGGTCGTCCGAGGTGGCCGTCCAGATGAAGGTTTCCGGGTACTCCACCGCGTCCTTGAGCAGGTGGTACGGCGAAAAGGTCCTGATGTACTCCCATTGCTCGGGAACATCCGGGTCGCCGTACTCGGCGATCCAGGAGTGCCCGGCGGACAGCTTGGTGTAGCGGCGCATATCCAGCAGCGGCACACCGCAGGAGACTGCCCTGAAAAGTTCCGGATACCGGGTGAGCATGTTCCCCACCAGCAGGCCGCCGTTGGAGCCGCCCACGCAACCGAGCCGCCGCGGAGAGGTCACTCCGCGTGAGATCAGGTCCCGGGCCACCGCTGCGAAGTCCTGGTAGGCCTTATGCCGGTTTTCCTTCAGTGCGGCACGGTGCCAGGCCGGCCCGTACTCGCCGCCGCCGCGGATGTTCGCCACCACGTACACCCCGCCGCGCGAGTGCGGCGCCCTCCCGTCGCTGCCGTCCGACAAGGCCGTCCGCCGCTCCAGCCAGGCCCTGCCGACCGTGCCGCTGTACGCGGGCGTCCGGGAGACCTCAAACCCGCCGTAGCCGGAGAGCTGGGTGGGGTTCTGCCCGTCCAAGGCCAGCCCGCGCGGGGCTACCTGGAAATACGGGACCCGGGTGCCGTCGTCGGACACGGCGAAGTGCTGCTCCACCTCATAGTCGGCGTCAGCGAAGAACGACGGCGAGGCCTTGATGGCGGCGTGCCGGCTCACCACGCCGGTCGCTCCGTCGCCCGCCCTGTCCGGGGCGCTCCGCTCCAGGGTGCCACGCATAAGGGTGGTGGGGGTGGTGAAGCCCGTGGCGATGAGCCAAAAGTCATCGCCTGCGCCGCCGTTGGCCGGTTCGTCGTCCTCGTCGTCCACGGCGTAGGCGTTCACGTCGTGCAGCGGCGGGCACGCGTCCAGGGGCGTGGCCGCCCAGCCGCCGTCGGCCGGCCGGGAGGGATCCAGCACCCGGATCTCGGAGGAAACGTCGCTGAGCAGGTTGAGCAGCAGGAAGTTCCGGGTCCAGCTCCAGGACTGCAGCGAGGTGTGGGCATCGGGCGTGAACAGGACCATGAGTTGCCGGTTGCCCGCGAGGTAGTCCTCGAACCCGGCCGCGAGCAGGGCCCCGGACGGGTACGTGGTGCCGTCCACGGCCCAGTCCTGCTGCGGACGGAAGAGCAGCCATTCGCGGTGGGCGCTCACGTTGACGTCCGTGGGCACGTCGATCGGCACCCACTCGTCGCCCCGCAGCACCAGGTTGGTGCGGTTGAAGAAGTCGATGTAGTCCACCGCGAAGGTGCGCTCAAAGCCGGGGGTGGAATCGTGCGCCACGATGGCCATCATGTGGTCCTCGGGCACCTCGAACAGGCGTGGGGCGCCGGCCAGGGAACCGCCGCGCCTGAGGGTCACCGCGGTCCGGGCGTACGAGGACGCCGTCCTGGGCAGGCCGTCCGCGGTGGAGGCAACCAGCAGGGTGTCCGCGTCCAGCCAGGACACGTTGCCTTTGGCGGTCGGGAGGTCGAATCCGCCCTCCGCCGGATCCACGAAGCCGCGTGCTTCGACGTCGAACTCGCGGTACCGGTTCGCGTCGCCGCCGTCGGGGGAGAGGGCCAGCAGGGCCAGCCGGTAGGGCTCGCCCGCGGCCGGACGCAGGAACGTGGCGCCGTGGAACACCCACTCTTCGCCCTCAGCCTTGGCCAGTGCATCGATGTCCAGCAGGACGTCCCACTCCGGGGAATCGGTGCAGTAGCTCTCCCACGTGGTGCGGCGCCAGAGGCCCTTGGGGTTCTGCCGGTCCTTCCAGAAGTTGTAGTACCAGTCGCCGCGCTTGCCCACCATGGCGATCCGGTCGGTGGAATCCAGGACTTCGAGGATGCCCGCTTCCAAGTCCCTGTAGTCAGCGCCCTCGAGCAGGTCCTCGGTGCGGGAGTTCTGCTCTTTGACCCAGGCCAGCTGCTCCTCGCCGTAGATGTCCTCCAGCCAGACATTCTCGTCGACTGGTTCGGGAGCGGAGCCCGGGGACGGGGTAGCGGTGGTGTCCCGGCCAGGACCGGGAACGGACGCTTGATCAGCTGCTGTGGTGGTCATGCGCCCCATCCAAACAACATCCCCCGAGGCTGGCAAGTCAAGCGTGCGGGGCGCCGGTTGCCTTGAGCCCGTACGCTGGATGGCGTGGAATTATCGCAGAGCACCCGGGCCGTCATCATCGGCGCCGGCCCCCGGGGCACCAGTGTGCTGGAGCGGCTGCTCGCCCACACGGCCGCGGCGGGGCGCCCCGTGCGGCTGCGAATCGACGTCGTGGACCCGTATCCTGCAGGCCCAGGCCATGTCTGGCAGCCGGACCAGTCCCGGCTGTTCCTGATGAATACCCAGTCGTTCTATCCCACGCTGATTCCCCAGGACCCGTCGCTGCCGGCGCCGGTTGCCGGTACCACGTTCGATGAATGGCGGCTGAGGCAGCAGAGGGATCCGCTGCCGTCGCTCACCGATGACGAACGGGCCGAAATCGCGGTGCTGGGTTCGCGGGACTTCCCCAGCCGTGCCCTGTACGGCCGGTATCTTCGCAGCACCCTGGCGGACGTGCTCGCCAAGGCCCCCGACGGCGTCACCATCGAATTCCACGAAACGTCCGCGCTGTGGGCGCGCCCCACCGGGGACGGAATGTTCGACGTCGGACTGGCCACCGGGGAGACCATCAGGGCCAACTCCGTGGTGCTCGCCCTGGGGCACATTTCGTCCCGCCTGAACCCGGAACAGCGCGACCTCCAGGATTCGGCCGCGCGGCTGGGTTTGCAATACTTTCCGCCCGCCGCGCCCGCGGATGTGGACTGGTCCCGGATCCCGGCCGGCGAACCTGTCCTGGTCCGCGGCATGGGACTGAACTTCTTTGACACCATGGGACAGCTCACCGAAGGCCGCGGCGGAAAATTCGTCTCCACCGGCAACCGGCTCGAGTACGAACCCTCCGGCCAGGAGCCTTTGATCATCGCGGCCTCCCGGCGCGGCACCCCGTACCGCGCCAAGGCCGCCCTGGACGGCTACTACGCCCCCTCAGTCAGGCTGCGCTACCTCACCGAGGCCGCGATCGGGCGGTTGGCCAAGGCAGGAATCCGGCCCTCCTTCGACCACGACCTGTGGCCCTTGCTGCACCGTGACACCCTGTGGGCCTACTACTCCACGCTGGTGCGCTCGCAGCCGGGAGCGGTCCCGGACGCGCCGGCATTCCTTGCCGCGCTCGAGGAAGCCCTGCAGCCGCATGCGCACAGCGCCGTGAAATGGGAGGACGGCGTGGACAGCGTCCTTGCCGTCCACGTCGGCCCCAGGCACCGCCTGGACCTGCTGGGACTGGCCGCTCCGCTGGCGGGCCGTTCGTTTGGTTCCCGGGCCGAGCACGACGCCGCCGTGGTGGAATTCCTGCTGGACGACGCGCGCCGTTCCGCGCTCGGCGAGGACGATCCGGTCAAGATGGCCATCGGCGCCCTGCACCATGGACGCGCCGTCCTCAAAACGGCAGTGGCCGACGGCGGCATCACCGACGAATCCTGGGTGGCCGGACTGCGCGGCTGGTTCGAGTCCTTCGTGGAAGGCCTGGCCAGCGGTCCGCCGGCGCTGCGTTCCGAACAACTCGCCGCGCTCGCCCGGGCCGGGGTGGTCAGCTTCGTTGGGCCGGACCCCAAATTCGGCGTGGACCGGAAGGCGGCCCGGTTTGCCGCTTCCTCACCGTGGGTTTCCGGGCCGCCCGCGACGGCGCGGACCATGGTGGAAGCGCTGGCCCCCGGCAACCGGGTGTCAGCCAACGAGTCCCCGGTCCTGGAACAGCTGCTGGCGGACGGGCTGGTCCGGTCCAAACTGATGATGACCGCCGAAGGCGCCCCGGTGGAGTCCACCGGACTGGACGTGGAGCCCCACCCGTATCGGCCGGTGGGGGCCAACGGGTCGGTGACGGAGGGCTTGTTCGTCCTGGGATTGCAGCTGTCGTCGGCACAATGGGGCACCGCCATCGCCGCCGAAGCTTTCCAGGAGGGCGGCCCCGCCTACCGCAGCGGCCAGCGCACCCTCCGCGATGCGGACGAAATCGCGGCGGCCATCCTCAACAGGGGATAACCCGGCCAGGGCTTGAACACCGATGCGCCATCACTTCCGGCCCCCAAACCGTAGGAAGGGAACCGGAAGTGATGGCGCATCCTGGTGTCAGCCGCGCAGGCAGGCCCGGTACGCGGCCATGGCCTGTCCGTAGTTTGCCTGGCCCCTGAGGTCGGCGGGCCGGGTGGGCTTGACCGGCGGGACGCAGACCGGTTGCGACGGAGTGTCCGCCGCAACCAGGACCGCAGTCCGGACCACCGTGCCGGATTCGACGGCGGTGAGCACCAGGGTGCCCGTCCCCGCTGCAGCGCCGGCCGGCACGGCAAGGTTCACGGCGGCGGCGCCGGCGGCGACCGGGACCGTGCCCAGCTGGGTCACCGTGCCGGCGGAGTCCGTGAACGAGGCCGCCAGTGCCGTGTTCACCGGGCTGCCCAGCGACGTCAGGTCAAGCCTGGACACCGTCAGCGTGAGCGGTCCGCCGGGCTTGACCTCAGCGGCAGTGGTGTTGGTGACAGCCACTGAACGCCGGGCGAAGTCCGGGGACACCGGGCTGCTCTTCTGGAGGTACCCGATCCAGGCATCCCGGTCCACCAGCCCGGAATCGCGGGTGTTGGTGCCCGCGGTGAAGATCCGGAAGTTGTCGCCACCGGTGGCCAGGAAGCTGAAGGTTCCCACCCGGTAGGACTTGGCCGGGTCCAGCAGGTCGCCGTTCACCCGCACGGACGTGATCCGTTCACCGGCCGGGCGGGCGGCATCGTAGGTGTAGTTGACGTTCTTTGACAGGCCCAGCTGCAGGTAGGCCCGGCTGGGAACCGTGCCATCCGGGTTGGTCTGCCACTGCTGTTCGAGCAGCGTCTTGAACTGCGCACCGGTCAAGGACGTGGTCCACAGGTTGTTCACGAACGGCAGGACCGCGTTGGCCTCGGCGTAGGTGATGGTGCCGTCCGGTGCGTAGTACAGCTCGTTGCGCAGGCCGCCGGAATTGACGACGCCGATCTCCGCGCCGCCAAGCTCGGCCGGCTGCAGGGAAGAGAGCAGGGAATCGGCCACCAGGTTGCCCAGGGTGGATTCGCTGCCGCGGTCATCGCGCTTGGCAGCACCGGTGGCGTCGGTGGTGAACGCCGTGGTGATGTCCTTGGTGACCGAGCCGATGGGCTGGTTGCCCACCACGGAGGCGTCCGCGAGGGCCTTCTTCACGATCGCGTCCACGGCGGCCACGCGCGGGTAGGCGGCCACCAGCCCTGCTGCGGCGTCGGTGGTGCGCTTGACGTTACCGGCCTTGTACCCGGTCACCTGCTTGGTGGCCGTGTCCACGGTCAGCTGGATCTGGCCCACGTTCTCACCGTAGTTGCCGGTCTGCACGATGGGCCGGGTCTTGCCCGCGGCGCCCGGCACCGGGGCGTCCCAGGCGTACTCCTTGTGGGTGTGGCCCGTAAAGATCGCATCCACTTCGGGGGAGGTTTCTGTGACCAGCTTGGCGAAGGGACCCCCGGCTGCCACTTCCTGCTCCAGGGTGGCGCCCTCCACCACCCCGGAACCGGCGCCGTCGTGGTCCTCAACGATGATCACGTCCGCCAGCTTCTCCGCCGTGATCCTGGCGGCCACCCGGTTGATGGCGTCCACCGGGTCGCCGAAGTCGAGGTCGGCGATGCCGGCGGGAGTCACCAGGGAGGGGACTTCCTGGGTGACGGTGCCGATCACGGCAACCTTGATGCCGTTCAGGTCCAGCACCGTGTACTCCGGCAGGACCGGCTCGGTGGTGCCCTTCTTGTAGACGTTCGCGCCCAGGTAGGGGAACTTCGCGTTGGCGCCGCCCGCGATGACGCGGTCGCGCAGGTCCGCCCAGCCGCCGTCGAACTCGTGGTTGCCCACGGCGGACGCTTTCAGCTCCAAGGCGTTCAAGACGTCGATGGTGGGCTGGTCCTTGGCGACTGCGGACGCGAACAGCGAGGCGCCGATGTTGTCCCCGGCCGACAGGAAGGCCGTGGCACCCGGAGCTGCCGCGGCGCGGAGCTTCTCGATGGTCCCGGCCACCTGCACGGTGTTGGAATCGATCCTCCCGTGGAAGTCGTTGATGTTCAGGAGGTTCAGGTCAACGGTGGCAGGGACTGCCGGGAGGTCCAGGCCCACCACCACGGGGTCGTGGTCGCTGGCGCGGAACTGGTCTGGTGCGTAGTAGTCGGTGACGTTGTTGTTGTAGCGGCTGTACTCCAGCGCCACGGATTCCACCGAGTTGATGTTCCAGATGTCCGCACCGGTGACCACCGCGTTGGCCGCCGGGGAGGCGAGGATGTGGTCCAGGGAGCCCACCAGGCCGCCGAAGAGGTACGAGTGCTTGGCCGTGCCGTCGGCATTCCTGGCCTTGTCGTCCTGGTTGACATACCCTGCGCCGGTGAGGACGTTGATCGGGTCTTCCTTGCCGTACGAGTTGAAGTCGCCGATCAGGAACACCTTGTCGGTGGCCTTGGACTTCTGCAGCTCGTCGGCGAAGGCCAGCAGGGACTGCGCCTGGGCGGTACGGGCGAGGTTTGAATTGCCCTGGCCCTTGTCGGTGTCGTCCGGTGTGGCTGCCGAGCCCTTGGATTTGAAGTGGTTCGCGATCGCGATGAACTTCTTGTCATCAGGCGCGCCTACGGGCTTGAAAACCTGGGCCAGCGGCTTGCGGGCGCTGGCGAAGGCGACCGTGTCGTTGTGGATGATGGATTCGCCCACCGGCTCGGCGGCGGCCTTCTTGAAGATGAACGCTGTGCGGATCATGTCCTCGTCGGCCAGCGGGGGTGCGTTCGCGGGGGTGCGGACGTAGTCCCAGATGCCTGGGGTGGGGATGTTAAGGGCCTCCACCAGCTTGGCCAGGGCGTCGTCCCGGTCCTTGCCGAACTGTGCGGAGTTCTCCACCTCCATCAGGGTGACGACGTCGGCGCCGGACTTGGAGATGGCGGCCACGATCTTGTCCTGCTGGCGTTTGAAGTTCTCGGCGTTGGCGGCGCCGCGGACGTTGCAGCCGCCGCTGACGGTAATGGGGTTGCCTGCGCGGTCGGTGTAGAACTTGCAGCCGGCGATCTGGTCACCGGTGGTGGGGAAGTAGTTCAGCACGTTGAAGGAGGCGAGCTTCAGGTTGCCGCCCACGGCCGCGGGGGCCTCGGTGCGGGTGGCGCCGAAGCGGGCCGGCTGGACGGTGGCCTTGTTCGCCTCCGTCAGGTGGGTCAGCGGCTGGAACTTCCAGGAGTTGTTGGCGTAGCCCAGCACCACGTTGGTGCTGAAGCTGACGGGTGAGCCCACCCGGACCGGATCGGCGGTGGTGAGGTAGGGCAGCACTTCGGCCTTTGTGGTGGCGTCCTTGAGGAAGTTGGTGCTGGACCCGTCGTCGAGCTTGATGCCGCGGGCGGCGTTGTCAGCCACCACGGCGGCGTACTCTGCTGAGCCGTAGGGTGCCACGGCGGTGGGCTGTTCCAGCGCGGTGGTGCCGCCGGCCAAGCCGATCTCGCCGTACTGGTTCAGGCTGTAGTTGTCACTGACGGTCATGGGGCCCTGGGGTGCCAGCAGCATGCCTTCCAGCGACTCGCGGAAGGCCTCGCCGGCCGGAAGCGTGAAGACGGTGGGCTTGACCTCGGGTGCGGCCTCGGACAGTTTGGTGAGGCCGGTGGCCGCCGTGACATTCAGCTGGGTCATTCCGTAGTACTCGGCAACCGTGCCCGTGACCTGGACGTAGTCTCCGGCCTGGACCGATCCCACCGTGGCGGGCGAGTAGACGAAGATGCCGTCGGAGGCGGAGTGGTTGGTGGCGCTCAGGTCGCCTCCCGTGCCGGGGGTCTGGATGTAGTAGCCGTTCAGTCCGCCCGTGGGAAAGGCCGCGGTGACCTTGCCCTTGGTGGTGACGGCGGCTCCGGCCAGCGGGCTTTCGACGCCGGTGCCCTGAATTTCGGCGATGGTTTTGTCGACCGGGTCCGGGACCGGTGTGGGGTCCGGTGCGGTACCGCCGGAGGACGTGGGGGTGATGGCGGCGCTGAGCGTGAAGTCAGCGGCATTGCTGTTGCTGTCCGCGCCTCCGGTCCGGTTCAGGCTCTTCACGTCGGTGTTGGAAGCGGGTGCCGCGGCGGCCTTGGTCTCAAACGTGTTGGAGCTGCCGTAGCCCAGGAGGTCGGCCACGCCTGCGGGCTCCACCGCGGACCCGGTGGGAAGTCCGACGGCGGTGGGCTGCTTGGCGAGCACAATGGTGCCTCCGCTGCCGCCGAAGTTGAGCGCCCCGGCCACGAGGTCCGGTGCGGGCAGGTCTGCACCATTGGCGCCGTTGCTCCCGCCCTGAACCAGGTAGTAGCCCTTGGCGGGAATGGACCCCGACAATGCGGCGACTGCGCTGGGAGCGGCCGTTCCGGTGGCGGAGCGGTACTGTACCGACCAGCCGTCCAGGGAGACGGGCGCGTTGGAGCTGTTGTACAGTTCCACGAATTTGTTCTTGTACGCGGCGCCGCTGCTGCCGCCGCTCAGGTAGGCCTCGTTGATGACAACGGGGGATGTGCCGGCCGCGGCTGAGACCTCCGCGGCCGCCGGAACAGCAGTCAGCGGGGCTGCGATGAGCCCCGCTGACAATGCTGCACCGAGCGCTAACTTCCAGGGTGTTTGATGCATCCGCTCTTACTTTCATTGAGGAGTACCGGGTGGGTGGTCCGGTGGGTGCGTCCATGCTTCATGGATCGGACTGGGCAGGAATGTGCCTGGCCTGTTGGTTGTCCAGGCACATGACAACAGCACTGAATGAACGCAAGGTTGCTGGCGCGTGCATTCGGTGGGGCGTTCCCCAGCGGAGCGCCCCACCGTCCGGCCCGGGCTTTTCCCCAAGCCCGTTCCGGAGATGCTGGTGGCGGGAGTGATGCTCGCCGACAACCCGGGGGTGTGCCGGCAGTCACAAACGATACCCGCCAGTAGCATTGCGTCCAGGTGTTTGCGGCGGCTTTATCCAAAGAATTTACGTACCGGCAACACGGCCGGGCACGGGGACTTAAAGCAAAAAGCCCCTGGCGGCCGGTGCCGGCTGCCAGGGGTTCCCTTGCGGAAGGTAAGAGATTCGAACTCTTGGTACGGGGTTACCGCACACTGGTTTTCAAGACCAGCTCCTTCGGCCGCTCGGACAACCTTCCTCAGCTAGTAGTGTTTCATAGGCACTTGCCTGCAACAAAACAGGCCGCGGGCAGGAGTCCGGTGCACACTGGTTGCAGCCAGGATTTGAATCAGGAACGGGAGAGGTCCATGAAAGCCGTCTACATCTCAGAACCGGGCGGCCCGGAAGTGCTGGAAGTCCGCGACGTGGATGCGCCGGTACCCGGCCAGGGCGAAGTGCTGATCGATGTGGTGGCTGCCGGCTTGAACCGGGCGGACGTGCAGCAGCGCCGCGGCTTCTACCCGCCGCCTCCCGGGGCCTCCGAAATCCCCGGGCTGGAAGTATCGGGCCGGATCTCAGGTTTCGGCCCCGGCGTCAGCAAGCCGTTCTCGGTGGGGGACAAGGTGGTGGCCCTGCTGGCCGGCGGCGGTTACGCCCAGCAGGTGGCGGTCCCGGCCGAACAGGTGCTGCGCGTGCCCGACGGGGTTGACCTGGTCACTGCGGCCTCGCTGCCCGAGGTGGCGGCGACGGTATATTCCAACCTGATCATGACAGCGCAGTTGCAGCCGGGTGAGACGGTCCTGATCCACGGTGCCACGGGCGGAATCGGCACCATGGCCATCCAGTTGGCCAAGGCGTTTGGCGCCAAGGTTGCCGCTACGGCAGGCACGGACGAGAAGGTGGGCACCGCCAAGGCGTTCCTCGGTGCGGACATCGCCATCAACTACAAGGAAGAGGACTTCCCCGAGAGCCTGCGCCGCCAAAATGAGGGCAAGGGTGCCGATGTCATCCTGGACGTCGTGGGGGCCAAGTACCTTTCCCGGAATGTGGATGCCCTGGCCGACTACGGCCGGCTGGTGGTGATCGGCCTGCAGGGCGGCACCAAGGGGGAGCTGGACCTGGGGCTGCTGTTGAAGAAGCGTGCGGCCGTGGTGGCCACGGCGTTGCGGCCCCGGCCCGTGGCGGAGAAGGGGGCCATCATGAGTGCCGTCCGGGACGCCGTGTGGCCGCTGATCGTGGATGGCAGGATCCGCCCGCTCGTTGCCAAGACCTTTCCGCTGGACCAGGTCAGCGCGGCCCACAGCTATTTCGACAGTGGGGACCATGTGGGCAAGGTCCTTCTGGTCATGTAGGGACCTAGATACTCAGTATTGCCATGACCGCGCCCTGCCCGTTAGTGTGGTCCATACGCGGTATGCACGAGTCTTGGGGGCTCGTGCATACCGGTAGATGCCAGCCCGGGGGAGCACAATGTCCATACGCCACAGCCTCCTCGCCCTGCTGCAGGACCAGCCGCGCTACGGCTACCAGCTGCGGGTCGAGTTCGAGAACCGCACAGGGGCCACCTGGCCCTTGAACATCGGGCAGGTGTACACCACGCTGGACCGGCTGGAACGTGATGCGCTGGTGGCCAAGGACGGCGACGACGGCGAGGGCCACGTCGTCTACAGCATCACCCCGGCCGGCCAGGCCGAGGTCCGCAGCTGGTTCGCCGCGCCCGTCGAACGCAGCAACCCGCCCCGCAACGAGCTCGCCATCAAGCTCGCGCTCGCCGTGACGCTGCCCGGCGTGGACGTCCAGGCCATCATCCAGGCCCAGCGCGTGGCATCCATCAGGGCCTTGCAGGATTACACCAAGGCCCGACGCGACACCGCGGCGAACCAGCGCGCGGCGGACACCGCCTGGCTGCTGGTGCTTGACTCGCTGATCTTCCAAACCGAAGCGGAGGTCCGCTGGCTGGACCTCTGCGAGGCCAGGATGGTCCAGCAGGCACAGTCCGCCGCGGCGGCCACTGCCCGGAAGGCATCCAACGGGGCCACGGAAGATTCCCCGCTGAACGCGGACGCCCGCCGGTGAGCGTCCAGGGGCCGCAGCAGGTCCTTGAGCTCGCCAAAGTCGGCAGGACCTTCGGTGCGGGCGCGACGGCGGTCGCCGCGCTTCGCGATGTGGACCTCACCATCGGCGCGGGGGAGTTCGTGGCCGTCATGGGCCCCTCGGGCTCCGGCAAGTCCTCCCTGCTGGCCCTGGCCGGCGGCCTGGACCGCCCGACGTCGGGCGCTGTCTTCGTGGAGTCCACGCCCCTGGCGGGGCTGGGCCTGAACGAGCTGGCCCGGCTGCGCCGCCGCGCAGTGGGGTACGTGTTCCAGGATTTCAACCTGGTTCCCACGCTGACGGCCGAGGAGAACGTGGCACTGCCCCTGGAACTGGACGGGACATCGGCCAGGAAGGCGCGCCGGCAGGCAGCCGACGCGCTCCGGCAGGTGGGGATACCAGAGCTCGCCTCCCGGTACATGGACCAGATGTCCGGCGGCCAGCAGCAGCGCGTAGCCATAGCCCGGGCCATCGTGGGCCAACGGCGGCTGATCCTGGCCGATGAACCCACCGGGGCCCTGGACTCCACCACCGGCCAGGGGGTCATGGAGGTCCTGCGGTCCCGAGCCGACGCCGGTGCCGCCGTCATGCTTGTCACCCATGAAGCGCGGCATGCCGCCTGGGCTGACAGGGTGGTCTTCCTCAGGGATGGCCGGATCATCGACCAGGCCACCGCCATGCACGACCCCACCATGCTCCTCACCCAGGCCGGACTCTGATGCCGTTGGACGTGGCTCCGGCGCCCTATGGCCGCCGGAGCAGCCTTCGCGTTGCCGTGCGGCTCGCGCGCCGCGACATCGCCCGCCACAAGGGACGGTCCCTGCTGATCATCGTGCTGATCATGGTGCCGGTGGCCGGGATGACAGGTGCAGCCACCCTTTACCAGAGCTCCCAGCGGACGCCCGCGGAAATCGTGGACTACGAACTCGGCCGAACGCAGGCCCGGTTCAGCGCCCTCCCGGTTCCCGGCGCCGACTCGCTCCAGGACCCGCTCAACGATGCCATGGTGGCCTCCAGTACCGGCCGCTACGACCCGGACTTCAAGCCGGCCGACCCCCGCGATGTCCTGCCGGCCGGCTACCAGGTCCTGCCACAGCGCCAGCTGCAGCTGACCACAGGGGTTGGGGAAGCCCTGGTAGCACTGCAGGGGCGCGAAGTGGACGCACTTAATCCGGCCTTCGCCGGGAAATTCACGCTCCTGGACGGGCGGGCGCCGCGTGGAGGGGCGGAAGTCCTTGCCTCGCCCGGGCTGATGGCCCGCTTCAACCTCGCATTCGGCCAGGAAATCACGACGTCGGCAGGAACCTTCGTGCCGGTCGGCACCATTCGCGATGCCGGGGCCTCGGACGGCAACAGCTTCCTGTACCTGCAGTCCCGCCAGGTGCCGGCGAATCTCGGCGCCGGACCGCAGACCCACCTGTCGGTGTCGTACTACCTGGTGGGGCCCGAGCCCGTGACCTGGGACTACATCAAGGACGCCAACAGCAAAGGCGTGGCCGTGCTGTCCCGCAGCGTGGTCCTGGACCCGCCGCCCCTCGAACAGCGCGTCGTCCCGGGTTCGCAGCCCCACAACGACTCCTCGGCACTGCTGGCCGTCTACGCCACCTTCGGCCTGGTCGGCGCGCTCGCACTCCTGGAAGTTGGCCTGCTGGCCGGCGCCGCGTTCGCCGTGGGAGCCAAGCAGCAGGTGCGGGAGTTGGCACTCCTGGCATCATCCGGGGCGGAAAGCCCCACCATCCGCGCGGTAGTCACCGCAGGCGGACTGTGGCTTGGCGGCATCGCTGTTGCCGCGGGGGCCGCGGTGGGGCTGGGAGCCGCTGCCGTCGTCGTCCATCTGGTCCGACTGGCCGGATCCGTCCGGCTGGCGGGCGTGCACCCGGACGTCCCCATGACCCTGGCCGCCGCGGCCATGGGCCTGGTGGCCTGCGTTATTGCAGCCCTGGTGCCGGCCCGGCAGGTGTCACGCCAGGCGGTATTTGGCGCGTTGAAATCGGGGCGGGCACCGGCTCCGACGGCGCGGCGGTCCACTGTTGCAGGTGCCGTGGCCCTGGTGGCTGCGGCGGTCCTCCTGCTGGCCGGCTGGGTCCTGGGCACGTCCACCTCCGATCCCGATCAGCGGGCCGCGGAGCTGCCCCTGGTGGTCACTATCCTGATCCTCGGTGCCGTGCTTGGCGTTGCCGGCCTGGTCATGGTCACCGGCTGGCTGGTCCTCAGCCTCACCTCCCGCACGCAGTGGATGACCCTGTCCCTCCGGATGGCGGCACGGGACTCGGCCAGGAACCGGGGACGGAGCGTTCCCGCCGTCGCCGCAGTACTTGCAGCAGCGGCGCTGGCCAGCGCCGCCATGGTGCTCTCGGCCAGCCAACAAGCCGGGATGCGGCAATCGCACTGGTGGGGAGGCCTGGAGAACCAGGCGTCGCTGCCCCTGGTGGTGGACCCGCCGACGGGTGCCGGCGGCAACAGGCAACCGCCTGTGCACGTGGACGCGTCCGCACTTTCCGCTGCCGTGGCCGGGGCTTTGGGCACGGTGGAATGGAGCCACCCCATCACCGCCCCGGAAAGCACCCGCACCTGCATGGACGGCCAGGCCGGCCCCGGGCTGCCGGCCCGGACGTCCTCGTCCAACTGCCTGCAGTATTCGCTGGCCCTGCCAGAGGCCAACGCGTGTCCGCGAACGCCGCAGGGGAGGCTGGCGGATCCGGGTGATTGGCGGTGCCGCGGTTCGATGGCCCTTCGGTCGTCCTACGACGGGACGGTCCTGGTGGGCGGCGAAAAGGATGTTCGCGCCGTGCTCGGCCGGGACGCCACGCCGGAGGTCCTGGCCGTGCTGAACGCCGGCGGGATGGTGGTGACCAACCCGGTTTTCGTCAGCGGCGGACACGTGCTGCTCCAGGCACAGGACGTGCGGACCCATGAGGCGGCGGTGCAAGGGCCCGGCACGGTCCCGTCCACGGTCAGCAGCACGCCGCTCGCCGCGGCAGTGCTCGAGCCGGTGGTTCCCGTCCCCTATTACGGCATCGTGTCACCCGCCACGGCGCAGCGGCTCGATTTGCACCCGGAACCAGCGGCCCTGCTGGTCCAGTTGGCCGGCGCCCCGTCGGAGGCGGAAACGGATGCGGCGTCCGCCGCGGCGGCATCGGTCTACGGGCTGCCGGGCATGACCTTCCGGGCTGAACCGGGCATCTCCCAGGGCAGCCAGTGGACCACCTGGGTCATTGTCGCCGTCAGTGCGCTCATCACCTTCAGCGCTGCGGGGATCACCACCGGCCTGTCAATGGCGGACGCCCGCGCAGACCATGCCACGCTGGCCGGGGTGGGCGCCGCGCCCCGGTTGCGGAAGACGCTGGCCGGGTCCCAAGCACTGTTCACCAGCGGCGTCGGGGTGGTGCTGGGAACACTGGCTGGAACCGTGCCCGCCGTCCTCCTGGCGCTCTCCACGGACCTGCGGACCGCCGTCGAAGTCCCGTGGCTGCACCTGTCCGTCCTCGTGGCGGCGGTGCCGTTGACGGGGGCGGCGCTCGCGTGGGCCCTCACCCGTGCCAGGCTGCCCATGTCCCGGCGCAGCGTGGGTTAGGAACCGGAGCCGGCAGCCGCCCACCCCGTTTCCGGCACATGTTTCCCGCTCGTTCGTCGCCGGTTCGCCGCCGCTCACCGCACAGCCCCAAGGCGCGCCGCGCACCGCCGTTCCTGCCCGACGGAGCCTTGGTAGGGTGCCGGTTAGCAGAAGCGGGAACACTCTCAAGGAGGAGACATGGCCGGAATACCGGACCAGCGGAACTACGGATCCCGGGCGGAGGGCGGGCTGGCGACGGACCCGGACCTTCCCCCGCCCGCCGTGGACCAAGCAACGCTCGAAGCCGAAGACCGGAAATGGACGCCCGGAAAGATCGCGCTCTGGGCGGCGATCGCCCTGCTGGGCGGTGTTGCCTGGTTCATGCTGGCGGTGGTCCGCGGGGAAACCGTCAACGCCATCTGGTTCGTGTTCGCCTCCGTCTGCACCTACCTGATCGGCTACCGCTTCTACTCCAAGGTGATCGAACGCTACATCACCAAGCCTGACGACCGCCGCGCCACCCCCGCCGAGTACAAGGCCGACGGCAAGGACTACGTCCGGACCGACCGCAACGTCCTCTTCGGCCACCACTTCGCCGCCATCGCAGGCGCCGGGCCGTTGGTGGGCCCCGTCATCGCGGCCCAGATGGGCTACCTGCCCGGCACCATCTGGATCATCGTCGGCGTCGTCTTCGCAGGCGCGGTCCAGGACTACCTGGTGATGTTCTTCTCCATGCGCCGTGGCGGCCGGTCACTTGGCCAGATGGCCCGCGAGGAACTCGGCGTCATCGGCGGCACCGCCGCCCTCATTGCCACCCTGCTCATCATGGTGATCATCGTGGCCATCCTGGCACTCGTCGTCGTCAATGCCCTGGGCGAAAGCCCGTGGGGCGTCTTCTCCGTGGGCATGACCATCCCCATCGCCCTGTTCATGGGCGTGTACCTGCGCTACCTCCGGCCCGGCAAGGTCATGGAGGTCTCCATCATCGGCTTCGTCCTGCTGATGGCCGCCATCATCGGCGGCGGCATGGTCGCGCACACCGAATGGGGCGCCGCCGTGTTCCACCTGGACAAGGTGACCATCGCCTGGGGCCTCATCATTTACGGCTTCATCGCCGCGATCCTGCCGGTCTGGCTGCTGCTGGCTCCACGCGACTACCTCTCCACGTTCATGAAGATCGGCGTGATCGTGATGCTCGCGCTGGCCATCGTGGTGGTCCGCCCGGAAATCACCGTCCCTGCCTTCAGCGAGTTCGCCGGCCGCGAGAACGGGCCGGTCTTCTCCGGCGCGCTGTTCCCCTTCCTGTTCGTCACCATCGCCTGCGGTGCGTTGTCCGGTTTCCATGCCCTGATCTCCTCCGGCACCACCCCCAAACTGGTCGAAAAGGAACGGCAAACCCGGTACATCGGGTACGGCGGAATGCTGATGGAATCCTTCGTGGCCATCATGGCGCTCGTTGCGGCCATCTCGATCGACCGCGGCCTCTACTTCGCCATGAATGCACCCGCGGCACTGACCGGCGGCACCGTGGAAACCGCAGCGGCCTGGGTCAACAGCCTGGGCCTGAGCGGGGTGAACATCACCCCCGGGCTGCTGAGCGAAACCGCCGCCAACGTGGGCGAACAAAGCATCGTCTCCCGCACCGGCGGTGCACCCACCCTGGCCGTGGGGCTGGCGCACATCATGCACCAGTTCGTGGGCGGGACGGCCATGATGGCCTTCTGGTACCACTTCGCCATCATGTTCGAGGCGCTCTTCATCCTCACCGCCGTGGATGCCGGCACCCGCGTGGCCCGGTTCATGCTGCAGGACTCAGTCGGCAACTTCGTCCCCAAATTCAAAGAGGCCTCGTGGCGCCCGGGTGCCTGGCTCTGCACCGCCGTCATGGTCGCCGCGTGGGGTGCCGTGCTGCTGATGGGCGTTACCGATCCGCTCGGCGGCATCAACACGCTGTTCCCGCTGTTCGGCATCGCCAACCAGCTCCTGGCGGCCATTGCGCTGGCTGTCTGCCTGGCCATCGTCGCCAAACGCGGCACCTTCAAGTACCTCTGGATCGTTGCCCTGCCGTTGGCCTTCGCCGCGGTGGTCACCATTACGGCCAGCTACCAGAAGATCTTCTCGCCCGTTCCGGCCGTGGGGTACTTCGCGAACAACGCCGCCTTCAGCAAGGCACTGGCAGATGGCAAGACCGAGTTCGGCACCGCCAAGACGGTGGCCGCCATGGAAGCTGTGGTCCGCAACACGGCCATCCAAGGGTGGCTGTCAGTGATCTTCGTGGTGCTGAGCATCATCGTGATCGCCACGGCGGTGCTCGCCACGGTCAAGGCGTTCCGTGACCGTGCGTCCGGGGCTGCCACCACGGACAACGAAGACCCTGCGGTTCCCTCGCGTGTGTTCGCCCCCGCCGGATTGGTACCGACAGCGGCCGAGCGCGCGCTGGGTGCGGAGTGGGACAAGGTGCCCGCCGACGCCCGTCTTGAACGGGGCGGACACTGATGAGCGCCGGAATCACGGCGGTTACGAATGGCTTCCGCGGGTTTGCGCGGTACCTGGGTGGTGTCATGGGTGCGGATGCCTACGCCAAGTACCTGGAGCACCACAAGGCCTCCGGGCACCAGGAACCACCCTTGGGTGAGCGGGAATTCTGGCGGGACCGCACGGACCGCCAGGACCGCAACCCGCAGGGCCGGTGCTGCTGATTGAGCCCGCAGCGGACAAGGCCCCGGAGGCGTTCAGGGAGTGTCCCGGGGCCCGATGGCGCATGAGAGTATGAACGCATGAGCGATCCCAATGACACTCAGGCAGCTGAGGACCTCCCGGTAGAAGGCACCCCCGTCGAGGACGACCCGTCGCCGTTCCAGGCTCCGCGGGCAGCGGACGGAAGGCCGCAGCGCAGCAGCCTGCACGACCTCGTTGACGAGCCGGCCAAGGTGATGCGGATCGGCACCATGATCAGGCAGCTGCTGGAAGAGGTAAAGTCCGCACCCCTGGACGAGGCGGCGAGGGGCCGGCTGGCAGCCATCCACAAGCGTTCCATCAAGGAACTCGAGGACGGCCTCGCCCCCGAACTGGTGGCTGAACTGGACAGGATCAACCTGCCGTTCTCCGACAATGCCACCCCGTCGGATGCTGAACTCCGGATCGCCCAGGCACAGCTGGTGGGCTGGCTGGAGGGCCTGTTCCATGGCATCCAGACGGCCATCGCGGCACAGAACGCTGCCCGGGAACACGCTGCGGCACAGCTGCAGCTACGCCAGCTGCCGCCGGGCACCATGATTGCGCCCGGCGTCGTCATCGGTGAAAACGGGGAGCCCCAGCGGGCGCCGGCCGGGGCGCGGCCGCCGGCGCAGGGCACGCCCAACCAGCGTGAAGACCCGGACCACGGTCCCGGGCAGTACTTGTAGGCTGCGCTTGGGCTTTTTCAGCGCCGCCAGGCAGGGGCGCAAAGATGATGCCGAACTTGGCAAGGGGTTGTGGCGCCGTGCGCACGACCGCTTCCACCGGGGTTTGGACCGCTTCCACCAGGTCCTCGAAGGGGTGGAGGATGACCAGCTGTACGGCGAACTGGTAGAGATTGCCAACGAGCTTGCGGCCCTGTTGCAGCGGGTCAGGGCAGTGTGCATGGAGGCCCAGCGCCGTTCGCCCAGTGATGGCCTGGACATCCCGGCTGAACTGGCGGATGTGCACCGGGCCTTGTCCAAGGCGGGCAACTCGCTGGCCACCACCGCGGAGGCGGCAGCCATGCTTCGGCTGGCTGTGGGGCCGGTGCCGGTTGGGGCGGCGTCCGTCCGTCGCCGGGCTGAGGCGGTCCACGAGCAGGTTGACGACGCCGAACGCCGGCTCCGCGGGGAGTAGTCCCGCCCTGGGCACGAAATTATTCCCGGTCAGACGAACGAATATTGCCGTTACGCGTCTGGCTGACAGGGCGGGAAAAAGGGCCGTGTGGGCCTGCGGCTTTGGCAGGATGAACCTATGACTCTTTCACCTACCTTGACTTTCAACGACGGAAACACGATCCCCCAGCTCGGCTACGGTGTGTGGCAGGTTGAGGACGATGTGGCTGAAAAGGTTGTCCGCCAGGCCTTCGAAGCCGGCTTCCGCCACATCGATACGGCAAAGATCTACGGCAACGAGGCAGGCGTGGGCCGCGCCATCGCCAGCTCAGGCCTCTCGCCCGAGCAGATCTTCATTACCACCAAGCTGTGGAACGCGGACCAGGGATACGAGTCGACCCTCGCCGCCTTTGAGGAGTCCATGGACCGCCTTGGCCTCAACACCCTGGACCTGTACCTCATCCACTGGATGCAGCCCAAGCAGGACAAGTACGTCGATACCTGGAAAGCGCTGATCGAACTGCAAAAGCGCGGCCGGGTCAAGTCCATCGGTGTCTCCAACTTCACGGCCGAAGGCCTGCAGCGCCTTATCGACGAAACCGGAGTGGTTCCGGCCATTCACCAGATCGAGCTGCACCCGTACTTCAGCCAGCGTGAGCTGAGGGCGTTTGGTGCCGACAAGGGCATCCTGACCCAGGCGTGGTCCCCGCTGGGCCAGGGCGGCGAGCTGCTGGAGGACCCTGCCGTGGCGTCCATCGCGGCCAAGCACCAGGCCACCCCGGCGCAGGTTGTCATCGCCTGGCACCTCGCGATCGGCAATGTGGTCATCCCCAAGTCGGTGACCGAGTCCCGCATCAAGGAGAACTTCGCAGCCCTTGAGGTCTCCCTGGACGCCGACGACGTCGAGGCAATCAACGCACTGGACCGGACTGACCGCGGCGAGGGCCGCATCGGACCGGATCCCGCCGTTTCCGACTTCCAGTAAGCCCGCGGGTTCCACAGACCCGCGACGGCGGCCCAGGGCCACACCCGGCCGGTGGACTCCCGCCCCTCCAACGTCAGCCCATGCTGCCGGCAACCGCCAGGCCGCATGGGCTGACGCCTTTAACGCGGCCGGCGGCGCGGTCCCGGGGTCACTGCATGGAGTGTTCCCGCGGCCAGGCGGTCAGGCAGCGATTCTGACGTGCTCCACGGTGACGGCATCCACCACGGCCCAGCTGTCCTCGCCCGTGCACTGCCTGCTGGCAAAACGCTCGGCTTCCACCAGGGTGTCGAAGACCTCGGCGCGGGCACGGCCGCAATCAGCGTCGAAGTAGGTGACGTGAAATTCCTGTACGGCTTGGTTCTCCATGAATCCAGTGTGCAACCGGGGTCTGACATTCTTTGGAATCCGGCCCGCGTGTTGCTGTGAGACGTAGACCTAAGTGGAAGAACCAGTTCCTATTTGGAAGTTTCGGGGCGCTTAGTTGGAAGTCTTCCAACTACGTTGGCATCCCCCTATCGCGGAAGTAGGCGAGTTCTCGAGGACTTCGGGGCGCTGTGCGGGCCATTACAAAGCAGTGGATACTCCTGAGCTAGCGGCACATCGAACTGGCCGCACCGGACGCCGAATCCAAACCTTCCATCCGCCCGCTCGGCCCGGCAGACGAACCGCCCGCATGAACAGGGAAGCGCCGTAGTCGACTTCGCGTTCCTTGCGGTCCTGCTGGTGGTCCCGCTCGTGTACTTCGGAATCACGGTTGCCTTGTCCAGAGTGGTGCAAAGTTAACAATTCTGGGACAAGA
Organism: Arthrobacter sp. 135MFCol5.1; assembly: GCF_000374865.1. Lineage (GTDB taxonomy): Bacteria > Actinomycetota > Actinomycetes > Actinomycetales > Micrococcaceae > Arthrobacter. The sequence goes on along the minus strand of NZ_KB895458.1, from coordinate 83,429 downwards.
TTTTCCCGGCCTTAACAATTGTTAATGTGTCCGTGTGAGCTCCTCCTAGGAAGGGGACTTTCATACACAAATGAAGAGGTTCCGGAGGGTGCGCCTGAGGTGTTCAAAGTGCCCCGACCCAAGACCGCTGATCGCGGCGGGTGGTACTCGTAGCTCACCGAACCGGCAGACGACGAGCCTGCCGCATAGACAGGCGGCACCCAGGGCCCCTGCTACAGAGTCGTGCGGTGGACGCCTGGGACCGCAGCCGGTGATGCTCATTGGACGACAAGTACTTGGGACACGAACTTCCACCCCGGTTGCCGGTCCGATAACTGCACGTCCTGCGGTTCAAATTCTGGTCGGGGCCGCAGATAGCGGACGGCGTGGCGGAACGCGTTCCCGCTCCGAACGACGTCGGCAGAGATCTCCACGACCAGCGGTTCGACCCGTGTCAGTGTCACCGGACTTTTGCTCTTGCTGAATCTGTTCAGAGCCGTTTCGGTGATGACATCAGGCCACGGGTGGCTGCTTATGGGCGGTGAAGGTGGAGGGCCAGGCCCTGAGACACCTTGGCCGTCAGCGGGGTGGACCTGCCAACGATCCGAAGACTGCCGCTCATCGGCAGGCCCAGCACGAGGTACTCGGGTCGGTTGGTGGAGCCGATCACCGCGGCGGAGACTAATCGGTGACTTCGCGGCGTTTTACCTTTAGCCTTATCTGCACTAAGTCCTCTGCGCTAGAGCGCTCGTAGGACGAAAGGGAGAGCCGGCACTTGAGGGGAGACGCCCTAAGCCTCGACCTGTAGATCACACCAAACCCAAGGGTCTCGAGGACGTTGGGGAACGTATCGGTTAGGGCACCTTCACCGTGCAAATCATCGTGCGGGGTAAACGTGCACATGGGGGCTAGCAACGGCGCCGAGGGGAAGAATCGTGCCTGGCTGCGCGCTTGGCGACCGGCTTACGGGACGCCTTGGAGGAGCGTCTTCCGTCGGCCCGCATCTACGTTCGCGGCTAGACGTCTCGTGTCGATACCGTCGCCGTAGAGTGCCTCCCTTGAATCTTTTTGCCAGAACTTGCTTTACGTGCTTCGCCGATGTTCTTCACATCCGCTTTTGGAAGTAGGCGACGACTGGTGGCACCGCAATCAGGACCGTGACTACCGCACCAGCTGTCATGTAGAAGATCTCCGGCTCTGGAAAAAGCGCCCGCACGACAAAAGTTACGACAACGCCCGCAACTAGTCCAAGAGCGCAGAGAAGTATTAGCTTTCGAAAGCCTGGTTCGCCCGCCACATTAACTCCGCTCTACGTTTTTCCTGTTCAGTATGTTGAGCGAACCACCTTACTGCGAAGAGGCCCCTAAAAACGGCACCCCTTTTGGTTGACGGCTGCCCATGACCTGACCCTAGCGATGAGGTCAATAGGTGTGGTGGATGAACGAGCGGCATTTCCGCCCGTAGGACGATCCTTTACCGGGCACTTATTGGGCGGCGTATGAGCCATTATTGAAACATGAGTCCTTTCATCGCTGCCTTCCGGCCGATTCATTGACTGCTGCCACGCCTTCCAGGGGGTCAATGACGGCCGATGAGCTAGCGGAAGTCAAAGCACGGATGCTTCGGGAAGACCCCGAGTACCGGGCTAAGGTCGAGGCCGTAGAAGCCGCACGCCGTCAGCAGGTGCAAGCCCTCCGGAGTGCTGAACAGCCGATCATTAGGGATCTTCGGGCCGTGGGCTGTGACGTGAACTCCGTATGGGACCTCGTCAATACGACCGAGCCCTACGAAGATGCGTTACCCGTACTCCTCGGTCACCTTGAATGTGGAGGGTACCCGGATCGGGTTATGGAAAGCCTGGGACGGGCGATGGCGGTCAAGCCAGCCGTAGCATTTTGGGACCAGTTAAAGACTCTTTATCTCAGAGCTGAGAATCCGGGTGAGGAAGAGGGCCTGGCCCTTGCTTTGGCCGCTGCTGCCACAGGAGCCCAGCTCAAGGAGCTGACCGACTTAGTTCAGGACGAATCCCGTGGACCAACGCGTATTCACTTCGTGCGAGCACTGCTCAATATCGGAGGTGCAGAAGGGCGGTCCACAGTGGAAACGCTTCGACATCACCCCACAGTGGGCAAGGAAGCGCGCGCACTTCTGCGTACGAGGCGTGTCAGGTAGGCGCTTAGAGCTGCCCGCCCATCACGTGCCGGAACATAGACGATGGCTTCCGCGGTCCCGGTGAGGGATCCACGAGCAGGCGCTCTGTGGCCGCAAAGTGGGTAGCCGCCGGGGTCTACTCAGGTCGGGCCTCGGGCCGTAGACTCCGGGTATTGCAGGGAGATTGGGGCAGCAACGGTGAACGTCTTTCTAAAGCTTGTCATCTCACTTCTGATCATTGCTGCAGTTACTCTTGGTTCGACCTGGCTTTTCGGGCCCAGTTCTACCGGCGGAGCCCTTCTGATGATTTGCATTATTCTCGGCGGATACTTTGGGGTGGCTGGGGCGGGGCGCAAGCAAAAAAGACGGATCAATACCGACAGGCATGGCTTTCGAGGCGAAAGGAAAACGGCCAAGTGCCTCCCGAAAGTTCCTCAAGTCCGGACGATCTCCACTAGGCAGGATCCTCTGGCGCTACTCTACGCAGCCGGATGGGTAGGAACAGGGGCGGCCGGGGCATGACGAAGTGTCCGTTTAGCGATCCCTTACCGGACGCCTTTTCGGACGATTCGCGAGCGGTCACGGAAGCGGGGGCCACACGGGAACCGACGTCGATGCCCGTTGCCTGAATCGACATTGAAGGTCGAAGCTATTTCGTTCTTCATTCCTGTCCGGCTGAATTCGAGACTGATCGCCGCCTCAGGTAGGTGATCCCAATCGCTGCCAGGATCGGCAGGCTGAACACCACCCCAAACGAACTCGGCACAGGAACGCTCCCGTCAAACCATGACATCAGGATCGATAGGAAGTTCCATGACCGTGAGGACCAATCGGTCCCAGTTGGAGTAATGGCTTCGCTGACGAAAACCGCTGGAAAGAAGACCACCACCGGAAACAAAACCCACTGCATGAGGCCCCAACGACGGCTGCTGGCGGTGTCGCGCTCTGAGGTCACCCGGCCATTCCTCTCAACTAACACGCCCCCGTAACTGTCGCATTCGCTCTTCAGAACAATCGGCGGCCATGGACGCCGGTTGTGGCTTCCCGCCTAGGGTGTCTCTTTCGATTCCGCTCGGGCGCGGGAGACGATCTCTTTGAACCGGTTTGGATCCAGGTATTGTTCGCCGGGTTTCCTGATTACTCGTCCCATGTATGGATCTCGTTGTTCAAGATCTATGTGGTTCGTGGGGATGGTCGTGTACCCCGCCTCGACTTCCGCGCTGTCCCTGTTGAATGCCGCCATGATCAGGTACAGCAGGGGTCCGATCGTGATCATCGTCAATATGGTCAGCGAAGTCATCACCCATTGGATCCACAAATCGAAAAAACTGAGGAGGGCCCCGGTGACAGGGAGGATTAGGAAAGACTTCGTGTATGTCGTTCTGGCATTTGCGAAGGCGTACGCCGAAGGGCCGTCCAGAAGGGTCCCCGGAGCTTCGTGATTCACAAATTTAGAATACTCACGAAGGAGTTTCACATGCTACGGACGACCAAGTTTTCCTGCAGTAGCGAATATCAACAGGTCCCTGGCAAGTCGCACCTACGGGATCTTTGACTTCTCACATCCAAGTCCTGGAATGCGCAGGTATTCGAGTGCGGTGAGGGATCCCCTAGCGGGCCCCTGAAGGGCAGCCCTTCATTCTGACCCTGCGACCAGGCTTTGGGCCAGATGTTCATTCAGGTTGAGCAGCTCCTGAAAGGGCACTGCCTTTCTTGCCGCCGCCGCTATGTCGCGGCCTTCCGCTGTGAAGAGGAACGGGTACACGCTGATGCCTTCCTCGAGGGACAGTGCAGAGACTTCCGCTTCCCATCCTGGCCAGCGAAACTCCTGGTAGAAATCCGCGACTCCGCCATTCAGCAGCCACTCGATGAATTCCGTGTGGCGGACCCCCAAGGGCGTCCACTCCAACGTATCGGGACCCCAGTAGCAAACTTCACCGGCTTGGGCGGGAAGATCATCGTGATTGATGGCGAACACTCCACCCAGGACGTCATACCCGACGACGAGGTGACCCGGTGGCGCTGAGCGATCGTCGGGGTCGCCAAGAGCGTTCACTGTGGCGAGATCCTGGATTCCCTCAGAGCCAGCGCCAAGTATGCGTACCCATCCGTGGTCGAGGACGAGGGTCCCGCAGTTTGATGCGATGGCTCCAAGCGTTGACGCTGACGTCACCTGTAGACGGTAGAGCACGTTCCTTCTGGCGGTGTCGTCCGCTGGCAGCACTCTGGCCTCGAAGGGCGCCTTGGACAAGAGCGCCCTCAGTCGCGGCCACGCGGGGACGTCGACATCGAGAAGCTCATCCGCAGATCGTATTGCAGTCATGGTCAGATGCTGTCATGGATTGCGCATGGCAGAGTGGCCCGGCAAGGGATCCCCTACCGGGCGCACTCCTGTGTCAAAGGCATCTCAAAGGAGCCGACTTTCAAGTTGGCTCCTTCTTACGTCCGCTCCTCTGCAGCCTCCCGCTGCTTCTCGCGCAACTCCTGCGCCCGGATTTCAAGGCGGCTTGGAGGCCCTGGGGGGGACGGCTCGTGAACACGGACCGGAAACAAGTCCAAAGTTTCCAGTCTTGTATGTCCCGACGACTGGACGGGGGCGGCTCCGCTGATCCGCCCCCGCCAGCCAACTATGACTTGCGCCCCACTAGGCGGCACGAGCCAGGCTGTGCGCTGGGACAAGTCCGATGGCTATGCGGGTACCCCGCAAGAGTAGCCGGCGTTGAGGTTATCCAGTGGCGATGGCATCGTCACCATCTCGTGCGAGGCGTAGCTGGTATCCTCGTACACCTGCGTATTTTGAGTCGTACTGCGGACCTCGACGTCCATCGCATAGATACTGGGGCTTCCCGGCACCGTGATTTCGAACCCTGTGATCGTTGTCGTAACCCTTGAAAGCGTCGTGGTCAGAAAGTCGATGATGTCTTGAATCTCAGCGAGGTAGGGGTCGCCGATCGCTCCTTCAAGGAGCGACAGGTCAGGTCGCGGGTAGCCTGCATAGTTGCATCGGACATTAGCGACGGCAGAGTAGACCTGCTGGGTCGCCGCAGCCCTGGAACCGTTCGGAGCCGCCACAGCGGCACTGATCGTCAGATCGAGCTTCTTGTCGACGCTGACGGGCTCGAGGAGGCTCAAAACACCCAGGGAATTTGTATGGAACGTCACACCGGGGGCCGCATTTGAAAGGTTGACTGCCGCGTTCGCGGCTGGCATGCCGTTGCTGTACGTGGCCGTCAAGGTGTAGCGGACATAGGCGGCAACACCAGGATCTTGGCCTGGATCGAACGGGACAACCGTTGCACTTGTTTTCAGAACAAGACTGACGCCCTTTGGAATCAGGGTGCCACGGGCAGCGGTGATCTGCGCCGAACTAAGAACCCCTTCAAGGCTGAAATACGACGTCGCCTGCGGGGCCAGGCCGGCACCACTAAAGTCGACTTCCGCCGCGTCGGGCAAACTGGGATCCGTGACCAGGGTTGTCCCCGGTCCTTCGTAGCCGGTAGGCCCGTTCGGGCAGCTTCCCGCGGCAAAGGTGCACAGGCCGTCACCGTCGAAAAGACTTAGTCCCGTCCCTGGTCCTTTGACTGTAATGGCCGGCACGCTCGTGCGGGAATTGTTGACAACCCCTACGAGCGTGTCGTCGGCGCCATCGTAGGGACCCACGGCCGGGTCGCCCATGACACTTATCGTTCGGTCAGCGTTTATGACCAGCAAGATCTGACAGCTGGGCGCCAGACCTGTCGCCGGACATTGCCTGAACGGCGGGCTGGGTGAGATCGTGGCTGCGGTGGCGGGCGCCGGTATACCCAGCGCGATGAGGAAGAAAGTTGCTGCAAGACCTGCGATGGTACGTGGAATGCGGCCTCGGATCATGGCGGTGCCCTTCGATGAGTTGTTCGACTTCGAACCAAACCAACATCCTGCAGCCACCCAGCAGAGTCTCGGACCGAGTTTTGATTCCTTGCGCGATTGTTCCCGTATCGCTTCGCTAACGGTAGGAACGTGCCCTGCGCTTCACAAGGGGGAGTTTGTACTCGATTTTGATGACGGCTCATACCTGTTGATGCCGCAGATACTCAGTGCAAACCGACGATCCACTCCCTCTATAGGGCCATGCCCGGTCCTCTGGCCACCAAAACTCGGGTGTCACATCGGGCATGCCTTGGCGCGGCATCGACGGCAGAAGGTCACTTAGGTTAAAGGAAAGGGCGCGTCGATGCACGACGCTGTCCACGTCAAGAACGCGCCCAAGAGTTGAATCTGTCACGGTGCACAACGACTTCGCACGGGTTCCCTCTCTGATCATCAACCCGGCACTACTTTTGTAAGCAAGGGGATCTCACCCGCCTTAAGTACCGAGCGTCCTAGCCAGACAACGGGCCTACGCCCTCACTTTCGGCAAGCATGGTCAACCGAGTCAACGACCTTCAGGGCACGTGCGTTTCATGGTGCCAGTTCGCCATCCGTGTCACTGCGGTTTCTGCAGCCTGCCTGCAGCCCCTCCCATCGGGCTGCTACCCAGTGAGGACAAGGAGGCCGGGAGTTTTGAATTGTTAATATGTGGCCAGCAAACAGGGCCGTCCGATTGGCAATGTCGGCTTCAAAAGGCCGTGGGACACAGGGGCTGATTGTTAATCACCGTCCCTGCTGGACATGCATCTTGGTCTATCCAGTATGTCCATAGATTGGCAGCTCCGGCCTTATATCTTCAATACCTTATGAATTGTCTATCTTGAACCAGACAGGCCTTCCGCCAGTCCCTGGGCAGAGCTTCCAAGGGAGCGTAACCGGCGGATCGCCGAGGGCAATGCTGGACTGGTGGAAGTGTCGCACGCATCGGGGTCGCCCGTGAAGACTTCAAACGGTCGACAAGTGCAAACGTAGACAGCAGATGAAAATTCTGCAGGATCAGAAGTGAACATCGGAGGTATCTAGTTTGCATTTATGGATCAAAGACCGTGAGGGGAGAAGGGCAGATGTCCGGGAGCAGGGCTAAGTCTGAACGAAGGAAGCAGCAAAGACCAAGCGTGGAGATGCCAGGACCGAACACTGCGGCTCCGCAAATTTTGCCTCCCCCTTCTAGCGCCCGCGCAATCACCTTTTTCTTTGCCTTACCTGAGGCTCTCAGGACGAAACCAGACATGGAAGTCCAGCTCCTGTTCGTCAAGGCGGGCGACGACGAGGCCCCGGCCGAACACGTGATGACGAAGGATGGCCTGGACCTCTACTGTAGATACACGCTGACGCTCCGACATGTCGACCGTCCCGTTTCCGATTCTGACATTGCATTGACAACGCAGGCGGCGATCCGAAAGCTTCCGTCGCGACAAAGCCGCAACACACCCTTGCCGATGAGGTGCCGGACGACGCTGGCGGAGGTGCGCTGCCTAACCGACGATTCAATGGATGAGCCCCAAGAACACGCACTTGAGCAGGCGCTGAAGATTGTGACCGACTTCCAACAGGCTTACCACTTAGCGAGCAAGGAGGTCATCTCGCTGGTAAGCAGGAAATCCCTTCCCCTCGTGCTTCCAGTGGTTACCGAGTTGAAAAACGGCGAGCTTGAATTCGGCTCGATAGTGGGCAAGTCACAGGGCAACCGTGGCCCAGCTGGACGACAATCAGGGACGGTGGAGGCGTCGACACGGCTACTCACCGATGATGAGGAGGTCACCCTCCGGGGAGCCCTAGCTATGCTGCAGACCGGTGTTTTCGGTGAGTTCATAGACGTTCAGCGAGAGGGGTATGTGGCCTATCGGTCGGGGAATACTATCTTGGCGAGCATCCTCCTCGGCGGGGCCGCGGAACTCCTCGTGAAGGAAACGGTTGGAATGCTCCTCTGGGAGGAGGGCGTAGAACTTGGGGAAGCCAAGAGAGTGCTCGGAGTTCTTCGTACGACTCGATACCTAAACGAGGCCACGCCACGACTCAAAAACGCGTTGGCCGATGCCTGGACGAAGGACATGGAAGCCGCCTATCTAGGGTGGCGAGAGGATGTTGCCAAACTCCGCAACGCTTCCATTCATGATGGTCTCCGGCCCACCAATGATCAAGTAAAAAAGGCAAGTACTTCATACGTCCGCTTTCAAAAAAGTCTTGTCGCGGCCTTTGCTGCAAAGCACGAGGTGTATCCCGTCACAGCCTCCCTCTTGGGTGCTTACAACGTCGTCACCCCCGTCGGGGCGGCACAGTTGCGACTCAAGATCGAGCGATGGAAATTCGAAATATTCCGGCATGGACAGGAATTGTCGGGCGACCTCAGCGATTCAGTCCTACACCTGCTGATTGACGAGGCCAGTAACTTCCAATGGTTTGCGGTTGACGAGCGCCGCGGCGTAGCGGCAAGGCTTCCTGATCAAGAGCCGCCCGTGAACATTTCAGAGTTGATTGCTGACATGGCTGCTACAAAGAAGCCGCCATTCCATGTGCTACTGCAGGATGAGAATGTACCCAAAGGAACCGACAGTTCGATGCTTGCCTGGCTGCCTGCTTATCTGGCATTCCCGGAGAGTCAACCTCTCAACTTTCGCCGGAGCTTGTGATACGAGCTCAGTACAGTGACGCCGCGTCGCCGTCGCAATTAGGCTAAAGCGAATTAAGCCTCCTCCGTAGCTCCCTGCCTGTGACGTAGTGCCGTTGAAGGCCTATACCAAGTACGACCAGCACAATCGCCACGAAGGGGTACACCCAGGAGCGTGTGGCGGCGGGCCAAAATAGTGCGCCCGCACCACCCCCGGAACTAATTAGTGCGAGCAAGCTAGCGCCGCGTGTGTCCTGGCTCAATCTTGTTTTGTAGTATGTGAGGGCGTCGTTGAGTGCGTCGTGATAATCCTCCGTTCGAATCAAGTATTTAGCCCGGCGGATGGCTGCGACGGCCAGAAGACCAAGCAAAGCCATCGAGAAGGACCAGGCTTGCACTACTGACACCTCAGTAGTGAACATGGCAATACTGTGTGTCAGGACGCCGAAAATCATGAACTGCGTCAATCCGATGGCGAGCGGGATCAATAGATCCCAAATACTTGGTATGCCAGATGGAAGTGTGAACCCGCCCGTCATAGTTCCTGCGTACACAGCAACGATGGCGAGTACACCCCCAACCCAGAAGAGCCATAGCAGGAGCCGATCATAAGAGGCTTCAGGCGGCGGTGCAGTCAAGCCTGCAGCGGCGTATCCTGCTGCGGCCAGGGTGACGCTTACCAACGTCGTGTGCAGTTGGAGGTAGTGATTCGCCAAATGCGCCCGCAATCGATCATGGAGTTCTGGTGGCGTTAGCGGGTGCGGCCGAGAATCGTCAGTACCTGAACCACTTTGTATGTCATCGTCCATTGCGCCGCCAGATCCTCGCCGAAGCAAGGCATGCCAATGACCGGCCTACCTTGATTCAGCGATTGTGCTCGTCCGCGCGACTGCGGTCAATGCACTCAACCTGAAAGCCTTGCCACATGCGTGTCACTCGTCGAGCAACTTCGCTCTCTGTCGCTCGAATTGGCTCTGCGTCAGCATCCCCTGATCGCGGAGTTGGGCGAGGTGCGTGATTTCGGCAGCAACGCCCTGCATATGTGCTGCGGGGACAGAACGTACGGACGCGGGTATCGAGGCGATCCGGCGGGCGCGATTCGACAGGACGAACCCGAGGCAGAAAACCACGACGCCGGCAGCGATCACGGCCCACCATAGGACCGCCCACTGCGCGGCGGACGCCTTGCATACGGACTCGTAGTCTGTCTCAGGGAGAACGCTGTAGCCCAGATGCATGTCCAACTTCATTGCATTGCTGTAGGCCCGATCCAGGTCAGCCTTCTCGGCAGAATGTTGGTTGGGCGAGAACGCGCTCTCGCAATATGCCCCGACGGGTACGCTTGACCCGCATATGAACCCAGCGACCGCGATGAGGATACCGAGGATGAACGGCGACAACGGCCCCGAGAGCTTCCCTGGTGTTCCCATATTTGTCCCCCAATTTCTGCGTAGTCAAGTATTTTTGTGAACAACCCCTTCGGCGCGCGAAGCGGCACGATGTGCGGCTCATCCTATATCTGCAGTTCAAAGTCGGAATTGCATCTTTTATCAAGTTTTGCTCAGGATTCCGGCCTGCAGGTTCAGAGACGATCCCTTATCAAGATGCGAGGATCTGCTGGTCAAAACGTTTTAAGGCGGCAAACCCCAGGAGCACCTCGACGGCAGCCTGCAGCGGCCGCGCTCGGTAGTCAGGGTAGGCCGGCCGGATGAGTGGCATGACCGGCAGCACGAGCAGTCCCAGACTGGAGATCGGGTAGGTCCCGCCGTCGGCGGGCAGTGCACCGCCGTCGACGCAAGTTTCGGGCCCAACGCTTCCGACCAGACCGGCTCGGCTTTTCGCATTCTTCCTCAACGTCAACTGCTGAACCGGCCCCCATCAGTGCTCGCCGCCGAGTCGCAGGAGCGGAAGCCTTTGGCAACCTGACGCGTGGTAACGGTGTACTCGTTCACGGCGGCCCAGGTTCGGTTTCGAAGTGGTTACCACTCGACCTCCATCTTCTCCTCGAAAGCCCTGAACAGGGCTTCCGGGTCATAGCCCTCGACCAGATGCGCGGCGATGGAAAGTTCATCGCCCAGGTAGGTCGTTGGACTGACGAGGGAAAAACTACGTCTTCGTCTGTCCAGCTCCTTTCGAGAGCGAGTTTCTTCAGCCGCGAAATGAAGGGCCTGATTCTTTGAGCCCCGGCTCCGCCAACCACCGCCTCGAGTTGAAAACCCGGGAAATGGATCTGTTTGCGATATGGGATCGAGAATAGATCCGGGAACTCGCTCTCCGCTGTCAGCGCGAGGGACCGTCGGACATCGGCTTCCGTGAGAAGTCCATACTCCTTGGCTATTTCTCTCTTCACCAAGACCGTCGCAGCAACTGCTCGCGCGAGTTGGGGAGAGATCTTCGTTTCGAAGCTCTCGATGACGTTGGTAAGTGCTGCCACGACCTCGCGCAGTCCCTGTTCTGAAGCCTCTTGCCTCACCGACTGTCCTCCATTGGACGAATATCCTCAATCTAGCTTTGTTCCCGCTAGCTGACGACCGGGAACAGGGCGGAGGCCCGATGGGGGCATTCCCTGGTGGGGACCTAGTATCACGCGGCCAGTTGGAAGGACTCCAACGGAAATCAGTAGAGCCTCCATTCTTAGGCGGTCAGCGGATCCTCGGGGCCCACTTGAGCGGCTGATTATGTTGCCCGCTAGTTCGGGTCCGGCTCTGGGACATTGGCGTGCTTTCCGGTTCGCTCCACCTCATTGTCAAAGCTGCCGTTTTGCGATTTCCTCTACCCACGAGGGACTGTGAAGGCCCTGCTTCCTGTCGGTTGAGAGCCTGAGCCGGGCCGCGCGAATGGCTACGCGCTCTTCCTGTCGGCTAAACCTGCTTGTTGGCTCGCTATCAGTAGCGGACTCCTTTTGCAGCGCGCCGCCCAATAATTCCTTGTCGCGGAGTGGACTCGCCCACGCTGCGCCAATGATCCGGCTTTCTTCCAAGCCGGATAGGTCGCTGGCATTGAGAAGTTCCAAAGCGGAAAGCCCGATCTCGCGTTTCTTCAGATCGTCATCCAGGCTCGCATCGAGCGCCCATTGCGCCCGATCCCACCAGTCAGTTCCGCGCTCAGGATGTCTCGTGGGTGTACGCTGATGCCGCCTGAGCCCTATGATCACTGCGACGAGGGCGGCCGCGAAGACTGTGACGAGTGGTAAGAGGGCGGCAACTATCTGCCACCACTCTCCGTCGGCAATGGGAGTAGGGACGTCGATAGGGCCCCGTGAAGGTGCGAAGTTCAAGTACCCCGGCATATGCGTTGAGATCATGGCTTTGAAGGACTAGGAGTATCTATCCGCACCACGGGCGAGGTTATTCTCAGGGTAACCACGTGATCGGTGCGTACTTGAATCCAATACCTGGCGGAGGACCCGACGGCACACGACTCAAGTAGGAGCAGTTCCAGTGGGTCGTCATCGCGTCGCAGTTTTGAAGGTTTCACGTCCCGATACTCGACAGCCGGCACAGTGGCAGCCATGGATCGGGTGACGGTCCTGGCTGTTAGATCGAGCAGGTACAGGCTGCCTGTAGCGGTGGTCACAATGTAGCGGCCCACATCGTCATTGCGAAGCTCCTGCACCATCAGCTTTCCCTCCTGTCATCTCTCGCCAGTTGAATCCAAGCCGAACTCATATACGGGGGAGGGTTCCCACAACTTCCTCACTGCGCCCCTACAGCAGGAAGGGAGCAACCAGGCTCGTGGCCAAGTCACGCTCCAGGGACACGCATTGGCCACACCTTCCTCCCCCAACAATCGTAGCTCCAAAGGGCAAGATGCGCATGTTACACGTAGAGATGCGTCGTGTCAACCAAAATTTTGGACTAGGTTCTTGTTTTTTCTCTCGACAGGGTAGATGCTGGTGATGTAGCGCGTTTGAGCCAGACGCTACCTGCCACGGGATCAGCCGTTCTGAGCTGACCTGTTCGAAAAGCATTGAGTACGATGCTTCGATCTCCTGTCAGTGGTGCGAGGAAAATGCCGCCTCCATCGGGTTTCGACGGCAGATTCTGCTTCCCACCACCATCACCTCCTGCACGGACTTATAGAGGCGACGCGCTTGTCCATGCCTTAAGGACCCTACCTTCGGCCACCGTCGTGGACCATTGACTACAGGTCGATTTTCCTAGGTTCTAGCTGCATGAACGGAGCCGTTTTTCCTTGCTGCCATTGCAGTTGGTGTAACTGGCGCGCGTCGATAAGCGCGGCCCGCTAGCCGGACTGAATTTAGGGTGCCTTCATGAATAACGGGCCAACAACTCCTACGCCTCCTAAGCTGAAGGCGACGTCAGCTACATCCTCGAATGTGCCGCTCCAGCCCGAGTGGCCGGGTGGCACAGCACAGCTGCCGCTATTGCTTATTCCCACCGCCTACCGGGGCGAAACGCCCGCCAGCTACTGTGGCCGGATTGACGCCTCGACCGCCGCCCGCCAGGGCCACACCTGGGCCCTTGCCGGTGTACTTGACCGCGAACACCGCCAGCAAACGACTCGACGCAACCTCAGCACCGCCGCGGCTGAGCGGGCGGCCATGCTCTTCTCCGTCGAATTGGTGGGCAGTTGTGCTCAACGCTTGGTCCCGCTTGTAAAAACTTCAACTGTCTCGTGGCATAAGTGCCGGCTCTGTACAGCAGGCGAGATTGTCGCGATCCATCCTGACTACGGTCGTCTAGTATGCCCATCGCACGGGACCTGGACAGGACCGACCGCGGGAAAACCCAAGCAGCGGCCTTGGAACGTCCCACAACCTGCTGTTTCACATTCCGCCAAGATCGACGTGACGAGCACCGAGGCGTCTGCACGGATCTATGCAACCGGGGCAAGCCCGCAATTGGTGATGGACGCGATGCGAGGCGCTGCATCAGCCATACACCACCGGTGGAAGGGGATACCGACGGCCGACACCCTGCAGACAGCTGCAGCAATCCTGGAAAGCGTTCTGGATCCCGACGTCGTCCGAGCCGTCAGCAACTACGGGCGGCCCTACCGTGACGCTTATATTCTGTTGACCGAGAGGATGGCGGAAGCCGGGAACCCATCGGGCTACCCGGCGGTCGACCAAGCATGGCTGATGCTTAGATGGACAGCGGCCGCCGCCAGAAACCGCTGGGTCGGCCAGCAGCTAACCGACGACCCGACGCCTCTTATCGAACCCATCAGGCCGGCTTCTCAGCTGACTGAAGCCATAGCACCATTCAACTCGTATCTTGCGTGCGTGCAGACATCCGACCGCACAGACCTTCTGTGGTGGAAAGACCACTACTTCCACCAAACCGCGTCCGGGCCACTATGCATGTGTCCTGAAGGCCACGTGCAACACCTGCGCGCATCCGATGGCACACGACGTATGACTCGCATTCCCCGCTGCGCCATCTGTACCGGAAGGAAGGTCATGCCGGGCGTAAATACGCCGGCCGACAAGGCGCCGCGGCTCATCGCCGAATGGGACTACGAAGCGGACCAGACATACACCCCGTGGAACGTTTGTGCTGGAAGCGGTAGGACCGGGCACTGGATCTGCCCTAACGGGCACCGATACGACGCCAAATTTGGTAACCGCGTGGGGCGGGAGAGCGGTTGTCCTCTCTGTGCCGGGACCCGCCGCATACCAGGCCTGAATGATCTCGCTACTACCCATCCCGACCTCGCGAAGATGTGGGACTCTGAGGCCGGCAATACCAGAACCTGCAGTGAACTAAGTGCCGGCTCCGAAGCGCGGGTTGGCTGGAAATGCACGGAGGGCCATGCCTTCGTGCGGACGCCACTGAAGCTCGTGCGGACGCAGGGGCAATGCCCGGTGTGCAAGGGAACATTGTTGATCCCAGGGGTCAACGATCTGGCGACGTTGAAACCTGAGGTTGCCGCGCAATGGAACGTCGAACGAAACGGGTTGCTCCGACCCTCCCTGTTTCATCCCCGCTCAGGGGTGAAGGTGTGGTGGATCTGCCCGGAAGGGCACGAATTCCAAATGGCCATCGCCTTCCGTTCTATGGCGCGGAATATCACCTGCCCGATTGACACTGGGCGGCGCTTTCTCCAAGGCACAAACGATCTCGCTACCAAGGAGCCACAGCTGGCCACGGATTGGGACGGTGAACTCAATGGCGCCACTGCTTCTGACGTCCTGGCCGGGGGCAACGCGAAACGCTGGTGGACGTGCCCAGCTGGCCACACCCAGCACCAAACCGTTAATTCCCGACGAAAAGCCAGAGGCTGCGCAAAATGCCCCTCAGGCGACCGGGCAGCTTCATCACGGAAAGACTGAGGAACAAACAATGCACCTGCTTAAGGACAATCCCTTCCGAGATGTCGGCAACAACAGCCTGCACGCCATGTTGCTGGCCCTTGAGCAAGACGGTCGCCGGCAGTGGTGGCACCTGGATGAGCGTATTGATGACCTGGACCCTGCGACATTCAGTCCGTGCCGTCGCAGCAAGTCCTATCAACACCGGCGCAACTACGCGGGCCTTTACCCCTTCGGAGCCCGCTACGACATGGTGGCCTTTGAATCGCTGGTAGAGCTCATCTGCCTCATGGAACTCGACCACGGGGGAGAAGTTGACGCCATTGCTGCGCAGCCTTTCGGCATAATCTTCCCGGACCAAAGCCTTCATTACCCGGACTTCGCGGCTCGCCGACACGATCGGCGGATCGTTGTCATCGACGTCAAACCGCGGAACTTGGCCACCGGCGACGAATTCGTGCGGACAGCGGTCATGACGGAGGAAGTATGCAACACCCAGGGATGGGAGTACCGGGTCATGCACGGGTGCGAGGGCTGGCAGGCGGCCAACCTCCAGTGGATGTGCGCGTTTCGACATGAGGAGTATGTGCCCGCATCTGATCTCGCGCGCAAAGTGCTCTCCTACCTGCTTGAACCGCACACGATGGAAGCGACGGCCCATCAGATAGACCCACGACTCGAACTCGGCATCGGTTATCCCACCCTGTCGAACATGCTGTTCCACCGTCAGGTCGTTCCACTTGAGCCGGGCCCCTTTTACTCCGGGCTAATGATCGCGGCCGCTGAACCAGGAGGGGGTGTTGAAAGTGCCAATTGAGGGAGCCCGGTCTGCACCCCTGTACGTGTTTCGTAAAGGAGACGTCGTCGATTTTGCAGACCAGCGGTGGGAAATCGCTGACGTGGACGGAACCAGGATGGGCCTCAAAGCCGTAGATAGCGATGAGCGCCTGGAAGTCTCCACAGCGGAGATAGCGCAGGAGAACCCTGCCCAAGACCGACTTCCGCGGCGGAATGCGGTGCTGGAGACTGCGGAGCTGACGAAAGGAAACAGTAAGGCAGACCAGCACCAACGGAGCATCCTGAAGGACGTCGATCGCGTGATAGCCGATGTCGAGGAGGTCGCTCTTGGTCGCCCGCAGGGGGCACTTGAGTATCGAGAGGGGTATGGGCCAGGGTCTTCTCAGTGGTCCCGGGCCGGCCTCAAGCAAGCTGAGCTGAAAATCCTGGCCGACCAGTTGGATGCGAGAGACCCCGAACTTGCAAAAAAGCTAAGAAAATCCCGTTCAACGTTGTTCCGACTCGCCAAGGCTTACCTCCAGGAAGGCCCCGCGTGCCTTCTGGACGGCCGCCGGATCCGCAACCACAGGGTGACGGACGGACTTCCCAAGGAAGTGCTGGACATTTGTAAGCGGGTCAACCGTGAACATGCGCACCTTCCCAGGGTAACTAAAGCGCAGAGGAGGGCCATCGCACGGGCAAGGATAGAAAAGCTGCCGGACCGCGACTTCCCCATCCCAAGTAGCCGAAGGCTGGGTCGGGTCATGGACGAACTATCGGCGGGAATGTATCTGGACGGTGATTCTGCCAATCGTTGGTCGGCGGCCAGCGTTCCTAACTGGGTCTTTCATTCCCGTCCTGCCTTTCTGCCAGGTTTACAAATGCAGGTTGATTCAACGCGTCTCGACATCAAGCTCATCTTCCCTGACGGCTCAGTTAAGCGTCCTGACGCTGCTTTTCTCAGCGATGTAGCGACCAGATCTGTGACCGCCTTCGCTTTGGCCCTGAATATCTGCGGGGCAGATCTTGCCTTCATGCTCGCGCAAACACTGACGCCCAGACCCCGCTATGATCTGCCCCCGACCCTGAGAAACGAATGGGAACTCAAGCGTCGGGACCTCCCCTGGGTTGAAATGTTTGACGCGGAAACGCGAGAACACTTGGACGGTATGATTCCGTTGATTCGACCGCGGCTCATTGTTACCGACAACGGGCGGAATTACACTTCCCTCGCAGTGGAGTCAGCGTGTCGACAGCTAGGTATAACCATCGTTCGAACGTCGCCGTACGCGGGCACTGACAAAGGAATCATCGAACGTCTTCACGGTGCCATCAAAACGAAATTTTTGGAAAAGCTGCCGGGTTTCACTGGAGGCTCGGTGTCAAGCAGCGGGGACGAAAAGCCAAAAAAGGAAGACCTGCTGACCGTCGGTGAATTCGCTTGGTTGCTGGACCGTTGGATCGTGCATTGCTGGCAGAACACCCCGACCGAGGGCCTGCGTGACCCGCGTATAGGTGGCGGCCCTCTTCTCAGCCCAAATGCTGAATATGCCGCCATGTTTCCCTACGTCGGCTTTATTCCACGCCCGCTGAGCCGAAATGACTACATCGGACTTCTGCCGAGCCTCAGACGGAAAATCAACAATGACGGGGTTCAACTGCATTACCGGATGTACGACGCCCCGGAATTGGAAGGACTACGCCGTCGGACATCAGGAACACTTCTGGACGACCAATGGGAGGTCCATTACCTTCCAACAGACGACCGCGTGATTTGGGTCTACGACCCCGAGACGGGCAATTACATCGACTGTGAATGGAAAGAGGATCGACTTGATAAGCCCTTCGCCAAGGAGATGCGCGATCTGGCGCATCACATCCTTGAAGAGGGAGGCGTTGATACCAAGGCCACTGCAGATGCGGCCAACCGCAGCTTCATAGAGTCGGCACTTCAGGAGCTCAGAAGTGAACGAAGGAAGGAAGCGGCAAGGGAGCTCGAACGTGAAGTGCAGGACGCCAGGGGCGGCCTCTTACCCAATATTGCGACTCTCCGCGGACACGAGGGTTATGTGTCTCCGGACACCGATCCGATCGATGAATATGACGACAGTCCTGACGACGATGAGGACCTTGAGGGCTATGAGGGTGTGAATGGGGTAGCTCCATGACTGACTTTCCACTTCGTGTGCGCAACGGCCGCGACCTTAAGCATTTCCGCGGGTTCACGGAGGAGTTGCTGGAATTCGGGACGCAACTCCCGCCGGTACATCTAGCGGAGTACAAGGAGATGCCGGCAGAGGACAAATCAGCCTTCAATGAGGCGCGGCGCAGGGTGATCACCCGCGGAGTCATTGTCCGAAACGGTTCCTACCAAAACGTGTCCACCGTGCTCTTCGGCGTGATGCGCGAACACCAGTATGGCAGTGGGGGAGGGCACGGCGTGCTGGTTTCCGGCGAGCCATTCATGGGGAAGACCACGGTTGCCAGAATCCTCATGCTCGAACTCCTCCGACAGCGTCTTCACGCTAATCCGGACTGCTTACGTGCCGGGGAAGTGCCCGTCGCCTACGTCAATCTCCCGTCAACCGGAACCCCCCTCGGGCTATACCGAATGCTCGCGCAGTTCTACGGGCTGCCCATTGGAAAACGCGAGACAGAAGCAACCCTGGAGGGAATGGTCCAAAATGCCGTCAACAAGTGCCGTACCGAGATCCTCGTTATCGATGATGTCCACAACCTCAAATACGGCGGACCTCATTCCCCCAAGGTAAGTGCCGCCATCCGGCGCCTGGGAGACGACATCAACTGCCCCATTCTCCTGCTTGGTATTGCCCTTGAAAAAACAAACCTGCTCATCGGCCAGGAAGGAGCTCAAATCGCGGCACGCTACCGCCAGGCTGAAATGGCCACCTACCAGAAAGCTCACATGAGGACGTGGCGAAACCTAGTCAAGGGGCTGGTCGACTCAATGCCACTGCTGGGTGACAACCGGCACGGCATGGTTGCCCTGGCTGACGAACTATACGTTCTCGCAAAAGGCCGGATAGGTAACTTGAACTCGATCGTCAGCCGCGCGGCCCTCGACCTCATCGAGGCCGCAAACCCTGAGCAGGAGGTACTAACAAGCCACCTCGCCGCGGCCAAGGCAGCAGAGGTAGTCAAGGCGGACAACTTCAAGGCGCGGGTCAACCGGCGGCGTCGATATGCTGCTTGAGCCGACGGCCCGCCTGCCTCTCGCGCTTGTGCCGGCTTCCTTTCCCGGAGAAACAACGGCCAGTTATGCTGCCCGGGTTGACTCAGCCATCGCAGCCAAAGGCGAGCACCACCTTTGGAACTTGGCGGCAGCGACGTATAGGAGACGGACAGGAGCGCCATCTCAAAAACGTGTCGCTGAGCGATGCCTGGAACGCGAAGTCCATGCCCTGTGCAGGGCCATCGCGGGTGACAGATGTGATCGAGTGGTTCTCCTCGGAAAACCCTCCAGGACCATCTGGCACACCTGTCTTCACTGCACAGACGGAGAAATCGTGGCTGTTCATCCCGCCTACGCCCGCCTGACCTGCTCAGTCCATTCCGTATGGACTGGACCAATGATGGCGACTGCAAGACATGTACGACTGTCGACGGTTCCGCATCCGGACCCGACGCACTCCCGTCCCGTAAACCCGGCGATAGTAGAGGCGGCCGGAAGAATTCGTCACAGCGGCGCAAACATGGACCTGATCCAGGAGGCTTTAGTGCGAGCCGCCTCTGCCGTCCGCCACGAACGCACTCACATCCCTGCCCCGGAAGACATCCCGGTCGCAGCAGCGATCATCGCGACAGTAACGGACGCTGACGTTATTCGCGCTGTTTGTGATTCCCACACGGATTATCGCCTCACATACCAGCTGGTGGACCAACGCATGCAGCTTGCCGGGAATCGCATTGGCACCTTGGCCACAGATCAGGCGTGGCTGATGCTGAGATGGACAGCTGCCGCGGCACGCCACCGCTGGGACGGCGAGTGGAACTCGGAAGACCCGAACCCCGTCGTTCGCCCAATTCAGCCCCTATACTCTGGCTTAAACCGGTTGCAGCCCTTCCATACGTATATGGACTGCATCTGTGCGGCCCGTGCGGACGAAGCCTGGTGGGATGACCGCTACTGCCAGATGATCAACGGCCCACGCTACCTCTGCCCTGAAGGGCACGTGAGCCGCCGGCGGCCCGGACAGCGAAGCCGGCATGGAGCGTACGAAAGCTCTTGCTCAGTTTGCTCAGGGTACAGAGTGGTCACCGGCTACAACTCTCTTGCAGATGTCGCGCCGTGGCTGCTTGCCGAATGGGACCCGGACGTCACTTCAGGACCCACGCCGTGGACGGTCCGACCGTATAGCAGGAAAACGGGCCACTGGCTCTGCCCAAATAACCACCACTACCAAGCCACTTTTGTGAACCGCACCCTCCACAAGACCGGCTGTATCTACTGCCGCGGGAGCAGAGTCCTCCCAGGGCAAACCGACATGGCAAGAACACACCCTGCACTTGCCCGTCTGTGGGATCCGGAAGCTGGCAACAACACGACGCCGCAGGAATTCAAAGCAACTAATCAGAAGCTACGGATCGGATGGCGTTGTACAAGAGGGCACACCTTCACTCGCACCCCTGCCAACTTCGTCCGGTCCAACGGACGCTGCGGGACCTGCCAAAGCCTTGCCATCCGTCGGCCTGACGTAGCGGCCCAATGGAATGACCAACGGAACGGCTCTCTCACCCCCGAAGATGTCACGCCGAGAGGTACGAAGACCGTCTGGTGGCGCTGCCCGAAGGGACACGACTTCCCCGCAATGATCGTCAGCAGGTGCAAATATCCCAAGCTGACCTGCTCCGTTGAAACAGGCAAGGTACTCGTTCCCGGGGTTTCCGACATCGCCAGCCGTTTCCCCGCTCTGATGCTGGACTGGGACTTCTCGCGCAACACCTGCCCTCCGAACGAACAGGTTCCCGGCGATCAAAAATACGTGTGGACATGCCCTGCTGGCCACACCCAGGAGGCTACCGTGTCCAACAGGAGGAGAGCAGGTGGCTGCACGCTGTGCCCGCCCGGTAGACGGGCAAGCAACGCCACCGTTGCAAGGGATAGTTGCTAGTAGGTTCACATCAAGTGGCAGGGTCGTTTGGATTACCAACTCCTAGATACTCGCATCAGGGCACCTGCCGGCTTCTCAGGGAGCGGACGAATCGGAAAGCTCAAGCATCGGGGGCGCCCATGATCCAAGCGTTCGGTCAAATGCATCCTCGATAATCCGGTTGTTTGTTGCCAGCTTTGCAGGATCTGCGATTTGCCGTATGGCATGCTCCACGCTGAAGGTGTTGGAATCATTGCCTCCCATGATCACCTGCAGGGTTCGAATCATTTCTTCAGTCCCAAGGTGACATAAGATCTCAAGCTCTTTGAGGGATACAACGAGCGTCGGGCAATTTGTTGGCGGAAGACCTTGGGTGAACATTGTTTCATTGGCGCTGTGGACCGGCTCGGCTGTAACGATAAGACCAATCGCTTGGAAGCCCCGATAACCGGTGAACTCAGGTTGTCCATCCTCGATGAGGGCAAGAGTATTTCGGATCTGATCCCGCGCTTTTCCTATTCGCGATGACAAGAAATCTAGCGCTCCAAGGCCGCCGGAGCGTACGTCAAGGCTTTGCTTGGCCGCTTTGCACTCCACGAGCAGGAGGATGTTCTCGTACGTCAGAATCCAGTCAACAGACTTCTTCTTCTCGGGCCCGTAGACGATCTCAGGGCTGACGTTATCGAACCCTGCGTACTCGAGTTGTCGACCAGTGTATGCCTCTACGCGGTATCCCAACTCCTCTGGGAACAACTTCCACTTCTCTGTAGCTCGGTAGAAGATGTTTTCGACCAGCATTGACCGCAAAAGAAGCAAGTACTGTGGGGCCACCAGCGGGCCAGACCTGAAATCGATAAAAGGAGTGCTGTTCAGCTGATTGAAGGCGAACCTTGCTAGGTGAGGGGCCACTTTTGGTACAGCCTGGCTTTTCTCGCGAAACTCTGTGGGTGTGCAAACCAGCCGTTGGAGACATGCGTCGATTACTTCCTTCGTGAGAACCGGATTCAGGGCCTCCCAGTTGTCCCGTTCAGGAGAATTTGCATCAAAAAGACCGAGTGCGCCCTTTGTTGCTGTGGAAATCGCGAACAATGCCATGAGCCACTGCTCGAGTTCCATTCCCAACACCTCCGTCCAGTCGCGGTCGGGGATTTCCTTGGCCGAAATCTGCGTGTCCTTCAGAAGGAGTAGTGTGCGGGATATGTCATGCAGCGGCGTATCTTGATAGTGTCCCTGCTCATATATGAACGCGGTCATCATCAACCACAGCTCTTGTTCTTGAGGCACACCATTTTCGGCTTGGGCAAATAGCCCGAATATTTTCTTTAGCGCCTTCTCATCGGCTGGTGCCGATCTATGTTCGCTTGCGAACAACAGACTGTCTCGTGCAATGGCTGTGGCAGCCCAGGGTGAGTACAAGTTCCACGCGGGATCGAACTCGTACTCTTTTAGTTGGCTCGCGATGCGTGCCACCTTCGGCAGGAGTTCGGACGGAGCATGACGCCTGATGGCTTGCCGATACTCGCCCAGGCGCACCCGCCGGTTGTCTTCCAGACTCGCTGTCACAACTGTCCTCCCAAGTCTTTTAAACCCCCATTGCTCGTCCAACTAGGCCCGGGCCTCTGCAAAGCGCGGCGCCATCGACTCCATCTGCTCCATGACGAGCTTGATGGCCTCCGGCTGTTTGTCCGGCGGATACCCGAACCGCACCAGCAGCCGCTTGATCGAGGACCGCAGCTTGGCCCGGACGTCATCCCGGACAGTCCAGTCAGTGCGGACATCGCGCCGCATGACAGCAACCAGTTCACGGGCAATGTCTGCCAGAATGCCTTCGCCTTGGACCTCCACCGCCGATTCGTTCTGGGCCACCGCATCATAGAACGCGAGTTCGTCCGAGTTCAGCGGGGGAGTGAACTGCTCCCCACGCTTGCCTTCGGCAGCCACCTCACGCGCCAACTCCACCAGCTCAGCGATAACCTCAGCGGACGTCAGCTGCTGGTTTGTGTACTTCCTCATCAGCTCGGTGATCCGTTCGGAGAACGCTCGCTGCCGGATGACGTTGTTCCGGGTGGATGATGCAGATTCGTCGGCGATAAGCTTCCGCAGTGCTTCGATGGCCAGCTGCGGGTTCCGCGCCCTCTGCGTCTTGGCAATGAACTCGGGCGTCAGGTCATCCAGAGACGGCTTGGGCATGCCGGCGGCATCGTAGATGTCCAGTACTTCGCCGGACGATGTTGCGGAAGCAATGAGATTCCACAGCAGCCGCTGGATCTCCTCAGGTACCGGTTCCCCGCTTGCCTGCCGATCGGCGGCGTCGTATTTCGCCATCCAAACGCGGATTTCCTCGTACACCTGAATCTCGGGACGCAGCTCGGCCAGAGTGTTCGAGCCGGAACACAGTGCCCACGCTCGCGACAGCTGACCGGAAAACTTGCGGTATTTCCCGGCAAGTGACTCTTCCCCGTCCTGAGGCTGATTACCGGGAGTGGCAGGATTCCGCAGGTAACTGACAGCTCCGGTTACGGCGTTCAGGAAGGCCTTCGGCCCACCTTTCATCAGCAGGGATTTCCAGTCGTGGCCCGCCAGCAGGGAGCGCAAGGTCTCCACCAGGGAAACCGTCAGTCCCACAGCCTCGTCGATGTTCTTGCCCACAGGCTTGTTCGCCTGGTCAGACTGCGTGTACTCGCTCAGTGCCTTGGCAAGGTTCTCGGCCAGGGGCGCGTACGCCACCAGCAGGCCGTCTTCCTTGCCGCGGAACGTGCGGTTGACGCGGGCAAGCGTCTGCATCAGCAGCGCGCCCTTCAGCGGCCGGTCCAGGTACAGGGTGTGCAGCGGAGGTGAGTCGTAGCCGGTGAGCATCATGTCCTTGACGATCACCAGCTCCAGCTCGTCGTCGACGTCCTTGAGCCGCTCCTTCACCTGGGCATTCAGCGAATCGCGGCGAACGTGGTCAGACACCGGCGGTACATCGGTCGCGTCGCCTGAGTAGACCACTTTGATCTTGCCCTTCGACAGGTCGTCAGAATGCCATTCGGGCCGCAGTGCCACGATGGCCGAGTAGAGGTTCGCGCAGATCTCCCGTGTGCCACCGACGATCATCGCCTTGCCCGGCGCCTCGATAAACTTGAGCATCCGTTCCCGCCGGTTCTCCCAGTGCGTCACCAAATCCTCGGCCAGAGCAGCGATGCGCTGCGGCGCACCATAAACGGCGTTGACGACGGCGACACTCCTCTCGATTCGCGCACGTTCCGTATCATCGAGCCCCAGAGTCAGTTCATCCGCGGACTCGTCCAGGTCCTCTTCCGTGACGCCTTCGGAGAGTCCCACCTTGATCAGCCGCGGCTCGAAGTACACGGGGACTGTTGCCCCGTCCTCAACTGCCCGGGAGAGGTCGTAAATGTCGATGTAATCGCCGAAGACCTCCTGCGTATTCCGGTCATCAAAAGAGATGGGCGTTCCGGTGAAGGCGATGAGCGTCGCGTAGGGGAGTGCGTCCCTCAGGTGGCGGGCGTAGCCGTCCAGGTCATCGTAGTGAGAGCGGTGCGCCTCATCCACGACCACGATGATGTTGCGACGGTCGGACAGCAGAGGGTGGTCAGCGCCGGCTTCCTTTTCGGACTTGCTGCGGCCGAACTTCTGCAGTGTGGTGAAGTAGATGCCGCCAGTTGTACGGTTAGTCAGCTCATCCCGCAACTCGGACCGCTTCTTGATCTGCTTCGGTTTCTCGGCGAGGAGCATGCTGCGGTCGAAGCCTTCGAACAGCTGGCCGTCCAATTCATTACGGTCGGTGATGACTACGACGGTGGGGTTCTTCAGCTTGGGCTGCCGGGCCACCATGTTGGCGTACAGTTCCATCTCCATGGACTTGCCCGATCCCTGGGTGTGCCAGACGACGCCGGCCTTGCCGTTGCTTTCCAACGCCTGGATGGTGCTGGCAACCGCCTTGGTTACGGCGTAGTACTGGTGCGGCTTGGCGATCCGCTTGGCAAGGCCACCAGCCCCCTGGTCGAACGCGGTGAAGTTGCGGACCAGCTGCAGGAAACGTTCCTGGTTGTAGAGGCCGTCCAGTGCGGTGTCGAGGGCGGTGACAGCATCGCCGTCGACCATGTAGCCCTGTGGGACAGGGACGCCGTCGTCGTCTACATTCCAGGGTGAAAAGTGGTTGAAGGGGGTGAATGGCGTCCCGTACTTGGCCTGGATTCCGTCGCTTGCGAGCGTGAAGACGCAGAAGCGGAAGGCCATGGGGAATTCGCGAAGGTACGTCTGTAGCTGGGCATGCGCGCCGGGAAGGTCCGCGTGGGCATTGCCGGCTTTTTTCAGCTCGATAATGCTGACGGGCATGCCGTTGCAGTAGAGCACGATGTCGAAGCGGCGCTTGTAGTCGCCCTGGATCAGGGTGACCTGGTTGACGGAAAGCCAGTCGTTCTGGTCCGGTGACTGGCTCAGCAGTCGGATGGTCGGATTGGCTTCGCTACCGTCGGAGTCGATGTAGGTCAGCCGGTAGCCGTCCACGAGACAGTTGTGGATGCGGTGGTTCTCAGCGACCGCGTCGTTGGACCTGGGCGAGGCTATTTCCGCCAAGGCCTGCTGGAGGTACTGGCAGGGAACCTCGGGGTTGAGTCGCTGGAGGGCGGCAAGCAAGCGTGGCCGGATCAGCAGCTCCGACCACGACTCGCGTTCCCCGGTGCCAGGAGCGATGGCCTGGCCCTCCACGGGCTTCCAGTCCAACTCCCCAAGCCGCTCCTTCGCGGCGCCCTCCCAGTCGGCCTCTGAAAAGGCAACTGCTGGTGCTGTCACTGTGATTCCCCCACAATCGATTTGTTGTTTAGCATACTCAGGCTCCGAGCGACCATGGCAAGGTGCCCACTCCTACCAGGTTGGGCGTTTACACCCCGGCGTTTTCCAGGACCCGCTCCGCATCCTTGACCCGGAGCTTGCCGGACATCAGCTGGGGGAGGAGTGCGTCACGAGTAGCAGAGAGGGTACGGTTTTCGCTCAGGCGCACGCTCTCCATCTCCGACATCGACGTGATTCGCTCGCTGAGTTCAGCCTGCCGGCTCTTGTGGGGGAGCCTCAGAGAGAGTTTGCCGAGTTCAATTCGTGATAGCTCGGTTTGCCCGGTGCTTCCTTCGCCCATCTCTTCGATGGTTTTCTGTGAGGCCAGCAGAGCCATACCCGCGCACACGGGATCAACTTTTGCTTGATCGAACCGGACGATAGTGATGTGGGAGTCCACAGTAACGCTGGCACTGTTGGTCCAGCGTGCTACCCGGCCCAGGGTTCCTTGGCCTGTGGAGTTCACCAGTACATCATTCATCTTCAGCATCTTGTCTCTACCGACTTTCGATGCAAGTGTTCGCCGAGCCGGGTCCAGGTTAACGCGCTGATCGCGGACGCATTTTTGATTGAGGACCACGACCGTGTCCTCAGTATCCGAGTACTTTGGTGCAACGCCTCGAGTAAGGAGTTCGGCAACGTCGGAAAGCGTAACTTCATGGGCCGCGGCGCGCATTGAAGCTGCAAATAGGGCCTGCGCCAAAACTGCAGATGTCTGCACTAGTTTGGTGTTGGCGGCGACCTTGTCGTCGAGGGCTCCGAGCATCTCAGCGATCGCGCGCTGCTCCCACATAGGGGGAATGGTCACCTTGTGGCTCTTGACTATGTCCGTCTTGAGGTTGGTGAAAATTGAACCGTTTCCTTGACCGGCTAAGTCTTTGCGGTCGTTCAAGAAGACGTAATAGAGAAACATCGGGTCTACGTCAAGTAGATCCCTGAGGAGAAGCCATCCGTCGTGGATGCAAGCCTCGATCCCTAAAAACTTAGGAATCCCGGGAGTGGCGCTGTTGGAAAGTATCAAGTCACCTGGATATACAACGACGCTCTTGCTGCGGCCTTCGTTGCGGATAAATTCTCGTGTCTTGGTGATGTATTTTGACGGGTCTGAAGTGGCATCAGCTATCTTGACCCACGGAGTACCAGCAGGCGCAATCCATTCATGAATAGGTCGCGGTGACGCGCCGCGAGTCACCCGACACAGTTCGTCAACTCGCTTGCGCTCCCATCCTTCTGGCAACTTAAACATCCAGCACCTCCAGCTGCTCGCGCACAACTGCCGCCAGTCGCTCAGACTCCTCGAACTGCTCTCGCAGCTCCTTCGAAAGCCGCGCGATCTTCTCCTCAATCGGTTCGCCGTCGTCTTCTACCTCGGCCGCACCAACGTACCGCCCGGGTGTCAGGGCGTAGTCCGCTGCCTTGACCTCGGCGAGTGAAGCCGAGTAGCAGAAGCCGG
The DNA here is from genome assembly GCF_000374865.1 of Arthrobacter sp. 135MFCol5.1. Taxonomy (GTDB): domain Bacteria; phylum Actinomycetota; class Actinomycetes; order Actinomycetales; family Micrococcaceae; genus Arthrobacter. The sequence goes on along the minus strand of NZ_KB895458.1, from coordinate 56,331 downwards.
CCTCGTCGTCGTACGCTAGCCCTGCCTCAACCGCCGACGCGGTGCCGCGCCAGGCGTGGTAGGTGTTGGCGATCTTGGCGATGTCGTCGTCGGACAGGGCCCGCTCGGCGCGGTCCACCATGTAGCCCAGGTTCCGGGCGTCGATGAAGAGCACCTGCCCGGTCCGGTCCACCGAACCGCGGGGGCCGGCGGTCTTGTCTTTGGCGAAGAACCAAGTGCACACCGGGATGCCGGTGCTGCGGAACAGCTGGGTAGGCAGGGCCACCATGCAGGAGACGAGGTCGGCCTCCACCAGCTGGGCGCGGATCTCGCCCTCGCCGCCGGAGTTGGAGGACATGGAGCCGTTGGCCATGACCACGCCGGCGCTGCCGCCGGGGGCGAGCTTGGAGATGATGTGCTGGATCCACGCGTAGTTGGCGTTGCCGGTCGGCGGGACGCCGTACTTCCAGCGCGGGTCGGACTCCGAGCGGGCCCAGTCCTTGATGTTGAACGGCGGGTTGGCCATGATGAAATCCGCGCCGTTGTTCCCGGTCAGCTCCGGGTGCTGGTCGCGGGCGAACGTGTCGCCCCAGCGCGAGGCCAGGTTGGCGTTCAGGCCGTGGATGGCCAGGTTCATCTTGGCCATCCGCCAGGTGCGCTCATTCAGCTCCTGGCCGTAGACCGAAATGTCCGAGCCCTCCAGGTGATGCGCGGCCAGGAACTTCTCGGCCTGCACAAACATGCCGCCCGAGCCGCAGCACGGGTCGTACACGCGTCCGCGGTGTGGCTCCAGCACCTCCACGAGGACGCGGACTACGCCTGCCGGGGTGTAGAACTCGCCGCCGCGCTTGCCTTCGGCCTTGGCGAACTTCTCAAGGAAGTACTCGTACACCTCGCCCAGCAGGTCGCGCGCTTTGCTGGCGCCTTGGCCGGTGAAACGCGCGGAGTTGAAGAGGTCCAGCAGCTCGCCGAGGCGGCGCTGGTCCACGTTGTCGCGGTTGTAGATCTTGGGGAGCGTGGCGGCTAGGGACGTGTTGTCAGTCATGATGAGCTCCATTGCCTCATCAATCAGCAGCCCGATCGACTTTGGCGCCGCGCCGTCCACCGCATCCAGGCCCTTGGCGTTCTCCGCCAGGTAGGTCCAGCGTGCCCGGGGCGATACCCAGAACACGCCGCGGCCGGTGTATTCATCCACGTCGTCGATCAGCTGGGCAATCTGCTCGTCGTTCAGCCCTTCCGCTTCCAGCTCGGCCTGGATCTGTTCACGCCGTTCCTCGAACGCGTCCGACACGTACTTCAGGAACACCAGCCCCAGGATCACGTCCTTGTACTGTGAGGCGTCCATCGAGCCACGGAGCTTGTCCGCCGCCTTCCAGAGCGTGTCCTTGAGTTCCTTCATGGTGGACGGGGCGAGGTCCACCTTCACTTTCGGGGGCATTATGCAGTTCCTTCTTCTGGCACGGCGTGGGAAATAGGGTCTGTCAGGGTGAGGCTTCCGCCCGCTACGCCGTCCGTAATCAGGGTAGCGAGTTCTTCCAGGTGTTTGAGTCGTTGCCGGGCCTGGGCCTGCTCGTGTTGCAGGCGCTGCAGGGCGTTGGTGAGCGGCTGGCGTTCGGCTTCTCCTGTACGGCGCAGTTGCCAGTTGCGCCAGGACTTGTCTGCCGGATTGAGGTTGTTGATGTCACGGGCGATGACGGCGGGCAGCAGGCCGCCCGGGTCACCTTGGTCAATCCTCAGGATCCGGGCGGGAAAGACGACGACGGCGCCGCCCTCCTCGTCCACCATCGCGGCGGGCCGTGGGCTAGTACAAAAGACGACGTCGCCGGGCTCCGTGAGCCGTCCGGTGGGGTAGTGTGCGGCGAAGTCCAGCAGGGCGATGAAACGCGGCAGGGCATCATGCGGGTCCATCAGTTCCTCCCGGCCAAGGATCCTGTTTCCCGCCGTCCTGTTGGTGTGCTGCTCTTCGACCCGGATGCCTTTGACGTATTTGAGGTATCCGGACCCCATAAGTTCCTGCACGGAAGCTGAAGCGGGAGAGGAATGCTTGGCGCCAGGCAGAACACTGAGAAGCTTGGCGTCACCACCGGTAGACAAAGCCCTAACAAGTTCGTCGATGCGCAGTGCCGCCTCGGCGCAGGGTGCTGCCGTCGACCTCCCCTTGGCCGGCAGGTCCACCAGGGCACCAGTTCGAGCAAGCAGAATCCGGGTCTGCACCAGCCGTGCGAACCGGAAGGAGTGAGCGCGGATTGTGGCGCGGTTGCCCATGGACGCGACGATGTCGCTGATCAGGTCCTGGATTACGTCGACGGTCAGCGGGTCAGTGCCGAGGTCTGCCACCATGGTCCAGCGATCTGCAATGGGCACGTCGGCAAAAGAGGGCCCCAAGACCCACAGAGCCTGAGGCTCGCGAGGCTTTGCCCGGAGCAGTCCAGAAGTGAGCCGGATGATGGCCCGCACCCGGCCGGACCGCAGCAGGTCGGCACGCACGTTGCCAGTTTCACCGGCAAGGGCATCAGACAGGACCCGGGCGGGAGCGAGCACGATCGCCCGCTGGGAATCATCCATTTGCAGCACGATGTTCTCAATGCCGGACAGGATGCCCTTGGTGTTCAGGCCGGGTTCGCCGGGCGCGGGATATTGCGCCACATGGATTGCGGGACCGGTGACGGCGAAGGCGCCCTTGCCGTCGACCTTGACGGGCCCACTGTCCGTACCGTGCACAGCCAGGCGCCGGCGCGCCAGACGCGAGGCTCCGCCGTCGTGATCCGCTGCTAAAAAGGTGACGGACTCTGACTCGCTGAACTGCTGGGAGATGCTGAGCATGACGTCGCTCCCGCCCGGTGTGGCGTCCACGAAGACGGGCCGGCTTTCCAGCGCGGCCGCAAGCTCTATGGCTGCCGCGCTGACGAGGTTGAGGGCGGCAGCTGTCAGAGCAGTGTCCGCATACTCTCTGAGGCCATCCTTGAAGCGGTGGGTCAGAAGTTTCTCAAACGCCGCTGGGGCGCTGTAGGCGCTGTCGGCCAGCCTGTCGGCGAAGCTAGCCAGTCCGGGAAGCGCAGAGCCCAGGGCCTCCAACTCCGAATAGAGGAACAGATCATCAGGATCTGCCTCATCGGCCTCGTCTAGGAGACCGGATGCACTCCGGTTGCCCAGCGCCTGTCCGGTGATGACTTTCAGTGCCAGCAGCGCCGTCAGGCCGTCGAAGGTCTTGCGGCCGTCCCTTAGCGAGACAATGGCCGCAGGTTTCGCGTGGACGGCCACGTCGTTCCTTGCCTCAGGATTGTTGCCCCGTCCAGTTGCCTGCAACCACGCGGTGACCTCGTCGGCGTCGAAAAGTTCGACGCCGTTTACGGTTTCGGCGGGCGCCGGAAATGGCAGGGGCCCTGCGCTGCTGCGTTTTCGCCACATCGAGACAACCGGACGCTGAACTTGGGAAAGGGACGCTACGTCGGACAGCGTCATGCGCATCGTTGTCGCCGCTGTATTCATCGTTTCCCCCTTTCGTTGAACGTCCCCACAGCCTAACCGGACTCTAGGGCACTCCCGTCTTTCCACTGATAATCCCCCTTATCAGCTTGTGAATGACTGGAATGAACCAGCGGGTCGTAGCTTTCTTCTGCAGCTAAGGGGAATCTTCCTGAGCTGTGGCGGCGGCGGGAAACCGCACATTGGGGGGAGGTATCCCGCCGCCGACCTGCAGCACTCATGAAATGGGGAGAACTAAGTGTTGAACAACGACATCGGCCCGGGGGACATCCCGGACACTGATCAGGTGTACCAAGCCGGGCATGAGACTCCTGCCCAGGTGGCCAAACGCGACCGGAAGAAGCCTGCCCTTCTGGCGGCAGCCGCCGTCGTCCTGTTAGCCGGCGGAACGGCGCTTGGAACGGCATTGCCGGATCCTAAGGAAAGCACCGCGTATAAGTCACTCGCTGGCCAGAAGTCCACAGTCGAGACCGAGCGGGACGCTGCACTTTCCAGCTACGCCTCACTCAAAGGCAAGTACGACACGCTTGAGAACGGCATGGCTTCCCGGGAATCCAAGGTCGCGGCCCGGGAAGCCGAAGTCGGTAAGGCAGATGCTGCCGTGAAGACGGCTGAGGCAGCGGTCAAGGCCCGGGAGGACGCCGTGACCGGGGCCGAAAAGGCGAAGGCAGCGCGCACGGTTGGCGACGGCACCTGGACTGTGGGCGCTGACATCGAACCGGGCACCTACAGGGCCGCCGCTGCCGTCGGCTCCACCTGCTACTGGGGGATCTACCGGAGCGGCAGCAACGGCAGCGACATCATCGAAAACGACATCCCCGGCGGCGGCCGGCCCGTCGTCACCCTCTCGGCAGGGCAGGACTTCAACTCAACCCGCTGCGGCAGATGGGAAAAACAATAGCCACTGCTACTCCGCAGCACCATCCAATCGCATCACTTGAAAGGCACCACCATGACCAACCAAAACTTTGCCCCTGTCCCGCCGGCTGCCCAAACCCCGGCAGTCCGACCGTTCTACAAGAAGAAGCGCTTCGTCGTCCCCGCGGGCGTCCTCCTGGTGGGCATCTTCATGGGCTCCTGCTCCGGCGGAAGCAAGCAGGCCGCGGACTCCAGCCCCATCGCCTCTGCCACGGCCTCCATTGAAGCGACTGCACCGGCTGCCGCTGCTCCTGCCGCCCCGACGGCGGCAGCACCGCCGTCGTCCGCTCCTGCCGCTCCCGCGGCGCCTACTGTGGGCGTTCCTTTCTCCGTGAAGATGCGCAACGGCAACGTCGCCAGGATCACTGTCGTGTCCGCGGTCCGCACCGACTCTGTCACCACCGGTGCGTTCGCTACCCCGCCCAAGAACGGCACCTACCTGCTCCTGGACGTGCTCTGGGAAACGGAATCCGGCAAGACGAGCTCCAACCCGCTGTACTTCTCGGCGAAGGATGCCAACGGGCGTAAGGCAGACATGAGCCTGTTCGCCGATAACCAACTGGGCTCAGGGGAGGTCCTGCCCGGCGACAAGGCGCGGGGCAACATTGCCTTCGATATTGCTCCGGGACCTGCCACTGTCATGATTTCTGATCCGCTGCTGCAGGAGGCTGCCCGGATCCAGATTCCGGGATAAGCTCACTTCCGCCCGTGCGGTCTGACCGGCGGAGGTCCGCGCAGCGTGGCGAGCAAGATCCTGCCACATCATGCGGGACACTGATGACGGCGCGGCGGGGAGCCCTGGGCTCCTCTGCCGCGAACCGAATTGCAGCGTTTATAGAAAGGCTCAGGGTTGAGCCTGTGGTTTAGAGGGGGACAACGTAAATGACCGAAAGCCAAGCTGTCACGCTGGAGACCCAGTTGGATGATGAGGAAGCCAACGCAGACATCGCGGAGGCGGTCAGTGCGCGTCACTCAATCGCACGCAAGTACGTCATGCGGATTCGTCGCCGGCGTCCAGAGGCAACCCCTGCGGAAGTGGTCAGGTTGCTCGAACGTCACTACAGTACGTCGATCACGGCTGCAGGGGCCGCTATCACTGCTGGGTCGATCGTGGCTGAGGTGGGAATCTCGTTGATTCCGGGTGGCAGCGTCGCGGCCACGGGTCTGAAGACGGCGGGGAAACAGGCGGCTAAGAAGACTGCGCAGGTAACGGCCAAGGAGGCGGCCAAGGTGGCCGCGAAGAACATGGCTATGGGGGCTGCGAAAACGGGTGCTCACCGTGTGGCCGCGCTTCTCCCTGCCGGTGATCAGCAGCTCCAGTTCGAGCTCACGGCAATTTTTGGGCTTGCCCTCGCCGACATCCACGGGAAAGCCCTGGACCAGGACCAGGCCCATGCTTTGGTCTACGGTCTGACCAATGACCGAGTAAGCCAGGAACAAATTGCCACCATGGCGAAGGACGTGGCGGAAACTTCCCCCGAAGGTGTAGTGGGCGTTGGCCACAAATTCGCGGCCGCCAGCGGTGACTGGTCTCACTGGGCGACAACCTTGGCAGACACCCTGCCCAGCGGCGCCGCGCAAAGCCTCGTCCGGACCATCCAAACGGGTCAGCTGGACACCGTGCGGGAAACCCTGAACGGAAAACAGCAGACGGCGATTGAATATGGAGTGGGTGCACTCACTGGAGGTGTGAGCCGTTTTGTGTTTGGCAGGGACGTCGTGGAGTCCGCCCGTAAAGCATTCCCCGAGGCTCCGGAAGAGTTCCCGGCACACCTTGCCCTGCAGATCGAGTCGTCAGAAGCCGACGACCGGGAGTCCGAGCCCAACCGCGCACTTGCAGCTCTGGAGGAGGCAGCGAAGTCCACAGGAAGCTGGATCACCGGGACGGCCAGCACTGTCGGAGAAGGAGTCGCTACGGGTGCCTCCGCTGTGGGATCGGGGGTCGCGAGTGCCGCTGCTGCGGTTTCTCGCCCGTTCCGTGCCGTGGACGTTGACGGCGACGGGATCCCTGACGAGCCACAGGCCCTTACTGCGGTGAAGGGCATTGGTGGTGCGCTGGCTGGTGCTACCGGGGCAGCGAGCGGAAAAGTTTCCGGCTTGTTCAAGTCGCGGAAGCGAGACACGGCTGATGCGCCGGAGAAGGCGCCTGAGGAATGAACTCAGAGCCTTACAGTGCAGAACTGGCTGCGGCCATGGAGGCCGGCTTCATAAGAAACCCCAACACAGGCGAGCACTGCCACAGCCTTGCCGACGCCTACATGGCTTCTCTGGCCGAGAGTTCCCTACCCGAGGATGTGGAGGCGCGAGAGGAGTACGACCGCCTGGTCGCGTGGTCCTTGGAGAAGAGCAACGCGTCACCGGGAGAAGTCGTGATGACGTTCAACTACATCCGGGTCAAAGCGGTCCGAGTGGCCATGAAGGTAGCCCAGAGGCGCGGCGAGGTCCGCCGGAACGAGTTCCTTTAGCAACCCGCCCGTCCTCGAGCAGCAACACATTCTGACAATCGTGCATCCGGACGGGACGGTGCACACCACCCCGGCGATAAGCCTGGCGACCCGGGGCGCCTGCTGCGCCTGAAAGTGGCTTTCCCACAGGCGGTTCGGCAAAGGCCTGGAGGGTAAACACGAGAGGAATTGTCGGTACTTCTTGGGCCTGGATTTGCAGGTAGGCTCATCAAAGCTCTGCTTCACGAGCATTAGTGAAGCGGTTAAGTCCTGCACCGTCGCGACAGGGGGATCGAATGGAACTGGTGGGAAAACATTTCGTGCTCATCAATGCTGACCAGCGCATAGGAGGACTCTCTACGGTCCGCCGCGGCGTAGACAGCAGGGACGGTTCGGCCGTCGCGGTGAAGTTTGTAGCCGGTGGAACTGATGAGCTTTCTCACAAGGTGTTCGAACGCGAGACTCGAGCCCTTCGAAATCTCAGTCATCCCAACATCGTTAAATTCCGCGACGCCGGGATTGACGATACCGGGACCTATTACCTTGTTCTTGATTGGGTTGATCACAGCCTCGTTGACTTGCTAAAGGAGCGACCCTGGGAGGGGTGGGACGATCTATATGAAACAATCGGGAAACCCCTCGTTGATGGCCTTGCCCATGCCCACCTCAAGCAATTTGAGCATCGCGACATTAAGCCCGCAAACATTCTTATCGATTCCGGTGGGGCGCCTTTGCTTGCCGATTTCGGAATCGCCAAAATTCGCGGGGATGAGCAGCACAGCGAACTTACCGTGCGTAACTTCCGTTCCGGGCCTTACGCGCCCCCCGAACTCGATGCGGCAATACCCTATGTACGCGATGTGTACAGCGTCGGCGTCGTTTTGCTTCAGTGCTTGAGTGAATCGGCGATCCGAGACTTCCCCGATGTCAAGCGGGCGCTTGAGTCCGTTGACGTTCCAAGGGACGTGCACGCGCTTCTGGAAGCGTGCGTGAGTCCCGAGCCGACCGAGCGGCCAGCGAACGGGAGTGTGTTGGCATCCGAGTTTAAGAAGCTTGCCAACCAACGCATCGCGCGTCAGCAGCAACCGCGCAATCCGATCTGGCTTGACCTGACTCGTACGGCACAAGAACACCTTGCTGGAGAACCGATTGACAAGGAGCGAGCGGCGGCAAGACTTCAGTCCGATCTCGCCGGTGAGGTGTTCGCTTCCTTTGGCTTGAATCGAGAGACTGGCAAGCGTGACCCCAACGTTGTCTTCCTGGTTGGTTCCGAACACCGTTACACACTTCGTCCCGACTACTCGCGGTCGTGTTTCACTGTCACCGCGGCACCTGCGCTGGAACTAGAGGCCCTCGAAGGCGGTCGACGTCACGGACTTGCTCTGCCTCCAATCTTCAGCTGGACCGTTCGTCAGCCCGTCAACCCTGCTCCGAGTGAGCATGCACGCACCACTTTGATTCATCTCATCGACGACTTTTATGATCGCAGGGACCACTCCAGCAATGAACTGTCGGAGCAGACCGGCGATGAGTTGTTCGACCTCTGGCTGCGAGTACTCGATGCCCGAGAGGCTCTGGCGCGGGGGGAAAACAAGCCACTCAGCTACAAGAAGGTCCGTGTCGAGGGGCGTCGTGGCGTCTTTACTCTTACCGAAGCTTGTGAAGTTGAACTTGTCGGCACGGATTGGGAGGTCACCGACCAGCACTCGGGAAAAAAATTTGGGCACGGCGAGGTAATCGATCAAGACGTGGATCAGATCACGGTGTTGTCACCCCGTCCACTCATCGGGGTACCTGGGACAGCAACCCTTGTCCCATACGACCGGCCGTCGGCCATCTCTTTGAACCGCCAGCGAAACGCCGTACTTGCCGTGAAGAGCGGGACCACTCCTAGCCCTGATCTGCGCAGTGTTCTGGTGGATCCAACCTCCAATGCAGAACCTGCGGTCGCGGAAATCGCTGAGTGTGACCTGGACCCCGTCAAAAAGCGGGCCGTGCAATTGGCACTCGGTGCTAAGGACGTTCTGGTCATTCAGGGGCCGCCAGGAACCGGAAAAACTCGCTTCATCACAGAGACAGTCACCCAATTTCTGAAGCAGCAACCTGCCGCCCGTGTGCTCATCGCTTCACAGACCCATGTAGCCGTTGATAATGCGGTTGAACGTCTTCATAAGGCCGGCATAAAAGGTCTAGTTCGCTTAGCTGGCGCCGACGAATCCGTCGTCGAAGTGAGCGTCAGAGACCTTCTCTTGGACACTCAAACGCGCCGATGGGCAGAAGGAGTGCGCTCACGTGCGGAAGCTAACGTTTCTAATTTTGCCGCCGGGTTGGGCATCGATGCGAACCACTTGCGGGCCGCACTGACGTTGGAGCAATTGGCAGCCGTCTCCCGAGAGCTCGAGGCTGTAGAACAACACGTGGCAGTGCTCGTTGCCGCCTCGTCCCAGGACCAGTCAGACCTTGCCACGGCCATTGAGGACGAAAACCCGGCCGAGCGGTTTCAGGCTCGGCTTGACCAGCTCAACGATAGACGAATCGAGCTCGCCACTGCGGCTCAGAGGCACCTATCCGGCGAGCTAACGATTCCAACCAACATCGGGAGTATCGAAGCACGGCACGCTGTAGACGTTCTCCTTGGAGACAGTGCACAGGCACACGAACTATTGAAGCGCATTGAGCTTCAAGCAGCGTGGCTTGAAGCCATTGGAGCCGAAGACAGCCTGACCTCGATCTTCCTGTCTGGTACCTCGGTTGTTGCTGGAACCTGCACAGGATTTTTGCGTAACAAAGCGGTCGGCCAGCTTGAGTTCGATCTTTGTATCGTGGACGAAGCATCAAAGGCAACCCTCACTGAAGCACTCGTCCCTATGTCTCGTGCAAAGCGGTGGATTTTGGTGGGAGACACACGGCAACTGCCGCCCACTGACGAGGATCTGCTGCGATCGAAAAATTTGCTCAACGAACACGATCTAACCAAAGACAACGTCACGGAAACGCTCTTCCAACGGCTCGTCGACTACCTTCCAAGACATTCTCAGCTCACGCTCGAAGAGCAGTACCGGATGATTCGCCCAATCGGCGACCTGATTTCCACCTGCTTCTATGACGGACAACTTCGTTCACCGCGAACGTCGGGCATCTCTGGATACGACGAAGTGGTTGGACGAGCCGTAACGTGGATTGATACCAGTCCACTCGGCGAGAACCGACGCGAAAGTGGCACGACAAGTTTTGCCAACCGCGCCGAGGCCCAGATACTTGTTTCTCATCTGGACACCCTCGAACACGCTGTTGACTTCGGGCTCATCAAAGTTCCCGACAACAAGCAGCAACTTGAAGTCCTCGTAATTGCCCCGTATAAGCGGCAGGTCGAAGAGCTACGGAGGAAACTCGCGCCAAAGTCCTTCCGTAACTTAGCAATCACTGTCATGTCCGTCGATGCAGTTCAGGGCCGGGAATCTGATCTGGCTCTCCTGTCCCTCACAAGAAGTAACCAAAAGGGGAAACTTGGCTTCTTGGGGGCCGACTACTGGCGACGCATCAACGTGGCCCTATCGCGTGCTCGCTACGGCCTAACGATCGTCGGCGATGCTGGATTCATCAGGGAGACTAACGGGGCCCTGCGAACAGTATTGGAGTACATCGAGAAGAACCCCGCAGATTGCACAGTAAGGGCGGCCGAACATGACTAGACAATTTCAGATCCTCAAACGCAGGTTCGGTGATGCGCGGCCGGGCTTGCAGCTCGTTGCTGTTGAAGATGCCGCCATCCCCGTCACCGTACTCCGTGCTGATGTTCTTGCTCAGGAAAAGAAGGACCTCCCGATCACGGAAGCATTTACGCTCCGGTTTGTGGACCTTGGTGTGGACACTCCCGCGGAAATCGCCGCATATTTGGGCCTCGATCCGGTCCACGTCTTAGAAGCATCAGCTGCCCAGTTGAGTGAAAACCACCTCCGCCGCCGAGATAATGGCGGACGACTCGCCTTGACGCCAATCGGAACCGAGGTCGTGCGGAACCTTGCCGCGACTCAACCCGTACTGAAGCAGTTACCGGTTACGTACGACCGGCTAACCTGGTCACTTGCCGACTATCAGGAAAGGGCCTTGATCGAAAAGAAGGCGGCTCAGGAGCGAGGGATGATCATTCTCCCCGCTGCCAGAAATGCCCACATCGGAATCGACGATGTAACTCCTTCGGGCTTCAATGCGCTATTCAAGGGGGACCGGCTTCAAGTCCTGCGCATTCACAAGGTCGCGGTCAAGAAACACCGGTACCTTCCTGTGCAAATGCTGGTTTATGCGGATCAAGACCGGCAGGAACTAGAACTGGCCATCTGCATTGACGACGAACTGGCGGTAGCGCACGGACTGGCACTTGACGGTATCGAGGCTGTCAACCGCCTCGGGTTGACACTCGGAAAACCTGATCCGCGGCCAATACTGGACGCTGAACTGGAAGGCCAGCGCACGACAAATACCGCTGTCGACCCCGGCGAGGAGTTGGAGCCCACACACCCGGTCCCCAGCGGCGGCTCGACCTCACTCGTCAGGAGCGTTAGCGTCTTCGAACACGCAGATCTGCTGTCCGAGGCACTGTCGACGGCCAAACGGAGGCTGCTTATCATCGCACCATGGATAAAGAAGGCAGTGGTTACCACTGAATTCGTTACAAAACTCGAGCAGAGACTGCGCGCTGGCGTCACGGTGACCATCGCTCACGGATACGGCGCCGACGACAGTGGGTCAGACGAGTATGCCCTTAACCGCCTAAAGAACCTCTCAAGCAGATATGACAAGTTCACTTTCGTCCGCGTGAAAAACACTCACGCTAAGATCCTCATCTTCGACGACATCTGGGTAAGTACTAGTTTCAATTGGCTTTCCTTCCGCGGCGACTCAGACCGCACGTACCGAATGGAGGAGGGCACCCTCGTCAGCATTACAACGCGGGTCGAGAAGGAGTACCAGAGGTATCTCGAACTGATCGAAGACCAGCGGCTATCCTAGCGTTACCGGTCTGACCCCGAACACGGTGACCGGAGAAAGGGCTTAACAAGCTGGTTAGCGAGCTAGCTACAAGCGCTCGTCCCGTCCGGTCAGGCCCGGCTGGGACTGCACGGCGCCCCTAGTCTTGGCGGTCCAGGGACTACTCCCTAATTAAGCAAGTTTCAAGAGCATCTTGTCTTGAGTCCGGAGTTCCAATCGCTGTCGTACCCCTGAGGATGCAGTCGGACGACTTCATCTGAATGGCTTTGGACGCTCTTCTGACCTCACAGCGGCGTTGGCTGGAGTGTAACGGAGCGGGAGGAGTCCCCGTCGCTTGGAGGACGCAGCCCTGACGCGTGCCACAGGGGAGGGCCCTCATGAAGCGACGGGGCACGGCAACTTGTCCCGGGAAAACGCGGAACGCTGAACCTGACGATGTTCGTTTACGTGACTAGCAGGTATAGCTAGGGTGTATTGACGAACGGTTTCAGGGTGTCACGCCGTCACTGTTGATTTGTAATAACAAGACAAGAGACCCTCGAACGAGGTGGGGGCTGCTGGCTCTGTTTGCAGTCAACGAGTCGCAGCATTTGCTCTCTCGACTCTTCTCGTGAGCACGGAACGGAAAGCATCATCATCAACGACATCGCCGAAGTGATCACACAGCTACTGATGCCCGCGCGCCTCTACACCCGTGAGGAAGTGCTCGAGCGGCCATCCCCGGTACTTAAGGTGCCCGGCATTTACGCCTGGTACTTCGATGAACTGCCACCCGGTGTGGATGTCCGTGGCTGCCACACCATCCCCGAAGGCGTGCTGCTCTATGTCGGCATCGCCCCGAAGGAGCCGCCGCGGAACGGCACGCGGCCGAGCACGCAGACGTTATGGCACCGGATCCGCTACCACTACCGCGGCAACGCCGAGGGCTCTACGTTGCGGCTGACGCTGGGATGCCACCCGGCAAGCACTTTGTACATCGCCCTCCGCAGGGTCGGCAGCGGAACCCGACTGACCTTCACTGCCGATGGCGAACGACAGATCAACGAGTGGATGAGCCGGCACGCCCGCGTGACTTGGGCTCAAACAGAACTCCCGTGGCTCCCGGAAGCACAGGCGATCAAGCAGCTGAGCCTGCCGCTCAACCTGCAGGGCAACAGCCACCATCCCTACTATGCGACACTCAAGGCCCTCCGCGCCGAGCATAAGGCAACAGCACGAGGGCTTCCCGTCGCGTGAGAACCGTCCGCATGTATCCCATGAACAGTGTTTCCAGCGTACAAGCCGAGGACTGCGACCAGAATGCAAACGAGGACAGGCCCCCAACCTCACAAACTTCCAACTAGTCGAACACCCGAACGATGCATCGTGGACACAGAAACCGCAAAATGGACGCCTTCAACTGCAACCACTTCTTCCAACTACCCCTTCGTCTCACAGTTGCCATCCGGCCCGGAAACCGGGGGAGCGTCCAGGCCTGGGCGCCGGCGGCCATCACGGCTTTTGGGACGCTGCAGCTGCTGGTTCAAGGTCGGCCAGGGTCAGCAGGTGTGCAGGATCCACCGGGAGCGGGAAAGTGGAGGTTACCGCCAGCGACGGGCCCACATGGAGCAGCTCTCCGGGCCCCATGGCCCGCCAGCGCGGATTGTGGTCCATCGGTTCGGTGGCCAAGACGACGTGCGGAGACACTGACAGATCGGTGCTTCGGGAATGGATCCGCCGGCTTCGGGCATCCAGCGGTGCAGCCGGGGCCGGTTCGGCGGCCGGGTTCCTCTCCAGGACGTACAACTCGTGGCTGGCCGGGTACCGGAGCGCCCAGAGGTCGGTGGCAGTAGTCAGGATGAGGTTCAGGCTGTAGACGGGCAACTCCGCCGCGACCCACTCGACGGCCCGGACGATGCTTTGTCCGATGTCGCCGCCTGACGTGCGGGCATGGGCCGTGATGAGGGCGAACAGCCGCTCACTGTCCGTCTGGCCCTGCACCAAGTCCGCAACACCCAGGTCGGCGAGATGGCGGTCAAGGCGGTCGAGGCCGGTGAAGGCGCCGTTGTGGGCGAAGAGCCGCCCATCCTGCATGAACGGATGCGTGTTGGCCACGGTGCGTGCACCGGTGCTCGCGTACCTGACATGGGCCAGGAACGTGGTGCTCCGCAGCTCCCGGGCTTCGCGGGCAAACGCATGGTCTTCCCAGGCTGCCAGTGGCCGTTTGCTCAGCCTGGCCCGGCCATCCGCGTCGAAGGTCCCGATGCCTGCACCATCGGGCTCCCGCCGGCTTTGTTCAGTGAGGCTGTCCGGGGCGTCCAGCAGCCAAAATGTCGCCCGGACGGTCCGCGGACCGGCATGCAGCCCGAACAATCGGCACATGGCTCGTGCTCCCGGTTGCTAGTGGTGGAAGGCGGGCGTCTGCCCCTCCGAGGGCATGGGCGAAGTCAGTGCGTCCAGGTAGGCGACTTCTTTCTTGAGGTCGTCCAGGAAGCTGGCGGCGAGGTCGCGGGTGAAGCCGTTGCGGACCACGATCCGTTGCACGGTGGTGTCGCTGAGTCCCTCGGGCAGCGGGTAGGCCGGGACAAGCCATCCGTTCATCCTGAGCCGCTCGGACAGGTGGTGGAGGTTCCAGTTCTTGGTGTGGCCTTCGGCGAGTTGCCAGGCGAAGACCGGGATGTCGGAGCCGTCACTCCACAGGGTGAAAGCTTCCATGGCGCCGATCTCCCGGGAGAGGTAGAGCGCGACGTCGCGGGAGGTCGCCTGCACGGACTTGTAGCCGGCGAAGCCAAGCCGAAGGAACAGGTAGTACTGCAGAAGCACCTGGGCGCCGGGCCGGGAAAAGTTCAAGGCGAAGGTGGGCATGTCCCCGCCCAAGTAGCTGACATGGAAGATGAGGTCCTCGGGCAGCGCTTCCTCGTCCCGCCACACGATCCAGCCGAGGCCCGGATACACCAGCCCGTATTTGTGGCCGGAGGTGTTGATGGAGGCTACGCGGGGGAGCCGGAAATCCCAGTCAAGCTCCGGCTGCAGGAAGGGCGCGATCATGGCCCCGGATGCACCGTCGACATGGATGGGGATGTCCAGGCCGCGGTTTGCCTGGATGGCGTCCAGGGCCGCGGAGATTCCCGCCACGGACTCGTAGGCCCCGGTGTACGTGACGCCCATGATGGCCACCACCCCAATGGTGTTCTCGTCCACGTACCGCTCCAGGTCATGGCCGTCCAGCTTGGGGTGTTCCGCTGACACGGGAACGAAGCGCGCTTCCACTTCCCAGTAGTTGCAGAACTTTTCCCAGCACACCTGGACGGCTGAACTGAGCACGATGTTGGGTTTGTCCGTCGGCTGTCCGGCTGCGCGCCGACGATGCTGCCACCGGCGCTTCAGGGCCAGGCCGCCGAGCATGCACGCCTCGGAGGAACCGATGGTGGAGGTACCAACGGTCTTCGCCGGATCCGGCGCGTTCCACAGGTCCGCAAGCATCCGCCAGCACCGGGCCTCGATGAGCGCCGTCTGCGGGTACTCGTCCTTGTCGATCATGTTCTTGTCGAAGGTTTCCGCGTAGAGCTGTGAGGCCTCGCGTTCCATCCACGTCCCCACGAACGTTGCCAGGTTCAGCCGCGAGTTGCCGTCCAGCATCGCCTCGTCGTGGACCACCTGGTAGGCGGTGGAGGGCAGGGATTCGCCCTCGGGCATCGTGAAACGGGGGAAGAGGGTGGATTCACCCGCCCGGCTGAACAATGGGTTCAGCTCAACGCTTGTTTCGGGCTCATGCTTCGGTGTCCGGTGTGACCTTGTCATTGCAGGGTTCCTTCAAGCTCGTGAACGCCGGGCTGTGCGGCTGGTGTCCACGTTACAAAGGAACGCCCGCCGCGGCTGTCCCCGCGGGCGCATGTCGCCCAAGCGGTGCGAACCAGACCATTCCGGAGGCGGGGCCGTGATCCACAGTTGATGACCGGCAACGGCTCTGGGTGCCTCCTGGTCAGTTGCTGCCCAGGCGCAGCACGCGTTCATGCGCCAGCATGGCGGCACGGCGCGCCTTGTCGGCGGCTCGGGCCGCCTGCTTGGCTTCGGCGTCCATGCCGGACAGTTTCCTGCGGACCATCTCCAGCCGTTCCTCGGCGGCCTTCAGCCTCTCCCGGAGCAGGGCCGTCTCCTGGCGCAGTTCCGCGATCTCGGTTCGTGCCTCCTCGGCCTCCGCCTGCAGGTCCGCGGAACGCCGGACGGCTTCTTCCTCGGCGGCCCTGGCCTGGGCATGGGCAGCCTTGGCCCGTTCCAGCGCCGGGGGCGACGCCGGCCGGGGAGTTTGGCGCACGGCCTCAAGGCGGGGTTTGGCGGGCTTGGGCTGGGAGGTGCGTTGCGGCGTCGTCCGCGTCTTTGCTGCCGTCGTGTCCGGTGCAGCCGGGGACGGCGATGGCCTGGGGGAAGACGGCACTGCGGGGAGCGTTCCGGGCAGCGCCACCGCTCCGGCCAGGTCCACTTGGTTGACGCCATCGGCGGTCAGGACCTTCAGCAGGCGGCCGCTCGCAACGGCCGCGGCTGCTCCTTCGTCTGCGGTCAGCGCCCGCAGGGTCTCCTCCACGTCCGCGGCCATGGGGCCGCTGATGGGGCGCCCCTGCTCCGCTGCGATGGTCCGTGCGGTGTCGACGGCGGCAGCCAGCAGGGTGCGGCGCTCGCGTGCCAGCGCACGGAGGGCGCCGGCATCCAGCGATTCCTGCGCTGAGCGCATCCTTTCCCCAAGGGCGGCCAGGTCAGCCAGGACGCCAGGCCGTTGCCGGGCCAGCATATTAACCGCCCACGCGGCCACGGACGGTTTCGCCAGCGCCCGGACCGCCGCAGCCAACTCTTTGTCCTGCCCCGCAGCCTCCTTGGCCGCGGCAGCCCGGGCCGCAATGAAACCGTCGAGGTCCCCGGCATAGAGCCTGTCCGCAATGTCCGCCAGGGGTTCGTCTTCCATGCCGCCATCTTAGGTGCCGGCTCCTGAAGGTCCTGGGCGCTCCCGGGCTGGTCGGCCGGCCGCGTCCTTCCAGAGGCCCGTGCCCGGAGTCCCTGTTACTCGTAGGCGGGGAGGGGTATGTTGCTCGAATGGACGATTCATACCAGGTGATTGTGGTTGGCGGCGGTTTCGCCGGAAAGTCGGCAGCCGAGGAGTTGGGCCGCAAGGGTATCCGGGTGCTGCTGCTGGATACGAACAACTACCAGCAGTTCCAGCCGCTGCTCTACCAGGTCGCCGCGTCCCAGATCGGCGTCTCAGCGGTCACCCGGCCACTCCGCTCCGAATTCCGGCGCATCAACAGCGTGCGGGTCCTCACTGCGGAGGTGACAGCCATCGATGCTGCCAACCGCACGGTGACAACCCGTGATGGATCCAGCTACCGGGCCCGTGCCCTGGTGATCGCCACCGGCGCGGTACCTAATTACTTCAACACGCCGGGCGCTGACGAACACGCCTACCCGCTGTACTCGGTGGCAGACGCCACCCGCCTCAGCGTGGCCATCACGGCAGTGCTGGACGAGGCCGACCGGGAGCCGGCCGTCGGGGCCGACGTGATCGTGGTGGGCGGCGGCCCCACGGGTGTGGAGACCGCGGGGGCACTGGCCGAGAACGTCAAATACGTGGTGCCAAAGTATTTTTCTCCGGGGCTGGCCGAACGCTGCCATGTGCATTTGGTGGATATGGTTCCCAACGTCCTGGCTGCCTTCTCGGAGAAATCCCAGGCTTACGCGCGGGACCGACTGACCAAGCTCGGCGTTCAGTTGCACATGGGCCAGGCCGTGGGCGAGGTGAGGCCTGACGGTGTGACACTCAAGGACGGGACGGTTATTCCTGCCAGGATCGTGGTGTGGGCCGGTGGACTCCAGGCGGGCCGGATCATCGCGGAGTCCGGGCTGCCGCAGGGCCGGGGCGGGCGCGTGGATGTCCAACCGGACCTGACGGTTTCCGGCTTCGAAGGCGTCTACGTGCTGGGTGACTCCGCCAACATCACCGATGCCGCCGGCGATAGATTGCCACAGCTCGGCTCGGTGGCCCAGCAATCGGGCAAATGGGCTGCGCGCAACATCCATGCCGACCTGACCGGCGGCACGCGGGAGCCGTTCCGCTACTGGGATAAGGGATACATGGCCATGGTGGGCCGGGGCGCCGCGGTGGCGGAGCTGGGGCGCCGGCGGCTGCAACTGCAGGGGCCGCTGGCATTCGTGTCCTGGCTCGCGGTGCACCTCGCCCTGCTGCCCGGATTCCAGCAGAAAATCCGGGCCCTGTTCTCGTGGGCGAATGGTTACCTCACGCACAGCCCGGCGCAGGTGGTGGTGGGACGGCCGGACTAGGCGCTCGCCGCCTCGTTATGCCGTGGCGTAACCCAGGAGGCGGCCTGCGGTGGTCCAGCCGGACTCCTGGAAGCCGGCGGCTGCATCCGGTTCAACCACCATATGCAGGTGCGCGGCGCCATGCAGGAACGCTTCTTCAGCCATGGCCGCGAACAGGGCCCGCGTGAAGACTTCTTTGTCCGGGCCCTCCGGGACTTCGAGGATGGTGACGGCGGCAGCTTCGTCCCGCACCTGGACGCGGCCCCTGGCCACCGGGTGGTCAAAGACCGTGATTTCGACGGCGTCGTAGCTGTCCATGGGTGCCAGGGCTACCTGGGAATTCTCGGGCAGGTCGACGCCGGTGTCCAGCTGGGATGTCGGGGCGTTCAGCAGAATCCTCTCGGCGGCCAGGGAGAATCCAGGCGGGGCGGGCGCCTGCGCTGCGGCCGTGGCGACGACCAGGGTCAGCCGCGCCCCGGGCCTGGCCGCCGCCGTGCCGGCAAGCTCTTCCCAGTCCGGGCCGGGCCAGCCTGCCACGTACTCCGCCGGTTCGTCCGGGGTACCGTGGGCAGCGTCCAGGATGAAGCCGGCGCCGGCCGGCTCGGCGGACCGGCCCTGCAGGTCGGCCCAGGCCGGGACCCAGCCGAGTGTTGGGGCTTCCTTCTGTTCCGGCATTCGAGGGTTCCTAACGTCAGCGTGCAACTGTTGCCCGCGCGGCCATCCCGGACCGTTGGATGCGGGAGTCCCTGCCAACGTAACGGATCAGCGGTGGGGCCGCCAGCGTCCGAAGCAGCGGTGGTCAGGGCAGGTGGGTGAAGGACATGCCTGCCGCCAGCAGTTTGTCGATGGCGTGGGCCACGCCCTCAGCCGTTCCGCCGTTCGGGTGGTTGCCATGGCAGATCACCACGTCCCCCGGCCTGGCCTTGCCGATTTCCTTGGCGACGACGGCGGCAGGGTAGGTGGCGCCGCCGTCGCCGTTGATGCTGAAGCCCGCAGGCCTGACACCCAGGGCATGGAGGATGTCTGCAGCGACGTCGTCCATGTAGGCGGTGCCGGGGCGGAAGTAACGGGGACGGGCGCCGGTGATCCCGGCCAGCGACAGGTCGTTGGGCATGACCTCGTCATAGACTTCTCCGGCGTTCTTTGTCCCGGGGATCCCGTAGGCGTTGTTTCCAGTGGTGGACAGCGGCTTGTGCGATGTTCCGTGGTTGGCCAGTTCGAACAGCGGGTCCGCTGCCAACTGCCGTGCTGTGGAGGGGTTGGCGGTAATCCACCGCGAGTTCAGGAAGAGCGTGGCAGGGATGTGCCGCTGGCGGAGGGTGTCCAGCAGCGCTTGGTCATGGCCGCTGCCGCCCGGTCCGCCGCAAAAGTCAAAGGTCAGCGAGATGCCCTGTGAAGCGGGTGGAAGCCTTGTCAGGACGCCGGGCGCTTCCAGTCCCCAGTAGTGGGCCTGGTGCTTTCCGTACGCGGCGACAATGTCGGCCCGGGACGGCACGGACGGCATTGAGGCGGGGAGGGGCGAGGAATCGTCCGGGTTTACGTCGACAATCCGGGCGGGCGCGTGTGAGGGAACGCTTGACGGTTCCGTGACCGTTTCTGCAGCGTCAGCCGCCCGCCGCCGGTCGGGCTGGAGATCCGGTACGGCAGCTGACAGCGTGAGCACCGCGGCCAGCAGTACGGTCCTGCGGCCGGGACCTTTGCCGTCCTGGCTCATGTGGCGTGCGCCTTGTGGTTCCACGGTCAGTTACCCCGCAGGGACTTCAAGCCGTTCCATGACTGATCCCCGGTGACCCTGAACCGGGGAGCGCTGGACGTGGCGGGGCAAGGCAGCGCCGGTTGTGCGACGGCGCACGGAACTGCAGCCGGAACGAAGGGGGTCATGACGGGATGATACCGCGCCAGCCTTGGCATTCCGTGAAAACGGAACTGCGGCGGTGCGCCTGCGCGCCAATGTGGCCGGTAACCGGCAAAGCCCGGGGAGGACCACGACCTCCAGGCCCGTCCTTGCCGGCGAATCATGGTGGCGTGCAGGGAGCTTCTGCGTTCGCTGGTGCCGTCTACGTTGAATCCAGCGGCCAGTACCGATAGAAAGACACTGTGAAGCAGAGTATTTTCGCCCGCGTCGCGCAGCTCGCGAAGGCCAACCTGAATGCCCTCCTGGACTCCGCCGAAGACCCGCAGAAGATGCTGGACCAGATGGTTCGGGACTACTCGGAGAACATCCGTGAGGCCGAGGCGGCTGTTGCCCAGACCATCGGCAATCTCCGGATGGCCGAGGACGACTACGCCCGCGCCGTCGACGACGCCGGCACGTGGGGCCGCAAGGCGGCCGCCGCGTCCCGCAAAGCGGACGAATTCCGGGCCGCCGGGAACGGTGTGGACGCTGACAAGTTCGACGCCCTTGCCAGGCTCGCCCTGCAGCGGCAGATGTCCGCCGAGGCGACAGCCAAGGCGCAGGCTCCTGCGCTGGCAGCGCAAAACGAGGTCGTTGACAAGCTCAAACAGGGCCTGGACCAGATGCGCGGCAAGCTCAGTGAGCTGACGGCCAAGCGCAACCAGCTCGTGAACCGTGCCAGGGTGGCCGCCGCGCAGTCGCAGGTCCACGACGCCCTCAAAGCCCTGGATACCGGGGACCCAACCTCGGCGATCGGCCGCTACGAGGAGAGGATCCGCCGGCAGGAAGCTACGGTCCGCGGCCAGCAGGAGCTCGCTGCATCATCCCTGGATGCACAGTTCGCCTCCCTCGAAGACCTCGGGGAGCAGACCGAAGTGGAAGCCCGGCTCGCGGCGCTCAAGTCCATGGACCGGAAAGCGATCGACAACTAGGTTGCCATTATTAGGAGTTGTCGGCTTGGCACTGCTGCCGGTCTTCTGTTGGAACCCCAACGCCGGTGTCTAGGACGATTACGGCCCCTGACGCCCTGCCTACCTGCCGGCCCTGAAAAGTGTGATCATGTAGCGGTCATCGCCCTCAAGGCCATCGTCAGAGATCGAATCCAGATTGAAGTACTGCACCTCGACGCGGTACGTGCCGGGAGGCACCTTCACCTTCCCGCCACTCATGCCGTTGTCCGTGGACCCCGAGACTTCCACCACGCCGCTGGGAACTTCCAGGACCCCCGTCGCGACCTTGTCGACCCTGCCGGTAAAGGAACGCTCCGAGTCGAGCCGCGGATGAGGACCGGTGCGTACATATTGCGCATGGTGCCAATTGCGATGTAGCGGTCGCCCTGGACGAACATGGCGTCGATCGTCTCGTCCGTCCATTTCGCCCAGAGGTCCCCGAAATCGGCTGTCGGGTCGGAGACCGTGAATTGGTGGAAGTCAGCCATTACGTTGTACTCGGCGTCCATGGGGCATCCTCCCTTGCCGGCGCCATTCGTCCTGCGAAGGATTTCTTTCTCCACCAAAGCGGACTGGACAAGTCCAGCCAGGCCGACCACGGCCCACAGGATCGTTTGCCACGCGCCATCCCACAGGAGGGACAACGCCAGCCAACAAACACCGATCACATGGCTGCCGGCTTTCACTCCACGAAGGAGTTCCGTGGACCTTTTCGGGAAGCGGACAGCGCTACGGAAGTAGCCCTGAACCACTTGGACCATGGTGCCTCGTTCCGACGTTGGAATGCTTCCCTGGTACTGACAGCCACCCAAGAAGCGAACGGTTGGTGTTCAGTCTTCATATCGCCCACTGCGGTCTGACTTGCGACCTGGAAGAACATGCCGTCGATCGTTCCGTCCGTCCATCTCGCAGCGCATTCCGACGGTGACCCGGATCTTCAGTCTCTAGCTGAATGCGGCGGCCCATGTTTGGCCCGAAGACTGGGCCAGTACCTGTAGTTGGTCCCGGGGCAAGGGGATGTCCTCGCAGATCCTGAGAGCTTGATCAAGGAAGTCCAGGGCCGACTGAACGCCTGATGAAGTATCGGTGACGGCGATCTGGGCAGCAACATCGCTGACCTTGCGGACAAGCAGCTCGCCGGGTTGCACATCGGGCTGGCTGCCCGAGTATTCAGCCGCCTCGTACACCTGCCGGGCAGCCCATGCCGCTTCCTGCGCGTCATCGGACAGCCATGTCCGGACTGCGTAGGCCAGTGCCGCAGCGGCATTTTGTGCATATCCCTTGTCGAACGACCATTCCTCGTCATCCGTAGGGCCCAGCGACACGGCTTCCGATTCAAGCGAACTGACGTCGGAATTGCCGGCGAACGCAACGTCCCAGGCGGAGTCGAGGATCTCCCGTGCCCGCGCCGCCTTTCCGCTGTCCCCAGTTGTGGTCCAGTATCTCTCGTGAAGCGCGACGAGGCTCTCTGCGCATGCTGCGGCGAACGCCGTCTTGGCTCTCCTGTCCAGGCCAGAAAGGCGCCCCTTCAGAACCATCTCGTCATATTCCGGTGTCGCCACTTTCATTACCACTTTGCGGTTTTCGGGCTAGTAATTGTGGCTCCTGTATCTTCAAGGAAGCTCCTGCAGGCCGGACAACGAGTGATTGGCTTGCCTTGATTCAGCGATTGTGCTCTTCCGCACGACTGTGGTCAATGCAGCGGCCTGGAAGCCTCGCCACGGCGGGCCCGTCAACGACCCTCACACGCTCAGCCTGCCCGGCGTTTTGGTCCGGTTCATGATTGCGTCCCTGCATTGGGCTGGTCAGTTCCTGATCACGCCCGGCAGACCTCCCGGAGGCGCAGGACTCCGGATTGGAGGGCCGCTCACCTGTCCGGCCAACCCTATCCGAGGACGCTGCTGGCGCGGCTGTGAGCGTACGACGCACGGCAGCGGACCCGGACTCCCACAGCGAGATCGGCATTCGACAGGGCTCCCTCGACCGGCTGTAGCGGACGGGAGTGGGGATCGATCGAAGAATACCTGACCGCGCCCCACGAGCTGGAATCAGAACACCTTCCAGAAACAGACGCCCACACCATGAGGACACAAAAAAGGCGCGCCCCGTTCGCTGAGCGCGCCCTTCCCGTATAAAACTGTCAGTCCTTGAAGGCGTCCTTGACCTTTTCTCCGGCCTGCTTCAGATCACCCTTGGCCTGGTCTGCCTGGCCTTCGGTCCGGAGGCTCTCATCGCCTGTTGCGGTGCCGGCCGTCTCTTTGGCCTTGCCGCCTGCCTTCTCGGCAGCGTTGTCAATCTTGTCGCCCAGTCCCATGGTGTTTCCTCCTCTGGTTGGCAGCCGTTCGCATTCGGCTGCATCCATAGTAAGCATGCTTAGGATTATGTTGGCAAGTCTGCCGAGCAGGAGCCTCGGGCTTTGGATCGCAGGCAGCCAGGTTACTTGGCTGCCGACATGCCCGGCTCCAGGGTGTACTGCTTGGGCAGCTTCAGGGACCGTTCGGCCATTACGTCACGCAGCATGTTGGGGTAGTCGGTGATGACGCCGTCGACGCCGTCGTCCATGAGCTTGCGCATGGTCGGCTTGTCATCGACGGTCCAGGGGATAACCTGCATGCCCTTGGCGTGGGCGCGGGTCACCATGTCCGCGTTCACGTAGGGGACGTAGCCTGGGTCGGTGACGGTGCCGTTCTGGGGCGTGCCATGGACGGGGGAGATGGCGTCAAAGCCAAGGGAAGCCGCGGCGTCCACCAGGTCCCCGCCGAAGTCATCGGCGTCAATGCCGCCGAGCCATGGCGACTTGCCCGGCTGGCCGGCCTGCAGGAAGTCCTTGTTGGTCAGGGCGACGGTGCGGATGCCGGGCTGGCGCTCTTTCACCATGCGCAGGGAGCCCCAGTCGAAGCTTTCGATGGAGACGCGCTCTGCCATGTGGGCCTTGTTGATTTCGCGCAGCGCGACGTCGACGAACTGTTCGCGCGGGGCGGTCTGTTCCGGGGCGCCGGCCTCGACCTTGGTTTCGATGTTGAACTTGACCTGGCTGGCCCGGTAACGGTTGGCGAGGTCGAAGACCTCTGCCAGGGTCGGCATCCTGGCTCCGGGGGAGGCCTGCTGGCCGGGGAACTGGGGCAGCGTCTGGGAGCCGCAGTCCAGGCTGCGGACCTGGTCGAAGGTGAGGTCCTTGATGTACTTGCCCACATAGGGGAAGGACGGGTCTCCCGGGGTGACAGGCGCGGTGTCCTTGCACTTCCGGCCATCAATCTTCCGGTCGTGGGTGATGACTTCGCGGCCGTCCTTGGTGATCTGCAGGTCCATCTCCAAGGTGGACACGCCGGTCTCGATGCCCTTGGCGAAGGAAGCGAGTGTCGATTCGACGGTCAGGCCGATGCCGCCGCGGTGGGCCTGCAGGTCAAAGTGGTTTTCGGTGCCGTTGGGGTTGGTGTCGGCGGCGTGGGCCGGGAGGGATGTTCCCAGGGCAAGGCCGGCAGTGATGGCGGCCGCGGTCAGCAGCTTGGTGCACTTCATGGGTTCTCCGGGGTTGGGGTTGTGGCGGGGTGGAAGGTGAAGGGCGTGGGCCGGGTTACGGCTTGCGGCCGGGCAAGACGAGGAGGGCGTCCCCGACTGGGCGTTCGCCGGTGGCGTCGGAGGGGGAGTTCATGACCTGGTCGCCCTGGACCATGGTGGTGGATCCGCCGCCGTCGAGGTTGATGGCGTTGATCATGCCGAGCGATTTCGCCACGTGGGCTTCTTCGTTCAGGCTCAGGCCCAGGGAGGTGGTTTGGCGGCCGTCGGCGGTGACCAGGATGGTGCGGCCCTGCGCGTCCACTCCGGCGAAGGTGCGGGGGTTGCGCTTGTGGACCCAGCCGTAGAAGAAGCTGTTGCTGTCGTTGGTCCGGACCATGCCGTCGCGCTTGGCCGTGACGTCCAGCTGGCCGTTCTGGACCAGGGTCGGGCCGCCGTTGACGACGTCCGTCGTCGGGGTGGTCGTCAGGGTCTTTCCGCTTTCATCGAGCAGGTCCGTGTCGACCTTCAGCTTCTTGCCCGGCACGGCCAGGGCGGCGAGCTTGTCGACGTCGGCGCCGATGGCCTGCACTGTCTGGCCGCCGGCGGGCACCGCGGTGCCTCGCGCGTGGTTGACGGCGGTGACGGTGCCTTGCGCGTCAAGGACGACTTCGAGTCCGGGGCCGGCCGGGGTGGTGGGGCCGAACTCGGGAGTGAAGGAGACGATCTCGTCCGGGTCCGTGCAGGTGAAGTCGTGCAGGGGCAGGTTCGTCGGGGTGTCGTCGGTGCCGCCGCAGTTGCGGATCAGCCCGGGGACCCGGTCGATGCCGTCCAGTGGGAGTTCCGCCGCGCCCGGCGCGGTGACAGTGCCGTGCCAGTGCAGCCGCTGGATGGAGGTGCCGTTCTTATCCAGGACGAGGGAGGGCCGGTCGCCGACGGGTTCGCTGAGGACCTTGCCGTCGTGGACTGCGGCTCCGGCGGGGTCACCGGGGGCACCCGCCGCGGGGTCCATGGTGAAGAACCCGCCGTTCACGGCTGCCAGGGCGCCGGCGGCGGCTGAGAGCTGGCTGGTCGTTTCGCGGTTTTCGAGGTTGGGGCCGAAGGAGGAGGTGAGGTCGCCGTGGAATTCCTTCGGATCAATCGTGAGCACCTGGAGATTCCACGGTCCGCGGTCGTCCTCGCTGGAGCCGGCGTCACCGTCCCAGCCGGTGTAGATCACCGAGGCCTTGTAGCCCGCGGCTTTGATCTGGTCCACGGTGGCAGCACCGTCGGCCTTCGAGCTGAACTGGCCCGCACGGACCCGGTAGCCGAGGTCGCCGCCGGCGTCGGCCAGCTGGGGTGACTGGACGTGCTCGATGCGGGCAGTGACACCAGCGGCGTTGAGCTTGTCGGCAACCTTCTGCGCCTGCGCCTGGGTGGACAGCGCGGAAGCCGGGGCGTCGGGGTCGAGAGAGGTCGACGGGACCGCGACTTCGGCAGTCCAGAAGAACTCCTGGTTAGGGGCGCCGCGCGTGATCGTGGTCCGGGTCAGGCCCGGAGCCAGCGTGGTCACGTTCCGCGTCTCAGGCAGGTCCTGCGCGCCGAGGTCCAGGTGTGAGGCCTGTGCCGGTGCGGCAGCCTGCTGGTCAGGTGCCGGTGCTGTTGGCGCCGCGGTGGAGGCGCCTGCCGGGGTGAGGAAGGCGAAAGGGAGGGACACGGCCAGGGCGGTGATAACCGCACGGCGGTGACGATGATTGGGGCTGATCATGGTTATCGACACTAGAGCGCCAGGAAGTCATAGAGCCCTCCCACACACCGCGGTTATTCATGCCTTCGATGAGTGTTCATCAACCGTTCGGGGAACTGTGTCCGGATGTTCCGTCCAGATGCCGTAACCCCCGCGCAGCATGGAGAACTTATGTGCGTACCCGGCAGCCGATGAGCCTCGTGGCGGGCATAGGAAAAGGTGCGCCCCGTTCGCTGAGCGCACCCTTTTCGAACTCCCCGTTCCCAGCCGTTTGCGATCGACTGCATCCAGAGGAAGCATGCTTAGGATCAATTGGGCAAGCCCATTTTCCATGACTGAACCCGTCGGAACGGACGAAAGCGCCGAGCGGCTCCAGGCCGCTCAGGTGATGAGGCGCTAGACGACCGCCAGCGCTGGGGGTTTGGCGTCAGCGGCTGGCAGGCTCAGCGCCGCCCTGGTGCCGCTGACCGGGCTGCTAGAGAGGGTGATGTGGCCGCGGTGGTTTTCGACGATGGACTTGGTGGTCGCCAGCCCCAATCCGGCGCCGGGAATTGTTGAAGAATGTGCTCGGTGACCTCGCGCCGCAAGCCGTCCGGAAGCAGTAAGCGCCGCGCATGTCCTCGAGGATCTGGGTCAAGGACATGCTCGGATTTTAGCGGGTCCTTTAGCGCTCGTTTCCCTCGGCGCAATTCGTCCCACGGACGAGAGGTTGAGGCGATCCCGGACAGGACACTTTGCGGCCGGGACTAGAATCACCCCACTGTTACAGGTTCATTCAAGGGAGCGTCTAAGTGTGCCCTGCCATCGAGAAGATCTCTCGGCTTAACCAGCGAAAAACCCCTAGAACCCTTGAGTCCTAGGGGTTTATCCCGAGCTTCCTATCAGAATCGAACTGATGACCTTTTCATTACGAGTGAAACGCTCTACCGACTGAGCTAAGGAAGCACCGCACAAAATCCCGGACTGAACCGGGCCCTTCATGCAAGAGTCAACTGTAATAGAGTCTCTGCGCCGCGGTCAAAATGGGACAGGTGCAGGCCGCTGAGGCGTTCAGCACACGGTGTTGTCGGCCGGAACTTTGCCCCCGACCAGGTAATTGTCCACCGAATCTTCGAGGCAACTGTTGGCCCGGCCGTAGGCTGTGTGCCCCTCGCCCTTCCAAGTCAGCAGCGAGGCGTTCCCCAGCTGTTTGCGCAGGGAGGCAGCCCAATCAACCGGGGTGGCGGGGTCGCCCGTGGTTCCGATGACCACGATCGGGGAGTTCCCCGGGTATTCGACCGCCTGCGGCGTCCGGACGTTCTTGTACGGCCAGTCAGCGCAGCTGGTCCCGCCGTAGGCGAAGAAGTAGCCAAAGGTGGGGGAGTCCTGTTCCAGGCGCTTCTCCTCCGCCCGCATGCCGGCGGTGTCCGAAACCATGGGGTAGTCAAGGCAGTTGATCGCGTTGAACGCGAACGTGGAATTGGAGGTGTACGAGCCGTCGGTCGCACGGTCGGCGCTGATGTCGGCGAGGCGCAGCACCAGGCTCACATCCCCGTTCATGGCGGCCTCCAGCGCCTGGGTGAGGGCAGGCCAGCTCTGGTCGTTGTAGAGAGGGGTGATCAGGCCGCTGACGAACGTCGTCGCATTGACCAGGCGGCCGTCCCTGGCGGTGCGGGGTGTCTGTTGGACGGCGTCGATGAGGTCCCGGATCTGTTGCACGCCGGAGTCGACGTCGCCGGTCAGCGGGCACTTGCCCTGCCGCTGGCAGCTGGCGACGTAGGTGTGGATGGCCTTCTCGAACGCGCGGGCCTGGCCGCTGGTCAGGTCCTCATTGCTGATGGACGGGTCGAGGGCGCCGTCAAGGACCATCCGGCCCACGTTGTCCGGAAACAATGAAGCGTAGGTGGAGCCCAAGAAGGTCCCGTACGAGTATCCGAGATAATTCAGTTTGGTGTCATTGACCACCGCACGCAGCACGTCCAGGTCCTTGGCGGCGCTAACGGTGTCGATATGCGCCAGGACCGGGCCGGTTTGCGCCGCGCACTGGGCAGCGATTGCCTTGTTGTCCGCCAGTGCCGCCGCCAGCCCGGTGTCGGTTTCGAGGGCGTAGGTCTTGGCGCGTGCCGCGTCACGCTCCGCGTCGGTCATGCAGGTCACGGGAGCGGAACGCTTGACGCCGCGGGGATCGAACCCAACGAGGTCGTACGCGTTGCGGACGGCCGCCGAGAAGTGTGTCGCAGCGGCGTCCTTCACAAAGTCATAGCCGGAAGCGCCCGGGCCGCCCGGATTGACCAGCAGGCTGCCCGTTTTCTTGCCGCTGCTGGGGGCCCGCAGGGCCGCGATTTGGATGGTGTCGCCGGCCGGGTTGGCGTAGTCCATCGGGACGGTCACCTTGGCGCACTGGAATTCGCCTTCGCAGGGCTGCCAGACGACTTCCTGCGAGTAAAACTTCTCCAGCCCGGCGGGCGCGGACGCCACGATCGAGGGGTCGGCCTTGGCGGTGGCCGCCTCCGGCGGGTTCTTGTCACCGCCGTTGAGGAGGCTGCACGAGGCAAGGACCATGACCAGGGCCATGGCGCCCGCGGCGCGGACGGCGGCCAGCAAGGACCTGTGGCGTGCGGGCAGGGGGCGGGCAGTCATCGGGTCTCCTTGGAGGGCTGGATCAGGCTGGCCGCCATGGACTCGAGGGTCAGCAGCGGGGCGACGTTTGTGGTGGTGATGCGTTCGCGGGCTTTGTTGATGGCATCCATCCGGGCAAGCGTGCCTTCCGGAGTACTGCGGGCGGCGAACTCCTCCAGCTCACTCCTGAGCTCAACGTTGACCAGCTCCACGGCGTTCCCCAGCTGGATGATCAACACGTCCCGGTAGAAGGACAGGAGGTCCGTGAGGGTCCGGTCCAAGGAGTCCGTGATGGAGCGCTTGGCCCGCCGCTTCTGGTCGTCCTCAAGCTGTTTCACCTGGCTGCGCATCGCCGGGGGGAGCGTGCCGGACTCGGGCGCGCCAAGAGTTGCCAGGAGGGCTGCTTTTTCCGCGGCGTCGCGCTCCTCGTTGGAGCTGGTGGCCTCTGCCGTTGCGATCTTCACCAGCTTGTCCGCCATCATCACCGCGGCAGTGACGCCACGGAGCCCGAGCGGGAACCGCACCGTCTCCAGGCGGCGTTCCCGGGCGGCGGGGTCCCGGGCCAGCCGGCGGGCGATCCCCACGTGGCTTTGCGCTGCCCGCGCCGCGCGTTCGGCGAGCTCAGGATCAACGCCGTCCCGCCTGACCAGCAGGGCTGCAACTTCCGCGGCAGGCGGCAGGCGCAAGGCAACAATGCGGCAGCGGGACCGAATGGTCACCAGGACGTCGGCCGGGGACGGTGCGCAGAGCATCCACACGGTGCGCGGGGTGGGTTCCTCGATGGCCTTCAGCAGCACGTTGGTGGTCCGCTCAGCCATCCGGTCGGCATCCTCCACCACGATGATCCGCCAACGCCCCGCGGACGGCCGGTTCCCCGCTGTTGCCACGAGTTCGCGGGCCTCATCAATGGTGATGGTGACCTTTTCCGTGCGGACGAAGGTGACGTCCGAGTGGGTTTCCCCGAGGATGGTGCGGCAGGCCTGGCACCGGCCGCAGCCCCGCAGGCCCACGTCTTCCTGGTCGCAGTTCAGCGCGGCAGCGAAGGCCTTGGCTGCGTTGGAGCGACCGGAGCCCGGCGGCCCGGTAAACAGCCAGGCGTGCGTCAGGCCTTCGCCGCTTGCCGCCTGGCGCAGTTGTTCGACGACGGCGGTTTGGCCCTGGAGGTCATCCCACACCGTCACGAGCCGCCACCGTCCGTCCCGTGCCGGGAGGGCAACGCATTGGATGGAGCCGGGCCGGCCAGCAGTGCGTCGACCCGGTCGCGTATTTGCGCCGCGAGTTCGTCCGCTGGCAGTTCCGCGGGCAGGACCAGGTAGGACCCGGGGCGGCCGGCGGCGAGGTCGAGGAAAGCCTTCCGAATCCTGGTGTGGAAGTCATCAGCCTCGGACTCCAGACGGTCCTCGGCCGCCTGGCCGGCCGTGCGGCGGCTGCGGCCAAGCCGCGGGTCGACGTCCAGGAGGACTGTGAGGTGGGGCTGCAGGCCCGAGGTGGCCCAGTCGTTGAGGGACTTGACGGCGTCCTGGCCGAGGTCGCGGCCCGCCCCCTGGTAGGCCACTGACGAGTCAATGTAGCGGTCGGTCAGCACGATTTCGCCGCGGCCGAGTGCCGGCCGGATGACCTGCGCGGCGTGGGCTGCCCGGGACGCGGCGAAAATAAGGGCCTCGGTATGGGCATCGATCTCGCCGTTGCCATGGTCCAGGACCAGCGAACGCAGCTTTTCGCCGACCGGGGTGCCGCCGGGTTCACGGGTGCGGCGTACGGTGTACCCCCGCGATTCCAGCTCAGCCGCAAGCCGGGCCGCCTGCGTCGACTTGCCGGCGCCATCGCCACCTTCGAATGCGATGAACACGCCCGCCTTTTGTTTGCTCACCTCCCAAGCCTACCGAGCCGGACCGACATTTCATGACCCGTCGCCGCACCCTGTGTGGATAGCCGGTGAACGCAAGGCGTCCATACGGCGACACCCCTTTCAGGCGGATCCCGGCCGGACAGTACGCTGTTGAACATGAGTCTTTCCGAGCACCAGGCCGCGTCCCTTTCCCCCGAGACCGTCGTGGTCGCGGCCGGACGTCCGCCCCGGGAAAGGGACCAGCCGGTCAACCCGCCCATCACCTTGTCCTCCACCTACTTCGGCACCGGTCCGCTGGGCGACGGGGACCGGGGTTACGGCCGTTATTCGAACCCGACGTGGGATCCCTTCGAAGAGGCGCTGGGCCAGCTGGAAGGCTCCGCGCTGCCGGGCCTGCTGTACGCATCAGGGCTGGCGGCCGTCAGCTCGGCGTTGTCCCTGATCCCGGCCGGGGGAGTGCTGGTGATGCCGGACCACAGCTATTCGGGCTCGCTGGTCATGGCCTCCGAACTTGCCCAGAAGGGCTTCATAGAGCTCCGCACCGTGGACATCGCTGATACCGATGCTGTCAAAGCTGCCCTGGCGCCCACCGGTCCCGGGGCCCGGGCCGCGGCCATGCTCTGGCTGGAAAGTCCCACCAACCCGATGTTGGGGATCGCGGACATGGCGGCCGTCGCCGAGGCCGCCCACGCCGCAGGAGCCATCGTCGTCACGGACAACACCTTTTCCACCCCTTTGGTGCAGCAGCCCCTCCGGCTCGGGTCCGACGTCGTGCTCCACTCGGTGACCAAATACCTCGCCGGGCACTCCGACGTCGTCCTTGGGGCGCTGGTCACATCCAACCCGGACATCCGGTCCGCCTTGCTGCACCACCGCATCATCCACGGCGCCATCGCCGGACCTTTCGAAGCATGGCTGGCGCTGCGCGGACTGCGGACCCTTGCACTGCGGGTGGAGCGGTCCCAAAGCTCCGCGATGCTGCTGGCGGAGCGCCTCGCGGCCCACCCCGCCATTGAATCCGTCCGCTTCCCGGGCCTCCCGTCGGACCCCGGCCATGAGCGGGCCCAGGCCCAGATGAAGGGCTTCGGCTCCATCATCTGCGTGCAGGTGGCGCCGGCGGCCGGCCTGGGCGGTGCCGACGCTGCGGACAAGGTGGTGGAGGCCCTCGCATTATGGCTCCCCGCCACGTCACTGGGCGGCGTCGAGTCCCTGATCGAACGCCGTCGCAGGCACGCAGCAGAACCTGCCAGCGTGCCGGACAACCTGGTTCGCCTCAGCGTGGGGGTCGAGAACGTGGAGGATCTCTGGGCGGACCTGAAGCAGGCGCTGGACACGCTGGGCGGCTAGGCTGGGTTCGTGGACGGTGAACTGATTATTCGGCCTGTAGAACAGGCAGTGTTCTTTATCCTTGGCCTGGTGGCCCTGGGACTGGAATTGTGGGCGCTGGTGGACTGTGCCCGGCACCGCGCCAACGCGTTCGAGGCGACTGGCAAGCGGACCAAGGCCTTCTGGCTCGCGCTGACCGGCGGCGCCACACTGGTGGGCGTGATTTCGCTGTTCGGCGCCGGCGGCGGGATCGTCAGCACCCTTGGCCTGTTTGGGCTCGCCGCGGTCGTGGCCGCCTCCGTTTACCTCGCCGATGTCCGCCCCGCCGTGAAGGACGCCGGCCGCGGCGGCAGCCGCAACACGGGGCCCTACGGCCCCTGGTAGCCAGGTTCCACGGCGTCCCAGCCCACGGTTAGTTCGCCCAGCCGCCATCTGGCCGGGCCGTCCTGGACCGGCCACCCGGCGTCGCGCAGGCTCCGGCACATGCCCACCCAGCGCTGCCTGTTCCCGAACGAGGCAAGGGGGGCGCATTCCAGCCAGGCCCGGTCCAGCGCCAGCAGGAAGTCGTGGACCCGTTCACCGGGAATATTGCGGTGAATGAGGGCCTTCGGCAGGCGCTCGGCCACCTCCGAGGGCAGGTAGAAGCTGCCGAAGCGGACCGAAATGCTCAAGGACAGCGGCCGCTCCCGGTCAAGCGCAACCCACGTCACCCGGCGCCCCACTTCGTCGCACGTGCCGTCGATAAACAGGCCGCCCGGTGCCAGCCGGTCCTGCACCAGGCGCCAGATGCCCGGCACATCCGCTTCCTCGTACTGGCGCAGCACGTTGAAGGCCCGGACCAGGACAGGACGGCCGGGGACGGGAAGCTCGAAGCCGCCCACATGGAAGGTCAGTCCCGGACGCTGGAGCGGGATCGCCGCCTGCACGCGCCCGGGCTCGATTTCGATGCCGGACACGCGGACGTCCGCCCGCACTGTGGCAAGGCGCTCAAAGAGTTCGACGGCGGTGGCCGGGGTGGCGCCGTAGCCCAGGTCAACAACGAGGGGGTCGGCCGCGGACCGCAGCCGCCACGCCTGCGGTCCCGTCAGCCAGCGGTCCACCCGCCGCATCCGGTTGGGGTTGGTGGTTCCCCGGGTGACGTTGCCTACCGGCCGGCCCTGCCGGCCGGCAGATGTCCTGCCGGAAAGTTGTGGGGTATTCACCCGTTCAGCCTTTTGAACCACGGCCCCAACACTATCCCCGCGAGTGTGGAGGCGGGTCCAAAAGCCTGCCCGGCCATGTAACGCTGGGCGGCCGGCAACACTGCTCGGCTAGGATGAAAATCATGACTTACAAGCTGATTCTGCTGCGCCACGGCCACAGCGAATGGAACGCCAAGAACCTGTTCACCGGCTGGGTGGACGTTGACCTGAACGACCAGGGCCGCGCGGAAGCAGCGCGGGGCGGTGAGCTGCTGGTGGAGAACAACATCCTCCCGGATGTGCTGTACACCTCCCTGCTGAAGCGGGCCATCAACACCGCCAACATCGCGCTGGACAAAGCCGACCGCGGCTGGATCCCGGTCAAGCGTGACTGGCGCCTGAACGAACGCCATTACGGCGCGCTGCAGGGCAAGGACAAGGCCCAGACCCTGGCCGAATACGGTGAAGCGCAGTTCATGGAATGGCGCCGGTCCTACGACACTCCGCCGCCGCCCCTGGATGATGACTCCGAGTTCTCCCAGGCCCACGACCCCCGCTATGCCGGCCTCGGCGACGCCCTCCCGCGCACCGAGTGCCTCAAGGACGTCCTGGTACGCCTGCTGCCCTACTGGGAATCGGACATCAAGGAAGACCTTAAGGCAGGCAAGACCGTCCTGGTCACAGCCCACGGCAACTCGCTTCGTGCGCTGGTCAAGCACCTGGACGGCATCAGTGACGAGGCCATCGCCGGGCTGAACATCCCCACCGGCATTCCGCTGGTGTACGACCTCGACGATGACTTCAAGCCGGTCAAGCCCGGTGGAACCTACCTGGACCCAGAGGCCGCTGAGCAGGCCATCCTGGCCGTAGCCAACCAGGGCAAGAAGTAAGACTTCGCGGTTCTTCGCCGGGTGCTCGGTCGTTCCTCCCTTAGACGCACTCCGGCCGAAGAACGCGCTGCGTCAAATGTGAAACGACGACGGCGGGCTGGTCACCTGGGGTGACCAGCCCGCCGTCGTTATCCGCCTGGTTAGCTGTGTTCAGTCGCGTTGGGCTGCCACGCGCCGGTGACCAGGTAGGTCACTTTCTGGGCGACGGAGACGCCGTGGTCCGCGAACCGCTCGAAGTAGCGGCTGGCGAGGGCCACGTCCACGGTGGTCGCCGGCGACTCGGTCCACTCGGGTGAGGCGATGGCCTTGAAGACGCTCAGGTGCAGGTCATTGATGGCGGTGTTCGCCTTCAGGATGTCCCTGGCCACCTCGAGGTCGCGGCTCTCCAGCAGCACCGTCAATTTGTCGGCGATCTCCTGGTCCAGTTCGGCCATGCGGTTGAAGGTCCCGGTCATGGACTCCGGAATGACCGTGGACGGGTACCGGAGGCGGGCCAGCTGGGCGATGTGGCGCGCGAGGTCGCCCATCCGCTCCAGTGAGGCACTCATCCGAAGCGAGCCCACGATCATGCGCAGGTCGCTCGCCACGGGACCCTGCAGAGCCAGGATGTCGATGGCCCGCTCATCGAGGCTGTTCTGCAGGAAGTCGATGCGCGCGTCCGCCGCGATGACGTCCTGGGCGAGGTCCACGTCCGCGACCTGGAATGAAGTGGTGGCCTTGTCTATGGCTTCGCTGACCAGCCGGGAGATCTCCACCAGCTGGTCACCGACCTGGGTGAGCTCTTCCTGAAAAACCTTACGCACGTAGGCGTCCTTTCCTTGGAACTCCTGCCGGCCGCTCCAGGGCAGCAGGAATCGTGTCGCCATGGGGCGCTCTAACCATTAACTCTGTCATCGCCCGGTAAACGATTATGCCCATGGAGGTGAACGTTAGTTGAACCGTTCGCGGTAAGGGCTTCGAAGCGCCGGTGGCCTCCGGGCAAGAGCATAAAGTGGAGCTGTGGATCCTATGCTCATTGGTCTGGTTGCAGGCCTCGTCGGCCTGGCGCTTGGCACGTTCGGCGTGCTGGCGTTCCGGGTCAGCGAGAAGCAGCGCGAGCTGCTGGAGGTCGACGCCGGGGAACCTGCGCTGCCGGACGGGGCGGCGGAGGTGCTGGCCGTCGTCGGACGTGCCTTCGTGGTCCTGGACGACGTCGATGGCGTTGTCCGTGCCAGCCCGGCAGCCTACGCCTACGGCCTGGTCCTCGGCCATACCGTGGTCCACAAAGAACTCCTGGACATGACCGCGGGTGTGCGGCGCGATGGCGTCATCCTGGAGAAGCAGCTGGAGCTCCCGCGCGGACCGCTGGGGCAGGGGACCATCATCGTCCAGGTCCGGGCAGCCATGCTGGGTGAGGAATACATCCTGCTCCTGGCCGATGACCGGACCGAGATCACCCGCACGGAAGAGATCCGCAACGACTTCGTCGCCAACGTCTCGCATGAACTGAAGACGCCCGTCGGCGCCATCTCCCTGCTGGCCGAGGCCCTCGAGTCGTCCGCGGACGACGAAGAAGCGGTCCGCCGGTTCGCCAAGCGGATGCACAAGGAGTCAGCCCGCCTCGCCGCACTGGTCCAGGACATCATCGAGCTGTCCCGGCTGCAGGGCGCCAGCGTGACGCAGCAAGGCGGCCCCGTGGACATCAACGCGGTCATCGCCGAGGCCGTGGACCGGTCGCAGCTGCCCGCCGAGAGCAAGAACATCAGCATCGTGGTGGGCGGCCGCACCCAGGGCAAGGTCTTCGGCGACCAGGACCTTTTGGTCACCGCGCTGCGCAACCTCATCGACAACGCCATCCGCTATTCACCGGCCAACACCAGAGTGGGAATCGGCGTACGTTCCAGGGAGGGCCTGGTGTCCATCTCCGTGACCGACCAAGGGGACGGGCTCACGCCCGAGGACCAGGAACGCGTCTTCGAACGCTTCTACCGCGTCGATGCCGCCCGTTCGCGACAGACCGGCGGCACCGGCCTGGGCCTGAGCATCGTCAAGCATGTGGCCTCAAACCATGGCGGCGAGGTGACGCTCTGGTCCCAGCCGGGCCAAGGATCGACCTTCACGCTGCGGCTTCCCGAGATGGAAGGACAGGACAGCGACCGTCCGGTCCCTGACGCTCCGGCACCGTCGCCGGCGCGGCAGCCGGCCGGCCGGCCTGCACCCACCCAAGTACCCCGCGCCGCCGGCGCAACAGAACGAGGAGCTAGCGCTTGAGCAGGATTTTGATAGTGGAGGACGAGGAGTCGTTCAGCGATCCCTTGTCCTATTTGCTGGGCAAGGAAGGATTCGAGGTTGAGGTGGTGGACAACGGCCTCGACGCGATCACGGAATTCGACCGCAACGGCGCCGACCTTGTCCTGCTGGACCTGCAGCTGCCCGGCCTGTCCGGCACCGAGGTATGCCGCCAGCTCAGGCAACGTTCCAGCGTTCCAGTGATCATGCTGACGGCCAAGGACTCGGAGATCGACAAAGTCGTGGGCCTGGAGCTCGGCGCGGACGACTACGTCACCAAGCCCTATTCCTCCCGCGAACTGGTTGCCCGGGTCAGGGCGGTCCTGCGGCGCCAGGGCGAGCCGGAGGAACTGATTTCCTCAACGGTCCAGGCCGGCCCGGTCCGGATGGACATCGAACGCCACGTCGTGAGCGTGGACGGCGAGCAGGTCCTGCTGCCATTGAAGGAGTTTGAGCTCCTGGAGATGCTCCTGCGCAACTCCGGCCGGGTCCTCACCCGGGGGCAGCTGATTGACCGGGTCTGGGGGTCGGACTACGTCGGCGACACCAAGACCCTTGACGTCCACGTCAAACGCCTCCGCGGCAAGATCGAGCCAGATCCCTCCGCACCCCGGTTCCTGGTCACCGTGCGGGGCCTCGGTTACAAGTTCGAACCCTAGGCCCCGGGCAGCCAAGGCTGTCCAGGCCAGCGCAACAGCAAAGGGAGGGCCAACCGGCCCTCCCTTTGCTGTACGTCTCGGGCGCCCGCCTTGGCGGGCTCCCCGCTAGCGGCTGGTGGCGGTTGCCGTTGCGCTTGGCGTGGCGGTGGCCGTTGCGCTGGCGCCGGCGGACGACGACGGCGAAGCCGACGGGCTCGCGGTGGGCAGGTAGTCCTTGTATTCCTTCAATGTGGCATCCAGGACCGGCACCTTGACCGTGCTGGTGACGTTGGTGCCGTTCTCGCTGATCTTGACGTCCACCAGCGAACCCGGCTTTCCGCCGGTGGTGCTCAGGATGGCAGGGTCGGTGTTTTCGTTCAGCAGCGTGTACGAGTTCGCCTTCACCGGAACTTCGGTTTGTGAGCCCTTGGCGCCGTTGACCGTGAGCTTCACGTCCTTGGAAGAGGAGTTGTAGACCGCGCCGATCAGGCGGCCGGGTCCGTCTTCGCCGCTGGAAACGATGAGGATGTTCCGCAGCTGCAGCGGGCCGAGGTCTGCGCGGATGCCGTCCGAGGCGGAGTACTGGTGGCTGGTCTGCTGGGGCGTGATGTAACCGCAGCCCGCAGTCAGCAGGCTGACGCCAAGGGCAGCAGCCGTCAGTGCCAGTTTGCCGCGCTGGGCCCGGTTCATCGCAGTGGAACGCACGTCACGTACTCCTCGAGAAATTTGAAGTCTTTTGCAGCCATAGCCTATCCGCAAACGGGGTCAAACGAGGATTCGAGGCTGTCACATCGACTGTGGGAACGCTCACCTGATGCACTAATATCCTCATCCGTCAAGGGGGTTGAGGAGGTCGATTGGGCCGTTTTTCCGCGTATTTTCGCGGTTGGGAGCCCTTTCTCCGGCCGGTCATATGCCTGAATCGTGATAAACTGGTCTGCGGGAAAGGGGAAATGTCCACATGGTATTTGAGGTCGGCGAGACAGTAGTTTACCCTCACCACGGTGCTGCGAAGATTGAAGAAATCAAGATGCGCACCATCAAGGGCGAAGAGAAGATGTATCTCAAGCTCAAGGTGGCTCAGGGTGATCTGACCATTGAAGTTCCAGCAGAAAACGTGGACCTTGTTGGGGTTCGGGACGTAGTGGGCAAGGAAGGCCTGGAGCACGTGTTTGATGTGCTTCGTGCCGAGTTCACCGAAGAACCCACCAACTGGTCACGCAGGTACAAGGCAAATCTGGAGAAGCTTGCTTCCGGTGACGTCATCAAGGTGGCAGAGGTCGTTCGCGACCTGTGGCGCCGGGATCACGACCGGGGCCTTTCCGCAGGCGAAAAGCGAATGCTGGCCAAGGCCCGCCAAATTCTGATTTCAGAGTTGGCGCTGGCTGAAAAGACCGACGAGGAGAAGGCCGCAAGCGTTCTCGACGAGGTCCTGGCTTCCTAAGAATTTAGCCCCGGCAGCACCCACGTGCCGCCGGGGCTTCTTTTTGCCCGGAACCGGGCTGCGACCCGGGCACGGCGCAGCCGCCACGGCGTCGTAGGCTAGTCCGCATGAGTGAATCAACGCCCCTTGTCACGGGAGTCATCGTGGTGGCCGCCGGTTCCGGGCAGCGGCTCGGCTACGGGATGCCCAAGGCGGCTGTCCCCCTCGGAGGCGAACCGATCCTGATGCATGCCTTGCGGGGCATCGTCGCCTCCGGTGTTGCGAGCCAGGTCTGCGTGGTGCTGCCCGCAGGGGACGAAGGCCTGCGCCGTCTCTGCGGCAGTTTCCGGGACGAACTGGCCGACGGCGGCCCCCTCCTCACCCTTGTGGACGGCGGCGCCACCCGGGCTGACTCCGTCCGCGCCGGTATGGCTGCCCTGATGGACGGCACGGAAGCGGTCCTGGTCCACGATGCCGCCAGGGCGCTGACGCCCGAGTCCGTCTTCCACCGCGTAACGGAAGCCCTTGCCGCCGGCGCTGCCGCCGTCATTCCCGTTCTCCCCGTCGTGGACACCATCAAGACCGTTGCAGCCACGTCCGGGGGGGACAGCGTTTTCGCGCCGGAGGTGGTCACGGGAACGGCCCGCCGCGAGGAACTGCGGGCCGTTCAGACACCCCAAGGATTCACCCTCGACACGCTGGTGCAGGCGCACCGGTCCGCCGAGGGCCTGGACCGGCGGGAGTCGGCGGCCGTCACCGATGACGCCATGCTCGTGGAGATGCTGGGGACGCCGGTCTACGCTGTCCGCGGCTCAACCCAGTCGCTGAAGATCACCACGCCGCTTGACCTGATCTTCGCCGAAGGGCTCCTTGAGGGTCCCCTTGGCGCCCGGTGGGTGGAAGGGTGAGCGCGGACATGATCCTGCCGCGGACCGGTGTGGGTATCGACGTCCATGCATACGCCGCCCACGGCAAGGACCGCCCGTTGTGGCTCGGCGGACTCTTCTGGCCCGGCGAACGCGGCCTGGCCGGCCATTCTGACGGCGACCCGGTGGCCCACGCCGCAGCGGATGCGCTGTTCTCCGCCGCCGGCATCGGCGACCTTGGCACCCACTTCGGCACCGACCGCCCGGAATTCGCCGGTGCGTCGGGTGTGACGCTGCTCGCCGAAGCGGCGCGGATCGTCCGGGCTGCGGGTTTCGAGATCGGCAATATCGCCGTCCAGTTCGTGGCCAACCGGCCGAAGTTCGGTCCCCGCCGGGAAGAAGCTCAGCACGTCCTCTCAGAGGCCGCCGGTGCACCGGTGAGCGTCACTGCCACCACCAGCGACGGCCTGGGATTCACCGGCCGTGGCGAGGGCATCTCCGCGGTGGCTACCGCCTTGGTCTACCCACGGACCAGCGGCACCATCGGCTAGTCTGGAGCGGTGACCCTGCGCTTCTATGACACCGCCTCCGCCGAAGTCCGGAACTTCACCCCGATCGTTGAGGGCAAGGTCAGCCTCTATTACTGCGGGGCCACGGTGCAGGGAATGCCCCACGTGGGGCACATCCGTTCCGCCATCGCCTTCGACCAGCTGACCCGCTGGCTGCAATACCGGGGCCTTCGCGTCACTGTGGTCCGCAACGTCACGGACATTGACGACAAGATCCTCGCCAAATCCGAGGCATCATTCGCGCCGGACTTCATCCCCGAGCCGGGAGAAGTGCCGCGGGAGGAGTGGTGGGCGCTGGCATACCGTTACGAGCGGGAATTCCTGGCGGCCTACGACACCCTCGGCGTCTCCCGCCCCACGTACGAGCCCCGGGCCACCGGGCACATCCCCGAGATGCACGCCCTGATCCAACAGCTCATCGACCGCGGCCACGCCTACCCCGCGCTGGACGAATCAGGCGACGTGTACTTTGACGTCCGTTCCTGGGGCAACTACGGGGCACTCACCCGGCAAAACATCGACGACATGCAGGCAGCGCCCGACGCCGATCCCCGCGGGAAGAAGGATCCCCGCGACTTTGCGTTGTGGAAGGGTTCCAAAGAAGGCGAGCCGGCCACCGCCAGCTGGGCCTCGCCGTGGGGTGCGGGGCGTCCGGGCTGGCACCTGGAATGCTCCGCCATGGTCACCAAGTACTTGGGAACTGCCTTCGACATCCACGGCGGCGGACTGGACCTGCGTTTCCCACACCACGAAAACGAGATGGCCCAGTCGCAGGCTGCGGGACATGGCTTCGCCAACTTCTGGATGCACAACGGCATGGTGACCTACCAGGGCGAAAAGATGTCCAAATCCGTTGGGAACACCATCAGCCCCACCGAAATGCTGGAACTCGCTTCCCCCCGGGTTGTCCGCTACTACCTGGGCCAGGCCCACTACCGCTCCGTCCTGGACTACCGGCCCACGTCCCTCCAGGAAGCCGCTGCCGCCGTCGAACGCATCGACGGGTTCCTGGCGAAGGCCGTGGCGCGCTTCGGCGCCGATTTCGGGTTTGTGGCCGGCGGCTCCGCTGACCCGGCTGAGGCACTGGACGCGTTTTCAACTGCGATGGACGACGACCTGAATGTTCCCCGTGCCCTGGCGGCGCTGCACGAGGCCGTGCGGGCCGGGAACACGGCCCTGGCGGACGGGGACGACGACGCTGCCCGGAAAGCGATGTACGCCGTCGTCACCATGACCGACGTCCTGGGCCTCAACGCCGTCGCCGGTTCCGGGCAGGCGGGCAGCCGGGAGGCCGACGCCTTGGGCGTCCTGGTGGAGGCGCAGCTGGCGGCCCGTGCCGCTGCCCGTGCCGCCAAGGACTGGGCTGCTTCCGACGCCATCCGGGACACCCTCAACCAGGCCGGCGTCGTGGTGGAAGACGGCCCGGACGGTGCCACCTGGAGCCTCAAGCGGGACTGATCAGCCACTGCCCCTGAGCACGCCCGCAGCCCCCGCGCGTCGATTTTTCTTCGGTCAGTAGACTGGTAGGCAGACTCAGTCAGCACAATCAAGGGTGGAACATCATGGCCAACAATGGTCGCCGATCGGTTAAAACGAAGAAGGGCCCAACCATCGGAACCGGTGGCCATGGCCGCAAGGCCCTCGAAGGCAAGGGCCCGACGCCCAAGGCCGAGGACCGTCCGTACCACAAGGCGCACAAGGCCAAGCAACTGGCCGAACGGTCCGCAGCCAAGCGCAGCCCGGGTGCACGAAGCGCCGGTGCCGCCAAGTCAGGCCCCAAGGGACGCGCCACCGAAGAAGTGGTCACCGGCCGCAACTCCGTGGTCGAAGCGCTCCGCGCGGGCATCCCGGCAAAGGCCCTGCACGTGGCCATCCGCATCGAGATGGACGACCGCGTCAAGGAGTCCCTGAAGCTCGCCGCCGAACGCGGCATCCCGCTGCTCGAAACCGGCAAGCCCGAACTGGACCGGATGACCGACGACGCCGTCCACCAGGGCCTGGTGCTCCAGATTCCGCCCTACGAGTACCAGGACGCGTACGAACTGGCCGAGGAGACGGTGGAGAAGTGGAAGAAGGGGCACGTCAGCAACGCGCCGCTCTTCGTCGCCCTTGACGGCATCACCGACCCCCGGAACCTCGGAGCGATCATCCGTTCCGTCTCCGCGTTCAGCGGCCACGGCGTCATTGTTCCGGAGCGCCGCTCCGTCGGTGTCACGGCCTCGGCCTGGAAGACCAGCGCCGGCGCGGCGGTCCGCGTCCCCGTTGCCCGCGCCTCCAACCTGAACAACGCCCTGAAGCAGTTCAAGGGCATGGGCATCTTCGTGCTGGGGCTCGACGGCGACGGCGACGTCTCGCTGCCCGACCTCACTTTGGCCACCGAGCCGGTGTGCATCGTGGTGGGCTCGGAAGGCAAGGGCCTGAGCCGCCTGGTCCGGGAGAACTGCGACCAGATTGTCTCCATCCCGATCGACTCCGCCATGGAGTCCTTGAACGCCTCCATGGCCGTGGGCATCTCGCTGTACGAGGTCTCCCGCCAGCGCGCGGCGGGGTAGTGGCCCACCGCCCCCGGTGCGGGGGCACGATTGCCTTGCAGTGCCGGGGTGACGGGGCAGGTCAACCGCCCCGGGCGGCTATCATTTAGGTGATGGTCATGCCGCTTTTCGACACCGCATCCACCATGGACGCCTCCTCGGCTGTTCCCCTCGGTGTCAGTGTCCCGCGCGTTGATTCCGGCGGTACACGCCACCACGCCGGCGGCCGCGCCAATGTTGCCTGTTTCGCGCCAGCCGTGCCCAGCCTGGACATCGTGTACTGCCCCCCGGGCGGCCAGTGGCGGTCCCGGACCCTGCCGAACGTGGCGCGCGGCGTCCATCACGGCATCGTCGAGGACCTGCCCTTTGGTTCGCGGTACGGGTTCCGCCCGTCCTCAGACCGCCGGCCCCTGCCGCCGCACGCCTCCGCCTCGGGAAACGGGGACGACGCCGGCAACCCGCCGTTGCTGCTGGACCCGTACGGCCGGGGGGTGGACGAGCAGGACGGACTGCTGGCCAGCGTCCGGACCGCACCCGATTTCGATTGGGGATCGGACGAGCGTCCGGCCCTGCCGTGGCGCAACACAATTCTCTATGAAGCCCATGTCAAGGGCCAGAGCAAGCTCCACCCCGACGTGCCTGAGGACCTACGGGGCACCTACGCCGGCATGGGCCACCCAGCCGTGGTGGAGCACCTCACCGGCCTGGGCATCACTGCCGTGCAGCTCCTGCCTGTGCACTTCCACCTCGACGAGCTGCACCTGCAGGACCTGGGGCTCACCAATTACTGGGGCTACAACACCGCCGCGTTTTTCGCCCTGCACCCCGGCTACGCCACCCGTGCCGCCCGGGAAGCGGGCCCGCAGGCTGTCCAGGACGAGTTCAAGGGCATGGTCAAGGCCCTGCACGCCGCCGGACTCGAAGTCATCCTCGACGTCGTCTACAACCACACAGCGGAGGGAACCCAGGACGGTCCGGTCATCAGCTTCCGCGGACTGGGGGAGCAGGCGTACTACCGGATGGACAGCCACGGAAAGTACGTGGACACCACCGGGTGCGGCAACACCTTGAATTTCGGCGAACCGCATGTGGTCCAACTGGCGGTCGATTCACTGCGGTACTGGGTGGACGAGTTCCACGTTGACGGTTTCCGGTTCGACCTTGCCGTCACCCTCTGCCGGAACGCCGGGAACGAGTTCGACCCCAACCACCCGTTCCTCACCGCCATCGCCGCGGATCCCGTCCTCTCCGGCGTCAAACTGATTGCCGAGCCGTGGGACATTGGCTACGGCGGCTGGCAAACCGGGCGGTTCCCGCCAGGCTGGGTGGACTGGAACGACCACTTCCGGGACGCCGTCCGGACGTTCTGGCTGGCGGACCGGGCAGCCATGGATGCGGGCGGCCACGGCGGAACCATGGCCAAACTCGCCGATTCGCTCTCCGGTTCGGCCGGCCTCTTCCAGGCATCCGGCCGCTCACGGCTGGCATCCGTGAATTTCGTTACCGCCCACGACGGCTTCACCATGAACGACCTCGTCTCCTTCGACAGGAAGCACAACGAGGACAACGGTGAAGAGAACAGGGACGGGCACGGCGACAACCGCAGCTACAACCACGGCGTGGAGGGGCCCACCGAGAACGGCCTGATCCTGGCCAGGCGCGCGCAGTCCCGGCGCAACCTGATGGCGTCACTGATGGTCTCGCTCGGAGTCCCCATGATCACTGCCGGTGACGAGCTGGCCCGGACGCAACTGGGCAACAACAACGCCTACTGCCAGGACAACGCCATGACCTGGCTTGACTGGACCTTGACCCCGGAGGCGCACGAAATGCTGCGCAGCACCAAGCGCTACATCCGGCTGCGCAAGGAATTCCTGGCCGCCCAGCCCCATGATTTCCCCGTCCGGGACGAGCAGTCCTACCTTTACTGGTTCGACCAATTCGGGCAGCCGATGTCCGCTGAACGCTGGAACGATCCGCACCACCGGGTCCTGCAACTCCTGCTGGGCGATGACGGCGGCGCCCTCGCCGGGCTGGTGGTGGTGAACGGCGGTGCCACGGATGTACAAATCACGTTGCC
Organism: Arthrobacter sp. 135MFCol5.1; assembly: GCF_000374865.1. Taxonomy (GTDB): domain Bacteria; phylum Actinomycetota; class Actinomycetes; order Actinomycetales; family Micrococcaceae; genus Arthrobacter. Next base: position 11,946 of record NZ_KB895458.1, on the reverse strand, counting down.
GGACCTCGGGCGGGCGGCGCCGAGCCTTTTCGAGCTGCGCCTGACCACATCGCCGCTCCATGAGCAGCGGCAGGGCATCCGGGTTGCCTCGGGCGAGACCGATGTTGCCGAGGCCAACTCCATCAGCATCTACCGAACCTAGACCCAGTACAACCGGCCGGCAGGTACACCCCAATGCGTAACCGCTCCATGCTTCCCTTGCTCCTTACCGCCCTGGTGGTGCTGGCGCTGGTGGCATTCGGCGGGGCCGGGCTGTTGGGCGGCCAAGGGGAAGGCACGACGCCGGGCGCGGCCTCTGGAGCGAGTACGGCTCCCGGCGGCCCGGGGACGCCGGCGCCGGGAAAGAGCGCGGCGCCACACCGGGGAGCCAACCCGTCCAGCCTGCCGGAAATCCGGGAGTCCGCGCTCCCGGTGGAAGGACGCCGCGTCCTGGCGCTGATCCGGACCGGCGGCCCGTACCAGTTCAGCCAGGACGACCAGGTGTTCGGCAACTTTGAGCGCGTCCTGCCTGCACGGGACCGGGGTTACTACCGCGAGTACACGGTTCGAACCCCCGGCGAACCGGACCGGGGCGCGCGCCGGATCGTGGCAGGCAACGGCGGGGAGAAGTATTACACCGGAGACCACTACGCGACATTCAAGTACATAGCGGAAGGCAGCTAGCGCACCCATGAAAATTCTTTCCGGCGACACCTGGACCCTCGAAGAGCTGGAGGCGCAGGTAGCGGACGCCGGGCGCCGCAGCCTTGTGGTCCCGCCGGCCGACAGCAAACGCGCCGTCCTGGAAACCTTCGGCGAGGTCCTGGACTTTCCTGAGCACTACGGTGTGAACCTGGATGCGCTGAACGATTCGCTGCACGACTTCGCGGACAACATCACGGACAACGGCAATCCGCCGGTGACCGTCCTGTGGCAGGTTGCGGCCCCGTTCCGCGCTGACCGGTCGTTCGGGATCATCTGCGAGATCCTGCAGGACGCAGAACGGTACGCGGGCAAGGACCTGGCCGTCACGGCTGTCCTGCTCTGAGGCTCCTGGCTCCAAGCCGAGGGCTTCGCAAGCACCTGGTGTCCGGCCGGCCGGGGCAGGCCGGACACCAGGTCAGGCGTTGACGATCAGGCCGAGCTCCGCTTTCGAGGCCAGCGCCTCGTGCCGGGGCAGCACCCGGACCGTGTAGCCGAACGGTCCGGAGCGGTCGATCAGCAGTGAGCCGCTGAACAGGTGGCGGCCGCTGCCCAGGTCTTCCTTCACCTGCAGTTCCATCATGGTGATGTCCGCCAGGGTGTCATTCTCCTCAGCCCTTCCGTAGGCCACCTCGACGCAGACATCTTCCGGAGTCAGTGCGTTCAACGCCACGTACGCATTGACCTGAAGGGTGTCGCCGATCTGCGGATCCTCCGAAACGCCCACCGAATCAACATGCTCCACGTGGACCTGCGGCCAGGTGCCGCGAACCTTGGCAGACCAGGATGCCAGCGCCCGGGCCTGCGCATATGAATTCGCGGTGGCGCTGCGCCCGGCGTCAGCCGCCGGGCGGTAAAGGATGTTGACGTAGTCCCGGAGCATCCGCTCGGCGGAGACCGCGGGTCCCAGGTGCGAGAGCGTGTGCTTGATCATGGATACCCAGTGCGTGGGAACTGTCTCGCTCCGGGTCGTGGAGGGGCCAGCCGCCCCCGCACCATCGGACACCGTGCTCCCGTAAAAGCGCGGCGCCACCTGGGTTTCCAGCAGTTCGTACAGGGCGGCGGCCTCGATGTCGTCCCGCTCCTCCGGGGATGCGTCGTTGTTGGCCGTCGGAATTGCCCAGCCGTTCTCGCCGTCGTACATCTCGTCCCACCAGCCGTCCAGGACGGACAGGTTCAGCGACCCGTTCAGGGCGGCCTTCATGCCCGATGTACCGCAGGCCTCCAACGGCCGAAGCGGGTTGTTCAGCCACACATCGCAGCCAGGGAACAGCGTCCTGGCCATCGCGATGTCGTAGTTGGGCAGGAACGCGATGCGGTGCCGGACCTCGGGGTCGTCAGTGAACCGCACCAGGTCCTGGATCATCTTCTTGCCGGCGTCATCGGCAGGGTGGGACTTTCCGGCGATGACCAACTGGATGGGGTGGTCCTTGTGCAGCAGGAGTGCCTTGAGCCGCGCAGGTTCCCGTAGCATCAGGGTCAGGCGTTTGTACGTGGGCACGCGGCGGGCAAACCCGATGGTGAGTATGTCCGGGTCCAGGACGTTGTCCGTCCAGCCCAGTTCGGCGTCGGCCGCGCCGCGCTTCTTCCACGCAGCACGGAGCCTGCGGCGCACATCCTCCACCAGTGCCGCCCGCATTTCGCGGCGAAGCGCCCATACGTCGGCGTCGCTGACGTTGTAGGCCAGGTCCCATTTGCCCAGTGCTTCCGCTTCGCTGCCGAACTGGTCCCTTGCCAGCTTGGAGATCCGGCTGTCCACCCACGTGGGGACGTGGACGCCGTTGGTGACGGAGGTGATGGGGACCTCCGAGTGGTCGAATCCCGGCCACAGGGCGGAGAACATCCCGCGGGACACTTCGCCGTGCAGTTTGGCCACGCCATTGGCGCGCTGGGCAAGGCGGAGGCCCATGACGGCCATATTGAAGACGGCGGGGTTTCCGTCGGCGTAGTTTTCGCGGCCCAGTTCCAGGATCCTGTCCAGCGGGACAGCGGGTGCCAGGCCGGCCTGGAAGAAGTGGCTGATTTGGGCGATCTCGAACCTGTCAATGCCCGCCGGGACCGGGGTGTGGGTGGTGAACACCGTGGAGGCGCGGCCGGCGGCCAACGCCTCGTCGAATGTCAGGGCCTGTTCCCCTGACATCAGTTCCTGGATGCGTTCAATGCCCAGGAATCCTGCGTGTCCCTCGTTGGTGTGGAACACCTCCGGGGCGGGGGACCCTGTCAGTTTCTGGAATGCGCGCAGGGCCTTGACACCGCCCATGCCCAGCAGCAGCTCCTGCTGCAGCCGGTGGTCACCGCCACCGCCGTACAGCCGGTCGGTGATGCTCCGCGCGGCGTCGTCGTTGCCGGGCACGTTGGAGTCCAGCAGGAGCAGCGGGACGCGGCCGACGTCGGCACGCCAGATATGTGCCAGGAGCCGGCGTCCGTTGGGCAGCGGGAGCGCTACCTCCACGGCCTTTCCGTTGCCGTCCGGGGATGGCTCGCGGAGCAGTGTGAGGGGCAGGCCGTCGGGGTCCAGGACAGGGTAGGTCTCCTGCTGCCAGGCGTCCCGGGACAGTGACTGCTTGAAGTAGCCGGCCTGGTAGAGCAGGCCCACACCCACCAGGGGAACGCCCAGATCCGAGGCCGCCTTGAGGTGGTCGCCGGCCAGGATGCCCAGGCCGCCCGAGTACTGGGGGAGGACCTCGGTGATGCCGAATTCGGGCGAGAAGTAGGCAATGGCGGCGGGTGCCTCCGGGCCCAGGCCCTGGTACCAGCGCGGCTCCTCGAGATACCGGTCAAGGTCCACTTCGGCCGCGCGGACCCGGTCCACGACGGACTGGTCCGCGGCGAGCCGCTGGAACTCCTCCCGGCTGACCATGCCCAGGAAGCCGATGGGGTCCTGCCCGCTTTCCTCCCACAGGCGCGGGTTCAGCCCGGCGAAGAGCTCGCGCGTGGGGCGGTGCCAGGACCACCGCAGGTTGCTGGCCAACCGGGCCAGCGGCCGGATGGGCTCGGGGAGGACTGTACGGACCGTAAACCTGCGGATTGCCTTCACCTGCGCCACACTAACCGACAACCTGCTGGGCCGGAACAAGCTTTGGGTTTCTTTTGGGTAAATGACAGGGGCGTGAAGAAATTGGGCGGCGGCGCGATGGATTTTAGGGAGCAGCCTTAGCAATCCTGGGCATTTCTCGCTAACGTCGAGCCTGTGACGACTAACTCAGGAACCAGTGCCGCATCCACCAAAATGCCCCAGCGCCGCATCACCGAGGGTCTGCGGTTCGGGCGTTTTCCCATCACCAATGTGCAGCCCGTCGTCGACGGCGGAAGGGTCCCCGCCAAAGCCCTCCCCGGCGAGGCCATCGTTGTGGGCGCCACCGCCTTCCGGGAAGGCCATGACCAACTTGGTGTCAGCGCCGTCCTCCTGGACCCCACGGGTGCAGAGCGGCAGCGGGTCCGGCTTTCCCCGCCCCGCGGGGAACGCGGAATGGGGACCGACCGTTGGGAGGGCGTCCTCACGCCGTCGGAAACCGGCGACTGGTCCTTCGTCATCGAAGCCTGGCACGACCGCTACGGCACCTGGCACCACAACGCCGAGGTGAAGATCGACGCCGGCATCGACGTCGAGCTCATGCTTGCCGAAGGTGCCAAGCTGCTCGGTGAAGCCTCCGCGGAAGACTTCCGGGACGAGGTGGACCAGGCGGCCCTCCGGCATGCCTCGGAGGTCCTGGCTGACCAGTCCCGCAGCACCGAGGAACGCCTCGCGGCCGGGTTCGGCCAGGAAATCGCGGACATCGTTGCCCGCCAGCCCATCCGCGAACTGGTGACCGTCTCGGAGAAGTTCCCCCTCCTGGTGGAGCGGGACCGGGCAGGCCGGGGCGCTTGGTACGAGTTCTTCCCGCGGTCCGAAGGCGCTGTCAAGGACCACAACACCGGCGTCTGGACCTCAGGAAACTTCCGGACGGCAGCCCGCCGCCTCGACGCCGTCGCGGCCATGGGCTTCGACGTCCTCTACATGCCCCCGATCCACCCCATCGGCGTCCAGCACCGCAAGGGGCCCAACAACACCCTCGTGGCCGGCCCGCATGATCCGGGTTCGCCCTGGGCCATCGGCGCCAAGGAGGGCGGCCACGACGCCATCCACCCCGATCTCGGTTCCTTCGAGGACTTTGACGCCTTCGTGGCCCGCGCCAACGAACTGGGCCTGGAAGTTGCGCTGGACCTGGCCCTGCAGGCGGCCCCCGACCACCCCTGGGTGCAGACGAACCCCGAATGGTTCACCACCAGGGTGGACGGCAGCATCGCCTACGCGGAAAATCCGCCGAAGAAGTACCAGGACATTTATCCGCTGAATTTCGACAATGACCCGGAAGGTCTTGCCCGCGAAATTCTCCGCATTGTGCTGCTGTGGGTCAGCCACGGGGTAAAGATTTTCCGGGTGGATAACCCGCACACCAAACCGGTGTGGTTCTGGGAATGGCTTATCGCCGAGGTGAATAAGGCCGTCCCCGGCGTCGTATTCCTCGCCGAGGCATTCACCCGGCCCGCCATGATGCACGCCCTGGGCCGGGCAGGCTTCCAGCAGTCCTACACCTACTTCACCTGGCGCAACACCAAGAAGGAGATCGAGGCGTACTTCGACGAAGTCAGCCACGAATCCCCGGCGTTCTTCCGCCCCAACTTCTTCGTCAACACCCCTGACATCCTCACCGAATACCTCCAGTACGGCGGGCCCGCGGCATTCCGGATCAGGGCGGTGCTTGCCTCCACCGGAAGCCCGCTGTGGGGCGTCTACGCCGGCTACGAACTCTACGAGCACGTTGCCCGGCCCGGCGCCGAGGAATACATCGACAACGAAAAGTTCGAGTACAAGGCGCGCGACTGGGAAGCCGCCGCGGAGTCCGGGCGCTCGCTGGCACCGTACATCACGCGGCTTAACCACATCCGGCGGGACCACCCGGCCCTCTTGGACCTGCAGAACCTGACGGTCCACCAGAGCACCGACGAATCCACGGTGGTCTACTCCAAGCACAAGACCCTCCCCGACGGGACCAAGGACACCATCATTGTCGTGGTGAACGTGGACCCCCACGTCACCAAGGAATGCAGCGTCGTCCTGGACCTGGCAGCCCTGGAACTGGACCCGCAGGACCGCACCGCAGGCGGTGGCTTCTACGTGGACGACCTGATCTCCGGCCAAAGCTGGGAGTGGGGCGAGTACAACTACGTGCGGCTCGACCCGCACGTGGAACCGGCCCACATCCTGAGCGTGAGGAGAATGCATTCGTGAGTTTCAATCCGCAAAGTTCCGGCCACTTCACCCCAAAAAGCACGTTCGAGCTAAATGCGCCCGGCCTTCAGCATGACCCCCTGTGGTACCGCAAGGCCGTGTTCTACGAGGTACTGGTCCGGGCCTTTGCGGATGCCAACGGCGATGGGTCCGGGGATTTCTCCGGACTCATCGACCGGCTGGACTACCTGCAGTGGCTGGGCGTCGACTGCCTTTGGCTGCCCCCGTTCTTCCAGTCACCGCTGCGCGACGGCGGCTACGACATCTCGGACTACAACTCCGTGCTGGACGAATTCGGCACCATCAGCGACTTCAAGCGGCTCGTGGCGGAAGCCCATGCCCGTGGCGTCCGGGTCATCATCGACCTGCCGCTGAACCACACCTCCGACCAGCATCCCTGGTTCCAGGAATCCCGGAAAGACCCCGACGGCCCCTTCGGCGACTTCTATGTCTGGAGCGACACGGACGAGAAGTACCAGGACGCACGCATCATCTTCGTCGACACGGAGGAATCGAACTGGACGTTCGATCCCATCAGGCGGCAGTTCTTCTGGCACAGGTTTTTCAGCCACCAGCCGGACCTGAACTTCGAAAACCCCAAGGTGATCGAGGCCGTGTTCGACGTCGTCAGGTTCTGGCTGGACCAGGGAATCGACGGGTTCCGTGCGGACGCCATCCCCTACCTCTTCGAGGAAGAGGGCACCAACTGCGAGAACCTGCCCGCCACCCACGAGTTCCTCCGCAGCCTGCGGGCCATGGTGGACGAAAGCTACCCCGGCCGGGTGATCATCGCCGAGGCAAACCAGCCGCCCAATGAGGTGGTGGAGTACTTCGGGACAGAGGAGGAACCCGAATGCCACATGGCGTTCCACTTCCCGATCATGCCCCGCCTGTACTACGCCCTCAGGGACCAGAAGGCCGCGCCCATCATCGAAACCATGCGAGACACACCGGACATCCCCGACGGTGCCCAGTGGGGGACCTTCCTGCGCAACCACGATGAGCTGACCCTGGAGATGGTCACCGCTGACGAGCGCGCGGCCATGCTGGGCTGGTACGCGCCGGACCCCCGGATGCGTGCCAACATCGGCATCCGGCGCCGGTTGGCGCCGCTGCTCGACAATTCGCGGGCCGAGATCGAGCTGATCAACGCGCTCCTGCTCTCACTTCCGGGGAGCCCGTTCCTCTACTACGGCGACGAGATAGGGATGGGGGACAACATCTGGCTCGAGGACAGGGACGCCGTCCGGACCCCCATGCAATGGAACCCGGACCGGAACGCGGGGTTCTCGCACGCCGATCCCGGCAAGCTGTACCTGCCGCCCATCCAGTCGCTGGTGTACAACTACGGCATGGCCAACGTCGAAGCCGAGGCCGCCCACTCCGGGTCGCTGTTGCGCTGGACACGGCAGATCCTCAGCGTCCGCAAGAACCACCCCGCGTTCGGCCTTGGCGGGTTCAAACACGTGCAAGCAGACCACGACGCCGTCCTGGCGTACCTGCGCGAGCTGCCGGCCAACAACCCGGCCGGGGCCCCGGCCGAAACAATTTTGTGCGCCTTCAACCTTTCCCAGCATCCTGTGGCCGCCACACTGGCCGTTCCCGAGTACGCGGGGAGGGGGCTGCGCGATGTTTTCGGCGGCCAACCCTTCCCGGGCATCGGTGATGACGGAAGCCTCACGTTGACCATCGGAAGCCATGACTTCTTCTGGCTGCGGATGCGGACGGCGGGGTCGAACCCGTCTTCGCCCTACACCCAGGCCATGCCCATCCTGTCGATAGAGAACTGAGATGAAACAGCCAATCCTCACTCCCGCCCTGACCGCGCTGCTCAAGGAATGGCTGCCGCAGCAGCGTTGGTTCCCCATCAAGACTCCCGACTTCGCCATGTCCCAAGTGGGCAGCCTGGGCCTGGCGGACCCCACCGGCCACGCAGCTTTGGCCGTGTTCCTCCTCAGTGCCAGCACGGACGGGCCCGACGGCGGCCGCCGCACCACCGTGGTCCAGGTGCCGTTGAGCTTCCGCCCGGCACCGGCCGGTGGCATGGAACGGGCGCTCGTGGGCGAAGCGGCAGGAACCGACCCCTCCCGCCCTTGGGTCTACGACGCCGTGCACGATCCCGATTTCGTCGGCGCCTGGCTGGAACTCATCCGGCAGGAGGACAAGGCTGCAAGCGGGACCGCCACCGGACACCGCGTGGCCGGCCCATACCGGCTTCCCACCGCCAAAGGGGTGGTGAAAGTGCTGTCCGGAGAGCAGTCCAACAGTTCAGTCATTGTGGACGATGGCGAATCGGCGGCGATGGTGAAATTTTTCCGGGTGCTGTCTGACGGGACAAACCCGGAGATCGAAGTCGGGGCGGCGCTGACCACCGCCGGTACGCCCGAAGTGCCTGCAACCCTTGGCTGGGTCCGCGGAGAGTGGCTTGGGCAGGGCAAGCCCGTCCAGGGCGAGCTTGCGGTAGCCCACGAATTCCTGGCCGGCGGCCGTGATGCCTGGCGGCTGGCAGTGGACGCTGCACGCCAGGGTGCCGACTTCACGGCGGAGGCACGGGCCCTCGGTGCCGCCACGGCCAACGTGCACCGGCGGCTGGCGGAGGCTCTGGGGCAATCAGTGGAGCCCGGCGCCGGCAAGGGCATCGGACCCGCCGTAGCCCACCGCGTCCGCAGCGCCTGGGCGGAAGCCCGTGCCGCCGTCGGCCCCTATGACGCCGCTTTGGATGCCCTCCTGGCCGGCCTTGACGGGGCGCCCACGGGCCCCCTGCAGCGCATCCACGGCGACCTCCACCTGGGCCAAATCCTGCAGGTCGCAGGGCAACCCGGTGGACATTCCCGGTGGGCCATCCTCGATTTCGAGGGCGAACCGCTGCGTCCCATCGCCGAACGGAACGTCCCCGACGTGCCCCTTCGCGACGTCGTGGGAATGTTGCGGTCGTTCGACTACGCGGCCGGCGCCGCCCAACGCGAGCAGGAAGGCGCCCAGGTCCCGGACACCTGGGTGGAGGACTGCGCTGACGCGTTCCTGGAAGGGTACGGGGCCGTCATTCCCGGCACGGTGGACCGGACCTCGCCCTTGTTTGTGGCATTGTGGCTGGACAAGGCGCTGTACGAAGTTGTTTATGAAATGCGTAACAGGCCCGACTGGCTGGCGATCCCCGTGAATGCCTCCAGACGGCTCCTGAGCGGTAATGGCACCGGCGATCAGGCCGGCGCAGCATCGGAAGGTAACGAAATGACAGGCTCAGCACAAACTGACCGCCCGGGGGTGCCGCTGCACGTGGACGAAGGCACCTTGGGCAAGATCGCGAACGGTGAACACCACGCGCCCCATTCCGTCCTTGGCGCGCACCTGGACGACTACGGTCACGTCACCGTCCGGACCGTCAAGCACCTGGCCGAAGCAGTCACCGTCGTCACCCAGGCCGGCGAAGTTCCCATGGAACACGAGGCCCACGGCGTGTGGGTTGCCGTGCTGGAACCCGTGCAGCAGGGTCATGTCCCCGACTACCGGCTCTCGGTCACGTACCCGGGCAAAGAGCCGCTGACGGTTGATGAGCCGTACCGCTACCTGCCCACCGTAGGAGAAGTGGACCTCCACCTCATCGGCGAGGGCCGGCACGAGAAACTCTGGGAAGTCCTCGGCGCCCACGTCCGGCACTACAAGTCTTCGCTGGGGGACGTCAACGGTGTTTCCTTTGCCGTGTGGGCTCCCAACGCACAGGCCGTCCGCGTCAAGGGTGATTTCAACGCCTGGGACGGACGCGAAAACTCGCTCCGCTCGCTGGGGTCATCCGGGGTGTGGGAAGTCTTCATCCCGGGTGTGGCAGCGGGCGCCTGCTACAAATTCGAAATCCTGACCCGCGGCGGATACTGGGTCGAAAAGGCCGACCCCCTGGCGTTCGGCACCGAAGTTCCCCCGCTCACGGCCTCCCGGGTGGTGGAGCCGTCCTACGCTTTCAAGGACGACGAGTGGATGGAAGCACGCGCCCAGCGCGATCCGCACAACTCGGCCATGAGCGTGTACGAAGTGCACCTGGGCTCCTGGCGGCTGGGACTTGGCTACCGGGAACTGGCCAAGGAACTGGTGGAGTACGTCAAATGGCTGGGGTTCACCCACGTGGAGTTCATGCCGGTGGCGGAACACCCGTTTGGCGGCTCCTGGGGCTACCAGGTCACGTCCTACTTCGCGCCGACGTCCCGGTTCGGCCACCCCGACGAGTTCCGCTACCTGGTGGACACGCTTCACCAGGCCGGCATCGGCGTACTGCTGGACTGGGTCCCGGCCCACTTCCCCAAGGACGCCTGGGCGCTGGCACGTTTCGACGGCGAGCCCCTCTACGAGCACTCTGATCCGGCCCTCGGCGAGCACCCGGACTGGGGGACCCTGATCTTTGACTTCGGCCGCACCGAGGTCCGGAACTTCCTGGTGGCGAACGCGCTCTACTGGCTGGACGAGTTCCACATAGATGGCCTGCGCGTGGATGCGGTGGCGTCAATGCTGTACCTCGACTACTCCAGGAAGGAAGGCGAGTGGCGGCCCAACCGCTTCGGCGGCCGGGAAAACCTGGAAGCGATCTCCTTCCTGCAGGAAGTCAACGCCACCGTCTACAAGACACATCCTGGCGCCGTCATGATCGCCGAAGAGTCGACCGCATTTCCGGGGGTGACTGCACCCACGAGCCACGGCGGCCTCGGCTTCGGCCTGAAGTGGAACATGGGGTGGATGCACGACTCGCTCAAGTACATCTCGGAGGACCCCTACAACCGCAGGTGGCACCACGGCACGGTGACGTTTTCCCTGGTGTATGCGTTCACGGAGAACTTCCTGCTGCCCATCAGCCACGACGAAGTGGTCCACGGCAAAGGTTCCATGCTCCGCAAGATGCCGGGCGACCGCTGGCAGCAGCTGGCAAACCTTCGCGCGTTCTTTGCCTACCAGTGGGCGCACCCCGGCAAGCAGCTCATCTTCATGGGTACGGAATTCGGGCAGGAAGCAGAATGGTCCGAACAGCACGGACTGGACTGGTGGCTGGCAGACATTCCGGCGCACAAGGGACTGCAGCTGCTGACCAAGGACCTCAACGAGTTGTACAAGTCAACGCCGGCGCTCTACACCCAGGACAACGTCGCGGCCGGGTTCCAGTGGATCAACGGGGGAGACGCCGACCGTAATGTCCTCTCGTTCATCAGGTGGGGCACCGACGGCGAACCGATCGTCTGCGCCATCAATTTCTCCGGCGGCCCGCATGTCGGCTACACCTTGGGCGTGCCATCGGCCGGCGCCTGGACTGAGGTCCTCAACACCGACCACACCACCTACGGCGGCTCCGGCGTCCTCAACAGTGGTGCGCTGACAGCCACCGCCGAAGGGCAGGACGGGCAACCGGCCACCCTGACGGTGACGTTGCCTCCGCTGGGCGCGTCCTACTTCAGGCCGGGAGCGCCCACCTCGGCCTGATCGCCCAAGGACACTCCGCAGTGAGTTAGAAGGGCCTGGAATCCGGCAGGATTCCGGGCCCTTCTCGTTGGCGAACCCGGCCGGTCGAGGACGGCCCAGGCAGCCGCTCCACGCCGACTGGCGATCCCGAATAAGTGGTGGTAGAGTTTATTTCCGCGCTGCTCCACGGAGTCAGGCGGACAACCGATCCCCCAAGCTTACGCTGAGGAAAATCGCGGACGCCGATTTGACACGCTGGAAGTCAGCCGGTAAGTTTGGAAAGTTGCTCCGGAGCGATCTGCGACTGGTTTTTGGTTGTGGTGGTGCCGGGTGTGTCTGTTGTTTGAGAACTCAATAGTGTGCCAAGTTTGTTGATACCAATTGTTTTATGGATTGGTTGTTTTGGCTGGATCCGCCACCCCGTGGTGTGGTCTGGTTTTTACAGCTGGTTTCAAATTTTGTGCAGCCGGGTGTGGTGTTATTTCCACCTGCTTGGTTGTGTCTGTTTTACTTCAACGGAGAGTTTGATCCTGGCTCAGGATGAACGCTGGCGGCGT
>NZ_KB895457.1 GCF_000374865.1 Arthrobacter sp. 135MFCol5.1 | reverse complement strand
CGTTCATCCTGAGCCAGGATCAAACTCTCCGTTGAAGTAAAACAGACACAACCAAGCAGGTGGAAATAACACCACACCCGGCTGCACAAAATTTGAAACCAGCTGTAAAAACCAGACCACACCACGGGGTGGCGGATCCAGTCAATTCAACCAATCCATAAAACAATTGGTATCAACAAACTTGGCACACTATTGAGTTCTCAAACAACAGACACACCCGGCACCACCACAACCAAAAACCAGTCGCAGATCGCTCCGGAGCAACTTTCCAAACTTACCCGATCCCCCACCCCAACACAAATCCATCACTCAGGACCCACACCAGGAAGAAGACCACCCCAACCCACCAGGCTCGCCACAAAGCAAACCATTTTCCAGGCCGTTCAGAAGGGGGTTTTCGCCGCTATCTTTCCGCATCAGCGGCGGCGACTCAGAAAACAATACACGCCCACCAACCCCACCGCAAATCCGGCTTGTCCGGCGGCCGATGGCCCCAAAACCCTTGCAGCTGCGCGGATCTCGGGGGCCACCGGCACTTGAGGTCCGTCTTAGCGGCCGGATCTCCGTCTTATGCGTTGGGTCACAGTGATGACTTGGGTACGCCAGCCGCGTGGCGTGGGTCTTCGTCGGGCTGCCCATCCTCCTCCCGGTCATCCGCGGATGCCGCGGCCGGTCCGCCGTCCACAGAATGGCGGCCGCTCCCGCCGTTGTCGCCACGGGTCTTCAGGAGGCTGGCCACCGTGGCAACGGCGATGGTGGCAGCGATGAACAGCAGCGAGAACCAGATGGGGATCTCGGGGACCCACGGGAGCGGCTGGCCGCCGTTGATGAAGGCCAATTCGTTCACGTGCAGTGCGTGGAAGACAAGCTTCACGCCGATGAAGGCGAGGATGACGGCGAGGCCCTGGGCCAGGTAGACGAGGCGTTCCAGCAGTCCCCCGATCAGGAAGAACAGCTGGCGCAGGCCCATGAGGGCGAAGGCGTTGGCGGTGAAAACGATGTACGCCTCGTTGGTAAGCCCATAGATGGCCGGAATGGAGTCAACGGCAAAGATCAGGTCCACAAAGCCAATCGCAATGATGGTCAGCATCATGGGGGTATAGAAGCGTTTGCCGCCTTGCTTCACTGTGAGCTTGTCGCCGTGGTATTCGTCGGCAATCGGCAGGACGCGGCGCACCAGTTGCATGAACTTGCCGTCAGCAGGGTTGGAATCGTGGCTGCCGAAAGCCTGCTTGTAGGCGAGGAAGAGCAGCAACGCACCGAAGATGTAGAAAATCCAGGAGAAGTTCTCGATCAGGCCGGCGCCGATGGCGATGAAACCGCCCCGAAGAATCAGCGCGATGACGATGCCGATCATCAGCACTTTCTGCTGGTACTTCTTCGGGACAGCGAACCCGCTCATCACGATCAGGAAGACGAACAAGTTATCGATCGAGAGTGCCTTCTCGGTGAGGTACCCGGCGAAATACTCGCCGCCGTAGGACCAGCCGGACACCAGGCCGATGCCAACTCCGAACAGGAGGGCCAGCCCAATGTAGAAGGCCGACCAACGCGCTGATTCACCGATGGAAGGCTCATGGGGTTTGCGCACGTGCGCGAAAAACTCGTAAACGAAGAAGAGGACCGTCACAGCAAGGGTGATGATCCAGATCAGTGGTGTTACCTGCATTTGGGTACTCCAAGGGTTCGGCGTTGACTATTACGCCAAGGTCTCCTCCGCCCGGACTGATCCGGAGCTGACGGCCCGGGATGCTTCGCTGCATCCGTATTGACGGGCCAACCACAGACGGGAGTACTCCCCTTGATTCGTCAATTCTAACGTACGCCGGCGGTACGCATCAAAAGCTTTTCCCCGCACCTCGCCGCCGGCAGTTGGGGGTCGGGTGCAGGGCTGTCAGCGCAAACAATGCTGTCCGTCGAGGGACATTGGCCCCTGGCCCGCCACAGGCTCGGCAATAGAAAATAGACCCGGGCATTCCACGACGCCGTGGTTGCCGGGACCGGAGGATGGGGCATTGTGGAATCCAAAACCATTGTCGTGGGCTATGACGGTTCGGAGCCGGCTGCACTGGCTGTCCGGTGGGCTGCGAGGGAGGCGTCCCGGCGCAAGGTTCCCCTCCATCTGGTGCATTGCACCTTGTGGCCACTGCTGACGAAGAACCTGGGGCCAGTCCCCGGCATCAAGGACAGCGGGCTCCAGCACGCGGCGGAAAAAACACTGCAGGAGGGCGCCGCCCACGCGCGCCAGTCCGCCCCGGATGTGGAAGTCCGGACCAGTCTGTTGTCCGGGAGCCCCAACGTCAATCTGCCCAGGCTCTCCGCTGGCCAGGACATGCTGGTCCTCGGGAGTCGCGGACTCGGCGGATTCATGGGCCTGCTCATCGGCTCCGTCAGCCTTGAGATGGCAGCCACCGCATCGTGTCCCGTGGCTGTGATCAAGCCCGGCGAAGACCCTGACGGCCCCGTGGTGGTCGCCGTTGAGGACCCGGAGTCCTCCGCGGCACTTGAGGATGCTTGCACCGCGGCCGCCTCGTCGGGAGCCCGGCTGGTCATCATCCACGTCCGGACGGTTCCGGCCGGCTACCGGCTTGTCCGGGACCCTGTTGACCCCGGTGCCGCGGCCGAGGCTCTGCTGGACTCGGCTGTTGCCAAGGCGCAGGAGTTGGCGCCCGGGCTTATGGTCGAACAGCAGCTCCTGACCGACACCTCTGTACCCCGCGCCATCCTGCACGCAGCCCAGGGCGCACGCCTCACCGTCGTCGGGACGAAAGGCCAAGGACTGATCAAGGGAAGCATCGGTTCGACGGCCCATGCCGTCCTCCACCATGCCAAGGGTCCAGTGCTCGTTTCCCGGCGCCCGCCCGCCGCCAAGGCAGCGTACGGGTCCTAATCCGGATGGACGTGGGTGCCCGGTCGCGCAACCTAAACGCAGGGACTCAAAGGCATCCGAGGCTTGGGGTATCCGGCGTGGCCGGTGTTCCGACTCTGACCGAATACAGGAATGCCGTGGAAACCTTCGCGAGAAGGAAGGCTTCCACGGCTCGCGGTTCTAACGCTCGCAGGCAACTCCGTCACCGTCGCGGTCCAGAGCCGACCGGTAACCTGGCTGCCCCCTGTACAGCGGGGCCGCCCCGGCCGCGTTAGCGGCTGTGCAGTTTGCGAAGTATGCCGCCGGCGCCGGCGCAGCAGGAACGGCCGCGGGAGCAGGCGCCTGCGCCGCCTGCTGAGCCGCGGCGGCGGCAGCTTGGTCTGCTGCCGCTTTGGCAGCAGCAGCTTGATCAGCCGCAGCCTTGTCCGATGCCGCTTTGTCCGCCGCGACTTTGTCGGCAGCGGCCTTCGCGGCGGCGGCCTTCGCGGCCGCGTCTGCAGCTGCCTTGTCAGCTGCAGCCTTCTCGGCCGCAGCCTTTTCAGCGGCGATCTTTTCCAGGGACTTAACGCCAAGGTGCACCGTGGAGCCCTTTGCTGCCTGGGCTCCGTTGGAAGGGTCCTGGGTCAGCACCTGCCAGTTCTTCTTCACGATGATCGATTTGCCGTCAACAGAGTCAACCGCGTCAACCTTGAAGCCAAGCTTCTCCAGTTGGTCCGTCGCCGTGTCCAGGGTCAGCCCTACAACTCCCGGGACGGTGACGGAGGCTTCCACCGTGGCAGTCGCCGATGCCGCGGAGGCCGGCTCCACCGCAGCCTGCTTGCCGCCGCCGCAGCCGGTCAACATAAGTCCGGTCAACACAGCCAAGGCCAGCGTCTTCTTCAACCTGCCGGCGGCAGGCCCGATGTTTTCTTTCATGATTCCCCCTAGGAATGCGTGATGGTGATGGTGGAAAGAGAGCCCGGCGAATCCCGGGCAAGAGCCCTACTCGCAGGCGACGCCGTCGGAGTCGCGGTCCAGCGCCGGCCGGTATCCGGCCTGGCCCGCGTAGATCGGCGCCGCTCCTGCGGCCCTCGCCGCAGTGCAGTTGGCGTAGTACACAGCCGCCGCGGGGGCGGGCGCAGCAGGAGCAGGAGCAGGAGCAAGACCGGGGGCAGCCGGAGCCGGCGCCGGCGCAACCGGAGCCGGCACGGGAGCTGCAGGAGCAGGCGCAACGGCGGAAGGTGCCGGCTCGGCAGCGACGGGCGGCGGCGCCTGCTGGTTGGTCGGTGCCAGCTGCCCGGTGCAGTCGCCCAGGATTCGTGCCATCGCGTCGTGCTCCGCCTGGGTCACCCACAACCCGTACGTGGCCTTCACGGAAATTTGCCGGGCAACGTACTCGCACCGGTACCCCTTGTTGGGCGGCAGCCAGGTGGCGGCGTCACCGTCGCCCTTTTGCTGGTTGGCAGGCCCGTCAGTCGCCTGCAGGTTCAGCGGGTCATTCGCGAATGCCGTCCGCTGCCCGGCGGTCAACTGCTGGGCCCCCTTCTGCCAGGCGTCGCTCAACGCCACCACGTGGTCGATCTGCACAGCGGTGCTCGTCGCGGAACCGCGTACGAAACCGATGGTGGTGCCGGTGTACGGATCGGCGAGGGTGCCGGACTGCACCTTGCAGGGCACATTGTTCGTGAACGTGATGCCGGTGAGGTCCCGCTGGAGGATGTCATTGCGCGTATCGCAACCGTTCCGGTCCACGTCCGCCCATGCCTGCCCGAATTGCGCCCGGTCATAGCCCGTCTTCGGCGCGCGGCCCTTGATGGCAAGCGTTGCAAGCAGGTCGATCGCCTTGGTTTCGTAGGCGGGCTGCGGGTTGGGCGCTGCCGCGGAGACGCCCGCCGCTACGGCGTTGGGGGTGTCCGGGTCCAGCGGCTCGCCGGTGTCCCCAGTCGTGGGCGTAGGAGTGGGCATGGACGACGGCGCCGCCACGGCCGGCGCAGTGACGCTCGCTGTCGCTGCCCTCGCCGTAGCCCTGCTTTCCGCGGAGGCGGCCTCAAGGTCCGCGCCTGCGACACGGGGCAGCGCTACGGCACCACCGATGAGAAGGGCGAAGGACGCGGCTATGGCGACGGCGCCGGCCTTGCGTTTCGCCGGCAGCCAGGCCCATGAGCGCCTTCCAGTGAGCACGACGTAAAGACCAGTCAGCGCACCGGAGATGCCGAGGAAAATCAGGGTGCCTCCAACACCGCCGCTGAGTGCGCCCAACAGCATGAAGATGGCGGTAATTACTCCGATGGCAAACGTCGAAGTGCGTGGATTCCGCGGCGGCTTCGGCGCCGGCGCGGATTGAGCAGCCCCCAAGAGGGTCTCGTAGTCGGACATTCTTCCCCAATGATGAGGACGCCGAGCAAGTCGGCACCCCTTTTCTGCCGGGCCTTCTGCTAAGCCCTGCAAAGCTCGATGCCGCTGAGCCTACGGCCCCATGACGTGCGGATTTGCCGCCGCCGGGAATACTCGGCCAACATTCAGCCAGTCTTGAGGGAACCTTGAGGAAGCGGCCTTCCCACGCGTCACAATGCCGGAGGGCGAATGGACCTGCGCCGGACGACCGTTCCCCGCTGGCACGGGCAAAGGTAGAGTTGCCCGCATGCAGATGCGCCTCGAAGTGGTCCAGGTCCCGGTTTCCGACGTCGAGAAATCAAAAGCCTTTTACACCGAACAGCTGGGCTTTGTGCTGGACCATGACGTGGAGCACATCCCCGGCATGCGCGTTGTCCAGCTGACGCCGCCAGGTTCTGCCGCCTCGGTAGTGATCGGAACCGGCATGACCGCCATGGCTCCGGGCAGCCTGGAAGGTCTTCAACTGGTGGTTCCGGACCTCCCGGCCGTCCGCGATGAACTAGTGCAGCGCGGGGCCGAGATCAGCGAAATCCAGGACCTGGGCGGCGTCCTGTTCGCCTACTTCAGCGACCCAGACGGCAACCGCTGGGTCATGCAGGGACAAACCCCGCCCGCCGTCCGCGACGCCCACAATGCCGGCTAGCCCGCGGGCCGGTCCCGGACCATCCGCAGTTCCGGCACGCTTTCCCACTCCGGCGGCAGGTTGCCGCGGCCGCCGTCGAACCTAAAGCCTTGGCGGCGGTAGAAGGACTGCGCCTTGACGTTCTCCTCAAGAACCCACAAATAGGCGGGCGAACCGCCCAGGGCGGCCTCCAGCAGGGCCTTCCCCAGCCCGCTCCCCTGTGCGCGCTTCAGTACGAAAATCGAGTACAGCTCCAGCGCGAACGGGCTGTCTTCCTGGCGCGGCGGTCCGGCGTCGGCAAGGCCTACAATCTCGCCGTTGGCGTCCTCGGCGACGATCCGCGGGTGGGGAGCCTCAAGATACGGCCGACGCCGGGCCACGCGTTCCGGGATTGAGCGCCGCCGCTCAGCAAAGAATCCGGGCGAAAGCAGGTGTCCGTAGCTTTCTTCGTGCGCGGCTGTATGCATCAACACGATGGCCTCGGCATCCTCCGGAGTGGCCCGTCGAAGTACATAATCCATCGCTCCAGCCTAATAAGGGCGGCACCGGATTAATGTGCTGGCGGGGCCGCCGTGGATCCGCGGACCACCAGTTCGGTGCCCAGCTCGATCCGTTGCGGCAGTTCCTCGTCGCCGTCCAGGTGCCGCAGCAGGGCACGCATGGCGGTTTCCGCCATCTGCACCACCGGCTGCCGGATGGTGGTGAGGCCCGGCTCAACCCATTCGGCGGCGGGGATGTCGTCGAATCCAATGATGGACAGGTCTTCCGGGATGCGCAGCCCGGCAGAGCGCGCCGCACGGTAGGCGCCCAGTGCCTGGTCGTCGTTGCCGGTGAAGATCGCCGTCGGCCTGTCCGGCAGTTCCAGGAGCTTGCGCGTGGCCGCCTCGCCGGCCTCGATGGAAAAGTTGCCCGGCACCATCAGGGCCGGGTCCAGCGCAATGCCGGCCCGGCGCAGCGCGGAGATGTAGCCGTCCTCGCGGGCGCTGCTGCATTGCAGGTCCTCGCGTCCGCCAATCATGGCGATCCGTTTATGCCCCAGCTTGAGCAGGTGTTCCGTGGCCGAGTAGCCGCCCTCCCAGTTGGCCGCGCCCACCGTCATCAGGTCCGGTCCGGGCTGGCCCACGGGGTCGATCAGGACCACCGGGATCCCCAGCGATTTCACCCGCTGGATCTGTTTGGCGTCCAGCTGGTACACGGCCATCAGCAGGCCGTCGGATTTACGCTCCGCGAGGTTTGCCAGCCAGGGCCGGATTCGGGACCCGTCCAGGCTCAGGCTGCTCACCACGGTTCCGTATCCGGCGTCCTGCGCCACCCGCTCCACGCCCTCGATGATCTCCAAGGCCCATTCCGAGCCCAGGCCGGGAAACACGAGGTCCACCAGGCCGGCCTTCTGCCGGCGCTTGGCCGGGCGGCGCGCGTAATCGCGGCGGGCGATGATTTCCTCCACCCGCGCCCGGGTCTCCGCGGCGACGTGCGCATGCCCGTTCAGCACCTTGGACACGGTGGGAACGGATACGCCGGCCTCGCGGGCAATCTCGCTGATTGTCGCGCGCCCGGTGTCCTGTTTGCTCACCACGGAAACCACCCTTTCACCCGGGTCACGCGCCCGGGGCTAGTTATCGGAAAGTTCCCACGCCTGAATCCGGCCGCACATGCCGTAAATCCTGCGGTTTTCCCGTTTTCCCATCGTAGTTCGCGCGTTCGCCAGATAGATACTTTCCGCCGTGTCCAGAGAAACCAGTTGCCGCCGGGTGACCTCGGCCTGCCGGGCTGCGCCGGCTGCCAGAAGCCCGGCCCAGGCTCCGGCCCTGGCGGACGCCAGCCGGGCGGCCGCGGCGTGGAATCCCGCCAACGCCGCCGGCCCGGATTCGAGGACAGCGTCCTTGAGCGCCAAGTAGCCTTCCAGCGCCAGGTCACGACGACGGCGCGCGGCTTCCTCGGCTGCGGCCAGTCCCGTGTCGGCATCAGTCTGCTCCAGGACCGCGGCGCGGCGGTACGCTGCCGGGTCGGTGAGGTGTTCCGGCGGGAAGGTCATCACGGCGTCCCCGTGTTCGGGCAGCCCTGCGTTTTGCATGACCACCAGGATCTTCAGGTCCCCCGAATCGTTGATGGCGCGGTGGACTGTACCGGGGGTGAACCAGAGAACCACGCCGGGCTCCAGCGCAGTGGTGGTGAACCCTCGTGAATCAAGGGTCTCCAGCCGGCCCGCTCCCGCCAGTGCCACATACGCCTCGGTGGAGGCGGTGTGCACGTGCGGCGATCCGCCGGCGGCGCCATCCGCCCCCGGCCAGTCGTAAATGCTGATCTCGGACAGGCCGGTAGCACCCGGGAACGTTGAGCCCATACTCAGGCCCAATTGCCAAGGGCGGTTTGCGCGGCCGCCGCCAGCGCCGCGGCCCGGCCCTGGTCCACGCCGCCGTCGGCGATCACCACCGCATAGCGGTACGTCAGCGGCTCACCTGCCCGGAGCGGGACCTCGGCGCTGAAGAAGGGTGCTGAACCCAGGCAGGCGAACATGGAGGACCGCGCGAACCACTGGTTCGGTGCGCCGGGGTTCGAACCGTCTTCCACGAAGGCAACGGTGGAGGACCGGCAACTGACGTCGTGCTTGCCGGTAAAGGCGATCCACGGCGATCGGGTGCCCATGAATTCGTCGGTACCGGCGCCTTCCTGGTTGCGGAATTCGCCGCCGGTAAAGGACCGTGGGCCGCGCCAGAAGAGACCGCCGTAGCCTGCGTTGTGGCGGCCTTCCGTGGTGGGGCTGCCGATCCGGATCTCTGCCCCGGAGATGTTGTCCATCCGGGTTTCGAAGAGGATGGCGTAGGCACCTCCGGTTTCGTCGCCGGCACCGCCGTCCGCCAGCAACTGGACGTTGAACCGGCGGTCCTCCGCAATGACCGGGCCACCGTCCTGCGAGGTCCAGGTGAGGGATTCCGATGCGGTGATCCCTGCGCCGGAGTGCTCGATCCCGGTGAAGGCGGTGTGGGCCATGGCGCCGTTGTTGTCCAGGTTGGCGTACTCGGTGGCGCGTGTGTAGGTGGCGCCGCCCCAGAAGTTGTGGCTGCCCACGTTCGGGAGCGCCCAGGAGAGCCCCTTGTGCCAGACGTGGTCCCAGGGCCGGGAAATGGTCACGTCGTCTCCGCCCAGGGTGGTCAGCGGATGGAAGAACGGGCGGGGGCTCTCGTATTGGGGGTCGGTGGGCCGGTAGGTATAGGTGGCGATGGGCTTGCCGTCGGCGGTAAACGTGAGGGCTGCTCCGTCGTCGGTGACATCCAGCCGGACTGTGTGGACGGCTGCAGGGGCGGTGGTCATGGCGGGAGGCTCCTTGGGGTGTGGGGTGTGGGGTGTCAGGCGCGGGCGGCGTCGAAAGCTGTTTCGTTGAGGGCCGTGGCATCCAGGGCGGCGGTGCCCAGCCCGTCTCCGTCCATCCCGCCGTAGAAGGGGTGGCCGGGGACGATCTCGCCGCGGCGGACGGCCCTGCCGGTAAAGGCGGAGGCGTAGATCGCGGCAGCGAGCTCAAGGGTCTGCCGGGCGGAGTCTGCGCCGGCGGGCAGCGGAAGCCCGGCGTCGAGCGCTTGGTACATGGCCAGGAACTGGGCGGAGTGTCCGCTGCCGCGTTCCAGCGGCCGGCTGCGCCACTCGGTGCGGACCCGGTCTTCGTGGCCTGGTGCGCCGGTAACGGTCCAGTTGTCCGTGGCGTAGCCGTAAAGGTGGCTCAGTTCCACGGTGGCGAACTCGCAGTCGATCCGGATGTCCGAGGTCTCCCGGGGCGAGAGCAACGAGTTGACGATGGTGGCCACGGCGCCGTTGCGGAACCGGACCAGCGCGGCGGACAGGTCTTCGGTGGACGTGGCACGTGCCTGCCGGCCTGCTATCGCGGTGACTTCCTCCCACGGTCCCAGCAGGTGCAGGAGGAGATCGAATTGGTGGATGCCGTGGCCCATGGTGGGGCCGCCACCCTCGGCGTTCCACGTGCCGCGCCAGGGCAGGTCCCAGTAGCTGTCCGGCCGGTACCAGAGGGTATCGCAGCGGGCCACCAGCGGGCGGCCGAACCCGGCGCCCCCGATCAGTTCCCGGGCGGCCGCGGCGGCATCCCCAAACCGGTGCTGGAACACGCAGGAGAACTGGGCGCCGCCTTTGGCCTGGGCTTTCTCCAGCCGGTCGAAGTCCGCCAGGCTCAGTGCCGGGGGCTTCTCCGAGAGCACATGCACCCCGGCTTCAAGGCATTCGATGGCTTGGTCGATGTGCAGCATGGGCGGGGTGCACAGGTGCACGATGTCCGGCTGGGCCCCCGCGAGCAGTTCGGCCACCGTGAGGTATGTGCCGGGAATGCCGTGCTTCTCCGCAAAGGAGTCCAGCCGGCCCTGGTCCACGTCGCAGGCTGCGACGAGCTCGGCGCGCCCGCCTGTCCGTGCCAGGTTGTCCGCGTGGACCGCGGCGATCCCGCCGGTGCCCACAATGGCCACTTTGTAGGTGCGCATGTTCTCTCCGTCGTTGCAGTGAAGTCGTTGCAGTGAAGTCGTTGCCCAGAAGCGTGCCCCGAAGCGGTTGCCGTGATGATGCCGGACCACCCGGCATTGCACCGGCCGGGTGACCCTGCATCGCCGATGCTCCTCAAGAAACTTTCTATGCTCTCTTCGAAGTTTCGGATGCTCGCTGCAGCTACGTGTCCAAGGCTTTGTTTTCAACCGTAGGAAGATTTTGATTCCAGAGTCAAGGGGTTTCGATCTAGAAACTAAACATAAGTTTCTGATACTTTCTTAGAAACATCGTCCGATCCTAGGAGACGTCCGTGACCAGCGGTGCCGCCGAAAAGCAAGCCCTCCCCTCACCCGCGGCGGGCGTCGAGCCGCCTTCCGCCGCCGGACACCTGTCCCTCGAGGAGCTGGTGCGGCAGATGACCCTTGAGGAAAAACTGGCCCAGCTGGTGGGCGTGTGGGTAAATGCTTCCACTGAAGGCGACTCTGTTGCCCCGTTGCAGAACGAAATGGCAGGCGACGCCCGTTCCTGGGACGACGTGATTTCTGCGGGCCTCGGCCAGATCACCCGGATGTACGGCACGGTTCCGCTGGAACCACTTGAGGGGGCGCGCCGGCTGGCCGCTGCGCAGGAGCAGATCATGGCCGCCTCACGGTTCCGGATCCCCGCGCAGGTGCACGAGGAATGCCTGGCCGGGCTGGCCGCCTGGAAAGCGACCGCCTTCCCTGTACCGCTGGCCTGGGGCGCCACCTTCAACCCGGCGCTGGTGCGCCGGATGGCCGGCTTGATCGGCGGCCAGATGCGGCAACTGGGCGTCCACCAGGGCCTCGCGCCGGTACTGGATGTGGTGCGGGACCTCCGCTGGGGCAGGGTGGAAGAAACCATTGGCGAGGACCCCTACCTCGTGGGCACCGTGGCAAGCTCCTACGTCAAAGGGCTGGAAGCCGAAGGGATCATTGCCACCCTCAAGCACTTCGTGGGCTACTCCGCCTCACGCGCCGGACGGAACCACGCGCCCGTCTCCATGGGCCCCCGGGAACTCGCGGACGTCATGCTGCCGCCGTTCGAACTGGCCATCAAGGACGGCGGCGCCCGTTCCGTGATGCACGCCTACACGGACACCGACGGTATTCCCGCCGCGGCAAACCGTGCCCTGCTGACCTCCCTGCTCCGGGACGAGTGGGGCTTCGCCGGGACCGTGGTGGCGGACTACTTCGGCATCGCCTTCCTCAACGCCACGCATGGCATCGCCGCCGATTCCGGAGAGGCTGCAGCCCTGGCGTTGGCAGCGGGCGTGGACGTGGAACTGCCAACGGTGAACTGCTACGGCCTGCCCCTGCTTGAGCGCGTGCGCTCCGGGGAGGTCCCCGAATCCCTGGTGGACACCGCACTCCTGCGGGTGCTCCGGCAAAAGCAGGAAGCCGGGCTGCTCTCGCCGGACTTCGACCCAGCTCCCCCGGCCCTGGCTGCCGGCGCCATCGACCTTGACCCTGCGGCCCACCGGGCGCTGGCCCGGGAGATCGCCACGCAGTCCCTGGTGCTGCTGACCAACAGGGCGCACGACGACGGGCCAAGCCTGCCGCTGCCGGCGGCGGCTTTGGCGTCGGTGGGCGTCGTGGGGCCGCTGGCGCAGGACCCGTTCGCCATGCTGGGCTGCTATTCCTTTGACGCCCACGTCGGCGCATCGCATCCCGAGGTGCCCATGGGCATCCGGGTTCCGACTGTGGCCGGTGCAGCCGCCGAGCGGTTTGGCCGGATCCGGACCGCCGCCACCGGAACGTGCGAGGCCATCAGCGACACGCAGGTCCTGGAAGCCTGCCGGATTGCCTCAGCGGTAGACACCTGCGTGATCGTAGTGGGTGACAATGCGGGCCTCTTTGGCCGGGGCACCTCCGGCGAAGGCAACGACGCTGCCGACCTGCGGCTCCCCGGTGACCAGCACCGCATGCTGGACCAGGTCCTCACGGCTGCCGAGGCCGCCGGCACCCGCACCGTCGTGGTGGTCCTCAGCGGCCGGCCTTACGCGCTGGGCGACTTCGCGGCCAGGGCCGGAGCGATCGTGCAGGGGTTCTTCCCGGGCGAGGAGGGCGCCGAGGCGCTGTGGGACGTCCTGACCGGAGCCGTGACTCCGTCCGGCAAGCTGCCGGTTTCCGTGCCGCGGACCTCCGGCGGACAACCGGGCACCTACCTGCACAGCCGCCTGGCCGGGCCGTCCGGCGTCAGCGCACTGGACCCCTCACCGCTGTTCGGTTTCGGGCACGGCCTGTCCTACACGACCTTCGACTTTTCCTGCCACACGGCCAGCGGGCCCACGATGACGACGGCGGGCTCCGTCACCGTGGGATGCTCGGTGGCCAATACCGGCCCGGTTGACGGGGCGGAAGTGGTGCAGCTGTACCTCGAGGACCCGGTGGGCGAAGTGGTGCGGCCTGTCCGTGAACTGATTGGCTACGTCCGGGTTGACCTTGCGGCCGGCGCCGCGGCCCGGGTGGAGTTCACGGTGCACGCGGACCGGACCTCCTTTACCGGGGTGGAGCTGAAGCGGGTGGTGACCCCGGGCCTGGTGAAGCTCCATGTATCGACCTCCAGCAGCCGGGACCTCCACACCCACGAACTCATCCTGCACGGCGACCGCCGCGAGGTGGGCTTTGACCGGGAGATGCTGACACCGGTAACGGTAACCCCGCTTTAGCCGTGCCGACCGGACATGTCATCCCCGGCCATGCACCGGCCTGGCGTTAGCCGGGGGTTCCCCCACCTCATGGATGCCATGGCCGCTGCAGGCCGTCTTGGTGACGACGGCCCGCTCGATGCGCGAGACGGTGAACCACCGCATTGCGTCGCGCAGCCGGCACCACCCAACCAGGTACCACTGGCCGTTGGTGGCGGCGAACAGCACCGGCTCGACGTCGCGGGTGGTGGCGGTCCCGTCCCCCGCCGTGTAGCGGAGGCGGATCACGCGCTACTCGGCCATCGCCTCCTCCAGTGCGGATTTGATGGCGCGGGACGAGGCGGGAAGCGCGTTGACCCAGACGCGGTGGGCCAGCTCGTCCGCTTGTGCCCGGGTTTTGGGATCGAGGACATCCATGATCTTTCGGACACCTGCTGCTGCCAGATCGGCGTAGGGGGCATCAGGCGCGGCGGACACCGCTGCCATGAGCGCCACGGCCTGGGCCGGTGACAGGCTGACGGGTGGCAGGGACGCACCTCCAGCCAAACCGTAGCCACCGCCCGGACCCGGCCGGGACCATACTGGCGCCCCGCTGTTCTCCAACGCATCGAGGTCCCGCTTGATGGTGCGAACGGATACCTCAAACGCTGCAGCCAGCCGTTCGGCGGAAAGCCCCCGCCTGCCGCTGCGGCGCAACATCTCGGAGAGGGCATGGAGCCGTTCGACCCGCTTCACCGTTCAGCCCCTGGCAAATTCATGACATAAATAGTGACACACCCTTGTCCGGTACGCCTGCGAGGGTATTGGCATGACAACTACTTCAAGCCGTCCCATCGTTCTCATCGCCGGCCACTGGCTGGGCGCCTGGGCGTGGGACGAAGTGCTGGAACACCTGGCAACCGACCACTCCCGCGCAGTCGCGATGACGCTGCCCGGCCTCGACGTGGACGATCCCGGCCGTGCGGCAAAAACCCTCGACGACCAGGCCGCAGCGGTCCTGGACGTCATCAGCCGGCTCGGGGCCTCTGCGGACCAGCCCGCCATCCTCGTCGCCCACAGCGGGGCAAACGCCCCCGTCAGCCTCGTCCTTGACCGACACCCCGAACTTGTCCATCGAGTGGTGTGGGTCGACTCCGGCCCTGTGGCACCTGGAAGCGCCTTCGGCGCGGGCATCCCGGAAGAGTT
This sequence comes from Arthrobacter sp. 135MFCol5.1, assembly GCF_000374865.1. Taxonomy (GTDB): domain Bacteria; phylum Actinomycetota; class Actinomycetes; order Actinomycetales; family Micrococcaceae; genus Arthrobacter. The sequence continues at coordinate 209,340 of NZ_KB895457.1, read as the reverse complement.
GGCGGAGCTTCCGCTGCCGCCCTTCGATGTCCTCGGACAGCAGGCGAGCCTCGAGGGCCTGAGCCCGGACGTCCTCGAGCGTTTTCGGGCCCGGGCCGTCCCTGAACCCGGGCCTGTGCTTCGTCAGGCCGTCGAGCTCAGGAACGATGCCCGCCACAAGGTCCGGACCACCCTGGTGTGCTGTTCGATCCCGAGCGCGCAGGTGCTGGAGCTCGCCCGCGCCGGGCATGCCATGTTTGCAGAAGTCGCGCGCGTCGAACACCTCGACGTCATCGACCTCCCAACGGGGCACTGGCCCATGTGGAGCCGTCCCCGCGACCTCGCCAAAGCCATTGGGTCAGCCGCGTCCCGCACAAACTGACGAGGTCAGGCGAGAGTGAATTCCTCCTCAACCAGCGCCAGCAGCGGGCGGGAGTTCAGGCACACCAGGAACACCACGGTCCCGGCGAGCAGCGGCAGCAGGTAGGTGGTGGTCATCAGCAGGAGGGTGGCGGTGACGAACAGGATGCCGGCGTTGCCCAAGGAGACCCGCTTCCGGGCGCTGAAGCTGTACAGGGAGAGCCGGTACACGTCCCGGGTCCGGAACGAGAACCGGGACAACAGCAGCAGCGCGTTCAAGCCCGCTGTGGCCACGAGCAGCGCGAGGACCAGCAACGCCGGCCGGAGCGCCGGTGCTGCGGGTCCGAGCGACGGCAGTCCGGCGAGGTTCACCGCGATGACGGCCAGGACCAGCAGGTACGGCAGCCACACCTGCAGGGCCTGGCCGGCATTCATCCGGTAGCCGCGGATGAAGTCCTGGTACACCTGTCCCTCATGCCCCGTGAGCATCCGGTTGAACGCATAGATGCACGCCACCAGCGCCGGACCGGCCGGAATGAGCGCCGGCAGGACCAGCCAGGCCCCTGCGAACGGGGCCGCCACCAGTGCCGCCGGCAGCAGTACGTTGGCCAGCACCAGCAGGGCCGAGCCCGTCATCACGCCCGCCACGGTGCCGGCCGCCCTGAAGAGGGGGCCGGCACCGTACTCCGCTTTCTTCTGAACCACCAACTGCCTTTCGGTTGCCGCGGCAGGCAGGCTGCCGCCGTCGTCCGCCTACTTCTTGTCCGCGTAGGCCTTGTACGCCTTGTTGGCCAAATCTACATACTTGCCCATGCCCTTGCTGTCCAGCTCCTTGACGTAGGCGTCGAACTCGGAGAGGGGCCGCTGGCCGGTAATGAACTTCAGGGTGTTCTGCTTGACGTGGTCCTTGAGCGGCGTGAGCACCAGCGTGGCCTGTTCGCGGTCCGTGTCGCTGAACGGCACGGGCGGCGCCACTGGCTTGGGCGTCTTGCTCTTCATGGCCTTTTGGAACGCCAGCTCCTCGTCGTTGAAGGTGGACTGCAGCAAGTCCGTGGTGCCGCCATAGGAGAAATTGCCACCGGAGAAGCCGTAGTCCACGCGCAGGTCCTTGGTGCCTGCCGGGTTCAGGCCCTGGAAGTTGATGTCCTTGGCCAGGACGCGCTTGCTGCCTTCCTTGGTGTAGGTGGTGCCCTGGACGCCCCACTTGGAGAATTCCTGGCCGGCGTCGCTGTAGAACAGCCAGTCGATGTACTGCATCAGCGCCACGAAGCTGTCTTTGTCCTTCACCGATGAGTTCAGCATGATGCCGTTCTCCAGCCGCGAACCACCGATCAGGTCACCGGCCGGGCCGCCGGGGACGGTGATCTTGCGGACCGCGAAGTTGCCCTTGCCCAGTGACTGCTCCATGGACGTGCGGTAGGTGATGATGTTCTGCGAGTTGGCGCTGATCACGAACGACTTGCCGGACGTGAACTTCTGGATGGCGGAATCGTCGGTCTGGGTGAAGCTTTCCGGGTCCATCAGGCCCTCGGACACCAGCGAGTTGAAGTAGGTAACCAGGTCCTTGAACTGGCTGCTGGCCGAGCCGAAGGCGAATTGCTTCTTGCCGTCGTCGAACGTCAAGCCGTCCACCAGGCCCCAGCCTGCCACGGTTCCGAACGCGGTGCCGGCAATGTTCAGCACGCTGTTGCCATTGAACCGGTCGGAGAAGGGCACGACGTCGGGATGGGACTTCTTGAGCTTGCGGAGCACCTCGCGGAACTCGTCCCAGCTCTTGGGCTCGGCAATGCCTTCCTTCTCCAGCACGTCGGTGCGGAACGCCAGCGTGTAGTCCGGCCAGAGCTCCTCGTGCAGGCCAGGCAGGACGTAGTACTTCCCGTCCTCCTGGGTGAGTCCTGCGATTTCAGGTTCCAGCTTCCATTTCTTGATTTTGTCCTGGTAGTGGGGCATGAGGTCCACGTAGTCGCTGACCGGGAGGACCGCACCGGAGGACACATACGCGCTCTCCTGGCCGGGGTAGGTCTTGGCGATGATCTCGGGGGCACTCCCGGAGCTGATCAGGAGGCTGCGCTTCTGCTCGTAGTCGCTGCTGGGGACGATGGTGGGCTGCAGCGTGACGTTGTTGTCGCTGGCCATCTTGGTGAACAGCAGCCAGTCCTTCTTGTACGGGTAAGTGGGCTGGTCGCTGAAGAGGAACGTGAAGCTCAGCGGCGTCGTCGCCTTGAACGTGTCCCCCACCCCGAAGCTGTCCATCGCACCGTTGCGGGCCTTTGAGGTGTCCACCTTGCTGCCGGAATCTGAGTCGCACCCGGCCATCACCAGGCCGAAGGCTGCGAGCGCGGACAGGCCGAGGAAGTCTCGTCTGCGGATCATGGGTTTTCCTTTCATAACGGGTTATTCCTTGACGGAGCCGAGCATGACGCCCGAAAAGAAGTACTTCTGGACGAACGGGTAGACGCACAGGATGGGGATGATGGTGAGCACGATGGTCACCGACTGGATGTTGGCGGCGATCTGGCCCACGTTCTCTGCCGTGCCGCCGGCCGAACCCGCGGTGGTGACGCCGGCAATCATGTTGCGGAGGTAGATGGTCACCGGGAACAGATCCGGGTTGTCCAGGTAGAGGAACGCCTGGAACCAGGAGTTCCAGTTGGCCACGGCGTAGAACAGGACCATGGTGGCCACGATGGCCTTGCTCAGCGGCAGCACCACCTTGAACAGGACCCCGTACTGGGTGAGCCCGTCGATGGCGGCCGCCTCCTCCAGTTCCCGCGGCATGTTCTCGAAGAACGACTTCATGATCAGCAGGTTGAAGACGCTGATGGCGTTGGGCAGCACCACCGCCCACAGGGTGTCCCGCATGCCCAGCGAGGTGATGAGCACGTAGTTGGGGATCAGGCCGCCGTTGAAGAACATGGTGAACACGGCGATGCCGATGAACACGCTGCGTCCCTTGAGGTCCTTCTTAGCGATGGCGTACGCGAAACTGGTGGTCAGGACCATCGAGATTGCGGTGGCCACCACCGTGTACAGGACGGTGTTGCCGTAATTCCGCCAAAACACCGAATCCGCCAGGATCAGCTGGTAGGTCTGGGTGTTGAACCCCAGCGGGAAAAGGTTGACCTGCCCGGCGTTGATGAACCCTTCGCTGGAGAAGCTCTGCGCCAGGATGTTCAGGAACGGGTACATGGTCAGGAAGACCACCACCAGCAGGAACACCAGGTTGGCCACGCGGAACACCCGCATGCTGCGGGAGACCTTCATGTCCTTGACCAGCACACCGGTGTCCGCCGTGGGCTTTTGCACTGCGGTTTCCTTCACGGTTGTCTCTTTCACGGTGGCCCCTTTCACCACAGGCTCGTTCCGGCGAGCCGTTTGGAGATGGCGTTCGCGGAGAGGATCAGCGTGAGGCCGATGACGGATTCGAACATGCCGATCGCGGCCGCGTAGCTGAAGTTGGACGATTCCAGGCCCACCCGGTACAGGTAGGTGGAGATGACGTCCGAGGTCTGGTAGTTGAGCGGGTTGTAAATCAGCAGGATCTTCTCGAAGCCCACGGCCATGAACGTGCCGATGTTCAGGATCAGCAGCGTGATGATGGTGGGCCGGATGGCCGGGAGGGTCACATGCCAGGTCTGTTGCCACCGGTTGGCGCCGTCGATCCGGGCGGCCTCATACAGCGACTCGTCGACCCTGGTGAGGGCGGCCAGGTACAGGATGGCGCCCCAGCCCATGGTCTGCCACACCTCGGAGCTGATGTACATGGGCCGGAACCAGGCGGCGTCCTGGGTGAAGTTCACCGTGCTTCCGAAGACCGTGCTGGCGATCTGGTTCACCGTACCGGTCATGGAGAAGTTCTGCAGGATCATGCCGGCGATGATCACCACTGACATGAAGTGCGGCAGGTACGCCACCGTCTGGACGAATTTCTTGAACTTCTGCGAGCGCAGCTCGTTCAGCATCAGCGCGAAGATGATGGGCATTGGGAAGCAGAACAGGAGTGTCAGCACGCCCAGGATGATGGTGTTCTGGAAGGCCTGCCAGAAACTGGGATCGTTGATGAACAGGGTGACGTACTTCAGTCCCACCCATTTCTCGCCGAAGATGCTGCCGCCGGGCTGGAATTGCCGGAACGCGATGACGTTGCCGGCCATGGGCAGGTAGCGGAAGATGGCGAAGTAGGCCAGCGGCAGCAGCACCAGCGTGTAGAGCCGCCAGTCGCGCTTGATGGCGAGCTTCCAGCCGCCGGGCTTGTTCCGTGGTTTGTCCTTGCGGCCGGGCGGCTGTGTGGTGACCGCTCCGGGAGGTACTTCCAATTGCGTGGCCATGTTGCCTCCTACCGGCCGGCTTCTGCGTATGTGCGGGCGTGTTCGCCAGCTGCCTCTTCCAGGACCAGGACCCCGTTGGCGGCCAGTTCCACTGCACCCGTGATTCGGGTGCCGGTGAGCACGTCCGTGCCGCCCGCCCCAACATCCACCCGGGCCGGTGCGTCGTTGTGGTTGAGGACCAGCAGGTAGCTGCGTCCGTTGCCGGCACGACGGCGGACCTGCACTCCCAGCGGCGCGTCCAGTTCGGGGCGGATCCCCGCAGCGGTCCGTTCGGCGTCGAGCAGTTCCTCCAGGTAGGTGCCATCCACCCTCGCCGAGAGGTAGACGGCGGTGCCGCAGCCGAAACTGTTGCGGGTGACGGCCGGCGACCCGGCCAGCCTGCCCGAGGCGTAGCGGGCCAGCACCTCCGCCGAGGTGGCGTGCAGGTGTTCGGTCCAGTAATCCGCTGAGGCCGTGCCGCCGTCGGCCGTTGAAAGCTTGACGGCCTCGCCCTCCCCGGCCAGCGGGTGCATCTCCTCGCTCCACGCGCCCAGGACGTTGCGGAGGGCGCCAGGGTAGCCGCCGAGCCGGATCGTGTTGTCCTGGTCCACAATGCCGGAGAGGTAGCTGGCCACCAGCCGGCCGCCGCCGGCGACGTAGTCCTCGTAGCGCTGTGCGGCGTCGTCGGTAAGCAGGTAGGTGGCGGGAAGGACCACCAAGCTGTACTGGTGAAGGTCGCTGGTGGTGTCCACGAAGTCCACGGTGATGTTGGCGTCAAAGAAGGGCCGGTAAAGGCGGAGGACTTCCTGCGCGTAGCTCAGGTCCGAGCGGGGCGAGTTGCCCAGTTCCAGGGCCCACCAGCAGTCCCAGTCAAAGACCAGCGCCACCTTGGCGGTGGAGCGGGTGCCGGTGATTCCGGAGAGGTTCTTGAGCTCCCGGCCCAGTTCGCAGACCTCCCGGAACACCCGCGTGTTGGGGCCGGCATGGTTGACCATGCCGGAGTGGAAGCGTTCGGTGCCTCCCCTGGCCTGGCGCCACTGGAAGAAGAGGATGGAATCGGCTCCCTGGGCAATCGCCTGGTAGGAGCCTAAACGCATCTTGCCGGGCAGTTTGGAGACGTTGACGGACCATTGGCTGACGGCTGCGGTGGCTTGTTCCATGACCAGCCAGGGCTGGCCCTTCCGCAGTGAGCGCATGAGGTCGAAGTTGAGGGCGGCGGCAACGTGCGCGTCGGATTCGCGAGGGTCCGGATAGATGTCCAGTGCGGCGGCATCTTCCTCGGCGGCCCAGGCCCAGTAGTCGTTGTTCTTGTAGAAGCGCATGAAGTTGGTGACAACGGGCAGTTCCGGCGTGTGGCGGCGCAGGATGTCCCGTTCGGCCTTGTAGTGCGCCAGCATGCTGTCCGAGGTGAACCGGTGGTAATCGAGCCGGCGGGACGGGTTGGACCAGGTGCGGGGCTGGGCAGGTGCATTGACCTGGGCCCAGTCGGAGTAGACCTGGCCCCACACGTCGGTGCTCCAGGCCCGGTTCAGTTCCTCCAGGCTGCCGTACTTGTCCTGGAGCCATTCCCGGAAGGCGCGGTCGGCGTGCGGGCCGTAGGAGACGGGGCCGTACTCGTTGTTGACGTGCCACATGCACAGGGCGGGGTGGGCGGCGTACCGCTCCCCCATCTTTTCCGCCATCGCCAGGGACTTTGCCCGGTAGGCGGGGTGGGAGACGTCGAAGTGCTGGCGGGAGCCGAAGCCGAAGGTGCTGCCATCAGCCAGGACCGGAAGGATGTCCGGGTGCCGGGCGATCAGCCAGGCCGGCGGGACAGCGTCCGGAGTGGCCAGGTCCACGCCGATGCCGTTGGCGTGCAGCAGGTCCATGATCTCGTCCAGCCAGCTGAAGTCGTAGATGCCGTCCGCCGTTTCGAGCCTGCTCCAGGAGAAAACGGCCAGGGTAACCAGGTTGACCCCTGCTTCCTTCATGAGGCGGACGTCCTCGTCCCACACCTCGCGCGGCCACTGCTCGGGGTTGTAATCCCCTCCGTAGGCGATGCCGCCAAGCCGGTCATGCAGGCGCTTAAGCCGGTGTTCGGGTGTATGGGTGCGTTGCTCGCTGGTCATCATTGTCCTTTGGTTGGCATGTTGGCCGCGGGCTCCCCACCAGTGCGACCTGCATCACACAGAGAAACTATCGTAAACTTTCAGCAATAACAACAAGTACGTGAAAGTAGGAGCGCATTCCTTTCTCCGCATTGCCGCGGATGCGAACGCTAACATGGATGCATACAGGAGGCCCCCGTCCGGAAAACGTCGGTCCAGGCGCAGGCCAGGTTCCGTATTTTCCAGGGTTGGAAGAAACTATCGGAGCTGCTTGTACGACCGGCGTGGCAGGTTTCGCAGCGCCAATGCCAGTATCAACAGCCAGCCTGGGACCGCACGATCCAGGCCGGCCACCCCCGGTGGGCGCGGACGCCCTCCTCCGCCAGCGGCAGGCAGTGGTCCGGCGCCCGCTATCCTGGCTCTTTGATGTCCTGCAGCACTTCATTGCGTCGCAGGAACCAGGGCTTGAAGGGCGGGTCGAAGCGCGCGTATCGCGGAGCGCCGACCGGCGTCAGCCCGGCAACTTTCAGTGCCGCTTGGAGCCCCGCGGTATGCCGCTCGAAGGAAGAAGCGGAGCCGCCGCCCGTGAAGCTGAGGGCAGCGGAAAGGGAGGCCGGAACGGCGCGCACCGTCACCCTGGGGTCGGCGGGAGCCGGGGCCGTGTCGGCCGTGACGCCGGCCGGGAGCACGAATCCCACCACGAACTCCGCCGGCCCACGGGCTCCCGGCAACGGCCCCTGCTGCAGCACGGGAGCCGTCATGGCCAGCTTTTGCGGGGAACCAGGCTCCTGGATGACGGGCGCAGTCATGGCCAGCTTGCGGCGGGCGGAGTTGTTGCCGCTGATGTAATTGAACAGGTAACGGAACGCCGCGTTTCCGGCCCGGTCGAAGTCCGCCCTGACCTTGACCTCAGCCACGACGTAAGCCGGATACCAACGGAGCTCGAAATGTGGATACCGGCGGATCAGTTCATAGGGCTGCTGTTCAGTCATGGTGCGTCAGAGCCTACGCCCGTGGCGCCTGGGCGGCCAGACCTGCGCCCCGGCTCACCCCACGCGCCGTGTGGCGCGCCTCCGAAGGAAGCCGCGCAGGGCCCCCACTCCCATCAGGACGACGGCCAGGGTTCCAATTCCACCGAAGAGCGCTGTCAGGACCACGCCGGCACCACGGAACCACTCTCCGCCACTTTCATAGCCCGGAACGATCGCCCGGCCAGGATCATCTTCGGCATAGATCACAGGAACATCGGTTCCCACCACAGGGTGCTGGTCGTGGTCCACGGCCGCGAACGTCCGGTGGGCCGATCCGTCCGGCGTCGTGAAGTCAACCCGGATCCTGCGCTGGGATGCCTTGGTGACATCGTCAAAGTGGACGATCGTTCCGGTTGCCCGCGCTCCAGTGCGCGCGAGTTCTTCGTCCGCGTTGATCATGAAGCTGCCCGCACCGATCATGATGGGCCCCAGGCAAAGGACCAGGACGGTGACCGCCAGGTTCAGCCTTATCTTCCACGGCCGCGCGGGCTTGCGGTTCTTGTCGGTTCTGCGCCCAGTCACGGCTCCCATTCTGCCCGAGCCTGTCAGCAAAACCACACACTGGACCGTTGCCATGGGCAACCATGAGCGGCATAATAGTTAGCAGAACTAATTAGCAGTGCTAAATAACCGCAGCAGGAGGCGCACCCGCTTACATGTCACCCGCCCACACCAAGCCCCAGGCCACAGCAGACCCCACCGCCCCGGACACCCTCGCCATCGACCTGCGCACCGCCGTGATGCGCACGTCCCGCCGGCTCCGCGTCGAAGCAACCGGCGACATCATCACCCCTGGCCAGTACACCGTCCTGGCCCTGCTCAACGGCAGCGGTCCCAGCACGCTGCGCGCACTGGCAGAGAGCGAACACGTCCAGGCCCCGTCCATGACCAGGATCGTCAACGCCCTCGCCGACCAAGGATTCGTCACCAGGTCCGCCCATCCCGACGACGGCCGCCAGGTTCGCGTGGACATCACCGACGCCGGCAGGACGGTCCTCGAGGAAGCACGCCGGCAGCGGACCGCCTGGCTGGCCCGGCGCGTGGCAGGGCTCAGCGAGGACGACCGGCTCACACTGAGCCGCGCGGCCCGCATCATGCAGGAAATGAGCGCCAAATGAGTGCCATGTTCCGGGCCCTCGAAAACCCCAACTACCGCATCTGGGCCGGCGGCGCGATCGTGTCCAACATCGGCACCTGGATGCAGCGGGTGGCACAGGACTGGCTGGTCCTGACCGTCCTTACGGACCACTCCGGTGCCGCGGTGGGCCTCACCACCGGCCTGCAGTTCCTGCCCATGCTGCTGTTCGGCCCGTACGGCGGAGTGCTGGCGGACCGGTACCGCAAGCGCATCATCCTGATGTGGACGCAGCTGGCCATGGGCTTCACCGGCTTGGCCATCGGCCTGCTCGTGGTCACCGGCACCGCCCAGTTGTGGCACGCCTACGTGGCTGCGTTCTGCCTGGGAGTTGCCAGCGCCGTGGATGCCCCCGCCCGCCAGGCCTTCGTGTCCGAACTGGTTGGCCAGGACAACATCTCCAATGCAGTGGCCTTGAACTCGGCGTCCTTCAATACCGCCCGGCTTACCGGCCCCGCAATCGCCGGCGTCCTCATCGCGTGGGTGGGCACCGGCCCGGTGTTCCTGCTCAACGCTGCCAGCTTCGCCGCCGTCCTGGTCTCGCTGTTCCGGATCCGCATCACCCAGCCGGCCCCCGTGGCAGGCCAACGCAACAAGCACCAGGTGGTGGAGGGCGTCCGGTATGTGCGCCGCCGTCCGGATCTGATGTTGATCATGGTCCTGGTGGGTATCCTGGGCGCGTTCGGCATGAACTTCCCGGTCATCAACTCGCTGATGGCCACCACCGAGTTCAGCATGGGGCCCAGTGAATTCGGGCTCCTCGGCTCGATCATGGCGGTAGGTACGCTCGCCGGCGCCCTCCTGGCCGCGCGCCGGTCCGGCCCCCGGCTGCGCTTCCTCCTGGGCGGCGCGCTAGGGCTGGGCTTCTTCACGATCCTCGGCAGCCTGGCGCCATCGTTCTGGACCTACGCAGCCATCCTGGTTCCGGTGGGCCTGGCGTCCATCACTTTCCTGAACAGCTGCAACACCAGCATCCAGCTCTCCGTGGAAGCCCAGTTCCGTGGCCGCGTCCTGGCGCTGTACCTGGCAGTGCTGCAAGGCGGCACCGCGCTGGGTTCGCCCCTGGTGGGGTGGATAGGCAGCCAGTACGGTGCACGCTGGTCGGTCGCCTCCGGCGGCATCGTGGTGCTCCTGGCCGGAATCGCGGCGGTGGTGGCGGTGAGCAGGCGGAACCGGATTACTTTCCGCGGCGCGCTCCGGATGGCGCTGGGCAGGCGGGAACCGGCCGTCTGAGCGTCGGTTGGGCGGGTACGGCCGATCCCGGCACCTGCGGCAAAGCCCGGACAAGCTTTACGGCCTGGGCGCGCCGACGATATCCACCGAGATTTCGACCGCCGGCACCACTCCCCGGTTCTCCAGCCAGTGCAGGGTGTTCCGGTCCTCCGGCCAGCCCACGCCCGGCCCGTACTCCGTGGCAACCCCGTCCCGGTGGTCGGTGATGATCCCCGAGAGGACATAGACAGTGCCAGGCCGGCCCGCATGGTCATGGAGGGGGCCGAACACTCCACCGGGCTCGATGGTCACCATCCGCATCCGCAACTGGCGCCCTTCCATCCCGTCGATCTCGCCGGCAAGGTCGACCGCAGCCAGCAACTCCACCGAGACGCCAGTGGTCTTCGGTGCCACCTCCTCGACGCTCATCGCGCCCCTTCCCACAACCTCAATCTGCGGCGGCGCCGGCCCTGCCCCTGCCGGGGCACCCGGGTGCAGGTGCTTCCGGCGGCGGGTGCCGGCGTCGTCCTTAATGTGCCGGGCCTGCGACAGCGGGCCGCGGCGTTCAACGGGGCAGCGATGAAATGTTCAGGATGTTGCCCTCACTGTCCAGGAACCAGGCGGCGTCGCCCATTCCCTCCATCGAGGCGATGCCGTTCTCTGTCTTCAGTCCGGGCATGTCGTACTCCTCGAAAACGACGCCCCGGCCGCGCAGCTCCTCGACGTCGCGCCGTACGTCATCGGTTCCCCACCCTATCTGCGTGTTCTTGGCCGAGCCTGCGTTGTCCGTTTGGTAAATCAGGAACGCGGTACCCTTCCCGCACCGGTACACGAGCCCGCCGTCACTCATGGTCCGCTCGGGCTCCAAACCCAGCTTGTCCCGGTAGAACTCCCGTGCCCGGTCAATGTCCTTTGCCGGCAATACAGCCATGACTTCCAGATCTTTGAGCATGACAACAACTCTCCTTGCCACTTTTCCTGATGGCGATGCTCTCCCCCGAATCGGTCCGGCCGTCCCCCGCCGGGCCTCGTGGCCGTCCTTCCCGCCGAATGCCGGGGCGGCCACCTGGAGCTCCCTGATCCGCGGCGGCAGAAGCCATCGGTACGGGGTTCCCGAAGTCTACGAGGCCATTATGGAACTGTTCGTCCCCGCATGGAATAGGGGTTTTTATTGCGGGTGGGGCAGCGGCAGTGCAGCTATTTCCGGGCCGCCGAGATGGCCCTGCGGGCCGCCCTGCCTGCCACGGCCACCAGGGGAACCAGGCATGCCAGGACGGCGATGGTGTTGGGGCGGAACGCCGCCCTGCCATTGACCGTCCGGTACACCCCCAAGGGCAAGACGAACCCGCCGCCGCCTCCACCTGACGCACCTTTCTCCGATTCCATGCCGCCACCGAAGCCGAAGGAGACCAGCGCCACGGGCACGATCTCCTCCCCGCCGAGAGTGACCGTCGTGCCGTAGGCGCGGGCCACGCCCATGTTCTTGAAGGTGTCCACCAGGGATGCGAAGGTGTCAGGCATGGGTTCAGGATAGGCGCCGCCGTGGACGGGCCGGCAGGTCCTTTGGTCCTGCCACAGCGTTCCTCACCGCTTCGCAGGCGTTCCTGCCCGCCGAAGCTTGGAGAAGGCTCCGAGGCTGTAGGCAAGCAGGACCAGCGCCATGGCCACTCCGGCGGTCGCCGCCGCCGACGCCGCGCCCGGTTCCGTCCCGCTCAGCAGCCCAATACCGCCAATCGCTGCGAGCAGTCCGCCCAGAAGGTAGAACATGGGCTCCTTGAAGGCCCACGCGAACGGCACGAAATGGAGGCCGACCACCAGTGCGATCAGCGCCGGACGCAGCACCAGCGCACCTCGGGCGTCAAGCAATGAACTACCGGCCGCTATCAGCGCGAATTCAGCCACCACGCACAGGACATAGACCGCAATGTGTCTGCCGCGGGGTGGCACGAAGGGTCCCAGGAAACGTGGCCTGGCGAAGAGGAACCACAGGCTGGCGCCCACCGCCCCGAGGACCAGGACGCGCGCGGCGCCGGACAATAGGTCCGCAAACCCTGACGTGTAGGAGAACACGAAGAGGCATGCACCCCCAAGGCCAAGCAGGGCTCCCGTACGGCGGGGGTCAGCAAACCGCGGAGGTCCATCAGCCGGCAAAGAGGTTGTCCGCTTAAGTAAAGTCACTGGATAATTTTCGCAGAGACCCTCCCGTTGCGGAACCAACCGACGTCCTCAACTGCAGGGTTTCACTTCCGGATTTCCGCCAGCCGCAGCCTGACGATGTCCGCTACGACGTCGTCCGGCACCGGCCTGGCTGCGCTGAAGCGGATGGTTCCCTTGGACAGCGAGTAGCCCTCCAGGCGTCCGGCCACCGCCTCCACCACGGCCGAGGAGAATGGAAAGATCGAAAGGTGCTTGGCCGCGGCCACGGCAGCCACCAGCGGCTTGCCGTCGACCTTGAGGGCCGGCATCCCGTAGCTCATGCCCTCGGTGGCGTCCGGGGCCACGGACCGGGCAATCTCCACCACATGCCGGAGGCAGCCGCGGCCCGGTTCATCCGTCGCGGCCAGGGCATCATCCACGACGCCCATGGAGCGATCAGCTCTTCCGGGCGGCGACCGTGGCTGCGAGCGCCGCGAGGCCGCGCTCAAAGTCGCCGCCCACCAGCTTGTCCATGTTCATGAACAGGGCAAAGACCTTACCGAGCCCTTTGTTCTCCCCGGTCATCAGCCACGTCACCTCGGTGCCGCCAGGAGCCGGGCTGAACGTGAACGTCGTGGGGTTCAGGGCCTTGAACGGCTTGGTGAATTGCAGCCGGATCCCTATGCGGCTCGGAGGCACCGACTCCACGATCTCCATGGTTCCGCTGCCGGCCTTGCGGTTCCCGTTCCACTCATAGCCTGCGCCGGCCCCTGATTCGCTGCCGAAGTAGCGGCGGCTCATGCCCGGATCGACCGCCTCCCAGGGGGACCAGGCGGTCCATTCGTGGAAGTTGTTCACCAGCGGAAAGATCTCCTCGGCGGAGGCAGGGATGACCGCGCTGCGGCGGACTTCGAAAGTAGACATGGGCCAAGCATAGGGCCGCAGGCCGCCGGCGTTAAGGGAGGACCACGTTGACGGGTTCGCGGCCCTCGAGCAGCAGTCCGATCTGCTTCCTGACCAGGCGAACCATGCGGGGGAACATGGCCGAGCTGGCGCCGCCCACGTGCGGAGTGATGAGCACTCCGGGGGTGGTCCACAGCGGGTGGCCGGCGGGCAGCGGTTCCGGATCCGTGACGTCCAGGGCGGCGCGGAGCCTGCCGGTTGCAGTCTCGGCCAGCAGCGCGTCGGTGTTGGCCACAGGGCCGCGGGCCACGTTCACCAGCAGGGCGCCGTCCGGCATGGCGGCGAGGAACTTGGCGTCCACAAGGTGCTCTGTTTGCCCGTTGAGGGGAACACTGACCACTACGATCTCGTGCAGCGGCAGCTGTTCGTAGAGCGAGTCGATCCCGTGGATGGTTCCGCCACCGTCCTCGCGTGAACGGCTGGCCATCCGGGTGACCTCGGCTTCGAACGGGAGGAGCCGGGCCTCGATGGCCTTGCCGACTCCCCCGTAACCCACCAGCAGGACGCGCCGGTCCGCCAGGCTGGGGCGCTGGCTGTTGTCCCATGTGCCGTTGTCCTGGTTCCGGACAAAGTCCGGGATGCCTCGCTGGGACGCGATCATCATGCCCACGGCGAGCTCCGCCGTCGAGGTCTCATGGACTCCGGCCGCGTTGGCAAAGGTGACACCGCCGGGCAGGATGCCCGCTACGCCGTCGTACCCGATGGACTGGCTCTGCACCAGGCCTACGTCCACGCCTTCCAGCGCGGCGAGCGCGGACGGCTTGCCCATGTAGGGCGGCACCAGGAGGTCCAGCCGGCCCTCGGGGGCCGGGCCCGCGAGGTCCCAGAGCACAAACTCGACGCCGTCCACCGGGGCGAGTGCGTCCAGCAGGTCTTGGGCGGGCAGGCAGACGCGCAGCCGGGCGCTCATGCGGCGACCATCAGCTTGACGTTGGCGGCGCCCAGGGCATCCTCGATTTCCTCCGGCGGCGGGGCATCCGTCACCAGGATGTCCACCGCATCAAATGCTGCCAGCCGCGCCAGCGCGTACCTGAGCATCTTCTGGTGGGTTGCCACCACCACTACCTGTTCCGCCGAATTCATAAGGGCGATCTTAGTGGCGCGCTCCACGTCGCGTTCGATGTAGAAGGCCTCATCGTGGATGCCGGTCACCCCGATGAACGCCGTTTTGGCGCGCAAACCTGCAGCCGCGCTCACGGTCATGGGACCGTTGAACGCCTGGCTGTCCAGCAACAGTTCCCCGCCGAGGCAGATGGTGCGCGCCTCGGTCAGCTGCAGGCAGCGCTGGATGGCCGGGGCCGAGTGCGTGATGATGGTCCCCCTGAAGGACGTGGGCAGTTCCTGGGCGATCTGGTACGTGGTGGTACCGGCGTCAAGGATGATGGCGTCCCGTTCGCTGATCATCGACACACAGGCCCGTGCGACCCGGAGCTTGGCGTCTGCGTCCTCCCGGACCCGGGCGGCGAAGTCGGCGTTCTGGCCGTGCCCGTCCACGGCACTGACCCCGCCGTGGACCACCCGGGCCAGGCCCCGCTTGGCCAGCACCCGGGTGTCCCGCCGCACGGTCATGTCGGAGACTGCGAACGTCCCCGCGAGGTCGTTCGTGGAAATGAAGCCTTTCCGTCCCAACTCATCGAGGATGGTGCGCTGGCGCGGCGTCAGCGGCGCCTCTCCATGTGCTGTGCTCATAAGCTGCTTATCCCTCCCCAATGCGCCGGGCAGAGCCTGGCGGCGTGTTGGACTTCCAACACAAATCTTCTTATGAACGTACCCCGGAAGCCGCATTCGCGAGCTCCACGGGGCGTCCTTCCGTAATAGAACGTTCCGCTGCCAGGCCCATCCGCACGGACTGCAGGCCGTCGGCAACAGTCACCTCTACGGGGCCTTCGCCCAGGATTGCCTTCCGGTATCCAAGGTGCTCGTAGTACGTGGAGCCGTGGTGGGCGCCGGCGGCGAGGACCGCCTCATCCACCGGCACGTCATGCTTCAGGGGGCCCAGCGGGGACCGGGGGCTGAATTCCACGGTCGCCTCGGCTTCGTCGCCGGGGATCCAGTGGTTGGCCGCCACCGGGATGAGGGTTTCGATCTTGGCGGCGTCGCCCACGATGGAGATCCGCTCCTGGAACTTTGACCCTTCGGCGAACATGGACAGCTCCAGCATGGCCCGCCGGCCTCCCTTGAAATCGACGATGACGTAGGCGTTGTCCACCATGTCCGGGACCTTGCCGTCGTACACCTCGTCCATATGGTTGACGTCGTGGCCGCCGCTGGCGTAAATCCGGACGGGCTCGTCCTGGAGGATCAGGCGCATCAGGTCGAAGAAGTGGCAGCACTTCTCCACCAGGGTGCCGCCCGTCCGCTCGGCGAAGCGGTTCCAGGAATCCACCTTGTGCAGGAACGGGAAGCGGTGTTCCACGATGGAAAGCATGTAGATGTTCCCAAGCTTTCCGGTGTGTGCCGCCTGGATAACCTCCTGGACCGGCGGCATGTACCGGTACTCCATGGCAACCCACACCGGTGCCGGGTAGCCCGCGGCGAGGACTTCGAGCTCGTCCGCCTGTTCTGCGCTGGTGCATACGGGCTTTTCGACCAGGACCGGGAGGTTGGTGCCGCTGGCGAAGATGTCCTTCAGGATGCCCAAGTGGGTGTCGTTGGGGCTGGCAATCACCAGCGCGTCAACCATTCCCGAGGCCAGCAGTTCCTGGTGGGAGGTGAAGAGTTGCACGTCGTAGCCGATTTCCTTGGCAGTCTCGTCGAGGGATGACGGCGTGGGGTCTGACACTGCGGTGATCCGGCTCCCGGGGATCAAGGCGAGATTCCTGACATGTTCGCGGGCCATGTGGCCCGCCCCGATGAGTCCGTACCGGATGGTCCGGACAGATTCCGCAGTAGGCAATGACATGAGCTGCTCCGTTTCTCTACGTTGAGTGGGGGCTGCGGCGTTGCATCCCAAACACAACTATACAGAAAGTGTTGTTTTTCCAACATAGCGTGTGTATATTTCTTCAATACCAGCCGGAACTACAACGAGGTGGAACGTGCCCCAACCGTCAACTGGACCCCTGCTCTTCGTAGGCTGCGCCACTCTTGACTCCATTGCCTTGGTGCAGGATTACCCCGCTGCGGACAGCCGGACCGTGGCCACGGATTTCGCGACGGCGGGCGGCGGCCCTGCAGCCACGGCAGCCGTCGCAGCAGCACGGGCGGGGGCGGATACCGCCTTCGCCGGCGTCCTCGGCACCGACGAAGAAGGCGACCGCATCATTTCCGGGCTGCAAGCCGAAGGCGTGGACACCTCCGCCGTGATCCGCGATCGCGGCGTCAAGACCGGCGCCAGCGTGATCATCGTCAGCAAGGCAACCGAGAGCCGGGCCATCGTCACCAGGCCCGTGCCGCCGGTCAGGTTCCCTGCGGGCAGCCGCTTCTTCGACCTGCTGGCATCCGCCGCCTGGGTCCATGCCGACCACTTGGGATGGAATGCCGTCGCAGGTGCCCGCTCCGGATCGCTGAACATCAGCGTGGACGCCGGCAATCCCATCCCATCCTTCAGCCCCCGCGGCATCGCACTCTACGTACCTACCGTGGAAAGGCTCCAGGCAGAGTACGGCGCCGGGCACTCCCCCGGAGCCCTCCTGCGCAAAGCGCTCGACGACGGCGCCGCGGCCGTCGTGGCCACCGCCGGCTCAGACGGCGCCTGGGTCCTGGAACGCGGCGGCGGTCCCGTCCACGTACCGGCCACGCCGGCGGACATCGTTTCCACCCTCGGCGCCGGCGATGTCTACCACGGCGCGCTCCTCGCAGCCGTTGCCGCAGGCCTGCCGTTGGTGGACGCCGCCGCATTCGCCGGCCGCACCGCCGCAGCATCCTGTGTCGGGCTGGACGGCCGCTCTGCCATCCCCCGCCAGGCCATCACCACCGAATTCGCCTCCAACCACCATTCCTGACCCAACCCGCCCAGCTGAAAGTAGCCAGCCCATGAACCATGCAGACCTCTCCCCGCTCCAACGGCCCTCAGGCGCCTTTGCGATGCTCGCCGTTGACCAGCGCGAAGCCATGCGCAACATGTTCGCAGAGCACACCGACCAGCCCGTCACGGACCAGGACCTCCGGGACTTCAAGCTCGAGGCGGCCCGGATCCTGACCCCTTATGCCTCCGGCGTCCTCATCGACCGCCAGTTCGCCCTGGACCACGCAATCGAGGAAGGCGTGGTGGACCCCGGCTGCGGGCTGATCGCCTCCGCCGATCACTTTGAACCCGCCCACGGCGAACTGGTGGGCGAAGTGACCATCGACCGCCTGGTGGATCCGCACAAATACGCCGCCCTCGGCGTCAAGGCCCTGAAGCTGCTGGTGCTCTACCGCCCGGACGAACCCGCCGAGGGCCGCGTGGCCATGGTCCGCGAGTTCGTGGACAGCTGCCGGTCCGCGGGGCTGATAAGCATCATCGAACCCGTCTCCCGCAAGCCCCTGGCCGGCGGCGACTTTGACTGGAACGCGGGCATCCTGGCCGCCGCCAAGGAACTGGGCAGCCTGGGTGCCGACTTGTACAAGGCCGAGGTCCCGTTCCACGGCCAGGCTTCGGAAGCTGACGTCCGCGACGCCTGCGCCGAGCTCACCAAAGCCATCGACGGCCCGTGGGTGGTCCTCTCCTCCGGTGTTCCCGAAGACGTCTTCCCGGACGCCGTCCGGTGGGCCTGCCTCGAAGGTGCCAGCGGCTTCCTCTCCGGACGCGCAGTCTGGGCTTCCTGCATCGGCGCTCCCGACGTCGTCGAATCCCTCTCCACCGACGCCGTCCGCAGGCTGCAGCGCCTTTGCGCCGTGGTGGACGACGTCGTGTCCGCCCAGAGGACCAACGCCTAGGCAGTTCTCCCGCACCACAAGCACCGTCACGGGGCCCGGCCCCTCTCAGCAGCAAGCAAACAAGGCACAGCAAACACTCAACGAGGAGATTATTGTGAGTCAGATTTCACGCCGGCAGGCAGTCGCCCTTCTCGGGGCCCTGGGCTTCGGCGCCGCTGCGGCAGCGTGCGCCGGGCCCGGCGGTTCCACCAAGCCGGGAGGGGCAACCGGTCCGTCGGCACCCGCCACCGGAGCCGTCACCGGCAAGGTGTCCTTCGCCCACTGGCGCGGCGAGGACAAGGCCGTATTCGACGAACTCATCAAGCGCTTCGTGGCACAACACGACGGCGTGGAAATTGCCCAGGACATCTCGACCTCCAACGACTACAACGCCCAGGCACTGCAGAAGCTTCGCGGCGGCTCCATCGGCGACGCGTTCGCCACCTTCCGCGGCTCCCAGTTTAAGAACTTCACCGAGGCCGGGGTGTACACCGACCTCAAGGGCAGCAAAGCCGTAGGCAACTACCAAAAGGGACTCCTGTCCGCCGGGCAGAGCGGCGACAACCAGCTCGGCCTGCCCTACCAGGTGGTCTTCCCCATGCCCATGGCCAACCTGGACCTCTTCGACAAGGCCGGTGCAGAAACCTCGCCCAAGAACTGGGACGCCTTCCTGGGCATGTGCGAAAAACTCGCCGCCTCCGGGGTCATTCCCATTTCCTGGCCGGGCGGCGACGTCGGAAACGGCGGCCAGCTGTTCAACTGCATGATCGCCAACAACGCCCCCGTGGACGACATGTGCGCCCAGATCGAGCAGGGCAAGCTCAAGTGCACGGACGACTGGTTCCTCAAGATGCTGGGCCAGTACAAGGACCTGAAGCCCTTCGTGCAGCCCAACGCCACCGGCACCGCCGTTGAACCGGCCCAGAACCTGTTCTCCCAGGGCAAGGCCGCCATGCTCGCCACCGGCTCCTACCACCTCGCCGCGGTCCGCGGACTCGGTGCCAAGTTCCCGATCGACCTGGTGTTCCCCAACACCACCTCCGACGGCAACGGCAAATACGAGGGCGCCTACAACGCCACCTTCATCCTGGGCGTCAACTCCGCCAGCAAGAACCAGGCGGCCGCGGCGGCATGGATCGATTTCCTCTCCGAGCCCGAGAACGCCGGCTACTACGCCAACCAGACTGCCCAGCACGTCTCCGTGGACAAGGTGGAGTACACCAACCCGGACCTGAAGCGCCTCAGTCCCTGGCTGCAGAAGAAGACGGCACTCGCCGCCCGCTTCCAGTTCAATAACCTCGATGTCCGCAACGCGGTGGAGGCCAGCGCCACGGCCGTCATTTCCGGCACCAGCCCGGAGCAGGCAGCCGCTGCCGCCCAGAAGATTGTTGACGAACGGCTATGAGCATCCATCCGGGAACGGCTGCCCGGCGGAAGGCCCCGGACAGCCACACCCCCGACAACCCTGCCAAGGTGCGCCGCCGCTCTCCCACACGGGTGAATCCGGCCCTGTACCTTTTCCCGCTGCCCGCAGTCGCCGTCGTCGCCTTCTTCCTGGTGATGCCGACGCTGCAGGCGTTCCAGTACGCCATCACGGACTGGAACGGATTCTCCGCGGCGTTCAATTATGTGGGCGTGGACAACTTCGTCCGGGCGTTCACCAAGGACTCGCTGTTTACGAACGCGCTGACGAACAACCTGAAGTTCGTGCTGCTGGTGGTGATCGCCCAGACAGCGTTCTCGCTGGTCCTGGCCCTGCTGCTGACCAAGAACTCGCGGGGCAGCATCCTGCTGCGGGCACTGTTCTTCTTCCCCACCATCCTGTCCTCCGTCTCGGTGGCCTTCATCTGGAAGTTCATCTACGACCCCAACTTCGGCCTGGCCAACTCCGTCCTCCGAACCGTCGGGGTGGACGGTGGAGCCTACCTCGGCAACGACGCCCAGGCTTTGTACTGGGTGGCCGTCACCCAGGTCTGGTTCCATTCGGGCCAGATGATGGTGGTCTACATCGCCGGGCTGCAGGCCATCCCCAAGGAACTCTACGAAGCGGCGGAGATGGACGGCGCCAGCAAATGGCAGCAGTTCAAATCCATCACCTGGCCGTTCGTGGCCCCGGCCACCTCCATCGTGGTGGCTTACACCACCGTGCAGTCCTTCAAGGCCTTCGACCTGATTCTTGGCATCGCCGGCAACCCGCCCAAGGCAGCCCTGGATATCCTTTCCACCCGCATATACAGCACCTTTGCCAACTCGGAGTTCGGCTACGCCGCCGCCCAGTCGATTATCTTCATGGCGATGATCGCCCTGGTCACCTGGCTGCAGCGCCGGTTGCTCCGGCTCACCCCGAAGGGGGACTAGCAGCATGCTCGCAACACTAAGCCGCCGCGCCATCCTGGCCATCTACGCGGTCATCATCATCATTCCGCTGACAGTGGTGGCGTTCGGCAGTTTCAAGTCCACCCAGGAACTGTTCGCCGGCCCGTTCAGCCTTCCGCATTCACTCGCCCCGGATAACTTCGTCGAGGTGGTGGGCGGCCAGAACCTGGGTTCGTCCTTCATGAACAGCGTGATCGTTACCGGCGTTTCGGTGCCGTTGACCTTGTTCGTGGCCAGCCTGGCCGGCTACGCAGTGTCCCGGTTGAAGGGGTTCATGTCCTGGGCCATCTTCGGATTCCTGGTCCTGGGCATGGCCATCCCGGCACAGGCCAACATGGTGCCGCTCTACGTCCTCTTTGGCAGGCTGGGCTTGCTGGACAACCTGGCCGGCCTGATCCTGGCCAACGTCGTGTCCACGTTGCCCATTGCCGTCTTCATCCTGGGCGGGTTTATGCGGACCTTGCCCAAGGAACTCTATGAAGCTTCCTCAATCGACGGCAGCGGGCCGTGGAAGACCTACGCATCCATCGCCCTGCCGCTCTCCGCACCGTCGATCGCCGCGGCCGCCATCTTCCTGTTCGTCATCCACTGGAACGAGCTCCTCTACCCGCTGTTGTTCATCCAGTCCCCCGGCAACCGGACCCTGCCACTGGCATTGCTCAGCTTCCAAGGTGAGTTCCAGACCAATTACCCGCTGCTGTTCGCCGGCGTGATCCTGGCTTCCCTGCCGGTGGTGGTGGCCTACGTCTTCCTGCAGCGCTACTTCGTTGCCGGCATCACGGCAGGGGCAAGCAAGGGATGAGTACAACGACGACGCGCGGCTCCGGCGGTGCCCTCACGGCCCAACGAAAGGCTCCTTCCATGAACCTCACATCAGCCCGGCACCTTGTCAACGGCACCTGGCACACTGCCGGAACCGCAAGGGACGTGACTGATCCGGGCAACGGCAGCACCGTGGGCGAGGTCGCCTGGGGCTCGGCCGGGGACGCCACCAAGGCCGCCGACGCCGCCGCCGAGGCCTTCGGCAGCTGGTCCCGCACCACCGCCCGCCACCGGGCAGACCTGCTCCGCAACGCGGCGGGGCTGTTGGCGGAACGCCGCGACGAAATCGCGCACACGCTGGCACTCGAGGCAGGCAAGAGGCTTCCCGAAGCGCAGGGCGAGGTGGACTTCTCGGTGGAGTACTTCCGCTGGTTCGCCGAGGAGGTCCGCCGCGCCACCGGCACCATCAGCCCACCTGAACTCCGGGGGCGCCGCCACCTCAGCAACCGCAAGCCCGTCGGTGTGGCCCTCAGCCTCACCCCGTGGAACTTCCCCGTCTCCATCCAGGCCCGCAAGCTCGCCGCGATGCTCGCCGCCGGGTGCACCGTGGTGGGCAGGGTGTCCGAGAAGGCCCCGTTGGCTGCGACCGGCCTGTTCGAAGTCCTGAATGACGCCGGTTTTCCCGCCGGCGTGGTGAATCTGGTCCATGGCCCTTCCCGCGAAATCACCGCGGCGCTGATGGCCCACCCGGCGGTCCGTGCCGTAAGTTTCACCGGTTCCACGGGCGTGGGCCGGCAGGTCATGGCGTCGGCCTCCGAGCGCGTGGTCCGGCCCCTGCTGGAACTCGGCGGCAACGCACCGTTCATCGTCTTCGAGGACGCGGACCTTGACGCGGCCGTTGACGGCGCCGTCCTGGGCAGGCTCCGCAACACCGGCCAGTCCTGCGTGGCCGCCAACAGGTTCCTGGTCCAGGACAGCGTCGCCGACGAGTTCGCAAGGAAGCTGGGCGCCCGCTTTGACGCGATGACCATCGGTCATGGCGTTCCCGACGGCGGCGCGCAGGTCCCGGACCTGGGCCCGGTCATCGATGCCGACAGGGTGTCCGCCGTACAGGCGCTGGTGGACGACGCCCTGGGCCGGGGCGCCCGCCGCGTCACCCAGCGCACGGCGGTCCCTGGCGGGGGTGCGTTCATGGCGCCCACCCTGCTTGCCGATGTTCCGGACGACGCACTGTTGGTGACCGAAGAGGTGTTCGGCCCGGCCGCCGGCGTCGTCACCTTCTCCTCGGAGGAGGACGCCATCCGGAAGGCGAACGCCACCGAGATGGGCCTGGCCGCTTACGTGTGGAGCGGCAGCCCGAAGCGCGGCTGGGAGATCCCGGAGCAGCTTGAGGCCGGCATCGTCGGCGTGAACGACCCCCTGCCGTCCGTTGCCTTCGCCCCGATGGGCGGCGCCAAACAGTCAGGGCTGGGACGGGAAGGATCGAGCTTGGGCCTCGAAGAGTTCGAAGAGGTCCAGTACGTGGCCTGGAGACCGTAAATGCTGACCACCGGGCTGGTCCTCGGGGCCGTCGTCATGGGTGCCGGGATGCAGCGGATCACCGGGATGGGCTTCGCGCTGGTGGCGGCCCCGTTCCTGGTCCTGCTCCTGGGCCCGGTGGAAGGCGTGGTGCTGGTGAATGTGTGCGGTGCGGTGACGGCAGGAGCCATTATCTTCCGGGTGCTGCGCGACATCGACTGGAAGCGCTACGTGTTTCTTGCTGCCTCTGCCCTGCTCGGCATCATTCCGGCGGCCTTCCTGATCCGCCTGATTCCAGCGCCGGTGCTGGAGATCTCCATCGGGGTGCTCCTCGCGGCCGGGCTGACTGTTCTGCTGGCACTGAAGTCCGCCACGCTGCCGTCGCGCCGGCGCTACCTGCTGGCCGCCGGCGGCCTCAGCGGATTCATGAACACTGCCGCCGGGGTGGGCGGGCCCGCCGTCAGCATGTACTCGATCGCCACCAATTGGCAGCATAAGTCGTTCGCTGCCACCATGCAGCCGTACTTCTTCACGATCGGTACGTTCTCACTCATCTCCAAGGCCATCACTGCCCCCGCGACCTTCCCCGTGATGCCATTGGGCATGTGGGGTGCCGTTGCCGTCTCCTGCCTGGCCGGGCTGGTGCTCGGCGACGTCGCCTCGAAATTTGTTCCGGCCCGGGCAGCACAGAAACTCCTGGTGGTCCTGGCCTATCTGGGAGCGGCTGCCACGATTGTCCGCGGCGTTCTTGAAGCCGCCGGCTGACGCAATATTTTCTACCTACCACGCAACTGAGAGAACTGAGAGGACATGACATGACGTGGCTGAACAGCGCCGCCCACGCACGATGGCTTGAGGCGGAAACCGACCGGTTGGTCCGTTTCGCCGAGGCCTCCAAGGTCGCCACCGGATTCGGCTGGCTCGACAACTACGGCAAGGTATTCGCCGACAAGCCAACCCACCTGTGGATCACCGCGCGGATGACGCACAGTTTCGCCGTCGCCGCCCTGATGGGACGGCCGGGAGCGGCCACGCTCGTGGACCACGGAATTGCCGCCCTCAACGGCGTCCTCCACGACGACGAGTTTGGCGGTTGGTACGCGGAGGTGGACCAGGACGGTCCGGTGGACGACACCAAGTCCGGCTACCAGCACTCCTTCGTGCTCCTGGCCGCGGCAAGCGCCGTCGCGGCCGGTCGACCCGGAGCGCGGGAGCTGCTGGATGAAGCGCTGCAGGTCGCCGACACGAAGTTCTGGGACCACGAGGCCAACATGTGCTTCGACTCGTGGAACCGGGACTTCACGGAAACCGAGGCATACCGCGGCGGCAACGCCAGCATGCACTCGGTGGAGGCCTACCTCATCGTGGCTGATGTGACCGGGGAGAACAGGTGGCTCGAACGGGCCCTGCACATCGCCGAGGTGCTCATCCACCGGTTTGCGCGCAACAACAATTACCGGGTGTTCGAGCACTTCGACCCGGACTGGAACCCCATGCCCGAGTACAACACCGATGACCGCGCCAGCCAGTTCCGCGCCTACGGTGGAACCCCTGGCCACTGGGTGGAGTGGGCGCGGCTGCTCCTCCACCTCCGTGCCGGGCTTGAGGCCCGCGGCCTGGACGTCCCGGAGTGGCTCCTCGAGGATGCACGGGGCTTGTTCGATGCCGCCATCCGGGACGCCTGGCAACCGGACGGCCATCCGGGCTTTGTCTACACAGTCGACTGGGAAGGCAAGCCCGTTGTCACCACCCGCATCCGGTGGGTACCAGCGGAAGCGATCGGCGGTGCGGCCGCCCTGTACATTGCCACGGGCGAGCAACAGTACGCGGACTGGTATGAGCGGATCTGGGACCACGCCCGCGACTGGTTCATCGACTACGAGCACGGTTCCTGGAAGCAGGAACTCGACGAGAACGGCAATGTCACCTCGACGGTGTGGTCCGGCAAGGCGGATATCTACCACCTGTGGCACTGCCTCGTAGTCCCGCGCCTCCCGCTGGCGCCCGGACTGGCTCCAGCGGTCGCGGCCGGCTTGCTGGACGCACGCCTGAACACGCCGTAACCGGCGCGGAGCAGGGGGTTCGATCCTGTAAATTTAAGGGAGGAATTTGTCCGGCCAGCGAGCCGCTTTCCAACCCCACCCCTTGAATGGACGCACCCCCATGCCTTCCGCGATTTCCGCGCCGTCCCCTGCCCGTTTTCCCTATGCCGCCATGGCGGTGCTGGCCACCATAGCCTTCACTGCCATCACCACGGAGCTGCTGCCGTCAGGGCTCCTTCCGCAGATCAGCTCCGGCCTCGGCGTGTCCGAGCCCGTGGCCGGCTACCTCGCCGCCGCGTACGCCGCCGTCATTGTTGTCACCGTGGTTCCGGCGGCGCGGCTCCTGGGGAAAATTCCACGGCATGCGCTGCTCGTCGCGTTGGTCCTGACGTTCGCGCTGAGCAACGCCATGGTGGGGATGGCGCCGGACTTCACCTCGGCGATGATCGCCAGGTTGGTGGGTGGACTGGCGCACGGACTGCTCTGGACCACCATGGCGCCGTTCGTGGCCCGGGTGGTCCCGGCGGACAAGGTGGGCAAGGCCTTGGCCATCGTGTTCAGCGGCAACAGCCTGGGGTTGGCCATCGGGGCTCCGGTGGGCACCGCCCTAGGCGGGTTCCTGGGATGGCGGGCAGCGTTCCTGGTGCTGGCCGGCTTTGGGCTGGTCCTCACCGTCCTCGCGTTCTGGCTGCTCCCCCGGGTCCGCCGCATTACCGACGCGGCCCGGCCCTCGCTTCGGAAGGCTATTGGCCAGCCCGGAGTAAAGTCCGTGGCCGTCGCCTGGCCGCTGCTCGTGTTGGCCCACTTCGCTCTCTTTACCTACATCGCACCCTTCATCCGCGAGGCGCACCTGCCGGACTACGCCACCAGCCTCTCCCTGACCGTGCTGGGCGGCTCTGGCCTGCTGGGCATCTGGATTGCCGGGCTGACCGTGGATTCGCGCCCGCGCCGGTCCCTGATCGTGACGACGGCGGCCATCGCCGCGTCGATGTTTTTACTCCCCCTGGCGGTAGGAAACCTCCCCGTCACCCTGGTGCTGATGACGGTCTGGGGGGCCGGCCTCGGGGCAATCGGCATCTACAACCAGTCGGCGATCCTCCGGGCCGGCGGTGAATACAGCGAGGCCGCCAACGGGCTGACCGTGCTGACCATCCAGCTGGGCATCACCGTTGGTGCCCTGTACGGTTCGGCCGCCCTGGTGGTGGGCGGCGCGCTGCTGGTCCCCGCCGCGGCGGCGATCCCGGTGGTTGCCGCGTTGCTGATCACCTTTGCCGGGAAGAGGTACGCCTATCCGCCGGGCCCGCGGGAGCGGATCTGGCTGGAGCCACGGCCGGTGAAGGAAAGCGTCACCGACCGTTCCTGACAAACCTGCTTCGAGTGCTCCGTACCAGTCGTTTTCAGCGCCCGGAACGACAACGGCGGAGCAGTCGATGGGTCAGTCGCGGTGCTTGGCCACGGTGAACAGGAAGGTGGAGTCCTCTTCGGCCGTCAGGCTGTGCAGGCCGGGCGGGACGATCAGCAGGTCCCCCGCCTTGCCCTGCCAGGAGTCTCCACCCGCGGTCAGCCGGATGCAGCCGCGGATCACGAACACCGTGGCGTCGCCGGGGTTCTTGTGTTCGCTCAACCGGGTTCCGGCCGCCATCGCCATCACGGATTGCCGGAGGATTTTCTCGTGGCCGCCGTAAACGGTATCGGCGGCACGACCGTTGGGGGATGCGAGCGCTGCCTCGAGCTGCTGGCGCGCCAAGGCGTCGACCGATATCTTCTGCATGCGCCCAAGGCTACCCAGTTGCCGTCAGCCTGGCGACCAGTTCCCCGCGGCTGCCCACCCCCACTTTGTCGAAGATGGATTTGAGGTGGTCGTGGACGGTGTGCGGCGAGATAAACAGATGCCGGGAGATATCAGCGTCCGGGCTGCCTGCGATGAGTTCCAGGCAGACTTCCTGTTCCCTCGGGGTGAAGCCGTAGGCAGCCAGGAGGAGGGTCAGCAACTGGCCGGTGGTGGCCGGCTCCACCGTGACCACCATCTGTCCGGGATCGTCCCCGGTGAGGAGCCGGCTCGCCTGAAGGACCACCCAACCGGCGTCGAGGTCCCGCATCCGGGTCCGCGCCGTCCCGGTGCGTGACGCCTTTGCCTGTTCCACCACGGCGTACAGCACCATGCTGAACCGGCCCGGAGCCGCGTCTTCGAGTGCCTGGAGCCACGTGGTGGCGGCCGGAGTGGCGGCCCGCAACTCACCACGATCGCCGGCGAGGACGATGATCGGGCCCCCATGCTGGTCCCAGACCGCGTGGTGGGCGCGGGTGGCGATGCGGGTTGCGGCGGCGAGCGCGCCAGTAACCGCTGCCAGGAATTCCACCTCCCGGTCGCTGAAGTCGACCGCCCCATTACGGAACAGGCTGCCCACTCCCCAGCACGACTGGTCCACGCGGAACGCGCCGCGCAGTTCATGCACCAGTCCCAGCGGGCGCAAGAGGTCATTGATCCGGATGCTGCCGGCCACCGCGGGGCCAGGCGCATCCGAAATCCGAGCCACCGGGCGCGGACGTCCCATCAACTGGGCAAAGGTATTCGGCTCGTTCCCTTGATACTCGGATTGGGCGAACCGGACGGCGTACTCGTCGGTGACGGGCCAGGGCCGCCAGTTGGTGACCGAATTCATCACCATCGTGTCGGGGTCGACGCCGGCCCAGCAGGCTTGGTCGAACGGCACCGACTGCCGCACCAGTGCCAGGGCGGCGGCATAGAGGGCGGACAAGTCCAGTCCGTCTGTGGCCAGCGCGGCGATCTCCCGCCGGGCGCGCTCAGCGCGTTCCTCCCACATAGGTTCAGTATCCGGCTCCCCGGGTTCCCGTGGAATCCCCCAATCCGGGGATGGTGCTCTACAGTGCCGCGGCCCTACCCTTCCGGCATGAACATCATGTCCCAGGTCTTTGCGGTGATGGCCGTGGCCATCTACGTGGGCGTCTTCCCGGTGGAGAGTTTCCTGCTCTTGCGCAGCAGGTGGGCGCAGAAGTTCCTCAGCACGCCGCCGGAGAACGTGCCCGCGGTGATGATGTGGGCCATCCCCACCGGGTACAAGAACCTGGTGGTCGCGCTGGGCCTGGCGGCCGGGCTGGTGGCGGTCAACATCGGCGAAACCGTGGTGGGGTACACGTTGGTTGTGTATTGCTGCCTGAACATGGTCCTCACCGCCCCCACCATGCTGCTGGCCGACCTGCAGGGCCACTACCCGAAGCGGTGGGAGAGCGTCCCGGGGACCCTTGCCGCCACCCTTCCCGCCCTGCTCACCTTGCTCTTCCTCCCCCTGGGGCCCTAGGCCACCCGGCCGCCGGGGTTCCGCACGCGCGGCTGACGGCGAGGAACCCCCCACGCGGCTCCCGGCTCGAGCCAACTGCGTAAAACCCTTGATAGGTGACTATTTAGTCACCTATCATTGGCGGTATGGACGACGTGTTCAAAGCACTCTCCGACCCCACCCGCCGGGACCTGCTTGATGAGCTGTTCCGCGAGGACGGCCAGACCCTGAGTGCGCTTGAGGCGCGGTTCAGCATGACCCGCTTCGGCATCGCCAAGCATCTGCGCATCCTGGAGGATGCAGGCCTGGTGGCCACCCGCCGTCGGGGCCGGGAAAAGCTGCACTTCCTCAACCCGGTGCCCATCCGCCTGGTCCACGACCGCTGGGTCAGCAAATACGCAGAACCATGGGCCGCTGCCCTCAGCGACCTCAAATCCAGATTGGAAACTCCCATGGAAAAGATCTTCGAGATTTACATCAAGACCACGCCGGAACGGCTCTGGGAAGCCATCACCGACAGTGACATCCGCAGCAAGTACCAATTCGGAAACACCATGGAGTCCGACTGGACACCCGGTGGCAAGTTCGTGATGGGCAACCCCAAGGCCGGGGAGGCCCTGGGCGAGGGCGAGAACCTGGAGGTGGATCCGCCGCGCCGCCTGGTCCAGACCATGCGGGCGCTCTGGGGCGAGGACGTCAAGGCCGAGGGCACGTCTAAAATCACCTGGGAGATCGAACCGGTAGGCGACGACTCCTGCCACCTCACCGTTACGCACAGCGACCTGCGCGAAGGGGCCAACGAACAGCTCTACGGCGGCTGGCCGATGATCCTCTCCGGCCTGAAGACCTGGCTGGAAACCGGTGAGAAGCTCACCACCCCCGGTTCGCTGATGTACACCTAGCGACGACAACCGCCCGGCAGCCCGCACTGGAGCTCCGCGTCCACGCGGCCACCCGCGGGTCTAAGGTCATCTCATGGACAGCGGCACCCTGGTCAACATTGCTCTGGTTCTCAGTTTCGTTCTGCTGGGCGGTGTCTTTGCCGCAGCGGAAATGGCCCTGGTGTCCCTGCACGAGGGCCAGATCCGCCGCATCGAAAAGTCCGGCGAGTCCGGGGTCCGGACCGCCGCCCTGGCGCGGAATCCCAACCGGTTCCTCTCCACTGTCCAAATCGGGGTGACCCTGGCCGGGTTCTTCTCGGCAGCGTACGGCGCCTCGGCGATCGCGCCCGTCGTCGTGCCCCTCCTGGAAGCCCTTGGGCTCGGGGCCGCCGCCGGGCCGGCGTCGTTCGTTGGCATGACGCTGCTGGTGGCCTACCTGTCCTTGGTCCTGGGCGAGCTGGCACCCAAGAGGCTGGCCCTGCAAAACCCCGTCGCCCTGACCAGGATCCTGGCTCCGCCGCTGATCACCCTTTCCAGGGTTATGCGGCCGGTCATCTGGCTGCTGTCCGTCTCCACCGATGCGGTGGTACGGCTGTTCGGCGGCGACCCGCATGCCAAACGGGCAAGCATCACGTCGGAGGAGCTGTGGGACATGGTGGCGGAAAGCGAGGCCCTTGAGGAAAGCAACCGCCACATCCTGGCCGATGTGTTCGGCGCCGGCGACCGGACCCTGCAGGAGGTCATGCGTCCCCGCACGGAAGTGACCTTCATCAACGGGACCACAACGGTCGCTGCCGCCCGCGAAATGGTCAGGGACGGCCCCTACTCCCGGTTTCCGGTGATTGGCAGGACCCCCGACGACGTCCTGGGCTTCGTCCATATCCGCGACCTGATGCCCCGGGGCGAGGCACAGGACCAAGCGCCGGTGAAGGATATTGCCCGGACCATGCTGGCCATGCCGGGAACCAACAGGGTCCTTCCGTCGCTGTCCCGGATGCGCAAGACAAACCAGCACATTGTCTTGGTGGTGGACGAATACGGCGGCACCGACGGTGTGGTCACGCTCGAAGACCTCGTGGAAGAACTCGTGGGCGAGATCTATGACGAGTACGACACCGGCGCTGAACACGAGGACCGTGTCACCGTTGCCAACGGGTCCATCGAGGTGGACGGCGGCCTGATCCTGCAGGAGTTCACGTCAGCCTCCGGAATCGAATTGCCCGAGGGACGCTATGAGACGGTGGCAGGCTTCATGATGTCCCGCTTGGGGCGGCTGGCGCAGGCCGGTGACCGGGTGCAGGTCCCGGGGTACGTGCTGACGGTCCTCAGCATGGACAAGCTGCGGATTGCACGGGTCCGGGTCACCCCGGTGACGCCGCCGTCGGGTGCCGGCGGGTAAGGCGGCTACGCCTTCTGCTGCCGCCAGAAAACAGAGATCCCGAGCGTCACGGCGCAGAGCACCAGCATGGCCAGGACCATCCGCATCCAGCTGTCCTGGTGCACGCCACCGGACGCGAACACACCGATCATCACGGTAGCGGTGATCGCGCCAACGTAGCGGCACGTCTGGTAGATCCCTGCCGCGACGCCGCGGTCCTGCGGCCGGGTGGAGACGAACATGCCTTGGTTGGTGGCGATACTGACGGTTCCGTAGGGAATCCCCATCAGCGCGGTCAGGACCGCCACGAAGGGGATGGCCAGTGTGCCGGTCAGCAGCCACATCAGTGCCGCCACAAGCGTCAGGAGCACGACGCCGGCGAGCAGCACCCGGCGCACACCGAACCTTCCCATCGCGGAGACGGCCCACGGGGTGGCCACCACCGACATCCCGGCAAGGGGCAGCATCAACAGGCCCACGACGCCGGGATCATAGCCGCCCGCCTCCTGCAAGAGCTGGGGCAGGCCGAAAAAGACGAAGTAGTAGACGCTGCTGAACACCGCGAACGCCAGGTAAACGAGCATGAGGGGCCTGTTCCGGCCCAGCAGCCGCAGGTCCAGGAACGGCTTGGCGAACCGCAGCTCCCGCCAGGCGAAGAGGGCTGCCACAACCGTGCCGGCGGCCAGCATCCACCAGCGGTAGTCAGGCGCCACATTCAGCGCCGCCATCATGACCAGCAGCAGGGCACCGATAAAGCCTGCGATGCCCGGAACATCCGAGTCCCGCACCAGCTGGGCCACGCTGCCGCGCTCGCGGACCTGGTCCGCAGGTGCGGCCTGCCGCACGATCAGCAGCGCCGCCACCGCCAGCGGAACGTTAATCAGGAACAGCGACTGCCAGCCCACGAAGCCCACGAGCAAACCGCCGACGACGGGCCCCACGGCAGCTGCCGACGTGTTCGCCATTTGGAGCCGGCCCAGCGGCCGGGCCGAGTCCACCTTGGCCCGGTGCGCAATCGCCCCCACCATCACCACGGCGCTGGGGTACGCGGTGGCCGTGCCCAGTGCCATTACCGCCCGGGCCACGCAGAGCAAGGCAAAGTTCGGGGCCAGCGGTGCCAGGGCGCAGGTAACGGCCACCAGCCCCATGCCCAGCATGAACATCCGTCGTGGCCCAAACCGGTCCGCCAACCTGCCCATCACCGGCTGGCCGGCCGCAGAAGCAAGGTAGAAGGATGTGACCACCCAGGTGACGGCCGCAACGTCGAGCCCGAAATCGGCGCGCAGCACCACCAGGGCCACGGCGATCATGGAGGAGTTGAGCGGGTTCAGTGCCGTGCCCAGGCTGAGGCCTGCGACGGCCAAGGCAGTCCGTGGGTTGTTGCTCACGGTAACAGTCTGGCCCAAAGCGCTCACTGAGGGCGAGTCGGCGGACCACGGCGCGGGCGTGGCGTTGGCTACCTGCCCGCCACCCCAACCGGGAACAATGCATCCTCAACGGCCCGGGTCAGGTCCCGGATCACCTCGGCCTGCCCGTCATCGGCCACGCCGTCCCGGTTTTCCGTGTAGATCACCAGGGCGAAGGTCGAGCCGCGGTAGCTCAGCAGTGCGGCGTCATGCAGTTCGCCGGAGAGCTCACCGTATTTGTGGTGGACGTCGATGCCTGCCCTGGAGCCGGCGGGAATGAGGTCTTCGTTGTTTGTGTCCTGCATGTAGCTGAGCAGTTGGGCGGTGTTGTCGGCGTTGAGCAGCTCCCCCGCGTACAGCTTTTTCAGGATCAGGGCCATGTCCGCCGCGGTCAACAGGTTCTTTTCGGGGTCGTAGGTAACACCGATGGAGGCCGCGTAGGCAATCAACTGGGGGTACCCGACGGCGTCCATCAGCAGCTGCCAGGAGTCGTTGTTGCTGTCGTTGACCATGGCTTTGAGCTGGAAAGCGGCGTCGTAGTCGCCCATGGGCTCATCCAGGGCCGCCTCCCCCTTTTCCACCAAGTGATAGTAGGCAGCAGCTGTCAGGATCTTCGCCGTGCTGGCCGCGGTGAAGGCGTCCGCATCGCCGAACGTGCGTTCCGCGCCGCCGGACACGTCCGCGAGCGCCAGCCCGATCCGGTACTGGTCCGCCTCGCTGAGGATGGTGTCCACGCTGTCCTGCAGGGACTCCGGGGCTGCCGCAACGGGTGCCGGCGCCGCCACAGGCTGGGTGGGGGCAACGGAACCGGTCGGCGGCCCGGACCGGGCTACGGCAAGGGCGATGGTTCCCGCGATGACCAGTATGACGGCAAGGGCCAGGATGACCAGCGTACGGATGCCCCGGCCCCTCCCGGGGGCCGGCTGGGCGGGCGGTGGCGGCGGAGCGGCGCGGCCTGGTGTGGGCACCTGGGGGTGCTCGGACATACAAGGGCTCCTGTCCCGCCTCGGCAATGACAAACAACGTCAGCGCGGCGTTGAGCCGCGCTGACAGATGCGATTAAATCACCGGAGTTTGGGAGCTTCCTGAAGACTTGCGGTGTGTTCCACCGGACCGCCCGGGCGGCCCACAATCAACGTTTGCGGCGCCCGGGGCTACGCCCGGGCCCTGGCCGAAAGGGCGGTTTCGAGGAATTCCAGGTGCGCCGGAGCCACGGCCACCACACTGTCCGAGTACTCCGGGTGCTTGGCCACGAACTTCTTGATGAACGGGCAGACCGGGACAATGCCCGTCCCGGCCTCCACCGTCGCGTCCAAGGCAGCCGCGGCGAGCTTCCCGGCCAGGCCCTGCCCGCCGTATTCCTCGTTGATCACCGTGTGGTAGAAAATCCGCTGTGGTGACGCGCCGCCGTCGTAATCCTGGTAGGCGGCCTTGCCGATCACGTTCCCGCGGTCGAGGATCTCGAAACGGCTGCGCTCGGCGTTGTGGCGGACGGTGATATCACTCAAGGGAAACTCCTTCGTTGCGGTCGTGCTGCCCGTGCAAAGCCTAACCCGGCCCGGGCAGCACTTATTTCCGCCTGAGAGGAGTCCCTCGTGGCATCACCGTCCGCCCACGGCTCAGCTGAGGTAGCCGTTCGGATTCAGGACGTACTTGGTGGCCGCGCCGGCGTCGAACTCGGCATAGCCCTTGGGCGCGTCTTCCAACGGAATCGCCTTGGCGTTGACGTTCTTGGCAATGTGCACCCGGTCGTTCAGGATGGCCATCATCAACTGCCGGTTGTACTTCATGACCGGGCACTGGCCCGTGGTGAAGCTCAAGGACTTGGCCCAGCCGGTGCCCAGGCTCAGCGACAAGGCACCCTTCTTGGCGGCCTCGTCGATGCCGCCCGGGTCGCCGGTGACGTACAGGCCGGGGATGCCAAGTGCCCCGCCGGCCGCCGTGAGCTCCATCAGGGAGTTCAGGACCGTCGCCGGCGCCTCCTTGGCGTCGTGGCCGTGCCCCTTCGCCTCGAAGCCGACGGCGTCCACACCGCAGTCCACCTCGGGGATGCCGAGGATCTGCTCGATCTGGTCCTTCGGATCACCCTTGGACAGGTCCACCGTCTCGCAACCGAAGCTGCGCGCCTGGGACAGCCTGCCCTCGTTCATATCGCCCACAATGACGACGGCGGCACCCAGCAGGTGCGCGCTGGTGGCGGCGGCGAGGCCCACCGGGCCGGCACCCGCAACATACACCGTGGATCCAACACCCACCCCGGCCGTGACCGCGCCGTGGAACCCGGTGGGGAAGATATCCGAAAGCATGGCCAGGTCCAGGATCTTCTCCATGGCCTTGTCCTTGTCCGGGAACTTCAACAGGTTCCAGTCGGCGTACGGCACCAGCACGTAGTTCGCCTGGCCCCCTACCCAGCCGCCCATGTCCACGTAACCGTAGGCGCTGCCTGGACGGTCCGGGTTCACGTTCAGGCAGATGCCGGTCTTGCGCTCCTTGCAGTTCCGGCAGCGGCCGCAGGCGATGTTGAACGGCACCGAGCAGAGATCGCCCACCTTGATGAATTCGACGTCGCGGCCTACCTCCACCACTTCGCCGGTGATCTCGTGGCCCAGGACCAGGTTCGGCGGAGCCGTGGTGCGGCCGCGGACCATGTGCTGGTCCGAACCACAAATATTGGTGGCGACTGTCTTGAGGATGACCCCGTGGTGGACGGGGCGCCCCACGTTGGCGGGGTTGACCCCGGGCCCGTCCTTGAGTTCGAACGTAGGGTAGTCAATATCAATTACTTCGACCTTGCCGGCTTCCTTGTAGGCAACGGCTTTGTTCCCTGTCATCTATCGCTCCTGTAGTCAGGTCCGTCCGGTGGGACGGCAGTGATCTGGGTAGGTTGAAAAACCCCGGACATGGGACCCGCCCTGCTCCACTGGCGATTCCTGATGAATATCAGGGGCAGGTTCCCGGCGTGGGGTCCGCCCAGTCTAGGCAGGCCCCCGGGAGCGGTCTAGGGGTAGGTGCCCCCTGTTTGCCGGTGCAACTGTCTATCGACGCGTCCCCAAGGGGAAGCGCCTATAGTGGCGTACGCTGCACCCACCGGCTTCCGCGCAAACAGGCGGGCCGGCTGCCCCTAAGGCAAGTTCTACCGTTGAGGAGAACGGCATGAAAACACGCACTATTGGACAATTGACTGTTTCCGCCCTGGGCCTTGGCTGCATGGGCATGAGCGAGTTCTACGGCGACGGCGACGAGCAGGAATCGATTGCCACGATCCACGAGTTCCTGGACGCCAGCGGGTCGCTGCTGGACACGGCGGACATGTACGGGCCCTTCACCAACGAACAGTTGGTGGGCCGCGCAATAGCGGGCCGGCGCGATGACGTGGTGCTCGCCACCAAGTTCGGCAACGAACGCCGCGAGGATGGTTCCTGGGTGGGCATCAACGGCCGCCCCGAGTACGTCAAGTCGGCCTGCGACGCCAGCCTCCGGCGGCTGGGCGTGGACCACATCGACCTCTACTACCAGCACAGGGTGGACAAGACGGTTCCTATCGAGGACACGGTGGGCGCCATGGCGGAACTGGTCCAGGCCGGAAAGGTCCGGCACCTCGGTTTGTCCGAGGCATCGGCGGACACCATCCGCCGGGCGCACGCGGTGCACCCGATCACGGCGCTGCAGACCGAATATTCGCTGTGGGAGCGGGAGCCGGAAACCAAGGTGTTTCCCGTGCTCGACGAGCTGGAAATCGGGTTCGTGCCGTACAGTCCGCTGGGCCGCGGGTTCCTGACGGGTCAGATCCGCAGCGTGGACGACTTCGCCGACGACGACTTCCGCCGGCATTCGCCACGGTTCCAGGGCGAGAACTTCACCCGGAACCTTGAGCTCGTGGACCGGGTGAAGGAACTGGCCGACCACAAGCAGTGCACTCCCGGCCAGCTGGCACTCGCCTGGCTGCTGGCACAGGGTGAACATATTGTCCCGATCCCAGGCACCAAGAAGCGCGAGCGGCTGCGCGAGAACCTGGGCGCGGTGGAAGTGGAGCTCAGCGCCGATGAGCTGCGGCTGCTGGACGAATTGGCCCCCGCAGGGTCGACAGCGGGCGCCCGCTACCCGAACATGTCCACTATCGACACCTGAGACATCCGGTGTCAGCAAAGGAGAAACCATGACAGTCAACGACGACGAAGCCCAGGTGCTGGACCAGTGGACCCACCGGCTGGCGCAGGCACTGCAGATCCTGGACCTCGACGTGGACCAGGAGCTGTTGCTGGACCTCGCCCGCAAATCCGCCGACAACGTGATCCATGCGGCCGCGCCCATCACCACGTTCCTGGTGGGGTACGCAGCGGCGCTGGACGCGGGGACGGGCAGCGCCGGGAGCCGTGAGGCGGCGTCGGCTGCCGTGGCCAAGGCGGCCCGGGTCGCCCTGGGCCTGGTCGACGACGGCGCGCACGGCGGGCCCGCCGGCCGCGGCTGGGCGGACACGGGACAGTAGCCGGCAACGGCCCGCAGACTCCCCGCCATGTGGACACATCCCCTTCGCGTGACGCAGGGAAAAGTCCAAACGGCGGGGAGTCGCTCGTTCGCGTGCCGCCGGGGCACGGTCAGCTGCGTTTCGACAGGCCCACAACCTGTCAGCCTGCGGCGGCGGGCTCCTCTTCAAGGACTTTCACAGGCTCAAGGCGGACGATGACGGCTTTGGACGCCGGGGTCTGGCTTCCCTCCGCGACGCTCTCCAACGGGACCAGGACGTTGGCCTCGGGGTAATACGCTGCGGCGCAGCCCTTGGCAGACGGGTAGGACACCACCCGGTAGTTGCGCAGGACCCGTGCCACGTTGTCCTTGTAGACGCCGTGGATGTCCACGTGTTGCCCGTCGGTGAGGCCCAGTTCGGCAAGGTCCACGGGGTTGACGAACACTACCTCGCGGCCTTTCTTGATGCCCCGGTAGCGGTCGTTGTTGCCGTAGATGGTGGTGTTGAACTGGTCGTGCGAGCGCATGGTCTGCAGGATGAGGGTTCCGGCCGGCCGGTCAACGTGTTCGAGTTCGTTGACGGTAAGCATGGCCTTCCCGGTTGGGGTGTTGAAGGTACGGGAATCCCGCGGACCGTTGGGCAGCACGAACCCGCCCTTTTGCCTCACTTTGGTGTTGTAGTCCTCACAGCCAACCACCACGCGGGCGATGTGGTCCCGGATGAGGTCGTAGTTCTTTTCGAACCCGGCCCAGTCCGCGGACGTCCGGTCCCCCACCGTGGCGGCGGCAAGCCGGCACACGATGGCAACTTCGGAGAGCAGCCCGGGGGCCACCGGCTCCACGACGCCATGGCTGGCATGGACGGCGCAGACAGTGTCCTCCACCGAGACGAATTGTGGGCCGGAGTCCTGCCGGTCGATCTCGGTCCGGCCCAGGGTGGGCAGGATCAGGGCCTCGGCCCCGGTCACGGCGTGGGAGTGGTTGAGCTTGGTGGAGATTTGGACGGAAAGTTCAGTGTTCTCCATGGCCGCTTCGGCGGCTTCGGTGTCTGAAATGGCGCCCACGAAGTTGCCGCCAAGCCCTACGAAGACCTTGACGCCGCCGTCGCGCATTCCACGGACGGTCTGGACCGCGTCCAGGCCGTGGTCGCGCGGCGGCTCAAACTGGAACTCCCGGCCAAGGGCGTCCAGGAAGGCCGGCGGCATCTGTTCCCAGATTCCCATGGTCCGGTCGCCCTGGACGTTGCTGTGGCCGCGGATGGGCGAGGCGCCGGCACCGGGCTTGCCGATGTTGCCGCGCAGCAGGAGCAGGTTGATGATCTCCTTGATGGTGGCAACGCCCTTTTTCTGCTGGGTAATGCCCATGGCCCAGGTGATGATCACCTTGTCCGCCGCCAGGTAGCGGGCCGCCAGTTCGTCGATTTCCTCAGACCGCAGGCCGGTGGCTTCCAGCACCGCGGCCTCGTCCAGGTGGGCCAGGTGCGCCCGCAGTTCCTCGAGACCGTCGCAGTGTTCGGCAAGGAATGCGTGGTCCAGGACTTTACCGGGGTTGGCGGCCTCGGCGTCGAGCACGCGCTTGGACACCGCCTGGAGCAGCGCCATGTCACCGCCGATGCGCACCTGCAGGAACTGGTCGGCGATTTGGGTGCCGTGGCCGATGATGCCCTTAACCTTCTGCGGGTTTTTGTAGCGCAGAAGTCCGGCCTCGGGCAGCGGGTTGACAGCGACGATATGGCCGCCGGCTTCCTTGGCTTCTTCCAACGCCGTCAGCATCCGCGGGTGGTTGGTGCCCGGGTTCTGGCCCATGACGATGATCAAATCCGCCTTGCCGAAGTCATCGTAGGACACGGTGGCCTTGCCCACGCCGATGGTCTGCCCCATGCCCCACCCCGAGGATTCGTGGCACATGTTGGAGCAGTCGGGGAGGTTGTTGGTGCCGTAGGCGCGGATGAACAGCTGGTACAGGAAGGCTGCTTCGTTCGAGGTGCGGCCGCTGGTGTAGAACGTGGCCTGGTTGGGGTCCGGGAGGGACTTGAGCTTGTCAGCCATGATCTGGAAGGCGCGCTCCCACGTCACCGGGCGGTAGTGGTCCTCCCCCGCAGCCTTGTAGACGGGCTCGGTGAGCCGGCCCTGCATGCCCAACCAGTATTCGGACCGCTTCCGCAGTTCGCTGACCGGATGCCCTGCCCAGAATTCGCTGCCGACCACCACCGGGGTCGCCTCCCAGGTGACGGCTTTGGCACCGTTTTCGCAGAACTCGAACGTCTTGCGGTGGCCCGGATCAGGCCACGCGCAGCTCATGCAGTCGAAGCCGTCCTTCTGGTTGAGGGCCAACAGGGTTTTCCGCGACCGTTCCACACCCATGTGCTGGACCGCCGGCTGCATCGAGTGGTAGACGCCCGGAACTCCCGCGGCCCAGGTCTTGGGGTGGCCGGTCACCTCGAGATCGGACTCTTCCGGTTCTTCGACCTTCGGGTTCTCGCGCGCCACAACATGCTCCTTGTTCGCCGGCTCCCGGAAGGACCGGCTGGA
The DNA here is from genome assembly GCF_000374865.1 of Arthrobacter sp. 135MFCol5.1. Taxonomy (GTDB): domain Bacteria; phylum Actinomycetota; class Actinomycetes; order Actinomycetales; family Micrococcaceae; genus Arthrobacter. Next base: position 170,634 of record NZ_KB895457.1, on the reverse strand, counting down.
TTGGCGGATATGTCACTCCACAGTTGTTGAGCATTCCCGTGAAGTCAAGCACCAGGGCCCTGGCGTAGGCTGGTTCCCACGGCTGAAGCAGGCGGCCATTGTTTCCTTCCGTGCGGAGCCCTTTTTTCATGTCCGACGAACCTGCCCTTCGCGCCCTTGCGGCCTCGTCCTTCTCCCTGGACAACCTTCGGGAAGGCCAACTGGCCGGCATGGCCGCCCTCACCGGGGGCCGCGACGTCCTGGCCGTCATGCCCACGGGATACGGAAAGTCCGCCATCTACCAGGTTGCAGCCCTGCACCTTCACAACCTCACCGGGCGTCCCGCCGTCGTGGTTTCTCCGCTGATCGCCTTGCAGGAGGACCAGCGTGAATCGCTGGTTGCGGATCTGGGGCCAGATGCCGCCGTCGCCATCAATTCCGCACACAGCGACGCCGACGTCCACGCCGCCTGGCAGTCGGTGGAGGACGGCAGGGCCGTGTTCGTGTTCCTGGCCCCGGAGCAGCTGGCGCGGCCGTCAACGGTGGACCGGCTCAAGGCTTTGGATGTGTCCCTGTTCGTGGTGGACGAGGCCCACTGCGTCTCCTCCTGGGGCCATGACTTCCGCCCGGACTACCTGGGCCTGGGCACGGTCCGGGAGCAACTGGGCAACCCGCCCGTGGCCGCGCTGACCGCCACGGCTTCCCCTCCGGTGCGCGATGAGATCGTGGAGCGGCTGGCCATGAAGGACCCGCTGGTCCTGGTCCACGGCTTCGACCGGCCCAATATCAGCCTGGCTGTGGTCCGGCACCACAAGGACAAGGACAAACGCAAGGCGGTGATGGGGCAGGTGGCGGACCTGGCCCGGACGGGAAAGGGCCTCCTGTACGCCGCCACCCGGAAAGACACCGAAGAGTACGCGGCGCGGCTGGCGGCAAAGGGGCTGCGCGCCGAGGCTTACCACGCCGGCCGGCGCGCCGCGGACCGGGAACGCATCCACGAGCTGTTCCTGCATGACCAATTGGATGTGGTGGTGGCCACGACTGCTTTTGGCATGGGCATCGACACGCCGAATGTCCGCTTCGTGGTCCATGCCGACATTCCAGAATCGCTCGACGCCTACTACCAGGAGATAGGCCGCGCCGGCCGCGACGGAAACTCCGCGGCCGCCGTGCTGCATTACCGATCGGAGGACCTGGGGCTGCGGAAATTCTTCAGCAGCCGCTCGCCCGATCCCGGTTCGCTGCTGGCGGTCCTGAAGGTCCTCAAAGCCGCCAAGGCTCCCGCGCCGAAGTCATCCCTGGCGGAACTGACGGGCCTCCCGGCCCGTCGCATCACGGCGCTGGTCAACCTGCTGGAAGAGATCGGTGCCGCAAGCAGCGGGAAACGTGGAGTCCGCCTGACCTCCAAGGCCAAACCGGCAGCGCTGGTGCAGGACGCCGTGGAGCTCGCCGAAGCCCGGCAACGCGTGGACCAGTCCCGGCTGGGCATGATGCGCGCCTACGCCGAGGCGGACGGCTGCCGGCGGCGGTTCCTGCTGGGCTACTTCGGCGAGGACATGCCTGAACCGTGCGGAAACTGCGACGCGTGCACGGCGGAAGTCCACCGAGCAGCTGCGCCTCCGGCCGGCAAGGACACGGACGACGACGGCGGTCCGGCGTACAGCGCCGGTGCACCGTTCCCGCCACAGTCCGCAGTGGTGCACAAGGAGTGGGGGCCGGGCCTGGTGATGCGGGAGGAGGGGGACGTCATCACGGTGCTGTTCGAACAGGAGGGGTACAAGACGCTGTCGCGATCCGCCGTCGTGGAGCACCATCTCCTGAAGCCCGCTTAGGTAGGCTGGGGTAACCTCCGACGAAAGGCCCGCCGCGTGGAAACCCCTGCCTACGCCTGGATCCTGACCATTGTGGTTATCGCAGGGCTGCTGGCCTTCGATTTCTTCTTCCATGTCCGGAAGGCCCACACCCCGTCCCTGAAGGAATCGGCCGTCTGGTCCGCCATCTACGTGAGCATTGCGGTGCTGTTCGGGCTGGCTGTCCTCATCTTCGGCGGGCCGGACATGGGCACCGAATACTTCGCGGGCTATGTCACGGAAAAGGCCTTGTCCGTTGACAACCTCTTCGTATTCCTCATCATCATGGCCAGCTTCAAGGTGCCGCGCGCGGACCAGCAGAAGGTGCTCCTGTTCGGCATCATTTTCTCCCTGATCGCCCGCACCGCGTTCATCTTCCTGGGCGCCGCGCTGATCAACAGTTTCGCCTGGGTCTTCTACATTTTCGGGCTTATCCTGCTGGTCACCGCGGGCCACCTGCTTAAACCGGATGACCACGACGACGACTCCGACGGCGTTGTGGTGCGGCTCGCCAAGAAATTCCTGCCGGCCTCCGAACACTACGACGGTGACAAGCTGTTCACCGTGGAGAACGGCAAGCGGGTGCTGACCCCCATGCTGCTGGTGATGGTGGCGATCGGCGGCACGGACATCCTGTTCGCCCTGGATTCCATTCCGGCGATCTTCGGCCTGACCCAGAACGTGTTCATCGTCTTCACGGCCACGGCGTTCTCGCTGATGGGCCTGCGCCAGCTGTTCTTCCTCATCGACGGCCTGCTGGACCGGCTGATCTTCCTCTCGTACGGGCTGGCCGTCATCCTCGGTTTCATCGGCGTGAAGCTGGTCCTGCACGCCCTGCACGAGAACACCCTGCCGTTCATCAACGACGGCGAGCACGTCAACGTGGTGGAAGTCAGCACCGGGGTTTCCCTGGGCGTGATCCTCGGCGTGCTGCTGCTGACGATCCTGGCGTCGGTCTTCAGCCCCAAGGGCAAAGCCAAGAACGCTGTCTCCGGGGCCAGGCGGCACGCCGTCGAGTACCTTGACCTCAACTACGAGACCGACATGGCGGAACGGGACAAGATCTTCGCCAAGATGTGCCGCGAAGAAGACCAGATCCGCAAGCTTCCGGAAAGGTACAAGCGGCTTGTCCGGCACGAAACGGAGTTCCTGGAACTGCTGCGCAGCGCCCATGAGGAGCACGACAAGGCCCAGGTCAGGGCGGCCGCGGCCGAAAGCTGAACCAGGGCCGCCGCTGCGGGGCGGATTACCGGCCCAGCGCAGCCGCGCCGCCTGCCAGGCTGGTGATCCGGCCCCAGTCCTTGGCCGCGACGGCGTCTGCCGGGGTGAGCCAGCTGCCGCCGACGCAGGCCACGTTGGGCAGCTTGAGGTAGTCCGGCGCGGTGCCCGGGCTGATGCCGCCGGTGGGGCAGAACCGGACGTGCGGGATGGGCGCCCCGATGGCGGCCAGGTAGGACGGCCCGCCTGCAGGCCCGGCGGGGAAGAACTTCATCGCATCCAAACCGGCCTCCAGGACGGCCATTACCTCCCCGACAGTGGCGACGCCGGGCAGCACCGGGACGTCCAGGGACAGCATGTGGGTGAGCAGCGCGGGGGTGACACCCGGGCTTACCAGGAACGAGGCCCCCGCCTGGACTGCGGCGTCCGCCTGCCCAGGCGTGAGGATGGTGCCGGCGCCCACCAGGATGTCCGGCACCTCCTGGGCGATCAGCTTCAGCGAGGTCAGCGCCGAGTCCGTGCGCAGGGTCAGCTCAATGATCTTCACGCCGCCGTCCACCAGGGCACGGGCCAGGGGCACCGCATCCTGGGGGTCGTCGATGGTGACCACCGGGATGACAGGTGACACGCGGAGGACGCCTGATGCGTCAGCCATGGTGGATCTCATTTCCCAGGCCGTCCGGCCCGTTGGTGTCGATGGTGCGGCAGTCCTCAGGGAAGGTGGCTGCGGCGTGGGCAGAGGTCTGCTCGAACGTGGGGATGAGGCCTGTGCCGCCTTTGCCTCCGACCACCAGCGAGGAAGCCGCCGCACCATACCGGACCGCCGTCGGGAAGTCGTCGCCCAGCACCAGGCGTGCGGTGAGCGTGCCCACAAACGCGTCCCCGGCGCCGGTCTGGTCCACTACCGCGGGCGCCGGAATGGCCGGTACCCACGCGGACTGCACGCCGGTTTCGCCGGACCATTCGAGCTGGACGCCCGTGGCGCCACAGGTGACAGCTACGTTGGCGGCCCCCATCGAGCGCAGCTTCGCGGCCGATGCTTCGGGCGAGGAAACTCCCAGCAGGGCTGCCGTCTCGCCCGGGAAGGATGGCGTCACCAGGAAGGCCTGTGCGGCAAGTTCGGTCAGTGCCGCCGCCGCGTCCACAGCGGTGGTGAGCCGGGGCCGGTAGTTGGGGTCGTAGACAAAGCGTTTGGCTGCGGACGCGGCCTTGACGACGGCGGCGCGCGCCGTCGTCGAAATGGCGCAGGTGATGCCGCCCGCCACCACCGCGCCGGCCGCGCCGAAGACGTCCGGGTCGACATCGTCCGGCCCAAGGGTGGACCCGACGCTGCCGCTGCGGGCGTAGGTGAATTCGCGTTCGCCGTCGGGGTCGCTGTGCACCAGGTAGACGCCCTGCTGCCCGCGACGGAACGTCAACTGGTCGGTGACGATCCCCAGCTCGGCGATCCGGGCCGCGATGGCCTGACCCAGGTCGTCGTCCGTGAGCACGGACAGCAGGCCCACGCGGGCACCCGCTGCTGCGGCGGCTGCAGCGACATTGAGGGCGTCTCCGGAGATGCCCAGCCGTGCTGGTACGCCATGGCCGAAGGGCTGGTCGGTGGCGACTTCGATGAGGATCTCCCCCATCACCACCACGTCAAAGGTTTCAAAGGCTGCAGTGTTCACCAGTCGTACACCGATCCGTCCAGGCGCCGCTTGACAGGCGCGTTCTTGGGGTCGAAGGGAAACCGCGCGGAGGCGCCCCGTTGAACTCTACGCCCAGCCCGGCAGGCCGCGCCCGGTCCATAAACCTGTCCGTCAAGGTGCTGGAAAGCGCGCAGCCCTTTTTGTCGGCCCTCCTTGCTAGGTTTGATTCCAGGCCGGGGGAACCGACTCCGGGCCCGCAAACAGTTGGGGAGGCCCCGTGTTTCTGCTGGACGCTGCCGGTCATGATGCCGGATCCGACGCGCCGCCGGACCTGGTCTTCTCCGCCAGCGACCTTGTGGCGGCCTCCGAATGTGAGTACCGCACACTCCGGATCCTGGACGAAAAGCTGGGTCATGCTCCCAAGGCGGAGTTCCCCGTGGACGAGATGCAGAAGCGGGCCGGCGAACTGGGCGACCGGCATGAACAAACCGTGCTGGCCAGCCTGGTGGCCAAGTATGGCCCGTGGGATGCCAGCCGGGGTTCGGGTGTCTACTCCGTGGAACGCGGCCTGAACCTGCGCGGTGAGCTGCAGGCAAAACATGCTGAAACCGAACTTGCCCTTCGCTCCGGGGCCGACGTGGTGTTCCAGGCAACTTTCTTCGACGGCGAGTTCCTGGGCTACGCCGACTTCCTGGTCAACGAGGCCGCAGGCACCGGAAACCCGGGCCGGTACGAGGTCTGGGACACCAAGCTTGCCCGGCACGCCAAGGTGGGGGCCCTGCTGCAACTGGCTGCCTACGGCGACCAGCTTCTCGGGATGGGGCTGGATCCCTCCCCCGTCGTCACGCTGGTGCTGGGGACCCGTGTCGGCGACGACTGGCTCCGAAGCAGCCATTCCCTGCCGGACCTGCTTCCGGTCTTCCGCGAACGGCGCAGGCGTTTCCGGTACCTGACGGCCGGCCACCGCGCCAAAGATGCCCCTGTGCAGTGGCAACAGCCCGGCATCGTGCATTGCGGCCGCTGCGACTACTGCGCCGAGCAGGTGACCCGCCACCGGGACCTCCTGATGGTCGCCGGGATGTCCGTCGTCCAACGGCGGAAGCTTCATGCCGCCGGAGTCACCACCATTGACCAGCTCGCGGCCATGCCCGCCCCGGATGCACAGGGGTCACTGGCCCGCCTCCGCGCGCAAGCCCGGATGCAGCTGGGCTTGGACACAGCCGCAGGATCCCGCACGTTCATGAAGGACGGGGAGCCTCATACGGTCTCCTATACCGTCCTTGCGGACCACGCCGTCGGTTCGCTTCCCGCTCCGAGCGCCGGAGACATCTTCTTCGACTTCGAAGGCGATCCGCTCTGGCAGGATCCAGCCACCGGTGCCTGGGGAATCGAGTACCTTTTCGGGGTCATCGAGGCCCCCGGGACGGACCCCGCCAAGGAGCCCGCATTCCGTCCGTTCTGGGCGCATTCCCGCGCCGGTGAACGCCGCGCCTTCCTGGCTTTCCTTGACTACGTGGAGAAGCGGCGTGCGACGTACCCGGACATGCACGTCTATCACTACGCCGCCTACGAAAAGACAGCCCTGCGGAATCTTTCCCTGGTGCACCAGGCAGGCGAGGACACGGTGGACGACTGGCTTCGGCAAGGACTGCTGGTGGACCTCTACGCCACGGTCAAGCATTCCATCCGGATCTCCGAGGCCTCGTATTCCATCAAGAAGCTGGAACCGCTGTATATGGGAGACAACCTGCGGTCCGGGGACGTCAAGGATGCCGGCGCCTCCGTGGTGGCATATGCCGCTTACTGTGCCGCCCGTGATGCCGGCCGCCGGGACGAAGCCGATGCCGTCCTGGCGTCCATTTCGGACTACAACCGATACGACTGCCTTTCCACCCTGCGGCTCCGGGACTGGCTGCTGAAGATCGCCCCGACGGCGGTCCCAGACACCCGGTCCGCCCGGCTGCCGGTGAACACCGCGGAACCGGCACGGGCCGGTGGGCCGCCGGCCGCCACCACGCCTATCGGAAATCCCCCGCCCGACGACCTCCCGGACGCGCCGGACGAAACCCCCGAGGAACTGCAGCTGCGCGGGTACCTCTCGGCCCTTCCCGATGACCGGCCCTGGACCGATGATGAGCGGGCCGTCGCCATGGTGGCAGCGGCCACCGGCTATCACCGGCGTGAGCGGAAACAGTTTTGGTGGCAGCATTTCGACCGCGTCGAAGCGCCTGTGGAGAACTGGGCGGACCAGCGGAACGTGTTCACAGTGTCATCGGCGGAGGTCATTTCGGACTGGGCCCTCGCCAAACCACGGGAACGGATGCGGACCAGGGTCTTGCAGCTCCGCGGCACCATGACGGAAGGTTCGGATTTCCGGGTCGATTCCAACTGGTGCCGGCTCTATGAAGCCCCCGGGCCCGAGGGCATGGCTGCCCCGAATGCAACACCACAGGCCAAGGCCTATGCCTTCAAGACCCGCATCCACGACCTCGCGGCGGCGCCGGACAACCCGGAGCACACCATCATCACTATCTCGGAGCGGGAATCCGGAAAGGTGGCCGCGTACCCGCACCTTCCCATAGCGCTGACCGAGGACACCCCCATCCCAACAGACAACATTGAGGCCGCCATCGCGGAACTTGCCAGGACTGTCGGCTCCACCGTGCCCGGACTGCCCGCACAGCCGGGCCTGGACATCCTGCGCAAGGTGCCTCCGCGGTTCCGCAGCATGGGCGCCCCGGCCGGGGTCCGGCACCTGCCGGACGGCACCGTCGACTACGCCGGAGCCATTGCCGCATCCCTGCGGGACCTCGATACCTCATACCTGGCCGTTCAAGGACCCCCGGGAACGGGCAAGACCCACATCGGCGCGCATGTGATCGGCGAGCTGGTGCGGGCGGGCTGGAAGGTGGGGGTGGTTGCGCAGTCGCACAATGTGGTGGAAAACCTCCTCTGCCGTGCCGTCGAGGCGGGCCGCGTGGACCCTTCGCTTGTGGCCAAAAAGCTCGCCGCGCCCCACTCTGTCCCGTGGACGGCAACGGATGAGCGTGATGTGGGACGCATGCTGGCCGCACCCGGCGGCTGCCTGGTGGGCGGCACCGCATGGACCATGACCGGCAAGGAAGTCCCCGCCGGGTCCCTGGACCTGCTGGTGATCGACGAAGCCGGCCAGTTCTCGCTGGCCAACACCCTGGCGGTCTCCCGCGCGGCGAAACGCCTCCTCTTGTTGGGCGATCCGCAGCAGCTCCCCCAGGTCACGCAAGGGGCACATCCGGAACCTGTGGACGAATCAGCCCTGGGCTGGCTCGCCGCGGGGCATGCGACCCTCCCCGCAAGCCTGGGCTACTTCCTCGCCGATACCTGGCGGATGCACCCGGAGCTGTGCAGGGCAGTTTCGAACCTCAGCTACGACGGCAAGCTGCAGTCCGCACCGGCCGCGGGCCAGCGCGAACTCGATGGGCTGCCGCCCGGGGTGGAGACGGTGTTCGTCAACCACAGTGGCAATGCCACAGCGTCCAAGGAAGAGGCGGAGGAAGTGGCGCGGCAGGCGCGCCGCCACCTCGGCCTGAAGTGGACCTCCGGCCCGGACGCGGGGTCACGCCCGCTGGAGCAGCAGGACCTGATGGTGGTGGCCGCCTACAACGCCCAGGTGCATTTGGTCCGGAGAGCGTTGGCCGAAGCCGGGCTGCCGGAGGTGAAGGTGGGCACGGTGGACAAGTTCCAGGGCCAGGAAGCCCCGGTAGTGTTCGTCTCCATGGCGTGTTCGGCGGTAGCGGAGGCTCCGCGCGGCGCGGAATTCCTGCTCAACCGGAACCGCATCAATGTGGCAGTCTCGCGCGGGCAGTGGCGGGCCGTCATCATCCGCTCCCCCGAGCTCACCAGCTATATGCCGCACAAACCGGCGGCACTGGAGGAACTCGGCGCCTTCATCGGCCTCAGCCCGCGGGAGTAGTCGCGGCGGGCGCCGGGGGGCAAGCTTGGGACGGGGCGGTCAGTGCGCCCGGAAACCGCGGAAGTGTCCCCCGGCCCGGGACGTTGCCCCGTCCACCCGTTCCACCCGGCCCGGGGTGCTGCCGGAGTTGAGCCACTCCAGGAGCTGCCGGACCTTGGGCTCGGGTCCTTCGGCCACGACTGACACCGATCCGTCGTCGAGGTTGGCCACCTCACCGGACAATCCCAGTTCCTCCGCTTTGGCCATGGTCCAGTACCGGAAGCCCACACCTTGGACCATGCCGAGCACCCGGGCATCCAGCCGCACGGCATCCCCAGCCGAACCGTCCTTCGGTGTCCCTGCGTGCCTGCCCATGGTGTTCCTCCTGGGGACCGGCCAACTTCCTGACGGCCGCGGCACCTAACGCACTGAAGGCGCGGCTTCCTGCCAGGGCCGGGAGGAGATACCGGCTAGTTGATGGTGATGTCGCGGGTGGCGTGGTTGTAGCGGATGGTCACCGTGCCGCCGGCGTGGTGCAGTTCGTGGTTGGGGCCGTCAAACGCACCGAAAGCACCATAGTTTTCGTCCCACGAGCGGTTCAGGGCGATCTTGAAGGTGTAGTAACCGGCAGGAAGCTCGGCGCTCTTCTTCCAGAGCTGGTCCAGGAAGTCGAACTCCATCTGCGCTTCGTCGTACTGAGGCGCCCAGTTCTCCGGTGCGCCCAGGATGGTGTTGAAGTCGCCGGCCAGTGCCACGGCCTCCGGCTGCGGGTGGGTTTCGACATCCGGACCCTCGAACGGTTCGGTTGCGGGCACCGCGGTTTCGGCCTTGGCCTTCGCCGGCGCCTTCTTCCGGACAGCCTTCACCACAGGTTCCACGGCGTCTTCGATGGCCTTGGCGGCCTTGCCCACAGCGGCGGCCGCCTTCTTGGCCGGCGCTTTCCTGGCGGGAGCCTTCTTCGCCGCTTTGGCGTCATCCTTGGCGGGAACTTCCAGGACGGAAGCAGCTGCGGAGACCGTGCGGACAAAGCCTTCGGGAGCGGTGGGGACCGGCGTGTCGGCAGGGACGGGCGTGCCGGCGTCGAGCGCTGACCCGAAGGAAACCGCGTCAGGGAAGGCAACCGTGGCGCGCATCCCGTCCTCGGTGATGGTCCAGCCGGTACGGCCCTTGACCAGCCAGCCGGCCTTGACCAGTTTGGCGGTCGCCGAGGTAAGGGTCTTGTGGCCGCGGGGAATTCCGCCGCTGAGGAGTTCGGCTTCGTGCTCGTTGAAAGGGACGCGGGCCGTTGCTTCCGCCAGGACCTGGCCAGCATTCAGTGCATCGCCGGACCACACGCCTTCGGTCAGGACATCCAGGACGGTCTTGAGACGAAGATAGGTGTTTTCTGCGGTGGACTTGGCCATGATTCCCCTTATATAAAAGCGATCGGTCTTAGGCATCTTGCCAACTGCCTATTAAATCGCGCGACTTTAATTGGTTAACTCTGCGTGTCGTGACCGACTATGAAGCGGATAGTCCCGCAAGTGAGGCGGAGGTCTCGGGTAAGGGCCGGCTGCATAACCCTCAAGCGCTGACATGGGTGCTGCCTTGCACTCCCCAGACACGCCTGCGGCTCTCAGTTTACCGGCCCGGGAGCCGCACTGTTGCCCGCGGCACAGCGGGTGCTCAGGCGGTGGCTTCCCGGCTGTTCAATTCCTCCAGCAGCTCAGCTTTCCGCTCCTCCGAGGCGAAGGAAGAGTGGATGGAATTCGCCGCCAGGCGGGCCCTGTCAAAGTCGGACAGCTCAAACACCGCGGTCAGTTGGGCGAAGTTGTCATCCACGTAACCGCCGAAGTACGCAGGATCGTCCGAATTGACCGAGACGTTCAGGCCCGCGGCCAGCATGGCGGGCAAGGGATGGTCAGCGAGCGTGTCCACTGCCCTCAACCGCACGTTGGACAGCGGGCAGACGGTGAGGGGAACCCGGGCATCAACCAGGCGCTCCACCAGGTCGGCGTCATCCATGCAGCGGATACCGTGGTCGATGCGTTCCACGCCCAGGAGGTCCAGGGCCTCAATGATGTACGACGCCGGGCCTTCCTCCCCTGCGTGCGCCGTCAGCCGGAGGCCGGCCGCGCGGGCCTTTGCATAGAGCCGCTTGAACTTGGAAGGCGGGTTTCCGACCTCGGCCGAGTCCAGGCCGATGGCTCCGATGGGAGCGTCCATGGCCAGCAGCCGCTCCACGACTTCCAGGGCCGAGTCTTCCGGAAGGTCCCGGAGGAAAGCGGCAATGAGCATGGTGGAGATGCCGTAGTCCTCCCGGGACGTGGCCAGGACCGAGGCCACGCCGTTGACGCATGCTTCCAGCGGGACGCCGCGGGACAGGTGTGCCTGGGGGTCCATCATGATTTCGGCGTGCCGGACACCGGCGGCGGCCGCCCGCTCAAGGTAGGCACGGGTCATGTCCGCGAAGTCCTGCTCGGTACGCAGCACGGCCATGTTGGCGTAGTAGAGGTCCAGGAATGACTGCAGGTCCGTGAACTCGTACTTTTCGCGGAGTTCTTCCAACCCGGAGTAAGGCAGGACAATGCCGTTGCGCTCGGCCAGGGCAAAGATGAGCTCGGGCTGAAGCGTACCTTCGATATGCAGGTGCAGTTCGGCCACCGGGAGGGGCTTGGTGGGGACCGCGGGTTCCGCGGGGACCGCTTCGGATTCGGGCATGGTGCTGCCGCCGGCGTAGGTTTCCATCCGGACAGGATAATGCCCGGCGGCCGAATCACCACTAGAGTCAAACCAATGCAGAACGCCAAGCACACTGATGACCTGCAGGACCCGGCTCCCAGCCCCGCCGCGGACGGGTTTGTCCGGGTCCGGGGAGCGCGCGAGAACAACCTTCGGAACGTCGACGTGGATGTCCCCCGTGACGCGATCGTGGCGTTCACCGGCGTCTCGGGCTCGGGCAAGTCGTCCCTGGCGTTTGGCACCATCTACGCCGAGGCGCAGCGGCGCTACTTCGAATCCGTCGCCCCGTATGCCCGCCGCCTCATCCAGCAGGGCCACAACCCCAAGGTGGAGCTGATCAGCGGGTTGCCGCCCGCCGTCGCACTCCAGCAACGCCGCGGCGCCCCCAGCAGCAGGTCCACGGTGGGGACCGTCACTACGCTCTCCAACTCGGTGCGGATGCTCTTCTCGCGCGCCGGCACCTACCCGGAGGGCAGCCCACAGCTGGACTCGGATGCCTTCTCCCCCAATACGGCCGCGGGTGCCTGCAGGGAGTGCCACGGCCTGGGTGTGGCGCACACCGTCACCGAAGCCTCGCTGGTCCCGGACCCGTCGCTGAGCATCCGCGAGGGTGCCATCGCCGCGTGGCCCGGCGCCTGGCAGGGAAAGAACCTGCGGGATATCCTCACCCACCTGGGCTACGACGTCGACATTCCCTGGCGGAAGCTGCCCAAGAAGCACCGCGACTGGATCCTCTTTACGGAGGAGCAGCCGGTGGTGGAAGTCACTCCGCAGCGCGACCGCGTGGCCAAACCGTACAAGGGCCGGTTCTGGAGCGCCAGGAGCTACGTCCTCCACACCCTGGCCGATTCGCAGAGCGCGTCCATGCGCGAACGCGTGCTTGCATACATGGAATCCGGTCCGTGCCCCCTGTGCGGTGGCAGCGGCCTGCGGCCTGAGGCCTTGGCAGTGACGTTCGCGGGGCGGACGATCGCCGAGCTCAACGCGGTACCACTGACAGAGCTGGCGGGCATCATCCGCCCCACCACCGAGCTGGCCTCAGCCGAGACGGCGTCCAGGAAGCAGTCTTCCGGCGAAGCCAACGAGGTGGCCGTCGCCATCACCCGCGACCTGCTGCAGCGCGTCACCGTTTTGCTGGACCTGGGGCTGGGCTACCTGGCCTTGGGCCGCTCCACGCCCACGCTCTCCCCCGGCGAGATGCAGCGGCTGCGGATCGCCACCCAGCTGCGCTCCGGGCTGTTCGGCGTGGTCTATGTGCTCGATGAGCCCTCTGCAGGGCTCCATCCTGCCGATGCAGAGCCCCTTTTGGAGGTGCTGGAGCAACTGAAATCTTCCGGCAATTCGGTGTTCGTGGTGGAGCACAACATGGACGTTGTCCGCCACGCCGATTGGCTGGTGGACGTGGGTCCGCGCGCCGGCGAGGGCGGCGGCGAGGTGCTCTACAGCGGTCCGGTGGACGGGCTGGCCGGAGTGGAGGATTCGGTCACCAGGCCGTACCTGTTCCCGGATCTCTCCGGTCAGGAAGCAGACGACGACGCCCCGGGCCGTGACCGCGAACCGGCAGGCTGGCTGGAGCTGCGGGACATCAGCCGCCACAACCTGCAAGGCCTCGACGCTGAGTTCCCCCTGGGTGTCCTGACCGCTGTCACAGGCGTCTCCGGGTCCGGCAAATCCACGCTTGTCAGCCAGGTCCTGGCCGAGGTGGCAGGCGGCTGGCTGCGTCCCGACGGGCCGGGCGCCGTTTCCACGGGCGGCGCAGCCGACGGCGGAGTGGACGAAGGGGAGCTCAGCGCCCCGCTCAGCGTCGGCCCGGTGTCCGGACTGGAACACATCGACCGGCTGGTAAAAGTTGACCAGAAACCGATCGGACGGACCCCGCGTTCCAACCTGGCCACCTACACCGGACTCTTCGACGCGGTCCGGAAAGTCTTCGCCGCCACGGACGAAGCCAAGGCCCGCGGCTACGGCGCCGGGCGGTTCTCCTTCAACGTGGCCGGCGGACGCTGCGAGACCTGCCAGGGCGAGGGGTTCGTGGCGGTGGAACTGCTGTTCCTGCCCGGCAGCTACGGCCCATGCCCGGAGTGCGGCGGGTCCCGCTACAACCCCGAAACCCTTGAGGTGGAATATCACGGCCAGAACGTGGCCCAGGTCCTGGCCATGACCGTGGACGCCGCCTCCGAGTTCCTGGCGGACGTTCCTGCCGCGGCGAGGAGCCTTACCAGCCTGCGCGACGTCGGCTTGGGCTACCTGCGGCTGGGACAGCCCGCCACGGAGCTTTCCGGCGGCGAGGCGCAGCGGATCAAGCTCGCCACAGAACTGCAGCGGGCGCAGCGCGGACACACCCTCTACCTGCTCGATGAGCCCACCACCGGGCTGCACCCTGCGGACGTGCAGCTGCTGATGGCACAGCTCCACGGCCTGGTGGACGCCGGAAACTCCGTGGTGGTGGTTGAACACGATATGGCCGTTGTGGCCGGCGCTGACTGGGTCATTGATCTTGGGCCGTCCGGAGGGGACAAAGGCGGCAGCATCATGGCCGCGGGCACACCTGCGGCTGTCGCGCAGTCCGTGGAAAGCCGGACCGCTCCCTACCTGGCAACCGCACTCGGCCAGGAAACTGCCAGCCAACACCCGGCCCGGTCCCGATTTGATAACGCCAAGGCTATGTCTTAGCGTGAAATGCATGCCCGTTTGGCGGGCTTTTTGATTGCCCGGTGCTGCCTCCACCAGAACTGCCCAGCGGCAGCCACCGACGTTGACCTCTATTTGTCAGGGGTGGGCAGTAGCGCGACGATCTCCGGGGACGGAACCAGCGCTGGTGGCCCTCGGGAGCATCACATCATGAACAACACCAAATTCCGTACTGCCGCACGCCGTGGAATCACCCTTGCCGCCGTCTCAGCGGCAGGCCTGGCCCTCTCCGCCACCGCCGCAAACGCGGCAACCCCCACCTCCACCTGGGACTCGCTGGCCCAGTGCGAGAGCGGTGGCAACTGGTCCACCAACACCGGCAACGGCTTCTCCGGCGGTTTGCAGTTCACCTCGAGCACGTGGGCTGCCTACGGCGGCACCGGCTCGCCGGCGGACGCCAGCCGCGAACAGCAGATCGCGGTGGCCGAAAGGGTCCAGGCTTCCCAGGGCTGGGGCGCATGGCCCTCCTGCGCGTCGCAGCTCGGCCTGAGCGGCGGGGGCGGTGCACCGGTGCAGAGCGCGCCCGTCCAGAGCGCCCCGGTCAAGCAGGCCACGCAGGTGCAGAGCGCACCTGTGCAGCAGGCACCGCGGCACGCAACGTCCGTTCCGCTCAGCGGTGAAACCTACACCCTGCAGGCCGGCGACACCCTGAGCATCGTTGCCCAGAAGCTGGGGATCCAGGGCGGCTGGCAGCACCTTGCCGACGCCAACCTGGATACCATTTCCGATCCGAACCTGGTGTTCGAAGGACAGGTCATCCAGCTCCCCGCGTAACGGCAGCGGCCTTGGCCTCACCGCCTCCCAAGGCGCCACAGACAGGTCGGCGATAGACAAATTCCGTTGACCAAAGACGACGCCGGCACGCCCCCACAAGGGGTGTGCCGGCGTCGTTCTTTTTAAGCCGGTGTCCGCTGCCGCGGCGGGGACGCGCCGGTCAGTCAGGCGGCGGGCAGTTCGCGGACGATCCGCACCTTCCAGGCGGAGTCGTCGCTGGTATCCAACAGCGCTACCGTTCCGTGCGCCAGGTTCAATGCCACCCGCTTGACGGCCAGCAGTTCCAGGTAGAGGTGCTCGTTCATGCGGCTGGGGGTGTCGATCATGTACTTCACGGCGTCGCGAACCTTGCGGTAGTTGGCGCTGCGTTCGCGGTGCATGTGCAGTTCCAGCGCGGAGCGCTGCTTGAGCCGGGGCTCGTGCCGGTTCAGCAGTGTCACGGCGCTGTGTACCGCGACGACGAGGGTGAGCGAGACGGCGTAGATCCACCATCCGCTCGAGAGCAGGAACAGGGGCAGGTTTCCGATGGCGACCAGCGCGATCACCACGCGCAGGGCGGCTATCCGGCGGACGGTCCGGGCGACGGCGGCCATGCCGTCGCGGAAACGGTGTTGGTCCTTCCGGGCGGCTGCGGGATCGATGGTGAACTCGTCGAGGACCAGGATGCCCTGGGCTTCGGGGCCGAGCATCTGTCCGTAGCGGGGCAGCGCCGGGCGGGCGGCGGCTGTGGACTTTTCAGGTGTAGATGTCATGAGTGAGCTTCCAAAACGCTGGGGTGGTTGCCGAGATCTTAGTGGTTTAACCTGGGAGCCGTATGTATGCGTCCAATATCTGGACAAGCTTGGTGGCGGAGACCGCGCCACGGGCGGGCCAGGGGATGTGGCCGCCGGCACAGCAATTGGCACTTCCGCCGGCTGCCGTCAGACTGAATGGATGCAAACTTTCCTCCCGTACCCTGACTTCCGCCAAAGCGCCGCAGCCCTGGACACCGCGCGGCTGGGCAAGCAGCGGGTTGAAGCGCTGCAAACCCTCCGTGCCCTGGTGATCCCCGAATACGGCTGGCAGACCCACCCGGCGATCCGGATGTGGATGGGCCACGTTCCTGCCCTCACCATGTATGGGCTCGCGATGGTGGACGAGTGGATGGAACGGGGCCACCCGGATAACACACGGGCCAACATCGCCGAGTTCGCGCCGCAGGCAGCCCACCCGGACTACGCCGCCAAGATCATCATGCCGCCGTGGCTCGGGGAGCCCGACTTCCACCTGAGCCACCGGTCCAAGCTGGTGCACAAGGAACCCAAGTTCTACGCCTCCGTTTTCCCGGACGCCATTCCGGCAATGGACTACGTCTGGCCGGAGCCGCGGCACGAATTCCTGCCGCAGGAGCCGGACGGAGACCTGTTGTGGATCCTCCGCGACCCTCACGACGACGTCGACCCGCAGTCGCTCACCACGGTGGCACTTCCGCCGGTGAACCGGAACGCCTCCGCAGCGGCGTCAGCCGGGGACGATGGTTACGCCCCGGTCTATGTTGACGACGGTTCCCGACGTCCGTCCCGCGCCCCGAAGAAGGCGCCGCCCAGGCCCCAGGTGAAGAAGCCCACCCGCAAACGGCAGGCGCAGGAGGAGGCATTCCGCACCCTCCCAGGGAAGACGCCCGTCGCTGTCCCGCTGGAACACGGGGCAAAGTTCGCGCTCGGCCAGGTAGTGGGCCGTCCGATCAACCTCGATGACGGCCGCTTTGGCAGGACTTTCGAGGTTTTGGAGATCATGGACCGTTCGGCATTCGCCTACCCCGCCCTGCTGCAGGACCCCCGGGTGTTCTTTCCGGTCGAGGCCCCGTAGCCATGACTGTTTTGCTGGCAGGGTGCGGCGACCTGGGCACCGAGGCGGGCCTGCGGTTCGCCGCCCTTGGCCACAGGGTCATAGGGTGGCGGCGGTCCCCCGAAAAACTGCCGCCAGCCATCGAGGGAGCCGCGGCAGACTTGGGATCCGCAGACCTGCCGCCGATCCCGGCGGACACCACCGCCGTCGTCATCGCCGTTGCGGCTGATGCCCCCTCAGAGGAGGCATACCGTGCTGCGTATGTACGCGGCGTGGCACATGTGCTGGATGCGCTGGAGCGGGACGGCGTGACACCGGAACGCGTCGTCTTTGTGTCTTCCACGGCGGTGTACGGGGACGCAGCGGGCGGCTGGGTGGATGAGGCCACGGAGCCGAACCCGGGTGGTTTCTCCGGGAAGGTGCTGCTTGAGGCCGAGGAGCTCCTGCACGGCCGGCTTTCCGGCAGGAGCGCCACCACGGCCCTCAAGCTGGGTGGCATCTACGGACCCGGCCGGACCAGGCTGATCGACCAGGTGCGGAGCGGCTCCGCCGTCATTCCGGACGATGTGCGCTACACCAACAGGATCCACCGGGATGACGCCGCGGCGGCGATCGTGCACCTGGCCACCATGGCGGATGTCCCTGCTCCGGTTTACATCGGCGTGGACGACGAACCGGCCGATCTGGGTGCCGTACTGCGTTTCCTGGCGTCCGAACTCGGGCTGCCCGAACCCCAGGCGGGCGATGCTGGTCCCGCCCGCGGCGGCAACAAGCGCTGCCGGAACGACTTGCTCCGAAGCACCGGGTTCAACTTCACGTTTCCCACCTTCCGGGAAGGGTACAGGGACGTCATCGCAGGGAACGGCAGCCGCCATCCGTAGCCCGGCCCCGTGCCCCAGTCGGTTCCACGTCGGGCGGCACATGCCAGGCTCTAAGTAAGGCAGGGAATGGAATTCAGGCAGATCATTGAAGCCACCGGCCAGCTGGTCGATTTTGCAGGGGTTGCGGTCATGGTGATTGGGGCCTTGGTGTCCCTCCCGCTGGCGATCCGCGGTTACCAGCCGCGGCAGGTCCCGGCCGGGGCGAAGAGACTGAGCTTCTACCGCTCCTACCGCCAGTCGCTGGGCCGTTCGATCCTCCTGGGCCTTGAATTACTGGTCGCTGCGGACATCATCCGCACTGTCGCGGTCACTCCGACGTTCGAAAGCGTCGGGGTGTTGGCCGTCATTGTGCTGATCAGGACCTTCCTCAGCTTTTCCCTGGAGCTTGAGATCACGGGTCGCTGGCCTTGGCAAAAGGACCCGGCGGCAGCCCACCCCGGAGCCTCCGCCCCTGCCGGATAAGGGCGCCTGAGGCCGCGCCGTCGGGCCCATCCCTGGCAGGGGCTAATCCGCGCCTGGGAATACAGGTTTGCGCTACGCCCCGCCGTTACCCTTGCAACGTCCGTTAGGCTTCAGCCATGGCTGAAACTCTTCGCACCAAAGCGTCCGAACTGCTCCGACTCCATCAGGCCCCTGAGATCCTTCAAGTGGTCAACGTGTGGGATGCCATCACCGCCAAAGTCATCACGGACGTCCCGGGCACCACCGCCCTCGCCACGGCAAGCCACTCCATCGCGGCCTCGCTGGGCTACGAAGACGGCGAGAACATTCCCGTCGACGAGATGATCGCCGCCGTTGGCCGCATCGCCGCCGCCTCGCATCTTCCCGTCAGTGCCGATCTGGAGTCCGGCTACGGCAACCCCGGGGAGACCACCCGCAAGGCCATCGGCGTCGGCATCGTCGGGGCAAACATCGAGGACCAGATGAGGCCGCTGGCGGATGCGGTCAACCAAATGTCAGCAGTGGTGCACGCCGCGTCAACGGAAGGGATCGATTTCGTCCTTAACGCCAGGACCGACGCCTTCCTCAAGGGCAAGGACCGGGACCCCGGCGAGGTGCTCGCGGACGCCATCGCCCGCGGCAGGGCCTTCCTGGACGTGGGTGCCACTACAGTCTTCGTGCCCGGGCTGCTTGATGAGCCTACCGTCACCGCGTTGGTCGAGGGTATTGGCTGGAACAAGGTCTCCGTCATCAACGTCCCCGGGTCCCTTCCCCCGGCCCGGCTGCAGGAACTGGGCGTAGCCCGCATCTCCTACGGTCCGTGGACACAGCGCGTGGCACTGACTGCACTGGCCGACACCGCGGCCGCGTTGCTCGCCGGCGGACAGCTTCCCGAGAACACGCGTCCCTTGAACTAGGAGCGTCGGCGGCCGTGCCCAGCGAAGGAGTCGATTGACTGTGACCGGAAGTGCAAGTGCGGCAGGAGTGTGGCCGCGGCCTCCGGAACTTCCTGCGCCGGTGTTCTCCGACCAACGCTGGCTTGAGGCCGTTTTCCTTCACTGGCGTATCCCGGAGGCGGAGGCAGCGGCGTTCATGCCTGAGGGAATCCGGCCGGACGTGTTCGACGGCAGTTCCTGGGTGGGTTTGATCGGCTTTCGCATGGAGCAGGCGGGGCTTGGGCGCGGCCCAGGCGTTCCGTACTTGGGCAGCTTCAACGAGGTGAACGTCCGGCTGTACTCCCGTGAGCCGGACGGGACCCGCGGAGTGGTGTTCCTGAGCCTGGATGCGAACCGGCTGCCGGTGGTCCTGGCCACACGGGCGGCTGGCATCCCCTACGTCTGGTCGCGTATCCGGCAACGTCCGCCCTTTCCGGACGCCAGGAGCCGAACACAGCATCCCGGCGGAGACGCTGCCGGGTCCACTGATGAATTTCCAGTCGGCTACACCGTGCGCCGGTTTGGCAGCACGGGAGCACGGAGCGACTTCGTGGTCGTCCCCAAGCTCCGGGAGCCGGCCACTGATTCCCTGTCTGTCTTCCTGACCGCGAGGTTCGGGATGCACGGCCGCTTTTTGGGCCGGACCGCCTACGTGCCGAACACCCACCAGGCGTGGCCGCTCTTCCACGCGGAGGTGCGGCAGCTAACCGATGGACTGATTGGAGCTGCCGGGATCACTGTTGACGGGCCGCCGGATTCAGTGCTCTATTCGCCGGGAGTCCGGACCAGGTTCGGACGGCCGCGCATGATCGGTGGGCCCGGATAACAGCGTGTCCGGGCCCACCGCAAGGCTGCTAAGCCAGGCCGGCTTTCCGGAGCGCCTCGGCCATGGCCGTATTGCTGCCGGGCTGGGGTTTGGGAGCCGACCGGACAGAGCCGGGCGCTCCGGCCGCTTGCTTTGGCTGTTGGCGGTCGGGGCGGCCACCACGCTCGCCGCGGTCAGGTTTTCCGCCGCGCTCAGGCTTTCCGGTCCGCTCCGTCTTACCGGCGCCCGGGCCGCGCCGCCCCGAAGCTGCCCCGCCGCCGGCCGGTTCGTCGTCGAGCCTTAGGGTCAGCGAAATCCGCTTCCGTTCCGGATCAGCCTCCAAGACTTTGACGCGCACCACTTGCCCGGACTTGACCACCTCGCGGGGGTCGGAGACGAACCGGTTGGCCAAGGCCGAAACGTGAACCAGTCCGTCCTGGTGCACTCCCACGTCCACGAACGCCCCGAACGCCGCAACGTTGGTCACCGTCCCCTCCAGGACCATGCCGGGCTTGAGGTCCGAGATCTTCTCGATCCCCTCCGAGAAGGTGGCTGCGGCGAAGGCGGGGCGTGGGTCCCGGCCGGGTTTATCCAGCTCGGCCAGGATGTCCTTGACCGTGGGGAGCCCGAAGGTATCGTCGACGAAGTTCCGGGGGTCCAGGGATGTCGCGGGCGCCGACCCGGCGGCCACCAGAATCTTCCTCGCCACGGCATACGATTCCGGGTGCACGCTCGAGGCGTCAAGCGGTTCCGCTCCCCCGGTGATCCGGAGGAAGCCGGCGCATTGCTCGAACGCCTTGGCGCCCAGCCGTGGGACCTTCTTCAGGTCGGTCCGCTTGGAGAAGGGCCCGTGTTCGTTGCGGTACGCCACGATGTTTTCACTCAGCAACGGTCCGACGCCGGCCACCCGGCTCAACAGCGCGGGTGAAGCCGTGTTAACGTCCACGCCCACGGCGTTCACGCAGTCCTCCACCACGGCGTCAAGGCTACGGTCCAGCTTGGACGCTGTCACGTCATGCTGGTACTGGCCCACGCCGATGGACTTGGGATCGATCTTGACGAGTTCGGCGAGTGGATCCTGCAGGCGCCGGGCAATGGACACGGCGCCGCGGAGCGAAACGTCCATCCCCGGGAGTTCGGCGGCTGCGAGCGCCGACGCTGAGTAGACCGAGGCGCCGGCTTCCGACACGACGAGCTTTTGTGGCTTTCGGTCCACGTCCGGCAGCAGCTTGATCAGTTCCGCGGCGAGCTTGTCCGTCTCGCGCGACGCGGTCCCGTTGCCGATCGCCACGAGTTCGACCGAGTGCCGGCGGGCCAAGTGCACCAGGGTGGTTAGGGCTTCGTCCCATTTTCGCGCCGGCGCGTGCGGGTACACCGTGTCCGTGGCGACGACTTTGCCGGTACCGTCCACGACGGCGACTTTCACTCCGGTCCGCAGCCCGGGGTCCAGTCCCAGGGTGGCTCGGTTCCCTGCGGGGGCGGCCAGGAGGACGTCGCGCAGGTTGGCGGCGAACACCCGCACCGCTTCGTCCTCCGCTGCGGCGAACATCCGGCCCCGGAGGTCGGCGGTGAGCCGGGCAAGGACGCGGGAACGCCATGCCACCTGGGCGGTCTGCAGCAACCAGGCGTCGGCGGGACGGCCACGGTCAGCGACGCCGAGGAACCTGCCCACCGCGGACTCGTAGCGTGCCCGGGCGGCGGTCAGCGCGGCGTCGTCGGAGGGATCGGCTTCGGCGAGATCCAGGTCCAGGATGCCGTCTTTCTCGCCGCGAAGCAGCGCCAGCACCCGGTGGGACGGCATCCGGTCCGGGGCCTGCGCAAATTCGAAGTAGTCAGAGAACTTCTGGCCCTCGGATTCTTTGCCCTTCTTGACGCGGGACACCATCCGGCCCTGGCTCCACAGCCGGTCCCGCAGGGTGGCGGCAAGATCCGGATCCTGGGCCACCCGCTCCACCAGGATGGCCCTGGCGCCGGCGAGCGCGGCGGCGGCATCGCCAATGGAGTGCTCACTGTTGAGGTACTTTGCGGCCTCCCGTTCAGGGTGGAGGTCCGGGCGCTTCAGCAGCGCGTCCGCGAGCGGTTCCAGTCCGGCTTCCCGGGCAATCTGGGCCTTGGTGCGTCGCTTGGATTTGAACGGCAGGTAGATGTCCTCCAGCCTGGACTTGGTGTCCGCCGCCAGGATCGCCCTGCGGAGTTCCGGCGTCAGCTGGCCTTGCGCCTCAACCGCTTCAAGCACTGTTCGACGCCGGTCCTCGAGTTCGCGGAGGTAGCGGAGGCGTTCGTCGAGGTCGCGGAGTTGGGTGTCGTCGAGCGTCCCCGTGGCTTCCTTGCGGTACCTGGCGATGAAGGGGACTGTTGACCCGGCGTCGAGCAGTCCTACCGCCGCCTTCACCTGCCAGGCCTTGACCCCCAGTTCATCGGCGATCTGGCCGTAGATGGGGTCCTCGGCGGTCACGGCTGAGGAGGTGGAAGCGGGGGAAGGCACAGGCTGTTGGGTCACCAGAACATCTTGCCCTACCGGCCCGCATGGCTCCACCGCGGCCGGCACTGACCGGCAAGCGCCAGCAAAAGCGAGTATTCCACTCGGGCCCGCAAAGTGCTGTAGTGGTCTTGCAGTCACTGGCACCCATGCTCGAGGAAGAGGCCACCATGCGGGAACTGCTTGTCGTGTTTCAGGAGGGGTTTGAAGAAGCCAACATCACCGTGACGGTCAACGGCAAAGTTGTGCGCAGGGACATGGATGTTTCCACCAATCCGTTGCTGGGCATCGCCTCTGAAGTTTCGGTGGAGCTTCCGGCCAAGGGCGCCCAGGTGGGAGTTGAAGTCACCAACCGCGGGCTCAAGGCCATCACCAAGGTCAGCGGCAGGCCCAAAAGCGTGCTGGTCTCCATTGAGGACGGCAGGCTGCTGATGCGGGAGGGCACTGGCCGTGAGGCCGTGATGTGAGCCGGATGCCGACTCACAAAGTGGCTCTGGCAGGAGTCCATTCGTTGGAGTATCATCTGATCACCGCCGGCTTCCGAGGGAGTCCGGCGGGCCACATAAATTCTCAGCCGGAGGCCGTCGGATGGCCTCGCGGCACTGCTGCCCGGGACCAGCACCCCTGACAGCCAACGACGGCGGCACCCACGCTGGGTGCCGCCGTCGTCGTTTGATTCGGGTTGGCCGAAGAAATGCCTAGCCCTGGTACACCGGGTAATCCGTGTAGCCGGTGGCGCCTTCTGCGTAGAAGGTGGACGGGTCCGGCTCGTTCAGCGGAAGGCTTTCCCTCCAGCGGCGGGCCAGGTCCGGGTTGGCGATGGCCGGGCGTCCCACCACCACGGCGTCCGCGTGGCCGTCGGCCACCAGGGTCACGGCTTCTTCTTTCGTGGTGATCACGCCGAAGCCGGTGTTGACCAGGAAGGGGCCGCCGAAGCGTTCGCGGAGGTCCTGGACCAGTTCGCCGGTGGGCTCGTGGTGCAGGATGCTCAGGTACGCCAGGTTGAGCGGCGCGATGCTGTCCACCAGGACCTCATAGGTGTCACGGACATCCGCTGCATCCGTTTCGGAGATGCCCTGGACGTTGTGCTCGGGGGAAATGCGCAGGCCCACCCGGTTGGCGCCGAGGGCTGCCACCACGGCGTTGACGGTTTCGATGACGAAGCGGGCACGGTTCTCCGGTGATCCGCCATAGCTGTCAGTGCGGACGTTGGAGTTGGGGGCCAGGAATTCGTGCAGGAGGTAGCCGTTGGCCGAGTGCAGTTCCACGCCGTCGAAGCCTGCCTCGATGGCGTTCAGTGAGGCGTTGACGAATTCCTGGATGACCATGGGGAGTTCGTCGGTGGTCAGCGCGTGCGGCACAGGGTACGGCTTCTTGCCTTCGGGAGTGCGGACGACGCCGTCAATGGCCACCGCGCTGGGGGCGACGATTTCCAGGCCCCCGGTGATGTCCGAATGGGAAACCCGTCCGCCGTGCATGATCTGGGCGAACATGTGGCCGCCCTCGGCGTGGACGGCATCCGTTACCTTCTTCCAGCCGGCGACCTGTTCCTCGGTGACGATTCCGGGCTGGCCGGGGTATGCCTGGCCGGCGGGAGTAGGGTAGGTGCCCTCGCTGACGATGAGGCCCAGGGAAGCGCGCTGGCGGTAGTGTTCCGCCAGGAGCGGGCCCGGGACGCCCTTTTCACCTGCACGGAGGCGGGTCAGGGGCGCCATCACCAGGCGGTTGGGAAGTTCGAGCTCGCCGAGGGTGAGGGGGGAAAACAGCATGCGCAGTTCCTTTCGAAGGCTGGAGACGTACTGTCCATGCCAACTGTAGGGCGCGTGCAACTATTCCTTCTGGGACCGGGATCACATTCTTGGACTTTGGGCGTTCGGATCCGGGAGCGGGCTCAGCGCGGTGTCACGGCACCTGGGCAACCTTGGCCTTGGGGGTTGGCGTTGCAGTCGTCCGCGTAGTTGCGGGTGAGCGAACGCCAGACGCTGACGCCTTGCGGCGGGGCGCTGAACTGGCCTTGGCCCGGGATGGGCAATGGTGGACCGGAATTCACCGAGTACGTGCCTTGAAAGGACGTCGTCAGCACCACCTGGAAATCCCCGGTTGCGGCGTAGGCGTGGCTGGTCCGCGTCTTTTCTCCCCACCGATCCTGCGGGAGGGGACCGCCCATAGACGGCTGGGGGCCGAACACAGTCCCGTCACCGTAGTTCCAGGTGTACTGGACGGGTGTTGCCACGACATGGACCTGCTGGCCGAACATGGTGATGTCGAACTGCTGCTCGACGGCCTCCGCGTAGAAATTGGTTTCGGCGCCACGCAGAGTATTGGGGCTGGGCTGGGCCACGACGCTGCCCGCATTCACAGGCAGGTTCTGGAATTGCCGTTGAATGTCCGCAGCGATCCGTGGCAGGAGATCCTCCGGTTTGGCATCAAAGAAACAGGTAGGCCCAGAATGGTAAGTCCACGTTGGATTCGTTATACCGGCCGGGGCCCGGTACCAAACGACGGGAATACCATCTTCGCCCTCAGGTCCGCCTTTACATGCGAGGTCCCGACCTAAACAAGGGGTAGCAAATTCGCCCCCATCGAGGTCGCACTGGTACTCATACTTGTACTGGTACGGGTCAGCCTCAGGAGCACCGTCCTCAGTCTGTTCGAAGACGCCGGTCGCCGGGTTTGGGCGCCAACCGCCACCCACGTTTGCACCATTGCCAGACCATCCCGAGCCGATGGACGGGGAATCGTCCGCTGCCGCCGTGGTCAGGGAAAGGTTCAATATCAAGCACACAAGAAGTCCCACGATCGAAGGCCTGCCACGCAGAAGTGACCACATTACTTCACCATGTGTTCGACCGTTTGAGCTTTCCATTCGTTTCCAACGAACTTAGCCACGAGGATGTCCGGCGTTGTTGGCAGTGCATCCAATCGCCCTTTCACGGCTCCATCAGACAGGTGATAAATGATCGCTTCCTGCTTCACCTGTGCAATGGCTTGATATGTGGACGGTTGGCTCTGTACAAAATTACTGTCGACAGCCTCAACGCTCACACGGCCGCCTTCCAGCCAACGACCACTGGAGTGCCAGTCCGTAACCTCTTTCCTGACTCTGAGGCAGCTTGAGCATGACGAATCTGAAACAGCCTCGAGAGGTCCCATTTCACCTGTTTCGTAGGCATACCCAAGCGTGGCGTACCAGTACTTAGCAAACGCCTCGAGCCCTTCCTTCGTCTCCGTCTTTGCCACATCAGGAAGCATGGGGACGGGGACGTTCTGGGCGGGGCCGGATGCGTCGGCCGGCTTGTAGACGGCGCTGGGCGTCGGGGTTGGGGTGGCCGCGGCGCTTGGCGTGGCGCTCTCCGATGCAGCCGGCGAGGTTGTGCCTGGATCTGCGGGTGATGAGCCCGCGCAACCGGCCAGCAGGAGCGAGCCCGCAATCACAAGGGCCCCCGCGGTGGACCGCTGCGGACGGGACCAAAAAATGCGCGACGTAAAAGGCTTCTGTAGTGTCATGGGCCGCTATTCCCCCAGTAGTTTCAAGACGGCTTGCTCCGAACAGTGACTTAAGGGTAGCCCAGGTCACAATGTGGCGCTAAGACTTATCCACAGGCCAACGTCCTCGGTTCTACCACCAGCCCGCAGCACGGAAAAGTCATAAAGGAAGCCGGCGCCATACGGCACCGGCTTCCTTCCTAAGAAAAGAATGAACTGCTATTTCGCGGCCGGCAGCACCAGTTCGCCTGTCTTGTCGGTGGACAAGGCGAGCGACGAAACGTACTGCGGTCCGCCGTCGGGGGCGTCTTGCGCTGAGCGCACCATGTCCGGCCGTTCGAATTCCATCCCGGTCACGTGGCAGAGGAGCTTGGCGTCGCTGGGGTTGCCGTCGGCGTCGAACATGGGGAGCTCAATGCCGTCATCCGTGCGCCGCAGGTAGTACCTCCCCCGGGTGAGCACCGCGAGGACCGGAGGAAGGACCAGCGCCAGGCCCACGGCGAAGATCGGCGAGTACGGCTGGATGGCGGCCCCGAACGCCCCGAAGAAGACAGCGATCGAAACACCGGCTGACACCAGCATGGACACGAATCCCACCGGGTTCACGGCGTACAGCATGCCGCGGCGGAACTCCGGCACCTTGGGCGAGATCTTGAGCAGGTACTTGTTGATAGCGATATCGGACGCCACCGTGACCACCCAGGCCATGGCGCAGTTGGCGTAGAACCCGAGGATGGTGTTGAGGAAATCGAACATGTTCGCTTCCATCAGGACAAGGGCGATCAGCAGGTTCACCACCACGAACACCATCCGGCCCGGGTAGGTCTTGGTGATCCGGGTGAAAGAGTTGGTCCACGCCAGCGAGCCTGAGTAGGCGTTGGTCACGTTGATCTTGATCTGGGAGATGACCACCAGCACCACCGCAAGGGTCATGGCCAGCCAGGCCGGCATCATTTCCTGGTAGACGCCCAGGAACTGGTGAACCGGCTCGTTGGCCGTTGCCGAAGCGGCAGGGTCCAGCGTGGCGATCAGGTAGATGGCAATGAACAGCCCAACGATTTGCTTGATGGCACCGAAGATCACCCAGCCCGGACCGGCCAGGATGACAGCTCGCCACCAGGCTCCCCTGTTGGCGTCCGTACGCGGCGGCATGAACCGGAGGTAGTCGATCTGTTCAGCGATCTGCGCCATCAGCGACAGGCACACCCCGGCGGCAAGCATGACGGACGCCAGGTTGGGGCCGCCGTCCCCGGACGCGCCGGTGTACGCAAAGAAGCTGTCGATGCTCTCGGGGTGGGAGAAGAGCAAGTACCCCACCGGCACCACCATCAGGAGCAGCCAGAGCGGAGTGGTCCACACCTGCAGCTTGGCAAGGGTGTTCATCCCGTAAATGACCAGCGGAATGATGATGATGGTGGACGCGGCGTAGCCCATCCACTGCGGAATTCCGAGCCCCAACTCCAGGCCTTGGGCCATGATGGAGCCTTCCAGCGCGAAGAAAATGAAGGTGAACGTCGCGAAGATGACGTTGGTGACCACGGACCCGTAGTAGCCGAACCCGGAGCCACGGGTGATCAGGTCCAGGTCGATGTTGTAGCGGGCAGCGTAGTAGGCCAGCGGGAACCCTGTGGCGAAGATGACGACGGCGGCCACCACAATCCCCAGGATCGCGTTGACCGTTCCGTAGGAAATGCCGATGTTGGCGCCGATCGAGAAGTCTGCAAGATACGCGATGCCGCCCAGCGCGCTGGTGGCCACCACCCCGGCGCTCCACTTGCGGTAGGAACGCGGCGCGAACCGGAGCGTGTAGTCTTCCAGGCTTTCCTTGGTGGCGTTGAGGGCGGCGGTGTTGCCCGCCGTCGTGGTCGCCGGAGGATGTCCGACGACGGCGGCCCCGGCGGGTGCCGCGGGTTCCAGCAACTGCTGGGTATCCAGGTCCTGGCTCATATGCCTGTCTCTTTCGATGGGAGGGGAACGTCTCGAAGCGACGCTATCCAGCCGAAACGACAGGGCGGTCACGGAACTGTTTCGGCGGCGTTAAGTATTGACTGCAGGTGTCAACAAAGTCCGTGATCCCGCCTTGTATGCGGTCCACAAAAACAGCAGGCGCGCACCGAACTAGCGTCGGAAAGGAAAGGACATGAAGGCGAGCCAAAGGACAGCAATGACGAATTCCCCTCCCTTGCAGGACCACTCCATCCTGGAAACGGCCAGGCGGCAGGTCCTTGAACAGGGCGCCGGCCTGGCCCGGGAACAGCTGCTGGAAGTCCTCCGCCTTCCTGACGAGGCACTCCCGGCGCTCCTGGAACTGGCCCACCACGTCCGGTTAAGGCATTGCGGCGAAGACGTGGAAGTGGAAGGCATCATCTCCATCAAGACCGGAGGCTGCCCCGAGGACTGCCATTTCTGCAGCCAATCCGGGCTGTTCGATTCCCCGGTCCGCGGCGTATGGCTGGACATACCGGAACTGGTTAAGGCCGCCAAGGAAACCGCAGCCACCGGCGCTACGGAATTCTGCATCGTGGCTGCTGTCCGCGGCCCCGACATCAAACTCATGAACCAGGTCAAGTTCGCCATCGACCGCATTAGGCAGGAAGTGGACATCAATATCGCCTGCTCCCTGGGCATGCTGACCCGCCGGCAGGTGGAGCAGCTGGCCGGCTGGGGCGTCCACCGCTACAACCACAACCTGGAAACCGCCCGCAGCTTTTTCCCGCAGGTGGTCACCACCCACACCTACGAGGAACGGCTGGAAACCTGCGCCATGGTCAAGGATGCCGGCATGGAGCTGTGCTGCGGGGCACTGATCGGGATGGGTGAAACCCTGGAGCAAAGGGCCGAACTCGCCGCGCAACTGGCGGCCCTTGGACCACACGAGGTTCCGCTCAACTTCCTCAACCCCAGGCCGGGCACGCCGCTCCAGGACCAGCCGCTCATGGACGGCAAAGACGCCCTGCGGGCAATCGCGGCTTTCCGGCTGGCCATGCCCGGTACCGTGCTGCGCTACGCCGGCGGCCGCGAACTGACCCTCGGCGACCTCGGTACCCGGCAAGGCCTCCTTGGCGGCATTAACGCCGTGATTGTCGGCAACTACCTGACCACCCTGGGCCGCCCGGCCACCGCCGACCTGAACCTCCTGGTGGACCTGAACATGCCCATCAAGGAATTGCAGAAAACCCTGTGAGCACCCCGGACCTGATCCCTTCAGCTGGGACGCCCTACTGCGAACTCTGCGGACTTCCACTGCAGCCCCGTTCCCTGCACGGGAACGCGCCCACGGAGGAGAACGCGCCGCCCAAGCAGGAGGAGGACGACGGCGGCGACGCACCGCCGTCGTACCACCACACCAGGTGCGCGGACCTTCTCCAGCTGGAACCGCCGCGCTTCTGCGCGTCGTGCGGCCGCCGGCTCCGGGTCCAGGTTTCCCCGCTGGGCTGGTGGGCCAGTTGCTCCCGGCACGGATTGCATGCTTCGTAAAGGGGACTCCGGACTCTGGTGCGTTTCCAGCCGGACGAGAACAATGGCGGCATGATGTTTGAACATGCGGACGGCAATCCCGTCCTGGAACTCGACGATGAGCAGTCCTGGCGGCTTCTGGCGGCCACGCAACATGGCCGGCTGGTGGTTTCCGTTGCGGGCGAACCCGATATTTTTCCGGTGAATTACGTGACGTCGAACCGGAAGGTCTATCTCCGGACGGCACCAGGGAACAAACTGGCGCAGCTGACCATCAACGCCCGGGTCCTTTTTGAGACCGATGGCATCCTGTCCGCTGAGGCGTGGTCCGTTGTGCTGCGGGGCACGGCGCGCGTGCTGAGCAACTCGGACGAGCTGGCCGCCATTGAAGAGCTCGGCCTGAAAACCTGGGTTCCCACGCTCAAAGACTTCTACGTGGAGATCACCCCCTCCTCCGTGAGCGGCAGGCACTTCGTTTTTGGCGAACAGCCGGAGCGCGAGATCTAGCACTCCTAGACTGGAAAGATGCCAGGCACCTCCAGCGCGGCCGAACCCACCGCGGACAAGCTCTCCCCGGAGAGGCGAAGCTGGAACATGTCCAGGATCCGCGGCAAGGACACCAAACCGGAGTTGCTGGTGCGCCGGCTCCTGCACGCCAAGGGCTACAGGTACCGCCTGCACGGCACCTCCGCCGGCACCAAGCTCCCGGGCAATCCGGACCTGGTTTTCGCCGGGCGCCACAAAGTGATCTTTGTCCATGGCTGCTTCTGGCATTTCCATACCTGCCGGGTGGGTCAACACGCACCCAAGGCCAATGCGGACTTCTGGAAGGCAAAACGCACCCGCACCCGTGAACGCGACGCCGATCAACTGCGCCAACTGGAAAGCGCCGGCTGGAAGGTGCTGACCGTCTGGGAGTGCGAAATGAAGGACCGTTCAGCCCTCGAAACCCACCTGCTCGAGTTCCTCGATGGCCGCCCCTGACACCGCAATCTTGAGGCAATCTTTGGTTGTTTCCGCCGCCGTCCTTGATCCGGGCAGGACAAGATCATTGGGTTGCCGGGATACGGCAGCCCGCCACCCGTCGTTCCGGAGCAGCGCCCCTATCCCCTAGCTCCTCCGGGCCAACAAGGCTGACTTGAACGCGGTGGCCGACGACGCGCTGCTGTTGATGCGCCAGTCGGTTTCCTTTTGCATGTGGAACCAGACGAAGCCCATGACGTCTGGCTGCGCGGCCAGGTAGGACACCAGGTCCGTGTTCCACGTCGGCTTGGAACCGCCCAGCTCGCTGGAGGCGGTCTCGGCAATCAGGACCGGTTTCCCCGGGGCAAGGGAACGGAGCTGGGTGATGCCCGGGGCAAAGAGGTCCACGGGTGAAACCCAGCTGCTCCAGGTTTGCGACGTGCCCCAGTTGTAGCCGTCCAGGGCCACGACGTCGACGTATCCCCCGCCCGGATACAAACCTGCCAGGTCCGTGGACCCCCAGTAGGGCACGTTGGGCGACCACACCCACTGGACGTTGGCGGCACCCGTGGCGGCGACGACGTCGTGCACATGCCGCCAGGCGGCCACGTAGTCGCCTGGCTGGTTGCCGTTGACGCCCTCCGCCCACGGGTACCAGTTGCCGTTCATTTCATGGGCGAAACGCAACATCACCGGCTTGCCCCAGGCAGCGATTGACTGGCCCCACTGGGTGATGGTCGCGTCGAAATCGCCGGCGGCCACCCGGTCCAAAGCGTAGGCAGGCTGGTTCACCCCACCACCCCACGCCCACGGTTCCCAGGTGACCAACGGGGTGGCACCCCGGGAGCGGGCGGCGTCCATCTCAGCCACCGGAGGCGCTTGGAGGAAATCCTTGTAGATCATCAGGATGGACGGACTTTCCCCGGCAAGGGTGGCTACCTCGTCCAACTCACTGCCGGCCAACGGCCCCCCGGCGTTGGCCACCCCGAAGCGAAGGGCCGCGCTGCTGACGGTGGGAGGGGCCGGCGCCGGTTGCACTACGAACGTGGCGGATGCCTTGATGGACGAGGTCTTGGCGGCAATGGTGATGCTTCCGGTGGACGCGGCAGGAATGGTGATGCCGGTACTGAACGCCCCGGTGGAGCTGGTCTGGAACGCGAAAGTCGCCGAACCCACAATCACCGTCCCGGTAGTGGAGGCCTTGAACCCGGTTCCGGCGACGGTCACGGCGGAGCCGGCCGGACCGGACGCCGGGTTGAGGGTGATTTGAGGCGAGGTGGCCGCGCTGGCTGGTTGGACCGCGGCCACCACCAATCCGGAGGCCACCAACAAAGCCAGGACAAAAATCTTCAGCGAACGAAACACGGCAATCTATCCCCAGATTTGAAGGCGGCCAGGCCGCTTGTGTGGTAGCGCGAAAAGCACTGGCTTGATGATAGGGCCAAAAACCGCAATCTCATCAAGAAACCCGCAATTAATTTCCCAACCCCGGATGCCGCCCGGGAACAGTCCTAACCTGAACAAACACCGGTTCCCACGCCTAACCGCGTGGTTCCAGAGTCCGCAATTTCACGTGGTTCCAGAGTCCGCAGTGTCAGCCGAAAGGAGTGTCATGAGCACCTCAGATGATGCACCCAGACCGCTGGTGGACCCATCGGTCCTGGACCGTTTGCGGGAAGAGCTTGAGGAGGAAGAGGGCTACGGCCGGGTCTTCGTGGCCAACTTCATCGACTACCTCCCGGAGCGGCTGGAAAAGCTGAGGCTGGCCCTCACCACGGGTGACCTGGAAGGTTCAATGGACGCGGTCCTCAGCCTGAAGACGGCAAGCCAAATGGTCGGTGCTGAACGGCTGGCGGGCATGGCCCAGGACCTGGAAGCCGAAATCAGGGCCGAGGCCCGCCACGCTGACATGTCGGTGGCGTTGCCGAGGCTGGCGGCGACGTTCCTGCGGCCCATCACCCAGTGCAGCCGGCAGACCATCCACCGGTTACAGGCTCAGTGTTGTCCCGGCGCCAACCGGTAACCGACCCCGCGGACTGTCTGCAGCCACCGCGGCTGCTGCGGCGAGTCGCCCAGCTTCTTGCGAAGGTTTCCCATGTGGACTTCGACGGAACGTTCGTCAGCCTCGCTGATGTAGCTGCCGACGTCGTAATCCTCGTCCCGGAGCCGGCGCACCAGGTCCGACTTGGTCCGGACCGTGCGGCCCGCCTCAAGGAGCGCGTACAGCAGCTCGAATTCGGTGCGGGTCAGGTTCATTTCCGTGCCGTCGACGGTTACGGTGCGGGACGCGTAGCTCAACTCAAGGCCGTTGTGGCTGAAGTTTCCACGCTCCGGGTGGGCGGCGCCGTCCGACGACGGGTCCACCGCGACGTCGCCGGAGTCCGGAACGGACCGTGGGCGCCGCATCATGGCCGCGACCCGGGCACGGAGCTCCCGGGGCCGGAACGGTTTGGTGAGGTAGTCGTCCGCACCCGATTCGAGCCCGATCAACGTATCCAGCTCTTCGGTACGCGCCGTCAACATCACAATATAGGCGTCCGAAAACTCCCGGATCTGCCGGGAAACTTCAAAGCCGTCAATGTCCGGCAGTCCCAAATCCAGCGTAATAACGTCAGGATTCAGGCTCTTGGCCATCAAAACGCCCTCAGCGCCGCCACTGGCGACGGTAACGTCAAATCCAGCCTGGGTCAGCACAGTGCGAACCAGTTCCCGAATGTCGTGGTCATCTTCGATGACCAGACCCACACGTGCCTCACTCATAGAGCCCCCTCAGTGCCAACTTCAGAAGTATAGCTGGCTGCGGATATCCTGCTGGTATGGTCTCGAACACCCCGACTTCCGCGTCTACCGAACGATGAGCGCCCCGACGGCCTGGTCATCCGGTCGGCTGCGGTTTTTCAAGCGGCCCTTCCATGAATACCGGCTGACGGACCGGGTGGCATTGAGCCAGATGCCGTTGTTCGTCACCACTCTCCTCACGGCATTCCTGGTGTGGGCGTTCTTCCCGGACACCATGGACAATCCCCTGTTCGTCACGTTCCTCATCTCCCAGCTGGTGCTCATGGCGCTCTGCTACGCCATCCCGTGGGACCGGCTGCCGTACACCAGTTTCCTGGCCATCCCGGTGCTGGACTTCATCTCCATCGGTGCAGGCCGCGAAGGCGGGCAGGAAAGCCTTACCGGAATCAGCCTGCTGGCCGTGTTCCCCGTCATCTGGCTCTGCGCCTCCGGGTACTACCCCAAGGCGGCACTGTGGTTCTCCTTCCTGGGTCCACTGGCCATCATCTGGGTGCCGCTGCTCCTGAAAGGCAACTACACCCCGCAGGACTTCGCCCGGTCCCTCCTGCTGCCCGTCATGATGCTGGGGATTGGAGTGTCCGTCAGCGTCCTGACGCTGAGCATGATGCGCCAGCAGAACCAACTGGAGGACAAGGACGAGCAACTGCGGGCCAGCCTGCGCACCAGCAAGCGGCAGGAGTCGCTGCTGAACACCGTCCTGGATACCGTGCACCTTGGTGTCCTGGCGGTGGACGCCGACGGCCACGACGTGCTGATGAACCGGAAGCAGCGGGCCAACCACGAGCTGGCACGGCCAAAGGATATTGCGGACCCCAACGAGTCCCAGCTCCTGGTCTTCGGCCCGGACCGGAAGACCCTGGTCCCCGTGGCGGAACGTCCGGTCCGCCGCGCCGTCCTGGGGGAAACCTTCACCGACTACCTGGTGTGGCTGGGTGAAGGAAGCAAACAACGGGCCCTGGTGACCACAGCCCGGCCCATGAAGGATTCCGACGGCCGCTTCGCCGGTTCCGTGATCGTCTTCAGCGACGTCACGGACCTGGTGAACGCCCTCGCCGCCAAGGACGACTTCGTCTCCAGCGTCTCGCACGAGTTCCGCACCCCGCTGACGTCCATCCTGGGCTACGTCGAGATCCTGCTCGCGGACGAACCGGACCAGTCGCAGCGGGAGATGCTGGAGATCATCCACCGCAATTCCGAGCGGCTCCTGACCCTGGTCTCGGACCTGCTGTCCAGCCGGAACGGCCAGTTGATCGTCACACCCCACACCGTTGACGTGGCCGAACTGGTGCAAAGCAGTGTGTCCTCGGCGATGCCGCGGGCTGCCGCGGCCGGGGTGGAGCTGCGTGCCGAAACTCCGCCGCAGCTCGAGGCCCACGTGGACAGCGCCCGGATCTCGCAGGTGCTGGACAACCTGGTGTCCAACGCCATCAAGTATTCCCCCGACGGCGGCCAGGTGGTGGTCTCGCTGGCGCAGGAGGACGGACACCTGGCCTGCAGGGTATCGGACACGGGCATGGGCATGAGCCCGGAAGACGCGTCGGAGGTTTTCGCCAAGTTCTTCCGCACCAGCAACGTCCGGCGCACCGCGATCCCCGGGGTGGGGCTGGGCCTGCCCATCAGCAAGGCGATCGTCGAGGCCCACGGCGGGACCATCGACGTCGACAGCACGCTCGGCAAGGGGACGACGTTTACGTTCCGGGTGCCGGTCTGACTTCGACCGGCTCAACCACCGGTGGTTGAGCTTGCCGAAACGCGGGCGACTTCGCCCCAAGACTGCCGGGCAAGGTCCCGAATGGAGTCCAGGATGTCCGACGGCGGCAGGCTGAGGTCCAGCGGGAACTCCACAATGTCGATGTCCGTGTTCAGGATCCGGCGGAGTTTCATTTCGCCCTTCCCGGCGTAGACGAGCCAGGCGGTAGGCACCGCAAGGGCGGTGCAGTGCGCCAGCACC
This sequence comes from Arthrobacter sp. 135MFCol5.1, assembly GCF_000374865.1. GTDB lineage: Bacteria > Actinomycetota > Actinomycetes > Actinomycetales > Micrococcaceae > Arthrobacter. The sequence continues at coordinate 135,819 of NZ_KB895457.1, read as the reverse complement.
TGGTAGTGGTCAGCTGTCAGGGAAGCACCGGCGTCGGAGGCTGCCCGGTATTTGGCGTTGTAGGCCACCACGGGGCGCCCACCCAGCAGGTGCACGGCGTCCGGACGGACGGACAAACGGTCGGAATCGCGCACGGCCTCGCTGAGCAGGGCGTTGTAGCGAAGCCGCAGCTCCCCCGGGTAGGCGGCCATCGCGCTGCGCAACGCGGTGCCCACAAAATCCTCGAACACCTGCGCCATGTCCACCACGAATGAGGCCGTCTGCTGCTTGCCCTCGCCTGATTCCGCGGAGGCGTTGCGCAGGATCAGCTCGGCCAGGCGCAGGACGGCGTGGTAGCGCAGGTTCATCCTGGTTGGCTTCCACGGCGGAACCGGCGCCCCGGACGGAAGGCGGGTGACGGCGTCGAGCTTTCCCTTCAGCTGCCGCAGCCGGCCCAGCACCTCCGGCCGCACGCCGGGCACCTGCCCCATTCGTTCCAGGGCCGCCCGCAGGATCCGGTTTTCCGCGATGTCCTCGGTGAACTCGTCGTAGGAGACCTCCAAGGGAACCAGCATTCCCGGCCGGCGTGAGATCTGGTCCGAAATCCGGATCCGCCCCTTGACGGTCCGCAAGGATTCGTCCACCGTGAGGTAGCCCTGCAGGACGCCGCGGCCCAAGGCGCGTTCGGCCAATTGCGCCAGGGATTCCGCCAGCGCACTCCACAGGTCGCGTTCTTCGTCGGCGGCCACGGCGTCCGGGCGAAAGCCCTGTTCCCCCGCGTAGCTGAGCAGGAACAGGAGCCTGCCCAGACCCAGCCGGTCCTTGGGCCGGACGTCGAGCTGCACCGTTGGGGTCCGCACGGAGCCCACCTTGCCCACCGGCTCGATCCGGTACAACCCCATGCCCATGGGCGAGGCCCTGGCCAGGCCGCTGGCGTTCAGGAAGGACGCGCTTGGCGCGTCCAGCCGCTCCACCATGCCGCCGGACAGCTCGTCCAGGACCAGGTGCCGGACGGACGCCCGGGGGTCAGCGCGCTGCAAGGCGTCCCAGCAGCTGGTCCAGCCCGAAACGTTCCTCCAGCTGGGCCCTGGTCAGCTGGCCATGGTAGTGCTCCTCCAGCAGCGGCATGAGCTCGTATTTCCAGATCCGGCGCAGCCCGGCCGGGGTCTGGGCTGCCGGTTTCATGAAGTAGGACGGCCCGATCATCAGGTCCCGGTCCCATTCGTCGATGGCACCGTTGAGCGCATCCAGCAACAGAGCCGGGGTGGTGTCCAGCTGCCGGGCCGCCAGGAACCGGAGCAAGGACCCCTTCACCGGCTCCGTCTGCGGGTGCAGCTCAATGAAGGAGAAACGGCGTCGGATGGCGGCGTCCATCATGGCGATGGACCGGTCCGCGGTGTTCATGGTGCCGATGATGTAGAGGTTGTCCGGCAGCGTGAAGGGTTCGTTGGGGCTGTACTGCAGGTAGATCCGGTCATCGCGGTATTCCAGCAGGAAGTACAGCTCGCCGAACACCTTGGCCAGGTTGGCGCGGTTCATCTCGTCAATGATGAGGAAGTACGGCTTCTTCTCGTTCCCGGGTTTCGCGGCTTCTTCCGCCAGCCGGCGCAGGGGGCCGGCCACCAGCTTGAAGGAGACCTGTCCGTCGTCGGTCTTGTCCGGCCGGTATCCCTCAAAGAAATCCTCGTAGGCGTAGGACGGGTGGAACTGGACCAGTTTGACCCGTTCGTCCGTGGTGTCATCCGCCAGCTCCGCCGCGAGGTGCTTCGCCAGGTAGGTCTTGCCGGTGCCGGGCGGACCGTAGAGGACCACCTGGCGGTTTTCCTCAAGCAGCTCGGCGATCTCCTGGAGCGGTTCCAGCTCCATGTGCAGGGACGCGGCGAACTCGGGCGTCAGTGCGCGGAAGCCTTCCTGGACGGGGGGTACGACGGCGGCGCCTTCGGTTTCGGCGTCTGGCTCGGTCTCCGCTTCTGCGGGCAGGAGCGCCTGCAGCGCCTGCACCACCCTGGTGGCGTCCACGACGATGCCGGGCGTGCTGAGCTGGCGCTGGACGTGGCGGGGCAGGCTGGTGGTGGCGTGGCCGTCGTCGAACCAGCGCACCTTGCGCCGCAGCCGGCGGTTGTCGTCGTTGTACTCCGGCTCCCCCAGCACGCCACCCAGCCGCACCGTACCGGCGTGCTGGTAGAGCACCAGGTCCCCGGGCTTCATGACGGTAAGGAACGCCAGGGCAGCGGTTTTGGTGTCCTCACGCTCCACGTAGCCAAGGTGCTTGTAGTCCTCGTCCACGGCGTGTTGGACCACGCCTGCACTGACCCCCGGCTCCAGGGGGCGGAGATGTTCGACGTCCAGGGTCACTTTCTCCTCCGCGTGCCAGGCTGTGAGGAGCTCGGGGTGGTCGCCGTGGGTCCGGAGCAGCCAGGCCCGCCGTCCGGGGTCCCCGACTTTGCGCCACTGGCTGACAAGTTGCCGGGAGTACCAGTCGATGCGCTGGCCCGCCTGCTCGTCCAGGTGCAGGCGGATGCGGTGGATGTCCGCGGTGATGTCCTCTTCGCTGTCGCCGTTGGCCCCGCCCACGAGCGAGGCGAACGCGTCACGGATTTCCTGCCGCTCCACATCCGCCACCACGGGCTCGAAGTAGCTGGGCCACGCCAGGAATTCGATGCTGCGGCGGATGGCAGGCTGGTCATCCGGCGTGGAGGCCGCAAGGCGGTGGAACTGCAGGGGATCCTTGATGGCGGCCTGCACCACGGCGGCCGGCCGCTGTGCGACGTTCCGGACGAACCGGCAAAGCCACTTGAGGTGGTCCCAGATGGTCCAGTTGAATTCAGCCGTCCGGTCGCGGATCACGCCGTGGTCCGTCATGCCCGCGTAAAGCTCTTCGGGAAGCTCAAGCGGCGGCTCCAGCCAGCCGGCGGCCTCGGCGACGCGGGCGCGCTTGACCTTGAGGGATTTCACTTCGTGGGCCAGCGGCAGGGACTGCAGGAAGAGCAGCTCCACCGCCAGTTGCTTGGCTCCACGGGTGGCGCCGCCCAGGTTCTCGCGGAGGTTGGTCATCATCGGCGCCTTGGCGTCCGGAATACCCCGCTCCAGGCGGTCCAGAAGCTCTGAAGCCGCCGCGACCGACCACGTCCGGGTTCGCCCGTCCAGCGGCGACGCCTTCCCCTGCAGGCCCGGGCCCAGGACAAACCACGCTGCGTCTTCGATCTCCCTGGAGATGCCGAGGGCGCGGGTCATGGCAGCAATGGCGGTGGGGGTCATGCCCTCAAATTTACAGGGTCAAGCTGGGCGGCGGCTCCACGCCGGTTGGCTGCCGTCTCCGCCTGCCGTCCCCGCCTGCCGGTTTAGGCGCCGCCGGCAGACCGCTTCCGGCCAAAGACGAAGTACCCCATGGGTCCGATGAAGTTGACGAACGAGGCCGCCCGCCAGGCAGCCTTCGGCCCGTTGATGAGCTCCGCAGGCCGGCGGGAGATGTCCCGCTGGGCGGCAATAAGCAGGGACACCTGCACAATCGCCGTCAGGATGGTGCCCGCCTTGCCGGAAGGGGACATCTCCTTCCATGTCTTCTTCTTCCGCGCGGCACGGTTCTTAGTCCTGGCCATCAGGGTTTCCTTTCGCTGTCCGTCGTAGGTCCAGTCCAGTAGGTCCGGCCGGACTTGTACAGGGGCTTAGTGCCTGTACGGGGCCATCCGGTCCTTTTGTTCCTGGGTGAGCCTCAGTACCCTGCCGGTGGCTTCATCCACGAACGCCAGGTGGCTGCTGGCCTTCACGCAGTCCTCCCTGCTGACGGGGTCCTGGAGGACGTAGTGGATGTCGAAACTGGCCCCCTTGACGGCGCCGATCCATACCTGGACCACGGCCGGGACGTTGCGGTACTCGAGTGTCCGTACGTACCGGATCTTATGGTCAACCACCAGGGCCAAGGTTCCGGGCGGAAGGTCATTGAAGAGGGACACGTGCGGCTCGATGCCCGGCAGGCCGGCGCCCCGGGGCGGTCCGAAGGCTGCGATCCTCGCCTCCTCCAGCATGCGTACGATCTGGACGTTGTTGATGTGGCCATAGGCGTCCATGTCGCCCCACCGCATGGGCACCAGGACTTCGATCCGGCCGCCCCCGTGCGCGCTCAGCTGTGCACCGCCGTCGAATCATCCACCGGCATCTCGCCCGCATCCGCACCGGCAAACTGGGACATGTACAGGCGGTGGTAGGCGCCCCCGGCCGCGAGCAGCACCTGGTGGTTGCCTTGTTCGACGATTCGTCCGTTCTCCATGACCAGGATGGTGTCCGCGTCACGGATGGTGGAGAGGCGGTGCGCGATCACGAAACTGGTTCGATCGCTGCGCAGTGCCGCCATGGCCTTCTGCACCATCAGTTCCGTGCGGGTGTCCACGGAGCTGGTGGCTTCATCCAGGATCAGCAGCGAGGGGTTGGCCACGAAGGCGCGGGCGATGGTGATCAGCTGCTTCTCGCCGGCGCTGACGTTGTTTCCTTCTTCATCAATCACGGTGTCGTAGCCCTCGGGGAGCGCGCGGACGAAGCGGTCCACGAAGGTCGCCTTCGCCGCTGCCATGACCTGTTCCTCGGAGGCTTCGAGGTTGCCGTACCGGATGTTGTCGTAAATGGACCCGCCGAACAACCAGGCGTCCTGGAGCACCATGCCCACCTTGGAGCGCAGCTCCGCCCGGCTGAGGTGGGTCACGTCCACGCCGTCGAGCATGATGGAGCCGGAGTTGAGCTCGTAGAACCGCATGACCAGGTTCACCAAGGTGGTCTTGCCTGCCCCGGTGGGCCCGACGATCGCGACGGTGTTTCCAGGCTCGGCCGTAAAGGACAGGTCCTCGATGAGCGGCTTGTCAGGGGTGTAGCTGAAGGTGACGTTCTTGAAGTCCACATGGCCGTCGGTCTTGGCGGGCAGGTGCTCGGTAGCGGTTTCCGCTTCCTCTTCGTCGGCGTCCAGGAATTCAAAGACGCGCTCGGAGGACGCCACGCCCGACTGCAGCATGTTGGCCATGCCGGCCATCTGCCCCAGCGGCTGGGTGAACTCGCGGGAGTACTGGATGAACGCCGTCGCATCGCCCAGGGACATGGCGCCGGAGGCCACCCGCAGGCCGCCCACCACGGCGATGCCCACGTAGCTGAGGTAGGACACGAACTGCATGACGGGGAAGATGATCCCGGAAACGAACTGCGCTCCGAAACTTGCCTTGTAGAGTGCTTCGTTGCGTTCCTCGAACCGCTCCAGCATGTCCGCATCCCGGCCAAACACGCGGACGAGGTCGTGCCCGGAGAACGACTCCTCGATTTGGCCGTTAAGGGTTCCGGTGTTCTTCCACTGGGCCGCAAAGAGCTTCTGGCTTCGAACCCCGATCATGCCCGCGGCCACGCCGGAGAGCGGGAGGGCGATCAGGGCGATCAGGGCGAGCTGCCAGGACACGATGAACATCATGATCACGATGCCCACCACGGTCAGCACGGAGTTGACCAACTGGGCAAAGGCCTGTTGGAGTGCCTGCTGGATGTTGTCGACGTCGTTGGTCACCCGGGACAGCACGTCGCCGCGCTGCCGGGTGTCGAAGTAGTTCAGCGGAAGGCGGTTGAGCTTGCTCTCGGTGTCGTCGCGCAGCCGCCGGATGACCTTCATGACAATGCGGTTAAGCACGTACCCCTGCAGCCACATAAAGATGTTTGCAACGAAGTACATCAGCAGGACCACGGCGATCAGCGTGGTGAGCTTGTCGAAGTTGATGCCGGTCCCGGGTACCAGTTCCATCCGCGACACCATGTCCGCGAAGTTGTCTTGGCCCTGCTGGCGAAGGCCGGCGACGAACTGCTCCTTGCTCGCCCCGGCGGGCAGCTGCTTGCCGACGACCCCGGCGAAGATGACGTCCATGGCCTGGCCGAGGATCTTGGGGGCAATGACATTGAGGACCACGGAAACCACCACCAGGCCCACCACGGCGTAGATGCCAACGGCTTCGGGCCTCAGCAGGCCCATGAGGCGTTTGGCCGATGGCCAGAAGTGTTCGGCCTTCTTGGCGGGCATGGCACCGAACATGCCGCCGTCCGCTTCGGTGGGCGTGAACTCCTCCTCGACGAAGTCCTCGTCGCCGGGCTGCCCGGGCGGGACCTCTCCGGCGCCTGCCGCCGGCTGGGCGGGCAGCGGGGTTTCTTCCATGGGGCTGGAGTCCTTCTTGCGGGCGCTCATGCCATTTCCTCCACGCTCAGCTGGGATTCGACGATTTCCTGGTATGTAGGCGACGTTTCCAGCAGTTCCTCATGGGTGCCGCGGTCCACGATCCTGCCGTTGTCCAGCACCAGGATCTGGTCGGCGTCGGTAATGGTGGAGATCCGCTGGGCCACGATGATGACGGTGGCGTCCGAGGTTGTGCCTTTGAGGGCGGCCCGGAGCCGGGCGTCCGTGGCCACGTCCAGGGCCGAGAAGGAGTCGTCGAAGAGGTAGACCCGGGGCTTCGTCACCAGCGCACGGGCAATGCAGAGGCGCTGCCGCTGGCCGCCGGATACGTTGGTTCCACCTTGTGCGATCCGTGATTCCAACCCGTTCTTCTTCTCCCGGACGAAGGACTCGCCCTGGGCTACCCGGAGCGCCTCCCACAGTTCCTGGTCCGTGGCTTCGGTCTTGCCGAAGCGGAGGTTGTGCTCGATGGTCCCTGAAAACAGGTAGGGACGCTGCGGCACCAGGGCCACCCGTTTGGTGATCTCGGCACGGTCCATGCGGTCCACCGGAACGCCGTCCAGCAGTACCTGGCCCTCCACGGGGTCGTACAGCCTGGGGAGGAGGGACAGGAGTGACGTCTTGCCCGCACCCGTGGACCCGATGATGGCAATGGTCTGTCCGGGCCGGGCCGTGAAGCTGATGTTGCTGAGCACCGGAGACTCAGCTCCCGGGTAGGCGAAGGTGACGTTGCGGTACTCCACCACGCCGGCCAGCGAGGCCGGGGCCTGCGGGTCCTGGGGATCGTGGATGGAGGGTTCCACGCCGAGCACCTCGCCGATGCGGTCGGCGCAAACGGAGGCGCGCGGGATCATCATTGCCATGAAGGTGCCCATCATGACGGCCATCAGGATCTGGAGCAGGTACTGCAGGAACGCCGTCAGCGATCCCACCTGCATGGCCCCGGCGTCCACCCGCTGGCCGCCGAACCAGAGCACCGCGGCGGTGGACAGGTGCAGGATCATGCTGATGGCCGGGAACATCAGGACAAACAGTGCCCCAATCCGGAGCGAGACGTCCGTAAGTTCCCTGTTGGCACCGCCGAAACGTTCGGTTTCGAACGGTTCACGCACGAAGGCCCGGACCACCCGGATGCCAATGATCTGCTCCCGCAGCACGGCGTTGATCCGGTCGATCTTCCGCTGCATGGTGCGGAACAACGGCATGAGCCGGACCACCAGGTACCCCACCACGACTGCCAGCAGCGGAACCGATACCCAGACGAGCCACGACAGGTTGAGGTCCTCGCGCAGCGCCATGATGATGCCGCCGACGCACATGATGGGGGTGGCAACCATGAAGTTCAACCCCATCAGCAGGAGCATCTGCACCTGCTGGACATCGTTGGTGCCTCGGGTGATCAAGGTGGGGGCTCCGAACCCGTTGACGTCCTTGGCAGAGAAGCTCGTGACCTTACGGAACACCGCGCGCCGCAGGTCCCGGCCCACCGCCATGGCCGTGCGGGAGCCGAAATACACGCCGGCAATGGCCGCACCCACCTGGGCGAAGGCCACCAGGAGCATCATGGCACCGGTACGCCAAATGAAATCGGTGTCCCCGCGCGCCACCCCTTCATCGATGATCTGCGCGTTCAGGCTGGGAAGGTAGAGCGCGGCGATGGTGGATGCAAGCTGGAAAACGACGACAGCAAGGATGTACGGCGCGTACGGTTTGGAGTAGCGCCGAATGAGGGTCAGGAGCATGGTTTCACTCTAGCGATCCCCACAGACATTGACGCCGGGCATCAATGCTTTTTCTGCCCCAAAGTGGTCCATGACCAGATGGAAATGCGCAGCCCGCGCCCGGAGGGTGCTCCGGGCGCGGGCTGCGGCATTGGGTCCGCGGCACTAGGTCGGCGGGAAGGGGGCCGTGGCTGGTCCGCCGGCGGCGGGCTAGCTTCCCTGCACGGACTCCGGCCGGTCGGCGCCAGACTGCGAGGGGGCGGCGGCACTGTGCTTGCCGTGGCCTGCCAGGTACAGCGCGGCCGCAGCCTGCAGCTTGCGCTCCTTCAGGAGCTTGCGCTGGACCCTGCTGAGCTCAGCGGCCGTGGTCGCCTGCTTGGCTGCAACCTCCCGCTGCGAACGCAGCTGCTCCTGGACATCCAGGACCAGGCCGCCCAGTTCCACCTGCTGGCGGGCCAGGAGCTGTTGGGTGTCCTGCAGTTTCCGGAGCGTGTCAGCGGCGCTGGCCACGGCGTCCGCGGCCTTGTCGACGCTGTCGGCGGACCGCAGGTCCAGCCCGTCGGAGCGGAAACTCCTGGCGAAGACTTCCTCGAAGTCCTCCGTGGCAACCCTTCCGGACGCTGCCGCCGCGGCGGCAGCACCGCCGTCGTACGTCTTGGCAGGGGCAACTGCGGCACCGGCATGCGTCGAAGTCCGTGCCGCGGTTCCCAGTCCGCCGGGGACGGGCCCGTTCCCGGCGGCAGCAACCACCGGCAGCTGGCCGGTCATGGCGGTCATTCCCGCTTCACCGGCGGCATTGGCCTGCAAGGTCGCCTCCGGGGTCATGTCCACGGTCCTTCGCAGCGGCTTTTCCTTGATGAAGATGACGGCGATGAGGGCCACCACGCTGACAATGGCAGTGATCATGAAGATGCCTGCCGTGGCGTCGCCGTAGGCCGCGCGCATAATGTCCGCAATCGGCGCGGGCAAGTCCTTGAGGTCCAGCGTGGCACCGCTGCTGCCGCCGGCTTGGATGCCGATTTTTGCGAGCCCGTCGGTGGCCAAATCCTTGACGTGGTTGGCCATGACGGCGCCCAGGACGGACACGCCGATGGCGCCGCCCACCGAGCGGAAGAACGCGACGGAGGCACTGGCGGAACCGATGTCCTTGGCCTGCACGGTGTTCTGCACGGCGAGGACGAGGTTCTGCATCAGCATGCCCAGTCCGAGGCCGAAGATGCCGGTGTAGAGGCCGGTCAGCCAAAGTTCGGTGGTGTGGTCCATGGTCCCGGCCAGGGCCAGGCCGCCGATCAACATGATGGTGCCGCCGATCAGGAAGCGCTTCCACTTGCCGTAGCGGCTGATCAGCTGGCCGGACACGACGGAACCGACCAGGTTGCCGGCGATCATGGGCAGGGTCAGCAGGCCGGCCTCGGTGGGCGTGGCGCCGCGGGCCACCTGGTAGTACTGGCCCAGGAAGGTGGAGGAACCGAACATGGCCACGCCAACGGCCACGGACGCAACGATGGCCAGGGCGGTGGTGCGCTCGGAGATGATCTTGAGCGGGATGATCGGCTGGGACACCTTGGATTCCACCAGCACCAGCAGTGCCAACAGGAGGACGCCGCCGCCCACCATTACCGCGGTCTGCCAGGACCACCAGTCGTAATAGTCGGGGTTGCCGGCGAAGGAAACCCAGACCAAGAGCAGGCTGACGCCGGACGTGAGCAGGATGGCGCCGAGCCAGTCGATCTTGGCGGGGCGCTTAATGTGCGGAACCTTGAGCGTGATCTGGAGCAGGATCAGGGCAACGACGGCGAGCGGCACGCAGACAAAGAAGGTCCAGCGCCAGCCCAGCGGGCTGTCCACGATGAAGCCGCCGAGCAGCGGGCCACCGGCCGTGCCGACAGCCATGACGGCGCCCATGTAGCCGGAGTACTTGCCGCGCTCGCGCGGCGGGATGATGGAGCCGATGATGGCCTGCGCCAGGGCGGTCAGCCCGCCCATGGCGATGCCTTGGATCACGCGGGCGGTGAGCAGGAACGGAATGTTTTCGGAGAAACCTGCCATGACCGAGCCGGCAACGAAGATCACGATGCTCAGCTGGACCAGGACCTTTTTGTCGAAGAGGTCGGCGAGCTTGCCCCAGATGGGGGTGGTGGCAGCGTTGGCCAGCAGGGCGGCCGTGATGACCCAAGCGAAGTCGGTCTGGGTGCCCTTGAGCTCGGACATGATGGTGGGCAGCGCGTTCGCCACGATGGTGCTGCTGAGGATGGCGGTGAAGAAGGCGGCAAGGAGGCCGGTCAGGGCTTCCATGATCTGCCGGTGGTTCATGGGTGCGCCGGGTTCGTGGCGCTTGGATTGCCGCGATTCCTGTTTAGCGGAGCGCTGGCGCTGGCGCTCCTGCTCCTGGTCCGCGGCGGCGGTGACGTTGGCCATTAGTTGACTCCTGCGTGTTCGTTGGTGGTTCCGGCCGCCCTTGCCCGGATGGAATTCTTCAGGGATGCGGTGAGCTTGTTCAGCATCGCGGCGGTTGCAACGGCGTCGTCCTCGTTCCAGTCGGCGAGGTAGCCCTGCAGGGTTTCTGCCCGGTGGCGCACCAGCTCTGCGAGCTTTTCCTTTCCCTTGGGTGAGAGGGCCAGCAGCTGGGCCCTCCCGTCGTCGGGGTCCGGAGTGCGAAGCACCAGGCCGGCGTCCGCCAGTTCCGCGACGTGCCGGCTGAGGACAGGAGCGCTGACCCCCAGCCGTTCGGCGAGGTGCGCGGCACGGGTTTCCCCTTCGCCAATGAACTTGAGCACGCCTTGGAGTGCGATGCCCGTATCTTGACCTTTGACGTTGACCATGGTGACGCAGCGCAGCGCGCGCTGGAGGTCATAGATATGGCTGACGAGGTCGGCTGCGGTGGCCGGTGCGACAGACATGATCCTCCCTAAAGAATTAGTTGCTGCAAGCAACTGTACCAGCAAAAGGTTGCTTAGGGAAACGAAGTTATTGTCGTGGATGTCGCTTAAATGCCGACGCTCCCCCACGCAGCCGTTGCCGGCGCGTAAGGGAGCGTATGCGCGGAAGCCTTGGGTTCAGCGGTCCAGATGGGTGGGCGCGAACATCTTCAGGAGCGTTTCAACCACGACGACGTTGGGGCCGTCTGCGGCGAACGCTGCCTTGAGTGCGTTCCCCACATCCTCCGGGGCCACCCGGGTTGCCGGCACGCCGAAGGACTCCGCCAGCTTCACGAAGTCGGGGCGGGCCAGTTCGGTGGCCGTGGCCTTGCCGAAGGCACCCACCATGTACTCGCGCAGGATGCCATAGCCGCCGTCGTCCACGATCAGCCAGGTGACCGGCACGTTGTGCTGCTTGGCAGTGGCCAGCTCGGCAATGGAATACATCGCCGAACCGTCCCCGGACACTGCCAGCACCCGGGCGGCGTTGGCGCCCTTGCCGGTGGTTTCCAGTCCCACCGCACCGCCGATCGCCGCCGGGAAGCCGAAACCGAGCCCGCCGGCGCCCTGGGCCGAGTGGAACTGGCCCTGGCGGGCGTCCCAACAGGACCAGCCCCAATAGGCGCTGATGGTCATGTCCCAGAACGTCTGCATGTCCGCCGGCACTGCCTCACGGATGTCCGCCATGAACTTCAGTTCCTTGCCGAGGTCCTGGGACTCGAGCCGGGCCTTGACCTTGGCGAGCGTGTCCCTGACCAAGTCCTCGGGCGAGGTGCCGTGCCAGTCCGCCTGTTCCCCGTGCGGCTCCGTCAGGGCGCCGTCGAGCGCCGCCAGCGCCTGGCCGGCGTCGGCACGGATGCCCAGGCCCGGCCGGTTCGACTCCAGGACCCGGGGTTCGGCGTCGATCTGGATGATCCGGCCGCGCGGCTCGAACGTGAAGTAGTTGGACGTGACCTCGCCGAGTGAGGAGCCGATGACCACCAGCACGTCGGCGTCCTCGAGCAGCTCCGTCATGAGCTGGTCCTCGATCCAGGACTGGAGTGAGAGTTCATGGTTCCAGGGGAACGCGCCGTTGCCGCCGGGCGTGCAGATCACCGGGGCGCGGAGCTTCTCGGCTAGGGACAGCAGGGACTTTTCCGCGCGGCCGCGCCGGGTGCCGCCGCCGGCAATGATCGCCGGGCGCTTCGCCTCCGAAAGCCAGGACACGGCCTCGCGGACCAGTTCAACGCGCGGCGGGTTGTCCGCGGCCTCGGCGAGCGCATCCTCCACCGGCGGCACCATGATGGGATCCAGCAGGACGTTCTGCGGGATTTCGAGCCACACCGGGCCCTGCGGCGAGGAGATCGCCTCGGTCCAGGCGTCCTGGATGGCCGAGGGGATGCCGGACGCGTGCTGGATCAGCCGCTGGCTCTTGGTGACGTTGGCGGCCGAGGCCTTCTGGTCATCGAGCTGGTGCAGCATGCCCTTCCGGCGGGCACCGAGGCCTTCGAGCGGAATTTGGCTTGCCACCACCACCATCGGCACGCCGGTGGCATAGGCCTCCTGCAGCCCGGCCAGGGACGTCAGCGCGCCGGGGCCGGTGGAGAGGAAGAGAACGCCGACCTCTCCCGTGGCTCGGGAGTAGCCGTCGGCGGCGAAGGCAGAGTTGTTCTCCACCCGCGAGGAGACGAACTGCAGGTTGCCGCGGCCCATCGCATCAAAGAGTCCCAAGGCGTGCTGGCCCGGAATGCCGAACACCGTCTTGGCGCCCAGGGCTTCAAGCGTTTCGACGACGAGATCCCCGCCATTGCGCGCGCCTCCCCCGGGGGCGCCGGCAGGAGTGGGGTGTACAGGTTCGGTCATGGATCTACTCCTTGGCGGCCGCAGCGAAACCGGCGGGCCGGTGGGCCTCCCGGCCCAGCGCCTGGGCCTCGTAGCCGTTTGCCGCACCGAAGCGGTCCCCGGGAACGGCGTTGTCCGCCATCAGGGTCACCAGCTCGTACGCGACGTGGCTGGCCGCGACGCCGGTGATCTCGGCGTGGTCGTAGGCCGGGGATACTTCGACGACGTCGGCGCCCACCAGGTTCATGCCGCGGAAGCCGCGGATGATCTCCAGGAGTTCGCGGCTGGTGATGCCGCCGGCTTCCGGCGTGCCGGTTCCAGGCGCGTGCGCGGGGTCCAGGACGTCAATGTCCACGGAGATGTAGAGCGGGCGGCTGCCGATCCGGTCGCGGACCTTGGCCACCGTCTCCAGGACGCCCTGGTAGTAGACGTCGGCGGAGGTGACGATGCCGAACCCGAAGCGGTGGTCGTCGTCGAGGTCCTTCTTGCCGTAAAGCGGGCCGCGGGTGCCGATGTGGCTGATCGCCTCGGTATCCAGGATGCCCTCCTCAACGGCGCGGCGGAACGGGGTGCCGTGGGTGTATTCCGCGCCGAAGTAGGTGTCCCAGGTATCCAGGTGGGCGTCGAAGTGCAGCATGGCGATGGGGCCGCCGGCACGCTCGGCAGCCGCCCGAAGCAATGGCAGCGCGATGGTGTGGTCCCCGCCCAGGGTCAGCAGCCTGCTGCCGGCCGCGGTCAGGTCCAATGCGTTCTGCTGGATGGTTTCGATGGCCTCGTTGATGTTGAACGGGTTGACCGCCATATCCCCGGCGTCGGCCACCTGGATGTTCTCGAACGGGCTGACGTCCCAGGCCGGGTTGTAGGGGCGCAGCAGCCTGCTGGCCTCGCGGACGTGGTTGGCACCGAAGCGGGCGCCGGGCCGGTAGGACACTCCGGAATCGAAGGGGACACCCACCACCGTGACGTCAGCCTTGGCCACCTGGTCCAGGCGGGGCAGCCGGGCATAGGTGGCGGCACCTGCGTAGCGCGGAATCCGGGATGAATCGATGGGGCCAAGGTTGCCGTTGGCTTCGATGCGCAGTTCTTCCAATGGAGGCCTCTCCTTCGAGGAGTTGAGGGGATTGTGTGACTGCCATCATACACTCCTGTTTCCCTTGGAGCATCAGGTGTTTACCAAACCGGTCCCGGGACCCTGAGGAGAAGTCAGCGGCTGGCGGCGGGCACCAGGACCCAGAGCACCTCGACCGGCTTATCCGAGGGATTGATCCACGTGTGCGGCTCCCGCCCCGGGAACGTCACCGTATCGCCGGTACTGAGGTCGTATTCCTCGTTGGTGAGGATCAGCTTGATGGACCCCTTGATCACATGCAGCACGTCCACATCGCAGTCCACGGCGTAGAGTTCGGACTCGCCGCGGCCGTGCGGCTCAATGACGGCCTGGATGATCTGGACCCGGCGTTCCGAACGGGCGGTCAGCAGCCGCTCTACGATGCCCTGGCCGCCGAGCGAGATGCGCGGGCCGTCATTGCGCTTGGTGAGGTGGGTTTCCGGCGCAGCGAAGAGGTCGCCAATCGAAATCGAAAGCACCTGGCAAAGTGTCACCAGTGAAGCCACGGACGGTGAGGTCAGGTCGCGCTCCACCCGGCTGAGGAACCCCTTGGTCAGCCCGGTGGCGTCCGCAACTTGCTCGATGGTGAGCCGCTGGGACTGCCGGGCGGCCCGGATCCTGGAACCGATGGCGACCGGGACGTTGCTGGGCTCAACTGGCAGTGCCTTCATCTACGAACCTTTCATGGCCGGCAGCCCGGCTCCACTCTCGAGCCATCCTAATCCGCGGCGCTTTTGTGACGCGCGCATGCCACACCCGGGCCGCGCGGCGCGATTGTTCTTGACTGTTGCGGCCGTCACATCCTAGGCTTTGAAAACTCCTGTTGCCTATAAGGCAATACTGGAATCCCCAATACTGGAATCCCCTCCGTTCGTCCGCGGCGGTTCCGCGGGCCCTCGCCCCCGGTCCCATACCCGGCGCCCAACAGCTCCAAGGAGCCCTTCACATGGATGCAAGTGCCATCAACATCGCCATCGTGGTGGTGTATCTGCTCGCAATGCTGGCCTTCGGCTGGTGGGGCAAGTCCCGCACCAAGAACAACAGTGACTTCCTGGTTGCCGGCCGCCGGCTGGGCCCCTTCCTGTACACCGGCACCATGGCCGCGGTGGTCCTGGGCGGCGCGTCAACCGTGGGCGGCGTGGGACTTGGCTACAAGTTCGGCATCTCCGGGATGTGGCTCGTGGTGGCCATTGGCGCCGGGGTCCTGCTGCTGAGCCTGCTCTTCGCCGGCACCATCCAAAAGCTGAAAATCTACACCGTGTCCCAGATGCTCACCCTCCGGTACGGTAGCCGGGCAACGGAGGCCTCGGGCATCGTCATGCTCGCCTACACCCTGATGCTCTGCGCCACCTCCACCGGTGCGTACGCCACCATCTTCGTGGTCCTGTTCGGGCTTGACCGGGCCCTCGCCATCGCGATCGGCGGAGCCATTGTGCTGGTGTACTCCACCATTGGCGGCATGTGGTCCATCACCCTGGCGGACCAGGTCCAGTTCGTGATCAAGACCGTGGGCATCTTCTTCCTGATGCTCCCCTTCACCCTTAACGCCGCCGGCGGCCTTGACGGCATCCGCAGCCGCGTTGATGCCAGCTTCTTCCAGATTGACGGGATCGGCGTCCAGACGATCATCACCTACTTCGTCGTCTACACGCTGGGCCTGCTGATCGGCCAGGACATCTGGCAGCGGGTCTTCACCGCCAAGACGCCCAAGGTGGCCCGCTGGGGCGGAGCCACGGCCGGCGTCTACTGCATCCTGTACGGTGTGGCCGGTGCGCTGATCGGCATGGCCGCCAACGTGGCGTTGTCCAACGTCAAGATCGCGGCCAAGGACGACGTCTACGCCGAAGTGGCGCAAAACCTCCTGCCCGTCGGCATCGGCGGCCTGGTCCTGGCCGCCGCCGTAGCTGCCATGATGTCCACCGCGTCCGGCGCACTGATCGCCGCCGCCACCGTGGCAAGGGCGGATGTCCTGCCGTTCGTCGCCGGCTGGTTCGGCAAGGAGGTTTCCACCGGCGATTCCGAGAACCCGGAGCACGACGTCAAGGCCAACCGGGTGTGGGTCCTCGCGCTGGGCATTGTGGCCATTGTCATCGCCATCATCACCAAGGACGTAGTTGCGGCCCTGACCATTGCCTACGACATCCTGGTGGGCGGCCTCCTGGTGGCCATCCTGGGCGGCCTCGTCTGGAAGCGCGGCACCGGACTGGCAGCAGCGGCATCCATGGCAGTCGGCTCCGTGGTGACCTTGGGCACCATGATCATCCTGGAGGTCAATGCCAAGGCGCCACTGGACGGCATCTACGCGAACGAGCCCATCTACTACGGCCTGATCGCCTCGGCCATTGTCTACGTCGCCGCCTCGCTGCTCACCCGCCCCACCGACCCCCTGGTCATGCAGGCCTGGCAGCGCCGCGTGGCCGGGCAGGAGCCGGAGGAAGCTTCCGAGGAAATCCTCGCCGGCCACTGACCGGACACAGGCTTCAACGCACGACGACGGCGCCTCCTTTCGCTTCCAGGCGGAAGGAGGCGCCATCGTCGTTGGTCCTACTCCCCTTCGCCGCGGAGCTCGTCATCATCCAGCGGGACCTCGCGGTCCTCGGCGTCGATGACGACCGGAGGGGCCTTGACCACGGGCTCTTCCTGGTCCAGGAATTCATCCTCCGCGTCCCAGCCGGCATCGTCCACCGGGGCATCCTCGGCGTAATCGTAGGCGGGGTCCGCTTCTACGGCGTCCAGGTGCGGCATGTCGGGGTGCTGTCCGGTGGTGCCCATGATCCAACCTCCGTGTTTCGCCTGGCGTGCTCTTTCGGGACGGGCGAAGGCCGCGCCACCCCTTCATCACAGCACCGGCGGGGCTGGGGGTCAAGGGCCGCGGCGGCACCATCAAAGGCCGCGGAATCCAGGAAATACGGGGTGTTTTTTACGGTAAACCGAAACTCCCCAGCGAGGTTTGCCAGCCAAAAAACCGCGGAAAATCGCAGTACGCTGGCAGGGCAAAGGCGCCGCAACCATGCCCTTTCCAAACCCAGGAGTACCAGTGTCGCAGCACGCCCAGTCCGAATCCCATGCCGTCCCGGAGGGCGCCACGACCCCCCGGAGCCAGCCCTCGCCGTCGAACATCAAACGGTGGCGCCAGTACCTCGCCGACGAGCGCGCCGAAGCCGCCGTCTACCGCGACCTGGCGCAGAACCGCGAAGGGGAAGAGCGGTCCATCCTGCTGGCCCTGGCTGAAGCCGAAGGCCGGCACGAGGCGCACTGGCTGGCCCTGCTGGGCGAGCACGCGGGCAAGCCGAAACGGGCATCCGCCCGAAGCCGGTTCCTGGGGTTCCTGGCCCGGCACTTCGGCTCCGTCTTCGTGCTGGCCCTGGCCCAGCGGGCGGAGGGCCGCTCCCCCTACGCCAAGGACCCCAATGCCACCGAGGCCATGGCGGCCGACGAACAGATCCACGAGGAGGTGGTCCGGGGACTGGCAACCCGCGGCCGCAACCGGTTGGCCGGCACGTTCCGCGCCGCCGTCTTCGGTGCCAACGACGGCCTGGTCAGCAACCTCTCCCTGGTGATGGGCATGGCGGCGTCCGGAGTGGCCAGCAGCGTGGTGCTGCTCAGCGGCATCGCCGGGCTCCTGGCCGGCGCCATGTCCATGGGGGCCGGCGAGTTCATTTCCGTTCGTTCCCAGCGGGAACTGCTGGCAGCCACGCGCCCCACCCAGGTCACCCTGGCGGCTGCGCCCAAGCTTGACCTCGAACACAACGAACTCCTGCTGGTGTACCTGGCCCGTGGGATGTCCCGGGAGGCAGCCGAACACCGGGTGGCCGAGCGCACGGGCCTGCTGTCCTGCGACTGCGACCCGAGCCTGTCGCTACAGCCGGAGCTGCCGGAGGAAGAGGATCAGCATGAGGCAGTAGGCACCGCATGGGGTGCCGCGCTCTCCAGCTTCTGCTTCTTCGCATCCGGCGCCATCATTCCCATCCTGCCGTTCCTGTTCGGCCTCACCGGCGTTGCCGCCCTCGTGGTGGCGGGGTCCCTGGTGGGCATCTCCCTCCTGGCCACCGGCGCCGCTGTTGGCCTGCTGTCCGGCACGTCCCCGCTGACCCGCGGCCTGCGCCAGCTGGCCATCGGCCTGGGCGCCGCCGTCATCACCTACCTGCTGGGCCTGCTGTTCGGCACGGCGGTGGGCTAGCCGCCATCTGCCCACACTCCGTGGAGGTCTTCGGGCGCCGTTCAGCGGCGCCGGAGGACCTCCACTGCTTCGTCCACTGTGTCCACCAGGAAGATGTAGTCGGCCATGGTGCGCCCGGCGGCCAGGCTGGCCAGCATGGGCCATGCCGGGTATTCCTGTTCCCAGTGCCGGCGCCCCACCAGCACCATGGGAGCCACCTTTTCCGTGGCACCGTAGTAGTTTTCGCAGGCGTCCTGGAAGATCTCCTGGACCGTGCCCGCGGCTCCGGGGAGGAACACGATGCCGCCGTGGCACAGTTGCAGGAGGATGGCTTCGCGGATGGCGTTGGCGAAGTATTTTGCGATGTGCGTGGCGAAGTAGTTGGGCGGCTCATGCCCGTAGAACCAAGTGGGGATCCCCAGGGACGGAGTCCCGCCCGGGTGGCGGTCGACGACGGCGGCGGCCGCGCGTGCCCAGGCCGAGACCGAGGGCCGGAACCCGGGGACGGCGGCTAGCGCCGTGAGCTCCCGCTGCAGGTCGTCGTCGGACGCCCCGCTCAGGTACGCACCCAGGTTCGCCGCCTCCATGGCGCCGGGTCCGCCGCCGGTGGCCACCACATGTCCGTCGCGGGCAAGCAGCCTGCCCAGCCGCGCCGCCTGGGCGAACCCCGAACTGCCGCGGGGGGCCGCATGGCCGCCCATCACGCCGACGATGGACCGGCGGTTCCAGGGCGCGGAGCGGGTGAGTTCGTCGAGCGCATCGCCGATGGCGTGGTCGTGCAAGGCAGAGGCCAGGGTCGCGTCCACGCGATGGCGCTGGCCGGACTGGATGCTCCAGTGGTAGATGCGGGCATCGGGAAGTTCCTCGTAGGGAGAGGAAGCCAGCCCGTCGTAGAGCTCGGCCGGGGAATACAGGGTGGCGCGGTAGGGGTCGAACGGGACGCCTTCGAGCCGGGGAAAGATCAGCGCGCCACGGCTGCGGAGGTTGGCCTCCATGCCGTCGTCGAAGAGGCAGCCAAGGAACATGGCCCCCTCAACATCCACCCTCTTTAGGTCCGCGGCCCGCCCCCGGAGGTCCAGCGACTGGGCGTGCCAGCCATGCAGGTTGACGGCGCCGCCGGCAACCAACCGGTCGAAGCTGGCCAGGTCCTGGACTTCGAGGTTGCGGGGACGGGGGCCAAGGCTGCCGGCGAAGTTCACGGTTGCTGCCCTCCGGTCCTGGTCATGGAGCCAGCCTAGGGCACCGCAGGTGCACGGCGGGGCTCTGCCGCATGGCGCGATGGGCGCCGGGCCTGTCCCGTCCGGCCACCAGCCGCGACTTCCCTTGACGCCCGGAACCCGCCTGCTACGATCGAGCAGGATAGTATGTCCTATCAAGAGAACATATAGGCGCTCGGTACGTCGGCACGCCGCCCGGACCGACTGCCGCGCAGACACCAAAGGCGAGGGACCGCACCGTGGCGAACAACCTGGGACTAAACATCGACCGTTCCTCCCCCGTACCCCTGTACCACCAAGTGGTCCAAGGGATCGAAGCCGCAATCTACAGCGGGGTGCTCGAACCCGGCAGCCGGCTGGACAACGAAATCGACCTGGCCGCCCAGCTCAACCTCTCCCGGCCAACCATGCGCAAGGCGATGGACGAACTGGTGCGTTCAGGCCTCCTGGTGCGCAAGCGCGGTGTGGGAACCCAGGTGGTGTCCAGTCAGGTGCGCCGCCCGCTGGAGCTCTCGAGCCTCTACGACGACCTCACCAACAACGGCAAAAAGCCCACTACCGAGGTCCTGAGTTTTTCCCATGTGGAGGCGGACGACGCCACCCTCACCACGCTCCAGCTTCCGGCCGGCTCCAAGGTCTACCATTTCACCCGGCTTCGGAAGGTGGCCGGCAAGCCGCTGGCCCTGATGGAGAACTGGGTGCGCGACGATATCGCCGACATGGACGAGGCCATGCTGGGGGCCGAGGGCCTGTACTCGATCCTGCGCCGTGGCGGCGTGAACTTCCGGCTGGCCAACCAGCGCATCGGCGCCGTGAATGCCAACGACTACCAGGCATCCATGCTGGACACAGCCGCCGGTTCCGCCCTGGTCACCATGGAACGCACGGCCGTGGATGACACCGGCCGCCGCGTCGAGACCGGGCACCACGTCTACCGGGCCGATTCATACAGCTTTGAAATGACCCTCGTACAGCGCTAGCGCAAAGGAACACCGCCATGACCAACTGGGTCTATCCCCTGGGCACAGCCGCGGACGGAAAATGGGACGTTTCGATCGGCACGTCCGACTCCTCCCTCTCCGTGGAGGGCTGGGCACACACGGGACTCAAGGTGGCCACCTTGCCGGCGGGCGCCGCCGTCGACCTTCCCGCCGCAGGCGAGGAACGGATCGTGGTGCCCCTCAGCGGATCGTTCACCGTGACAGTGGACGGCACGGAATACCCGCTGGCCGGCCGCCCGGCCGTTTTCGCCGGCCCCACCGACGTACTCTATTCCGGCACCGGACGCACCGTCCGCATCACGTCAGCCGACGGCGGGCGGGTGGCCGTTGCCACCGCCCCGGCCCGGGCCTCGTACCCCACCCGGGTGGTGCCCGCCGCCGACATCCCGGTGGAACTGCGTGGTGCGGGCAACTGCTCCCGCCAGGTCCACAACTTCGGCACACCGGCAGCACTCGAGGCGGACCGCTTCATCGTTTGCGAAGTCCTCACCCCGGCCGGCAACTGGTCCTCCTACCCTCCGCACAAACATGACGAGGAGACGGACGGCGAGACCTCCCTGGAGGAGATCTACTACTTCGAAACCCAGGTAGCGGCCGGCGGCGCGGCACCTGCCGATGCGGATGCCATTGGATACCAGCGCGTCTACGCTTCGGACGAGCGGCCCATCGATGTCTCGGCAGAAGTCCGCACGGGCGACGTTGTGCTGGTGCCCTACGGCTGGCACGGCCCCGCCATGGCTGCCCCGGGATACGACCTCTACTACCTGAACGTCATGGCGGGCCCGGGGCCGGTGCGCGAATGGCTGATCAGCGACGACCCGCACCATGGCTGGGTACGGCAGGCCTGGGAGGGCCAGGACATCGATCCCCGGCTGCCCTTCGGGGCCTAACCAAAGACCGGGCGCTTCTTTTCCCGGCCCGGCGGCCTAGCGGACCGCCAACGGTTCCGCCGCCTGCACCTCGCCGGCCGGCCGCTGTTCGCCGCGCTTGGCGGCCGCCGCTGCGAACGCCATGACCACCACTCCCGCAAGGGTGATGACAGCCCCGGCCCAGATGGGCGACGTATAGCCGAATCCCGCAGTAATGGTGACCCCACCCAGCCAGGCGCCCAGGGCATTGCCCACGTTGAACGCACCGATATTCGCCCCGGAGGCAAGCGTGGGAGCGCCGGGGGCATACTTCATGACCCGCATCTGCAACCCGGGAACTGTGGCGAAGCCGAAGCCGCCCATCAGGACCAGTGAGATGACGGTGAGCACCGGATTGGCGGCGGTGACGGCAAAGGCCACCAGGACCACGGAGAGGATGGCGAGCACCGCCAACAGCGTCCGGTCGACGTTGCGGTCTGCCGCTTTTCCGCCCAGCGTGTTGCCGGCGAAGAGTCCCACGCCGAAGACAATCAGCAGCCATGGCACGGTGGAGGCGGCGAAGCCGGACACCTCGGTCAGCGTGTAGGCGATGTAGGTGAACGCGCCGAACATTCCGCCGAAGCCGAGGATGGTCACCACGATGGACAGCCAAACCTGCCCGGAGCGGAAGGCCCGCAGCTCGGAGCGGAGGCTGCCCGCCTTGTCGGCTTCACCGGCCTGCCGGGGCACCAGGGCAAGGATTCCGGCGAGGGCGGCCACCCCGATAACCGTGATGGCCCAGAACGTAGCCCGCCATCCGGCGGCCTGGCCCAACAGCGTGCCGAACGGAACGCCCAGGACATTGGCGGCGGTGAGTCCGGTGAACATCAGCGCAATGGCACCGGCCTTCTTGCTGGGCGGAACCATGCCCGCGGCCACCACGGCGCCAATTCCGAAAAAGGCACCGTGCGACAGGGCGGCGATGATCCGGCCCAGCATCATGGGCCAATATCCGCCAGCGGTGGCGGAGAGCAGGTTTCCTGCGATGAACAGGACCAGCAGGGCAGCCAGCACCGGCTTGCGTTCAAACCTCGTCACGGCTGCGGTGAGGCCCAGCGCGCCCACCACGACGGCGAGCGCGTAGCCGGAGATGAACCATCCGGCGGAGGCCTCGCTGACGCCGAAATCCGCGGCCACCTGCGGAAGCAGTCCGGCGATGACAAATTCGGTGAGTCCAATTCCGAAGCCGCCGAGGGCGAGGGCTATCAGGCCAACAGGCATGGAAATGCTCCTTTGAGTTGCAGGGGTTGGTTGTCCCGTGGAAGGGAAGGCGCCTAAGATAGTTGCAGGCGCGGTATTTATTGTTGCACATGCAAATATACCGCGCAAGCAACTATCTGCGTTCAATGATCGATGGCCGCCCGTTTGGCGCCATTGTGGTGAAGGAGCAACCATGGGCATCAAGGACGACGCCGTTGAGGTACGCGCCCAGGGGTGGCGCACCTTGGCGGCCCTGCATGGCTTGATTGAAGGTGAGCTGGAACGTTCCCTGCAGGCCGAGTCGGGGCTTTCTGTGGTGGAGTACACCGTGCTGGATGCCCTCAGCCGGCAGGACGGGTGGCATATGCGGATGCAGCAACTTGCCCGCGCCACGGCACTCAGCCCCAGCGCCACCACCCGGCTGGTGAACCGGCTGGAGGACCGCGGCCTCCTGACCCGGATCCTGTGCGACGACGACCGCCGCGGCATCTACACCGAGCTGACCGGCAGCGGCATCAACCTGCTTTCTGAGGCCCGGCCGGTCCACGATGCCACCCTGGAGCGTGCGCTGGACCAGGCCCAGGCGGTCCCGGAGCTGGCGCCGTTGGTGGACGCCCTGCCCCGGTTGCACGCGCCGGCATAGAGCAGCCCCCGGAAGGATCAGCACGCGGGACGCTGCTTCCTGCGTGGTAACGGACGGGGAGGGTCAGGGAACCTTGGCCGCGGCGTCCGTGGGGTGGCCGGCGGAGACGTTCTTGAAGTAGTGCTCCAGATCCTCCAGGCTCTTGTCCTTGGTCTCCGGCACGTACTTGGCGGCGAAGCCGATGGCACCGATGCCAAAGCCGGCAAACACGAAGAAGGTGTTGGAGATCCCGATGACGGCCAGCAGCTGCGGGAATCCGAAACCGACCAGGAAGTTGACGGTCCACAGCAGGAACGCCGAAGCACCCATCCCCAGCCCCCGGATCTTCAACGGAAAGATTTCCGAGAGCATCAGCCACGTCACCGGTGAAATCGCGCCTTGCTGGAAGGCCAGGAACGTCACGGTCAGGGCTAGGATGGCGATGCCCCTGTCCGGGCCTTCGGGGAGGATCAGCGAGAAGAGGCCGATCAGCAGCAGCGTCGTCGTGGTGCCAATTTGTCCCGTGATCAGCATCCTGCGCCGGCCCACCTTGCCCAGCAGCCAGATGCCCACGAACGTGGCAAGCACCGAGATGGCGCCGTTGGCGATATTGGCCGTCAAGGCGGCCTCGCGGCCAAAGCCTGACGTGGAGAGGATCTGGGTTCCGTAGTACATGATCGAGTTCACGCCCGTAATCTGCTGGATCACGGCAAGGCCCAGTCCCACGAAGAAGATGCGCCGGAGCCATGGGATGCCGAGGTCCTTCCACGAGCCCATCGTGGACTTGCCGTCTTCCAGGGCCATGGCTTTGACTTCTTCGAACTCCCTGGCTGCTTCCTCCTGCGATCGGATCCGCTGCAGCACCCTGAGCGTCTCGCCGAAGCTGCCAGTGGACGCCAGCCACCGGGGGCTCTCCGGCATGAAGTTCATCCCGATCCACAAGGCGATGGCCGGCAGCGTGGCGATCACCAGCATCCAGCGCCAAATGCCGTGCGACCCGCCGAAGGTGTTGCCCAGGCAGGCGTTGAAGGTGAACGCCAGCAGCTGCCCGGTGACGATCATAAGTTCGTTTCGCGTGACAATGCGGCCGCGCCGGTTTCCCGGCGCCACCTCGGCCAGATACACAGGGACCGTAACGGACGCCCCGCCCACGGCGAGCCCCAGGACGAACCGGGCGGCGACCATCACCCCGGTGTTCGGCGAGAAGGTACAGGCAAGGGTGCCCGCCAGGAAGATCACGGCCAGCCCCATGAGCATCAGCCGCCGGCCGTGGCGATCCGCCAGGCGGCCGCCGAACAATGCACCGAAGGCCGCACCGAACAGCAGGGACGACGTGACCAGGCCCTCGGTCAGTGGTGTCAGGCCCAGGTCCTCCTGCATGTACGGCAGTGCCCCGTTGATTACACCGGTGTCATAGCCGAAGAGCAGGCCGCCCAAGGTGGCGATGAGGGTGGCAGTCCGCAGTGCCCGCCTGTGGTTGCCCGGCGGGATGGTGGCGTGCTGCAGCCCGTGCGACGCATGCTGGTCAGGAGTGGATTTCACATAAACACTCCATTGTGGACCAGCAGGGATGCGGACACAAAAGAGGGACGGATGGCCGGCCCGTCCCCCTCCTGTCCTACTTGTACAAGTCCGGCTTTGCGGCCAACTTCACGGCCACCTTTTCACCGTTCTTCTGCGCCTCGACGCCCGCTTCGCAGCACGCGGCGGTGGCGTACCCGTCCCAGGCGGAGGGGCCGCCGATCCCGCCCTTAAGTGCCGCGTCCACCCACGACTGGATTTCGACGTCGTACGCGGCTCCGAAACGCTCCTCGAACCCTGGCGTGACGTTGCCGCCCCAACGGCCGGCGCTGCGCGTGTAAGGGCCGGTGTCCCCGCCGATGCTGACGATGCCGTCCTCGAAGGTGGCCTGGGTAGCCACTTCGTAGCCGAACTTGGCATTGACGTAGATTTCGACGTCGGCCAGGACCCCTGACTCGGTTTCAATGAGGACGTGCTGGGGATCGTGCTGGCCGTTGGGCGCGGTCCTGGTTGCCTTGCCCAGGCGGACCTGGACGCTGGTGATTTCCTCACCGGTGAAGTAGCGGATAGCGTCGAATTCGTGGACGACGGAGTCGTTGATGAGCATCTCGTTGGTGAAGCCTTCGGGGGTGGTGGGGTTGCGGTGCTGATGGTGCAGCATCAGCAGCTCTCCCAATTCCTGGTTCCGGATGATCGAGCCAAGGGCTGCGTATTCGGCGTCGAAGCGGCGCATGAAGCCCACCTGGATGCGCTGGTGGCCCAAGGCAACCTCGGCTTCGACGATTTTCCAGGATGATTCGGCGTCCGGGGTGAGCGGCTTTTCGCAGAGGATCGGGATGTCCTTGGCGAGCCCTTTGAGCAGGATGTCCTGGTGGAGGAACCCCGGGGTGGCGATCAGCACCGCGTTGACGCCACCGTGAGTGAGGGCTTCCTCGGCGTCGGTGAGGGCAACTGCACCGGGGATGCCTTCGATGGCGGCCTGCGCGCGGGCAAGGTCGACGTCGACGACGGCGGCAATTTCTGCTCCGTGGATGCGCTTGCTGAGGCGCTGGATGTGGTCTGCGCCCATGCGGCCTGCCCCGATAACGGCGACGCGGAGGGATTCAGTCATTGTTCAGTCCTTCTGGTTCTGGAGGGAAGGGAGGTGCAGTCCGCCTGTGCTGGTCCGTCAGCTGACGGTCGTGCGGGAGCCGCAGGACAGCAGGTAGTTTCGGGTGCGCTTGGCGATCGGCATCGGAACGTCGAAGGCCACGGGGTACATGTCCTGCTCCACGATGCCGAAGATGGGCCGGTTCAAGGCTTCCACTGCGTCGATGACCGCACGCAGGTCGGGCAGCCCGTTCGGCGGTTCGGTCATGACTCCTGCGAGGTTCGCCGCGGCCCAGGTCATGTTCTCGTCGTTGACCTTCTTCAGGATCTCCGGGTTGACCTGCTTCAAGTGCAGGTAGCCGATCCGGTCCGGGTAGTTCTTGATCAGTTCCAGGCTTGAGGCGCCGCAGTATTCGGCATGGCCGGTGTCCAGGCACAAGTTCAGGTATTTCGGGTCCGTGGCGTTCAGAAGGGTTTCAATGTCCTCCTGGGCTCCCACGTGCGAGTCTGCGTGGGAGTGGAACTGCTGCTGCAGGCCAAAGTCCTCCAGGAGGGTCTTGCCCAGGCGGTCGTGGCCGGCGAACAGGTCGCGCCAACCCTTCTCGCTCAGTGTCCCGCTCTCCACGGCTTCGCCGGTGACGTCGTCGCGCCACATGGCCGGGATGACCACCATATGCTCTCCGCCCATGGCGGCGGTCAGTTCAGCGACTTTCCGGGCAGGTTCCCAGGCGGTTTCCCACTGGTCCAGGCCGCGGTGGAACGCGGTGAATACGGTGCCGGCGGTGACCTTGAGGTCACGCTGCTTCAGTTCTTCGGCAAGCCGGATGGGATCGTTGGGCAAGTAGCCATAGGGGCCCAGCTCGATCCATTTGTAGCCTGATTCGGCCACCTCGTCGAGGAAGCGTTCCCACGGGGTCTGCTGGGGATCGTCCGCGAACCAGACGCCCCAGGAGTCCGGTGCCGTGCCGATGATCAGCTTGTTCTCAGTCATGTGCCTGTTCCTTTGGAGGGTTTCGGCAGGTTCAACCACCGGTGGTTGAACGTGCCGAAACCGGATGGGGACTAGTTGGAGGGGAAGTTGTAGGAGGCGCCGGAGGCGTGGTGGGTTTCGGGCCAGCGGGAGGTGACCACTTTGCCGCGGGTGTAGAAGGAGACGCCTTCGGGACCGTACATGTGCTTGTCGCCGAAGAGGGAGGCTTTCCAGCCGCCGAAGGAGTGGTAGGCCACCGGTACCGGAAGGGGCACGTTAATGCCGATCATGCCGACGGTTACCGAGCGCTGGAACGTGCGGGCGGCCGCGCCGGAGGAGGTGAAGATGGCGGTGCCGTTGCCGTAGGGATTGGCGTTGATCAGCTTGATGCCGTCCTCGAGGGTATCGACGCGGACCACCACCAGGACGGGACCGAAGATTTCCTCCGTGTAGGCGGTCATTTCGGTCTTGACATGGTCGAGGACGGTGGGGCCTACCCAGAAGCCGTTTTCGTGGCCGGGGACCACCAGGTCGCGGCCGTCCACCACCATGGCGGCGCCGGCGGTTTCGGCGTCGGTGACGATCCGGACAATGCGTTCCTTGGAGGCCGGGGTGATGACAGGGCCCATTTCGGCGCCGGGCGCGGTGCCGTTGTTGACCCTCACGGCTTCGGCGCGTTCCTGGACCTTTGCCACCAATGCATCGGCGGCGTCTCCGACGGCGACCGCGACGGAGATGGCCATGCAGCGTTCGCCGGCGGAGCCGAACGCGGCGGCCGCGAGGTGGTCCGCCGCATTGTCCAGGTCGGCGTCGGGCAGGACGATGGCGTGGTTCTTCGCCCCGCCCAGCGCCTGGACGCGCTTGCCGTGCCGGGTGGCGGTCTCGTGGACGTACTGGGCGATCGGGGTGGAGCCGACAAAGGAGATGCCGTCCACGTCCGGGTGGGTGAGGAGCCCGTCCACGGTTTCCTTGTCGCCGTGCAGGACCTGGAACACGCCGTCCGGCAGCCCGGCTTCCTTCCAAAGCTTGGCCAGCAGCAGGGAGGCGGAAGGGTCGCGTTCGGAGGGCTTCAGGATGAAGGCGTTGCCCGTGGCAATCGCCATCGGGGCCATCCACAGCGGCACCATGACGGGGAAGTTGAACGGGGTGATGCCCGCAACCACGCCGAGCGGTTCACGGAAGGAGAAGACGTCGATGCCGGTGGAGACCTGGTCCGAGTAGTCGCCCTTGAGCAGGGTGGGGATCCCGCAGGCGTACTCCACCACTTCCAGGCCACGGCCGATCTCGCCCTTGGCGTCGGAAAGGACCTTGCCGTGCTCGGCGGTGACCAGGGCCGCGAGTTCATCCACATGGGCGGCGACGAGCTCGCGGAACGTGAACAGCACTGCGGTACGCCTGGCCAGGGAGGTCTCGCCCCAGGAATCGGCGGCCTTGCGGGCAGCGGCGACGGCGGTGTCCAAGTCGGCCCGGTTGGCCAGGCGCAGCTCGCCGGTGACCTGGCCGGTGGCCGGGTTGTAGACGTTCGTGGTGCGGTCGCCCTCGCCCGGGGTTTCGGCGCCGTTGATGAAGTGGTTGATCACGGTAGCTTCAGTGGTGGTGGCAGTCATGGAACTCTTCCTTGAGTAGGGGAAAGTGGGTCAGCCGAGCAGTTTGCGCTGGCGTGACTTGTGGTCGGCGTAGGCCCCGTAGGCCTGCGTGGTGGAGTCCAGTTCGGAAACCTGCGCGACCGGAACGTCCCACCAGGACTCGGAGGATGGTGCGTCCAGGAGAGGATCGGACTCGACATGGATCAGGATGGGCCCGCTGCCCTCGGGGGCGGCTTTGGCATCGCGGATGGCCTGCTCCAGTTCGGCGATCACCTTCTCCCCGGGTTCGATCCTGATGACCTTCACGCCCAGGGATTCGGCGTTCAGTGCAAGGTCCACCGGCAGGGTCTCGCCGGTGTCGAAGCTGTGCTGCTCCTCGTCCAGGGCCCGGTAGCGGGTGCCGAAGCGCTGCGAGCCCAGGGATTCGGACAGGGAGCCGATGGAGGCGTATCCATGGTTCTGGATCAGGACCACGATCAGTTTGATGCGTTCGGCGACCGCGGTGACCAGTTCGGTGTGCATCATCAGGTAGGAGCCATCGCCCACCATGACGACGACGTCCCGTACGTCCGCGCGGTCCCCGCCTGCCGCCGTCGCACGCGCCGCTTCGGCGAGCACTGCCCGCTTGACCCCGAGGCCGCCGGGAATTTCGTAGCCCATGCAGGAGTAGGCGTATTCGACGTGGTAGCCGAACGGGTCGCGGACGCGCCACATCTTGTGCAGATCGCCGGGCAGCGACCCTGCAGCGCAGATCACCACATCCGCCGCCTCCATGGCCCGGTTGGTGGCGCCGATGATTTCGTTCTGCGCCGGCAGCGGGGTGTACCGGGTGTCGAACGCCTGATCCACGGTGGCGTCCCAACGCTTCTTCTCCGCCGCGACCTTTTCCGCCAGGTCTGCGCCGGTACGGTAGCCGCCCAGGGCCGCGTTCAGCTTCACCAGCGCCTTGCGGGCGTCCGCCACGATCGGAAGGCTGGTGCCGTGCTTGTAGGCATCGAGCGGGGCGACGTTGATGTTGATGAACGTCACGTCGGGGTTCTGGAACGCTGTGCGTGACGCGGTGGTGAAGTCCTCGTAGCGCGTGCCGATGCCAATGATCAGGTCTGCCTCTGCGGCAATGGCGTTCGCCGCGGTGGTGCCGGTGGAGCCGATCGCTCCGAGGGAGTGCTTGTGGTCCCACGGCAGGACGCCGACGCCGGCCTGCGTGTTGCCCACCGGGATGCCCGTCAGCTCGGCGAACTTTGCCAATTCGTCGTTGGCGTAGGCGTAGAGGACGCCGCCGCCGGCGATGACCAGCGGGCGCTTGGCGGCGCGGATCGCCGCCGCGGCGCGGGCGATGTCGTCGTCCTCGGCCTCGGGGCGGCGGATCCGCCATTCCCGCTCGGCCAGGAATTCCTCCGGGACGTCGAGCGCCTCGGCCTGGACATCCTGCGGCAGCGAAATAGTCACCGCCCCGGTTTCGGCCGGGTCGGTCAGGACCCGCAGCCCGTGGTGGAACGCGGAGAACAGCTGCTCCGGCCGGGAGACCCGGTCGAAGAACTTGGACAGCGGCCGGAACGCGTCGTTGACCGTGAGGTCGTAGGCGTACGGCTGTTCGAGCTGCTGCAGCACCGGATCCGCGACCCTGGTGGCGAACGTGTCAGACGGCAGCAGCAGGACCGGCAAACGGTTGGTGGTGGCCAAGGCGGCGCCGGTCAGCAGGTTCGAGGACCCCGGGCCGATCGAGGTGCTGATGGCGAACGTCTGGCGGCGGCGGGTGTGCCGGGCGTAGCCGACAGCCTGGTGGACCTGGGCCTGCTCGTTCCGGCCCTGGTAGTAGGGCATCAGGGACGGGTCCTGCTGCTGGTATTGCTTCAGCGCCTGGCCAACGCCGGCAACGTTGCCGTGGCCGAAGATACCGAAGGTGCCCGGAATGAGCCGCTCCCGGTAGTCCACGCCGCCAACGTTGTCAACGGTGTACTGCTTGGACAGGTATTCGACGACGGCCTGGGCCACCGTCATCCTGCGTGTTCCTGTGGTGCCCATGGGGACTACTCCGATGCTTCCGTGGTGTGGCGCAGCAGCGAGGCGGCGGTGGCGACGGCGCCGGCGACATCCCCGTCTGCGGGATAGAGAAGGGTGCGGCCCACCGTGAGGCCTTGGACGCCGGGAAGCGCCAGCGCTGCTTCCCAGGTGGCGAAGACCTCATCCTGGGTGCCGTCCGGGTCACCGCCCAGGAGTACCGTGGGCATGGTGGTGGCCGCCATGACGCGTTCCATCTCCGCCACCACCGGCAGCTTCATCCAGGTGTAGGCGCTGGTGGAACCCAGGCCTTCGGCGATCGCAATGGACTTGATCACCGCATTGGTGGACAGGTCGTTGCGGACGCGGCCGTTTTCGCGGACCGAGAGGAAGGGCTCCACCATGGCGATCAGTTTCCGTTCGGCCAGCGAATCGATCGCGTGGGCGGTCGCCTCCAGGGTGGCGACCGTATCCGGGTCGCCCAGGCAGATCCGGGTCAGCATCTTCCCGCCGTCGGCACCAAGGGCCGCCAGCGCCGCGGCCGTGTGGCCTGTGAACCGGTCATCGATCTCGTTGACCAGCCCGGCCAGGCCGCCACGGTTCATCGAACCGAACACGAGCTTCCCGTCCAGGGCACCCAGCAGCAGGAGGTCGTCCATGATGTCCGGGGAGGCCAGGACACCGTCAACTGCAGGGTTGGCCAACGCGATCTGGAGCCGGTCCAGGAGTTGGCGGCGGTCTGCCATGGCCACCGGATCCGCACCGACGGCAAGGGCGCCGCGGGCCGGGTGGTCGGCCGCGACGATGAAGTTCTGTCGTCCGGACTTCAGGCCCGGGTGGCGGCGGCGGGACTTCGCGGCGCGGGCCACAGCCTCCGGGTCCTCAAGGCGGATGGTGCTCAGGTGCTCATAGCGGCGCGGATCATCATCCAGGGTGCGGTTGGAAGCCATCGGGGTGAGGGTCACAGTGCTGCTCCTTCGGTGGCAAGCTGCGCGGCGGCACCGTCGCCGGGGACCGGCCGGCCGCGTTCGGCCAGCAGCGAGGTGACCTCCTCCGGCGTCGGCATGGCATCTGCGCAGGAGAGCCGGGAGGCGACGATCGCACCTGCGGCGTTGGCGTAGTCCAGGACCTGGGCCAACGGCCAGCCGGAGAGGAGCCCATGGCAGAACGCGCCGCCAAACGAGTCGCCGGCACCCAGGCCGTTCAGCGTCTCCACCGGAACGGGAGCGGACACCACCCGCTCGGTGCGGGTCTTCGCCATCACGCCTTCGGCGCCGAGCTTGACGACGGCGATCTCCACGCCCGCAGCCAGCAGGCGGTCCGCCTGCTCATCAGGAGTCCCCTCCCCCACGGCGACGGCGCACTCCTTGTCGTTGCCGATGGCGACCGTGACATACGGCAGGACTTTGGCGACCTCGGCCCGTGCCTCTTCCTCGGATGGCCAGAACATGGGCCGGTAATCCAGGTCAAGGATGGTGAACTGACCTTCAGCCAAGCGGGTGCGCGGGCGCGCTTCGTGGGCTGCGATGTGCGCTGACCGGGAGGGCTCCTGGCACAGGCCCGTCACGGTGGACCAGAAGATCCCTGCCTGGCGGATGGCGTCCAGGTCCAGCTCTTCAGCCTTGATCTGCAGGTCCGGCGCGGTGGGGAACCGGCCGTAGAAATACAGCGGGAACTCATCGGTTGCCGGCTTGATCGCGCAGAAGGTTACCGCCGTGGGCAAGTCCTTCACCGGGGTCACGAAGGTGTCATCGACGTTGAACTTGCGCAGCTCGCGGTGCAGGTAAACACCGAACGGGTCATCCCCGGTACGGGTAATGACGGCAGTGCGGCGGCCATGGCGGGCGGCGGCAACAGCAACGTTGGACGGTGAACCACCCAAGTACTTGCCGAAGGAGTTAACGTCCTCCAAGCCAACCCCGATGTCGTTCGGGTAGATATCAACGCTGATGCGCCCGATCGTAAGAAGCTCGTGGGTCACGGTGATCGCGGACCTTTCTGGTGTGGAACCCGGGCCCTTTGAGGGGCAGGAGTTCCGGGACTGGCAGGCCGTGGCGTGGGCCACAGGCACTACTTTGCCGTAGATCGAATGTCCTGTCAAAAGTTTGTTCTGACATACTTACAACCAACAGCAGACCCGGCCCCCACGACCGGTAGGGGCCGGCAGTCAGTGTTTGGGGACCGCCAGCTCGCCGGTAACGTACTGCGCGCGGCCGAAACCGAACGACCAGTCACCGGCGCTATTTTCCACATAGCCGATGAAGACATCCTCGCCGGCGACCCCCAGTCCGGCGAGCTTTTCCGCCACGGCCGCGAAAAGCCCCTGCTTGGCCTCCTGCGACCGGCCCGCCTGGGTGAAGATCTGGATCATCACCACGCCCCCGGTGCGCTCGAATCCGAGGCCCGCATCCTGGGCAATGATCCGGCCCTGGGGGTGTTCCGTCAGGATATGGAAGTAGTCCCGCTCCGGAATGCCATACTCGGCCAGGATTGCTTCATGGATCCCTCGGCTCAGCGCCTGCAATTCTTCGGCGGTGCGGCCTTCGTTGACGTCAATGCGGACCAGCGGCATGCTAATTCTCCTTCGCTTGCTTTGTCCTGACATACTAACAAGTGATGCAATCAGGGAACAAACCCTTGCGCGGAACCCGCGATGGCGCCTACCATTAATCAACCGCAAGGTTGATAAATAAAAAAGTTGATTAAAGGAAATGATGTTGATCTCCGATGACGCGGCCCTGGACGTGGCCTTCATGGCCCTGGCAGATCCCGTGCGGAGGCGCCTCATCGCCCGGCTCAGCAGGGGCCCGGCAACAGTGAACGAATTGGCGGAACCGTTCGAGATCTCCAAGCAGGCGATCTCGAAACACATCCAGGTACTTGAGCAGGCGGAACTGGTGACCCGGACCAGGGACGCGCAGCGCCGGCCCGTGCACCTGAACCCGGCCCGGCTTGAGGCGCTGACCGCATGGATTGACCAATACCGGTTGATCCGCGAAGGCCAGTTCCGCAGCCTCGACGCCGTTCTTCGATCAAGCACTGCCCACAGCGGCGGCCACCACAGTGGCGACCAATCCACCCAGGAGTCAAAATGAGCAATTCCCTGAAACTCAGCGTTCCCGAAGGCGTCCCCTTCATCGATTACGAGCGCGAGTTCGATTTCCCGGTCGCGGACGTGTTCCGCGCCCACAAAGAACCGGACCTCATTGTCCAGTGGCTGGGCCCGCGGGGCATGAAGATGGACATTGACCACTACGACTTCCGCACCGGAGGCAGCTACAGCTACCTGCACACCGGACGCGACGGTGTCGCCTACGAGTTCAAGGGCATTTTCCACACGGTCCGCGAGAACGAATTCGCCATCCAGACCTTCGAGTTCGGCGGATATCCGGATGTGGTCAGCCTGGAGTTCATGACGTTCGAGGACCTCGGCAACGGAAGGACCCGACTGCGGGGACATTCCGTCTACCCCAGCCAGGAAGCGCGCGACGGCATGGCCCAGTCCGGCATGGAGGGCGGCCTGTCCGAAGGCTACGAGCGGCTGGAAGAATTGCTGGCCGGGGCAACGGCTCCCGCCTGACGCAAAAGCACCGCCTCATCCAGGACGCGGCCCAGGTTCGCGGGATCATGCGCGAACCGGCCCAGGAAGAGTCCGTCCGCGGCTCCCAGCTGCGGCAACAGTCCAGGGCCGGCACTGCCGCCGTACATCACGGGGCAGCCAGGGCCCAGGGCCTCCCGGATGAGCCCGAGGACGGCGTTGACGTGGTGCGGGGCGGCGGGCTCGTCGGCGCCGATGGCCCAAACAGGTTCGTAGGCCAGGACCAGGCGGGGCAGCAGGTCCGTGTCGCCGCCCGTCGCGGCCCGGACCTGCCGCACGCAGAAGTCCGCGGCAGCACCGGCGTCGAGCCTGTCCGGTTCCCCGATGCACAGCAGCGGGGTGAGGGAATGGCCGACGACGGCACGCACCTTGCGGGCCACGACGGCGTCGTCCTCGGCGAACAGCCGGCGGCGCTCGGCATGTCCGATTTCCACCAGCCGGACGCCAAGTTCGGCCAGCATGCCGGGGCTCACTTCCCCGGTGAGCGGCCCGTCCCCCCATGCGCAGTTTTGGGCCCCGAGCAACACCGGCGAGCCGGCCAGGATCCGCGCGGCCTGTTCCAGTACCGGAAAGGAAGGGATGACGAAGACCCGCACCGGGGAGTCCTGGGCGGCGAGCCCGGGCCTGTCATCCACGATGGAACGCACCTCCGACAGCCAGCGCAGGCTTTCCTGGTAGCCCAGGTACATCTTGGTGCTGACACCGATGTAGAGGGGGCCGTTGCCTGTGCTGCTGCCGGAGGTGCTCATGGTTTCCTTGCGTGTTGGTGGCTGCCGACGTGCTCAGTCGAGCAGGTCATCGGCCTTGTTCTTGAACCGCCTCGTGGCGAACATCATTGCGGCCGCCACAAACGGCAGGACGCCGAGGGCATAGACGCCCATGGAGCCGGTGGGTGACTGCGTTGCCTCGTTGACTGCGGTCCGCAGGATGGGTGCTACGAAGCCGCCCAGGTTGCCGAGGGAGTTGATCAACCCGATGCCTGCCGCGGCAGCAGACCCGGCGAGGAACGCGGTGGGGTACGACCAGACCACCGGACCGACGGCAAGGAAGCTGCAGACTGCCAGGGTAATGAAGACCATGCCCAGCACCGGCTGGTGGTTGGTCCCCGCCCAGGCTGAGCCGAAGATGCACAGTCCGGTGGAGATGAACAGGATGGTGCCGAACTTCCGCCGCTTCGCCACCGTGTCCGCGGCCTTGCCGATGAAGTAGCAGGAGAAGATGCCGAAGAACCATGGCACGGCGATCAGCAGGCCGACGGCGAGTCCCACCTTCTGCCCGGTGAGGGAGGACACCTGCTGCGGCAGGAAGAAGGTCACACCATAGACCGCGACCTGCAGGCAGAAATAGATCACGGTGAAGTACCAGACGCGGCCGTTGCGCAGGGCGGCGAGGATGCCGCGGGGGCCATGCTCGTCCTTGATGGTGTCCTCCAGGGCCATGACTTCCTTCAGCGCATACTTTTCTTCGCTGCTGAGGAACTTGGCTTTCTCCGGACCATTGATCAGGAAAAAGAACGCCGCGATGCCGGCCAGGACGGCCAGCATGCCTTCGACGAAGAACATGACCTGCCAGCCGCGCAGTCCGGGGACCTGGTCGCCGATGTTGATGAGCCAGCCTGAGAGCGGGTTGCCGATCATCTGGGAGAAGGGCTGGGCCAGGTAGAAGATGGCGAACATCTGCACGCGGACCTTGTTCGGGAACCATTCGGCCAGGTACATGATCACGCCGGGAAACAGGCCCGCCTCGGTGACGCCGAGGAGGAAGCGCAGGATCACGAACGAGGTTTCGCCCTGGACGAAGGCGAAGCATGCCGAGACGATGCCCCAGGTGATGGCGATGCGTGCCAGCCAGACCTTGGCACCGACCTTCTTGAGCAGCAGGTTGCTGGGAATCTCGAAGATCGCGTAGCCGATGAAGAAGATGCCGGCGCCCAGGGCAAAGGCTGCGGCGGACACCCCCTTGTCCGCGCCCAGCGCGGCCTCGGCGAAACCGACGTTGGTTCTGTCCAGGAATGAGACGACGTAGAGGATGACCAGCATCGGCATGAGCCGGCGCGCCGCCTTCAAGATTGCCGATTTCAGGACCGGCCGGGCCAGGAGTTCCTTTGATGTTGCGGTGGTTTCAGACACAGCACTCTCCTTCGAGTGGGTGGCGGTGATGGGCCTGCGGGCCGGCGGCCCGCAGGGCTTGGTGGTGGCGGCACGGTGCCGTCAGTGCATGTACAGGCCGCCGTCCACGTTCAGCGTCTGGCCGGAGATGTACCCGGCGTCCTCACCGATCAGGAAGGAGATGGCTGCCGCAACATCCCGTGTGGTGCCTACCCGGTTCACCACGAGGTCCCTGACCAGTTCATCCTTGCGTTCCTCGCTGAGGGTGCCGCCCATGATGTCGGTGTCGATCGGACCGGGCGAAATCGCGTTGACCGTGATGTCGTACTCACCCAGTTCGCGGGCGGTGGCGCGGGTAAGACCGATCACGCCGGCCTTCGCTACGGAGTACGGGGTCTTGCTGAACGTGCCGCCGCCGCGCTGGGCGGAGACCGAGGAGATGTTCACGATCCGGCCCAGCCGGTTCTTCACCATCGATTCGGCGGCCCGGCGGGTCGCGTAGTGCACGCCGTTCATGTTGATGTTGAGCACCCGATCCCATTCGCCGGCGTCGAGCTCGAGGTAGGGGACCGGGGAGCTGACGCCCGCGATGTTCGCCAGCGCAACCAGCTGCGGAAGCTCGGCCTCGATCTCGTCGATGGCGGCGCGGACCGAGGCTTCGTCGCCGATGTTGGCGCCGGCGCCGTGGGCCTTGACACCGTGCTTTTCGGCCAGTTCCTTGGCCAGGCTCTTGCTGGCGGCGTCGTCAAGGTCGATCACGCCGATGTTCCAGCCGCGTTCGGCGAGGTAGACGGCCGTGGCGCGGCCGATGCCGCGTTCAGAGACTGCGCCGGTAACAATCACGGTGCGGTCTGCGGGGAAAACTGTCATGGAATGTTCCTTCTGGTTCAGGGAGGGGCTAGGACAGCGGGGCCGGGCCCAGGTCCTCGATGAGCTTCTGCATGGCGACGTAGGCCTTGTTCCGGTAGGCAACCAAAGCTGCGGTGCGCTCAGCCGGGACGTCGAGGAAGCCGGAGCCGGTCTTGGTGCCCAGCTGGCCGGCGTCGACCTTTTCCTGCAGGATCTGCGGGGTGGCGAACCGCTCCGGGAAGCCGGTCTGCAGCGACTTGTAGCAGAACGCGTAGACGTCCAGGCCGGCCATGTCTGCGATGGCGAAGGGACCGAAGAACGGCAGCCGGAAGCCGAAGGTGGTACGGACCAGCGTGTCCACGTCCTCGGCCGTGGCGATGCCTTCCTCCACCACCTGGGCGGCTTCGTGGAAGAGGGCGTACTGGAGCCGGTTCAGCACGAAGCCGGTGACATCCTTGACGGTAGCCGTTTCCTTGCCGGTCTCCCCCACGATGGTGCGGGCGGCCTGCACGGTCGCCTCGGAGGTCCCCTCGTGCGGAATGACTTCCACGCCGGGGATGAACGGTGCCGGGTTTGAGAAGTGGACGCCCAGGAAGCGCTCCGGGTTCTCCACCACTACGGCCAGCTTGGCAATGGAAATAGTGGAGGTGTTGGAGCCAATGATGGCGTCCGGGCGCGCGGCGGCGCTGATCCGGCCCAGGGTGGCGTGCTTGATCTCGAGGACTTCCGGCACGGCCTCCTCGATGTATTCGGCGTCCGCCACCGCCTCCTCGATGTCCTTGGCTGCCCAGAGGTTTTCCTTCAGCAGGTCCGTGGCGTTGGCCGGGAAAAGACCGGCAGCCACGAATTCGTCGGATTCCTTCAGCAGGCGCTCGTAGTTGCCCTGGGCGATCTCGGCGGAGACGTCGGCGAGCGCCACGCGGGCCCCCGCAAGGGCCAGGACCTGGGCGATTCCGCCGCCCATGTAGCCGGAACCGACGACTGCGATATTACGGATGCTCATGTGGTTTCAAGTCCTTCCGACGCGCCCTCATAGGAGCAGATGGCGTCTACTTTGGCCGCGGATGCGGAGTTTTCATCGAAGCGGTAGTTGAGCCACTCGCCCACCAGCTTCTTGGCCAGTTCCAGGCCGATGACGCGCTGGCCCAGGGTCAGCACCTGCGCGTTGTTGGAGAGCACAGACCGCTCCACGGAGTAGCTGTCGTGGGCCGTCACGGCCCGGATGCCCGGTACCTTGTTGGCTGAGATGGCGACGCCCAGGCCGGTTCCGCAGATCAGGAGGGCACGGTCCGCTTCGCCGGCCGCCACCTTGCGGGCGGCGGCGACGGCCAGGTGGGGGTAGGCGGTGGTGTCGTCGGCGCCGACTCCCACATCCTCCACGGAAGCAACCCGGGGGTCCGCCTCCAGCAGTTCCCGCAGGGCGTTCTTGTATTCCACGCCTGCTTCGTCATTGCCGACGACGATGCGCCAGCCGGTTGGGGATTGCTCAGTCATAACGGTTCTCCTTCAGTGGCTTTCGATGGTGGCGGCGTAATCGGCCACCCTGCGGGCGATGAGGCCAAAGGACACAGCACCGGGGTCCGGGTGGCCCAGGCTCTTTTCGGCCAGCGGACGGGCCCTGCCCTTCTTCGGGCTGAGGCCGGCTGTCTCATCAGCGGCTTTTGCTGCCGCCTCCGCTGCCGCACTGAGGCTTGCAGCCAGGCTGCCGCCGTCGTCTATTGCCTTGGCGAAGGTTTCGGCGAACGGAAGCAGCGCATCCACCATGGTCTTGTCCCCGGCTTCCGCCTTGCCCAGGGTGACAATGGCGTCGCGGAGGGCGTTGACGGCCGCGGTCGCGTCGGCGGCCGTGTAGGCGTCCTTGCTGCCCAGCGTCCTGCCGACGGCGGTGACGGCCGCGCCCCAGAGGGCCCCGGAGGTACCGCCGGCCCGCTCGGCCCACTGCTCCCCTGCCGCCGCAAGGACTTCCTCCAGGCCGGCGCCGCCGGCGTGGGATTGCTCCGCGGCGGCTACGGCAGCGTCCACGCCGCGCCGCATGCCGATGCCGTGGTCGCCGTCCCCGGCGATGGCGTCCAGCTTTCCCAGGGCGTCTTCGTGTTCGACGACGACGGCGCGGGCCTCCTTCAGCGCGTCAACCGCGGTGGCTGCCAGGGCGGTTGAGGCCGGGGTGGCGGCCAGCGAAGTGATGGCTGCCGCCTCGGCCAGGGATTCGACGGCCCGGGCCCGGCGGCGTGCCAGGTTGCCCTTCCGGAAGGCCGGCGTGTCAGCGGGGGCGGCCCAGAACTTCTCCAGCTCGGCGTCCAGCCAGAACAGCGTGAGGGACAGGCCGGACATGTCCAGGCTGGTGACCAGCTCACCGCACTCGGGCTCGACGATCTCCAGTCCGGCCTCGGTGAGCAGGGCTTCGATCCTGCCGAACAGCAGGAAGAGTTCGTCGTACTTGACGGTCCCCAGGCCGTTGAGGATGGGTACTACCCGCTGGCTTGCGGTTTCAGGCTTGTCCTTCAGCAGGCCGTCCACCAGCAGCTTGGCCAGTTCACTGGCGGTGGGAAGCGGCTGCTCGGAGATGCCCGGTTCGCCGTGGATACCCAGCCCCACCGACATCATGCCTTCGGGCACGGTGAAGAGGGGCTCTGCTGCTCCGGGAAGGGTGCACCCCGCGAACGCCACGCCCAAGGAGCGGGTGTGGTGGTTCGCCTTGGTGGCAAGCCGCTCCACCTCGTCCAGGTCCAGTCCGGCCTCTGCCGCCGCGCCGGCAACTTTGAAGACCGTGAGGTCGCCGGCGATACCGCGGCGCTTTCCGATTTCTTCGACCGGTGCGCTGGCGATGTCGTCGGTGACCAGCACGGTCCGGGTCTGGATGCCTTCGGCGTTCAGCTTGTCCTGGGCCTGGCCGAAGTGGAGGACGTCGCCGGCATAGTTTCCGTAGCTGAGGAGGACGCCGCCGCCGGTCTGGGCTGCCTTGGCAACGCGGTAGACCTGCCCCGCGGAGGGGGAGGCAAACATGTTGCCGCAGGCGCTTCCGGCGGCGAGCCCGGCCCCCACCAGGCCGGCGAAGGCGGGGTAGTGGCCGGAGCCGCCACCGATGACCACTGCCACCTGGCCCTTGGGGGTTTCGGTGGAGCGGACAACACCGCCGTCGACACGCGCCACATACTGGCGGTTGGCGGCCACGAAGCCGTCAAGGGCGTCGTCTGCGAACTGCGCTGGATCGTCAAATATCTTTGTCATGATTCCTCGTTGAACCCGTTGGATCGGTTGGGAGCCGGCCGGCTAGCGCGCAGGGACTGCCGCGGGGGTTTGCCGGCCCTGCGCCACCAGGCTGGTGCCCAGGGCGTAGCCGTCGCGCTTGGGCAGGACCTGGCGCCGGAGGTACTCCTGGTTGGCGGCGGTGACGCTCAGGCCGTCGCCGCCGTAGTGCTCCGTGCAGATGATGCCCTGGAAGCCGACGGAGATGGCGAACTGGAACGCCTCGCGGTAGCTGATGAGGCCTGATTCCATGGGAGCCGGCATGGCGACGTACTGATTGCGGGCCTGGTTTTCATCGCGGATGTAGTTCTTGACGTGCCAGTAATTGGCGTACGGAAGGGTCTTGTGCACCAGTTCCCGCCAGTCTTCGATAGGGCGGTGCAAGCGGATCAGGTTACCCAGGTCCGGGTTCAGCCCTACGTTGGGCAGGTCGATGTCCTGGACCAGCTGCACGGAGGAATCGCCGGTGCCCAGGTACGTGTCCTCGTACATCTCCAGCGACACCAGGAGGCCAAGTTCGGCGGCGTGCTTGCCCACTTCGCGGATCCGGGTGACGGCGTTGTTCCAGCTTTCCTTGTCCCCCACCGGGTCTTTGTGGCCCTCGACGGTCCAGAACCACAGCTGCTTCTGCTGCTCGGGGGTGATGGCCTGGTGCAGCCCGATCGAGACAACCTCGCAGCCAAGCTGTGCCGCGGCTTCGAGGGTGCGGTGGGTGTAGGCCAGGTTGTCTTCCCAGTTGCCTTCCTCGATCACGCTGCGGCGGATGGCGGAGATGGAGGGAAGGCCCAGGCCGGCGGCCGTGGCGGCGGCTTTCAGTTCGTCCAGCCGGCCGCTGGAAAGATCCCCGGGACGGACCCAGCTGTCGGTGAGGTCTGCATTGGTGAAACCGGCGTCGGCCACTTCTTCGAAGACCTGCTGCCAGTCGCTGGCAGGGGCGTCCTGGACGGCGGTTCCGTCCGGCCTGGTTCCGGGGAACTGCAGCAGGGCAGCGGCGATGGGCCAGTTTTCAGCGGTGTACGGCATTGTCACTCCAGATCATGAATCGCATTTCCTATAGGATCTATGCTGTTCGCTGGCGTTGTCAAGGGGTCTTGTGGAGGCCAATGGGCCATGAGGTGGCGACCGGGGGCCGCGGGGCCGCCAGGACAGCGCCGGGCGGTACTGCTAGTTTCGCACTTCGCTGTCGTGCTGCGAGCGCTGCTTGACGCCTTCGATGTGGTCGATCATCTTCTGCCGGGCGAGCTCGGCGTCGCCGGCCTCAAAGGCTTTCAGGATCTCCGTGTGCTCGGCGATGGCGTAGTCGGCGTCCGTGACACCGAGGCCGCCGAAGAAACGGAACCGCTGCACCTGGCCGCCGAGGGCGTTGTACGCGGACAGCAGGAACTGGTTGTTCGCCGATTCGGCGATCATGCGGTGGAAGCGTTCGTCCGCTTCCCAATAAGCGCGGAACTCGGCGAACGACGGGCCGCGGGGCGCCGCTTTGAGGTCCTCGATGGCCTGCTGGAGCCGCCCGGTGAGTTGCTGGTCCGCGTGCTTGCAGGCCATGAAGGCATTGGCAGGTTCGATCACCAGCCGCGCGTCCATCAGGTCTGCAAGCTCTTCCGGGGAGAACAGGGGCGCCACCCGGTATCCGCGCAGGGCCATCCGCCGGACCATACCGGTGGCTTCCAGCCGCGCGAGCGCCTCACGGACCGGGGTCGGGGAAACGTCCAGTTCCCGGGCCATGCCATCAATGCTGACGGGGGTACCGGCTTCCAGCCGGCCGTCCATCAAGGCACCCAGGAGCGCCTCGTAAACGTGGTCGGCGAGGACCTGCCTGCTGACGCCGCCCGAGGCCTGGTTTTTGGTTGCCATGTAGAAATCCTATAGCCGGTGAACTGGCGGGAACGCTGCGGAGCCGGGTGTCCCCGGGCACACCCACGCCTGTGCCGTGCGGCCGCCACGCCGCACGGCACCAGTCCCGGCTGCGCGGTCAGGAGACCTGCAGGCCGCCGTTGATGTCGTAGGTGGCCGCAGTGATGTAACCGGCGTCCTCGCCCAGGAGGAAGGCGATCAGGGCACCCACTTCTTCCCTGGTTCCCACCCGGCCCATCATGATGCCCTCCGACATTTGGGCTTTCCGCTCGTCGCTCAGCGTGCCGCCCATGATGTCCGTGTCGATCGGGCCCGGCGCGATCGCGTTCACCGTGATGTTGTGCTCGCCCACTTCCCGGGCCAGGGCACGGGTGAAGCCCAGGATTCCTGCTTTGGAGGCACTGTATGCCACTTTGGAGTAGGTGCCGCCGCCGCGCTGGGCGGAGATGGAGGAGATGCTGACGATCCTGCCCAGTCCGCGTTCGATCATGCCTTTGAGGATGCGCTGGGACACGATGAACGTGCCGCGCATGTTGATGGCGAAGACCTTGTCCCATTCCGCCACGGTGGTCTCCATGAAGGGGGTGGGCGAACTGATTCCGGCCAGGTTGACCAGTCCCACGATGGGCGGAAGCGTCTGCTCGATCTCCGTGATGGCCCGGTCCACGGATGCTTCGTCCGACACGTCGGCTCCCACGCCGATCGCTTTGACCGCCCGGCTGGAACCGATTTCGGCGGCTGCCGCCTGGGCGTCCTCGGCATTAATATCCAGGATCGCGATGGACCAGCCCTCGCTGGCCAGCCGGTCAGCCGTGGCTCGGCCGATGCCGCGCGCCGACGCCGCACCGGTCAGGACGGCGGTGCGTTCCGCGGGGAAGATGTGCTGTGTGGTCATGGGGGTCTCCTAGTGGGTTTCGGGGGCAGGGACGGTGGCTCCGGCGGCGGAGGCACCTTCGGGCCGCTTGCGTGCGTAGAGGTAGGTGGCGGCGGCGGTCACGGCCAGGCAGGCGGCCAGGAACACCAGGC
Source organism: Arthrobacter sp. 135MFCol5.1 (assembly GCF_000374865.1). GTDB lineage: Bacteria > Actinomycetota > Actinomycetes > Actinomycetales > Micrococcaceae > Arthrobacter. The sequence goes on along the minus strand of NZ_KB895457.1, from coordinate 93,127 downwards.
CGGTCTGACTGTTCCCCGTGGCGTCCTTGAGGATGCCCACGATGTAGGGGGCCACGAAGCCGCCCAGGTTGCCAAGGGAGTTGACCATGGCAAGGCCCGCTGCGGCCGCAGCGCCGGTGAGGGCGGCCGACGGCATGGCCAGGAAGGGTGCGATCGCCGAGTAGATCCCCATGGCCGCGAGCGTCAGGAAAACCATGGCCAGCACGGCATTGACCGGGAGCAGGTACCCGGCGCCCAGGAGGCCGACGGCGGCGAGCACCATGCTCATGCTGGCGTGCCACACACGGTTGCCGGTGCGGTCCGAGCGCTTGCTCCAGAAGTAGACGAACACGGCTGCGATGGCGTAGGGGATGAAGACGATGAATCCCACCTGGGTGGAGTCGAACGTACCAAGCGCCTTGACGATGGTGGGCAGCCAGAGCCCCAGGCCATAGATGCCGCAGACCAGGCCAAAGTACAGCGCCGAGTAGGCGATGGTGCGCGGGTCCTTCAGGCCGGCCAGGAAGTTGTGGTTGCCGGACTTCTGCTTGTCCGCCAGTTCCGCGGCCATGGTCGTAGAGAGCCATTCGCGCTCCTCCGGCTTGAGCCACTTGGCGTGTTCCGGGCGGTCCGTCATGACGAAGGGCGTGATGATGCCCAGGATGATGGCGGGGATGCCTTCAAGGATGTAGAGCCACTGCCAGCCGTGCAGGCCCGCGACGCCTTCCAGGTTCAGGAGCATGCCGGAGACGGGAGCACCGAGGGCGTTGGAGATGGGCTGGGCCAGGATGAAGATGCCAAGCACAGTCACGCGCTGCGCCGCGGGGAACCACAGGGTCAGGTAGAAGAGGATGGCCGGGAAGAAGCCGGCTTCGGCCGCTCCAAGCAGGAAGCGGATCACGTAGAAGGTGGCTTCGCCGTTGACCAGGAACATGGCCGTGGCGAAGATGCCCCAGCTGATCAGGATGCGGGCAATCCACTTGCGGGCACCGTAGCGGTACATGCCGCCGTTGCTGGGGATTTCCAGCAGGGCGTAGCCCAGGAAGAAGATGCCGGCACCCAGGCCATAGGCAGCCTCGGTGAGGCCGATGTCGCCCTGCATGCCAAGCTTGGCGAAGCCGACGTTGTTCCGGTCGAGGTAGGCGATGAAGTACAGAAGGACGATCAGGGGCATCAGCCGCCGACGGACCTTGCGGAGGGTGGTCTCGCCCAGTTCGCTGAGTGCGGGGGCGGCGGTACGGGAGCTCATCGCTGGCCTCCCGCGGTGGCGTGGGGACCTTTATGAGGGGAATGCGCGCACATAACGACTCCTTTGGCTGGCGGCATTTCGGGGGATTTTGATATCAGATGTCTGATGTCTGATGTCTGACTGCGATTCTAGCCACAGGGAGATGTGGGCGTCAACACATGCGGGAGGCTGCCCGCGGGCGGCAGGGAGAACGGCGTGCAACCCGGGTTTCACCCGGCAGTGCCTAGCGGGCAGTCGCGCCGTTTCGGCTCGAGACGGCGAGGTAGTTCTCGTAGTCCTCGAAGGTCTGGGTGATGTGGGCGTCCATTGTGGAGCGCGCCGTGGCAGGATCGCCCTCGGCGATGGCGGCAAGGACCATTTTGTGGTGGTGGATGGCGTGGCGCTGCACGTCGGGGAAGGCTGAGGTCTCGCGGCGCATGGCATACAACAGGGTGGAAAGCTGGCCCAGCAGGGCGGGGACAAACGGGTTGCCGGACGCGCGCAGCACGGTGTCATGGAACGCGATGTCGGCGACGGTCAGGGCATCGACGTCTCCGGCATTGTGCGCCGCTTCCATCTGCTCCACGCTCTCCCGCAAGGCTGCAAGGTCAGCCGGGCGATGGCGGGAGGCGGCGAGTTCCGCCGCACCGGTCTCCACCATCCGGCGGACCTCGAGCAGGCGAAGGGCCACCTGGTCGGAGGCTACTCCCCTGGAGGCCGCCTGCATGATGGCGTCCATGCCGGTCCAGCGTTCGGGCGGGTTGACGAATGTGCCGAGGCCGCGTTTGACGTACACCACGTTCTGGGCCTTCAGCACTTTCATGGCCTCCCGGGCCGTCAGCCTGCTGACCCCGGATTCCTTGGCGATGTCCGCCTCCGGCGGCAGGGCGTCGTCGGCCTTGATCTCCCCGCTGAGAATGTGCTCAAGGACCTTGTCCACGACGACGTCAACCAGCGTGCGCCGCGCCTCTGCCATCCTGCTCCCCTGCCTGGGCACCGTGGCCCCTCTTGCCATTCAACCCTACTCGACGCAGGGAGTGCGGCGACGTCGGTTACGAGACCCGCTTAAACGCCGAACGCGGGGCCATGCCCGCCCGCCCCATCTGATGGGGCGGGCGGGCATGGCCCCGCGCTGAGTGCAAGTCCCCTAGAGGGCTGCGAAAACCTCGCGCAGCAGCTTGGCGGTCTCGGACGGCGTCTTGCCGACCTTGACGCCGGCGGCCTCGAGGGCTTCCTTCTTGGCCTGGGCGGTACCGGCGGAACCGGAGACGATGGCGCCTGCGTGGCCCATGGTCTTGCCTTCGGGAGCCGTGAATCCGGCCACGTAGCCAACAACCGGCTTGGTGACGTTGGCCTTGATGAAGTCGGCAGCACGCTCTTCGGCGTCGCCGCCGATTTCACCGATCATCACGATGGCCTTGGTCTCGGGGTCAGCCTCGAACGCGGCCAGGGCGTCAATGTGGGTGGTGCCGATGATGGGGTCGCCGCCGATGCCGATGGCGGTGGAGAAGCCCAGGTCGCGCAATTCGTACATCATCTGGTAGGTCAGGGTGCCGGACTTGGAGACCAGGCCGATCGGGCCCTTGCCGGTGATGTTGGCGGGGGTGATGCCCACCAATGCTTCGCCGGGGGTGATGATGCCGGGGCAGTTCGGGCCGATGATGCGGGTGACCTGGTTGCCGTCGGCGTCCACCTTGGACTGGGCCAGCGCCCAGAATTCGGCGGAGTCCTGGACGGGAACGCCTTCGGTGATGACCACGACCAGGCCGATGCCTGCCTCGATGGCTTCGACGACCGCGTTCTTGGTGAAGGCCGGCGGCACGAAGACGATGGAGACGTCGGCGCCGGTTTCAGCCATGGCTTCCTTGACGGTGCCGTAGACGTTGATTTCCTTGTCGCCGTGCAGGACCGTGGTGCCGGCCTTGCGGGCGTTGACGCCGCCAACAATGTTGGTGCCGGCCTTGAGCATCAGGGCGGTGTGCTTGGTGCCTTCGCCGCCGGTGATGCCCTGGACGATGACCTTGGAATCCTTGTTGAGGTAGATAGACATGGTGCGTCCCTTACTTAGCTGCGTTGGCGAGCTCGGCGGCCTTGTCGGCGCCCTCGTCCATGGTGGCGGCCAGGGTTACCAGCGGGTGGTTGGCCTCGGTGAGGATGCGGCGGCCTTCCTCGACGTTGTTGCCGTCAAGGCGGACTACCAGCGGCTTGTTCGCGGAGTGGCCCAGCTCGGCCAGCGCGCCAACGATGCCCTTGGCGACGGCGTCGCAGGCGGTGATGCCGCCGAAGACGTTGACGAACACGGACTTGACCTGCTCGTCGCCCAGGATGACGTCCAGGCCGGCGGCCATGACCTCGGCGGAGGCTCCGCCGCCGATGTCCAGGAAGTTGGCGGGCTTGACGTTGCCGTGGTTTTCGCCGGCATAGGCCACGACGTCGAGGGTGGACATGACCAGGCCTGCACCGTTGCCGATGATGCCTACTTCGCCGTCGAGCTTGACGTAGTTGAGGTCCTGCGCCTTTGCCTTGGCCTCAAGGGGGTCTGCAGCATCCTTGTCCTCGAGCTGCGCGTGCTTGGCGTGCCGGAAGCCGGCGTTCTCGTCGAGGGAGACCTTGCCGTCCAGGGCGACGATGTCGCCGGCGCCGGTCTTGACGAGGGGGTTGACCTCCACCAGGGTGGCGTCTTCCTTCTTGAAGACATCCCAGAGCTTGAGGATCACGGCGGCGACCTTGCCGCGCAGTTCCTCGGCGAAGCCTGCGGCTGCGACGATCTCGTCGGCCTTGGCCTGGTCGATGCCCACGGCGGGGTCGATGGCGATCTTGGCCAGCGCTTCGGGGCGTTCGACGGCGAGCTGCTCGATTTCCATGCCGCCCTCAACCGAGCACATGGCCAGGTAGTTGCGGTTGGCCCGGTCCAGCAGGACGGAGAAGTAGTATTCCTCGGCGATGTCTGCACCCTGGGCGATCATCACCTTGTTAACGGTGTGGCCCTTGATGTCCATGCCCAGGATGTTGGTGGCGTGCTCAAGCGCTTCGTCGGCAGACTTTGCGACCTTGACGCCGCCGGCCTTGCCGCGACCGCCAACCTTGACCTGTGCCTTGACAACAGTCACGCCGCCGATCTTCTCGGCAGCTGCCTTTGCTTCTTCTGGGGTGTACGCCACGATGCCGGCAAGCACGGGTACACCGTGCGCCTCGAACATATCGCGCGCCTGGTATTCAAACAGGTCCACGGTTTAGTGTCCTTCTACGTCGAAGTAGTTTCTGTACAGTCGGACACCATCGGAAGGACGATGACCGGGCTGCGGATTGCACGCACCGGCGGCCTGTCTGGAAACGAGCCACGCGGCGTAATGCTCCATGGGGAACTCTAGTCCTTTGGAGCGGCCGGGCCGTCCCAGACTACCTCTTATGTGAGTAAGCACACTATTCTATGGGGCGTAGAAAAACCGCGGATTTACGGGGTTTTTGAGGCCCCTGCCTGCGGCGGGGCGGTGCTTTTGTCCGGTCCGGGAATCAGCTCGTAACGTTCAGTTGAAACGAAGAATCCGACGCCGGCGGAGACGTTTCCGCACGCCACACCGCCGTTGTAGGCCGAACACCGAAGTCCGTTGCGCTCCAGGTTCTGCCCGTCGGCAAGAACGGGCAGCTGCGTCAGCGGTCCTGCCTTGTTTCCCTTGGGTCCGTAGGTTGCCTCCATGGTCGTCACGCCGGAACGGCACTCGCCGTAGCGTGCACTGTCCGGCGCCAGCAGGGCTGTGCCGCCGAGGTAGCCCAGGTGGGTTCCTGCGCAATCGTCCTTGATATCGGCGGCTTTTGGCGCCGGATAGGCGGCCAATTCACAGTGGGCCACGGGGACGATGGGCAGCTTGTTGTTGGCCGCGTTGCTGTAGCTGTTCTGCTCGTACGGCAGGTTCAGGTGCTCTCCACGGGCGGAGGTCAGCGAGCAGGCGATGGTCCGGTCGGCGGTAATGAAGGAGAGGACATCGCCGCCGCTGGAGAACTGCTTCGCGTCGGCCAGCGGCGCGTTCGCCAGCTGCTCCATCGGCGGCCGCGGAGGCGGCGGGACATAGGAAGGGTCGCTGGTTGTCACCGAGCATCCGGTGCCGGCCATCAGGAATAGGGCAGCGAGCATCCCCCACGCAGTCCGTCGCATGGCCTCCATTATGCCCCGCCGCCGGCAGACGGGGCGCGCTCAGCTGCCTGCTGTTGCAGGCACCGCGGAGAGCAGGTCCCGGTATCGCCGGGAATGCGCCGCCAGTTGTTCCGGCGTCGCCCCATGCGCCCCGTGCAGGACCACGGGCTCGGCCATGTCCAGCCCGCAGAGGTGTGCGGTGGCCTCCAGGGGCCGCAGCAGCTCGGCCATGGTGAAACGGTTGTGGCCTGCTGGCGAGTACGAGGATTCCGGTCCCCCGGTTGAGGTGACAAGCTGCAGGCGCTTCCCGTGCAGCGCGTCCCCACCGGCGCCGTAGGCAAAACCGCGGGTGAGCACCTGGTCCATCCATTCCTTCAGCAGTCCGGGAACGGAATACCAGTGCCAGGGAAACTGCAGCACGATGGTGTCGTTTTCCCGAAGGTACCGCTGTTCCAGCTCGGCGTCCACGCGACGGTCAGGGTAGAGGGACGCCAGGTCCCGGACTGTGACACCATCAAGGTCCCCGATGGAGGCGGCGAGATGGGCGGTGACCCGGGATCCTGCCAAATCGGGGTGGGCAACGATGACAAGGGTGCGTTGGTTGGTCATGGAGAGTCCGTATGTCCTTCCGGTGCAGCTTCGGGTTCCGGCGCCAGGGGCCTAGTCATTGGTCAGGACGACGCGGAAGCGCGCCCGGCCGGACATCATCCGGTTGAAGCCCTCGGCTGCCTGCACGAGCGGGTAGGTTTCGATCATGGGGCGCACCCCGGTCATCGCCGCGAAGCGAAGCGCGTCCTCGGAGTCTTTCGCCGTCCCGGAGGCATGCCCGGCGATCGAGCGGCTTCCGCCCACGAGGAGGCCGGCGTCAACCGGGACTGGTTCGTGCGGGACGCCAAGGACCACGAGCCGGCCACGGGCCGCGAGCCCCGGAACGGCGGCAGACATCGCATGGGCGTCGGTGACGGTGGCGAGGACGACGGCGGCACCGCCGAGGCCCCTCAGTTCCGCGGCGACGTCGGAACTGAGGCTGTCAATGTAGTGGTGGGCGCCGAGGTCACGGGCAAAGGGTTCCTTTTCGGCGCCGCGCGCAATGGCGACGGTTTCGAATCCCATCTTGGCCGCGAACTGGACACCGAGGTGTCCCAGGCCACCCAATCCAAGGACGGCAACGAGGTCTCCCGGTCGGGCACCGCTGTGGCGCAATCCGTTGAAGGTGGTGACGCCTGCGCACATCAACGGAGCAGCTTCAGCAAGCGTGAGTGCGTCGGGGACGGCAGCGAGGGCATCAGCCGGGGCGAGGACGTACTCCGCATAGCCACCATCGGCAGTCAGCCCGGTGATTTTTCCGGCCTCGCAGGAGATGAAATCCCCGCGCCGGCATGGGTCGCACTGGAAGCACGCCCCGCCGAACCATCCGACGCCCACGCGCTGGCCGGGCGCCCACCGGGTCACACCGTCGCCCACCAGCTCGACGGTTCCGGCGACCTCGTGGCCGGGGATGCGCGGGTAGGAAGACGCCATACCTGCTCCGGGCATGGCATCACTGTGGCAGATGCCGCTGGCTGCGACCTTGATGAGTACATGTCCGTGGGGAACTTCCGGGCGATCGGTTTCAGCGAGCTGCAGGCTCGCGCCCGGAGCGGTGATGTGGACGGCTTTCATGGTGGTTGTCCTGTCAGCGGACGATCTTGAAGTTGAAGGCAGGCGTTCCGAGTGCGCCCCACAGGCGGAGCCAGACGGGCAGCAGCATTTCGGTTCCGCGCGCCGTGGTGATGTCGCCGAGGTCGATGACGTCCTGGTGGCCGAAGTCCTTCAGGAGTCCGGTGACCACGGCCTTGGCTTCGGCGTCGTTGCCGGAGACGAAGACTGATCCGGGGTCGGACAGCTGTCCGGGATAGGCCATCAAGTCCGCGTTCATGGTGTTGAGGGCCTTGACGACGCGGGCCGCGGGGAAGGCCCGCTGGATTTGCTCGGCCAGGGAATCGGTGTCCTTGACGAAGAGGGTGGGAGGCATGCCGTTGCTGAAGTCGAGCGGGTTGGCGATGTCCAGGACCACCGCGCCGTCGAGGTTTTCCGGGCCAACCTGCTCCAGCACCTCGAGCGATGCACCGCCGTTGGTTGCGTTGACGACCAGCCCTGCGCCTTCCGCCGCATCCGAGAACCGTGCCACCTTGATGGCCGGGTTCTCAGCGGCCCAGGTCCCAAAGGCCGGGTTGCCCATGGCGTCAGCTGCGGTCCGGGACATGGCGGCCGCGGGGTCGCGGGTGCCGATGGTGACGGAATGGCCGAGCTCCGCGAGGCGTGCGGCAATGGTCCGGCCAACCATTCCGGTTCCAAGTACTGCTGTCTTCATGGTGTTCTCCTGGTGATGGCGGGGCCGCCATTCAATGTGACGGATCGTTCCCAAGTTTGTGACGGATCGTTCCGTCTGTCAAACTGGGTCAGTCGGTATCGGAGCACACTGGAGGAGAATTGTGGCGCGCAGGACGGCTGAGGAAAACCGGCGCAATGTACTTGGGGTGGCCACGCGGCTGTTCTACGCCCACGGCATACGGGCCGTGGGCATGGACACCGTGGTCAAGGAGTGCGGGGTGGGCAACGCGACCGTCTACCGCCAGTTCCCCACCAAGGACGCCCTGGCCACGGCTTATGTCCAGGGCCGGGCAGACGCCTGGTTCGAGCGCATGCGTGAGGCCGCCGGCGGGCAAGGATCTCCGCAGGACAAACTCATTGCCGTGTTCGACATACTGGCCTCCGACTGCGCCGGAAGCAGCTACCGGGGGTGTCCCATGCTGAACACCAACACGGAGTTCCCCGACGGCGTGCACCCGGCCCACCTCGCCGCGGTCGCCCACAAGCAGCAGGTCCGCGACTGGTTCCACACCCTGGCGGCCGAGGCAGGGGCCGAGGAACCTGACCGGCTCGCCGAAGAACTCCTCATTGTCCTCAACGGCGCCTACGCCACGGCCGCGGTCCTGGACGGCGCGGTGTATGGGTCGCGTGCGGTGGAGATGGCCCGCCGCCTGGTGGCCGCGTCCTGCCCGGCCCGCAGTTAACGCCGCAACGGTGGATGCTCTTGGCGGGAGCCCGGGCGTCCGCCCGCTCGTCCGCCCCTAGGCGTCGAGCTTGGTCAACGGCGCGTAGCGCAGCAGCAGGCGCTTCTCGCCGACGTCGAACTTGACCTTGGCGACCGTCTTGTCCCCCGCCCCTTCGAGCGCCAGCACCGTACCGTTTCCGAAGCTGGTGTGGTTGACCTTGTCCCCCACGCTGACGGCAATGATTTCCTTCTGCGGTTGCACCCGGGTCTTGGCAAGGAACGCCGGAACGTCGGCATTGAACCCCGCGGAAGAGTCCGCCGCCGCTCCGCGGGAGGTGCCGGCGCCCCAGAAGGACCCGCTGTAACGGCCGGACCCGATGGAACCGCCGCCGGCCCACGACTGCCGGCTGGTGCCCTCACGTTTCCACTCAAGGAGCTCTGCGGGAATCTCCTCGAGGAACTGGCTGGCAGGGTTGTACTGGCTCTGGCCCCACATGCTGCGGACCTCTGAGCGGGTCACGTACAGCCGCTTGCGGGCACGGGTGAGTCCCACGTAGGCAAGCCGGCGTTCCTCTGCCAGTTCCTTGGGATCGGTGGCGGATCGCTGGTGCGGGAACAATCCATGTTCCATGCCGGTGAGGAACACCACCGGGAATTCCAGGCCCTTGGCCGTGTGCAGGGTCATCAGCGTGACCACGCCGAGACGCTTTGCCTCGGCCACGGCGGCATCGATGTCCGCGCCGGGGGCGTCCGGGATTTGATCGGCGTCGGCCACCAGCGAGACTTGCTCCAGGAACGCGGCCAGGCTGCCATCCGGGTTTTCCTGTTCATACTCGCGGACCACGGCAACCAGTTCCGCCAGGTTTTCCACGCGGGATTCGTCCTGGGGATCGGTGCTGGAGCGCAGCGCGGCCAGGTATCCGGTCTGTTCCAGGACAGCTTCGAGTGCGGCGGCGGCGCCGGACCCCACCGCCACTTCGGCGAGGTCGTCCAGCATCTTCACGAAGCTCTGGACGGCATTGACGGACCGGGTGGCCATCCCGGGTGCCTGGTCGGCGCGCCGGGCGGCTGCCATGAAGGAGGTCCGCTCACGCTCGGCCAGCGCTGCCACCGCACCTTCGGCGCGGTCGCCGATGCCGCGTTTTGGCTCGTTCAGCACCCGGCGGAGATTGACGTCGTCGTCCGGGTTCACCAGTACCCGAAGGTACGCCAGGGCGTCCTTGATTTCCTTGCGTTCGTAGAAGCGCGTGCCGCCCACCACTTTGTAGGGCAAGCCCACGCGCACCAGCACATCCTCAATGGAGCGGGACTGGGCATTGGTCCGGTAGAAGATGGCAACATCACCGGGCCGCAGGTTGTCTTCGTCCTGGAGCCGGTCGATCTCCTTGGCGATGAACTGCGCTTCGTCGTGCTCGTTCTCGCCCACGTATCCGATGATTTTGTGGCCTTCGCCCTCGGCCGTCCAGAGCCGCTTTTCGGGCCGGTTGGGGTTGCGCGAGATGACCGAGTTGGCGGCGCTCAGGATGTTCTGGGTGGAGCGGTAGTTTTGCTCCAGCTTGATGGTCCGGGCTTCGGGGTAGTCCTTTTCGAATTCCACGATGTTGCGGATGTCAGCGCCGCGGAAGGCGTAGATGGACTGGTCGGAATCGCCCACCACGGTCAGTTCCGAGGCGCCCGGCCCTTCGCCCACAATTTCGCGCACCAGCGCGTACTGGGCGTGGTTGGTGTCCTGGTATTCGTCCACCAGGACGTGGCGGAACCGGCGGCGGTAGGACTCTGCCAAGGCCGGGAAGGCACGGAACATGTAGACGGTTTCGGCGATGAGGTCGTCAAAGTCCATCGCGTTGGCCTGCCGGAGGCGCTGGGTATAACCCTTGTAGACGTCCGCAACGGCGTGCTCGAACGGATCGTTGTAGTTGGCCTCGGAGGCAAAGGAGTCGGCGTCGATGAGCTCGTTCTTCAGCGCGGAGATCTTGTGCTGTATGGCTTTGGGCGCAAACTTCTTGGGGTCCAGGTCAAGGGACTTGGAGACCTGGGTAACCAGCCGCAGGGAGTCGGCGGAGTCGTAAATGGAGAAGTTCGATTTCAGCCCGACGTTGGCCGCCTCCTGCCGCAGGATGCGCACGCAGGACGAGTGGAACGTGGAGATCCACATGATCTTGGCGCGTCCGCCCACCAGCGCTTCGATGCGCTCCCGCATTTCGGCGGCCGCTTTGTTGGTGAAGGTAATGGCCAGGATTTCGCCGTGGTGGGCTCGACCGGTGGCGATCAGGTAGGCGATCCGGTTACTGAGCACGCGGGTCTTGCCTGATCCTGCACCGGCGACGATCAGCAGCGCCGGGCCTGCGTGCTTGACCGCCTCTTCCTGCTGCGGGTTCAACCCCTCCAGCAAGGCTGCGGCATCCGGGCGGTGGCCCCGGGAATGCCCTTCCGGTGCCTGTCCTGCGCGCACGCCTCCCCCGCCCCCGGGGACCGCAACGGCGCCTTCGGAGGGCGACTTGGTGCGGGCGGTGGTGGCAGGAGCGGCCTTGAACGGCCCGTCAGAGTATGGGTCAAACAACATATCCATGGTGCCTACAAGTCTAGGCGGTGGGACTGACACCGCCTTCCAGGCTGTGGATTACTGGCTGTGTGCCCGCGGTGGTGCTACGCCACCGAGCCTGACAGGAGGGCCGCACGCAGCTCCCGGACCGCCGCCGTTCCTCCTGCGATGAACCACTCCAGCCCGTTGACGTGGACGGTGTCCACGGCCCCGCCGGCTGCAAGAACGATCGCCTTGCCCGGCAGCCAGTCCCACTCCGGGCAGCTGTGCTGGAACCAGCACCCCAATTGGCCGTCCGCCACCCGGCCAAGGTCGCAGGAACCCGAGCCCAGCATGCGGAGGGACGCTGCGGACGTTGCCGCGGCGTGCCACGGCATGGCGCACAGGGGATCCATCAGCCACGTGGGGTGGATGTAGGTGGCGGCGCCGAGTTCGGCCACGGGAGTGGTGTTCCGCTTGCCGCTGTCGTCGGCGAAGACGGTGAGCGCTTCGCCGTTACGGGTGGCAGGCCGGTCCCGGCCGCCGACCCAGAGTTTGTCCTCCTCCGGCTGGAAGACGGCGCCGAGCAACACGTCGGCGGAATCCTTGAGCGCTATGGCTGAACACCAGTAAGTGGAGCCATGCAGGAAGTTGTAGGTGCCGTCCACGGGGTCGATCACCCAGGTCCGCCCGCTGGTCCCTTGGACGGACGCGCCCTCCTCGCCCAGGATGCCGTCGTCCGGCCGGCAGCGCCGCAATTGCTCCAGCACGTAGGCCTCCGCGGCGTGGTCGGCCGCAGTCACCACGTCCGAGACGGAGGTCTTCTGTTCCGATTCCAGGCCGGCCATGCGCATGAGGAGCGCCAGCTGTCCGGCTTCACGGACCAGCGCCGCCGCCAGCTCGTAGTCGTCCAATGCGGGGTCAAGAACAGCTGCGCTGTGTCGGCCAGTGGTCATGGGTTCAGTTTATGGGGCGGGATAATGGTGCCATGGCCAAAACCCCTGCCCAGCGGATCAAGAAGCACGGCGCCAACGCGGTTGTGCCGCAGCATCACCTGCCACCGGTGGTCAACCCCTCCACCGCGCGCACGCCGGAGAAGGCGCAAGGCAACAGCAACCTCATTGTCATAGCCGGCGTAGTGGCCAGCCTGTTCCTGTTCTGGTACCTGCACCTGCTGACCCTGACCCAGATGACGCAGCTCTCCCAGGAGATGGCCATGCCGGATTCTCTGGTGGGCGGCTTCGATGCCGGCTACATCAGCCGTCTGCAGGAGGTCATGGACAGCGACGCCCTGGGCCAGCTGAGCTACGTCCACAAAACCGCAGGGACGCTCTTCCCGCTGATTTTTGGCTTTACCTGGCTTCTCCTCATCGGCACCAACGTGGCGCGGAAGGCGCTCCGCTGGGCATTGTGGGCTTTGCCCATGCTGTTCGTGGTGGTCCGGTTGGGCGGCAACGTGGCCATTGACGCCATGATGGCTTCCAGCGGACCCGACGCCGGCCAGGTTGCCCTGGCGTCCGGCCTCACCGTTGCCGGCTGGTTCCTTCTGGTGCTGAGCCTCCTGGCCGGGGCCGCGGCGGTGTTCCTCAACAGGCGGGAACGGAAAGAGCGTTAGGCAGCTGCTGCCCTGGCGCGCGCTGCCCGCCGTTCCTTCCGGTGCCACCGCACCCGCTGCGCAATGACCAACCCGGCGGCGGCCATGCCCACCGTCACCGGATAGCCCATCAGCCGTTCCAGCGTGCCGGGCTCGGGCACGTCCATGCGGGTCAGGCCGCCGGTCGCCACGGCCGCCAGCGACACGCCTCCGCAGACCATCAGGAACCACGCCATGCCGGTCTGCCGCCGCCACAGGAAGCCCAGGACCAGCAGGGCACACCCGCCGGCCAGGAAGTAGGTTATGGCCCCCACGTAATGCAAGGGTGAGCCGGCGTCTTCCGGGACCAGGCCCACCACCACGGTCCCTGCCCCCGCGGCCCCGGTCAGCACCCGCACCCACACGGCGGCCAGCAGCGGCTTCCGGTGTCCATGGTCAACCCGGGCACCATGCCGTGCCGCGACGCACAGCAACCCCGAGCTCAGCAGCACCGCACCCAGCAGCAGTCCAAGGCCCTGGAGGACGAACGAGCCGTTCATCAGCCAGTTCAGCGGCGAGCACACCTGCCGCCCGGCATGGACGCCGCAGTGCAGCGCACCAAGGTCGCTGATGTAGCCGGTCCGGAGGTCATACGGACGCGGGCCGGCCCAGGCGATGGCCACCACCGCCTCGGCGAGGAAGTACTGCAGCACGCTCAGCACGGACCAGGCACCGATGTAGTGCCGGGTGGACGCGGTGTCCGGCAGGTAGGCGGCAGCGGGAGCGGCAGTCGGGGCTGGACTCATGCTTTGAGCGTAGTACGGCCCGGCACCTTGTATGCTTGTAACCGTGTTCGGACCAGCCGGCCTCGCCGCTTGCCGAATGCCCGCCCTCGTAGCTCAGTGGATAGAGCACGGCTCTCCTAAAGCCGGTGTCGTTGGTTCGATTCCAATCGAGGGCACTTGAACCTCAGTTCCCGGCAGTCCCGCCTTCGCGCCTACCTCCTGGGCGCCCCGGCGGACAATCCCGCCGCCCCGGAGCGGCCGGGCCGCTGGCGGGTGGAGCGTGACCTGCTGGACAGGTCGGACGGCACCCGCGGAACCTTTACCGGCGTCGTGCTCTACACCCCAACGGACGACGACGGCCTGGCCCTTCGAGAGGAAGGCACCATGCGCTGGCCTGCTTTCACCGGCCCCGCCTCACGGGAGTACGTGCTGAAGGCGTCCCCGAGGAAGGACGCCCTGGACGTGTTCTTTCCGGGTGGCCGCCCGTTCCACCGGATGAGCTTTACCCCTGACGCCAGCCAGGACGCGCACTGGTGCGACCCCGATACCTACCGCGTGACCTACACCTGCCTTGGCCCTGGTTCCTTCACCTACAGCTGGGACGTGACGGGCCCCCGCAAGGACCTGCTGCTGGTCTCACGCCTTGTCCGGGAGGAGCCGTGAAGGATCGCATTGTGGTGTCCGCCGTCTGTGTGTTCGATGACGCCGGGCGGCTCCTGACCGTCCGGAAACGCGGCACGGCCATGTTCATGCACCCCGGCGGCAAACCGGAGCCGGGTGAAACCGCCGTTCAAGCCGCAGCCCGCGAGCTGGCCGAGGAGGTGGGGATCGTGGTCCCGCCGCAGGAGCTGGAACTAATGGGGGTCTGGGTGGCCGATGCCGCCAACGAGGCCGCCACCGACATCGAGGCAACCGTTTTCCTCGCCCCGGGTACCTGGCAGGCCAACCCGGCCGCGGAGATCGCCGAGATCCGTTGGCTGGACTGCTCCGGGAGGGACGGCGCATCCCTCCCGGCGGACCTCGCACCGCTGCTCACGGACCACATCCTGCCCGTGCTGGCCGCGCGGCCGCTCCGCCGCTAGAACTCAGGGACGGCTTCCTCCGCGACGGCGGTGGCTTCGGCGAACTGGGTCCGGTAGAGCTCCGAGTAGCGGCCGCCCGCGGCCAGGAGCTCGGTATGGGTTCCGCGTTCGACAATCCGGCCGTCTTCCACCACCAGGATGGCGTCGGCGGCACGCACGGTGGAGAGCCGGTGGGCGATCACGACGGCGGTCCGACCCTCGAGCGCGGCGCCCAGGGCCGCCTGGACAGCGGCTTCGTTCGTCGAGTCCAGTGCTGCGGTGGCCTCGTCCAGGATGACCACCCGCGGCTGGGCGATCAGCAGGCGCGCGATGGTCAACCGCTGGCGTTCACCACCTGAGAGCCGGTAGCCCCGCTCCCCCACCACGGTGTCCAGTCCGTCCGGCAGGGACCGGATCATGCCTTCGAGCCGCGCCTGCCGGAGCACGTCCCACATGTCCTTCTCGGTGGCGTCCGGCCGGGCCAGGCGCAGGTTGGAGGCGATGGACTCGTGGAACAGGTGCCCGTCCTGGGTCACCATGCCCAAGGTGTCGCGCAGGGAATCGAAGGTGGTGTCCCGCACGTCCAGGCCGGACCCCGGCCTGGTACCGCCCAGCCGCACCGCGCCCGAATCGACGTCGTACAGCCGTGACAGCAGCTGGGCGATCGTGGACTTGCCCGCCCCGGAGGAGCCCACCAGTGCCACCGTCTGGCCAGGCTCCACCCGGAAGCTGATGCCGTGCAGCACTTCCTCGCCGCCGCGGGTGTCCAGCGTTGAGACTTCTTCGAGCGATGCAAGGGAGACCTTGTCCGCCGACGGGTATGCGAAGCGGACGTTGTCGAATTCGACCGACACAGGACCGGCAGGCACGGGCACGGCGTCCGGTTTCTGCTGGATGAGCGGCTTCAGGTCAAGGATTTCAAACACGCGTTCAAAGCTCACCAGCGCACTCATGACCTCCACGCGGGCGTTGGACAGCGCGGTAAGCGGGGCGTAGAGCCTGGTCAGGAGCAGCGCCAGGACCACCACGTCACCGGGCGCCAGTTGTCCGCCAAGGGCAAGCCAGCCGCCCAGGCCGTACACCAGGGCCAGCGCCAGTGCGGACACCAGGGTCAGGGCCGTGACGAACGTGAACTGCAGCATGGCCATCCGGACGCCGATGTCGCGTACGCGGCCGGCCCGGGCGGCAAACTCCCGGGACTCTTCGTCCGGGCGGCCGAACAGCTTGACCAAGGTGGCACCCGGTGCGGAGAACCGCTCCGTCATCTGAGTGCCCATGGCGGCGTTGTGAGCTGCGGCTTCGCGGCGCAGGTCTGCCAGTTTGGAGCCCATGCGCCGGGCCGGGATCAGGAAGATCGGCAGCAGCACCATGGCGAGGACGGTCACCAGCCAGGACCGGTTGAGCATTACGGCCAGCGTCAGGATCAGCGCCACCGAGTTGCTCACGACGCCGGAGAGGGTTCCGGCGAAAGCGGACTGTGCCCCGATGACGTCATTGTTGAGGCGGCTGACCAGGGCTCCCGTCCGGGTGCGGGTGAAGAAGGCAATGGGCATCCGCTGCACGTGGTCGAAGACCCGGGTGCGCAGGTCAACGATGACGCCTTCGCCGATGGTCGAGGACAGCCAGCGGGTCAACAGGCCCACTCCGGCCTCCGCGACGGCGACGATGGCAATCAGGACCGCCAGCCAGATCACCGTGCCGGCGGCGGCCTTGGCGATGATGGCGTCAACCACCTGGCCGGCGAGTACCGGGGTTGCGACGGCAAGGATCGCCGCGACGATGGAGGACAGCACAAAGGCGATGAGCTTGCCCTTGTGCGGGGCGGCGAAGGCCAGCACCCGTTTCAGGGTTTCCTTGGAGAACGGCTGCGAGCCGCTCTTGGCGGTGCTGATGTTATAGAGCGAGCTCCAGGCCACGCGGTCCATGCTCATGGTTATTTCTCCTGGCTTGCAGTGTGGTGGAGCTCCTGGACCTTGCCGTCTTCCAGGTGCCACCGTGAGTCGAGCCGAACATTTTCGAGCAGCCTGCGGTCGTGGGTGACCAGCAACAGGGCGCCGTCGTAGCTTTCCAGGGCCTCTTCCAGTTGCTCAATGGCGGGCAGGTCCAGGTGGTTGGTGGGTTCGTCCAGGACCAGCAGGTTCACCCCGCGGGCCTGGAGCAGCGCCAAAGCTGCCCGGGTCCGTTCTCCGGGCGACAGGGAATCCACGCTCCGGGACGTGTGGTCCGCCTTGAGGCCGAACTTGGCCAGGAGGGTGCGGACGTCGGCGCTGTTCCAATCGGCCAGGACGGCCTCCACGGCGTCGCCCAGGGGCCGGGCACCGTCAAGCAGCCCGCGGGCCTGGTCAATTTCGCCGACGGCGACGGAGGCACCCATGGAGGCTTCGCCGTCGTCCGGTTCCTGGGTGCCCAGCAGCAGCCGCAACAAGGTCGACTTCCCGGCGCCGTTGGGCCCGGTAATCCCGATGCGTTCCCCGCCGTTGAGCTGGAGGTTCACCGGGCCCAGCGTGAAGTCCCCCTGGCGGGCCACCACCCCGCGCAACGTGGCGACGACGGCGCTGGAGCGGGGTGCCTGGCCGATGCTGAACTGGAGCTGCCACTCCTTGCGGGGCTCCTCCACCACGTCCAGCCGGGCAATGCGGGACTCCATTTGCCGGACCTTTTGGGCCTGCTTCTCCGAGGACTCCGTGCTGGCGGCGCGGCGGATCTTGTCGTTGTCCGGGCTCTTCTTCATGGCGTTCCGGACGCCTTGGGAGCTCCACTCGCGCTGGGTCCGTGCACGGGACACCAGGTCTGCCTTGGTGGCGGCAAAGTCCTCGTACTTCTCGCGGGCGTGCCGGCGGGCCACCGCGCGTTCCTCGAGGAAGGCGTCGTAGCCGCCGTCGTAAACGGCCACGCTGTTCTGGGCAAGGTCCAGCTCGACCACGCGCGTCACACAGCGGGCCAGGAACTCACGGTCGTGGCTGACCAGCACCACGCCGCCGCGAAGCCCCTGGACGAAGTTTTCCAGGGTGGCCAAACCGGCGAGGTCCAGATCGTTCGTGGGCTCATCGAGCAGCACCACGTCGAACCGGCTCAGCAGCAGCGCGGCAAGGGCGACCCGGGCGGCCTGGCCGCCCGACAGTCCGGTCATCAGCGCATCCGGGCCGGCGTCCAGCCCGAGGTCGGCGAGCGCAGCCGGAATGCGGTCATCGAGGTCCGCAGCGCCGGAGGCCATCCAGCGGTCGAACGCCCGTGAGTAGGCATCGTCGGCCCCGGGTTCGCCGGAACCCAGGCCCTCCGCGGTGGTTTCCATCTGCAGGGTCGCTTCCGCGCAGCCGGTCCGGCGGGCAATGTAGCCGGCCACGGTCTCACCGGAGAGGCGTTCGTGCTCCTGCGGCAGCCAGCCAACGAAGGCGTCGGCCGGGGCCAGGCTGATCGAACCGTCCTGCGGCTGGTCCACGCCGGCGAGGAGGCGCAACAGGGTGGACTTCCCGGCGCCGTTTGCTCCCACCACCCCGACGACGTCGCCCGGGGCGACCGTCAGCGAAAGCCCGGAGAAGAGCACACGGTGGCCGTGGCCGCCGGAAACATCCTTGGCAACGAGGGTTGCAGTCATTGATTCGTCCTTTCGCCACTGCCCGGGCAGCCAATATGCGGCCGGCGCAGCAGCGGTTACGGGGCCGCGGCGCCGCTGGGGCTGCAGGACATAGAAGAACCCGCTGGTCCGGACTTGGGGGGTGTACGGACCAACGGGCTCGACCATCAACTATAGACGAATGTGGGGCGCGGGCAAAATCCGCGGCACGGGTCCGGGCCGGCCGGCACGGTAAAGTTATCCACACCACCATACGTTCTGCAGAGGGCTTTCCATGACCATTCCCGCCAAGGCGTTTCAACGCTGGCTGCAAAGCATCGCCCCCGATGCCAGCACTGCGGACGTCTGCCGGGTTTCCGGGATCAAGCGCACCACCCTCGCCCAGCAGCTGGTCCGGGGAAAGGTGGCCGTCCACACCGTGGTCAGCATCAGCCGCGCCTATCACGCGAATCCGGTCGCTTCGCTGGCCGTCTTCGACGATTACCGCGTCCTGGCCGGCCCACCCCACCCGCCGACGAAGTGTGAGCTGGTAAGCCAGATTTCCACGCCCGATCTCCTGCGGGCCCTCCTGTCCCGGTCCGCCATGGACCCTGCCCCGGGAGCTGCCGCACCCGCCCTGGGCCCGGCCCCGCACGCCACTTCGGTGAAGAACTGGGTTGATGCGATCGACGACGGCGAGGTCCGGCAGCGAGTGTCGGCCAGCACCGGGGTGGCTCCGCAAAACTATTCAGCCCAGCTGACGGCCAACCGGCTCTCCCCCGAACTCGCCATGGCCACCGCCGTGGCGGCGGGGGTGGGCCCCGTGGGCGGCCTGGTGGCGACGGGACTTGTCACCGAGGAGGAAGCCGGCTGGCCCGCGGGGGCCCGGCAGGCCGCACTGGACAGCCTCTCCGACGGTGAACTCACCGTGCTCGCGGGAGACCGGCTGCAGGCCCTGGGCAAAGTGCTGCGCCGGCATGAACATGACCAGGCGCAAACGGAAAAAATATGGGAGAACCTGGGATGATCGAGACTCTCCAGTGGAGCACGCTGGCCATTTGCGGTCTCGTCGCCGCAGCACGCATTCCCAGTGCCCTCCGCGGCGAAAACCGTTCCCTGTTCGGCATCTTCGCTCTGATGACGCTTGCCATCCTCTTGAGCATCCAAGGCCCCTACCTCGTCATCGACCAGGCGATGGGCGGAATCAACCTGGCCAACCTGCTGCTGCGCTTCGTCGTCTTCGGCGCCATCTTCTTCCTGGGCATCCGGGTCTCCAGGGGCTTCGGGGCGGACGGCGCCTACCGGCTGATCACGGGAAAGACCGGGCTCATGGTCCTGCTCACCATCTCCGCCGTAATGGTTGCCCTGTTCCTGCTGATGGACACGTCGGGCTCCTCCGCCGGCTTGATGGCCATTTCCGCCAAGGGCGGACGCAACTCCGCCCTCGTCGAGTATTACGGCGCCGCCGGCCGGGCGTACCCCGCGTTCGTTGCACTCGCCCTGGTTCCGCCGATGGTGCGCGCAGTGCGGGAACGCCTGCCCCTCCTGGTGCGGATTGCCGCCGGATTGCTGGCACTGGGCGGGGCAGCCGTTGCGCTGACCCTGCTCTTTCCCTTGATCCCGCCGTCGATGAGCGCGGCGGAATTCATCATCAATTACTCGGCAGTCCTCTGCTACGTCGTCGGCCTGGCCCTGATCTGGACAGCCCGGATCGTCAACCGGCATTCGGGGTCCCGAAAGACATCTACCGAAATGTGACCTTTTCCGCTTTCACAAAATCATTAGCGTGTGACACAATCATGAATGTGTGAAGGCGGGCGGCCCAGGCGCTTTTGAACGGGGATAAATTCTGAATCGCCGGGCTGTCCAAGATGCCTTCGCACACATTGGGGGGATGAGTGGTGGCGGATCGTTGGGGACCGCCCCCACTCAGCCTGTTTAAGGGCTCTGTACCCGGCCGTGCAGGTGCTATTGCCGGGTGAAGCGCAGGGTGACCAGCTGGAACGGCCGCAGGCTGAGTACGGCCCCGCTGCCGTCCGGATCAACTCCCGGCGCGTCACCTGCCCGCTCCAGCAGGTCGGTGGCCACCACTCCACTAACCGGGAAATTGGCGGTGATACGCCCGGCTGAGCGCTGGCCCAGGGACTCATAGAGCCGCACCACCACATCGCCGGAGCCGTCCTGCGCACACTTGACCGCTTCGACCACCAACGCAGGATTGCTGACCGTGAACAAAGGCTCCACCGGCGCCGCACCGCGAACCAGCCGGGGCGCCAGGTTGGTCCGGTATCCCTCCTCGATGGCGTCCGCAATGCCGGCGCCCGGGCGGATGGACACGGTCAATTCGTGGCGGCCGCGGTCGGCGTCGGGGTCGGGGAACTTGGGTGCCCGCAACAGGGACAAACGCACCGTCGTGGTGGTTCCCCCGTCGGTGTCCCTGACGCTCCTGCCCACATCATGGCCGTACGTGGAAGAGTTCGAAACTGCCACCCCATAGCCGGGCTCGCCAACGTGGATCCACCGGTGGGCGCAGATTTCGAACTTGGCGGCCTCCCAGGAAGTGTTGGTGTGGGTGGGCCGGAAGACATGGCCGAACTGGGTTTCCGCTGCGGACCGATCGGCCCTCACATCCAGGGCGAAGCCCAGCTTGAGCAGCTTCTCCCGCTCCTGCCAGTCGACGGTGGTGGTGATTTCCAGTGAGGGGCTCCCGGGCGCAAGGGTGATGCGCTGCGTGAGCGGCGAGGCGCCTGCCAGCCGGTCCACGACGACGACGGCGGCCGCCCCGTCGGTGGACAGCCGGACCGATTCCGCGTGCCGCAAAGGTGTGACGTTCCGGCGGTAGAACTCGTCGATGTCCCAGGCATCCCATTCGTTGGGCGTGTCCCGGTGCAGCTCCAGCAGGTTGCCGCGCTGGCCGGGGGCGATGGCCTCCCGGCCGGTGGCATGGTCGCGGAGGGAGACCAGCAGCCCGTCGGCGTCCACCACTGCGCGGATGATGCCGTTGTCCAGGATGCAGCAGTCGCCGTCCCGGGTGGCCTGTACGGCGTCCGTCGCGGCCGCGGGCGTGGCCGCGGCGAGCGCCGGAACACCCTGCCGCGCGTGCGGAGCCGCGTTGAGCAGGAACTCCTGTTCGCCCGCACCCAGCATGGCTGATCCCGCCTGGCCAATGATTGCTTCGAGGGCGGTGTCGATGGCCCGGTAGTTCCGCTCGGCATCCTGGTGCACCCAGGCAATGGAGCTGCCCGGCAGGATGTCGTGGAACTGCTGCAGGAGCACCAAGTGCCAAAGCCGCCGGAGTTCAGCGGCGGGGTACTCGTAGTCGCCGCCGGTACGGACCGAAGCCGTGGCGCACCACAGCTCCGCCTCGCGCAGCAGGTGCTCACTGCGCCGGTTGCCTTTCTTGGTGCGCGCCTGGCTGGTGTAGGTGCCGCGGTGCAGTTCCAGGTACATCTCGCCCACCCAGACGGGCAGCCCCTGGTAGTCCTCCTCGGCCTGCCGGAAGAAGCTCTCCGCCGACCCGATCCGCACCTTGGGCGAACCTTCAAGGTCCCGGGTGCGGGCCGCGGCAGCCAGCATCTCCCGCGTGGGACCGCCGCCGCCGTCGCCGTAGCCAAACGGCACCAGGGACACGGTGCCGCGTCCGTGGTCCCGGTAGTTGCGTTCTGCGTGGGCCAGGTCGCGGCCGCTGAGGTCCGAGTTATAGGTGTCCACCGGCGGGAAGTGGGTGAACAGCCGGGTGCCGTCGATCCCCTCCCAGTTGAAGGTGTGGTGGGGCATCCTGTTGGTCTGGTTCCAGGAGATCTTCTGCGTGAGGAACCAGCGGCTGCCTGCCGCTTTGACGATCTGGGGAAGCGCCGCGCTGTACCCGAACGAGTCCGGCAGCCAGGCTTCCCTGCACTCGATGCCGAACTCGGAAAGGAAGAAGCCCTTGCCCTCCACGAACTGCCGGGCCATCGCTTCGCCGCCGGGCATATTGGTATCCGATTCCACCCACATGCCGCCGACCGGAACGAACTGGCCGGCGCGCACCTTCTCGCGGATCCGCCCGAACAATTCCGGGTAGTACTCCTTGATCCAGGCCAGTTGCTGCGCGGAGGAACAGGAGAAGACAAAGTCCGGGTTCTCGTCCATCAGGGCCACGACGTTGGAGAACGTCCTGGCGCACTTGCGGATGGTTTCGCGGACGGGCCAGAGCCACGCCGAGTCAATGTGCGCGTGCCCGGTGGCCACCAGCTGGTGGGCGGAGGCGTACGCTGGCCGGCGCATGACCTCGGCGAGGGCCTCACGCCCTGCCGCCGCAGTCCCGGCGACGTTGTCCGGGTCCATGACGTCCATCATGCGTTCCAGCGCCCTGAGGATCTCGTGGCGGCGCGGCAGTTCCAAGGGCAGCTGTTCCATCAGGCCGGACAGGGTCCAGATGTCCTGCTGGAGTTCCCACACGCACTGGTTCAGTTCGGCGATGGCGATGGTCCCGAGCCGGTACTGCGGCGCTCCGCCGGCTGTTGCCTTGTCGCCGAGCGGAGTGGCCGCGAAGGTCCAGCCCTGCGCCATGTCGGGGTTCGCAGCGGCCTCCACGTAGAAGTCCACGGCCATGCCGCTGCCCAGGAGCTTCAGCGGGATGTACTGGTTGCGGGGTGAGATTGCCTTGATGATGGACCCGTCTGAACGCCAGGCGATTCCCTCGCACTGGAATCCGGGCGCCTCCGTGGTGAACCCGAGGTCAACCACCACCTCCACGGTGGTGTCCGGGCCGCCGCCCCACGATTCCGGCACCCCGCCCTGAAGCCGCAGCCAGGTGGTCCCCCACGGCTTGCCCCAGGGCGCGCCGTGTTCCTGCGGCTGGAACTGCTGCCGCATCGCTTCCAGCGCGGGGACCGGCTCGCCGGGAACTTCCCAGCTGCTCAGGGCAAGCGGAACCGTCCTGCTGTAGACGGCCGGGGTGATGCGCTCGCGCACAAACCTTGCCAGGCGGACTTCCGTGATCCTGCGGTCGTCATGCAATATTGGTCCTCTTTAAGCTTGGAACTGGATCATTGTGTCCATTCGATGGACAAATCTACCCGTTGGCTTCGCGGCATCCAACCCCTCGAGCCGGACGTTCACCCCTGAGCCTGCGGGACGGCGGCTTCCGGTCGCAGGATCCGGGTTTCACCGGAGTAGACGTTGAAGCTCGAGCCCCGGCTGAAGCCCGCCACGGTCAGCCCGTTGGCCTCGGCCAGCTCCACGGCAAGGCTCGACGGTGCGCTGACGGCGGCCAGGACGGGTATCCCGGCGAGGGATGCCTTCTGCACCAGTTCGAAGGACGCCCGTCCGGACACCTGCAGGACTGTGCCGGTCAGCGGCAGGAGGCCTTCGCGCAACGCCCACCCCACCACCTTGTCCACGGCGTTGTGCCGCCCTACGTCCTCGCGCAGGCACAGGAGGCGCGGCTCGCCGTCGTCCCCAATCCTGAAGAGGCCCGCGGCATGCACTCCGCCGGTATCGTCAAAGAGGCGCTGGGATTTCCGCAGCAGCCCGGGCAGCGACGCCAGGACCTCCGCATCGACTCTCAGCGGATCCGACTGCGGGCTGAAGTGCGAGGACTTTTGGACCGCATCGATGGAGTCGGTTCCGCAGATGCCGCAGGAGCTTGAGGTGTAGACCTTACGCCCGGTATCCGGAACCTCGACGTCGGGCCGCAGCTGGGCCTCCACCACGTTGAACGTCTGGACGCCGTCCTCGTCCTCGCCTGCACAGAATCGCAGCGATACCAGTTGCTCCGGAGCCCAGATGACGCCCTCGGACACCAGGAATCCGGCCACGAGGTCAAAGTCGTCCCCGGGAGTCCGCATGGTCACCGAGTAGGAAAGCCTGCCGAGCCGGATTTCCAGCGGCTCCTCCACCGCGAGGACGTCTTCGCGGTGGCGGACCGGGTACTCCAGGGCGCCCGGCGATCCATCCAGTACGAATTTGTGCACCTTTCGGCGTTGGGTTACGCGTCCCATGTTCCAGCCTGCCTCGTCATGACTCCATCATGGCACTTTCGGCGCCCGGCTCAGTCCAGCAGCGCGCTCCAGTCGACGGGGCCGCTGGGTGCGGGCTTGCCCTTGGGCTGCCCGGTCCGTCCGGCGGTTCGGGGCTTGGCCTTGGCCGCCGCGTCCGCAGGCGGCGGGAGGGGCGGCCCCCAGGGCAGTGCGAAGGCCGGCACCGGCTCCCCCAGTTGCACGCCGTGCGGCGGTACCACCAGGACGCCGTCGGCGGCAGCCAGTCCCCGCATCATTCCCGGTCCTGTGTGCTGGGCCGGCGACGCCATGCCGTACAGCAGCCGGAACGGCATCAGCCGGGTGCGCCCCGGGTCCGGTTCGATCATGGTGCCGCACGGCACCTCCTGGACGGCGGGCATGGCGGCGTGGCCCAGCGCTGCGAGGAGTGGTGCGCCCACAGTGGACAATGCCATCATGGCCGCGAGCGGGTTGCCCGGGAGGCCCAGGACAAAGCGGCCGTCCGGAAGTTCGGCAAGGACGGCGGGGTGCCCCGGACGCATGGCCACGCCGTCGATGACCAGCCGGCCGCCAAGTTCAGCCACGGCCCGGCGGAAGTGGTCGGTCCCGGAGCGCCCGGTTCCTCCGGTGGTAATGACGACGTCGGCCGGCAGGTCCGGCGCGTCCGGCACCTCCGGCACAACGTCTTCGAGCGCCGCAAGCCATTCCTCGTAGGAGTCGCCGATTCGCTGCTGGCCGCCCGGTATGCCACCCAGCATCGCTACGACGTCCTGCAGCTGGGGCCCAAAGGTATCCCGCACCTTGCCCGGATCGGGGGTTCCTGAGTCCACCACCTCGGAGCCTGTCAGGACGAGGCGCACCACGGGCTTTCCCTGAACCTGGAGTTCATCGTGTCCGGCCAGTGCGGCCAGTGCCAGGTGTGCGGGGTTGAGGTCCACGCCGGCTTTGACCAGGACGTCCCCTTCCAGGGCCTCTTCGCCCGCTTTCCTGATGTGCTCACCGGCGCGAGGTTCCCCCGGGCGCGCCTTTCCTCCGGCCACCAGCAGCGGGAGTCCCTCGTCGTCCGTGGCCAGGACCGCATTCTCGGTCCTCAGGACCGCTTTGCCTCCGGCCGGGATCAGGCCTCCCGTAACGATGATGCTTGCTTGGTGCGGGGCAAGGCGGTTCCCGGGGTCCACCGGAATCCAGGGGCCGCTGCCGTTGACCGCCCAGCCGTCCATGGCTGAGGACGCATAGTGCGGCATGTCCTGGAGTGCCAGGATGTCCTGGTCGAGCCTGCGGCCGAGGGCCATGCGCAGCGGCACCGGCCCTGCCGGGATCGGGGTGGCCGCATCGAACGCAGCCTGCCGGGCTTCTTCCCAGGTGTGCACCAGGTGGTGCCCGCTGGTTTCAGCCTCCGGTTCCGTGGTTTCCGGTCCAGGTGTTTCGTGCCCGGCGGTCCCCTGTGGTGCTTCGGGCTCGTCGGCAGGTGGGACCTCCGGCCAGTCGCGGGGTTCTGCCGTCATTCGCCGGGGGTCCCGGCGGCAGCTTCATTCTCGTAGTCGGCAGCCAGGGACCGAGCCACGGCCATCGCCGCTTCCATGGACGCCGTGTCCATTTCCCTGCCCGGTGCGGCAGCCAGCCCCGCGGCGAATCCTGCGATGAACGTGGTGAGTGGAGCAGCCGGCCGGATCACGGCGTGGGCTGCGACGCCGGCAAGGGACAGCACTGCGTTCACGTCCACCTGGACGTCCTCCAGCTTGTATGCCTGGAGCAGGGCCCTGCACCATTCCTCCAGCGTCTCGTCCTGGCTTTTCACGACTTGCCTCCCACGTTGGCTCCGCACGTTTTGGTCAAAGTCTTCACGCTGGCTCCCGGCGGCGATCCCCAGCGTGGCAGCATCACCCCACGTATCCACGTCGGCAGTGGACCCGGCTGGGACTGTGACAAGCTGCACGTCCAGATTAGCAAGGAGGGACCTCACGGAGCCGTTGACCAGGGCGTCCCGGCGGGACAACTCACCGCACGATCTTTTTAACTCATCAGTGTTATATATGGCTGCCAGCGGCTGTTCCCTGCCGTCGGCCGAGCGGGCCACGGCGCCCCGGCCATCGCCCGCAGCTGCCACCGCGTCCCGGAGCATCGCCACCGCCCGGGCTGCCAGCGGCATGTCGCAGGCGAGAACCAGAGTGAAGGGCGCCCCTCCCCCAGAGGTGGCAAGGGCATCTAGGCCGGCTGAGATCCCGGCGGCAGGACCGGCAAACTTCGGCTCCTCCCGGCAGGACAGGACGCCTGGCGGCAGGGCCTGGGCGGGCCCGGCCTCATCGGCAGCCCCGCGGGACGGAGGGCCGCCGGCGGAAACGTCGCCCACAACAACCGTACGGCGGGCACCGGCAGCGGCGTCAAGGGTCCATGCCAGGAGGGTTCTTCCCCGGAGGACCAACGATTGCTTGGGTACTCCACCCAGCCGTGATGACCGGCCGCCCGCCAGGATCAGGGCGTCAAAGATCAACGGGTCCGTTTGCACCCACCCAGCCTAGCGAACAGCAACCGGCCTGGAAGCCGCTTGTCAGGCGGCGCGCTCGGGAAGCAGGAATGGATCCCAGGCGGGGGTTGGCTTCTCCAGTTCCTTGATCTGCCAGATGGTTCCGTGCGGCGGCTCCGGCACGAAGCGCAGGGTCCATCCCATCTCGCCGGGGGTATGGTCACCCTTGACGTTGTTGCACCGCAGGCAGGCAGCCACGAGATTCTCCCAGGAATCGGCTCCGCCCCGCGATTTTGGGTGGACATGGTCGATTGTGTGCGCTGCCTTTCCGCAATATGCACACTTGTGCCCGTCACGTCGAAGCACACCACGGCGGCTGACGGCCGTTGAGTGGTTGTACCGCGGGCGGATGTAGCGGTTGAGGAGGATCACGGACGGGCGGCCCAGGACGTCAGTGGGGCCCACCACGGGATCATCCCCCTCGGCCACCACGCTCGCCTTGCCTGTGAGCACAAGCACCAGCGCCCGGCGGAAGGTGATAACCGCCAGCGGTTCATATCCAGCATTCAGAACGAGAGTGCGCATGCACGTACCTCTTCACGGCCGCACCCGTCAGGGGCACGAGGGCCGGCTGCCCTCGGCATGTCCGGGCTATGGATCGACATCACAAGAGTAAACAGAGAATTGCAATATCAGGTAATCGGTATACGCGGAGGCCGGATCCCCACCCCGGTGGCGGGAGCCGGGATGCACGCAGAATGGCGGGAGTTAAACGGGAAAAGACCCCCGCCTCAATGGCAGGGGTCCTTCCGGGCACATCTTATGCGGCGCCGCGTGCGGCGGGCGGCAGTGGTTACCGAACGTGGATGAAGACCGGTCCGGAGCCAACGTTGGCGCTGAACACAACGGTGTCGTTGCCGTTGAAGCCGCCGTGGACGGCCATCCCGTTTCCGGCGTAGACGGCGATGTGGGCCATTCCTCCGCCACCGTCGGCGTAGTAGATGAGGTCGCCGGGCTGGGCCTGGGATGCGGACACCCTGTCACCCAATGACAGGTAACCGGCGGGCCAGTCGTGGAAGTGGATGCCGACGGCAGCCAGTGCGTTGGTCACCAGCATGGTGCAGTCCTGGTGTACGCCAAGCTGGGCGTAGGCAGCGGACAGGATGGCAGCACCCTTTCCGCTGGCGGAAACCTGGGCGGCGGGGGCAGCCGTGGCATCGGCAGTTGCAACCTTGGCAGTCACCTTGGGAGCGGCAACGGCCTGGGCAACGGGAGCGGGAGCGGCTTCCTGCACCGCAACCTCGGGCTCGGGAGCCGGTGCCGGAGTGGTGGTAACGGCCGGCTTTTCGAAGCTGATGGCAATGGTGGAAGCCGCTGAGATCGGAGCGTCGACGGCGGATTCAACTTCCATGGCGGATGCCGGAGCCGAGTCGCGCTTGACGTTGGTGTCGGCTGCGTTGGCTGCGATGCCGCTGGTCAGGACCAGGCCGGAAGCTGCAGCGATTACTGCAGCCTGGCGGCCCATGCCGCCGGCGTTGTCGCTGACAGCCTTGGCAATGATCGCGATCGAGTTGGTTTTGGTGACCTCGGCGCGGTGCCGTGCGGTAGCACGAGTCGTCATCAGTTCTCTCTTTCGTTTTCCTCTGGACCGCGGTGGCCTGTCCGAGGGGGTTGGATGCGCCGGCATCTTGGGGGTACGCCGGCGCGTCCCGAACGGGGATGTTGGTTTCTAGCGAAAAAGCTTTGGGCAAAGAAATAGCCCTTGGAGCGTGGAGCCCAAGAACTACTTGTTCAGGTGGTAGTACGTGGAAGTACCGGTGGCTGCGGGAGAGTGGAGCATGGTTCCCTGCGACGGGTTGAGCGCGCTGATCATCATGCCGTTGCCGACGTAGATGCCGACGTGTGCGCCGCCGTTCTGGACCACGAGGTCGCCCGGCTGGGGGGTGGAGGTGGGGGTCATGATGCTCCACGCGTTCGTGCGGGGAATGCTGATTCCAGCCTGCGCGTAGACCCACTGAACGAAGCCGGAGCAGTCCCAGCCGTTGGGGGTGGTGCCGCCCCAGACGTAGGGGTGGCCGATGCCGGTGTAGGCGATCGCGGCGATACCCGAGGTGGCTGCGGACGAAACGGCTTCTACTGCCTGTCCGGCCTTGGACGCCTCCTGGCCGGCAGTGGTGGCGGTGCGGTCCGCGGACGCGGTGGACTGGGTGCGCACGGTTTCCACCTTCGGGGCGGCGGTGGTCTTGACCGCCGGACGCTCGAAGGAAACGGTGGCCGTGGGGGCCGCGGTGACAGCAAGGGCGGTCTGCGCGGAACCGGACTCCGTGGAGGCCGAGATGCCGGCAGTGGTGTCCGTGGCGTTGGCCGGCAGGCCCATGCTCAGGATGAGGCCTGAAGCCGCTGCCACAACGGCAGCCTGGCGGCCCACGGTCCCGGCATTGGCGCTTACGGCCTTGGACATGGCGTCCAAGGGGTTGACGCGAACCGTTTGCGCACGGTGGCGCGCAGAATTATGGCGTGAAGACACGAAGGTAGCCTCTCCCAATGCCTGCGAGGTGAGCTGTCGGATTCGGATGGGAGTCACCCGGCCACTTCGCTTCCTGGGAAGCTCATGACTTAACCCCAAGGCCTTCCAGAACGCAGAAGGCCAAAATTGGTTCCCCCGCCCCTGCCAGACGATGAAATGCGAACGGACCTTGAGCGGTGGCAGAGTTAGGCAATCCACTCAAGAGCGTCAACTTCGGAAAAGTTGACGCGAGTTAGACGGTACAGCAGTTTTGCTTCAATGTCACATTCAGGTCACGGCGGGTCACGGCGATCTGGGAGTGCGCAATCAAACGGTTACAGCCAGCCCATCGGATCGACCACTTCGCCGTTGACCTGAACTTCGAAGTGCAGGTGGCAGCCGGTGGACGCCCCGGTGGTCCCGCTCAACGCCACGACTTCGCCGCGGGAGACCGTTTGGCCCACCTTGACGTTGAAGGACGAGAGGTGGTTGTACGTGGTCTCCAGGCCGTTGCCATGGTCGATCACCACCCGGTTTCCACCGCCGAACTGGTGCCAGCCGGCGAAGGTCACGGTTCCTGTTGCGGCTGCCAGGACGGACGTCCCGCACTGTGCCACGAAGTCCTGTCCGCGGTGGAAATCTCCGGTGCCGCCGGTGATTGGGCTGACCCGGTAGCCGAAGGGCGACGCGGTCACGAGGGATGCCAGCGGCGCGGCCAGGGTCCCGGCGGAAGCCGCACGCGTTACCGATCCGGCCGACTGGGCGCTCAGCAGTTGCTTCAGCTTCCCGTCGGGGTCCGCCTGCGTTACGACGGCTGAGCGGCTGAAGTCGATCTGGGCGCCTACCTCCGCGGAAATCTGGGGCTGGGGGCTGACTGCGGAGGCGGCCTGGGGCGCGATTCCGGCCGCATCCGTCGCCATAACGGGGCTGGTGGCGGGCATGGTCACCGTGAGCACCAGGCCGGTGGCGGCGAGGGCGATGCCGGCCTTTTGGCCGATGCCGCTGGCCGCGGCAAAGTCGGTGATTTGCCGGAACGGACCCCGACGGCGGCGCGCATCCCGTTGCGGGTCGCGGGGGCGCTCCGCGGCGGCTACTTCGACAACCCGGGGTGCCTCAGGGGGGCCCGCCGCGCGACGGCGGCCCCGGGAGGTCTGCATGGTCAAGAAGGGTTCCTCTCTGGAATAGCCTGCGGAGTTAGCTGTCGGATTCGGGTCAGAGAGATCAAAGACCCGGTCCGTCATGGGCAAACTTCTACACAGGGGTATTCCCGGAAGAATCCTTCACTGGAGAGGCTTGCTGCTGACGGACTTCACCCCAAGGCAGTCCCCCGCTGCCGGTTGTGGTTCCCCCGCCTCTGCCAGTAACTACTCGTACACCTGGCCCGCTGGCAGAGCTCGGCTCCGGATCAGGTAACGCTTAAGTATCAACGCTGGGTTCCACTATAGGGGCTTAAGACCCTAGGTAACAATTCCGTTATCTTTGCGTGGAATCCCCCGGGTGGGGTATGGAAACGCGGCGTCAGGCCTGGTTCACGGCGACGAAAACGTGTGCCGCCACCTCGGGAGGCAGCTCCAGCGCGCCCTCGATTCCCGCCACCCGTACAGAAATGTAGTCACCGACGCGTTCCAGGGAGACAGACGCGCCGGGGCGGATACCGCCCTCGTCGAGCTGGGTCAGCAGTTCCGGCTCCACCTGGATCGGTTCCGCCAGCCGGCTGATGGTCACTGCCGATTCAGGCCCGTAGGCCTTCATTGCCTCCACCAGGCTGATGGCGCCGTCGCCGAACCCGGGTCCGGGCTGTCCGCCCAGGGCGGCAAGACCGGGGATGGGATTTCCGTAGGGCGACTCCGTGGGGTGGTCCAGCATCTCGTAGATGCGCCGCTCCACCCGTTCGCTCATAACGTGTTCCCAGCGGCAGGCTTCGTCATGGACATAGGCCCAGTCCAATCCGATCACGTCGGCCAGCAGGCGCTCGGCCAGCCGGTGCTTCCGCATGACCTCAGTGGCACGCTTGCGGCCGGTGTCGGTCAGTTCCAGGTGCCTGTCACCGGAGACGACGACCAGGCCATCGCGCTCCATCCGGCCGATGGTCTGGGAAACGGTAGGCCCCGAGTGGCGCAGGCGTTCGGCGATACGGGCCCGGAGGGCAACGATGTTCTCTTCCTCAAGCTCCAGGATGGTCCTGAGGTACATCTCCGTAGTGTCGATCAGATCCGTCATCCAGCTCAGCTCCTCGAGCGCAGTACCTTGCGTTGTCCCACCGTATCGCCTCTTCCCGCGACGTAGTCCGGGGAAGAGTTTAGCCTATTTTGATTTAGTCCGAATAGGGCCTGCCGCCTGCGGCGTCTCATTGGCTGGACATTGGCGCCGCCCGCTCCCGCCACCCTGCGCGCTTCAGGCAGAATTGGGGAAGGTTTGCACTGCAGCCATGGCCGGCTCCCGGCCACCCACCACCCGGACCACAGCTTTCGTCCCCGCCGAATGGAGCACCTGTGAGCGACACCAGCATCACGATTCCCGCCAACCTCCTGCCCCAGGACGGGCGGTTCGGGGCCGGCCCCTCAAAGGTCCGGCCGGAACAGATCGATGCCCTGTCCGCTGCGTCGAAGACTATCCTCGGCACATCCCACCGGCAGGCTCCGGTCAAGAACCTGGTGGGCTCCGTACGCGAAGGACTCAGCCAGTTCTTCCGTGCTCCCGAGGGCTACGAGGTGGTCCTCGGCGTGGGCGGCTCGACCGCGTTCTGGGACATCGCGGGCTTCGGCCTCGTGTCCAAGAAGGCGCAGCACCTGTCCTTCGGGGAGTTTGGCTCCAAGTTTGCCTCCGCCACCAACAAGGCGCCGTTCCTGGAAGCGTCCTCGATCATTAAGTCCGAGCCGGGCACCCGTCCTGCAGCGCAGGCGGAGGCGGGCGTGGACGTCTACGCGTGGCCACAGAATGAGACCTCCACGGGCGTCGCCGCCCCGGTCAAGCGGGTGCCGGGCGCCGACAAGGACGCCCTGGTCCTGGTGGACGCAACCTCCGCTGCCGGCGGCCTGGACGTCGACATTGCCGAAAGCGACGTTTACTACTTCGCCCCGCAAAAGAATTTCGCTTCCGACGGTGGCCTTTGGCTCGGCCTCTTCTCCCCCGCCGCCCTGGAGCGCGCTGCCGCCATCAAGGCAAGCGGCCGCTGGATCCCGGACTTCCTGGACCTCCAGACCGCCATCGACAATTCACGGCTGAACCAGACGTACAACACCCCGTCCCTGTCCACCCTGGTAACCCTTGGCGCCCAGGTCCAGTGGCTGAACGCCAACGGCGGCCTGGACTTCGCCTCTGCCCGCACCGCCGATTCCGCCGGCCGCATCTACAGTTGGGCTGACGCCTCGGAGTTCGCCACCCCGTTTGTGGCCAACCCGGAGGAGCGCTCCAACGTCATCGCCACCATCGACTTTGACGAGTCGGTGGACGCGGCAACGGTGGCGAAGGTCCTGCGCGCCAACGGCATCGTGGACACCGAGCCCTACCGGAAGCTGGGCCGCAACCAGCTGCGCATCGCCACCTTCGTCGCCATCGAGCCCGACGACGTCTCGGCACTGCTGTCCAGCATCGACTATGTGGTGGGCGAGCTCCGCAAGTAGTCCAGGCACACGCGAAAGGCGCCGCCCGGGATAACCCCTGGACGGCGCCTTTCGCGTGTGGCGGAAAATTCTTGCTTAGTCTTTTGGCTCCGCGTCGTCGTCGGCATCCTCTTCATCCCCGGGCGCCTGCTCCGTTGCGGACGGCTCTTCCTGGCGGGCTTGTTCGGGTTCCTGCTGGTGCTCGTCCTCGGGGCGCACGCGTTCGGCCCACGGCACCCACTCCGGGGCGAGGATCGATTCTTCGGACGGCAGCAGGCCCAGCTCATCGACGGTAACCACCTTGGAGCGGGAGTTGCGGGTCAGCACCGCGTACCACTGCCAGCCGCCGTAGCCGGCCAGCCGGGACTCGAACAAGTGCGTGACCAGCCGGTCGCCCTCGCTTTTGGCACCAAGGTGCGGCCCGATGGTGGCAGCGGGCGTGATGCCCTCAACCGCGGCCCGTGCAACATCGACGGCTGCTGCCAGGAACGCGTCAGGCTTGCCCGTCCGCCATACCGGAACCCCGGCCTTGCGCTTTGGCGCAGCCTTGGCAGCTTGCTCCTGTGGAGCCACGCCCGGTTGTTCAGCTTGGGGGTTCATCGGCGCCTAGACGTCCAGCTCGTCGGCAACCTTGCGCAGGGCGGCCGCGATTGCCTTGCCCTTGTTGCCGTCCGGATACTTGCCCTTGGACAGCGTCCCGGACAGGTTGTCCAGGACGGTCACCAGGTCCTGGACCAGCGGCGCGAGGTCCTTGGCGCTGGGACGCTTTGCTTTGGCAATGGACGGGGTCTTGTCCAGCACCCGCAGGCCCAGTGCCTGGGCGCCCTTGCGGCCGTCCGCGACGCCAAACTCCACGCGGGTGCCGGCTTTGAGCTCCGTTACACCCTCGGGCAACGACGACTTGGGCAGGAAGACCTCCTGGCCGTCCTCGCCCGCGAGGAATCCAAAGCCCTTGTCCTTGTCATACCACTTGACCTTGCCGGTAGGCACGTAATCAACCTTCTTCGTTCTGCTGTCATGAGACACGGCCAGGTGCCACCGCGTCCGCATTGTTGTGCGGGTTCAAGGTATGGCCCTGCAAACCGTGTTGGTCTGTATGCTTCAAGGTTATCCTGCCGCATGCCCTAATCATGCTTCCGGCCGTACTGTTCCGCCCCGGGCGCAAGCCCGGGGCTTTAGCGGCACGCCGGACGCCGCTGTAGCGTTACCTCCATGACACCCTTGCGTTTCCGCCGGCCCCTGATGGTGCTTGCAGCTGTTATTGCCCTGCTTTCCCTGGTAGCGGTGGGAACGGTCATGGCGCTTGCCTTCGCGGGGTCCGTCGCTCCCACCTGGGTCACGTACTCAGCGCTGTACGGCCTCCCGGTGGCCTTCATCCTGATGCTCCTGCTGGTCCTCGATGGCGTGGCCGCCCGGCGGCGGGCGGGAAGGCGGGAGCCGCGGTAACGTTGGACTGATGTCCCTCATTCGTGCGCTCGGCAAGGACCTGGAGGCACGCAGCGACGATTCGTTGCGGGCACTGTTCGCCGCGCGGCCGGACCTGATCTCCCCTTCGGTGCCGGATTTCGCGGCACTCGCAGCGCGGGCGAGCTCCCGGGTCAGCGTCCAACGGGCCCTTGAACGGCTCAACCGGCCCCAGATGCAGGTGCTCGAAACCCTGCATCTGTGCACCAACACCGACACCGGCCACAGCGCGTCCGCGGAAAACCTGCAAAAACTGGTCCGGGGTTCGTCCCTGGCCACCATTCAACAGATCCTTGGCACCTTGCAGGAACTTGCCTTGGTGCACCCGGCCGCACCACCGCATGGCTCCCCGCCCGCAGCGTCCGGACATGTCTTCTACCTCCCGGCGGGCGCCCTCAAGGACGTGGTGGGAATCTACCCGGCCGGACTGGGCCGCAGCTACACGGAACTGGTGCGCCTGCAGCCGGCGTTCGCCCAACGGGCAGTACCGCTGGTTGCCGAACTGCACCGCAGCGGCTTCGCCGTCCACGAGGCCACGACCCCCATGGACGCGGCACTGGCCCTCCAGCACTGGACATCATCTCCGGAGGGGCTGCGGGACATCCTCGCCGGAGCCCCGGAACGGACGACGGCGCTGCTCGCCAGGTTCCGGAACTGGGCCATGGGTGCCGTCCCCCAGGCGCAACGGAAAGCCTCGGTCCTGACGGAACCGGCCGACGTCGGCCCGGTGGACTGGCTCCTTGCCCGCGGCCTGCTGGTCCCGCTCGACGCCGCGCACGTCGAATTGCCGCACAGCGTGGGGCTGGCGCTCCGCGGCGGTGCCATCATCGACGACTTCACCCTTGCGCCGCCTGTCCCCGAGCTCGGCCGGACCACCGCAGCGCTGCGAAGGAACGCGGCCCTGAGCGCGATTTCGGAGACCCTGAGGCTCGTCTCCGAACTGCTGCATGCCGTCCGGGACCAGCCGCTGGCCACCTTGCGCAGCGGCGGGGTGGGGGTACGCGAAATGCGCCGGCTCTCCGAACAGCTGCGGATCGACCAGGGCGCGGTGGGGCGGCTTCTTGAACTGTGTGGCCTGGCAGGCCTGATCCGCCTCGACGTCGACTCGTCGTGCTGGGTGCAGCCGCCCCAGCTTGAGTGGCTCCTCCTGCCGAGGCAGGAACAATGGCTGTGGCTGGTCAACGCCTGGCTGGCCAGCGAGCGCGTCCCCTCGATGGTGGGCCAACCGGTCAGTACCTCGCCCGGCACACCTGCTGCCCGGCCCGCGTCCGGCACCACCATCGCCGCGTTGTCCGCCGGAGCGCAGCGGCCCGATGCCCCGGTGGTCCGTAAACGCATCCTGGAAATCCTGCATGAACTCACGTGCGAGGCATCCGCCCCGGACGGCGCCGCCCCGGTACTCGATGCCGCCGCGGTCCTCCAGCGGGCGGAATGGTCACAGCCGCGGATGGCAAGGCGGTTCAGTTCCCTGATCCGCGGCGTCCTGGCAGAGGCCGAACTGCTGGGCCTCGTGGGATCCGGCGCGCTGAGCCAGCTCGGAAGCGCTTTCGCCGAAGACAATCCCGACGCCGCCCTTGCCATCCTTGGCGAGCACCTCCCGGCAGCGCTGAACCACGTGCTGCTGCAGGCGGACCTTACCGCCGTCGCGCCGGGCTACCTGGCCCCCGCACTCACGGAAAAACTGCTGGTCATGGCCGATGCCGAAGGGCAGGGCCCGGCTACCATCTACCGGTTCTCCGCCGAGTCCATCAAACGGGCGCTCGACGACGGCTACGACGCCCCCGCCCTGCTGAGCTTCCTGCGTGAGCACTCGGCCACGGCAGTGCCGCAACCGTTGGAGTACCTGGTGGAGGACACCGCCTCCCGGCACGGCAGGCTGCGTGTGGGCCAGGCAGCGAGCTTCATCCAGAGCGACGATGAGGCGATGCTCGCCGGACTGCTGGCCGGCCCGAAAGCGGCGCAGCTTGGACTGGTCCGGCTTGCCCCCACCGTCGTGTCGTCCTCCGCCCCGCAACGCGACGTTGCCGCCGCGCTCCGCAGCCTGGGCCTGTCCCCCTCGGTGGACGGCACCGAGCCAGCCGGCCACCTCCGCCGCGCTGCCTCCGCGCAGGAAAGCCTCCGCCCTGTCTATACCGCTCCGCGGCTGGCGCCTGCGGCGGAGGACGTAGATGCCCAGCTGCACCTGCTGCGGCAGTCGCGTGACGCCGTCGGACACTCCCCGGGACCTGCCGCGGGCAGCGAAGCCGCCACGCAGCTGGGGCTGGAGGCGCTGCAGCGGGCCATCCGGCTGAAGCAGCGGATCCACATGAACGTGGTGGACAGCCTGGGGAATGCCAGCATGGAAGTGGTTGTTCCGCTGTCTGTCAGCGGAGGACGGGTCCGTGTGTTCGATCCCGCCAAGGAAACTGAACGGGTCCTGTCCGTCCACCGCATCATCGATATCGAAGCCGCCGAGGAACTGCGGCAGTAAAGGACTTCCCCGCGTGACCGACGGACCCTTGATCGTCCAAAGCGACAAAACCATCCTCCTCGAAGTGGACCACGAGCTGGCCACCGAAGCGCGGCACGCCATCGCGCCCTTCGCCGAACTGGAACGGGCTCCGGAACACATGCACAGCTACCGGCTGACCCCGTTGGGACTGTGGAACGCACGCGCCGCCGGGCTGGATGCGGAAAAGGTACTGGATGCCCTGCTGAAATACTCGCGTTTTCCGGTTCCCCATTCACTGCTGGTCGACGTCGCGGAAACCATGTCCCGGTACGGCCGGCTGCGCCTGGAGAAAGACCCG
This sequence comes from Arthrobacter sp. 135MFCol5.1, assembly GCF_000374865.1. Taxonomy (GTDB): domain Bacteria; phylum Actinomycetota; class Actinomycetes; order Actinomycetales; family Micrococcaceae; genus Arthrobacter. The sequence goes on along the minus strand of NZ_KB895457.1, from coordinate 56,452 downwards.
CGCCACGGTCTGGTAATGCGGACCGACGACTACCCCGTGCTCGAGGAAGTCATCAGGGCCAAGAAGATCGCGCCGCTGCTGGGGCCTCGGATCGACGGCGAAACCGTGGTGGTGCACGCATCCCAGCGCGGCCAGCTCAAGCAGCTGCTGCTGAAGATCGGCTGGCCGGCCGAGGACCTGGCCGGCTACGTGGACGGAACCCCGCACCTGATTTCGCTCCACGAGGACGGCTGGAAGCTGCGCCCCTACCAACGACTGGCCAGCGAAAACTTTTGGGCGGGCGGCAGCGGGGTGGTGGTATTGCCCTGCGGTGCCGGGAAGACGCTCGTGGGGGCCGCGGCCATGGCCACAGGTTCCACCACCACGCTCATCCTGGTCACCAACACCGTTGCCGCGCGGCAATGGAAGGACGAGCTGATCAGGCGCACGTCGCTCACGGAAGAGGAAGTGGGCGAATACTCGGGCGCCATGAAAGAGGTCCGTCCGGTCACCATTGCCACCTACCAGGTGCTCACCACCAAGCGCGGAGGCATCTATCCGCACCTGGAACTGGTGGACGGCCACGACTGGGGGCTGATCATCTACGACGAGGTCCACCTCCTGCCGGCACCGATCTTCAGGATGACGGCCGACCTCCAGGCCCGCCGCCGCCTTGGGCTGACGGCCACCCTGGTCCGGGAGGACGGGCGCGAAGGCGAGGTCTTCAGCCTGATCGGACCCAAGCGCTACGACGCGCCCTGGAAGGACATCGAGGCGCAGGGCTACATCGCGCCGGCGGACTGCGTCGAGGTTCGCGTCGACCTGCCGCAGGACGAGCGTGTTGCCTACGCCATGGCCGATGACGCCGACAAGTACCGGCTGTGCGCCACCTCCGAATCCAAGACGCAGGTGGTGGAGCAATTAGTGGCACGCCACAGCGGCGAGCAGCTGCTCGTGATCGGGCAGTACATCGACCAGCTGGACGAACTCGGCGAGCGCCTGCAGGCACCGGTGATCAAGGGCGATACCTCGGTGAAGGTGCGCCAGAAGCTCTTTGACGCCTTCCGCGCCGGTGAGCTGCAGACCCTGGTGGTGTCCAAGGTGGCCAACTTCTCGATCGACCTGCCCGAAGCCTCGGTGGCCATCCAGGTATCGGGCTCATTTGGGTCCCGGCAAGAGGAGGCTCAGCGGCTCGGGCGCCTGCTGCGGCCCAAAAAGGACGGCCGGGCTGCCAGGTTCTACTCGCTGGTGGCCCGCGACACCCTGGACCAGGAGTTCGCCGCGAAGCGCCAGCGGTTCCTGGCCGAACAGGGGTATGCCTACCGGATCATGGACGCCAAGGACGTGGAGGCTGCCGGATAGGGTCCGGCAGCCTGCACACCGTCAGCTCACGCCGTAGGAGCTGTCGCGCTCCATGGTTCCCGTGCGCGGATCGAACTGCGGACGCTCGTAGGCCAGTTCGCCGCCGCTGCGGCCGCCGTAAGGGCGGCCGTGGTCTGCGAATTCTTCACGGAAGAACGCAAGGCACCATTGGCCCATCTGCATCCGGGCGCCGGTCCTGAGCAGGGAAGGACCGGAGGTGGCAACGCTTCCGCTGACGGGGCCATGCGGCACCAGGACATACTCATCCTGCTCGTCGTGCCTGATCTGTGCGTGCAGCCCCTCCAAGCCCTCAAGCCTGATATCGGACTCCGGGCTGCTGCCGATCGTGGTGACCTCGCCCGCCAACGCCACTTCACGCGGGATCTGGCCGGTCCAGGTGGTTGCGTCCTGGACAAAGATGAGCCGTGGCCGGCCGCTCCCCCGCGTGTAGTGGGTGGTGGTGATGCGGCGGGGAATACGCCGCCGCACCGTGGGGAGCAATGGCAACGGCGTCGCCGGCGGAAGAAGGGAAATGCCGTTTGGCCGGCGCCGTCCCTGCCGGAGGAGCGGCAGGAGGGTTCCGAGTTTCCCGAGCTTGATATGCGGGGACCTGGTGACGAGCCGCTGCGATGCAGGACTCTCCACGGCTCCCAGGCTGATGAGGTTGCCCTGCGGACCGGAGATGTGGACGCTGATGCCTTTCCTGGCCAGTACCTCGGCCAGGGGCTTCACTTCGTCCAGGGACGGGAGCCCGCCTCCCGACAACGGGGCCAGGTCCGCGAGGGATACCGTCAGCTCCGTGCCGGCGGCCTTGGCGCTTCCCCGGGTGACCGCCCCGGACTCGTCCGAGAAGGAGAAGTCAAGGTCCACATCCAACCGGCACTCAGCCATGTCTGTCAGCCGCGGTTCAGATCGGATCCGGCGGCATCCTTGTCGCTGGTGGTGACCCGCAGGCTGCCGTTGAGCTTCCAGGTGGCCCGCGGCGCGTCAGGACCAATGTCGCGGGGCACCTCGATGGTCATGTCCACGAACTGGTAGTTGATGGCAGCACCCTTGCCGGTGAGATACGACCACATTTCCTCCGCCAGGTCCGCCCAGTCGCGGATGCTGCGGTCCGTGGATGTGGTGTTTTCAGATGCGCTCAGATCAGTCATGATGGTCAATCCCTTCACATGGGTCAGGAGCGATGGAACCCTGGAATCAACACTGTATTCCCGAGCCCCTGACGGCGGAAGAGATCGGGCGCTGAACGTTCTCACCCTGATTTCGGTTCCCGCCGGAGTGTGCCGCACGCCACGGATCCGGGGGACACTGGATGTATGAGCATGCGCATCATTCCCGCCGTCCCCGGGCCAGGCCAGGAATCGGTCTGGGACTACCCCCGCCCGCCCCGGATCGAACGCAGTACCGAACACATCAGGATCTTCCTGGGCGGCGAACTGATCGCCGACACCACCGAGTCGCTGCGCGTCCTCGAGACCAGCCATCCGCCGGTCTACTACCTGCCGCGGTCGGCGTTCGTGCCTGGGTCGCTGGAACCGGCGGCAGGCAGCAGTTTTTGTGAGTTCAAGGGGTCCGCCGAGTACCTGACCGTGCGCGGCGGCGGGGAGGAAGCCGAGGGGGCCGCCTGGTCCTATCCGGAACCGTCGTCCGGATTCGAGGCCCTGGCAGGCCGGGTGGCCGTCTACGCGGGCAGGATGGATTACTGCGAGGTGGACGGTGAACGCGTGCTTCCGCAGCCAGGCCGCTTTTACGGCGGCTGGATCACCCAGCGGATCGTAGGCCCCTTCAAAGGGGAGCCGGGAACGATGGGCTGGTGAACACAAGCGCACCACCATCATGCTCACAACGAATATCCAGACAACTCCCAGAGACTGGGAGCATGATGGGAGCATGAACAAGAACGGTCCCGAAGCCAGGCTGCTCGTCGTCGATGACGAACCCAACATCCGTGAGCTTCTCTCCACGTCCCTCCGGTTCGCAGGCTTTGAAGTTGTCTCCGCAGCCAACGGGCGCGACGCGCTCGCCGCCGCGGACACCCAGGCGCCTGACCTGGCCGTATTGGACGTCATGCTCCCGGATATGGACGGGTTCACCGTTACCCGCCGCCTGCGCGCCGCCGGAAAGCACTTCCCTGTCCTTTTCCTGACAGCGAAGGACGACACGGAAGACAAGGTGACCGGCCTGACCGTTGGCGGCGACGACTACGTCACCAAGCCGTTCAGCCTCGATGAGGTGGTGGCCAGGATCCGCGCGGTGCTGCGCCGGACCCAGCCCCTGCTGGATGACGACGCGATCATCCGGGTTGACGACCTTGAGCTCGACGACGACGCCCACGAGGTCCGCCGCGGCGGCACGGTCATTGAACTTTCCCCCACCGAGTTCAAGCTGCTGCGCTACCTCATGCTCAACCCCAACCGGGTCCTGTCCAAGTCCCAGATCCTGGACCACGTCTGGGAGTACAACTTCAACGGCGATGCCTCCATCGTGGAGTCCTACATTTCCTACCTCCGGCGGAAGGTGGACATCGATCCCGAAGCCCCGGCCCTGATCCAGACCAAGCGCGGCGTGGGCTATGTGCTGCGGACGGCTGAAAAGCGCTGACCTTGTTGAAGCGGTGGAAGTCGGCCTCGCTCAGATCGCAGCTGGTGGCCATGATCATGGCCCTGCTCATCGTGGCCCTGACGGTCACCGGCGCCGTCACCCTCACGTTGCTGCACAGCTACCTCCAGGGCCAGGTGGACGACAAACTTAACGCCGCCGTCGACTCTGCCCGGCAACAGCGCTCGTTCACGCAGTTGCAGGCGCCCAGCCCCATTCCCACCGACTATTCGCTGATGCTCTTCGCCCCCGGCGAGCAGCCGTACACGTTCGGCGGCGACCCCGACGACCATCCGGACATCTCGTCCATCACTGTCGAGCAGGCCCAGGCCCGGCAACTTGCCCCGTTCCAGGTCCGCGGGACGGACGGGCAAAGCTGGCGCGTGGTGGCGGTGACCGTCCAAAACGGCCAAACAACTGCCGTGGTGGTCATCGGGCTGCCCCTGGCGAGCGTGGACGACGTCCTCAAGCACGCCACCCTGGTGGTCACCGGGGTGGGCCTGCTAACGCTGCTGCTGGCCTCCCTCATCGCGAGCTGGACAGTATCGCGCGCGTTCCGGCCGCTGGCACGGGTGGAGAAGACCGCCGCAGCCATCGCCGCCGGTGACCTCTCCCGCCGCGTTGAGGTGGAGAATCCTGCCACCGAGCTGGGCCGGCTGAGCAGCTCACTGAACGCCATGCTGGCCCACATTGAGACCGCATTTGCGGCCCGGACCGCGTCCGAGGCCAGGATGCGCCGCTTCGCCGCGGACGCCTCCCATGAACTCCGCACACCGCTGGTGACCATCCGCGGTTTCTCCGAGCTTTACCGCCATGGCGCCCTGTCCACGGACGAGGACGTGGCCACCGCGATGGGCCGGATCGAAAGCGAAGCCAAGCGCATGGGTTCCATGGTCGAGGACCTGCTCCTGCTGGCCCGCCTGGACGAGCAGCGGCCGTTGCAGCAAAAGCCCGTGGACCTGCAGCTGATCGCCCACGACGCCGTGGTGGACACCCAGGCCAGCGACCGCTCCAGGACCATCTCGCTGGCCGGCCTCAACGGCGGCCCGGCCACGCCTGCCCCGGTGCTTGGGGACGAGGCCAAGCTGCGCCAGGTGGTGGGCAACCTCGTGGGCAACGCGCTGCGCTACACCCCGGACGGCAGCCCCATCGAACTGGCCGTGGGAGTCCGCAGCACTAACGGTGAGGCCCGTTCCATCATCGAGGTACGGGACCACGGGCCCGGCATTTCGGAAGAGGACGCGGCCAAGGTTTTTGAACGGTTCTACCGTGCCGATACGTCCCGCACCCGGGAGACGGGCGGCAGCGGCCTGGGCCTGGCCATCGTGGCCGCCATCGTGGGTTCGCACGGCGGTTCAGTGCGGGTGGAGAAGACCGACGGCGGCGGGGCCACGCTGGTGGTCAGCCTGCCGCACCGTGACGAAGCACCCGCGGATGACGCAGCGGGTGCGGAGGAAGCGGCGGAGGGCGGCGCCGCCCAGCGTGGCGCGGGCAGCGGCAGCTCGGTTATCCACATATAGAGCTCAGGCCATGACTCCGCCCCGCGCGGCTTCCTAGGCTCGTCTCATCAGCCCGGAACCGCCGGGCCGGAGGCGCCTCCCGCCGTACCGAAAGGCATAGCCATGAGCATCATTTCCGTCGACACCGAGCTACTGCAGCTGAAGTCCGCGAACGTACAGTCAACCGTGGACAGGATCAGCGCTGACGTCCAGGCCATGAAGCGTGGCCTGGACGAGCTGCAAGGCTCGTGGCGCGGTGCGGCGGCCAGCAACTTCCAGGCGCTGGTCACCGAGTGGACCATCACCCAGGGCCGGGTGGAAGCGTCGCTGGCCTCCATCAACGCGGCCCTGGCCTCCGCCGCGGCCACGTATGCCCAGGCCGAGCAGGGCAACGCGCAGCGGTTCAGCTGACAGGTCAGGCTTCCGGGGTTCCTTGATGGAACCGCAGCCGCCACCGTTCGCCGTCGAGGACCCACAACGAGCTTCGCAGTGTGGTGCCGGCGCGGGCAAAGCTCCGATACGTCAGCAGGACAGCACCGGGGCCAATGCGCTCAGCGCCCAGAACCTCGATGTCGGTCCTTTCTCCGGGGTCCTCTTCGAGGGCCATCATCATGGCGTCCCGGGTCCACACCCTTCCCGAGCTGCCGATTTCCATGAAGTCCGGGTGGAGGAGGACTGCTGTCCGGCCAATGTCGCCGCGCACCAGCGGGCCCAGCAGTTCACGTTCGAGTTGCTCCACCAGGGCCTCGGGCGCGACCGCACCGGCCTGCTGCGCTGCCTCCGCATCCTCCTGGGCTTCCGTGTCCAATTCGCTGAACAGGTCAAGCTCGTCATAAGCCGATACCGGCTGGGGCATGGCCCGCTGTTTGCCGTTTCCCGCTGCAGGACCTTTTTGGCCGGCCGCTGCCGGGCGGCCGTCCGCACGGGTTGGGCCTGCCTCCGGGCGGCCGGCGGCGGCCGGGCGGGCGGGCGCAGGGGCGGGGATGTCGAGGGTGGCCGGCTGGAGGCCACTGCCGGCCTGAGGCTGCGCCTCAAAGCTGTGCCCGGAGGCGCCCGGATGGTGCGCCCCCGGAAATCCCGGACCTGACCGGGCGGCCACGCCCTGCTGGTAGGCGGTTGCCGCGGCCCGGGCGCGTTCATCGGCGGCCTCGTTCAGGCTGTGGCCGGCATGGCCCTTGACCCATTCGAAGGTATACGTCCGGCCTGCCAGTTCGCGGTCCAGTTCCTTCAGCAGTTCAACGTTCAGGACCGGCTTCCCGTCAGCTTTGCGCCATCCCTTGCGCTTCCACCCGGGCATCCATTTGGTAATGGAGTTGATGACGTACTGGCTGTCACAGAGGATGCGAAGGTCTTCCCCCGGAAGATGCGCGGTGGCCCGCAGCAGATCCAGGACAGCCATCAGCTCCCCTTGGTTATTGGTGCCGTGGGGCCAGCCGCCGGCCCGCCAACAGTTGTCATCCACGTACCAGGCCCAGCCGGCCGGCCCCGGGTTTCCCAAGGCCGAACCGTCAGCCGCTGCAGTAATCGTCACCGGTCCATCCTGCCAGAAGCCAACGACAATGGGCCGCCGCCTCAGCGGCTCAAAGCCCACCCGGCGGTACGCCGCACGAAGTGCTGGTCCCGCAAGCGCCGGAGCAGCCGGCCCGAAAACCATCCCAGAAAACGTTTACCGAAACTCTTGACGCAACCCTTCCGCTCACGAAACAATCGCAGAATCACAGTGAGAAAGCGCTTTCCCGCAGAGTCGGCCTCCCGCAACGACGTGGGATCGACCCAGCGGCGACAAAATCCGGAAGGAACATCAATGACGAGTCCAGTCTTCAGCCGGCGCAGTTTCCAGCTCGGCGCCGCCGCCTTGGCCTTTTCCCTGCTGGCGACAGGCTGCGGAGCTCCCGGCAGTTCCGGGGACAACGGGCAGGTGACCCTGCGGTTCGCATGGTGGGGCAACGAGTACCTGAACGCACAGACCCAGAAGGTCATCGCCGCGTTTGAAGCATCGCACCCGAATATCAAGATCAAGGCGGAGCCGGGCGAATGGGCCAGCTACTGGGACAAACTGGCCACGAAGACAGCTGCCAATGATGCACCGGACGTCATCCAGATGGACCAGAAGTACATTGCCGAATACGGCGGGCGCGGGGCGCTTATGGACCTGTCGAAGCAAAGCGGCATCGACACCTCGAAGCTGGACAAGGAGGCCTTGGCCTCCGGCCAGTACGGTGGCGCCCAGTATGGCCTCAGCACCGGCCAGAATGCCTACGTCATCATGGCCAACACCAAGGTGTTCGACGCTGCAGGCATTCCGCTGCCGGACGACGGGACGTGGACGTGGAAAGACTTCACGGACACCGCAGCCAAGATCAGCGCCGCTGGTGACGGGAAGAGCTACGGCGCCGCCTACGGCAGCAACGAAGCAGACCTGATCATCTGGCTGCGCCAGCACGGACAGGACCTGTACACGGGTGACGGCGGGCTCGGTTTCGAGACGGCCACCGCCGCGTCCTTCTGGGCACGGCTCAAGGACCAGCGGGACTCAAAGGCCAGTCCCCCTGCCACAGTCGCCACCGAGGACGCCGGCGCGGGGCTGGAGGAGAGCCTGTTCGGCACCAACCGGGTGGCCATGGCCTGGTGGTGGACCAACCAGCTGGGCTCCCTGGAGTCCACCACGGGCAGCAGCATCAAGATGCTGCGGGCCCCGAGCATCAGCGGCGCATCGGCCGGCAACGGAATGTACTACAAGCCCACCATGTTCTGGTCGGCTTCGTCCCGGTCCAAGCACCCGCAGCAGGCGGCTGAATTCATCGACTACCTCACGAACAGTCCGGAGGCCGGCGGCATCCTGATGACGGACCGCGGTGTGCCCACCAACAGCGCGATCGTCGCGGGCATTACTCCCTCGCTCAAGCCGGCCGACACCACGGTGGTGGGCTTCCTCAAGGACATAGCGCCGGACGTCAAGGGCGCCCCGCCGGTCCCGCCGGTGGGCGCGGGAAGCGTCCAGAACGTCATCAAGCGCTACACGGATGAAGTACTGTACGACCGCCTGACACCGCAGGCAGCCGCGGACGCCTTCAAGAAGGAAGTCGAAGGGATGCTGGCTTCCGCCAGGAAGTAGCCTTCGGAACACAAAAATGCGGCCCCCTCCCAAGGAGGGGGCCGCATTTCGTGTCAGCGGGACAGGTCCCGGCAGTGGGCTTAGAAGCCGCCCATGCCGCCCATGCCGCCCATGTCGTCCCCACCGGCCGGGGCAGAAGCCTTCTCGGGCTTGTCTGCCACTACGGCTTCGGTGGTGAGGAACAGGCCGGCGATGGACGCCGCGTTCTGCAGGGCAGAGCGGGTGACCTTGACCGGATCATTCACGCCGGCTGCCAGCAGGTCGACGTACTCGCCGGTGGCTGCGTTCAGGCCGTGGCCTGCGGGCAGGCCGCGGACCTTGTCGACAACCACGCCGGGCTCGAGGCCGGCGTTGAAGGCAATCTGCTTCAGCGGGGCGTCAATGGCAACGCGGACGATGTTGGCGCCCGTTGCTTCGTCGCCGGAGAGCTGCAGGTTGGCAAATGCCTTGGCACCGGCCTGGATGAGGGCAACACCGCCACCGGCGACGATGCCTTCTTCAACCGCAGCCTTGGCGTTGCGGACGGCGTCCTCGATGCGGTGCTTGCGTTCCTTGAGCTCAACCTCGGTGGCGGCACCGGCCTTGATGACTGCAACGCCGCCGGCCAGCTTGGCCAGGCGTTCCTGCAGCTTCTCGCGGTCGTAGTCGGAGTCCGAGTTCTCGATCTCGGCGCGGATCTGGGATACGCGGCCGGCGATCTGGTCGGCGTCGCCTGCACCCTCGACGATGGTGGTCTCGTCCTTGGTGACAACAACCTTGCGGGCCTGGCCCAGCAGTTCGAGCCCTGCGGTCTCGAGCTTAAGGCCCACTTCCTCGGAGATGACCTGGCCGCCGGTGAGGACGGCGATGTCTGCCAGCTGTGCCTTGCGGCGGTCGCCGAAGCCCGGGGCCTTGACGGCAACGGACTTGAAGGTGCCACGGATCTTGTTGACGATCAGGGTGGCCAGGGCCTCGCCCTCGATGTCTTCGGCGATGATCAGCAGCGGCTTGTTGGACTGCATGACCTTTTCGAGGACAGCAACCAGTTCCTTGACGTTGGAGATCTTGGAGTTGACGATCAGGATGTACGGATCCTCGAGGACCGTTTCCTGGCGCTCGGCGTCTGTGACGAAGTAGGCGGAGATGTAGCCCTTGTCGAAGCGCATGCCTTCGGTGAGTTCAAGCTCCAGGCCGAAGGTGTTGGACTCCTCGACCGTGATGACGCCTTCCTTGCCGACCTTGTCCAGGGCTTCGGCGATGAGGGCACCAATTTCGTCGTCACCGGCGGAGATGGAGGCGGTGGCCGCGATCTCTTCCTTGGTTTCGATTTCCTTGGCGGAGGCCAGGAGTTCGCGGGTGACGGCTTCAACGGCCTTCTCGATGCCGCGCTTGAGGGACAGCGGGTCGGCACCGGCGGCAACGTTGCGCAGGCCTTCCTTGACCAGCGCCTGGGCCAGTACCGTCGCAGTCGTGGTACCGTCGCCGGCGACGTCGTCCGTCTTCTTGGCAACTTCCTTGACCAGCTCTGCGCCGATCTTCTCGTACGGGTCGTCCAGCTCGATCTCCTTGGCGATGGAAACACCATCGTTGGTGATCGTGGGGGCGCCCCACTTCTTTTCGAGGACGACGTTGCGTCCACGCGGGCCGAGGGTGACCTTAACGGCGTCGGCGAGGGTGTTCAGGCCACGCTCAAGGCCGCGGCGTGCCTCTTCATCAAATGCAATGATCTTGGCCATAACGGCAGTAGTCCTTTCGGGACAGTCGTTAAGAATGAACCTTCGCTGCAGTGCCCGCGACGGACGATCCTTCGACAGCGGCCTCTGTATGCCTCCGCCTGGGGATCTCACTGAAGTGAGGTGTTTCTTTCGCTCTCCGACCGGTGCCTTGCGCGGCCGGCCGGAACCGGGCGTTGCTTAGCAGTCGGTACGTCAGAGTGCTAACTCCATAATTAGCACTCCCCCGGTGAGAGTGCAAGCGAAAAGACACCGGACGGGCTGCTGGCGGCGGTCGCTTCGCCGAGGGCGATCAGCCCTGATGTCCGGCTGTCTCCCGGCCGCTCGGAGTGGGCAGGTTGTCCGGCCCGTATGTAAAGACGGAGAAGGACGCCACGGTGATATCCCCGTTCGCGTCGAAGGCAATGGGGCCCGACTCGCCGTCGTAATTGATGTCGGGGCCGGCAGCCAGGCCGCCCAGGCACGCCTTGTAGGTCACGCACGGCGCAGCAGCCGTTCCGGCGCCTGGTGCCGCTGTTCCGCCCGATACCGGGATCAGGTTGGCGGCGATCGAACGGCCGGCGTCGTCCTGCGCGCGGGCCGCCGCCAGCGCGGCCAGGGTCACGGCGTCGTAGGTTTCGGCAGCGTAGGAGACGTCCTGCAGCGACGGGTCCACCGCCAGGAGTTTTTGCTGGAAGGCGGCGGAAGGCAGCTGTCCCGGTACCACCGCGCGGGCGCCATCCAAGACCTTGGAACCGAGGCCGGAGCCGTAGCGGGCGAAAGCGCCGTCGCTCATGATGATGCGTGAACCGCCAACGCCGGTACCGTTCAGCGCGGCCAGTGCGCCTTGGGCGCCCTCACGGGCTATCAGGACGACGGCGTCCGGCTTGGCTTTGGCGATGGAGCTTGCCGCCGCGGCGTCCCCGGTCGTGAAGCCGGCACCGGGAAGGACGGTAAGCCCGGACTGCTTTGCCGCTTCCGTGACGGCGGCCTGCAGGTCCTTGCCGTAGGTGCCTTCCTGGTACAGCACGCTGACGGTGGCAGCCCCGGCGTCCTTGGCGAGTTTGGCCAACACAGGCCCTTGCGCGACGTCGGCCGCCGCGGTGCGGAAGTAGTAGCCGCCGCTGGCCATTCCGGTCAGGCCGGCAGCGGTGTTGGCCGGGGAGATGAGCGGTATGCGCGCGCGGGACAGGACGCCTACGGCTGCCTCTGCATGGCTGGAGTCGGTGGGTCCGATGACCACGTCCGCCTTGGCGGCGAGCAGGGCTTTTGCCTGCCCGGCGGTGTCCTGTTCCGGGTGTGCGGGCAGCAGTTCGACGGGGCGGCCCTTGTGTCCCCCGGCTGCGTTGATGTCCTGGACGGCCAGCTTGGCGGCGGCGAGCTGTGGCTGGTTCAGGAAAGCGTTGCCGCCGGTGTTGTCCAGGACCAGGCCCACCCGGAGGACGCCGTCGCCGGATGCCTCGGCGGATTCCACCCGGGCGTTTCCGCCTGTCCCGGAGCAGGCTGTGGCGCCGAGAACGGCTGCCAGGGAAACGGCCAGGGCAGCGCGGACGGCGGGACGGTGCTTCGGCTTCACTCGGCGGGCCGGACGTTTTCCGCCTGCGGGCCCTTGTCGCCCTCGCCGACCTCCAGCTGCACCCGTTGTCCTTCCTCAAGGGCCCGGTAGCCTTCGCCCCCGATCGCAGACCAATGGACAAAGATGTCATCACTGGAGCCGTCAACGGTGATGAAGCCGTAGCCTTTTTCAGCGTTGAACCATTTGACGGTTCCCAGTGCCATGGTGACCAACTCTTTTCCGTTGCGGCCGGGTGGGCCGGTGCTGTTGCGTGCAGCCCCGCGGGCCGTGGCCTGGAATCACTCTAGCCAAAGGCCGCCACGGGCCGCAGGCTGCGGCAGGCCCCGGGCCGGGAACGTTATGCAGGCGTAACTGAGGCCGGCCGGTTACCGGTACCCGGGGCCCAGGACCACCACGAGCGGCACCTGGAACTCGGTGCTGCTGACGACCGTGGGGATGTTCAACAGTGCGGCGAGCTCCTGGGCACTGGCCAGTTGCTGCGGACCGGCGTAGTAGATCACGGAGGATTTCTGCGGTGCGCCGGACCAGTTGCCTACCTGTCCGAGCTTCCAGCCGTCAGCCTGGACTGTTCCGCCAATGCGGCTGGCCAGCCCGGCGGTACCGGCCGCGTTGTAGACGGCCACTGCCTGCGTCCGGTCGACGACGGCCTGCTGGGTGGCCGACTGCGTCGGCTCCGGGCTGCCGCTTGGGGACGGCCCGGCGGTGGCCGAAGGTTCTGAAGCGGCCGGGGGCGTGGTTGCCTGCGTGGTGGAAGGGGTGGATCCGGTACCCGCCAACGCGGTGGATTCCACGCTGGCAGAGGCCTCGGTTGCCGTGGCGTTGAACCCCAGCTTGGGGAGGATCAGGAAAGACACCAGCCCGATCGCCAGCGCCGCGACGCCCACTGCGAGGATGGGCCACAGCCGCACCCGGGACGGGGCCGAGGCCGTCCGGTGGACACCTTGTCGCGACGCGGCCTCGGGGACCTTGTCGAATTCATCGCGGGCGTATTTGGTCATGGTGGAAGGACATCCTTGTTGATTGCTGCCAGGGTCCCGGCCTGGGGCGTGCTAAGCGTCGGATCCCAGGCGGCGGGCGGTGCGTGCACGGTGGCGCGACGTACGTAGTCTACGCAATCTCTTGACCAGCATGGGATCGTGGGCCAGGGCATCCTCGCGGTCGATCAGGGCATTGAGGAGCTGGTAGTAATGGGTTGCGGAGAGGTCGAACAGCTCCCGGATGGCCTGTTCCTTGGCCCCCGCGTACTTCCACCACTGCCGCTCCAGCGCCAGCATCTGCTGTTCGCGCTCGGTGAGGGAGGAGTCACGGAGCAGAAAATCCGCCAGCAGGGAATTCCGTGGATCCTGCTCCGGCAGGTGTTCCCGGGCCGGTTCCGCCACGGCACACTCCTTCGCTGGTTACGGTAAATGTCTTACCCCCATGCTAGCGGGCGAATCACAGGAGTGTCATTCGGCCCGGCCGTCGACGCACTTTCCCGACCGGCGGGCTCCTGCTGCAAGAATGGACCGATGTTTGAATCGGATGCGTTGTTCGACCTGCAGCAGGACCCGGCGGACGCCACCCGCTTCAGCGACCTGGCCAAGCTGCCCCTGGCGGAGCTCATGGCGCCTGACTGGGCGGCGGCGCTGCAGGGCGTCGAAGCGAAGCTGCGGTCGGTGCTGGACTTCCTTGCCGGCGAAGAGGCGGCCGGGCACCCGATCCTCCCGCCGCCGTCGAACGTCCTGCGTGCGTTCCGCCAGCCGCTCGCCGGCGTGAAAGTCCTCATTGTGGGGCAGGACCCCTACCCCACGCCGGGGCACGCCGTCGGCCTTTCCTTCTCCGTGGACGCGCGCACGCGCCCGCTCCCCCGCAGCCTGGCGAACATCTACCGTGAACTCGAATCCGACCTGGGCATCTCCCCTCGCGTCCACGGCGACCTGTCCGCCTGGGCGGATCAGGGAGTCCTGCTCCTGAACCGGGTGCTCACCGTCCGGGCGGGGTCCGCGGGCTCCCACCGGGGCAAGGGCTGGGAGGACATTACGACGGCGGCAGTCACGGCAGTGGCCGGACGTCGGGCCGCGGACGGGTCCAGGACGCCCCTGGTAGCCGTCTTGTGGGGCAAGGAGGCGGAGGGGGTAAGGCCCCTCCTGGCCGGTGCGCCCGTCGTCGCCAGCGCGCACCCCAGTCCGTTATCCGCCTCGCGCGGCTTCTTTGGTTCCCGGCCATTCAGCCGTGTGAACGAGCTGCTGCGGGGACAGGGTGCGCCGGACGTAACCTGGGAGCTCCCGCCGGTGCCCCTGGCTTAGGCTTGCCTGATGAGCACTGTCCCCGCCGCCACCAGCGCTACGAAAAACAACCGCCCCCAGGTCAACCTGACGGTACTGCGCAAAGAGCAGTTGTCCCCGCACATGGTCCGGGTCATCGCAGGTGGGGACGGATTCAGGGACTTCGTCAACAACGCATTCGTGGACCGTTATGTAAAGATCGTGTTCCCACAGCCCGGCGTGGACTATCCCTCCCCCCTGGATCTGTGGACGGTCCGGGAAACCATGCCGCGCGAGCAGTGGCCGTATACCCGCACCTACACGCTCCGCTGGGTGGATCCCGGGGCCAAGGAGCTCGCCATCGACTTCGTGGTCCATGGCGACGAAGGCCTGGCCGGTCCGTGGGCGGCCAACGCCCGGCCCGGCGAGACGCTCACCTTTACCGGCCCGGGCGGTGCGTACAACCCCAATCCCGAGGCTGACTGGTATCTGTTCGCCGGTGATGAGGCCGCCCTGCCGGCCATTGCCGCGTCCATCGAGGCACTTCCTCCCACCGCAGTGGGGCTGGCCTTCCTGGAAGTCGGGGCCGAGGCCGACATCCAGCCCCTGAACGCTCCGGCCGGACTCGAGGTCCGGTGGCTGGTCCGCGGCGAAGTCCCGGCGGGCTCGAGCACGTTGCTGGTGGATGCCGTGGCGGGCGCGGAGTGGCCTGCCGGCACCGTGGATGTCTTTGCCCACGGCGAGCGGGGCTACATGAAGTCCCTGCGCGAGGTCTTCTTCAAGCAGCGCGGCCTGGAGCGGCGCCAGGTGTCATTGTCCGGGTACTGGGCGCAGGGCCGCGTGGAAGACGTGTTCCAGGCAGAGAAGAAGTTGCCGGTAGGGCAAATCTAGCGCCGCCGGGCGCGGCGGCGCTCGTTGCTCGCCAGGCTGCGGGTCAGGGGCCTGGCCAGCACATCGCCCAGGACGATCCCGCCGGCTGTTCCCAGCACGATGGCGCCGGCGCTGAGCATGCCGCCCGCGCCGTTCAGGATTTCCGATTCCTCGACCGTGAGCACATACATGGACCGGAAGATGGTGAGCCCTGGCAGCAGGATCAGCGCCGCGGGCACAGCCACCACCAGCTGCGGCGCGCCCATCCGCAGTGCCACCACACGTGCCAGGAGGCCGATGACAACGGCCGCCAGCGCCGGGGCGAAGCGGTCCCCGATCCCCAGCAGGCCGCCGCCGAGCAGCACCAGGTAGCCTGCCACGCCTACTCCCGCCGTTGGCAGCAGGAGCTGCCAGGTGGTCTGCTCGGTGATGCCGATGGCCATCACCGCAGCGGCCACGAACAGGATAAGGACCCACAGATCGTAGGCGGGCGGGAAGGTCTGCGTGACGTCGATCCGCTGCAACCCTGTCAGCTCCCCCACCACGAAGGCCACGGCAATGCCGGCCACGATCGCACCGAAGGTCAGCAGGGTTGACAGGAACCGGCCCGCGGCGGTGACCGGGAAGCCGTTGATGGCGTCCTGTACGGACGAGACCAGCCGTCCGGTGGGCAGCAGCAGCAGGATGCCGCCCACCACCACGATCGACGGTGACGCGGTGAGACCGAACTGCCAGAGCAGCAAGGCAAGGATGGTGACGACGAACGAGCAGCTGGCCGTGGTGAAGAAGTCCGGGACCCGCCAGCGGCCCAGTTGCCGGGCCAGCAGGCTGATCCCGATGTTGGCTACGAACGCGATGGCCGAGGACACCACGCCGCCGCCCAGCACACCGACGAACACGGCGGCGAAAACACCGAATGCGGCGGTGACCATCCAGCGCGGATACGGTTTGGGGCTGGTGATGGCCTCGTTGAGCCTGCGGATGGCTTCCTCGCGGCCCACGCCGCCAGCCACGATATCCGTGACCAGCTGGTGGACCTTGGCAAGGCCGGCGTAGTTGTTGGTCCAGGACCGCACCACGCGCAGCAGGGCGATGGGCGTCTGGTCCTTGGGGGCGTAATTGATGCCCACGGACTGGTTGGTGATGTCCACCTCGATATTCTTCAGGCCCAGGGCGGCCGTGACGGCGATGATGCTGGTCTCCACCTCCAGGGCGCCCGCCCCGTAGCGGAACATGGTCTCTGCCAGGTGGAGCGCGAAGTCCAGGGTCTTGCGGGCCGATGTGTCCACACCGCCCACCTGGATGGTGGGGTTGGCGTAGGGGCTGCCCGCCAGGCGGTCCACGATGCTCAAGGGGGCGGTGGGCGGGTTCTCGCCCTGCACCAGGCGCCGCAGCATCCTCCGGGCGGCTGCGTCCTGCCGCATCTGGGCAGGGGTCAGCGGCTCAGTCTTGGGCAGGCCGTCAGTCTTCGGCCTGGACCCTGGCCGTTCGTGCCGGTCGGTCATGCCCGGTTCCTCCCTCTGCGCGGTGTGTGGACGGTCAGGCTGCGCGCTTCAGCGGCAGCTTGCCAAGCAGGGTACGGGCAGCGGCGGCGGCTGATCTGGCCAGCCGGTTGGCATGGAAGGCCGCGGGCCGTACGGGCATGGTGAAGTCGCCCACCAGCTGGACCACTTCGCCGCCGAATCCCTTCTTGAATTCGTAGCCGCCGTGCCCCTCCTCGTCCTGTCCGGAGATGCCGAACGTGCCGTAGAAGTTGTACCGCGGGTATTCCTTCTCCAGGGCGTGCAGCATCATGCCCCAGTACAGTGAGGTGGCGCCGTTGAAGTAGATGTAGTCCTGGACGGTGCCGCCGATCACGCACACCACCTCATCGCCGTAGCAGACGAAGTGGATGGCTGCCACGGTGGCGGTCCCGACCGAATCCGGGAACCTCTCGATGTCCTTGAGGCTCCGCTCGTAGCTGTCCACCAGGTCCTGGACCACTTTGAGCCGGTTGGCTTTCTTCTTGCTGCCCGTTTCTTCCACTTCACGCCGGAGCTCCGCGGCGGTGGCAGACTCAGCTGCCAGGCGCTCGGTGATGGATTTCCGGTACGCGGGGATGTCGATCTTGGCCATCATGAGCTTGGTGAATTCCGCCGAGGTGGTCCTGAGCAGGTGCTCGTAGTAGGCGCGCTCGCGGTAGGTGAATCCCTTTTCGTCCCCGGCCCGGCTCAACGCCCCGTAGAAGTCGTCCAGGGTTTCCAGCGTGGCCTGTTCCAGGAAGACGCCGTTCTTTTCGGCCTTGCGGATGGCCTTCCGGGTCCGGTAACTGGTGCCCATGATGAGTTCTTCGGCGTCCTGGATTCCCACGAGGCTCTTGATGAACATCCAGTTCACGTTAACGAAGTTCATGTCCAGGCCCTGGTGCCGGAACCCGAGCCGCTCCAGGTCCGCCACGAGCGGACGGTTGTCCTCGACGTCCGGGTGCTCGGCGCCGTCGGCGTCCCGTGCGATGTACCTGATGTTCGGGGAGATCCGCAGTTCAGCGGCTTTGCGGCCGGCGGCGTGCTTGCGGAGGAGTTCGACGACGCCACTCACCAGGTTGCGGTCCTCGTAGTCCATGAGGGGGCCCTTGGCGCATTCGCAGATGGTGTAGCCAAGCCTGGTGGTCGAGTAGTTGAGCTTGCCGGCGGCGACGAGTTCGCCGCCGCGCCGGACGCCGAAGAGTTCCACCTGCTGGCCCCGGGCGCGCTGGAAACGGGCAAAGTCGATGGACTGCAGGAAGCTGTTTTGCGGGTGCTTTACGGCGAAGGCCTCAAACTCGGCGTCGCTGAGCGTGGCATATTCAAGTCCGGTAGCGGCGGAAACAGGATTCAAGGGGTGACCTTCTTCGGGACTCTTCGCGGCCTGGTGGGCACGCGCTGGGCGGACGGTGTTCGGGGCGGGCTGCACGGGACGTACGGTCCGGCCGTGGGCTGCGGTGGGTGCATCCCACGGGATGCCGGTCAGTAGAACTGCTGGCCGGTCCGGGCGGTTTCAATCCGGCGGAGCACCTTTTCGCCGCCACTGGTCCAGAGCTTGTGGCGCAGCGGGGAAAGGACGTAGTCGTAGCAGCCCACAAAGTCGGTGACGGTCTTGGTGAAGCTGGTCTTGAACATTCCCATCCCGTACAGGTTGTGGGTTTTGTCCTTGATCCGGGCCGCAGGCGGGGTGCCGCAAAAGTCGTATTCGGTGCAGCCGAGTTCCTGCATGCGGCGGATGGCTTCCCACTGCACCAAATGCGAGTCGCCGTACTGCTTGCGGTTTTGGGTGGACCCGCCGTCCTTGTAGGTTGCCTTGGCACCGTAGTTGATCACGAAGGCTCCGACGCTGGGCCTTCCATCCTCATAGACGAAGAAGAAGTTGCCTTGGCCACGGCTGCAGAATTCGTCCCAGAACTTGGCGTAGTAGTCGTAGCTGCGCAGGGGCATGGAGCCCTTGGCGTTGACGGTGTCTGCCATCAGGTCGTAGAGGGCGCGGTAGGTTTCCGGGCCTTGTTCCTGCCGTACCACCTGGCAGCCTTCGCGTTCGGCGCGCCGGATGGCGTTCCGGGCGCGCGAGGAGATCGCTTTGAACACGTCCTCGCTGCTGCCGGAAATGTCCAGCAGCGCGGTGGAGTCGTTGGACTGGATATTGGGGGCTTTGACAAGGCCCGTGGCCTGGATGTCCCGCTGCGCCTCGGCGGTGTCGATGATGTCCGGTTCCACCTTGATGGTAAAGACGTTCAGTTTCCGGCTGCGGGCAAAGGCCGCGCAGGCTTCGAGGGCGGCTTTCAGGTCCGCGGCGGCGGCAACGTCAGGGCCTTTGATGAGATACCAGAGCCGACCCAGGACCGGAAATGACTTTTCCAGGACCAGGTTGTAACTGGAGTTTCCCGGGGCTTCCAGGACAAGGAAGCGGACTTTCCAGCCGGACCCGTTCTTGACCGATGCGTAGGCGGCGGACTGCAGCATGTTGCCGCCGTTGGGGTTGGCCGTGACGTGCTTGTCCCAGTTCTCAATTTCCTCGGCTGTGGCAAAACGTGCGGTGAATTCTCGCAAGGGGGCCGTGTCCAATCGGGTTTGTGCGCGGTTTCGGTGGGTCTGGATGCGTGCGGACATGCAGCATCAAGTCTAAAGCCTCAGCCGCTGGAGCCTTTCTCCCGGCGATGCCTGGCATGGCGCCGGCCGTCCACGGGGCGGCGCCTTGACGGGGCCGCCCCGGGTCCGCAAGGGTTGGAGGATGAGGCCGGACCGGGACCAGAGCAGCACTTCCGCGGAGCGCGGACGGCCCTATGGCGCCGGGATCCAAATCGCCGGGCTCGCCGCCTTCCTGGTGGCGTCCTTGCTGGTGGCGGCGCTGGGCGGATTGGCGTCGGCCAGCAACGTCAACGGCTGGTATGCAACGGCGGACAAGGCGCCATGGTCTCCGCCCAACGGCGTGTTTGGCCCGGTGTGGGGAATCCTCTACACGGCGATGGCTGTTGCCGGCTGGCTGGTGTGGCGCAAACGGACGGAGCGGACCCGGAGCGCCCTCACCGCCTACGGGATCCAGTTGCTCCTTAACCTTGCCTGGACCCCTGCGTTCTTTGCCCTCTTCCCCGTTTTTGGAACCGTTGCACTGTGGTTTGGGCTTGGCATCATCCTGGCGCTCATTGCCGCCGTCGGAGTCACCGTTCTCTATTTTGGTCCCATCAGCCGGACCGCCGGGTTACTCCTGCTGCCGTACATTTCCTGGCTGGTGTTTGCCGCCTCCTTGAACTGGTGGGCCGCCGCCTACAACTAGGGAGTGGGCGCCGGGTTCCGGGAAGAGGCGCCTGTGGTCAGCATTCGACGACGTTGACGGCGAGGCCGCCCATGGCGGTTTCCTTGTATTTGTGGGACATGTCCTTGCCGGTTTCGCGCATGGTGATGATGACTTCGTCCAGGGAGACCCGGTGGGTCCCGTCGCCCCAGAGCGCCATTTTCGCGGCGTTGATCGCTTTCGCGGCAGCGATCGCGTTCCGTTCGATGCAGGGCACCTGCACCAGCCCGCCGATCGGGTCGCAGGTCAGGCCCAGGTTATGTTCCATTGCGATCTCAGCGGCGTTCTCCACCTGCGCCGGGGTGCCGCCCATGACCTCGGCCAGGCCAGCGGCGGCCATCGAGGACGCGGACCCCACCTCGCCCTGGCAGCCGACCTCGGCCCCGGAAATCGAGGCTTGTTCCTTGTAGAGCACTCCCACGGCGGCGGCGGCGAGCAGGAATTTGACCACGACGTCGTCGCGGTCAGCGCCGGTGGCTTTGTCCATGCCGGGAGCGAAGTGCAGGGCGTAGAACAACACCGCAGGGATGATCCCGGCTGCCCCGTTCGTCGGGGCGGTGACCACCCGGCCGCCGGACGCGTTTTCCTCGTTCACGGCCAACGCCACCAAGTTAACCCACTCCTGCCAATACCGGGGATCGAACGGGCCCGCGTCCCACGCGGCGTCCTGGTCCGTGTCCTGCCCGTCGGCGCATTCCTTCTTCAACCGCTCAAACCAGTCAGGGGCGCGGCGGCGGACCTTCAAGCCGCCCGGCAACACCCCCTCACGCTTCAACGAGGCCGCCACGCAGGCTTCCATCACGGACCAGATGTGCAGCAACCCGGCCCGGATCTCATCCTCCCCGCGGGAGGCTTTTTCGTTCACCAGCATCACATCAGCGATTCCCAGCCCGGTCGCTGCGCAGTGCTCCAGCAGTTCCGCGGCGGTCCGGAACGGCAGCGGAAGCTCCTTCTTGGACTCCTCCAGTTCCTGCCGGGCCGCGTCTTCCTCACCCTCCCGGACGATGAACCCGCCACCGACCGAGAAGAACGTCGCGGTATGCACCACGGCACCGGCAGCGTCCGTGACGGTGAACGTCATCCCGTTCGTGTGCCGCGGCAGGACGGTTAACGGCCGCAACACCATGTCCTTCACCCCATAGGGCAGCGGGACGGCGCCGGCGAGGTTCAAGGTCCCGGTCCCGGCAATGCCGGCCAGCCGCTCCTCCACCTCCGCCGGGAGGATCAACTCCGGATGAAACCCCTCCAAGCCCAGCAGGATCGCGGTCATCGTCCCGTGCCCATGACCGGTGGCCGCCAACGAGCCATACAAATCCACCCGCAACGACGCCACGTGAGCCAGCACACCCGAGGCCTTGAGTTCCTCCGCAAAAACGGCAGCAGCCCGCATCGGCCCCACAGTATGAGACGACGAAGGCCCGATCCCGATCGAAAACAGATCAAAAACGCCAACAGCCATGCGATTGGTTCCTAACTAAAACGGGTGGTGGGGGCGGGGTTTCGACAAGCGAAACCACCGGCTGTCCGGCGCTATTTTTGGCGCTTGTAGAACGGGAGGCCGACGACTTCGAAGGGTTCGGCCTTACCTCGAAGGTCGACTTCGAGGGAAGTTCCCGGCGCCGAATGCTCCACGTCGACGTAGGCCATGGCGATGGGGTAGCCCAGAGTGGGCGAAGGCTGGCCTGAGGTGACTTCACCGACGGTGGCGCCGTCTTTCAGGACCGGGTAGTGCGCGCGGCCGGCCCGGCGTCCCTGGCCCTTGAGCCCAACGAGGCGGCGGCCGGAGGTGCTGCCTGCACCGGCTTCCTTCTTGGCTGCCAGCGCGGCCTTCCCGACAAAGTCGCCTTCCTTGGACAGCGCGACGACGGCGCCCAGGCCGGCGGCGAACGGGTCGCCGTCCAGCGAGAGTTCGTTGCCGTAGAGCGGCATTCCCGCTTCGAGGCGGAGGGAGTCGCGGGAAGCGAGCCCTGCGGGGGTGAGCTGGCCCTCGTCGGCAATGGCGATCAGCGCCTGCCAGAGGCCCGGGGCGTCCCCGTTGTCCACGAAGATCTCGAAGCCGTCCTCGCCGGTGTACCCGGTCCGGGCCAGCAGCAGGTGCAGGCCCGCACCGCCCACCAGGAAGGGGACCTCGACGGCGGCGTAGTACTTCAGCCCTGTCACCAGGGAATGCCGGGCTGCCGGAACCAGCCGCAGCAGGATCGATTCTGCTGCCGGGCCTTGGACGGCGATCAGTGACGTGCGGGCTGAGGCGTCCTCCACCTTCACGTCGAACCGGGCGGCACGTTCCTGCAATGCTGCCGCGACGGTGTCTGCGTTTCCTGCGTTGGGGACCACCAGGAAGACGTCGGTGCCGTCCGGCGCTGCCGGCCGGCGGTAGGTAATGAGGTCGTCGATGATGCCGCCGTCTTCGTTGCAGATCAGCGAGTACTTTGCCTTGCCCACGGCCATGGCGGAGATCTTGCCCACCAGGGCGTAGTCCAGGAACGCGGCGGCCTCGGGGCCGGTGACCCAGACTTCTCCCATGTGGGAGAGGTCGAACAGCCCGGCGGCCTTGCGGACGGCGTGGTGTTCGGCCAGTTCGGAGCTGTACTTCAGCGGCATCTGCCAGCCGCCAAAGTCCGTAAAGGAGGCGCCGAGCTTTTTGTGCTCGTCGTAGAGCGCGGTGTACTTCTCAGTCATTGAAAGTCCTTTGGGAGCGATGGTTGAGCTGGTCGAAACCGGGTGCCGGCCGGCTCAACCACCGGAGCGGTCTAGTTCTCGAACTCGGCTGTGCTGTCCTCGAACGCTTCGAGGGGCGGGCAGGAGCAGATGAGGTTGCGGTCGCCGGCGGCGCCGTCGATCCGGCCGACGGGCGGGAAGTACTTGTCCTGCTTGTGGCGGGCCGGGAACGCTGCCTGCTCCCGCGGGTAGGCGCGGTCCCAGTCAGAGCTGACGACGGCGGCGGCCGTGTGGGGTGCGTGGCGCAGGGGTGAGTCGGTGACGGCGAAGTCGCCGTTGGCCACCTGGTCAATTTCCTTGCGGATGGTGATCATGGCCTCGATGAAGCGGTCGATCTCGGCGAGGTCCTCGGACTCGGTGGGTTCCACCATGAGGGTGCCCGCGACGGGGAAGGACAGGGTGGGGGCGTGGAACCCGAAGTCGATCAGCCGTTTGGCCACGTCCTCGGCCGTGACCCCGGTCCGTGCGGTAAGTTCGCGCAGGTCCAGGATGCACTCGTGCGCCACCAGCCCGCCCTCACCGGTGTACAGGACCGGGAAGTACTCGTTCAGGCGGGACGCGACATAGTTCGCGGCCAGCAGCGCGGACTTGGTGGCCTCGGTCAGGCCCTGCCCGCCCATCAGCTTCACGTACGCCCACGAAATCGGCAGCACCCCGGCCGAACCGAACCTGGACGCGGAGATCGCGACTCCGTGGCCGTGTTCGTGGGCGGCCTTGTTCGCGTCGCCGGGCATGAACGGTGCCAGGTGGGCTTTCGCGGCAACGGGCCCGACGCCGGGTCCCCCGCCGCCGTGCGGGATGCAGAAGGTCTTATGCAGGTTCAGGTGCGAGACGTCCCCGCCGAACCGGCCCGGCTGGGCCAGGCCCACCAGGGCGTTCAGGTTGGCCCCGTCGATGTAGACCTGGCCGCCGGCGTCGTGGACAGCGTCGCAGACTTCGCGGACATCCCCGTCGTAGACGCCGTGGGTGGAGGGGTAGGTGATCATGATGGCCGACAGGACATCCTTGTTCGCCTCGATCTTGGCCGTCAGGTCCTCGTGGTCGATCGTGCCGTCCGGGGCGGTGGCCACGACGACGACCTTCATGCCGGCGAGGACGGCGGAGGCGGCGTTGGTGCCGTGCGCCGAGGCTGGGATCAGGCAGACGGTGCGCTGCTGCTCGCCGCGGGAGTGGTGGTAGCCGCGGATCGCGAGCAGGCCGGCGAGTTCGCCCTGGGAGCCGGCGTTGGGCTGGATGGAGACCTGGTCATACCCGGTGATCTCGGCCAGGTCCGCCTCCAGGCCGGTGATGAGTTCGCGCCAGCCCTCGGTCTGGGAGTCCGGGGCGAACGGGTGGATCGAGGCGAACTCCGGCCACGAAATGGCCTCCATCTCAGCCGTCGCGTTCAACTTCATCGTGCACGAACCCAACGGAATCATCGTCCGGTCCAGCGCCAGGTCACGGTCCGAGAGCTTCCGAATGTAACGCAGCAGCTGGGTTTCAGACCGGTGCGTATTGAACACCGGATGCTGCAGGTAGTCGGAGGAACGCTCGACGGCGTCGTGCAGTTCGAAGCCCTGGGCCTCGCTGTGTCCCTCGGCAACCGGGGCGCCGAAGACGTCGGCGACCTGCGCGACGATGGCCGGCGTCGTGGTTTCGTCGAGGGAGATGCCTACGGTGTCGGCGTCGATGGGCCGCAGGTTGATGCCGCGAGCCTCGGCGTCGGAAATCACTGCTGACGCACGGCCGGCAACACGGACCGTCAGGGTGTCGAAGAAGGAAGTGTGCAGGACATCCAGGCCGGCGGCCTTGAGCGCCGCGGCGAGGGTACGGGCGTGGCCATGCGCCGTTTCCGCGATCGCCTTCAGCCCGTCCGGGCCGTGGTACACCGCGTACATGGACGCAACGATGGCCAGCAGCGCCTGGGCCGTGCAGATATTGGACGTGGCCTTCTCGCGTCGGATGTGCTGCTCGCGGGTTTGCAAAGCCAGGCGGTAAGCGGGAACGCCGGCATCGTCCTTGGACACCCCAACCAGGCGGCCGGGCAGGGAACGTTCCAGGCCCTTGCGGACCGCCATGTAGGCGGCGTGCGGCCCCCCAAAGAACAACGGCACACCAAAACGCTGGGCCGAGCCAACGGCAATGTCCGCGCCCTGCTCGCCCGGAGGGGTGATCAGTGTCAGGGCCAGCAGGTCCGCAGCCACGGTGACCAGCGCGCCCCGGTCCTTGGCAGCGGCGATCACATCAGACTGGTCCCACACCCGGCCGGAGGCCCCGGGCTGCTGCAGCACGACGCCGTTGATGGCACCCTCCGGCAGGCCCTTGGACAGGTCCGCGACCTCCACCTCGAAGCCGAGCGCCTCCGCCCGGCCCCTGACAATAGCGATGGTCTGCGGAAGAACGTCGATGTCCAGGACCGTCTTGCCCTCCTTCGCTGCCGCGGACTTGTTGGCGCGGCGCATCAGGAGCACGGCCTCGGCCACGGCGGTGGCTTCATCCAGCAGCGAGGCGTTGGCGATGGGCAGTCCCACCAGGTCCTGCACCATGGTCTGGAAGTTCAGCAGTGCCTCGAGCCGGCCCTGCGAGATTTCCGGCTGGTACGGGGTGTAGGCGGTGTACCAGGCCGGGGATTCCAGGATGTTGCGGCGGATCACCGGCGGCGTCACGGTGTCGTAGTAGCCCTGGCCGATCATCTGGACTGCCGTCTTGTTCTTCGCGGCAAGCTTGCGCAGCTCGGCCAGGACCTCCACCTCGCTGAGGGCGTCCTGGAGGCGAAGGGCAGATTCCTGACGGATGACCTTGGGGACGGCGGTGTCAACCAGTGAGTCGACAGTGTCGTAGCCAACGGCTTTGAGCATGGTATCGACGTCGGCCTGGCGGCGCGCACCGATATGGCGGTCGACGAAAGTGGTGGAGGCTGGGCTAACCGGCACGAAGGAACTCCATTTACTCAGGCGGCGCAGGGTACGCCACAGCGATTCGGGTTCCTCCCCGCTCTGTATTGGACCTGAGAGTTTCCGCGGTGCCTGCCTGGCAGGACCCGCTTGCACCGTCGGTGAGCACACCGGCTCCGAATCCCCGATTGGGGGTCATGGGAACCGCCTGCTGCTTTCCAGAGGCGCCTCGCCGCGGCGGTACGGGGGCCTGCGAGATTCCTGGGGAGGATTTGCTCCTACGGCGCCTGCCTGTACACCGGCAGAACTCTCCCGCCGCAGATCAAAGGCTATTCACTTGTAAACCAGCCATGTGCTGGATCATGCGGGCCGGTGACAGCCCTCACAACATTCCATTGTCCTATGCCGCAACCCTTCCCGGCAAATGGCGGAGGCTACCTGCGAAGCCGCTCAAGGGCCGCCAGGAGTTCCTCCACGTCAGCCGCCGCTCCCCCTTGCGGCGCCGGGCCCACGGACAACATGGCGTTGAAATACAGCCCGTCCCCCATATACAAGACCGCTTTGGCCAGCCCCGGCCCCACGTCGGCCGCGATCTCGTCCAGCCACCGCTGCTGGATGGCCGCGAAACGGCGCCGCGTTTCCTGGTGCGCCACTTCCGCCAGCCTGGTGGCGGCAACGATGGCCCGGTCCAGCGGAGTGTCCGCCCAGACGGAGGAGCGGATGAAGTAGGCCGCCGCCCCCTCGGCGGCCGCGGCCATGGCGTCGGCGTCCTCTTTGGCCAGCCCGTCCAGGCGGTCCAGCAGCACTTCGATGAGCGCTTCCTTGTTGGGGAAGTGGTACAGCAGTCCCCCCTTGGACACGCCTGCCTTTTTGGCCACCGCGTCGAGCGTGGCCGCCCGCTCCCCCACGTCGATCAAGAGGGTTTCGAAGGCGTCAAGGACCGCATCACGGGCTAAAGGCTTTCGGGGCATGCTTCCCATCATGCCTTCCGCCGGCGTCGAAAAGGGAAACGGCAAGGTTTTAAACTGTACCGTCTGGACGGTATAGTTATTTTATGACGACTTCCCCTTCGACCTCGGCGCCTGCACGCAGCGGCGGAGCGGCCGGGCGGTCCCCGCGGCGCGACTGGCTCGCACTGGGGCTGCTGATGTTCCCGGTACTGCTCGTCGCCGTGGACAATACCGCCCTGACATTCGCCCTGCCCGCCATCACCCGCGCCCTGGAACCCTCCGGCGTGCACGTGTTGTGGATTATTGACGCTTATCCACTGGTATTGGCCGGTCTCCTGGTATCGATGGGAAGCCTTGGCGACAGGATTGGGCGGCGCCGGCTGCTCATTATCGGCAGCACGGGCTTTGCCGGATTGTCCGCCGCAACGGCTTTTGCGCCCTCCGCGGAGTGGCTGATCGCCGGACGGGCCGCACTGGGGTTCTTCGGGGCGATGCTGATGCCCTCCACCTTGTCGCTGATCCGCAACATCTTCCCGGAGCCCAACCGCCGGCGGATGGCCGTCGCCATCTGGGCTGCCGGATTCTCCGGCGGCGCAGCCTTGGGGCCGATCTTCGGCGGCTGGCTGGTGGAGCATTTCTGGTGGGGCGCCGTGTTCCTGGTGGCGGTGCCCCTGATGGTTCCCCTGCTGGCACTGGGCCGAACTTTGATCCCGGAATCCAAGGACCCGTCGCCGGGAAGAGTGGACGTCCCGAGCATCCTGTTGTCCATGCTGGTGATGGTCCCCATGGTCTACGGCATCAAGGATGTTGCCACCGAAGGTCCGGGCCTGGCGGGCCTTGGCAGCATGGCGTTCGGCCTGGCGATGGGCGTGGTGTTCGTGCGGCGCCAGCACCGCCTGGAACACCCCCTGCTGGATATGTCGCTGTTCCGGAACCGGGTGTTCAGCATGGCCATCAGCGCCAACATCCTGGCCCTGTTTTCCTTCAACGGCTTCATCCTGTTCCTTGCCCAGCACCTCCAGCTCCTTGAGGGCCTGAGCCCGTCAGCGGCGGGTGTGGCGATGATTCCGGCGCTGGCAGCCACGGTGGCGGCCGGCTTGGTGGTGGTGCCGCTGGTTCGCAAGGTCCGCCCTGGGTACGTGGTGGCGGCGGGGCTGGCGTTCAGCGCCACGGGATACACCCTGGTGGCGTTTGGAAACCACGACGGCGGACCCGCGCTGCTGCTGGCAGCGCTCCTGGTCCTGGCGCTGGGCGTGGGGACGGCGGAGACCATTTCGAATGACCTCATCCTCGGCTCCGCGCCGCCGGAAAAGTCAGGGGCCGCCGCGGCGATCTCCGAAACCGGCTACGAGGTGGGCTCACTGCTGGGGACGGCCGTCCTTGGCTCCATCCTGACGGCCTCCTACCAGCACAACCTGCGCCTCCCGGCCGGATTGGATGGCATGCTCCCGGGCGCCTCGCTGCACAACGCGGGGGAAACGCTGGCCGGCGCCATGGAAGCGGCCGCCGTCCTGCCCGGTCCGCTGGCGGACGCGGTCCGGGACGCTGCGGCGGCGGCGTTCGATTCCGGCGTGCACATCACGGCGGCAATTGGGCTGGTACTGATGGCGACGGCGGCAGTCCTCGCCGCCGTCGTGCTGCGGAAGGTACCCAAGGCCACCTGACCGCACGGGGACCGCAAAGGGCGCCCGGTGCCGGATGAGTTCCGGTACCGGGCGCCCTCGTGCGGGACGCTCGGCCTACTTGGAGTCGGCAGTGGTCACCTTGGCGGTTGGCTTCATGTTTTCAGCCTGCACCATCCAGGCAAACTGCTCGAGCCGGGCGATGAACTCGTGCAAAAGGTCCGCGGAGGTGGGATCTTCCTCATCCACCTCGTCGTGGACCTTGCGCATGGTGCCCACAGCGGCTTCCATGGCGGCAACGATCCGCTCAATGGCGTCCGCAGTGCTGATCAGCCCGTCAGGGAACTGGGCCAGGCTGGTGGTTTCGGCAACGGTGGAGCTGCGGCCGTCCGGGAGGGCGTGCAGGGCGCGCATCCGCTCGGCAGTATCGTCGGCGAACTGGCGGGCAGCGTCAACAATCTCATCGAGCTGGAGGTGCAGGTCGCGGAAGTTGGTGCCCACGATGTTCCAGTGCGCCTGCTTGCCCTGGATGTGGAGTTCGATCAGGTCGGCCAGGACTGCCTGCAGGTTGTTGGTCAGTGTCGGTGAAGCTTTCATGCATCCTCCTCAAGTGGTCCAATATGGCTGACGCTACCAGCCGTGGGCTGCCCCGCGGCCGGCAATCCGGAAATTTCTCAGTGAGCTTACTAATTGAGGAAATCAGTCATATACGAATGTGGTTCATATTGCGTCTTGCATCACAGGGCCGGCACCCTCATACTAAATGAACGCCATTCATATAGTGACCTCCGTCTCACAGCCTTTCAGAAAGTGGTGCCATGACAGAGACAATCCGCACCAGTACCTCCAAATCCGGCCCCCACGCCCACGCACCGTCCACGGGCGGCGTCAGCGCCAAGGGACTCAAGGGCGGGCAGCTCGGCCTGCTGGCCGTCGTCGTCCTGGGCATTTCAACCATTGCCCCCGCCTACACGCTTACCAGCGCGCTTGGACCCACCGTCAACGAAGCCGGGCTCCAACTGCCAGTCATCTTCCTGATCGGTTTCATCCCCATGATCCTGGTCTCGCTCGCCTACCGGGAACTCAACGCCGATTCCCCGGACAGCGGCACCACCTTTACCTGGGTCACCAAAGCGTTCGGCCCCTGGATCGGCTGGATGGGTGGCTGGGGCCTGCTGGCCGCCAACATCATCGTGCTGTCCAACCTGGCCGGCGTCGCCGTCGACTTCTTCTATCTCTTCCTGTCCCAGGTCACAGGCTCCGCCGAGCTGGCAGACCTGGCGGACAACAAGGCGCTCAACGTCGTCACGTGCTTCGTATTCGTGGCACTGGCCGTCTGGGTCAGCTACCGCGGCATGCACACCACCAAAATGGTGCAGTACAGCCTGGTGGGATTCCAGCTGCTGGTGCTGGGCCTCTTCGTCGCCATGGCATTCGCCAACTGGTCCACCTCGGAGACCGCCATCCCGTTCAGCTGGGACTGGTTCGACGTCACCAAAATCGAGACCTTCGGCCAGGTTGCCGCCGGCATCTCCCTGTCGATCTTCGTGTACTGGGGCTGGGACGTCTGCCTGACGGTCAATGAGGAAACCGCCAACGGCAAAAAGACCGCCGGCGTGGCAGGCACCCTCACCGCGGTCATCGTCCTGGCCATCTACCTCCTGGTCAGCATCGCCACCATGATGTTCGCCGGCGTGGGAGATACCGGCAACGGCTTGAACAACGCCGAGAACCACGAGAACATCTTCACGGCGCTGGCCTCTCCCATCATGGGCCCGTTCGCCATCCTGATGTCCCTGGCGGTGCTCTCCAGCTCGGCCGCTTCCCTGCAGTCCACGTTCATGTCACCGTCCCGCAGCCTGCTGGCGATGGCCCACTACGGCGCCCTGCCGGAACCCTTCAGCCGGATCAGCCGGAAGTTCGCAACGCCGGGCTTCGCCACCATTGCGGCCGGCGTCGTCTCCGCCGGGTTCTACGCGGTGATGCATGTGGTCAGCGACAACGTCCTGAACGACACCATCCTGGCGCTGGGCCTGATGATCTGCTTCTACTACGGCCTCACCGCACTGGCCTGCACCTGGTATTTCCGGCACAGCCTGTTCAACAGCGTGCGCCACTTCGTGTTCAGGCTGGTCTGCCCGGTGGTGGGCGGCGTGGGGTTGTTCGTGGTCTTCGTCCAGACCGCCGTGGACAGCCTGGCGCCCGAGTTCGGCAGCGGTTCCGAGGTCTTCGGCGTGGGCCTGGTGTTCATCCTGGGCGTAGGCATCCTGGCCCTGGGCGCCGTCGTCATGCTGGTCATGTCCCGCACGCACCCGGGCTTCTTCCGCGGCGAAACGCTCAAGAAGGATACGCCCGCCCTGGTAGTCCCGGAATAGGGCGAAGCGTTCACGAAAAGGTGCCGTGCCCCCAACCGGGCACGGCACCTTTTCCGTTGTCACGGAGGGGTATTTTGGTAACGACGGCGGCCGGAGACACAGCAGCGCCGGCCGCCCCGGAGGGGCAACCGGCGCCGGGAAGAACGGGTGGGGCTCAGCCTTCGCAGTCGCGGCAGTACTTCAGGCCGTCCTTTTCGCGGGCCACCTGTGACCGGTGGCGGACCAGGAAGCAGGACGAGCAGGTGAACTCGTCGGACTGCTCGGGAACCACAATGACGGTGAGTTCCTCGTTGGACAGATCGGCGCCGGGGAGGTCGATGCCTTCAGCGGTGTCATTCTCGTCGACATCGATGACTGCGGTCTGCGCGTTGCCGCTCCGGGACGCCTGGAGGGCCTCCAGGGAGTCAGCGGGAGACTCCTCTTCCTGCTTGCGTGGAGCATCGTAATCGGTAGCCATTAGCATGTTCACTTTCGTTGCTGCACAGCGCCATTCAGGCACCTCAGTGAAGCAGTTTAGGGCATCATCCGGGCCCCGGCGCAATAGTGTGGCCAAGCAGACATTCAGTTGCGGCCGGACACCCTTCCCAGGTGTTCGGAGCGGGCATGGTCGGCGCCGACGGAGACTCCACTCAAGGCGGGAAGCCACCCCCACCGGGTGGCATCGGCCATGGCGCCGGCGGCCTCGGACTCTGATTCGCAGGTAAAGGTAGCAATGGCCCAGTCGCGGAGCCGGGTGAGCAAGGTAGCCGTCATGCCTGAAACCTACGCAGCAATTGTTGTGGCCACGTTTCGCGGCGGTCTCCCCCGGATTAATTCCGGCGCCTTCCTGCTGCTTCAGCAGGGCGGGGCCGTGCTGCTGCGCAGGATGAGCTCAGGTTCCACCACCAGCGTCCTGGGCCCTTCCGCACCGCCGAGTACCCCGAGCATCATGTCCATGCAGCGCTGGCCCAGTTCTTCGAAGTCCTGCCGGACAACGGTCAGCGGAGGGCTGAAGTATGCCGATTCGGGCTGGTCGTCGAAGCCCACCAAGGAAACGTCCGTCGGCACCTCCAAGCCTGCTTCGTTCAGGGCGCGCAGGATCCCCAATGCCATCTGGTCGTTGCCCACGAAGAGGGCCGTGGCGCGCCGGTCAGCAGCCAGCCGACGGCCAATGGCGTAGCCGCTGCCCGCACTCCAGTCTCCCTCGACCAGGAGATCCGCCTCGAGCCCGGCGGCTTCCAGGGCGGAACGCCAGCCGTCGGACCGCGCCACGGCGTCAATCCAGTCCTGTGGCCCGGCGACATGCCCGATCCGGCGGTGGCCCTGCGCTATGAGGTGCCGGACGGCCAGTTCGGCTCCCTTGCGCTGGTCCACCCGGACACCGCCAACGGCGTCATTCCCGTCGGACCCCACGGCCACTACCGGCACTCCGATAGCGAGTTCCGCCAAGGCCGCCAACGTGGCCAGGTGCGGAACAATCACGACTATCCCGTCCACCGCTTGGTCCAGGAAGTGCCTCACCGCGTCCAGGATCGTGTCCCTGGTGACTTCCCGCAGCGCAGCGACGCTGACAAAATATCCCGCGTCCCGCGCGGCCCGTTCAACTCCCAGCAAGGTGTTGGCCGGGCCGTACTGCGACAACTCGCTGCCCAGGACGCCGATGGTCTGCGAGCGCCGGGTGACCAGGCTGCGTGCTGCTGTATTGCGGCGGTAGCCGAGTTCGGCAATCGCCGCTTCCACCTTGTGCCGGGTCTCCTTGCTGACGTTGGTGTGCTTGTTGACCACCCGCGAGACGGTTTGGTGCGAGACCCCTGCCAGCCCCGCCACGTCCTCAAGCCTTGGCAGCCGCCGCCGGGGCCGGTAGCCGGGCTGCGCCACGGAATCAGATCCCGCCGGCGAGTTTGTAGTAGGCGGCGTTCCAGTTCAGGTCCTTCTTGAACTGGCGGATGGTGGTGCCCTCGTCGATGGTCAGGAGTTCGGTCTTGGCGATCTCGGCGAAGTCCTCGAACACCTCCATGCCCACCTGGGTGGAGAGCACGGTGTGGTGGGCGGCGCCGGCCGTGAGCCAGGCGGCGGCGGACGTGGCGAAGTCCGGCTTCGGCTGCCAGAGCGCGCGGGCCACGGGGAGGTTGGGCAGCGGCTGGTCCAGGGGAACCACGTCGACGGCGTTGGCCACCAGGCGGAAGCGGTCGCGCATGTCGGACAGGGCGACGACGACGCCCGGGGAGGCATCGGCGTCGAACACCAGCCGGACCGGGTCCTCTTTGCCGCCGATGCCCAGCGGGTGGATTTCCAGGCGCGGCTTCGACGCCGTGAGCGAGGGGCAGACCTCCAGCATGTGGGCGCCCAGGATCTTCTCCGCGCCCGGTTCCAGGTGGTACGTGTAGTCCTCCATCAGGGAGGCGCCGCCGGGCAGGCCGGCACCCATCACCTTCGCGGCGCGCACCAGGATGGCGGTCTTCCAGTCCCCTTCGGCGCCAAAGCCGTACCCGGCGGCCATGAGCCGCTGGACCGCGAGGCCGGGCAGTTGGCGGAGGGACCCCAGGTCTTCGAAGGAGGTGGTAAACGCGGCGGAGCCATTGGCTTCGAGGAAGCTGCGCAGGCCCAGTTCGATCCGGGCGCCGTACCGCAGCGATTCATGCCTGGCCGCGCCTGCGCGGAGCTCCGGCACCACGTCGTACAGGTCCTCGTACTCGGCCACCAGGGCGTCGACGTCGGCCTCCGCCGCGCCGTGCACGGCGTCCGCGAGCTCGTTGACGGACCACGTGTTCACCGCGACGCCGAAGCGCAGCTCGGCCTCGGTCTTGTCACCTTCGGTGACGGCGACGTTGCGCATGTTGTCGCCGAAGCGGGTGAGCTTCAGGGTGCGGACGGCGGCCCAGCCGGCGGCCGCGCGCTGCCAGGAACCCACTTGGCGGGCGACCTCGGGGTTGGAGACGTGCCCGACGACGGTCTTCCGGGCGATGCCGAGGCGGGACTGGATGTACCCGAACTCCCGGTCCCCGTGCGCGGCTTGGTTCAGGTTCATGAAGTCGAAGTCGATGTCCGCCCAGGGCAGGTCGCGGTTGGCCTGGGTGTGCAGGTGCAGCAGTGGCTTGCGCAGCAGGTCCAGGCCGGAGATCCACATCTTGGCAGGGCTGAAGGTGTGCATCCAAGCCGTCACGCCGATGACTGAGTCATCGGCGTTCGCTTCCAGCGCGGTCCGGCGGATGGCATCCGAATCGGTCAGGACCGGCTTCCAGACGATCCGCACCGGGACCGCGGAACTGGCGTTCAGCTGGTTCGCGATCTCCTGGGACTGGGCGGCCACCTGTTTGAGGACTTCCTCCCCGTACAGGTGCTGGCTGCCGGTGAGGAACCAGACCTCGTAGCCGTCCAGGCTGGTGTTTGCTGCGGTGTTCATGCGTACTCCTGTTAAAGGTTTGGGGATTACTGCCCGTAGACGTTCTGGTAGCGGGCGTAGAGCGAGTCGATATGGCCTGCGTCGATCGGGAGGGGTTCACCGAGCTGCCGCGAGATATGGACAGTGCGGGCCACTTCCTCGCACATCACGGCGGCCTTCACGGCGGAACGGGCGTCCTTGCCGATGGTGAAGGGGCCGTGGTTCTGCATCAGGACCGCCGGTGAGTTCGAGTTTTTCAGCGTCTCCACAATGCCGTGGCCGATCGAATCGTCGCCGATCAGCGCGAACGGGCCCACCGGGATGGAACCGCCGAACTCATCCCCCATCATGGTGAGCACACAGGGGATGGCCTCACCCCGCGCAGCCCACGCGGTGGCATACGTCGAGTGCGTGTGCACCACCCCGCCCACCTCGGGCATGTGCCGGTACACATAGGCGTGCGCGGCAGTATCCGAGGACGGCGACAGGGCCGGGTTGCCCCAATCGACCGTGCCGCCGCCACCCACATTGGTGCCCCTCACCGGCGTGCCGTGCAGGTCGGTCACGACCATTTGCTCCGGGGTCAGGTCCTGGTAGCTGACGCCGGACGGCTTGATGACCATCAGGTCGGTGCCGGGCACCCGGGCCGAGACGTTGCCCGCAGTCCACACCACCAGTTCATAGCGGGTTAGCTCTGCGTGCAGGGCGCATACGTCTTCCCGGATCCGGGCGATGGTTTCCAGGATTGCGGCTTCGGTTCCCTGCCGGACGCTCATGCGGACACCTCCACGACAGAGTGGACGGCGGACCCGGTACCGGGCAGCACCGTACTGGCGGCCCGTCGCTGGATGGCCTTAAGCCGGTGCATCACGTCGTTGCTGCCCCGGCCAAAGTAGTCATGGAGGGTTTTGTACTCCTGGAAGAGTTCCTCGTATGCGGCCACGTTTTCCGGGATTGGAGTGTAGACCTCCCCGGGTTCGGCGCCCATGGCCGCTGCAGCCTGGCGGATATCCGCATAGTGGCCGGCCGCGACGGCGGCGTGAATCGCCGACCCCAGGGCCGGGCCCTGTTCCGAGCCGATAGTGGAAAGCTGCAGGCCGGTGGCATCTGCGTAGATCTGCATCAGGAGCCTGTTCTTGAGCAGGCCGCCGGCCACGATGAATTCCTTGACCGGAACCCCGGCGTCGCGGAAGGCGTCCACGATGGTGCGGGTTCCAAAGGCTGTGGCTTCCAGAAGCGCCCGGTAGGTGTCCTCGGGCCTGGTGGCGAGCGTCTGGCCCACCACGATGCCGGAGAGCTCGTGGTCCACCAGGACCGACCGGTTGCCGGAATGCCAGTCCAGGCCTATCAGCCCGTGCTCCCCGATGGCCTGCCGCGAGGCCAGTTCGGTGAGGTATTCGTGGATCCCCAGACCGGCAGCTTCGGCCGCCTGGTGGTATTCGGGCGGGACTCCGTATTTCGTGAACCAGCCGAAGATGTCTCCCACGCCCGACTGGCCCGCCTCGTAGCCCCACAGGCCGGGAACGATGCCGCCGTCAACGGCCCCGCACATTCCCGGCACTTCACGCAGTTCCGTGCCGTTCATGACGTGGCAGGTGGAGGTGCCCATGATGGCCACCAGCTGGCCCGGTTCCACCGCCTTCGCTGCCGGGGCCGTCACATGGGCGTCAACGTTTCCCACCGCCACGGCGATGCCCTCCGGCAACCCGGTCCAGGCTGCAGCCTCCGCCGTCAGGGTCCCTGCGGCGTCCCCCAGCCGGCCGATGGTGTGCTCGAGTTTGGAGCTGACGAAGTCCTTGAACTCCGGGTTCAGGGCGGCCAGGAAATCCTCCGAGGGGTAGCGCCCGTCCTGGTAGATGCCCTTGTAGCCGGCCGTGCAGGCATTGCGGACATACCTGCCGCACAGCTGCCAGACGATCCAGTCCGCCGCCTCCACCCAGCGGTCCATTGCGGCGTAGGCTTCGGGGTCCTCTTCCAGCAGCTGCAGCCCCTTGGCGAATTCCCACTCCGAGGAAATCAGCCCCCCATACCTGGGAAGCCAGTCCTCGCCGCGTTCGGCGGCGAGCCGGTTGATCCGGTCGGCCTGCCCCTGCGCCGCGTGGTGGCGCCACAACTTCACGTACGCGTGCGGCCGGTTGGCATAGCCCGGCAGTTCGTTCAGCGGGGTGCCGTCGGCCATGACAGGCACCATGGTGCAGGCGGTGAAGTCCGTGGCAATCCCGACGACGGCCGCCGGGTCGATCCCGGCGTCGGCCACCGCTGCCGGGACGGCAGTGCGAAGCACCTCCCGGTAGTCGTTGGGCACCTGAAGCGCCCACTCCCCGGGAAGCCGCGCGCCGTCGTCGCCCGCTGTGTCACGTGGCAGGACGTCGGTGACCACCGCGTGCGGATACGCATGGACCGCACTCCCAAGTTCCTTGCCGTCGCGGACACGCACCACCACGGCACGGCCGGAAAGGGTTCCGTAATCCACGCCGACGACGCAGAGGTCAGGGTTGGAACTGAAGGATGTATCTGGCATTCGGTTGCCTCCGCCCGGGAGGCAGGGGCCTCATTGCCGGGGTTGTCTAGGGGTCACGGTCGAGCTAAGCGCTGCAGCAAGTGTGAACGCTAACAAAGCAGAAGTCAATGAAATTCAAGCAGGTTCATGCACTTGATAGCCGCCTCTTGTTAGCGTTCACAAATCAGTCTATATTGAACCGACACATCAACAATGTGGCCAGGACCAGGGAGCATCGCTGCTGCCTCGTCCAATAACACTTCGCGGCAGTGCTGCCGCGGAAGGAGAAAATGGTGAGAATCAAAAAAATCGTGGGCGCGGTGGCCCTTGTCCTCGCGCTGACGGTGGGCGCCACCGGTTGCGGCTCACGTGGCACGGCAACCGAATCCAGCGGCGCGGCGAAGCCCGCCGACTCGCTGGTTGGGATCTCGATGCCCACGCAGACATCCGAGCGTTGGATTGCCGATGGCGCCAACGTCGAGAAGTCGCTCAAGGACCTTGGCTACAAGACAGACCTCCAGTTCGCCAATGACGACATCCCCACCCAGGTCTCGCAGATCGAAAACATGCTGACCAAAGGCGCCAAGTCGCTGATCATCGCCGCCATTGACGGCACCACCCTGACCGATGTCCTGGCCAAGGCCAAGGAGCAGAACGTCAAAGTGATCGCGTACGACCGCCTCATCAACGGCACCCCGAACGTGGACTACTACACCACATTCGACAACTACACGGTGGGCGTCCAGCAGGCCACCTCGCTGCTGACCGGCCTGGGGCTCCTTGACGCCAGTGGCAAGAAAGTGGACGGCAAGGGTCCGTTCAACGTCGAACTCTTCGCCGGAAGCCCTGACGACAACAACGCCAACTTCTTCTGGACCGGCGCCATGGACACCCTCAAGCCGTACATGGATGCCGGCACCCTGAAGGTCCCCAGCGGCCAGACCAAGTTTGAACAGGCCGCGATCCTCCGCTGGCAAGCACCCGTGGCGCAGAAGCGCATGGAGGATATCCTCACGTCCGCCTACAGCTCAGGTACCAAGCTGAACGGCGTCCTGTCCCCCTATGACGGACTGTCCATCGGCATCATCTCGGCCCTCACCAGCACCGGCGGCTACGCCAAGGGAAGCCTGCCGGTCGTCACGGGCCAGGATGCCGAGAAGGGCTCCGTGAAGTCCATCGTTGCCGGCGAGCAGTACTCCACCATCTTCAAGGACACCCGGCAGCTCGGCGCCCAGGCGGTCAAGATGGTGGACGCCGTCCTCAAGGGCCAGGAACCGGAAACCAATGACACCACGACCTACAACAACAAGGTCAAGGTTGTCCCCGCTTACCTGCTGAAGTCCGTGATCATCACCAAGGACAACTACAAGAAGGAACTGATCGACTCGGGTTACTACACCGACGCCGACGTCAAGTAGACAGCCGGGGGCTGCGGCCGGCCGTCCGGCCGCAGCCCCTCCCGCAACCTCCTGCAGCAGCAGGAAGGCCAAGATTCGACCAGTCAGTGGGAATTGACGATGAACACACCCATTCTTCAGATGCGAGGAATCACAAAGACGTTCCCGGGCGTGAAGGCGCTGCAGGATGTCACCCTTGATGTGAACCGTGGAGAAGTCCATGCCATCTGCGGTGAGAACGGCGCCGGCAAATCAACGCTCATGAAGGTGTTGTCCGGCGTATACGCGCACAACACGTTCGACGGGGAAATCCTGTTCGAAAACGAACCCTGCAATTTCGCCAGCATCTCGGACAGCGAGAAGCGGGGCATCGTGATCATCCACCAGGAACTCGCGCTGAGCCCGTACCTTTCCATCGCCGAGAACATCTACCTCGGCAACGAACAGGCCACCAAGGGATGGGTGGACTGGCGGAAGACCAACCTGGAGGCAGCAAAACTGCTGGCCCGCGTGGGACTCGATGAAAACCCCGTCACCCCGGTACAGCACATCAGCGTGGGCAAGCAGCAACTCGTGGAAATCGCCAAAGCGCTGTCCAAGGAAGTGAAGCTGCTCATCCTGGACGAGCCCACGGCAGCCCTCAACGATGAGGACTCCGGCCACCTGCTGGACCTGATCCTCCACTTGAAGGGCCAAGGCGTCACCAGCATCATCATCAGCCATAAGCTCAACGAGATCCGCAAGGTGGCAGACGCTGTCACCATCATCCGCGATGGCAAGACCATTGAGACCCTTCGGCTCGATGAAGGCCAGATCACCCAAGAGCGGATCATCCGCGGCATGGTGGGCCGTGACCTTGAGAGCCTCTACCCGGAACGCGAGCCGAACATCGGCGCGGAAGTCCTCCGGATCGAAGACTGGTCCGTCCGCCACCCGCAGGACCACGCCCGCATGGTAGTCAGCAACGCCAACCTGCACGTCAGGAAGGGCGAAGTCGTGGGCCTTGCCGGGCTCATGGGCGCCGGCCGGACGGAACTGGCCATGAGCGTGTTTGGCCGCACTTACGGCACGGCCACCTCAGGCAAGGTTTACAAGTACGGCGAGGAGATCAATACGTCCACCGTCTCGGACGCGATCAGGCACGGCATTGCCTACGCCACGGAGGACCGCAAGCACTACGGCCTGAACCTGATCGAGGACATCAAGCGCAATATCTCGCTGGCATCGCTGCGCAAGCTCGCGAAGCGCGGATTCGTCGACAAAAACCAGGAGACCGTGGTAGCTAACGGCTACCGCACCAGCATGAACATCAAGGCACCCTCCGTCGCCGCCATCACCGGGAAGCTCTCCGGCGGCAACCAGCAGAAGGTGGTCCTGAGCAAGTGGATGTTCTCCGACCCGGACGTCCTCATCCTTGATGAACCCACCCGAGGCATCGACGTCGGCGCCAAGTATGAGATCTACACGATCATTGCCAGGCTCGCGGCCGAAGGAAAGGCCGTCATCGTCATTTCCTCGGAACTTCCCGAGCTTCTGGGTATCTGCGACCGCATCTACACCCTCGCCGCCGGCCATGTCACCGGTGAAGTGCCCATCGCCGAGGCCACCCAGGAATCACTGATGCATTACATGACCAAAGAGAAGGAATAGCGAAATGTCAGCCCTAAGAGAGTCGCTCGGATTCCTCACAAGCCGCCTCCGCCAAGTTGGCATCTTCGTCGCCCTGATCCTGATCGTCCTCCTGTTCCAAGGACTCACCGGCGGGATCCTGCTCGAGCCGCAGAATGTCACCAACCTGGTGGTCCAAAACAGTTACATCCTCATCCTGGCCATCGGCATGGTGATGGTGATCATCGCAGGCCACATCGACCTGTCCGTCGGCTCCGTGGCGGGATTCATCGGTGCCGTCGCCGGCGTCATGATCGTGCACTGGGGCTGGCCATGGTGGGCCGCAATCCCTGCGTGCCTGCTGGTCGGCGCGCTCGTCGGGGCCTGGCAAGGGTACTGGATCGCATACGTGGGAATCCCGGCCTTCATCGTCACGCTCGCAGGCATGCTGATCTTCCGCGGCCTGACGCTCATCACCCTGAAGAACCAGCAGATCACGCCGTTCCCTGCGGAGCTGCGGGCCCTGGGCGGAGGCTTCCTCCCGGACATCTCCGGCGGCACGTCAGTACTGGAATGGCTCACGGTCATCCTTGGCGTGGGCGCCACCGTGGCACTCCTGATCCAGGCCCTAAAGGAACGCCGCATCCGCAAGAAGTTCGATCTCGAAAGCGAGCCTCTGGTCTGGTTCGTCATCAAAACCGCTTTCACCGCGTTGCTGATGCTCATCATCACCTTCCTGCTGGCGTCCTACCGGGGCACGCCGATCGTCCTGGTGGTCCTGGCTGTCCTGGTGATCGCGTACACGGCACTGATGAACAACAGCGTGTTTGGCCGGCACACCTATGCAATCGGCGGCAACCTGCATGCAGCTGAGCTGTCCGGAATCAAGACCAAGGCCGTGACGTTCCGACTCTTCGTGAACATGGGCGTCCTCGCAGCTTTGGCGGGCCTGGTCTTCACGGCCCGGCTCAACTCGGCCCAACCGGCAGGCGGAACCGGATTCGAACTCGATTCGATCGCTGCGGCGTTCATTGGCGGTGCGGCCGTCACCGGCGGCATCGGCACCGTTGCCGGGGCTATGATCGGCGGACTCATCATGGGTGTGCTCAACAACGGCATGTCCATCCTGGGCCTGGGCACGGACTACCAGCAGCTGATCAAGGGCCTGGTGCTCCTGATCGCCGTCGGTTTCGACATTTTCAACAAGAACCGCAGCGGCGGCGGCAGCGACATTGGAAGACGGTTCAGGCTGAAGACCACTCCTCCGCCCACCGCGGAGAAATTGACGCCGGTGGCCAGCGAACAGGTGGAGGCCGGCGTCAAGTAATACCGGCTTCTGCCACCGGCAGGAAGCTCTTTGAAGGCCCCTGGCCACGGACGCATACCGTCCGTGGCCAGGGGCCTTCGCTGCATGTCGTCCGGTGTGTGCTTCCCAACCTGGTCAGGGCGCGGCCGGCAGGCCCGCTCCGGCATCGGCCGGCGAGCGCCGGCGCCGGCTCAGCAGGATGAATGGTGCCGCCAGCAACTGCACGACCCCGCTCATGGCCAAGGAGGCAGGGTAGCCGTAAAGGTCCGCCGCCCTGCCAAGAAGCGGTTGCACCACCACCCCGCCGCTTGAGCCCATGAGCGAAGCGAAGCTGAGGACGGTGGCCCGCTGCTGGGAGGCGATCATGTCATTGAGGTAGGCCTGGCGGACCGGGGTGCCGGCGGAAGCCACCACTGCCCAGAGGGCCAAAAGCACCAGCGCCAGCCAAAAGACGTTGGTTGCCAGCAGCACCACCAAAACCACCGAGCTGATGATGTTGGAGCCGATCAGCACGGTGGTGCGCCGGTGCACCAACTTCCGGACCTGCGGCGCCAGCCAGCCGCCCACGATGTCGGCCCCGGCCACAATGGCTGCGGCCAGGCCCGCAATGGCGTAGGCCCTCGGATCGCCGAACAGTTGCAGCAGGTAGGGCTGGAGGGCATAGAAGACGTAAAAGCCCACGCCTTCGGTAAAGGGCGCGGCCAGCATCATGTACCTCACGGGCGGATTCCTCAGCCCGCCGTCGAGCGAAGCCCGGAGGACTGCCCGGGTGGCTTGCAACGGGTGGGCCGAGCGCTCGGGCGTGAAGCCGACGTCGTGCATGAGAAGGAACGCAACGGCAAACATAGCCACCAGGACCGCGACGCGCAGCAGGAACGGCACCCCCAGGTTGGTGGCCTGCGCGATCACCCCGCCTGCCACCGAACCGCCCAGCATGGCGATGCCGGAAACCATCTGGCCGCGGCCCAGGACCGCTTCGAGGGTGCCCTCGTAGCCGGTGAAGTGCAGGGCATCCACCAGCCAGGCCTCCACCGCGCCGGAGAAGAAGGTAAAACCGAGCCCCAGCAGCGCCGAAACGGCCGCCCACCACCAGAACGGCGCGTGCAACTGCCAGAGCAGGTAGTAAAGGAAGGTGGACCCGGCCAGGGTGACAGTGCCCAGCAGGAACGACACCCGCCGCCCCCAGCTGTCCGCGACCACCCCGGTGGGTACTTCGAAGAGCACCATGCCTGCCGTGAAGAAGGCGTTCGCGGCGAAGGCCTCAAAGTTGTTCAAGCCCGCATCGAGCAGGAACAGTGTGTTGATGCCCCAGATAAAGGACGCCGCGAGGGTGTTGCCCAGCGTCAACGTCAGGTAGATGTTTTGGATTTTTCGTGTAGCGGCGTTCACGGGCGGCCGGCGTTCCTTGGCGAAGTTCCTGCCCGGGCGGGATCAGGAGGGGCTGAAATTCGATGGCACCGGTTCATGGCGCAGGTAGTGCCGGCGGAACCTGCCGGTGCCGGCGGTCAAGGCGCGCAGTTCCACCGCGTACCTCAGGAGTTCCTGGTCCGGAACTTCGGCACTGATCTCGGTGAGGCCCTGGCCGGAGGAATTGGTGCCGGTCAGGCGCCCGCGCCGGCCGGACAAGTCGCTCATGACCGTCCCCACGTGCTCGTCCGACACAGTGATGGCCACCGCGGACACGGGTTCGAGGAGTTGGATCTTTCCCGCGGCCGCAGCTTCGCGGAGCGCCAGGGCCCCCGCCGACTGGAATGCGGCGTCGGATGAATCCACGCTGTGGGCCTTGCCGCCCACGACGGTCACGCGCAGGTCCACCACAGGGAAGCCTGCGGAGACGCCCCGCTCCATCTGTGCCCGGACGCCCTTCTCGATCGACGGGATGAACGTTCCCGGAATGACGCCACCCACGGTTTTATCCACGAATTCGAACCCCGCACCGCGTTCCAGGGGTTCCACTTCGATGTCGCATACGGCGTACTGGCCGTGACCGCCGGATTGTTTGACATGGCGGCCATGGCCTGTGGCGGGCGCGGCGAAGGTTTCCCGCAGCGGCGTCACCACGTCAACGGTGTGGAGTTTCACGCCTTGTTCGCGCAACCTGTCGAGCACTACCTCCGCATGCGCCTCACCCATGCACCACAGCACCAGCTGGTGCGTTTCGGCATTCCGGTCCACCCGCAGGGTGGGATCGCCCGCCGCAATCCTGCCCAGGCTGCGGGCCAGCGCATCCTCGTCACTGCGGGAGTCCGCTTCCACGGCGACCGGCAGCAGCGGCTCCGGCATTTCCCAGGTGGCGAGCAGCAGTGGCATGTCCCGTGCAGAAATGGTGTCTCCTGTTTCGGCGCTCCCCAGCTTGGCCAGGGCGCAGAGGTCCCCCGCCACGCAGTAAGGCACGGGACGCAGGCTGGCCCCCAGTGGCGAGTAGATATGGGTCACGCGTTCGTCGGTGTCGTGGTCCTGGTGGCCCCGGTCGGCCAGGCCGTGGCCGCCCACGTGCACGGGCGAATCCTCACGCAGGGTTCCGGAGAAGACCCGCACCAGGCAGATGCGGCCCAGGAAGGGATCATTGGATGTCCGCACCACCTCCGCGGCAAGCGGACCGGACGGATCGCAGGACAGGGTTCCGGCAGGCTCTCCCGCGAGGTCGGTCAGGTCCGGCAGGCTCCGCTCCCCCGGCGGCGGGAAAGCACTGACCAACAGTGCCAGGAGCTCGGCGGTACCGAGGCCGGTGACGGCGGATGTGGGCAGCACCGGGAAGAACGAGCCGCGGGCGACGGCGGTTTCCAGGTCGCTTGCGAGCGCTGCCGGGTCGACGTCCTCACCGTCCAGGTAGCGGTCCATGAGCGTCTCGTCTTCGCTTTCGGCGATGATTCCCTCGATCAGGGTTCCGCGGGCCGGCCCTGCTGCCTCGAGCTCGGCAGGGTCAGCAGGGCGGGTGGCTGGCGATGGGTCACCCGACGAGTAATCGGTGACCTCGCGGGACAGCAGGCCCAGCAAAGAGGCGTCCGCCCCCTCCCCCTGCACTGGCACGCACAGTGGCAAAACGGCGTCGCCGAAGGCTTGTTGGCAGGCTGCCAGGGTCCGCCCGTAGTCTGCGCGCGGATGGTCCATCCGGGTGATCACGACGGCGCGCGGGAGCCTCACGTGTTCGCACTCGCCCCACAGCGCGGTGGTGGTGGCGTCGATACCATCCACCGCGGAGACCACGAACAGGGCAGCATCGGAGGCGCGCAGCCCGGCCCGCAGCTCCCCGATGAAGTCCGGGTAGCCCGGGGTATCCATCAGGTTCACTTTGACGTCCTCCACCATCAGCGGCACCAAGGACAGCGTGACCGAGCGCTGCTGGTGCACAGCCGCCGGGTCGGAGTCGCTGACGGTTGTTCCGTCCACGATGGAGCCCTTGCGGGTGATCATGCCGTTTGCGGCGAGCAAGGCCTCGATCAGCATCGTCTTTCCGGCGCCGGAGTGCCCCACCAGGGCCACGTTGCGGATCCGGCCGGGGTCCGAGGCGGCAATGCCGGCGTTTTGATCTGCCCGGCGTGCATCGGGGCCGCTTTTGCCGCCGGCCGCCCGCACTGACTCCTTGGTGCTCTTCACCGACATGGGAACCTCCTGGCATCATTGCCGGCCGGACTGGACGTATCCTCTGATTCGACACCTTGGGCGGCGGGACGGCAAGAGCAGAGACTATTTGCTGCGGGCTTTGCGGGTTGCCTTGGTGTTCGCCTTTTGGAGTGCCTTCACCAGTTGGGCCTTGTCCATCGTCGAGCGGCCCTTGACGTTCAGTTCCCTTGCCAGTTTGTAGAGGTGTTCCTTGGACGCGTTGGCATCAACGCCTCCGGCTGTGGGTTCGGTTGAGCGCAGGCCCTCCTCGGCGTGCTTGTCCGACGGACCGCGTTTTTCCTTGGGCTCCCAGTGGTCGCCCACCTTTTCGTAACTGTGTTTCACTGCCGCGTACGCCGTGCGGGCCGCCCGTTCCTCGTCATGGTCGTAGGACTCGAGGGCCGAATCGTAGGTCTTGGCGAACGTGTCCTGGGCTTTTCGCCCGGACCGCTGCAGGGTCGAAGGGAGTTCTTCCTTGCGGGCGTGGTCATTCTTTCCGGTCTTGGGCATGGCACCCATCTTCCTTTAGTCAGCAGGCTGATTATTGGGATGGGTCCAGCATAATCCCCGGGAAAGACAAGGCCCCGGCCGAAGTTCCTGGAACCTCGAACCGGGGCCGTCGCACCGGAGCCCCCTGTCGGATTCGAACCGACGACCCCCGCTTTACAAGAGCGGTGCTCTGGCCAACTGAGCTAAGGAGGCGTGGCCCCTGGGGGCCTGCGCCGTCAAGGCGCTAGATAAGGTTAGCCCAACTCCCGCCGGGGGTAAAAACGCCGCCACACCGGCAGCGGACAGGGAAAGGGCCCGCCCCGGATGCGTTCCGAAGCGGGCCCTTGCGAGGATTCCCGGCGTTTAGCCCTTGGCGGCGATGGCTGCCTGCAGGAAGTCCGG
Source organism: Arthrobacter sp. 135MFCol5.1 (assembly GCF_000374865.1). Classification (GTDB taxonomy): domain Bacteria; phylum Actinomycetota; class Actinomycetes; order Actinomycetales; family Micrococcaceae; genus Arthrobacter. The sequence goes on along the minus strand of NZ_KB895457.1, from coordinate 11,512 downwards.
GAACGGCGTCTGGGCGCTGTCTCCCTTGCCCCACTGCTTGCCGTCAACGAAGACGGTCGGCGTCCCCGTGACACCGATGGCCGAGGCCTCCTTCGTCGCGTACTTCACGTACGGGCGGTAGGTCTTGTCATCTACGCAGGAACCGATGTCCACGCCCATGTCTGAGGCCATCTTCTTGAGGTCGTTGTCCGAGAGGCCGGCACTGCCTTCAGCCGGTTGCTGGGCGTACAAGGCACTGAAGTAGTCGGCGTACTTCTGCGGAGCCGTGTTGGCAACGCAGGCCGCCGCATTCGCCGCACGTGATGAGTAGTTGGTGGTGGACCGGCTGTCCAGGAAGCCGAGCGGCCGGTACTCCACGGTGATCTTGCCGTCGTTGCGCAAGGACGTGAGCTGGTCGTTGTACTGCGTTTCGAAGTTCTTGCAGATGGGGCAGATGAAGTCGACGTAGAGGACCACCTTGACCGGCTTGCCGGCCTCCGCTTCCGCGCCGGGTGCAACTACTTCCGCCGCCGGAGTCTTCGGTGCATCCCCCACGGAATTGGCGTCCACCGTTGCCGGGTCGCTCTTGGCCACATCCGAGTTGGCAAGCAGGGTCACGCCGCCATGGATGTTGGCGTTGGCCGGTGTGGGCCCCTGATCCGCAATCGGGGCATTCTGCTTCAAACTGCTGGTGACCACCAGGGCCACCACTACCAGGATGGCCACCACAGCCGCGACAATGCCCCAGCCGATCAGCAGCTTGTTGCGCTTGTCCTTTTTTGCCTGTGCTTCACGGATCAGGCGCGCCTTTTCCCGCGCCTCCGCGGTTCGCTCAGCCTTGGACTTACGTACTTCGTTTGCGGGGCTCATGAATTCCTTGGGTCGGTCGACGAAGGGGGACCACTAGGTGGCACCCCCACATTTTAGGGGAGAAATCTGGGAGCTTGCGGTTTCAACCATTCCTCCGGGTTGACCAACGGACGAATAGCCCCGATGATTCCGTCCGGCTAGTGTGGCTTAGAGGCACAAGCAACCCCAGGGGGCCGCAATGCAAACACCCGTCCAGGAAAAACCCGCCGGCACGGCACAGGCCGCAGGTACGGATTCCAGCCATGCCGCGCACACGAAGTACGACTTCATGGTGGTCTCGAACCGGCTGCCGGTTGACCGAGTGGCGCCCGCCGACGGGGGTGACGACGGATCCGGCTGGCGGCGGTCCCCCGGCGGACTGGTGACTGCCCTCGCACCGATGATGACCAAGACGGACGGCGCATGGGTTGGCTGGCACGGAGCACCTGACGAAACCGTCAAGCCGTTCAGCCATGGCGGTATGGACCTCGTCCCGGTACAGCTCAGCACGGACGACGTGGAGCTGTATTACGAAGGCTTCTCCAACGCCACCCTCTGGCCGCTCTACCACGACGTCATCGCTCCGCCGGAATTCCACCGGGCCTGGTGGGATGCCTACCGCAAGGTCAACCGCCGGTTCGCCGACGCCGTGGTGCGGTACGCGGACCACGGCGCCACCGTCTGGGTCCAGGACTACCAGTTGCAGCTGGTTCCGCGGATGCTCCGCGAAGCGCGGCCCGATCTCCGGATCGGGTTCTTCAACCACATCCCGTTCCCGCCGCCGGAAATCTTTGCCCAGCTCCCGTGGCGGCAGGCCATCATCGACGGCCTGCTCGGTGCCGACCTGGTGGGCTTCCAGCGCGTCAGCGACGCCGGAAACTTCATGCGGTCCGCCCGCCGGTTCCTCGGTGCCAGCGTCAAGCAGCAGCAGGTGCACGTCAAGGGCCAGGACGGCCTGATCACGCACATTGCGCGGGCGCAGGCCTTCCCGATCTCCATCGACGTCAAGCAGATCACCGAGCTCGCCGCCAGGCCAGAAATCATCGAACGGGCCCGGCAGATCCGGCAGGACCTGGGCAACCCGAAAACGATCCTGCTGGGTGTGGACCGGCTGGACTACACCAAGGGCATCCGCCACCGGCTTAAGGCCTTCGAAGAGCTCCTGGCAGACGGCCGGCTCACCGTTGGCGAGGCCACACTGATCCAGGTGGCATCGCCCAGCCGGGAGCGGGTGGAACAGTACCGGCTGCTCCGCGAGGAGGTGGAAGGGACCGTGGGCCACATCAACGGCACCTACGACACCCTTGAGAACACCGCGGTCCGCTACCTGCACCACAGCTACCCGGTGGAGGAAATGGTGGCCCTCTACCTGGCCGCGGACGTCATGCTCGTCACCGCCCTCCGGGACGGGATGAACCTGGTGGCCAAGGAGTACGTCACCGCCCGGAACAATAACGACGGCGCCCTGGTCCTGAGCGAATTCGCGGGTGCAGCGGACCAGCTCAAGCAGGCGCTCCTGGTCAACCCGCACGATATCGCAGGGCTCAAGAACACGATCATGAACGCGGTGGAACTGACGCCCCGGGAAGCCTCGCGCCGCATGCGGTCCATGCGCCGCCAGATCCTGGACCACGACGTCGACCACTGGTCCGCGGACTTCCTGCGCGCGCTGAACGAAAAGGTGGTTCGCGATGACTCCTGAAGGCCGCCCCACCAAGCGGCAGCTGGCATTGACCCCGGAGTTGAGGGAAGCGTTGCGCCGGATCGCCGGAACCGCACACCTGCTGGTGGCCATGGATTTCGACGGCACCATGGCTCCCATCGTGGACAGCGCTCAGGACGCGCGGCCGCTGCCACGCTCGGCAGCAGCCTTCGCCGGCCTTGCGGTGCTTCCACGGACGACGACGGCACTCATCTCGGGCCGTGCCCTCGCCAGCCTGCGGCAGGTTGCGTCGCCGCCGGTGGACACCCTTCTCATCGGAAGCCACGGGGCCGAAGCGTGGCTGGGACCCGGTTCCACTGAGCTGGCGCTGGAGGAGGACCAGAAAGCGCTTCTCGCCGACGTCCGGTCGGTGCTGGCCGAGATCGTGGCAGAGGCTCCCGGAACGTCCCTGGAGGACAAGCCCGCCGGCGTCGTCCTGCACACCCGCCAGGCTGACGACGACGTCGCCGAGGACGCCGTTGCGGCCGCCCGGGCGTCGCTGCAGGACCGCAAGGGGGTGTTCCTGAAGGAGGGCAAGCGTGTCCTGGAAACCTCGGTGGTGAACGCATCCAAGGGCGAAGGCGTCGCCTTCCTTCGGCAGGCCACCGGGGCCACAGCCGTCCTGTTCGCCGGCGACGACGTGACGGACGAGGACGCTTTCGGCCGGTTGGAGCCGGGCGACGTGGGGGTCAAGGTGGGCCTTGATTTCACCCAGGCCCAGTACCGGGTGGAAGCACCTGTGCACATCGCCGAACTGCTGGAGGTGCTGCTGCAGGAGCGGAGCATCGCCGTGGCTGAAGAAGACCCCGAAGCCGCCTCCGGCTAGGGCAGTGACCAACGCCGCATGTGACGTTCGTAACATTTACGCAAAAGACGGCCCGCTCTGGCATACTCTTTGATGTGATGTGGCGCACAAACACCGTGCGGCGTCATTGGGTGCTCCGGGCAATGACCCGGAGCACTTTGCTGGAACACAACTGAATAAACATGAACCATTCACAACGGATCGTCCGGCACGTACCTGCCGGTGAAGGGATTGATAACTGTGGCTACAGTTACTTTTGATAACGCTACGCGTCTGTACCCGGGCACAGATAAGCCCGCCGTCGACAAGCTCAACATCGACATCGCCGATGGCGAATTCCTGGTCCTCGTTGGACCCTCCGGTTGCGGTAAGTCCACCTCGCTGCGCATGCTCGCAGGCCTTGAGGACGTCAACGCAGGCCGCATTCTCATTGGCGACCGCGACGTCACCGATGTGCCGCCGAAGGACCGCGACATCGCCATGGTCTTCCAGAACTACGCCCTGTACCCGCACATGACTGTTGCGGACAACATGGGCTTCGCCCTCAAGATCGCCGGCGTCTCCAAGGAAGAGCGCGCTGAGCGAGTCCGTGAAGCCGCCAAGCTCCTCGACCTTGAGCAGTACCTGGACCGCAAGCCGAAGGCCCTCTCCGGTGGCCAGCGCCAGCGCGTTGCCATGGGCCGCGCAATCGTCCGTAACCCGCAGGTCTTCCTCATGGATGAGCCGCTGTCCAACCTGGATGCGAAGCTCCGCGTCCAGACCCGTACCCAGATCGCATCGCTGACCCGCCGCCTGGGCGTCACCACCGTCTACGTGACCCACGACCAGGTCGAGGCCATGACCATGGGCGACCGCGTGGCAGTGCTGAAGGACGGCCTGCTGCAGCAGGTTGACACCCCGCGCAACCTCTACGACCGTCCCAAGAACGTCTTCGTTGCCGGCTTCATCGGCTCCCCCGCCATGAACCTGCTGGAACTCCCGGTCGTCGACGGCGGCGTGCAGTTCGGCGGCACCGTGTACCCCGTGCCGCGCGACGTCCTCGAAGAGGCGCACGGCTCCACGGTCACCTTGGGCTCCCGCCCCGAAGACCTTGAAACCGCTCCGCAGGGTGAGGGCCTGAAGGTTGAGGTCGACGTCGTCGAAGAACTCGGCGCCGACGCCTACGTCTACGGACACACCACGCTCGACGGCAAGGACCACGACATCGTGGCACGCGTCGACGGCCGCCGTCCTCCGATGAAGGGCGAGGTCATCTACGTCCGTCCGCAGTCCGGCCACGTGCACCTGTTCGACACCAAGACCGGCCTGCGCCTGGGCGACTAGTCCCCACCCACCGGCCTTAGCTTCGCTTCGGCCAGGGAACCCTGCCGGCGTGGGCCCATCCACCGGCACTCAGCGGCCTTAGCCACGGAACCGACGGCGGCCCGCACCCTTTCATCAAGGTGCGGGCCGCCGTCGGCCTTTAACGAAGATTTATCGTCCTTGCCCTGCGTACGGAAGAATTGACCCATGACCGAGGAAAACAGCGCCCAGTGGCACGACGAACCCACCGACTACGCGCAGATCGGTAAACTGCCGCGGTTCGTGGCGGCCAGCGCCGGCGACAACAAGGCGGCCTCGGTAGCGTCGTCGCTGAACATCACGGCCGCAGCGGCCGACCCGGAACTGCTGGACCTGCCGTGGCACATTGCCCTTGAGGAGTGGCCCGCACAGTACCTGGCCGCACTCCCCCGCGGTATCTCCAGGCATATCGTGCGCTTCGCCCACCTGGGCGGCTCGGTCATCGCCATTAAGGAAACATCCGAGCATGTGGCCCGCCACGAGTACCACATGCTCCGCAAGCTGGCCCGGCTGGATGTCCCCTGCGTGGAGCCCGTGGCCGTGATCACCGGACGCACCACCCCGGACGGGCGCCCGCTCAATCCGGTGCTGGTGACCCGCCACTTGAAGTTCTCCATGCCCTACCGGGCACTGTTTTCCCAGATGCTGCGCAAGGACACACTGACCCGCCTCATCGACGCCCAGGCCCTCCTGCTGGTCCGGCTGCACCTCATCGGCTTCTATTGGGGCGATGTCTCCCTTTCCAATACCCTGTTCCGCCGTGACGCCGGCGCTTTCGCCGCCTACCTGGTGGACGCTGAAACGGGCGAGCTCTACCCGGACCTGTCCACGGGCCAGCGCGAATACGACCTTGAGATAGCCCGGGTGAACATCGCTGGTGAGCTCATGGACCTGCTCGATGGCGGGTTGATCGAGGAGAAAGTGGACCCGGTCGCCACCAGTGAGCTGATCATGGACAGCTACCGGCGGCTGTGGGCGGAACTGACGGAGAAGGAATCCTTCGAACTCGGCGAACGCTGGCGGGTGGGAGCCCGGATCCGGCGCCTGAACGAACTCGGCTTCGACGTCGAGGAATACGCCATCAAGACCACGCAGAACGGCTCGACCATCCAACTGCAGCCCAAAGTGGTTGATGCCGGGCATCACCAGCGCCGGCTGTTGCGGCTCACCGGCCTGGACGCGCAGGAAAACCAGGCCCGCCGGCTCCTCAACGACATGGACTCCTTCCGGGCGGACAACAATCCGGAGATGGACGAGGAATACAGCGCCCACCTGTGGGTGAGCCAGATCTTCGAGCCCATTGTCCGCTCCATCCCGCGCGATCTTTCCGGCAAGCTGGAGCACGCCGAGGTGGTCCACGAAGTACTGGAACACCGCTGGTACATGTCGGAAAAGCAGGAACGCCACATCCCGCTGGCCGAGGCCGTACAGTCCTACATCGACTCGATCCTCCGGCACCGGCGGGACGAGGCCGCCATCATGCTGAACCCCGACACCGAGATGTTGAAAATCCTTGAGGTGGAAAGCGAGGAATCCCGGTACGGTGCCGATGAGTCCGACGAGGAATACCCGGACTCGGACGACTGACCCTAGATCGCCTTCCCCGGATTGAGGATTCCCGCAGGATCGAACAAGTCCTTGATCCGGCGCTGCAGTTCCCGGACCGGCTCGGGCTGCTCCTGGCCCAGCCAGCGCAGCTTGTACTGGCCTATGCCATGCTCCCCCGTGATGGTGCCGCCCATGGCCAACGCCGCCGTGATCGACTCATCCAAGGCAGCCTGGAGGCGTTTCATCGCATCGGCGTCAACAGTGTCCCCCTGCCGGTCGATCCAGAAGGTGGGGTGCAGGTTGCCGTCACCGGCATGCGCCACCACTTTGAGGTGCACCCGCTGGGTGGCTGCGAGGGCCTCGAGCGCCGCCACGTAGTCCACCAGCCGGGACCGCGGCACGGCAACGTCTTCACCCACCCGGAATTCATCGTCCACCTCGGTGCCCCGGCTGTGACGCCGGAGCTCCACCAGCCGTTCCGCTTCGGCGCTGGCCTCGGTGGTGACCGTGGCACCGCCTGCCTTAAGGACCTGGCGCACAACGTCTGCTTCGGCGGCAGCTCCAAACCCGTCTGTCTGAACCAGGAGCAGGGACTTTCCGCGTGCCGTGAGGTCCGATCCGTGGATGTCATCGAGCTGGGCCAGGGTGCCGCCGTCGAGCAATTCCATGATGGCGGGCTGGACGCGCGCCTTGCCCACGGCCAGGACCCCTGCGGCGGCAAGCCGGAAGTCCGGGTAGAACGCAGCAACGGTGTGGACTTCCCGGGGCAGGTACTTCAATCGCACCGTGACACCGACGACGATGCCAAGTGTTCCTTCGGACCCCACGAAGAGGCCTGTGAGGTCGTAGCCCGCCACGCCCTTGAAGGTCTGGTGGCCGGTGTGGATCAGGGAGCCGTCAGCCAGCACGACGTCCAAGGCCAGGACCGAGTCCCTGGTGACCCCGTACTTGGCGCAGCGAAGGCCGCCGGCATTGGTGGCTACGTTGCCGCCGATGGTGGAGCTGCGGAAACTTGCGGGGTCCGGGGCGTACATGAGGCCGTGCACCGCGGCGGCCTCGTTGAGGACGGCATTGACCACGCCCGGCTCCACCACGGCAGTTTCGTCGTCCGGGTTCAGGGCAAGGATCCGGTTCATCCGCTCCAGCGAGAGGACGACGCAGTTCCTGGTGGCGTGCGCCCCGCCGGACACTCCTGTACCGGCACCGCGCGGTACGATCGCCACTCCCCCGGCCGCGCACGCCCGCACTACCGCCTGGACATCGGCCACTGACTCGGGGAACACGACGGCCAGGGGTAGCTGGAAGTCCAAGACCGGTGCCTGGTCAATGGCGTAGCGGTGGAGCGCAGCCTCGCCGCGATCCAGCTGCCCGGGCGCCAAGACGGCTTCCAGATCCTCAACAATGCTTCCCACAAAGCCTCCACCCGTCGTCGGACACATCCACCAAGTCTAGGCGCCGTCCGCCGGACCGGTCCGGTATTCCGGGCTTTGAAATCGCTTCCAGATTATGGCGCGTTACGCCCTCTTAAGCCCCCAACCAGCTCGCCTGGACGTTATGGAAGCGTTTTCATTTTAATCGGTTCCAGCCGTTATGCTGACTGTCATGTCTGTCGAAACTGTGACCCAGGACACTGCAAGCGTTGCCGGTCCATTGACGCTTATCCACGCCGCCGACGCCATTCCCGGCTGGTGGCGGTCCGCCGTGATCTACCAGGTCTATCCCCGTTCGTTCCGTGACTTGAACGGCGACGGCGTGGGCGACCTGGCCGGGATCACCGAGGAACTGCCGCATCTGGCAAGCCTGGGCGTGGACGCCGTCTGGCTCTCGCCCTTCTACCGGTCACCGCAGCGCGATGCAGGCTACGACGTCAGCGACTACTGCGACGTGGACCCGATCTTCGGCACCCTGGGCGACTTCGACGTCATGATGGCAGAATCGCACCGGCTCGGGCTGCGGGTCATCGTTGACCTGGTACCCAACCACTGCTCGGACCAGCACCCGGCTTTCCAGGCAGCCCTTGCAGCGCCAGCCGGAAGCCCCGAGCGGGACATGTTCATCTTCCGGGACGGGACCGGCCCGGAAGGCCAGGAACCTCCGAACAACTGGCAGTCCCACTTCGGCGGTCCGGCCTGGACGCGCGTGGTGGAACCTGACGGCGAGCCCGGCCAGTGGTACCTGCACCTCTTCGACTCCTCCCAGCCGGACTTCAACTGGGACAACCCGGCGGTCCATGCAGAATTCGAACGGGTGCTCCGGTTCTGGCTGGACCGTGGCGTCTCCGGCTTCCGGGTGGACGTGGCCCACGCGCTGGTCAAAGCACCGGGCCTGCCGGCATGGGGCGGACGTGCCGACGGCGGCAGCAGCGACGGCTACCCGGGCCATGAGGCACCAATGTTCGGTCAACCCGCCGTCCACGACATCTACCGGAGATGGCGGCAGATCCTGGACCAATACGGCCCGGACCGGATTCTGTGCGCCGAGGCGAGTGTTGACCTCCACCGGCTGGCCCACTGGGTCCGGCCGGACGAAATGCACCAGGCGTTCAACTTTCCCTACCTCCACGCCGGACTGGATGTCTACCGGCTGCGGTCGGTCATCACGGACTCACTGACCGTCCTGGACGGCGTCGGCGCCCCGAGCACGTGGGTCCTCTCAAACCACGACGTAGTCCGGCATGCCAGCCGGTTTGGCTACAACGGCCACGGCCCGCGCGACGGCGACGGCATCGGTACCGGCGATCCCCAGCCGGACGAGGACCTCGGACGGCGTCGAGCAGCGGCCGCTTCACTCTTCATGCTGGGGCTTCCCGGGGCCGCCTACCTCTACCAGGGAGAAGAGTTGGGGCTGCCTGACGGCATCGACATCCCCGGCCATCTGCGGCAGGATCCGACCTTCGCCCGGACCAACGGCCAGCGCCTTGGCCGCGACGGCTGCCGCGTTCCGCTGCCCTGGCGGGCCGACGACCGGCACCTGGGATTCGGCTCCGGGAGCGATCCCTGGCTGCCGATTCCGTCGTCCTTCGCGGAACTTGCCCGTGACGTGCAGGCGGAGTCACCGTCGTCGCACCTGGCCCTGTACCGTGAAGCCCTGGCGCGGCGCCGGGAGCTCGATCTGGGCCGGGGATCCCTGTCATGGGCGGAAGACTGGTGCACCGGATCCTCCCTCGGCTATGTGAACGGCACTACGCTGGTGCTTATGAACCTGAACCATGAGCCGCTGGAGATGCCGTCCGGCCACGTCCTCCTTCGCAGCCTGCCGGGGTCCACGGGCCATGCCCTCGCATCCGGCGAGACTGCCTGGTTGCAGCTTGGACCTGCCACCACGGCAGACTGACGTTGGCAGGCATCAAAGAAGTTGCCAGCCGTGCCGGCCTGTCCGTGGCCACCGTTTCGCGGGCGCTGAGTGGCAAGTCCAATGTCTCCTCAAGGAGCCGCCGGCTGGCGCAGGAGGCGGCCAAGGAGCTGGGGTTCGTTCCGTCGTACCACGCATCAAGCCTGGCGTCGGGCCGCAACCGCAATATTGGCCTGGTGGTGCCCAACGTACAGCGCTGGTATTTCTCTTCCGTGCTGGAAGGGGTTTCGGAGACCCTGCTGGACGCCGGGTACGACCTCACCCTGTACAACGTGGGGGAGCAACCTGAGCGACGCAGCAGCATCCTGAACGACTTCCTGCTCCGCAAGCGCCTGGACGCCGTCATCGCAGTGGCGTTGGTCCTTCGCGAGGACGAAATAGGCCAGCTGCTGGCGGTGCATCGTCCCATTGTGGGCATCGGCGGCGTCTTGAGGGGCGCCTCCACCATCCGCATCGATGACGAAGGCCTTGCCAGGGACGCGGCCGGCCACCTGATCCGGCTTGGCCATACCCGGATTGCGCACGTCACCGGGGACGCGGGGCTGAACCGGGACTTCAAGCTTCCCAAACTCCGGCAGAAAGGCTTTGCCGCAGCCATGGCCGGGGCAGGCCTGCCTGTCCGGGACGAGTGGGTGGTCAATGCGGACTTCACCATCCAGGGCGCGTACGCCGTGGGACGCCGGCTGCTGGGGACAGCGGCGGAACGACCCACCGCTGTGTTCGCCGCGTCTGACGAGATGGCCATCGGGATTATGCTTGCGGCGCGCGACTTCGGCCTGCAGATCCCGCAAGATCTCTCGGTCGTGGGTATGGACGGTCACGATCTCAGCGAGACGTTTGGACTCACCACCATCAAGCAGGATCCGCGCGGGCAAGGCAACCTGGCGGCCACGACCGCCCTGGCGTTGCTGAACGCAGGCAAGGATTCCGACGGCGGCAAGCCGGCTGCACAGGTCCAGGACCAGGAGTACCCGACCGAGTTCCTGATCCGAACCAGCACGGCGGTACCGCCGGCCCTGAACTAGTTTGCTGGGTCTGCGGCGCCCATGAAGCGGGCGTACTTGTCGAGGATTACGGGCCAGGCCTGCAGGTAATGTCCCCTGACGGCGGCAGGGTCCTCGGCGCCCTCCCAGCCGTCATGGACGACCCGGACCTCCGTGTCCCCGTCAACCGCGCGGAAGGCCACCAGAAGCTCGGTGGACCACATTGCAGTGGTGCCGGGGTGCCAGGTGGCGTGGAAGGAGAGCGGCGGCTGCCAGTCATCAAGGGTCCCCCAGATGCTGGTCCGTCCGTCGTCTGACGTCTCGAGAATCAGGTTCTCTTCGAATTCGACATAGGACCCTGCCCCGTAGACTCCGTACGGCTCCAGCGGCCACCAGAGGTGGGTGTGGTCTGTGAAACCGGCGAATGCCCGGGCGATGGGTCCGGGCACCACCACCGCGTTGACCACCGGGTCCAGGGAATCGGCACCGGGCTTTCCATCCGCCTCGAAGGGGTCCTGGGCATGGCTGAAGATGCTGCTCATGGGCAACAACTCTACCCGCGGGCACCCGATCGTTATCGTCGGTATTAGCGCGGGTTGCATCTTTGGATGGCAGGGGTGAGCGGACGCAAGTCGACTGCGTGCAAGATGTGGGCGGGGGTTGCGGGGTTACGTGTCGGGTGTGAGCGGGCGTGGTCGTGTGGTGGGTGGTGGTGTTTTTAAATGTGGGAGGCCCCAACCGTGTGGTTGGGGCCTCGACCAGTGGTGTGTGTCCGGCGGTGTCCTACTCTCCCACACCCTCCCGGGTGCAGTACCATCGGCGCTGTGGGTCTTAGCTTCCGGGTTCGGAATGGGACCGGGCGTTTCCCCCACGCTATGACCGCCGTAACCTTGTTACCCGTCCCAACCCTGGGGTTGGTGGGAAGACTGTGGTTACAACATGTGTGGTGTTGTT
>NZ_KB895456.1 GCF_000374865.1 Arthrobacter sp. 135MFCol5.1 | reverse complement strand
AACAACACCACACATGTTGTAACCACAGTCTTCCCACCAACCCCAGGGTTGGGACGGGTAACAAGGTTACGGCGGTCATAGCGTGGGGGAAACGCCCGGTCCCATTCCGAACCCGGAAGCTAAGACCCACAGCGCCGATGGTACTGCACCCGGGAGGGTGTGGGAGAGTAGGACACCGCCGGACACACACATTGGTCGAGGCCCCAACCACACGGTTGGGGCCTCCCACATTTAACACCACCACCCACCCACCACACGACCACGCCAGCTCACACCCGACACGTAACCCCGCAACCCCCGCACACCTCTTGCACGTATTCCGCCAACGCCTGCTCACCACTGACAGGTGAAACCGCCACGCCGGCTCACGCCTGACAGGTAGAACTGGAACGCCCGCTCACCTCTGACGGGTAGCCCCGCAACAACTGAGCGGGCGTTGGGGTTTGACCTGCAGGATCTGAGCGGGCGTTGGGGTTTGACCTGCAGGATCTGAGCGGGCGTCTGGGTTGGAGCTGCAGGATCTGAGCGGGCGTTAGTAAAGGTCGACCGGATTGTTGAACAATCCTGATTTATAGGGCATTCTTGGAGTACCACCAATCCGAGACGGAGATCACATGCCCAGCATCGACTTGAACAGCGACGTCGGCGAATCGTTTGGAAACTGGTCCTTCGGCGATGACGCCGCCATTTTCGAAAGTGTTTCCAGCGCCAACGTGGCCTGCGGCTTCCACGCAGGCGATCCCGTGGGCATCATGGCCACCTGCCAGGCCGCCGCCAAGGCCGGCGTCACGGTGGGCGCCCACCCCGGCTACCGCGACCTGGCCGGCTTCGGCCGCCGGTTCGTGGACATGACCCCGGCGGAACTGACCGCTGACGTGGTTTACCAGATCGGCGCCGTCCAGGCCGTAGCCCTCGCCGCCGGAACCGCAGTCCGCTACGTCAAACCCCATGGTGCGCTGTACAACACCATCGTCAACCACCCCCGGCAGGCCGGCGCCGTGGTGGCCGCCATCCTTGCCGTGGACCCCACCCTCCCCCTCATGGTCCTGCCGAACTCCGAGATCCAGCGCCAGGCCGACGCCGCCGGGTTGCGCACGGTCACGGAAGCCTTCGCCGACCGTGCCTACAACCCTGACGGCACCCTGGTCTCCCGGCGCGAACCCGGAGCCGTGCTGCACGAGGTGAAGGACGTCGTCGAGCACGTCCTGCGCCTGGCCACCGATGGCGTGGTCCGCGCCGTGGACGGTTCACTGGTCCCGGTCACAGCGGAAAGCATCTGCCTGCACGGCGACACGGCCGGCGCCGTGGCCATGGCCGCCGCGGTCCGCGCCGCCCTGGCGGACGCCGGCATCACCATCCAAAGCTTCGCCTAGCCATGGCTGCCACACAACAGCGCCCGGCCACGGCGCCGGTCCTTACCGCGATCAGGCCGGCAGGAGACCGGGCAATCCTGGTCGAGCTCTCCTCCCTGGACGCGGTGCTCAGCCTCCAGGCACAACTTATGGCGCACCCCCGGCCGGGCCAGATCGACGTCATTGCCGCCGCCGGGACCGTGCTGATCACCGCCGATTCGCCGCATGCCCTGCAGGAGCTGGCCGAGCACGTTCGCGGCCTGGACCTTGACGCGCCCGCGGAGGCCGACAGCACACTGGTCACCATTGAGGTGGTGTACGACGGCGACGACCTGGACGAGGCCGCGGCGCTCACCGGCCTCGGCCGCGAAGGCGTCGTGGCAGCCCACACAGGCCAGCTGTGGACGGCAGCCTTCGCCGGATTCGCTCCGGGCTTCGCCTACCTCACCGGCGAGAATTCCACCCTTGACGTGCCGCGCCGGCGCTCCCCGCGAACCGCGGTACCCGCCGGGGCGGTGGCCCTGGGTGGACAATACTCGGCGATCTATCCCCGGCAGTCACCGGGCGGATGGCAGCTGATCGGACGGACCGACGCCGCACTCTGGGACCTTGAACGGGAAAACCCGGCGCTCATCCGCCCGGGCGATACCGTCCGTTTCGCCGCCGTTCGGGCTCAAGCCACCGTTCGGCGGCACACCGAAACTGCTGCCGGCGCGGAGGCTCACGAGGAACATGCCTCGGCGGGCCTGGCCGTGCGAAAGCCTGGCCTCCAGGCCACCATCCAGGACCTCGGCCGGCCGGGCTACGCAGCCCTGGGTGTCAGCAGCTCCGGTGCCATGGACCGGGGTGCCCTGCGCCGCGCCAACCGCTTGGTGGGCAACCCGGAGGACGCCGCGGGAATCGAAACCCTCTTTGGCGGCCTGGAACTCGAAGCCCTGACCGACCAGGTCCTCGCCGTCACCGGCGCCAGCGCGCCATTGGAGGTGACGTCGTCGGACGATGCCCAAACGACGACGGCGGTGCGGCATCCGGCGTGCGACGCCCCGTTCGCGCTGCTGGCAGGGGAGCGGCTTGCCGTGGGTGCGCCCACGGCAGGGCTGCGCTGCTACCTGGCCGTCCGTGGCGGGGTCGCGGGCCCGGCCGCACTGGGCAGCCGATCCACCGACACCATGTCGGGGATCGGTCCCGAACCGCTCACCGCAGGAACCATCCTGCCCGTGCATGCCGCCAAACCGGGCAGCATTGTGGGCAACCCCGAAATCTCACCCCTCCCGGACCAAGGCCACGCCACAGTGCTCCGCGTGGTTCCTGGACCGCGGCAGGACTGGTTCAACGATGAAACCCTGCAAAGCTTCCTGTCCCAGGAGTGGACCGTGACACCCAAGTCCAACCGGATCGGCCTGCGCCTGGACGGACAAGGACTGACACGGAGCAAGGAGGGTGAACTGGCGAGTGAAGGCACTGTCCGCGGCGCCGTGCAGGTGCCCCCGGAAGGCCAGCCGGTCCTTTTCCTCTCCGACCATCCGGTGACCGGCGGGTATCCGGTGATTGCCGTCGTCGTCCACGCTGACCTGGACAAAGCCGCCCAACTTCCGCCGGGTGCCACCGTGCGGTTCACCGCAGCATCCCCGGCAGAACAGCCCGAAACACCGAAGGAAAGCTTCCATGCGTAAAGTCCTCATTGCCAACCGCGGCGAGATTGCCGTCCGGATCGCCCGGGCCTGCGACGATGCGGGCCTGGAGAGCGTTGCCGTCTACGCCGATCCGGATGCCGATGCGCTGCACGTTTCCGCCGCCACCGAGGCGTACTCGCTGGCCGGTTCCCGGCCGCAGGAAACCTACCTGGACATTGAAAAGATCCTGGCGATCGCCGCCACAAGCGGTGCCGACGCCGTCCACCCCGGATACGGCTTCCTGTCCGAGAACGCCGGGTTCGCCCAAGCCGTGATCGACGCCGGCCTGACCTGGATCGGGCCCTCGCCGGACACCATCCGGCTGCTCGGCGACAAGGTCAGCGCCCGCGAGGTTGCCGTCCGCGCCGGTGCCCCGCTGGCACCGGGAAGCGACGGCCCGGTGGCCAACGCCGCTGAAGTCCGTGCGTTCGCGGAACAGGTTGGCCTTCCGGTAGCCATCAAGGCGGCCTTCGGCGGCGGCGGACGCGGCCTGAAAGTGGTCCGGAACCTTGCCGACATCGAGGAAAGCTTCGACTCTGCAGTACGCGAATCCCTTGCAGCCTTCGGCCGCAGCGAATGCTACGTGGAGAAATTCCTGGACCGCCCCCGGCACGTGGAGGCGCAGGTCATCGCGGACACACACGGCAACGTGGTGGTGGTCGGCACCCGCGACTGCTCGCTGCAGCGCCGGCACCAGAAGCTCGTCGAGGAGGCCCCGGCGCCATTCCTGACGCCGGACCAGCGGGCTGCCATCCATGCCTCGGCCAAGGCCATCTGCCGGGAAGCCGGATATGTGGGCGCCGGCACCGTGGAGTACCTGCTGGATGGCTCCGGTTTCCTGAGCTTCCTGGAAGTCAATACCCGGCTCCAGGTGGAGCATCCCATCACGGAGGAAACCTCCGGCGTGGACCTGGTGGCTGCCCAACTGTCCATCGCGGCGGGGGAGGTGCTGCCCATTCTTGACGACCCCGAGCCGCGCAGCCACGCGTTTGAGTTCCGGATCAACGCCGAGGACCCGGGCCGCGGATTCCTGCCGTCCCCGGGCACCGTGGATTCCTTCGAGGTGCCCACCGGGCCGGGAATCCGGCTGGATACCGGTGTGCGGGCCGGGTCAACAGTGCCGGGACAATTCGATTCGCTGCTCGCCAAACTGGTAGTGACCGGCGCGGACCGGCAACAGGCCCTCCGCCGCGCCCGCCGCGCCCTGCGCGAGTTCCGTGTTGGCGGGTTGGCCACCGTCCTGCCGTTCCACCGCGCCGTGGTGGAGGCCCCAGACTTCACCGGCACCGATTCCCTGGGCGTTTACACCACCTGGATCGAGAGTGAATTCGCCGCCGAGCTGGAAGCGGACCCCGCGTTCAGCCCCGCCGCACCCGAGGAACCGCGCCGGACCATCGGCATCGAAGTGGACGGCAAGCGGATGGAGCTCGGACTTCCTGCCGTGCTGCTGGATTCGCTGCTCAACGGCGGCGGCCGCGGCCGTCCCGACGCGGCGGAGGGGAGCGCGGCTGCTCCGGCCGGGAAAAACGACGGCGACCTGCTGGCCACCATGGCCGGCACCGTGGTCAAGTGGCTCGCTGAGCCCGGAACACTCGTCGAGGAAGGCGAGGCGGTGCTGGTGCTCGAAGCCATGAAGATGGAAACGGCCGTGACCGCCCACCGTGCCGGCACGGTCGGGGAGCTGTACGCGGCGCCCGGAGACGCCGTCGGGCCCGGCCAGGCGCTCACCACCATCGTTTAGGCGGCCGGCGGGGCACCTGGCGACGGCATGCGCGCGAACACCCGGCACACCGCGAGGCTGAACCAGAGCTGGAGGTCGTGGAACCGGTCCCGGAGCAGATGGCCGGTGAAGAGCCCCGAGGGTTCCTGGTGAGCGGACAACCAGTCGCGCGCCCTGTCGGTCTTTTCCGATTGGAGGTTGGGACTGATGACACTGATTGCGTCGAGGGCGGACACGAGGTCCGTCATCCAAAAGGGAAAGCTGAACTCGGTCCAGTCGGAGACGCGGCCCTTGTCCGGGTAGGCATCCGGCTCGAAGAAGCGGCCCGCAAGCAGCGCCGCAGCGTGTTGTGCGGAGGCACCGGCGCGGTGCCCAGGATGGGCCGCGTACGCCCTGAGGACTACCCCGGTGATCAGGTGTGAGAAGGGCCGGGCCGGGTCGCCGGTGATGGTCCGCTGGTCGTCGAGCGCGTCGAGGTTTCTTCCCCGGGTGCGGAACGGAAGGGCCCAGCCGCCGTCGTCCTGCCGCGACGCCTCAAGCCAACTGAAGGCACGTTCCAACCGGGGGTCTCCGCTGTAGCCCGCCTTGCTGAGGAGCCCGATGAGGGCCGCCGTGTAGTTGGGAGACACTTGGTTGCCGTAAATCCCCCGAAGATCACCTTCGGCGGACTGGCGTGAGAGGACATAGTCGGCCGCTGCCGCGAGGGCGGGATGCCGGTGCGTGAGCCCGAACATCTCCACCAGGAACCCGAGTTGCCGGTAGGTTTCCAGCAGGTCGTAATCCGTCCGCGCCCGGGGCCGTCTCCCGGGGTAGGTCCACGACCCGTCCGCCGCCTGGCGCCGCAGGATCCGGCGCGGGATCGGAAGGTCCCAGAGTGCCGCTTCAGGCATTCCCGCCGGGCCGGCGGGAGGGCCTGACGGTGGCGGGGGGAGTTCTTTGGCAGCCCAGTAACGCACAGCCGGGTGCCCGCTCGACAGCAGCGGACTGATCGGGTCGAAGCGCAGGCCGTGCAGCCATGTCATGGTCACCATGATGGCGGAATACGTCAGGCGCGGACAGGGTACCCGTGCCCTGCCGATATCGTGGTGCCATGACGTTTGACGAGGTGCTGGCCGATCTTCAAGCCCAGGCCAGGACCACCAAGCACGCCGAAACCGGGCTGTGGGTGGCCGCACAGCTTCGCAGCCGCATTGAGGCCGGCCAGCTCAAGCCCGGCTCCAAGCTCGCCGAGGAAGCCCTCCGCGAGGCCCTCGGCGTGTCCCGGAACACCCTCCGGGAGGCGTTTGCAGCCCTCCACTCGGAACATATCGTCACCCGCATTCCCAACCGCGGCGTGTTCGTCGCGCACCCCACGGCCGAGGACATCCGCGAGATCTACCGGGTCCGCCGCTTCCTGGAGCCGTCAGCGGTCCTGTGGTCCGGCACGGTCTCCACGGAGCCCCTGGCGGCAATCGTCAAGGCAGCGAGGGCTGCCGCAGCCGACGGCGACATCCCGGGCATGGCCGGCGCCAACCAGGACTTCCACCGCGCCATCGTGGACCGCGCCGGCAGCGAACGCCTGAACAGCCTTATGGACCAGGTGCTGGCCGAGATGCGGCTGGTATTCCATTCCATGGCCGCCAATCCCGCCTTCCACGAACCCTACGTGGAGGACAACGCGAAGATCGTCGAGCTCCTGGAGGCCGGGGAACTGGCCGCGGCAGCGGACTTCCTGGCCGGCTACCTGGAGCGCGCCGAAGCGCAACTGCTCGCCGCCGTCGGCCGCTGACCTGATCCTTTCCGCAGGAGGGGTTGCGGGATTGTTGAACAAAACGCTATGCTGTGGATCACACCGTTGTCCTGCAGCACACACAATCCTGCAGCCCTAACGTGACCGGGGCTCCCGCCCCTCGGCGCCGCCCCACCGACTAAACCTGGGCACGGACGCGCCGGCCCCCACTTTCGCAGACCCGTCACGGGTCCCCTGGGAAGGGATAATCATGCTTGTACTCATCGGGGTGCTGCTGGTGATCGTTGGCTTCGCCATCCGCCTGAACCCCCTGATTGTCGTCACCGTCGCGGGCATCGTCACCGCGCTGCTGGGCGGCATGAACCCCGCGCAGATCCTCGAGTCGTTCGGCACCGGCTTCGCCAGCAGCCGCTCCGTCACCATCTTCGTGGCGGTGCTGCCCGTGGTGGGCATTATCGAGTTCTTCGGGCTGCAGGAGCAGGCCAAAACCCTCATCGGCCGGCTCGCCAAACTGACCGCCGGGCGTGTCCTGATCGGCTACCTGGCCGTCCGCCAGATCACCGCCGCCGTGGGCCTGACCAGCATCGGCGGCCACGCACAGACCGTCCGCCCGCTGGTGTTCCCCATGGCGGAGGGCGCAGCGCTGCGCCGCTACGGCCACGTGCCGGAAAAGATCAGCGAGAAGATCAAAGGCCACGCCGCCGGCGCCGACAACGTTGGTGTGTTCTTCGGCGAGGACGTGTTCGTGGCGGTCGGCTCCATCCTGCTGATCACCACGTTCGTGGACACCACCTACCACCTGCACCTGGAACCGCTCCAGCTGGCGCTCTGGGCCATCCCCACCGCCATCGCCGCCTTCCTCATCCACGGCTTCAGGCTGCTGCGCCTGGACAAGCAACTGGACAAGGAATACCGCGAGTTTGAGCTCACCGCCCAGAAGGAAACCGCAGGAGAAGCCAAATGATCAACGTTGAAGCCGTTTACTGGCTGGTCGGCATTCTGTTCGTCGCATGGGCGTCGCTGATCGCCGCCGACACCAACCACCCCCGCCGCTGGGGCAGCTCGGCCTTCTGGGGCCTGCTGGGCCTGTGCTTCTTCTACAGCACCTGGGTCCAGGCCGGAACCGCACCCGCCTGGATCCTGGGCGTCGCCGTCCTGGTCCTGGTGGTACTGGCATCCACCGGCCTGCTGGGCCACGGCAAGCACCGCACCTCCACCGGGCCTGAGCGCGAGGCCTACGCCAAACGCTTCGGCAACAAGCTCTTTATCCCCGCCCTGACCCTGCCCCTGGTCACCGTGATCCTGGTGCTCGCTGCTCCTGTGCTGGTGATCGGCGGCACCCCGCTGCTGGATCCCAAGAACACCACGCTCGTGGCGCTGGCCATCGGCGCCGTAGCCGCCGTCGTCGTCGCCCTTGTCATCCTCAAGCCCAAGAACCCGGCCACGCCCCTCTTCGAAAGCCGCCGGATCCTCGAATCCATCGGCTGGGCCGCATTGCTGCCGCAGATGCTCACCACGCTGGGCATCCTCTTCACCAAGGCCGGCGTCGGTACCGCGGTGGGCACCCTGGCGTCAGGGCTGCTGCCCAAGGGCTCGCTGATCGCGGGCGTGCTGGTGTACTGCATCGGCATGTTCCTTTTCACCGTGCTGATGGGCAACGGCTTCGCGGCCTTCCCGATCATGACCGCCGCCATCGGCTGGCCCGTACTGGTGCAGACCTTCCACGGTGATCCCGCCATCATCTTCGCGATCGGCATGCTCGCCGGATTCTGCGGCACCCTCTGCACCCCCATGGCAGCCAACTTCAACCTGGTGCCGTCCGCGCTGCTGGAGATGAAGAACAAGTACGGCGTCATCACGGCCCAGGTGGGCACGGCCATCCCGCTGCTGGCAGTCAACATCGTGCTGATGTACTTCCTGGCCTTCCACTAAACCTTCCGCTCATCCCGGCTTTCAAAGGAGCATGATGGACAACGATCTTCGCGTACAGGCGGCCCCGGACTACGCCGCCGTGGTGCTGGGCAACCTTTCGGAGCCCTACCCGCACTCGGCACACCACACCCAGTTGTCCGCCGACGACCGTCCCACGCCGGAGCAGATCCACCCCGCGTTCTACACCTCCTTCGACTGGCACTCCTGCGTCCACATGCACTGGCTGGGGGCCAGCCTGCTGGGGGCCGCCTCAGGATCGCCTTCGTCCGGGGCTGCTCCGCAGGGGGCGTCCGACGGCGGGACGGCGGCTTGGGTGGACGGCCCGACTGCCGCGTCGCTGCGGGAAGCCCTGGGCGCCAACCTGACCCCGGCCAAGCTGGCGGTGGAACGGGACTACCTGCTGGCCAACCCGTCCTGGGAACGTCCGTATGGCTGGGCGTGGCTCATGCGGCTTGCGGCCACCTGTTCCGCGTCCTCCGATGCGCAGATCCGCGAATGGGGCTCCGCCCTGGAGCCGCTGGTGGATGCAGTGGCGGAACTCAGCGTGGCGTGGATGGCCAAGGCGCAATACCCCGTCCGGCACGGGCTGCACACCAACGCGGCCTTCGGCGTGGGCTACATGCTGGATGCCTTCCGGTCACTGGGCCGCGCCGATGCTGCCAGGGCGTGCGAGGAAGCGGCCCGTGAGTGGTTTGGGAACGACCGTGGCTGGCCGGGGGACTGGGAGCTCAGCGGCCAGGACTTCCTCTCCGCCGGCCTCAGCGAGGCGGACCTGATGCGCCGGGTGCTTTCCGCGGACGAGTTCGCCGGGTGGTTCGCGGGGTTCCTGCCGGAGCTCTCCACGGCGTCGCGGATCCTGCAACCGGTGAGCGTGACGGATGAGACCGACGGCTACCTGGTGCATCTGCACGGACTGAACCTGACCCGGGCCGGCCAGGTGGCGCGTATCATCGCCGCCCTGCGCGAATCCTCCAAGCCCGAGGCATCCGCCGCGGCGGCCGTCCTCAGCGAGGCACTCGATCCGCTGTTGAAGGCCGGGCTCTCCGGGCTGGAGAGCGGTGACTTCATGTCCACGCACTGGTTGGCGAGCTTCGCCTGGGACGCGCTGGGATCCGTGGCGGCGCTGGACTGATTCTTCGCTGAACGGGGCCGCTTTGCCGGTAGGCCCGTCGCCGGCTGACCAGTCACACTCCGTCCAAAGCCTCCGGACCATGCATGCTGTGCCATGGCGCGTTAGTCTTGCTGCACCACGCCGGCGTGCGTGACCTGGGAGCAGCGGGCAGGGTTGTAATGAGCTGACTGTCCGCCCATGAGCCCGGAGGAAACCGATGCGACAGCACGTCAGTACATGCCTGCCAGACCCTGCCGTGGCAGGGGACACCGCCACCCTCAAGCCCCGGCGGAAGCGGACCAGGCACCCCCGGCTTGCGGTGGGGGACCGGGTCAGTTTTGCCGAAGGAACCTTGGCCGGCACCGGGGTCGTGGACGCCGTGACCTCCGATTATTCGATCATCTGGGTGTGGACCGATGAAGGTCAGGGCCGCAGGATGTTCTTGCAGGGGTACGGAAGCATCGTTTCTGCGGTTTAGGTTCGACGCCGAAGCCCGGGCGGCCGCGGACGTCCGGCCACGAGCCACATAACTCCGCCCACCACGCCCCAAGGCAACCACAAGGCGGCGCCTGTCGCATTCACACGTCCAGTATGCTCCGGTTCCAAGCTCCCTGACGCCTTTGGTGGGACAATAAGTGCAGGGCCCCTGTCACGGCGCCAGCCAGGTGCCGGCACGGCCCGCGCAAAGACCAGGAGGGGATCCCGATGGACCCCACCACCGTGACTGTCATCGTCCTCGTTATCCTGCTTCTCGTTGCTGCGCGGATGTCCATCCGGATCGTCCGCCAATACGAGAAGGGCGTACTGTTCCGGCTTGGCAGGGTGGTCGGCGTAAGAGACCCCGGCCTGCGGTTGATCATTCCTGTTATCGACCGGCTGCCGCTGGTAAGCCTCAGGATCGTGACCATGCCCATCCAGTCGCAGGGCATCATTACCCAGGACAACGTCAGCGTGGACGTGTCAGCGGTGGCCTACTACCGGGTGGTGGACGCCGTGAAATCCGTCATCGCCATCGAGAACGTGGCCGCGGCCATCGACCAGATCGCCCAGACCACGTTGCGGAAGGTGGTTGGCCGCCATACCTTGGACCAGACCTTGTCCGAGACCGAACGGATCAACGGCGACATCCGCGAAATCCTCGACGTGCTCACCGTCGAATGGGGCGTGGAAGTCACCCTGGTGGAGCTCAAGGACATCCAGCTTCCCGAAAGCATGAAGCGTGCCATGGCCCGCCAGGCAGAAGCCGAACGCGAGAAGCGAGCGAAGATCATTGCCGCCGAAGGCGAGGCCATCGCCGCTTCAGCGCTCGGCGATGCGTCCGACACCATGATGGCGCACCCACTCGCGTTGCAGCTCCGCAACCTGCAGTCCCTGGTGGAAATCGCCGTCGACAAGAACTCCACGGTGGTGTTCCCCGCCCCGCTGATGAGCACCATCGGTGAACTCTCCGCCTTCCTGGCCCGCGAGAACCAGGCAGCGTCCGCCGCCGGGCCGTCCCCTGTGAAAGCGGCCTGACCGGCGGACCGGCCTGCGTACAACCAACGCGTCGGCCGGGCCCGCGCCAGTCCAGACGTCGGGTCCGCACCACAGCGGCCGCTAAAGTCGTGCCATGACCACTGCTGCTCTACGCCCTGTCTACTTCCTCTCGGACAGTACGGGCATCACCGCGGAAACGTTGGGCAATACGCTGCTGACCCAGTTCCCGGTGGCCGACTTTGACCGTGTCACCATCCCCTTCATCACCACGGCCGAGCAGGCACGGGCGGTGGTGCGTACCATCGACGGCCTTGCCGCCACCGGGCCCCGGCCGCTGGTCTTCTCCACCGCCGTCAGCAGCGAAATCCGGCAGATCCTGGCCGGCTGCAAAGGCGTGATCGTGGACCTGATCGGCACGCACGTGGGCGTGCTGGAACAGGCGCTCGGCGCGCCTGCCAGTGGCGAACCCGGCAGGGCGCACGGCCTGGGAAACGCCGCGCGCTACCAGTCCCGGATGGCGGCTGTGGAGTACGCGATGGAGCACGACGACGGCCAGAGCCTGCGTGCCCTGGAGAAGGCGCAGGTGATCCTGGTGGCCCCGTCCCGGTGCGGCAAGACGCCCACCACCATGTATTTGGCACTCCAGCACGGGATCTTCGCCGCCAACTTTCCGCTCGTCGACGAGGACTTCCAGCGGGACGGCCTGCCGAAGCCGCTGCAGCCCTTCGTGTCCAAGTGTTTCGGCCTGTCGTCCAACCCGCTGCGCCTGAGCCAGATCCGCACCGAACGGCGGCCCAGCTCGCCCTACGCATCCTTGCGTCAGTGCGGCTTTGAGTTGCGCAGCGCCGAGCAGCTGTACGTATCCCACCGGATCCCGTACCTGAACTCCGCCACCGTGTCCGTGGAGGAGATGGCGGCCACCATCCTGCAGCGGATGAATCTCAAGCATTAGCAACAATTCACAAACGTGGCGTGGCGCACATCATGTGGAAAGTGCGCGGCAGACCTGCCACTGTTGACAAGGTTTTTCTTCCGGCCGGCACTACCGTGGCGGCCAGCAATGCCTAAGCCACCTCTGCAAAGGAGCAGTAAACATGACCACAGACGTTCTTTGGTTCTCCGAACTCGGGCTTGAGGACTTGGACAAGGTGGGCGGCAAGAACGCCTCCCTGGGCGAGATGGTGCAGAACCTGACGTCCGCCGACGTCCAAGTCCCGGATGGATTCGCCACCACGGCGGACGCGTACCGCCGGTTCCTGTCCGATTCCGGCCTGGACCAGAAGATCGCCGACCGGCTCGTTGGCCTGAACACCGATGACGTGACGGCGCTGGCGGCTGCCGGCCAGGAGATCCGGTCCCTGGTCCGCGACACGCCGTTCCCGGCGGATTTCGAGGCGCAGGTCCGCGAGGCGTACCAGCAGCTGGTGGACAAGCACGCCGGCTCGCAGGATCTTTCTTGGGCGGTGCGCTCCAGCGCCACGGCAGAAGACCTTCCCGACGCCTCGTTCGCCGGGCAGCAGGAGACCTTCCTTAACGTCCGCGGCATCGAGAACATCCTGCAGGCCATCAAGGACGTCTTTGCCTCGCTCTACAACGACCGCGCCATCGCCTACCGCGTGCACCACAAGTTCGAGCACGCCGAGGTGGCACTCTCGGCGGGCATCCAGCGCATGGTGCGTTCCGACGTCGGCGCTTCCGGGGTCATGTTCACCATGGACACCGAGTCCGGCTTCCAGGACGCCGTGTTCGTCACCTCCTCCTACGGGCTGGGCGAAGCAGTGGTCCAGGGCGCCGTGAACCCCGATGAGTTCTACGTGTACAAGCCCGCCCTGGAAGCCGGCCGGCCGGCCATCCTCAAGCGGGGCCTGGGCGAGAAGGCCCTCCAGATGACCTACACCACCAACAACGAGATCGGCCGCACCATCGACTTCGTGCCGGTGGAGGAGTCCCAGCGCTCGCGCTTCAGCCTCACGGACGACGACGTCGAGCAGCTGGCGCGCCACGCCGTCGCCATTGAGAAGCATTACGGCCGCCCGATGGACATTGAGTGGGGCAAGGACGGCATCGACGGTGGACTGTACATCCTGCAGGCCCGCCCGGAAACCGTGCAGTCCCGCCGGGCCCCGGGCAGCATGAGCCGGTTCCGCCTGAACGCGACCGGCCCGGTGCTGGTGGAGGGCCGCGCCATCGGCCAGCGGATCGGCGCCGGCAAGGTCCGGATCCTCACCGCGATCGACCAGATGGCCTCGTTCCAGACCGGCGACGTCCTGGTGGCGGACATGACCGACCCTGACTGGGAACCGATCATGAAGCGTGCCTCCGCGATCGTCACCAACCGCGGCGGACGCACCTGCCACGCGGCCATCATCGCCCGCGAGCTGGGGATTCCCGCCGTCGTGGGCACCGGCAACGCCACTGACGCGCTGGCCGACGGCCAGGAGGTGACCGTCTCCTGCGCCGACGGCGAGACCGGCACCATCTACGAAGGCCTGCTGGACTTCAGCGTCGAGGAGACCGGGGTCACCGATCTGCCCGAGGCGCCGGTGAAGGTCATGATGAACGTCGGCACGCCGGAACAGGCGTTCACTTTTGCGCAATTGCCCAACCACGGTGTGGGGCTGGCCCGGCTGGAGTTCATCATCAACCGGCAGATCGGCATCCACCCCAAGGCGCTCCTGAACCTGGACAGCCAGCCGGAGGAGGTGGCCGCCGAGATCCGCGGGCGGATTGCCGCGTACGACAGCCCCCGCGACTACTACATCAAGCGACTGGCCGAGGGCGTGGCCACCATTGCCGCCGCCTTTGCGCCCGAACCGGTGATCGTCCGCATGTCCGACTTCAAGTCCAACGAGTACGCCAACCTGATCGGCGGCCCGGCGTACGAACCGCACGAGGAGAACCCGATGATTGGGTTCCGCGGCGCGTCCCGCTACCTGGAACCATCCTTCCGGGACTGCTTCGACCTTGAATGCGAGGCCCTGTCCTTCGTCCGCAACGAGATGGGCCTGACCAACGTCAAGTTGATGATCCCGTTCGTGCGGACACTGGACGAGGCACGCGGCGTCATCGACCTGCTCGCCGAGAACGGCCTGCGCCGCGGCGAAAACGGCCTTGAGGTCATCATGATGTGCGAACTGCCTTCCAACGCGCTGCTCGCCGACGACTTCCTGGAGTACTTCGACGGCTTTTCCATCGGCTCGAACGACATGACCCAGCTGACCCTGGGCCTTGACCGTGACTCGGCCATCGTGGCCAACAGTTTCGACGAACGGGACGCGGCAGTGAAAAAGCTGCTCAGCATGGCCATCAAGGCCTGCCGGGCGCACGGCAAGTACGTGGGCATCTGCGGCCAGGGCCCCAGCGACCATCCGGACTTCGCTGAATGGCTGGTGAAGGAAGGCGTCAACTCCGTCTCCCTGAACCCGGACACCGTGGTGGACACCTGGCTGCGGCTCGCGGGCGCGGCGGAAGACTCGTCCGCCGGGGCAGTGGCTGCCGCGGCCGGCGCAGCCTGACCAGAGCGCCGAAAGGTCCAGGGGCGGTCCCGCCGCGGTGTCATCGCCGTGACGGGACCGCCAGCACCTGCTCGCGCAGGATGTCCGCGTGGCCGCAGTGCTGGGCCAGTTCCCGCAGCATATGCAGGTACACCCAGCGCAGCGGAAGCGGGCCCCGCCGGTTGCCGGTGACCACATCGTCCAGGCCCATCCCGGCCGCGGCCGCCCGGGAGGCGGCGCACGCCTCCCGGTGGGCTGACCGGACGGAGGCCACCGTGTCGGCGTCGTCAAGCATGAACGATTCGTCCGGGGTGGCCGGGATGCCGATCTCACTGCGCGCGCGGCCCGTGACGGCTTCGTCGAACCAGACCTTCTCCACGAAGGTGGCGTGCTTCACCAGGCCCAGCAGCGTGGTGCGGGACGGAACCAGCCGGCGCCGGGCCTGCTCTTCGGTCAAGCCGTCCAGGCAGTCGTCGAGCGCAGCCCGGTGCTCGTCCAGGAAGAACTCGAACTGGGCACGCAGCGGCTCGGAAATCACGTCGTCCATGGAACGGGGGAGGATGGCCATACGCCGACCCTAGCAAGCCGGAAAGGATGCGCGGCTACAACGCCCGGGCCAGGGAACGCCCCACCGTCCTGCCGGTGAAGATGCAGCCGCCCAGGAAGGTGCCCTCGAGGGCGTTGTATCCGTGGGCGCCGCCGCCGCCGAACCCGGCGGCCTCCCCGGCGGCGTACAGCCCGGGAATGGGGGCGCCTTCCTGGCCGAGGGCCTGCCCGGACAAATTCGTCTGGATGCCGCCGAGCGTTTTCCGGGTGACGACGTGGAGCCGCACCGCGATCAGCGGGCCCGCCTTCGGATCCAGGATCCGGTGCGGCTTCACTGTCCGGAAGAGCCGGTCACCCAGGTAGCGGCGGCTGTTGCGGATGCCCGCCACCTGGGCGTCCTTGGAATAGGCATTACGGATCTCGGCGTCGCGTTCCCCGATCTGGCGCCGCAGCAGCGCACCGTCCAGCAGCGGTTCCGCGGTGAGCCCGTTCATGCCGCCGACCAGGTCCGGCAGGTTGTCCGCCACCACAAAGTCCGCGCCGTGCTCCTTGAACGCCTCGATGGGACCGGACGCGCCCCGGCCCAGCCGGGTCTTCAGCAGCAGCTTGAGGTCCCGGTTGGTAATGTCCGGGTTCTGTTCGGAGCCGGAAAGGGCGAACTCCTTTTCGATGATCCGCTGGTTGAGGATGAACCAGGAATGGTCGTATTGCTGGATGTCCGGGGTGGTCCGCAGCAAGCGGAGGGTGCCCAGCGTGTCGTAACCGGGCAGGCCGGGGAAGGGGAGCCGCCGGCCCAGAGCATCGAACCACAATGAGGAGGGGCCGGGCAGGATCCGGATGGCGTGGTCCGGCCAGATGGGATTCCAGTTCTGGATCCCCTCGGTGTAATGCCACATCCGGTCCCGGTTCACCAGCCGGACTCCGGACCCGTCGGCGATGTCCAGCATCCGCCCGTCCACATGCTGCGGCACCCCGGTGACCATCCTGCGCGGCGGTGTTCCCAGCCGGTCCGGCCACCAGCGCCGCACCTGCTCGTGGTTGCCGCCGATCCCGCCGGAAGCGATCACCACAGCCTGCGCCCGCAACTCAAAGTCCCCAACAATGTCCCGGTTGGAGGACACCCCACGCGGCGACGCATCAGGTGCCAGCACTGCGCCACGCACCCCGGTGACCGTACTGCCGTCGTACGTCAAACCGTCCACCCGGTGCCGGAAGAAGAACGTGACGCTGCCCGCCGCGGCCGCCTCCCGCGCCTTGTCCGCGAATGGTTCGGACACCCCGGTGCCGGTGCCCCACGGGACATGGAAGCGGGGGACCGAGTTGCCGTGGCCGCCGGCCCTGCCGTCGCCGCGCTCGGCCCAGCCCACCAGCGGCGTGAACCGGATTCCCTGTTCCTGCAACCAGGAGCGCTTGTCGCCGGCGGCGAACTCCACGTAGGCGCGGCCCCACTGCGCAGCATATTCGTCCTCCGGGTGCGGTCCGGAAAGCCGGTCCCATTGCGCCGAGCCCTGCCAGTCCTGCCACGCCAGCTCGAAGGAATCCTTCACGCCCAGCCGGCGCTGCATGGGGGTGTCCACCAGAAAGAGGCCGCCCAGCGACCAGAACGCCTGGCCACCCAGGTTGGCCTGGTTCTCCTGGTCCAGGATGGCCACGCGCTTTCCCGCACGGACCAGCTCGTTGCAGGCCACCAGCCCGGCCAACCCGCCGCCGATGATGATCACGTCCGCGTCCATGCGTGCCTGCCCGGCGGGTTGTCCACTCATCATCCCACTCTGCCATCCGAATGGGCCTTCGGAAACCAAAGCCGCGGGTTAGGCTGGAGCCACCCGCACCAGGAACCCGGAGAACATGTACGCCATGGCTGATGACGGAGCACCTGCCGCACCTTTCGACCGTGCCGTCCTGATCTTCAATCCCGGCCGGCCTGGAATGGGCCAGCGGATCGAGGCGTTGCAGCGGGACCTGGCCACCGACCTGCCGGGGCTGCCCGTTCACCTGTTGCCAACGGAATTTGCCGGCCACGCCCGTGAACTTGCCCGGGGCGAGGCGCGCCGGGGTGTGCCACTCATCCTTTCCGTCAGCGGGGACGGCGGGTACAACGAGGTGGTCAACGGCGTGATGGACGTGCCCGGCAGCAAGGCCGTCTGCGCCGTCATTCCCGCCGGAAATGCCAATGACCACTACCGAAGCCTGCCGGTGCGGACCTTCGCGGAAGCGGCGTCGGCCGGTGTGGGCCGGCGCGTCGACCTGCTGCGGATCACGCTCCGGACCGCAATGGGAGAACGGGTCCTGTACGCGCATTCCTACGTGGGGTTCGGGCTGACCTCGTTGATGGCCATAGGCATTGAACAGGGCGGGAAGGGTAAGGTGCTGGAGCTCGTCTCCGTGGCCCGCACGCTCTCGAGGTTGAAGCCCTTCGAGCTTGTCCGGGACGACGGGGCCACCGCCCGGTTCGACAGCCTGATCCTGGCCAACGTTTCGCGCATGGCCAAGTACGGTACCGTCAGCGAGTCGCACTACCCGGACGATGGGCGGTTCGAGGTGGTGACGCTGCCCCACGCCGGCCTGACGAAGATGGCCCTGATGACGCTCCGGGCAGTCACCTTGGGGCTGGGGCATCAACCGAGCGTCAGCCGCTACGCCTTCTCCACCCGCGATACCGTTCCCTGCCAGATCGACGGTGAAGTGGTCTATGTCGAGGCCGGAACCCATGTCCTGGTGGAAAGCGCCAAGGGAGCCCTGGCCACCCTCTGAAATCCCAGGCCGGAGTGGCGCGCCGGCCGGGGTACCGCCGCGGTGCGGCAGTTCCCCGGAGCGGCCTACGGCTGCACGGAGTCGAAGAACGTGTGATCAGGATTCGGCCCGGCCTCATGGGATTTCATCCGGATGAAGTCCACGTCCTCCTGGGACAGCGTGGTCTCACCGTGGGGATCTCCATTGGCGCCCTCGCCTGCGGCTGCACTGATCTGGGCGGAAATTGTCCGTGGCAAAATCATGCAGCCGGGGTTCGCCAGCAGCCATTGGGTGACCGGAGCGGGAAGCAGGTTCCACTGGTCGCGAATACTGATGTCAGTCATGGGGTGTGCCTTTCGTAATGGTGTCAAGGACGCCCCCAGGCCCGGGATGCGCCGGTGCCGGCCGCGGTTTACGCAGCCGGCACACGAGGAGGAAAGGCTTAATCGAAGTGGATGTCTGCGGCCGCCTTGCGCAGCGACTCAAGGCGCTCTTCTTCCACCAGGCCCAACGCTTCGAGTTCGTCAGTTCGGTGGGTCCGTTCCTGGGCGGCCTGGGCTGAAATGTCGCGCAGGATCACGCCTACAAGATGGGCCAGGCCTGCTTTGAGGTCCACCAGGTTGGTGTTGGTGATCAGGAGGCGGCGGTCTGAGACGCGGAGTTCCACATCGCTGTACCCGGCGTCGGACAGGCGCTGTTTCGTCGCTTCGCCGTGCAGCAGCTCGATTTCGCGGGGCTGCGGCCGGCGGGAAAATACAGCCGGAACGGTGTACCGCGTGGGGCCTTGGGCGGTGCCCAGGTTCGGTGGCAACGCGGATGCGAGGACTCCGCTGACCGATAGCGCCGAGTCGGCGCGTATAACAGAGTCTTGGATGGTGGTCATGGTGTCTACCAGCGTTCTGAAGGGTGCACTGCCGGATCCCGGGACGCGGGGCGGAGTGGCTGGGGCAGGGGATCCGGGGCCGGATCGGCTGCAGTGGAGGTGAACGGTGTTAACCCGTTCCGGCCGGTGTTGTGGTGCGGCCCCTCGTCGTACCGATTCCCTGCTGTGCCGGCGTCGAGGCTACTCGGTACGGCGCGCGCCGGCGGCCGTGGAAGGCAACCGGGAATCGGGCTCATTTTCGGGGCAACGGATGTCCTGTCACGATGTCCCGAGATACTTTGAGTCTACGCTCATCAGCGACTCTTCCGGGCCGGGATGCGGAACCGGCCCGCCGAAGGTCGGACGCCGGCCGGAACGGTAGGCGGAATCAATCACGGATGCGAGTTCGTCCAGCACGGTGTGGTTTCCGGGGAGCACCACGTGGGCCAGGAATTCCGATTCGAGGGAGGCGATTCCCGCGGCCACGGCTCCGAGTTTGGCGTCAATGGCCAGGGCCAGGGCATGCCATGATTTGCGGTTGGCGCGTTCGAGGATTTTCGCGTTGGCTTCGTGGACCCGGCTGTCCGCGATGTCGCCACGAATGGCCAGGGCGCCGTCGGACTGCAGCAATGGCATGACAATCCGGAATTGCCGTCCGGTGCCCCTGAAAGCCACAGCGCTCCGGTCCCCTCGCTGGGTGAACAGGATGTCCGTTGCCCCGTAGTCCGTGAGCGCCTGCCTGATGTGCTTCCGGGAAGCCTCGCTGCTGAAGGAGTCGCCGCGGGTGTAAGGGCTTGTCATCTCCTAACTATGCGCCTCGCCGCCACCCTTTCCTAACGTCGCCATAACGCATCGGCCGCGGAACAGCAATGGACCCGGCAAACGCTGCACTGCAGTCCGTTTGCCGGGTCCATTCGAGGGGAGGCATGCAGCCCCGGTCAGGCTCAGACCCCCGCGTTGTACACGTCCAGGCCAAACCGGTTGAGCCCGGGCGTCCCGGCGTACCCCAGGTACGGCAGCCCGAAGGTGTCCTCGATGCTGGCGAGCAGGCTGTAGTGGTTGTACGGCGTGGTGGACCAGGTTCCGCCCTTCGTGAAGGGGGAGAGGACCAGCGCGCCGACGCGTCCGCCGCCCATGCCCGTGATGCCTGGCAGGGCCGCGTTCGGGCCCGGGCCTTCGCCGCAGCAGGCACTGGCGTCCGACTGGGGCCCGTCGGATTCGTCGAAGGTGATCACCAGGACGCCGTCCTGCTTGAACGCCGGAGAGTTGGTGATGACCGGAACCCATTGCTTGAGCCAGGCGTCAGCGCTTGCCAGGCCGCCGGGCTGCCCGTCCACGCAGGGGGAGTCGTGTCCGTCGTGGCAAAGGTTGGGCGTGATCATGGACAGGTTGGGCGTGGTGGCAGCCGAGGCGAGGTCCGTCTGCAAGGCGGAGAGGTCGACGTCGTTCTTGGCGCAGTCCGGTGAGCCGGTGATCCCTGCGAAGTAGACGAACGGGTTGTGGCGGGCGGCGTACTGGTCGCCCACCTTGGCTTTCTGGGTGTCATCGACGGCGCCCAGGGCCGGGTGCCGGCAAGGGGTGCCCATGTCCTCCATGTACCCCTTCCAGGATTTCCCGGCGTCTTTGAGCTGCCCGGCCACCGTGGGAACGCTGGCCGGGAACACGCAGCCGTCGCCGACTGCTTGGCCGGGGCTGGCGGTGCCGCTGCCGACGAACGGGGTGTAGGTCTGGCAGTCGGCCTGCATCTGCGGGTTGGGTCCCTGGCCGGAAATCTGCGCCACGTAGTTGGGCTGGGAGTTGTGCGCCGTGCCGTAGTACTGGTTCAGCAGGACGCCTTGGCTGCGCAGGGTCTGGGAAAGATAAGGAGCGGCCGACGCCGGGCCCCAGGTTTCGTCGTAGCCCTTGTTTTCGAGGTTGATGACGAAGACGTGGTTGGCGCCGGGCAGGTAGCTGGAGGCCGCCGGCGCGGTGGCGGGAGCGGGGGCGGCGGCGGCCGGCTGTGACGGCGTTGCCGCCCCGCCGACGATGGCGGCGGCGAACACGGCGATGGCCGCTGCGGCGGCACGGAGTTTCATTGTCACGGGAGTTTCCATCCGTCGGCGAGTGCTTTCTGTTTCAGTCCAGACCATTCCTCTTCCGGCGGCGGACCCACCGGGGAGCAGGCGGGGCCGGCCACGAATGGCGGAACGAGGTATCTCGGGGCGGCCAGGTTGGCAGGGGTGCCGAAGTCCAGGACCTCTGCAATATTGCGGGCGGCCTGGTCACGCTGTGTGAGGGGCGCCAGGTTCCAGCGCCATTCGATCGCTTTCAGGACCGAGGTGTGGTCGTAGACATCGTGGGCGACGTACCGGCGCCGCGCCCTGGGCGAGACCACCAGGGACGGCACCCGGAAGCCCCGCAGGGCGGTGTCCGGGTTGGTGTCCGGGGCGGTGGCCGGGGGCACATGGTCGTAGAAGCCGCCCCATTCGTCGTAGTTGACCACCAGCAGGGTGGTGGCCCAGCCCGGCCCTGACGTCACGGCGTTGTAGACCTCGGCCAGGAACGTTTCTCCGGAGCGGATATCGGCGTGCGGGTGGTCATCGCCGGAGGTCCCGGAGCCTTCGTCGGTGAACCGTGGATCCACGAAGGACACCGCCGGCAGCGCCCCGGCGGAGCAGTCGGCGAGGAACTCCGCATAGGGGTGGGAAATGCCCTGGTACTTGGCTCCCCAGAGTGCGGTGAACGGGATGTCGCCGTAGTAGTACTTACCGGATACGCCTGCGCTGGCCAGCCGGTCCCAAATCGTGGGAAGGGTACTGGTGGCGGTGGAGTTGTGGATTCGGTCGGTGGCGGCGGCGTGCTGGTAGAACCGGTTGGGGTAGGTCTCGGCCATCGTCGCGGCGAAGTAGCGGTCGCAGACAGTCCAGTCGGGGCCGGCCTGACGCCAGAAGTCCAGGTCTTCGGCGCCGTAGTAGCCCACGGCGAACTCGTCGTTTTCGCCGGCCCGGAGCCAGCCGTCGTTCTTGCCGTTGTTGTATTGGATCCGGCCGCCCTCGTAGGAGTGGTCAGGATCCGGGTGGCCGCAGCCCTGGAAGTCGGTCAGGTGGTAGGTGGAGTGCGGGATGCCGTAGCGGTCCCGGAAGGTCAGTCCGGACTGTGTGCCGTCGGACCCGGGCAGCCAGCCGAGGAAGTGGTCGAAGGAGCGGTTTTCCATCATTACCACGACGATGTGCTCGATGCCGGAGTCACCGGGAGCCGGGAGGGCCGGCGGGGCCGCGGCGGCTGCCCGCAGGGTGCTTCCGGCGGCCAGGGTGGTGGCAGCCGCGGTGCCCGCTGCGAAGAAGCGGCGTCTGGAAAGATTCACGTCAGATTCCTTGTCCGTCATGGAGGACGGCGAAGCGGGCACGCCCCCCACGATGGGCCGATCGCCGGACCGTAAGTTACTGGTCGGTATATTTCGCGTTCACCAGTAGATCACGGCGAGGTTACGGCCCGGGCCCAAACCGGGGTCCGTTCATGCAGAGTTCACCGGACGTTCGGCGGCTTGAGGCGCGTCCCGTGGTGCCGCTCGCCGTATATTCACTACCGGTCGGCGCGCCAACAGTACGTTTGCTGATGATTTGCATGATGATTGCCGGAGGCAACGGGCC
The DNA here is from genome assembly GCF_000374865.1 of Arthrobacter sp. 135MFCol5.1. Taxonomy (GTDB): domain Bacteria; phylum Actinomycetota; class Actinomycetes; order Actinomycetales; family Micrococcaceae; genus Arthrobacter. The sequence goes on along the minus strand of NZ_KB895456.1, from coordinate 227,910 downwards.
GGGCCCTTCGCCGCTGGACACCGTCGTCTTCCACCTAGCAAGGGAATCATCATCATGGGCTTCCTGGACCGTGACCGAACCATCGCCCCGCCGGGCTTCGACCGCTGGCTTGTCCCGCCGGCAGCGCTCGCTGTCCACCTCTGTATTGGCCAGGCCTATGCCACCAGCGTGTACAAAACCGCGCTGGTCAAGCATTTCGGCGCCAGCTTGACCGAGATCGGGGTGATCTTCTCCATCGCCATCGTGATGCTGGGCCTCTCCGCGGCGGTCATGGGCACGTGGGTGGACCGGAACGGTCCGCGGAAGGCGATGTTCACCTCGGCCATGTTCTGGGTGGGCGGCTTCCTGGTCGGCTCCCTGGGCATCTTCACGCACCAGCTTGGGCTGGTCTACCTGGGTTACGGCGTGGTGGGCGGCATCGGGCTTGGCATTGGCTACATTTCGCCCGTGTCCACGCTCATTAAATGGTTCCCGGACCGCCCCGGCCTGGCCACCGGCATGGCGATCATGGGCTTCGGCGGCGGCGCGCTGATCGCCAGCCCCGTGTCCCAGGCCCTGCTCAAGGCCTACGATCCCAACTCCGGTGCGCAGGGCTGGGTGGCCAGCGGCGATGCCGTGGGGAAGCTCTTCCTGACGCTCGCCGTCGTCTATCTCACCTACATGCTGTTCGGCGCCTTCAGCATCAAGGTCCCCGCAGACGGGTGGCGCCCGGCCGGGTTCGACCCCGCCAAGGTCAAGGCCGCCAAGCTGGTCACCACGGAGAACGTCTCCGCCAAGAACGCCATCAAGACCCGGCAGTTCTGGCTCGTATGGGTGGCGTTGTTCTGCAACGTCACCGCCGGCATCGGCATCCTGGAGCAGGCGGCGCCCATGATCCAGGACTTCTTCCGGAAGGCCGACGGCGGCTCCCTGGTCAGCGCCGGCGTGGCCGCGGGCTTCGTGGGGCTGCTGTCCATCGGCAACATGGCAGGGCGGTTCGCCTGGTCCGCCACCTCGGACATCACCGGCCGCAAGCGGATCTACATGGTGTACCTGGGCGTCGGCGCGGTCCTGTACACCGTGCTGGCGCTGGCCGGTGCCACGGCCACGTTCCTCTATGTGGTGCTGGCGTTCCTGATCATCTCGTTCTACGGCGGCGGTTTTGCCACCGCCCCGGCGTACCTGCGGGACCTGTTCGGGACGTTCCAGGTGGGCGCCATCCACGGCCGGCTGCTGACGGCCTGGTCAGCGGCCGGTGTGGCCGGTCCGCTGATCGTCAACGGCATCCTGGACGCGCAGGGGAAACCGGGCCAGCTGACCGGCGCGTCCTACCAGCCGGCGCTGCTGACCATGGTGGCCCTGCTGGTGGTGGGCTTCGTGGCCAACCTGCTGGTCACCCCCGTCGACGCCCGATTCCACGAACCCCGCTCCGCGCGGCACGAACCAGCCATGGAGGCCTGAGATGACCACAGCACATACCCACAGCGGGCAGGAACCGGTCCAAAGGTCCACCGGCAGGCTGGTCCTGGGCTGGATCCTGGTGGGGATCCCGCTGGCGTACGGGGTGTTCCAGACGCTGACCCAGGTGGCGGCGCTGTTCGGGTGAGCCCTGCGCGCCGTCCCGCGTCACGCAGGGCACGCTTTAGCAGCAACGGACGACGGCGGGTCCCGGCTTTACGGGATTCCGCCGCCGTTCCTGGGTCTAAAGCGTGCTGTCCGTGACGCGGGCGCCACGAAGACTCAGGCTGCGGCGGGGCGGGCGAGCCGGCGCCGCAGCAAGGTGGCGGTGGCCCAGGTGACGATGCTGCAGGCCGCGGCTCCCCAAAGGATGTCCGTGACGGCCACCAGGGCAGGGAAATCCTTCAGCACGGCGAACCCGGTCAGCGCCCACGTGGCGTAGGTGAAGAACCCGAACAAGGCTGCTCCCGTGACGCGCTGGCGTACCGTGGCGTCGGGGGTATTGGGGCGGACGCCGTAGTGCACCATTCCGGCGACAAAGATGACATAGAACAGCACGGCCCCGGCCAGGTTTGCCTTGGGAGCGAGCAGGCCGCCGATCTGGTTTTGGTACAGCGGGTTGGCCACCAGCAGGATCCACGCCACGTCCAGGACGGCGAAAATCACGGCACTGACAACGTAGGCGGTCAGCCAGTTCTTGGTGCGGGGGTTCATGCTTGGCTCCTTGAATCGGTGTACAGGTGGTCCACGAAATGCCGGGCGCGTTCGGCAAACACGGTGCGTTTGAGTTTCATCGTGGGCGTGACATTGCCGTGCGCCTCGTTGAGGTCCGCCAGCAGCAGGACAAATTTGCGCACCTGTTCGGACCGGGCCAGCCGGGCGTTTGCGGCACTCACCGCCTTGCCCACCACGCTGAGCAGCCGGGCGTCCTCGATCCGGACGGCGCCGCCGTCATCCGGAATCTTGAGCCCGCTAAGGTCTGCAATGCCTTCGCGCTCGGCCCACGCCGTCACGGACTCCGGGTCCAGCAGCACCAGGCCGCCAAGGTAGGGCTTGCCTTCGCCCACCATGATGGCGTGGGCCACCAGGGGATCGCCCTCCACATAGCCTTCCCAGATGGCGGGTGTGACGGTCTTGCCGCCGGCGGTCACAATCACGTCCTTGATGCGGCCTTTGAGGGTGAGCCGGCCGTGGGAGTCCAGTTCGCCCAGGTCCCCGGTACGGAAAAACCCGTCCACGAACGCTTCGTCGTTGTCGGAAACGCGGCGGTACCCGGCAAACACGCCCACCCCGCTGGCCAGCACTTCGCCCTGATCGGAGATCCGTACGGTGGTGCCGGGCATGGGGACGCCCACGGACCCGGAATGGATGGTGCCGGGAAGATTGCCGGTGAGCGGGGCTGTGGTTTCGGTGAGTCCGTAGCCTTCGATGACGGGCAGCCCGAGGCCCCGGAAGAACAGGGACAAGTCTGTGTCCAGTGCGCCGGCGCCGGACAGCAGGTAGTCAAGGCGTCCGCCCACCAGCGCGCGGAGGCGCGCGTAAAAGACACGGTCGAACACGGCCCGGCGGGCCCGCAGGCCCAGCGGGGCACGCACGCCGGGGTCGGCGTCGTGCGCTTCCGCGAACCTGCCCCATTCCACCGCCGTGCGCTGCGCCAGCGCCCAGACCCGGCCCAGGTGCTTTTGCGCCGCGGCGGCCGCTGCGGACGCCTGGATCTTCTGCAGGACGCGGGGCACCACCACCAGGAACGTGGGCTTGAGGGCGCCCAGGGCCGGCACTACTTCACGGGGATCGGCGAGGTGGGCGATGCGCATGCCGTTGGCCAGGCAGATGAGCTGCAGGCCGCGGGCCAGGACGTGCGCCATGGGCAGGAAGATGATGGTGTTGCCGCCCTCGCGGACCACGCTGGTGTAGGCGGCGCCGACGTTGAGGATCTGGCCCACAAAGTTGCCATGGGTGATCAACGCGCCCTTCGGGTCTGCGGTGGTGCCCGAGGTGTAGACGATCGTGGCCACGGACTCCTGGTCCGGCAGCAGGCGCCGTTCCTCCACGTCGCGGTACGGAACGTCGGTGCCCAGTTCCACCAGCGCCTGAAGGTCAGCGCCGGGGCGGGCGTCCATGGTCCAAATGCCCAAGTTTGGAGTTCCCGTCCGGGCGTACCCCTGCTCCAGCAGCGCGGCGTGCGCTGTGGTGCCGGCAATTGCCAGGCGGACGTCGGCGTCGGACAGCACGGCGGTCACTTGGGGCTGGGCGGAGGTTTCGTAGATGGGGACCACGACGGCGGCCGCGAACCACGCCGCCATGTCCGCCACCGCCCATTCGTACCGGGTAGGGGACATGACGGCCATGGTTTCGCCGGGTTGCAGGCCGGCCGCGATCAGGCCCTTGGCAAGGGCCCGGACCTCAGAAACGAACTGGCGGGTGGTCACCTGGCGCCAGGGGGCGGTGATGTCGGCACCGTTGGCCCGCACCTCGAAAGCGACGTGCTCCGGGGAGGTGCGGTACCGGTGCATTAGAAGATCGGTGGCGTTCCGGTGGGTGGACAGGTCGGCCAGGGGCGGCGAGGTGAACTCTCTCAAGGGGTGTCCTTCTCGGAAAGGGAATGCAGATGGTCCTGCATGAGGGTCAAGGCGACGTCCAGGAATCCGGCGATGGCTGCCTGTTCGTCCGCGGGGAGCGTGTGGATGTGTTGGTTGGTGGCATCCATGAGGGGGAGCATCAGGTGCCGGATCCTGTCGGCGGCGGCGGGGGTGGCGCTGACATGGACATGCCGCCTGTCCTCGGCGGAGCGCAGGCGTTCAGCGTAGCCGCGGGCTTCGAGCCGGCCGACAATGGCGGTGGTGGTGGCCGCGGTGGCGCCCAAAGTTTCCCCGAGAGCGCCGGCGGTGAGCGGTCCGGAGTGGACCAGGGCGCTGAGTGCCCGGTAGTCCGTGAGGTTCAGTTCAAGATGGCGGGCCACCTCGCGCTCTGTCTCATTGGCGAGGTTGAACAAGTTCTGGAGCGCGGCGGCGGCCGGATGGTGCAGCGGTGCGTCCACGGGTCCTCCTCCTTGGCCTTCCCATATTGTAGTTATTGTCCTCTAGTGATCAAATAGATTTGAATACATGAGAGACTAGCAGGATAAGAGGGTATCGTCAGCGCAGGATCGCGCTGGGGCCCCGGGAAAGGAGCCTGTCCGTGAATGGAAGCAGCCGCAAGGCGCTCGTCAGTACTGTCATCGCCGTGGTGGTGGCGGTCCTCATCGCCCTCGCCGGAAGCCAGGGAGGTTCCCGGATTGGCGGGTTCCCGGTGTTTGCGCTGGGGGTTGCCGCGGCGTTCGTGATCCAGTGGCTGGTGTTCATTCCCAGCTTCAAGGCGCAGACCGAGAAGTTCTATGACCTCACCGGGGCCCTTACCTACATCTCCATCACCGTGTTCCTGGTGCTGGCTTCCCCCGGCGTCGATGCGCGCGGCCTGCTGCTGGCGGCCATGGTGGTGCTGTGGGCCGCGCGCCTGGGCAGCTTCCTGTTCCTGCGGATCAGCAAGCACGGCAAGGATGACCGGTTCGATGAGCTCAAGCCGGACTTCCTCCGCTTCCTGAACACCTGGACCATCCAGGGCCTGTGGGTGGTGCTCACGGCGGCGCTGGCATGGGTGGCCATCACGTCGGACAAAAAGGTTGGCCTGGACGGGTTCTTCTGGGTGGGCCTGCTGGTGTGGGCCGCGGGCATCACGGTGGAAACCCTGGCGGATATTGAGAAGAACCGGTTCAAGGCAGATCCCGCCAACAAGGGACGCTTCATCAATACCGGCCTGTGGTCAAAGTCCCGCCACCCGAACTACTTCGGCGAAATCACCCTGTGGGTGGGGGTGGCCATCATCGCGCTGCCCGTACTGCAGGGTTGGCAGTGGGCCGCGCTGATCTCCCCGGTGTTCGTGGCCCTGCTGCTCACCAAGGGCAGTGGCGTCCCGCCCCTGGAGAAGAAGGCGGACAAGAAGTGGGGCGGACAGCCGGACTACGAGGCGTACAAGAAGAACACGCCGGTGCTGGTGCCAAAACTCAAATAGCGCCCCGGAAGGACGTACGACGACGGCGCGCGCCCCGGGTGCCGATATACGGGGCCGGCGGCCCGGCAAGGGAAGATCTCCCCATGCCGGCTGCGGGTGGGCAGGGGATGGTGCCGCCTAAGCTGTGGTCATGGAAATAACCCCCTCAGCTTCCGCGCCCCCGATGAAGTCCTTGCTCTACTGGCGCAAGAGCATGATCAACGGAGCCAGGACAGTACCTGCCATCGTGGCCATGGACAGCGCGGGAACGTTCAGCATGCATGACGCTGACGGGGTGCCGGTATTTTCCGTGCCGGCAGCCCAGGCGGCGGTCCGGTTCACAAGCATGGGGACGATGGTGGTCACGGCGAACGGCCGGAAGTACGACATCGTGGGCGTGGGCGCGTCCTTGTCGCCCAGCCCGTCCTCCTGGCAACTCGCGGAGATGGCCGCCGGCGCGGATGGCCGCACGGACGCTACCGGCCTGAGCCGCGCCGGTTCCGCCGGAGCCGCCATGAGCGGCGCGGGCGGCCTGGGTGCTGTGGCGGGCGCGGCCGGCGGAGCCGCCATGATGTTCGCCTACTACCAGGGCCTGGACGCCATCAAGGCGTGGCAGGAAGCGCTCCCCAACGCCGGAGCCACGGTGCAGAAGAGCTCGATGAAGGCCGGACTCTACATCTCGCTGGGGGTTGTGGCCGCCGTGGTCATCGGCCTAGTGGTGGCGCTGAGCCTCAAATAGTCCACGCCCGGCCGCAGCGCTGGACTTCAAACAGCCCAGTCCCGGGCCGTGGTAGTCTCCCCGCTATGGCCGTGGACCCTGAATTGCTGGACTGGCTGCTCGACTCCGATCCCGCCCTGCGATGGCAGGTGCAAAGGGATCTGGGAGGCGCCCCGCCGTCCAGCTGGGAAGCCACCCGGGCCAAAGTTCGGACGGAGGGGTTCGGGGCCAGGCTCTTGGCGCTGCAAGACCCGGACGGGCAGTGGGCCGGCGGCGCATACTTCCCGGCGGACTTTGACTTCGAAGGCCCGGAGGCGTCGGCCGACGCCGGCCAGCCGTACACCGCCACCACCTGGTCCTTGAACATGCTGCGTGAGTGGGGGCTGGAGGCGGACGCACTCCGCGGTACCGCCGAAAAGCTTGCCGCCAAAAGCCGGTGGGAATACCAGAACCTGCCGTACTGGGAGGGCGAAGTGGATTGCTGCATCAACGCATTCACCCTGGCCAACGGTGCGTGGCTGGGTGCGGACGTGGCCGGGCTTGCCGAGTGGTTCCTGGAGCATCAGCAGGACGACGGCGGCTGGAACTGCGAGTGGGTGGAAGGGTCAACGCGGTCCTCGTTCCATTCAACAATCAATTCCCTCAAAGGCCTGTTGTCCTACGAGGCAGCCATTGGCGGGTCAAGGGAGCTCCGGGCCGCCAGGAACCGTGGCCAGGAGTATCTGCTGGAGCGGCGGTTGCTGTACCGGAAAACCACGGGCGAGCCTGTGGCGACCTGGGCGTCGCGGTTCGTCTATCCGTTTCGCTGGTTTTACAGCGCGTTGAATGCGCTGGACTACTTCTGCGCCGCCGCGTTGCACGACGCCGCGGCGCCCGATCCGCGGCTGGCGGAGGCCGTTTCGTTGGTCAGGTCCGCCCGGCAAGCTGACGGCACGTGGGTCCAGGAGCGGCGCCACCCCGGCCGGGTCTGGTTCGAAACGGACGTTCCACCGGGCCAGCCGTCCAAGTGGCTGACATTCACCGCAATGAGGGTGCTGGATTGGTGGGACCAGGGCGGCGCCGTGGCTCCGGCCGTCGCTGCCCCCGCCCCAGACCGGCGGTAGGTCAGGCGGGGTTCGTTGGGCCACGGCTCACGACGGCGGGACCCGGGTGGCTGCCGGCGTCGCCACTTCGTGCCCGTGTTGGGGGACGGTGGTCCGTCCGAACAGTGCCACGCCGAGCGTGAGCAGCGCTGTCAGCAGGACCCCGAGGCCCAGGTGGAGATGCACGCAGCCCGCGCCGACCGCGGCTCCTGCCATGATCAGGCCCACTGCGGCAAGGCGCCGGCCCCAGAAGGGGTGCGTGCGGGCGCCAAGGTGGGAATCGGCCGCCAGGCCGGTGATGGTGGAGGTGACCACCACGGTGGGGACGTCCTTGACGTTCAGGTGCCGGGCGGTGGCGGCCTGCACGCCCATGGCAACGGCCAGGGTGCCGGTGATGGCTACGGTGGCGGTTTCGCTGCTCCTGGGGTTCGCGCCGCTGAGCAGGAGGATGGCCACGGCCGCCATGACGGTGCTGACGCCCGCCAGCAGGACGGTGGTGCGGTGGTTCCAGCCGGACTTGGTAGGCCGCAGTGCCCGTCCCGCGATGAGGGCGCCGGTCATGAACCCGGCCAGGGCACCGATGGGGCCCAGGATGGGAAGGTTGTCCGCGCCCAGCAGGGCCATGCCCAGGATCACCACGTTGCCGGTCATGTTCGCCGTAAACACGCGGTCCAGGCCCAGGTAGCCGACGGCGTCGAGCACCCCGGTGGAGAACGTCAGGACCAGCATGAGCACCAGGTGCAGCTTGGCCGGATTGGCGGGGGAGGTGCTGGCGGGCATGCGGGTGCCTTTCGGGGTCCGGGTCCGGAGGGGATGCGCGCGTGGTGGGGCGGCTCTTCCAGTATGCGCCGGACCGTCGCCGCCCGCGGAACCCGGGGTGCCGCCGTCGGGCGTCGCGGAGGGGTGGCAGACTTGAGGCTGATCCCACGACCGAAAGCAGCCCCCTTGATTACCTTGCACCAGGACGCCGAAGGCTTTATCCGGATGAGCCGGCACTACCCGGCCGGTATCCGCATCCGGATCGCTTTCGCCGATGGCAGCACCGGTGAATTTTCCGGCCGGACCCTCAACAACGCCTACGATGCTGCGCTCGCGGAATTCCGGGCCAAGAACGGGCTCGACGCGCGGGGGTTCAACCGTGCCCCGGCCGGCCGGACCAACTCCGGCAACACCGTGGACTACGTTCCGGTGCATCCTGGCATGGGGGAGTAGCTCAGGCCAGCTGCAGCCCGTCCGCCACCACGGTGCCGCGGTGGATCACAGTGCGGCCGGGGAGCTTGTCCATCACGGCGGCGGTGACGGTGTCGCCCTCCAGCAGCACCAGTTCCGCGGGGTCGCCCATTGCCAGGCCGGGCCGGTCCGCCACGGAACCAAGCCGCTGTGCCGCGGGGTCGATGATGCTTGCCCCGCCGATGGTGGCCACGGCCGCACAGTGCTCGATCAGCCCGTCCGCCCGGAACTTGTTGGTGAACGCCAGCTGCCAGGTCCGGTCCAGCATGTCCGCGTTGCCGTAGGGGGACCAGTAGTCGCGCTGGCCATCCTCGCCCAGGCCCACCCGGATGCCGGCGGCGGTGAGCCGTTCCAGCGGCAGCGGGGACGCGGGCGCAACCGTTGCCACGGAGACGTCCAGCTCGGCCATGTCCGCCAGGAGCTCGTCGAGTTGGGCGTCCGGCAGCTCACCGAGGCAGAAGGCATGCGAGATGGTCACCAGTCCCTGCATGCCCAGCGCCTTGGTGCGTTCCAGGATCAGCTGGGTACTGAACAGGCCCAGCTGGCCCGGCTCGTGCAGGTGGATGTCCACGGGCTTGCCGTACTTTTCGGCCAGGCCAAAGACGATGTCCAGGTGCCGGACCGGGTCGCGGTCCAGTGCGCAGGGGTCGATCCCGCCCACCACGTCCGCGCCGAGCACCAGCGCCTCCTCCAGTACCTCGGCGCTTCCCGGCTCCCGAAGCAGCCCGGCCTGCGGGAACGCGATCACCGCGACGTCCGCCCGGCTGCGGTGCGTTTCCCGGGCGGCGAGGACCGCCTCAAAGCGTTCCAGCCCGGCGTCGGCGTCCACCTGCGCGTAGCTGCGCACCCGGGTGGTGCCGCGCCCGATCATCGCGCCCAGGGTGTGCGTGGCCCGCTCGGTGATGGACTCTTCGGCGTCGCGCCAGTTGTTCCGGTCGTTGAGCATCATGTTCCACACCCCGGGCGTTCCGGTGTGCGGGCGGAACGGCAGCCCCAGTCGGGTGGAATCGAGGTGGACGTGGACGTCGGAGAAAGACGGCAGCAGGATCCGGCCGCGCCCGTCCACGGTGGCGGCGGGCTTGGAGCCCGGATCCCCTGAAGCAGCCCCTTCCACGGCAACGGGGCCGACGGCGGTGATCACCCCGCCGTCGAGCGTCACGTCGGCGGCGTCCCCGCCCCAGGGGCGGACGTTGTGGAGGACGAGGGTCATGGGCGCGGTCCTGTCATGGGAAAGTCGGCGGCAGGTTCGGACTTCAGTTTAGGGCCGGCGGCGGAGGGTACAACGACGGGCCCCACCCGGGCGCCAGGAGCCGCCTGGTGCCGTGCCCCGGCCGGTCCGGGCGGCAAGGCTTCCTGATGGCGGTGCGGCCCGCCACTGGGTCTGCTGAGCCGTGTAGGTAGGATCGGAGGACTGCCGCGGGGGTCGGCAGGAATATGGGGGAATATCGTGAACCATCAGCCGCTTCGCCGTGCCGCCGGCGCGGTCTCCTCTGCCGGGATGGGACTGCTGGCCGGCGCCGCGCTGGTCCTGGCTTCCGCCGTCGTGCCCGCGCCTGCTGCCGCCGCCGACGCCAAGTCGCTTGACGCCGTCGGCCAGCCCCTGGGCATCGCCACCGGGCCGGACGGCACCCTGTACGTCAGCGACGACGCCTATGCCGGGGTTGTCAACGCCTACGCGCCGGGGGAGACCGCGCCGTCCCGCACCATCAAGACCGGGCGTGGCCCTACCTCGCTGGCGGTGACCGCCGATGGGACCCTGTACGTGTCCCAAAGCGAGGGCGCCCAGTCCCAGATCGGCGTCGTTGCCCCGGGCGCCGGCGAGGTTTCCCTGGTGATGAAGGTGTCTTCCGGGACCCACTGGCTGACCGTGGGCCCGGAGGGATCGCTGTACGTGGTGAATCCGGACGAGCACTCGGTGTCGGTCGTCAAGCCGGGCGACGCCTGGGTCCAGCGGACCATCCAGGCCGGCCCGAGTCCGGTGAGGCTGGCGGTGGCCAAGGACGGGACAGCCTATGCCGTTAACGAAGCCGCAGGCACCGTGACCGTGATTCCGGCCGGTGCGCCCTGGCCGTCGCACACCATCGACGTGCAAGCCGGGGCCCACCCGCACGGGATTGCCGTCGCGCCGGACGGGACCGTCTACGTTGCCAACATCATGACCGCCGATGTGGCGGTGATCGAGCCGGGCGGAACCACGGTGGCGCGGCGGATTCCCGTTGGCCAGGCGCCGCAGGAGGTCCTGGCCGCCGCGGACGGGACCGTGTACGTGACCAACAGCATGGACGATACTGTGTCCGTCATCCCGGCCGGTGCTGCCGCCGCGCAGACGGTTGCCGCCGGCGATGATCCGGGCCGCATGGCCCAGCGGGCTGACGGGTCCGTGGTGGTGGTCAACAGGCGGAGCAGATCGCTGACAGTGCTCGACGCCGGACCGGCCGGCGCCGTTGCGGCCCCCGCCACGGGTGGGGACGAGCCAGCGGAAGCAACGGCCGACGGCGGCGCGTCAGACGGTGCAGTTGTTGCCAAGGCGTCCTTCAACGTGCCCGTTGCGGCAGTTGCCGCCGTGGCGGGTGCTGGGCTCCTCGCCAGTGCTGCGCTCCTTGTGGTGGTGCTCAGGCGGCGCAGGAGAATCAGCGGGGCCGACGCCGCCGAGGCCTGGGCGCTGGACTAGGCCCGGCTCCCAGTCCGGGGTGCCGGGCTGACCCTTGCCTGGTTCCTGATTGGTGGAAACTACTGCGGACACTGCCTTGACGCGAGGGCGGCGAGATCGTGGATAAGTCGCCGTACTTCATGCTCCCGGTTCCTGGCCCGGGAAGGCTGGCCCTGGATGGGCGTGAGCTTGGTGCGTGGGGGAGCGGGGACAGGCCGCCGGTGGGTTGCCGGTGCCGTTGGCAGCCGTTCCTGGGACACAGCTGGTTTGGCTGTGCCTGCGTGCTCTGCCGCATCCGATGCGTTGCAGCTTGTGCCTGAAGATTCATCCGTGAATTTCAAGAGGGACCCCCTTGGGCGAGCTTGTCTGAACACCATAGGGACCTGTGCTGCGGCGGGGAAGGGGATTTATCCATGACGGGGATTAATTGCGCGAATCTTGAGATCGCCCAGTACGTGCGGGGCCTCAGCCGGCTCGAGCGTTGGCTGCCGCAGCTGGGCCGAGACACGGCGCGAGGCCAGCGCTTCCCGTAGGACGGCCTGCAACTGCTGCGCAACAAATCAATGAAACCGGTGTCAATAGACCCGCTTTCCATCAGGCCGAAAATTCTGGGGTAAATTTCTTGAATGGAATCTCGACGGTATGGCAGCGCTACCTTGCTGGATGTCGCGCGCATGGCCGGCGTCTCCCGGTCCACCGCGGCCAGGGCGCTCGGCGGCTACGGCTCGGTAAGCCATGAGCTGCAGTCGATGGTGGCGGCTGCTGCCGAAGCGTTGGGTTACCGGGGGAACGCCCTGGCCCGGAGCGTGAGCTCCGGACGCTCGCACACCATCGGGGTGGTCATCAGCGACATTGAGAATCCCCACTTCGCCAAAGCCGTCCGGGGCATGACCGATGCCGCGAAGGCAGCCGGGTTCGACGTCATCCTGGCCAATACGGATGAGAACCTGGACGCCGAACGGGCAGCCGTCCAGGTGTTCCTGGACAAGCGGGTGGATGGGCTGATCGTAGCCTCCACGAGTCGAAGCGACTCCGCGCATTTGCTGGACGTGGTGCGGATGGGCCGGCCGCTGGTCCTTTTCGACCGGCGCCCGGACAACGTGGAAGCCGACTGGGTGGGGACTGACTGCTATGCCGACGCCACCGCGGTCATGGAGTACCTCATCGGCCGCGGCCACACGAACATCGTGTTCCTTTCGGCCACCACAAAGACGCCGGAGGAGCTGGAATCCGGGCATCCGCTGCCCATTTCCACCATCGCGGACAGGGTGCGCGCCGTCCGCACGGCCGCCCGGGCAGCGGGGATCCGGTACGAGTTCATCTCCGACGCCATGTCCCCGGAGCGGGCCCACGAAATTGTTGCCTCCCTCCTCCGCCGCCCTGACCGGCCCAGCGCCGTCATTGCCTCCTACAGCCGCCTGGCGCTGCCGGCGTTCCAAGCCATCCGGGAGGCAGGCATGGAGGTTCCCCGGGACATCTCCCTGGTCTGCCTGGACGACGCCGAGTGGATGACCGTCAGCAGCCCCGAGGTGACGGCCGTTGCCTTGCCCGCTTATGAGTTGGGGCTGAAGGCGGCGGAGGTCCTGGTTGGCCGGATCGAGCACTCGGGTCCGGACCAGAGGGACCATCTGCTGCCGGCCACGTTCACGGAGCGTGGCTCCGTGGCGAAAATTCCCGCGGGCGCGTAACGGCAGGGTAGCTCCTCCGGGGGCTCTGCGCCGCGCGGCGTCCGGTTCGTTCAGTGTGCCCTGGTGCTTCGTCGCGCCTTCCGGACCCGTAACAATCACCGGGTTCTCAGGTCACCTGGAGCGGAGGAGTGGTCAGGATACCGGTGTCTCAGCCACAATGATTTATTCTCTGAAACCGGTGTCACAAAATCGGCGTCATCAAATTAATAGCCGCGAAACAAAGCGGAAATCATTGACAGTTAGGGTTTACCCCAGAAATACTTTCGTTGCACGAAGTGATACGGATCACTTCCCGGGCAGTCTTCCCAAGGAGCTAGACGCATATGCAAGAACAGACAAAGCTGTGGGGCGGCCGGTTTGCTGGTGCCTCCAGTCCCGAACTCTCCCGCTTCTCACGGTCCGATCCGCGCTACTTCCGGATGGCCCCCTACGACCTGCATGGTTCCCGGGCCCACGTGCGCGAACTCAACCGGTCGGGCCTCATCGATGACGCCGAACTCGCGCTGTTCCTCGACACGATCGATCTCCTGGCCAGGGACATTGAAGCGGACCTGATCCACCCGCAGGAAGCGGACGAGGACGTCCACACCTTCCTGGAGCGGCTGCTGATCGAACGCATGGGTCCGGTGGGCGGAAAGATCCGCGCCGGCCGCTCCCGCAATGACCAGGCCGCCAACGACCTCCGGCTCTACATGCGGGACAAGGTCCGGCTGATCGCCGACCTCCTGGTGGAACTCGCCGAGGCACTGGCCTCCCAGGCAGACCGGCACCTCCACACTCCGGTCCCGGGATTCACCCACCTGCAGTCGGCGCAGCCCGTTGTGTTCGCGCACCAGCTGCTGGCCCACGCCCAACCCCTGGTCCGGGACCTGGACCGGTTCCGGGACTGGGACCGCAGGGCAGCCGTCTCGCCCCTGGGCGCGGCAGCGCTGGCCGGATCCACCTTCGCCCTGTCTCCGGAACTCGCAGCCCTGGACCAGGGCTACGATTCGAGCGCGGAAAACTCGATCGATGCCGTGGGAAGCCGCGATGCCGCCATCGAGTTCCTGTTCGTCTGCTCCCTGACGCTCATCGATATCTCCCGGCTCTGCGAGGAGATCATCTCCTGGGCGTCCCAGCAGTTCCGCTGGATCACCATGGACGATGCCTACTGCACCGGCAGCTCGATCATGCCGCAGAAGAAGAACCCGGACATCGCCGAACTCGCCAGGGGCAAGGCCGGCCGGGTCCTGGGGGACCTCATGGGGCTGATGGCTTCGGTCAAGTCGCTGCCGCTCGCCTACAACCGGGACCTTGCCGAGGACAAGAACGCGGTCATCGACGCGGTCGAGACCATCGAGGTCGCCCTGCCCGCCCTGTCCGGCCTGGTACGGACGTTCTCGGTCAACGTCGAGGAGGTCCGCCGGCAGGCAACCGCCGGCTACACCCTGGCCACCGAGGTTGCCGACTGGCTGGCGCGGCAGGGAATTCCGTTCAGCGAGGCGCACGAGATTTCCGGAGCGCTGGTGCGGTTCTGCGAGTCACACGGCCTGGACTACGACGACCTCACTGATGAACAGCTCGCTGCCGTGGATTCCCGGCTGACGCCGGATATCAGGGAGGTCCTCACCCTTGAAGCTGCCCTCGCCGCCCACTCCGGGTTTGGCGGTACCGCCCCGGAACGAGTCGCCGAACAACTGACGCGTCTCCGGGCGAAGCTTGACCAGGCACGAAGCTGGGCGGCCGACTACCAGGGGCTTCGCGTTCCGTCCGGCGCAGCGGGCTGACCCGTGGCGCCCACCAACGCAGGTCCCCGCGGCGACCTTACAACCCTCCACGATCAGGAAAACGCCATGAAGACTCAACCAGCGCCCAGCATCACAGGCACTGCAGCGGCAGATCTGAAAATCGTCCCGCGCCGGCATATCGGGAGGTGGATTGGTGCCGCGGCCGTAGTGCTGCTCCTGGTCTGGCTGGCCGTCTCCTTCTCACGGGCCAAGATCAACTGGCCCACCGTGCAGGAATACCTGGCTGTTCCCGTCCTGATCCAGGGAATCGGAGTAGCCCTAATCCTCACCGCCGTCGCCATGGCGATCGGACTGGTTCTTGGCGTGGTCACCGCCGTGATGCGCCTGTCGAAGAACCCGGTGGTCTCTGGCGTTGCGTGGCTTTACATCTGGGTCTTCCGCGGCACCCCGGTGTACCTGCAGCTGTTGATGTGGTTCAACCTGGCCCTCATTTTCCCGGTGATCGGCATCCCGGGGCTCTACTCGGGCCGCATGATCGACATCCTGACCCCCTTCGTCGCCGCCTCCATCGGCCTGGGGCTGAACCAGGGCGCCTACACCTCCGAGGTGGTCCGCGGCGGCATCCTCTCCGTTGATGAGGGGCAATTGGAGGCCGCGCAGGCTGTCGGGATGACCCGGCTGCAGGCCATGCGGCGGATCGTCCTGCCGCAGGCCATGCGGGTCATCATCCCGCCCGTGGGCAACGAGGTCATCGGGATGCTGAAGACCACATCGCTGGCTTCCGCGATCGGCGTGAGCGAGATCCTTTCCGAGGCCCAGCACATCTACTACGTCAACAACCGGATCATGGAGCTCCTGATCGTCTGCGCCGTCTGGTACCTGGGCGCCGTGTCCATCCTGAGCATCGGGCAGTTCTACCTGGAACGGTTCTTCGCCAAGGGATCCTCAAGCCGCCAGCTGCCCATGACGCCCCTCCAGCGGCTGTCGAGCATTTTCGGTACCAACAGGAAGGCACAGTCATGACCACCAACGTTCTGGTCCGCGCCGAAAACGTCCACAAGAGTTTTGGCCTCAACGAGGTCCTCAAGGGCATCAATCTCGAGGTCAACAGCGGCGAGGTGGTCTGCCTGCTCGGTGCTTCAGGGTCCGGAAAGAGCACCTTCCTGCGGTGCATCAACCACCTGGAAACGCTCTCCAACGGGCGGATCTGGGTGGGGGACAAGGTGGTGGGCTACCGCCAGGACGGCAACCGCCTCTTTGAGCTCTCCGACAAGGAAGCCGCCCGCCAGCGCCGGTCCATCGGCATGGTGTTCCAGCGGTTCAATCTCTTCCCCCACATGACCGTGCTGGAAAACATCATCGAAGGCCCGGTCCTCGTCAACAAGGTCAAACCGGCCGAGGCCAAACGGCACGCCTCCGAACTGCTGGCCCGGGTGGGCCTGGAGGGACGCGAAGGGTCCTACCCGCGGCAGCTCTCCGGCGGCCAGCAGCAGCGCGTGGCGATCGCCAGGGCCCTGGCCATGAAACCCGAGCTGATCCTGTTTGACGAACCGACGTCGGCACTGGACCCCGAACTGGTGGGCGAAGTGCTGGACGTCATGAAGGACCTGGCAAAGTCCGGCCTCACCATGATCGTGGTGACCCACGAGATTGGCTTTGCCAAGGAAGTGGCCGACCGTGTGGCGTTCATGCACGGCGGCGAAATCGTCGAAATCGGTCCTCCGGCCGAGGTCCTGGGCAACCCGCAGCACGAGCGGACCAAAGCCTTCCTTTCCCGCGTCTTCTAAACATCACCCCAACCCCTTTGGAGCCATCCATGAAGAAGTTCACCACGGCCGCCCGCGTTGCGGCCATCACCGCAGTTGCCGCGTTCGGCCTCACCGGCTGCGTCGGCGGCGCCGAAACCACCGCGGACACCAGCGCCGGCAGCACCGGCCTGCCCCAGGCCATCAAGGACGCCGGGAAGATCAGGATCGGCCTGTCCCCGGACTTCCCGCCCATGGAGTTCCGCGACTCCGACAAGAAGCTGGCAGGCGTGGACATCGAGCTGCAGCAAAAGCTGGGCGAGGCGCTCGGGGTTCAGGTTGAAGTGGTGGAATCGCCCTTTGACCAGCTGATCAACTCCGTCCAGACCGGCCGCGTGGACTTGGTCATGTCCGGCATCTCGGACACCGTGGAACGGCAGAAGACGGCCGACTTCGTTGACTACTTCAAGTCCCAGGGCCGCCTCTACACTTCGGGCACCCGGGCAGGTGAGTTCAAGCAGGAGAGCGATCTCTGCGGCAAGACCCTCGCGGTAAGCGGCAAGACCGATTACTTCGAACAGGTGAAAACCCTGAGCAAGACCATCTGCACGGACAAGGGCCTCCCGGAACTGAGCATCCTGCCCACGGACTCCGGCGCGGCCGCGCGGCTGCAGATTGACCAGGGCCGCGTGGACCTGGCCGCCCAGGGTGCCGAGAACCTCGCCTACTTCGACAAGACCGATCCCGGAAAGTACGCGGCCGTGCTCGATCCGCTGCCGGCGAAGCCCTTCGGCATCCTGATGCAGAAGGACAACACCCAGCTGGCCAACGCGGTCAAGGATGCCCTGACCAAGGTCACGGACAGCGGTGACTACCAGAAGATCCTGGACAAGTGGGGCATCGGCTACGGCGCCATGAAGCCCGAGATCAACGGGGTTAAGTGAGCCAGCAGTCCCTGGAGGCGGGGGCGGCGGTGCGGTGGCCGGAAGGCAACCGCAGCGCCGTCGCCCTGGCCTTCGATCTTGACGGGCCCACCGGCGATGCCATGCTGAAAGGCACCATCTGGTCCCGGCCGGAGTACTTCAGCCAAGGTGCCTACGGACCGTGGCGGGCCCTGGACCGGATGCTCCGGCTCCTGGACGCCCACCAGGTCCCGGCAACCTTCTTTACCCCCGCCTGGGTGGTGGAAACCTGGCCCGAACAGTGCCGGCGGATCGTGGAGCACGGCCACGAAGTAGCACACCACGGCTATAAGCACGAAAAGTACTGGGACCTCAGCACTGACGAACAGCGGCAGGTGATCGAGACCAGCCAGCGGATCTTCCAGGACGTCTTGGGCACCACTGCCGTCGGTTTCCGCACCCCGTCCGGTGACTGGCGTCCGGAGACCCCCGCCCTGCTCGCGGAGATGGGCTTCCTTTACTCCAGCTCCATGCGGGGCGATGACCGGCCCTACCTCCATGCCGGCGGGAAGCTCATCGAGATCCCGGCCAGGTCAGACATGGACGATTACGCCTCCCTGGCGTACACCACCAACCCGGACTGGCCCTCCGGCGGTGACCGGATCGCCGGCTACGTGCCCACCCTGGACAACTGGACCAGGGAGTTTGACGGGTACCACGCCGAGGGGCTGTGCCTTTCCACCATCTTCCATCCGAAGGTGGTGGGGAAGCCCGGCCGGGCAGCGCTCCTGGACCGCTGGATCCAGCACATGAAGGAGGCCGACGGCGTGTGGTTCGGCACGTGCGCGGAGATCGCCACCTGGTGGCAGCAACAGCACGGAACGGAGCAGGCAGCATGACGTTCACGCAGGAACCGCCGGCGGGCCGTTGGCCCGGGGGGAACCGGTGCGCCTTCGTGGTCACCGTGGGATTTGAAGCGGAACTGTCGGTGCTCGCGGCGGCGCCGGACGCCGTCGACCGCGCCAAAAGCTTGTCCGTTGGCCAGTACGGCGCCACCCGCGGCGTGGACCGGCTCCTGGCGGAGCTCGGGCGCACGGGCACCACGGCGAGCTGGTTCATTCCCGGGGCCAACCTCGGCACCTACCCGCGCCAGGTTGAAGCCGTGGCGGCGGCCGGGCACGAACTTGCCAACATGGGCTGGGCGCTGGAGGACATGGGGCTGCAGCCGCTGCCGGAACAACTGGACAGCATCGGCCGGGGCCAGGACGCTTTCGAGGCGCTCCTTGGCGTGCGGCCGCAGGGCTTCCGGGCGGGCCGCGGATCCATGGCGCACGGCCTGCCCGGTGACCTGCTGGACCTGGGGTTCACCTGGTCCTCCTCGTGGCACGGCGACGACCTGCCCCATTTCCATGCCGGCCGCGCTGCAGGACTGGTGGAGGTCCCACGGCACCACGAACTGGACGACTTCCCTTATTTTGTCTTCAACCTGGATCCGCCCATCCCCAAGGGCAGCCCGCGGATCGCGTCCAGCCGGGAGGTGCTGCGCAACTGGATCCTGGAATTCGAGGCCTACCGCGCCGAAGGACTCTGCTTCGTCCTGACCCTGCATCCGGAGATCATCGCCACTCCCGGGCGGATCGGGATGCTCCGGGCGTTCCTGGACCACGTCCACTCGTACGGCGACGTCTGGCACGCCACCGGCGGGGACGTGGCCCGGTGGTGGCGGGACACCGCCGCGCCCAACAGCCCTTCGCACCCGGCAGAAATCTTCCATTCCCTCACACCTGAAGGCACCCCGGCATGAGCCCAGAGCGGACAGCATCAGAACGCATAGCGGACTTCCTCACGGCGTTGCGGCCGGCAGACATCCCTCCCGAGGTCCTGCATCGGGCAAAACTCCACCTGCTGGACACCCTGGGCGCAGGCATTGCCGGGGCGGCGTCGCGGGAAGTCCTCCTCAGCAGGTCGGCGCTCGCCGCAGCGCACGGAACCCCGCCGCCCGGAACGGGCTCGCCGGTGTGGGGCACGCCCTCCAGTCTGCCGCCGCTGGCGGCAGCCTTCGTCAACGGGGTGGCGTGCCATGCCTTTGAGCTGGACGATTCGGGCGGGTGCGACCATTCCGGGGCCGTGGTGGTTCCGGCTGCGCTCGCCGCCCTGGCCGTCCGGGCCGGCGGTTCCGCGGAGGGAGCGGACGACGACGGCACGGGAGTTGACGGCGGAAGGCTCCTTCACGCCGTCGTCAGCGGGTACGAGGTGGGCCGCCGGGTGCAGGACGCCCTGGGCGGCTACGACCCGGTGAACAACCAGGGCTGGCACTCGACTGGGGTGACCGGCACGTTCGCGGCCGCGGTGGCGGCGGGCGTGGTCCTGGGGCTGGATGCGCCGCAACTGGTGTCGGCCATAGGCCTGGCCGGTTCCTTCACCGGCGGCACCTGGGCGTTCATCGGGGACGGGGCCATGTCCAAGCGCATGCATGTGGGGCGGGCGGCCGAAGCCGGGCTGAACAGTGCGCTGCTGGCCAAGGCCGGATTCACGGGGCCGCGGGATGTGTTCTCCGCTCCGTGGGGCAGCTTCCTCAAGCTCTACGGCCAGCCGGGCGACGTCCAGGAGTCACGGCTCTTTGACACCCTGGGGGAGGACTGGCAGGTCCAGCGCGCGTCCATCAAGCCGTACGCCACCTGCCGGAGCACCCACTCGGCCATCGACGCGATCCTGGAGCTCCGTGACCGGGGGATCACCGCGGAGGCAACGCAGAAAATCACGGTGCGGACCAGCGCCCTCATCGCGGACATGTGCGGCACCGCCGATGTCCGTTCCCTCGTCTCGACCCAGCTGAGCATGCAGTTCGCGCTCGCAGCGGCGCTGATGCACGGCAACGTGGGACTGGACCAGGTGGCGGAACAGGGCCGGAACGATCCCCGGCTGAGGGAGCTGATGGGCCGCATCCACGTGGAAGTGGACCCGGAGCAGCATGGCGGATCGGCCGAACCCTTCCTCACCGTGCAGACGGATACGGACACGTTCGGGGTGCAGGCGGTCAAGGCAAAGGGGGCGGCCACCAACCGGCTCAGCGACCAGGAAACCATCGGCAAGTTCGAGGGGCTGGCCGGCACCAGGCTGCCCGGCGACCGCGTCAAAGCCATCAGCCGGCTGGTGCTTGGCCTGGAATCCGTGCACGACGCAGGCCCGCTCCTGGGGCTGCTCGCGGCGGATTCGGAGCCGGCCGTCCTTACGTAGCCCGTGCCTCGGGTTCCGTGCGGTCACCGCCGGCCGCTGGCGGTGTGCCCGGCCCGGGCCGGGCCAGGCGCTGGAGCAGGGACACGGCATCGTCCACGGGCACCGGCTCGAAGAATTTGGCGTCGGCGAGTTCGACGGCGGCGATGGCCCGGGGAGCCAGCTCGGCTCCGGCGCTGGTGACGCGCAGCCGTTTGGCCCGGGTGTCCGCCGGGTCGACTTCCCGCTCGATGAGTCCCTTCGCTTCCAGGGCGCGCAGGACCTGGGAGGCCATCTTGACGTCGGTGCCCGCCTGCCGAGCGAGGGCCAGCTGGTTCGGGTGCTCGCCCTGGTTGTTGAGCCACCAGGCGCAGGCGAGCAGCACGAACTGGACGTGGGTCAGGTCGAGCGGCGCGAGTGCTGCGGCGATCTCCCGCTGCCAGTGCAACGTGGCGTGCCAGAGCAGGAATCCGGGGCTCTCGCCGGGAATGAGTGGCATCAGCCGCCTGCCATTTTAACCAGCGCGGCCATGGTTTCCGGCCAGTCCGCGGTGATGCCGGGCCCGATCTGCGGGCCGGCCTCGTCGGCGCCGTCGCCGGTGATCTCCATCCGGTAGACCACCCGGATCCGGTCCCCGCCGGCTGGATCGATGCGGTGGGTGGTGCGCAGGAGCAGGCCGCCGAATCGGGCCTCGTCCACGAAGCGTTCGTTTTCGACCGCGTCGGCGATGACCAGGGGGATCGGATCGTCACCCGGAGGCGTCATCAGGATTTGGCTGCCTTCAGCGAAGGGGCCGTTGATCTCGATCTTCTCGATCTCGCTGTTCCAGGCGCCCCAGTTTTGGACGTCGGACCAGAGCCGCCAGATGGCCTCTGGCGTGGCGTTGGTGTCGATGCTGTGCTCGTATTCCCACATGGTGGCCTCCTCGGGAGATGGTCTATACAAAGATTATCTGTGCACAGACTATTTCCTGTCCAGGGGGAAACCGTATGTTTTACCTGTACCCTGACACAGTAGGTTCTGGGCTTCAGCGCCCTCCATTCACTCATCCCGCGTTTGCTGCCGGCGGACGGTCTGGTCTCTTGGCACCGTCCCCTTCGACGTCGTCGAACCCCCGCTGTAATCGGCCCGAATCCGATCGCACCCAACATCTTGGAATGGAACTTCATCCCTACTGGCACCCCAGCTCCGGCGGAAGTCCCGCCCTTTGACCCCACCCCTTTGCACACAGCCGCGGCGGCCGGGCACGTGACCTGGAAGGACGCCGGCACCGGGATGTCCGCGCGGTGGCGGTCGGCCAACGGCAGGCCGGCGCCCGGGCGGGTGGAGGTGGTGGACGATGCCCTCACGGCCGACGAGGCGTACCGCATGGCATCCCAGGGGATCGCGATGCTCTGGCACGGAGACTTCCACAACGCGCGGCAGATCCTCAACGCCCTGGACCGCCGGATAGGCGCCGGAAAGAAGACCGCAGGAACCCCTGCCGAGCAGTTCTACCGGCACCGGCAGTCCGCCTCGCACCGCGCACGCATTCTCGGCCTGGTGCTGATTCCCCTCGATCCGGGCCCGGTGGTCCCGCTGCGCCGTGCACCGGATATTCGGGAAGCAGCAGCCGAAGCGTACGGAGACATCGGCGAAGCGTCCGTGGTGTCCCTGCATGAGCTCGTGGGGGCCATCGGCGCCCACGAGTGGCGGCGGACCGGCGTCTACGTCGATGCCCTGCAGGACCGCATCCACCCGCATTACGGCACATTCTTCCCTACCCGCAGCGAGTATGTGGATCTCGTGGCAGCGGCCGCGCTGCCCGCGGACACGCTCGCGTTCGACGTCGGAACGGGCACCGGAGTGCTCGCCGCCGTCCTCGCCCGCCGCGGCGTCCGCCGCGTGGTGGCGACGGACAATGAACCGCGTGCCATTGCCTGCGCCGCGGAGAACTTCCGTAACCTCGGAGTCGACGACCGCGCCGAGGCAGTGCTGACCGACATGTTCCCGCCCGGACGGGCACCGCTGATCGTGTGCAACCCGCCCTGGATTCCGGCCACGCCGCATTCCAGCCTGGACAGCGCCGTCTACGACCCCGGCAGCAGGATGCTGTTCCGCTTCCTGGCAGAACTCCCCGGCCACCTGGAGCCGGCCGGTGAAGGCTGGCTTGTCCTGTCCGACCTCGCCGAGCACCTGGGCCTGCGGTCGCGGGCGGACCTGCTGGCCGCCATCGAAGCGGCCGGGCTGAAGGTGACGGAGCGGCTGGACACCAAGCCAACGCATCCGAGGGCCTCGGACCGCGACGATCCATTGTTCGAGGCGCGCTCGGCCGAGGTCACGTCATTGTGGCGGTTGGTCAGCCAATAGCCACACGGGATGTGCCCCGCGCCAGCGTGCCCTGCCCCAGCGGGCCGCGGCCCGCTACTCGGTCAGCCCATTCCTGATCGCGAACAAGGTGGCGCCCACCCGGTTGGTGGCGCCGATCTTGGTGTAGATGTGCTCCACGTGGTTGCGGACTGTCTTCCGGGAAAGGAAGAGGCCGTCTGCGATCTGGGCCGGCGTCAGGCCGCGGCACAGCATTCCGAGGATTTCCACTTCCCGCGGGGTGAGTCCAGCTGCGGCCGAATGCGGTCGGCGGGGCTGCTGGCCGGCCGCCACGAGCACCGCCTCCGCCGCAGCGGCGGCGAGCCTCCCGGCCGAAACTTCCTGCCGCAGCCGGGCAGCGGCATCGGGCGGCGTGAGCGCGGGCCGGTGCGGGCGCGGCTCCACGGAGGCATGGTACGAGTCAGCAGCCGCCAGGATTCGCTGCTTGATCCCCAGCTCGGTTCCGCCCATCCCACGCGGATAACCGGATCCGTCCAGCCGCTCGTGGTGTGAGCCGGTCAAAGCCGCCTCGCCCTTCAGCCCGGGCACGCGGCTGAGGATCCGTTCGCCAAGATACGGATGCATGCGGATGCGTGCCTGCTCCAGGGCGGAGAGTGGCTCTTTCTTGTCCCACACCTGGTTGGACACCCCCAAGCGGCCCAGGTCGTGCACCCATCCCGCGCGGCGGAGCTCCCTGACGTCGTCCGCCGGGAGCCCGTGTTCCTCGCCTGCCGCGGCCGCGAGCGCCGCCACCGCGCGGGAGTGTCCGGCGGTGTAGGGGGACTTGAGATCGGCGAAGTCGCCGATCGCGCGCAGCACCGTGTCCAGCTGGCTGCCGGACAGGGGAGCGTCGGTGGGAGCGCGGTCAAGGGCCGCCTGCCAGCAGTCGACGTCGAGAAGTCCATCGGTGAGAGCCTGGGCCTGGTCGATGAACAGCCCGGCCAGTGCGGGATCGAACTGGCTGCCGCGTCGAGCCCGCACCATTGCCACCGCGCCGGCCACGCCTTCCGTCCGCAGGAACACCTCGGCGGTATCCGCCAGATGCATGATCCGCATCTCCAGCGGGATGTCCGGCCCCGCCACTCCCTCCGGCAGCCCCTTGCCGTCCCACCGCTCAAAGGTGTGGGTGAGCAGTCCTGCCACGCCGTCGTCGAGCCCTACACTGCTGGCCAGCACCCCGGCGGAGACGCAGTGCGAGGCAATCATGGTGCGCACTGCCCCGCTGCCTGTCGCGGCGAAACGCGTCCAGCGGGCAACGCGGGGGAGCGGCGGGAGGCCGGCGCCGGCGTGGCTGAACATGCCGGCATACATGGGCAGGCCGTGCTGGTCCCGGCGGTAGTAGTCGGCGCGGAAGGCAATATCGTCCGTGAACAGCGCGGCCAGTTCAAAGGAATCCGCGTGGCAGCCGATCCAGGCCAGCTGGTTGGCGTAGTAGATCCTGCCCTGGCCCGCGGCGCCAACGCCCGCCGCGCCGGCGATCCGCAGCGCCAGCAGGGACGCACGCAGCATGTGCTCCATCGGCTGCCCCAGCCCCAGGTCGATGGCGAGCGACAGCGCGGCCAGGACTTCGCTGCGGCGGGGCGCAGCCGGTGACTGCATCACACCTGCCATTCTAGGAAGCCGGCAGCCGCGGCAGTAGGGACCGCCCGCCGTCGGCCGTTATGCCGCTTGGTTCTTCCTGCTCCGTGCCTGGGCAGCGCCTGATTGGGCGGGATGGGCGGTGGAGGGGAACCTGACGCCCACCTGCGCTCCGAACAGTCCACGTTGCGGAAGCCAGAAGTCCGCCAGGTGGTCCTGGACCTTGAGGGGGCCGGGCCGTCCGGCGCCCTCGCCCAGGACAGTTGCCCTGGAATCGGTGACGAGCCACAGCTGCCGGGGCTGGGCCTGGAACGTCTGGCCGTTGGGCACCCGGCCGGACATTTTCATCCGGCCGGCGCCGAGCAGCGGCCCGGCGAACGCCCCCATGGCCCTGAGGACGGGCTCGCTGCGCCACAACCTTTCGGGCATCCGGACGGCCATGGCGGTCAGCATCTTCGTGGCTGCGGAGGTGCCCAGCTGCAGGTCCCAGTCGAGGACTCCCGGGACCGTGATCACGGCGCTGGACGGGCCGCTCCAGCTGATGTCGACGTCGGTCTCCACCGTGCGGTGGAACGCCAGTCCGAAGTAGCGGGCGCAGCTGAATTGCGGCGGGACGTTGGCGTAGAGGGTCCATTCGCCGCCGGGCGAGCGGTGCCAGACGGAGCGGTAGCCGGGGCCGACGGAGCTCACCGGGAAATCCCGGAACGCCAGGTAGTGGCCGCTGGCGAAGGGCAGCCCGAAGACGGCGCTGCCGGCGAAGTGCTCGGCAGGGTCCTCGGGAAGGTCGGCAAGTTTGGGTGTTGCCTGTGCTGATGACTGCGGCTGGTAGATGGTCATGGCCGCCTCCTTTTCTCCATGCCTTGAGATTAGGAGCGGGCCGCGGCAGGGGCATGGGGCAGTTGCCCCATTTAGCGTCGGTTTTACGCGGTACCGATGGCGTCGAGCCACTCCTGGAACGTCTGGCGTCCGACGGCGGAGCCCGGCGCCGGGATCAGCGCGCCTGTGCGCATGGCCGTGCCCATGGGGCCCGGGACGCGGAGCGGAATGATCCGTTTCTTTTGCCCCGTCTTGGCCAGATAGGCCGAGACCAGGTCCTTGAGCTGTTCGGTCCGTGGGCCGCCGAGGTCCGGGAGCCGTCCCTTCGGGCCGGCCTCGGCCGCGTCAACCAGGGCCGCGGCCACCTCTTTCGCCGCCACCGGCTGGGTGACCATGGTGGGCACGAAGGCCAGCGGGCCCACGGAGGCGGCCTTGATGGACATCGGCACGAACTCGTGGAACTGGGTGGACCGGAGGATGGTCCAGGGAACGCCGCCGTGCCGGACTTCGTCCTCCTGCACCAGCTTCCCGGCGTACAGTCCCGAGTTGGCTTTGTCGATGCCCACAATGGACAGCACCACGTGGTGCTTTACGCCGGCCTTCTTCCCGGCCGCCACCAGGTTCTGGGTGGCGCTGGTGAAGAAATCCACGGCCTTCTTGGTGGACAGGACCTGGACGCCGGAGACGTCGATGACGGTGTCGACGCCCTCGAGTGCCCGGTCGAGGCCGCGCCCGGTGATGAGGTCCACCCCATCCGCGCGGCTCAGGCTGACCACGTTGTGCCCGCGCTCCCTGGCGATGGCCACCACGTGGCGTCCTACTGTCCCGGTTCCCCCTGCAACGGCGATTCTCATGGGATAGAGCTTATGCGGGTGCTGAGACAAAGCTCATGGCTTGCTGGCCTTTATTGATGAGGGGTTTTGGCACCAGAGTGGCCGTACCTTGGCGGTAGGTAAGACGGGTGTTGTCATGGTCGGTGAAGTTGTATGCTCCCTGTATCCGCGGCATTGTCAATGAAGTCGATGCGGCCGGCCGACAAGGGGATAGCGTGATGCGCTACAACTCACCAACAAATTGGCCACCTCCGCCAGCAGGGTGGGAGCCGCCTCCAGGCTGGCAACCTGACCCCCGTTGGGGTCCTGCACCTCCCGGTCACCAGTTTTGGATTGATGACGATCAATCGTCGGTGCCTGGCCAGCAAGGCAAAGCTGTATCCATCACCGCTTTGATCCTGTCAGGGATCGCACTGCTCCTCTGTTGGGTCCCCGTAGTCAACAATGTGATCTTTATTCTCGGGACACTTGCAGTCGTTGTCTCCATAATTGCCTTGGCCGTGACTCTACGACAACGATCCACGTTTCGGGCAATGGCTATTGCAGCAACCATTGTTGCGGTTTTGTCGGTCACGGGCGTCCTCGCTACCCAGGCGTACTACTCGTCAATCATTTCCGATGCGTTCAGCAGCAAAGGCCCAAGAGATGTAGCGGTGCCATCGGCAGTTGCCACTCCGGGTTCCCCATCAACCGATGAAGCTGTGACGTCCGAGAAGCCTCAAAACGGCTCTGCGAATCAGCCCTTCCCGCTTGGAACGACGGCTGCCTTGGCGCCCGATTATCAAGTCCGCGTTTCACAGGTGAAGCTGAACGGCAACGCAGAAGTTCTGTCTGCTAACCGGTTTAATGATCCTCCGCAAGGTCAGTACGTACTGGTTCACGTCGAAGTGACCTATGTAGGAGACGGGGAGGGGCGGCCCTGGATAGACCTCTCTCCGGTATTCGTAGGGACTGATGCCCGACAGTACGACTCCTTGTCATGCCGGGCATCCATTTCGAACGATGCTATCCGGGTCCCCACACTGGAAAAGGGGGGAATGGCCAGCTATCAGGTTTGTATGGATGTTCCCCCATCGGCCATTGAGGGCGGAAAGCTATTCGTAGAGAAAAGATTGACATTCAACGACAGAACGAGGGCGTACTGGTCGCTCGGATAATTCCTGTCCGCGCGTTGGTTGCGCGCATAGCTTTGTCAGGACTGAGTCCCGCGCGCTAGCTCGTGGTTAGCGCCGTCTTTGCCGCCCGCGTTGCGTTCATCCACTCAGTCAGCCATGGGGCCCGGACGCTGGACGTGATCCGGCAGTCCGCAACAAAAGTCCCATGAGCGCCGGCGTCGATCCACTCCTGCAGCGCGGACAGGTCGCCAAGGGAGCGAATGACAGCCGACTCGGCACCCAAAGCCCGGGCAACCCCGCTGAAGTCCACCTCGGGGATCAGCATGGGCTTCTCGGTCAGGCCCTGCGAGCCGTATTGGTGGATCTCGGCACCGTAGGCGGCGTCGTTGTAGATCACCACGATCGCGCTGCGAGCTGCACCGATCAGCGATTCGAGGTCGGACAGGCCCATGAGGAAACCGCCGTCGCCGGAGGCCAGCACCAGGGTGCGGCCGTCCTCCACGGCACGGGCAGCTCCGACGGCGCTGGCCAGGCCCAGCCCGATGGTCTGGTAGGCGGTGCCCACCATCACCAGGTCCTGCGGCCGCGGAATGTTCCAGTACATGGGCGCCCAGCCGATGAAATGGCCGCCGTCCTGGACCACCGTGCGGCGCTCCGGCAGCACGGCGTCCAGAGCGGTGGCGAGGGCGCGCGGGTCCAACCGCCCGTCCTCAGTCACGTCCGAACCGGGATCGTGCCCCGGCCCTGAAGCCAGGCGCTTCGAGGCTTCCGCCCGCCAACCAGCCACAGCAGCCTCGCGGTCCAACAATGACAACAGCCGCGTAGCAGCAGCCTTAGCATCCGCCAGGACAAACACATCCACCCGCGGATTGGTCGGCTCCACCGCAGTATCGATCTGGATGACAGTCGCATCCGGCCCCAGCAGGTGCCCGAACCGCATGGTGAATGGGCTCAGGCTCGCCCCGGCCACCAGGACCACGTCGGCCTCGCCCATGAGCCCGGCCGCGGTGTCGGTGCCG
The DNA here is from genome assembly GCF_000374865.1 of Arthrobacter sp. 135MFCol5.1. Lineage (GTDB taxonomy): Bacteria > Actinomycetota > Actinomycetes > Actinomycetales > Micrococcaceae > Arthrobacter. Next base: position 199,785 of record NZ_KB895456.1, on the reverse strand, counting down.
AAACCGCCGGCCACGCCCAGGTACCCCTCGCCATTGAGGAGGTTGAGCGCTAGGGCGGTTCCGGCGGTCAGTGCGCCGAGCCGGTCGGCGAGTTCGCGGAGCTCCGGCCCGGCTCCGGCGAGGTGCGCACCGCGGCCGGCCAGGATCAGTGGCCGCCTTGCCACAGCGAGCAGGCGCGCGACCTGCACAAGGTCGACGTCGACGTCGTCCCTCACCTCCGGCGCGGACGGCTCCGGGACTTCCTCGTCCGCAGCCTCGAGCGCGGCGAGGTCGTAGGGGATGGCGAGCACGACGGCGGTGCGCCGGGTGAGTGCGTACTCCACCGCCTGCCGGGTGACGGCGCCCGCGGCCTCGCGGGTGACGGTGAAGGTGGCCGCGCCGAGGCCGGCGGCGATGGCCGCCTGGTCCACGTCCCATGGCCGGGGTCCGCTGGTGGGGGCGTCCCCGGTGATCAGCACGACGGGGATCTGCGCCTGGACGGCCTCGGCGAGAGCGGTGAGCGCGTTGGTGTAGCCGGGGCCGTAGGTGGTGGTGCCCGCGGCGAGCCGTCCCGAGGTCCGGTAGTAGGCGTCGGCCGCGGCGATGGCGGCGCCCTCGTGCCGCACGGCGGTGAAGCGAAGGCCCTGCTGCTCGGCGGCGTCCAGGAAGTAGACGTTGCCGTTACCCATGACGCCGAAGACGTCGCTGACATAGCTGCTGAGAACCTGCGCCACACGGCTGGAGACGGTAAGTGAAGTCATGCAGGAATCGTGTGGCCTGGCGTGGAAACAGGCAACACACGGAAATTCAGTTGGTACTTTTGGCGGCGGAGGAGCGGTCTAACTGACAAAACGCCCAGCTGTGGTGCGTATCACGCCTCCCGCTCAACGAGCTTCCGGAACGTCTCCAGCTCGCCCTGAAAGCTGCCTTGATACGAGCCGATCGCGAAGAGCCGGCCGAAAATCGCGGACACGAACCCGCGGGTCACAATCACCTGGTCAATGCGGGTGCCCGCGCCGTCGGCGGTGAACGTCACATCGGACTCGCCCTTCAGGATCGCGTTGCCGAAGCGGGTGCGGATGTGCCGGGGCCGCTCGGCCGCAAGGACCTCGGTGCGGCTCATCATCCGCCCGAACTGCACCGTGTAGCGGCTGCCGGCCTCACCGGCAGGGCCAACGCGGTCGGTGACGCCGGTGACTCCGCCGATCCATTCATGGAACCGGTCAGGATCAGTCCAGGTTGCGAAAACCCGCTCGGGGGGCGCTCCGACGAACGTGGACAGCCGGTACGTAGGCATGTGTTCAGTATGCTCTCACCAGCACGCGGAGGCGAGGGTTTGCGGCTTGCCCGCACGCCGGGAAGCCACAGCGACGCACGCCGCCCGATGCGGTCAGTCTGCGGGGCGGGATTCCTGCTCCGACAGCCGGCTGATCAGCCCGTCGTACCGGGGCGGCATGAGTTCCAGGATGGAGATGGCCGTGCTGGTCCGCTCGATCCCGTCGATCTCCAGGATCTCGTTGGTGATGCGGTAAAGGTCCGCCGTGCCGCGGGCCACCACCTTGGCCATGAGGTCAGCGTCCCCGGTGGTGGCGTGCACCTCGATGACCTCCGGAATCGCGGCGAGCCCGTTCTCCACCGAGCCTGTCCGGGTCTGGCTGATCGAGAGGGACAGGAAGGCCATCAGTTCGTAGCCGAGCGCGGCGGGGTCCAGCCTGCGGCTGAAGGAGCGGAGCGCGCCGCTGCGCTCCAGCCGCGCCAGCCGGGCGTGGACGGTGTTGCGGGCGACGCCGAGTGTCCGGGAGAGTGCCAGGGCGCTGGCTTCGGGGTCCTTGTCCAGGGCAAGGATGATCCTGCCGTCGAGGGAATCGAGGGTTCGAGAGGTTGCGATGGTCATATTTTCACCAGAGGTACTAGAAGTTGAGCAGAAGTCCCAAGCATCGGAGCCTACCTTGCATTGTGGTCCGGGTCACTTCCATGATCGGTCTTCATGACCAGTGATCAGCTTGTTGCCGCTCCCCAAACTGCGTTGCCCACCCTGCGTGGCGCAGTGGCCGGCCTTCCGTCCTACGTCCCGGGCCGGCGCGGCGCCGGCGCGGACATCGCCGCCCTCGCCAGCAACGAAAGCCACTACGACCCCCTGCCCGCCGCCACGGCTGCGGTGGCCGAAGCGGCCGGCAGGATGAACCGCTACCCGGACATGGCCGCCGTCGAACTCCGCGAACGGCTGGCCCGGCACCTGGGCGTCACCGCGGAGGAAGTGGCGGTGGGGCCCGGCAGCGTGGGCGTCCTGCAGCAGATCATCACCGGACTGTGCGACGCCGGGGACGAGGTGGTGTTCGCGTGGCGCTCCTTCGAGGCGTACCCCATCCTGGTGGAGCTGGCCGGCGCCCGGCCGGTCCGCGTCCCGCTGGACGACGCGGAGGGCCACGACCTCGATGCCATGGCCGCCGCCGTCACTGTGCGGACCAAAGTGATCCTTCTCTGCACCCCCAACAATCCCACCGGGGTGCCGATCAGCCACGAGCGCCTTGAGGCCTTCCTGCAGACTGTGCCGTCCAGCGTCCTGGTGGTGATCGACGAGGCCTACGTGGAGTACGCCGACGCGGGCCCCGACTCCCTGGCGCTCTACCGCCGGTACCCGAACGTCTGCATCCTGCGAACCTTCTCCAAGGCGTACGGGCTCGCGGGCCTTCGCGTGGGCTACGCCGTGGCGGCGCCGGCCATTGCCGAAGGACTACGGCGGACCGCCCTTCCCTTCGGCGTGAGCGCACTGGCCCAGAAGGCGGCCATCGCGTCGCTGGACGCGGGGGAGGAGATGGAAGCGCGGGTTTCGTTGGTCAAGCAGGAGCGTGCACGGATGGCCGCAGAGCTGGCAGCCCAGGGCTGGACGCTGCAGCCGAGCCAGGGCAACTTCCTGTGGATCCGCGCCGATGAGCAGCGCCTGGCCACGCTGGTGGACGCGTTCAATGCTGCGGGCATTATGGTCCGTGCGTACCAAGGCGACGGCATACGGATCACCGTTGCCGACCCCGCCTCCAACAACCGCGTGCTCCGGCTCCTCGAAGCCCACGCCGCCTAAAGTTTTCTCCCCAACAGTTCCACCTACAACAAAGAGGAACCCCCATGGAACAACAGACAACGACGTCTGCCCGCCCCCTCGGCGCAGCCCTCAAACCCCGCCAGCTCACGATGATGGGGCTGGGCAGCGCCATCGGCGCCGGCCTGTTCATCGGCTCCGGCGCCGGTATCCAGGCCGCCGGCCCGGCGGTGCTGATCTCCTACCTCGTGGCCGGCACGCTCATCATCCTGGTGATGTGGGCCCTCGGCGAGATGGCCGCCGCCAACCCGGACAGCGGCGCCTTCTCCGTTTACACCGCCAAGGCCTACGGCCCGGTGGCCGGCGCAACTGTCGGATGGCTCTGGTGGCTGCAGCTGGTGGTGGTCATCGCCGCCGAGGCGCTGGGCGCAGCCGGTCTGCTGGCCACCATCTTCCCGGCCCTGCCGGTGTGGCTGATGGCCTTCGTGTTCATCGTGGTGCTCACCGCCGTGAACCTGACCAGCGTGAAGAACTTTGGCGAGTTCGAGTTCTGGTTCGCCCTGTTCAAGGTGGCGGCGATTGTTGGGTTCCTGCTGGTGGGCTTTGCGCTGCTCTTCGGCCTGGTGCCGGGCGTGCAGTCGCCGGGCCTGGCCAACTTCACCGGCGCCGGCTTCGCGCCGAGCGGTTTTGCAGGAATTGCGACGGCACTGTTCGTGGTGGCGTTCGCCTTCGGCGGCACCGAGATTGTGTCCGTGGCTGCAGCTGAGACCGCCGAGCCGGCGCGCAGCGTGAAGAAAGCAGTCCGGACGGTGCTGTGGCGCATCCTGGTGTTCTACATCGGTGCCATATTCGTGATCGCAGCGGTGGTTCCCGTGGGATCGGCCGGGCTGAAGAGCCCGTTCGCCGCGGTGCTGGATGCCGCAGGCATGCCCGGCGCGGCCACCGCCATCACTCTGGTTGCCGTCGCTGCCCTGCTCTCCGCGTTGAACGCCAACCTCTACGGTGCCTCCCGGATGGCGTTCTCGCTGGCCGAACGCGGTGAAGCGCCGCGCTGGCTCGCGTCCGTGTCCAAAGCGCGGGTTCCTGTGGTTGCGGTCCTGGCCAGCGTTGCGTTCGGCGTGGTGACTGTTGTGCTGGAGCTGGCCTTCCCCGAGAGGGTGCTTCCGGTCCTGCTGAACATCGTGGGTTCGACGTGCCTGCTGGTGTGGACGTCCGCGCTCCTGGCCCAGCTGGCGCTGCGCCTCCGGGCCGACCGCGAGGGGGCGGATCTTCCCCTGCGGATGCCCGGCTTCCCGTGGCTCACCGTTGTAGGTTTGGTGATCCTCGCGGCGATCTTTACCGTGGGCTTCATTGGGGAGGATTCCCGTCCGCAGTTGCTGAGCACTTTCGGACTCGTGGCGGTTCTTGCGGTGGGGTGCTGGGTGAACCGCCGGTCGGGGAACGTTCCGCCAGTCGTGCGAGCTTCGGACGGTGATAAGCAGCCGATAGTCATCGACTAAAAGAGACACGCTGCGCCTTCCCGGGCCGAGCGGGCCATGACTCGGAAGAGAGGAAGACCGAATAGGAACGCTTTGCCCGGTGCCCCTCCAGTTGAGTTGCGGTTACTAGCTGGGCGGCACATACAGAACATTCGCACCCACCCTCTCGGCTTGCGGTTCCTCGACAGGTTGGAGTTGAGCGATTGGGGGACGTGATGTCAAAGCTGGGCCCGTCCGACAAGGAAAACTTGTTCGCTCGGTTGGGAATTGCTTTATCAATGACCCTCGACTGGAAAGTCTGACGGTAAAGGAGGTGCCCGTGGCTCTAGCGTGTTCCCCTGCGCTGCCTCTCGCTCATCAGTGCATCCTCAAAGTCTCGACGCTTTTCGTTGGGCATTCGTCGGTATGTCGTCCAGGCCCTGTCAAGGGGTGTCGCTCCTCGGCGATTTCGCTGTGTCCACCGAACGAGTCGAGTGAAGTCTTCATCACCAAGCTCTCTGAGATCCGCGACTAAGCGAGGGAAGTCCACAGCGATGGGAGTAATTTCTCCAGCTCGGCAGCGGTTACATTCGGTTACGGCCTGGACCTCAGATGACCCATCCAACAGCATCACAGAACGACGCGTGATAGAAAGAACGGCGGTCATCAGCACTGAATCCTGGTAGGTCTCCCCGCCCGCAATACCGCATGCTGTGCACTGATAGCCGTCAGCCGCCATGATGTCGCGACGCTGCTTAGCAGTTAGGGCGCCAGGCTTAACTGCTTGACGCGCTTTAGGCAGCCAAACCTCAACCCCTGGACTCACGAAGCGCTGCTCCTCGGTCGACAGTGTCGCGTCTTCGGTACTGGCCCGAATAACCCATCCATACTTACGCAGATCCCGGATGCGTCGATCGGCTTGCGCCACACCAGGAAAAGCGGTCCTTACGTCTTCTTTCGTGAAGGTATTTCCTTCACCGATATCGGTCAGGAGCCACAAGGCGCCTCTCACCATAGTTCCGGCCTTGAGGTCGGGATCGTTCCATGAGGGTAGGGGCACATCAGCTCCAAGTCTTTCGTGTCCTGTCACTACCACAGGACTTTTGTCGGCGGCTAATGGAATGATACTGACTGATTGGGAAAGAAGGTTAGGGTAGAAAATGACAACGCGATCCGCGGTCCCCCCGCAAGGTGAAGACATCCGCTCCATGGTCGAAGAGCGCCTGGCAGAGGCGCAGGCCACGAACGGCGAGAAGATTACAATCGAATGGCGCGGTCAGCAGCGGCATCTATATGTCATCTCGATGCCTACGGATTTGTTGTACTACAACCCGGACACACATCGAATAAGGGCTCAGCGAACGCTAAATCCTGCTCTTGACCGGGCCTTGGAGAGCAGCCCGTTCGAACGCGCCGCGCAAGATTACTTGGACACACTACTGAAGTGTCAGCCCTCGAATCCTGATAAAACCGATCCAGACTTTGAAGCCTTACGAGATGACCTGGAACAGTCGGGACAGAAGGACCCCGGTGTCATTACGACACACGGAATCCTCGTGAATGGAAATACCAGGTGTGCTGCGCTTCGTGAACTGGGAGAGCATCACATACGCGTTGGTGTACTTCCTGAGTCCTCCACCTGGGATGACATCAATTCCGTCGAGCTGTCCCTGCAACTCCGTAAGGAGCATAAGCGCGATTACTCTTACATAAATCGGTTGATTGCCATTGACGAATTGATCAAGGCGAACCGGCGCCCAGAGGACATCGCTCGTGCATTCAGAATCAAATTGGCAACGCTGGAACAAGACCGTTGGGTCTACTCAGTCATATTGGACGCCATCGAGCGGAGCGACACTGGATCTGGTGACTCATTGCGTCTAGTCGACTTTGAGGATCATCAGGAAAAACTGCGAGAGCTACACAGGGCATACGCAAAAGTCGCTGCAACCGATTGCGACGCTGCTGACGTTCTTAAAGAGACCCGCCTCTCAATGATCATCTTGGGCTATGCCAAAACTGATGTGCGCTTGGCGCAAGCGGACTTTCACGAAAAGTATCTAGATCCAAAGCTTCCAGAAGCCATTCGTCCACCGGCACAGGTGAATTCGTCAGTAGTTGTTCCCGGGTTGCCGGGCGTAGCGCTCCCAGGGGCAGCTCCTCTTGCAAAGACAGCACGGTTGCTGACAGATAGTCTGTTGCGAGCGAAAGCAACGGCCCAGGCGAATGGCGGGAATGCAACACCGGAGGAAATCGCAAAGGCCTCGGGCACGATTGGTGCCGCGAAAGTTGCATTCAGCAAAGCCTTAGAACCGGCAGGTAAGGACATTCGGCTTCAACAACGGAAGCTTGCAGCGCCTGAAAGACTAACGGATGCATGTGATGACATAGACCTTTGCACTGGGGAATTGGCGCATGCTGTGGCGAGTCGGGCCTTAGATGAGGCGGCTTTTGATGACGCAGTCCTGAAGCTAAGGAATACGTTGGAGCGTCTCGCGCGCCAAGCCTCACGATCCGTCTCCGAGCCAGGAGAAGGTATTACGTGGTTGCTTGATGTTGCTAAGGGAGCTTCGTGACTGAAGCGCCAAGCCTCCGCATAGGCTTCGCCCAAAACACGGGCAAGGCCAGGTTTACGGTAGCCATAAAACACGCAGAGGAACTACATAGGCTGGTTAGTAGATTTCCGTCTGCCCGCCTTCGATCTGGAACCATCGCCGAATTGGAAGTGGAAGAGCTGCTCCAGGGCCTTGCCGAGCTAGCTAATTGGCCTTACCCAGAAAGTGTCGAGTGGGACGCTGACCTTGCCAATCTCGCCACCTCGTCGGCGCTTGACGCACAGGCGGTGCAGAACCGCCTGACGGTTTCATCTAATTTTCCGGACTCCGTCTCGAGTCCCGACGTCCCCTCATTGTTGGGACCTGGGTGGCGAGCTGACCTTACTGAGTTTCAGCGCCGCGATATCGCCAAATTACTCTCGCTCCGGCACGGTGCGAATTTCTCGGTGCCTGGCGCAGGCAAAACGAGGGTTGGCCTTGCGGTTTATTCTGCGCTGCGTGAAGCGGGCGAAGTGCGACGACTCTTGGTAGTTGGACCGAAATCTTGCTTTGAGTCGTGGATAACGGAAAACGATGAGTGCCTGAGCGAGTCGCTGAGGCTTCAAATCGCGGACGGTGCCTTGGACGCTACGGCGGAATTTGTACTCATCAACTATGAACGCCTGCAAGGCAATCTCAACCTGCTAACCAGGTGGCTAAGCGACCGTCCTTCGATGCTGATTCTCGATGAAGCGCACCGGATGAAACTTGGGGCTGAAGGCGCGTACGGGGCGGCGTGTTTAGCGCTCGGCCCCCGAGCTCGCCGGCGTCTTATCCTTACGGGGACGCCAGCTCCGAACGGCTCTAAGGATCTTGAAAATTTACTGGGTTTCGTATGGCCTGGGCATGGGCGACGGTCAGTCGTCCGCGCGGTGGCTGGCGGCGATCTAACCGCGGCCAGCAGAGCGCTTCGGCCCCTCTTCACGCGAACGACAAAGGCGGAGCTAGCACTACCGCCCGTTAACGTAAGTCTAAGGAGTGTTGAGTTACCTCCAGTTCACCGAGAAATATATGATGCTCTCGTCGGGCAGTACTCTTCTCGCATTGCAGGGTCACAAAATGACTTCGAATCGCTTGGCAAAGTCCTTATTTATCTGCTCATGGCCGCGATAAGCCCCGCTCTTCTATCTACGGGTACGACAAGGTATGAGCCTTTGTCGTATCAAGTGCCACCGCTTTCCGTTCGTGATGGTTCTACTCTGTGGGAACTGATGCAGGATTTACCTAGCTACGAGTTCTCACCAAAGTATCTCGAGACATTGGCGATCGTAGCGGCCAATGCCGCTCAGGGAAGAAAGACACTGGTCTGGTCGACTTTCATACGTAGTGCCTCATCGCTAAGGAAGATACTCCGCGAATTTTCACCCGCTCTTGTTCACGGCGGTACAGATGACCGAGCAGACCAGATCGAGAGATTTCGCTCCGATCCTGACTGCATGGTTCTGATATCGAACCCTGCAACTCTTGGCGAGGGGATCAGTCTTCATCGTGAATGCCATGATGCCATCTTTGTAGATCGAGACTTTGCAGCTGGACGTTTTCTGCAAAGTCTCGACAGGATCCATCGACTGGGTCTCCCAGCAGACACCGAAACAAGAATTACTGTACTTAATAGCGCGGCGACCATTGATGAAGTCGTGTCGCAGCGCTTGGAAACGAAGCTGAGATTTATGGGCGAAATCTTAGATGATGTCTCAGTACGGAGATTGGGGGACCTTAGCGAGGAACCTGTCATTGGCGGAGGACTCGACTTAGACGACCTACAGGCGCTTACGGGACATTTGCATGACTATCCCTCCTAGCCCGATTCTCAGGGCGGCACAACGTTGGATGGAGCATCTCCGGCACTCTGATATGCGGAGGGCGCACACTCTCTTCACCTCAAACGGTGCCTATAGCGATCTGACGCCTTCGCAATATGCTCGTGGGCTTTCTTGGCTAGAGAGTAAAGGCTTGGTGAAGGAATCGCATCCAGTGTGTCTCGACCAGAGGCTGGATATCGCACTTTTCTCCGCGGCGATCGCCGATGCCCTATGGCTTGAAGACGCAGGTGTTCTCGTACCTACTGCAGAAGAACTGCCTCAAGACGCAGAGAGAGCTGCCCTTGAGCTTGGTCTATCTCCTGATCTAGCCCTCGTGTTGGTACGCGAAGCTTCAGGAAAAGTAGACCTAGCAGAGCGGAACCGGGTAGGAAAAGGGGGCGAGTTAGCCCTCCTATCTTGGTTAGATAATGAAACATATGCAGATGTTGATCATGTTGCTGCAGTTTCAGACGGGTTCGGTTTTGATATAGCAGTCCGTGCGACGTCTTTCACTGGCCACCTGGAGGTCAAATCCACAACCCGCCGAGGCCGATTGATCATATATTTGTCGCGGCACGAGTTCGAAACAATGAAGTCCGATCGTCATTGGCAACTTGTTGCCGTGCGAATTGATAAGGATCTAGAACTGCGATCAATTGCCACAGTGTCACGTGAGTGGATTCACTGTTCGGTTCCAAAGGACCAAGATCTCCACGGCCGATGGGAGTCGGTAAGGCTGCATGTGCCGCCTCAATCCCTGGTTTCTGGGATACCCATAATTCCCTCTTGCGCGATGAAGCGGCAGACTGACTTGCTCGGCGGCCTGCTCCCATGGCCCGGGTGAGCGAACCCTGACAGTCGCCTCCCTTCAAGGCACCGTAGAATGGGGGCGGCAATCCGCCATACCGACGAAAGGTGATCCATTGGCGAACGAGCTTCGCGTCATCGAAATATGCGCAGGTGCTGGAGGACAGGCCCTTGGATTAGAGCGAGCGGGTTTCGGTCATGAACTTGCTGTTGAGCTGGATGTGAACGCCTTAAACACCTTGAGACACAATCGGCCAACGTGGCACGTTGCGCTCGGGGACGTCGCCGACACGGCTGTTTGGAAGCCGTCCGACTACTCGCCTTCGGCTCGAGGTGAAGCCATCGATCTCCTCGCTGGTGGAGTTCCTTGCCCCCCCTTCAGTATCGCGGGTAAGCAACTAGGCGCCGGTGACGAACGCGACCTCTTCGCCTGGGCGGTCGAGCAGGCCGCGGTAATTCAACCGAGGGCGGTTCTATTGGAGAACGTTAGGGGCCTAAGCATGCCCCGTTTCGCGGGCTACCGTCAGCACGTACTCGAAAGATTCCGGGAGTTTGGATATGTTGCCGAATGGCGACTACTTCACGCGTCGGACTTCGGTGTACCACAATTGCGACCTCGATTCGTTTTAGTAGCAATGAAACCTGACGACTTCGCTCACTTTCATTGGCCCACACCGTTCGGGGAAGTTACGACGGTGGGGCAGGCGCTTCTATCGTTGATGTCAGCGAACGGCTGGAAAGGGGCTGCAAACTGGGCAGCGAGGGCTAACCATATAGGCCCCACTATCGTAGGTGGATCGAAGAAACACGGTGGAGCGGACTTGGGGCCAACTCGGGCTAAACGAGCATGGGCCGCATTAGGTGTCGATGGTCGCGGAGTAGCTAATGACGCACCTCACGAGGACGACAATTTTGAAATAGGCCCAAAACTGACGTGCGAGATGGTTGCTCGACTTCAAGGCTGGAGCCCGGAATTTCCCTGGGAATTTACAGGTAAAAAGACGTCAGTGTACCGCCAGATTGGTAACGCCTTTCCGCCTCCAGTAGCCTACGAATTGGGTATGGCGCTGGCCTCTGCCCTCCAACGCACTTCTCAGTCACGCGTCGTCGATGAAGTACCGGATGTGGATCCTATATACAGAGCCCTTAAGACATCTGGAAAGTTTCTAACCGCGGCGCAGCTGATGAAAATTAGCGGCGTCATCCTGGACGGTCCAGAATTTGATCGGCGGATTGATTTGCTAAATAGAGACTTTGAAATTCTGAAACAGACCCGCAAGACTGAACTTGTATATAAGCTTGGTTCTTTTAGAGCTTTCACCGGTCAAGCTGATCACTTCAGGCATGAATATCTCCGAGCGAGTCTTTCCAAGGTGAGTTAGATGGTGCAGACACTCATACGTAGCCTTCGAGCTATCTGAGAAAGGTGTGGAATTAGCAGCAGTAGAGTTATTGTATTGCTCTCGGCCAAAGCGCAGGAGTTCGCAGCCGAGATATATTCGGAAAAAGTCTGCCGCGTTGCTGTGATTTTAGCCAGATTGAAATTTAGGAGGTAAACATCCTCCCGTGATGACTAATCGGCGTCTCGCGCTACTGGTCCAAAGTCTGGATGGGCTACGACGCGACGAATCCGCCAGTTTTATAGATAGTTTCCGATTATCCGATATTTTTGAATTCGGCTTGAAGAATCGTCAATCAATTGAGTTCAAAATTCGTGGGGCCAGGCATCGAGGTGTGACTATAAGAGCTGGCGTCCTTTGATAATCGTTGAAAGTTCCATTCCTGCTGTCACTGGCGCCCGAAAGCCAGGGGGAGTTAGTCGGGGACGATATCAAATGCGCATCGCACTAAAATGACGGTCCGACGCCTCTTACAAGGCAATGCCAGGAGTGCCCGTGTGGCGTTGAACCCACTGGTGCTGGCGTCCCAAGGCCGGGCGTGAGCGCTAAAAGAGATGAAGGGCCTCCTTTAGCATTCGCCTCAGAAAAGCGGGTTACTCGACGAGGTCCACATCTTCAGCGCGATTTCGTCCCTCTTCTTGTGTAAGCCGAAAGGTGACGCCGAGACCAGGTGTAAGACTGGCAAAAATTACGCCGCTCGCAAGGCCTGAACGATGGAAATATACGTTTTCGTCGTATCCTGCCGATTGTATAAATCCATATCCCCGATTAATGCTCAGTATTGTACCAAATAACCGGCGCGCATCCTGATCGGAGGTCGATCCCTCCGTAATCGAGTCCTCTAAGTTCAATACTGCCTTCGAAAGTTTCGTGATCGCATAACCGCAATTAGGGTTACCTGCCACCTTGTGTACTGTGTGGCTAAACACGTGCCATTTGTCGGAAATTCGCAATTGGGTGAGGCGGGCGCGCAATTTGTCATGGAAATCATCCGCAGCATCTACTTCGTGCCCACCCTCCGTCGCTTGGTGTAGGTACTTAAGTGCGGAAGCGGCAGCCTCGCAGGCTACGTCGCGCAACTTCTTATCTGATGATCCTTTGAATATCTCATCGGAGGCCAGCTCGTATCCGCATATCGCGTCAAACGCGGCTTGAACAGGATTCTTTGCAGCGGCACTTGCAGATTCGGCTCGTCGGCAATAGGCATCAGCTAGCGCTGTAACTGCGATTATTCTCATGCGTCCCTCAGCGGCAGAGACTGAACTCTCTAAATAGGCGATGCCCTCGTCATACTGCTCGTTCCAAACGAGCGCGGAACCAAGGCTATGTGCCGTGTCGGGAAGGTTCAAGCCGGCGTGAGCTCGGCGGGCATAGGGTATTGCAGCGGTGACTTCCATCATATTTCTAGCCAGATGACCTGCTAGAAAGTGGGAGACAATCGACTTATGGTCCTCGGTCTCGGCTAATTCGAGTGCTGTGAGATAGCTCTCACGGGCGGCTAGCTTGTTGCCAGAGATAGCTTCTATGAATCCTTCAACCCGATGAACTTCCCAGAATTCGGGATTGAGGTTCTTGGCTTCTTGGACGAGGCTAGTGGCAGTTGAGTAAGATCCTTTATGCATGGCAGTCAGGGCCCTTCTCAAAATCTGGGCCGTGGGAGCATCAGTCTCGACTCTGATACGGACGGCGTTAGGTCCAAGCTCACGCCTAGCGGTGTCGTTAGTTCTTTCCTCTTCAGCTTTCAAGAAAGCAGACTCGTTACGCTGCACGAGCTCTCGAATAGGCTCGTTTCTTGGGACCATCGAAGATGCGTAATTGCGTGCCGTCTCAGTGAGCTCTACGACCGTAACCATGGCGGAATCTCCCGATATACGAGAGCGTACTAGAGAGCCTCGCGCTAATTCACGCAATGAGGCGGTTGTTCGGTCAACAGTGCGGTTCAGCATTAATACCAGGTCGTCTGGAGTGACTGGTCGCCTTAGTGCTTCCATAGCGATGAAGACATCGCGAGCATCGCGGGAAAGGTTTTGATAAACCGACTCAACGCAGTAGGTCAGAAGTTCGTCTTGATGTCTGATCAGCTCAATCGGGTTCCGGCCAGCTTCCGTTGCAAGAATGAACCAGCGAATAGCTAGGGGCGAACATCTCAACTTCTCAATCATTTGTACACGGGCAGTTCCGCTTAGCGAGGCAAGGACTTGGACATCCCGAAATCGAATCAGCTGGTTGAATAGCGCCAAAGCGTCCTTTTGGGGAAGCGGTCCTATCTGGACTCGCCGCTCCAGCTGACCAATCCCTTCTCGACTGGTCACCAAGAATGTTGCTTCATCCGGCAGCTCCTCGTAAAGGTTAACGAAGTCGTCCCCACTTATTGTCTCTAAATTATCGATGATGATGAGAGGGTGAGAGCCTTCTAGGGCAGAACTAAGTTCCTTGATCCCGCCTCGAAAGTCGCTGCGCGATCCGACTCCCAGTTCAGTGGCTACTCCAGTAAGAGAAGTAGCGGCATCATGCAATGTCTGGACACCAGCACCCGTAAGACGTTCAGTCTTCAATGATGCCCAGAGGATCAAGTCAAACGGTTCCTCAGGGTCGTCAAGGATGGAATATGCTACCTCGACAGCGAGTGCCGTCTTCCCAATGCCTCCCTCACCACACAGAGTTATTACAGGATCGCGCTTTCTCTTTAGTGCGGCGCATATCCTCTTCACCTCAGTATCGCGACCGAGAAGTCCGGTTTCGTCGTATTCAGCTTGAGGTAGATTGTGCCGTATCTTGTCTGGAATTGGCTTCAGCGCACCTTCGGGGAGCCAAGAACTGTCCTGGCGGAGTGCGTCCAGTATCTTTGCAGTTCTTTTCCAGTAGCGACGATCGAACTTCGTCATGCAGGACCTGATGGAGTCGAAATCGCCCGGGGCCAAAGGACGACTGTGCATAACTCGGTGACGTATAGGCACGATACTGTCCAGTTCTGACGTCAGCTCTCTGACTTGCCGAGACAGCTCCTGTGGCAAAAACCTACGATGCGTATTCAACAGGTCATATGCTTGGCGCAGGTCCAGGTAGTCCACTAGACCGACCTCAGCTCCCGCAGGGTCTGCTGCACGCTTTGCCAAGAGGGGCGCGAGAAGCGTGGTGAAAACGAGCTCATCGCTGTTCAGCTCAGTGACGATGAAGCGCGCAATGATGTCTCGCACATCTCTCTCGTATGCGTCGACTAGCGCGTATATCTGTTGAGAACTCACATTGACCCCTAACTCCCGAACTAATTTGTGGAGCTCGTTCCAAACACTATGTGAGTGTAACTCTGTGTTGAACGTGACTTGGCACGTGAGTGTCGGGCGGTCGGAGGGCACCGTTTGCTTCTGCCTATCACGACACGAACGGCGTCCACAGGGGCTGTATCGGAGTGGTAAGGCTACAGAGGCCTCCACATACTAAGCTTGAACCAAATTCTTGGTCTACTAGGGGTGGGATGTGCCCAAATTTAGCTTCATCGACGTCAAAGATTTGCAGTTCGACTCGGATAACCCACGATTTCCTAAATCAGTGGACGGGTCCGATCTGGCCACGGTACTCGATTTTATGTTGGAGGACGCCAATCTCATAGATCTTATGCGTTCGATTGCTGTCCAAAATTTCTTCCCTGGCGAACCTCTTTTGGTTTGTCCTGATCCCTCCGGCGGTGAGAAACGGACCGTAGTGGAAGGTAATAGGCGATTGGCTGCGACTCGCTTGTTACTACAGCCGGAACTTGCACCCACCAGAAGTGTCACTGTACGCACCGTAGCGGAGACTGCGGAGTATAAACCAGAGCAACTTCCTTGTTTGGAGTTTGAAACCCGGGACGAGATTCTGGAGCATCTCGGTTACCGTCATGTGACGGGCATCAAGGAATGGGATCCCCTGGCTAAGGCAAGGTATCTGAAGCAACGTTTTGATGAGACTACGGGCGACCTGGGGGAGAGGTTCAAGCGCCTGGCTAGGAGTATCGGGAGCCGGAGTGATTACGTCGGACGTTTACTGACTGCGTTGGCCATATACGAAGTAATTGAGGATTCAAACTATTACGGCGTAGAAAATTTGAATGAGAGCTCTTTAGACTTTTCGTTGTTATCTTCAGTATTGGCATACGACAAAATAGTGCAGTTCCTAGAGTTGCAATCGGCGCAAAGCCCAGATTTGTCAGGTTTGAACAATGATGCCCTTGGATGGCTAACAAGGTGGGTATTCTCAAAGGGCGTATCGGGTCGATCAGTTCTGGGCGAGTCGCGAAACATCCGGTTGCTTGCGGATGTTGTGTCGCATCCTCGGTCCCTTGACGCACTGAAGAACGGCCAGACGTTGGGGCTGGCTGCAAAGTTGAGTGGTGCTGCCACGGACAACTTCAAGGTTGCAATTGCTGCAGCGAGGGAGAACGTGTCGCTTGCGCATAACTACATTGATGATCTTGATGAGGTTCTAATCACTGACCATACAGCTGTTGATGAGCTGTTCACGGATGTCAAGGGGCTTCGTCAGGCCCTCCGGAACCGTGCGGATGGAGACGATTAGAGTTGTTGGGAGGTTTGCATCGTCTGCCGGGATCACCTCAATTGCATCGCTGGGCGGACTGGGCGGAGCTACTATGCCTGACTTCGGACTCCGGTGTTCTCTCAGTAGCCGAGCTGGCGGAAGCAGCACGACGAAGGAACGACGTTCGTTCGGATGAGAGCAGTGACGAGTCCGAGGACGCCGACACGACGGAGGACGTGAGTGGTGACTCCGAGGCCGAGCTTAATGACGCTCAGCGAGCTCGAGCTGCTGAAGTCTTTGAGTATCTGCAAGAACGCGAGAGGGTCTATGGGGCGGCTTATCCGTTCTATTTGAACCAGCGTCGCCTGTACTTGACAGACATTAGCGACAGCAGGAGCCTCTATCTCTTCCTGTTGCACTGCTCGGTTTTGCGGTATGTGCCCTCTGCGGCGGATAGGACTCGGCTGACTGCTCGCTTTGAGGAACTTTCGCTTGAGGTTCTTAGGGCACTGATGCCCCCGGCAGCGCAAGTCCATTTGTTCGGGAAGAATGCCGAGATGCAAAACGGACGTTATGCGGGCCAACTGGCCGACAAACTTGACCGTCTCGTTAGTGACCTGGGCGAACAAGCGCGTTTTGACAAGACGGACTTTGGCCCCAAGGACTTTGGGGACAACGGCCTAGACCTGGTTGCTTGGGTGCCTATGGGGGATGAACTCAACGGGCGCCCTGTCGTCTTCGGTCAGTGCGCCTGCACGCCGCAATGGGTAAGTAAACAGCACACCTCTAGTGGTGCTGCTTTTAATGAAGTCATGAGCCAGACAGTAGATCCTCTCAACATGTGCTTTATACCTTTCGATTTTCGGAGGGCGGATGGCGCCTGGTACAAGCGGCCCTCGATCCACCGCTCTATTCCAGTGGACCGGCGCCGACTGATGTCTTTGAGCGGAGTCGTCAAGGACGGCGTAATCAACGAGTTAACAGCCTCCGACTGGGCAGAAAAGCTTGATTATGCTGCACTCAACTCCAGCCGCGGCTTAGCCGGTAAAGATCTGTAACGGAAGGACCCGACAGGGGGCCGCTGCCCAGGTGGACTTGAGGCCCCGCGAATTCAGCAGCAGATTACGGCGGATGATGGACGAGGGCACCTCGAACCGGGCAGAGAGCTCCTTCACGAAGGCCAGGCCGGTGGTCACGTCAAGGTGGTAGATCTCCTCGCGTCGCGCGTTTGCGCTGAGCATTCCCGGTCTCCTTCCCGTGGCAGTGGGAACCACGCAAGTTCGGATAGGGCTCCAACAGGCTCAGCCGGCGAGCTCCAGCCTGAATACCCACAGCAGCACGTCCTCGGCCGGCACGCACCAGTCCCGTTCCGGTGCGCGGCGAAAGCCCAGAGACTCATACAGAGTGTGGGCGCGCTCCATGAACGTGGCGCTGGTGATGCTGATCGCCTCGACGCCGGGTAGCTGCCGGGCGTGCTTCACGATCTCGCGCACCACGGCCCGGCCCACGCCGCCGCCCTGGTGCGCCGGGTCCACGGCCAGCATCCGGAACTCCAGTTCCCCGTCCCGCGCAATCTCGCTGCACGGCCGGCCAGCGAACGTCAGCGCCACGGCCGCCACCACCTTCCCCGCGGCCTCCGCCACCCACACCTCTGCATGCTCGGCACGGTGCTCCACGTCCTCCAGCACGCTCATGTACGGATGGTCGGCCGCAAAGTGCCCCGCCCGGAGGTACGCGTCGCGGGTGATGCGGCGGAAAATCGGGAAAGTCCGCAACCACCGCCCGCCGGAAGATAACAGCCAACGGCAGCGCATTCACGAGGAAGCGCCTGTAGCGGCAGCCGTCCGCTCCACGTAGTGGCCCAGCTGTGCCAAATCCGGCTGCGAAGACGGATCACCTACGGCATCAGCACCAACAGCATTCGCCACAGCCAGGGCCCGGCCATAGTCCAGCAAGAAACCCCGCGCCTTTCGGGCGGTCTCCAGCACCACGTCCAGGCCCACTTCCAGCTGGCACAGCACCGTCTCCTCCGGGCCGAACTCCACCCCGTCCAGCGACAGGTGGGAGTTGGCGCCCGGGCACACGACGATCTGGTTCTCGCCGTCGCGGTCCACCGCGATCAGCGCCGTCCCGGGTCGGCTCCGGCAGGACCGCAACGTGGGAGGCGTCCACGCCGGCGGCTGCCAGGGCGTCCAGCATCCGCTGACCGGACGCGTCCTTGCCGACGGCGCCGACCATCCGGGCGCTGCCGCCCAGCCGGGCTGCGGCCGCGGCCTGGTTGGCGCCCTTCCCGCCGGGCTGCTCGGACAGGATGGCGCCGCAGATGGTTTCACCCGCCGTCGGATTCCGCTCAGCGGTGGCGATCAGGTCCAAGTTGATGCTGCCGACCGCGGTGACGGCAGGACGTGTTGTGTTCATGGGAGCCAAAGACGATCCCCTTCTGCTCGAACAAAGGAGTTTGATATGAACACCCCGACCCCCGCAGCAGCCGCGCCGCTCGCGCAAGGAGGCGCCGCCGTCGTACTTCCCGCCGGCGACGCCGCGGCCAGGCTCTCCGGCCGCCGCGCCGCCCTGCTGATCTCCACCCTGCTGCTGGGCGTGCTGTCCTTCCAACTTAACGCCAGCATGGTCACCCCCGCGCTGCCGCAGATCGCCGCGAGCTTCGGCGAAAGCGCGGACAGCGCCGCCCCCGTCCAATCCATGTTCTTCCTGGCCGGCGCCATCGCCGGGCCCGTGATCGGCCGGTGGAGCGACTTCATCGGCCGCCGCGCCGCGCTGCTGCTGGTCCTGGGCATCATGGGCGCCGGCACCATCCTCTGCATCGCCGCGCCCACCCTGCCGCTGCTGGTCATCGGCCGGTTCCTGCAGGGCGTCTCCAGCGCCGTGTTCGCGCTGGCCTACATCGTGCTCAGCGAAAACCTGCAGGCCAGGGTCTTCGGCACCTCCGTGGGCATCATCGCCGCCATCAACGGCGGGATCGGCGGCGTGGACGGCTACGCGGGCGGACTCATGGCCGAGACCCTCGGCTTCCGGTCCATATTCGTCATGGTCCTCGTCCTCACCGCCATCGCCGCTCTCTGCATCCTCCGCTTGGTGCCCGCCGGCCCGCCCGCCGGCATCCGCGGCGCGATGGACTGGTGGGGCTTCACCTCGAGCGTCTGGCGGGCGCCGGCGAGAACCTTATCAAAGGGGCGGATGCGTTGGATGCCGATGTGGGGGAGTGTGTCCGAGATGAAGCGTCCGACGCCGCGGTGCGCCCCCTTGAGACCGTCCTCTTCGAGGAGCATGAGGGCTCCGCGGAGACCATGGTGCTGACCTTTATGTCGGCGCCGAATTCGGTCTCAGGGGGATCATGGAGTCGGGAGTCAGGAGGCCGTCGCGGATGTCCTCGGCAATCCCGCGAATAAAGGGGCACGCACAGCGGTGGGCCGGGCTGGGCGGCCACCGGCTCCTTTTATCAGCAGTCTTCTACTGACCTCAGGGTCCGCCACTTCAACTGGCGGAGGATGCGCGAAACGTTTGGTACCGGGCATTGGCGCGTCCCACAAGTTGGCCGAAGGCTTCCACCGCCTCAGAATCCCTGGCTCCCATGTCCGTGGACAGCCACCGCACCAACATCCCAGCGTCCCCGCTGCCCCGCACCGCCGCACCAACGGCCAGGTCCAGCTGGTCCCGCAGCAGCTGCACCGCCAGGACGCCGGACCGGCTGAGCAGGGGAGCGGTGTACGCCTCCAGCGCCTGAGCCACCTGGCCTTCGCGCAGCAGCCGCAGCACCCTCCCCGAGTCCGTGCAACCGGCCAAACCTGCAGCAAGCCGGTACGGGTTCGACTCCACCGCGTCGCCCAGCATCGACCGGACCCGGAACATCTCCGTCCGGATGGCCTGCGGCGTGCCTGCGTCGCCGTGCAGTTCATAGGCCAGTTCCTCGGCGCTCCACCCTTGCGACCGGGAATCCAACAGCGCCAGGATCTCCGCCCGGCGCAGCGTTAGCGGTACCCGGCTCCCGTCGGCAAGCACCGCGGCAGGCCGGTCACCCAGCAGCTCCAGCGACGAAACCGCACCGCCAGGAAGCCGGACACTCTGCCGCGACGCACGAACGGAAGACGACACACCCAAGGAGGCGCCGCCGTCGGACGTTCCCAGCAGCGATTCCGCCACCCGGACCGCGCACCGCACCATCCGCAGCGTGTCCGCGCTGATGGTGTCCAGCGGCCCGGAGACGTCGAGCACCCCCAGCAGCGCACCTGTCAGAGGGTCCGTGATGGGCGCCGCCGTGCAGGCCCAGTCGTGGTGGGTGCGGACCAGGTGCTCGGCGGAGAACAGCTGCACCGGCCCGCCCGTCACCAGCGCCTCGCTGATGGCGTTGGTGCCGATCCCCGCCTCGGACCAGTCCGCCCCCTCGGAAAACTCCAGCCGGTCCGCCCGCCGCAGCACCTCCCGGCTGCCCACACGCCACAGGATCTCGCCGCCGGCATCGGTGAGCACCAGCAGGTGCCGGCCGGAACTGGAATCGTCGGCCAGCAGGTCCTTCAGCGCCGGCATCACCCGCTGCAGCCGGTGCTCCCGCCGCAGCTGGTGCACCTCGGACGGGTCGTGCAGGTGCCGCGGGCTGTGCTGGTCCGGGCTGATGCCCAGCGCCATGGACCGCCGCCACGACTCCGCCAGCGGCACGGGGATCTCCGGCCGCGGGACACCCGAAATGACCAGCTCGTGTGCGCGGCGGAGGGCACGCGCGTACTTCGCCGGGTCCGAGAACCTCAGGCCGTAGTCCACCGTCTCCTCCTCACCGCCGGCGTCCTTGCCCGCAGTGCCCGTGTAACGCGCTTGTTACCCCCGCCGCGTTCCAATAGTGATGCAGCTCACGCCCGCCCCAGCATACCGCAGGGACTCCGGCGGGAGCCGCCCGGACCACCTGAGGGACCGCACACAAAGGAGTGGAGATGACCGAAACACCCACCGCCGCCGCGCAGGCCTGGCTGGCCAGCCTGGACGGGGCGCTGCAGCGGCGCGACGTGGACGCCGCGCTGGACCTCTTCGAGGAGCACAGCTACTGGCGCGACTTCGTGGCATTCACTTGGAACCTGAAAACACTGGAAGGCAAGGCGGACATCCGCCGCATGCTCGAGGCGACGCTGGACCACGTCCAGCCCGCCAACTGGGCGCTCGCCGAGGACGCCACGGGCAGCGCCGATCCAGATGGAACCGTGGAAGCCTGGATCACGTTCGAGACCGGCGCCGCCCGCGGCTACGGCCATCTCCGGCTGCGGAACGGCAAATGCTGGACGCTGCTCACCACCATGCAGGAGCTGAAGGGCTTCGAGGAGAAGAAGGGCCCGCGCCGCGAACAGGGCGTGGCGCACGAAATCGTCCGCGGCCGCCGCTCTTGGAAGGAACTCAAGGAGGAGCAGGCGGCGCGGCTCGGCTACGAGGAGCAGCCCTACTGCGTGATCATCGGCGGCGGGCAGGGCGGCATCGGCCTCGCAGCGCGGCTCAAGCGGTTGGGCGTGCCCACCATCGTGATCGAGAAGAACCAGAACCCGGGCGACTCCTGGCGCAACCGCTACAAGTCCCTGCACCTGCACGACCCCGTCTGGTACGACCACCTGCCGTACCTGAAGTTCCCGGACGACTGGCCCGTCTTCGCCGCCAAGGACAAGATCGGCGACTGGCTGGAGCACTACACCCGCATCATGGAGCTGAACTACTGGTCCGGCACCGAGTGCGTGGGCGCGGAGTACGACGACGGCTCGCAGGAATGGGCGGTCAGCGTCCTCCGCAACGGGTCGCCTGTGACGTTGCGGCCCAAGCAGCTGGTCTTCGCCCTGGGCGTCTCCGGCTACCCGAACATCCCCGCGTTCGACGGCGCGCAGTCCTTCCTGGGGGAGCAGCGGCACTCCTCGCAGCACCCCGGCGGCGGGGACTGGACCGGGAAGAAGGCCGTGGTGATCGGCTCCAACAACTCAGCGCACGATATCTGCGCCGACCTCTGGGAGCACGGCGCCGACGTCACTATGGTGCAGCGCTCCTCCACGCACATCGCCCGTAGCGAATCCCTGATGGACCTGGCCCTCGGGGACCTGTACTCGGAGAAGGCCCTGGCCAACGGCGTGACCACGGAGAAGGCCGACCTGCTCTTCGCGTCCCTGCCGTACCGGATCCTGCCCGAGGCACAGGTGCCTGTGTACCAGGAGATGGCCCGGCGGGACGCGGACTTCTACTCGCAGCTGGAGGCCGCGGGGTTCGAACTGGACTTCGGCGTGGACGGGTCCGGGCTGTTCCTGAAGTACCTGCGGCGCGGCTCCGGCTACTACATCGACGTCGGCGCCTCCCAGCTGATCATCGACGGCCGGGTGAAGCTGAAGAACGGGCAGGTTTCCAAGATCACCGGCAACGCCGTGGTGATGGACGACGGCACCGAGCTGGAGGCCGACCTCATCGTGTACGCCACCGGCTATGGGTCCATGAACGGGTGGCTGTCGGACCTGGTCTCGCCCGAGATCGCGGACCGAGTGGGCAAATGTTGGGGATACGGCTCAGACACGCCAAAAGACCCTGGTCCGTGGGAGGGGGAGCTGCGCAATATGTGGAAACCAACCAACGTCCCCAACCTCTGGATCCACGGCGGCAACCTGCACCAGAGCCGGCACTACTCCTCCTACCTGGCCCTGCAGCTCAAGGCCCGGATGGAGGGGCTGGAGACACCGGTGTACGAACTGCAGCCCAGCCACCACACCCGCTAAAGGAAGAACCCCATCATGAAGGCAGCACGATTCCACGCCCGCAAGGACATCCGCATCGAGGACATCCCGGAACCCGAACTCCGCGCCGGTGCCGTGAAGATCGACGTCGCGTGGTGCGGCATCTGCGGCACAGACCTGCACGAGTACCTGGAAGGGCCCATCTTCTGCCCGGCACCCGGGCACCCGCACCCGCTCTCCCACGAGGAATCACCGGTGACCCTGGGGCACGAATTCTCCGGGACCGTCTCCGAGGTGGGCGAAGGGGTGACGGGCCTGGCGAAGGGGGACAACGTCGTCGTCGAACCCTATTTCGTGGACGGGACCTGCGAAATGTGCCAGGCCGGCAGCTACCACCTGTGCCGGCAAATGGGCTTCATCGGGCTGTCCGGCGGCGGGGGAGGGCTGAGCGAGAAGATCGTGGTGGACCAGCGGTGGGTGCACCCCATCGGGGACATCCCGCTCGATGAGGCGGCGCTG
The DNA here is from genome assembly GCF_000374865.1 of Arthrobacter sp. 135MFCol5.1. Lineage (GTDB taxonomy): Bacteria > Actinomycetota > Actinomycetes > Actinomycetales > Micrococcaceae > Arthrobacter. The sequence continues at coordinate 176,977 of NZ_KB895456.1, read as the reverse complement.
ATCGAGCCGCTGTCCGTGGCGCACCACGCGGTGGCGCGCAGCGGCGTGAAGGCGGGCGACACGGCGCTGGTGGGCGGCTCCGGGCCCATCGGACTGCTCACCGCGGCGGTGCTGACGGGCATGGGGGTGACCACGATCATCAGCGAGCTCACCCAGGCGCGCAAGGAGAAGGCCACCTCCAGCGGGGTGGCGGACCATGTCCTTGACCCCAGCAAGGAGGACGTCCCGGCGCGGGTGCGGGAGCTCACCGGCGGCACCGGGGCCGACGTCGCCTTCGAATGCGCCGGCGTGAACGCGGTGCTGGACACCATGCTCGACGCGGTCCGGCCCGGCGCCGTGGTGGTCAACGTGTCCATCTGGGGCGCGCCCGCCACCGTCGACATGCAGAAGATCGTGCTCAAGGAAATCGACCTGCGCGGCACCATCGCCTACGTCCGAGACCACCCCGCCGTGATCAAGATGGTGCAGGAGGGCAAGGTGGACCTCAAGCCGTTCATCACCGGCCGGATCGCGCTTGAGGACCTGGTGGAGCAGGGCTTCGACACCCTCATCAACCACAAGGACACGGCGGTGAAGGTGCTGGTACACCCGTAGGGGCCGGCGGGCGGGTGCCCGGCATGGGAGGAAGGACGACGGCGGGACGCAAGTGCCGCCGTCGTCCTTCCCCTTCCTTCGCTGCGGAGCGCCGTTGTAGGGTCGGGGCGTGATCGTCCCCGATATCTCCCAGGACGCCGTGGCCGTGGCGGATCACTACGACGAGCTTGATCCCGTCTACCGCCGGGTGTGGGGCGAGCATGTCCACCACGGGCTGTGGACGACCGGCCGCGAGACACCTGCCGAGGCCGTCGAGGCGCTGGTGGACACGGTGGGCGACCGGCTGGGGCTGATGCCGGGCCAGGCGTGCGTGGACATCGGCTGTGGCTATGGCTCCACGGCACGGCGGCTCGCGGTGACGCGCGGGGTTGGCGTCACCGGCTTCACCCTGTCCGCTGAGCAGGCCCAGTATGCCGCCGGGCGCCCAGTACCGGCCGTGGACATCCAGGTCCGCGACTGGCTCGACAACGGGCTGCCCGACGCCTCGGCCGGCGCCGCGTGGGCCATCGAATCGAGCGAGCACATGGTGGACAAACCCAGGTTCTTCGCCGAGGCGCACCGCGTGCTGGCACCCGGCGGCCGGTTCGTCATCTGCGCGTGGCTGGCCGAGACCGATGCGGGCCGTTGGAAAATCCGCCACCTTCTGGAGCCGATCTGCCGCGAAGGGCGCCTCCCCTCGATGGGCACGCGCGAGGAGTATGAGGCAATGGCTATGGCGGCCGGTTTTGAGATCAGCGGTTATGAGGATGTCAGCCGCCGCGTCGCCCGCACCTGGCCGATCTGCGCTCGCCGGCTGGTGAAGGCCCTGCTCGTGGATCCCGAAATGCGCCGGCTGGCCCTTCGCGCCCGCAACCGCGTCTTCGTCCTCAGCATCCCGCGCCTGATCCTGGCCTACCGCGCCGGTGCCATGCGCTACGGGATCTTCACACTCACCAAGGCACCTGGTGGCCACGGGACCCTGGCAAACACCTCAGCCGAAGCCGACTGACCGGAAGCACCCGCTCCGGCCCTGGGCTCAGGGCAGCGGCTGACGCTCGCCCACGCTGACTGAGGCCGACGGCGGAAGGTAGTCACGCCGTCGTCGTTCCATCCGGCGCTGCTGGCCCGGAGACGGGATCCTCGCCCGCTTGGCGCGGTTGCACCTGGCGCACGCGGCAACGAAGTTCTGGAGACTGGTGGAGCCGCCCTTTGACCACGGGTAGAAGTGGTCGCCGTGCTCGGCGGGGCGGCCACAGCGGCGCCCGAAGCCCGCTTCCAGTTCGCACAGGCCGCCGGCCCGGGCCATCCCTTCGCGGCGCTGCTGGCGGGTGAAACGGCGTACCGGATCCCGACGTCGGACATCTTGGCTCGTCGTGACGGCCGCAACGATAGCCAGGACCGCTGCAGCTGCGACCGGAAGCACTGCTGCCGAGCCAACACGGCCGAGAATGCCCTGAAACACGCCAGCGACCCCGGCCACTCCCGCCCCGCTTACCGGCGCCGCCTTCGCCATCAAGCCCGTCAGCACCGAGAAGACGAGCCACAGCAGTACCGCCGAATACGCCAGGCGTAGCCCCTGACGCGTCCAATAGATCCGGCTCAGTTCCGGCATGAATTCCCCCAACTTTTGTCGCTCGGATCCTATGCTCCCGGGTGTCCAGGAAAGCGTATAAGCCGGGTGCACTCCGATCCCTCAGGGTTGGCTCAGTTTTTGCCGAGCTTCCGCGCTGGGTTCTCCTCCTTCCCGGAGCAGTTCCTGGTGCGCAGCCGGCGGCCGGAGAAGTGCCCGTCTGCAAGGATGGAGCCATGAACCAGAGCAGCCCCCGCCAGCACCAGGATTCCGTCACGGTCAACGCATCAGCCGAGGCGCTCTACAGCCTGGTCTCCGACGTCACCCGCACCGGTGAGTGGAGCCCGGTCTGCAAAGCGTGCTGGTGGGACGACGAGACCAGCGCCGGCCACGTCGGCGCGTGGTTCACCGGGCGGAACGAGCTCCCGCACCGGACCTGGGAGACCCGCTCGCAGGTGGTGGCCGCCGAGCCGGGACGCGAGTTCGCCTGGGTGGTGGGCGGCAAATACGTCCGCTGGGGCTTTACCCTCACCCCGGCAGGCACCGGAACCGTCCTGACCGAGTCCTGGGAATTCCTGCCCGAAGGGATCGCCATGTTCGGAGAAAAGTACGGCGCCGACGCAGACGCCCAGATCGCCGACCGCACCCAGCAAGCCCTGGACGGCATCCCGAAAACACTCGAGGCAATCAAACGGATCGCCGAGTCCATCGCCGCACACGACGACATAAGGTCCCCGCGATGACCCACGAACAGCACGAAACCGCCGCGCCGGCACTGGACAGCAACGATCTTTCGGCATTCGAGGCCGCCTACCAGGCCGCGCGGAAGAGCCTGGCCGAAGGCGGCATCCCCATTGGGGCAGCGATCGCCCGGGACGGCGAGGTCTTCGCCAGCGGGCACAACGAACGGGTCCAGAACGCCGATCCGATCGCGCACGGCGAGATGTCAGCGCTCCGCGCCGCCGGCCGGCAGAAGAGCTACCGGGACACCACGCTCTACACCACCTTGGCGCCCTGTGCCATGTGCGCGGGAACCATCATCCAGTTCAAGATCCCCCGCGTGCTGGTGGGGGAGGCGCGCACGTTCGACGGCGAACTGGACCTCCTGCGCGCACGCGGGGTTGAGGTGGTGGTCCTGGATGATCAGCGCTGCGTGGACATGATGCGCTCGTTCCAGTCCGACAAGCCGGAGCTGTGGGCCGAGGACATCGCCGAGTAGGTTCAGGTCAGTGCGGCCAAACAGTCACGTCTACGGGTGGACAGGTGAAGCGGCCTCGTTGCCCAATACCGTGGTCCACGGGCTGGCGGTCCACGACGTCACGACGCCGTTGATGACGTAGGGGTCTGCTTCCGCAAAAGCTTTGGCGGCCTCCAGCGGGTTCTCGCCGGTGAAAATCAACAACCCCTTGAAGGGGCCTTCGCCGGCTGCTCCGCCCAGCAGAAGCTCGCCGCGCTCCACCGCTGCCCACCCCGCCCTGAGATGGTCGGCGCGGTACTGTTCACGGCTCTCAAGATAGTCGTCAGCGTAGGTGTATTCGAGCACGGCGTGCATGCGGGTCTCCGTTCCGGTTAGAGGCTTGCCGAGGTGTAGCAGTAGCCTACGCGCGGTTTCGACAGGCTGGGTTTCGGCAGGCTCAACCACCTGCGGACGGCAGGAGGTTGGCCGCCAGGGTCCTGGCCATGAACGTCCCAAAGCGCTCGGCGCTCCAGCCGCGCTTGAGGACCAGGGTCTCGTAGAGCTCGGCAGAGGTACTCATGAAGAAGACATCGGCCACCTCCTCCGCCGTCAGGTCCGGGCGCAGGAATCCCCGTTTGAGCACCTGGTGCGCGTTGTGCAGCATCCGCCGGTACCGCTCGTCATCCACGTGGCGCAGGAGTGCGGCCATGTCCTGGTCCCCGCTCGACGCGGCGTCCCGGATGAGCAGGTAGACGGGCGAGCCCAGCGGGCTCACTTCGGAAATGAACCGGCCGAACTGCTCCAGAAGCTCGCGGGCATCGACGGCGGTGGCCTGCGCACGGTCCGACCGCTCTTCAGCGGGAGGGCCGCCGGATCCCAGGAGGCTTTGCTCGTAGATGGCCCGGACCAGCCCCGGCTTCCCGCCGAACCCCTTGTACACCGACTCCTTGGACACGCCGGCGGCATGGGAGATGGCGGCGATGGTGGTCCGGCCGTATCCCTTCGCGAGGAACAGCGCCCGCGACTCGGCGAGCACCCGCTTCCTGGACTCCTCGGCCGCCTCCTGCCGGCGGCGGGCGTCGTAGCCGCGGGAGCGGGGTGGCGCACCATTGACCGCGGGTCCCATCGGGCTTAAGCTCCTTGTATCAGTTAGATACAGCTGACTGTATCTAATTCAGCGTACCAGCCTCTCCGCCTCCCGCGACGGAACCTAAGGAGCAGATCATGGACGCTTCAGGAATAGACCGCGTCCCCGAAGGCCCGGTCCGGCGCATGCTGGCCGCGGCCGCCCGCCACGACCTCGAGGACATGGTGTCCCAGTTCGCGGATGACTACCGCAACACCACTCCCGTCCACCCGGCCCGCAGCTTCACCGGCTCCGCCCAGGTCCGGAAGAACTGGGCGGCACTCTTTGCCGGCCTGCCGGACCTCACCCTCACCGTCCATGACGCTGCCACCGGACCGGACGGCAAACTCTGGCTGGAATGGAGCAACCGCGGCACCCGTCCGGACGGATCCGTGCAGCGCGCCGCGGGGGTGGCCATTTTCACCCTCCGCCACGACAAGATCGCCGCAGCCCAGTTCTATCTCGAGCCCGTGGACCAGGACTCCGGCGACGTGAACCAAGCCGTCCGGGTAGCAATCCAGGGCGCTGCGGGAGGTGGCCGGCCATGATCCTGGTGGTCGGCGGCACGGGCCGCCTTGGCCGCGCCGTGGTTCCCCTCCTACTGCAGGCGGGACAGCAGGTCCGTGTCATGGCCCGCGGCACGTCCCAGCCTTTCCCCCAAAAGATGGGCGACGGCGTCGAACTCCTCCGTGGGGACCTCGCCTCGGACACGGACTGCCGGCAAGCGGTGGCGTGCTGCACCGGGGTGGTGTTCGCGGCCTCCGGATGTGGGGCCAAGGACACAAACCCGCGCGCGGTTGACCGCGACGGCGCGGTCCGGCTGATCCGTGCGGCCGCCCAAGCCGGAGCCCGCCACCTGGTGATGATGTCCATGCACGGCGCCGCCCCGGACGGGCCGATTGACTACCTGCGCTGCAAAGCGGCCGCCGAGGATGCGCTCCGTTCATCCGGCATGGACTGGACGGTCATCAGGATGGGGGCGCTCCTGGAACAGCGGCTGGAGATCATGGCGGCCCCGCTTGAATCGAAGGGCAAGGTGCCCGTGTTCGGCTCGGGGTCAGTCCCGGTGACCTATACCTCGGTCCGGGACGCGGCCGCCGTCGTGGTCCGTGCCCTCCGGGACCCTGCGCTGCGGAACCGCGTCGTCGACTGGGGCTCGCAGACGCTCACTGCCAACGAGGTGGCGGAGGCCCTGGTCGCCCGGGCTGGCCGTGGATCGGTCCAACGGATCCCGGCGGCGGCCGTGCGTGTCCTCTCCGTGGCTGCCAGGCCGTTTTCACCGTTCCTGGCCCGGGTGGCGGGCGCCGCGGCCTGGGAGGAATCGGGAGCCGCTTCTTTTGAGTACGCGCCAGCGCGGGCCGAGTTTCCCGACATCCCGGTCACCGGGCTGCAGCAGGTCCTCGAGGTATCAGGCACTCCGGGACCTTTGGCGTAGCCGCCTACCAGGCCGCCCAAAGAGCTTGGCCGAGGGCGGGATCCGGTAGGGGGCGGAGGCCCGCGGTGAGGTTCAGGGCCGTTCGTCGATACCGCACCACCCGGCAATGAAGAGGGCGATGCTCTTGGTGACCCGGCGGATGGATTCGACCGAGACCCGCTCGTCGAAACCATGGATTGACTCTGACACGGGGCCGTAGACCAACGGCGGCGTGTTGGCATAGAGCGCGAAGACCCTGCCGTCCAGGTAGCCCGGCGTGGTGAAGCTTTTCAGTTCACTGCCGAACACCTGACCATGGGTGCGCTCCAGCATCGCCTCCGCTTCACTCCCAGGCTCCAGCACATAGCCCTCGGAGAAGAAGCCTGTCTTCACGCCGACCGCGCTGATCGGGTCGGGTCCCCGGCCAAGGGAGGCAAGGCAGTCCTGAAGTTCAGCCCATGCCTGCTCCGCGGGGATTCCGGGATAAATTGCCGCGCGCACGTCGAACTCGCACCAGGCCGGGACGCTTGAAGGCCAGTCCCCGCCCTGGATGCCGCCGAAGTTGAAATTGATGGGGTGCTCCAGGTCTTCAAAGTAGCGGTGCTGACCGCGGTCGGCGTTCCACTTCTCTTCAACCTCCCGCAGCGCGGAAATTGCCGTATACGCCGCGTCGATGGCGTTGAAGCCGGTGCCCATCTCGCGGGGATGGGTCGGGTTTCCGGTCACCCTGACCCTGAACCAGAGCACGCCCACGTTGGCGCGCACCAGCATGTCCTCCTCGGGCTCGGGAATGATGACGGCGTCGGCACGGTAGCCGCGCATCAGGGCGGACAGCGAGCCGTTCCCTGTGCATTCCTCCTCGACGACGGACTGGAAGTGGATACGGCCTGTCGGCTCGAACCCCGCGGCGCGGACGGCGTCGAAGGCGAAAAGGTTGGCCGCGAGACCTGCTTTCATGTCGCCGGCGCCCCGGCCGTACATCCATCCATCGATGATGGGGGCGTCCCAGGGGTGGCGCGACCAGGACTCGGAAGGGCCCTCGGGGACGACGTCTATGTGGCCGTTGAGGATCAGGGAACGTCCGCGCTCAGCAGCCGGACTGTACGTGCCCACCACGTTGGTCATCCCCGCATAGGAAACCGTTGCGGGCCCGTAGCCCTCGTGGGCGGACAGGTCATCGGCGTCCAGCTCCCACCGGTCCATCTCCAGGCCACGGCTTGCCATGGCCGCATGCATCAGGTCCTGGGCGCTGCCCTCCCGGGTGCGCAGCGACGGGTGCCTGACCAGGTCCTGGGTGAAGGCCAGCTGGGCATCGAAGGCGGCGTCCACGGCCTCCAGGATGCGAAGTGTATGGTCCTCACCGGGCACTGTTGTCTCCGACAAGCTGCTTGTCTTGGACCCGCAGGCGCTCGCCCAAGAACCCGCCGACGGCGGTAAGCAGCGAGATGATCGCCAGGATCAGGGCCGCACCCCACGACTGGTTGCCGGAGACGCCCAGCATGGCCGTGGCCAGCAAGGGCATGAATCCGCTGGTGGCGCCCGCGATGTTATAGCCCAGGGCCACGCCGGAGTAGCGCAGCTTCGGCGGGAACAGCTCGGTCAACAGGGCGCCGTTGACGGCGTAAGCAACCGCTATGAGCATGATCCCGACGGTGATGGCCAGCGTAATCAACAGGGGGGATTTCGTATCAATCAAGGCGAAGAGGGGGAACGCGGCGAGAGCGCTGATGATGCCGCCCCACATGGTGACCTTGCCCGGCCCGATTTTCTCTGCGAGCCGGCCCATGAGGAATGTGACGCCGATCTGGGCCACGGCGGCGACCAGCGTGGCGTTGACCATGACGTTCCGGTCCACCTTCAGGGTGTTGGATCCGTAGCTCACCGCGAAGGTGGTGATCATGTAGAAGCCACCCACGCCGAGGAGTGCGGCCAGTACGGCAACGAGGAGGCGGCCGGCGGCGTGGCGGAAGACCTCGAAGGCTGGAACCTTGGACGTTTCGCCTTGGGCGAGCAGGTCCTTGAAGATGGGGGACTCTTCCACCTTGAGGCGGATCCAGAGTGCGATGCCCAGCATCGGGAAGGCCGCCAGGAATGGGATCCGCCAGCCCCAGGCGTCAAAAGCTTCGGACGGGAACAGCAGGACGAGCGAGAAGGCGCCTGACGCCAGCAGCGTGGCCACCGGCGAGCCGACCTGTACCAGCGCCGCATACCGGCCGCGCTTTTCAACGGGGGCGTGCTCGACGGCCATTGTCACGGCGCCGCCCCATTCACCGCCGACAGCCAGGCCTTGGACCAACCGCAAGACGGCGAGCAGGATGGGCGCCGCCAGGCCGATACTGCCGAAATCGGGCAACAGGCCGATGAAGGCCGTGGCCGCGCCGATCATGACGATGGTCATCAGCAGAGCGGGCCGGCGTCCGTAACGGTCTCCGATGTAGCCAAAGATCATGGCTCCCAGCGGACGGGCCGCGAAGCCGACCCCGAATGTGGCGAAGGAGGCCAGCAGCGCAGCGGTGGGGTCCATGTTGGTGAAGAACAGCCGGTTGAAGACCAGCGCGGCGGCGGTGCCGAAGAGGTAGTAGTCGTACCACTCCAGGGCGGTCCCGACGAACGCGGCTCGGGCAATTTTTCCCGCGTCCTTGCCTGAGATGACCGGAGGAGCATCTGCACCGGGGGAAAGTGAATGTGAGGTGGTCACTGCGTGGGCCCTTTCGAGCGGGGTTGAGTTCTTGCATCCCGGGTCCCGCGGCGGGCGAAGGGCGGTGGCCTGCACTGCTGCGGTGGTGGTTATTCGAGAGTAAGTGAGTGATAACGCCCTGAACAATGATAATTTCCACCCACTTCCGGCCCCTATCTTGGGCATTCGCACAAATCAGGAACGGAACTCGCTATAGCGGTTAAGGGCGATGAGTGCCCGCGCGGCCTCGGCCGGTACGGTGAGGTCAAGGCCGATCACCTCGTGAAGGCTGTGCAGGCGGTTCACTACTGTGTTGCGGTGGCAGAACAGCTCCTCCGCCGTTTCCTTGATGGATCCGGTCCGCCCATAGCTGCGTGCCACCTCCAGCAGGCGTTGGCGCTCAAGCGGAGTGCACTTCTCCAGTGCGTTCTTTATGGGGGCTGAAAAGCCGGGAAACTTCTGCTCCAGGAGGGCGCCGGCGATTCCCATCCATACGTCTTCCATCGTGGCCAGCCGGGTGCCGCGGCGCTTCTGCTGCGCCAACACAAGCGCCGCGGCCGCAGCGGAGGGCACAGCATCCAATCCCTCAACGTCGGGTACGTATCCGGCAGGAAAGGGCGGCGGCTCATGACGCCAGGTCAGCCCCTTCCGCTGCTGCCGGAAGACATACAGGACTCCGTTGTTCTCGTACATATAGATGCTGTGGTCGGGCTCAAACTGCTGCTGGGCCTGGGATACGGCGTCCAAGGTCACGGCGAGCACTTCGAACGCACCGGTGGCCTGCACTTCGAGGGCTGCTGCAAGGTCCTGGACTTCCCGTGGGGTGTCAAGGCCCGCATTGAACAGCCGGGAAAGCAGGCGCTGCCGGTACAACTGCTTGTTGCGGGCCAGGCGGGCCTCTTCCTCGGCATAGGCCTGTTGGATGCTGGTCACGTAACCTTCGACGGCATCCAGGACCCGGTCCATGTTGGCCACCAGGACACCGATTCCCTTGTCCCGCGCAACCCGTTCCAGCCCCTTCCAGAGAACACGGAAGTCATTGCGGATGGCTACCAGGAACGCGTCCAGGGGGACCCCCTGGCGGGCGCGCCGGGCGGCCACCTCGCGGGGAAGCGTCTGCAGGTCCGGCGGGAGCTCCAACCCGGCCATCTGATAGAGGAACATGTCCATGGTGTCCGCAGCGGTCCGGTAGATGTCCTCCTTGGGAACCACTGCTTCACCATAGGAAATGGAAGAAAAGCGCTCCAGGAAGTCGTCTACCAGCAGGGACCGATCCTTCCAAAGACTTTCCAGCAACTCGGTCCATTCGGGCTCGGTAGGACGGCCGGGACGGAACTCCCTTGCGCCAGTACCGTAGGATCGCGACACGTCACCATCATTTGCTGTCATGACGCTAGTTTATGCAAAAGCCTAAATTTCGGCCATAAAACAGCGTTTTATATCCATTGAAGGCAGCGATATCACAGAGTTGAATGGACGGAGCGGCACGTACAGGCCGCGGTTCCAACCCCCGGAAAGGCCCGGGGACCCTAGCAAAGAGGATCCATGCCCGTCGATCTCCTGATTCGCAATGCACACATACTGACCCAGGATGCCTCCCGCCCCACCGCGACAAGCCTGCTCATTCACGACGGCAAAATCCTTGATGTGGATCCCGACGCCGGTCTCTGCGGCCATGCCCTCAGGACCATTGATGCCGCCGGAACCACGATTGTCCCTGGATTCAATGACGTCCACGCGCACAGCGTCTGGTTCGGCCTGGGGCTGATGGAGGCCAACGCAGGGGCAGCGGCGAACCTGGACGAGCTGTACCGGATCATCGCTGAGGCCGCCGCCGGGATGGCCCCGGGGGAGTGGGTCGTGGCAGCGGGCTACAGCCCGCTGCTGCTCGACGGCCAGCAACCGGACAAGGACCGGCTGGATGCGGCGGCGGGGGGACGTCCAGTGTGGATCAAACATTCTTCCGGCCACGCCTGCACGCTCAACGGCGTAGCACTGGAGCGGGTGGCCGCCCATGCCGATCTCAGTGCACCGATCGAAGGCGGCGTCGTCGTCATGGGCGAAGATGGCCTGCCGACGGGGCTGTTGGAGGAAAACGCCATGCGGCTGGTGCAGGACATCCTGCTGCCGTATCCGCTGGAGACCATTGAACGCGCACTGGATCTGGCCACGTCACACTATCTGTCCGAAGGAATTACCAGCGTCACCGATGCGGGCATCGCCGGTGGCTGGATCGGTTATTCGCCGCGGGAGTTCGCCGCGTACCAGAACGCCCGCGACAAGGGGCTGCTGAGCGTCAGGATGCAGCCAATGCTGGTCATGGATGCCCTCCACGATGTGCCCGGCCACGCCGATGATCCGGCCTCCATTGGCCTCGACGCCGGAATCCGCACCGGCCTGGGCGACGATTGGCTGCGCTTGGGACCGGTGAAGATCTTTAGCGACGGTTCGCTCCTGGGCAGCACGGCCTACATGACCGAGCACTATGTCGGCTGCACCCATAACCACGGCTATCTGCAAATGGACGCGGAGCAGCTGCGAGAGTCGGCGCTCAGCGCCTACCGTGCTGGCTGGGCGATTGCGATGCATGCCATCGGCGACCACGCAATCGACCACGCCATTGACATCATTACGGAGGCGCAGGAAAAGTTCGGGGCCAACGCACAACCCAACCGGATCGAGCATGGCGGAGTTGTCCGCCCCGATCAGCTTGACCGGATAGCCCGGGCCGGCATCGTGCTGGTCCCGCAGCCGCACTTCATCACCGAATTCGGAGATGGCATGGCCCGCCTGCTGGGCCCCAAGCGCACCACCTGGTCCTACCCTGCCAGGGGCCTGCTGGCGCGGGGGATTACGCTGCCGGGAAGTTCGGACCGGCCCGTCTCCAACGGCCGGCCCCTGGACGTCATGCAGTCTTTCGTGGAGCGGCTGACCCCTTCGGGCGACGTATACGGCCCGGACGAAAGGATCACAGCAGCCCAGGCGCTCGCTGCGTACACCACCGGATCGGCCGCCGCGACCGGAACCGGCCACATCAAGGGGCGCCTGGCACCGGGGTACTTGGCGGACCTCGTGTTCCTGGACCAGGACCCCACCGCCGTCGACCCCTCAAACATCTCAGCCACGCGCGTGCTCGCCACCATGGTGGGCGGTCAGATCCGCTTCGGCGAGGAAAATCTGCCGGCGCCGGTCCGCGCCACAGACCTGGATGCCGCACTGACAGGGAAGGAAACCCCATGAACACCGCACACAACGAGTTCCTTGCAGACTTCGCCACGATGTCAGGCTTCGGCGCCACGCCCGGGGGAGGCGTGGACCGGCAGGCCGGCACGGCCGCAGACCACGCCACGCGGGCGTGGTTCAGCCAGTGGCTGGCCCGGCATGGCTATGCCGAATCAGTGGACGGGGCAGGCAACCAGTTCGGCACCCTGGACCTGGTCGCCGGCGCCCCCTATGTGCTGGTCGGCTCACACCTGGACTCCCAGCCGCTGGCCGGCCGGTACGACGGGGCCTACGGCGTTCTCGCAGCGGCCCATGCAGGCGCCCGCGTCGCTGCGGAAGCCCGGGCCGGCAAGCTCCACCCCACCTGCAACCTGGCCGTTGTGAACTGGTTCAACGAGGAAGGCAGCCGCTTCGCGCCCAGCATGATGGGAAGCTCGGTCTTCACCGGGAAACTGCCGCTGGGCGACGCGCTTGCCACCGCAGATCCTGCCGGAATCACTGTGGCGGAGGCCTTGGCGGACGGCCATGCCACCCCGCAAGCGAACGCCCCGGTCCTCGCCGACGTGGCATGCTATGCCGAGATCCACATCGAACAGGGCAGGAACCTTGAAGAAACCGGCACCCAAGTAGGGATCGTGGACCGTACCTGGGCAGCCAGCAAGTACCGGGTAACGGTGGATGGAGCCCAGTCGCACACTGGCGCGACCCGCATGGAGGACCGCCGCGACGCCCTGTACGGGGCCGCGCTGGTCATCGCCGCCGCCCGTGAACTGGCCGCGGAATTCGAGCCGGGGCAGCTGCACACATCGGTATCGGAGCTTTATGTCCTGCCGAACTCGCCGGTCACCGTCGCCCGCCAGGTGCTGATGAACCTGGACCTGCGTTCCCCCGATGAGTCCGTCCTGGGCCTGGCCATGGAACGGCTGGGCAAGAGGATTGTCGACGCCGAAGCAGATTCCCGGACGGAGATCCGCCTGGACCTCACCCACAACTGGGGCGTGGTGTCCTACCAGTCCAAGGGGGCTGAACTGGCCAGGTCAAGCGCAGAGAGCCTTGGCTACAGCCACCGGGACGTGATGACCGTCGCCGGGCACGATTCCACCAACATGAAGGACGTGGTCCCCACCGTCATGCTATTCGTTCCCAGCGTCGAAGGCATCTCGCACAACGAGGCCGAATACACGCTCGATGACGATGCATTGCGCGGCGTTGACTTGCTCACGGACGTCACGCGGCAGCTGGTCCGCGGCGAGCTGCAAGGGGATTAGCATCACAACGGACGGATGCTGCGGTTGGTCGAGGTGTCTCCACAGCCACGCAGCCGTCCGGGGAACGCTCAACCACCGGAAACCGCAGCCACCTCAACGCTGACCCCCGCGTCCCGGAACTTCTGCACCTGGGCAGGGTCGGCGCCGTCGTCCGTCACCAAAGTCCACGGCAACGCCAGCCGCACCCAAGCGTGGAAGGGCCGCAGGCCCAGCTTGGAGGAGTCGGCCAAAACGTAGACGGAACGCCCGCGCCGGGCCATGAGCTCCTTGAGGCGGGTCTGGGCGTGGTCGGCCTCGCAGATGCCGTCGTCGGCGGTGACGGCGTCCGCCCCCAGGAAGACGCGGTCAAAGCTCATCCGTTCCAGCGCCGCCTCCGCCAGCGGGCCGACGAAACTCTGGGAAACACTGCGCAACCGGCCGCCCAGGCAGTCCACCTCGATGCCATCGCATTCGGCCAGCTCCTGCAGCGTGTTGATCCCCGGCGTCGTGACCGACAACCGGTCAAACCCGCGCAGCTCGTGCGCCAGGGCACCTGCGGTGGAGCCGGCGTCGAGCAGGATGCTCTCCCCGGGCTGGATTACCGAGGCCGCCCACCGGGCGATCGCATGCTTCTGCTCGAACGCCTCACCAGTGCGTTGCCGCAGCGACGCCTCTGGGTGCGCGCCCAGCGCCATTGCCCCGCCGTAGGTGCGGGCCAGGCGGCCCTGCCCGTTCAGCAACGCCAGGTCGCGGCGGATGGTGGACGCCGTCACCTCGAACTTCGCCGAGAGCTCCTCCACGGACGCGAGGCCGGTGGTCACGGCAAGGTGGTAGATCTCCTCGCGCCGCGCGTTTGCGCTGAGCATTCCCGGTCTCCTTCCCGTGGGCATGGCGGTGGCAGTGGTACCCATGCTAGTCACCGATGGGTTTCGACTGGCTCAACCAACGTGGGCCGGCCGGGTGGCCATTTCTGCCGCCTGGTGCAGCGCCTCCACCATGGACCGGGAATCGGCGATGGCCTTGCCCGCGATGTCGAACGCGGTGCCGTGGTCCACGGAGGTCCGGATCACCGGCAGGCCCACCGTGATGTTCACGCCTGCCTCGATCCCCAGCACTTTCACCGGTCCGTGCCCCTGGTCGTGGTACATGGCCACCACCAGGTCGTAATCACCGCGGCCGGCCAGGAAGAACAGCGTGTCCGCGGGCAGCGGGCCCACGGCGTTGATCCCGTCCGCCTGCGCCGCCTTCACGCCCGGCTCGATCTTCTCCGCTTCCTCGCCCTGCCCGAACAGGCCGTTCTCGCCGGCGTGCGGGTTGATGGCGCACACGCCGATCTTCGGGTTGGGGATGCCCGCCCGCACCAGCGCCTCGTGGCCGCGGCGGATGGTCCGCTCCACCAGGTCCGGGTTGATCTTGCGGATGGCATCCACCAGGCCGATGTGCGTGGTCACGTGGATCACCCTGATCTTGGGCGTGGAGAGCATCATGGACACTTCCTCCGTGCCGGTCAGGTGCGCCAGCAGCTCGGTGTGCCCGGGGTAGATGTGCCCGGCGGCGTGCAGCGCCTCCTTGTTCAGCGGCGCGGTGCAAATGGCTTGCACCTTCCCGGCCATCGCCAGCTCGCTGGCCACCCGGATGTATTCGTAGGCGGCATGCCCGGCCACGGGCGAGAGCTGGCCCCACGGCAGGTCCGCCGGCAGCAGCGTCAGGTCGATCACGTTCACCCGGCCCGGCGTGAACACAGCATCGTCCACATCCTCGATCGGCCGGATGTCCGCCTCGACGCCCAGGGTCTCCGCCGCCTGGCGCAGCCGCAGCGCGTCGCCGATCACCACGGGCCGGCACTCGGCGTTGCTCTGCGGATCCAGCACGGCGGCCACCACCACCTCGGGGCCAACTCCGGCGCCGTCGCCCATGGTCACGGCCACGTAGGGGAGGGGCTGGTTGTGCGTTGATTCGTCAGTCATTGTTGCTCCAGATTCTTCGGAAGTCTTGTGGGAAAGGGTTTGGGTGGAAGCTGCGGCGGCCTGGCCGCGGCGCTTCCGGATTTCGTCATACAGCTGAAGGAGGGCCAGGTGGTCGCCGAAGCTGCCGGGCTTGGTGCCCACCAGCGTCCCGTCGTCCGCGCGGCTCAGCACGGCTCCGTGCTGCACCGCCGCGAGCGGCACCAAGCTGGAGCGGCCGACGGCGTCCAGGACTTCCCTGGCCGTCTCACCGCCGGTGAGGATCAGGTCGGCCCCAGTTCCCTTGACGGCCTCGGCGGCGAACCTTGCCAGCGCCTGCACGATGCGGGTCGAGGCGGACGGGTCCACTTTCTGGGCCGCCAACGTGATGATCACGCGGGCACCTGACCGCAAATCCGCCGAAACCTGGGCCAGTTGGGACACGTAGGCGCCGTCCGCACCGGCGTAGAGCGGGTGCAGCCGGACCACCGTGAACCCTTGGGCTTCAAGGGCAGCCAGTTGCGCCTGCGCGGTCTGTGAAGCGGAGCCGACGACGGCGAGCACCGGCCCGGGTGCCTCCTGCGGTTCCGCGGTGGTTGCGTCAGCCGTTGCCACAGGTTGCGCATTTCGCGCAAGTCGTGTGCTGAGCCGCTGGGCGAGAACATCGGCCGCCCCGCCGGTTCCGACCAGCACGATGCGGCGTCCGCCCGCCCGGAACTCCAGTTCCAGCAGGGCGTCCACGGTGTTCTCCAGGTCCCGGACGGTCTCGCCGTCCACCACCACGAGCTGCGGCCGCTCGGGTTCGAGCAGCCCGGCGAGCTTCGCAGCCAGGGATCCGGAGCGGACCGCAGCCAGATCAACGGAGCGCACAGAGGACGGATCCGCCGGGGCCAGCAATGAAGGAACATCGACTGGCGGGGCCGACAGCTCGGCCTCCCAGAAGTCCGTTTCCGCCAGGGGAGTGCCGGCAGCCAGCGGCTTGCCACCGAGTACTGTGCGCTGCAGCTGGGGGAGTGCGCCCGCAATCACGGCGTGGAATCCAAGGCTGGCCAAGGCCGACACCTCAGCCTGGATGTTGCCGCGCCACAGGGAATCCATCTTCTTGAACTGCACCTGTGCGGCAGAGGCCTCGGGACCGGAGAACGCCTCCTTCACCAACGCCTCAGCCTCGGCCCCGGACAGGCCACGGGAGTGTGTATCGGCGACCACCACGTCGGTGACCTCTCCCGCAAAGGAGGGGCCGCCGTCGTGCGTTCCGAAAGACGCACCCGCGGCGAGAATGACCTGCGCAGTCAGCCCATGTTCCACAAAGCAATAGCCAACCTCGGCGGCGCCGGAGAAGTCGTCGGCCTGCACAAATACGGAAGCCACGGTGCTCCTCTCGTCATAGTCGGCTGGAACCCGCCAATCAGCGGGAAGCTTTCCATCATCATGACATGGTTGCGCGAATCGCGCTAGATAGGTTGCGCAATTTGCGCAGGAGTGGCAAAGTGATGGACACAACATTCGGCGCAGCCATTCCGGCAGCCCGCCATCCCCGATCTACCGAGAGGTCAACGATGACCGTTCTTCCTCAAGGAAGTGAGATTTCCCGCCGCCGCCTCCTTCAGTTCGGTGCGGCCGCCGGGTTTCTGCTGGGCACCGGCAGCCTGGCCGGCTGCGCCGGCCCCACCGGACTCCCCGGACCCAGCACCCTGACCCTGGCCCTCAACCGGTCCCTGGTCAGCCTGGACAACAAGCTCAACCAGTTTGACGCAGCCGTCACCGTGCAACGCTCGGTCCGCCAGGGACTCACCGCCATCGGCCCCGAAACCAAGCCCGTCCTGGTCCTGGCCGAACGCTTCGAGATGACCGGCCCCACCGAATGGACCGTCCGGCTCCGCGACGGCATCCGCTACTCGGACAACAGCCCCGTCACTGTGGAGGACGTCTCCACCGCCCTGAAGATGTACAAGCAGGTCCAGGGCTCCTTCGTGGCCGGGTTCTTCCCCGAATTCCCCGAGGTTGTCCCCGTGGATGACCGCACGTTCAGGATGGTCACCAAGAAGCCGGTCCCCATCCTGGACTCACTGATGAGCATGATCCTGATAACCCCGGCCGCACAGAACAAACCGGAGGAACTCCAGGAAGGCCTGGGCACCGGTCCTTATGTTGTCACCAAGTACAACCGTGGTGCCGGCACCTACAGCTTGGAACGCAACAAGAACTACTGGGGTCCCGCGCCGCACATCGACAACGTGGAGGTCCGTTTCCTCCCTGAGGAATCCAGCCGCGTCATCGCCCTGCGCAGCGGCGAGGTGGACGTCATCGACTCCATCACCCCAGACTCCCGCGAACAGCTCGCAGGCCTGCCCGGCGTCACGCTGCAGGAAGCCTCGAGCCTGCGCCTCAACCAGATCTTCTTCAATTTCCGCAAGCCCGCCGGCCACCCGCTGGCCAACCCCCGCGTCCGCCAGGCCCTCAGCATGGCCATCGACGGACAGTCCCTGGTGAAGGACGTCCTGGTGGACTCCGTCACCCAGGCCGCAGGCGTCACCCCATCCAGCCTCACCGGCTACTACAAGACCGGCGAATACGTCTACGACCCCGAGAAGGCCAAGGCCACCCTTGCAGAACTTGGCGTCAAGGACCTCACCCTGAAGATCATCTGGGAAACCGGCGAATTCGCCTCCGACACCTCCGTGATGGAAGCCCTGGTTGAAATGTTCGGCAAGATCGGCGTCAAGGCCGAGCTCCAGCAGTTCGAACCCGGCGGCAACATCATGGCCTGGCGCCAGGGCAAACAGGGCGACTGGGACCTGCTGGCCAACGGCTACCCCAGCCCCACCGGCCTGGCCATCACCATGCTCCAGGGCATGTACGCCGGCACCCCGGAAAAGGAAGCCACCCGCGACACCTACCAGGGGTACGTCATCCCCGAGGTCACCGCCAAGATCCAGGCCGCTTCCGCCGAGGCGGACCCGGCGCGCAGGACGCAACTGCTCAACGACGCCCAGCAGGCAGTCTGGGACACCTGGCCCTGCGCCTGGGCGTTCGTGCCCAAGTCCGTCCTGGCCCACCGGGAACGGGTGTCCGGGATCAACCTGGCACCCACCAACTCCTACCCCCTCGTTGATGTCCGGCTGGAGGCCTAAGCCATGACGAACTACATCCTCAAACGCCTGGGACAAGGCCTGCTCACCGTGTTCCTTACGGTATCCACCGTGTTCATCCTGATCCGCATGGCCCCCGGCGACCCCGCCGTCTCCTACGCCGGTCCGCTGGCCACTTCCGAACAGCTCGCCAAGGTGCGCGAACAGTTCGGCCTGGACAAGCCCCTCCTGGAGCAGTACTGGATCTTCCTGCAGCAACTGTTCAGCGGCAACCTCGGCCAGTCCTACTCGTTCCAGGCGCCGGCCATGCAGGTGGTCTTCGAACGCCTGCCCTACACCCTGACCCTGGCGACGTCGGCAATCCTGCTGACCGCCGTCGTCGCCATCCCGCTGGGGGTGTGGATGTCCCGCCGCCCTGACACCGGCCGCGAATTCGGCGTCAACGTGCTCACCATCGCCGGGCAGTCCATGCCCGATTTCTGGACCGGCATCATGCTGCTCACCGGGTTCGCCGTGCTGGTCCCCCTCTTTCCGGCCTCCGGCTTCGCCACCTGGGGCGGCCTGGTCCTGCCCACCGTCACCATCGCCATCCTGCAGATCGCGCTGATCTCCCGCATGGTGCGCCGCGAGATGACCAACAACCTGGCCGCCCCGTACCTCACCGTGGCCCGCTCCCGCGGCGTGAAGAACTCCGTGCTCACCTGGCGCTACGCCATGGGCAACTCCGCCATCCCCGTCTTCACCGCACTGGGCACCCGGTTCGCCGCGATGCTCAACGGCGTGGTGGTGGTGGAAGTGGTGTTCGCCTGGCCCGGCGTCGGCTCCCTGATCGTCCGGGCCCTGGAAACCCGCGACTACCCCCTCATCCAGGCCACGGTCCTCATCACCGCGCTCCTGGCCGTAGGCGTGCAGCTGCTGATCGACCTCGCCTACCCGCTCCTTGATCCCCGCGTTCGTCTCGGAAAGGCGGCCACAGCATGAGCCTCCACACCGCAACCCCCGCCGGCCCGTCCGGAAGCACCGGCGCGCCAACCCGGCAGCCAAGCCCCAGCGCCGTCACCAAGGCGGACCTTGCCCGGGCCGGCGCCACCCGACGTCGGAAAGCCGCGCAATGGAAACTGGTGGTCGGCGCCATCTGCACCCTGCTGGTGATCATCCCGATCATCCTGGCCAACGTGCTCCCGCTCCCGGACGCCAACTTCCAGGACCTCGCCGCCCGGCGCCTGCCCCCGCTCACCGACGGCCACCTGTTCGGTACCGACCAGCTGGGCCGCGACCTGCTCTCCCGCGTCCTGCACGGCGGCCAGGTCTCGCTGACCATCGGCCTGCTGGCAGTCCTGGTCTCAGGGGCCATCGGCGTGATCCTCGGCTCCGCCGCCGGCTACTTCGGCGGCTGGGTGGACACCATTGTCTCCCGTCTCCTCGAAGCCCAGATGTCCCTGCCGCTGCTGATGATGCTGCTGCTGGTGGTGGCCCTCTTCGGCCCCTCCATCCCCGTGATCACGTTCGTGATCGCCATCGCGCAGTGGCCCGAGGTGGCCCGCCTGACCCGCTCCATGGTCCTGGTGGAACGCGAAAAGCCGTACGTCTCCGCCGCCCGGATCCTGGGCCTGCACCGCATCCAGATCCTGATCCGGCATATCATCCCCAACGTCATCAAGCAGGCAACCCTGGTGGTGCTGCTCCTGCTGGCGCAGGCCGTGCTGCTCGAATCCGCGCTGTCCTTCCTCGGTGCCGGCCCCCAGCGCCCCTTCGCCACCTGGGGCCGGATCATCTCCGACGGCCAGGACTACATCACCACCTCCTGGTGGATGGTCACCCTGCCCGGCCTGGTGATCGTGCTCATGGTGGTAGGCGTCAACCTGCTGGGCGACGGCCTCCGCGACCGTCCCCGCCGCAAGAAGAAGGGTGCCTGACATGTCTGTTTCCCCCACGTTCACCGAGCAGCCGCTGCTGGAGGTCCGCGACTTCCAGGTGGAACTGATCACGGACGCCGGCATCATCCGCGCCGTGGACTCCGTCAGCTTCAGCATCCACCGGGGCGAGACGGTCACCATTATCGGCGAGTCCGGTTCAGGCAAGTCCACGACGGCGATGGGCATCCTCCGCCTGCTGCCCGAGGACCTGGCGGTCCTGTCCGGCACCGTGCTGATTGACGGCGTCGACATCTCCGCCGACCCCAAGGCCATCGACAAGGTGCGTGGCAGGACGCTGGCGCTGATCCCGCAGGACCCGATGACGGCACTGAGCCCCGTGCACTCGATCGGCAGCCAGCTGTTCGAGGCTATCCGGATCGCCGGCGCCGCCTCCGCCAAGGACAAGGGCGCGCTGCAGGCCCGGGCCGTGCGGCTGCTGGAACAGGTGCACATCCCCACGCCGGAGAAGCAACTGAAGAAGTACCCGCACCAGCTCTCCGGCGGCATGCTGCAGCGCGTGCTCATAGCCATCGCTTTGGCTTCCGAGCCGCAATTGCTGGTGGCGGACGAGCCGACATCGGCCCTGGACGTCACGGTGCAGGGCGGCATCCTGGACCTGCTGCTGGAACTGCAGGAACAGCGTGGCATCGGCATCCTGATGATCACGCACGACCTCGGCGTGGCCCGGCTCATCTCTGACAGGATCCACGTGATGAAGGACGGGTCCTTCGTCGAATCCGGCGAGGTCCAGCAGATCGTGGACCACCCCGCCACCGAGTACACCCGCACCCTGCTGGCCGCGGTGCCCGTACTGGGGCCGTGGGACGAAACCCCCAACTCCACCCTGACCACTACTGGAGCACGCCATGACTAAGCCGTTCCTCGCCGTCGACAACCTGGTGGTGGACTACCACGTCCCCGGCGGTACCTTCCGCGCCGTGGACGACGTCTCCTTCTCCGTGGACAAAGGCAAGACGATCGCCGTGGTGGGTGAATCCGGCTGCGGCAAATCCACCATCGCCAAGGCCCTGATGCGGCTGGTGACCCCCACCAGCGGGTCCATCAACCTGGACGGGACGGACATCGCGGCCATGAGCGAAGCGAAGCTGCGGCCCATGCGCTCCAAGTTCCAGATGGTGTTCCAGGATCCATACGGCTCCCTGGACCCGCACATGACCGCGCAGGAAATCGTGGCCGAGCCGCTGAAGCTGCAGGGAGTCCGCTCCAAGGCCGAACGGCATGCGGCGGCGGCGAAGCTGATTGACCAGGTGGGCCTGCCGGTCCGGTCCCTGGACAAGCACCCCGGCGAATTCTCCGGCGGCCAGCGCCAGCGCATCGGGATCGCCCGGGCGCTGGCCTCCAAGCCCCAACTGCTGGTCTGCGACGAAGCCACCAGCGCCCTGGACGTCTCTGTCCAGGCACAGGTGCTGCGGCTCCTCAAGTCCATCCAGGACGAAACCGGCATCACCTACGTGTTCATCTCGCACAACCTTGGCGTGGTGCAGGAAATCAGCGATACCGTCATGGTGATGCAGCGCGGCAAGCTCGTGGAACTCGGCCCCACCGCCGACGTCCTGACCGCCCCCAAGGAGGACTACACCCGCAAACTCCGCCGCGCGGCCCTGGACCCCTCCACCATGACCGGCCTGAAGCCGCGGCACATCGTCCGCTCCCTGGCGCTCGCCAACCAGCCCTGACCCTTTGACACACGCAACCACGAGGAATCAACGCATGAGCACGCAGCCCAACGGCACCCAGGTGGACGGCCTGGAACTACCCATCTCCCGGCTGGTCCTGGGGACCATGACGTTCGGCGACACCGCTGACGAGGCCACCGCGGGCCGGATGGTGGAAGAAGCGCTCGCCGCCGGCATCACCACCATCGACACCGCCAACGCCTACGTTGGCGGCACCACGGAGGAGATGCTCGCACGCCTTTTGAAAGGAAAGCGCGACGCCGTCATCCTGGCTTCGAAGGCCGGCATGCCGCACGCGGACCACGGCTCCAATGCACCGCTCTCCGCGGCGGGGCTGCGCGCCAGCGTTGAAGGCAGCCTGCGCAGGCTGGGCGTGGACAGCCTCGACCTCTTCTATCTGCACCAGCCGGACCGGGCCACGCCGCTGGCCGAAACGCTCTCCACCGTGGCGGCCCTGGTCGCCGAGGGCAAAATCGGGGCGCTGGGCGTGTCCAACTTCGCCGCCTGGCAGATCGCCGATGTCATCCACACGGCACGCGAAGTGGGGGCGCCGCAGCCCGTCGTCGCGCAGCAGCTCTACAACCTGGTGGCGCGCCGGCTGGAGGAGGAATACCTCGAATTTGCCGCCACCCATGACATGCACACCATGGTCTACAACCCGCTGGGCGGCGGCCTTCTCACCGGCAAGCACAGCTTCGACGCCAAGCCCACCGAGGGCCGCTACGGCGATTCCAAGCTCGCGGCCATGTACACGCAGCGGTACTGGGACAAGCAACTGTTCGACGCGATCGGCGAGCTGTCCCGGATCGCCGCCGACGCGGACGTGACCCTCGCAGAATTGTCGCTGCGCTGGCTCGCCTACCGCAAGGGTGTGGGCTCGATGCTGCTGGGCGGCTCCAAGGTGGAACAGCTGCGCGCCAACATCGCCGCCGTGGCCAACGGGCCGCTGCCGGCCGACGTCGTGGACGCCTGCGACGCCGTGGGTACCTCGCTGCGCGGCCCTATGCCCGCCTACAACCGCTGACCATTCCTCCCGACTGAACCGATTACGAAACTGAAGGACTCTGATGACCTCCCAACTGGCCCTCGAATTCGCCCGCAAGATCCGCGCCCGTGAGCAGGCGGTGGGCTATTGGGCGGTGCTGGACGCGCCCGTGGCCACCGAACGCATCGGCCGGCTCGGCTACGACTACGTGGCCCTGGACGCGCAGCACGGCCTGCTGGGCTACTCCGGCGTGCTCAACGGGCTGATGGCGATCGACGCCGGGCACACCGCCGTCGGCATGGTCCGGGTGGAGGCCAACGACTTCACCGCGATCGGCAAGGCACTGGACGCCGGCGCCGTGGGGGTCATCGTTCCGCTCATCAACAACGCCGAAGACGCAGCCGCGGCCGTGGCGGCAGCAAAGTACCCGCCGCTGGGCGGCCGCTCCTACGGCCCCATGCGTTCGGCCTTGCGGATCGGGCCCGTCCCGGCCGAGGCGAATGCCACCACCCTGGTGTTCGCCATGATCGAGACCCCCGAGGGCCTGGCCAACGTCAAGGAAATATGCGCCACCCCCGGCCTGGACGGCATCTACGTTGGCCCCTCCGACCTCTGCATTGCGGTGGGCGGGGCCTTCCCCGGGGATCCCGCCGTCGAAACCGAATTCAACGCCGCACTGGAAACCATCGCCGAGGCAGCGGCCTCCGCGGGGATCGCCGCCGGCATCCACACGGCCGCCGGCACAGTTGCCAACCAGCGGCTGCGGCAGGGCTACACGTTCACCACCGTGGCCTCGGACCTGACGCACCTGGAACAGATCGCCAAGTCCCACCTCGACGCTGCCCGCTCCGATGCCGGCACCAAGGAGAGCTAATCCCATGCAGAACACCACAACCGACGCGTACAACACCATCACCCCGGACGGGGCGGTCAAGACGGCCGACGGCGCCGACTTCGCCTACCTGCCCGCACCCACCGTGCAGAGCCACGCAGCCAACCTGCTTACCCTTCCCGACGGCCGTTTAGGCTGTGTGTGGTTCGGCGGCACCCAGGAAGGCGTGCCGGACATCTCCATCTGGTTCTCCACCCTGGAGCCCGGCAGCAGGCAGTGGTCCGACGCCGTCCAGCTTTCGGATGACTCCACCCGGTCCGAGCAAAACCCCATCCTGTTCGTTGCGCCGGACAAAGCCCTGTGGCTGCTGTACACCGCGCAGAAGGCGGGCAACCAGGACACCGCCGAGGTCCGCCGTCGTATCTCCCTGGACAGCGGCCGCACCTGGGGTGAGGTGGAGACCCTGTTCCCGGCCAACGAGACCGGCGGCGTGTTCGTCCGCCAGCTGCCCGTGGTGCTCCCGTCCGGCCGGCTGATCATCCCGATCTTCCGCTGCATCACCACGCCTGGCGAAAAGTGGGTGGGCAACAGCGACGACAGCGCCGTGATGATCTCCGACGACGCCGGCGCCACCTGGACCGAAACCGTGCTTCCCGGCAGCCTGGGCTGCGTTCACATGAACATCCAGCCCGTGGCCGACGGCTCCCTGCTGGCCCTGTTCCGCAGCCGCTGGGCCGACTCGATCTACGAATCCCGCTCCACGGACGACGGCACCACCTGGAGCGAGCCCGTCCCCACCGAGCTGCCGAACAACAACTCCTCCATCCAATTCACCGCGCTCGCCGACGGCCGCCTTGCCCTGGTGTACAACCACAGCCGGGCGGGGGAGGGCACCGAACGGCGGCTGTCCCTCTACGACGAGATTGACGACGACGGCCTGGCCGACGAACAGGGGCAGGTGGCCGAGCCGGATGCTTCTGTTCCGGACGACGGCGTGAAGCGCGCCTTCTGGGGGACGCCGCGCTCACCTATGACGCTGGCCATCTCCGAGGATTCAGGCCGGACGTGGCCGATCCGCCGGAACCTGGACGTGGGGGACGGGTACTGCCTGTCCAACAACTCCCGTGACGGGCTCAACCGCGAGTACTCGTATCCGTCCATCCACCAAGGCCCGGACGGCGCCCTCAACATCGCCTACACATACTTCCGGCAGGCCATCAAGTTCGTCCGGATCGACCCGCAGTGGGCCTACGAGGGCGCCACCACGCCGGGCGGGGACTCATGACCCGGCACGCGGTGGTCACCGGCACCAGCTCGGGGATCGGCAAGGCGATAGCGGAGCGGCTCCTGGCCGACGGGTGGCAGGTGACCGGCCTGAGTCGGACCGGGTCTTCGCTGGTCGGGAAGTTCGCGTGGCGCCAGGCCGATCTCTCGGAGCCCGAATCGTTGCCGGATGTCCTGGCCGGGCTGGGGTCCGTTGACGCGTTGGTTCATGCCGCAGGATTCCAGCGCACCGCGCACCTTGGCTCCCTTGACCCGGCGGCGCTGGCGGGGATGTTCACGGTCCACGTTGCGGCCGCGTCGGTGCTGGCGAACGAACTGGTGCCGTCCATGCCCGACGGCGGCCGGATCGTCCTGCTGGGCAGCCGCACCTCCACGGGGATGCCGGGTAAGAGCCACTACGCCGCGACGAAGGCGGCGCTGATGGGGCTCGGCCGGACGTGGGCGCAGGAACTCGCGCCGCGGGGGATCACGGTGAACGTGCTCTCCCCGGGGCCGACCGACACCCCGATGCTGAACGACCCGGGCCGCGCCGCCACTCCGGTGAAGCTGCCTGCACTGGGCGCCCTGGTGGACCCGGAGGATGTGGCCGCCCTGGCCGCGTTCCTGCTGGGTCCGCATGGCAAGTCCATCACCGGCCAAAACTACGTGATCTGCGGCGGCGCCTCCCTTTAGCGCTCGGTGAGGAGGATCATGGTCCTCGTGGGGTTGACGTACCGCAAGCGCGTTCGAGGTGTTGCCGCAATCGCTGCGGCCCTCCTGGTGGCCGCCGCCGCGGGCTGCACCGGTGCCCCGGAACCTCCTGGCCCGCCCGGCGGCACCGCGGGCCCCGCGGCGGATGTCCGGATCGCCGCCGTCGGGGACATGAACCCCGAGGGGAACGCGGACCCGGACAGCAGGTCTGGCCGGAACGGTGCGGCCATCTCCCGGCTGGTTAAGGGCAATGAGATCGATGCGTTCCTCGGGCTCGGCGACTTCCAGTACGACACCGCCTACTGCCGGGACTACGTGGACTACTGGACGCAGCTGTGGGGCGGCACGATGCCCAAGCTGTACTGGGTGTCCGCCCCCAACCACGACTGGCAACCGGGCCGCAACGAAGACCTTGATGATTTCATGAACGGCCAGTGCCCGGGCTCGGACGCGAAAGCGGCCATCAACGAGGAAAGGGGCTTCATTCCCAACGAAAAACCGTATTCAAAGGACTTTGGGAACTGGCACTTCGCATTCCTGCCCTCCGGGCTGTGGCGGTACGACAAGGCAGCGGCTTCCGCCGCGACAACATGGCTGGACACTGACCTCGGTGCCGCCAGGGCAGCAGGCAAACACCTTGCGGTGGTCTACCACGAGCCCTACTTCACGTCGGACACGGACGAACATGAGCGGGCCGCAAACCATAAGCCCTGGATCAACGTGATGTGGAAGCACCGGGTCCGGCTGACCCTGTCGGCCTCACAACACAACTACGAGCGGTCCTGCCCCGTGGATAATGCGGATACGTGCGTCGATGACGGCATGACAGCCTTCCAGGTTTCAACGGGAGGCCGCACCCTCCGCCCGTTCACCAGCAGCCCAAAATACATCGCCAAGCGGTTCAGCGACACCCACGGGTTTCTCCGGCTGACGCTGCACGGTGACGGTTCGTTCGACTGGACCTTCGTCCCGACCACAGGGCAGAGCACGGACACAGGTTCGCGGTCGGCACCCTGATCTGTCCGCCAGACAGAACCCCGCGCGTGCTCCCCATCCTCCAGCGCACCCATGACCCATCCGCCCTGGTGGCGAATCGAGGTCTACAGTGGAGGCATGGCTCTCAGCCGCAACCCGCTCGATGACCTGCGTGAAACCATCGGCCACCTCGCCGATCAACTCAAGCTGCCCGGTTCGGAACGCGTCGACGACCTCGTCGGCGACCTCATGGGTGCCAGGCCCGGGCCGGCGCGGCCGCTGTCCGAGCTGCAAGCCGAGCTCGATGCGCTGGTGGGACTGGAAACCGTCAAGGAACAGGTGCGTGCCCTGGTCGCACTGCTCCAGGTCCAGGCGCGCCGCAAGGCGCACGGCCTGCCGGAAGTGGCCACCTCACAGCACCTGGTGTTCCTCGGAAACCCCGGTACGGGCAAAACCACCGTGGCGCGGCTCCTGGCCGAGATGTACCGGGCGGTGGGCCTGCTGCAGAAGGGCCACCTGGTCGAGGTGGACCGTTCGGGCCTGGTGGGGCAATACGTCGGCCAGACCGCGATCAAGACGGACCGGGTGATCCGGCGCGCACTGGACGGCGTCCTGTTCATCGACGAGGCCTATGCGCTGGCCCCGGAGGACGGCCGGATGGACTTCGGCCCGGAAGCCATCGAGGTCCTGCTCAAACGCATGGAGGACCACCGCCACCGCCTGGTGGTGATCGTGGCCGGGTACCCGCGGCTGATGGAGGCTTTCCTGCTCTCCAACCCCGGACTCCGCTCCCGGTTCGCCCGCGAGATCACGTTCCCGGACTACTCCGTGGACGCGCTCCTGGCCATCTTCAGCCAGATGCTGGCCCAGCACGAGTACATCCTGGAGCCGGACGCGGACCAGATGCTGCGCCGCATCTTCACCGGGCTCCACGCCGGCGAAGACTCCGGCAACGCACGGTTCGCCCGCACGCTGTTCGAGCAAGCGCTCAACAGGCAGGCGCTGCGGCTCTCCCTCGACAAGGACCAAAGCCTCGACGCGCTCGACCGGGAGGCCGTCATGACGCTCACCGCTGACGACCTCGTCCAGGCCGCGATGGCGTTGGGCGAGGAGCCGGAACCGGAACCGACGCCGCCACCCGAGCAGCCTCGCTGGAAGCGCTGGCTGCTGGCCTGACGCTGTCTACGCCCCGCCTGGATCCCGGCCGCCCTGAATCCGCCAGCCCTCGAGATCGCCGGAGCGGTGCGAGCCCGCCGGAACGTTCCGGCGAGTTCGCACCGCTCCGGCGACCCGGACACCGCTCCGGCGATCTCGGCGCGAGCCGCAATACTGCACATTTGTGCAAACGCCGCTGGGAGCCCGTCCACGCCGCGATAAGACCAAAAATGGCTACTCACCAGTAACAATACCTGTGCCGTGGGTCACATCAGGTGTACATGGCCGCGCTGCAGGAACGGGATTTTGGCCGCACGTCCGTGCAGTTCCGCTGCGCAGGGAAGGCATCGCTGCAAGCATGGAAAACCTCGGCCTGGCCTCATGGATCCCCAAAACCATGAGGCCCGGCGCCCCGCAGACTGACGAACAAAGAGGTTTCCATGTCACTCCTAACCCGGGCCCTGTCCGTTGCAGCAGCCGCTGTCCTTGCGTCCTCCCTGGTGGCAGTCCCTGCCCAGGCCGTTGATGTCTCCCCGCCGGGCGCCAACGACTGGACCTGCAAGCCATCTGCAGAGCATCCCTATCCGGTCATCCTTGTTCCCGGCACGTTCGAGAGCATGGAGAAGAACTGGTCCACCATGTCGCCCTACCTCAAGAGCCAGGGCTACTGCGTCTTCGCCCTCAACTACGGCGCCACCAACGGTGTTTACGCCACCGCTCCGGTCAAGGATTCCGCCAAGGAACTCGCCCCGTTCGTGGACTCTGTCCGCTCCGCCACCGGCGCCAAGCAGGTGGACCTGGTGGGCCACAGCCAGGGCGGCATGATGCCCCGTTACTACATGGGGTTCCTCGGCGGCGCCAAGTACGTCCACCAGCTCGTCGGCATCGCCCCGTCCAACCACGGCACCAAAGGCGTGATCCTGCCGCCGCCGGACCTGGTTCCCACTCCCGACTACACGGCCGCCGGCTGCGCCGCCTGCGCCGACCAGCAGGCAGGCTCGCCGTTCATGCAGGAACTCAACTCCGTCGGCGACACCGTGGCCGGTCCCGCCTACACGGTCATCTCCACCACCCACGACGAGGTGGTCATCCCGTACAACAGCCAATTCCTGAATGGGAGTGCGCGGCAGGTCACCAACATCACCATCCAGAACAAGTGCCCGGCGGACGTCTTCGAACACGATCAAACGCCCAATGATCCCGTGGTTCACCAGCTCGTGGGCAACGCCCTGGGCCAGCCGTCCGGCCCGGCGGACCCGGCGTTCCAGCCCGTCTGCCTCTAGCCCCTGAAGCAACGCCTAACCCCTGACAGCAATAACGACGGCGGGCGGCCGGCACCCACGCCGGCCGCCCGCCGTCGTACCCGGCCAAGAGGCCTAGAGCGTTGGGGGAATGGGCCGTCCCGGAAACAGCGCGGCATACTGTTTCCGGTACATCCGCCGCCCAACCAGCTTGTAGGCAAGCCGGACGGGTGCGGGGATTTCCTTGAACAGTTCAACCTGGTCTTCCCGCGGATTCGTCGCAAGCACCATGCCGAGGTACCCCACCAGGAATTTCTTGTCGAGTTCCTGGATCCCGTGCTGGCCGACCGCGGCAGCTTCCTTCTCTGTCATCACCCTGTCCGCAACAGGCATCATCTCCGTGACCTCGCGGCGCAGATGGACATTGAGGACTCCGGACAGGTCTTCATAGCGGGCCGCGAGTTCCGCGCCGGACTCCTCATCCGCCGTCTGCATCCAGCGCAGCCGGACCGGCTCTATGGCCTGCAGCCTCTGCGTGACCTGCCTGTGCTGCTCGAGCATCTGCCCCACATGAAGTGCGCATGCCGGTGCCCGCTCCTTCAGTTGCGGGTACATCAGGAGGTCTTCGCCTTCGTGGTGGATATGCAGTACCTTGTCGAAGTTGCCCAGCACTTCGCCCACGTAGGATGCCCGGGCAGTGTCGCCGGGGGCGGCGGAGCGCACCAGTCCCGGTGCCTCGCCGTAGGCCCAGAGGAAGAAGCGGTGGATGCGGCGCATGGCGGCCGTCCCGGTGCACAGCACCGGTCCGGGCGGCAGCGGAGCTGCGGTCTCGCCGGGCTGCATGGTGAAGAAGTCGGTCATGTGCGTGGCCCTTTCCAGTCTCGCGAGACTAAGGACCTCTCCCCGCGAGCATCGTAGCCCCGCGCCCCGGCGCACACAATGCGCACCGCAACGGGCTTCCGGGCGGCGGCGGCGTAATTTGGGACCCGTCAGGCCCGCGCCTGCAACCCGGGAACGCCGTCGCGGATTTCGAAGGAGGCTTTCGTGGACACCGGTGCGCCGGGCGTGGTCACGTGGTCCAACACCCGGAAGTCCGCGGTGATCGCGTCCCTGGTGATGCGGGTGGCCACGTAGCCGCGGTTGTCGTTGTAGAACTTCAGGTGCGGGTTCCAGGCCATGGTGGCATCCGTGGTGGAGCCGGTGCCGTCACCGGTGGAGGTGATCGAGGTGCACACCAGTTCCGAGCCCACCACGGGGGAGGCGGGGTCCTTGTAGTCCACTTTGACGTCGTTGGCCCAGTTGCGGTGCACATCGCCCGTCAGCACCACGGCGTTGCGGACGTTCGCGTCCACCCACCCCTGGGTGATGCGGCGGCGGGAGGCGGCGTACCCGTCCCAGCCGTCCATGGAAACGTCGTCGATGTCCGGGGCCTTGTTCCGGTCGCGCTCCGCGAAGAAGACCTGCTGGCCCAGGATGTCCCAGCGCTGGGTGGAGCTGCGGAACCCGTCCAGCAGCCACTTTTCCTGCTCGGCGCCGGTGATGGTCCGGTCCTCGGCAAGCCGTTCGGCCACATTCTTCTGCCAGCCGTCGCCTGCCAGCTGGTCGTCCCGGTACTGCCTGGTGTCCATCATGTGGAAGTTGGCGAGCTGGCCCCACTGGACCCTGCGGTAGATCTTCATATCCGGTCCGGCCGGCAGCGAGGACGGGCGCAGCGGCATGTTCTCGTAGTACGCCTGGAACGCGGCGGCCCGGCGCTGGCGGAAATGCTCCACGCTGTCATTGAGCTGGCCGGCGTCCTTGTTCTCCGGAACGTCGTCCGCCCAGTTGTTGTCCACCTCGTGGTCATCCCAGACCACCAGCCACGGCGCGGCGGCATGCGCAGCCTGGAGGTCGCCGTCGGCCTTGTACTGCGCGTGCCGCTGGCGGTAGCTTGCCAGCGAGACCGTCTCCGGGCCCTCGTGGTCGCGCGGGTTGCCGCCGCCGATCACGTAGCTGTCCTTTTTGTACTCGTACAGGTAGTCGCCCAGGTGCAGCACCAGGTCCGGGTGGTCCTCCGCCAGGCGCCGGTACGCGGTGAAGTAGCCGTGCTCGTACTGCGCGCAGCTGGCGAACGCCATGGCCAGCGCCGCGGGGGTCTCGTGCAGGGCGGGGCTGGTGAGGGTCCGTCCCACCGGGCTGACGTGCTTGCCGGTGCGGAACCGGTAGAAGTATTCGCGGCCCGGCTTCAGGCCCCGCAACTCCACGTGCACCGAGTGTGCGGTCTCGATCCTGGCCTGCTCCACGCCGCGGGCCACCACGCTGCGCATGCCTGCGTCCTCGGCAACTTCCCATTGCACGGCCACCGGCCGGGACGGCATGCCGCCCAGCCCGTCCTCCGCTACCGGGTTGACGGCCAGCCGGGTCCACAGGACGAAGCCGTCCGGCCAGGGCTCGCCCGACGCGATGCCGAGCATGAAGGGATCGGTGCGGAGTCCGGCGTCGTCCGCGGTGGAAACGGCGACGGCGGCACCCGGCAATGCGGCGACCAGGCCGGCCCCGAGGCCGGCGGAGATAAGGGATCTGCGGGAAATGGTGTCCATGGCTCCCACCGTATTTCCAGCCCTTGTACAGGATTTTAGGAGTATATGAATGGCTGGTTAACGGCATGACAAGAAATGACAGCTAGTTCGGGAGGATCTCGGAAGGAGCCGCCGGACTTTAGTCCCTGTTCTGGAGTAACCCCCTGGAGTACCGTCAACAGTGGATCCTGCGACTGCGGGAACCGCGTTAGTAGGGGGCATCATGGCCAAGGCCGGGCTTTCGGTTCTCAGTGTTTTGGGGCTTAGCGCCACGATCATGCTGACAGGGTGCTTTGGCCCGCCGGCCCCGTCCCCCAGCACCAGTTCCGCGGCACCAAGTACGACGACGGCCCCCACCCCGAGTGCCACGGCAAGCCCTTCCGCCGCGCCAACCTCCACAGCCGCCACCACAACGCCCGCCACGACGGCAGCCGCGCCGGGCACCACCGCCGCCGCGCCGCCCTCGTCGGCCCCTGCCAGCCCGACGGCTACGCAGGAACCCAGCCCAACCGGCCTCCCGGAGCAGGTGGGCCCGCTGACCATCTACTACGTGGCCGTCGATGACAACGGTGTGTCCGGTCCCAAGATCGGCTGCGGCGACAGCCTGGTGGCCACCACCACCGGGCCGGTCCGCTTCACGGACCAGGTGGGCCCCAGCGTTGGGACCCTGCTCGCGAACAAGAGCCGGGACGTGGGCCTGTCCGGACTGATCAACGCGCTGTACCAGTCGAACCTGACGTACGTGGCCGGTGAGCTGGACGGCAGCACCATCACCATCTGGCTGACCGGGCAGTTCATGCTGGGCGGCGTGTGCGACATCCCGCGGGCGAAGGCCCAACTGGAGTACACCGCCATGGCCGCCTCCGGTGCCACCAGCGCGCAAGTGTTCGTCAACGGCCGCCCCATCGATGAGGTCCTCAGCCTAAAGTAGCGCCGTCAGTCCCGACCGCTTAAAGGCATAGGAGCACGTGCAGCGCCACTGTCGGCCCGGCGTCGTACTCTTGGATCCATCCACTACTCAAGTGTGCGAACGGACCCAGATGCCAGAGCTGAACGTGCAGGAGCGGACATCCCTCCTGCTGCCCATTACCGAGGCAGCGGGCCTGACGACGGACCAGGCACTCGCACGGCTGGGATCCGGTCCGGGTGGGCTCACCGGCGAGGAAGCGGAACGGCGCCTGGCGGAGATCGGGCCCAACGCCGTCCGCACCCACCGGGCCAACGGGTGGGCCGTGCTGGGCCGCCAGTTCGCCAGCCCCATCCTGATCCTGCTGCTCATCACCGCCGGGCTGTCCCTCTTCCTGGGGGACGCCACCAACTCGATCGTCATCGGCGTGATCCTCCTGGTCAGCGTGGGACTCGGATTCACCAACGAGTTCCGGGCCGAGCGCGCGTCCGAGGCCCTGCACGACCGCGTCACCCACCGTGCCGTGGTGCTCCGCGACGGAGCCACCACGGAAGTGGACGTCACCGCGCTGGTGCCCGGCGACGTCGTCCATCTCTCCCTGGGTGCCATCATCCCGGCGGACATCCGCCTCCTGGCCACCGGCAACCTCCTCTGCGACGAAAGCATCCTGACGGGGGAGTCCCTGCCCGCCGCCAAGGACCCCGCCGCCGTGCAGGCCGGCGCGGCGCTGGCGGACCTCTCTTCCTGCGCGTTCATGGGCACCGTCATCCAGTCCGGCAACTGCACCGGCGTGGTGGTGGCCACCGGCGGCCGGGCCGAATTCGGCCGGATCGCCCTGGGCCTGGGCGAACGGCAGCCGCAAACTGAATTCCAGCTGGGCCTCAAACGGTTCTCCTTCCTGCTGCTCCAGGTGGCCATCGGACTCACCACGCTCATCTTCATCGCCAACCTGCTGCTGCAGCGGCCGCTGATCGAATCGCTGCTGTTCTCCCTGGCCATCGCGGTGGGCATCACTCCGCAGCTGCTCCCCGCCGTCGTCAGCACCTCCCTGGCCACCGGCACCCGCCAGCTCGCGAAGCGGAAGGTCCTGGTCAAGCGGCTGGTGTGCATCGAGGACCTCGGGGACATGGACATCCTGGTCACGGACAAAACCGGCACCCTCACCGAAGGGAAAATCAGCTTCACCGCTGCCCTCCCGGCCAAGGCGGAGCTGCCCGGCGACGCCCTGCTCACCCTGGGCCTGCTAGCCACCGAGGCGGACTACACCGAGGCGAAGCTCACCTCCGCCGGGCAAAACCCGCTGGACGCCGCCCTCTGGGACAGCCCGGGCGCCTCCGGGTTCGACCCCGGCCGTTACGAGCGGCTGGACATGATCGGCTTCGACCACCAGCGCCGCCGCACCACCGTGCTGGTGCGGGAAGCCGGCGGGCCGCCGCAACTGGTCACCAAGGGCGCCCCCGAGGACGTCCTCGCCCTGTGCGGCCCGGTCGCGCCGGCCGTGCAGGCCCTGCTGGATGAACAGTTCGACGCCGGATCCAGGGTGGTGGCCGTCGCCACCCGCCCGGCCGACGGACCGGGCACGCTCACCGCGGCCGATGAACGCGGCCTCACCCTGGCGGGTTTCCTGGTATTCCTGGACCGGCCCAAGGCCAATGCCCGGCAATCGCTGGACCGGCTGGAGGAACTGGGCATCTCGGTCAAGATCGCCACGGGTGACAACGCCAAGGTGGCCGAGAAAGTCTGCGCCGACTTGGACGTCATCTCGGGTGGCACACTCACCGGGGCGGATATCGACGCCCTGTCCGACGCCGACCTTGCCGCCTCCGCCCGGACGGCCACCATCTTCGCCCGGGTATCGCCCGAACAAAAAGCCCGCATCATCGCCTTGCTGCGCCAAAGCGGCGGCTCCGTCGGGTTCATGGGCGACGGCGTCAACGACGCCCTCGCCCTGCACAAGGCGGACATCGGCATCTCCGTGGACAGTGCCACGGACGTCGCCAAGGACGCGGCCGACGTCGTCCTCCTGGACAAGGACCTCGGCGTCCTGGCCGAAGGGGTGATGGAGGGACGGCGGATCTTCGCGAACACCATCAAGTACGTCCTGATGGGCACCTCCAGCAACTTCGGCAACATGTTCAGCGCCGCCGTCGCGTCCGTGGTGCTGAGCTTCCTGCCCATGCTCCCCGGCCAGATCCTGCTCAACAACCTGCTGTATGACAGCGGCCAGCTGGCCATCCCGGGCGACCGCGTGGACAAAGAACAGCTCCGCGCCCCCTCGCACTGGAACATCGCCTTCATCCGCCGGTTCATGTTCCTCTTCGGGCCCATCAGTTCGCTGTTCGACTTCGCCACGTTTGCCCTGATGCTGTTCGTGTTCGATGCCGTACCGGGGGAGTTCCGGGCCGGCTGGTTCATCGAGTCCATCGCCACCCAGACACTGATCATCTTCGCCATCCGCACCCGGCGCGTGCCGTTCGTGCGGAGCCGGCCGTCCGCCGGGCTGATCACGGCGTCCCTGGGCGTGGTGGCGTTGGGCATCCTCCTGCCCCTCTCGCCGCTGCAGGGCGTGCTCGGGTTCGATCCCCTTCCCGTCCCGTTCTTCCTTGCACTGCTGGGCATGATCGTGCTGTACCTGGTGCTGGTGGAGATCGCCAAGGCGTGGTTCTTCGCCCGCGCCGCCCAGCAGGTGCCAACTGTCCCGGTCCGGCGCCGGGCGGACACCCACCACATCGCCCGCCGCGCCTTCCGCTTCAGCATCCCCGTCAAAATGCCCCCCTTCACTCCGAGTCCCGGGGGACTCCGGCGTCCCGGGAAGCGGCGGACGGAGCGGATCCGATCCGCCTCGCCAGAACAGGGAACGATGCGGCGCTCCGGGGGCTAACATGGCTGGAAAAGGGATTTTAAGCTGTCGCATATGGATTCAGGCGATGAAGCCCGCCATGGATCATGCTGATCATTTGACCGAGGTGTCTCACAGTGTGGCGTGAACCTATCAGGCGACGGACCCGCGAACTTCTCCGCGAGTTCGTGGACAGGGCGGACGAGCTGGTACGGACGCAGGAGCATGTCGAGGGGCTGCTGGGGGCCGTGGTGTCCCTTGCGGAGGACCTCAGCCTCGAAGCGGTCCTTGACCGGGTAGTGCAGTCGGCGTGCGAACTCGTCGGCGCGCGGTACGGGGCGCTGGGCGTCATCGGCGACGACCAGCAGCTCAGCCACTTCATCACCGTCGGCATCGACGACGACGGCATCCGCGTCATTGGTGAGCTCCCCACCGGCCACGGGGTCCTTGGGCAGCTGATCCGCGAACCGAAGCCTTTGCGGCTCCATGACCTGGGCGAGCATCCGATGGCTGTTGGCTTCCCGGCCAACCACCCGCCCATGAAGACCTTCCTG
Source organism: Arthrobacter sp. 135MFCol5.1 (assembly GCF_000374865.1). GTDB lineage: Bacteria > Actinomycetota > Actinomycetes > Actinomycetales > Micrococcaceae > Arthrobacter. The sequence goes on along the minus strand of NZ_KB895456.1, from coordinate 141,303 downwards.
GGTGTCCCGGTCCGGGTGCGGGACACCGTCTTTGGGAATCTGTACCTGACCGAGAAGATCGACGGCCAGGATTTCACTGCCGAGGATGAAGACCTGGCGGTCGCGCTCGCCTCTGCGGCAGGTGTGGCGATCCAGAATGCGCGGTTGTACGAGGACAGCAGCAGCCGCCAACGGTGGCTCGAAGCAGGGATCGAGGTCAGCGACCGGTTAAAGGCCAACCCGCGCTCCGACACCGAGAATTTGGAGATGATCGCGGAAGGGTCAATGCACGCCTCCGCCTCCGCGTTGGCCCTTATTGCATCGGTTGCGGGGGACGGAAGCCTCAGATGCCGGACCTCCCTGGGGGTGCAATCGATACCCGCAGGGCAGGAACTCCCGCCCGCAGCAGTCTTCAGCCAGGTCCTCTCGTCCAGGCAATCGAAGTCCTTCACCGATCCCCGGAAGGTATTCGACCCGGAATCGGCAGAAAAACTCGGCCCTGTCCTGGTGGCGGCCCTGGGCAGCGACACGGACGGCCAGCGTGACACGGTGCTCATCCTGGCCAGGGCTGCCGGCGGAGCACGCTACACAGACCTGGATCTTGAACAAAGCGCAGTGTTCGCTTCCCGGATCGGGCTGACGCTTGAACTGTTGAAGGCCAATCAGCTGCGGGAAGAACACGCATTGTTCATCGACCGTGAGCGGATTGCGGCGGACCTGCACGACCTCGTCATCCAGCGGCTGTTCGCGGCCGGACTCAGCATCCAAAGCCTGCGCCGCTACACCTCTGACCCGGATGCCCATGAACGCCGTATTGCCGGCATCACCGCAGAGCTTGACGACTGCATCCACCAGCTCCGCGACACCATTTACTCGCTCCAGGCCAGGCAACCCGACCGGGAACTGCTCAGCGGGCGGGTCCTGCGCGCCGTCCTGGAAGCCGCCAACGCCGCCGGATTCCTGCCGAGAGTCCAGCTCTCCGGACCCATCGACCTGGTGGGGGATGAGGTTGCCGAGCAACTCCTGCCCGTGCTGACCGAAAGCGTCAGCAACGCGGTGCGCCATTCCGGCTCCGAGGATATCCATGTGTTGTTGGCGGCGCAGGACGGCGAAGTCGTCCTCACCGTGCGCGACCACGGGAACGGGTTCGACCATCCTGAGAGGGTCAGCGGGTTGGAGAACATGAAGACCCGTGCCTCACGCCTTGGCGGTACCTGCGTCGTTGACAGCGCGCCCGGAAAGGGCACCAGCGTGGTCTGGACGGTGCCCGTGGTGGTGTGAAGGCCGCCGTGTGCGGGTGTGCGGACGTCAGGACACCACCTCCCAGGCCCTGGGGATAGGGGCCGGGATCAATGGGCTCCGGCGCCGGAAACCCAGCTTCTGCAGGACAGAGGACACGCTGCCGATGACGGCATCGTCGGGCAGCCGCAGCTCTTGCCCGATCTGCCCATTGGTCAACCCCCTCGCCATGAAGGCGAGCACGTTCCGTTCCACGTCAGTGAGACTCTTCAGCCACGGTGCGTGGGACGCGGCGTACAGGCTTTCGGCTACCCTCTCCCTGATATCGGTGGTGAACAAGGTGTCGCCTTCGGTGGCCCGCCGGATGCGGCTCAGCAGTTCCTTGTGGTCCTTTACCTGTTTGAGGAGGTAACCGGAGGCGCCTGCCAGAACCGTGGCGCGCGCCGCATGCTGTTCGTCCCAGCCGGTCAGGATCAGGGATTTCACCGCCGGGGCTGTCGCGCGGAGGTCCCGGCAGACCTCTATCCCGGTACCGTCCGGCAGCCGGTCGTCCAAGACAGCCAGGTCCGGGCTCAGGCTGGGGATGAGGCGGCATGCCTCCGCGGCTGAACCACTTTCTCCTGCCACGGCGAAGCCATCGTTTTCGAGCAGGTCCCGAAGGCCCCGGCGCACCGGTTCGTGGTCGTTGAGGATGAAGATCCGGGCGGACCCGGGGGACCGGAACACATCCCGGGGTGCTGCGGGTGATTCCATCTGTATGCTCTCGTCGGGTCGTGGCCCTTCCCGGCCGCCGGTCTGACTCAGCCGCCCCTGGTGGAAGGAACCTCAATTATCATCCCGCAGCATCGTCCCCAGCTGGCAGGGTCCAAAGTCCGTAGCCAGTTTCTACATGGATCGACAGGGCGGGAAGCGGAGGGCTTTGTGCCCTGTTTCGGCCAATGCGGCCGCCCTAGCCTGAGATGAGCAGCGCGGTGCCACGCCGCCTGCCTGACCCGGGAGGCGCACGGTGAAATCGACAAATGCAAGCATCATCGCAGGCATCGTCCTCATCGCGTTGGGTGGGTTGCTGCTGCTGGACCGGCTTGGCGTCACGGACAGCGGGGCCTTTGTGGCACCACTGATATTCGCGGCGGTGGGGGGCCTGTTCGCTTCCCTGTTCGTGCGACGCCGGGAAAACTGGTGGGCGGCCATCCCGGGCTCGGTCTTCCTTGGGCTGGCGGCCGTCATCGTCGCGACCCAACTGACGGACGGTGCCTGGGGCGCGGCCTTCCTGTTCGTCTTCATGGGCGGTGGATTCGCGGCCGTTTACCTGCGGGAGCGCGCCAACTGGTGGGCCCTGATCCCGTCCGGAGTCATGTTCACCCTGGCGGCCATCGTGGCCCTTCCGCAGGCGATGCAGGGCACCCCCACCGCCGCCGTGCTCTTCCTCGGCCTGGCAGCCACGTTTGGTTTGCTGTCCCTGGTTCCGGTCCATGCAGCGGGCCCTGCCGGCAACCAGGCGGAACGGATGAAGTGGCCGCTGGTCCCGGCCGGAATCCTCGCGGCCATGGGCGCAATCTTCATCCTCCAGTCCGCGGCGGTGCTCATCCCGTTGGACTTCGCGTTCCCGGCGGTCATGATCCTGGCAGGGCTCGCCTTGATGGTCTACGCCTACCTCGCCCACCGCGACGGACGGCAGAAGGCGCACGGTCCCGGCCCCACGGCAGGATAAGGCTCAGCCGGCCGCTCCATCCGGAGCGGTGGCCAGTTCAAGCAAGGTCGTGGATCCGGTCAGCCCCGCGCTGCCAAGCGTTCAGTCACGTATTCGGCGTCCGGGCCCACCCCCACCAACGTGGCGGAAATATGCCGGGTAAGCCAGGGAAGCCCGACGGCGTACAGGCCCGGGTGCTCCGTCACGCCTTTGCTGTGGCGCGGGTAGTTCCACTCGTCCAGGAGGGGAAGGTCCAGCATGCTGAAGTCCAGCCCATACCCGGTGGACCAGATGATGGAGGTAATTCCTTCCTCCCGGAGGTCCAGGCGGGAACCCGGCCCGTCCGGCTGCCAGCTGTCCGGTTCCGCCGGCTCGGCCTCGGGGGCGTCGATCCCCGCGGCGTCGATGTAGGCGTCAAAGAGCTTCTTGAACCGCTGGCCGAACCCCGCCTCCGCGGCAGCCAGGCGCTGGGCGAGGTCGTCAGTGAAGACGGGGACACCGTCGTCGACCCTCTCGAACCGGCCGTGCAGCCGGACCCCGCGCCGGCCCAGTCCGCGCAGCCGGACGCTGTGCCCGCCCCCGGTGCCGGACAGCAGCGGGTTGCACAGGAACCGCCCGGCGGGGGAGGGCAACTGGTCCACCAGCAGCGCGTTGATGCCGAAGTCGGGGCCATGGACGTTTACCTCCCAGATCCAGTGGAAGATGTCCTGGCCGCGGTAACGGCGCGGTGCCTCCGGGCAGGACGACACGGACAGGTGCACGTTCCGGCCGGCGTCGAGCAGGTCCTCCGTGATCTGGCCGCCGGACTGCCCCGTCCCCACCACCAGGACGGCCCCGGGCGGCAGTTGGTCCGGGTTGCGGTAGTCATGGCTGTGCAGTTGCAGGACCTGCGGGGAGATGCCGACGGCGGCGGCAGGGATCCGCGGGCGCTGGAACGCGCCGCTGGCGAGCACCACATTCCGGGCCGTCCAGGTGCCCTGGCCTGTCAGGACGTCGAAGCCGCCTTCCGTCGGGGTGATCCGGGTAACCCCGGTGTCCAGTTCCACCGGGGCCTGGATGTCCCTGGCGTAGCCGCGGAAGAACCCGATGATGGCGTCCTTGGTCAGGAACCCGTCCGGGTCAGGCCCTGCATAGGGGGACCCCGGCAGGGCGACGGAGAAGTTCGGCGTGTTCAGGTAGAAGGAATCCCACCGGTCCTGCCAGGCGCCGCCGAGGGCGGGCCGCTGTTCCAGGATGCGGTGTTCCACGCCGCGCTGCGCCAGCCAGTAGCTGGTGGCCAGGCCCGCCTGGCCCGCACCCACCACCAAGGTGTTGGTGTCCTGCCGGGGAACTGCGGAGGCGGACACGGCTACCGCGCCGCTGTCCCGCGGCCGCTGGTCCGGGGCGTCCTGGATTTGGGTTCCTTAGGCGGCAGGGTGGCCACGTAGTCCAGGGCTTTCCCGGCCCAGGCACGCGCCCGCGTGTCGTCGCCGTCGCCCTCTTCGTTCCAGACTTCAGGCAGCCCGGTGTAGCCGCCCATGGGCCGCTCCGCGGGCCCGAACGGAACTGTCCGCTCGGAGGACTCCAACAGTTCCTTGTCCTCGCGGGAGAGCTTCAGCCCGATGGTGGAGCCGAACAAGCCCGCAAACATGTTGCCGTTGACGAACGCGCCAAGGTTGCCGAACATCGGCTTCACCACCACGCCCGGATGGTCCGGCACAAGGCGCCGGAAGCGTTCCTTTTCTTCCTCCGTCGCTTTGGGCATTTCCATGGCGTGACCTCCCTGTGGCAGCGTGGTTGTCCGCGGATATGGATGCAGGATATGCCTGTTTGGAACACTGGTCGAGGGGCGGCTGCCCACCGTTTCGGCGGCCCATTCGTCGGGGGACACTCCGGCAAGAGTCCGGTCCCGGATGACGGCGCACGGCGGCGGCCCCGGCTTAATTAGGCGTGGGCCGAATCTCCTGTAGTGTTGAACCTGTTGTTGTGTTTATGCAGTTGGTAGTTCAGGCAGTACGCGCGGTCGAAAGTCCGTGTTCTTCTGAAGTAGCGGTTTTTGAACACCCCACACCGGAGGGCCCGAAAGTCGGGATTTTCCCTCCACCTTCACGAAGGACAAAAATAATGGCTACTGGTACCGTCAAATGGTTTAACGCTGAAAAGGGCTTCGGCTTCATCTCCCCGGACGACTCCTCGCAGGATGTTTTCGCGCACTACTCCGCGATCAACTCCAACGGCTTCCGCTCCCTCGAAGAGAACCAGAAGGTTTCCTTCGACACCGAGCAGGGCCCCAAGGGTCCCCAGGCCACCAACATCCAGGCTCTCTAATTTCTTAGGGTTCCGGGACCGTTAGGTTTCCAAGCAGGGCTTGCCGTCACCGGCAAGCCCTGCTTTGTGTTAACCCGGGTGTGCGAACTCCCTGTGCCTTCTGCGGCTCACCGGCCGCCAGTGCGGTCCGGGACGCCCCGCCGCCAGTGCCGCCCAGGCTGGCGGATGCGCCCGGTCCGCCGTTCCGTGGCCGGGCAGCGGTGGGCTATCCGAGTTCGGCGAGGACCGCGGCGATCCTGCGGGAGCGCGTTTCCTCGGTGCGCGCGCCGGTCACCGCGAGCACATGGCGCCGCTGGTTGCTGTAGGAGAGGGACTGGAAGCGTTCCGCCGCGGCTGTATCCGCAGCGAGGGCGGCGGCAAGGTCCTCAGGAACATCCACCGAGCGCGGCTTGTCGTCCGCAGAGAGCTCCACTGTGACTTCATCGCCGGCCTTGATGCTGGCGAGCTTGCGGATCTCCGAGCTCACCGGGACCTTGGGCTCGCCCTTCATGGTGGCCACCGTGCTCGGGTAAGTAACCCCGTTGATCGTGACCTGGACAGGGAAACGCTTGCCTCCGCCGAGGGCGGCGACGACGTCGTCGGGGACGCGGATTCCGGTGGCGGTGGCGCCGTCGAGCTGGAGGATGGTCGTGAACTTCATGGCTGGCTCCTGTCAGGCTTGCGGGCAGGGAATGCTGCTGGAACCAAGTTCAGCATGGAGCACGCCGCCATGGCCATCAATATCCACGCTTTTCAAGAATTGGGAGCCGCCGGGCCGGCACCCGGCCATGCGGCTTACGGTGCTCCCCCGCGACGCGACGATTCCCGTGGACCTGCCGGGTAGCCGCCCTTGCCGCTCGCTGCAATGATGGCCAGGGCCGCGGCCACCGGGATGGCGGCGGCGTACGGCACCAGGCCGGCACCGAACGCAGTGAACGCAAGGCCGCCGTAGGAGGCGCCGACGGCGATGCCCAGTTGGATGGTGACCACCGTCAGGCTGTTGGCGGCGTCCCGGTGCTCGCCTCCCGCGCGGAGGATCGCTGCCTGGTTGTAGATGCCGATGGCGCCAAACGCTATTCCCCACAGTGACAGCAGGACCATGGCTCCGGGCCAGGTGGCGCCCAGCAACGGGAGCAGGCCGAAGACCGCCAGCAGTCCGGCCACCGTGACGAGAAGGGAGCGCCGTGGCCTGGAATCGGTGGTGACGCCCGCGATCCAGATTCCCACCAGGCTGGCCACTCCGATGACGGACAGCGAAATGCTGACCGCGCCGGCCGGCAGTCCGGAGGCCAGCAGGAACGGCGCGATGTAGGTGAACAGCGTGAAGTGCGCCAGGACCAGGAGCGGCCATGCAACGGCAACGGCAACCACTCCGCGCACGGCAAGGGCCGCACGCAGCGACGGCCGTGCTTCCCGCCCGGAATCCGTGGCCGCCGGCAGCAGGTACATGGCGAGCAACGCGAGGAGTGCCGCGATTCCGGCCAGGGCCAGGAATGAGCTGCGCCATGACAGCACGGCACCCATCATGGTGCCCAGCGGCGCACCGACGGCCAAGGCAATGCTGTTGCCGCTGAACACGATGGCCATGGCCTTGCCCACGGAATGCGCCGGCACGATTCTCGATACGTAGGGCGCCATGCTGGACCACAGGAGCCCGTGGGCCACCCCGCCCAGGAGCCTGGCAGCAATGGCCAGCGGCAGCGTGGGGCTGGCCGCGAGCAGCACGTTGCTCAGGCCAAACGCCAGGATCGTGGCGATCAGCAGCGTCTTCCGGGGGATGCGACCGGCGAGCAGCCGCGAGAGCGGGAGCGCCGTGAACACGATGACGGCAGCGTAAACCGCTGTCAGTGCGCCCACGGCTGATTCCTGGACGCCAAGGTCACGGCTGATTTCCGGCAAGAGGCCCGAGGGCAGCAGCTCGGTGGTGACCGCGGTGAAGCCTGCCGCGGACAGCACAAGAAGCCCCGCGCGGGGGATCCTCGCGGGGCGCCCCGGAACGGGGACACCCGCCGGTCCGGTGGCCGGTTCCGATGCCGGGCCTGCGGACGATTCGGTCCGCAACTCGTTGTCTTCCTTGGGGACTGCCACGCCTACAACCCAACCAGCTAATGCGGCAGCGATGGGAGTCCCTGCTGGAACCCCCATCCGCCGAAGGTTTCCCTTCTCGACAAAGTTCGGTTGAAGGAGCAATCTAAAAGGTGCGGGCCTCTGCCGCGTGGCAAGCTGCGGCGGCGGCGCGTGGACAAACCATATTCAACCTCTGCGACACCAGTTGGGGTGGTGCATGTCCGGCGTGTTGATGCGCCGGAACCGGGTCCCGTGCTCCCCAGCCCGGGCGTCCGGCACCTTTTACTCCGAAATCAGTGGCCTGTTTGGCCCGTGGGTTGAGTTGAACCGGCCACCGCTGCATCGGCCTTTCGGCCGAATACCGTTCAAGAGAGCGTTGCCATGAAGCAAAACCGGGGAAACACCACAAGATTCAACAAACTCGCACTAATTGTCGCCTTCGCCGTGGCGCTGCTGGCCTCACTGGCCGCTGCCGGTCCGGCATCGGCCAGCGGCTGGGGCCATCGGACCTGGCAGGTCCAAGTGGGCTCCGAGTCCCGTGACCAGGAAATCCAGGGAATGTCCTTCCTCCCTTCGGAGATCTTCATCAATGAGCATGACACCATCGACTGGGCGGCAAACGCCGCCGAGATCCACACGGTGACATTCCTGGCGGCCGGCCAGTCGCTGCAGCCGTTCAATCCGTTCAACGAGGATGAACTTCTCAAGCGCGGAGGGGACAGCTACGACGGGCACTCGTACTACAACTCAGGCCTCCTTTCGAACGTGGAGGTGCCGGGGTTCCCTGTCACGACGAGCTACAGCCTGACCTTCCCGCGGGAGGGCGACTTCACCTACTACTGCCTGGTCCACGGCGAGATGATGAAGGGGACCGTCCACGTCCGCGAGCAGGGCACGGATTATCCTTACAGCCAAGCGGACTACAACAAGGCATCACGGGCCCAGGCGCGGGCCATCCTTCGGGACGGGCACCAGCTTGACGCCTCGCTGGCCGAACAAGCCAGCAACCACAGGGTCCTGGCAGGCGGTGACGACGGCGTTGCAATGGTCATGCGCTTCGTCCGGCCCAGCGTGACGGTGCATGTCGGCGAAACAGTGGTGTTCGCCAACACCGGCATGGGAGCACCCCACACGGTCACCTTCGGCACCGAACCGGCGAATGTCTTTGCGCCGTCGGGTACGCCGTCCAACTTCACCGGTGGCGACCTCAACTCCGGCATCATTCCGCCGGGCGGGGAGTTCTCGGTGACCTTCAAGACGGCAGGCACGTTCAAGTACATCTGCGCACTCCATGACTTCATGGGCATGGTGGGCCAGGTGCGGGTGGTCGACTGACACCATTGAACGACATCAACTGACGGATGCGCTGGCCCGGCCGAAGCGGAGGCTTCGGCCGGGCCAGCCGCGTTTCAGGCCGTGTGGGAAGTCCCGCCACCTGCAGTCCGGGGAACACCTGGCGTCCCGCCGTCGTTGTTTCCCTTGGTGTGCCCTCCCGGTGCGCCGCCCGCCGACCGAAGGACACCCCTTGACTCCTCGCACCATCGTGATCACCGGCGCCAGCGACGGCATCGGCGCGGCAGCCGCCAGGACGCTGGCCAAGGCAGGGGAGCGGGTGGTCGTCGTCGGCCGGTCTGCGGAGAAGACCCGCGCCCTGGCTGCTGAGATCGGCGCGGACCACCACCTCGCCGACTTCGCCGACCTGGCCCAGGTCCGCGCGCTGGCCGACACCCTGCGCTCCACCTATCCGCGCATCGACGTCCTGGCGAACAACGCCGGCGGCATGATGGGCAAGCGCACGCTCACCGTGGACGGCAACGAGCTGACGTTCCAGGTCAACCACCTGGCGCCGTTCCTGCTCACCACCTCCCTGATGGACACGCTGGCCGCCAGCCACGCGAAGATCATCAACACCGCCAGCGCCGCGAACTTCTCCGGCAAGGTGGATTTGTTCGACCTCAACGCCGAGCACGGGTACCGCACCTTCCGTGCCTACGGCACCGGCAAGCTTGCCAACATCCTCTTCACGTCCGAGCTGCACCGCCGCTTCCACGACCAGGGAATCACGACGGCGGCCTTCCACCCGGGCGTGGTCCGCACCAACTTCGCGGCGGGTTCCAGCAGCCCGTTCCGGCATTTGTACAAGAGCGTGGCCAACCGCTTCATGCTCAGCCCGGACCAGGGTGCCGACACCATGCTGTGGCTGATCAACGGGACGGCCGGCACCGACTGGATCTCCGGGGCCTACTACGCCAAGCGAGCCCTGGCCAAAGCCAACCGCCAGGCGTATGACGCCGATCTGGCACGGGGGCTGTGGGAGAAGAGCGAGGAGCTGGTCAAAGCCGCCGCCTGACCCGCGGCTCGGGCCGTGGGGCCTACTCGCATCCCACGCCGTCGTGGTCCGCGTCCAGTCCATAGATGTCGCGGCCGATAACCTGCACCGGGCCCCGCACGTACGCAGGTCCGTTGCCGCTTCCGCCGGCACAATCGACGTCAGAGGCGATGGGAACGCATCCTGAATAGTTGGGATCGCAGCCGGGGTTTGTTCCGGGAACGGCGGGGGCCGGCGGTGCAGCTGCCTTCGCAGCTGTTGCCGCAGCGGCCGCCGCAGCGGCCGCCGCAGCTTGGGCTGCGGCGGCCTGCGCGGCCTGCGCGTCGGCGGCCCGCTGGGCAGCTGCGGCCGCATCGGCAGCGGCTTTGTCTGCGGCAGCCTTGTCAGCTGCGGCTTTGTCAGCTGCCGCCTTCTCCGCAGCGGCTTTATCGGCAGCGGCTTTGTCGGCTGCCGCCTTTGCCGACGCTGCGGCGGCCGCAAGCTTCTCCGTCAAGCGCTTGGACTGGGTGGCTTCGAGCCACACCAACCGGCCCGATTCGTCCTTGGTGCAAACATAAGTAGTGCCGCCTGAGGTCTGCTGCTCCGTGACAGAACTGCAAGACGTGCCGGCAATGGGTGTTGCCGTAGGGGTTGCAGTGGCGGATTCTGTGACCGGCCCAGCGGCGGCTGTCAGGGAGGTGCTGGATCCGCCGCAGCCCGCCAGCACAATAGTGACTGCAGCGGCAACCCCTGCAGCGAGCATCTTGTTCCGCCCCTTCCGCGGCAAGGCACCCCCATGCGTGCGGTCCCGTCGACTGCTCGATGGCATGGAAGAGTTGGGCGTTGCAGGCATGGTTCCCCCGAATGCTTGTGCTGGATGCGAATGCACGGCCAGCGTAGCGCTGCAAACTTTGGCACAGCGGATTAAGCGTTAATCTTGACGTTTTCCTTGGATAAAGCTGGAAATCACTCGCCTCGGGGACCGGAAATGTCGGACGACGCAGAAATGCGCCACTTATCAGCGCCCTGGCAGGTCATGGCCCCACGAAGACGGGTGCCATGTCCTGACCTTGGCTGATAAGTGACGCATTGCCGGCGCCGCGGACCTTTAGGCCTCGCGGGACGGTCAGTGGCCGGAGTTGTCCGCTCCGCCGCCCTGGACGTTGCCGTTGTGGCTGATGGAGGCCACGGCGCCGGACTGTTCGTCCAGCAGCACCTTGTCGTTGCGCTCGTGGTGGAAATTGAACATCGCGTCCACGGATCCTGCCGTCGCGTCGGCCGAGGAGTCACCGATCTGGCCGGTGTGCCAGTTGTCCTCGATGAACCGCAGGATGGAGGCCTGGTCCGTCTCGGTGTGGTCCACGAAGTTCTTCTTCGCGTACGGGGAGATGACCACCAGCGGCTGGCGGGGGCCGGGGCCGCACCGGTCGGCGTAGCCCCCTGCCACCGGCACACCGTTCGCTGCGGCATTCAAGCACCATGCGGCGTCGTCGGACCCGGTGGACGCGTTCTTCGGCTGGGCCGCGACGTGGTCGTACCAGCCGTCGGAGTCGTCATACGCGAGCACGACGGCGGTGTTGTCCCAGTTCTTGGACTGCTGGATCTGGTTGACGGTCTTGGTGATGAAGTTCTGTTCGTCCACCGGATCCGAGTACGCGGCATGGCCGTCCTGGAACTCGGAGGCCTTCAGGAAGGACACGGCAGGCATGTTGTCGCTGTCCACCACCTTGCTGAAGTCGGCGAGGTCGTACTGGTGGTTGGCCCGGCCGTTGTGCCCGATTTCCGCGTCCGAAGCGGGCGGAAGGTGGTGCGGGTTGGCGGTGGAGGCGTAGTACTGGAACGGCTGGTGGTGCGGGGAGTAGTCCACCACGGAGGCGCCGGCGGCGTTGGTGTGGGCGGCCAGGCACGAGGCGGGAGCGCTGCCGGTGGCCGCGGTGGTGGGGGCGAAGCCGCCCTGGAACCAGCCCCAGGATGTTCCCTGGGCGTTGAGCAGGTCGCCGATGTTCCGGCCGGTCATGCCGGCAAGGTTGTTGGCCTTGGCGTGGCTGCTGTTGGAGCAGTCGTCGTAGACAGGGTCGGGGTCGTTGATCACGGTGCCCACGCCGTTGGCGTCCGGCTGGCGGACGGCGCTGGTCCCGGCGGCCGGCGTGGCCACGGGTGCCCCGGCGGCGTTGTATTCCTTGGCGCCGTGGGTTTGGCCCGAGATCAGGTTGAGCGCGCCCGGAGTCGAGGGGCCGAAGACGGTGCTGAAGTGGTTGTCGCTCATCGCGTAGTTCTGGGCGTAGTTCCACATTCCGGTGACGGTGTTCCCGTCGTAGTAGTCCATGGTCAGGCCGGGGAGTCCGTACTGGTTGGTCCCGCACGCGTCACGGCTGGTGAACTGGACGAACTTGTCCATCGCCCCGCCGCTGTAGGCGTTCTGTTCGGCGTTGTAGCCGTGGTCCTGGTCGCATGTGACGGCCTGCATCGGGGACAGCCGCGAGGGCTGGACCGAATTGGGGTTCTTCGGTGCCAGCAGTCCTGCATTGGCCAGGGTGTTGATGTCCTTGGGCGTGTCCGTGGACGCGGTGAATTTGGCCGCCGGGGCACCGGAGCCCTGCTGGGTTTCGCCGGGGGTGTTGGCCGCGTTGGGGTAGGTGGCGAAGTAGTGGTCGAACGAAACGTTCTCCTGGAAGAGCACCACGACGTGCTTGATCGGCGTCGCCGTGTCGTTGTGGGTGCCGGCGCTCGCCGGGGCGGCGCCAAAGCCGACCAGTCCGGCCGTCAGGGCGGTGGCCGCCAGGGCGGCCGCACCGGTGGCGGCGGTGACGCTCTTCCTGGTGAATCTGGGTGCCGGATAAGGCATGGGGTATCCAATCATTCCTGGTGGGTGCACCGCCGCGGCCTGCGGCGGGTGCGGGAGAGTGCTACTTTGCGGGGGCGGCGTCGGCTTCGTAGGTGAGGATTTCGGTGCCGTTGCCCTCATCGCCGTTGTCCGGGGCCACCGTCATGGTCAGGTGCCCGCCGTTGGCGGTCATCTTGAACGGGTTGCGGGTGGCCACGTGCCCGGCGGTGGACCACTGCTGGAACGGGACCTCGCGGGTCACCTCATGGGACTTCAGGTCGATCATCGCCATGCCGCCCAGTTCGTAGGTGGCTGCGGTCCCGCCGGCCGGCGGGGTTTGCGGGAGGTTGGTGACTCCTGCGCAGAGCATCTCGGCGTTGGGGACGTACTGGCAGTCCTGGTAATCGATGAAGTAGTTCGGGTTTTCCCAGGTGGACACTTCCTTGCCCTGCAGGTCCCACTCCGCGAACCGCCGGGAGCCCCAGGTGTTCCCCACGAGGTGGCCGGTCTGTTTGTCCAGCACGATGCCGCCGAAGTGGTCCTTGACCTCGAACTGCTTGTGGACGTCCAGGGTTTCCGCATCAACCCCGTAGATGATGGCGCTGCTGTCCGGCCGGTATTGAGCTACCGGCACCCAGACGTTGGTGTCATCGAAATCGATGCCGCCCGGGTGGTACGTGTCGCCTTCGCCCAGGATGATGTCCTTCTGCAGGTTGCCTGCCTTGTCCATGACGAACAGGTGGCCGATGCCCTTGCCCGGTGTGCGGTCGTAGCCGTCCTGCGGGGCGGGGTACTTGACCGTGGGTTCGAGGATCTGGACGGCGGAGAGGAAGATGTGGTCCTGGCTGTAGGCGATTCCCTCGGTGTGGTACGTGGGGAAGTTCAGTTTCAGCTTGGACGTTTGCTGCCAGGCTGTGGTCCGGCTGACGGAGTCGAAGGCGTCCGCCAGGTCGGTGTTTGTTTCGTGGCGGGTCCCGGAAGCGGGGCTGCCGCCGTTGTTCCGGGTGTCCGCTTGTGCGGCCGCTGTACCGGCGGCCGCGCAGGCTGCAACGATCAGGGACGCGGCAAGAGTGAGGGCGCGCCGCGTGGGAGTGGAGCTCATGGGGCCTCTTAAGGTTGGGGTCTCAACAGGAGCTCTCAAGTTACTAATGGGTAATGAACCGGGCATGGCGCCCCGGTGAACTGCCGTTGTCACCGGACTGTCCGGTTGACGCGTTGCCGTCAGGAGGCCACGGAATGCCTCAGCGGTCCTGCCGGGCCAGCGCCTCGCCGATGACTCGTGCACCGTCCGGATACGCGCCCGGGTTGGGGCCGGAAAAGTTCAGCCTGATGAAGGCCCCGGCGGCCTCCGCGGGGAACCACTCGGTGCCGGCGGCGATGATGACGCCGGCATCTTCGCAGTCGCGCGCCAGCCGCGGGAGGTCCGTGCCATCGGGCAGGCGCACCCACAGGTTCAATCCGCCGCGGGGCAGGTTGTCGATGTGTGCTTGCGGGACGTGTTCGCCGATGCTGGTGGCCAGCAGGTCCCGGCGCGACTGGAGCTGCTGGCGGAGGCTGCGCAGGTGTGTCTGCCAGCCGGGCTGCGTGACCACATCCAGGGCTGCGGCCTGGAGGAACCCGCTGACGTACATGGATTCCGCCGCACGCTGGCCGAGGATGCGTTCCCGCACCGGACCCCGGGCAATAACTGCCGCGATGCGGATGGCAGTGGAGACGCTTTTGGTCAGCGACCGGATGTACACCACATGCCCGGAATCATCCCGGGTGGCCAGTGGCACGGGATCGGAGGTGATACCGAAGTCGTGCGCCCAGTCGTCCTCCACCAGGAACGCGCCGTGCCGGCGGGCCACGTCCAGGATTTCGCCGCCGCGTCCCGCCGCCCACTGCGTGCCGGTGGGGTTGGCGTAGTTGGGCTGCACATAGAAGGCACGGGCCCCGGTCTCGGCGAAGGCGCGGTCCACGTCCGCGGGGTCGGGTCCGTCCGGCCCGGTGGGGACCGGCACCAGGCGCACCCCGGTCTGCGCGGCGGCCAGGATGGCGCCCCAGTACGACGGCGATTCGATAAGCAGCGGCTGACCGGCCCCCACGAGGGCGCGGAAGATGGAGCTGAGGCCGCTCTGGCTGCCCGGCAGCACGATGACGTCATTGGGCGTAGGCGGGGTGACCCCTACCGGTGTGGCCTGCCCCAGCTCGCGGGCGAACCATTGCTGCAGCTCCGGCATGCCCGCGGCGGGCGGGCGCGACAACGCGGCATCCCCTCGGGCAGCACGGGCCAGGGCTGCCCGCACCAGCCGTTCGGGCAGCAGCTCCCGGTCCGGGTACCCCGAATGCAGCCAGATGGCATCGCCGGAAACGTTGCGCATGGTGCTCGACGACGACGGCAGCGGCGAGGACGGGGACCGCAGCGCTGCGGTCTGCCAGGCATAGTCGGACGGCCGGGCCGTCCTGACCGCGCGGACGAAAGTTCCCACACCGGGGCGGCTTTCAATCAGGTCCTGGGCGGCCAGGGCCTGCAGGGCTTTCTGCACCGTCACGGGGCTTGCCTGGTGTTCGGCCACCAGTTGCCGGGTGGACGGCAGCCGCGCACCGGGAGCCGCACTGCTGATCCACTGACGGAGTGCCGCCGTGATGCGCGAACTGCTATCGTTATTCATGAAAGAACATAGTAGCGCTACTATCCTTGAGCGCCCAGCGATACCGCTGGGAATGTCGGCCGGAGTGTGGTGGGGACTCCTCGGCGTGGCAGCGTTTTCCTTCACCGTGCCCTTCACCCGTGTGGCCGTTGCCGGGATCCCGCCACTGTTCATCGGCTCAGGCCGTGCCGTCGTCGCCGCACTCCTCGCCGCCGCAGCGCTTGCCGTGACCCGGCAGCGGCTGCCCCGGCGCGGCACCTGGCTGCGCCTTGCCCTCGTGGCCGGGGGCGTCGTCGCCGGCTTCCCGCTACTGACGTCCTACGCCCTCACCGCGGTTCCCGCAGGGCACGGTGCCGTGGTCATCGCCCTCCTGCCGGCGGCGACGGCGACGGCAGCCGTGCTTCGCACCGGCGAGCGGCCGGCCGCCGCCTTCTGGATGGTCATGGCGCTTGGCTCGCTGGCGGCGATCGCCTTCGCCTTCCTGCAGTCCGGGGGAGTGGGGCACCTGCAGTGGGCAGACCTGCTGCTGCTGGGTGCGGTGGCCTGCGCCGCCGTCGGATACGCCGAAGGGGGACTGCTGGCCCGCGAACTCGGATCGTGGCAAACCATCGCCTGGGCACTGGTCCTCGCCGCCCCGGCCATGCTGGTCCTGGCGGTTGCCTCCGTCCTCAGCCAGCCGCCGTCGGCCACGCCCGTCCAGTGGGCGGCCTTCGGCTACCTGGCAGTGGTCAGCATGTTCCTGGGATTCGTCGCCTGGTACCGCGGGCTGGCCATCGGGCCCATGGCGCAGGTCAGCCAGATCCAGCTGCTGCAGCCGGTCCTCAGCATTGGCTGGGCGGCACTGCTGCTGGGGGAGGCGCTCACCTGGACCACCCTCCTGGGCGCCCTTGCCGTCATCCTCTGCGCCGCCGCGGCCGTCCGCGTCCGCCTCAACCGTCCCGCCCGCTAGCCCGAAAAGGAGCGCCCATGTACATTCCCGCCCACTTCGCTGCCGCCCCCGAAACCGTCCACAGCCTGCTGGCAAAGCCCGGCGCCGCCAACCTCATCACCATGACGGACCACGGCCTGCTGGCCACGCTGCTGCCCTTCGCCTTCAACCCCGGCGTGGGGGCGCACGGTTCCCTGCAGGCGCACATGGCGCGGAACAACCCGCAGTGGACCGCCCTGCCCACCGGCGAAGCACTGGCCATCATCCAGGGCCCCGACGACTACATCTCGCCGTCGTGGTACGCCGCCAAGGCCGAGCACGGCCGGGTGGTGCCCACCTGGAACTACGCCACGCTGCATGTCTACGGCGAATTAGTGATCCATGACGACGCCGGCTGGCTGGCACGGCACGTCCGGCACCTGACCGGCCTGCACGAGGACGGCCGGGAGCATCCCTGGGCCGTGGACGACGCCCCGGAGAAGTTCGTCGCCGGCCAGCTGCGGGCGGTGGTCGGCGTGGAATTGCTGGTCAGCCGGATCGAGGCGAAGGAAAAGATGAGCCAAAACCGGTCCGACGCCGACGCTGAAGGAGTGGCAGCGGGTCTTCGGGCCGAGGGGCGCGAAGCCGGGGCGGCCGCCGTCGAACGCGCCCGCCGAAACTGACGCCTGAGGGCCCTATGCTGCCCGTTCCAGGAGCACCATCACCTCGTAGTGCGTGGTCTGCGGGAACATGTCCAGGACGCGGGCCCGGCGCGCCGTGAAGGACGGAAGGTTCGCCAGGTCGCGGGCCAGTGACTGTGTATTGCAGCTGGAGTACACCACGTGCTGCACGTCCGAGGCTTCCAGCCAGCCGCACAGTTCCTTGCCGATGCCGCGGCGGGGCGGGTTCACAATTACCAGGTCCGGCGACTCATCAGCAGCCAAGGCGAAGGCGGTGGCGTCGCCGGCCTGAAACTCCATTCCCTCCAGGCCCGCCTCCCCGCTGCTGAGCCGGGCGGATACGATTGCCTCGCTGCTGGTTTCAATGCCGGTGACGGTGCGGGCCGGGGCGGCGCAGTGCAGGGCGAAACCGCCTACTCCGCAGTAAAGGTCCCAGACGGATGCGGGTGCGAGCTCGTTGACCCACTCGCGGCCCTGCCGGTACAACGCCGCGGCCATCTCGCTGTTGGTCTGGAAGAAGCTCTGCGGGCGCAGGTGCAGGGTGACGTCGTTGACGCGCATGGCCAAGGTTTCCTGGCTGGTCAACAGGATCTCCCGGTCACCTTCCAGGACGGCCTTGTGCTCCGGATGCAGGTTGACCGAGACCACTTTCACCTGGGGAAGCGCCGCCAGCAGTTCCGGCAGGTGTTTGCGGATACGCGGCAGCACCTGTTCGGAGCGCAGGACCAGGCGGAGCATGATCTCGCCATCGGGGGATTCGGTGATAATGACGTGCTTGAGTTCGCCGGTCCGGCGCGGCACATCGTAGGGCGTCAGGCGGATCCGGCGGATGAAGCTCGCCAGGACCGGGAAGCAGGCC
Source organism: Arthrobacter sp. 135MFCol5.1 (assembly GCF_000374865.1). Lineage (GTDB taxonomy): Bacteria > Actinomycetota > Actinomycetes > Actinomycetales > Micrococcaceae > Arthrobacter. Next base: position 123,831 of record NZ_KB895456.1, on the reverse strand, counting down.
AACAGGCCCGGGGAGCAGACGCCGCACCGGCGCAGGTCCACGCCGTGGCCGTCGGCGTCGAGGATTCCGATGGTGGGGTTCTGGGCCGTCCCGCCGATCACCATCTTGGCCTTGTTGCGGAAGCCTGACTCCCGGCTGGCCACCGGCGGCAGCCATTCCAGTCCGGTGTGGCCCGACAGGAGGCCCTGGCAGTGGCGTTGCTTGCCGGCCAGCTGCTCGCCGTAGGGCATGCCCATGTGGGTGCAGGAACGGCAGGCGCCGGCATCGAAATAGGAGCAGTCCATGACCGGACAAGTTTACCCGCTGCCTTTCGCAGCCTCGAAGTGCACGGACGACGGCGGCACTTGGCTCAGCGCCGCCGTCGTACCTTTATGCGTGGTGACGCGGCGTGCGCCGTGCCTTCTGTCCGGTGCTTCCGTCGGGGCCTATGACCGCAGCGAGCACTGCGGCCGGGGAGGCAGCCACGAGGCTGGCTCCTTCTTCTTCTCCCGAGCAGCCGTAGCCCCAGCTTGCGAACACTGCGGGAATGCCATGGATTGTGGCTCCGGCAACGTCGTAGCTGCGGTCGCCCACCATGAGCGGGGCGCGGAGGTCCACCTTTGCAGCCTCCAGCCTGACCAGCGCTTCGGCAATAACATCCGCCTTGCTCCACCTCGCGTCCAGGTCCGACGCACCACAAATGGTGGTGAAGTAGTGGTCCAGCCCAAAGCGGCGTGCCATCCGGACGGCCTGGTCTTCGGCTTTGGACGTCGCCACCGCCATCGGTATGCCGGCAAGGCGCAGTTGTTCCAGCATTTCCCGGACGCCCGGGTACGGAACCGACTGGTGCGCGCCGACGTCCGCATAGGCCTGCCGGTAATGGGTGAGGGCCCGGCGGGCGAGGACTTCATCGTGTCCCAGTATCTCCTTAAGGGATTCGAGCATGGGCGGCCCCACCAAGCGGAGCAGCCCTGCAGGCGCTGGAACCGGCGCCCCGACGGCAGCCAAGGCGAGGGCGGCACTGGCCGTGACACCCGGTGCCGAATCGAGCAGCGTCCCGTCCATGTCGAACAGCACGCAACCGAAGGCTGCCGTGCGTTGGAGGCTCTGGTGCCGAAGTATCATCTCTTTGTGCTTTCATTCTGGAGCCGGGCCGACTCGTGTCTGCTGTTGGGAGTTCATACGGTGAAGGGTGGACATGGATCGGGCTAGTCTTGACCGGATCGATCAGAGCATCCTGGCGGAACTGACGCGCAACGCCCGCATCAGTCATGCGGAACTTGCAGCGAAGGTCATGCTCTCCCGCAATGCTGTCCGGCAACGGATCGACCGAATGGAACGGCAGGGCTATATCCAGGGCTATACCGTGGTGGCCGGCGCTCCGGGACAGGGCACAGTTTCGGCTTTCCTGATGGTCTATCGGAAGGACAGGGTTCGCGGGGCCGACGTTATTGCGGTGCTGCAGTCGATCCCGGAGGTGGTTCTGTGCGACGTGGTCAGTGGCGACTTTGACCTCCTGGTGCGCGTTGAAGCGCGTTCGCTTGAACGGATCCAGGAGATCTGGGAGCAGATTGCGGCCACACCCGGCGTAACGGACACGGTAACGGCAATGACCCTGTCCAATTATGTCCGGCGCGGCGCAGGAGTGCTGCCGGCCTAGCCAACGGAACCGGGCATCCGGGTGCCACCTCCCGCCATGGCCGCATCCACCACGGACCTGGCCGACACAAGGTCCATCAGTTGCTTCCCGGCCACGATGTCCACCACGGCTTCCCCGCTCCGGAGGGCCTCCTTTGCCACCGCCGCAGCGGCCGCGTATCCGATGCTCGGTACCAAGGCTGTCGCGACGCCGGCAGATGCCTCGGTGCGGGTCCGAAGCAACTGGCTGTTGGCTTCGATTCCATCGATGCAGAGGGTGCGGAGGCTCGCAGCACCCGCTCCCAGCCAGCCAATGGACTGCAGCAGGACATGGGCCATCACGGGCTCGAAGGCGTTGAGTTGCAACTGCCCGTTGTCCGCGGCCATTGTCACCGTGGTGTCCGCTCCGGCCACGGCAAAGGCGATCTGGTTGACGGCCTCCGGAATGACCGGATTCACCTTGCCGGGCATGATGGAAGAACCGGCCTGGCGCGCCGGCAGGGATATTTCGCCGAGCCCGTTTTGCGGCCCGCTCGCCAGCAACCGCAGATCGCTGCAGATCTTTGAGAGTCGTATCGCGGCGCGTTTCAGCATTCCGGATAAGTGCATGAAGGCGCCGACGTCCCATGTGGCCTGGAACAGATCGTCGGCGGCACGGACCGGAAGGCCGGAGATCTCCGCGAGGGCGGCCAAAGCCCGCCGCTGGAATCCGTCTTCGGCCGTGATGCCGGTCCCCACAGCCGTCCCGCCGAGGTTGCATTCGAGCATCAGGTCAACGGCTTCCAGGATGCGGGCGCAGTCTTCCCGGATAGTGGTGCCGAAGGCTCGGAACTCCTGCCCCAGCGTCATGGGGACGGCGTCCTGCAGTTGGGTGCGCCCAATCTTCACCACGCCGCTGAACTGGGTTCCCTTGGCCATGGCCGCGGCCGCAAGCTGTTCCAGTTCCTCGGCCAGTTCCAGCGCACCGGCGGCCAGCGCCAGCCGGAGGGCCGTGGGATAGGTGTCATTGGTTGACTGGCACTTGTTGACGTGGTCAATCGGATGCAGGTGCCCGTAGTCACCGCGGCCGTGGCCCAACTTCTCCAGCGCCAGGTTGGCGATGACCTCGTTCGCATTCATATTGGTGCTGGTGCCGGCCCCACCTTGGATGACGTCCACGCAGAACTGCCCGTGATGCTTTCCGGCCAGGATCTCCTGGCACGCCTGCCGGATTGCACGGACCTTGTCCTGTGAGAGCACGCCGAGTTCTCCGTTGGCGCGGGCAGCAGCGCTCTTGACCATCGCCAGTGCCCGCACAAGGTGCGGATGGGCGGATACGGGGATGCCGCTGATGGCGAAGTTTTGCAGGGCCCGCGCGGTGTGGGCTCCCCAATAGGCGGACGCCGGAACGGCGATGGGCCCTAGTGTGTCCGTCTCGATGCGATATTCCATGGTTTCTTTCGCCGGGAAGAATCTTGTGGTTGTTGGGAACGGCGGGTGCACTCCGTCATGGGCGCTTGATGCAGACAACCTTGGGCTGGGTCATCTCCTCGTAGGCGAAACGCACGCCTTCGCGGCCCATGCTGCCGTACTTGGATCCCCCGAACGGCATGCCGTCGAAGCGGTAGTCGGACGAGTCGTTGACCATGACGCCGCCCGCCTCGAGGCGGGACGCCGCCTGCAGCGCTGTTTCCAGCGACCGCGTGAAGATTCCGGCGTGGAGGCTGAAGTCCACGGCGTTGGCCATCTCCAGCGCCTCGTCAAGGGTTGAAAACGGCTGGAGCATGGCCACCGGCCCGAAAACCTCCTCCATCCACAGCCGGCTGGACGGGCTGACTTTCTCCAGGACCGTGGGCTGGAAGACGTTGCCAATCCTGGTGTTTCCCGCGAGGACGGCAGCCCCGGCGGCGACGGCCGTTCCTATCTTTGCCGTGAGCTGGTCCACGGCTGCGCCAGTGATCATCGGCCCCATGTCGGTTGCTTCGTCGTCCGGGTCACCGGATACGAGGTGCGCCGTCGCGTGCAGGAAGTCGCGGCGGAAATCCTGGTAGCGGGATTCGGCGACAAGGATGCGCTGCACACCCACGCAGTTCTGGCCTGCCGCCCAAAAAGCGCCCGAGACGCAGGCCTCCACGGCAGCGTCAATGTCCGCGTCATCCATGATGATCACCGGGGCATTCCCACCAAGATCCATGGAGAGCTTCTTCAGGCCTGCGGTCCTGGCGATGGCTTCGCCGGTGGAAAAACCGCCGGTGAAGGACACCATGCGGATCCCGCGGTTTGCCACGATCGCCTCCGCAACGCCCCTGTCCCCGTGGACCACCGTAAGCACCCCGGGCGGCAGGCCGGCTTCGGAAAGGACCTCCGCCAGCAGTTCCGCGCACAAAGGCGTCAGGGCGGATGGCTTGAGGATGACGGCGTTTCCTCCCGCGATGGCGGGCCCTACTTTGTGCACTACCAGGTTCAGGGGATCGTTGTAGGGCGTTATGGCCGCGATGATCCCCAGGGGTTCGCGGGAGAACCAACCCGTGCGGTCCTCCGAGCCCTCGTAGGAATCGAAAGGTATGGTCTCGCCGGCGTTGCGGCGGGCCTCAGCCGCGGAGAGGCGCAGGGTGTTGACTGCGCGCAACACCTCCTTGCGTGCCTGGCGGATGGTTTTTCCGCTTTCGGCTGTGATGGTGCGGGCAAATTGCGTGCGCCGTTCCTCGATCTTCGAGGCGGCGCTGTCCAGGATTCTTCCCCGGGCATGGCGGGACATCGCCCGCGCCTGCCTCGCTCCGGCCTGGGCCGACGCGACGATCGCGTCCACGGATTCCGGTTGGGCCATGGCGACTGTCCCCACCACCCGGCCATCGTAGGGGCTCACAACGTCGCGGAAGACGGCTGATTCGGCGCCAAGGGGTGCAATCACCGATTCACGCATCTGCAGCCACCTGGTTCCGTGCACCGTGCATGGCGATGATGTCCGACAGGAGGGCGAACGCAGTCTCCACCCGTCCGGCTCCTGGCCCTGAAACGGTCACTGGACCGAGGAGGTTGGTATTGAACGAGACGGCGTTATTTGCGCCGGACACTCCCGCGAGGCCGTGGTCCAGGGGGAGGGCCGCGGGGGATACCGAGGCGCTGACGGTTCCGTCCGGGTTCCTCCGTGCTGAGCCCACGAGTTTCCAGCGGCGGCCCTCGTTCCTTGCGTTGCTGAGGTCCTCCGGGGTCAGGGACGAGATACCTTGGCGCTCAACGTCCGCCAGCCGAAGGTCCGCGCCGAGCAGTTCGTTGGCCAGGATCAGGACCTTGAGCTGGACGTCATAGCCGTCGATGTCGGCCGTGGGATCCGCCTCGGCATACCCGCGCTCCTGGGCTTCCCGGACCGACTCCTCGAACCCGAGGCCTTCTTCCATCCGGCCCAGGACATAGTTGCTGGTGCCGTTGAGGATGCCCTCGAACCCGTTAAGGGCCAGACCGGGAAACAGTTGTTTGGCGAAGCGGATGACGGGGGTCCCGCTCATGACCGCGCCTTCGAATTCGAAATGCAACCCGTTCCGCTGTGCAAGTCCGGTGAGTTCGGCACCGTGCAGGGCGACAGGGCCCTTGTTGGTGGTGCAGACACTCTTCCCCGATTCGAGGGCCCACCGTACATGCGAAGCGGCCGGCTCCCCGGTTGCGGGGTTGGTGAAGGTCGCCTCGCAAATGATGTCGGCGGAACACGTCCTGATGACGCGCTCGTTGTCCGGGTCCGCGGATCCTCCGTGCGCTGCGAAGGTCTCCTCCGCCGGGTTTATCCGCAGGGCCATGTCCATGTCGATTCCGCCGTCCCGGACCAGGGAACCGAGCCGAAGGTCCGTGATGGCCACAACCCGCAGGCCGAAGCCCAATTCACGGTTGAGGTCATCGCCCCGGTTTGCGATCAGTTCGGCCAGCGTTCGGTTGACGCCGCCGAACCCGATCAATGCGATGTCGTAGGTGGTCATGGTGCTCCTTTGATGTGGTGGTTTGGTGTTCCCATCGTGGCCCGGGCCGCTGTCCGTCGGGACATGTCCAAACGCACTATCGGGCGGCCATATCGACCATTGGAGAACCACATCGACATCCGGCGTAATTGCGGATGCGTGCAACATTCGCAATTTCATATGATTTTGATGACTAAAACTTCCTTTTCGTGTTACTTTCGTCACTGTCGACGCGCTAACAGCTCCTCTCGGACGGGCCATCCGACCGCGGCCGTCCTTCCTTCCTACCGTTCCCCACTGGAGGCATCTCTTGGAATCTTCGACCCCCCTAACCCTCAAGCCGGAGCCGGGTGCACCGCCGGCCACAGAGTCGGGCCTGCGCCGCTCCATGGGACCCCGGCACCTGGTCATGATCGCCATGGGCGGCGTGATCGGTTCCGGCCTGTTCCTCAGCTCGGGATACACCATTTCCCAGGCCGGCCCCCTGGGCGCTGTGCTTGCCTACCTCGTGGGCGCTTTCGTGGTCTATTTGGTAATGGCCTGCCTGGGTGAGCTCGCCATTGCGTACCCGGTGTCCGGCGCTTTCCATATCTATGCTGCGCGGTCCATCGGTCCCGCCACCGGATTCGCCACAGCCTGGCTCTACTGGTTGTGCTGGGCCGTTGCCATCGGATCCGAGTTCACCGCCTCGGGCTTGCTGATGCAGCGGTGGTTCCCCGGCGTTGACGTGTGGGTTTGGTGCCTCGTGTTCGCCGCTACGCTGTTCGGACTCAACGCGGTGTCGTCCAAGTTCTTCGGTGAGTCGGAATTCTGGTTCGCCATCATCAAGGTAGGGGCCATCATTGCGCTCATCGTCCTTGGCGGGGCGGCCCTTCTGGGCTTCCATCCGCTGAGCGCATCCGGCGCCGATCCTTTCCTGTTCGAGAATTTCAACACCGACGGCGGGCTGTTTCCCAACGGGTTTACCGGCGTCCTCGTGACCGCGCTCGCAGTCTTTTACGCCTTCTCCGGCTCCGAGCTGATTGGTGTGGCGGCGGGCGAGACGAAGGACCCCGCCACCAGCATCCCCAAGGCGATGCGGAGTACGGTTATCCGCCTCCTGGTGTTCTTCGTGGGTGCCATCGCTGTCATTGCGGCCACCATTCCGTACCAGGAAGTTGGGCTCGACGAGAGCCCCTTCGTTACCGTGTTCACGGCGACCGGTGTCCCGTTCGCCGCAGACCTGATGAACTTCGTCATCATTACGGCGCTGTTGTCTGCCGGCAACAGCGGCTTGTTCTCATGCGCCAGGATGCTCTATTCCCTCGCCGACGAAGGCCACGCACCGCAGGCACTGAAGCGGTTGACGGGGCGCGGCATTCCCATGATCGCACTCTCGGTGAGCATGCTCGGCGGCCTGGCCTCACTCATCAGCAGCGTGGTCGCCCCGGAGTCGGTCTACCTGGCGCTCGTCTCGGTTGCGGGCTTCGCCGTGGTGGGGGTGTGGATGTCCATCACAGCCTCGCATTTCTTCCATCGACGGTCTTTCGTCCGGAACGGCGGCGACGTTTCCACGTTGCCATACCGTGCCCCGCTCTTCCCGGTGGTACCGGTCCTGGCGTTTTCCCTCTGCGTACTTTCCTTCGTCGGCATCGCTTTGGACCCGGCCCAAGTCGCGGCCCTGTACTTTGGTGTTCCTTTCGTGGCCGCCTGCTACGGCTATTTCCACTTCAGGTACGGACGGAAGTCCCGGGCCGCCAGGGCGGACTAGCGCAAAAGGTCGTATTGGGGCCTGATGAGGACAGCTGAACCACCAGCACCGGGCCCCGCCTGTTGGGCGGGGCCCGGTGCGCTTTGGGGCTGTGAAAGCCAAGCCCGTGTGAGGATAGGGTGGTTGCCGGTCGGAAGGAGCAGTAAGCGTGGATAACTCCCCTGAGGCGTCATCCCTGGCGCAGGGGCTGCGGATCGTGCGCCTGGTGGTTGACCGGGAAAAGGCCGGCAAGCAGCTCTTGGGCGTCTCGCAACTGGCCGCCGAACTGGATATGGACCAGAGCCGCGTCTCCCGCCTGACTCAGGAGCTCTGCGACCTTGGCCTGCTGGAGCGGCGCGAGCGGGGCCCGTTCCGGGTGGGAAGCGGCTTCTTCAGCCTTGCCGCCACACTTAACACCGGTTGGGTACGGGACGCGGGAGCGGAACTCGAGACCCTGGTGGCCTCCACGGGGCTGCGTGCCAGGGTATCCGTCCGTGACGGTTACCGGGCCATCCTGCTGCTGGCGTCCAGCAACGATTCGCAGGCCGGCAGCTTCGTCCAGCCCGGCATGGTCACCCCCGTCTGGTGCACGGGAGCGGGGCGGGCCCTGCTGTGGGACCATAGGCGGCGAGGTTTTGAGGCGTTGCTTGCCGACGTGAACTTCGTAGGGGTCGGAGGCCCCGGAGCCCCGCATTCCAGCGCGGAGGCCTGGGAGCTGATGGCCAGGGACAAGCCCAAGGGTTACGTCGTAGCGGCCGAAGAGTTCGAGCACGGCATCACTGAAGTGGCCGTACCCATCCGCGATCCGGAGGGCGGCATCCTGGCGTCGCTCAGTGTGCTGGGTGGCCGTGCCGATGTTGACGGCCGGGCCGGGGAAGTGGCGGATATCCTCGCCGGGGCCGCAGACAGGCTCGGATCCGGCCGTCTCCCCGTGCCCCGGTAATGCCGTCCGCAGGGGCTACGGATGGTCGTCCGGCGAATGTCCTCCGAGCATGGCTTCAAGCCATTCACCTTCGATTCGGAGCGCCTTTGCATGTTCGGCTTGCCGGGGTTCGATGCGGCTTTTCAGCCCAACCACCTGGAGCGCGGCCACGACTCCACCCCTGAAATCCCTCACGGGCACGGCCAGGGAGTAGAGACCCGGTTCGGCTTCCTCGTCGACGACTGAATAACCGCGCAGGCGTGCCACCCTTAGGCGCTCCAGGAATTCCTCAACGTTGGCCGGAGTGTTGGGGCCGTGCTGTTGGAAAGTTACGCCCGCGAAGATCGTACGGACTGCGTCATCGGAGGTTTCCCAAAAGAGCGCCTGCCCGGCGTCACTGCAGTAGGCAGGGTAGGGCCGGCCCAGCCAGGACCCCACCATTCTGCTGCTGGCGGGGATACTTTCCCCCACAGTCACAGTGCTGTTGCCGCTGAGAACCCCCAGGAAACACCCCTCGTCGGTCTGGCCCGCAAGGTGGTCCAGCGCGGCCGCCCCGTCCGAATGCAGCCGACGGCGGGTCAGCAGATGGGCGTCCGTTAAGACACTCCAGTCCAAGGCAAAAGTGCGCTGTGGCGTCCGCTGCAGGAAACCCTCCTGCTCCGCTGTCCGCAGGCTCCTGGAGACCTGGCTGCGGTCCTTGCCGAGGTCTGCGGCGATCTCGGCCACCGTGCCGCCGGGGAGGCCGCGCGCGTGGCGCTCCCCGGCGGCCAGGACTGCCATGATTCCCCGCCCCATGCTTGTTGTCGTCACCATGGTCCGAGTCTAGATGCCCCTTTGTGGCGGTCAGGAGATGGCGAAGACGCGGGCGGGAAAGCCGCTGCCTTCGCGTGGCTTTGCCCAGCTGGCCACCACCACGGCCCCGGACTCCGGGAGCCCGGCCAGGTCCGCCAACAGCTCTATCTGCCAGCGGTCCTGGGCGAGGATATAGGTTTCCAGGGCGAAGTCTCCCCGGGACGTTGCCAACCCCGGGTCCGTATCCGTCTGCTCGTGCCCGACAGCCGAGACCGTACGTTCCTCGATCAGGAAGGAAAGCACCTCCCGGGACCAGCCCGGTGTATGGCTCACGCCGTCTGCATCCCTGTTGGCCATGGCCTCCCCGTCCGGCCACCGCCGGCTCCAGCCGGTCCTCAGGGCGACGAAGGATTCTGCGGGTATGGTTCCGTTCCGGTCCTCCCACGCCCGCACATCCTCCAAGGCAGGGGTGGCGTCAGGATCTTCCTCGACGCGCCGGGTGATGTCCAGCACCACAAGGGGCAGGATCATGTCCTGGACCGGAATCCGGTCGAGGGTGCGGCCCCCGCGGATGAAGTGGGACGGGGGGTCCACATGCGTTCCCCATTGCCCCACGATCGAATACCGGTGGGCCGTGAATCCGTCGCCTTTTTCAAGATCGAAAAGCGCTTCCCGGCTTTCGTCCGGAAAAGCGGCGAAACGCGGCTGGCCCGGGTGGAAGGCGTGGGTGAGGTCCGTAAACGTCCTGCCTGCCAGTGCGGACTGCAGTGCCGGCCAAGCGGCGGTGGTGGTGAGGGTCATGATGCCGCCTTTGAAGGAGTATTGCGGTGCAGTCTTCCGGCAACGCTGAGTGGGCCGGTCACCTCGATGACGGGCAGTTCCCACGGGTGGATGGCCACAAGTTCCTGCATGGCACGCTCCAGGACGGAATCGTCCAAGGCGGAATCAAAATAGGTGGTGAAGACGAACGTGGGCGAAAGCGTTTGCTCGCCTACCCGGCCGAGGGTGGGCGTCGCCCCCTCGCCGCAGGAGAATCCCTCGAACCCGATTCCGGATTCGAAGACGTGCTTGTAGTTTCCGAAATCACCAAGGTCGGGAAACTGTTCAACGGCCTTCAGGAGTTTTGCCAGCCCTGGATCCTGCTGGACCGCGTCAGCGTTTCCGGCTGCGATGCGGCTGAAGGTTTCTGCGCTGATGGGCCAATGGACCCGCAGCTTACGGACGCTGTTCAGGTGCACACTCACGAAATTCTCCTCTGGGGTGGTCATCAATGCAGTCATGGTGACACAGAGTGATATTCATTACAAGCATGGAAACTTGTCTATAATGAGTAAAACCGCACAAATCGACCGGAGTTGCGATGCCCCACCGTCTTTCCCTTGCCACCTCGCTTGGAGGCAGGACCCTGGTCTCCGATGGCGCCCTCGCCACCGAACTTGAAGCGCGCGGCTGCGACTTGAACGATCCGCTGTGGTCCGCCAAGGTCCTCCTGGAGCAACCCGAACTCATCAGGGACGTGCACCGGGACTACTTCGCCGCCGGGGCGAACATCGCAACCACCGCCAGCTACCAGGCCACGCCGCAGGGATTTGCTGCCCGGGGGATCGGCCGGCAGGAGGCCTTGGACCTTGTTGGTTTGTCGGTCCGGCTCGCGGAGGAGGCCCGGCGGGAGCACCTGGCGGACCACCCTGACGCCGGTCCCCTGCTCATCGCTGGATCGGTGGGTCCGTACGGCGCCTACCTCGCAGATGGGTCTGAGTACCGCGGAGATTACGTCCTCAGCCCTGCGGAATTCCGTGCGTTCCACGCACCCCGCATCAACGCCCTGGTTCAGTCCGGCGTCGACGTCCTGGCCTGTGAAACGCTGCCCTCCTTCGCCGAGGCGGAGGCCTTGCTGGCGCTCACTGCGGAAGCCGGCGTCGAGTCCTGGTTTTCCTTTACGCTGCGCGACGGCGCCAGTATCAGCGACGGCACACCCCTGGCGGACGTGGCCAGGCTTCTCGATATGCACCCTCACGTTGCCGCAGTCGGGGTCAATTGCGTGCCCCTGCACCTGGTGGCTCCGGCACTCGCAACCTTGCGGCAGTACACGGACAAGCCCCTGCTGGCTTACCCGAATTCCGGCGAAACGTACCACGCGGACACCAAGACGTGGGGTGCGCCCGGAATAGGCGGGACGCCGGACGGGGCACCACAGGACCTCGCCGGCGGAGTTCCTGCCTGGCGCGAAGAGGGTGCCCGGATCATCGGGGGTTGTTGCCGGACCACTCCGGGTGACATCGCCGCCGTCGCCGCTTTGTAGTCGGCCGGGCACGGTCCACTCGCCCGCGCCCGGCCGGGAACACCACACCCTCCCCGCATGTTAAACCCTGTGGAGAGACCAATCATGGACAGCAGAACGTACCAAGCACTCGTTGTACCGGCCAACAACGCCGAGCCCATCCGCATGGAGCAGGTGGGAGCGGAGCTGCAGGCCCTGGAATCCCTGGTGGACGGGCCCCTTGAATCCGTGATCCGCGGCGACTGGCACGTGTACCTGAACGCCGAAAGCGTGGCCATGCTGCTGCCGGTGAATTTCCGTGCAGGCCAGCTCATGCACGAATGCGGCCTGGACCTGGACGGGATCCGCGGCACCGCCGTCTTCCTCGGCCGCGGCGAACACGGAACCGAAGCGGACGTGCCGGAACACCTGCCCCGGCTCGCGGAGGAGCTGTTCGGGGCACGGCTGGCGGCATGACCTAGCCGGCGCGGACTCCGTACGTGCTGAGCACGTTCCCCTTGCTGGTCCGGGACTGCTCCTGCAGCTCCAGGCGGGTCAACGGGTCGCCGTCCTCAAACAGGCGGCGGCCGGTGCCCGCAATGACCGGGTGCGTCATCAATTGAAGCGAATCCAGCAAACCGGCAAACAGCAGCTGCCGCACCACGGAGATGCTGCCGCACACGGCGATCTCACCGCCTTCGCGCTCCTTCAGGGCCGCCACGAAGTCCTCGAGCGGTGCATCCATCAGCCGGGAGTTCTCCCACTCCAGCGGCCCCGCCAGTGTCCGCGACGCCACGTACTTCTCCACGGGGTTGATGAAGGCGGCAAAGTCCTGGTCGGCGGAGGCGTTGGGCCAGTAGCCCGCCCACTCCTGGTAGCTGACACGGCCCAGCACCACCGTGTCCACGGTGTTCATCATCCGGGTCAGCCCGTGGCCGAGTTCCTCATCGAAGCTGTCGAACTGGAACTTGAATGGTTCTGACACCACCCCGTCAACTGAGTGGAACAGGCCGGCAGTGACTTTGCGCATGGGTCCTCCATTGATCGAGTGGTCAGCCCTACGCTATGTGTCCGGAGGCGCCGGGCGGAAGGGTTCTGCAGGGCTTCTTCGGCCCGGAAATCCGTACGACGCCGGGCGGCCGGGTTAGTTTGGTCACTCGCCGTGGCGTCTTGCGCAGTTTCGCACGGGCCGGGCCCCATACTTGTCTTGAACGGCCTTTGCCGTCCCCGGGCCAGGCAGGAGGAAGTGCATGGAAACCCTGAAGAAAATCGTGACCAACCAGTATTTTCCTGCCGGATCCGTGCTGGCGGCCGTGCTGCTCTTCTGGGTGGTGGGATTGCTCGGCGGGCTGTCGCTGCTGAACAACAACCAGCCGCCGCTGACCACCCTGACCTGGCTGCTGTTCGTCTACTCCGCTGCCGTCCTCAGCCCCGTCGCCGGACTGGTGGCCGGCATCGACCTGGTCCGCCGCTGGCGCCGCAACCGCGCCGCCGCTCCTGAAGCCCGCCGGGAATTCGAGGCGGAGACCTTCAGCGGTGAGGCACCGTCGGAATCCACTACTGCGCCCTCCGCCGTGCCTGCGGGCCCAGCGGAGGCAGATGCCGTGACGCCTTCTCCCGCTGCGGCGCAAGCCTCACGCCCTCCTCTGCCCGCGAAGAAGCCGCGGCAATCCGGCCGGGAAGCAGCCTAGGCCTTCCCGCCCTAACGTCCTTTCAAAGCATTGAGCGCCTCTTCGGCGTGATGCAGGGCCGGTATCAGCCGGTCGCCCGGCTCCGGCAATGAGAACAGGTAGCCCTGAAGGGAGTCGCAGTCCAGGGCGGTCAGATAGTCTGCTTGCGCCGCCGTCTCGATCCCTTCCGCGGTGACGGTCAGGCCCAGGCTGTGGGCCATGTTGATCATGGAGCTGAGGATCGGCAGCCGCTCGTTTCCGGTGCGCACCATTGAGACAAAGGTTTTGTCGATCTTGACCGTGTCCACGGGCAGGTCCTGCAGCCGGCCAAGCGAGGAATACCCAGTGCCGAAGTCGTCCAGCGCCACCCGGGCGCCGGCGGCGCGCAGGGTTCCCAGCTGGTCGATCAGGTCGCCGTCCGCGTCGAAGAAGACACTTTCGGTGACTTCCAGGACAAGCTGGTAGGGGGCCACCCCGCTGGCTTCCGCGAGCTTGAGGACCGTCTCGGCAAAGTCCCGCTCCTGCAGTTGGACCCCGGAGACGTTCACGGCGAGCGACCGGGACGGATCCTCGCTCAGCCAGCGCGCCAGCTGCACCATGCCGCTGGCCATCACCTCTGCTCCGATCTCGTTGATCAGGCCGGTGCGCTCGGCGAGCGGAATGAAGATCGACGGCGGCACCCGTTCACCGCCGCGGTCCCACCGGGCCAGCGCCTCCAGCTGGACTACCTGCCCCATGCGGTGCGAAACGATCGGTTGGAAATCGACCGTGATCTCGCCGCGCGGAACCGCCAATTGCAGGCCGCTTTCCATGTGCGTCCGCTGCACCAGCGCCTGCATCATGTCCGGGTGGAAGCGCAGGAAACGGTTCTTGCCCGCAGCCTTGGCCGCGTACATGGCGATGTCCGCGTGCCTGAGCAGTTCGGAGGGACCCACGCTGTCCTGCCCCAGGGAGGCAAGCCCCAGGCTCAGGCTCGGACGCAGGACGGTGCCACCGATGGTCACCGGCACATGCAGGCACCGCACAATGCACGCCGCGATCTCGTCGGGGTCGGGGCAGGCCGTCAGGAGCACCACGAATTCGTCGCCGCCAAGGCGTGCCACCACGTCCGCCGTAGGTGTACAGCCGCGGAGCCGGCGCGCCACCTCCACCAGCATGTCGTCGCCGGCCTGGTGGCCAAGGATGTCATTGACCTCCTTGAAGTCGTCCAGGTCAAGGAGCAGGACGTCGACCGTCTTCAGCCGTGGCTCCGCCAGCGAGTTGGCCAAGGCCTCGTTGAACACCGCCCGGTTGGCGAGCCCGGTCAGCGGGTCCTGGAAAGCCATGGCCCGTAGCTTCTCGGCCTGTTCCGCGAGGTCCTTCAACGCCTGGTGCACCTGTTCCTGTGCCTTCCGCCGGGGCGTCGCATCCCGGAAACTCCACACCCGGCCTACGATCTTCTCACCCACCCGTTGCGGGCGTGAGTACCGTTCAAAGGTCCGCCCGTCGAGCAACTCGACGACGTCGTGGCTTTCGGCAGACGGGTCCTTCTGGACTTCGTTCAGCCGGGCCGTGAAGGAAACAGGGTCGGCCACCTGGGCCATCACCACTCGGACCGCAGGCTCCTCGCTGTCCGCTTCCAACAAGGCGGGCGGGATGCCCCACATGGTGAGGAACTGCTCGTTGAATCCGGCCACACTGCCATCAACGCCCATCACCAGGATTCCGTCCGCCGTGGATTCCAGGGTGGCCGTGAGCAGTGACATGGCTTCGCGAAGGCTTTCGTTGGTGGCTTGGCGGTGTGCTGTGCCCCGGGCGGAGAGCAGGAGGCGTGCTCCGGCAGGGCCGGTGTCCCCGGCAGGAATGAGGGCGGGATCGGACAGCGGCCCGGCGGGGAGGACCGCAGCGGCAACCTCCAGGGGGAACTCGGATCCATCGCTGCGGAGGCCCGCGATCTCACGCGGCGGCTGCGGTTGGTCAGGGTGGGCCAGGAGCTGCCGGAACAGGTTCGCCACCTCACCGCGGAATCCTTCGGCGATCAGGGGCCGGTGGTCCAGGCCGGCAAACGCGTCCTGGGGCAACCCAAAGAGCCGGGCCGCAGCGGCGTTGGCGCAGAGAACCATGCCGTCGGCGTCCAGTGCCAGGAGGGCGTCCGGACTGGCATTCATGGCCGCGCCAAAAATTTGTAATGCCACATCATTGCCACGGCCCGAAATACCGGTCATAACACCACCCCTTGGCCATCATAAAGGGCAGATCCCCAAATTGGGCGGCTCACCGGCAAAGCTGTTGGGCGGGTTTCCCTTTTGCGGATGCGTTCTTCGGGAATGTGAAAAGGCGCCGGTCTCCTGCGCGGAGTCCGGCGCCTTTTTACTGATGGTAAAGACGGTGGTGCGGCTATGCCCTGCGGCCGCTGCGGTTGGTGATTGCTCCGTAGACCAGCAGCACGATGATCGAGCCGAGGATCGCCAGCAGCCATGTCCGAAGGTCGAAGAATTCGGCCAGTCCGCCGCCGAAAATAAGCGATCCGATCCAGCCGCCCAGGATGGCCCCCACAACTCCGAGAACCATGGTTACCACCCAGCCGCCGCCTTGGCGGCCCGGAAGGATGGCCTTGGC
The DNA here is from genome assembly GCF_000374865.1 of Arthrobacter sp. 135MFCol5.1. Classification (GTDB taxonomy): domain Bacteria; phylum Actinomycetota; class Actinomycetes; order Actinomycetales; family Micrococcaceae; genus Arthrobacter. The sequence continues at coordinate 108,317 of NZ_KB895456.1, read as the reverse complement.
AATAGCGCCGGCGATCAGGCCCAAAATGAGAAATCCGAGAATGCCCATGTTGTCACTCCTTGTCAGTAAGTTGTGCCGGGCCCCCATTTCCGGTTCCCTTATTCAATCAGCAGGCTTATTTGTTGTGCAAGGCTTTGAATATCACAGGATGGCTGTCACTTAAGGCGGAGCAGGCCACCGTAGTCCACCCTGGTGAACCAGGGGCCGGGGATAGGATTTGGATGTCCCGCAATTGACCAAGGAGCCCAGGCATGCCAAGCCAGACCGCCAGGCCGCGTGCCGTGTTCCTCGATATCGACGGTACGTATGCGGACCACGGCCTGGCCCCGGATGCCCACGTGGACGCGGTCCGGACCGCCCGCGGGCTGGGCCATCTGGTGTTCGTCTGCACCGGGCGCCCGCTGTCCATGGTGCCCGGCCACATCCTGGACGCCGGCTTCGACGGGACCATCACCGGGGCCGGCGCCAGGGTGGAAGTCGACGGTGAGGTCCTTCGGGACCAGCGCTTTGAGCCGGACCTGGGGGCGCTCATCGTGGAAACCCTCGATGCCCACGGGGCCGCCTACATCCTGGAAGCACCCGAGGCCCTGCACGGCCGCACCGGCGTGGACCAGCGGCTGAGGGAGGTCCTGGGGCCCATCTTCGCCGGCCGCCCCCGGCACGATGGAGTCCTCAGCACCGACGTTGATCCGCTGGAGGACATCCTGGGTCCGATGCAGTACAGCGACGACCTCCGCAGCACCTCCTATGCCAAGATCTCGGTCTTCGATTCGACGGTCCCGCTGAGGCGGCTGATGGATAAGCTCGGTCCCGGCGTCGGGCTGATCCCCAGTTCGCTTTCGGCGCTGGGAGACCGCGCGGGGGAGATCTTCATGGCGGGCACGCACAAAGCGGTGGGCATCCAGGTGGTGGAGGCCCGGCTTGGCCTCCACCGGGCGGACATTGTTGCCATCGGTGACAGTGCCAACGATATTGAAATGCTCGAATACGCCGGGGTGGGCATTGCCGTCGAAGGCGGCCACCCGGCAGTCCTCGCCGTGGCCGACAGGACCACCGCCGGACCGGCAGGGGCAGGTGTCGCATTGGCGTTCGCCGATCTGGGGCTCCTGGGCTGAACCTCAGCCGGCCGCAGCTGCGGCCATGACCGCGGCGGACGTTCCAAGCCCCCGCACGGTCCAGCCGTCTGCCTGCCATGCCGCGGCGTCCAGCACGTTCCGCGCGTCCAGGACCGCCCGGCGTCGGACCAGCCTGCCGGTGGCGGCAGGGCAAAGCTGCCGGTACTCGTCCCATTCGGTCAGCAGCAGCACCAGCTCTGCGTCCTGGAGTGCCCGCCTGGTGGACACCTCGAACCGGAGCCCGGGGTAGCGGCGCCACGCGTGGTTCACCGCCTTGGGGTCCGTCACGGTAACGTGCGCGCCGGCGGCGGCCAGCCGGTCCGCCACGTCCAGGGCGGGGGAGTCGCGGATGTCATCCGTGTCCGGCTTGAAGGAGGCTCCGAGCACAGTGATGGAACGCCCTGCCAGCGAGCCTCCGCACATAGCCGCTGCCAGGCCCACCGTGCGCGCCCGTTGGTCCAGGTTCACCGAGTCGACCAGGCCCATCCAGTCCTCCACGGCAGGGACGCCCAGCGCCGCGGCCTGGGTCCGGAAACTGCGGATGTCCTTGGGAAGGCAGCCTCCGCCGAAGCCCAGGCCCGCGTGCAGGTAGCGGCTGCCGATCCTCGGATCCAGCCCCATCGCTTCGCCGAGTTCGCTGACATCGGCTCCCGCGGCGTCGCACAATTCGGCGACGGCATTGATGAAGCTGACCTTGGTGGCAAGGTATGCGTTCGCGGCCGACTTGATGAGTTCCGCCGTGGCAAAGTTGCAGACCAGCCGGGGGATTCCGGCGCGTAGCAGCGGTTCGTAGACGGCGTCCAGTGCCGCCGTCACGCCCAGCGGCGCGCCGGTGTCGCGGTTGAAGGCGGCGGCCCGGCCCCCTTCCACGCCGTACACCAGCCGGTCCGGCACCAGGGAATCCTTGACGGCGGTTCCCTGCCGCAGGAACTCGGGATTCCAACCCACCAGTACGTCAGGCCGCGGCGCCAGCACACCGCGGAGCATGTCCACGGTGCCCACGGGCACGGTTGATTTGCCAACGACGACGGCGCCCGCGGCCAGGTGCGGCAGCAAGGCTTCCGAAGCGGAGACGAGGAAGGTGAGGTCGGCGGCGTCGGACGTCTTCTCTTGCGGCGTCCCCACGCACAGGAAGTGCACCTGCGCTGCCTTGGCCCCGGCGGGGTCGGTGGAGAAGCGCAGCCGGCCGGTGGCGAGGCCGTCCCGGAGGAGCTCATCGAGTCCGGGCTCGTGGAACGGTGCCGCGCCGCTGGACAGCTGCGCCACCTTGCGGGGATCGACGTCGATGCCAATCACGGTATGGCCCATGGAAGCCAGCGTTGCAGCGTGGACTGCTCCGAGGTAACCGCAGCCGATCACGGAGATTTTCACAGGGTTGCTCCCTTGCTGTTGACCGCCGTTGCCATCTGGACGTCCGCGATGACGTCGGCGTAGTGCTGCACCAGTTCGGTGCAGAGGGCGGGCCAGGTTCGGTCCTGCACGGAGGCGTGTGCCGCGGCGGCGAACGCGCGGCGCTTGGCATCGTCGCCCATCAGGTCCTGCACACGGGCACGCATGGCGGACAAGTCGCCCGGCTCGTACAGCCAACCCGTCCGTGAATTCTCGACCAGATCCAGGGGGCCGCCCCGGCCCGTGGCCACCACCGGCACGCCCGATGCCATGGCCTCCTGGATGGTTTGGCAGAAGGTTTCGAACTCGCCCGGATGGACGAACAAGTCGAACGACGCCACGGCGCGTGCCAACTCATCACCGCCCAGGAATCCCGTGAAGGCTGCACCGGGGAGCGCGGCTTCCAGTGCGGCCCGCTGCGGCCCGTCGCCCACCACCACCAGCTTCGAGTTGGGGAGCCCGGCCAGCGCGGCAAGGTCTTCCACCTGCTTTTCCACCGCGAGCCGGCCGACGTAGCCGATGATCCGCTCGCCGCCGGGGGCAACCGAAGCCCGCCACCCGTCGTCGCGCTTTCCCGGCGAGAACCGCGCGGTGTCCACCCCGCGCCGCCACATCCGCACCCGGGGGATCCCCCGCCCGCGCAACTGGTTCAGCGCGAACGTGGACGGCACCAGGGTGCGGGTGGCCAGCAGGTGGATGTTCTCGACCCGGTTCCAGGCCCAGTTCTCCAGGAACGGCACTCCGTACCGGGCGGCGTAACTGGGAACCTCGGTCTGGTAGATGGCCACCGACGGGATGCCGAGCTGATGGGCAGCCTGGGCGGCCCGCCAGCCCAGCACGAACGGCGAGGCAAGGTGCACCACGTCAGGGGCGTACTCGGCAAGGATTCGCTTGACCCGGTACACACCTCCCAGTGCCACCCGCACGTTCGTGTATCCCGCCAGCGGAACCGCGGGAAGCCGGTGGACCGCAGCGCCCTTGACCCGTCCCGGCGCCTGTCCGTCATGGGCGGACGGGGCGATGACCAGGACGTCGTCGCCCCGGTCCTGGAGGTGGTCCAGGACCCGCAGGATTGAATGGGTGACGCCATTCATCAGCGGCAAAAATGATTCGGCAACGATTGCGATCCTCACCCTTCAACCGTGGGTGGCCGCCTTGAAATGGCGGGGGAGGGGGCATGACCCGCAGGGAAAGGTTGGGTGAACAGCTGCCCCCTCAACCAGGAAAACTACTAAGTAAGCTTGGCATTTGATGCTAAGCATGCTTACGTTAAACGGGTAGCCAGCACTAGCCTCAAGCAGCCGGGGCAGGGGCCGGACACCGGGGTGACCCGGTGCCCGGGCTCCGGGCTGGCAAACCCGGTACTAAGACACAACCAAGGAGACGTCATGCTCAACAGGGAAAACCTCGAAAGCCTGCTGGCCAAGGGCGGCAACGTCGTGGGTACCGATGGTGCGAAGATCGGCTCGATCGGCCAGCTGTACGCTGACGACGACACGGGCGAGCCCACTTGGGTCACCGTCAAGACCGGCCTCTTTGGCACGTCCGAGACCTTCGTCCCGGTCGAAGGGGCCCGCAGCGAGGGAGAGGACCTGGTGGTCCCGTTCACCAAGGAGCACGTGAAGGACGCTCCCCGGGTGGACGCTGACGGCCACCTCACCCCTGAAGAAGAGGACCGGCTGTACACGTACTACGACCGCGGCGCACGGACGTATTCGGAAGCCCGGACCGGCATGGACTCCGACGCCGGAGACGTGGACCTGCAGGGCGACGCCGACCTGAACGCCGGCACCCCCACCGCCGGAATCAGCTCCGAACGGGACACCGCACCCAGGCTTCGGAAGTACGGCCACTGACCTGGCCCCTTTGGCAGTGAACGGCGCCGGGAACCTTGGGGGTTCCCGGCGCCGCACCGTTAAGCGCTGGTGCAACCACGCTGTATGCCGTGGGTGCACCAGCCAGTAGGACGAATATCGTCAGAACTTACGGTTCATCTCTCATTCGCGGCTCCTGTTTCCCGGTTTACGGATCCGGGTCATTGGCCGGCGCGGCAAATGTCCGGCGCCGAAACACATCGCACTGCGCCCGGGTGGGCGGGTGTTGGTTTAGATACCAATTTTACGGCGAGGCCCTTGGAAAAGCGCCGGTCGCATCCCCACTTGATTGTTCACCCAGTGCCGCCGCGGAGCCTGTCGTTCGCGGGCAGGAGGCACCCGGCGTGACACCATGGAAGACGATGAAACTGCGTGCTGATCAGACCGGAAACCGTGGCCTCCCCATGCCGTTGTGGCTGCAGGGCGCCCTTGAAACAGCACAGGCGGCCGTCATTTCCGCGCTGGTGGTGATAGCCCCCATTGTCGCCGTCTGGGCCACTGCGGGTTTCCAGAACGGGCAGTTCGAGGTATTGGCCCGTTTGGCCGGCCAGTCCTGGCTCCTGGTCCATGGCGTGCCACTGGAACTCACGGGAGCGGGGCCGGCCCCGGCAGCTCATGCCGGCTCGGACATCCTGAACCTGATTCCCCTCGGCCTGACCCTGATCCCCTTCCTGCTGGCCTGGCGCGCCGGCCGCCGCCTGGCCCGGGCCTCCTACACCGACCAGCTATGGCAGGCCCTGCTGGGCTCATGGCTGGTTTACGCCGCCTTCGGTGCAGCCACCGGTTTCGTGTGCCGCAGCACCGACGTCGTCATCAATCTCTGGTATGCCATGCTGGTGCCGCTCATTCCCTACGGACTCGGCATGGTGATCGGCGCCCGCAGGGAAGCAGGCTCCTGGAGCCGGCTCATCGGCGTCGACGCGGTGGACTGGATTTCGCGCACCAGCCAGCACTCCCGCTGGGCGGGCTCATACTTTGGCTCTGCCGCGAAGGCCGGCTTCGTGGCCGTGGTGTCGGCCCTTACCTTGGCCGCAGTGCTGCTGGCCGTGGACCTGTTCATCCACTGGAACCTCGTGGTTTCTGTCTATGAGGCGCTCGACGCCGGTCCGGTAGGAGGCGCCGCCCTCACCATCGCGCAGCTCGGCTTCCTGCCGAACCTGGTGGTTTTCGCCCTCGCCTGGACCTCAGGCGCCGGTTTCGCCATGGGCGTGGGGTCCCAGGCGGGGCCGCTGGGCACCGCGGTGGGGCCCATGCCATCCGTTCCGGTCCTGGCGGCCATCCCGTCCGGCCCCATGGACTACGCGTTCGTGGCGTTGCTCGTACCGGTGCTGGCCGGCGTCGTGGCCGGGTGGTGGTTCCTTCGGGAGGGGGAGAACCACTTCGACGAATGGCTCGCCATCAAGATCCATGCACGCTGGTTCACCGCCACCGTTTCCACCCTGGTGCTCGGGGCACTCACCGGGCTGGCCGCCGGGGTGTTGACGATGTGCCTTTCCTGGGTGGCGCGGGGGTCCGCGGGACTCGGCCGACTAACGGATATCGGACCCGACCCGCTCTGGACCGGCCTGTGGGTGGCGGCCGAGGTCGGCATCGGCGTCGTCATTGGCTACGCGGCCGGGCCGTGGCTGGAACGTGAGGAAAGCGGGGCCGCGGAACGGGACGCCGAACTCGTCAGCTAGGCGCTTCGCCGGCGCGCTAACCCACTTTGGTGGGTAAGAAATTTTGGAACTGCGTCACGCACGCATTAGTCGCCCGGTCCGTCAGCGCCCGTCCCATGCATCCTTGGTAGTCGCGCACCTGGTTGAAGAAGACCATGGCGGTCACGAGCAGCGGCACCATGACCACGGCCATCACCAGGCCCGAGATGGTGCCAACCAGGACCAGTTTTGATTCCTTCAACCGGATAGCCCTGACCAGCAGGGAGATCCCCAGGGCCAGGCCGGCTGCCGTGAGGACAGTTGACAACCACAGGTAGCTGACGTCCAACTGGTAGACGAACAGAGCGCCGAGGACCGAAACCAGAAACATCCGGAACAGGGCAAAGGTCTTGGTGCGGGAGGCCTTTGCTGCCTCGCTGAGCGGGGGTTTGGCCTGTTGCTGGACGCCCCGGCCCGGTTGGCTGTTCATGTTTTCCAGCGTACGCGAGCGTGCACCTAAGCTGGACCAATGCGTATCGTCGTCCTCGTCTCCGGCACCGGGTCCAATCTCCAAGCAGTCATCGACGCCGTCAAGGCGGGGGAACTCGACGTGGAAATCGCCGCGGTGGGGGCCGACAGGGAGGGGACCTTCGGCGTCGAACGTTCCGCCGCGGCAGGCATCCCCACGTTTGTGGTGGACTTCAGGTCGTACCGGGACCGTGCGGACTGGAACGCCGCCCTGACCGAGGCCGTGGCCGCCTTCAAGCCAGACGTGGTGGTGTCCTCCGGCTTCATGCGGATCGTCAGCCCCGAGTTCATTGACGCATTCAAGGGCAGGTACCTGAACACCCACCCCGCCCTGCTGCCGGCCTTTCCCGGGGCCCACGGCGTACGGGATGCCATGGCCTACGGCGTGAAGGTGACCGGCTGCACCGTGCACTGGGCCGACGCCGGCGTTGACACCGGGCCCATCATTGCCCAGGAGGCCGTGACCATCGAGGACTCGGACACCGAGGAGACGCTGCACGAGCGCATCAAGGTCGTGGAGCGCCGGCTGCTGGTGTCCACCCTGGCCGCCCTCGCCGCAGACCCCTCGTACGCGTAGCGGTCAACCCTACTGGAGGCGGCGCTGGCGGGTTTCCGGGGAGAAGAAAGCCATCCACAGCACCGACAGCAGCACCAGGGCACCCGCCAGCGCAAAGGACGTGGCGAGGCCCAGTTCCGGCCAAAAGTAGTTGGCGAAGATCAGCGGCCCAAAGCCGGCGCCCAGGCGGGAAAACGTTGATGCCCAGCCAAAGCCGCTGCCCCGCAGTTCCGTGGGGTAGAGCTCGGAGACGTACGCATAGAGCACCGGGATGGCCACCTGCACCACGAACCCGAAGACCAGCAGCCAGAACACCGCGGCCGTGGGAATGTCCACCACGAACGCCACGATCACCAGGGTCAGGGCGGACAGCGGTCCGGTGATGGCCAGGATCCACTTGCGCCCCACACGTTCCACGAGCAGGGCTGCCGCCACCACGCCGAGGAAGCCGACGGCGGCCATGGACGCCGTGGTGACGAACGCCTTGTACTCGGCGAATCCGGCGCCGATCAGGATCCTGGGCATCCAGGTCAGGGACAGGTAATAGACCAGCAGGATGCTGAAGAACAGGGCCCAGGCGGCGGTGGTGATTTTCCAGTTGAACTGCCAGACAGAGCGCAGCTGGGTCCAGGCGCTGCCGGCCGAAAGCCTCGGGGCATCCTTGGCATCGGGCAGGCTGTAGGCCCGGGATTCGGCGCCTGTGGCCACCACCAGCCCGTCAATAATCCTGGCCGCTTCTTCCCGCCGGCCCTTTCGGATCAGGAACAAGGGGGACTCGGGGACGCTCCGCCGGACCCAGAACACCAGCAGGGCCGGGAGCACCATCACCAGCATGGTCAGTCGCCAGTCACCGTTCAGGGCCACCAGGCCGGCCGAGACGAACCCGGCCAGGGCCGCGCCAATGGGCCACCAGCCGTCCATGGCCGTCAGGACCTTGCCGCGCTGCTTCCGCGGCGTGAACTCACCCACCAGGGCGTAGTCCACCGGAATGCAGCCGCCCAGTCCGAAACCAGCCAGGAACCTGAAGATGCAGAACCACATGAAGTCGGGTGAGAAAGCGCCCAGTACGGTGAAGATGGAAAACAGGAGCAGCGTGGCCGTGAACGCCTTCTTGCGGCCCACGGTGTCCGCAATGGTGCCCCAGGCGAACGCCCCGAGGGCCATCCCGATCAGGTTGGCCGTACCCACCCATGCGGCCTCGCCCGGTGTCAGGGCCCAATGCGTGGACAGCAGCGGGATGAGGATGCCATTAAGGGTCACGTCCCAGGCGTCGAACATGAAGCCGAGGCCCCCGATCAGGAATATCCTGCCCTGGACTTTCCATCGCCAGGGCAGTTCCTGGACCACCTGTTCGCCGCTGGGCACAGTGGTGTAAGTATTCATCGCCGCCTCCTGCTGAAGACTCTATCCGGGCCCGCGGACGTTCACACTCCGGAGCACACAGGGGGTAACCGCTGCCTTCGCGATAAACTGGCCGTATCCCCACCAACCGCGGCCCTGTTCCGCGAGATAAGACGGAGACATTTGTGAGCTTCACGCAGCATGAGCGCGTATCCATTGACCGTGTACCCATCCGCCGGGCCCTCATCTCGGTGTACGACAAAACCGGTCTGGAGGAACTCGCTACGGGCCTGCACGCGGCCGGCGTGAAGCTCGTCTCCACCGGTTCCACGGCCAAGAAGATCGCCGCCGCCGGCATCCCCGTGCAAGAGGTTGAGGAAGTCACCGGTTCCCCGGAAATGCTGGATGGACGCGTCAAGACGCTGCACCCCCGCGTCCACGGCGGCATCCTGGCCGACCGCCGCGTCCCCGCCCACATGGAGACGCTCGAAAGCATGGACATTGAGGCTTTCGACCTGGTGGTGGTGAACCTCTACCCGTTCGTGGAGACGGTGAAGTCCGGTGCCGCGCAGGACGATGTCGTTGAGCAGATCGACATCGGGGGCCCCGCCATGGTCCGCTCTGCCGCGAAGAACCATGCCGCTGTCGCCATTGTGGTGGACCCGACCTTCTACGGTCAGGTGGTTGAGGCCGCTGCCGCCGGCGGCTTCGACCTGAAGACCCGCCGCCGCCTCGCTGCCAAGGCGTTCGCCCACACCGCCGCGTACGACAACGCAGTGGCCACCTGGACCGCCAGCCAGTTCCTGGATGAAGACGGCGACGGCGTCATCGACTGGCCTGCCTACGCGGGCCTCTCCCTGGAACGCTCGGAGGTCCTGCGCTACGGCGAGAACCCGCACCAGCAGGCGGCACTCTACGTGGACAAGGCTGCGCCGGTGGGCATCGCCCAGGCGGACCAGCTGCACGGCAAAGCCATGAGTTACAACAACTTCGTGGATGCCGACGCCGCCCTGCGCGCCGCCTACGACTTCAGCGAACCCGCCGTCGCCATCATTAAGCACGCCAACCCCTGCGGTGTTGCCGTCGGCTCCGCGGACGCCGCCGACCCCATCGCCGACGCACACGCCAAGGCCCACGCCTGCGACCCCGTCTCCGCATTCGGCGGCGTCATCGCGGCCAACCGCACCGTCACCGCCGGCATGGCCAACACCGTCAAGGACATCTTCACCGAGGTCGTCATCGCCCCCGGCTTTGAACCCGAGGCCGTGGAGATCCTGTCCAAAAAGAAGAACATCCGCCTGCTTGCCCTCCCCGAAGGCTACGGCCGGTATCCGACGGAGTTCCGCCAGGTATCCGGTGGCATGCTGGTCCAGGTCAGCGACAAGGTGGACGCCGACGGCGACAACCCCGCCAACTGGACCCTCGCCGCCGGTGAGGCCGCGGATGAGAAGACCCTCGCAGACCTCGCCTTCGCCTGGACCGCGTGCCGGGCCGCGAAGTCGAACGCCATCCTGATTGCCGACAACGGCGCAGCCGTGGGCATCGGCATGGGCCAGGTGAACCGGCTCGATTCCTGTCGCCTGGCCGTTGAGCGGGCCAACACGCTGGGCGTGGAGGTTGCCTCCGACGTCGACGGCGCCGGCGGCGCCTCGAATGCGGACGCGAGCGGCGCACCTGAGCGCGCCCGCGGTGCCGTGGCGGCTTCGGACGCGTTCTTCCCGTTCGCCGATGGCCTGCAGATCCTGATCGACGCCGGTGTCCGCGCCGTAGTCCAGCCCGGTGGCTCGGTCCGCGACGAGGAAGTCATCGCGGCAGCCAACGCGGCCGGCATCACCATGTACTTCACCGGAGCCCGGCACTTCTTCCACTGATCGGCTGCATCGATTGCTCCCCACGGGTACGGAGCAATCGATGGCGGATTGAACCGACGACGGCGCCCGTCCCCTGAGAAGGGGACGGGCGCCGTCGTCTGTTGTGCGGTTAGTGCCGGGCCGCCGGGCCGGGGCCGGGTTCCGGAAGTTTTACCTCCCGGGGCCGGGCTTCAGCCATCCGCTCCTCGGTCCAGTATTCGAGGACTTCCTCGCTGGACTGTTCAAGGTCGACATGGCTGACGGGGTCCTGGTCCGGTGCGGGTTCTTTAGGATTTCGCTGCATTGGTGTACGTGGCCTCGATAACCGAGCCCCAGTAAGGGCCGTACATGACGGCGGAGCCGTTGTAGCCGTAACTGTTGATCGAGTTCTGCAGCCCGTCGGACCCGATGCCGATGAACCACGGACCGCCCGAGGAACCGCCGGTCATGTCGCACGGAATGCCCTGGGTGCCGAACTGCGGGTTGTTGGGATCGTTGCTGGCCGTGCCGGTGCAGCTCCACAGGGACGTGCCGTCGAACGGTGAGGCCTGCGGGTAGCCGTAGGCCGTGTAGGTCAGGCCGCGGGCCTGGTTAAAGGCAGTGCCCGAGCCGCCAACGACGTCTGTCAGCTTCTGGCCGTTCAAGGGGTTCATGACCGCGAAGCCGGTGTCATAGGTCATGTCCCCGGTTGAAACCCACTGGGTGGGGGCGTAGAGGGCCTTGGCGGTCCACTTGCCGTAGGGGGCTGCGCCGTTGTCGTAGGCGGGCACGAAGACGAAGTTGGTGGCGTAGGCGCCACTTTCGTTAACGCAGTGTCCGGCCGTTGCCACAGTGCTGCCGTTCGCGGAGGAGACGGCGTTGCCCGAGCACACGTAGTTGGTTGTGCCCATGGTGAAGAAGACCTTGCCGATGTGGGCGACGGGGTTTTCACTCTTGGCGATGGTGGGCTTTCCCTTGGTTCCCTTGGTGGTGGAGGGCTTGCCCTTCTCCACCACGGCGAGGCTGGAGCGGTTGCCGCGCTCGAGCGCCTTCCCTGCAAGGGTGTCACCTGGAAGGGCGCTTTGCATCCGTTCGGGGGTCCAGTAGTCAGCTGCTCCGCCGGCGTCGACTGAGATGCTGGCAACCGAGGGATTCGACGTACCGTCGGACGGTGCGGGGGTGGCGGAAGCCCCGCCGGCGGACGTAAGTGCCAGCACCGCGGCTGCGGAGAAGGTCAGGAAGCCGGATGCCAGGGACCTGGTACGTGTCATTGTTGTCCTGTCTGAACGGGGTTGGGCCCGGGATCGGGAGTGACTTAGCGAACTTATCGCCGCGCGCGGCGTTTGTACACACTCGTGACCAATCATCAGGCGGCACGAGCCGGGCGGCCGCCCGGTACCGCCCCACCTGTGGCAACGGCGGCGGTGCACCCGGAAGCGTGCCGTCGTCGGGCGTTCTCCATCGCTGTAATGCTGCTCTCACCGGGGTAATCCGGGAGGCCCGTTAAGGTTCAAACCGGCGTCCTCGGGTAAGTTGTACTTGGTGAAATAGACAAAGATTTCACAACCAAGCCGACCTTCAGGGAGACGCCCGCGCATGTCCAAGATTATCTACACCCACACCGACGAAGCGCCGATGCTGGCTACCTATTCGTTCCTGCCCATCATCGAGGCCTTCGCTTCGACTGCAGGTGTGGAGGTGGAGACCCGCGACATCTCGCTCGCCGGCCGCATCATTGCCGTGTTCGGTGACTACCTCACCCCGGAACAGCAGATCGGTGACGCCCTTGCTGAACTTGGTGAGCTGGCGAAGACGCCGGAAGCCAACATCATCAAGCTGCCCAACATCAGCGCCTCCATCCCGCAGCTGAAGGCGGCCATCGCCGAGCTGCAGGGCCAGGGCTATGCACTGCCGGATTACCCGGACAACCCCACCTCGGACGAAGAGACCGCCATCCGCTCCCGCTATGACAAGATCAAGGGCTCCGCCGTGAACCCCGTCCTGCGCGAAGGCAACTCGGACCGCCGTGCACCGCTGTCCGTCAAGAACTACGCCCGGCAGAACCCGCACTCCATGGGCGCCTGGACCGCAGACTCCAAGACCAACGTGGCCACCATGGGCCAGGACGACTTCCGCTCCAACGAGAAGTCCGTGGTCATCGAGGCCGACGGCACCATCGCCATCCAGCTGGTCCGTGAGGACGGCTCGGTCAAGGTCCTGAAGAAGGCCTTCCCCGTCCTGGCCGGCGAGGTCATCGACGGCACCGTGATGCGCGCCGCCGCCCTTGACGAGTTCCTCAAGGCCCAGGTGGCCCGTGCCAAGGAAGAGGGCGTGCTGTTCTCCGCGCACCTGAAGGCCACCATGATGAAGGTCTCGGACCCCATCATCTTCGGCCACGTGGTGAAGGCCTACTTCTCCGAACTTTTCGAGACCTACGGCAAGCAGCTTTCCGCCGCCGGCATCAGCCCCAACAACGGCCTCGCCGCCATCCTGAGCAGCCTCGAGGACCTGCCGGCGGATGTCCGCGACGGCGTCCAGAACCTGATCAAGAAGGGCCTGGAAGATGGCCCCGCGCTGGCCATGGTGGACTCCGACAAGGGCATCACCAGCCTCAACGTGCCCTCCGACATCATTGTCGACGCCTCCATGCCGGCCATGATCCGCACCTCCGGCCACATGTGGGGCCCGGACGGCAAGGAAGCCGACACCCTGGCCGTCCTGCCGGACAGCTCCTACGCCGGCATCTACCAGGTGGTCATCGATGACTGCCGCGCCAACGGCGCCTACGACCCCACCACCATGGGCACCGTCCCGAACGTTGGCCTGATGGCCCAGGCCGCCGAAGAGTACGGCAGCCATGACAAGACGTTCGAAATCCAGGAAGCCGGTACGGTGCAGATCGTTGACGGCAACGGCAACGTCCTGATCGAACACGACGTCGTCCCCGGTGACATCTGGCGCGCCTGCCAGACCAAGGACGCCCCCATCCGCGACTGGGTCAAGCTGGCTGTCACCCGCGCCCGCGCCTCGCAGACCCCCGCCGTGTTCTGGCTGGATGAGGAGCGTGCCCACGACGCCAACCTCATCGCCAAGGTCAACGAATACCTGAAGGACCACGACACCGAGGGCCTGGACATCCAGATCATGTCCCCGGTCAAGGCCATCGCCTTCACCTTGGAGCGGATCCGCAAGGGCGAGGACACCATCTCCGTCACCGGCAACGTGCTCCGCGACTACCTCACGGACCTGTTCCCCATCCTGGAACTGGGCACCAGCGCCAAGATGCTCTCGGTTGTGCCGCTGATGAACGGTGGCGGCCTCTTCGAGACCGGCGCCGGCGGTTCCGCCCCCAAGCACGTCCAGCAGCTGCTCAAGGAAAACCACCTTCGCTGGGACAGCCTGGGTGAGTTCCTGGCCCTTGCCGTCAGCTTCGAGCACCTGGCCACCACCACCGGCAACGCCCGCGCCCAGGTCCTCGCAGACACCCTGGACCGCGCCACCGGCACGTTCCTGCTCGAGAACAAGTCGCCCAGCCGCCGCGCCGGCGAGTTGGACAACCGCGGCAGCCACTACTTCCTGGCCCGTTACTGGGCTGAGGAGCTGGCCAAGCAGACGTCCGACGCCGACCTTGCCGCCGCGTTCAGCTCGGTCGCCAACGAGCTTTCTTCCAACGAGGAAACGATCGTTGGCGAGCTGGCTGAAGTCCAGGGCTCGCCAGTAGACATCGGAGGATACTACCGCCCGGATGACGCCAAGGCCTCCGCCGTGATGCGTCCTTCCGCCACCCTCAACAAGGTCATCGCCAGCCTGGCCTAGCCGCCGCGGCTTCGGCAGCAATGAAAGGGGCGGTGCTCCGGATGATTCCGGGGCACCGCCCCTTTGCATGTCGGCGGATGGGTGCAGGTCAGTTCTTGCCCTTGCCCTTGTCGCCGCCGCTGTTCTTTGCGCCGCCGCTGCCGGAACTACCTTGGGCGGGGGCAGGCTGGGGCACGGGCGCATCCGCCGTGGGGTACGCGCTCTGCGCCGCTTGCTGTGCTGCTGTCCGCGCGTCCTCGGCGGCCTTGGCGGCAGCCTGCTGGGCGGCAACGGCCTCGTTGAGGTCTGCCCTGACGGCGCTGGCGACCGTGGTGATGCTGCGGCTCCGCTCCTCGGAGACCTGGCCCTTCGCCGTTGCCGCCGAGAGGTCGGATTCAAGCCCGTCCAGCGCCTTCAGGGCCGAGGCAGGATCGTCCTGCGAAGCCGCCTGGGTAACCTCAAGTACCCGCGCCTGGAACTGTGTGGCGGCCTCCCGCTGCAGGCCGGAACCGGGCGAGGCACACGCGCCCAGGAAACCGGACACAAGCAGCGCCGCGGTGCCGGCCAGGGCAAACCTCGCCATTGTGGTCGGGTGCAACGTCACGGGGCCACGCTCTTTTGGAGTTCCTTCAGATGGTCACCCAAGGTGCCTGTGACCGTGGGATAAGGGACGACGTCGGCGGGCCGGGCGGAGACGCTGATCATCACCGCTGCCGCAGCAGCGGCAACCACCAGTAGGCCGAGGACCACGGCCAGCCAGATTCGCTTGCTCCACAGGAACCGGCGCAGCGAAGAGGCGCTCTTCTTTACAGGGCGTCGCGCGCTCCCAGGGGCAGCCGCTTCCCGCAGCTCATCCATCGATTCTTCGGCAGTGATGGACGGCGGGTGGAAGGGCATGGCGGGCAGCACCCGGGTGGTCTCCGCAGCCAGTTCCCCGGGGGTGGAGGCGGGCGAGACGAGGGCCTGGCGCAACGAGGTCTCGATGTCGGCAGCCGTTGGCCGTTCAAGCGGCTCGATGGACGTCATGGAGCGGATGAGCTCAGCCCATTCGGAGGGCACGTCGTCGGGAATTTCAGGGGCGCGGTGCAGCCGCGCCACAGCCGATTCCACCGCACTGCCGGGATACTCCACGGTGCCCTTAATGCACTCGAGCAACACCAGCCCCAGCGAGTAAATGTCGGTTGCGGGGGACAGGGGCTTGCCGAGTGCCTGCTCGGGGCTGAGGTAGGCGGCGGTGCCCACCATGGTCCCGGTGGCAGTGAGCCTGGTGGAATCCACGATCCTGGCGATGCCGAAGTCCGTGAGTTTCGGGCGCAGCGGCTCGCCGGGACGGATCTGGACCAGCAGGATGTTGCCGGGTTTGATGTCGCGGTGGATGATGCCCAGGCCGTGGACGTAGGCCAGGGCATCGGCGATGCCGGCACCGATGACGGACAATTCTTCCAGGGGCACCCGGCTGTGCCGGATGCGGCTGCGGAGGTCTTGTCCGTCGACGAGCTCCATGGTCAGGAAGGGCCGGGGTTCGTCCGGGATCCGGTCATCAATCCCGGCGTCGAAGAGCGTGACCAGGCCGGGATGGTTGAGCGTGGCAAGGAGCTGGATCTCGGCTTCCTGGCGCTTGAGCTCGTCCGCGTCCGGGGCCTGCGGAGCGAAGAGTTTCAAGGCGACGTCGCGGCCGAGGTTTTCGTCGCGGGCGCAGTACACCGATGACATTCCGCCGCGGCCGATTACTTCGCTCAAACGGTAACGTCCGCCGACCACTTCATTCTTGATGGAGCTAGGCGATTCCGCCACCATGACCGTTCCTCCCGGTGCGCTGCGGCACTGTCGTACCCCAAATTATACGAGGGCCGCGGTTAAACCACAGATTTGGCGGTGCGCATGCCAACGGTCCGGCGGTGTGTTGAAGCATTTCCGCCGGACCATTGGCTACAAGGACATGTGTGCTGATGACATGTTTTGTGTTGTGCTCAGGTTTGTTCCGGGTGGATGTCCTCCTCTCGCCGGCCCGCGCGAGGCAGCCCTTTCAGGCGCCTCCGCGCGGGCGCTGCCTATTGAAAGACGAACCCCTAGGAGACCTTGCGTTTCCGGAGCACCAGAAGTCCTGCCACCAGGAGCAGCAGTGCCAGAGGCGCCAAGGATCCATCCCAGCCGGTCTTGGCGAGGCCGGTGTTCGCGGTTCCCGTGGTGGCGAGGCCGGGACGGCCCTGCGCGGGGTTGCTGAGCGGGACAGTGACAGGTGCGATGGCTCCGCTGACGGCCCTGGAGCCTGCGGATGCCGCCGGGACGTCGCCGGAGGCAGCATTGCTTGCGCCGGGGGTGCTTGTTCCGGGATCAGCTGTTCCGGCGTCTCCGGCGGTGCCGTCTGTAGTCCCGGTGCCGTTGGTGCCGAGGCCGAGGTTGACGTCGGCTGCGGCTGCGAGGTCGGTGGTGCCGGTTGCGGGGGTGGTGGCGGTGCCGAGGTTTACGGTTGCGCCGAGGTCGGCGGTTGTGCCGTCTGTAGTCCCGGTGCCGTTGGTGCCGAGGCCGAGGTTGACGTCGGCTGCGGCTGCGAGGTCGGTGGTGCCGGTTGCGGGGGTGGTGGCGCTGCCGAGTCCCAGGTCTACGGTTGCGCCGAGGTCGGCGGTTGTGCCGTCCGTGGTCCCGGTGCCGTTGGTGCTGAGGCCGAGGTTGACATCCACTGCAGCGGCGACGCCCGTTGAGCTGGACGGCGTTGGGCCACCCAGCAGGCCCAACGACGTCGAGTCAGCGGGCGCCGCCGAGATCAGGGCGGACGCGGAAAGATCCGTCCCGCTGGTTGTGTCCGCCGCGTTGGCGGCAGCGCAGCCAAAGGCCAGAAGGCCGCCGGCAAAGAGGGTGCAAAGCAGCCCCCTGCGAAGGGTGCAGTTCATGATGGTGACTCCTGAATGGTTGATGTTGTTCGGGCGCTGATCAGCTGCCCGTAAAGCCACGTGCTGCCCGTTAGAGGGCAGGCGGCCTCAACTAGTCAGGGGAAGAACCGGGGTCGAATGACACCGGCGCAGGGGCGTGCTCGAAGGTCTCACCGGCGGGAACAGCGCCGGGACGTTCAAAGCCAAAGTAGGCAGGGCTCAGCCATGCTGCGGCACCGGCCGCACCGCCGGATGATGCACCGCTGCCCGTGCCGGATGCCGGTGCGGCAGGAACCTGGGCAGGCAGCGTTGCCGGATCGACGGGAAGGGGCTGTCCTGAAGCGGGCCCAGCAGGGACAGACATGCCAGCCTGCGGGGCAGACGTGTTCGCCAAGGCTGCGCGACCTACCGTCGCAAAGCCAGCGCTGCTGCTGCAGGCCGGCGCCGTGGGCAACGCCCCTGCTCCCTGTTCCGCTTCCGGGAGCATTCCAGGTACATCCGGAAGCGCCTCCAAGGCCTCGGGCCCAGCTGCGGGAACAGGAGCAACCACGGAAGGCAGATCTGCCAGCACGGCGTCGACGGTCGGAGCGGGAAGCGGAAGCGGTGTTGCGGTGGCACGGGTCAGAAGATCAGCAACCGGTTGGAGCGCCGGTTCGAGTGCCGGGACGGCCTCGGCTGCAGGGGCCGCAACAACCTCCGCCACCCCGGCCGCTATCTGGTCGGCCATGCCACCAACTGCAGCGGAGACAGCGGAAACGCTTCCCCCCGGAACAAGCTGGTCCACCACGGGAACCGTGGAAATGGTAGTGTCCCCAGCCTCGGATACCGGCGGTGCCACCGTCTGCACCAGTCCGGGTGCTGCAGCAGGTCCGGCCGGAGGGGCCACTGGGGACGCCGGATTCGCAAGATCGTGGGTCATTGCTGAAACCGAGCCGGTCACGTCGCCGAGCACGGGCGGGGAGCCAGGACCGGAATCCGCCGACGCTGGGGCTGACGACAGCGTCAGCCACAAGACTGCGGCCGCTCCGGCGAGGAGCGCAGGGCGCAGGGCACACCATGGCGAACTCCTTCGAGCCATGCGTACCACCCCCCAGTGACCGGCGCAATCGATGCTGCCTACAGGGTAGGACCGGGCATTCCGGGAAGTCTAGGGGTTGGCGCAAACAATCTGGGAACTCCGCCCCAAGCCCTAGCGGTTGTCGTTCGGGTAGGTGACGCCCAGCTGCGCGCGAACACCGTCGAACAGCCGCATCGTGTTCAGTGAATCCTCCAGAGGCATCACCGGGCTCTCCGTGAGCCCCTGTTGGACGCACCTCATCACCTCGCGCAGCTCGTAGGTGTAGCCCTTTCCGACGACGTCGAACGTTTCCGTCCGGCGGTTCTCCCACCCGTTGGCGATGATGAGTTCGCGCGGACTGTTGATCGACCCAACGCTCTGCAGGAACCCCAGGCTTCCGGCAACGGTGGCGGTACGGGGCCCATGCGCCAGCAGCGATGAGGTGAGCTGGACCTGGGCCGCGTGGCTGTAGCCGAGGGTCATCGCGTTCTGGGCGTCCACGCCGTCGTCGTTCACGAATCCGGTGGCGCTCACGGTCTGCGGAAAACCGAGGGTCCCCAAGGCCCAGAGAAGCGGATAAACCGACAGATCCAGCAGCGCACCCCCGCCGTCTTCGCGCGCCCAGAGCCGGGCGGTGGGGGAGTACGGTGCAGGAAAGCCGAGGTCGGCGCTGATCCAGTGGATGTCGCCCAGTTCACCCGATGCGGCAATTTCGAAAGCCCGCTGCATTGACGGCAGGAACCGGCTCCAGACCGCCTCCATCAGGAAGAGCTTGTGTTTGCGGGCGACGTCGATGAGTTCGGCCGCTTCCCGGGCGTTGATGGTGAAGGCTTTTTCGCACAGCACGTGCTTGCCGGCGTTGAGGGCGGCGAGGACAATCTCGTGGTGCTGCGCATGCGGCGTTGCGACGTAGACGATGTCCACGGCGTCATCGGCGAGGAGCCGTTGGTAGCCGGGCACGCCGTCGTCGTCCCCGTAGGCTTTCTCAAAGTCGTAGGCGACAGCAAACGCGTCCGCAGAGTCCTGGGCCCGGGAACTGACCGCGTACAGCCTGGCGTCCTGAAGCAACGCAAGATCTTGTGAGACGGCGCGGGCAATGCTGCCTGTTGCGATGATTCCCCAGCGCAGGGGCGTTCCGGTGGCGGAGCGGGGGTCCTGGTCAGGCTGGCCGGTCAGCCATGGCGTGGCGATGGGAGCAGTCATAACTGCCATCCTGTCACAGCGCGCTGCGGGGTGGGGGAGTGCGCCGCCACGGGGGAGGACGGCACCAGCACAACGGGCCCAAGGCGGGGCGCGGTGCCCCGCCTCGAGCCCCGGACGCCTCAGGCAGAAGCGGCGACGGCGGCCCGGCCGCGGACGGGTTCCTCCGTCAACTTGCCCTGCTGGAGCCGGAAACGGCGGTCGGTCTTGTTGGCCAAGGCGCGGTCGTGCGTGACCACCAGGATGGTGGTGTTGTGGTCCCGGCTCAGCGAACTGAGGAGCTCGATGATGTGGTCGCCGGTTTGCTCGTCCAGGTTCCCGGTGGGCTCGTCGGCCAGGATGAGCTTGGGTTCGTTGGCCAGTGCCCGGGCAATGGCCACGCGCTGCTGCTCGCCACCGGAGAGCCGGTTGATGCGCCGCTCATGCTTGGAAGGGTCCAGCTGGACCTGCTCCAGCAACTCCTTTGCCCGCTGCAGCCGGGCTGCCTTGCGCATGCCGGCGAACTCCATGGGCAGCATGACGTTGTCCACTGCCGATAAGTTGGGGATCAGATTGAACTGCTGGAAAACGAAACCGATATCGCGCCGACGGTACTCGGTCAGCTTTGCGTCGGGCATCCTGGCGAGGCTGACCCCGTTGACCAGCACGTCACCGCTGGTGGGCTTGTCAAGCGCGCCCAGGAGGGACAAGAGGGTGCTCTTGCCACTGCCGCTCTTGCCAACAATCGAGGCAAGGGTTCCTTGCTCCAAGGCGAAGCTGACATCGTTGACCGGCTTGATGGTGCGGTCACCGGAGTTGAAAGTACGGATCAGGTTCTTGACTTCAATCATGGCTATTCTCCTCGCAGGACTTCGACGGGACGGATACGCGCCGTGAGCAGCGCGGGAACCAGGGCGCCGACGATGGCGACGCCGAAGACGGCCGCAATGCCACCGGCGATGACTCCCGGCGATGCGCTCGCGGTCACGGAGTTCAAAAGCTGGGAGGCGCCACCCAGGGGACCGCCCTGGCCACCGGGGAAGCCACCGGCCCCGCCCGGGAATCCGCGGCCGGTGGTTGTGGCCGCCGTCGGGGTGGTGTTGCTGCTGATCAGGGCAGAGGCAATGCCGCCGCTGGCGAATGATGCGATACCGGCTCCCACCGCGCTGCCCAGTGCGGCGAGGACCAGTGCTTCCAGCACGAACTGCAGTCCGATGGTGCGGTTGGGTGCCCCGATAGCCTTCAGTACGCCGATCTCTCGGCGGCGCTCGCGGACCAGCATGACCATAATGAGCAGGATGATCAGGCCTGCCGTGCCAAGGGCGGCGATGAATGCGATCAAGGAAATGTTCTTGACGCTGTCCAGGGAGCTGACCGCCGTCTGCAGGTTCTGGCCTTGGGTGACGTCAGCCTTGTCGGTGCCGAGAGCCGATTGCAGCGCTGTCTTGGTGGAGGCCACATTGTCCATCGAGTTGACCGTGACAATCATGCTGGACAGCTCATTTTGCGTCCCGGCCAAGGTCTGGGCAGTAGGCAGTGTCACGTATACGGCGTTGTTGCCGAACGCGGTGCCTGCATCGAACAGTCCCGCCACTGTGTAGGCCTGGTCATTGATGGTGAAGGTGGAACCGATCGTGAGGTTGTTCTTCTCAGCCAGTGTGGTGCCGAGCAGCGCGCTGGTCGAAGCGGTTGAGTAGTCTCCGAGTCCGGAGCCCTGCGTGATGTTCAAGGCTTTGCCCGTGGTGTCCACCTCTGCGCCGATCCCCGTGGCAGTGATGGGCAGGGACCTGACGGCCTGGGTGCCCCCGGTGGAACCGGTGGTTCCGTTGGCCTGCTGGTTGCGGTTTCCCAGAGTGCCGGCGTCCACCGCCGCAGTCAGGCTGGTGGTCAGGGTCGCTGCCGACTGGCCGCCGGGGCCGCCCTGGCCCCCGGGACCAGTCTGCCCGGTCTGCCCCGCTGCTGCTTGCGCTGCGGCTTCAGTGGCGTTGCGGAGGCGGAGCGATGAGGTCCCGACGACGGCACTGACGTTGGGCACGGCAGCGGCGGCAGCTGCTTGGTCGGCGGTGAGCGGCTCTCCGCCGCCTTCGAAGCCCTGCCCACCGGCGGGGTTTACGGTCAGCACCGTGCCCACGGAGGCGTTGAGCTCCTGCACTTTCGCTCCGACCGCTTGGTTGGCCACCAGCATGGCCAGAGCCAGTCCAATGGCGACGGCCAGCACCGCGACAACAGCTGCGGTGCGGACCTTGTTTCTGAAGGCATTGCCTACGCTTCGGGCAAGGACGCTCACGTTACTCCTAGGACTCAGGTGCCGGCGCGGAGAGCCGGCTTCGAATCAACCTTCCCCGGGCATGCTGTGCAGGAATCCGGCCAAAGCTGTGTTTGTGCTGTGAAGTGCTATTGACAGCTTTGTCACAGAAGTACTAAATATTAAGAGTCTCCTCAGAAAGCGTTTTCTGACTCGAGTCGTAACCCATCCGATGCACCACGTACCAAGGCATGTGGTTCTATTTGGCATGCCGGAAACCAGGCCAATGACGTCCCTGAAAATGCTTCGACCCTTCCCCTTAGCGCAGCGGTGTCTGCCGCGTGTCGCTGCGTTCTCCACTTCCGTCCTCTGCGCGCTGGCCGTCGGAATTGCTGTGGCAGCTCCCGCCCCGGCCACCCCGGCGCCAGCTGGCGGCGGCATCATCCGTGCTGATGATGCGGCACCCACTGGCTGGGCCGCCGTCGGAAGCGGTACCAATGGCGGCGCCGGCGCACCTGCCGCAAACACCTATGAGGTGAGCACACTTGCCGGGCTGAAGGCTGCGCTGGCCAACCATGGTGAGCCCACGGCGCCGAAGGTGGTTTACGTCAGCGGCACCATCGACGGCAACCAGGCACCGGACGGCCGCATCCTCGGGGAACAGGATTACGCGCCCGGATACGACATCACCAAGTACATGTCCTGCTTCGGGCCGGAGGGCAAGGAGTGGAGCGACCAGGCCTTCGATTACTGCAAAAAGCAGCGCCAACTGCGCCAGACGGGCAGCAACAACATGAAGCGGCAGATCGAGGTCAGCATCCCCAGCAACACCACCCTCGTTGGGGTGGATGGCGGCGCTGGCTTCGTGGGTGCCAACATCGTGATCCTTAGCGCCTCGAACGTGGTCATTCGAAACCTCAGCATTGAAGCGCCCGTGGATTTCTTCACCACATGGTCTCCCGACGACGGCGACGGAGCCTGGAACGCGCGCTTTGATGCTGTCTCTTCAGTGACGTCCAACCACGTGTGGATAGATCACGTCCACCTGTCCGACGGCAGGTTCCCCGACAGCGAGGCGCCGATGGGCTTCCGGAACAAGCCTGCGAACCGGCACGATGGACTGCTGGACCTTAAGGACGGCACCGATTTCGTCACCGTTTCGAACAGCAGCCTGTCCGACCACGACAAGACCATGCTCCTGGGATCGGGTGATGAGCACGTGGACAAGGACGGCGGGAAGCTTCGTGTCACATATATCGGAAACCTCTTCGAGAACATCCAGCAGCGCGGACCGCGCGTACGCTTCGGCGAGGTCCATGTGGTGAACAACTACTTCGTTGGCAGCACGGATGATCCCGAGTACCCCATGATCAGCGAAGGGCAGGGCGGCCACAGCTACTTCCTCGGCGCCGGATATGAATCACGAATCTTTTCAGAGCGAAATGCGTTCGAATACACCGGTCCCGGGGCTGACCAGAGCGTCATGGTCAGCAGCTACAACGGCAACCGCTTCAGCGATACCGGGTCCTGGTTCAACGGGGCCGAAGCAGACCTGAATGCCATAGCCCGTGCCTCCTTCGACCAACATCGTGCGCAAGCCCTTGCCGAAGCAGAAGAGACCGGAACTATTGCCCCGGACTGGACCGGTTGGGACTTCACCACGGATGTGGGCTGGAACCCCGCCGACGCCTACGCCTACAAGGCGTTTACCACCCCTGCGGCCGTGAAGAACCACGCGCTGCAGTTCACCGGTCCGGGAGTGCTCCGGGTCCAGCGCTAGGCAGACGCAGGAAAGCCCGGCCCCACGAAGGGACCGGGCTTTCCTGTAGCCGGTTTTACGCCGGCTGTTGCACGGGTGCTACTTGGTGATCGGGCCGAGTACGGGGTCGTCCGTGTAGGCCGTCTTCACGTTGGCGGAGGTCACGATGACCGGCTCCAGCAGGTAGGCGGGTACAACCTTGTTGCCGTTGTTGTAGGACTTGTCGTCGTTGACCTCAGGCTTCTTGCCGGCCTGCAGGTCCTTGACCATGGTGATTGCGTGCTCAACGAGCTTGCGGGTGTCCTTGTTGATGGTGGAGTACTGCTCGCCGGCGAGGATGGACTTGACCGACTCAACCTCGGAGTCCTGGCCGGTGACCACCGGGATCGGCTTGCCTGCGGCCTTGACGGAGGTCAGGATCGCGCGGGCCAGGGTGTCGTTGGGGGACAGGACGCCGTCAACGTTGGCGCTGCTGTAGCTGCCGCTGAGCAGGGTGTCCATGCGGCGCTGGGCGTTCTCAGCCTTCCAGCCCTGGGTTACGGCCTGCTCGAAGCTGGCCTGTCCGGAGACAACCTTGAGGGTGCCGTCGTCGATCTTGGGCTTCAGGACGCTCATGGCGCCGTCGAAGAACACCTTGGCGTTGGCATCGTCCGGTGAACCCGCGAACAGTTCGATGTTGTAGGGACCGGACGGCTTCTTGGCCTTGAGGCCGTCCAGCAGGGCCTGGCCCTGGAGAACGCCGACCTTGAAGTTGTCATACGCCACGTAGTAGTCCACGTTGGCGGTGTTCAGCAGGAGGCGGTCGTAGGCGATGATGGTGGCGCCTGCGTCCTTTGCCTGCTTGAGCTGGGTACCCAGCTGGGAGCCGTCGATGGCGCCCACGATGATGACCTTGGCACCCTTGGTGACCATGGCGCTGATCTGGTTCTGCTGCTCGGAAACGCCGCCGTTGGCGAACTGGACGTCAGCCTTGAACCCTGCGCCGTTCAGGCCGTCGTTGAACAGCTTCTCGGCCAGGACCCAGTTCTCACTGGTCTTCTGCGGAAGCGCGACGCCGATGGAGGAGTTCTGGTCGAATCCCGCGGCACCGCTGCTGGAACCACCGGAGGGTTCCGAGCGTCCACAGCCCGTCAGCGCCAGTGCTGCGATGGCAGCAACCGCTGCGGCCTTCCCTGCTTTACCAAACATTCGCATTGTTGGTTCTCTTTCTTTGTGTGATGGAACAGTATTCAGGCTGCAAACTTCAGGCTTCCCTGGCGATCGCTTCCTTGGTGGAGGTTGTTTCGTCAGGCTGGATGGGGCCGCTGGGGCCGGCGGTGTTGCGGTTCATGTTCCGGGTCAGCATGCCGATGATGGACCGCTTGCCCTGGGACTTGTTGTAGACGTCGAAGGCGACGGCGATCAGGAGGACCAGGCCCTTGATGATCTGGGTGAGGTCGGCGCCGACGCCCAGGAGCTGCAGGCCGTTGTTGAGCACGGCCATGACCAGGCCACCGATGATGGAGCCGACCACGGTGCCCACGCCGCCTGTCACTGCCGCGCCGCCGATGAAGACAGCGGCGATGGCGTCCAGTTCCCAGCCGACGCCGTCAAAGGGGCCGGACGCGGTGGAGCGGCCCACGAAGATCATGCCGGCCAGCCCGGCCAGGATGGACATGTTCATCATGACCAGGAAGTTGACCTTCTTGGACTGGACGCCGGACAGTTCGGCTGCGTGGCGGTTGCCACCGACAGCGTAGACGTGGCGGCCAACGACGGTGCGCGAGGAGATGAAGCCGTAGATCAGGACCAGGACGGCCAGGATCAGGCCGGGGATGGGGAAGGACGTGCCGGGCCGGCCCGTGGCGAACAGGTACGTGGCGTAAAGGATGGCGGCGCAGATCAGCACCAGCTTCACCACGGTCACCCACATTTCGGGGACGCCTGCGCCCAGCGCCTTGGCCCGTGCCCGGGCCCGGAGTTCACCTACGACGACGAAGACCGCAACGGCGATGCCCATCAGGAGTGTCAGGTTGTTGAACCCGGTGTCCGGTCCTACCTCGGGGAGGTAGCCGGAGCCGAGGTACTGGAAGTCTTCCGGGACGGGAATGGTGTTGGACTTGCCTACGAACTGGTTGAAGCCGCGGAACAGGAGCATGCCGGCCAGGGTGACGATGAAGGCCGGAATGCCCACATACGCTGTCCACAGGCCTTGCCAGGCTCCGATCAGCGCTCCGAGCAGCAGGCCCAGGAGCACGCCCGCATACCAGGGGATTCCCCAGTCGCGGATGGCCAGGGCGACGCTGACCCCGACAAACGCCGCGACCGAACCGACGGAAAGATCGATGTGGCCGGCGATAATCACCAGGACCATACCGATCGCCAGGATCAGGATGTAGGAGTTGCCGTTGAAGAGGTTGATGACGTTGCCGGGTGTGAGGGTGCGGCCGTCGGTGAAGATCTGGAAGAAAATGATCAGCGCAACCAGGGCGAAGATCATGCCGAATTGGCGGGTGTTGCCGCCAAACAGCTTTTTGAGGGCGTTCATGGTGTCAGTCCTTGTGTCCGGAAGGTTCTGGGGATTGCCAGAAGGTCAGGCGGCTTTTCGGGTAGCGGAGGTCATCAGTTTCATCAGGCTTTCCTGGCTGGCCTCGTCTTTGGTCAGGACACCGGTGATGGCGCCTTCGAAGATGGTGTAGATGCGGTCGGACAGGCCCAGGAGCTCGGGCAGCTCCGAGGAAATAACGATGACGCCCTTGCCCTGGTTGGCGAGCTGCTGGATGATGCCGTAGATCTCATACTTGGCGCCGACGTCGATGCCGCGCGTGGGCTCGTCGAGGATCAGCAGGTCGGGGTCCGTGAACATCCACTTGGCGAGGACCACCTTCTGCTGGTTGCCGCCGGAGAGCTTGGCGACACCTTCCTCGACAGAGGGCGTCTTGGTCCGCAGCGACTTGCGGTACTGCTCCGCAACCGTGAATTCCTGGTTGGCGTCCACCACGAAGTTGTGGCTGATCTTGCGCAGGTTGGCCGCCACGGTGGTGGTCTTGATGTCATCCAGGAGGTTCAGGCCCAGCGACTTGCGGTCCTCGGTGACGTAGCCCAGTCCGGCGTCGATGGCCTGCCGGACGTTCTTGAGGACGACTTCCTTGCCATCCTTGTAGATATGGCCGTCGATGAAGCGGCCGTAGGACCGGCCGAAGACCGAGCGGGCCAGTTCCGTGCGCCCGGCACCCATGAGCCCGGCGAAACCGACGATTTCACCACGGCGGACAAAAAAGTTCGAGCCCTTGCAGACCAGGCGGTCCTGGATGGCCGGGTGGCCAACAGTCCAGTCCTTGACCTCGAAGAACACCTCGCCGATCTTGGGTGTGTGGTCCGGGAACCGGGATTCCAGTGTCCGGCCCACCATGCCCTTGATGATCCGGTCCTCGTCCACGCCGTCCTTCTTGACGTCCAGGGTCTCGATTGACTTGCCGTCGCGGATGATGGTGATCGAATCGGCCACCTGCTCAATCTCGTTGAGCTTGTGCGAAATGATGATCGACGTGATGCCCTTCGCCTTCAGGCCCAGCATCAAATCCAGCAGATGCTGGGAGTCGGATTCATTAAGGGCTGCAGTGGGCTCGTCCAGGATCAGGATCTTCACGGACTTGTTCAGCGCCTTGGCGATTTCCACCAGTTGCTGCTTGCCGACGCCGATTTCCTTGATGGGGGTGTCCGGGTCATCCCGGAGGCCTACCCGCGCCAGCAGGTCCAGGGACCGCAGCCGGGCCTCGGCCCAGTCGATGACGCCCCGCTTGGTGGGTTCGTTGCCCAGGAAGATGTTTTCCATGATGGACAGCTCGGGGATCAGCGCCAGTTCCTGGTGGATGATGACGATTCCGGCATGCTCGCTGGCCCTGATGTCCTTGAACTGCTGGACCTGGCCCTGGTACACGATGTCGCCGTCGTAGCTGCCGTAGGGGTAGACGCCCGAGAGGACCTTCATGAGGGTGGACTTGCCGGCGCCGTTTTCGCCGCAGATGGCGTGGATTTCGCCGGCCCTGACCCGGAGGCTCACGTTCGACAAGGCTTTAACGCCGGGGAATTCCTTGGTGATGGACCGCATCTCAAGGATGATCGGATCCGTATGCGTGGTCTGGGACGTCATGAGCCCTAACCCTCCAATGCAATGACTTCTTTGTCCGGCCGGCAAAGCGCAGGGCCGTCTGAACCAAAAGTAAACTGGATCACAGCTGTTGTCGTCAAGTCTTTAACGCAATTGCCGGATAACGAAATGGTCTACGAGCGTCGGATACCGGCATGCTGGAACACCAAAGCGGCCGCCCCCAGGGCTTCGGCTCGGTCGCCCAGCGAGGACATGGCCAAGGTGGTTGTTTCGCCGATCACCGGCACGGCGTGCCGGATCAGCCCCCTGCGGATAGGGTCCAGCAGGATGTCGCCCAAGCCTGCCAGCGGCCCGCCCACCACGATGACTTCGGGGTTGATCAGATTGGCCACGTTGCCCAGGGCACGCCCCACCGCCAGGCCTGCGTCGTCCACCACGCGGAGGGTTGCCGAGTCCCGGTTCAAGGCTTTCCTGACGATGTCGGCGGGCGTCAACGGCCGGTCCTCGCCGCGGCTCAGGAGCTCGATCATGGTGGTGGTGGACGCGATGGTTTCCAGGCATCCGCGGTTCCCGCACCGGCACACCAGCCCTTGCTCGTGGATGGTGGCATGGCCGATTTCGCCGGTGATTCCCACGTTGCCGTAGTACGGCGCTCCGTTGAGGATCAGGCCGGCGCCGATACCGGAACCGATCTTCAGGAACAGCAGGTTGCTGACCCCCGAATGCTGCCCCCAGGTCACTTCTGACCATGCGCCCAGATTCGCGTCATTGTCCACAAACACGGGGATTCTCAAGGTTTCCTCAAGATGCTGGAGGATGTTGATGCCCACCCATTCGGGAAGGATTGCCCCCTGCGCGACGGTGCCGGTCCGCCGGTCGATCGGGCCTGGAATTCCGACGCCGGCGCCCACCATGTAGCTCCGTTCCACCCCGCTTTCCCGGAGCAGTTTCTCCAGCAGCACCACCGCCGCCTGGATGCCGTCGTCCGCCTGGTGGCCCAGCGGAAGCATCACCGACTCTTCTGCAATGACGTGGTAGCTGAGGGAGGCCAAGACCACCCGCAGGTGCCGGCGGCCGAAATCGATGCCGACCGCAACGGCGCCATTGCTGTTGAGCCGCACGTTCAATGCCCGGCGGCCGGAACTGGTAATCGGTTCGGTGGAGGCCAAGCCGGAGTCCAGCATGATTTTGACGATGTTCGAGACGGTGGCAGTAGAAAGCCCCGTCTGCCGGGCGAGCTCCGCCTGCGTGGACGGACCCCCCATAAGGGCCTCAATGATCCGCTGCTGGTTCAGCTGCCGCAGGGCTGACTGCGAGCCGGGATTCTTGGGCTTGCTCCTCGTTGAGCGCGTGGTTGCGGACATGCTAAGAAGATTGCCCTATCGTTCCTCTTGTAGTCAAGAAGTTAACGCATAACGTCGGACGGGTGTCCGGTAAACGCGTCTGACCTCTTTTGCGAGCCGGCCGTGGGCATTCCGTCCCGCGGCAGGGGGCGGACGGGTCCAAACGACCCGTCTCCTTCCCTGCAGCGCTGGCTAGGCTGGAGGCAGTCAACAGTCCGGCCTGTCCAGTCACCACGGACAGGCATACAGAAGGTGGTAATGATGCTGCTGTCCGTCCTGCAGGCAAACGCCGCGGTCCTGGACGTTGAGGCGAATCTCCGGACCATTGACGAGGCTGCCAACCGGGCCGCCCGCGCCGGCGCCGGCCTGCTCCTGACGCCGGAGCTGTTTCCGGTGGGCTACGCCCCACTGCGGCTGCGCAGCGAACTGGACCCGGCAACCCTTCCCGCACTCCGCGAAAGCCTCGCGGGGATTGCCCGCCGCAACGGGATTGGCCTCGTTTACAGCCTCCCGGCCGAAGCCGCCGGTGGCGCAGGTGACGGCGCTGCCGCCGCCCAAAAGGGCAACGGCTCCCGGTACATGGACCGCGCGGGCGGTCCCGGCTGGCACATTTCCGCGTCCCTGGTGGACGCCACCGGCGCGGAACTTCTTCGGTACGCCAAGGTGCACCTCTTCGGCGACGAGGAACGCAAGGCATTCGTCGCGGCCAGCGAGCCGCCCGCCGTCGTCGACTTCCTCGGCATCCGCACCTCATTGCTGATCTGTTACGACATCGAATTCCCGGAAGCCGCGAGGGCCACAGCCGCGCGCGGCGCGGAACTGCTGCTGGTGCCCACCGCCTTGTCCGCGGGCTATGAGGCGGTGCCCCAGGTCCTTGTCCGCGCACGTGCGCTGGAAAGCCAGCTCAACGTGGCCTATGCCAACCACTGTGGCGCCGAGGATTCCTCTACGTTCGGCGGGGGAAGCGTGGTGGCGGGGCCGGATGGCGGCGTGCTGGCTGCGGCGGGCACTGCTCCGGAACTGCTGTTCGCCACCGTGGGCACGGAGGCTGTCCGCGCCGCCAGGAACGACGTGCCCTACCTGAGGGAGCGCCGGCCGGAGCTGTACCGCGCGTGGGAGGCCGGGCTTGCGTCCGGCCCGGCCCAGTCCGCGGATCACCTGGCCTAGCTGCCCGCCGTCGGGCCGGTCAATGCGTCCGCGTACTGCAGTGCAATCCACAGCTCTGCCCGCACCTGCGCCTGGTTCAAGTCCATCCCGAGGAGGTCTGCAAGGACCCCGACCTGGCGCCGCACGCTGTTGCGGTGAAGTCCCAGCAGCTTGGCGGAGCCGTCCCAGCTGCCGTTCTCGGTAAGCCAGCCGCGAAGCACCGCCAGCAGCGGATCGCGCCGGTCCGGTTCCAGGGACAGCACCGGATGAAGGAGCCGTTCAGCCAGCATGGTCCCTGCTTCGCGGCCCAGCAGCCCGGCCACCGACCATTGAACCTCGTCGGCGCGGACGCTTTGCCCGCTCCTCTGCACGCGGCTCCGCAGGGAACCCGCATCCTGATATGCGGCGGCAAGGCCGGTGAGTTCGGTGGGTTCGCCAACCACCAGGCGCCACCCGAGCTTTTCGACCTCGGCGAGCAGGGAGTCGTCCACCTTCAACCGGGTCACTGCAGCGAATCCGTAATCGGTGATTTCCACCAGCTTGGTATCGAACAGGCGCCGCCACTGGAGGAGCTCCCGGACCGGGCTGTCCCCGGCGGGCCACTCCGGTGCGTCCATCTTGATGCCCTGCACCACGCGCATGGCCGCGGACCGGGTGGAGGACAGGCTCTGCGCCATCAGGTCCCTGAGTGTGTTCAGGTGCCTGGCGCTCCCGCTGGTGAGGCTTTCGGGGTGCAGCAGCACAGCCGTAGCCAGTTGGCTGGGTGCCAGCGAACCGCTGGTTCGCTGCCGGACCAACAGTTCGAGGAGTCCGACGGCGGTCTGGACCACGTTGTTCTGCGCCGGCGTCAAGGGTGCGTCTGAACCCAGGACCAGTGCCCCCAGGTTTGCGTCCTTGGTGCTGCGCAGCGGATGGCCAACCACCAAGGCCGAGCCCGGCAGGTCAAACCCGTCCATCTCCACCCGGGGGCCGCTGCCGGAGAACAAGCGTTTGAGCATGGGTTCCAGCAGGGAAAGCTCGACGGCGGGGCTGCCGCCGCCGCTGGTGCCGCGGGCCCGGACCCGGCCGTCCGCTCCCACCATCACTGCCCAGACGGGCACGCGCTGCACCAGCGCCGCCAGCAGTTCGTGTTCCGGCCTGGGGGAGAGGACTGCGCGCATCAACTGCCGGTTGGTTTCCGCCAGTTGCCGGAAGACCCGCGCAGTATCGGACTCCAGCAGCTGGGAGAATTGGAGGCCGATGGCCGCGAACGGGAGCGATTCCGGTACTTCGAACAAGGTGAGGTTGTGGTGCCGGCACGCGTCGATGACCACGTCCGGGACGGCGTCGAAGTAGGGCCTGATTCCGAATCCCAAGGCCGCTACCTTGGCGTCTACCAACCGCCGGACATACGCGTCCACGCTGGCGGGCGCCCCGCCGCTGCCCAGGAAGGGAAGGCCGGCGGTCAGCAGGAACTCACCCTCGGGCAGGTAGGGCGTCGGATCCTCCAGCTCACTGGGTTCCACCCAGCGCAGCAGCCGGTCGCCGCTGCCGCCGTCGTGGAGCGTCTTCAACACCGGCGGCAGTTGGTCGAGGAACTGCTGGAGCGTGACGAAGCTCAGCCGGCCGGCTGCTGCGGGCTCAGTGGGCATGGCGGACCGACCCGGCGGAGCGGCCCGCCCGGGCCGCGGTTGACCCGTGGTGGCGGTGTGCAGATAGTCTCATGGTTGGCAACTATAGGTCATATTGCACCGCCTTGAGAGTTGGCTCACATGCCAACCTTGGGGAGGGGAAACCGAAAACTACTCTGAAGGGACGTCAACGGTGACTGTGCCTGTGACCACCGAAAAACCCATTGCGCCGGGTGCCTCCCGGCCGCGCCTGGCAGACCAGCTCCTGCGCCGCAAGCCAATCGGCCAGATGGTCAGCGAAGCCGGAAGCGGCGAGGGCGGCACTGCGCTGGTCCGCAGCTTCGGCGTCCTCCACCTCACCATGATCAGTGTTGGCGCCACGCTCGGGACCGGGATCCTGGTGATCCTTGGCGAGTCGGTGCCGCTGGCCGGGCCGGCCATCTGGATCTCGTTCGTCATTGCCGGCCTGGCCGCGCTCCTCTCGGCGGTGTCGTATGCCGAAATGGCCGGCCTGGTTCCGGTAGCGGGCTCCAGCTATTCCTACTCCTACGCCACCATGGGCGAGGGCATGGCGTGGATCTGCGGGTGGTGCCTTGTCCTTGAGTACGCCGTTTCCGTGGCCGCCGTAGCCGTAGGTGCCGGCCAGTACGTCAATGAAGCGCTGGCGGCGTTTGGGCAGGTGCTGCCGGATGCGATGTCCCAGCCTCCCGGCGACGGCGGACTGGTGAACATCCCGGCGATGGCCATCGTGGTCCTGGCCATGGTCCTGCTGGTCCGCGGCGCCCGGGAAAGCGCCTGGATCAATACGGCAGTGGTGATCATCAAGATCGGCATCCTGCTCTTCTTCTGCGCCGTTGCCTTTACCGCGTTCAATGCGGGCAATTTCGAACCGCTCCTGCCCATGGGCGCCGCCGGTGTTTCCGCAGCTGCCTCGCGGGTGTTCTTCTCCTACATCGGCTTCGACGCAGCCTCCACCGCCGGCGAAGAGGCCCGGAACCCCAAGCGCGACCTTCCCCGGGCCATCCTGCTCTCGATGGTGATCGTCACCAGCGTCTATGTCCTCGTGGCGGTTGCCGCCATCGGGGCCAGGCCCTGGGGCTGGTTCGACGGTACCGAGGCCGCCCTCGTCCAGATCCTGGAGGAGACCACCCACCAGCCGTGGATTGCGCTGGTCTTCTCCATCGGCGCCGTCCTGGCCATCGCCAGCATCGTCCTCACCGTGCTGTACGGCCAGACGCGCATCCTGCTCTCGATGTCCCGGGACGGCCTGGTGCCCAAGGTCTTCGGTCGCGTCTCCGCCCGGACCGGCACTCCTGCCGCCGGAACGCTCATCGTGGGAACCGCCGTCGCCCTGACCGCAGGGCTCGTGCCGCTCGGCGCGCTGGCGGACGCCACCAGCATCGGAACGCTGTTCGCCTTCGCCCTGGTCAACGTCGCCGTCATCTACCTGCGGCGCAACCGCCCGGACCTGGAGCGCAGTTTCCGGGTGCCCCTGTACCCGGTCACGCCCGTGCTGGGAACGCTCATGTGCGCCTACCTCATGGCGAACCTTGGTGCCGATACCTGGGTGGTTTTCGGCGCCTGGATGCTCGTAGGGATTGCCATTTACTTCGGCTACGGACGCCGAAACTCGAAGGTAGCGGCCCTGAGCGAGCTCGACTACCGTGAACTGACCGCCAAGCCCCCGCGCCAGGAACCTGTGAAAGCAGAACACTCATGACCACCGCCACCGAACTGCCGGCCCCTGATCCCTCCAGCACCTCAACCGGGCCGGACACAGCAACCGGGCAGGGCCCCGACGGCCGGGCGCCCATCACCATGCTGAACCCCGATTTCCCCTTCAGCTACGACCACTACCTGGCCCACCCGGACGGCATGGGCTCCGTCCCGCCGGAGCTCTACGGCACGGAAGTGGCCGTCATCGGAGCCGGGCTCTCCGGCCTGGTGACCGCCTACGAGCTGATGAAACTCGGCCTGCGCCCGGTGGTCTACGAGGCAGACCAGATCGGCGGCCGCCTCCGCACGGCAGCCTTCCCGGCAGCTCCCGGCGTGGTGGCGGACCTCGGCGGTATGCGGTTCCCGGTCTCGGGCAAGGCTTTCTACCACTACGTTGACCTGCTGGGCCTGGAAACCTGTGAGTTCCCCAACCCCCTGGCCGAGGCCACCTCCAGCACCGTGATCGAGCTGGCAGGCAAGAAGCACTACGCGGAAAAGCCGGCAGACCTCCCGCCCTTTTTCCGTGAGGTTGCGGACGCCTGGAAAGCGGCCGTCAACGACGGCGCCAAGTTCACCGAAATGCAGGACGCCATCCGCTCCCGCGACACGGCCCGGATCAAGGAACTGTGGAACGAACTGCTCCCGCTCATGGATGAGCAGACCTTCTACGGGTTCATCGCCGCGAGCGATTCGTTCAAGGAGGCAGGGTTCGCCCACCGCGAGGCTTTCGGCCAAGTGGGATTCGGCACGGGCGGCTGGGACACCGACTTCCCCAACTCCATCCTGGAGATCCTCCGCGTGGTCTACACCGACGCGGACGACCAGCACCGGTTCATCCGCGGAGGAGCGCAGCGGCTCCCCGAGGCACTCTGGCAGCACGCGCCGTCGGACCTGGTCCACTGGCCCGACGGCACCTCCCTTGCTTCCCTCCACTCCGGCTCGCCCCGCGGCGCTGTGGGGAAGATCAGCCGCGACCCGGACGGAAACCTGCGGATCCGTGAACGCTGGGGCCGCGAGGCCAGCTACCCGGCGGTGGTGAGCACGTGCCAGTCGTGGCTGCTGTCCACCCGCATCCACACCGAGGAAGCATTGTTCCCGGCTGAGCTGTGGACCGCCATGGAGCGCTCGCACTACATGCAGTCGTCCAAGACGTTCGTTATGGTGGACCGGCCGTTCTGGAAGGACACCGACCCGGACACCGGGCACGAGGTCCTGTCCATGACCTTAACCGACCGGCTGAACCGCGCCACGTACCTGCTGGACAACGGCCCGGACCAGCCCGCCGTCATCCTGCTGTCCTACACCTGGAACGACGACGCCCTGAAATGGCTTGCCCTGGACGCGGACGAACGCGTGGAGCTGATGCTGCACTCACTGGAACAGATCTACCCCGGAGTGGATATCGCCGGGCACATCGTGGGGCAGCCCATTACCGTGTCCTGGGAAGCCGACCCCAACTTCATGGGCGCCTTCAAAGCCAACCTGCCGGGGCACTACCGCTACCAGCAGCGGCTGTTCACGCACTTCAAGCAGGACGCGCTGCCCGAATCCCAGCGCGGCATCTTCCTGGCCGGCGACGACGTCTCTTTCACGGCCGGCTGGGCCGAAGGCGCCGTCACCACCGGGCTGAACGCCGTATGGGGCGTGGTGAACCACCTGGGCGGGACATCCGCGCCCGGCAACCCCGGCCCGGGTGACCTGCTGGACGCAATGGGGCCAATCAGCCTGGACTAGCGCCGGCTCGGCGTCGAAGCCTACTGGTGGAGCTCGCGGTGTTTCGCTGCGAGCTCCACGTAGTGCGCCGCATTGGCGCGGACGCCGTCGAACTCTTCCTCCGTGAGTTCGCGGCGCACCTTGGCGGGCACCCCGGCAACCAGGGACCGCGGCGGAACCACGGTTCCTTCCAGGACGACGGCGCCGGCCGCCACCAGCGAGCCGGCACCGATCACGGCGCCGTTGAGGACGGTGGCGCCCATACCGATCAGGCAGTCGTCCTCCACCGTGCAGCCATGCACGACGGCGGCGTGCCCCACGCTGACACCCCGGCCCACCGTGCAGGGGAAGCCGGGGTCGGCGTGCAGCACCACGTTGTCCTGCAGGTTGCTGCCGGCACCCACGCTGATGGCCGCGGTGTCGGCGCGGACGGAAACGCCGTAGAAGGCACTGGAATCCTGGTCCAGGGTCGCCCGGCCAATGATGGAGGCTGAGGGCGCTACGAACGCTGTTTCATGGACAGCCGGCGAATTTCCGGCGAAAGGGTACAGAGGAGCCATGGCTTCACCCTAAGCCACCCCTGCACCCAACTGACTCGCAGCAGATGCCGTTTTGAGGAAGCAAAACGGCATCCTCTGCCAGCTGGTTGAAGCCAGTTGAAGACCGCGTCAGTTGAAGACCACTGTCCGGTTGCCGTCCAGCAGCACCCGGTGCTCGGCATGCCACTGCACGGCCTGGACCAGGGTCCGCCCCTCCACGTCACGGCCCATCTGGACGAACTGCTCCGCCGTGCGGGCGTGATCCACCCGGATGACTTCCTGCTCGATGATCGGACCCTCGTCCAGGGCTGCGGTCACGTAGTGGGCCGTGGCGCCGATCAGCTTCACGCCGCGCGCGTGGGCCTGGTGGTACGGCTTGGCGCCCTTGAAGGACGGCAGGAACGAGTGGTGGATGTTGATGGCCTTGCCGGTCAGCTCGGTGCAGAGGTCGTCGGACAGGATCTGCATGTAACGGGCCAGGACCGTCAGTTCGATGCCGTGTTCGGCGATGATGCCACGAAGCTTGTCTTCCGCCTGCACCTTGGTGTCCTTGGTGACGGGGATGTAATGGAACGGGATGCCGTAGAACTCCGCGAGTCCGGCCAGGTCCCGGTGGTTTGACACGATGGCGGGGATCTCGATGGGCAGAGTCCCGGAGCGCTGCTGGAAGAGAAGGTCGTTGAGGCAGTGGGCGGCGGTACTGGCAAGCACCAGGGTGCGCACCTTGTCGCCGACGGTGTTCAGGCTCCACTGCATGGAGAAGGCCTCCGCCACCGGTTCAAGGGCCGCACGCAGTTCGGACTTGGCGGCGGGTGTGGTGACCTCGACGCGCATGAAGAAGTTGCCGGTTGAGGGGCTGCCGTACTGCTGTGAATCCGTAATGTTGCATCCTGCCACCAGAAGGGCGCCGGCCACCGCGTGGACGATTCCGGGACGGTCCGGGCAGGACAGGGTTACCACATACGCTTGGTTCAGCAGCTGTTCATTCACGCGTAATAGCCTACCCGCGCTGCGGACGGTGCTTTTGATAGGCTGGAGTGGTCGCAACTGGCGTTGGGTGGCTAACCACCAGGGAGCGGCAATCACGAAGACCACGGATCGTACGCCTGGGCCGAGGGTCATGTTTTGCCGGTTGTGGGGCTGCTCCTGCGTCAATGCAGCAGCACCATGCCCAGTGCTTCCACGCGGTGTCATCAACGCAGTGCGGGGGCGCGCCAGCCGGTAGCCTGACCTAAGCAGTGCCCGTATCCCTAGCCAGGAGTTCTTCGTGACTACTACAGCCACCTCAACCACAGCCGTCAGCAACCAGCCGCTGGCAGAGCTCGACCCCGAAATCGCCGCAGTCCTGGACCAGGAGCTTGGCCGCCAGCGCGGCACCCTGGAAATGATTGCCTCCGAGAACTTCGCGCCCCGCGCCGTGATGGAGGCCCAGGGCTCCGTCCTCACCAACAAGTACGCCGAAGGCTACCCGGGCCGCCGCTACTACGGCGGCTGCGAGTATGTCGACGTCGCCGAGCAACTGGCCATCGACAGGGTCAAGGCCTTGTTCGGTGCGGAGTACGCCAACGTCCAGCCGCACTCCGGTGCCCAGGCCAACGCCGCTGCGCTCTCCGCCATGATCACCCCGGGCGACAAGATCCTCGGCCTGTCCCTGGCGCACGGCGGCCACCTGACCCACGGCATGAAGCTGAACTTCTCCGGCAAGCTGTACCAGGTTGCCGCGTACCAGGTCGAGGAAGACAACTTCCGCATCGACATGGACAAGCTGCGTGAGCAGGCCATCGCCGAAAAGCCGCAGGTCATCATCGCCGGCTGGTCCGCCTACCCCCGCCACCTGGACTTCGCCGCGTTCCGCTCCATCGCCGATGAGGTGGGCGCGCTGCTCTGGACCGACATGGCACACTTCGCGGGCCTGGTTGCCGCCGGACTGCACCCCAGCCCGGTGCCGCACTCCGACGTCGTCACCTCCACCGTGCACAAGACTCTCGCCGGTCCCCGCTCGGGTGTGATCCTGGCGAAGGAACAGTGGGCCAAGAAGCTGAACTCCAACGTCTTCCCGGGCCAGCAGGGCGGCCCGCTCATGCACGTCATCGCCGCCAAGGCCGTTGCCTTCAAGATCGCCGGCACCCAGGAATTCAAGGAGCGCCAGGAGCGTGTCCTCGAGGGCGCCAGGATCATCGCCGACCGGCTGAACCAAGCCGATGTTGCCGGGGCAGGCGTCTCCGTCCTCACCGGCGGCACCGACGTCCACCTGGTACTGGTTGACCTGCGCAACTCCCAGCTGGACGGCCAGCAGGCCGAAGACCTCCTGCACTCCGTGGGCATCACCGTCAACCGCAACGCCGTGCCCTTCGACCCCCGCCCGCCGATGGTCACCTCCGGCCTGCGCATCGGTACCCCGGCCCTGGCCACCCGCGGGTTCGGCGCTGCCGAGTTCACCGAGGTCGCCGAGATCATCGCCACCGCGCTCAAGGCCGGCACCGGCGCCGACGTCGAGGCCCTGCAGTCCCGCGTTGACAAGCTGGCCGCCGATTTCCCGCTGTACCCGCAGCACGAGCAGTGGTGACCAATGACTGAAACCACCACCGCGCAGATCCTTGACGGCAAGGCCACCGCCGCTGCCATCAAGGCCGAGCTGACTGACCGCGTGGCCGCACTCAAGGCCAAGGGCGTCATTCCGGGGATCGCCACCGTACTGGTCGGTGCGGATCCGGCCTCGCAGTTGTATGTGTCCATGAAGCACAAGCAATCTGCGCAGATCGGGATGAACTCCATCCAGCGCGAACTTCCCGCGGACGCCACCCAGGAGCAGGTGGAGGCCCTCATTGACGAACTCAATGCGGACCCTGCCTGCCACGGGTACATTGTGCAGCTGCCGCTGCCCAAGCACCTGGATACCGACGCGATCCTGGAACGCATCGATCCCGCCAAGGACGCCGACGGGCTGCACCCGACCAACCTTGGCCGGCTGGTGCTGAACGTCAACCACAAGATCACCACACCGCTGCCGTGCACCCCCCGCGGCGTCATCGAGCTCCTTGAGCGCAACGGATACAGCCTGGCAGGCAAGCATGTTGTGGTGGTGGGCCGCGGCGTCACGATCGGCCGGTCCATCGGCCTGCTGCTGACCCGCCGGGACGTCAACGCCACGGTGACCCTGACCCATACCGGCACAACGAACCTCTCCGAACTGCTCCGGCAGGCGGACGTGATCGTGGGTGCTGCCGGCGTCAAGCACATCGTCAAGGCGGCGGACGTCAAGCCCGGCGCCGCGTTGCTGGATGTCGGAGTTACCCGCGAGACCGATCCTGAGACGGGCAAGAGCCGCGTCTACGGCGACATCGATCCCGCCGCTGCGGAGGTGGCCGGCTGGATCTCGCCGAACCCTGGCGGCGTCGGACCCATGACCGTGGCGCTGCTGATGACCAACGTGGTGGAAGCGGCAGAACGCGCAGCCGGCATCGCGCAGTAGTCCCGCCACCGGGCGCACGACGGCGGCACGGCACCTTTCGCAGGAAAGGCGCCGTGCCGCCGTCGGCCGTTATAACGAAACTGCAAGCGTACTTCCACATGCGCCGCACCTCAACTAGTCTGCACAGGTGCACAACGAAGCCATCCTGCCCTCCGGCACCATGACCGCGCATCGGCCACCCGGAGTGGTCATCTCCGCAGCGAACCTGACCAAGACGTACGGCGATGTGGCGGCCGTGGACGGCATCACCTTCAGCGTTCCGGCGGGGGAGTCCTTCGGGCTGCTGGGTCCGAACGGCGCAGGCAAGTCCACCACCATGAAGATGATCGGCGGGGTCACCCGGCGCACCTCGGGCAACCTCAGCATCATGGGACTGGACCCGGACACGCACGGGCCGGAAGTGCGCGCGCACCTGGGCGTGGTGCCGCAGCAGGACAACCTCGACGAAGAACTGCGCGTCCGCGACAACCTCCTGGTCTACGGCCGCTACTTTGGCCTGCCCATGAGCTACCTGAAGCCAAAAGCCGACGAACTGCTGGAGTTCGCGCAGCTGACGGACAAAGCCAAGTCCAAGGTGGACGCGCTCTCCGGCGGCATGAAGCGGCGCCTGACGATTGCCCGGTCCCTCATCAACGAGCCCAGGATCCTGCTGCTTGACGAACCCACCACGGGCCTGGACCCGCAGGCGCGGCACATCCTCTGGGACCGGCTGTTCCGGCTCAAGGAACAAGGCGTCACCCTGATCCTGACCACCCACTACATGGATGAGGCCGAACAGCTCTGCGACCGGCTGATCGTCGTGGACAAAGGCCGGATCATGGCTGAAGGGTCACCGGCGCAGTTGATCCGCGAGCACTCCACCAGGGAAGTGGTGGAGTTGCGTTTTGGCTCGGAACGCAACGCAGCCATCGCGTCCCGGCTTGAAGGCATCGGTGACCGCCTCGAAGTACTGCCGGACCGGGTGCTGATGTACGCGCACGACGGCGAGTCTGCCCTTGAGCAGGTCTCGGCCCGCGGCCTGAGGCCGCTGACGTCGCTGGTGCGCAGGTCCTCGCTGGAGGACGTCTTCCTCCGGCTCACCGGGCGGAGCCTCGTTGACTGAACCACTGGCCGCTCCGCAGCCCGCCCTTAGGGCGCACCGGCCCGAAATCTCGGCTGCCAAGGCCCGGCGCTGGGGCGCCTTCTACTATGCGGAGCAGGTGCTCCGGGTCATGAAGGGGTACTCCTGGTCCATTGTGATGTACAGCGTGGGCCAGCCCGTGGCGTACCTGTTTGCCATGGGCGTGGGCCTGGCCACCCTGGTGGACTCCGGCAACGCGGCGTTCGGCGGCGTGTCCTACCTGGCCTTCATCGCCCCGGCGCTGCTGGTCTCCGCTGCCGTGATGACGGCCGCGAACGAGTTCACGTTCCCCGTCATGGACGGCTTCAAGTGGCGCCGAATCTACTACGGGCCGCACGCGTCACCGCTGACTCCACAGCAGATCGCGGCAGGACAAATCATGGCCGTGACACTGCGCCTGCTGCTGCAGTCTGCCATCTACTTCGCCGCCGTAGCGCTGTTCGGCGCCTCGCCGTCCGGCTGGGGCTGGGCCGGGATCCTGGTGGCCACCCTGACGGGCCTTGCCTTTGGGCTTCCGCTGATGGCCTACTCCGCGTCGATCACGGAAGACAAGGGCCAGTTTGCGCTGGTGATGCGGTTCATCGTGATGCCGCTGTTCCTTTTCTCCGGGACATTTTTCCCGCTCGAGAACCTCCCGCCGGCAGTGCGCTGGGTCGGATGGATCTCGCCCATCTGGCACGGTACCGAACTTGGCCGGGTACTCAGCTTCGGCTACCACGAAGCGCCACTGCTGACCATCCTGCACATCGCCGTCCTCGGCGGACTGGCCGCGTTGGGTTGGCTCCTGACCCGGCGCCGCTTTGCCCTGAGGATGGGCCAATGAGCGCCGTCTCAGGCCGCGCCGCCAGCGTGACCGAGGCGGCGCGCAACCGGACGTTCGGGCCGCTGTACTCGCGCAATGCAAAGGCCGTCGTCTCCCGGGGACTGATGGCCACGCGCAGCACCAACTGGCTGGTGATGGTGTCCGGATTCTTCGAACCGGTGCTGTTCCTGGTGTCCATGGGGGTGGGCCTGGGTGCCATCGTGGGAGACGTCCGCGGACCCGACGGGACTTCCATCAGCTACGCGGCGTACATCGCCCCTGCCCTGCTTGCCGTGTCGGCGATGAACGGCGCCGTGTACGACTCCACCTGGAACGTCTTCTTCAAAATGAACTTCGCCAAGCTCTACCAGGGCATGCTCTACACGTCGTTGGGGCCCCTGGACGTTGCGGTGGGGGAGATCTTCCTGGCCCTGCTGCGGGGCATGCTCTACGCCACCGGCTTCACCGCCGTCATGGGAGCCATGGGGCTGATTACCACGGCCTGGGCGCTGCTCATGATTCCGGCTTCGGTGCTGATTGCCTTCGGCTTCGCCAGCCTCGGCATGGGGATCACCAGCTTCCTCAAGACATTCCAACAAATGGACTGGATCAACTTCATCCTGCTGCCCATGTTCCTGTTCAGCGCCACGTTCTACCCGCTGAGCGTCTACCCCGAGCCCATCCAGTGGTTCATCCAGGCCATGCCGCTGTGGCACGGGGTGGAACTGCTGCGGCAGATCAGCGTGGGAAGCTTCACGGCCGCCACATCGTTGCACGTGGGCTACTACCTGGCCATGACCGCCGTCGGAATGCTCCTGACCACCCTCCGCCTGCGGAGCCTCTTCCTCAGGTAGCAGCCCCTGTTCGCCCGGGGTGGAAGACGGCCGGAGCACTGCCCGCCATTTGAGACAATGGCTGCATGCGAACTTTGGGCAGCTCACCGTCATCCTCCAAACCCGCCAGGGGCGGCTTTTCGATGTTCCGCATCAGCGGGCCGGGCCTGATGGTCCTGGTAACGGCGTTCATCGTTGCCGTCCTCTTTGCGGCAAACCAGAACGACGTCGTGGGTTGGGTTGTTGCCATCATTGCCGGCTTCTGGCTGGCGCTGGCAGCGTTCGTGGTCTTCAGCATCCAACGGGCCGCCAGGAAGGCGGGGGCAAGGCTCACCGAGGCGCAGAGCGCCTTCAACACCGCCACCGGCCGCGCTCCCGCGCCCGCTTCCGCCGACCACGGCGGAACCCGCGTGATCTACGAACGCTCCGAAGCTGACGAAGTACGTGACCTCAAGCTTGACCACTCCTTCAAGATCGTCCAGGTGCAGGTCCGCGTGGTGGAAGACGAGCGCGCCAAGGGTGCGTCCGCCAACCAGGACACCATCAACCGTGCCCTGGAGACCATCGAGATCACAGCCACCAACGCCCGGGACATGATCAAGTCCTCCGGCGGCAGCGGAGAGCCGGTCGCCGGAACCATCATCGACTAGAGTGGAGCGGGTGAGCTCGGCATTGAACAAGGACCACCTTCGCATCGCATCCGTCAACGTAAACGGCCTTCGGGCTGCCTACAAGAACGGGATGGCGGCGTGGCTTGAGCCGCGGGACGTGGACATTCTCTGCCTGCAGGAGGTACGCGCCCCTGACGCGATCGTCCGGCAGCTGCTCGGGGATGACTGGCATATCCTGCACGCCGAAGCGGAAGCGAAAGGCCGTGCCGGCGTCGCCATCGCGTCCCGGCAGGAACCCCTCGCCACCAGGAACGGCATCGGCGACGACTACTTTGCCACGGCCGGGCGCTGGGTGGAGGCCGACTTCCGGTACCCGGATGCCGCCGGCAACCCCGTCCAGCTCACCGTAGCCAGCGCCTACGTGCACTCGGGCGAGGTGGGGACGCCAAAGCAGGACGACAAATTCCGTTTCCTGGACGCCATGATCACCCGGCTGCCGGAGCTGGCCAAGCACAGCGACCATGCGCTGGTGGTGGGAGACCTGAACGTCGCCCACACACCGTTCGATATCCGGAACGCCAAGGGCAACGTGAAGAAGGCCGGTTTCCTGCCGGCGGAACGCGCATACTTCGACCGCTTCCTGGGCGAGGAAATCGGCTGGCACGACGTCCACCGGAACCTGTCCGGCGAGATGGACGGCCCCTACACCTGGTGGTCGCAGCGCGGAAAGGCCTTCGACAATGACACCGGCTGGCGCATCGACTACCACCTGGCCACCGCAGGGTTGGCGTCCGGTGCCCTGTCCGCCGTCGTCGACCGTGCCGCCTCGTGGGACACACGCTTCTCCGACCACGCCCCGCTGGTAGTGGACTACCAGCTCTGAGCCCGAAAGTTCTTCCATGACCAGCCAGACTTCCCAGCCAGCCAAGAAGCGCATACTCTCCGGCGCCAAGCCGACCGCCGATTCCCTCCACCTGGGCAACTACATCGGAGCCGTGCGCAACTGGGTGGATATGCAGGCGGAGTACGACGCCGTATTCTTCGTCCCGGACCTGCACGCCATTACGGTGGACTTTGAGCCCGGGGAACTTGCCAAACGGACCCGCATCGTCGCGGCCCAGTACATCGCCGCCGGTATCGACCCGGACAAGAGCATCTTCTTCGTCCAGTCACATGTGCCCGAGCACGCGCAGCTTGCCTGGGCCCTGAACTGCATCACGGGCTTCGGCGAGGCGTCGCGGATGACCCAGTTCAAGGACAAGACCCAGAAGTCCGGAGCGGATTCCGCCACGCTGGGCCTGTTCGCCTACCCCACGCTGATGGCGGCCGACATCCTGCTGTACCAGAGCGACCTCGTGCCCGTTGGCGAGGACCAGCGCCAGCACCTTGAGCTGACCCGGAACCTGGCCCAGCGTTTCAACACCCGGTTCGGCCAGACCTTCACTGTGCCCGAGGCAACGATCGTCAAGGAAAGCGCCAAGATCTACGATCTCCAAAACCCCAGCGCCAAGATGTCCAAGACGGGTGAGTCGCCCAACGGTGCCAT
Organism: Arthrobacter sp. 135MFCol5.1; assembly: GCF_000374865.1. Classification (GTDB taxonomy): domain Bacteria; phylum Actinomycetota; class Actinomycetes; order Actinomycetales; family Micrococcaceae; genus Arthrobacter. The sequence continues at coordinate 64,602 of NZ_KB895456.1, read as the reverse complement.
CCAGCTGCTGGAAGATCCCAAGATCGCAGCCAAGCGCATCAAGTCCGCTGTCACCGACGCCGGAACGGAGATCCGCTTTGACGCCGAGGAAAAGCCCGGTGTGTCCAATCTGTTGACCATCTACTCCGCCCTCACCGGCAAAACGGTCACCGAGCTGGAAGCCGAGTACCAGGGGAAGATGTACGGCCACCTCAAGGTGGACCTCGCCGAGGTGGTGGTGGATTTCATCACACCGATCCGCAACCGCACGAACGAGCTCATGGCTGATCCCGCCGAGCTCGACCGGCTGCTGGCCCTGGGCGCCGACCGGGCCCGGGAGATCGCTTCGGTCACCCTCGCACGGGTGTACGAGCGCATGGGCTTCCTGCCGTCCCTCACCCTCGCTGGAGTCCGCTAGCGCCATGTCTTCGAAAAACGCTACCGCCAGGGGAAGCGCGTGCTCTGCCGGCGAGGCGGAGCGGACCCGGCGTAACCGTTACGAGGACCAGCCCGGCCAGGATGCCGTGGCGGAAGGCGGCGCGGCCGGGACCGAAGACGTCAGCGTGGGCGTCATCCTGGGTTTCCCGGACGAGATTGCCGCGGAGCTGCAGCGCTGGCGCGCGTCATTTGGGGACCCGATGGCCGGAGTGATACCGGCGCACATAACCCTGATCACCACCACGCCCACGCAGGATTGGGAGGCAACCCGACAGCACGTCCGCGAGGTTGCCCGCTGCCAAAGGCCTTTCACGGTCACCATCGCCGGGACGGGAACGTTCCGCCCAGTCTCGCCTGTTGTCTTCATCAAAGTGGAGGACGGGTTCGAACACTGCGTGGATCTGCACCGCAGGCTGCAGCAGGGTCCACTGCACCGCGAGCTGCCGTTCGCCTACCATCCGCACGTCACGATTGCCCACGACGTCGCCCCGGAAAGCCTGGACGAGGCCGAAACGGCACTAAAGAACTATAAGGCAACCTTCCCCGTGGTTAGCATGGGACTCTATGAGCATGATGCCGACGGCATCTGGCAGCTAAGGGAAGAGCTGGATTTTGGGACCGAAACTAACAACGACGCCGGCACCCCCTTCACGGACGCTGCCGCGAACACCGCAACGGACGCCGGCTGACCAGCAGCCCCTGCCTACTGAAATCGCCCGGCTGAAGCTGGACGTCATCCAGAAACGCAGCGACTGGCATAAGGCGCGCCGCTCCGGCGGCAAGGTTCCTGCCCTGATGGCGTGGATACAGTTGTTCACTGCCCGGCTGAACGTCGTGCGGCCCATGCGGGCATTCAGGCATTACGGACTCCATTACGGACCGTTGATGAGCGCGGGCATCGGCTTCAACATGTTCTTCTCCATCACGGGCCTGCTGGCCACCGGCTTTTCCGTGGCCGGCCTGGTACTCCGCGGCCAGCCGGCCTTGCTGGACACCATCATCAGCAGCGTGGCCAGGAGCGCCCCGGGTCTGTTGAAGGTCAATGGCGGCGATGGCCTGGTGGACCCCAAGGACTTGCTGGATCCCAGCGGACTGGGCTGGACGGCCGTGATCAGCGCCGTGGTCACCGTGGTTACTTCGCTCGGCTGGATCAACGGCCTCCGGGACGGACTCCGCGGGATTGTTGAGTTGCCTCCGCTGGTGGTCAATCCCATCCTGCTCAAGCTGCGCGACGCCGGGACCCTGCTCCTGCTGGGCGTGGCGCTGGTGATCAGCGCCGGCGCATCGCTGGTGTTCGGCACCGCCGCAGGTTGGGTTGCCGATTTCCTGCATCTCAGTGACGCCTTGGCCGGCCCGCTGACCACGTCCGTCAAGATTGTGGTGCCACTGGTCCTGAACTGGGTCACCGCGCTGATCATGTTCCGGCTGGCTGCCGGGTTGAAGCTTTCCCGCCAGGCCCTGCTCGAGGGGACCATCCTTGCTGCCGTGGGCACCACCGTGCTGCAGATCTTCAGCACGGAACTGCTGGGCGGAGCCAGCCGGAACCCCATCCTGGCGCCGTTTGCCATCATCATCGGCCTGCTCATCTGGTTCAACCTGGTCAGCCAGGCCTACCTCGTCTCCGCAGGGTGGTCAGCGGTGCGCGAGGCCGACCTCGCGTCCGGCGGCAAGCCCCGCAAGACGATCCTTGGTGCCCGCCGGGCGACACCCCAAACCTGACCCGGTCGAACGGGCACCTAGGGAAAGGGCAGCAGCCCTTCCCACCGCACCGTCCAGCCCGGCGGGAAACCGGGGGAGCGATGGTCAGGGCCGTTGTCCCATCCGGCAGCCATCAATGCTGTGGCGGCCAGGAGGCCGCCGTTGCCGGGCAGGTACAACGGCAAGGAATCGGTTTGGCGGTTGTGCCCGTTGGGCAGGACCGTATTCTTGCCCGCATCCTGCAAAAGGACGTCCACGGCGGCCTCCGGATCGCCCAGGCGGGCAGCGGTCATGGCCATGACCGGGTAATCCCAACCCCAGGTACTTTCCCAATCCCAGCCGGCCAGGACATCGGCCAGCGTGGCCCGCATGATGTCTTCGTCAATGAGGTCCGTCCGCGGCAGGACCCCCAAAGCGCACAGCATTGACGGGTGGTCGGTCCTGATGGTGAACGGCTCCACGTCTATCGCTGCGTAGGCGCCGTCGATGACCCGCGGCGGAACGAGTCCTCCCGCAACGTCCTGCCACGCCGCCACAGGTTCCAGGCCCATCCGTTCCCGCCATGAGGCGGCGGTCCGGAGGCCCCACTGCCAGTACGCCAGTTCAAAGGTGGGATTCGTGACGGAGGCCCGGATAGGGCCGTAGCTTTCCTGGGCCGGTACGATGGGCGGCCCCAATTCGAATCCGCGCGCCGTGGGGTGCGCGAAGCTGGCCATGAACGAGGCCGACTCGAACACGATCTCCGCGAACTCATCCAGGACCTCCTTGCAGGGATTGGCGCGATAGACAAGTTCTGCCAGGTAGATGGGGTGCGGCTGCTGCCAGAGAAGGAAGGTGCCGATCGGACTGGGGCTCTCCCGCCCGTCCGGGCCCACTTGCTTGGGCCAGCGGACGCCGTCGAACCCTTGGGCCCTCGCCGTCTGCCGCGATGTTTCGAGGACCGTGGCGTACCACCGCAGGGACGGCAGCAGGAGTTCCGAACGGCCCCAGAGGGCGAAGTGTGCAGCGTGCCACCAATGCATCTCCAGATGGAACCGTCCGCGCCACGAATTGCAGACGAGCCCGGTTTCCTGGGGCGGGAGGGAGCCGGCGCAGTTGACCGCCGTCAGGTACTGGGAGAGGACAATGCGGCGCTCAAGTTCCTTGGCGCGGGCGTCTCCGGACGCACCCAGTTCCACGGCCGCGCCCGTGGTCCAAAACCCCTCCCAATGGGCCGCGGAGGCAGCGGCAATGCCGTTGCCGGGGCTGTTGCTGCCGGGGAGGGGCCCGACGGCGGCACTGGCCTTTGCGTCTCCGGGCGGCAGGTCCGTTGGCAGGAGGGCGTCATCCCCGGGTCGCGGGATACAGTCGCCGTCGCCGGCGGGTACAAAGGCCAGCGCGACGTCGAGTACGCCGGGGCCGCCGGGCAATGTGCTGATCCGGATCCGGTGCCTGCCCGTTTGCTCCACGACGAGTCCGCTGCCGCTGACCACCATCCGGTAGCGGGCGTTGTCCAGTTCGCGGTGAATGGTCCACGTTGTCGAGCCGGGATGGACCTCTGACGCGACAGGCTTCCCGAGGGTGGTGGTATGGGCCTCGGGCCGGCTCCAGTCGGCGGCGTTGTGCCAGGCCTCGGATCCGTAGGGGAAATCAATGCAGAGCACCAGCCCCTCGTGGAGGGCGGGTGATTCCACGTGGAGGCCCAGTTCATCGCGACGCGGATGGCATGCGGTGAGGACGTCGACCGGACGGCCACCAAGGGTGAAGCGGCTGTGGACGGTGCCAGTCCACAAGTCGAGGGTCTGCACGGTGCCTGCCAGGTCTGTTCGGCTGATAGCCTGTTCGGTTGAGCCTGGCGCCAGCATGAAGCCGATGCGTGCCAGGTCCAGCCGGTGCGGATTGGCCCGCAGCCATGTTTCGGCGGCCGAGGTGCCGGTCTCGCGGTCGTTGACGATGTCTCCCACCATGTCCACGTAGGGCACAGGCCCGCGGGGGGAATCGTAGGAAACGGTGGAGCCGGCCAGTCCGTAGGGTTCCTCGGCGGGACGGGAATGCCAGCCCCACTGGGACTGCGTACCGAGGAGTGTCCCGGGCGGGAGGGCGTCGTCGCGGGCACCCACCGGATAGTCGGCCGGGAAGGTCTGGACGCCGGTCAGGTCCATTGTGAAGGCAAACTCGCCGTTGCCCACCGACACCGGGCTTCGCGGGTCCACTGTTCGCTGGCTGACGTTGTGCCTCGTGACCAAGGCCCTCCTGTCGATGGGCGCGGTGCTGCCCGGCGAGGCCTTGGGCGTCACCGCGCGGTCGGTGGTGCCTTGGCTGTGCACGCTGAACGGCCTCCTGGGGAATGCGGGAATGCGGGGGTAAAGCACCATTACGACAAGCCGCCTGACGGGGTAACTTACCCTGCGGGAAAGGCGCGGTGCGGGAAAGGCGAAGAGTTAGAAAACGTTTTCCCGCCTTTATCCTTGCGGCGCGCCGGGGCCCCTGTCAACCCTTGGTACGCGTTATGCGCGTCAGAAACTCACGGCATTGGCAGGCGAAGCCATGGTGCACATTCGGGTGGGAATGAGCCCTTGACGTCGGAAGCAGGCCTTTGATTCGTTTCACGAAATCGCTTTCTCATCTCGGAAGAAGCTTGCCCAATGACGCGAAAAGTTATCCGAACCCTTCGTAAATCAACCATCCTCACGGCCGCGGCACTCCTTGGCCTCACCGCGGCATGCTCCCGTACCCCATCCAACAAGCCTGAGGACGGCCCTGTTGAAATCCGTTTCTCCTGGTGGGGCAACGCAGGCCGCGCCGACCTGACCAACAAGGCCATCGCCGAATTCGAGAAGGCCAACCCGAACATCAAGGTCAAGCCGGAGTACGGCGACATCGGCGGATACTTCGACAAGCTTGCCACCCAGGTGGCCGCCAATGATGCTCCCGACGTCATCACCATGGGTGGCGCCTATCCGGCGGAGTATGCCAACCGGGGTGCCCTGCTGGATTTGGCCACGGTCAAGGGCCCGCTGGATCTGTCAAAGATGGACCAGGGCGCACTGGAAAACGGTCAGGTCAAGGGCAAGCAATACGGGGTGTCCACCGGTGCCAATGCCCTGGCGATCGTCGCCAATCCGGCGGTGTTCTCGGCGGCGGGAGTCCCGCTGCCGGACGATACTTCCTGGAGCTGGGACGACTTCGCGAAGATCGCGGCGGATGTCACGGCCCACAGTCCCAAGGGGACCTACGGAACCGCCACCGTGCTCACCCACGACTCCCTGGACGCCTTCGCCCGCCAGCGGGGTGAATCGCTCTACACCCAGGACGGCCAGTTGGGGCTCGGCAAGGAAACGGTCCAGGACTACTTCGACTACTCACTGAAGTTGAGCGAAACCGGGGCGGCCCCAAGCGCCTCCGAGACCGTCGAGAAGCTCAACGTCAGCACCGAGCAAACCCTTCTGGGCATGGGCAAAGCGGCCATGATGCTGACCTGGAGCAACTCGTTGTCCGCCCTCAGCAAGGCATCCGGCGCCGACCTCAAGCTGCTCAAGCTCCCGGGTGAAAAACCCACGCCCGGCATCTGGCTCCAGTCCTCGCAGTTCTACACCATCTCGGCCCGCAGCAAGCACGCTGACGCGGCGGCAAAGCTCGTGAGCTTCCTGGTCAACGACCAGTCGGCGGCCAAAATCATCCAGAGCGACCGGGGCGTTCCCAGTAACGCCGACATGCGCAACGCCATCAAGGACATGCTCACGCCGCAGGGGAAGGTGGAGGCCGACTACATCAACCAGATCGGCAAGATGGACTTTGCCCCGACGTACATCGGACCCACCGGCTCGACGGCCGTCTCCGAAATCACGGCCCGGATCAACACCGATGTCCTGTTCAAGAGGCTGGCGCCGGACAAGGCCGCCGAGCAGTGGATTAGCGAGAGCAAGGCTGCCATCGGCAAATAGTCCCGGTGCCCGGGCGCTCCCTGGAACGGGGCGTGATTCAGGCGTCGAGGTACTGGTCGGCCCACGCCGCGATGATCCGGGCCGCGCGGGCGGCCTGGCCCTTGCCCGTCAGCAGATGGTCGCTACCCTCGAGGGAGACGAAATTGCGGGGGTGCCGGGCGGTCTGGAAAATCGTGCTGGCGTTCTCGATCCCCACGGTGTTGTCGGTGGGGGAGTGCAGCACCATCAGCGGTTTGTGCAGCTGCCGGATGCAGTCAGTCAAGTCGGCGTTCTCCAGGTCTTCCACGAAGTGCCGGCGGATCTCCACCCGCTTCCCGCCCAGGTCCACCTCGGCGCTCCCCTCGCTGAGGATCCGGTCCAGGGCGGCGTCAAAGACGTGTGCCACATGCTTGGGGGAGAAGGGCGCGCCCACCGTCGCCACGGCGTCGAGCTCGGGGATCTCCCGTGCGGCCGCCAGCACGGCGGCACCACCAAAGGAATGGCCCACCAACAGGGAGATTTCCTTCCCCTCCGCACGCATGAACTCCGCGGCCTTCACCGTGTCGGCCACCTTGTGGCTGAACGAGCCGGCGGACCATTCGCCGGCCGAGCCGCCCAGGCCAAGGTTGTCGAACCGCAGCATGCCAATGCCGCTGTCCGCCAGTGCCTTGCACATCCGGGACGCGGACGGGCTGTCCTTGCCGAGCGTGAACCCATGCGAAAACACTCCCCAGCCCTTGACCGCGCCTTCCGGGACGTCGATTATTCCGGACAGCGTCTCACCGGTTGAGCCTGCGAAGGATACTTTTTCGGAGCGGGACATGCTGTTCCCTTTCGCTTGGTAGGAATGGCTGTGCTCCCACGCCCGCCGGGTTCCCGGGCCAGGCGTGCACGGTCAGGGGACGGGTGGGGAGAAACAACGACGGCGCCCCCACCACATGTGGTGAGTGACGCCGTCGGCCGTTCTTGCTGTTGTTGGACCTGCTAGATCTTGCGGGCGAGGATGGCCTGCTTGACCTCTGCGATGGCCTGGGTCACCTGGATGCCGCGGGGGCAAGCCTCTGAGCAGTTGAAGGTGGTGCGGCAGCGCCACACGCCTTCCTTGTCGTTCAGGATCTCCAGGCGCATGTCGCCGGCGTCATCACGGGAATCGAAGATGAAACGGTGGGCGTTGACGATCGCGGCGGGCCCGAAGTACTGCCCGTCCGTCCAGAACACCGGGCAGGAGGACGTGCACGCAGCACACAGGATGCACTTGGTGGTGTCGTCGAAGCGTTCACGGTCCTCGGCGGACTGCAGGCGCTCCCGGGTGGGCTCGTGGCCCTTGTTGATCAGGAAGGGCATGACTTCGCGGTATGACTGGAAGAACGGCTCCATGTCCACGATCAAGTCCTTCTCCACCGGCAGGCCCTTGATGGGCTCCACCGTGATGGGCTTGGACGTATCCAGGTCCTTCAGGAGGGTCTTGCACGCGAGGCGGTTGCGGCCGTTAATGCGCATGGCATCGGAACCGCACACGCCGTGGGCACAGGAGCGCCGGAAGGAGAGGGTTCCGTCCGTCTCCCACTTCACCTTGTGCAGGGCGTCCAGGACACGGTCCGTGCCGTACATGGTGAGGTGGAAGTCGTCCCAGGTGGCTTCCTCGGAGACCTCCGGGTTGTACCGGCGGACCCGCAGGTGGACATCGAACGTGGGGATTTCCCCGCCCCCGCCAACGCCGGCAGGCAGTTCAACCTTTGAGGCTGGCTCAGCGATTTCAGCGGTCATCTTAGTACTTCCTCACCATCGGCTCGTAGCGGGTAAAGACAACCGGCTTGGTGGCGAGGCGGATGCCGGCGATTGATTCCGCCGATCCGTCGGCCGGCGCATGGTCATCCTTGTACGCCATGGAGTGCTTCATGAATTTCTCGTCGTCACGCTCGGGGAAGTCCTCGCGGAAGTGGCCGCCGCGGGATTCCTCACGGTGCAGGGCAGCCACGGTCATCACCTTGGCCAGTTCCAGCAGGAAGCCGAGCTCAACGGCCTCGAGCAGGTCCAGGTTGAACCGCTTGCCCTTGTCCTGGACGTTGATGCGCTTGTACCGCTCCTCGAAGGAGGCGATGTCGCGCAGCACCTGGTTCAGGGTATCGGCGGTACGGAACACCTGCATGTTGGCGTCCATGGTGTCCTGCAGTTCCTTGCGGATCTGGGCAACCTTTTCGTCACCGGTGCCGTTGCGGGCAATGTCCAGAAGCTCGGTGGTGTAAGCCAACGGGTTCTCCGGCAGCTCCACGAAGTCGGCAGTCTTCGCGTACTCGGCGGCGGCCACGCCGGCCCGCTTGCCGAAGACGTTGATGTCCAGCAGGGAGTTGGTGCCCAGGCGGTTGGAGCCGTGGACGGACACGCATGCCACTTCACCGGCGGCGTAGAGGCCCGGCACCACGGTGTCGTTGTCCTGCAGTACCTCGGTTTGAATGTTCGTCGGAATACCGCCCATGGCGTAGTGGGCCGTGGGGAACACCGGTACGGGCTCGGTGTACGGTTCCACGCCCAGGTAGGTCCGGGCGAACTCGGTGATGTCCGGGAGCTTGGCGTCAATGTGCGCCGGTTCCAGGTGGGTCAGGTCCAGGAGCACGTAATCCTTGTTCGGACCGCAGCCGCGGCCTTCACGGACTTCGTTGGCCATGGAGCGGGCCACGATGTCGCGGGGCGCCAGGTCCTTGATGGTGGGAGCGTAGCGCTCCATGAAGCGCTCACCCTCGGAGTTGCGCAGGATGGCACCTTCACCACGGGCTGCTTCGGAGAGCAGGATGCCGAGGCCGGCAAGGCCGGTGGGGTGGAACTGGAAGAATTCCATGTCCTCCAGCGGGATGCCGCGGCGGAAGGCGATGCCCATGCCGTCACCCGTGAGGGTGTGTGCGTTCGAGGTGGTCTTGAAGACCTTGCCGGCGCCGCCGGAGGCGAACACCACGGACTTGGCCTGGAAGACGTGCAGTTCACCGGAGGCGAGGTCGTAGGACACGACGCCGGCCACACGCTTCTGCTTGTAGGGCGTGCCGTCCTCGCGGACAGCATCCTCTTCGACCGTCAGCAGGTCCAGGACGTAGTACTCGTTGTAGAACTCAACGTTGTGCTTGACACAGTTTTGGTACAGGGTCTGCAGGATCATGTGGCCGGTGCGGTCTGCGGCGTAGCAGGCGCGGCGCACGGGAGCCTTGCCGTGGTCGCGGGTGTGGCCGCCGAAGCGCCGCTGGTCAATGCGTCCCTCGGGCGTGCGGTTAAACGGCAGGCCCATCTTCTCGAGGTCCAGCACGGCGTCGATGGCTTCCTTCGCCATGACCTCTGCAGCGTCCTGGTCAACCAGGTAGTCGCCGCCCTTGACGGTGTCGAACGTGTGCCATTCCCAGTTGTCTTCCTCGACATTGGCAAGGGCTGCACACATGCCACCCTGCGCCGCACCCGTGTGCGAGCGGGTGGGGTAGAGCTTGGTCAGTACTGCTGTGCGCGCGCGCTGACCGGACTCGATCGCGGCGCGCATGCCAGCGCCACCGGCACCGACGATGACGACGTCGTACTTATGGACCTGCATACCAGACGCTCTTTCTCTCAAAATTCGCTATCAAACAACGGGGCGGCTTCGCCTGCTCCGCAAAACAGGGCCCGCGGGTAAGCCCGCGGGCCCGGGGTTGTGCCTGGACTAGGCAGGGCAGAATCCGCCCGGAAGGGCCACGCCGTCCACCACGGGGCAGGGGTTGAAGGTGAAGATCACCAGGGTGCCCAGCAGGATGATGACCACGGCGGCTGCGTAGAGGACGGTCTTCAACCAGCGCCGCGTCCCCGTCTTTTCGGCGTAGTCGTTAATGATGGTCCGCACGCCATTGGTGCCGTGCAGCATTGCCAGCCACAGCATGGCCAGGTCCCAGAACTGCCAGAACGGGTCCGCCCACTTGCCGGCGACGAAACCGAAGTCAATGGCATGGATGCCTTCGCCGACCATGAGGTTCACGAACAGGTGCCCGAAGATGAGGACCACCAGCACCACGCCGGAGAGGCGCATGAACAGCCAGGCGATCATCTCGAAGTTGCCGCGCGAACCGCCGCTGCGGCGGTACTGGGGAGCTACCCGGCCGCTGCGGGGGCTCTCGATGGTTGCAGTCATGGCTTAGTGACCTCCGAGGGCGAGGGACAGGTGGCGGATGGAGAACGCAAGCATGGTCACGATCCAGAGGGCCAGGACTGCCCACAGCATCTGCCGCTGGTACTTGGCGCCCTTCTTCCAGAAGTCGACCGCGATGATCCGCAAGCCATTGAAGGCGTGGAACACGATCGCGGCCACAAGCCCGGTCTCGCCCAGCGCCATCAGCGGGTTCTTGTAGGCGCCGATCACAGCGGTGTAGGCCTCCGGCGACACACGCACCAAGGAGGTGTCCAGGACGTGGACCAACAAGAAGAAAAAGATCACTACACCGGTTATGCGGTGTCCTACCCAGGACCACATGCCTTCACGGCCGCGGTACAAGGTGCCAGCTGGTTTTGTCGGCACTGATAAACCTCCCTGCAACACAGCGGCGCTGGCATGAGATCCATGCGGGGGGAACGCCTGCTGCGAGAGCACTCGTAGCTCAGGCCTAAATCTAGGCTTCGCTTACAGCTTATTCAATTTAGGAGATTCTTGGAGACCAGTGCTGGGGCGGTTTTTCGGCGAGAATGAGACGAACGCCACACGGATGCGGTGATTTGGGCCATGCGATGACGGAGCGCGCCGGTGGACAGCCCGTGGCGGGCCGCCGCCGCCGGCCGTGGGCCGTCAGCTAAAGTAGCGGTGATGAGTACAGACAAAGTGACAAGCCCGGCCTCACCCCTTGACCGCTTCATTGCGGTGATTCCGGCAGGCGGAGTGGGGACCCGCCTCTGGCCCCTGTCACGAGCAGCAGCTCCCAAGTTCCTTCACGATCTCACAGGATCGGGCAGCACCCTGCTGCGTGCCACCTACGACCGGCTCCACCCGCTCGCGGGCAGCCGGGTGCTGGTGGTCACCGGAAAAGCGCACCGCGACGCCGTGTGCCGCCAGCTTCCCGAGGTCCAGGACGCGGACCTTGTCCTGGAATCGGAGCCCAAGGACTCCGCAGCGGCGATCGGCCTCGCCGCGGCCATCCTGCACGCGCGGGACCCGGACACCATCATGGGGTCCTTCGCCGCCGACCAGGTGATCAGCCCGGACCACCTCTTCCAGGACGCCGTCCGGGAGGCAATCCATACCGCCGCGGCCGGCAAGATCGTGACCATCGGCATCAAGCCCACGCACCCGTCCACCGGGTTCGGGTACATCCGCTCCGGCAAGGAATTGCACATCGACGGAGCTCCGAGCGCCCACGATGTGGTGGAATTCGTCGAAAAGCCCGACGAAGTGGTGGCCCAGCAGTACGTCGACAGCGGTGACTACGTGTGGAACGCCGGCATGTTCGTAGCCCCCGTGGCACTGATGCTCAAGCACCTCGAGGCCAACCAGCCGGAGCTGTTCAAGGGCCTGCAGGAAATCGCGCAGGCCTGGGACACCCCCGAACGCGACGAGGTCACTGCCCGGATCTGGCCCACCCTGCCCAAGATCGCCATCGACTACGCAGTGGCCGAGCCCGCCGCCGAAGCCGGGGACGTCGCCGTCGTGCCCGGGACCTTCCGCTGGGACGACGTTGGCGACTTTGCCTCCGTCGGGCGGCTCAACAGCGCCAAGGAAGTGGACGACGTCACCGTCCTGGGCGAAGGAGCGCGGGTATTCACGGAGAACTCAAGCGGTGTGGTGGTCACAGACACCAAGCGGGTCATCGCCCTGATCGGCATCCAGGATGTGGTCATCGTGGATACGCCGGACGCGCTGCTGGTCACCACCATGGCCAACTCCCAGCGGGTCAAGGCAGCGGTCGACGCCCTCAAGGCCAGCGGGGACACGGACGTCCTTTGATCGCCCTACCTGCCGGCGCGTCACGGCGCCGGCAGGTTCACGTTGTAACGGGGCGTCAGTGAATGGCCCTTATCGGGGCCGTGATCGCTAGAGTAAAACAGTGCGCAATTACACTACTGAAGCCGAGCCCACCGCCTTGGTGGCGCCGTGGCTTGAACCGCTCCTGCCGGAACTGATCGAATTCCGGCGGGACCTCCATGCGCACCCTGAGCTTTCCTTCAAGGAGTTCCGAACCACCGACAAGCTTGCGGAGAGGCTGGAGGCCGCCGGGCTGAGCCCCCGCCGGCTCGAAGGCACCGGCCTGACCGTGGACGTCGGCGAAGGCCCCATCGCCACCGCGCTGCGGGGTGACATCGACGCCCTCCCCATCATCGAGGAAACCGGCCTGGCTTTCGCGTCCAAGAACCACGGCGTCACCCACGCCTGCGGCCACGACGTGCACACCACCACCATGCTGGGTATTGCCCTGGTGTTGCAGCGCATGCACGAGGAATCGCCCCTGGGCGCGACGGTGCGGATCATCTTCCAGCCCGCTGAGGAAACCATGCCCGGCGGGGCGCACGCGTGCATTGAGCAGGGCGTGCTGGAGGGAGTTCCCAGGATCCTCGCGCTGCACTGCGACCCCCGCATCGAAGTGGGCAAGGTCGGAACCCGGATTGGCGCCATCACCTCGGCCTCGGACACCATCCGGATTGAACTGTCCGGCCGCGGCGGCCACACGTCCCGACCGCACCTCACCGAGGATCTCGTCTTCGCGCTTGCCCAGATCGCCGTCAACGTTCCGGCCGTCCTGTCCCGCCGGGTGGACGTCCGCAGTGGCGTGTCCGTGGTGTGGGGCCAGATCACCGCCGGATCGGCGCCCAATGCCATTCCCGGCTCGGGCTACATGGCCGGAACCATGCGCTGCCTGGACCGTGACGCCTGGCACGCCGCCGGCGAACTCCTCGACGAGGTGGTCCACCAGGTGGCCGCGCCGTATGGGGTGGACGTCCACCTGGAGCACACCAGGGGAGTGCCGCCCGTGGTGAACTCGGAACACGAAACGGCGATTATCGAGGCGGCTGCGCGCGCAGAGATCGGCGAAAGCGCCGTGGTGCTGACCCCGCAATCCATGGGTGGCGAGGACTTTGCCTGGTTCCTTGCGGAACTTCCGGGAGCCATGATGCGCCTGGGCACCAAGACGCCGGGCGGGGAGGACTACGACCTCCACCGCGGCGATTACATCCTGGACGAGCGATCGCTGGGCCTGGGGATCCGCGTGCTCACCGCGGCAGCGTTGAGGACCATCAGGGACATCGAGCAGCCGCCCGCGCTGTAGCCGCCCGGCGCGCCGTCCACGCCGCGTCCGTGCCGTGGCGGCTTGTTTGCGCCGGCGCCGGTAACGCTGGTGGATCACGACGACGGTCAACGGGATGGTCTCGTGAGTCCAGTTGAGTTGTGCACAATCTAATTGTGGGCTATTGTTTTCTCATGACCGAAGCTCCCCGCCTGGACCGCCAAGTGTGTTTTGCTTTGTATTCGGCTTCCCGGGCCGCCACCGCCGTGTACCGGCCAGTGCTGGATGAACTGGGGCTCACTTACCCGCAGTACTTGGTGATGCTGGTGCTGTGGGAGGACGAGCCCCGCGGGGTCAAGGAACTTGGCGGGGAGCTCGGGCTGGACTCGGGGACCCTGTCGCCCCTTCTCAAGCGGCTGGAAGCACTGGGGCTCGTGGAACGCCGCCGGTCAGGCGAGGACGAACGGCGCGTTGCCATTCACCTCACGACGGCAGGCCGGGAACTCAGCGTCCCGGCCCGGGCCATCCCGCAGCGGCTGGCTGACGCCGCAGGGCTCTCGCACGGAGAGCTCGAACAACTGCGCGCCACCCTGGGCAAGCTCACGGCCGCACTGCACCAGTCGCTCTAAGCGGCGCGCCACCCTGCACCATCCCACCTACAGGACGGACATTTTTCGTGAAGACTCTCTACACCGCCGAGGCGCTTGCCTCCGGCGAAGGCCGTGACGGCACCGCACGCAGCAACGACGGCAAGCTGGCCGTGGACCTGGCCAGCCCCGTGGAGCTGGGCGGCAGCGGCCGCGGGACCAACCCTGAACAGCTTTTCGCCGCCGGGTACGCCGCCTGCTTCCACTCCGCACTGCGCCTGGTGGGCCGCAAGGCAGGCGCCGACCTCACCGATTCGGCCGTTGCGGCGAAAGTCCACCTGGGACAGCTGGACGGCGGAACGGGCTTCGGGCTTGCCGCCGAACTGGAAATCGCCCTCCCGGCGCTGGACCTTTCCACCGCCGAGGAACTGGTGGCCAAGGCGCATGAAGTGTGCCCCTACTCGAACGCCACCCGGGGCAACATCATCGTCGACATCAAGATTTTGGAGTACGCAGCATGAGCACCGCACTTGCCACCAGCACCCGTGAAATCCGCCTGGCCTCGCGCCCTGTAGGCCGTCCTGCCAGCGATAACTTCGAGCTCGCCGAGTCCCCGCTGCCCGCCCTCGAGGACGGCCAGATCCTGGTCCGGAACCTCTTCATGTCGGTCGACCCCTACATGCGGGGCCGGATGAATGACGTGAAGTCCTACTCCGCGCCGTTTGCCGTGGGCAAGGCGCTCGACGGCGGCGCGGTAGGCGAGGTGGTCGCGTCCCGTTCGTCGGCACACCAGGAGGGCGACGTCGTCCTGCATTCCCTCGGCTGGCGGGAGTACGCCGTGGTTGACGGCGCTGCAGCCACCCCGGCCCGAACTGACCTGGCCCCGGCTTCCGCCTTCCTCGGCGCCCTGGGCATGACCGGGCTGACCGCCTACTCCGGCCTCTTGAAGGTCGCCGAATTCAAGCCGGGGGACGCCGTGTTCGTCTCCGGTGCCGCCGGCGCGGTGGGCTCCCTGGTTGGCCAGATCGCCAAGGCCATGGGCGCCTCCCGCGTGATCGGCTCCGCCGGTTCGCCGGCCAAGGTGGCCCGGCTGCTGGAGCTCGGTTTCGACGCAGCCTTCGACTACCACGATGGTCCCGTGCTGGACCAGCTGCAGAAGGCCGCCGGCCCAGCCGGCATCGACGTCTACTTCGACAACGTCGGCGGCGAACACCTCGAGGCGGCCCTGGCGGTCCTCAACGTCGGCGGCCGGGTGGCAATGTGCGGTGCCATCGGCAGTACAACTCCACCGAACCGACTCCGGCGCCCCACAACCTGATGCAGGCCATCGGCAAGCAACTGACGCTCCGCGGCTTCCTGGTAGGCGGTCAGCGGCAGCACGCGGCGGAGTTTGCCGAGAAGATGTCCGCCTGGCTGGCCGACGGCACCGTGCGCTACGACGAGACGATCGTGGACGGACTGGAGAACGCGCCGCAGGCGTTCATGGATCTCCTGGACGGTGCGAACACCGGAAAGATGCTCGTCCGGCTGTAGCCCGGCGCTCACAACTAAAGAACAATCAGCAGTAGGGGCGCCTCCTTTGGAGGCGCCTCTACTGCTTGGTAACAACTTGTAAACAATCTTCGGGGTCAGCTTCCGACGTGCTATGGGGACGTGGCGCAGGCCACTAAAGTAAGTGCCATCAGTGCGCTCCGGCGCAGTGCTGCGTGCCTTCAGTGAAAACAGAATTTCAGCGCCGAAACGGACACTCATTGAATCTCAGCCCGTAGTGCCACTCGCATCATCCCTGGAGGAAAATTGAAGAAATCACTGCGTGCCGGCTTCAAGCGCGGTTCAATGGCCGGTGTGGCCACCCTCGGTGCGTCCGCCTTGCTGCTGACCGGCTGCGGGGCCGCCCCGTCCGCGTCCGGCCCCTCGGGTTCAGCCACCGCCTCGGACTACACCGCCTGCATGGTGTCCGACTCCGGTGGATTCGACGACAAGTCGTTCAACCAGTCCGGCTACGAGGGACTGCAGGCCGCCGTGAAGGACCTTGGCATCAAGGAGAAGCACGTCCAGTCCAAGGCTGACACCGACTACGACCCCAACCTCCGCTCCATGGTCCAGCAGGGCTGCAAGCTCACCGTGACCGTCGGGTTCCTGCTCGGCGATGCCACCAAGTCCATCGCGACGGCCAACCCGAACAGCCACTTCGCGATCATCGACTACAACGACCCCACCTTCCCCAAGAACGTCAAGCCGATCGTCTATGACACGGCCCAGGCCGCGTTCCTGGCCGGCTACCTGGCAGCAGGCACGTCCAAGACCGGCAAGGTGGCAACCTTCGGCGGCATCAACATCCCCACCGTCACCATCTTCATGGACGGTTTTGCCGACGGCGTGAAGTACTACAACGAAAAGAAGGGCAAGAGCGTCCAGCTCATCGGCTGGGACAAGGACAAGCAGGACGGCACCTTCGTCGGCGACTTCAAGCAGGTGGACAAGGGCAAGGTCCTCACCCAGGGCTTCCTCGACCAGGGCGCAGATATCGTCCTTCCCGTGGCCGGACCCGTCGGCAGCGGCGCGGGCAGCGCGATCCTCGACGCCAAGTCCAAGGGCAAGGATGCCAAGCTCATCTGGGTTGACTCCGATGGCTACCTGACGGCCCCCGACTACAAGTCCGTGATCCTTTCTTCTGTCCAGAAGACCATGGCCACCGCTGTGGAGACGGTCATAAAGGACGACAAGGACGGCAAATTCGACGCCTCGCCGTACATCGGAACCCTTGCAAACGGCGGCGTTGCCCTGGCTCCCTTCCACGACCTCGATTCCGCCGTGCCGGCGGACCTCAAGAGCGAACTGGACCAGCTGAAGAAGGACATCATCTCCGGCACCGTCAAGGTCGAGTCGAAGTCCAGCCCCACCAAGTAACCACTGAACAGCGGGGCGCGCTGCCCTTCCGCCGTTACCCCGGCCGGAGGGCAGCGCGTTCTGTTTTGCTGGCAACGCACGCTTGCCAGCGCCACGCAGGCGTTACTTTTCCTGCCTGCCCGCCCTGCCCAGAAACCACCCGTAACACTAGGCTGGGACTACCCGCTGCCTTGCCGCCGACAGCGCGGCGGAGCAGATCCATACACACACAGATTGGTTGGGGTTTTGAAACTCGAACTGAAGGGGATCACGAAGCGATTCGGGTCCCTGGTAGCCAATGACCACATCGATTTGGTCGTCGAACCGGGGCAGGTGCACTGCCTCCTGGGCGAGAACGGCGCAGGGAAATCCACCCTGATGAACGTGCTCTACGGCCTGTACGATCCGACCGAAGGCGAAATCCTGGTCGATGGCAAGCCTGTCGTCTTCAAAGACCCCGGCGAGGCCATGGCGGCCGGCATCGGAATGGTCCACCAGCACTTCATGCTCATCCCGGTCTTCAGCGTGGCCGAGAATGTGGCGCTGGGCAATGAGACCACCAAGGCCGCCGGCCTGCTCAACCTGGAAGCTACGCGCGAGAAGATCCGCCGCATTTCGGACCAGTACGGCTTCGACGTCGACCCCGACGCCATGGTGGAGGACCTGCCCGTTGGCGTCCAGCAGCGGGTCGAGATCATCAAGGCACTGGTTCGAGATGCCGAGGTGCTCATCCTCGACGAACCCACCGCCGTGTTGACGCCGCAGGAGACCGACGAACTCCTGGACATCATCCGGCAGCTGAAGCGCGACGGGAAGTCGATCGTCTTCATCTCCCACAAACTGCGCGAAGTCAAGGCCATCTCGGACACCATCACGGTCATCCGGCGCGGCAAGGTGGTGGGGCAGGCGGACCCCACAGCTTCCCCCACCGAACTGGCGTCCGCCATGGTGGGCCGCACCGTGAGCCTGACGCTTGACAAGGCGCCGGCCAAGACGGGTGAGGTGACCTTCAAGGTCCGCAACCTGACCGTCACCGACCACAATGGACAGCACGTGGTCGATGACCTGTCATTCGACATCGCCAAGGGCGAGGTGCTCGCCATCGCCGGAGTGCAAGGCAACGGCCAGACGGAGCTGACCGAGGCGATCCTTGGCGTGCAGCCGCACGTGGCCGGGTCCATCACGCTCGACGGCGAGGAATTGTTGGGCAAGAGCGTTAAGCATGTGCTCGGTGCGGGTGTGGGCTTCGTCCCCGAGGACCGCACCCTTGACGGCCTGGTAGGCACGTTCACCATCGCCGAGAACATGATCCTGGACCTCTACGACAAGGCACCCTTCGCCCGCGGCGTGGGGATGAAACCGGGCCTCATCGCGGAGAACGCTGCCAAGAAGGTCGAGGAATTCGATGTCCGCACGCCCTCCGTATCCGCCGCGGTGGGCACCCTCTCCGGCGGCAACCAGCAGAAGGTCGTCCTGGCCCGTGAGCTCTCCCGCCCGCTCCGCCTGTTTATTGCCTCGCAGCCCACGCGCGGGCTTGACGTCGGCTCGATCGAATTCGTCCACAAGCGCGTCATCGCCGAACGCGACCACGGAACACCCGTCATGATCGTGTCCACGGAACTTGACGAAGTACTGCAGCTGGCAGACCGGATCGCGGTGCTCTACCGCGGCCGGCTGGTGGGAATCGTCCCCGCCACCACGTCCCGCGACGTCCTGGGCCTGATGATGGCCGGTGTCCCGGCCGCGGAAGCCGAAGCCAACGCCTCCGCCCATGCTTCCGGCGTAACGGCCGCACCGACGGTATCTGAGCCTGCCGGCCACGAAGGAGAAACCCATGTCTGAGAAGACAACCCCGGACCCGCTGGCCACAGGCAATAACAGCGCCCCGGAGCCCGCCCCGACCCAGGTGCCAGGCGGCACCACCTCCGAGGCCGTCGCCTCCGACGTCGCGCTCGACACCGCCGGCGGCCAGATGCCGCCGTCCGCCGTTCCGGCGGCCACCCAGCTGCGCGGCCGGGACCACCGGGACGGTGACGGATCCGTCCTGCACCAGATCTTCACCGGCAACGCCATGGTCTCCTTCCTCTCCGTGCTGCTGGCCATCGTGCTCGGCGGCATCCTGATGGCGGTGACCAACCCCAAGGTCGCCGTCACGGCCGGTTACTTTTTTGCCCAGCCCGGAGACCTCCTGACCGAGGTCATCCGTCCCTATACCGCACTGGTGCAGGGGTCCATCTTCAACTGGGCCGGCGCCGACCTGGCCGCCCAGCTGTACCCGATCACCGAGACCCTCACGGTCGCAACTCCGCTTATTTGTGCCGGGCTCGGCGTCGCGTTGGCGTTCCGCGCCGGCCTGTTCAACATTGGCGCCCAGGGGCAGATCATCTTCGGTGCGCTCTTCGGCGCCTACGTTGGCTTCGCCTGGCACCTGCCCATCGGCCTGCACCTGCTGGTCGTCATCCTCGCCGGCCTGGTTGGCGGCGCGGTCTGGGGTGGCGTCGTGGGCCTGCTGAAGGCGCGGACCGGCGCCCACGAGGTGATCGTGACCATCATGCTCAACTACATCGCCAACTTCCTGCTGCTCTTCCTGCTCACCACCCCCGCTTTCCAGCGCAAGGGTTCCACCAACCCGATCTCCCCGTTCCTTGACTCCACCGCGTTGTTCCCCGAACTGCTCGGACCCCAGTTCCGCCTGCACGCCGGGTTCCTGGTTGCGATAGCGGCCACCGCCTTCGTCTGGTGGCTGCTGAACCGCTCCACGGTCGGTTTTGAGTTCCGCGCCGTTGGGGCGAACCCGAACGCGGCCCGTACCGCCGGCATCAACGTTGCCCGCAGCACCATCCTGGTGATGGCGATCGCGGGTGCGCTGGCCGGCCTGGCCGGGGTGGCGCAGGTGTCCGGCACGGAAAAGTACCTCTCCGGCGGTGTGGCCGCTTCCATCGGCTTTGACGCCATCACCGTCGCTCTGCTGGGACGCTCCACGCCGTGGGGAACCTTCTTTGCGGGCCTGCTGTTCGGCGCTTTCCGCGCCGGCGGCGTGGCAATGCAGGCACAGACGCAAACCCCCATCGACATTGTGCTCGTCATCCAGTCCCTGATCGTGTTGTTCATCGCAGCACCGCCGCTGGTCCGTGCGATATTCGGACTCAACCCCCGTAAGAAGAAGACCACCACAAGTGGGACCGCAGGTTCGCATACCGGCGGCGTCAAGAGCGGAGCGGCAGCATGAGCGCCACCACACAATCTCCCGCGAGCAAACAACCTGGAACCGGGAAAACCACCGGAGCCAACCGTGCCGCAGGCCGGGCAGCGACAACGGAACTGGTGAGCTGGAAGGCCGGCGTCGGCCTGGGCCTGCTCGCCATCCTGGGCACCGTGCTGTTTGGATTCCTCGCCAACACAAAATCCGCCGGGTTCCGGATCGCCGAAGCCCGCGACCCAAACGCCTCGTCCACCGCAGCCTGGGTCACCCTTGTCGTGGCGCTGGCTGCCGCCGGATACCTCGGCTACCGCTGGATCAGCCAGCGCCGCGAGGGCGGGGGAGTGGACCGCTGGATTCCCGCCACCACCATCGCTGCCGTCGTCGTCCTGGGCCTCGCCGCCCTCGGCGTTGCCCAGGTGGAGAAGATCACCGTGCCCTCGATGGTCTTCGGCTGGATTTGCGCCCTCTTGCTGCTCGGCCTGGCCGGGTACGCCATCCTGCTGACCCTGCAGCGGCGGCGCACCCCCGGATGGCTGGGCGGTCTCTTCGCCGTCGTCTTCCTGGTCGGGTTCATGATCTGGATCGTCGCCGGCGGCCGTGACCCCGAACCGTCCATTTCCCTGGGCGGCCTGATGGCAGGAGCGGTGACACTGGCCGTACCACTGGTGTTCGGCTCGCTGTCCGGAGTGCTGTGCGAACGGGCCGGCGTGGTCAACATCGCCATCGAAGGACAGCTCCTGCTCGGTGCGTTCTCCGCCGCCGTCGTAGCCACCGTGACAGGCAATGTCTACGTCGGACTCATTTCGGCGGCCGTCGCCGGTGCACTCGTGTCCCTGGTCCTGGCCGTGGTGAGCATCAAGTACCTCGTCAACCAGATCATCGTCGGCGTGGTCCTCAACGTCCTGATCAGCGGCCTCACCAGCTTCCTGTTCTCCACCCTGCTCACGGCGGACCCGGAAAATCTCAACAAGCCCGGCCGGCTCCAGGCAGTGGATATCCCGTTCCTTGCCGACATCCCGATCATCGGACCCATCCTGTTCCGCCAGTCCCTGGTGGGCTACCTCATGTACGTGGCCGTGATCGTGGTCTACGTCGGGCTGTTCCACACCAAATGGGGCCTGCGGGTGCGCGCCGTCGGCGAACACCCCCAGGCGGCGGACACCGTGGGCATCAACGTCAACCGCACCCGCTTCATCAACGTCCTGATGGGCGGCGCGATCGCTGGAATCGGCGGTTCCTTCTTCACCCTGGTGTCGGTGGACGCCTTCAGCAAGGACATGTCCGGCGGTCGCGGCTACATCGCCCTTGCCGCCATGATCTTCGGGCGCTGGAATCCCATCGGGGCCTTCCTGGCCGCCCTGCTCTTCGGGTTCGCCGACAACCTGCAGAGCATCATCACCATCATTGGTTCGCCCGTGCCCAGCCAGTTCATGGCGATGCTCCCCTACGCCCTGACCGTCATCGCCGTGGCCGGCCTCGTGGGGCGGTCCCGGCCGCCCGCAGCCGACGGCATCCCATACGTCAAGGGGTGACCACGGTGACAGAAACCGGAGCCCCCGGCAATCAAGGCAAGCCCGGCGGAGGTACCGGCGTCGATTGGGCCGCCCTCGAGGCTGCCGCCGTTGCCGCAATGGCAAATGCCTACGCGCCGTATTCGAATTTCGCGGTGGGGGCGGCCGCCCTCACCACGGATGGCCGGATCGTCAGCGGCTGCAACGTCGAGAACGCCAGCTACGGCCTCACCCTCTGCGCCGAATGCGCCTTGGTAGGCAACCTGCACATGACCGGCGGCGGCCAATTGCGCGCCTTCTACTGCGTCGACGCCGGCGGCACGGTCCTGATGCCGTGCGGCCGCTGCCGCCAGCTGCTGTACGAATTCCGCGCCCCGGAGATGGAAGTCATGACCACCCAAGGCATCAGGACGATGGACCAGGTGCTGCCCGACGCATTTGGCCCCCAACATCTGGAGGAGATCCGGTGACCCAAACCACCAGCAACGCCGAGGCATTCGATGCCGTGGACATCATCCGCATCAAGCGGGACAAAGGCACTCTGAGCCCCGAACAGATCGACTGGACCATCGACGCCTACACGCGTGGAGCCATTGCCGATGAACAGATGGCGGCCCTGAACATGGCCATCCTGCTCAACGGCATGGACCGGGCGGAAATTGCCCGCTGGACCGCCGCCATGATCGCGTCCGGGGAGCGAATGGACTTTTCCAGCCTTCGGCGCCCCGATGGCGGCCTGAAGTACACCACGGACAAGCACTCCACCGGCGGGGTAGGGGACAAGATCACCCTGCCGTTGGCCCCGCTCGTGGCAGTGTTCGGCGTCGCCGTCCCGCAGCTCTCCGGCCGCGGCCTGGGCCACACGGGCGGCACCCTGGACAAGCTTGAGTCGATTCCCGGGTGGCGCGCAAACCTGACCAACGGTGAGATCCTGGCCCAACTCCAGGACGTCGGGGCAGTGATCTGCGCCGCCGGCGCAGGCCTGGCCCCGGCGGACAAGAAGCTTTACGCGCTGCGTGACGTGACCGGCACCGTGGAAGCCATCCCGCTCATCGCCTCGTCCATCATGAGCAAGAAGATCGCCGAGGGCACGGGCTCGCTGGTCCTGGACGTCAAAGTGGGCAGCGGAGCGTTCATGAAGGATGAGTCCCGGGCCCGGGAACTGGCCGAGACCATGGTGGCCCTGGGCAAGGACGCCGGCGTCAACACGGTTGCGCTGCTGACCAACATGAACACGCCACTGGGCCTCACAGCCGGCAACGCCATCGAAGTCGAGGAGTCCGTGGAGGTCCTCGCCGGTGGCGGACCGGAAGACGTGGTGGAGTTGACCGTCAGGCTCGCCGAAGAGATGCTCGCCGCTGCAGGAGTGCACGACGCCGACCCCGCCGCCGCGCTCAAGGACGGCCGCGCCATGGACGTCTGGAACCGGATGATCTCCGCCCAGGGTGGCGATCCGCATGCCCCCCTCCCGGCAGCCAGGGAATCCGACGTCGTCTACGCCCCCGCAGACGGAGTGCTGGTGGAACTCGACGCCCTGGCCGTCGGGGTTGCCGCCTGGCGGCTGGGGGCCGGCCGTGCCCGCAAGGAGGATGCCGTCCAAGCCGGGGCCGGGGTGCGGATGCATGCCAAACCGGGCGCCACCGTCAGGGCCGGGGAACCCTTGATGACCCTGCTCACGGACACACCGGACCGGTTTGCCCGCGCCCGGGAAGCCCTCGAACACGCGGTGGTCATCGCGCCGGATGGTTCACGGCCTGCCCAGCAGCTCATCATTGACCGCATAGCATAGGTACCAATGCAGGCCATCAACGACTTCATCCTCACCGCAGCCGGACAGCCCTGGGTGCTGGTCCTGGTGCTGGCGTGCTGCGTCATTGACGGCTTCTTCCCGCCCGTGCCCAGTGAATCCGTGGTGGTGGGCCTCGCCGCCGTCGCCGCCACCGCGGATGTCCCCAACCCCCTGCTCTTGGCAGGGGTGGCTGCCGCCGGAGCCTTCGCGGGCGACAACATTGCCTACCTCCT
This sequence comes from Arthrobacter sp. 135MFCol5.1, assembly GCF_000374865.1. Classification (GTDB taxonomy): domain Bacteria; phylum Actinomycetota; class Actinomycetes; order Actinomycetales; family Micrococcaceae; genus Arthrobacter. Next base: position 41,160 of record NZ_KB895456.1, on the reverse strand, counting down.
GGGCCGGCGGGTGGGCACCACCCGCTGGGCCTGGATGCGCGGACCGCGGATGCAGGCCGCCTTCCGCTGGGCGGGCCGGGAACTGCGCAAGCGGCCGGCGTCGCTGATCCTGGTGGCCCGGTTCGTTCCGATCGGCCGCGTGGCGGTCAACCTGACCGCCGGAGTCACCCACTATCCCCACCTGCGGTTCGTGGGGCTGACGGTCCTTTCCGCAAGCCTGTGGGCCGGATACTCCGTGACGATCGGGCTGTTCTTTGGCCAATGGTTCGAGGACAACCATGTCCTGGGCGCCGCGATCGCCATTGTCTGTGCCGTAGCCCTGGGCATCCTGGTGGACCTTGTGATCAACAAATTCCGGGGTAAACCCAACGTGGTGGAACGGATCCGGGAACCCGGGACCTGAGCCCCGCGTTTAACCGGATAATTCCGGGCGCCGGGGCGTAGCGTACTGCGTCCCCGCCATGGGACACTTAGGAACGATTTCCGCTTTGGCTGCGGCGCTTCGGCCGTGCCATTTTTTTACAGGAGCAACACCGCGTGGAGTTTATTAATGAGGCCGTGCTCCATGCAGCGGGCCAGTGGTGGATCTACCCCGTACTGCTGGTGTTCTTCTTCGTGGACGGCTTCGCCATGGTGGTGCCCAGTGAGACCCTCATTGTGGCTTTGGCGGCTTTCTCGCGGCACAGCGGCGAACCCAATCTTTGGATCCTTGGTCTGACCGCCCTGATCGGCGCGATCTGCGGCGACAACATGGCCTATATGCTCGGCCGAAAGATCGGACTGGACCGGTGGGCGTGGATGCGCCGGCCCAAGGTCCGGAAAGTCTTCGCCTGGGCCCGCTACGAGCTCGAGAAGCGCGGGGCGGTCCTCATCTTCACCGCCCGGTACATCCCTTGGGGCCGGGTGGCTGTCAACTACGTGGCCGGCAGCACCGGGTTCTCACACCGCAGGTTCTTCGTCTTCGACGCCTTTGCCTGCGTCACATGGGTGGGCTACTCCCTGGGCATCGGGGTGCTGGCCAGCTCCTTCCCATGGCTGCACCACAACCCGCTCCTGAGCGCCGGCATCGCCGTCGTCTTCGCGATAGTCCTGGGCGTCGTGATCGACCACGCCCTGCGCTGGTGGCACAAACGGCTTGGACGCCACGATGCGCCCGAGGCTGACGCCGACGTGGACGGATGGGCCGAAAACACCCCGGGCCAGGAAGGACGGCCCGGCACCCGGCCCCTAACGGTGCCATCGGCCGATGCCGGTCCCGCAGCCAAGTAGCGGCTGGCTTTGAACCCCGCCCCACCCTAAGGTGGGAACGTGACTGAGCCCATTCTTGACGCTGCCCCTGCCATTGATTTCGACCTGAAGAGCCTGCCCAAGGTTTCCCTTCACGACCACTTGGACGGGGGACTCCGTCCGGCCACGATTATCGAGCTGGCGGAAGCCGTGGGGCACACCCTCCCCTCGACGGACCCGGTTGCCCTGGGGGAGTGGTTCCGCGAATCCGCCGACTCCGGGTCCCTGGTCCGCTACCTGGAAACCTTCGACCACACCGTGGCCGTAATGCAGACCTACGACGGCCTGTTCCGCGTGGCCAAGGAGTTCGTCGAAGACCTGGCGGATGACGGCGTGGTCTACGGCGAGGTCCGGTGGGCGCCGGAGCAGCACCTGCAGAAGGGGCTCAGCCTGGATGAAGCCGTGGAAGCGGTCCAGGACGGCCTGGAAGCCGGCGTCGAGGCCGTGTCGGAGAGCGGCCGGGAGATCCAGGTGGGCCAGCTGATCACCGCCATGCGCCACGCGGACCGCGGCCAGGAAATCGCCGAACTGGCCGTGCGCCACCGCAACCAGGGCGCAGTTGGCTTTGACATCGCAGGGGCGGAGGACGGCTTCCTGCCCAGCCGTTTCAAGGACGCGTTCACCTACCTGGCCCAGCACAACTTCCCCGCCACGGTGCACGCCGGCGAGGCTGCGGGGCTGGAGAGCATCCAGTCTGCACTGGTGGACGGCCGCGCCCTCCGCCTGGGGCACGGCGTCCGGATCGCCGAGGACATCATGGTGGAATTCGACGATGACGACGAGGCCGGCGACACCGTCGGCCTGGTCACCCTCGGCGACCTCTCCAGCTGGGTTCGTGACCGCGGCATCGCCCTGGAAATCTGCCCGTCCTCCAACCTCCAGACCGGAGCCATCGCCGAATTTGGCGAGGGTATCGAAAGCCACCCGCTGGACATGCTGTACCAGCTGGGCTTCAACGTCACCATCAACACCGACAACCGCCTGATGAGCGGCGTCACGCTGACGGACGAGTTCAACCTGCTGGTGGAGACGTTCGACTACGACCTTGACGACCTGCTGGAGCTGACCCTGAACGCGGCCGAGGCGTCCTTCCTGCCCTTGGAGGAGAAGGAAGCACTGGTGGAATACATCAACGACGCCTACGCCAACCTTGGCTGACCAGGATCCTCCTCCCGGCAGCTCCGCCACTGCGGAGCTGCTGGAAAAGATGGCCCAGCTGCGCGAGCACTGCCCCTGGATGGGTGCCCTGACGCACGCCTCGCTGGTGGAATACCTCCTCGAGGAGGCCTACGAGGTGGCTGAGACCATCGAGGAGGGCCACCCCGACGCCGAACTCCAGGGCGAGCTCGGTGACGTCCTGCTCCAAGTTGTGCTGCACGCCCGCCTTGCCGAGGAACGAGGCGCGTTCACGTTCGACGACGTCGCGCGTGGACTGGCTGCCAAAATGGTCCGCCGGAACCCCCACGTCTTCCGGCCCGACGGTTCCCTGCAGGACACCTTCCCCGCAACGGTGGCGGAAATCGAGCAGACGTGGGATGCGGTCAAACGGGCGGAGCGCCCGGAGCGGCGCCATGCCTTCGAAGGAGTCCCCGCTGCCCTCCCGGCGCTGGCCAAGGCTCAAAAATCGCTCGACCGGGCGGCCCGGGCAGGGCTCGGGCTGCCCGACGGGGTTCCCGTCCCCGAAAGCGAGGAAGAACTGGGAACCCTGCTGCTCGCCGTCGTGCGTTCGGCCCGGGACCGCGGCATGGACGCCGAGCGCGCCCTCCGTACCGCCGTACGCCGCTACCACGGCGACCAAGCGGCATCATGACGTCCGGGCCTTGACCGGTTTGAGTAACCCGGAGCACTCTCGACTACGCTAGTCCCTGACGAGTACGTCGAGTTTTCTGCCTGATTCCCCCCGTTAATCGCCCATAAGGAGCAAATTCATGGCGCTTATCGATGCCATCCACGCCCGCGAGATCCTTGATTCCCGCGGCAACCCCACTGTTGAAGTTGAAGTCCTGCTGTCCGACGGCCAGATCGGCCGCGCCGCAGTTCCCTCAGGTGCTTCCACCGGTGAGCACGAAGCCGTTGAACTGCGCGACGGCGACAAGGGCCGCTACCTCGGCAAGGGCGTGCAGAAGGCCGTCGACGCCGTGATCGACCAGATCGCCCCCGCCCTGACCGGCTTCGACGCCACCGACCAGCGCAGCATCGACCAGGCCATGCTGGACCTGGACGGCACCCCCAACAAGGGCAAACTCGGCGCCAACGCCATCCTGGGCGTCTCCCTGGCCGTCGCCAACGCTGCCGCAGCATCCGCCGACCTGCCCCTCTACAAGTACCTGGGCGGCCCGAACGCCCACGTCCTGCCCGTGCCGCTGATGAACATCCTCAACGGTGGGTCCCACGCCGACTCCGACGTCGACATCCAGGAATTCATGATCGCCCCCATCGGCGCCGAAACCTTCTCCGAGGGCCTGCGCTGGGGCGTTGAGGTGTACCACAACCTCAAGTCCGTCCTGAAGGAACAGGGCCTGTCCACCGGCCTGGGCGACGAGGGCGGCTTCGCCCCGAACCTGCCGTCCAACCGCGCGGCACTGGACCTGATCCAGGAAGCCATCAAGAACGCCGGCTACACCCCGGGCAAGGACATCGCCCTGGCCCTGGACGTCGCCTCCTCCGAGTTCTTCAAGGACGGTGCCTACCAGTTCGAAGGCAAGGCCCTGTCCGCCAGCGAGATGAGCGCCTACTACGCCGAACTCGTTGCCGACTACCCGCTGGTGTCCATCGAGGACCCGCTGGACGAGAACGACTGGGAAGGCTGGAAGACCCTCACCGACGCCATCGGCGACAAGGTCCAGCTGGTGGGCGATGACCTTTTCGTCACCAACCCGTCCATCCTGCAGCGCGGCATCGACACCAAGACGGCCAACTCCCTGCTGGTCAAGGTCAACCAGATCGGTTCCCTGACCGAGACCCTGGACGCCGTCAGCCTGGCCCAGCGCGCCGGCTACACCACCATCACCTCGCACCGCTCCGGTGAAACCGAGGACACCACCATCGCCGACATCGCGGTGGCCACCAACGCAGGCCAGATCAAGACCGGCGCACCTGCCCGCTCCGAGCGCGTTGCCAAGTACAACCAGCTGCTGCGCATCGAAGAGGAACTCGACGACGCCGCACGCTACGCCGGCCGCAGCGCGTTCCCGCGTTTCAAGGGCTAGTAACCGGCTAAACCCATCGGCGGTGGCTATGGTTGGAAGACCATAGCCACCGCTGTTGCTTTTCGCAGCAATGGTCCCAGCAGTGTTTGTCCAGCACAGATAGTGGCGGCCCAGGGAGGCTGCGTTTCAGGAGTGTCATGGCTACCCGCCGCCCCAAAGTTCCCAAGGTCGCCCCCGCACGTCCGGCAAAGGATACGGCCGACGACGGTACCTCCGGCGGGGCCGAGGTCATCCGGGCGGATTTCCGCCCGGCGAAGGACGCCGGCACAGCAGGCGCGTCACCGGGGCACGGCTACGGGAGCCGCGGAACTGCAGCCCGGCCCGCCGGAAAACCGGGGGACGCAACCACGACGAAGACGTCCGCCGGACGCAAGGGCAGCAGCTCCGTTGACGGCAAGGACGGCCGGGGCGGCGATGACGATCAGCACCCTGTCCCCGCCAAGGCGTTCTCCGGCCGCATGCTGGCCCTGGCCGTGGTGATGGTGGCCATCACCATCATGCTGGCGCCCACGGTGAAGATCTTCTTCGACAAAAAGGCCGAAATCGACGCGCTGAACGCCGATATCGCCGCACGCCAGGCCCAGGGTGATGCCCTCCGGCAGCAGGTTTCGCGGTGGCAGGACCCCAACTACGTCAAGCAGCAGGCCCGCGACCGCATTAACATGGTTATGCCGGGCGAAACCGGCTACTGGGTTTTTGGCAGCGATGAACCGGCTGGAGAAAGCAGTAGCCCCGCCGGCGCAACAGCACAAGACCCCGCCGATCTGCCGTGGGTGGATTCCCTGTGGGAGTCCATCAGGCGTGCGGCCACAGACTGAACCGCACAGGAAGGACGGCCCGCGACAATGGAACACAGCACGGAAGCCGCCCGGGACGAATCCCGCCAACCGACAGCACACGACCTTGACGTACTGAGCAGGCAGCTGGGGCGTCCTGTCCGCGATGTCGTGGAAATTCCGGCGCGGTGCGTCTGTGGCAACCCGCTGGTCGCCGCGACCGCACCCCGGCTCAGCAACGGGACCCCGTTCCCCACCACGTTCTACCTGACCCACCCGGTGATCACCTCCGCAGTGTCCCGGCTGGAAGCCTCAGGCGTCATGAATGAGATGAATGACCAGCTCGCCGGGGACCCCGCGCTCGCGGCGGCCTACCGTTCGGCCCATGACGAATACCTGGCCGCCCGGAATGCGATCGGCGAGCGTTCCGGCATCGGCCCGGTGCCGGAAATCGACGGCGTCTCGGCCGGGGGTATGCCCGTACGCGTCAAGTGCCTGCACGTCCTGGTGGGCCACTCCCTGGCGTCCGGTCCCGGCGTCAACCCGCTCGGCGACCAGGCCCTTGGAATGATCAGCGAGTGGTGGACGGCGGACAAGTGCTACTGCGACGGCGCCTGGGACACCACCGGGGAAGCCCCGTCCAGGGACCTCAGCCGCCACGGCCCCCAGGGCCTGCCGGGCATCGTCGGCCGCCCTGCGCCCGTCCGCAAGCCTTCCCGCGACGCCGGGGTGGCGGAATGACGCGCGTGGCCGCCATCGACTGCGGCACCAACTCCATCCGGCTCCTGATCGCGGATATCGACCGCAGCAGCGGCAGCGCGGCCCTGACCGACGTTGTCCGGGAAATGCGCGTGGTCCGGTTGGGCCAGGGGGTGGACGCCACGGGCGAGCTGGCTCCGGAAGCGCTGGAACGCACCTTTGCCGCCGCCGCCGACTATGCCCGCCTCATCCGTGAGCACGGGGCGGAACGCACCCGGTTCGTCGCGACCTCGGCAAGCCGCGACGCGCGCAACCGTGACGTCTTCGTGGACGGCATCCGGGAGCTGCTGGGAGTCGAACCTGAGGTCATCTCCGGTGACGAGGAAGCGGCCCTGTCCTTCGCCGGCGCCAGCAGTGTGCTGCCCATCCTCGACGGCCGCGAAGTCCTGGTGGTCGACCTCGGCGGCGGAAGCACCGAATTTGTCCTCGGCACCGCGGCCGGGGTCACGGCCGCCAAGTCCGTGGACATTGGCTGTGTCCGCCTCACGGAGCGGCACCTGCGCGATGATCCGCCCACCGCCGAACAGGTGGCGGCCGCCGAAGCCGACGTTGACGCCGCCCTGGCCCGCGCCGGACGCGACGTTCCGCTCGAACGCGCCACCGCCGTCGTCGGTGTGGCCGGGTCCGTCACCACCATCACTGCGCACGCCCTCCGCCTGCCCGAATATTCGCCGCAGGCCATCCACGGCGCTGAGCTGCCCATCGAGGTCGTCACGGCCGCGGCCGGTGACCTGCTCGAGATGACCCGCGCCCGGCGCGCGGACCTGCCGTACATGCACCCGGGCCGGGTGGATGTGATTGGCGCCGGGGGACTGGTATGGCGCCGCATCCTGGAACGGATGGGCACGCTGACCGGCGGCAGGATCACCTCCGCCACCGCGAGCGAGCACGACATCCTTGACGGCATCGCCCTGGGCATCGGCTAGCCGCATGCAGTCCACCCCAGCTCCGACCCCGCCTGCGCGCCGGGCCGCCGCGGCCCTTGTCGCTGTCCTGCTCGCAGCATGTTGCCTGTGCGCCGGCCTCTTTACCGCCCCGGCCGCCAAGGCCGACGATTGGCGCGACAAGGAATATTGGCTGGCAGATTCCGGCATCACCAAGGCCTGGGAGGTCTCCAAGGGCGCCGGAGTCAAGGTAGCCGTCATCGACAGCGGCATAGACGCCCAGCACCCGGACCTCAAAGGTGTGGTCACCGGCGGCTATGACGCGTCCGGATCCGGCCAGCCGGACGGCCAGAAAAGCGTCGGTTCCAAGCCCGAACACGGCACCTTGGTGGCCACCATGCTGGCAGGCCGCGGGCACCAGCCGGCCAGTCCCTCGCCCAGCCCCAGCCCCAGCCCCGGGCCCGCCGGCACGCCGCCGGACGGGATCATGGGCGTGGCGCCGGAAGCGCAGCTCCTTTCCGTGTCCACCTGGCTGGGTTCGCCGAACCCTTCCGGCAAGAGCGACCAGGACCAGATTCCAGAGGCCGTCCGCTGGGCCGTGGACAACGGTGCCAAGGTCATCAACATTTCGCTCGGCAGCACCACACCCCAATGGCCCCAAAGCTGGGATGCGGCGTTCCTGTATGCCGAACAAAAGGACGTGGTCATCGTGGCCGCGGCCGGCAACCGGGTAGGCGGCAACACCCAGGTGGGCGCTCCCGCAACCATTCCCGGTGTCCTCACCGTCGCCGGCCTGGACCGCAAGAACACCGCCAGCGTGGATGCTTCCTCGCAGGGGATCAGCATCGGGGTGGCCGCGCCTGCGGAGAACCTGGTGGGCGGGCTCCCCGGCGGGAGCTACGCGGAGTGGGCCGGAACGTCAGGGTCCACGCCGATCGTTGCCGGGGTGGCCGCCCTGATCCGGTCCAAATGGCCGGACATGAGTGCCGAGCAGGTCATTAACAGGATCGTCTCAACGGCGAAGGATGCCGGGGCCCCCGGAAAGGACCCGCTGTACGGCTACGGCATCCTCAACGCGGAGGCCGCCCTCAAGGCAGAGGTCCCGGAAGTGTCGGTGAACCCGCTGGGCACCATTGCCGAATGGATCCGGGTCCACCGGCGCGGCAACGCAGCACCGGCAACCCCGCTTCCCTCCGCCACACCGGTGCCCAGCGCCGCGCCAACCCTGCCGGAGGCAACCGTCCCCGCCGCCAAGGCCCCCTCGCAGCGCGACAGTGCCATCGGCGCCGCCGTCGTGATTGGTTTCGCCGCCCTGTTCGTGGCCATCATCGCGGCAGCGGCCTTCCAGCTCAGGCGGGCATCCCGCAACCCGGCCCTGGCCAGGGAGGACCCGGACACAGGAGTGGTGGAACGGGTGGATCTGCCCCGGGAACGTCACGTTACGGACCAGCGACCAAGTTAGTGAAGATTTTCACAAACTGCGCTATCCTTAAACTATGGCAACCACCCCACAGCTCCAGGACCGTCCCAGGGTACTCGTCGTCGGCGGCGGGTACGTCGGCCTGTACGTAGCACTGAAACTGCAGAAGAAGATCGCGAATGCCGGTGGCATCGTCACCGTCGTTGATCCCCTGCCCTACATGACTTACCAGCCCTTCCTTCCCGAAGTGGCCGGCGGCAACATCGAAGCCCGCCACGCGGTGGTGTCCCACCGCCAGCACCTCAAGCAGACGGAACTGATCCAGGGCCGCGTCACCTCGATCGACCACGTCAACCGGACGGCTGTGGTGGCACCCGCCGACGGCGGCGAAAACTTTGAGGTTCCCTATTTCGACGTCGTCCTCGCAGCCGGCGCCATCACCCGCACGTTCCCCATCAAGGGCCTGGCGGACAAGGGCATCGGCCTGAAGACCATCGAAGAAGCCGTTGCCCTGCGCAACAAGTTGCTGGAGCGCATCGAAGTTGCCTCCACCATGACGGACCCCGCTGCTCGCGCCAAGGCCCTCACCTTCGTGGTGGTCGGCGGCGGCTTCGCCGGCATCGAGTGCATTACCGAAATGGAAGACCTCGCCCGCGCCGCCGTGCGCAACAACCCGCGCGTCAAGCAAGAGGAAATCCGCTTCGTCCTGGTTGAAGCCATGGGCCGCATCATGCCCGAGGTCACCGCCAAGCAGGCCGACTGGGTCGTGGAGCACCTCCGCAGCCGTGGCATCGAGGTACTGCTGAACACGTCGCTGGACAGCGCCGAGGGCAGCCTGAAACTCATCAACCTGCCGGACAAGACGCCCGCGCAGGAATTCGAGGCCGACACCCTGGTGTGGACTGCAGGCGTGCAGGCCAACCCCATGGTCCGTTCCACCGACTTCCCGCTCGAGCCGCGCGGCCGCGTCCGCGTCCTGCCGGACCTGCGCATCGCCGGCGACGAAGGCATCGTGGAGAACGCCTGGGCAGCCGGTGACATCGCGGCTGTTCCGGACCTCACCGGGAAGGGCCTCCCGGACGGCACCTGCGTCCCGAACGCCCAGCACGCCCTCCGCCAAGCCAAGCGCCTCGCGAAGAACCTCTGGGCCTCGCGCTGGGAAAAGCCGCTGGGGGACTACAAGCACAAGAACCTCGGTGCCGTGGCCGGCTTCGGCGAATGGAAGGGTGTTGCCAACATCAACCTCCTGGGCCGGATCGGCCTCAAGGGCGGCCTTGCCTGGCTGGCACACCGCGGTTACCACGGCATGGCCATGCCCACCGTTGAGCGCAAGTTCCGCGTCATCCTGAACTGGATCATCAGCTTCTTTGCCGGCCGCGACACCACGCAGCTGCTGGACCTGGACAACCCGCGCGGCGCCTTCGTCGCGGCGGCCACCCCGGCTCCCAAGCCTGCGGCTGCACCCGCAGCCGTTCCTGCGTCCGGCTCCGGTTCATCCGCCACGACCGCTCCGAAGGAAACGGTGGCGGCAAACGCCAAGTAGCGCTTCAGCACGCCGACGGCGGCTGTCCCCTTTCCCGGGGACGGCCGCCGTCGGCGTTTCCCGGCAATACGTCGCCGGCAGGTACCATTGACCCGGCGCCCCAGTAGCCCAATTGGCAGAGGCAGCGGACTTAAAATCCGCGTGTTGTGGGTTCGAGTCCCACCTGGGGTACAACTGCGACGCACGGGGAACTGACGCCCCCACCATCGAAAGCCGCCTGCATTGCAGGCGGCTTTCGCCATTTAATTCCACATAGGCAACGACTGTTATAAGGCTGTGACCTCAGTCACTTAGATTCGCTGCCTTCCATGCACTAGCTTGAACCTAAATCAGGAATACCTGGTCCCATTTTCGGGCGCCGCAGCGCCCCATTGATCCGCACGCGCATCGCATGGCCCTGTTTCGGAAGGCAGACAAATGTACCGAAAGAAAGTCCTCACCTCGTTGGCAGCAGCAGCCACATTCAGCATGCTGCTGTCGGCCTGCGCCAACCAGGCGGGCCCCGGCACCACCGAAAGCTCCGGCTCCTCCAGCAAAGTGAACATCCCCGCCATTTCGAAGGTGGATGTTCCTTCCGGCGCGGTGAAGCCGGCCGGCGACGGCAAGGCAACCTGCCCGGCCACCACCACGCTGGCCTATGCCGGCGCTCAGACCGGCCCGAACGCACAGCTGGGCGTCAACATCTTCAACGGCATCCAGCTCGCCATCGACCAGCACAACAAGGCCAACCCGGGCTGCCAGGTCCAGTTCAAGAAGTTCGACACCGAAGGTGACCCGAACAAGGCCACCGGTCCGGTGACCCAGTTGGTGAGCGAGCCCGACATCCTTGGTGTCATCGGCCTGCCGTTCTCCGGCGAGTCCAAGGCAACCGGCAACATTTTCGAGCAGAAGGGCCTGGTCCACATCACCCCGTCGGCCACCAACCCCACGCTGACCGAAAACGGCTGGACCACTTTCTTCCGCGGCCTCGGCAACGACGCCGTCCAAGGCCCGGCCGCCGCGAAGTTCCTCACCGGCAAGCTCGGGGCCAAGAAGGTCTACCTGGTCCAGGATGACTCCGACTACGGCATCGGCCTGGGCACCTCCACCTCTGCAGGCCTGGGCAGCGCCCTGGCCGGCACGGAGAAGGTAACCACGGGGCAGAAGGACTTCTCCGCAGTCATTTCCAAGATCATGAACGCCAAGGCCGACGCCGTCTTCTACGCCGGCTACTACGCCGAAGGCGCACCGTTCGACCAGCAGCTGGTCGGAAAGGGATTCACCGGAACATTCGTGGCACCCGACGGTGTCAAGGATGACCAGTTCATCAAGCAGGCAGGCGATGCCTCGAACAACGCCTACTTCACCTGCCCCTGCCTCCCGGGTGAACTGATCCCGGACTTCGCATCCGCTTACAAGGACGTCTCCAAGGGCGCCGAGCCCGGTACGTACTCCATCGAAGGCTACGATGCCGCAACGGTGCTCCTTTCCGGCATCGACGCGGGCAAGCAGAGCCGCGCAGATCTGCTGTCGTGGGTGAAGTCCTACGACAAGGACGGCTTCAGCAAGCACTACAAGTGGGATGCCAAGGGCGAGCTCCAGGCTCCGACCGTCTACGGCTACAAGGTGGAAAACGGGAAGATCGTTCCGATCGGGCCCATCGGGGAGTAGCAAACCGGCGGGAATCGGCTGTGGGGGCCAGCACTGCAGGCCCCCACAGCCTTTTCTTCGCTTGGCAACAAACCCAGGACCAAGCTACGTCACTAGACATAAGTCCCTCGGCCGGGCCCACAAGGCCCCGTGCAACTGGATCAGGATGTTCCCATGCTTCCCTCTCTCGTCCCACTGCTCCCGACTGAAAATGACTGGATCACTTTCGATATACCGTCCCTGGCCCAGAATTTCTGGAGTGCCACCTTTGACGGCCTGACGTTCGGCGCCATCTACGCGCTGGTCGCCCTTGGCTACACCCTCGTGTACGGCGTCCTGAACCTGATTAACTTCGCACACTCTGAAGTGTTCATCGTTGGCTGCTACGCCGTCTTCTTCACCCTGAGCAGCCTGGGCTTCGGCCCGTCCGTTCCCCGCCTCGACATCTGGGCCATCATCCTGAACCTGCTGCTGGCCTTGGTCCTTGCCATGCTGGCCTCCGCAGTCACGGCCTTCCTGCTTGAGCGCATTGCCTATAAACCGCTCCGGCAACGCAACGCCCCGCGCCTGGTCTTCCTGATCACCGCCATTGGCGCCTCGTTCACCATCCAGTACCTCATCTACCTGTGGCGCGGTCCCAGCCCCGAACTTGCGCTGACAATGTTCCGGCCCACCCCCATCTTTGATGTCTTCGGCACCATCGTCGATTCCCAGCAGCTGGTGATCATCATCGCGGCCGTCATCATGATGGTCGGCATCGACCGTTTCATCAGCAAGTCCCGCACCGGCCGCGGCATCAGGGCAGTCGCCCAGGACCCGGACACCGCGACGTTGATGGGTGTCAACAAAGAGCGCATCATTATTACCACCTTCATCATCGGGGGCCTGCTCGCAGGAGCCGCAGCATTGTTCTACGTCATGAAAATCCCCTCCGGTGTCCAGTACAGCGGCGGATTCGTCCTCGGCATCAAGGCCTTCGCCGCAGCCGTGCTCGGGGGCATCGGCAACGTCCGCGGCGCCCTGCTGGGTGGACTGCTGCTCGGCTTGATCGGCAACTACGGCCAGATCCTGCTCGGAAACTCGCAGTGGACCGACGTCGTGGCCTTCGTGGTGCTGGTGCTCGTGCTGCTGCTGCGGCCCGAAGGCATCCTGGGCACGTCCCTTGGAAGGAGCAAAGCATGAGCATGACGGATGGACCCACGCCGCTGCAGACGGCGGCCGCCGCACAGGCTGCTGAGGACCGGGAAGCCTCGTCCAAGGCGGCCGGCAGGAGCGATCTGCGCCAGCGCGGGAAACGCAAGTCCGGGTACTTCTCCGACCGGTGGCACGCCCTGTCGCGCCAGCAGCAGTGGGCATTCCTGGTCATCGTCGTTGTCCTGGCCTACCTGCTCCCGCTGCTCAACCCGCCCATCATCACCACCGAGCCGGGCAACAATTTCGCCCTGGCATGCTTCGATATGGCACGGTTTGCCCTCATCGCGGTAGGCCTCAACGTGGTGGTGGGATACGCAGGCCTGCTGGACCTTGGGTATGTCGCCTTCTTCGCCGTTGGCTCATACTGCGCGGCGATGCTGACGAGCCCCGATTCACCCTTCCTGCACATCCCTTACCTGTGGACCATTCCGGTGGCCATGGCCGTGACAATGTTCTTCGGCGTGGTGCTGGGTGTCCCCACCCTCCGGCTTCGGGGCGACTACTTGGCCATCGTGACGCTTGGATTTGGTGAGATCGTCCGCATCCTGGCCACGATCATTCCCGCCATGAAGGGCCAGGTCGGTTTCCAGAACGTCGGCCATCCGCCCGGTACCGAAGCTGACGGTACGCCCATCTTCTCCAACTCGAACGGTGTGCCCTGGTACTGGCTGACCCTGACCATCATCATCATCGTCACCCTCCTGGTGGGCAACCTGGAGCGCAGCCGGGTTGGCCGCGCCTGGATCGCCATCCGCGAGGATGAGGACGCAGCTGAAATCATGGGTGTTCCCACCTTCAAGTACAAGGTGTGGGCATTTGCCATCGGCGCCGCGATCGGCGGCCTCTCCGGCGCGCTTTTTGCCGGGCAAGTGGGGTTCGTCAATAACCAGAAGTTCGACGTCACCACCTCAATCCTGTTCCTCGCTGCCGTCGTGCTCGGCGGGGCCGGCAACAAGGTCGGCGCCATCCTGGGTGGGGCCCTGGTCAGCTACATTCCGTTGAGGTTCACAGCTATCGCCGAGTACAAATACCTGATCTTCGGCATCGCCCTGGTCCTGATCATGATCTTCCGCTCGCAGGGGCTGCTCCCGGCACGGCAGCGCCTGCTCGCCTACGGCCGGACAGCTTTCAATAAGGTCGCGGCCCGGGACACGCAAACCAAAGATACGGACAATCCAACAGCCGGCCCCGGGACCCGCACGGCCGGAGAGAGGGGAGCGGAGGCATGAGTTCCGAGGAACGGCAGGTCGGCTCCGGCAGCGTCGAGGAGCAGCCGGACAAGGGCAGCCCGGCAGTTGCAGCCCCCGAAATGGACATCGAAGCCCTGGCCGAAGCCGGGGTGGACCAGGAACTGGCCGAGAAAGTGGCACCGGACCGCGATATCGCGGTTGCGGTGGGCGACAACATCGTGGAGGTCCAGAACCTCACCATCAAGTTCGGCGGCCTCGTGGCATTGGACAACGTCAGCTTCAACATCAAGCGCGGCGAGATCCTGGGGCTTATCGGTCCCAACGGCGCCGGCAAGACGACCTGCTTCAACGCCATGACCGGGGTCTACAAGCCCACCAGCGGGAAGGTGGTGTTGGAGGGCCAGGTCCTGAACGGCATCAAGCAGCATAAGATCACCCGCCTGGGCTTGTCCCGCACTTTCCAGAACATCCGGCTCTTCGGCGAAATGACGGCGTTGGAAAACGTGGTCGTGGGCCTGGACGCGCGGCACCGGACCAGCGTTGGCGGGGCCCTGCTGCGACTGCCCACCCACATCAAGGAGGAAAAGTCCGCCATCGAGCGCGGCATGGCACTGCTTGACTTCGTGGGCATCAGCAGCCACGCCCACGTCCTTTCCCGCCAGCTGCCTTACGGTTTCCAGCGCCGGCTGGAGATCGCCCGGGCACTGGCTACCGATCCGAAGGTACTCTGCCTCGACGAGCCGGCCGCCGGCTTCAACCCGGCCGAGAAAGAGGAGCTGATGGCGCTCATCCGCACCATCAGGGACGAGGGTTACACCGTACTGCTGATCGAGCACGACATGAAGCTCGTGATGGGTGTGACCGACCGGATCGTGGTGCTGGAGTTCGGGAAGAAGATCGCGGACGGACTGCCGCGCGAGATCCGCGAAGACCCGAGGGTCATTGCCGCCTACCTAGGAGAGCCCGAAGATGACGTTGCTTGAACTTGAGGACGTTTCCGTCCACTACGGCCGCATCCAGGCGCTGCGGAACATCTCCTTCACGGTGGAAGAAGGCGAAGTGGTGGCGCTGATCGGCGCCAACGGCGCCGGCAAGACCACCACCATGCGCACCATCTCCGGCCTGTTGAACTGCTCCGAGGGAAAGATCACCTTCGCGGGCCAGGACATCACCAAGATGAAGGCGCACATCCGGGTGGTGCACGGGATTTCGCAGGCGCCCGAGGGCCGTGGGATCTTCCCGGGCATGACGGTGATGGAAAACCTCGACATGGGCACCTTCGGGCGCAAGGACAGAAGCGGCGTATCCAAGGACCTGGACCGCGTCTTCGACTTGTTCCCGCGGTTGAAGGAACGCGAAAAGCAGTTCGGCGGGACCATGTCCGGGGGCGAGCAGCAGATGCTCGCCATCGGACGGGCCCTGATGTCCAACCCGAAGCTGCTCCTGCTGGACGAGCCGTCCATGGGGCTGGCACCGCAGTTCATCCGGCAGATCTTCAAGATCATCAAGGAGATCAACAACCAAGGCACCACCGTCCTGATGGTGGAGCAGAACGCCAACCAGGCCCTGGCGGGAGCGCACCGGGCCTTCGTCCTGGAGACCGGCGAGATCACGCACAGTGGCACCGGCAAGCAATTGCTGGAAGATCCCTCCATCAAAGAGGCCTACCTGGGCGTGGGATAGCTGCCCTGCGGGGCCCGGTTGTCCGGGAGGCAACGGTCACGGTTCGGTTGCAACCGGGCCCCGCGGGAACTTTCACCACGGCCTCCACGTGGGACTTGGTAGCGTAACAATCAGCTCATTACCCACACCCACATGGAGGAATTCCGCAATGGCACTTGGCGGCAACCCGATCTTCAACGGAAAGAGTTTCCGTGGCGCCACCCAGGCACCGCCTGTCCCGCAGGCTCCGTACGGTGCTCCTTACGGCCAGGCGCCGTACGGTCAGCAGCCGTACGGCCAGCCGTCCTACGGCCAGCAGGGGTGGGGCACCCAATCCCAGGGCATGACGGACGAACAACTCCAGCAGATGTACAACCAGCCGTCTGCCGGCCCCGCCGACACTGGCAGGATGACGTTCGACGACGTCATCATGAAGACCGCGGCCTGCCTCGGCGCCGTGCTGGTAGGCGCAGCCATCACGCTGACCGTTGGCCTGGGGCTGGCCTCCCTGCTGATGATCGTCGGAGCCCTGGGCGGTTTCGTGCTGGCCCTGGTCAACACGTTCAAGAAGCAGCCCTCGCCCGCACTCATCCTCGCCTATGCCGCCCTGGAAGGACTCTTCCTTGGCGGCCTGACCCGGATCCTGGACACGCAGTACCCAGGTGTGGGCCTGCAGGCAGTCGTCGGCACGCTTTCGGTCTTCGCCGTAACCCTCCTGCTGTTCAAGAGCGGCAAGGTGCGTGCAACACCCAAGGCCATGCGCTTCTTCATGATCGCACTCGGCGGCTACGCCCTGTTCTCCATCGTCAACCTTGTCATGATGATGACCGGCCTGACGCAGGAGCCCTTCGGCCTGCGCAGCGGCATGATCGGCGTCGTCATCGGCCTGCTGGCGATTGGGCTTGCCGCCTTCTCGCTGGTCATGGACTTCACCAGCATCGAGGCCGGAGTCCGCAGTGGCGCTCCCCAGCGCTTCTCCTGGACGGCGGCCTTCGGCCTCACCGTCACGCTGGTCTGGCTGTACGTGGAAATCATCCGCCTGCTGGCCATCCTGCGCGGCGACGACTAGGCACCGGCGGCAACTGCCGCCGTCGTCAGCAAAGGCCGTGGGCCCCACCAAACGGTGGGGCCCACGGCCTTTTGCGTCCGCAGCCCGTCAGAGCTGAGCGGTAGCCCGCCTAGGCAATACGCATGGCGCCGGCGGCAGGGGACACAGTGAAGATGTCCGGTGCCGTGAAGCCGGCCTCGGAGAAGGCCTTCGCGACGGCGGTCCGCACCCTCTGCTCCGCATCCACGGGGGTCAGGGCGATCGCTGCCCCGCCGAACCCGCCTCCGGTCATGCGGGCACCGAGGGCCCCGTTCGCCCGTGACGTGTCCACGGCCAGGTCCAGCTCCGGGCACGAAATTTCAAAATCATCCCGCATGGAGGCGTGGCTGGCATCCAGCAGGGGTCCGATGGCAACCGGGCCGGCACCGTCCAGGAGTTCGACGGTCTGGAGCACCCTGTCGTTTTCAGTCACCACGTGCCTCACCCGCCTGAACGTCACCTCATCGAGCAGCCCGGCAGCCTCTTCAAGGTCACCCACCTGGACGTCCCGCAGCGCCTTGACCCCGAGGACCTCCGCCCCGAGCTCGCAGGACGCGCGCCGGGAGGCGTAGCCGCCGTCGGCATGGGAATGGGACACCTTGGTGTCGATGACCAGCAGCACCAGGCCGGCGGGTTCTGTCTCGAACGGAACCAGGGCGGCTTTCTGGTCCCGGCAGTCGAGGAACACCGCATGGCCCTTGGCGCCGCGCAGCGACGCGGACTGATCCATGATCCCCGTGGGCGCGCCCACGAAGTCGTTCTCCGCACGCTGCGTTGCCAGCACCATCTCCTGGGCGGTAAGCCCGGCGCCGGTGAGGTCGTTGAGTGCGGAGATCACGGCGCATTCGATGGCGTGCGACGACGACAGGCCGGCGCCCAGCGGCACCGTGGAGTCAAGGAGCAGGTCCAGGCCGGGGACGTCGATGCCGCGCTCCCGGAGGGCCCACATGACACCCAGGGGGTACTTGGTCCAGCCCTTGGCTGTTCCGGGCTGCAGGGACTCCAGCGAGGTGGTAACGACGCCTTGGTCACCGTACGTGGACAGCAGCCGCACGGTCCGGTCCGGGCGGACCGCGACGGCCACCCGGGCGGTGCGGTCGATGGCGAACGGAAGCACGAACCCTTCGTTGTAGTCGGTGTGCTCGCCGATGAGGTTGACCCGGCCCGGCGCCTGCCACACGCCGTCTGCAGTGCCACCGAAAGCTTCGGCGAAGCGGACGGCGAGATCGACGGCGGAAACCTGGGCCGTGCCGGCCTGGTCCTGGCTGCTCACGCGGAAGCTCCTTCTGGTGCGGCCGCCACGGCGGACGGCTTTGTGGACGCCGGGACAGAGACACTGCGCAGGCGCTCCGCCACGCTTTCCGGCGTGGTGTCGTTGATGAACGCGCCCATCGCTGCCTCCGAGCCGGCGAGGTATTTCAGCTTATCCGCTGCCCTGCGCGGGGAGGTCAGCTGCAGGTGGAGGTAGCCGGCCGGGCGTAGGACATCATCCAGGGGAGCCTGGTGCCACGCGGAGATGTAGGGCGTGGGCGTGGGGTAGAGGGCATCCACCCGCTTGAGCAGGTCGAGGTACACCTCCGCCAGCTCGTCCTTCTCCTCCCCGTCCAAGGCGGCAAGGTCGGGAACGTGGCGATGCGGCACCAAGTGGATCTCCAGGGGCCACCGGGCGGCGAAGGGCACATAGGCGCTGAAATACGTCCCCTCCACCACCATCCGGCTGCCGTCTTCGCGTTCTGCACGCAGCAGGGAGCCGGTCAGGGTTTCGCTCCCGTCCTTGGCGTCGTAGTACCTCCGGGCGGCAGCGCCCAGGACGCCGGCGCGGGGTGTGACGTAAGGGTAGGCGTAGATCTGTCCGTGTGGGTGATGCAGCGTCACGCCGATATCGGCGCCCCGGTTCTCAAACGGGAACACCTGCTTGATGCCGGCCATGGCGCTGAGCGCAGCGGTGCGCTGTGCCCACGCCTCGATCACCGTGCGGGACCGTTCCCGGGTCAGTCCGCTGAACGAACCGGTGTGTTCAGGAGTGAAGGAGACAACCTCGCAGCGGCCGTAGGCGGGACTTTTCGTTCCCCATCCCGGATCCGCCGGAACCGGCCCCAACGCAGGGCCGAGGGACGGGAAGCGGTTCTCGAATACCACCACGTCGTAGTCGGAAGCCGGAATCTCTGACGCGTTCGAGTCAGTGGTGGGGCAAATGGGGCATTGGTCCGCCGGAGGCAGGTGTGTCCGTGTCTGCCGGTGGGCAGCCACAGCCACCCATTCCCCGGTGAGGGCGTCGAACCGGATCTCGCCCGGTTCGCCCCTGGGCGGCAGCCCGCGATGGTCCGTGGTGAATTCCGCGGTCCGGGGCGTGGTGCTGCCCGCATCGTCGAAGTACATCAGTTCCCGACCGTCGGAGAGCGTGGTGGTGGTCATCCCTGTCATGGCAAAAGTTTCTCATAAACGCTCAATAAAGAATAGTTAACAACAAAAAGTAACAGTGACGCTCATGCGGGTGCGGCGCCGCCCGTTGTACGGTAGGCCCATGACTGCCTCTTCCGAACCCGAAAACCAAGGTGCCGCGTCCCTCCCGTCCTGCGCGACCGGCCGCCAATACGAGCTGCGCCGCGGCGATGCCGCGGCCGTGGTCACCGAGCTGGCGGCAGGCCTGCGCTCGTACCACCGGGGCGGTGTCCTGCTCACGGAAACCTACGGCGATGACCAGATCGCTCCCGGCGCCACCGGGATTACGCTGGCGCCCTGGGCCAATCGGGTGGAGGACGGGACCTGGTTCCTGGACGGGAAGAAGCAACAGCTGGACATCACGGAAGTGTCCCGCAACAACGCCAGCCACGGACTCCTCCGGAACACCGGCTACTCCCTCGTGGGGAGGTCGGAACATTCGGTGGAACTTGAAGCCACCGTCTTTCCGCAGCATGGATACCCCTTCCTGGCCCGGCACCGGGTGCACTACCAGCTCACCGACGACTTGGGACTGCACGTCAGGCAGACGCTCATCAACGATTCCACGGCTCCGGCTCCCTTCGTCCTGGGCGCACACCCCTACCTGCGGGTCGGCGACACGCCGGTCGAGGACCTGAAGCTGACAGTCGCCGCCGAAACCCGGCTGGTGGCCGATGACCGCCTGATCCCGCGCAGCACGGCGCCGGTGGACGGAGATACCGACTTCCGCTCCGGCAGCGCGATTGCCAATCTCGCAGTGGATGTCGCCTTGACCGACCTGCGCTACGACGAGGGCAGGGCGCGGCACACCCTGGCCGCCGCCGACGGCGCCGCGGTGTCGCTCTGGCAGGACGAAGCCTGCCGCTATGTCCACGTTTTCGTCAGCACCGAATACCCCGGCCGGACCCGCGCCGTGGCCGTGGAACCGATGACCGGACCAGCGAACGCTTTCAACTCCGGAGACGGCCTTCGCTGGCTGGCGCCGGGCGAATCCTTCAGCATCGAATGGGGGATTGACTATGTCCCGGCCCCGGCCGGGGCGTTGGTTTCCCATTAGCGCAAGGCTGCGAAAGTATTGGGTTATGACGCCACATGAGGACGCCGTAACCCAGGCAAACCAACCTTCTGCCCCCGCTGCCCCGCTGAGGGTGCTGACGGATCGTGAACTCGACAAGGACATTCCCTACGGCGTCCGCATTGCGGCGTCCTGGTCGTGGCGGCTGGGACTGATCCTGCTGATGGCAGGAGCCCTCGTGTGGCTGCTGAGCAAGATCACGCTCCTGATTATTCCGATCATGGTGGCCGCGCTCCTTGCAGGACTCCTGAGTCCGGTCACGCACTGGTTGAAACGCCGGCGCCTGCCCGCCGGCCTCGCCGTGGCCGTGACGGTCCTGGGCTTCATCGGGGTCATCGCGGGTGCGCTGGCCCTGGTGGGCCGCCAGCTTGCGGTCGGGTTCGGAGAGCTCTGGTCACAGGCCCTCGAAGGCATACGGCAGGTCCAGGACTGGCTGTCCACGGGCCCCCTGCACCTCACGGACGCCCAGGTGGACCAGTACGTCAAGGACGCCAGTGACGCGCTGCAGAACAACAGCAGCAGCATCCTCAGCGGTGCGCTCTCCTTCGGCAGCACCGCCGGACACTTTGCGGCCGGGATGCTCCTGTCACTGTTCATCCTTATCTTCTTCCTGCTGGAAGGAGACCGGATCTGGGCTTTCCTGGTCAGGCTGCTGCCCCGAAAGGCACGGGCAGCGACGTTCGGTGCAGGCCGCAAGGGCTGGGCGTCAATGGTCAGCTATGCGCGCATCCAGATGTTCGTCGCTGCCGTCGACGCGATCGGTATCGGCGTAGGCGCGGCCATAATCGGTGTCCCGCTGGCGCTTCCGCTCGGCGTGCTGGTCTTCCTCGGCTCCTTCATCCCGGTGGTGGGCGCCCTGGTGACGGGCGCCGTCGCCATCCTGCTCGCCTTGGTGGCCAACGGCCCGGTCAACGCGCTGGTCATGCTGGCCATCGTCCTGCTGGTCCAGCAACTCGAGGGCCACATCCTGCAACCCCTGGTCATGGGCAAGGCCGTCTCGCTGCACCCTGTGGCGGTAATCCTCAGCGTTGCGGCGGGCTCGTACCTCGCCGGAATCCCCGGGGCGCTCTTTTCGGTACCCATCCTGGCCGTAGCAAACTCGGCCGTTCGCTACATTGCCGCAAGAACGTGGGAACATGAACAAGTGCCGGTCATCGCCGGAAAGCCCATCACAGCAGGAGCGGGCGGGGACAACAC
Organism: Arthrobacter sp. 135MFCol5.1; assembly: GCF_000374865.1. Classification (GTDB taxonomy): domain Bacteria; phylum Actinomycetota; class Actinomycetes; order Actinomycetales; family Micrococcaceae; genus Arthrobacter. The sequence continues at coordinate 19,806 of NZ_KB895456.1, read as the reverse complement.
CATCGAGGACGTTGAACCGCAGGCTGCATCCGATGCGGGGCTGGAGGCGGCCGGCGCAACAGCCGAAAACCGCGATGCCCGCACCGCCTCCCGAGAGGGCACCGGAGCCGAATCCAGAGGAGAGTAGTCCGTGAAGATCCTTGAAACCCTTCCCGTCACACTGGACGATGTCCTTGAGGCGCAGAAGCTGCTTGACGGGATTATTGCGCGCACCCCCGTGGAATCGTCCCGCGCGCTGGGCGGCATGGTGGGCGGTGACGTCTACTTCAAATGCGAAAACCTGCAACGGGCCGGGTCATTCAAGGTGCGCGGTGCCTACGTCCGCATGGCGCGGCTCTCCGCGGACGAGAAGAAGCGCGGCGTGGTGGCAGCGTCCGCCGGCAACCACGCCCAGGGTGTAGCCGTTGCCGCCAAGAGCCTGGGCATCAAGGCCCGCATCTACATGCCCCTGGGAGTGGCTCTGCCCAAGCTCGCCGCGACCCGCAGCCATGGCGCCGAAGTGATCCTGCATGGCCATAACGTTGACGAGGCGCTGGCCGAAGCACAGCGCTACAGCAATGAGACCGGAATGGTCTTCGTCCACCCGTTCGACAACGTGGACGTCGTGGCAGGGCAGGGGACCGTTGGCCTCGAAATCCTGGAGCAGGTGCCCACCGTCGACACCATACTTATGGGCGTGGGTGGCGGAGGGCTCCTTGCGGGGGTCGCCGTCGCCATCAAGGCCCGGGCCAGGGAACTCGGCCGCGAGATCCGCATCATCGGCGTCCAGGCGGAGAATGCCGCCGCCTACCCGCCCTCGCTGGCCGCCGATGCCCTGGTGCCACTGAAAAAGGTTTCCACCATGGCTGACGGCATTGCCGTGGGCCGCCCGGGGCAGTTGCCTTTCAGCATCATCCGCGAACTGGTCGATGACGTGGTCACCGTCAGCGAGGACTCCCTGGCCCGTGCCCTGATCTTCCTGCTGGAACGGGCCAAAATGGTGGTGGAGCCCGCAGGTGCGGTGGGCGTCGCGGCCCTGATGGACGGCAAGATCGAGAACCCGGGAACCACTGTGGCCGTCCTCTCCGGCGGCAACATCGATCCCATGCTGATGCTCAAGGTCATCCAGCGCGGCCTGTCCGCCGCCGGCCGCTACATGACCGTGCGAATGATGCTGGACGACCGTCCCGGCTCCCTGGCAACCATTGCGCGCATCATCGCCGAAAACGATGCGAACGTCACCGGCCTGGACCACACCCGCGTGGGTGGTTCCATCAGCATGGGCGACGTATCCATCACGGTGAACCTAGAGACCAAGGGCCACCAGCACGGTGAGCAGGTCCTCAGCGCACTCCGCGCTGAAGGTTTCCAGCCGATCGTGGTCCATTAGGACAGGGCATGGCCGGACCTGCTGGTAACGGACGCCGCCCCGGGCGCCAAACCCTGGCGTCGCGCGCGAAGGGCGGCCTGGCGGTGCTGGGCGGCTTCCTTGCCCTGCTGTTCGCCCTGGAGGTGGCCAACTCGCTGATGATGGGCGCGCTGGTCAGGACATTCGGGCTGCGGCCCAGGAGCGCCGACGGGCTGCTGGACATCTTCACCTTCCCGCTGCTGCACGCCAACCTGAACCACCTGCTCTCCAACAGTTTTCCACTGGTTATCTTCGGGTTCCTGGTGTTCCTGTCCGGGCTGCGCGTCTTCCTGACCGCGCTTGCCTTCAGCTGGCTGGGCAGCGGCCTGACCGTGTGGCTCATTGGCGACGGCGTTACCGTGGGGGCATCCGGCCTGGTCTTCGGGTTGTTCTCGTTCCTCCTGGTGCGAGGCTTCTTCAACCGGAGCTGGCGGCAGATCCTGCTCGCCGTGGTCCTGTTCATGGGCTACGGGAGCATCCTGTTGGGCGCCCTGCCGTTCGTTGCCGGTTACGTGAGCTGGCAAGCGCACCTGGGCGGTGCTGCCGGCGGTGTCGTGGCTGCGCTCCTGCTCCGGCCCCGCGTCCCGGCAACCGTGGGGCCCTGAGCAAAGCACCTGTGTGCGGGCAGGGTCGGCTTTAAAACACTGCGGCGGCCGTCCCCTGGGGGGACGGCCGCCGCAGTGTGCCGGCGTCGGCCAGGCCGGCGAAGGCTAGGCTGCGTAGGGCTTGGCGGAGAGGATCTCCACCTTGATGTCTTTGCCGTTCGGAGCGACGTAGCTGAGGGTGTCCCCTTCCTTGTGGCCCACGATGGCGGCACCCAGCGGCGACTTTTCGCTGAAGACATCCAGATCCGAGTCGCCGGCGATTTCACGGGAGCCCAGCAGGAACGTCTCTTCGTCCCCGGCGATTTTGGCCACCACGATCATGCCCGGTTCCACGATGCCGTCATCGGCAGGTGCTTCGCCCACGTGGGCATCCCGAAGCAGCACGGTCAGCTGGCGGATGCGGGCTTCAATCTTGCCCTGCTCTTCCTTGGCTGCGTGGTAACCGCCGTTTTCCTTGAGGTCGCCCTCTTGCCGCGCTGCTTCAATCTTCTGGACGATCTCCGCCCGGCCTGCGCCGGAAAGGTGGTCCAGCTCTGCCTTCAGGCGGTCAAAAGCTTCCTGGGTGAGCCAGGCTGCAGAAGCGCTGTTGGTGGTAGACACGGACTTCTCCTCTGGTGGTCCTACATGCAAAAGACCCCGCCATGGTGGCCACTTGTGGAGCAGCAACCAGCTCAGCGGGGTAAAGGTATCTATCCAGTGTAGTCAATCACTTGGAGATAACCCAACCTGGACGAGTCGCCGGTCACATCCCTTGTTGCGCCTGGCTGGGAATCCAGCAGCTGTCCACCAGGCCCGACACGGACTCCGACTCAGTGAGCACGGTGACGCGCTGGGCGACTGTCCTGCCGCCGTCGGCCGTTCCATCCGCCGCCGACGGCGGGATGTCAACCACCTTCCAGCCCACGACGGCGAACTTGGAATCCAGTGCCTTGACGGCGCACTTCACGGCGTTTCCGGGCTCGCGGGTGACCTGGAAGTCGACCTCGGCAACGGTGGAATCGGTGGTGCTGTAGCCGATGTCCTTGTACGTCACCCCGGACAGGGAATTCGACGTCGAAACCCATGCCAGGAACCCGATTCCGGCCGCGAGGGCGATGCCGATGGCGGTGCGGGTGGCCTTGGGAGTAAACCGGCGCTTTTTAGCACCATACCGATTGGCTAGGCTAGTGTCTGCGGGCGCGGGTTGGGCCGGCTGGTCCGGGGAAGTCACCAGACCAGTTTAGTGCCCTTTCCGCCGGCTCTCTGCGGCGGCCGTGGCCGCCGGTGGGGCACGACCCCGCTTCAACATCCTTCGGCTGCCACAAGCCGCGAAACAAGAATAAGGAGCCGTCCTTTCCATGACAGCGTCCAGCAACTCCCAGGTGCCGCTCCGGCTGCTCGCAGTCCATGCCCACCCGGACGACGAATCCAGCAAGGGCGCTGCGACCATGGCCATGTACGCAGCCACGGGCGTGGATGTCATGGTGGCAACCTGCACGGACGGGTCGCGCGGCGACATCCAGAACCCGGCAGTCGAAGGCGAACCACACCCGAAGCGGGACATGGCCGGTGCCCGCAGGCTGGAAATGGCCAACGCAGCCTCCATCCTTGGCATCAAGCAGGCGTGGCTTGGATTTGTCGACTCCGGACTTCCCGAAGGCGATCCCCTTCCGCCGCTTCCGGCCGGTTCGTTCGCCACCTTGCCCCTGGAACGGGCTGCGGCGCCGCTGGTGCGGCTGGTCCGTTCGTTCAAACCGCACGTCATCCTCAGCTACGACGAAAACGGCGGCTACCCCCACCCTGACCACATCATGGCCCACCGTGTGGCTGTGGAAGCTTTCGAAGCCGCCGGCGATCCGGGACGCTACCCGGACGCGGGGGAGGCGTGGGAGCCGAGCAAGCTCTACTACGACCGCGCCTTCAGCCCCGAACGGTTCCGGGCACTGCACTTTGCGCTGGAAGAGGCGGGCCTCCAGTCCCCGTATGCCGAGCGTTTGGCCGCGTGGCTCGAATCCGACGCCGAGGGCCACACCCCGCCGCCGGCGCCGCACCCCACCACCACACAGATCGACTGCGGCGACTACTTCGAAGTTCGTGACGACGCCCTGCGCGCCCACCGGACGCAGGTGGACCCGCTGGGGTTCTTCTTCGCCGTCTCACCCGACATGCAGCGCCGGACCTGGCCTTGGGAGGACTACTCCCTGATCCATTCGAGGGTGCCGTCCGAGCTCCCGGAGAAGGACCTGTTCGCCGGGCTAAGATAGTCAGAGCAGGCCTTTTCTATCAAGCGTAGAAGTCGGGTGCGTCCCAGGCCCGTGCTGTCCGCCTCCTGCTGCATCCGTTCCACCAAAAGGTATCAATCGTGCATTCACTGCTCCTCCGCCTCGCCACCACGCCGACCCCGTTGCCCACTCCAACGCTTCGGGACGGGATCTCCGAGGACCAGGTGACCCCCGGCCTGCTGGGGTTCGTCATGACGGCTTTCTTCGTGGTGGCCACGGCCTTGCTGATCGTCGATATGGTGCGCCGGATCCGCCGGGTGCGCTACCGCGCCCAGGTGGAGGAAGAACGCATGGCGGCCGCAACCGCGGCAGACGTGGAGGCGGCTGACGCGCAGGACGGGCTCGACGACGGCCCGCGCCCGGCAGCGCCGGAGTCCAACGGAAACGGGCCCCAGCGGCCGGGGGAGTAAACCGGCGTCAGGCCAGGACGGCCAGTGCGATGGCAACGAAGTGCGCTGCGAAAGCCAGCACTGTCAGTGCATGGAACAGTTCGTGGAAGCCGAAGTGGTGGTAGCTGAAGTTTGGCTTCTTCAGGGCGTAGAAGACGGCGCCGGTGATGTAGAGAACTCCGCCCACGCAGATCAGGACCGCTGAAGCCGGGCTCGCCTGGAAGAACTGCGGCAGGTAGAACAGGGCGCCACAGCCCAGCGCGATGTAGATGGGCACGTACAGCCAGCGGGGCGCATCGGTCCACAACAGCCGGAACAGCACGCCAAGGATGGCACCGGACCAGATGACCCACAGGAGGATCACCGCCTGCGGGCGTTCCAGGAGCGTCCATGCCAGCGGCGTGTAGGTGCCGGCGATGACGAGCATGATGTTGGTGTGGTCCAGCCGCTTGAGGACCAGCTTGACCCGTGGGGACCAATTTCCGCGATGGTAGACGGCACTAACACCGAACAGCAGCACGCCGGTGGCCGCAAAGACGGCAGAGGTGATCCGCCGGTCCGCGGTAGGGGCCAGCACAACCAGGACGATGCCCGCGGCAAGCGCCAGCGGGGCGGTGACGGTGTGGATCCAACCCCGCCATTTCGGTTTGATCATCAGCAGTTCCGCCAGGCGGACGGCAGCATCATCCACTGCGTTGGGCCCGGGCCCGTCGCCGGGGTTGCTGCCCTCCGGCCCGGACGGCCGGGAACTGTGCGGAGCGTCGCTGTTCATTGGTCCAGAATAACTTACGCATCGGTAAGTTACTCGTTGGTAACTTAGCGTCGGATCCGCCTCCCGGACCCCGGCGCGTCCCGGAGCGCTGCTGGCGGTAGCCTAGGATGTGGATGTACGTACGGCAGGAAAGTCAGGTGAGTGGACGCGTGGAGTTGCCCGGGTTCCTCTATGGCTACTACGAACGCCGGCTGCTGAAGGATCTCCCGCGCGACCGGATTCCCCGCCACATTGGCGTCATGGTGGACGGCAACCGGCGCTGGGCCAAGCAGTTCAACGCCCCCACCAGCCAGGGCCACCAGGCGGGCGCGGACAAGATCCATGAGTTCCTCGGCTGGTGCCAGGAACTCGGCGTCAAGGTGGTCACGCTGTACATGCTGTCCACTGACAACATGAACCGGTCCAGCGAGGAATTGGACCTCCTGATGGGCATCATCGCCAACACGCTGGACCGGCTCGATGACGACGCCAATATTTCCGTCCACGCGATGGGTGCCCCTGAACTGCTTCCGGACTACTTGGCTGAGCGGCTCAACAAGCTGACTGCGCGGACTCCGGTGCGGGAAAAGATCCACGTCAACGTCGCCGTCGGGTACGGGGGAAGGCGGGAAATTGTCGACGCCGTCCGCGAACTCCTGCACGACGCCGTCGCCAAGGGCATGGACATTTCCAAGCTCGCCGACGACCTGTGCGTCGATGACATCTCGCGCTTCCTCTACACCCGCGGCCAGCCTGACCCGGACCTGGTGATCAGGACATCGGGGGAGCAGCGGCTCTCCGGCTTCCTCATGTGGCAGAGCGCCTACAGCGAGTTCTATTTCTGCGAGGCCCTGTGGCCTGCCTTCCGAAAAGTCGATTTCCTCCGTGCCCTGCGTGACTACGCCGGCCGGCAGCGGCGCTTCGGCGCCTGACACCCCCGGTTCAGCACGAGTTAATCGACGCGCAACGGGAATCGCCGCGTAATGGTTGCGGAAACTTGGCCGGGTGGATTTACGGTATATCCATCAGCAGGCAAAACCGCCGGCTGATCGGGGAGGCCAATACATGGAGCGAAACATCGCACCGGTTGTATGGGAGGCCGGACCCGGCCTCGTGGCCGAGCCGCCTCACCAATAACAATTCCGGGCTGGTGCCCGGGGCTGGAGTCGATGTGGCTACTTCTGAACGACTGCCCGAGGTCCTGGCTGGACAGGGCGGAAAAGCTACCTCTCGCGCCGAGCGCGCCACTTTTGAAACCGGCGCAGCAACTGATGCTGCGGCCGGTTTCGCTGTCTCCGGAAGGGAAGCCGACATCCACACCTTCGTCATCGACACGTCAGTCCTGCTCTCGGACCCCCGGGCACTCCTGCGGTTCGCCGAGCATGAAGTCGTGGTGCCAATCGTTGTGATCACCGAACTTGAGGCAAAACGGCACGACCCCGAACTGGGCTACTTCGCCCGGAAGGCCCTGCGGCTCCTGGACGACCTCCGGGTCAAGCACGGCGGACTGAACCAGGCCATTCCCATTGGTGACGACGGCGGCACCCTGGTGGTGGAGCTCAACCACATTTCGGCGGAGGTACTGCCACTGGGCTTCCGCAGCGGTGACAACGACAGCCGGATCCTTGCCGTCGCCAAGAACCTGGCCAACGAGGGCCGCAGTGTCACCGTGGTCTCCAAGGACCTCCCCATGCGGGTCAAAGCGTCCGCCATGGGCCTCACCGCCGACGAATACCGCAACGAGCTCGTCAAGGACTCGGGCTGGACCGGCGTCGCCGAAATCGAAGCCGACGAACAGGAAATCTCTACCCTGTACGGGCACGAACCCGTGTTCATCCCCGCCGCGGCGGAACTGCCCGTCAACACCGGCCTGGTCCTGCTTTCCAACCGCGGCTCGGCCCTGGGCCGGGTGGGGGCGGACAAGCAGGTGCGCCTGGTCAAGGGCGATCGAGATGTCTTCGGCCTCCACGGCCGGTCCGCCGAGCAGCGGCTCGCCATCGACATGCTGATGGATCCGGGCGTCGGCATCGTGTCCATTGGCGGACGCGCCGGCACCGGAAAATCGGCGCTCGCCCTTTGTGCGGGCCTCGAAGCCGTACTCGAACGCCGCGAACACCGGAAGGTGATTGTGTTCCGGCCGCTCTACGCCGTGGGCGGCCAGGAACTTGGCTACCTGCCCGGTTCGGAATCCGAAAAGATGAACCCCTGGGCGCAGGCGGTCTTCGACACGCTCGGGGCCTTGGTCAGCCAGGAAGTGGTGGAGGAAGTCATGGACCGCGGCATGCTCGAGGTCATGCCGCTCACGCACATCCGCGGCCGCTCCCTGCACGACGCCTTCGTGATCGTGGACGAGGCGCAGTCACTGGAGAAGAACGTGCTGCTGACGGTGATGAGCCGAATGGGCCAGAACTCCAAGATCGTCCTTACCCACGACGTCGCCCAGCGGGACAACCTCCGCGTCGGGCGCCACGACGGAATCGCCGCCGTCGTCGAAACCCTGAAGGGACACCCGCTCTTCGGCCACGTCACCCTCACCCGCTCAGAGCGCTCGCCCATCGCAGCGCTGGTGACAGAGCTGCTCGAAGGCTAGTACCTGAGTTGGCAAGGGGCCGTGGCCGGGTTCGCCGGGCCACGGTCCTTCGCCGTCGCTTAGACACGACGCATAGGGGCACCTGCGGTCGTTCGGCGAGCTGCGCACATGTCCGGTTCGAGTCCTTCGCGTAGGAGCGCATCGCCGACCAGAGCGTTGCGCAGGTCGCCCAGCGACCGTAGCGGCGCGCCGGGAGGTGTCTAAGCGACGGCGAAGGGCTCGAAGCGGACGAACCCGGCCACTGCCCGGCCAACCCAGCCAGGACTTACGCGACCTTCAGGAACCTGGCCGCTGCTTCGTGGCCCTCCACCTTCAGCTTCCATTCGGGGCGATTGAAGGTTTCGGGGGTGAGGCGGACGTGCTGGAGCGTTTCGACCTTGGTACCCCAGGCTTTGCGGGTGATCCCGTTCAGTTCGTAGCCAAGGGAGCGCGAGACGCCCAGGGAGGCGTCGTTCCAGGATGCGGCCTCGGATTCGGCCACGTCGGCGCCCAGCCAGTCAAAGGCCCAGAGCACGACGGCGGCACGCATCTCCGTGCCCAGTCCGCGCCCTTGGACGGACTGCTGAAGCCAGGAGCCGGTGCTGACGGTCTTGAGGCTTGCGAAGTCCTTGGCACCAATGTCCTGGCAGCCGACAAAACGTCCCTCGTGCCAGATGCCAAGCAGCAACGTCCAGTTTTCCGGGGAGCATTCGGCCCTGCACCGCCAGTACCAGCGGGCCATGTTGGGGCCCAGTTCGTCGTCCGAAAGTTCCGTCCAGGGCATACTGAACGGGTTGCGGCCGGCCTCGTGGATGCCGCTGCGGGCCGCTGCCACGGCGGCGGGCACGTCCTGATCGGTGATGGGCCGGAGCTCAAGCCGGGGTGTGGCCAGCCGAAGGTCGAACAGGGGCCAGATGGAGCTCAGGGAAGTCATCCGCGAAGCCTAGCTGATCGTCACCGCCTGTACCTGTCACGCTCAGGCGGGGAGGTCCCAGGTGATGTGCCGCCGGACGTCCGTGAGGTTCATGGACTGGGCCAGGAACAGGTCATCAAGCATGTATTCGTCCACGGCAATGATGCGGATCCAATGCCCGTAATCACCGGTCCCCGGTTCCAGTGACCGGCTGGCGACGCAGACCCCGGTGCCCACGTCCACGCGGAGGCACGTGCGCCCGGGAAGGCACAGCGGAGCAGCGGCATCCCCCGGGCGGTAGGCGGCGTTGGCGACCACCACCGCTTCCAGGGCGGCCCTGCCTTCGTGCTCGACATGGTGGATGTCCTTGATGTCCAGTGCGTTGCTGCCCGGGAATTCGATGGGAACCGGAGCGTTGCCGGCGAGCTCAACGGGGTCCAGGGCGGCCGAGAAGCGTCCGTTGCCGAAACCCGGTTCGCCGTACGCTGCCTCAGGCCTGCGGCGGACCTGTCCGGCGTCGTCATAGACGGGGGTGACCAGATGGGGCGGCAGGAGCCAGGACTTGCGGGTGGAGCTGACGTAGAAGTCACCACGGGAATCGTTGATTCCGGTGGTGCTGTGCAGCACCAGGCCATCCGGACTCTCCAGCCGGAGCGCCCCGGGCCGCCGCAGCCATGCCCGGACGAACGGCGCCCCCGGTCCGGGAGCCGCATCGAATGGCTGGTCCCAGTACTCGAACCTCAGGGACTGCCACTTCCAGGGGGATGACCGGCACAGGTTCCGGAACGCGGCAGCCGGATCCGCGGGCGTGCCAGGAGGGTCCGGAACCGTCCGGCGCCGGGACTCCCAGGTCGACATATCCACAGTTTACGCGGCGGCGCTACGGCCGGTACGGCCGGATCCAGTAGCATCCGAGGGGTGATCGGACGACTGGGCGACCTGTGGCAGTACACCCCCGTGGCCTTCTGGCTGGTGCTGGCCGCCTGCCTCTACTTTGTGGTGATGGCTGTGCGGCTCACCGTTATCGATGTCCGGCACCATCTCCTGCCCAACCGAATCGTGTTTCCCTCCTATGCCGTGGCAGGACTCCTTCTCCTGGCCGCAGCGGCGACGGGCTGGGGCGGGGCGGTGACGGCCGCGGGGGATCCGAACGGCAACCCCATCATGCCTGTTGTCAGGGTGCTGGCGGGGGCCGCGATCCTCTGGCTTTTCTACTTCGTCCTTCGCCTTGCCTATCCGCCCGGGATGGGATTCGGCGATGTGAAGCTGGCGGGCGTGCTGGGCATGTACCTTGGCTACCTCAGTTGGGGACATCTCTTCGCCGGCACCTTCCTCGCGTTCCTGCTCGGCGGCCTGTGGTCGCTGGCGATCCTGGCGGCCCGCAGGGGAACGCTGAAGTCCGCCATACCGTTTGGCCCGTTCATGCTTGCCGGGGCCGCGGCCGCCATGCTGCTGCCGGCGTAGGTTTAAGGCCTTGGGACGTCTTTGGCCTTGGGTAGGCTGGCATTATGCCTGCACCTGAATACGTTCTGAAACTGCGCAAGAAGATCGGCAACGACCCCCTCTGGGTTCCCGGCGTCCGGGGCGTGGTGGTCGATGACGGGGGCAGGATCCTGCTGGCCCAGCGGGCGGACAACCGGCAGTGGGCCCTGATCAGCGGGATGCTGGACCCGGGGGAGCAGCCTGCCCGGGGCCTGGTCCGGGAGATCTTTGAGGAAACGGCCGTGGTGGCGGAAGCCGAACGCGTGGTATCCGTGGGGGCGGTGGGTCCGGTGACCTACCCGAACGGCGACGTCTGCGAATTCCTCGACGTCGTGTTCTTGTGCCGTTACATGTCCGGCGACGCCAGGGTGAACGATGACGAGTCCCTGGCGGTTGGCTGGTTCGGACTGGACGAGCTTCCCGAGCTCATGCCGGGCCACCTGACCAGCATCCGTCAGGCGCTGACGCCGGCAGGAGCCGTCTACTTCGAGCCGTAGGGGTGCTCGGGGCCTGCCCGTTCCCGGCCGGGCCCGGTGCCAGGTTGGCGGTACGGAACAGGGACGCCGCAACCCCCAAGATTGCGGCGTCCCTGTTGGTCTCAGCCGGCCCTGGGTGCCCAGGCCCGGCACCCGGCCAGCCACGGCTGCGCCAGGCGTCCGACGACGGTCAGCGGCCCGGGGCGACCAGCTCGCCGTCGTCGTCCTTGGCATGCTCGTCTGCAGCGCGGGCCGCGGAGCTGGCGGGCAGCCCGGCAGCGAGCCGTTCTGCTTCCTCCCCGCCGACTGCCTCGCCGCGTGCCACCATACCGGCGGTATCCGACAACGGGATCTGCTTGAGCGTCAGGGCCAGCAGCAGTGCGACGGCAATGAACGGCAGCAGATACCAGAACACGGGCGCCAGCGAATCCGCGTAGGCGTTCACGATGGCGTCGCGCAACTGTGAGGGAAGCTGGCTCAACGCCTGCGGGTCCAGCGTCCGGGTGGACTGCCCGGCCTGCTCGGCGGAGGCTCCCGCCCCCGTGAAGGCAGCGGTCAAGGCCTCGGAGAGGCGCGTGGTGAAGATCGACCCGAAGACGGCGACGCCCATGGCGGCGCCAACCTCGCGGAAGTAGTTGTTGGTGCTGGTGGCGGTGCCGATCTGGTCCGCAGGGACGGAGTTCTGGACCACCAGGACCACTACCTGCATGATCAGGCCCAGCCCGGCGCCGAACACGAACAGCTGGAGGCAGATGACCCAGATGGGGGTGCTGGCGGCAAGGGTGGTCATCCACAGCATGGCGGCCATGGTGAAGGCGGCGCCCAGGATGGGGAACATCTTGTATTTGCCGGTCTTGGAGATCCGGATGCCTGAGTAGATGGACGTGCCCATGAGGCCGGCCATCATGGGCAGCATCAGCAGCCCGGATTCTGCGGCCGACGTGCCCGAGGACATCTGCAGGAACGTGGGGACGAAGGCGATGGCGGAGAACATGCCAAGGCCAAGGGTGAAGCCGATGGCTGTGGCGTTGATGAAGATCCGGTTCCGGAACAGGCTCAGCGGGATGATCGGATCCTCGGCGCGCCGCTCCACCAGCACGAACGCGGCGGCGGAGACCAGCAGGCCGGCGCCGAATGCCCAGGTGAGGGGTGAATCCCAGCCTTCGTCCTTCTTGCCGCCGAAGTCGGTGAAGAAGATCAGGCAGGTGGTGGCCGCGGAGAGCAGGACCACGCCCAGGATGTCGATCCGTTTCTCGGCCTTCTTGTTGGGCAGCGTCAGGGCGAACCAGGCGATGGCGAACGCGGCAACGCCCACCGGAATGTTGATGTAGAAGGCCCACTCCCAGGTGAGGTGGTCAACGAAGAAGCCGCCCAGCAGCGGGCCGGCCACGGCCGACAGGCCGAAGATGGCGCCCAGCGGGCCCATGTACTTGCCGCGCTCCTTGGCGGGCACGATGTCGGCGATGATGGCCTGGGACAGGATCATCAGGCCGCCGCCGCCCAGGCCCTGGATGGCGCGGAAGATGACGAAGCCCCAGAAATCCGTGGCCAGTGCGCAGCCCACGGACGCGAGGGTGAAGAGTGCGATGGCCACCAAAAACAGGTTGCGGCGGCCCAGGATGTCCCCGAATTTGCCGTAGATGGGCATGACGATGGTGGTGGCCAGCAGGTAGGCCGTGGTGATCCAGGCCTGGTGCTCCACGCCGCCCAGCTTGCCCACGATGGTGGGCATGGCGGTGGAAACGATGGTTTGGTCCAGGCTGGACAACAGCATTCCGGCGATCAGCGCGGAAAAGATGATCCAGATGCGTTTTTGCGTCAGCAGGAGTGGGCCTGCCGGCGCCTTGGTGGTGGCGGTACTCATGATTGTCCTTCCGCGGCGGTGGGGTCCGGAATGTCGAATGGCTGGGAGAAGAGCAGGCTGGCAGCGGAGATGTTCTCCAGGAGCAGGTCCCGGTACGGGCGTGTGTTGCCGTCGGAGAAATAGGCCATGCTGCTCTTGCGGGCGATGGTGCTCAGGAGGACCACGGCCATCTGCACCACCGGGTGGTCCGGGGCCACGCCTTCGCGCCGTGCCACGTCCTTGGCGAACTGGGCTTCCCGCTGCTCGGTGACGCCGATGATGCGGAGGATGAGCTGCGGTTCCTTGCGGACCACGCCTATCAGTTGCCGGGTATCTTCCTCGGACTCCGTCATGTCCTCGGCCAGGCGCAGGGAGAGCCGGACAAGGTCCCGGAAGAGGGTGGGTGAGATGGCACCGGCGGGTGAATCCGAACCGCCGGCCACGAATTCGTCGATAACCGCCGACGGGACGTCATCGTCCGCGTGGCCGATGATGGCGTCTTCCTTGGTGGGAAAGTAGTTGAAAAAAGTCCGGCGTGAGATATCCGCCGCCTCGCAGACTTCCTCCACGGTGTAACCGTTGAGCCCGTGTTCGGCGGTCATGCTGCGGGCAGCGGCGGTGATGGCGCGCCGAGTGGCGGCCCGTTTGCGTTCGCGGAGTCCGGGATCCGAAGTTGCACTGTTACTCACAAAGTAAAGTTTTGCACTAAGTGAAAACAAGTGCAAGTTTTTCTGGGAGCCGGCAGGGGCTTAAACGGACGACGGCGGCCGGTACCTTTCCTGCGAAAGGTGCCGGCCGCCGTCGGACGCTGCGGCGGGTTATGCCTTGTGCGCCGGAGCCGTCATGGTGGTGACGTCCAGGGCCTTGTCCAGGTCTGCCTCTGACACCTTGCCGTCGCCGTCGCCGACGAAGCCAAGCTGCTCGGTGGCCTGGCGGATGGTCAGGCCCTCCTTGACGGCGGTCTTGGCGATCTTGGCGGCGTTCTCGTAGCCGATGTACTTGTTCAGCGGGGTGACGATGGACGGGGAAGCCTCGGCGAGGAAGCGGGCGCGCTCCACGTTGGCGGTGATGCCGTCGATCATCTTGTCCGCCATGACCCGGCTGGTGTTGGCCAGCAGCCGGATGGACTCAAGCAGGTTGGCGGCCATGACCGGGATGCCCACGTTGAGTTCAAACGCGCCGTTGGTACCGGACCAGGCGATGGCGGTGTCGTTGCCGATGACCTGGGCTGCCACCATGATGGACGCCTCGCAGATGACCGGGTTGACCTTGCCCGGCATGATGGAGGAGCCCGGCTGCAGGTCCGGGATGGCGATTTCGCCGAGGCCGGTATTGGGGCCCGAGCCCATCCAGCGGAGGTCGTTGTTGATCTTCATGAAGGAGATGGCGATGTTGCGCAGCTGGCTGGAGGCTTCGATCAGGCCGTCGCGGTTTGCCTGTGCTTCGAAGTGGTCGCGCGCCTCGGTCAGCGGCAGGCCGGTGTCCGTGGCGAGCAGTTCGATGACGCGCTCCGGGAAGCCTGCGGGGGTGTTGATGCCGGTCCCCACGGCGGTACCGCCCAGCGGAACCTCGGCGACGCGTGGGAGCGAGGCGTTGATCCGCTCGATGCCGTAGCGCACCTGCGCGGCGTAGCCGCCGAACTCCTGGCCCAGGGTGACCGGGGTGGCGTCCATGAGGTGGGTGCGGCCGGACTTGACCACGTCCTTGAACTCGACGGCCTTGCGCTCCAGCGACTCGGCCAGGTAGCCCAGTGCGGGGATCAGGTCGTTGATCAGCGCGGAGGTGGCGGCGACGTGGACCGAGGTGGGAAACACGTCGTTGGAGGACTGTGAAGCGTTGACGTGGTCGTTCGGGTGGACCACCTTGTCACTGCCGGCAGCCTTCAGGGCGCGGGTGGCCAGCTCTGCCAGGACCTCGTTGGTGTTCATGTTCGAGGAGGTGCCGGAGCCGGTCTGGAAAACGTCGATGGGGAAGTCGCCGTCGTACTTGCCGGCGGCCACCTCGTCGGCAGCGTCTGCAATCGCCTTGGCCAGCTCGCCGTCGAGCACGCCCAGTTCTGCGTTGGCCTGGGCGGCAGCCTTCTTGACCCGGGCCAGCGCCTCAATGTGGGTGCGTTCCAGGGTCTTGCCGGAAATGGGGAAGTTCTCCACTGCCCGCTGCGTCTGCGCGCGGTACAGTGCGTTCACGGGGACGCGGACTTCGCCCATCGTGTCATGTTCAATGCGGAACTCTTCAGTGGAAGTCATGGGGCTAGCTTATGGCGATCAGGGGCCCCATCGAAAACCGTTAAGGGGGCCGCACGGAGGTCCCGTGCAGCCCCCTTGGCGGTGTGGCTACAGCTCGCCGATTCCGTAAACCAGGTCAGCGCGGCCTTCCGCCAAGCGGTAGGAAAGGCCGACGACGGCGGTGCGGCCGCCCTCGATTGCGTCGGAAATCACACGGGAGCTGTCCGCCAGGCGCTGCGAGGTCTGCTTGACGTGCTCCACCACCATGTCGTTGACCTCGTGCTGGTCGTTGCGCAGCGAGGTCAGGACAGAGGGCGTGATGCGCTCGACGAGGTCGCGGATGAAGCCTGCCGGCATCTCGCCGGTCTCCACGGCGTCCTTGGTGGCTGTCACGGCGCCGCAGCTGTCGTGGCCGAGGATGACAATCAGGGGCACGTTGAGCACTCCCACGCTGTACTCCAGGGAGCCCAGGACGGCGTCGTCGATCACTTGGCCGGCGGTGCGGACCACGAAGACGTCGCCCAGGCCGACGTCGAAGATGATTTCCGCCGCGAGCCGGGAGTCGGAGCAGCCGAAGATCACCGCGAACGGATTCTGCGTCTCCACCAGCGATGAGCGGCGGGATGCGTTCTGGTTCGGATGGGAGGACTCGCCGTTTACGAAACGTTCGTTGCCTTCGCGCAGGCGGCGCCAGGCCAGTGCAGGGGTCAGGTTAGTCGTCACGGCCCCACCTTACGGCGTGGGGGCCGCCAAGGGTGAAACTGTGACGGCCGGGCTGCTGTCCAGGGAGGTCACGACGGCGGCCGCCAGCGTGGAGAATTCGTCCAGTTGGGCGGCGCCGGAGAGGATGACGGTGCTGCCACGGTAGTTCAGGATCATCGACTTTTCGCCCTTGCCGGTGTCACGCAGTTCCCAGTCCTGGCCGCCGGCGTTCCGGGTACCCGTGACGGGGGCGTTCTTGGTCTGCTGGAGGAGCCAGGTGGGGTTGGAACTCTTGGTCTGTACGAGGGCGATGAATGAGGTCTTGGGCGTCAGGTAGCCGACTTCCCACGTGGGCACGCCGCTGCCCGTCCCGGCCTCCCACCGCGCGTAGTTGGCGCGGAAGGCGTTGCCGGTATCCGGTGCGACGGGTGTGAATCCGGCCACATCCGCGGCGTTCCGGGCCACCGACGCGACGTCGATGTCCGGCCGGTAGCCGTCACTTTTCGGTTGCGGGTTCATGAGGACCACGGGCAGGAACGCGGCAATGCTGAGGACCAGGGCAATGATCATTCCGATCACCGAGGCGTTGGCCCGTTTGGCGGCCGCCGCCGGAATGACGGGCTTTACGGGGGTTTCCGCACCGGCCTTTGCTGCCTCGGGCCGGCCCTCGGGCTGTGCCTGGCCGGAATTGGGGCTGGTGGCTTCCTGCATGTCATTCACTTCTCTATAGTCGCCCATCCCGGAGCCGTAGTTCCATTCGGGGGTCAGCAGGCCGCGGAGGCGGATGTCCGGGCACATTGCGCCGCAGCGTCATGGGCCGCCCGCCGAGCGGCGCCGCGACTATGATCGGTACCAGAGGAATCACCGCTCTGCTGCACCGGCAAGCGGGTTCAATGATCGCCACTCGAAGAAGAGGTTCACGTGTCACCAGCGTCCATGACCCAGAAGTACTCCACGATTTCACCGTCCCTTGCGGTGGGCCACGACGAGCCGGACCGCAACCTTGCCCTTGAACTCGTCCGCGTCACCGAGGCCGCGGCCATTGCCGGCGGCCACTGGGTTGGCTTCGGCGACAAGAACACCGCTGACGGTGCGGCCGTCGATGCCATGCGCTCCTTCCTGCAGACGGTTCACTTCAACGGCGTTGTGGTCATCGGCGAAGGTGAAAAAGACGAAGCCCCCATGCTGTTCAACGGCGAACGCGTCGGCGACGGCACCGGCCCCGAGGTAGACGTGGCCGTGGACCCCATTGATGGAACACGGCTGACCGCCCTGGGCATCAACAATGCGCTGGCCGTCCTGGCCGTCGCCGAGCGGGGCTCCATGTTCGACCCCTCCGCCGTGTTCTACATGGAAAAGCTCGTCACCGGTCCCGAAGCGGCGGACATGGTTGACCTGCGCCTGCCGGTCAAGCAGAACCTGCACCTGATCGCCAAGGCCAAGGGCGTGAAGGTGAACCAGCTCAACGTCATGATCCTGGACCGGGACCGGCACCGCCCGCTGGTGGAGGAAATCCGCGAAGCCGGCGCGCGCACCAAATTCATCATGGACGGCGACGTTGCCGGGGCCATCGCGGCGGCCCGCTCCGGCACCGGCGTGGACGCCCTGATGGGCATCGGCGGTACCCCTGAGGGCATCGTGGCCGCCTGCGCCATCAAGTCCCTCGGCGGCGTCATCCAGGGCCGCCTCTGGCCCACCAGCGACGAAGAGAAGCAGAAGGCCATCGACGCCGGCCACGACCTGGAGCGCGTGCTTTCCACCAATGACCTCGTCTCCAGCGACAA
This sequence comes from Arthrobacter sp. 135MFCol5.1, assembly GCF_000374865.1. Classification (GTDB taxonomy): domain Bacteria; phylum Actinomycetota; class Actinomycetes; order Actinomycetales; family Micrococcaceae; genus Arthrobacter. The sequence continues at coordinate 2,419 of NZ_KB895456.1, read as the reverse complement.
CTGCTACTTCGCCGCGACGGGCATCACCGACGGAGACCTGCTCAAGGGCGTCCGCTACTCCAAGGACAAGGTCCTGACCCAGTCCATCGTGATGCGTTCAAAGTCGGGAACCATCCGCTTCGTGGATGGCGAGCACCAAGCCAGCAAGTGGGAGGGCTACGCCCGCAAGAGCTGATCCGCATCCGGAAACGGATACCAGGGCCCCGGGGCGCCATGTGAACTGCTCCCCGAAAGTTGGACTGAAAATTCAGTTTCGACTTCCGGGGAGCAGTTTTGCGTTCAAGTAGTTCTTTGTCAGCCGATCAGCGCGCAACGGCTGTAGCGTGGTTTGAGAAGGGCCTTGCTTACACGGCGACCGCCACCATGCTCGGTGTGTCTCGTGACTCTCGTGGGCCTGTTAAGAGGCTGTATCGGCGGTGGAGGATCCATGGTCAAGGTGCGCTGGTGACGAAGCCTGCTCAGTCGTACACGTTCGAATTCAAGCTCGCCCTGGTGCAACGGTTCCTCGCGGGTGAGACTGCACCGGCCTTGGCTGAAGAGGCCGGCTTATCTTCGGCCCTGCTACTCAAGTCGTGGGTGCGTACCTACCGTCGTGAAGGCGTGGACGCCTTACGCCCCAAGCCCAAGGGCAGACCCCGGAAGCCTGACTCCCCACCGCCTGCCGAAGTATCCGAGCTAGAACGGCTACGGCGGGAGAACGAACGCCTGCGGGCCCAAGTCGCGTATCTGGGAAAATTGCGAGCCTTGAGGGCTCCAAAACAAAGGTGAAGGTCCAGGCCCTCATCGCCCTCAAGGCTGACTTCCCGCTGCCGCTTCTTCTTCAGGTCTCGGGCCTGGCACGATCCACGTTTTTCTACCACCAGGCGCGCCTTCAAGCCGCTGACCCGCAAGAGGAACTCAAGGCGTCCATCAGCGACATCTTTAAGAAGAACCATGGGCGGTACGGGCACCGGCGGGTGCACAGTGAACTGCTCAATCTTGGCTGGACGGTTGCCAAAAAGACCGTGCTGAAGTTGATGCGGACACTCGGCCTGCTCTGCAAGGTGCGGCGCAGGAAACGCTACAACTCATACCAAGGCGAGGCGGGCATGATCGCGCCGAACCTCCTGAACAGGAAGTTCGATGCCACTGCCCCAAACCAGAAGTGGGTCACGGACGTGACCGAGTTCAGCGTTGGAGACCGTAAGCTCTACCTCTCGCCTGTCATGGACCTCTTCGACCGGCAAATCATCTCCCACAGCATCAGCACATCCCCGAACCTGGATCTGACTAACAACTCGTTGCGTGGCGCCTTTGAACGCCTGGAGCCTGGGCAGCAGCCGCTCGTGCATTCCGACCAGGGGTTCCAGTACCAGCACATCTCGTGGCGCACTCTCTTGGGGCAGGCCGGTGCGGTCCAATCCATGTCCCGCAAAGCCAACTGCTACGACAACGCGGTGATGGAAAACTTCTTTGGGCACCTCAAGGAGGAACTCTTCCACCGTGTCCGCTTCCTCAGTACCGACGCACTCACCACGGCGCTGAACGAATACATCCACTGGTACAACACCGAAAGAATCTCCACCACGCTCAAAGGGAGGAGCCCGGTTCAGTACCGGGCTCAGATGCTTGCGTCATAGGTCCACTCGCAGCCATCGCTGACCCGACACTGACAGAATCGCTAAGCCCTGCAAACGCTTAGCCTGCTCTGGCTACTCTCTCCGACAGTGAGACCTTGCGTCACGGCTTCGGAGGGAGGAGGATCGCACCAGTGTCAGGATAGAGGCCTTCTGGGGAGGGGCACATGGATATTCCGCACGTCCGCGTTGCGCTGGTTACTGCTAGATGAACAGGTCAAAGCTCGTCCTCGGTCTTGCAGGACTGGTTACAACACTGAGCGGCCTTGGGCTGGTCTCGTGCTCATTAGTCGATACGACACCATCAAATGCCCCTGAGGTCTCCACTGATCAACAAGCGCAGGTGTGGCTTTGTGGCGAGGTCATCAGCAGAGGACGAGCAGTTCCCTCCATCCACCATGCCGAGCTCCCGGGCACCAAGCCTGTGGAGCACACCAGCATGTCGGGGAATGTCTATCTCCTGTTGACTGACGACTGCCGAAAGGGCACGGACTTTTCCGTAACTCCCTCGGAATCTGCAGCTGTTATTCAACAGGTCAATGACTCGTCGGGCGCTGCGGTGCTCGTGGTGCTAAAGCCTCTCGCTAAGGATTTCGACGTCAACTTTGGGGCCTCCACAGGTCGTCCCAGAACTGCCCTGGTCCGCCTCAGCGGTGATGACTCTGCCTGAGTCACGGCGGGCATGACTTTGACGACGAAGAAGTCCCCGTCCCGAGTGGGACGGGGACTTCCGTGAAAAGCCGACACTAGCCGCTAACGTGGAGTTCGCACATTTACGAGTCCAACTTTCGGGGACCAGTTCA